>NZ_JACHZQ010000021.1:3839-4022 GCF_014193655.1 Rhizobium sp. BK313 | reverse complement strand
ACCGGTGATGGGCTGACGATTGCAGGAACCAACGAAGCCGTGACGATGAGCAACGGTGCCCTGACCCTTGCTGCGAGCGCGACGGCGACGCTGACTGGCAATACGGACGCGATCACGCAGCGCGCCAGTTCGACGGTAACGACGAGTGGCACTGGCATCACGGTCGACATGACGGGATCGAAC
>NZ_JACHZQ010000021.1:0-3742 GCF_014193655.1 Rhizobium sp. BK313 | reverse complement strand
CACGCTCGAGAGCGGTGTCACGGGCGCGACGATCAAAGGCAATTCCAACACGATCACAGCGCTTGGGACCGGGTCCACACTGTCGATCGCCGGGACCAACGACACGATTGCGATGGTCAGCGGTACGCTCAACATCGTCGCGGGCGCGTCGGGAACATTGAATGGCAACTCGGATATCATTAGTGAGGTTGGCAACGGTACGGTGACCTCCACCGGCACCGGTGACACATTGAACGTGACCGGTACGGGCAATGCGGCCACCTTGAACGGTGGCACGGTTTTGGTCGGCACCAGCACGACGGCCGGTTCGGTCACTCTGACCGGCAATAATTTTGTGATCACCGAACAGGGTACAAGCTCTGGCGTGGTGACGAGCGGCACAGGGATCACTCTCGACGTCAAGGGCACCAACGATGCCGCGACCCTTTCCAACGGTACGGTGACTGTCGAGGCATCGGACTCGCTGACGCTGACTGGCAATACGGACGCGATCACGCAGCGCGCCAGTTCGACGGTAACGACGAGTGGCACTGGCATCACGGTCGACATGACGGGATCGAACGCGACCGCCACGGCCACGAGCGGCACAGTCACGCTCGAGAGCGGTGTCACGGGCGCGACGATCAAAGGCAATTCCAACACGATCACAGCGCTTGGGACCGGGTCCACACTGTCGATCGCCGGGACGGGTGACAATGTTTCCATCTCAAATGGTTCCGTGTCGCTCGGCTATGGATCGTCGACCACGATTAGCGGTGCTTCGGATACGATTTCGGAGGCTGGCGCAGCTGTGACGGTAACCGGCAACGCGAACACTCTTCTCGTCTCGGGAACGGGTAATTCCGCGACCCTCGCGGACGGCAGCCAGGTGAATTTTATAAATTCGGGTGCAAAAGGTGCAGTTTCGCTCACCGGCAACAATCTTAAAATTACGGAGAGAGGCCCGAATTCCGATGTCATCGTCAACGGCAACTCAGCTCAGTTGGCTATGAGCGGCGAGGTAACTGAGACTGCGACTCTCAGCAACGGCAGCGTTACTGTGGCCGCCGGAGCGACCGTGACGATTACGGGGGCGGGTGACGCCGTATCGGAAAACGGCGCGGCGACCAGTGTCACAATCAGCGGTTCCGGCGATCTACTCGATGTAACCGGAACGAATGATACAGCAACATTATCTGATGGCTCTGTGACGCTCGAAAGCGGGATAGCGGCGACCATTAGCGGAGATTCAAACACGATCACTGCTGTCAATACGGCAACGCTCAATCTGGCCTCAGGAACCGGAAATACCGTCAGGATGAGCAACAGCACGGTGCATCTTGCCCAGTCTCCGTCGGCTGACTTCTCGGTCACCATTGATGGCAACTCCGATCACGTCTACGAGGCCGGAGAAGATAGTGCAACGTTCACCGGCACTAATGACACGCTTTATGTCACCGGAACGGGTAACGTGGCTGCGTTTCAAAACGGTGGGACGGTGTATGTTCAGCAGATTCCCAACACCGTCTACAACGGGGCTGTAAGCCTGGCAGGCGACAATATTGCGGTGATTGCTATCGGGCTGTTCTCGAATATCGTCACGAGCGGCAATGGGGTTAGTCTTGACGTCCAGAATCGAGGAGTCACGGCGACTCTCAGCAACGGCTCGGTGACGGTCGAGGCATCGGATGCGGTGACCATTACCGGCGGTTCGGATGCGATCGTCCTGAAAGCGGGATCGACCGTCTCTGCGAGTGGCACAGGAAGCACCATCGACGTAGGCAGCAACGCCACTGCAAACGTCGATGGTGCCATAGTGACCACTGAAATTGGGGCTACGGGAGTTGGCGTCGGCGGAGATTCAAACATTATCAATGTTTTGGGGACGGGTACTTCCGTAGATTTGACATCGGGTACCGGCAACATTGTTGCCATGAACAATGGCTCGCTGAGGCTGTTTGCGGTCAGCCAATCGGCAACCCTGAATGGGAATTCAGATACGATAACGGAACTTGGGAGGGCGACCGTAACGTTGACCGGCACGGACGACACGCTGAACGTGACGGGCAGCTTCAATGCGGCGACGCTGAACGAAGGCACGGTGAACGTTGGAACGAGTACGGTTGCCGGAGCTGTGACTTTGACCGGCGACAACTTCGCCATCACCGAGCAGGGCACGAGTTCCGCTGTCGTGACCAGCGGTACAGGCATCAGCCTGGATGTACAGGGGACGAGCGACACCGCGACGGTGAGCAACGGCACCGTGACCATCGAGGCCGGAGATTCCCTGACGTTGACCGGCAATGGGGATGCGATCACGGAGCTTGGTGCGAGCTCGAGCGTTGTGACCAGTGGCAGTGGGATCAGCCTCGATGTGAAGGGGACGAGCGACACCGCGACGGTGAACAACGGCACTGTGACGGTTGAAACGTCGGATTCATCGACGTTGACCGGGAACGGCGATGCGATCACCGAACTTAGTGGCGCGACGGTGACGACGAGCGGCACCGGGATTGCTGTCGACATGACGGGATCGACTGCGACAGCGACGGTTGCGAGCGGCACTGTGACACTGGAAAGCGGCGTGACGGGTGCGACGGTGAAGGGCAATTCCGACACGATCACGGCGCTTGGGACCGGTGATGGGCTGACGGTGACCGGCACCAGCGACACCATTTCGATGACAAGTGGCGCTCTGACACTGTCGACGAGTGCGACAGCGACATTGAGCGGGAACGGGGATGCGATCACCGAACTTAGTGGCGCGACGGTAACGACGAGCGGGACGGGGATTTCTGTCGATATGACGGGATCGACTGCGACTGCGACGGTTGTAAGCGGCACGGTGACACTGGAAAACCATGTGACGGGTGCGACGGTGAAGGGCAATTCCGACACGATCACAGCGCTTGGGACTGGTGATGGGCTGACGGTCACGGGCACGAGCGACACGATCGCAATTGCCAGCGGCACGGTGACGTTGGGCGCCGGTGCGTCGGCGACGATCAACGGCAACTCGGATATCGTTAATGAGGCAGGGACGGCGACGGTGACGTCGACGGGAACCGGCGACACGTTGAACGTGACGGGCGCCGGCAATGTAGCGACGCTAGCCGGCGGCTCGGTGGTGGTCGGCACGAGCACGGTTGCGGGTGCTGTGACGCTGACAGGCGATAACTTCGTCATCACCGAGGAGGGCACGAGTTCCGGTGTTGTCACCAGCGGCGCGGGCATCAGTCTGGATGTCAAGGGGACCAACGATACCGCCACGCTCTCCAACGGCACCGTCACAGTTGAAGCGTCGGATTCTCTGACGTTGACCGGCAACTCAGACCCCATCACCGAACGGGCAAGCGCGACGGTGACGACGAGCGGGACTGGGATTTCTGTCGATATGACGGGATCGAGCGCGACGGCGACAGCGACAAGCGGCACTGTGACGCTGGAAAGCGGTGTGACGGGTGCGACGGTGAAGGGCAACTCCGACACGATCACGGCACTTGGCACAGGCTCGACCCTGACGGTCACGGGCACCGGCGACACGATCGGAATGAGCAGCGGCACGGCGAGCATTGGCGCCGGCGCGTCGGCGACGATCAACGGCAACTCGGATATCGTCAACGAGGCTGGCACGGCGACGGTGACGTCGACGGGCACAGGCGACACGCTGAACGTGACGGGCACCGGCAATGCGGCGACGCTGAACGGCGGTACTGTGATCGTCGGTACGAGCACGGTTGCTGGTGCTGTGACTTTGACTGGC
>NZ_JACHZQ010000020.1:2500-6813 GCF_014193655.1 Rhizobium sp. BK313 | reverse complement strand
AAAACAGTTCACCGGACTGTATTATCGCAAAGCGAGCGCCCTTCAGCCTTGAGGTTGTGGTGCGAGGACGAGGATACCATCGCGAGGGAAAGCGAAGCTTTTCCGCCAGCGATGGAACGCTATGTCTATTGATGTTTTGAAGAGCTTGGTTGCGGGGGCAGGATTTGAACCTGCGGCCTTCAGGTTATGAGCCTGACGAGCTACCGGGCTGCTCCACCCCGCGTTACCAGCGTAAACCCGAAGGGTTTATCGCGTTACCAGCGCAAATCGCGATGCGATTTGTCGCGAGTAGCAAGCCGCTATGCGGCTTGCGTCATCCACGTAAACCGCTTCAGCGGTTTATCGTGTGTCAGGTGGGCCCCCTTTTTGGAGCACACCTGGTTTCGAGACGACTGGTTTTCAGGGTCTCGAGTATTCCTAGAAGCGACAAAGGCCGCGTAAGCGGCCTATTGTAACACGGCATGGCCGTCTGTGTGATGAGAAGATTGGAATGTTGGAACAAACCCTTTTGGTTTGCACCGAAGTTGCGTTTGGCAGACCTGGCAGCGACCTACTCTCCCGCGTCTTGAGACGAAGTACCATGGGCGCAGGGGCGTTTCACGGCCGTGTTCGGAAAGGGAACGGGTGCAGCCACCCCGCCATAACCACCAGGTCGGCAAAGCGCAACTTTAATTGAGAAGCTGGTGAGGTCAGAGACCTCTTTTGTCTTACGTGAACACGTCGTTGGTTGTCCGGATACGGTCGTTAAGACCGCAAGCGCAAAGCGCGTCGCCGGACGTCCGGCGCCCTCGCGGAGCATAGGGCCAAAGGCCCGCTCATGCGTGAGCGCTGAACTTAAGTCTCATCGAATTTATTCGATGAGCACTGGCAATGGGAACGATCAAGCCAATCGAGCTATTAGTACCGGTAAGCTTCATGCGTTGCCGCACTTCCACACCCGGCCTATCAACGTGGTCGTCTACCACGGCTCTGATAGGGAACACTCGTTTTCAGGTGGGTTTCCCGCTTAGATGCCTTCAGCGGTTATCCCTTCCATATATAGCTACCCTGCTATGCCCTTGGCAGGACAACAGGTCCACCAGAGATATGTCCATCCCGGTCCTCTCGTACTAGGGACAGATCCTGTCAATATTCCTACACCCACGGCAGATAGGGACCGAACTGTCTCACGACGTTCTGAACCCAGCTCACGTACCGCTTTAATTGGCGAACAGCCAAACCCTTGGGACCTGCTCCAGCCCCAGGATGCGATGAGCCGACATCGAGGTGCCAAACAACCCCGTCGATATGGACTCTTGGGGGTCATCAGCCTGTTATCCCCGGCGTACCTTTTATCCGTTGAGCGATGGCCCTTCCACGCGGGACCACCGGATCACTATGACCGACTTTCGTCTCTGCTCGACTTGTCAGTCTCGCAGTCAGGCGGGCTTATGCCATTGCACTCGACGACCGATTTCCGACCGGTCTGAGCCCACCATCGCGCGCCTCCGTTACTCTTTCGGAGGCGACCGCCCCAGTCAAACTACCCACCATACACTGTCCCGGATCCGGATAACGGACCGCGGTTAGACATCCATGACGATAAGGGTGGTATTTCAAGGATGGCTCCACAAGAACTGGCGTCCCTGCTTCAAAGCCTACCACCTATCCTACACATGCCGACACGAATGCCAGTGTAAAGCTATAGTAAAGGTGCACGGGGTCTTTCCGTCTGACCGCAGGAACCCCGCATCTTCACGGGGAATTCAATTTCACTGAGTCTATGTTGGAGACAGCGGGGAAGTCGTTACGCCATTCGTGCAGGTCGGAACTTACCCGACAAGGAATTTCGCTACCTTAGGACCGTTATAGTTACGGCCGCCGTTTACTGGGGCTTCGATTCAGAGCTTGCACCCCTCCTCTTAACCTTCCAGCACCGGGCAGGCGTCAGACCCTATACGTCGTCTTGCGACTTCGCAGAGCCCTGTGTTTTTGGTAAACAGTCGCTACCCCCTGGTCTGTGCCACCCTCACATACTTGCGTACATAAGGGTCACGCTTCTTCCGAAGTTACGCGTGCAATTTGCCGAGTTCCTTCAACATAGTTCTCTCAAGCGCCTTGGTATGCTCTACCTGACCACCTGTGTCGGTTTCGGGTACGGTCTATACGGTGGAGCTATTTCCTGGAACCGCGTCCCTGCAAGATCAATCCAATAAGACCTTACAAGTTAAGCAATCCGTCACTTCCACCAGGCCCACGAATATTAACGTGGTTCCCATCGACTACGCGTGTCCGCCTCGTCTTAGGGGCCGGCTAACCCTGCTCAGATTAACTTTAAGCAGGAACCCTTGGTCTTTCGGCGAGAGGGTCTCTCACCCTCTTTATCGTTACTCATGTCAACATTCGCACTTCCGATACCTCCAGGGCCCCTCACAGGTACCCCTTCATCAGCTTACGGAACGCTCCGCTACCACTCCTCAAAGAGGAATCCTCAGCTTCGGTGCATGGCTTTAGCCCCGTTACATTTTCGGCGCAAAGACCCTTGACTAGACCAGTGAGCTGTTACGCTTTCTTTAAATGATGGCTGCTTCTAAGCCAACATCCTGGTTGTTTTGGGATCCTCACATCCTTTCCCACTTAGCCATGACTTGGGGACCTTAGCTGGAGGTTAGGGTTGTTGCCCTTTTCACGACGGACGTTAGCACCCGCCGTGTGTCTGCCTGGTAGTACTTCCCGGTATTCGGAGTTTGGTTAGGATCAGTAAGACGGTGAGTCCCCATAGCCCATCCAGTGCTCTACCCCCGGGAGTATTCGCCAGACGCTCTACCTAAATAGATTTCGCGGAGAACCAGCTATTTCCGAGTTTGATTGGCCTTTCACCCCTAGCCACAAGTCATCCCAATCTATTGCAACAGATGCGGGTTCGGTCCTCCAGTTGGTGTTACCCAACCTTCAACCTGCTCATGGCTAGATCACTCGGTTTCGGGTCTAATGCAACAAACTATATCGCCCTATTCAGACTCGCTTTCGCTTCGCCTACACCTACCGGCTTAAGCTTGCTTGTTACACTAAGTCGTTGACCCATTATACAAAAGGTACGCCGTCACCCTTGCGGGCTCCGACTGTTTGTAGGCATCCAGTTTCAGGTTCTATTTCACTCCCCTTGTCGGGGTGCTTTTCACCTTTCCCTCACGGTACTGGTTCGCTATCGGTCATGCACGAGTACTTAGGCTTGGAGAGTGGTCTCCCCATGTTCAGACAGGATTTCACGTGTCCCGCCCTACTCTAGGACAATAAAGCTATCTACGCGTACGGGGCTGTCACCCTCTACGGCAAACCTTTCCAGGTTCTTCCACTTTAAACTCTATTGCCACTGGCCTGGTCCGCGTTCGCTCGCCACTACTTGCGGAGTCTCGGTTGATGTCCTTTCCTGCAGGTACTTAGATGTTTCAGTTCCCTGCGTTCGCTTCTTACACCCTATTTTATTCAGGTGAAGATACCTTGTTACAATGCTTAGAAACCTGAAGTGTTTTACCGGCCACCAGTCCGTTGAGGCTACGCCGCATTAGCGGCGACGGCCTCTGGCCTTGCGAAGCTCAAACGAGCTTCGATCCTTTTTCCTCGCCCACCCTTTGAAAGGGAGACCGAAGAGCCAGGATCTGGTCAGTCAACAATTCAGATTTTCTAAGCATTTAAGGTGGGTTGCCCCATTCGGAGATCCATGGATCAAAGCTTATTCGCAGCTCCCCACGGCTTTTCGCAGCGTATCACGTCCTTCATCGCCTGTGCATGCCTAGGCATCCACTAAATGCCCTTACGACACTTGATCGTTCTCATTGCCAATGCTCATCGTCTTTGCTTGGATTTGGAATTCCTATCCTTCTCGCTTACGCTCGAAGGGGTTCCAAATCTGACAATCCGGACACTTTGCAGTGTGCCGAACCAGCTATGCGCCGTTACCTTTTACAACGGACGCTTTCTAACAATGCCATCGACGTGTTCGATAGATCCGCTTTATTGGAGCTACGCCGAGCAGCTCGCTTGCGGTCTATCTTAAGACCAGCTTCTCGAGATTGGATCCGATACCGCGCGGTCAGGCAACGGTAATCCGATTGCTGTCAGAGGCATTCAATCGCGATAAACCGCTAGGCGGTTTACGCTGAGAATGCCAACAACACGCGATAAACTGCTTGCGCAGTTTACGCTGACAATCCAGAGCGACAAGCTTCCTTCCTACCTCCGTCCCCTCCTTCGTTTCCAGCCGGCTAGGCCATCCACGATATCGTAAGGTCCGGGCTCGGACGTCTCGGGCCAAAACCCAAAACACCTGGAAG
>NZ_JACHZQ010000019.1 GCF_014193655.1 Rhizobium sp. BK313 | reverse complement strand
GTTCGCGGCCATGAAAATCTCTCCTGATTGCCAAGCGCCTAAAAACAGCGCCGCACAACCCAGCAAGACCAGCTATCTTCGATAGCGTCCAATACCAATATTGAAGGCGATCAGTAGCTTTTATGAATGGGTTGGCGGTTTGCGGGCACAGGGCCGCCTTGCTGTCTCCAGCTTCGACGGGTTGCCGTTGTTTTTGGCGCCATTTCGCCCAAAGCGTGTGCCGGTCGGCGTCCTCAATCATACCGGCGCGATGATAGGCGTGGAAATCACTGCAAGAGCTGATGCTGCGCGGCCAGCTCCTTGCAGAGGTCGACGATCGCTTCAAGGTTCGGGCCGAACTGCGCGATCTGATAGCAGAGCCATACCTTGTGCGCATCGATCGGGGGCGAGGTGAGAAGCTTGACGGCGCGACCCTTTTCGATGTCGCTGGCAACCGCGCGCAGCGACAATAGGCCTATGGCAAAGCCGCCCATCACCATCTGCATGGTCACCGACATGTTGTTGCAGGTGCTGACGCGATCGGGAGCGAGGCCGGCCGTCGCAAACCATGCCGTCATCGCCGCGTAAGACCGCGCCGTCTGTGGCCCGACAATCATGTGGCGATCGACGAGATCCGATGGCGTGAGAATGCCGGGTTGCACGTCCATTTGCGGACCGGCGATCCAGGCCAATTCATTCTGCCCCATGGGGATCTGCCGGACGTGGGCGGCAATGTCTGGATCAGGGACGATGGCGAGATCCAGCCTGTGTTCGTTCAGGAGATTGCTGAGAACACCGGTGTCGCCGACGACAACTGATGTCCTAAGGCGGGGATAACCTACCTCCAGCCGCTTCATCAGATCCGTCAGGCAGATCAGCGCGAAGCTTTCCGTGACGCCGAGACGCAGCATGCCGAGCAGCGGGTCCCTCGACTTGAACCGCTGCACGACGTCGTCGGCGGTGCCGAGCAGCCGGTCGGCATAGTCGATCAGCGTCTGCCCATCCGATGTCAGCATCACCCGCGGCCCGTTGCGCGTGAAGAGCTGTGCCCCGAGATTGGCCTCGAGATCGCGGATGCGCTGCGAGATGCTAGGCTGGGTAATGCCGATATGCCTCGCGGCCGCATGGAAGCTGCCGAGACGGGCGATGCGTTCAAAAGCGGTGATCTGCGCAAGCGTGATATGCATGATTGGTTATACCTATCGTAGTCAGTCCAAATAATCGATTTTTCACGCAACGGCGCCGCTGCTAGATTGGGATCTGAAGCGGACTGCTGCGTCTACGCGGCTGATCCATTGCCGCGCCGGTTACCGCGGCACGCCGTCCTTGAGGAAATATCCAATGGAAAAAGAAGTGCTTGTCCCGACGCTCTACGGTCTTCAGAACGCCTTTGTCGCATGCCCGGATGGGGCCGGGCCATACCCCGCCATCATCCTCTACATGGATGCGCCCGGCATTCGCGAGGAGCTGCGCGACCAGGCCCGGCGGATTGCCAAGGCCGGCTACTATTGCATGCTGCCGGATCTTTACTACCGCATTGGGATGGTGCGTTTCGATGTCGCGCGGCGCAATTCGCCGATGTCGGCCGTCATCAGCGCCGCCCTTCGCAGCATCACCAATACCGATGTCGTCGAAGACACGCGCGGCATGATTGCCTTTCTCGACGCGCAGCCACAGGTCAAGGCTGGACCGCTCGGCTGCGTCGGACATTGCATGAGCGGCCCCTTCGTCACGGCGGTCGCCGCCGCCTTCCCGAGGATGAGGGCGACGGCCTCGCTCTACGGCATCGGCGTCGTCACCGACAAGCCGGATTCTTCGCATCTGCAGGTCGACAAGATCGAGGGCGAGATCTATTTCGGTTTTGCGGAAATCGACCCGGGCGTTCCCGAGAATGTCGTTCCGGATCTGCGTGCGGCGCTCGACAATGCCGGAACGACCTACACGCTGGAAACGCTGGCGGGCGCGCATCACGGCTTCTGCTTTGCCGCCCGGCCGAGCTATGACCCGATTGCCTCCGAAAAGGTCTGGGACACGCTGTTCGACCTGTGGGACCGCAACCTGAAATAGGTTTATCGGCAGGCTGGCGTTTGCGCCAGCCTGCGCCGGATATCGAAGCCAGCCATGCGCGGACTTAAATTCTACGCCGCGAATGAAGAGCCACATTTCTCTGGTCCCTTGAATTCGGGGCCGCGATCGCGATGTCACCCGGACAAGCATGGTCGCGGCCATTTCCGCGACCATGCGTGACGGAAGCCACCCTTACGTTTCGACCCGCAATTCCCAATCCTGGTCGCCTTGCTTTCCCGATTTCGAAGTTCATCCGGCGCCGCTTATCGCAGGACGCCGGACTTTTGCTACATCTGCGGCTTCATCGGACGGATCGGCGCTCCCGCCAGGAACGCCAGGACATTTTCGATCCCCTGCGTGTGGAAGACGCGGAAGTTTTCGGCAACGCAATAGCCGAGATGGGGAGTGAGCACGGTGTTGGGCGCGTTGCGCAGGGGATGATCGAGCGGAAGCGGCTCCAGCTCGTAAACGTCGAGTGCTGCAAAAATCGCGCCGCGGGTGACGGCGTCCATGAGCGCGTCCTGATCGACAAGCGGCGCCCGCGAGGTATTGATGAGCACCGCCCCAGGCTTCATCCGTGCCAGATCCTCCTTGCCGAGAATGCCGATCGTCGTCGGCGCCAGTACGACATGGACGCTGACGAAATCCGCCTGCGCCAGAAGCTCCGCCTTGGGAACGAACTCGACGCCGGCCTCCTTGGCCCGCTCGACCGTCAGGTTCGGGCTCCACGCCAGCACCTTCATTCCAAGCGCCTTGCCATAGCCGGCCATCCGGCTGCCGAGATTGCCCAAACCAATCAGTCCGAGCGTCCTGCCGCTGAGCACGGTACCCATGGGGACGCCGTTCTGGAAACGGCCGGCGCGGATCGCCGCATCGGCCGCGGGCAGGTGGCGGGCGGCGGAAAGCATGAGCCCAAGGGCAAGTTCGGCCGTCGCCTCGCCACCATTGCCGGATTCTGTGCAGGAAACCACGACGCCCCTTGCCTGCAGGGCGGCAAGATCCACCGAACGGTTGCGTCCGCCGGTGACGTTCAGCATCCGCAGTTTCGGCAGCTTCGCCGCCAGGCTTGCCGGAAATCGCGTACGCTCCCGCATCGACATCAGGATATCGAAATCCTTGAGACGATCGGCGATTTCGTCTTCGCTCGAAAGCGAGTTCTCGAAAAACGTCACATCCGCCTTGGCGGTCAATGCACTCCAATCGGCGCTGGCGGCAGCCACGCCCTGCCAATCATCCAGTACAGCAACTTTTGTCATCGGTTCGTCCTCCATTTGTCCTTAGCAACAGCCCCCCGGCGTATGCTCGATAAAGAAATCACGGGCGCGGGCAATCGCCGCGTCCCGGTAGTCCGGGCCCTTCCAGGGGTCGACGACCTCGGCGCCTGTGAGGCGAGCGATGTCGGCCGATACGGTGACGGGGTGCATGGTATCGTTGCCCGGCATGAGCAGTGTCGGAACGCCGCAGCGTTCGGTGAAGTCGCGCGTGGTGCTGAAGACATAGTCGCCGCCAAACATGCGCGGCGCGACCTGGCTCAAAAATCTCGGATCGACATCGGGACGATTGGCAATGCCGGCCGACCAGCTGCCGATCTCGCGGTCGACGACAGGGCGGTTGACGTCGGAAAGGCCGATCGGATTCTGCAGCACCATGGCGCTGGTCGTCCCCGGTGCTTTCTCTTCGAGCGAAAGCGCGAAGGAGACGCCGATGCAGGCGCCCATGACATGGCATCGCTCGACGCCCAGATGTCGAAGCAGAGCGATGTGGTCGCGGGTGTAGCTGTCCCAATCATAGTCGGCGTCGATAGTACCGCGTGAACGTCCGGCATTTCTGACGTCGAAGGCGATGACCTTGAAATGCTGAGAAAAGACCGGCACCGGATCGCACCAATCCTGCACCACGCCAGGTTTCGATGGGTTGATCTGCCATCGCTCGATCCTCGAGCTCAAAAAACCGGGGGCAAACAGCAGGACCGGGTAACCGCTACCGCTGACCTCATAATATATTTGGGCATCGTCCAAGCGCAGCAGCGGCATTTCGGTCCTCCGGTCGGTTTTGTTCGACAAATTGGCGACGTTCTCTCCATCGAGACAACGGAATGCGTAGGCAAAGTCTATCGACCGAGACGAACGCTCTAGACCTTCGAATCTCGCTTCACCCGTTCACGCGGGGGTTTTTCATGGCTCGCGATAAGGCGAACCGGACGTCAGATCGGCGGTAGCGCCGATGCGGATAGGCTGGCCATTTCTCCTTTGGTTGCCTCGGTGATGGGGAAATGGCAGGCGACGCTGCGGTTGGGGCCATGCGGGAGCAGCTCGGGCTTGACCTTCGCGCAGATGTCCTTGGCGTAGGCGCAGCGGGTGCGGAAGCGACAGCCGGAAGGTGGGGCGAGCGGCGAAGGCGGCTCGCCCAGCAATCGGATGCGCGGCCGTTCGATCGGATCGTCGGGATGCGGCGGGATCGCCGACAGCAGTGCCGCGGTATAAGGATGGGCCGGCCGTTCGAAGATGTCGACGGTATCGCCGATTTCGCAGAATCGGCCGAGATACATGGTGGCTAGTCGGTTGGCGAGAACGCGCACCACGGAAAGGTCGTGGGCGATCAGCAGGTAGGTCAGGTTGAGATCGCGCTTCAGCTCGAACAGCAGCCGAATGATCTGCGCCTGCACGGAGACATCGAGTGCTGTCACCGGCTCGTCGCAGATCACCAGGTCCGGGGAGGAAATCAGGGCGCGGGCGATGGCAATGCGCTGAGCCTGGCCGCCCGAGGTCTCGCGCGGCAGGCGTGCGCCGAATTCAATGGCCGAAAGTCCCACCCGGCTGAGAATTTCCGCGACGTGCCGGCGTTTCTGTTCGGCCGACAGGCCTGTGCGGGCGCCGAGCGGTTCGGCAACCAGGCTCGCCACCGTCCATTTCGGATCGAGCGCACCGAGCGGATCCTGGAACACCATCTGCACCATCTCGCCATGTCGTTTGCGCGAGACCGCGCGTGTGCCTGTCAGATCGTTGCCGGCAATGCTGATGCGCCCGGATTTGGGGCCGGCAGCATCGACGATTACCCTGGCCAGCGTGGATTTACCCGATCCGGTCTCGCCGACGATTGCCAGCGTCTCACCGCGGCCGATCTCGAAGGAGACGTGATCGACCGCCGAAACCAGTCCGCGCCCGAACAGTCCGCGCCGCACCGGAAACTCCTGCACGACATCGTCGCAGACCAACAGCGGCTCCGACTTGCTGGAGGCTGGACTTGGTCTGGTATCGCTGACGACGGTAGCGCGCCGTTTGGCGGTCTCCGTCGACGGCCCGGGAAAGAAACAAAGCGCCTCATGCTTGCCGCTGAGGCCGACAAGCGGTGGTCTCTCCTGGCGGCATATATCCTGGGCGCGCGGACAGATGGGCGCATAGGCGCATCCGACCCATTTCGAGCGCAGGCGATAGGGCAGCGTCGGCATCGGCTCGGGCACCTCGCCGGTGAAGCCCGGCATTGCCCGCAGCAAGGCCTGGGTATAAGGCATGGCGGCGGTGTGAAACAGCCCGTTTGACGGCAGGCGCTCCACCAGCCTGCCCTGGTACATCACCATGACATCGTCGACGCGCGACGCCGCCAGCGATAGATCGTGGGTGATCAGCACCATAGCGACGCCGAGCTCTTTGCGCAGGTTTTGCAGCAGATCCATGATCAGCGCCTGGGTCGTCACGTCCAGCCCCGAAGTCGGCTCGTCGCAGAAGATGATTTTCGGCGCACAGGCGATCGCAACGGCAATGACGACGCGCTGGCGCATGCCCCCGGAGAGCTGATGTGGAAAGGCGTGGAAGCGCTCTTCCGGATCGGCGATGCCCACGGCCCGCAGCAGTCCGAGCGCACGGGCCTCGGCCTCTTTTCTGGTGTAGCGTGGCTGGCGGCCTTTGACCCTGTACATGGCCTCGGCGATCTGCGCGCCGATGTGCATCGAGGGATTGAGCGCGCGGGTCGGATCCTGGAAGACCAGGGAGGCGACATTGGTGATATACTTCCGCCGCCGGCTGCGCGGCATGGTCACCAGCTCCTTGCCGTCGAGCCTGATCGAGCCTTCGATGACAAACCTGCGGTCGTCAAGCAGATCGAGGACGGCGCGGGTACTGACCGACTTGCCGGCGCCGGATTCGCCGACGATGGCGATCGCCTCGCCGTGCTCAACCCTGTAGCTCACATTGTCGAGGATGGTGACATCGCCCGGAATGCGCTTGAGGCGTACCGTCAGGTTGTTGATCTCGAGGATCGGGCCGCGATTTGCGGTGGCTGCCGGCAACGGCGCGAGATCGCGCAGGGTGGTGGGCGTGTGTAGTGTCATCTGTCAAGTGCCATTCGCCGGCGGAAACCGTCGGACAGGAGAGTGATGGCGAGCACTGTGATAAACAGCGCAGCCGCCGGGATGTAGATCAGCATCGGGTCCCGCGACAGGTAAGGCTGGGCGTCGGCAATCAGGTTGCCCCAGCTCGGATCAGGGATACGGATGCCGAGGCCGAGATAGCTGAGGCCGGCCTCGACGACCATGGCGTTGCCGATGTTGAATACCGCCAGTGAAATCAACGGCGGGATGATGTTGGGAATCACATGGACGAAGACGATCTTGACCTCGGACATGCCGCAGGAACGCGCGGCAACGATATAGTCGAAATTGCGCACGCGGATCGTCTGGCCGCGGGCCAAGCGGCCAAAGCCGGAGACCGTGAACAAGGCGATGGCGATCATCGTATGGAAGACCGAAGGGCCGAGATAGGAGGCGATCGCAAGCGCGATGATCAGCGAGGGAAAGGCATAGAGTGCGTCGAAGATGCGCATGATTGCGGCCTCGAACACGCCGCCGAACACGCCGGCGATGGCGCCGAGCGTCATGCCGACAACGAACCCCATGCCCGTTGCGACGATGCCGACCAGGATCGACACCTGGCCACCGTAAAGTAGGCGCGAGAGCAGGTCGTTGCCGAGATTGTTGGTGCCGAGCGGATGGCCGGGCGAGCCGATCGGCAAAAGCCCTTGGCGCAGGCTGCCGATATTGGGATCGGGCAGGCCGAGCACGATCGGCCCGAAAAAGCAGCCGAGGATGATGAAGAGGAGAATGGCCGCCGGCATGGCGACGCCGGGGTCGCGTAGCGTCCGCAATGTCCGCAGCAGTTTCTTTCGCCAGATGACCCGCGCGCCGGTCGCGACCCATTCGAGATCGGCCTCCGACAGAGTCACGCGGGCCGGCGCCGGCTTTGCTGCCGGGGCCCGCTTAGCTTTAATGGCGGAGAGGTCAGCGGTTGAGGGCATCACGAACACGCGGATCGAGCATGGCATAGGCTAGATCCGCTCCCAGATTGGACAGGACGACAATGACCGCCACAATCGTGACGCAACCGACGACGACGGGAGAGTCATGCAATTGAATACCCTGGAACAACAAGGTTCCGAGACCGGGTATGGCGAAGATGTTTTCGAGAATGACTGCGCCTGATACCAGCGGGCCCAGGCCTGCCGCGACGACCGTGATGAGGCCGAAGGCCGAATTACGGGCGACATGCCGCCAGACGAGGCCAAAGCCGGTCACGCCCTTCATGCGGGCGAGTGTTACGTACTCTTCTGACTCCAACTGCTCCTGCAGTTCGGCACGGAAGATGCGCATGATGCTTGGGAAGATCGTCAGGCCAAGAACGATCGACGGTACGATGATCGCGCGGATATTGGCGCCCCAGCCGGCATCGCCCGGGTCAGCCCAACCGATGGTGGGGATCAGGTGCAGTTGTACGCCGAAGATCGTGGTGACGATCAGCGCCAGGATGAAATTGGGAAGCGACGTGCAAACGAGCGCCAGCGCCGTACCGGCGCGGTCGATCCAGGGATTGCGGCTGACGACCGCGCCGATGGCGAGCGCCGACCCCAATATGATGGCAGCGAACATCGCGCCGATGACCAGCTCGACAGTCGGCAGCGCATCCTGCAGCATCGATTCCATCACCGACACATGCGTGGCCAGCGAGCTGCCAAAATCGAGGTGGATCGCATGCCATAGCCAGATCACGTAACGCACGGGAATGGGCTGATCGAGGGCGAGTTCCTTGGTGAGTTCGGCCGCGGCCTCCGGCGTATATTGATCTCCGAGAATGACCGAGATGACGTCGCCGGGCAGCAGGTTCACCATTACAAAGGCAATGATCGTCACAATGAGGATGACCACGATCATCTGTGGGATGCGGATGGCTGTCATGCGCAGCATGGCAATCTCCATTCACCACGCATCATCGTCCCGGAACAGTCTTCCGGCTCGGCAGCACCCGATCGGCCCAGGGATGGAAATCTTGTCGCGCCTTTAGAGCGCCATGCCGTGATTTTCAAAGCTGCCTCCCAATCTCACCGCTACTGGGCCAGCTTTCGTCGATAGCGTCCAATACCATGTCAGGTAGCGTTCGATAGCTTTTCGAAATCGATCGCATGTCGAACGCCACCGTCGTTCGATTTCGGAAAGCTATCGATGGGAGCGCATGTTGGTATTGGACGGTATCGATGAAATCACGGATGACGTCTGTGGATGGAGAATGCCGGCTCGTTGTGCCGCCGACCTGGAGGATTGTATGAACGACAGCGAAAGCCTGGAGTTTGCCGAACCGTATCTGCAGATGACCTGCATCGATCCGGCTGATGATACCGACCCGGCGGTACTGGCCGAGTTCAGCCGGTATTACACCGAGGTTCACACGCCGGATGTCGTGCGCAACAATCCCGGCATCCGGCGCGCCTATCGCTATGAGCTTTCCGTGCCCGATACGAATGGCGGCTTTGGTCCGAAATGGCTGTCACTCTACGAATGGGCAAGCCGTCACGGCGCGCAGGTTTTCGTCGTACGCGCCGAGGATCCTGCCGGCAGCTGGCGGCCCGACTATCTGCCCGAACCGCCTATCTGGATGGGCGTCGGCCGCGGACCCCGGCAATGGGGACGGTTGATGTGCAACAAGCTCGGCGAATCCGGGCCTTCCGACGGCCCGCCGGTTGCTATCGTGCTGGAGGGCATCGATCCGCCAGCCGATGCAAGCAAAGCCGATCAGGCAGCCTTCCGTGCGTTCTATGGCAGCGAGAGTAGCCTCGATGCCGGCAACGATCTTAGCTACGTGCGCGTGATTAAATATGAATTCGAAGAGCTGGGCACGAAGCCAGGCGAGGCGACGGATCGGCCGCGCTACCTCAGTATCTACGAAGCCGGCGCCGAGACGGCGGCGGCATTTGCACGGGGCGCTGTCGCTCCCAAGGAGCAGGAATCAGCGCCGCGTGTCTGGCGGCATCGCCAAATCGTTTGGCGACACCTTTATCGCCGTATCTCCACCTGCATCTATCCCAGCGCCCGCTACACGGCGCGGATGCTTTAAGCGAATTGCCGAAGGGAAGGAGCCGCACACATGCATTATACCAATCTCGGCAGGACAGGTCTCAAGGTTTCGCGTTTCGTCATCGGCGGCGCCCATTTCGGCCAGACGCTGAGCCAGCAGGAGCTCGACGCCATCGTTCATGCCGGCTGGGATGCCGGCGTGACAACCTTCTACACCGGCGACGATTATAATGTCGGCGAAGGCGAGCGGATGTTGGGCGAGGCGATCAAGTCGCGTCGCGACGATCTCGTGCTGATGGTCAAGGCCGGATATCGGGTGGGCGCCTATGGCAATTATTCCCGCCAGGGCAAGCCCATCGATATCAAGGAGGATTATGTCGCCCAGCGGACGGGCAATCTCGACGATTACAAGCTTTGGCATGCGGGGGTGGCGCCCACCGCGCGCGGGCTCAACCGCAAGCACATGATCCAGGCGCTGGACGGCAGTCTGAAGCGGCTGCAGACCGACTATATCGATGTCTACATGGCGCATTTCTTCGACCAGACGACGCCACTCGAAGAAACCATGGACGTGCTCGATGGCTTCGTGCGCGCCGGCAAGGTTCGGTATCTCGGCTGTGCCCAGTTCAACGCGTGGCAGTTCGTCCGCTCGCTATGGATCTCCGACAAGCGGGCCTTGCAGCGCTTCGAGGCATTGCAGCTCAATTTCAGCATGCTCGACCGCGGCGTCCAGGGCGAAGTGCTGCCGGCGCTACGCGACACCGGCGCCAGCTTCTTTGCAGCGATTACCGATGCCGGCGGCATGCTCACCGGTCACTATGACCGCAACAGCGAGCGTCCAAGTGGCGAAGGCGCGCGCCAGCGTTACATCGACCCGTTCTGGAACGACGAGGCGTTTGCGGCGATGGAAAAGATCCGCGCCTGCGCCAAAGAGCTCGGACGCGCGCCGCTCGAACTAGCCCAGGCGTGGGCGCTCGCGCAAAAGCCGGTGGCGTCGTTGTGGATCGGACCGCACGCGCCGGAAGAGATTGCCACGCAGACAAAAGTGACTGAGCACCCGCTGACCGCAGACGAACTTACGGTCGTCAACAACGTACTGGCGAGCATTCCAGCCAGCGTGCGTCGCTAGCAAGGGCCATCAACTGGTGCGCCGCTGGCGCCGGCAGAAATTCCTGGTTCGCAAGTCGGGTGGGGAGCGAACAATGACGATCAAAACGGAGGAGGGACGAGAATGCGCACGCATTTGAATGAAGGCGCAGGCCAAAGGCTCCGTCGTGCCGCGATCGCGATGGGGATGCTTGCGGCGATGGCGGCCTGGGGAGGCGCTTCGATCGCAAAGGGTGACGACGCGCCGAAAATGGGTGGCACCGTCATCATTCCCGGCGTCAACGGCACGCCCTGGCCCAATCTGTCCTGGCTCGAGCCGGGCTATCATGTCGGCAATCTGAATATCTCCTCGCTGATCCAGGGGAGCCTGTTCCTGTCTCCGGAAAAAATCGGCGGTCCGGTCATCCCGGATCTTGCGACAGGCTATCAGTACAACAGCGATAACACTGTCCTGACCATCAAGCTGCGCGAAGGCGTCAAGTTCACCGACGGTACGCCGTTCAACGCTGATGCGATCCTCTGGCTGTGGTCGCCCGATTTTGACATGAACCCGTCCTCCAAGGCGGCGATTTACCTGACCGGGGTCAAGGCGGTGAAAAAGATCGACGACCTGACCGTCGAGGTCGATTTCAAGGCGCCGAACACCACCTTCGTCGCAGCCCTCGCCTCACAGGCCGTCGGCCTCGTCGCGTCGCCCACTGCTTTCAAGAGGCTTGGCCGCAATCAGTTCGACCTCTTCCCGGTGGGTGCTGGCGCTTATACCGTCCAGACGCATATCCCCAACCAGTCGATCATCCTGAAGAAGAACCCCGACTATTGGGACGCAGGCCACGTCTATCTCGACAGCATCAAGGAGGTGCTGACCGGCACCGACGCGACGGCCAATTATCAGAAGCTTGTCAGCGGGCAGGTTGACCTTTTGCCGGGCATCGGTGTTTTCGCCTTCGACCCGGAAATCATCCAGCAAGCACTCGCCAACCCCAATCTCGCAAGCTCGCAAGGGATAGGCGCCAGCTTCGCATTCGTGGATTTCACCAACGCGCCGCCATTCAACAACAAGCTGGCGCGCGAAGCTTTGGCCTATTGCATGGACCGCCAACCCATTGCCGAACAGACGCTCGGTGGTTTTGCCGAACCAGCCTATGTCTGGGGTGGCCCTGCGAATGGCATGGATCTTTATCCAAAGGATGCCACAGGCAAGCAGACCGTCGCCGCTGCCCAGGCGCTCAATCCCTATCCCTACGATCGGGACAAGGCGAAAGCCATCGTCAAGCAACTTGGCGGTTTGAAGTTCAAGCTGACGAGCGACATCAGCAAGAACATCACCGTCGCCTTGCAGCAGGAATGGGCCGAATGCGGCATCGATGCCGAAATCTACCTGCCGCCGCCGGCGCAATATACGGCGATCCTGCAGAACGGCACCTACCAGGCCTACCTCGTGAATACTGGGGGCGTGCCCGATCCAAGGCTGTTTGCGAAGTACATCACGCCGCAGCAGCCGCTTGATCAGCAACACGAAGTCGATGATCCGGTGATCACGAACGCTTTCAATAAGTCGCTCGGCGATTCCGGCGAAGCCCTGCAGCAGGATTGGAATACGATTTTCAAGCAGTTGGCGAGTGACGCCTATGTGCTGCCCGTGATCGCCGCGCCGGGATACAACGTCTACACGCCCTGCCTGCATGGCATCTCCTATTTCGGCAATACGGTGACATTCCTCCATGCCTGGAAAAGTTGCTGACGACGGTACGTTGACGTTTCTGCCGAGACAGGATCATGAGATTCCGTCTCGGTGCTTTGTCCTCAGGAGAGACCATGGAAAATCTGTTCTCGGGCTCCGGCATGCGATGGAGCGGCACCAACCTCGTCGGCGCGACGGACGAACAGCGCAAGGCCTATCGCTGTTATCTCGACGATGTCGAACTGTCGGCGCTCTCCGGTTCTCCCGGCGCCACAGTCTCCCATCGATTGGAAAAAATGGCGCAGTCTCCTCGTCGTTCCTTCGGTCCGGATTTTCTGTCGGTCTTCGAGTTCGCCGCCACCTCGGACACCAGTTCGCTCACGCCCGGTGGAAACCAGCCGTGGAGCGATGTCTTCGAGGCGATGTGGAGCATGACGTGGCGGAAGATATCGGACACCGGTCAGGTCGAGGCCAAGCCCGACCGTGTGCGGTTGCTTGCTCTCAGCCCGCCGCTCGACGCCACTGAGGCCGAAATTGCCGACTGGAACCGCTTCTATACCAAAGTGCATGTCGGCGAGGCCATGCAGCGGCGGCGCTGGACGCGCGCAACCCGCTGGACTCTGGAACATGCCGATCTGCATCCGGCGCCCGGATGCCCTCGTTACTTCGTGCTTTATGAAGCGGTCGGTTTCAAGGATGCGACCGATGAGGAAGTCGCGGCCTGGGGGCCCTGGACCGAAGGCCCGCCGATATGGAAGCGCCATGTTGGTGCGTGGACGCTGGACTACCGGGTAATCAAGCCGTCTTCGTGACACCGCAGGCATGCGTTTTCCAATAGGAAAGGGGCGAACAATGTCACCCCTTTTTGCATCATGGCCTGCTCGCGGTCGGAGGCTCCGAGGGAACCGGGTAATCGGCGCTATTGGTCACCATTCCCTTACGCGTCGAATAGTCCCATCGCACCGGCGAGAAGAAGTCCAGGACACCGCCGGGCGTGCCGTTGGAGACCACCTGGATGGTATGGATATCCGGTGGCTTGGCGACGGCGATCCCGGGCGTGGAAATGACGACATGCTCGTCCGGCATCCATTTCGTGCCATCGCGTCCCCAGGGGCGTCGCATATGATAGACGTGCGTGCCGGAGTGGACGAGGGATATCTGCTCGAAATCGTCATGGAAATGCGGGCTCAGATCCGTGTCCGGCTTGGCATGCGAGAAGGCGGGGAAGCCGTAGCCGAAATTCGTCATGGCCGTGCGATGGACATAACATTGCGGCTTGCCGGCAGGCAGATCGAAGAGATTATAGACGCGAATGCGGTAGCCACCGACCGGTTCCGGCCATGTTACCACGGGTGTTACATGAGCAAGCGGCGTGTCATATTCGCTTTTGTTCGGGCAGCGGTCGATGAGGTCAGAGGATAGGCTGGTGAAACCAAGCCAGACATGGCCTTCTTCCAGCAGCTCGATGCTGCTGTCTCCCGGCGGGACGATGACGATAGACCCGGCCGGGACATCCACGGAAGCGTCGCCCGCCGTGACGCGGGCTCGATGAAACAGCGGCCAAACGAAATATTCGTCGGGATTCTCTTGGCGGCGAAACTTCGCCCCCGGCATCCCCGCCATATACACAGCGATCATATTCTGTGTGCGATGAAACCAGAACTGGCCACCATCATGGGATTCGTCAGGCGGATCCTCGTACAGGCGGCGGTAGGTCCCGATCAGGCCCTTCGTATATGGCATTGTCTCTCACTCCCATTTCATCGGAATAGTCCCCAGTCGAACGGCAGGGCTCTTCGCCGAACCTCCGCCGATCTTCCGAGAAAATCATTCGCGATCGATACCGTCCAATACCAATATCAGCGGCCATCGATATCTTCCCCAAAAGGATCGCGATTTTCCGCAGAGCGGCAATTCTATCCCAATCCATGTGCAAATCCCGGCCCGGTATGTCATCGACATGGCATCCAGGCCCGACGGGAGGATTAGGGCAGGGTGGATTCGGGTCATTTTGAAAAAGTATCGACGACCGCTGATATTGGTATTGGACGATATCGAACGTAGCTGTCCTTCTTTTTCTTCTGGGGAATAGACGGCAAAGGATGGCGCCGCATCGGCCGGAGGAGATCGCGCTCCAATGCGCGAGCGGCAGTTGCGGAGCAATTCGCGTAGCCGGCACTGCCCTGAATGTATTTCAGGAAAAACAACGAATTACAAAAGCTCGAGGGGAGGTCGGGATGGTTCAATTCTTACGCAATCACAGGCGCTATTTCATATACCTTTCGCTGCTCGTGTTTCTCGGCATCTACAATCTCGACAGGCTGACGATTTCCATCGCCGGCAGCACGATTGCCAAGGAGATGAACCTTGGGCCTGTGGCGATGGGGTATCTGTTCTCGTCCATTCTCTGGCTCTACGCCGTTTGCCTGCTTCCCTCGGGTTCCGCGGCGGACCGGTTTGGGCCGCGAGTCACCGCCGCTGTCGCGGCCGCGTTCTGGTCGCTGTTTCAAGGTCTAAGCGGCTTTGCCACCTCTGCAACGACCTTGTTGATCACCCGGCTGGGCAACGGCGGTTTCGAAGCCGCGGCCAATCCGGCCGCCCATGCCACCATCCGCGCGTGGACGCCCAGGCGCGAGCGTGGCCTTGCCACGGCGATCTGGTTCTTCGGATCGGTCGGCGTGCCGGGATTGGGCGCGCCCATCCTCGCATGGATCGTTACCAACTGGGGTTGGCGCGCCTCCTTCATCGCGACCGGTATCCTCGGCTTTATCTGGGTTGCGCTGTGGTGGGCCTTCTACGAGCCGCCGGAAAAGGCGAAATGGCTGGAACCAGCCGAACGCGACTTGATCCTGCGCGAGCGGGATTTCGGAACCGTGGCCGTCGATACCGGGCCTGGGCTCGGCTACAAGGGCCTCTTCGCCGCCCCGACGATGTGGGGCCTGGCGCTGACGCAGTCCTGCGTGAACTACACCTCCTATTTCTTTTCGGCCTGGCTGCCGACGCTGCTGCAGCAGAATTACAACCTGACTGTCCTGCAGACCGGCTCCTATACGGCGATCGCCTATATCGTCAGCGCCACCACGAGCCTCCTGCTGAGCTACATCTGCGACCGCCTGCTCTCTACCGACGCGCTGCGGGCGGGCAAACGACGCTATGCCGTCGGCATCGCCAATATCATCGCGGCCTGCGTGATCCTTGTGCCCTTTGCCGGGTCATTGCCCATGGCGATGGTTCTTTTGACGGTTGCCCATAGCGGCAATACATTTGCCCAATCGATGAATTTCGCGCTCGTCAACGATCGCCTGAAATCGTCTGGTGATGTCGGGCGGGCTTTCGCGATCTTCACGCTTGGCGGCGTCAGCGCCGGTATGCTGGCGCCGATCGTCACGGGTTATCTTGTCCAGGCGACCGGCACCTTCGACAGCGCCATGGCCCTGACAGGCTGCATCGCTCTCATCGGCACATTGCTGACGTTGTTCATGACCCGTAAGCCGATCGGCGAGCCCGTGTTGGAGAAAAGCCCGGTATTGCATCCGGCTCAATGATGTTGGAGACGACGATGATTCAATTCCGCCTTTGCAATCCGACCGAAATCGTCTTCGGTGCGGGGCAGATATCCACTTTGTCGCAGTTGGTTTCGCCCGGCACCAGGGTGCTGCTGCTCTATGGCGGCGGCAGCATTAAACGCAACGGAATCTATGATAAAGCCATGGCCGCCCTGCGCGATTGCGAGGTTACCGAATTTGCCGGCATCGAAGTGAACCCCGTCTATGAGACGATCATGGAGGCGGCGGCCGTAGTGCGGATGAAGGGTATCGAGCTCATTCTGGGCGTCGTCGGCGGCTCTGTCGTGGATGCGGCGAAATTCCTCGCCACCGTCGCGCCGTTGAATGTCGGCGACGCCTGGGATTACATTTTGGCAAGAGGGGAGGTTTCGACTGTCCTGCCGGTCGGTGCGGTTCTCACCTTGCCGGCGACGGGATCGGAGAGCAATCCGGTATCGGTCATCTCCCATCGCGGCAGACGATTGAAACTTCCCTTTGCCGAGCAACGTGCGCGCCCGCGCTTTGCGATCCTCGATCCCGACACGATGACGAGCCTCGATATCAGACAATTGCAGAACGGGGTTGTCGACGCCTTCACGCATGTCGTCGAGCAATATCTGACGTTGCCGGTCAATGCGCCGGTTCAGTACGGCTTCAGCGACGTGCTGATGAGGACGCTGATTGAGTGGGGGCCGCGCCTGGTCGATCGCAACGACGCCGAGGCACGCGAGACGGTGATGTGGGCCGCAAATCAGGCGCTGAACGGCCTGATCGGTGCCGGCGTCCCGCAGGATTGGTCTACCCATATGATCGGCCATGCTATCACCGCAATCTACGACATCGACCATGCCCGGACGCTGTCGATGGTTATGCCGTAACTTAACTTCTGCGCTTCCGTAACGGGGCCAAGGAAGCGATGCTGCAGCGTTACGCCAAATTCGTCTGGGGTATCGATGAGGCCGATACGCACGCCGCAGGCGAAGCGGCGGTCCGGCGGACGGAGGAGTTCTTTCGGCAAATGGGGTGCCCCGTCAGGCTTTCCGACATGGCGCCGATCAAGATCGATCCGGCGGAGATCGTCGAGCATCTCGAGCGGGGCGATCAGACGGCACTGGGTGAAAGACGGGATATCGGCCTTGCCGATGTGCGGACCATATTGCAGATGGCTGCATGAGATTTGCCCTCCTGCAATGAGCAAAATCAGATAGAAAACCCCTTGAATCGGCCGGATTCAAGGGGTTTGCGTTCACCGTGCGGCAGGCTTATATGCTTGACTGCGGTACATTCAGGCCCATCGGGCTGTCCTGGGCGACGAAACGGCTCTTGAACAGCCATTCTCCATCGAGCTTTACGACATGGCAGATATAGTGGCCCGGCCGCATGCGCTCATGCTTGCCGTCCTGCGTATAGGAGGTCAGCAGATAGGCAGTCACTTTCGCACCGCCATCCTCGGGCGTTACGATGATATTGGTGATGAAATGGCGCAGCTGCGCGCCGTTGGCATGAAAATTGGCGTAGCGGCTGGCGAAGGCGCGGATCGCCTCGCTGCCGCGATGCTCGCCGGTCGAAGATCCAGTGAGTACCGCATCCTCGGTGTAGCAACCCACGACGCCTTCGACATCGCCCGAATCCATGGAGGTGGCATAGCGAATGAACAAGTCGTTGATCGCCAGCCGGTCTTCGATGGGTAGAGCTTTTGCGACCATGATAATCCTCCCCGGGGTTTTGGTCTGATCGATGTTATTCCTGTTGTGCGGCTCGCCGCCGCTCCCTAGCCGATCGCCCAGTTGAGCACCTTGGCGATGGTCTTGCCCATGATCCATTCCTTGTCTTCTTCCGTCAGGAAATCGATCGTGTGGAGCATATGGTCGACCGCCTCCTTATAGGTCGAGCGGCGGAAACGACTGGCGTCCGTGCCCCATGCCAGGCGCTGCGGCCCGAACACATCATAGGCCTTGCGGATGAAGGGCGTCTGCGACGGGTAGGGATAGGGTTCGAGCGTATTGAGCGGCAGCGCTGACAGCTTGGCGTAGACGTTCTGAAATTTCGCCAGTTCCAGTACCTTGTCCTGAAAAGCCCATGGATCGATCTGAGTGAGGTCGCCGATCGTAGTTCCGAAGTGATCCATGATGATGATCGCTTGCGGATGTCGCTCCAGCATCTTTTTGACGAGGTCGATCCGTTCTGCGGCCGCCAGCAGCATCACTGGAATTTGCAGCCGCTCGATCGCCGCCCAGAACCAGCCGAATTTTTCGAGGTCAAGCCACTCGCCGCGATGGAAGGCGCCGGCGAAGCGGACGCCGAGCATGTGCGGCTGCTCGAGCCATGTTTCCAGCCGGCCGCGGTTGGGATCGAGCAGGTCGAACCGTCCCATCACCGCAAACCTGTCCGGATATTCGGCTGCCCAGGCAAGGCAGGGACCATTGTCGTCGCCGGCCCAGCTCGGCGGCACCAGCACGGCCCGATCGACGCCTGCGCCATCCATTTGCGGGAATATGTCCTCAGGCAAATAATGAAGCTGGCCATGGGCCAGTCCGCGGGTTTCCGCCGGCCACGGATGCTCGGGCGTATCGGGAAGGAAAAGGTGGATTTGGCTGTCGATGACGAACATCGTGATCTCCAAATGTTATGGACGGCGAGAGCGCGCGCAATGACGCGCAGCGTGCCCTTGAACGGCGCGACCGTGATTGGATTTTCTAGCTATCGGACCTGTAGAGACCTTTGACGGCCTCGCGGAATTGTTCGCCGGCGTTGGAATCGCGCTCCTTGTTCCACACAAGCGACAGGATGACGGGCGGCATTTCTTCCGCGAACGGAATGACCGCAACGCCGTCGGTCGCGAAACGTCGCGCGACGCTGGGCGAAATCGCTACGCCGAAGCCCGAGGCCACGAAGCCGATCTGCGACAGAATGGTCGGCACTTCATATTCGATACGGGGGTTCAGGCCCTGCTTGGCGAAGGCTGCGATGATGTGGTCGTAATGGTATGGCGACACCTTGCGTGGCGGCAGTATCAAGGATTCGCTCGCCAGGTCGCGAAGGGACAGGGTCTTCTTCTTGGCGAGGCGATGATCGGCGGGAACGATCGCCGAGAACTGTTCCCTGAGGATCGGCTGGATGCCGAGAGAGGGATCGGAGACGTTGCGCCAGACTAGTCCGATATCGAGCCGGCCTTCCACCACTTCGTCGGTGATGTCCATCGTATGCCCTTCCTTGAGCACGAGATGGACCTTGGGGTGGAGGCCGCGGAAATGCCGCATGATCTTCGGCAGGATGTCATACATGGCCGAAGGCACGCAGCCGACGAACAGTTCGCCATATTCGCCGGCACCGACGCCTTGCATGATGTGATCGACCCTCTGGACGTGGTCGAGCAGGCGGGCGGCCTGTTGATGCAGAATGCGACCAGACGCGGTCAGGAAAACTTTGCGATTGACACGCGTGAACAAGTCGACGCCGATCTCCTCTTCCAGCGCCTTGATATGAAGGCTGAGGGGAGGCTGGGATATGCCCAGGCGCTGGGCGGCGCGGCCGAAATGGAGATCCTCGGCGACGGCGACAAAATAGCGAAGCCTTGTGAGATTGAGCCTTTGGCCGGCGATCCTGTCTCGCTTCGGATCGCGCGCCGCTTCCGCCGGCAAAAGTGCCAGCGCGTCGAGGAGTGCCTCGTCGTCAAGCGCTGCGTCTTGCGGACGCGGAGGCTTCTTATTTGCCATTTTATGCGAACCCGTTCGCAAGGGACCAAGCGTCAGCAATGATGCTATGGTATCGTGCCCACTGAGGGAAGTCATTTGCTTGGCCGTCCTTACGCTTGGTCAGTTTCCGAGGGATTGCACCATCGCTGGGCTCAAGCCTTTTTCTGATGCGGGAAGTTCTGGTAGATATTCTGCACCAGATCCGGGATGCTCATGCCGGCATCCAGCCGCTTGACCCAATCG
>NZ_JACHZQ010000018.1 GCF_014193655.1 Rhizobium sp. BK313 | reverse complement strand
CGATTGGGTCAAGCGGCTGGATGCCGGCATGAGCATCCCGGATCTGGTGCAGAATATCTACCAGAACTTCCCGCATCAGAAAAAGGCTTGAGCCCGACCTCGAGCGAAACCAAAAGCCGATAAGAAGCTGCGAATTCCCATCATTGCTGCGGCCTTTGCGCGTTCCTGTGGGCGCGCAAAGGCCATTCCAGGGTAGCGTCGTGGTGGTGCGCTCAGCGACGCCGGAGCGGAAAACAAAATGGCCGGAGGGAAACATTCGCCGCCACGCGATACGGCGTTGAGCGACGAAGATCTGCGAAGCATGCTGACGCTACTGCCGGCGGAAGCGGCGCGTGATCCGAAGCGCGACAGGGTTGCAGGGCAAAGACTGAGCCTGACGCGACTGCGATATTTCGTAGCCGTGGCGGAGGATCTTCATTTCGGCCACGCCGCGCGACGGCTCGGCATCTCGCAGCCGCCGCTCAGCCTTCATATCAAGGCGCTCGAACAGCAGATCGGCGTCGAGCTGTTTACCCGCGTCAATCGAAAAGTATCCCTGACCAGGCAGGGGCAAGTCCTGCGCCAGCAGGCAGCGCAGCTACTCGACCATGTCCAGAGGGTCGACCAGATCATGCGGGGTGTCGGGGCCGGTGAATACGGCGAGCTCCTCGTCGGCTGCGTGCCCTCGGCCATGTACGATATCCTGCCCGATATCATGAACGAATTTCGCGCGCGATTTCCCAAGGTCCATCTGGTGCTCAAGGAAGGTCATACGATGGATATCACCGACGAAGTGACGGAAGGCCGGCTGGATGTCGGGCTCGTCTGGCGCAATGTTGCCGATCCGGTGCTTGGAACGCAGCCGATCCTCGAGCAGAAGTTTTCGGCAATCGTCCCGATCGGTCATCGCTTAAGCCGCAAGCAGGTGCTGTCGGTTCACGACCTCGCGCGCGAGCCGCTGATATTGCCACCGCGCAGAGTGTCGCCCAACCACTATGACCACATCGTTTGCGCATTTGCCAGGCAGGGGCTTCATCCGCGCATCGCCTACGAGGTGCCGAGCATTCTCTCCCAGATCGGTTTCGTGGATTCCGGGTTCGGGATCTCGATTTCTCCAAGCGTCGCCCGGAAATTCGCCTCCGATGATGTCGCGGTGATCCCGATCGCCGAAGACATGCCGCCGGTCATCCTTTCTCTCGTTTGGAGCAGGGAGCGCGACTCACGCGCGGCGCAACTGTTTCGGCAAACCGTTGCAGACATCTACGGCAATGAAAACTCTATAACTGCCGGAACGCCGCCCGCTTGAACCAATGCGCGGCGATAGCCAAAGCGCTCACGATCAGATCGAAATGACAGGAAACGAGATCCTCGCCTTGGTTCTACAGGCGAGGATTTTCCGTCGTAAGCCGTCGACGATTTATGTCATCGGCTCGGGCTCAAGGCTGCGGTCTCCTCGATTTCTTCCGGCTCGCCGTCGTCTCCGATCGGATGCTTGGTCAGGAACAAGACGAACACCGTGCCCAGCAAGGCGATGAGGCCGATGAGCACCAATGCCGAATTGTAGGTGCCGGTGAAATCGACCATGTAGCCGGTGATGATCGGGCTCAGCATTCCGAAGCCGATGCCGCCGAGGGTGAAGATCGCATAGGCGCGGCCGGTATCGCCTGACGATCGCAGCCGGTCGTTGACGAGTGCGAAATTCATGGTCTGGGCAAAGCTGTTACCGCAGAAGGCAATCGTCAGGAGAATCATCGCGACGTTCACCGATCCGGCAAGCGGCACCAGAATGACGCTCGCCGAGGCAATGTTGGCAAGCGCGACGGCAATACGGCGTTTGCCGCCCCTGACCGCATTTGCAGACAGGAAGTGATCGGCGACGTAGCTGAGAACAAGGCACATCACCGCGCTGACGAAATAGGGGATCGCCGTATAGGCGCCGCTCTGGATGACGGTAAGGCCAAAGTCTGCCTGCAGGAAGGTCGGCAGCCAGGCCAGGTAAAAATAGGCCGTGTAATTGACGCAGGCCTGTGTGACGAAAAGTCCCCACATGGTCGAGGATGCGAACAGGCCCTTGTAGCCAAGGCCGGGACCGGCGACGGCGGGTGGATCGAAGTCGCGTTCCCGCACGATCATATCCCGCTCTTCCCGCGCCAGCCACCTGGCCTCTTCCGGAGTCTTGTACAAGAGCATCCATCCCAGGACCCAGAGAAAGCCGAGGACGCCGGTCGCAATGAAGGACATGCGCCAACCGTAGACCGAAACGATCCATGCGAGAATGGGCGCGCCGAGGCCGGGCACGGCATGCGCACCGCTGAACCAGATGGCGGTAGCAAGACCACGTTCGCGGCGCGGCGTCCATTCGCGGATCGTCGAGTGGGCGCAGGGGTTTGCAGCAGCCTCGAATGCGCCGTTGCCAAGCCGCGTCAGCAACAGCATTGCCGCCGAGGTGGCAAAGCCACCCAATGTCTGGAACAGCGACCAAAGTCCGGCCGCGATTGCGGCCATCCGCCTTGTTCCCATCCGATCCGTCAAGGCGCCGGCCGGCAGCAGGCAGATGGCGTAGAGCCAGAGATACGACGAAAACAGATACCCCAGCCCGACAGGCCCGAGATTCATTTCTTTCGAAATGGTGCTGCCGGCGATCGAAACGGTCAGTCGGTCGAGAGAATAGATCCCAAGAAAGACGAATAGAAATGCGTAGACGATGTAACGTCTTTTGGTACGATAGAATTCATACATTCGGGCCTCCTCCGCGAGCCTGCATCATTCAGTCATGGTTTGCGATGGCCTTGATCGCTGTGACGTATCGGCAAGGTCCCGAGCGGGCAGAACCCGCCGGTAGACGCGATATGTCCTGGGACATCATCGAGGTCCGCAAACCCATCCGCTTTTGACATGTCGTCCCGAAACGCTGCCTCGGCATCCCTGTCGTTGGAACCGAACTCGTATGCCACCTGTCCATCAAAGGTCAGAGTGTCATGCGCCGCCCTCCCGCGGCCGACCTCTCGGGTCCAATGCGCATGTCACAGAAGGATCAGTAATGAACGATAGGGTCCAATACCAATATCAGCGATTGTCGAAAGCTTTTTCAAATGGATCGCTGCCGATGGCTATTTGGCCGTTTCGCTCTCCATATTGCTGGCGAGTCGACCGATCCGTCGACGCGCACCCTATTGCATCATTTCGAAAGACTATCGATGGCGCTCCAAATCGGTATTGGACGCTATCGATCCAATCTGATCCCTTCGACACTGGAAGCGTGGCTGAAACGCCGACAATCGGAGGAGAATGTCATGGCGGGGAGGACACCGCGCAAGAATAATCCCCGTTTCTTCTGGGATGATCACAGCGGCGCGACAGAACAGGCGACGCCCCGACAATGCAGCGCGCTTGCAGCCTCAACGACATGGCCGAGATCATTTCAGACCATCCCGATTTCGGAAAGCTTTACCGAGCGGTGGTGGCCGACGAAATCGAGGAGCGCCTTGCGCCGGATGAAGCTGACGAGAGAACAGCTTGGGCGCATCGGAGGGGGAGCGAACAATGAAAATAAAAACAGAGGAGAGGAACACCATGCACATGCGCTTAGCCGAAGGCGGACGTCGATGGGCCTGTCGCGCCGTGACCGCGATCGGGATACTTGCAATGTCCACGGCGCTGGGGGGCACCATGGCTGCGAATGCCGAAGACGCGCCGAAAATGGGTGGCACCGTCATCATTCCCGGCGTCAACGGCACGCCCTGGCCCAATCTGTCCTGGCTCGAGCCGGGCTATCATGTCGGCAATCTGAATATCTCCTCGCTGATCCAGGGGAGCCTGTTCCTGTCTCCGGAAAAAATCGGCGGTCCGGTCATCCCGGATCTTGCGACAGGCTATCAGTACAACAGCGATAACACTGTCCTGACCATCAAGCTGCGCGAAGGCGTCAAGTTCACCGACGGCACGCCGTTCAACGCTGATGCGATCCTCTGGCTCTGGTCGCCCGATTTCGACATGAACCCGTCCTCCAAGGCGGCGATTTACCTGACCGGGGTCAAGGCGGTGAAAAAGATCGACGACCTGACCGTCGAGGTCGATTTCAAGGCGCCGAACACCACCTTCGTCGCAGCCCTCGCCTCACAGGCCGTCGGCCTCGTCGCGTCGCCCACTGCTTTCAAGAGGCTTGGCCGCAATCAGTTCGACCTCTTCCCGGTGGGTGCTGGCGCTTATACCGTCCAGACGCATATCCCCAACCAGTCGATCATCCTAAAGAAGAACCCCGACTATTGGGACGCAGGCCACGTCTATCTCGACAGCATCAAGGAGGTGCTGACCGGTACCGATCCGACGGCCAATTATCAGAAGCTGCTGAGTGGCCAGATCGACTTGCTTGCAGACGTCGGCGTGTTCGCCTTCGATCCGGAAACCATCCGGCAGGCGCTCGACAACAAGGATTTCTCCAATTCTGCAAGCCCCGGCGCGAGCATGGCCTTTATCAATTTCACCAACACTTCGCCATTCAACAACAAGCTGGCGCGCGAAGCTTTGGCCTATTGCACCGACCGCCAACCCATTGCCGAACAGACGCTTGGCGGGTTTGCGGAGCCAACATATGTCTGGGGCGGGCCTGCTGGAGGCATGGATTTCTATCCGAAGGATGCCACAGGCAAGCAGACCGTTGCGGCCGGCCAGGCGCTCAATGCCTATCCCTACAATCCGGACAAGGCGAAAGCGATCGTCAAGCAGCTCGGCGGCCTGAAGTTCAAGCTGACCAGCGACATCAGCAAGAACATCGCCGTTGCCGTGCAACAAGAATGGGCCGAATGCGGCATCGATGCGGAAATCTACCTGCCGCCGCCGGCGCAATACGTGTCCATCCTGCAGAACGGCACCTACCAGGCCTATCTCGTGAATACAGCGGGCGTGCCTGACCCGCGCATCTTCGCAAAATACCTGACGCCGCAGCAGCCACTCGACCAGCAACACGAAGTCGATGATCCGGTGATCACGAACGCTTTCAACAAGTCGCTCGGCGATTCCGGCGATGCCTTGCAGCAGGACTGGAACACGATCTTCAAGCAGCTGAATGACGACGTCTTGCTGATACCGGTCATTGCGGCGCCGCGTTACAATATCTTCACGCCCTGCCTTCACGGCATATCGAGCTTCGGCAATACCGTGACATACCATCATGCCTGGAAGAGTTGTTGACGGCTCAAATGCGATGCTTCTCGCCCGACCCGATGTCTCGGAGGTTTCGGTCGGGCGTTGCCGCGGGGTCCGATTGGCTAGATGCCTGGAGATCGACCGCCGCGTGGGAAGCGGCTGGCATTTTCTTCCCGATCGAATGAGACAGCACATCACCGCCGGCGCAAGCACGTTGCTAGTTCTGAATCGCTAACGGCGACAGGAGGAAACGATATGAAAAAGTTGATCAACGACCCGCGCAACCTGGTGAGGGAATTGCTCGAGGGCACGGTGGATCTGTCGCCTCGTCTCGCGCTGTTTGAAGACGAGAACGTGGTGATCCGCAGCGACCTGCCGGCCCATGCCGAGCGCAAGGTCGCCATCTTGTCCGGCGGCGGAAGCGGGCATGAACCGGCGCATGCCGGCTATGTCGGTCGAGGCATGCTGACCGCCGCGATTGCCGGCGACGTCTTCACCTCGCCGTCCACCGATGCCGTGCTCGCTGCCATCCTGGCTGCGGCGGGTCCGGCCGGAGCGCTGTTGGTGGTCAAGAATTATACCGGCGACCGCCTGAATTTCGGCCTCGCTGCCGAACTCGCGCGTCAGCAGGGCATTCCCGTCGAAGTCGTCATCGTCGCCGACGACGTGGCGCTCAGGCATCTTGTGCCGCGTGAGCGCCGCCGCGGCATTGCCGGCACCGTGCTTGTTCACAAACTCGCCGGGGCGGCCGCCGAACAGGGGTTGTCGTTGACGGAGGTGACAGACATCGCCCGCCGGGTGGCGGCCAATCTCGGCTCCATGGGGGTCGGTCTCGGAACCTGCATCGTGCCGGCTGCGGGCGTGCCGGGCTTCGACCTCGGTGACACCGAAATCGAGTTCGGCCTTGGTATCCACGGCGAAAAAGGCGTCGAACGCACCACCATTCGCAGTGCCGACGAGATCGCCGCCGCCTTGCTCGACGCGATCGTCGGGGACATGGGATTGCGGTCAGGGGTTCGTGTGGCATTGATGGTCAACGGCCTTGGAGGCACCGCTCCGATGGAACTCGCTATCGTTGCCCGTGCCGCCCTAGCCGATCTGCGGCGTCGCGGCATTCTCGTCGAGCGCGCCTGGTCGGGCAATTTCATGACTGCGATCGAAATGCCCGGCTGCTCGCTGACGCTGCTGCCGCTCGACCGGGAGCGCAACCAACTCTTTGACGCGCCCACCGAAGTGCCGGCCTGGCCTGGCACCGGACGCATCGTGCAGTACCGGACAATGATTGCAAAGACGCAGCAACCACCTGTCGCGCGCAGAATGCCCGGTCCTCTGACAGACCGCCTCAAGCAGATGGCCCTGGCCGCCGCCGCAGCGCTCGAAGCCGCAAAAGACCGGCTGACCGATCTTGATGCCAAGGCCGGTGACGGCGATCTCGGTTCCAGCATGACCCGCGGTGCAGCGGCGATCCGTGCATTGCCCAATGACAGCTATTCGACGCCGGGCCGATTGCTGGGCGACCTCGGCAATGCACTTCGCCGTGCCATCGCCGGCAGTTCCGGCCCCTTTTATGCCACGGCATTGCTGCGTGCCTCGGCACGGCTGCGCGTTGTGCCCGAGCCCTCCCCCACCGATTGGATTGCGGCATTCGGGGCGGCGGTTGCGGCGATCACCGAACTTGGCGGCGCCAAGGCAGGCGACCGCACGATGGTCGATGCGCTGCTGCCGGCACTCGAGGCTGCGCGACAGGGCGCCAATCTCGCCGTCATCGCCAATGCGGCCGAAGCCGGCGCCGAGGCAACCGCGACCATGTTCCCTGCCCTTGGTCGCGCCAGCTATCTTGGCGAGCGCGCAATCGGCACACCCGATGGAGGTGCCGTGGCCGTGGCCGTCTGGCTCCGCGCGCTGGCAACTGAGCGCGCCAGCCGATGAAATTCGCGAGGATTCGTCAGCTCAGTGGCCGTAGATCTCTTTGGAGAGACCGTCCGCCGCGCAAGCTCATAGGCGATGGGCTGGCCCGCGGCAAATCTTAAGCCGCAACAATTTTATAATCCGCGCTGTGGTTATTCCACGGGCGCTCGCATATCTTGATGTCGAGTGGGCGATAACAACCGACGCTGTGCTCGGATTTGGTGCGCACGCCGGCGAATTCCAAAAGACAGCGCCAGATCGTCGTTGCGGTGCACGAAACCCCTTATTAGATTGCCTTGCGCGCCAGACAAGTTGCGATCCCACACCTTCCATCACCGCCTTCGTAACGGCATCTTCCGAGACGTCTGGAAGCCCAGAACCTCGAAACTCACTTGGCGAGCATTTGCCGGAGTCTCGTCAATGACCCGCCCTGCTTGACGGCGCCTGGTAGCGGATGGCCGACGACGTCCTCTGCAAATTGACCGCATTCGATCAATGCGTCGAGGTCGATGCCGGTCTCTATGCCCATTTCATGGCACATGAACACCAGATCTTCCGTGCAGATGTTTCCCGCGGCACCCTTATGGGCTGCAAACGGGCACCCCCCAAGACCGCCGACGGCGGCGTCGAAGTGTCGGATGCCCATTTCCAGCGCCGCATAAGCATTGGCGATGGCCATGCCGCGCGTATCGTGCAGGTGTAGGCTGATCCCAAATTCCGGAAAACGGTCCTGAATGGCGCCGATCGCTGTTCTAATCCCAGCCGGCGTTGCCCAGGCCATCGTATCGGCGAGTGAAACGCTCTCGATCGGCAGATCGTATTCTTCCACCAGCGCCTTGATCGCCGCGATTTCGGAAAGAAGCCTGGCAACAGGTACGTCGCCCGAGAAATTGCACCCGAATGCCGCCGTCACCGACGCCTCGGTGATTGGAATCCCCAGCTCCTTGTAGCGGGAAATCTCGTTCAAGGTATGGGCTCGGTGTTCCCCCGGCTTGCGGTTCAGATTTTTCTCCAGGAACGCGTCCGAAGCATAACCGCGCAGCTTGCCGACGACTGTCAGTCGATCGCGTAATGCAACGGCGCGCTGCAAACCCATCTCGTTAAACCAGATTGCCGAATATTCGACACCGGGCCGCAAGGCGATACGGCTCACCACCTCGTCGGCGTCGACCATGTTCGGCACGCGGTTTGGACTGACGAACGAGACTGTCTGGATATATTTCAATCCCGTGCCGGATAGAGCGTCGATCAGCGCGACCTTTTTATCCGTCGGAATCAACTGCTTTTCGATTTGAAAGCCCTCGCGAGGGCCTTCCTCCGAGATCACGACCGATTTTGGAAGAGCCATATATTGTCAACTCCTATGGGCGCCGGTGCACCGGCTTGAGAAACATCTTAGATCGCCTGCGCCTCCACCGGCCTTCCTGCCTGATGGGTCTGAAGATTGTCCGTCACAAACAGAGCCTTGCGACGCAAAATATCAAATCCCCCGCCTCCCACATGCGGCGTTAGCAGCAAATTGGGCAGGAATAGAAGCGCGTTATCGGGACTGGGTGGCTCGCTTGCCAGCACATCGAGAGCAGCAAACCCCAACCGTCCATCCGAAAGAACCATCAGCAGATCATCTTCGTTGACGACGGCGCCTCGCGCAGTATTGACGAGAATGCCTTGCGGCCCCAGTCGCACCAACAGATCTTCGCCGACCATTCCGCGGGTTTCCGCGGTCAGTGGCACATGCAGCGTGACGATCGAGGCTTCCTCGAACAGCTGTTCCAGACTGTCACACTGCCGCACGCGCCGGGATTGAGACAGGTCCAGTGGACGACGGGCATAGACCAAAACGTGCGCCCCCAGACTTTCCATCAGGGCCGTGGTTGTGCGGCCGATCGACCCGTAACCGACAACACCGACGGTGCTGCCGGCCAATTGACGTATGCCACCGCGCAGGCGCCAGCGGTCCCATTCGCGGTTGCGCCGGGTGCTGTCATCGAGGTCGACGATGCGCTTCAGAGCCGTAAGTGCTAGCGTCAGTGCATGTTCTGCCACGGCTTCGACCGCGCCAACCGCACAGACCGCCACCACGATGCCGCGTTCGCGGCAGAAGTCGACGTCGAGATCATCGACACCGATGCCCACCTTCTGGATCATCCGCAGCCGCGTGGCGCGCTCCAGATGACGCCGCTCCAAGCGATTGCCGTAGACAAGCAGATAATCCAGGCGCGGCAATTGCTCTGCAAAGTCCGGAGTGTCGGCATTGCCATTGCTGACGACGACGGACCAGCCCTTCGGCAACGCGTCGCGGAAGATCCCGACAATGCCTGGCTCAGGCGGGAAAAGCATACCGATTACGACATCTGTCATCTTGCTACTCCCTTTCTGACGCCCTCAGGCAACGGAGTACCAGGCCTGCGCATCGGGAGGCCGGATATTGGTGAGTTTGCCGGAGAAGTGGCGCAGAGCGTGATGCTGGTAAGGATATTTCGCGGCTGCATCGAGATCGAGAGTAAGGCCGAGGCCGGGCCGTTCCTCGATCTCCAGGCAGCCGTCGCGGAAGGTGCATGCCTCGTCGGCGATCTGCCGGCGCCACGGTACGTCGGTCACCATGATTTCGAGCGATCCCATCGATCCCCAGGCCATGGCCATGTGCATGGAGGCGGCATGGCAGATCGGGCCGTTGGGATTGTGCGGTACCATCGGCAAGCTGAAGCTGTCGACCAGCCCGTTGATCAACACCATCTCGCTGAAACCGCCAATATGAATAATATCGGGCTGCAACACATCGACCGCTTTCGCCTGCAGCAATGCCGCGATATCGAACCGCGAATAGCAGCGTTCGCCGGCCGCGATCGGCACATTGACCGCCCGTCGCACCTCCGCCATTTCGAACGGCCGGCCCGGCGGAATGGGCTCTTCGAACCAGCTGATCTTGAACTCTTCGAGCACGCGGCCGATCTCGATCGCTGTGTTGACGTTAAACCGCCCGTGGCCTTCGATCATCATGTCGATGTCGGAGCCGATTGCCTTGCGCACGGCTGCGACATAGTCCATCGCCCTGTTGATTTCCGCGCGGCCCATCGCCTGGTAGGCGGCGCCGAAGGGGTCCCATTTCAGCGCTTGGAAACCGCGATCGATGATTGCCTTTGCCTTTTCGCCGAATTCGGCCGGCGTCTTGGCGCCGATGTACCAGCCGTTGGCATAGACCGGCACCCGGCGGCGGACTTGACCGCCGAGGAGGGCGTAGAGCGGCAGATCCAACGCCCGCGCCTTGGCGTCCCACAGCGCGATGTCGAGCGCACTGAGGGCGGCCGACATGACCGGGCCGGTCAGCCAATAGCTCTCGCGCTGCAGCCGTGCCTGGATGGCGGTGACATCCAGCACCGATTGGCCGATCAGTTGTTCGGCCCAGAGCCCGATGATCGGGGCGACCGCCGTCTCGGTTCCGATCAGCGTTGACTCACCATAACCTTTGATGCCGTTCTCCAGGGTCACAATGACAAAGACCCAGTTCGTCCTGAAATTGTCCACCGTTACGGTGGAGATGTCCTTGATCTTCATTGTCTTCTCATCTTTCTGCGCTGTTGATTGCCGCGCTCAGCACCACGGGTCCACGGCGTGGCGGGAAACGACGGTCTCATCGAAATCAAAGCCGAGGCCTGGTTCCTGCGGAAGCACCGCAAGGCCATCGACTATTTTGACACGGCGGGTGAGTACGATGCCGATCGGCACGATCGTCTCATCCGTGAAATATTCGAGGAAAAGCGCATTCGAGGTCGAGGCGACCAGATGGGCGTGAATGTCCTGGAAGGAATGCGGGGCGACGGAAATGCCGGCTGCCGCTGCCGCCGCCGCGATGCGCCTGAACTCGGTAATCCCCCCACAGACTGCCGCATCCGGCTGCAGGACGGTTATCCCGCCGTGCTCCATCAATGCGCGGTGACCCCATCGGCCGGCGACCAGCTCCCCGGTCGCTAGAGGAACGGGTAGAGCGGCGGCAAGGCGAGCGTGATTGTCGTGGTCGTCCGGGCCGAACGGCTCCTCCACAAAGAATGGGCGATAGTCGAGCATGGGCCGCAGGGCATGCAGTGCCGCTGGCAGATTGTCCCAGGCATTGTTGGCGTCGAGCATCAGCTGCCGTTCGTCCCCCAGGATTTCGCGCGCAGCAGCAACCCGGGCAAGGTCGAGGGACGGCGACGCGCCGATCTTAATCTTGGCCGCCTTGAAGCCGGTCCCGACATAGGCTTCGATCTCGCGGCGCATATCGTCGGGCGTGCCGCTTCTGCCGTAGTAGCCGCCGCTGGCATAGGCGGGGATCGTGCTTTCAGACACCGCGCCGAGATAGCGCCAAAGCGGCAGACCCGCACTTCTGGCGTTTCGGTCCCAGAGCGCGATATCGATGGCGCTCAGCGCACGCATGACAGCGCCGCTGCGACCATTCAGCAAGGAATCCTGGTACATCGTTTGCCAGAGGCCTTCGGTGCGATGCGGATCTTGACCGATCAGCATCGGTCGAAACATCTCACGGACACTTGCCGTCGCAAGCCCGCCAAAGCGTGTGCCGCTGTGGCAGATGCCGATCCCCATGCTCCCATCGGTGCAACGGACGCGCACCAGCGTATAGTAGCGCCCCGCTATGCTGCGCGTCGCGATCTGCACCGGCTTAGCAAGCGGCAAATTGATCGTGCAGGCGTCGACGGATTCAATGGTTATCATGGCAGCATGTCCAATACGCTTCTGTTTGGAATGATGGATTTGGCGGGAGGTCGGCTCAGAGCCTTGCACGATTGCCAGGTTGAGGCGGATGGGTTGCGCTGATGTCACCCGGCAATTCAGCCGGTGGTGGCGATTGTCGCCTCGGCCACGCGAAGATGACGATCAGAGCCACTGTGATGCAGAGGAAGGCAAGACTGATAGGCTCGGTGACAAAGACCCGGGGATCGCCACGCGACAAAAGCATGGCGCGGCGAATATTCTCTTCGAGCGAAGGTCCGAGCACGAGGCCGAGGACCAGCGGCCCCGGCGAGGCGTCGAGCATCTTGAAGACGCAGCCGAGCGCGCCGAAGCCAGCCGCGATCAGCACGTCTTCTGCAGCATTGTTGACGCTATAAACACCGATGCAGCAGAAAAGAATGATCGCCGGAGCTAGAAAACGATAGGGAATTCCCAGAAGCTTGACCCATATTCCGACGAGCGGAAGGTTGAGGGCGAGCAGCATAAAATTGCCGATCAGCATGCTGGCGACGAGGCCCCAGAACAGATCCGGGTGATCGGTCATGACCTGCGGCCCTGGCGAGATCCCCTGGATTGTCATCGCACCGAGCATGAGCGCCATGGCCGAACCCGCGGGAATGCCGAGTGACAGCATCGGTATGAAGTGGGTCAACGCCGAGGCGTTGTTGGCCGCCTCCGGTCCGGCGACGCCCTCGATCGCACCCTCGCCGAACCGGGACGGATCGCGAGCCAGCTTCTTTTCCATCGCATAGCTCGCGAAGGAACTGACCGTCGGGCCTGTACCGGGCAAAATTCCGAAGGCAGCGCCCAGCGCCGTGCCGCGCAGGATCGGTTTCCATGCCATTCGGAAATCGGCCCAGGTGGGGATGAGCCTGATCGGCTGCGTCTGCACATGACCGCCATTCTTAAGGTGGCCGTGGCGGAACATTTCGTGCATCCGTGAGACCACTTCGGCGACGGCGAAGGTCCCTGCCGCCACGGCGACGAGGCTAACATTGTCGGAAAGAGCTGAGATACCGAAGGTGAAGCGCTGCGTGCCGGTGTAGATGTCGGAGCCGACCGTACCGATCAGGACACCCAGGAAGGCCATTCCGATGGTCACGACCGGCGACTTGCTGGCAATGACCGATGCCATGACCAGCGCCATGATCGTCAACGAAGCGTAATCGGCCGGCGCGACCAACAGGGCGACGCGACCGAGGGGTGGCGACAGGGTGGCGATGACCAGAATGCCGATACACCCCGCAAAAAATGACGCCGTGGCGGAAAAGAACAGGGCGACGCCGGCGCGGCCCTTGCGCGCCATCGGGTGCCCGTCAAGGCAGATCACGACGGATGTTGGCTCGCCGGGCATGTTGAGCATGATCGCCGTCGTCGATCCGGAGTGGTGTGCACCATAATAGATGCCCGCCAACATAATCAGCGACGCGACCGCCGGCATCTTGAAGGTGAAGGCGAGCAGGATCGCGATCGTCGTGGTGGGACTGATACCCGGAAGAATACCGATGAAGGTGCCAAGGAATGCGCCGACGACACAATAGAAGAAATTGGTCGGCGTCAGCGCGACATGGAATCCCATCAAAAGATTAGTCAGTGTTTCCATCGAGGTTTACCGCCAGCAGCCTGGTTCAGAAACTGAACGAATAAAGTTTGATCGGCAGCCCGAGGCCGTAGACGAAGATCAGCGATGCTGCCGCCGTGAAGGCCACGCAGATGGCGATCGCCTCCAGCGGCCTCGATCGCCACAGGCGGTGACAACAGCAGGCAAGAACGAAGAGCGTGGCGGGGATCAATCCGCCCGTCCGGACGAGCAATCCGAAGCCGATCATGCCGATCAGCAGGAACGAGAACGGGGCGATCGGAAAATGCTCGATGCTTACCACTTCCACGCCACGGATCGACCGCACCATGGCGATCAATCCGATGAAGGCCAGCGCGACCGACATGCAGAGCGGAAAATAGCCCGGCCCCATGCGGGTCATACGACCAAGGTTGAGCTGGAGCGAAAGGATGCCCCAGCCAATACCGATTGCGAGAAAGAGCGCTCCGGCCGCAAATTCCTTGTGATTGGCGATCTTGATCTGCATCGCGAATCTCCTGTCCATTTCAATCCGGCTGGATTTGCATCTTGCGAATGAAGTCACCCCAGAGCTGCTTCTCCGAGGCTATGAATTTTGCGAGCTCCGCCGGCGACTTCTTGACCGGGATGGCACCGACATTGGCAAGATCGGTGACAAAGCCGGGATCGTTCTGAAGCTTGGTGATCTCGGAATAGACGCGATCGATGATCGCACTCGGGGTTTTTGCCGGCGCCATCAGCGCTTCCCATTGGTCGGCCTCGAAACCGGGATAGCCGGACTCGGCGATCGTCGGGAGATCAGGCAGGAAGGATGCCCGTTCCAGGCTGGAGACGGCGATGGCGCGAAGCTGGCCACTTTTGATGAAGGGCAACAGCGGTGGTGCGCCGGTCATGACCAGCTGAACGCGGTTGGCAACGCAGTCTGTGACTGCCGCGCCGGTTCCTTTATAGGGGATATGAACCATGTCCAGGCCGGCGACGATGTTGAAATAGGACATCGAAACATGGGCGGAGCTACCCGATCCGGCGGAGCTGAAATTGAGCACGCCAGGATTGGCTTTGGCGTAGGCGACCAACTCAGCAACCGTCTTGGCAGGCACGCTCGGATTGACGACCAGCACATTCGGAACGGTACTGGTCTGGATGACGGGGGTGAAGCTCGTCACCGGATCATAGCCGCTCTTCGGATAAAGAGCCGGATCGAACGCGAGCGTGCCGATGGCGGCCATCAGGAACGTGTAGCCGTCGGGATCGGACTTGGCGACGTCCTGTGCCCCAACGGTACCACCTGCACCGGCGCGGTTCTCGATCAGGATCGATTGGCCGAGAACGGATGTCAGGCGTTGCGCGATCAGGCGCCCGATAATATCGCCGGTGCCCCCAGGCGAAAACGGAACCACGAAACTGATCGGCTGCGACGGCCACTGCGCTGCGGCAAAGCTGCGGCCGGCAAAGCTGGCGAGGCCGAGTGCAGCCGCCCCCTTAAGAATTTTGCGTCGTGTCGGCATTGGGTATCCTCCTCCGGTTACCAAATTATCTTGCGGCCGTGACTGAAGGCGTCCCGGCAGGCTAGGCGGCGGTTATTCCGCCGCCTCGGAATTATTCGCGGCCAAAGCCGCGGTCGCCGGCACCACGAGAGCATCGACCGCAATTACGCCCTTCTCGCCGATAACCAGCGGATTGACGTCGACCGCCGCAATGCGCGCATCCGCCCAGAGTGCGAAACTCTGGAGCTTCATCAACGTATCGACGATAGCGTCGAGCGAGCCGGGTACGGTCCATCGCGAACTGGTGACGATCCGCCCGACCGCCGTTCGGGCAAGCTCATCGCGAATGGTTTGCCGATCGACTGGAATAGACCACATGGCGATGTCGTTGATGGCTTCCGCATAGATTCCTCCCAATCCAAGCAGAAGCATCGGCCCGACGTCCTCGGCGACCGTGATACCGGCGATCGCTTCGAGGCGACCGCGGACGTACGGTTGCACGGCAACCGTATCCGGCTGGCCGAAATCCATGAAGGTCTGCCGGAGTGCCGCCTTGTCCTCGATGTCGACGCGCACCAACCCGGCATCGCTTTTGTGCGCCAGGCCCTTCACCACGGCCTTGAGGACAACCGGCCAGCCGATCGCTTCCGCAGCGGACAGCGCCTCATCGAGGGAGGTACAAACTTCAGTGCGTGTCGTCGCGATGCCGAAGCGCGAAAGAAGCGACAGGCTCTCCGGTTCCGTCAGCGGCCGCGTCAGCGTCAGCAATTCTTCGTCGGCGACAGGTGCCGCAGCAACTTTCCTGCTCCCCGGATCTCGTGTCTGACGGGTCAAGACAGCGGCAATGCCCTGCAACGTCGCGTTGGTATCCTTGAAAATATGAATATCCGCCTTCTTGCAATCCTCGATGGCTTCCGGTGAAAGCCCACCAGGTGCCAAGAGGACGAATGGCTTGCCGCTGGTCTCGCGGCCGCGCGTCAGCGCCGACATCGTCGGAATACGCTGCCATGATCGCTGGGCATGCATCTGGGACAGGAAGAGCCCGACGCCGGGATCGGCTGCAATGATGGAGGGAACTTCCTGAGCTTTCGTGCGGGCACCGAACGCGCCGAAATCGGTGGGGTTGCCGACATGAGAGAACTGGCGGAAAGGAGCAAGTGCCGTCAATGTGTCCGCGCTATATTGCGTGAGCGGTATTCCGAGTTCTTCGGTCAGATCGCCCAGAAGCGAAGCCCCGCCGCCGGAATTTGACAATACGGCGAGGCTGCCGTCGACCGAACCAAAGAGCGACAACATGGCGGCGGCGGTGGTCAGCCCCTCGAGCGACGACACCAGCGGCACGCCACATGCCTTGAACAGAGCCTTATAGGCGACCGCTCCGGTCGCCATGCGACTGGAATGCGCCATCGCGGCCTGGGAGCCGACATCGGTGCGGCCGATCTTCAGGGCCACGATATGTTTGCCTGCCTCGTGTGCGCGCTGTGCAAGCTCGCGGAAGCGACGGCCATCGGGAACGGAGTCGAGCAGAAGCGCGATGACACGCGTCGGATCATGGTCAACCAGATAGTCGAGATAGTCGAGGATGTTGAAATCGACTTCATTTCCAGCGGATACGAAGATGGACATGCCGGCATCGAGCGCGTCGAGCTGGGTCACGAGAATATCGAACAATGCGCCGCTATGCGACAGAATGGCGATGTCGCCAGCCTTGATCCGTTTCGAGTGAGCGGTGTTGAACCCAATCGAAAGACCGATCGTGGCATTATAGATGCCGTTGCAATTCGGCCCTACGAGGCGGATGCCATGGCTTTCGACCAGCTGTGCCAGTTCCGCCTGGCGGGCGACACCTTCTGGTCCGCTTTCTGAATACCCCGCGGAACCGACGATGGCGACCGTGATGCCGGCCTCGGCGCAATCCTTCAGCGCTTCGATCGTCGCTGCTGCGGGGATCGCCAGAAAAACGACATCGGCCTTTTCCGGCAATGCCGCTGGCCCTGGATAACATTGTGCGCCGGCCACCTGCGTCAACGTCCGGTGGATCGGATAGACATTGCCCGCAAAGCTGCTCGCCTTAGCGTTGGCAAAGGCAATGTGATTATGCTTCGTCGGCTCTTCGGACACACCGAGGACGGCTACGGCACGAGGATGGAAGAGTGCCGTCAAGGCTTCGGAATTCGTTGGCTTTTTCATATTCGGTCCAAGCAGATGAGGTCGGTTTGGATGGGTTTTGAGCGGTAGGGACTGCCGTTAGCGGCCTTGCCAGCGCGGCTCGCGTTTTTCTACGTAGGCGCGCGCACCTTCCTTGCGGTCTTCGCTGAGATAGGGGTTCAGCCCCTCATCAAGCCTGAGGGCGGCGGCGAGCGGCAAGCCGGATGATTTCACCGCCGTCTCCTTCATGCGCCTGATAGTGATGGGAGCGTTCTTGGCGATCGCCGTTGCCAGCTCAAGCGCCGCGTTTAAGGCCTCCCCCACCGGCACCACGCGATTGACCAGCCCACAGCGATAAGCCTCTTCGGCGCTGATGTAATCGCCGCGATAGAGCATCTCCATGGCGATCGCGCGCGGGATCACCCTGGGCAGCATAATCGTGGAAAAATGTGCTCCCATCCCGCGCTTCGCCTCCGGCAGACCAAGTTTGGCGTGCTCGCAGACAATACGCATGTCGCAGGCGAGCGCGTGTTCGAAACCACCGGCCACGGCGGTGCCGTTCAGCGCCGCGATGGTCGGCTTGTATGTTTCGAGGATTACTTCCAGACCAAAACGATTGAGCGTCGTCATCTTGTAGCGATAGGGCTTGCCGGCCTCGTCGGCTTCCTTGCGCACTTTGAGATCCATGCCCGAACAAAAGGCGCGGTCGCCGGTACCCGTCAAAATGATCGCACGGACGCCAGGGTCCTGCCCAGCATCGATGAAAGCCTCCGAAAGCTCAGTCTGCATATTGGGTGTCATCGCGTTCATGCGTGCCGGCCTATTGATCCGGAAGATGCGCACCATGCCTTCGGTCGAGATGACAAGTTCCGGCCCAGCGTTCGGGTCGACGGCTTCAGCGGAAGAATTTATCGTGTTGTCAGACATCCATCACCTGTGACTCGATTGCGCAACTATGGACCAGGCCATGTCGCGCCTATGGCTGTTTATTGCTGGCCTTGAAAACGAATTCGCGCAGATCGGCGTTGTAGCGATCGGCCTGATCGATAAAGAGGAGATGGCCGGCATCCTCGTAATAGTTGAGGTTGGCGGCAGGGATCGCTGAGGCGACGTAGTGACCTGCGGTGTCGGGATTGATGACGACGTCTTTCAACCCGTACGACAGCATGACGGGCACACGGATCTTGGCCAGCACATCGCCATTGTCGACCGGCCGAACTGACAGGATCGCCCGGATGTTGGGTGGCGTCATCATGTTGAGCGCGACGATGCGCGTGAATTCTTCCGGCGGCAGCGGCTTGTAGGCCATGGATTTGACGAAGGCCATGGTCGAGTCGATCTCGTCTTCGGCACGCTCCGAATGAAGCCCTGCCGCACTATTGCCTGTACTCGAACCGGCGCCCTTGAGCTTTTCCGCGCCCGGAACGCCGCGCTTGGTCGAGACCGCAACGAAATTGATACCCGAGAGATCGCCGTCGCCATATTTCCGCAGATAGTCGCAAAGCACGAAACCGCCGGCCGACCACGCAACCGCTACCGGCTTCTTCAGACCAAGGGTGTTGATGACCGCAGCGATGTCGTCGGCGTAGAGCGCGCTGGTGTTATAGGCGGCGACGTCGGCCGGCTTCTCAGACTCGCCTTGGCCACGCAGATCGAGCGCGACAATCCGAAACTCCTTGGCGAGAGCGCTGTCATATTGATGATCCCAGATCAGATGGCTCTGCTCGACTCCATGGATGAAGAGAATAGCCGGGCCATTTTGATTACCCCAGGAATAGGCCGAAAGCTTCACGCCGCCACCGCCGGTCACGTCATAATGCGTGCCGAGGGTCGCCGCCTTTGCTTCCGCCGAACAGAATATCAGGCCGAGAGCCGCCGCAATCTTGAAGATTAGTTTCACGCCGGTCCTCCCAGGCACACGCCGCAGCCCTTGCTCCAAGGGTCTTTGCGGCACCGGGTGTGCAGGGCGATCCTCCCTCCAGAGGTCCGCCGCACACACCTTTGCTCTGAAAGAGATATCACTCCCGGAAGGCGGGAACGTCCAATTCAAAAGAACACGTTAGTGATAACTCTAGTTATCACTCTCCCTGCCGCGTCTCGGGCGGATTCTGGAAGGCGCAAGCTTCGCCGACGTGAACGGCAAAGCATCCCATTGGTAATCGCGTGTGGACGCCCGTAGCCAACCGATAAGGCTTGCCGCCAGCTGTTCAAGTGGTTCCGTCCGGTTGTGAACGGCAAGCACCGGCAGCGAGATCGCCGGTGCAAAACGGCGAAGAACGACTGGGCGTGTTATGGCATCGCGAAGCGGTGTCATGGGAACGACCGCGATCCCAGCTCCCTCAGCCGCCATTTTGTAGGCGATATCGGAATTGGCGCAATTCGCGACAATGTTCCGCGTCACTCCTGCTTTTTCGAAGGCCTGATCAACCAGCTGACCCCATTGCGGCATGAAAGCTGCCGAGATGATCGGTTCGCCCGCAAGATCGTCCGGCATGATCACGGTCTTTTCGGCGAGCCTGTGGCCTTCCGGTATCGCGCAAATGATGTGGGTCGTGCAAAGCAAAACCGTTTCAGCGGCTGTCGCTTCGATCGGTCCGTAGACCAGCCCGATATGCGCCTGCTTCTTCAGTACACGGTCGATGACCTGAGCCGTTGGCAGGCTGGTGATGCCGATCCGCACATCCGTCTGCTCCTTTAGAAAGCGGCCAATTACCTCCGGCACGAAGGTCGTCGTGAGGCCAGGCACCGACACGATCGTCAGCTGGCCAGAAAACCGGCGCTTGAGTTCGCGGACCAGCCGCTCCGCTCCCTCGACACGCGCAAAGATATCATCGACCGCTTCGAAGAAGGTCATCGCTTCGGGCGTCGGGACGAGACGGCCTTTCAGGCGACGAAACAAAGGCATCCCGACCTGGTCTTCGACATGTCGCAGCAGCTTGCTCACCGCCGGCTGCGAAAGCCCAAGCAGGCTCGCAGCCTCCCGCTGACTTCCGGTCCGGATCACCGCCCAGAAAATCTCCAAGTGATGAAGACGAAAACGGCTTGTCATACTGCGGCTCCGCTCGCGGCTAATTTTGGTGGCTCGATAAGAACGTCGTCGCGAGCGTTCCGAATGTCAGATACGGCAGCCAAGGCGCATCCGATATTGTCTCACGCATAAAAGCGATCTGATCATAACCCAGGTGCCTAAGCTCCTCCACTCCCCACCGCCGCCGGTCACCCAGAATTGCAGCAAGCTCGTGCATTTGCCTTTCCAAACAAACGGTTCACCGAGATGTGCACTAGAATCCTCAACAAGGACCACGACCACATACTTTATGGATGCCCTTCGGGTTGCACAGCCCGGCAGATGGATTGCGATAGACTGGCGAACGCTTGCGTCTTCGATCACGAATTGGCCTTCACGGTGTCGTTTTGCATTTAATCGCAAGACTCCGCCTGCAAGAATTTCAATAAGATAGCGCGACACTTAATTTGAGATTGGGCACGTAATTTGAGATTATGGCTTGGATTTCGGCACTTAATGTGAGAATCGCCGCTGTGGACAAAATGGCTGCCTTCGGCCAAGCTTCATCAGAAATTGGCAAATATTACAGAAGGTTATTGCCGAATCTGAAGGCGTCAAGCGCAGAAAATCGCATCGAAAAATCTCAAATTAAGTGCCGCTATTTGCCCGAGCAGGCGCATCCTTACGATTAAGTGCCAAACAACAACGCGAAAAGAGACCTGTCCTCCGTGGAAGAGATGCTGCGGAGCGACACCACACTGACGATCCTTATCAACAATGCCGGCGCTGGCGCCGCGGGGCCGCTGTTAGGCTCGGATGTCGATACAATGGAACGGATGATCAACTTGAACGTTGCTGCACTGACCCGCTTGACCTACGCGGCCGCTCCAAGCTTCGCCGAACGTCGGAGCGGCGCCATTGTCAACATAGCTTCAATTGTCGGAATTGCGCCCGAAGTCCTCAATGGGGTCTATGGCGGGACGAAAGCATATGTACTGGCGCTCACCTTTTCGCTGAACAAAGAACTTGGGGACAGCAATGTCCGTATCCAGGCCGTCCTTCCCGGTGCAACTGCCACTGATTTTTGGGATACTGCTGGTGTCCCCATCAGCAATCTTCCAGACGGTATCGTGATGAACGCCGAAGAAATGGTTGATGCGGCACTAGCAGGCTTCGATCAAGGCGAGCTTGTGATATAGCCGACTGGAACGCCTATGAGGCAGCCCGCCAGAAGTTCCTACCGAATCTCTCGCGTAGCACGCCCGCACCCGTTACCGACACTAAGCCTTAAAGCCTTGCAGGATAGCCAGTCCAGTCCGGCTCAGCAGATCGATGTCAACGTCGGCGCTGATAATCGCCCCACCCAAATTTTTCGATTTATCTCTTCTGGCGTTACACGCATGCAAAATTCGCATGACAGGGAGGGATCGATAGATGGTCGGCCCTGATTGGGTATGAGGGGTGACCTTTCTCTGTCACTTTAGCCCAGGTGTTACTATGATTAAATTTCTGCTTTCACCTATTCAATCCAGCGGGACCTCTTTGCCCAGCGAGGCAGAAGGCCATGGGCTCTGTCAGACGTCGGCGTCAACGAGTGCGACGGCGCCAGATCCTGCATCACTCTCGTGCCACAGGGTCGGTTAGTGCAGATCGAGGGTCTCTTCCAGTTCTGTCACCGTTCTCGATCCTTCCATCCTTTTCGCGAATAGCGCAAAGACCCCTTTCAGCCTGCGATGAGCGGAATTCTCAGTCGAAAAAGCAAAAGCCGCCGAGGCTGTCGGCGGCTTCGTGTCTTTGACCTGAACAGTCGAGGAATGTTTACGCGGCTCGCCTCTGCTGTGGCGCCTGTGGGTTGCCATTGGTGACGCGGAAGCCGCGGATGAGGCCGAGCAGGTCCTCGGTGTCGGCGGCCAGTGTTTCGGCCGAGGCCGTCGTTTCTTCCGCCATGGCGGCGTTCTGCTGCGTGGCGGCATCGAGCTGGTTCATCGACGAGGAGATCGAGCGCAGCGTCGTGTCCTGTTCGGAGGCGCTGTGGGCGATCTTCGAGACGATCTCGTTGGCCGCCTTGATCTGGTCGGAAATGCGCTTCAGCGCTTCGCCGGCCTCGCCGACGAGGCGGACACCCTGGTCGACCTGGCCGGAGGAGCGGGCGATCTGGTCCTTGATCTCCTTGGCGGCAGCGGCCGAACGTTGCGCCAGTTCGCGCACTTCCTGGGCGACGACGGCAAAACCCTTGCCGGATTCGCCGGCGCGGGCCGCCTCGACGCCGGCATTCAGTGCCAACAGGTTGGTCTGGAAGGCGATCTCGTCGATGACGCCGATGATCTTGCCGATCTCTTCCGACGACTTCTCGATGCCGCTCATCGCTTCGATCGCCTGGGCGACGACGGCGTCGCTATATACGTTCGCTCTCGCGATGACCAGCACCGGCCCACGACAGGACTCGAACTCCATCCGTCATTATTGTGAATCGGAGCGTGCTGATTGATTCGAAAGCGTCGTTGGACACACTCGAGCGACGCGGCGATGCTGACCACATGTTTGTTTATCCCTATCGCCTATACTAGCAGCGCATCGACGATGCCAAGAACATGGCACGTTATTAGACGTTCTCCTCCAACCTACCTTATTTGGCGGGATGGCTGTCGTGCGTTGCTGGGGAAGGATCGGAAAGCGCGGATGCGAAAAAAGCGAGGTGTTTGCCACAGAGCGGGAGGCCGCATCGCGTTTCCTGGTACTCGCGCGCAGAAAGCACCAAAAAGGCTATAGACCGGCTGGAAATTGTGGAAAGACCAGGGAAGCGCTTACGCACGAGGTGCGAACACGGTGACAGCACGCTTTTCCGGTGAGATGGATTTCGGAGTCTAACGAAAGGGGATCCACATGACCACGACCAACGAAATCGCCGACAAGATCGCCGCCGAACACAGCCTCAGCAAGGCGCAGAGCAAGGCAGTCGTCGAGGCTGTCTTCGCATCTATTGCGGCTGCCGCGACCTCCGGCGCCGAAACGTCCATCCCGGGGTTCGGCAAGTTCAAAGTAAAGGATACCCCCGAGCGCGAGGCCCGCAATCCGGGTACCGGCGCGACCATCAAGGTCGCCGCCGCTAAGAAGCTGACCTTCCAGCCGGCCAAGTCGTTGAAGGATGCACTGAACAAGTAATGGCCAAGTTGCATTGGCATAACAAAAGCCTGGTCCGTGTCAGACTGGGCTTTTATGTTTTCAGGATTGGCATAGCGTCATCCCCTCGATGTGGGGCTGGCCAAAGTGACCGACGTCCGCACCCGCAGTCCCGATCCCGTCTTCGCAATGAGGGGAACCTCGGAGAGCAGGAACGGATCGAGCGGCGCAGCGGTCTCTCGACTGCATAAGCCCAACCCTTTCCGGCCAAACTCTTCCTCTACGCGACGCAGCGGCTTGAACGCGGAGCCTTTTGGCCTTATCTTACCATCGTCTTACTTCGGAAGGTTCGGGCCAATGGCCAGTACGGAAAAGCTCACAACCACCGTCTCAACCAAGGGGCAGATCATTCTGCCCAAGGCCATCCGCCTGAAGCGGGAATGGGATGCCGGAACCCGACTGACGGTCGAAGAAACGCCCGATGGCGTCCTGCTGAAGCCCGCACCGGCCTTTGTCGAGACGCGACCCCAGGATGTGTTTGGCCTGCTTCCCTATAGCGGCGACAAGCCGAAGAGCATCGAGGAGATGGACGCAGGCGTCCTCGCCGAAGCAAGGCGGCGCAATGCTCGCGATTGATACCAATCTGATCATCCGCTACCTGACCGGCGACCATCCCGAACAGTCCCCGCGCGCCCGCTCGTTGATCGACGGCCGGCCGGTCTTTGCCGCCGTGACGGTGATCTTGGAGGTGGAATGGGTGCTGCGCAGCACCTATGGATTCCGGCCGGCGGATGTCGCAGGTGCGCTGAGAGCCTTCGCAGGCCTCCCGACCGTGACGATCGAGGATGCGGAGGTCGTCGCCTCCGCCCTCGATTTTGCCGAAAAGGGAATGGATTTCGCGGACGCACTGCATCTCGGAAAGTCAGCACATTGCGAAGGGTTGGCCACATTCGACCGCAAGTTCGTCAAGGCGGCGAAGGCCGCCGGCCATGAGGGGGTGCTGGAGGCATGACAACGGGCCGCGGCGCGGCCTATCGACGTGGCCCCCGGCCGCAGAATAGGAGCGGAGCTTATCGGTCACCATGACACGTGGCGTGGCGCCTTGGCCCTTCAGCAGCTTTCGCATCAACTTCAGAGCTGCCTTCCTGTTCCGTCGGCTCTGTAACAGGCGTCGAGAACATAGCCGTCGGCATCGACGGCGCGCCACAGCCAGTATTTCCTGCCCTTGATAGCAACAAGGTGCCATTTGTCGGCGAAGCTGCCTCTGGATCGATGGCGAAGAGAGCAGGCAAATTCCCGCCGTCACGCTCATGGGAGGCTGAGTTCGGAGAAAACGTTCATGATCCGCCATCATGTTCAAGCTCCCACTCATCACCACCAATTTTGCCGTGAGCTACTGTGGGAGAGAACTCGGAAATTTCCTTAATGGTCACCTGAGGGATCGCTAACAAGCTCTCTTTCAGTTTTTCCGGCACGTTCAGAAACTCGGGTCTGCCAGAGACATTGCACGTCGACAACGGCAGCGACTTCAGGAGTCGTGCTTACAAGAGAGGGTGCCAGGATGCTGGCATCGCTATTGACCGGAAATCTGGCTCTTGGTTCAAGCCGCCATCGTCATTTCGGACGATAAGTCCAAATAGCCGAGCCAGTCAGGCCTTGAATCGGTCGAATGCGGTGAGCCGCTTGATCGGTGGATCTGCTTCATCCCAGCGGTAGATTTCCGAACGCAGATAACTGAGTTCGTCATCGAGAGCGTCTTCCGCAAGCTCGATCCACCATGACTTCGGTCGACCGTCGCTGCCGTCAGACCAGCGATAGCCCCGCGCTTTCAGGTGATCCTTCATGTCGAACGGGCTGTTTTCGGCGAAGATGCGAACGCGGGATCGCTGGCTGGCCTCATAGAGCTCGGCAAACGGCGTTGGTTCCATTCCTCCCCCATCCCGCGCGAGGACTTCAAGCAGGGCAAAGCAATCGTCGACGGCCCGATGGCCCTCGTGAAAGTAGCCCGCCTGCCCAATCAGGTAGCCGAGCTTGGTGCCCTCGAAGCCACGTGCCGCCCAATTAATTTCGGAGACCGAACAGGCCCAGGCTTTTCCGGCGAAGATGGGCGAGAATGCCTCGCAGAACGGCCGATCGAAGCCGGCGTTGTGCGCAATGACAAGATCAGCCGGCTC
>NZ_JACHZQ010000017.1 GCF_014193655.1 Rhizobium sp. BK313 | reverse complement strand
CCCGCAGCCATGCCGGCAGATTGCTGACGGCTGCGCAGTCTAAGGGGCTACTGGGATGGGAGGCCGCCAAAAAGAGCGGAGACTGCTGGATTTCGGCGAAGCTGGTGCTCCACTATAGACGGTGGCAGGCCGTGAAATTTTCCGTCATTTCTGAGGTCTTGGCGAATATCTAGCGGGCGGATGCCTGAGTCAGAACCAAATGTGACAAACATTGCAAATTCATTGAGTCGGAGGTCCAGACTAGTAGACCAAGGCCCGACTCCGTACCGAATGTCAATGCGCTCTAGGCTCGCCCTGAAGACAACACCATCCTCTAGGAGATGATCCCCTTTGGTGCGAGTTCCACTGCTTGACGGATTGCTTCAACGAGGCTCCGCTCGTCGGCAATGCCTTTGCCTGCAATGTCGAAAGCAGTGCCATGATCGACCGATGTTCGGATAACTGGCAGGCCGACAGTTATATTGACGCCTGCTTCCAGCCCCAGGACCTTGATCGGACCGTGTCCCTGATCGTGATACATCGCAACGACGATGTCGAAGTCACCTCGACCGGCGAGGAAGAACAGCGTGTCAGCAGGAAGTGGCCCGCGGACGTCCCACCCTCTGGCTTGGCAGCGGCGCACTGCCGGCGCGATTTTCTCTGCCTCCTCGCCACGCCCGAAGAGCCCGTTTTCTCCTGCATGGGGATTGATGGCGCAAACGCCGATTTTAGGATTAGTATACCCGGCTTTCTCGAGGACATCATGCCCCCTTGCAATAACGCGCTCCACCAAAGCCGGCTCGATCTTGGCGATGGCGTCAATGAGCCCAATATGGGTGGTCACATGAATGACGCGCAGCTTTGGCGATACCAGCATCATCGAGACTTCGGGGGTGCCGGTGAGATAGGCGAGCAATTCCGTATGGCCGGGATATTTGTGCCCTGCAGCATGAAGAGCTTCCTTTGATAACGGGGCCGTGCATATGGCTTGTGCGGCGCCGGCCTGGACGAGGGCGACCGCCTTCTCGATATAGCGAAATGCGGCCTCCCCCGCTTGAGCCGAGACTTTGCCGAAAGGAAGACTGTCTGCAACGATGTTCAGATCGACGCAATGAACCGCACGCGGGTTGAAATCGATGCATTCAGGGGATTGAAGCGCGATCACCGGAAGATCGATTGCTAGGATCGATGCGGCCTGTCGCAGGCGGGAAGCGTCGCCAACGACGAATGGGCGGCACATTTCATGGACAACCGACTGAGCAAGTGCTTTCATGACGATTTCTGGTCCAATCCCGGAAGGATCTCCCATCGTGATGGCTATGGTGGGGCGGTTCATCAAAAACGTCCTTCCGTTCTTATGGCCTTGAGGCGTGAGGCAAGGGGGTGGGTGCGATGTCCGCCGCGGGCTGCCCTTTCATGGTGGAATCGATTTTTTTGAACATCATGCGGCCCGCGACTAGATACTCGGCAAGCGCCTGCTCATGGCGCTTTGTTGCCGCGGATGCGCGCATGCAGCCACTGTCGACATGAAATGAAAAAACGGAACTTTCTGCGAAATTGGGCTCGCCTGTTGAGGCCCAACTCACGGCCGCGCCAAATCCTCGTCTTCGAAAAGCGACGGCACAATTTGCGGTATCGATCAGGTCGTCGGCGACGACTAGCCAGCGATTACGCATGTTGGCGTCCAACATACATGTGCGCACAGGCCGTCGCCTCCCTGGCATAACGCACGGTGCATCGGCCGGCGGCGAAGGCAAAGGTCTCGCGTGGATCGGCCACGCGAGACCTTGCGACAATCCGCCTGATGCTCTCTTCAACGCTATAGATCATTCGAGTCCTCGTCCTCGATTTCCCCGGCAACATAATTGCGACAGCCGCCCATGATCTCGCATTGACCAATCCTGTCGATCTTCCGCGCCGCAAAACAATCCTGACGAGGCGCATCGAGCGGACGCACCCCGTCGCGTCGATCATCCCGACGCGCGCCAGAATTTTGGTAGCCGGACTATTCCGCGTAAGGCATCAGCGCTACCGGTGACGTTCCGGAGTAATTCGCATACACGGTTTTCTTCCTGAGAAACGCTTCAAGACCATGGATTCCATCGTCGCCGCCCAGGCCGCTGTTGCGATAGCCGTTGTGGAAGCCTTGCAGGGATTCCGGCCCAACGCGATTGATGTAGACTTCACCGAAATTGATGTCGTTCACGGCCCGCATGATTTTTGCGAAATCATTGGTGAAGAGGTAGGCGGACAGGCCATAGCGGCTGTCGTTCGCAACCGAAAGCGCCTCATCAAAGCTCTCCACCCTCATGACCGGGACGACAGGCCCGAAAATCTCGTCTTGCATAATGGCCATGCTCGGTTTCACGCCGGTCAGGACGGTCGGTGTCATCCAGTAACCGCCCTTCACCGGCGGGGTCTCTGGACGCCCACCTTGCAGCAGGGGCTCAGCACCTTCCTTGATTGCCGCCTCGACGATCCGTTCGACCTTTTCGAGTTCGCGTTGCGAAACCTTCGGTCCGAGATCGGTCTGTTCAGAAAGAGGATCTCCCAACCGCAGCGCGCGGCTTGCCGCTACGAACTTTTCGACGAATTGGTCGTAGACCCGCTCATGCACCAGCGTGCGCTCGTTGCAAATGCAGACCTGGCCACAATTCATGTAGCGAGACGTGACAGCTGAGCGCACTGCGAGATCAATATCGCAGTCGTCCATTACGATGAACGGTGCCTTGCCTCCAAGCTCAAGCGAGACAGGAACAAGATTGTTCGCGGCGGTCGCCATGATCCGCTTTCCCGTCGGAACGCTGCCTGTCATCGTAATGAGATCCACGTCCGCATGGGAGGTCAAGGCTTCGCCGATCTCCGCGCCTGCTCCCGTTACGATATTGATAACGCCGGCTGGCACTCCCGCGTCCATAAACAGCTTTCCCATGTACAAAGCCGACAAAGGTGTTTCCTCATGCGGCTTCAGAACGATGGTATTGCCGGCTATCATGGACGGAGCGACCTTGCGGCTGACCAACGCGGCGGGGTAATTCCACGGGATAATGGCCGCGACGACGCCGACGGGGACCCGCTGGATCCAGATCTGTTCGCCCCTGGCATCCGACGGCAGGATTTCCCCCTGGATGCGCCTGGCAAATTCCGCATAGTAGGAGAAGAAACCTGCAGCTCCGGCGACCTCCCCTCTTGCCTCGTTGATCGGCTTTCCCTGCTCCTGCACCACTATCCGCGCGAGCTCCTCGGCATTTTCGGAGATCAGCGCCGAAATCCTGTGCATGATCGCCGCACGTTCCAGCGGCGCCATCGCCGCCCAATGCGGCTGCGCTGCGCGAGCCGCCGATACTGCATCGTCGACCTGCGCTTTGCTTGCCTCGCTGATACTCGCGAAAACTTGGCCGGTCGTCGGGTTGAAAACGTCGCGCGAGCCGCCGTTGCCGGCAATCCGTTCGCCACCGATCAACATCAGATTTGTATTCATGGACATCCTCCCTCCAATCATTTCTTCTCCAGCAACGCCGCCATCAGCGTCGTCAATCCTGTCGGATGACAGCGGTCGTAGCAGCTGCTACCGACTGCCAACATCCAAGTGCCTGCCGTTGTCGTGCCGTCATCTCACTTGATGATGAGGATCTTTGATCTGTCGATCGTCAGAAAGACGGCCACGATCAAGACGGCACCTTTGATGATGTTTTGCAAATACGGATCCATCCCGATCATATTCATCCCGTTCGACAGGATCGCGATGATCAGGACGCCCAATACCGTTCCACGGATCTTGCCGATGCCGCCGGTCAGCGGCGTGCCTCCGACCACCACAGCAGCGATGACGTCGAGTTCCAATCCTTCAGCGAGCTGCGCAGTCGCAGCCATCGTTCTTGACGCCTGCAGCAGGCCTGCCAAGCCGCAAAGCGCGCCGCAGAGGACAAAGACACCAAGCTTGACCGAGTTAACGGGAATTCCACTGAGCAGCGCGACCCGCTCACCGCCCCCAACAGCCCGGACCTCGCGACCGAATACCGTTTGATTGAAAATGATCGTCACCAACACCAGAGCGGCGATGGCGATCAGAACGGTGTTCGGCACCCCGAAAGTTCTGGTTGTGTAGACCAGCAGGAAGTCGGCGTTTGAAATCGAAACCGGTGCGCCCTTGGTGAACAGAAGCACAACACCGCGATAAATGACCAATGTGCCGAGCGTAACGATAAACGACGGAATTTTTCCATAGGCAAACAGCAGTCCGTTGAGAAGGCCGCAGCAGATGCCGACAAGAACGCCTGGCACCAGCGCAAAAGCCCCCAGGCTGCCCGAGGTCGCCGCCGTTGCGAGAGCGCTGAGCGCGACCGTGGAGCCAACCGACAGGTCGATGGATCCCGCCACGATGACAAACGTCATCGCCAGAGAGACCACGATCAGGACAGTGCTCTGCTGAAGGACAATCAGGCCGTTGTTGACCGTCAGGAACCTGTCGGAGGAAAGCGCGAACGCCACGCTCAGGGACAACAGGAGCAAGATCGGGAAAAAATTTCGCAGGTTTCGCACATTGAGGAATGATCTCGTGACTTTCGTCGACGGGGCCGATTCTGCTACATCATCCACTTCACCACCTCCTCCTCCGAGGGCTTCTGCCCGACTTCGAACCGACACGAAATCTGGCCTTTGCGTGTCACAATAATCTCATCCGCCATGCCGATAAGCTCGCCGAGGTCCTCGGTTACCATCAGGATCGTCATGCCATCATCTGCAAGGCTACGAATATGCCGGTAGATTTCTGCTTTCGCGCCCACATCCACGCCGCGGGTGGGGTTGTCGAGGAGAAGAAGCCGCGGCCTCGTCGCCAAGCACTTGCCGAGGACCACTTTTTGCATGTTTCCGCCGCTGAGCGTCGATGTCGCCTGCGATTGATCTGACGTCTTGATCTTGAGTTTGGATAACATCTCGCTGGTGATAATCCCGCCGCGGCTGCGATCAACGAATATCCCTGCTTTGACCGGACGCGCCGACAATGTCAGGTTCTCTTCGATCGCAAACTCCGAGATCAGTCCTTCGCCTGTTCGGTCGCCGGGGACGTAGGCAATCGCATGATGCCAGGCATCCTTCGGGTTGCGCGGCCGAAAAGCCTTTCCCTCAAGCGACATCGTTCCGGAGATGACGTCTCCGATCCCCATGATGGTCTGGAGCAACAAATCGCCGCCCGAGCCCTTGATCCCGCCAATGCCAACAATACGACCGGCCTTCACATCAAGCGAAATCGGGCCAAGCCCTCCTGCCCCAACAACCTCTTCCAGCGTTATCGCCGAGCGCGGCTCTCCGGTCTCCATGGTCTTCGGGGGGAAAATCCTGCCATCGAACTCACGGCCGACCATCAGGCCATGCAGATGCGCTTCCGTCATGCCGGCTGCCAGAAAGCTGCCGACAAGCCGTCCGTCCTTCAGAACCACCAGACGATCGGAAATGGAAAAAACTTCATTCAAATGGTGAGAGACAAATGCGATACCTAGCTTCTGCTTCCGCAAATTGTCGATTACCGCAAGCAGCTGGCGCGACTCGCGATTGTTGAGGAATGCTGTCGATTCGTCAAAAAACACAAAGCGCGGATCGGCGGCCAGAGCTCTGGCGACTTCGACAATCTTCAGCTGGCCGAGATTGAGATCATTGATGTCGGTTGACGTCGAGATACCTGCGCCAATGCGCTCGAGAATCGCCTGTGCGTCCGAATTCAGGCGGCGTGTATCGAGAAAGCCGAACCTGCGGTAGTTGCGAAGTCTTCCCAGCATCACGTTTTCCGCAATGCTCAAAGATCTGTTTACATTGAGTTCCTGAAATACGAGAGCCACGCCTCTTGTTTCTGCGTCAGCGAGATTGACAGGTGCGTAAGGCTGGCCATCCAGCATGACCGCTCCCGAGTCCCACGGGAAGACACCACCGAGCGCTTTCAGCAGAGTGGACTTGCCAGCGCCATTCTCACCGACGAGCGACACGACTTCGCCAGATCCGATTTCGGCAGACACGCCCTCCAAGGCTTTGGCTGCACCAAATGTTTTGGACATATTCTGGGCAGACAGCATGAAAACCTCTTTCGCGGGATCCACCTCAAAGTCGGGGGGCACGATGCGACCTCGCCGCCCCCCGGCCCGTGCTGTTTTACTTGCTGTACTTCATTTCAAACACGGCGCTTTTCGCATCCTTACTGAAGGTCAGCGAATGAGCCTTGAAGTCGTAGGCAGGAACGCCGCCGGGGAAATCTGTCCGGAACTGCGCAACCCGATCGCGGGTAAGCGGCAAGAGCTTCAGCTTGATGTTCGCATTCTCGGGCGAAACCTTGTGGCCATTGAGATAATCGTACATGGTCACGAGCGCGAAGCCTCCCTGCAGCCAATGGCCGCCGATGTCAAACAGCAGCTTTCCCTGTTCGACCGCATCCACATTTTCCGGATTGAGGTCCATGCCGACCACGATGATGTCCTTTCCGGGTGTCTTGCCGGCTGAGGTGATCGCTGCCATGACGCCGGTCGCCGTGCCTCCGTTGGCAGCCCAAACACCCTGGACTTCGGGATGTCCCTGCCACAGACTTTCAAAAACAGTTTGCGACGTGTCCCGAACGAAATTACCGTCAACTTCTCCGGCAACGACAACTTCCGGGTGCTCCTTCAGCGCATCTTCCAATCCGGCGCGGCGATCGATCGCAACCGAGGTCCCGGACGTCCCGTTCACGACGGCGATGTGCTTCTTTCCGTCCTGACTGGGCTGCAGGGCGGCAAAAAGTGCCTCCGCCATCTGCTTTCCTGCGTCACGATCGCTGGGACCGATGAATGCGACGTAATTCGGGAATTGTCCCGTCTGCGGCGGAAAATCGGCATAGGTGTCGGTCAGGATAACCGGAATGTTCGCCTGATTGGCGAGGGTCAATCCCGGCACGGCCGTAGCCCAGTATGGGGTAAAAATAATCCCGTCCACGCCTTGTGCGACCAGATCCTCCAGACTTTTCACCATCTGGTCCGGCTTGTTGTCGGCATTGAGAACGACAAGGTCAACACCCAGTTCGCCCGCGCCTTTTTTCATGAAATCAACGTAGGAATTCCAAAATTGAGCATCGAGCGTCGGGACGACCACGCCGATTTTTTTCTCTGCCGCTGAGGCGGCCGAAAATGCAGACACGGCGGCGAAAGCGCCAGCCAAAAGCAATTTAAACAGCGTTTTCAATCTTTCCTCCAATTTTCGGTGATCGTGCGCAGCCGCGGCAGAGCGGCAGGGCAGGCAACACAGCTGGCCCTCCCCTCTGTGTTACCCGTCAAAATCTATCAACAAACGCAGGCAGCGCAAGCAGGAAATGGTAATTTTAGGAATTTTATGAAGTATTTTGACGCGTCGCTCGTTTTGGCATGAACTTTTCGGCGCGCGTTCGTGACAGCCGTCCGCCACCTCATCACGAATTGTCGAAATCGACCGGTCGGGCCGAGGATGAAATCGGACAGCCTCGGCGGCGTGCGGTCGTCGCGTGTCAAGACTTTGGTTCTGCCTGCTGCACGCTCCGCAGGCAGCCGCCACCTGAGTTCGATCGCACGCCCCATTTTGGCCAAGCATTTGGGATCGCTCTACTAAACCGGCTATCACGCGTGCGGTCGCACCCGATTAGCGCCGTGCCAGTGCGACTGCGCCGATGATAATGCCGCCTTTGATGATTTCCTGAATCGAGGTTGAAAAACCCATGACCAGAAGCCCGAAGCCGACGACACCGATGAAGATCGCGCCGATGACCGAACCGATGATGTTGCCGCGACCGCCGAACAGGCTCGTTCCACCAATGATGACGGCCGCGATGACATCGAGTTCCAATCCGGCGCCGAGGCTTGGGTTGCCGGCAGTGCTTCGCGCTGCAAGCATCAGGCCTGCAAACGATGCTGTCAAACCCGACAGAACGAAGGCCATGAGTTTAATTCGGTCCGTCCGCACACCGGAAAATCGGGCGGCAACGACGTTCCCGCCGGTCGCAAAGACCCGCCTACCGATCGGTGTGAGATGTAAGATATAGTAGCCGACGGCGGCAACGACGATGGTCCATACGATCGGCATGGGTACCGCCCCGATCGATCCGTCCCACAACGTGTCTGTGAAGCCGGTCGAAACAATTGGGACAGGACGGGTGTCGGTCAAGGTGAGTGAAACCCCCGAAAGCACGGAGAGCATTCCAAGTGTTACCAGGAACGAAGGGATGCGAAGAAAGGTAACCAGCAAGCCGGAGAATGCGCCAACGGCTGCGCCGAAGGCCAATGTGAGCACAAAAGCGGCTCCCCAAGGTACGCCTGCCTCAATCAACATCGCTCCGATCATGCCTGAAAGGCTCGCCATGGATCCGACCGACAGATCAATTTCCGCGCTGATGATTACGAACGTCATGCCAACGGCCATGATCGAAACGATAGCGGTAATCCGTAATATTGCCTCAAGCGTTGCGATTGATGCAAAGCTTGGCGCCGCAACGACGAAATACAATGTGACGAGCCCGAAGATCGCGTATGTGACGTGGTCGCGCAGGAATACCGTTGGCGAAAGCTTGCCGAGTTGAACCTGATTTTGCGTTGTTTCACGCATGAGCACTCTCCAGATCGAGAATAGCGGCAGGACCTTGCAGAAGCATCACTTGGAGCTGGCTCGGGGTCACGCCGGGCGGGGCGGAGTTGACGAGACGACCGCGATCCAGCACAAAAATGCGGTCACAGAGCGATGTCATCTCATCGAGTTCGGAATTCACCAGAAGGATAGCGAGTCCATATTGTTCGACGGCCGCCCGAAGTGCGTTTGCCATCTCCGCCTTGGCGCGGATATCCACTCCTGATGTCGGTTCGTCGAGGATGAGCACGGTCGGACGGGCCGCCAGCCACTTTGCCACGACCACCTTTTGCTGGTTGCCACCGCTGAGCTCGTTGGCATGCTGGGTCGGCCCGCGGGCAACAAGGGCGAGATCGCGGACGCTGTCGTTGAACAACGCTCTGATGCGAGCGCGCATGACCAGGCCCAGGCCTCCGCCCGACCGCAAACGCGACAGATTGGGCAACGCGACATTTGTCTCAAGTGAGTGGTCCAGGACCAGACCTTCCAGGCGCCGGTCTTCCGGAACGAACCCGAGTCCGTTCCCGAGGATCGCATGTGGGCGGCCCAGGTGGATCGGCCGTCCAGCCAATTTGACGGAGCCGCTGGCATCCGGCAGAAGACCTGCAAGCGCCTTGCAGAGCGTCGACCGCCCTGAGCCGACGAGCCCCGCGATCCCCACGATCTCGCCTGGATGGATGTCAAAGGATACATTCTTCAGCGTGCGCGCCGATGACAGGTTTTCGACGCGCAGCGATGGTTCGCCGTCCCTGCCGATGCTGCGTCGCGAGGCAGCCGGTTCTTTGCGTTCGATTGCCTTGCTTGGACCACTGATCTCGGCCGAAATGTTTTCGATCCGGGCGTCGGCGATCATGATTGGCGGCCTGCTGTGTCCATCGCGCAGGATGGTGATCCGGTCGGCAATGCGCATGATCTCGCCCATGCGATGGCTGATGTAAACGATCCCGATGCCACGGGCGGTCAGGCGGCGGATCAACTCGAACAGCTTCTCCTCTTCGAGAGCGGTCAGTGCCGAGGTTGGCTCGTCCATGATAATCACGCGGGCGCCGAACGAAGCGGCGCGCACGATTTCGACGATTTGCCTCTGTGCGAACGGTAGATCAACGACAAGCGAGTCGACTGGAAGCTTGAAGCCGTGCTCTGAAAGCAGTTGCGCCGCGTTGCGGCGTATGAGGCGGCCATTGATCCTGAAACCCGGCTTGAGCGGTTCCCGCCCGAAGAAGATGTTTTCGGCGACGGTCAGGTTGGGAAGAAGGCTGAGCTCTTGAAAGATCATCGCTACGCCACGACTAAGCGAAGCAGCGACGCCCGCGCCGCCAAGCTCCTCGCCGTCCATCACAATCTGCCCGCCGTCGGGGCGGTAGACACCCATGAGAATTTTCATGAGCGTCGATTTGCCAGCCCCGTTTCCTCCGAGGAGGGCATGTACCTCGCCGCGGCGCACGTCCAGACTGACGTTTCGCAGGACCTCGGCGTTGCCAAATCGCTTGACGATATTGCGCATCTCCACGATCGCTGGACCATGTTCGGCCCTTTTGCCAGATGCGCTGGTACTGTCTGCTGATGTCATCAAATCCACCTGACGGACGACGGTCGGCCAATCGACCGACCGTCGTTCAATAAACGAAAGCCCCGAGGGATGATCAGTAGCACTCGCCATTGCATAGTTTTGGAACGGAGCTTGGCGCCGGCTCCTTGGTGACCAATTCCAGAGCACTGAGAAGATTAACTTTTTTCACGCGAAGCGTCGGAACTTCGATATAGGGTGGGATCTCCTTGCCAAGCAGCCCGATTGCTGCCGCCTTGGCTTCAGTCACGCCCTGATCGTAGGGTCGCTGCGCGCCCACAGCGAGAAATTCGCCACGAGCCACATTGAGTGCGCTGTCTTGCGCAATATCATTTGTCGTGATTACGATCTTGCGGCCAAGTGTTTTTGCGGCTGCGACCACCTGCTGTGCGGGCGTATCCCAAGCCACGAAAATGCCCTTCATGTCGGGATGGGCCGTCAACATCGCGGTCGCCACGCCATAGGCCTTTTCCGGCGATGTGAAAGTACCGACCTCCGCAACCTTGATATCGGGATGTTCCGCAAATGCCTTCAGGGCACCCGCCTTTCGAGCGGCGACCGAATAGTAATAATCATAGACAAGCGTGATGACGCCGACTTCGCCTTTGCCGCCGATTGCTGCGGCGAGCTCTTGCGCAGCATAATAAGCGTTCTTCTCGTTATCGGATGCGACGACGGTGAGATAATCCTTGCCGGGCGTCATATCGACGGGGACATTGTCCATGAAAACGAGTTTTATGCCAGCTGCAGCAGCCTTCTTGTAAGCCGTTGCTTCGCTCTGGGGATCGATGGGGATCGAGAAAATTACGTCGGGCTTGCGCGCGATCATCTGTTCCAGATCGCGAATTTGATTTCCCGGCTCAAACTTGGCATCCGTGACGGCAACCACATCGATACCATAGTCCTTGAGCGTCGATTTGATGCCAGCCACCTGCAACGTCGGCCAGCCGGCGTCCATCGTGTGCATCACGATGCCGGCGGTAAAATGCTTGGACTTCAGTTGAGCGATGTCGTCATCGGAAAGTTTCAGAGCATCAGGCGACGATGCCGGCGCGCCATCTGGAAAACCGGGAACCTTCTGGCCTGTTGGCGAGATTGGCAACGGTTTCATCAATTCAGCCGCTTCCGGCGGCAGGTCCTTCTTCTCCTCGCACCACGCCGGTGCGGACCCAAGCACTCCGATCAGTGCCACTAGCCCGATAGTATTCAATATCCGCATTCAATCCTCCCAAGGTTTAAGATAAAATTTTGCGCAGAGCCTCGCTTAGGCAAAAATCCAGCGATCGACGCAGGCGAAATGCAATCCCAGTATCGGTGTCTTGTTCCGTTGAGCGTCGATGCACAACCGCTCTCTTGACCGTACTTCAGGAGAAAAAACCCCGAATGTTCCCCGCCATAATCGACGACGACCGGTGGAAAGGCCGGCGCTTCCAGTGGTTTCCACTCACGAAGCTATTGTCAGCCAATCGTCACGAACAGACTCACCTGCCCGAATGGACAAACTCTCCCGCGAGTCAGCTTCTATTTCGGGAAAACGCTTATCCCGTCAGAAAAACGGGTACACGTCGTTTGCGTGCCTCCTCCTATACTCCGCAGGAAGTTTGCAAAAAACTTCAAACTATGTCAATAGCTACCATAAAATATCAATAAAAAGCATGAGCTGCCTCTGCTGCGCAGCAGGTTGCATCATTGAAGAGCATGGATCACTTCGGCGCCCAATTCCCTTGCGACAGTTGCACCGCTCGTCGCGTGCAGGGATCAGCCCTCTATGGCAGGGGCTATCGTCAGCTTTACACCCGAGCTCTCGTACTCTGAGCGTATCTTGGCTGAAATTTGCTCGTCGGTGATGATTTCGTCGACAGCGTCGATCGAACAGATCTCGCAAAAACTATGATCACCGAACTTACTGGAATCGGCGAGGACGATCGCCTTTCGAGCAGCCGAGATCATCAATTTCTTCGTATTTGCAACTTCGAGCGACGTTTCCGTGAATTTATGTCCCGATACTGTATGCACGCCAATAAATGCGACGTCCACGTGGATACCGCTGAGAAAATCCTGGCCCGGCTGCCCGACCAACGTGGTCGATCCGGGCCGGACAGCGCCTCCGGTAACGATTGTGTGTATCGTTGAAGAATTCGAAAGCAAGAGCGCACAAGCAATATCATTGGTGACGGCGGTCAATTGCAGATCCAGAGAACTGATCACGCGAGCCGCCTCTCGCACAGTTGAACTTGCGTCAAACAGCACGCACTGCCCATGCGACAGTCGTTTCGCCGCCAAAGTCGCAATGGCAGCCTTTTGTGGGCGAGACGTTTCGGCCGCAATCGACGCTTCTGGCTCAAATCGAGTCATCGGCGCGCTCGGTATGACCGCCCCGCCATGGGTGCGTTCGATGTAGCCCCGCTCAGTGAGATAATCCAGGTCCCGGCGCACGGTGGATGGAGATGCGCCAAGCACCATGGCGAGGTCCTGTATCGACGCCGCAGTTCTGGTCCTCAGGCATTCCAAAATCATTGCCCTGCGCTGGGCGGGAAGGATATCAACTCGGCTGCTATAAGTCCTGTCCACGGGATTTCCTTGCAAAAGACCGCTTTGGCAAATTATGGCTTAATTCGACACTTTTTGCGCGTATGCGGCTATGTTTGGCATATTATCGATGCATAAGCTAGGGTTGCCGAGGACCGTCTCGCTCGACACCTTCTTAGGCCGCTTGCCGTAGGCTGGGGAAATCAACAGTACCTCGAGTCCCAGATCGATCAAGGCCCGAGCTCATCCATTGTTCCGCACCGGTCCAGCGCAGCAGAAGGAAATTCACCGTCAACAGGAGGTCCCGCACATTGCTCCGATTGTGCTCGGGCTCAACAACTCCGCCGTTTTCCTCAATACGACGGCCGCAGGATTTATCGGCGCCACTTGCCGCCGCTCCTTGCCGCTGGCCTTGTGCGTCCCGGGCGATCGGAACGCGATCGGCGCAGCCGTCCGATCAATGTGCACACGCCGGCGAGCCGTCATCGCGGAGGCTCTTCCGTTTGGGTCCCGGCACAACTTGGCTGCCATGGGGCTAGCGGAAAGTGCGGCGGAGTTGACCCTCCGATTTCTTAGCCCTGGCCGGCGAGGGCCGCCCGATGGTTGCTTCACTCTCGAGCGATCTTACATCGATGGTGGTTGTCAGCCTCAGCACAAATCGCCGGCGTCGACTCAATGAGCACAGCAATCGAATAGAGCGGGCCTCACGAAAACAATGGCAATACCGTCCTTGGCCCCGTCAATTGCGGTCGCCAAAGCTTTGGTCGCCTCGCGGGGAGAGCTGAGATGCTGTGGTTTGGGGCAAGCGCCGACTTCAGCTACGGCCCCATACTCGGCTCGGGCCGGTCGGATGTCACCAGTGTGCGTGTCACCCCGCTCGTATCGATCACCCGCCAGTGCATCGACCGCAGAAGGTAAATTCACGTTGTTCCGCTGCACCAGCTCGGTCATCAGCGAGATCGCAAAGTGTGTCGACGTAACTGGGATCATTTCACGATGCCTCATCACAGCAGGGCAACACCGGCGCCATGCGCCGGGTCAGGGTTGAACGGGGAATTGAAATCTGCCGTTTGCCAGAAAATTTTCCGTGGAAGTCTTCACTTGTATGCCAGCGGCTAAACCACTGGCCCCAAATGATCCCGACGCTCCTTGCCTGCCCTCCTTCCCCAGTGAGCCGCTTCGGCCAGCGCCGCCACACAGCCTGCTAGTCGACCCTTCGGCGCCTGCCGGTCCGCGGCGTCCTCCTGGGCCGCCCAAGCCACCTGCTTTGCCACGAACGCTCAAGCTCTCAACGTCTATCGTAGCGTCGTGATCGAGCTTTTTGAATTCCAAATCCACCGACCCAGCGTTTCCGCTCGCACCTGCGGGACGGCTCTGTGGCGATATTGGTTGGATGATAAAGGGATCACGCGGCTTTGAGCCTAGACGACAAAATCGACGAGAAGATCGATCCGCTTGGATCGCGCCACACTGTCGTGAACCTTGCCGCCTAGCCGCTACACGAAAAATGTGCACCCGAGTGCAACGGCGAAAATGCCTAGCGGCCATGTGAGCACTAGCACGGCACTCGCCCATTGGCTTTCGATAGGCGGTTGATTTTCGTTGTCGTTCGCTGGTTTCATGCTGTCTTCCCCCCGTTAGGCGACCAGCACAGCCCGCATTTTAGGCTTGCCTCATCAAGGATGTTTTCGGCGCGTAACAAACTCTCTCAGCGCCATCCACCCCCAATCTCCCCACCTTACAGCCCGCCAGCGCGCCTCCATCTTTTTCTGGAAAACACATGACGAAACGCCGCGATGGTGTTCGCGAACGGCCCGTATTCCGAGCCATACACGCCGTCGAAGCCGGATGTCCGAAAGCTATTCGCCGGCTACGAGACCGTGATTGGGCGCTTGGCCACGCGTAACTACGGCATCGCGCAGAATCGGTCGTGAGTGTTGCCCGTAGGTCCCCGCAACGATTTGGCGGGCGCGCCGAAGTTTCCGGAGACGGCCCCTAACATGGGCGACGCCCTCGTCCGCGTATCTGGTCAAGGCCGGCACGACGGTCCATCGATCGCCGCCTTGTCTCTCTGATCCTCCGGGATGCTTCAGTCGGCGAGTTGCAGGGCAATGCACCAAGGTTCTACAATTTCTGGGTGGTAGGCGGCATTGTGGGCTGCTAATGGCTCACTTTTCCTACATTCGATTTTGTCCGCGACCATTTAGCGTCCTTTCGAGGTTATACCTGTCGGCGATGGTAGTATCCGGCGAGAGGGCAGCGAAATCGAGGGTGTTCAACTCGTTCCAGTAAAATGGCGTCGCCATGGCCTTGCCCCTCTTGGTCTATTCAAGACATGGATACGGCAAGGATGATCCACTCGAAAATCATCAATTTGTGCCCGTGCCGCTGCCTTTTTGCGTGCGGATTGCAGAATGCGTCGAGATGACAAAACCATCAACCGGCATCGTCTCTGATACCGACCGCTTAGGTTTGGGTCAGCCGTAAGTGATCGTCTAGGAGGCAGTTCTCTCGAACTTCAAGGCGCTCTGCTTGCCCTCGACATAGGCACGCCATCCCCCATGGCTCGTGATATCGAGGGCTCCCTTGAGCGCAGTCGCTTCCGCCAGAAACCCCTTGGCTGCCGTGCCGTCGGCGAGACTGATCGTGCCGATGCCAAGTGGGGCTGGGATAGCGGCGACGAACTGGCCGAAGGCAGCCGGCGTCAGCTGCCAGATCTCGACTTCGATCTCCCCGCCTTTGTCTTCCTCTACGCGGATCAGCCCGGGCTTGGCCGGCTGCTGCCCCGCAAGCTCGTAAAGGCGATAGGAGGCCGAGGTTCGACCCTTGGATAAGAAACGGGCATCGAGTTCACGAAGCTGGCCGTTCAGCGGCATGCCGGAGAGATGAGCGCCGACGACGACAAGATTGATCAGCCTGTCACTCGGAATGGTGGATGAAGCGATCGGCGATGCCGGCCATCCCGTTGCACCAAGCGTCAATCCGCTTGCCTGATGGATATCGCGGGCAAGCGCCGCTGTGAGCCCATCGCGCCCGGAGCGGGCAAGCAAGGTCACGCTTGCCGGTAGGCCATCGGATCGCGTTCCGGTCGGCACGGCAATACCGCACATATCGAGCAGATTGACGAAGTTCGTATAGGTACCGAGGCGGGAATTTTCGCGGATCGGTTCCGCGTCCAGCTCCGCGCGCGTATAGTGGCGCGGTGCGGTGGGAACGCAGAAAAGGTCGACGCTGTCGATGACAGGTGCGACTCTTCGCTTTAGTGCCTGCAGCGCATACAGGCCGTTGAAGGCGTCAGCAGCCGATAGCGTCTTTGCGCCGGCATAGATCTTTCGCGTCACCGGATGAAAGCTTTCCTCTGTGATATCGAAGAAATCCTTCACTGCGGCATAGCGCTCTGCCACCCAAGCGCCCTCGTAGAGCAAGTTCGCAACCTTGTAAAAGTTGCCGAAGGGAATCTCGATCACCTGATGACCGAGCTTCACGACGGCAGCGATGGCGTCGTCATAGGATGCCTCCATCGCATCATCACCAAAAAACTGCCGGTCGGCCTTTGCGGGCACGCCGATCTTCAGGACCGGAGGCGTCGCGCCGAAACCGACGCGCGGAATCGATTTCGAATAGGCATCGGCATCATCGTAGTGAGCAACGATGGAAAATGCCTTCCACGCATCGTCGACGGTCAGGGCGAAGATGGACACACAATCAAGCGTGCGACAGGCCGGAATGACCCCTGAGGTCGAGAGCGCGCCGACGCTGGGCTTAAGGCCGACAATATTGTTCAGGCCGGCCGGAACTCGTCCCGAACCGGCGGTGTCGGTGCCGAGCGCAAGGCTGACGATCCCTTGCGATGTTGCGACCGCCGATCCCGAGCTCGATCCGCCGGGCACCAGCGTCGGATCGATCGCGTTGCGGGGGATAGGATAGGGCGAGCGCACGCCGACTAAGCCCGTCGCGAACTGATCGAGATTGGTCTTGCCGATCGCTAACGCTCCGGCCTCTCGCAAAAGACGGACAACGGTCGCATCCTTTTGTGCCACGTAGGCATAGTCCGGGCATGCGGCGGTCGTCGGCATGCCTGCGACGTCGATATTGTCTTTGACCGCGAAAGGAATGCCCCATAGCGGCTTTGCCGCCGGATCAAAGGCACCGAGAACGGCTGCCTGGGCAAGCAGGTCCCGCTTGTCCGCGAGGTGAATGAAGATGCCGGGATCATCGACCTCGCCAATGCGGGCGAAGACCATCTCGATCATGTCGGCTGCGGTGCCACCTTGCCTATAGAATTCGTGGAGGGAGACGATGTCGAAGGGTAGTCCGGCTCTCATACTGCTTCTTCTTCCAGTATTTTGACAGGCCGATCCCATTGGATCAGCACGACACAGCCTTCATCGCTCCAGACCGAATGCTCCGTGCCGGCCGCATTGACGATATAGCTGCCTTTGACGTAGTCGCCGGTCTCGTCGGATTGGGTACCCTCGAGCACCAGGATGGTTTCAAGACCCTCATGCCGGTGCCGCGGAACGGATGCGCCGGGCTCGTATTTCAATAGCGCTACGCCAGGTTGATCGCCAACAAAGGGCTGGATCCAGTGAATGGTGACATTGCCGCGGAAGGGAGCGAAGGCAAGTTCCTTCCAGCCGCCTGATGTCAGCTGGGTACGCTTCGTCTCAGGCATTGATCGCCTCCAATATGTCATCGATATGGGCGGTCCAACCAACGATCGCGCCCTGGGCGCGGATCATGGCAATGGCCACCGACTTGAATTCGGGGAAGTAGCTCTCGGTCGCCTCTTCGCAGAGAAGGCATTCATAGCCGCGGTCATTGGCCTCGCGCATCGTGGTCTGGACGCAGACCTCCGTCGTGACACCTGCGAAGACGAGTTGCTGAATTCCCCTCTGCTTGAGGACATCACCAAGCTCGGTCGCATAGAACGCGCCTTTGCCGGGTTTCTCGATGACGACCTCGCCGTCGACCGGTGCGAGTTCCGAAAGGATCGCAGTTCCCGGCTCTCCTGCGATCAGGATGCGACCCATCGGACCCTCGTCGCCGATCCGAAGCGATGGATTGCCGCGATTGCGCTTGGCGGGCGGTAGGTCCGACATGTCGGGCCTGTGGCATTCCATCGTGTGGATGATCGGCAGGTCGGCATCGCGAAAGCCCTGGATCAGGCGTTTGACGTCGGGCACGATCTTGGTGATGCGGCCGACATCATTGCCGAGGCTCGCGCCGAAGCCACCGGGTTCGGAGAAATCACGCTGCATGTCTATCACGATGAGCGCGAGCGCATCGCGCTTCATCGGAAATGCGAAAGGTTCTGCCTTGATGCTTGTCATCAATGATGTCCCGCCATGTAAGCGCCGATGACGCCAATATCGGCCGAGCGGGCCGGTGTCTCATAAACGAGCTTGCCTTCCGAAATCACCATGATGCGGTCCGACATTTCGAGCAGCTCGTCCAGGTCCTCTGAGAGCAGCAGCACCGCGGTTCCGGAATTGCGGGCGCGCATAATGCGGGCGCGGATTTCGGCGACAGCGGAAAAATCGAGCCCGAAGCATGGGTTGGAAACGATCAACAGATCGACCTCGCCCGTCAATTCGCGTGCGAGCACCGCACGCTGGACGTTGCCGCCGGAAAGTGCCGCAATCGGCGAGGATGACGAAGCGGTCTTCACCTTGAAGTCGGCAATCAGCGTGGTCGCGCGCTTCTTCATCTTGGCGGAATTCAGCCAGATCGCATCTTTGCCGTCTTCCTTGAGATCGAAGGTACGGAAGGCGAGGTTTTCGCTGACCGTCATCTTCGGGGCGCAGGCATTCTGCAGCGGTTCCTCAGGAATGAAACGGACATTGTTCTTTCTTGTTTCGGGGCGTGTTGCACCATAGTCCTCGCCGTTCACCATGATGCGGCCGGCATCCGTCGGACGCTGGCCGGCAAGGAGCTCCGAGAGCTCCTTCTGACCGTTGCCCGAAATGCCGGCTATGCCGACGATTTCGCCGGACCGCACCGTCAGATTGTCGATCTCAATGGTTTTCAGACCGGAGCGGTCCGGCGCCTTGACCTGTTCGACCATCAAAACGGGCTTTGCGGCCTCGCTGATCGGCGCGCGGTTGTCGAGTTCGGCAAGCTTGACATCACCGATCATCCTTGCGGCCATCTCAGATGTCGATAGTTCGCCGACGTTACCTGATCCAACCAGCTTGCCACGACGCAGGATGGAGACAGCATCGGCGAATTTCGTGACCTCATGGAATTTGTGGCTGATCATCAGCACGGTGAGCTCACCGCGCTCGGTCATGCCGCGCACGAGGCCGAGCATCTCGCCCGCCTCCGCCGGCGTCAGCACAGAGGTCGGCTCGTCGAGCACCAGGAAGTTGCGGCCCAGATAGAGCTGCTTGACGATCTCCAGCTTCTGCTTTTCACCGGCCGCAAGTTCGCTGACGGGCCGGTCGAGCGGGATATTGAATGGCATGCGCTCCATGAAGCCGGCCAAGTCCTTGCGCTCTTTCGCCCAATTGATGATTGCGGGCACTGCGGCGCGGCTAATGACCAGGTTCTCGGCGCCCGTCAGCGACGGCACAAGAGTAAAATGCTGATAGACCATGCCGAGGCCATAGGTGGCGGCGTCTTTCGGCGAAGCGACCGAGACTTCGCGGCCTTCGACCGAGAGCGATCCCGCGGTCGCCTGATAGAACCCCATGATGCATTTGACGAGCGTCGACTTGCCGGCGCCGTTCTCGCCCAGAAGCGCGTGAAACGTGCCTGCCGGGATCGAGACCGACACATTGTCGAGCGCCGTGAAACTGCCGAACCGCATGGTCATGCCCAGCGTTTCGATACCGACGGCTTTGCCGGCCTGCGGGAGTGGTGTGTCGCGCACGATGCTCACGTCATGGCTCCTTTTCGACGATAATTGCGACGGGCCCGCCGCCAGGCGGACCCTGATGTTCGGCGCCGCCGGATACGAAAATGTCCGTCATGCCGAAGAGGCCGGCAAGCACGCCGCCGACAAAGGCGCGGGCGTGACGCGTGCCGGAAATATCGGAGTCGTCGAGCATCGTATGTCGCCTGCCACCGACGCTTCCGGACGGATCAGGCTCGGCTTTGGCAAGAACCGCTGCCAGCCTGCTCTTTTCCGGCAGCCGCTCCCAGGCTTTCCTGATCGAGAGCGTATCGATCGCATCTTGCATGACGGCGTGTTCGATCGAGAGAGGCCCGGACCATTTCGAGCTCATGCCGAGGACGATGATCTCGTGGTCGGTCAGTTCGACGCCCGCCGATGTCGAAGCGCAACGAGAGAAGAGATCGAAGCGGGAGCAGACATCGGCATCGTTGATCTGCTCCGTGCGTATCTCGTTAAGCGCTACGGCGACGCCGAGCGCCGAGGCTCCACGTGACAGGCTCATGGATTTCAGCGTATCGCGGGTGGCAAGCGTCTTGCCCCCCGCTTCCGCCTCGGTGATGCGGCGAAGCGTCAGGAGTGGGCATTTGATCTGGACGAAATGCACGTCGCGGGGATCGTCAATACCGGCATCGCGCATCGCCTTACGCACGCCTTCGGAAACGAGCAGCACCTGTTCGTGTCGGCCCAGATGATGGGCCGGCAAGGACGGCGTGCGGGCAACGCCGATCGCCAGCGAGCGCTCGGCCGGAGCGTCCACCATCTCCCGCGCGAAGATCGTCCAATGCGGTGATAGCGCGCCTTCCGTGCCGCCCGACATGACAAGCGAGACGCCCTCGACACCGTGCTTCTGAAAGAGCGTTTCGAAGCTGCGGGTGGCAAAGCCGCGGGTGAAATCGTTGACGCAGCCGTTGCCCTCCGTCTTGCCGAGGACCGCCACGATGTTGCGCGGCGCAATGCCACTGGCAATCAGCGCTTCCACCCCTGAAACGTCGTCAGGGCCGGCTGCCGGAATACGAAAGACCTGGGCGCGCAGCGATGGCATCAGGGCAGCGCCTCGATCAGAGCCGTCGAATTGGAGACGGAACCGAAGACGCCACCTTGCATCTTGACCATCTTGATGGCCGCAAAGTGATTGCCATAGTCGGTCGCGCCGCAGCAGTCTTCGAGGAGCAGGCATTCGAAGCCGCGATCGTTCGCCTCGCGCATCGTCGTGGAGACGCAGACATCGGTGGTAATGCCGGTCAGGATGATGTTTTCGATCCGCTTCTGGTTGAGGATGAGTTCGAGATCAGTGGCGCAGAACGAACCCTTGCCTGGCTTGTCGATGATCACCTCACCTTCCAGCGGGTAAAGCTCGGGAATGATGTCCCAGCCCGGCTCGCCGCGGACGAGGATGCGGCCGCAGGGGCCGCTGTCGCCGATGCCCGCGCCGATGCGCTGCGAGCGCCAACGCTTGTTGGCCGGCAGGTCGGCAAGATCGGGGCGATGCCCCTCGCGGGTATGGATGATGTGATAGCCGCTGGCGCGCATGGCCGAAAGAACCTTCCTGATCGGCTCGATCGGCGCCTGGACCAGTGAGAGATCGTAGCCCATGTGATCGACATAGCCGCCCTTGCCGCAGAAATCGGTCTGCATGTCGATGATGATCAGCGCCGTATTGTCGGGCCGCAAATCGCCGTTATAGGGCCAGGCGTAGGGGTCGGCGCTGATATAATGTCCTTGGGTCTCGACGACGGCATCCATTTGGTCTCTCCTATTCGCCAGCAAGCTTGAATGTTTCGCCATAGCGGCGCTGCGGCTTTCCAAAGCCGCAAGAGGTCCCGTCGGTGACCTTCACCTTGTCTTCCCACGGCAAGCGGTACTGCCCAGCGATCAGGTCATGCATGTAGGTATAGGGCGCATCGCCGGCCCCGCCCGAGACCGCGACATAGCCGCGATGGGCGAACTGGTAGATATTGTTCTCGACGCCCCAGCCGAGGCGAGCCTCGCGCACCAGATCGGGGCGCACCTCTGCGGTTATGATCTCGTTGACGCGGCCCGACATGCCGTGGGCGATGATCGATCCGTCGAAATTGCAGATCATGCCTTCGCCCATGCTGTCGAATGTGCCGTCCGATCCGCACATGCAGACATTGGCGGTCACCATCAGATTGCAAAAGGCGTTCGACTGGTTGGTGAAACGCCAGCTCTCGCGGATCGGAGCGGTGTAGCCCGCGGTACGGATCATGATCTCGGCGCCTTTGTAGGCGCATTCGCGGGCCATCTCTGGAAACATGCCGTCATGGCAGATGATCAGCGCCAGCTTCGCGCCCTTCGGGCCGTCGATCACGGGAATGCCGAGATTGCCCGGCTCCCAGGGTTCAACCGGCACCCAGGGGTGCATCTTGCGGTAATAGAGCTTCAGCTCGCCCTGATCGTCAATGACGATGCCGGAATTATAGGGCATGCCACCGGGGTTGAGTTCCATGATCGAGAAGCAGCCCCAGATGCGGTTCTCCCGGCAGGCTTGTTTGAAGGCGGCGACTTCCGGGCCGTCGAGGGTGCACATGATCTCTGGATTGATGTCCATCGACAGGCCATGCAGCGCATATTCGGGAAAGACGACCAGATCCATGCCCGGCTGACTGCGGCGAGCCTTGCCGACCAGCTCGACGATGACCTGGGTGTGTTTCGCAAGGTCTGCCTTTGTGACTGTGACTGGAAGCTGCAACTGGACGAGGCCGATGCCGACGCCGTGCTCCGATTTGTTCAATCCGCCAAGACCGTTCATGGCTTCGCCCTTTCTATTTCGTTAGCGAGAGCGCGCTCGGCGCGCCAGCAAGCGAGCGCGTCGGCGAGGACGTGGCAATCAGGATCGCCAGCGTGAGCACGTAAGGCGCCGCGTAAAAGAGATAGTAGCCCTCGGTGACGCCCACCGATTGCAGGGCCGGGCCGAGGGCGCCTGCGCCGCCGAAAAGCAGAGCTGCGAGGAAGCAGCCGATCGGGTTCCAGCGTGCGAAGATGACGAGTGCGACCGCCATCAAGCCCTGTCCGGAGGATATGCGTTCGTTCCAGGAGCCGGGATAATAGAGTGACAGATAGGCGCCACCGACGGCTGCGAGCGAGCCGCCGACCGCTGTTGCGATCAGTCGGACCCGGTCGGGATGAATGCCCATGGCGCGCGCCGCGTCCGTACTGTCGCCGACGACCCTCAGAACGAGGCCGATCCGGGTGTTGCGAAACGCCCACCAGAGCAAAAAGGCCAGTGCAATGCCGACCAGGAACAGAACGTTGATATCGAGTGCCGCCCGAACGGGCGCAAGACTGGACCAGAAGCCGAACGGGATTGACGGAAGGTGCGGAGCAACAGGCTGGATGAAGGGCTTGCCGAGGAAGAAGGCGAGGCCGAGGCCGAACTGCATCATGGCGATGCCGATCGCGATATCATTGACCTTCGGCCATTTGCAGATCCATCCATGGACGCTGCCGAACACCGCGCCTGTCGCCATGGCGGCCAGCACCCCGAGCCAAGGGGAACCAGTCATGTCCGCAATGGCGTAGGCTGTCATCGCACCGAAGACCAGCGTGCCCTCGAGACCGAGATTGATGCGACCGGAGCGCTCGGTAATGGTTTCTCCGAGGCTCACGAAGATGAAAGGGGTGGAGACACGAATTGCGCCTGCGAGAATGGCAAGCGGTACGCCCCATATGCCGATAGCAGCGTCTTCCATCATGCTCCCCCTTTCGAAAGGGCAGGTCTTTTCCAGAGATCGGGATTGAAGATTCTGAAGCGGCCATAGAAGGTTTCGCAAAACAGGATCACGACGAAGAGCGTGCCTTCGAGCACCAGGACGGTTGCGTCGGGCAGACCCATGCGTCGCTGGATCAGGCCGCCGGCAGCGTCGATGCCGCCGAGAAAGAAGGCGACGGGTATGATCGCGAGCGGATTGTGCCGCGCAAGGAAGGCAACAAGGATGCCGGTATAGCCGTAGCCGGCGGCGAGCGAAGCATTGGCGCTGCCCTGCACCGCTGCAACCTCGATCATACCTGCCAGCCCCGCAAAGCTGCCGGCGATGGCGCTAAGCCCGCCGATCAGCTTGCCGACCGGCAGACCTTGGATCTGTGCGGCGCGGACGTTGCCGCCAGCGATGCGGGCGGCAAATCCGTAGCTGGTCATCTCGATCAGGATCCAGGAAATGACGCAAGCAACGATGCCGATGACGAGGCCCCAGTGGACATCCATGCCGGGAATGTTGCCCATCATGTATTCGGGCGGAAGCGGCTTCGTCGAAGGTTTGTTCAGGCTTGCGGGATCGCGCAGCGGCCCCTCGACGAACTGGTTCATCAGGGCGATGGCGATATAGGCCAGCAGCAGCGAGGAGATGGTCTCGTTGACGCCGCGATAATGGCGCAGAAAACCAGCCAGCCCGATCCAGATGCCGCCGACGACCATGGCAGCGACAGCCATCAAGATGAGGACGACGAAGACCGGAACAGTTCCAACCAGGGGCAAGGCAATTGCGGCGGCGGCAACGCCGCCCAGCACGACTGCGCCTTCTCCTCCGATGATGACAAGCCCCAGGCGGGCCGGAAGTGCGACGCAAAGCGCCGTCAAAAGCAGCGGCGAGGCGCGGCTGAGACTGTTCTGGATCGAGAACCAGCTGCCGAAGCCACCGGTATACATCAGCTGGTAGAGCACGGCCGGCGATTTGCCGACCGCCACGATAAAGAGGGAGAAGAGCGCCAGGCCGGCCAGAATGCCGACAAGCGTGATTGCCACCGGCTCGGCGCGCCGCGCCAGCCATTCAAGGACTGGACGCAACGATACCTGCCCGGCGGAGGCAATAGAGATTGCCGGATCGTCGACTTCAACCGTCATGGCGCTTCCTCCTCATAAGGATCAGGCGGTCGATCCAACAACGCCCTCGACCAGATAATCCATGCTTTCGAGTTCGATCGCGTCCTCGGCATAAGCCTTGCCGCCGTCGATGACCTGCTTGCCCTTGTTGTCCTTCAGCGGTCCCTTGAAGACCGAGAAGCCGCCAGCCATCATCTCGGCCTTGGTGGCCTCGAACGTCTTGCGGGACTCATCGGAGACGCCGGTGCCGAGCGCGCTCATTTTCACGAAGCCGTCCTTCAGGCCACCGCGAACGAAGTTCGGCAATGGCTGCCCTGCCTGCGCCTCCTTGATGAAATTGCTGTAGACGTTGCCCCACGCCCATTCGGCGCCAGTCAGATATTTTTCCGGAGCAAGCGGGCTCTGGTTGGCATGGTAGCCGCAAACGAACGCGCCGCGACCGGCGGCCGTCTGGACAACGACCTTCGGGCTATCCACGTGGCAGGTGATGACGTCGGCACCCTGATCGACGAGTGCGTTGGTGGCTTCTGCTTCTTTCACGGCAAGCGACCATTCGCCGGTGAAGATCACCTGGCAGGTAATCGCCGGATCGACCGAACGGGCGCCAAGCAGGAAGGCATTGATATTCTGCAGGACCTGCGGAATGGGCTTGGCGGCGACGAAACCGATCTTCTTGCTCTTGGTCGCATAGCCGGCTGTGATGCCGTTCAGATATTGGCCCTGGAAGATATAGCCGAAGTACGACCCGGTATTCGTCGGGTTCTTGTCCTTCTGCCAGAGGCCGCCGCAATGGCGGAACTGGATGTTCGGATATTTGGCAGCCATCGCCAGCATATGGGGTTCGAAGTAGCCGAAGGACGTCGGGAAGACGAGCGTAGCGCCGTCAAGATTGATCATCGACTCCATGGTCTTCTGGACGTCTACGGTCTCGGGGACGTTCTCTTCTTCAACGACGGTCATTCCCGACATCGCCTTGACGACCGCGGCACCTTCCGCATGCGACTGGTTGTAGCCGTAATCGTCCTTGGGGCCGACATAGATGAAGCCGACGGTCAGCGCCGTCTGGGCGGCGGCGCGAGACGCCAGAAGCCCGGGAGCGAGGCCGACAAGGGCGCCGGCTGCGGAGGTCTGGAGGAAATTTCGGCGGTTCATGGAGAGGAGTTTGGTCATCGCGGTGCTCCCTGGGGCGGTCGGCCGGTTAAATTGGTGTGCGGTAAAGTGTATGCAATGACCGTGCCAAATTTTAACTTATTGAAAATAATCATTTTATTTTTGATCTGCGGGCAGCGTTGTCAAAAGTGTATGCAGATTATGGATGCGAAAGGTCAAAAAATGAGCGGTGATTAAAAATGTGACTAAAATGCGTGGCGGGCAAAAGGGAGGTGTGTCGCAACCGCGGTTTACCAGTCGACTCTCAGCTATTTCGGCCTATTTGACTTTCCGGCGTCCACAATGCATCTGTATACACATAGACGACATGCAGATTGAGTCCGTGAAACAAGTCAGGCGCAAGGAAATCATCCGGGCAGGAACGACCGTCGAGCAGATGGTGCGGGCGATTGCTGATATGATCGTCACCGGTGTCATGTCGCCCGGCGACAAGCTCGACGAGATATCGCTTGCCTCCCGGTTTGACGTATCGCGCACGCCAGTTCGGGAAGCCCTAGGCCAACTCTGCGCCATGGGACTGGTCGGCCGCGAGCCCAATCGCAGCGCCGTCGTCACCAATGTGAACGAACGTCACTTGCACTCGATGTTCGAGGCGATGGCGGAACTGGAGGCGATCTGCGCGCGGCTTTCGGCACAGCGGATGACGATCGATGAACGGCATGCGCTGGAGGCGGAGCATCGCGCCTCGATGCAACTCGTCCATCGCCGCGCAGAGGAAGAATACGCAACTCATAATACCCAATTCCATACGCGTCTTTATCGGGGCGCCCATAATGATCACATCTACGATCTGGTGACCCAGACCCGGGCGCGACTTGCACCCTTCCGGCGTGCGCAATTCCGCCTTCCAGGCCGCCTTGCTAAGTCCTATGACGAGCACGACGTCATCGTGACGGCCATCATGCGCGCCGATGCCGCCGGAGCCGGCCAGGCTGCCTATTCGCACGTCTCGATCGTCAGCGATGCCAGCACGGTGTTTGCCTCCGCCAAAGAGGACGTTTGAGCAGCCGCGCTCTATTGCGAGATGGATTGCATCATGGTTTCGCCGCGCAACGTCCCGACTTGGTTTGCGAAATAGGTCTTCAGAGCTTCGGAAATGCGCCTGCGCGTTCAACGCACGGACCGGCGGCTTGCCGAGGAACAGGATCTGCAGGCCTCAGGGGCTCGCCATTATTTGTCAACGGTTGCCGCAACGCACTCTGGTATGACCACGGAAGAGTTCAACGGCCGCATCACGGCCGTCCGCCGCCGAGGTAAAACACGTAGGACGTCGTATGCTAGGTTGACCTCCTCAAACGCACCACTGCCTCATTTTTGGGCGTTATCTGCAGTGGATCGACTTTGATCCGTGGGTGGCAGATTGAGCATCGTCAGTGGATTCGATCCGCTCCCCAGCATTGTCGTGGGCATCGTCCCGTTCCAGCGGTGCGCCGTCTCATAGGCGACGACACCAGGGTTGGAAGCGACGGCGGCGCCGACCTGCTGAATGACCTTCGCTTGTGCGTCCCCCGTCAGCAGGGTCGCCTGTGCCGTGCCTTCAGCCTGCAAGATCGAGGCCTCACGTTGAGCACGCGCCTGAGCGATCTGCGCTTCGGCGTCACCGTTGGCTTGTGCGATGCGCACCGCCGCTTGCGCTGCAGCCTGCACCTTAGCCTGCTCTCCTTCATATTGGACTTTCGTGACCGTATTCTCCGCGCGAATGGCATCGTTTTTGGCTTGGACGGCGGCTTCGACAGAGGCCTGGAAGCTTGGACTGTAAGTGATGCTGCTGAGTTGAAGGTCGGTAATTTCTAGGCCGAATATGCTGCCAAGCGCCTCGGTAACGTTCTTGGTGATCTGAGCGGCTATTTGCTCGCGATTGGCGGAGATGCCGACGGTGTTCTGGGTCGCGAAGACGCGAAGCACCCTGTCGGAGAGTATCGGTCTGATGTTCTCGGTTATATCAACGTTTCCCGTGCGGCCAACCTGGTAGAGCAATTTCAATACGGCATTTGCCGGGATCCTGTAGGAGACCCCGAGGCTGACGGTAACCGCCTGGTTGTCGATCGTGTAGACGGTGAGATCGCTGAGATTGAAGGTATCAAGACTTGTCTGGATGGTATCGACGACATCAACAAAGGGTAGCTTGAAATGCAGACCTGGCCCCACGGGCTTGTCGGTGATCACTGTTCCCAAACGCCGCACGCCCGCCATTTCCGTTGGTTCGACGACATAGAAGCTTTGTGCCAGCAAACCTACGACGGCCACGATGGCCAAACCGCCCACAACTAGCCGCGTTGGCCCGAATGGGAATTGCGGAGCCTTAAATGAAGGCTTTGGCACTGAACCCCAGGGTCCTCTTTCGTTTGGCACGACTTCATCCTTTATGTATTCAAGCGATATTCTTTCTCAAAGCTCAAATGCGCCTATTTCGTGAAGGATAAAAGCAATTTATCTGACATTAATACATGTTTTATTAAATTACTTCTCGAATTTATACATTGTTTATATTCTACGCGCTTTTCACTATGGAAAATTAATGTGTTTGGACATGCTTGCTATGTTCTGATCGTACCAATTCCTGCGATTTAATCCGGGCCTGCCGCGCCATCGCTATTGTCTTCCGACGTCAAAAATTGACTCCGTTGGATGTCGCGCCGGTCGGCTACAAGAGGTTGCGGACTGTCGTATGTCTTAGATCAGGTCCGGGGAGACGACCCATTCCCCTCGCTAAGGACAGGACGTCAAGCCTACTAGCTCGGTCCCAACCCGCGAGGCCGACGAAGCGGTAGCGACGTCCGTGCGAATCTACAATCGACGCGGAGATCGGCCTTCCGCAAAGCTATCCGACGATAGGACCAACCACTCGCATGGAAACCAAATTTCGTTCATCCACGACCATGGATATGTGCGCTACTTCAGCCGCGTCACCAGATGAGCGGAATCAGGCGCCAACGTACGTGGCGCGCATAATCGTCATAGCCTTCGAGGCCCGTGCGCAGCGTTTTTTCTTCGATGCCGATCCGGATGCCGAATAGGAGGGCGAGGATGGGGACCGTCACAAGCCCCCACCATGATCCAAGCACGAACGAGGTACCCGCGAGGTAGAAGAGCGCCCCGAAATACATTGGATGGCGGACAATGGCATAAGGGCCTGTCGTGATGACCGCCTGCCCGCGGTCCTTTTGTATTTTCACGACCGGCGCCGCGAAGCTGTTCGCGCGCATGACCCAATATATGAACAAAACTGCTGCCAGAAGGAGGCCGCAGCCTGCCCACTGGGCGGAAAGTGGCATTGATGACCAGCGCCAGCGCGCCGCATCTGCCGCCATGAAACCCATTCCTCCAAATATGAGGAGCAGGATTGGGATGATAATCAGCTTGTCTGCGAACGGCTGATCCTTTTGCACAGGCGGCTTCAGGCGTTCTCTCAGCAGCCCGGGATCGACGCGCATCATGATTGTCCCAAAAACGATTGAGAGCGCAACCATCACACCCAGATAGAGCCACCCACCGCTGTAATCTATCGTGCCGGCAGCGGCAAAGATAATCGCACCCATGAAGCCGTACCAGACGATCGTCTGGGCGATAAGATTTAGAACGAGACCCATGTCTTGCCTCTCATGTCGAAGCTGTCGATTCTTCCGCGCGGCATGCGCGCCGCGGGAATTCACCCTTTACCGCGGGCGCCGGCTGCGCTTCCAGCGGCTCATGGCGTCTTCCATGGCGCCGCGCATCACCCGATAGAATTCCGCCATCTCCTCGAGACGTGCGTCTACTTCCTTGGACGAGACGATTCCGGCCCCGGCATTCAACTGCTCGGCCAATGCGTCGAGCAGCCGGTTCTGTTGTTGGATCATGGCTTCGTAGTCGTCGGCCACCGCGTAAAGCGCGCGCTTTGTTCCAAGCTCGGTGTGTCGACGCGCAAGCGTGTAGGTCTCCAACAAACGCGCCGCCACGCTTGCGCTGCTCTTGCTAATCCCGAGATCCTCGGTGATCTGGTCGAGGCTGACGGGGCGGGAGCGGAGAAGCAGATGGCCATAAAGCCGGGCGGCGATGGGCGGCACGCCCCAAGGCACGAGCAGCCGAGCCACATCCTCTACGAACCGCTGCTCGTCCTTGTGCAGTTTGTTTGACATATTTGGCATATCCCGAATATACAGAATGAAAGGCTTACGGCAAGCGTCAAACCCCGGAGAGGCTCATGCTTCCCTATCTTATTGCTGCGATCATTCTCATTGGGCTGCCGAAGCTGAAAGGCGCGCGTGAGCGCAGAGAGAGTCTTGGTGATCACCGACGGTCAAGGCTACGGCGCCGGCGGCCTGAGCTGCCATCGCCTGCAGTGCCACGGTAAGCTGATGCTTACGGGATTCGTGCTGCGTGTCGAAGGACAAGCAGCCACCGGCTCGCCTCACGCACCCATCCTAACACCACCTGTACATGCAGCGTGGCGTTCATGTCGACCTCAGCGCTCATCAGCGCGAAGTCGCCGTAGGCACGTGTTATGCCGCCGGGTCGTGGCACGATACTTTCATATCGGTAACGGTTCGCGGCAACGCTTGCCAGATAAGCCGGACGGTCTTCGACGAGCGCCGTCGAATGCACGAATATCAGATCGCTGTGCAATATGCCTTCAAGCGCGCCGATGTCTTTCCTCACCATAGCATCGTAGAGCGCGCGTTCGGCTTCGAGCAATTCGTATTCAACGGTCATTGGATCCTCAATTTACGTGGATGTTCTGTTTTGCGGCGATCTGCTTGCATTGATTGACCTCCGCCTCAACGCCCGTGGCGGCAAAAGCTATCACGGCTGCCAGAACGACAGTCCAAATTCCGGATCTCTGCATGCTTCTCCTCCTCCATTTTTTGTTTTATATGGTTTCGACGAAGAGGCGGCCCCGGCCTCCCCGGCCCTCTTCGTCATCGCCGGGGCTTGATGGGCTCAGGTCGGGAAATCCGCGTCGACCGCCACCTGCGTCCAGGTCTCCAGCTCTCGAAGCTGCGCTTGCAATTCGTCCTTCAGGCGCCGGCTTGCGTCGCGCCCCAGCACCAGGCGGAAAGGCGGGGTCTTCGATGCGAGAGCGTCAAGGATGGCATTGATGGCGCGAACGGGATCGCCGGGCTGATTGCCGTCGAGATTGCTGTTCTCCTTTCGGCGCGTGCCGGCGGTCGTCGCATAATCGGCGATCGGTTGCTTCGATTGCCGCAGCGAGCGGCCGGCAAAATCAGTGCGAAATCCTCCGGGTTCCACCAGCATCACGCCGATGCCAAGCGGCTCAAGCTCCTTGCGCAGAGCGTCGGAGATGCCCTCGACGGCGAATTTCGTGCCGGCGTAGAAACCAGACCCCGGCTGCGCCATGCGGCCGGCGATGGAAGACAGATTGACGATATGGCCACGGCGGCGCGCGCGCATATGAGGCAACACTGCCTGCGTTACGAACGTGAGGCCGAACACATTGGTTTCGAAGACCTTACGGATTTCCTCTTCTTCGCCCTCCTCCACTGCGGAGCGATAGCCATAGCCGGCATTGTTGACGAGCACATCGATCTCCCTGAACCGCTTGATCGCCTTGGCAACGACGCCGTTGATGGCCCCCCTGTCGGTGACGTCGAGTGCGAGCGCCAGGCATCGATCCGGATTTGTGGCCGCGATGTCGACAATATCGGCCGGGTTGCGCGCCGTAATGACGGCCTGCCACCCGCGGGAAAGAACCTCGAGGGCAAGCTGCCGGCCAAAGCCGGTCGAGCAGCCAGTAATGAACCAAGTCGGCATGTCACACCTTTCGTTTTCTCGGACTATTCGAAGAAGCCGGCGAGCCGGCACCTGATGAGCTTATATGGAGCGGGCCGTCATCCGGCTTGCTCGACTTCCACAACCGGCCGGCCTGCGGGGGAGGCTTTATCGGCACCGCTGAACAGGCTCGTTTTGCTGAAGTGTCTGCCTTTTCGGAGGCGTCGCAACCAGAAGAAGACCTGCAGCCCTACCATCAACACGCAAAGGCCAAGTATGACGGCGCAGATAGGGCTCAGGAATATCTTCGGATCACTGTAGGACACCAGCATCGCGCGCCTGAAATTCTCTTCGAACCGAGGACCGAGCACAAATCCCAGCAGAATGGGCGCCGGATGAAAACCCAGGAAGAGCAACAGGCAGCCGACAAGCCCGATGACAAGCGTCTCACCCACTTGGAAAAGATCGTTATTGGCGCTGTAGACGCCGACGCAGATGAAAAAAAGCGCGCAGGGATAGAGGAACCGATAGGGAATCGACAGCAGCTTCACCCAGACGCCGATCAACGGCACGTTCAATACCACCAACAGGATATTTCCAATCCAGAAGCTGGCGATGAATCCCCAGAAGATATCCGGATGCTCGGTCACAAGCTGTGGTCCCGGCGTGACCCCAGCCATGATGAGCGCCCCGAGCAGGAGCGCCATGACGCTGTCCCCGGGGATGCCGAGGCTCATGGTCGGGATGAAATCGCCCTGGACAGAGGAATGCGTCGATGCCTCCGGACAGGCGACCCCCTCGATCGCTCCATGGCCGAACCTTTCGGGCGTCCGCGATACGCGCTTCTCCAAAGCGTAGGAAACGAAGGACGCGATCGTTGGTCCTGTGCCTGGGATCAGCGAACACAGGCTTCCGACCAACGTGCCGCGGATCATCGGAAAGAATGCCTGCCTGAGTTCCGCGCGAGACGGCTTCATGTCGCGCATGCGGACATTCGTGTACCGTGTATTGACGGGCCCCATGCGGTTAATGCTCTTGACGAACTCGGCGACGCCAAACAGACCGAGCGTGATGGCAACGATTTCGAGACCGTTGTCTAGCTGCAGCAGGCCGAAATCGAACCGTGCGATGCCGGTGTTGACGTCCGTTCCGACCATGCCGAGAAGCAAGCCAAGCGTCGTCATAGCGATCCCCTTCAGGGGCGACCCCTTGGCGAGCGTCGACCCGGCGACCAGGCCGAGCAGCATAAGGGAGCAGATTTCCGCTGGCCCGAAATTGAGGGCGACGCGTACCAGGATCGGCGCCAGGAACACCATCTCCGTGATGCCGAACGAAGCGCCCACGAAGGATGCGATGATCGTCACCCCAAGCGCGGTGCCGCCTTTGCCCTGTTGCGTCAGCGGAAAACCGTCAAGACAAGTGACGGCATGCGGCGGATGGCATGGCAGGTTGAGCAGGATGGAGCAGATCGCTCCGCCATATTGCGCGCCGTAATAGATGCCGGCCAGCATCAAGATTGCCGCCACCGGGCTCATGCCGAAAGTGAGCGGCAGCAGGATCGAGATCGCCGCCATCACCCCCATGCCGGGCAAGACCCCAACAATATTTCCGAGAAGAATGCCGCAGAAACACATCAGCAGATTGTGGGGCTGCAGAGCGACGACGAATCCCTGGCCGAGATCTGAGAGAGCAGTCATCGTTGCAGGAAGCCCGGCAGCAGGGGTAGCCGTATCTGTAGCCCGTAATAGAAGACGGCTACGCCGAAGACCGTAACGCCGGCAGCAAGAAGCAGAACCTCCCGCAGTCGGTTGCCCCTATCGCCAAGTGCCGAGATGAAGACCACGGCGAAGGTGGAAACGATCAGGCCGCCCCGCGATGCGAGCAGGACGAAGACGACCATTCCGACAATGACGGCCACCAGGCCGCGCCAGTCCGGCCAAGCCAGCGCGTCGCCGGCGATCGCCGACACACCGATGCCATTCACGAGGATCAACAGGCCAAGGAGCGCCAAAACGCCTCCGAGAACGACCGGCATGAATCCCGGACCCATCTGGCTCAACGTGCCGACATCATAGGCCCAGCCGAAATAGGAAAAGGCGAACCCGACGACCATCATCAGGAAGCCGCCGGCGACGTCGCGACTGATCATGACTGCCCTCCTCCGGCTGTTCTGATCCGAATGTTGATAGCAAAGCCTAAAGCAATCAGACATTCGGTCTAATACCGATTCAAGACGGTGATGATAGCTTGACGGTATCGCGATCCGTGCAATTCCTCAGCCGGGCCGAGGAGGCCCGGGATGTTGCGATACGATCTCTGACGTCCGCAAGGCTCGCGGAATTGCCGTCTCCAGCCCCGATCGATTTAGAAAAGCTAAGGACCGGCACGCAATTCTGTATTGGACGCTATCGAAGATAGCTGGTCTTGCTGGGTTGTGCGGCGCTGTTTTTAGGCGCTTGGCAATCAGGAGAGATTTTCATGGCCGCGAAC
>NZ_JACHZQ010000016.1 GCF_014193655.1 Rhizobium sp. BK313 | reverse complement strand
CAAGATCGCCGAGGACGATTTCGGTTCGCTCGGCGACACATCGACGCTGGCCGATCCGGCTGTCGTCGATGATTTGATTGCCAATAGGCAGAACAAGGCCAACCCCACATAGACAAGACATGGGAAGGAATTGAATGAGACTGGTCCTTTTAGGTCCCCCCGGCGCAGGGAAGGGCACACAGGCCAAACGGCTCGCAGAACGACATCAGGTCCCTCATTTGTCGACCGGCGATATCTTGCGTTTCGAAGTGAAGGCGGCAACTGAACTCGGGCGGCAGGTTGAAAGCAAAATGAGTGCCGGTGAGCTGATTGATGACGATATCATGTCGTCTGTCGTTGCGAACAGGCTGGCCCAGCCGGACACGATGAACGGCTTTATTTTGGACGGCTATCCGCGCACCATTCGACAGGCGATCGCTCTTGAAGAGGCCTTGAGGTCGCAGAGCCTCACAGCGGTCGTCGAGCTCATGGTTGACGAGGAGGAGTTGTTTGCTCGAATTGAGGCAAGGGCAAAGGAAGCCGGGACCGCTGGTGAAGATGCGCGGGCTGACGACACTTCGGCAATCCTTCGTAAGAGGCTCGTGGCCTTTGGCAGGGAAACACGAGCATTGTCAGCGTTTTATGAGAGCTGCGGTCTGTTGATCAAAGTGGACGGGCAGGCATCGGCTGAGGAGATAGCAGCGACGATTGCCGATCATCTGGTGGAAGCACTGGTGAGACAGCGGTCGGCGATGCCACGCAAGGGAGAGTGAATGCCGCGCGACGGCGTCGAAGTTGATTTGGCGAAGGCAGATATTGCGAGGCCACATGAGCCTTTGCTCGTCCCTCCGTGCAACATCGCCAACCTGCTGAATGGCACCTAGGCTTCGCGGGTCGACGTCTGTATGAAGTGTGGGACCAACAGCGCGGACGCGCCGTCGCACACAGAAAGGATTTCCATGCCGGGTAGCGAGGACATTCGATCCTTGAGCCAACGAATCCGCGTTTCGCTCATGGACGACATATCAACTGGCAATATTGCTCCCGGAACCGTGCTTGATGAAAACAATCTGGCCGCACAGTTCTCAGCCTCTCGCACGCCGGTTCGAGAGGCACTTAAACAGCTGGAAAGCAGCGGTCTTATCGAAATTCGACCGCGCAAGGGAGCGGTTGTCCTTCCATTGACGCTTCCGAAACTCATGGAGATGTTCGAGGTAACAGCTGAGATGGAGGCAATGTGCGTACGACTGGCAGCACATCGCATCACGGGGGACGAGCGCGCACTTCTGTGTGAGATCCATGATGCGGCTGCGCTTGCTGTCAGAAACAAAGATCTTGATCTCTACGATGAGTCGAATCTTCGTTTTCATGAGCAACTCTACAGCTCTGCGCACAATTCCTTTCTTTTGGAAGAGCTTCTCCGTTTGCGATCGCGGCTCATGCCGTTCAGACGAACCCAACTCAGACATGGGGAGCGCCTGGCAAAGTCACATGCAGAGCATGCGGAGATCCTGAGAGCGATCATGCGTGGTGACGGAGATGAAGCGGCTCGAGTGATGCGTGAACACATGTTGAACGCTGGAGTAACTTTGGCGCGGTTCATGTCCGCCGATATATCGGAGCGGCGAGGCTAGCTGAATATGCCGCCTGCCTCACGGGCTCGAATTTTCGTTGTCCTTCGGCCACGACGCTACGAATATCTTTACAACGTCGTCAATCACGACGGTTCTCGGAACGCTCGGGTCCAGTTCATAAGCGTACTTCCTGACGCCGTAATAAAAGATGCTTCCTTGTAGGCTCCAGGCAAGCTCCATGTAACGTGCCTCGCTGGATTTTGAAATCTGAATACCGTGAGCAGCACAGATCTCCATTGCAATCCTCCGAATAACGCGCTCCTCCACTAATCGTATATATGAACTCGTAATCCCGACGTTCTTCAGGCCCGCGAAGAGATAGATCCGCATCCAACCGCGGTTCATAATGACGTCGGTGTAGCTCCTGTAGAATTGGATAAGCCGCTCCGTTATTGGCCGGCTACGGTCGACCAAAATCTCATCCCACGCGGTATCCCAGACATCCAGGAAGACCCGTCTGTAAACTTCCTGGATGAGGTCATCTTTGGTTTTGAAATACTTGTACATCAAGGGCTGGGTGGTTCCCAGGTGCCGCGCCAAGTCACGGGTCGTTGCGTCGAACCCACGTTCTGCAAAAACATCGACAGCTTTCTTCAAGATCATTTCGCGACGCTGTTCGAACGGGAGGCGCTCTGATGAGCGCACCGGTTTCGATCGGGTCTTCGAGACGACATCAACCTTCGATACCTCAGGCTTTTTGACTGAACCCATCGGGGATTGCGCCTCATTTCTAATCTTCATCACTTCTGCCTTGTTTTACCGTTGCAGGCATTGCCACTCCGGCGTCGTAGGTTTCTGTAGACCGTATTGCGCCGATAACCAAGCGATCAGTTCGTAACATAACACAATGATTGAGGTTTTTTGAAAAAACTCAAAAAAAAGCACTTGTTGATAACCTAATCTCAAACTGCGGGTTGTTTCAAGGAGAAATCCGGGCATTGGCGAAGCGTATTGACTGAATAGTCGCCGTCAGATAAGTTATCAATCGATAACCAACCAAGTGGAGGAAACGATGAAGGTTGATCTGGCTGCAATTCAAACGGCATCTCGGGAATTGTCGAACTGGGGGCGCTGGGGGGGAGACGATCAGATCGGTACCCTGAACAACGTCACTCCGGCGGATATCGTCGACGCGGCGCGGTTGGTGCGCAAAGGAAAGGTCTTTGCGCTGGGTCTCTCCCTGAAGGAGCCAATTCAGTCAGGCCTTTTTGGTGGCCGATGGAACCCGATCCATACGATGCTTGCAACCGGTACGGACGCAGTGCTCGGCAATCAGGATGAACCTGCGCCATATCTGAGATACGCAGACGATGCGATCAACATGCCGTGCCAGGCGTCGACGCAGTGGGATGCATTGTGCCACATCTTTATGGGCGACAAGATGTACAACGGCTTTGATGCAAGTTTGGTCGACGTCAAGGGCGCAAAGAAGAATGGTATCGAACACGTTCGAGACAAAATGGTCGGCCGGGGCGTTTTGTTGGACGTAGCCCGCTACAAGCAAGTTGATTCACTTGATGACGGTTATGCAATATCGCGCGATGACCTGGATGGATGTGCAGCGTCGCAGGGAGTCGAAATACGGAAGGGCGATTTCGTAATTGTGCGAACCGGCCATCAGGAACGTTGCCTGGCAAAGGGTGACTGGACCGGATATGCGGGCGGGTCCGCGCCAGGCTTCGGTTTCGAGACGTGTTATTGGCTGAAAGAGAAGGACGTTGCCGCTATCTGCTCCGACACCTGGGGTTGTGAAGTTCGTCCTAATGAAACCAACGATGCAAACCAACCGTGGCACTGGGTCGTGATCCCGGCAATCGGAATCTCGATGGGTGAGATTTTCTATTTGGAGGAGCTCGCACAGGACTGCGCGGAAGACAGGATCTATGAGTTTTTCTTCTCCGCGCCGCCTCTCCACCTCCCAGGGGGCGCCGGCTCGCCGATCAATCCGCAGGCAATCAAATAAGAACGGCAGCGGATATCCAATCTGGAGGAAGAATAGGAATGACCCAAGAAGTCGCCGAAACCAAAGATGATATGCAAATCATTTGGGATCAGCCGATCGTAATGGACGATGGGGTGGTGCTCAGAGCGGACGTTTTTCGCCCGGTAGGCGAGGGGTCCTACCCTGTCATCATGACTTATGGCCCGTATGGTAAAGGACTGCATTTCGAGGAGGGCTACAAAACAGCCTGGGACCGAATGTGCGCCGAAGATCCTGACGCCGTCAGCAACACCTCCAACAAATATGCGAATTGGGAGGTAGTCGATCCGGAAAAATGGGTGCCAGATGGCTATGTCGTAATCCGGGTCGACTCGCGTGGTGCGGGACGGTCTCCGGGTTACCTTTGCCATAACAATGATCGCGAGCAACAGGACTACTATCAATGCATCGAGTGGGCGGGCAGCCAGCCCTGGTCAAACGGCAAGGTTGGTCTGAACGGAATTTCCTACTACGGCGCTAACCAATGGCGCGCTGCGGGAACACAGCCGCCTCACCTCGCCGCAATCTGTGTCTGGGAAGGGTGGCACGACAATTACCGAGATGGCAACCGCCACGGAGGTATTCTTTGCACTTTCCGAAAGCATTGGCAGGATATGCAGGTCAAAACGGTGCAGCACGGCGTCGGCGACCGAGGCCGACGAAGCAGAGTCACGGGGGAACTGGTTTGCGGACCCGAGACACTGAGTGACGAGGAGTTGATCGCAAACCGGGAAAATATGCACGAAGAAATGCTCGCGCGCGAGATGCTGACCGATTACTATCTCGAGCGCTCGGCAAAGCCCGATCGAATAAAGGTGCCGGTTCTATCCGCTGGCAATTGGGGCGGCGCAGGCCTCCACGCCCGGGGTAACTTCGAAGGGTTCCTCGCCGCTGCCTCGCAACAAAAATGGTTGGAGGTCCACGGCGGGTCTCACTGGGCTCCTTTCTATACGGACCGTGGGGTCCATATACAGAAGCAGTTCTTTGATTACTTCCTGAAGGGGCATGACAATGGCTGGAACGAGCGTCCTAAGGTTCAGTTGTTGGTCCGGCATCCCGGCGAACGCTTCGTTGAGCGTTACGAAAATGAGTGGCCTCTGGCGAGGACATCGTGGGAGAAGCTGCATCTCTCTCACCTGAGCGGAATTACGCCGACAAAACCAGCCGTCGAAAAGCAATTGTCATTCGATGCGATGGGCGATGGCTTGACCTTCCTGACAGAACCAACCGAGGCCGACACGGAAATTACTGGCCCTATCAGTGCTCGATTGGCGATCTCGTCGTCTACTAGGGACGCTGATCTATTCCTGATCGTGCGCGTGTTTGCACCCGATATGAAGGAAGTAACGTTTCAAGGCGCGCTCGATCCGCATACGCCGATCGCGCAGGGTTGGCTTCGAGCGTCCCATCGCAAACTCGATCCGAAAAAAAGCCTTCCTTACAGACCCTGGCACACTCACGATGAAAAGCAGCCACTAGAGCCAGGTCAGATCTATCAGCTCGACATCGAGATCTGGCCGACGTGCATCGTCGTTCCCAAAGGCTATCGCCTCGCTCTCAGCATACGGGGTAGGGATTATGTCTATCCGGGTGGCAGCGGAGGGCGTTTGTCAAACATGAAGAACGAGTTTACCGGATGCGGTCCGTTTCTGCATGATGATGAGAATGATCGGCCCCCCGAAGTGTTTGGCGGTACAACGACTGTGCATCTTGGAGAAGGACACGATAATTATGTCTTGCTTCCGTACATCCCTGCTACGTCGTAAAGGTCGTATAAAGCACACCAATATTCGGGGTTTAAGCCGGCGCGATGTGGCTTGGCGGCTTTCCTTCATCAGCGCGCTGGCTTTTGGCGGGGGGTGGAGCCTGTTCCGTGATTGGACTTCGGACCTCGCACAGGGTTACTGCTGCTATAGCAAGGAACCAGGCAGACAGCAGGATTTCTATCAGCATAAGCGGTTTGGTCACCGGGGATTTGGTAGGATCGATCTGGACAGAGCAGGAGCGCATGGAAAACCTGATCCCGGGTCTGACCCCGGCTCCTAATCGGTAAGACCCCGCACGTGGAGTCTTCAGCCTGTCTCTCACGTAGTCGACCCCGCGGGGTCGACTACGAATGCCATTCCGATCGGCGGACGCGTTGGCAGGTACCATCGCCGAATATGTCCGCTCCTCCGCTTGCCCTACGGCGGTTAAACGGGTTCCGGTTTCCATAGTAGATCGGTCGTTAGTAGATCGGTCGTTCGGATATAAGCGCGAGCGCCTGACATTCTTGTGCCACCGACACAGGCGGATGCGATTGCACGAAGGCCGGGATCCGGCATTTTGTGCACATGCCGGGATCCACCATCAAAGGTACGGCGATCGAGAGCAGCGGTCAGCCAGGCGAGTGAATTTGGCACGCGCTCGACACTCGCTCAATACATCTACAACAAGCAGCAAAGGCCGATTTTCTATAGTGATGCGGCCGGTCGCACGAGCGCGATCGAGCACAATGCTGCCGGTCAAATGACCTCGTTCACCGACGCGCTCGGCGAAAGGACCACGTATCAATACGACGCGAATGCAAATCTGGCATCGGTCACGAATGCCAACAATGCCACAGCGGCAAGCTACATCTACGATGCCTTTGCCCGCGTGCGGACCTATACCGATTCTGAAGGTTGGACGGTCACATTCGACTATGACACTGCCGACCGCATCACCAAAATCACTTACCCGGACGGGACATCGGCTCGCTACACCTATCAGAGGCTGGAGTTCGTCTCCTACAAGGACAGAGAGGAACGGCTTTGGCGATATCAATTGACGCCAACAGACGTCCAATTGCCGTTGTCGAAGGCGCCGACCATGCCCTGGTAACACTCCCGGCACAGCATCCAGCGAGGATTGCGGACCTCATCGGTGCCAAAAATCCGGCGCGCCGTGTAGACCTTGACCAGCCGGAACGTATGGCAGTCCGGGCAAACCCGACGCAAAAGGGCATACGTCTCCGCCTCATGGTTCACGACCGCGCTCTGCAATGCAGCCATGATCTTCTTGCCCTTGTCGATCGACAAGCCAATGTCGCCGTCGAACCGGCGCTCCCAGCACTTATCGATGCGGACCTCCTTCCGGCAGATGTCGCCAAATTCGTTCCTGCCCTCGATCGTGATCGTCCATTCCGCTGCCATGGCTTTGTCGCCGAACAAAGCGATGACGATGGACTGCTCCGGCCTAACAATCCGTATTCGACCCCAGAAAAATTACCGGAAGGCGGCGCCCGATGAGCCAGCATGTGATGCCGTGCAGCAGAATCCAGTACGTGCGGTAGGCAAAGGCGGAGCGCGCGCTCGTCAAGTCCGTGAGCACAACATGCGCCAGCCCATCGGCAACTTCGATATGTCCTTTCGGGTCCTCCAGGACAATGTTCAAAAAACGCAGCGCCCGCTGCAGCGCCTGGTCGAGGGTCTTGGCATGCAGCACACAATGGCAGAGCAGCGTGAAGCTGCCGCGCCGCATAGGTCTGCCGCCCATGCCAAAGAATTCGTCTTCTATCTCGGCCGCGATCGCAAGCCAGAGCGCACCGTAGCTTTCCGCGGAGATCGGCGCGTCGATCCGGGTGACAGGCCGAGCGCCGTCAGCGCTCGTTCGGGGGACTTTCCTTGTCGCCGAAGGCAGTCGATCGCCTCCTTCACGAAGAAAGCTGATATCATCCGCCGTCCGGCTTCCGTCATCGTCATCCCTTGTGAGGTATGGTAAAACTGTCCGAAAGTTTGAGGCGCTTTTGTCATCGAATGCAATATCGTGCGGCGATAGGGTAGGGCAAGGCGCAATGCAAATCGCGTCGTGCCGGGGGATGCGATGCGGCGGGCGACTGCGCGACGCGGGAGGCCCTCGGTTGAAATCGCCTGCGCTGGAGGAGAGCGACGATGTTGATCCGCGGGAAGACCTTTGTCGTCACCGGTGGTGGTTCGGGCCTTGGCGCGGCGGTCACGCGTATGCTCACACGTGAGGACGCGAACGTCGTGATCGCCGACGTCAACACGGGTGCCGGCGCCGAGATCGTCAGCGAATTTTTAACCAGCGTGGCTTTCATCAAGACGGATGTCACCCAAGAAAAGGACGGCCAGGCCGCGGTCGATATGGCGCTGGAACGCTTCGGCCATCTGCATGGGCTGGTCAATTGCGCCGGCGTCGCTCCCGGCGAAAAAATGATCGGCCGCAATGGCCCGCACCGGCTCGACAGCTTTGCCCGTACGGTCGGCATCAATCTCGTCGGCACCTTCAACATGATCCGGCTCGCTGCGGCGGCAATCGCCAAAGAAGAGCCGGACGCAGAAAGCGAGCGCGGTGTCATCGTGAACACGGCCTCGGTCGCCGCCTTCGATGGGCAGATTGGTCAGGCGGCCTATGCGGCTTCCAAGGGCGGCGTCGCCGCCATGACGTTACCGATCGCCCGGGAATTGGCTGGCAGAGGCATTCGGATCGTCACCATCGCGCCAGGCATCTTCGAGACACCGATGATGGCCGGCATGCCGCAAGAAGTGCGGGATTCGCTCAGCAAGAGCGTGCCCTTTCCGCAACGGTTCGGGAAGCCGGTGGAATTTGCAGCATTGGTGCGCCACATCTGTGAAAACGTCATGTTGAATGGCGAAGTCATCCGTCTTGATGGTGCGTTGCGCATGGCGCCACACTGAGGCAGGCTCGTTGCGGGAGGTTTTGATATGACGTTAGAAGATCCGATCGTCATCCTTGGCTCGGCCCGTACTCCAATCGGCGGCTTTCAGCGGGACCTCAGAGTTTCCACCGCGCCCGAACTCGGTGCGGCAGTTATCCGCGCTACGCTCGACCGCATCGGCATCGGTGTGGACGCCGTGGAGGAGACGGTCTTTGGTTACGTTCTGCCCGCCGGTCAAGGCCAGGCACCGGCCCGCGATCGGGGCTGGCTTACCGTTTGCCACGGGAGCGACCACCGTCAACAAGTTGTGCCGTTTGGCAATGAGGGCCGTCATGTTGGCACATGATCTTATCAGCACCGGCAGCGCTTCGATTGCCGTTGCCGGGGGATGGAGAGCATGACGAATGCCCCCTTTCTGCCCGATCGTGCCCGCGGCGACTACCGGCTCGGGCACGGGCGCGTCGTCGATCACGTGTTCCCGGACGGGCTGGAAGATGCCTCTGACAAGGGACGCCTCATGGGCACCTTCGAGGCCGACCAGTTTACCCGCACCGCACAAGATGACTACGCCATCACGTCCTTGACCTGTGCACGGAATGCGATCGAGGCGGGGGCGATCGACGCCGAGATCATTGCCGTCACGGTGAAGGCAGGGCGGTGCGAATTGGTCGTCAGTCGCGACGAGCAGCCCGGCGAGGCGAAGCTGGAGAAGATTCCGACGCTGAAGCCGGCTTTTCGCGAAAACGGTACGGTGCCCGTTGCGAACGCGTCTTCCATATCCGGCGGCGCGGCCGCGCTGGTGTTGATGTGGCGCTCTCAGCTGAGTGCGAGGGCATCGCCCCGCAGGATGTCGACCTGTTCGAGATCAATGAGGCCTTTGCAGTCGTCGCCATGGCGGCGATGCGCGACCTCGACCTGCTGCACGACAAGGTCAATGTTCGCGGCGGTGCCTGCGCAATCGGCCAACCGATAAGCACCTCTGGCGCCCGCGTGATTGTCACCTTGCCTTCCGCGCTCAAGCGCTTCGGCATGAAGCGCGGCATGGCGACGCTCTGCATCGGCGGCGGCGAAGCGACTGTGATGGCCGTCGAACTGAACTGAACGGTTTCGAGGAGGAGACCCGGGATATGATCCTGACTGAAGACCAGGTCCAGATTCGCGACATGGCGCGAGATTTTGCCCGCGAGCGGCTGGCGCCGGGCGCGGCCGAGCGCGACGAGAAGAGCCGCTTCCCCCGCGAGGAACTTAGGGAGATGGGCAAGCTAGGCTTCCTCGGCATGCTCGTGCCTGAAGCCTACGGTGGCTCGGAAACGGGCGTGATCGCCTATGCCGTGGCACTCGAGGAGATAGCCGCCGGTGACGGCCCTTGCTCCACCATCATGAGCGTGCACAGTTCCGTCGGCTGCGTGCCGATTTTGAAATACGGCACAGAGGAGCAGAAGCAAAACTTCCTGCCGAAACTTGCGAGTGGTGAATGGATCGGCGGCTTTGCCCTCACCGAGCCGCAGGCCGGCTCCGATGCCTCGAACCTGAAGACCCGCGCTCGCCGCGACGGCGATCACTATGTCATCGACGGCGCCAAGCAGTTCATTACCTCGGGTAAGAACGGCAATGTCATCATCGTCTTCGCCGTCACCGACCCGAATGCGGGCAAGAAGGGCATTTCCGCCTTCATCGTGCCAACCGACACGCCCGGTTACCAGGTCGTGCGTGTCGAACACAAGCTGGGCCTGCACTCGTCCGACACATGCCAGATCGCCTTTACCGGCATGCGCATCCCTGCAGACCATCGGCTCGGTGAGGAAGGTGATGGCTACCGCATTGCCCTGTCGAACCTGGAGGGCGGGCGCATCGGTATCGCATCGCAGTCCGTCGGCATGGCGCGTGCAGCTTTCGAGGCGGCGCGCGATTATGCCCGCGAACGCACGGCCTTCGGCTCACCGATCATCGACCATCAGGCGGTGGCCTTCCGGCTTGCCGACATGGCGACACAGATCGAGGTAGCCCGCCAGATGGTGCTCCATGCGGCCCAGCTGAAGGAGGAAGGGCAACCCTGCCTTACCGAAGCGTCCATGGCCAAACTGTTCGCCTCGGAAATGGCCGAAAAAGTCTGTTCCGATGCGATCCAGATCCATGGTGGTTACGGATACATGGCGGACTACCCGGTCGAGCGCATCTACCGCGACGTCCGCATCTGCCAGATCTACGAGGGAACCAGCGACGTCCAGCGCATCGTTATCGCACGCAATTTGTAGAATTTTTGCGGCCATACCCGCCGAGGGGAGTAACGGTGGGGCGGCCGGCAAGGGAGGTATCACAGCATATGAATGAGGTTCCAAATCTGAGCCTGCACGTCCCCGAGCCGGCGGTCCGGCCCGGCGGCCAGCCGGATTTCTCCAACGTGAAGATCGCAAAGGCCGGGTCCGTGCCGCGACCGGCGATCGATGTGGCACCGGAAGATATCCGCGATCTCGCCTATTCCATCATCCGTGTTCTCAACCGCGACGGCGAGGCGGTCGGCCCATGGGCCGGGTTGCTCTCGGATGAGGAACTGCTGACTGGCCTGCGCAACATGATGAAGCTCAGGGCCTTCGACGCCCGCATGCTGATGGCGCAGCGACAAGGAAAGACTTCCTTCTACATGCAGCACCTCGGCGAGGAAGCCGTCGGTTCCGCCTTCCGCAAGGTGCTGAACAAGGGGGACATGAATTTCCCGACCTATCGACAGGCGGGGCTCCTGATCGCCGACGACTATCCGATGGTCGAGATGATGAACCAGATCTACTCGAACGAGGCGGATCCCTTGCGTGGCCGGCAGCTGCCGATCATGTATTCGTCGAAGGAGCATGGCTTCTTCACCATCTCCGGCAATCTCGCCACCCAATATGTCCAGGCTGTCGGCTGGGCCATGGCGTCGGCCATCAAGAACGACAGCAAGATCGCGGCCGCCTGGATCGGCGATGGCTCGACCGCCGAATCCGACTTCCATTCCGCCCTTGTCTTCGCCTCCACCTACAAGGCGCCTGTGATCCTCAACATCGTCAACAACCAATGGGCCATCTCGACCTTCCAGGGCATTGCCCGCGGCGGCTCCGGCACCTTTGCCGCCCGTGGCCTCGGCTTCGGCATCCCGGCGCTGCGTGTCGATGGCAACGACTACCTGGCGGTCTATGCCGTCGCAAAATGGGCCGCCGAGCGCGCACGGCGCAATCTCGGCCCGACGCTGATCGAATACGTCACCTATCGCGTCGGCGCCCATTCCACGTCGGATGACCCGAGCGCCTACCGTCCTAAGACCGAATCCGAGGCCTGGCCGCTCGGTGACCCGGTGCTGCGGCTGAAGAAGCATCTGATCGTGCGCGGCGTCTGGTCCGAGGAGCGCCACGCCCAGGCGGAGGCCGAGGTTCTCGATGAGGTCATCGAGGCACAGAAGCAAGCCGAGAGCCACGGAACGCTTCATGCCGGCGGCAAGCCGTCGGTGCGCGACATCTTCGAGGGCGTTTATGCCGAAATGCCCGCCCATATCCGCCGCCAGCGGCAGAAGGCAGGATACTGACATGGCAAGAATGACAATGATCGAGGCCGTGCGCAGCGCCATGGACGTCTCGATGGGGCGTGACGACGATGTCGTCGTCTTCGGCGAAGACGTCGGCTATTTCGGTGGCGTTTTCCGCGCCACGCAAGGGCTCCAGGCCAAATATGGCAAGACCCGCTGCTTCGACGCACCAATCAATGAATCCGGTATCCTCGGCACTGCGATCGGCATGGCGGCCTACGGCTTGAAGCCATGCGTCGAAATCCAGTTCGCCGACTATATGTACCCCGCCTATGACCAGATCACCCAGGAGGCGGCGCGCATCCGCTACCGTTCCAACGGCGACTTCACCTGCCCGATCGTCGTACGCATGCCGACCGGCGGCGGCATCTTCGGCGGGCAGACGCACAGCCAAAGCCCCGAAGCGCTGTTCACCCACGTCTGCGGACTGAAGGTGATCGTGCCTTCCAACCCCTATGATGCCAAAGGCCTGCTGATCGCGGCGATCGAGGATCCGGACCCGGTGATGTTCCTCGAGCCCAAGCGGCTCTATAACGGCCCCTTCGACGGCCATCACGAACGGCCGGTCACGCCCTGGTCGAAACATGAGCTCGGCGAGGTTCCGGAGGGGCACTACACGATCCCGATCGGCAAGGCGGAAATCCGCCGGCCCGGCAACGCGGTCACCGTAATCGCCTATGGCACGATGGTGCATGTAGCGCTTGCCGCGGCAGAGGAGACGGGGATCGATGCCGAGGTGATCGACCTGCGCAGTCTGTTGCCGTTCGATCTCGACACCATCGTCCAGTCGGTGAAGAAGACCGGTCGCTGTGTCGTCGTACACGAGGCGACGCTCACCTCCGGTTTTGGCGGCGAAATCGCTTCGCTGGTTCAGGAGCACTGCTTCTATAGTCTCGAAGCGCCGGTTGTGCGCGTGACCGGCTGGGACACGCCCTATCCGCACGCACAGGAATGGGACTATTTCCCTGGCCCCGCCCGCGTCGGCCGGGCGTTGAAAGAAGTGATGGAGGGCTGATGATGGGCGAGTTTGTCATCAAGATGCCCGATGTGGGCGAAGGCGTGGCAGAGGCCGAGCTGGTCGAGTGGCACGTCAAGCCTGGCGACCCAGTACGCGAGGACATGGTTCTCGCCGCCGTCATGACAGACAAGGCGACGGTGGAAATTCCCTCTCCGGTCGATGGCGTCGTGCTCTGGCTCGGCGCCGAGGTCGGAGACACGGTCGCCGTCAAGGCACCGCTGCTGCGTATCGAGGTCGCCGGCGAGGGCGCAACCGAGGCGGCTCAAACCACCACGACTGCGCCGCCTGATAAGGCTGAACCGGTTAAAGACAAGACCACAGAGGCCAAGACGACTGCACCGCCTCCCGCCAGACCGGTCGCCGAAGCCAAAATCATCAAGCCGGAAAAATTCGCCGAACGCCCTGTCGCTCGCGAACCGGCGGAGCGACCGCTTGCCTCGCCTGCCGTCCGCTTGCGTGCCCAGGAGGCCGGCGTCGACCTGCGCCAGGTGGCTGGTACCGGCCCGGCCGGTCGCATCACCCATGACGACCTCGACCAGTTCATTGCGCGCGGCACCCAGCCCGCCGCCGTTGCTCCAACCGGGCTCGCCCGCAAGACCGCCATCGAAGAGATCAAGGTGACCGGCTTGCGACGCCGCATAGCCGAGAAGATGCGTTTGGCAAGCTCGCGCATTCCACATATCACCTATGTCGAAGAGGTCGATGTCACCGACCTCGAGGACTTGCGCGCGACGATGAATGCCGGCCGCAAATCCGATCAGCCGAAGCTGACTATCCTGCCCTTCCTGATGCGGGCGCTGGTCAAGACGATTGGCGAGCAGCCCGGCGTCAACGCCACTTTCGACGACGATGCCGGTGTCGTTACCCGCTACAGTGCCGTCCATATCGGTATCGCCACGCAGACGCCGTCCGGCCTGACGGTGCCCGTTGTCCGGCATGCGGAAGCCAGGTCGATCTGGGATGTCGCCGCCGAACTCACGCGCCTCGCCGATGCCGCCCGCAACGGCACCGCCGCGCGCGAGGAACTTTCCGGTTCCACGATCACCATCACCTCGCTCGGCGCGCTCGGTGGCATCGTCACGACGCCGATCATCAACCATCCGGAAGTGGCGATCGTCGGCGTCAACAAGATCATGACCCGGCCCGTCTGGGACGGCACGCAGTTCATCCCGCGCAAGATCATGAACCTGTCGTCGAGCTTCGACCATCGGATCGTCGACGGCTGGGACGCGGCGGTCTTCGTGCAGCGGATAAAGGCGCTGCTCGAAACCCCCGCACTGATCTTCATCGAAGGTTGATGACATGAAAGAAATCGTCTGCAAGCTCCTCGTCGTCGGCGCCGGCCCCGGCGGCTACATCTGCGCTATCCGTGCTGGCCAGCTCGGCGTCGACACGGTGATCGTTGAATCGGCGAAGGCCGGCGGTACCTGCCTGAACATCGGCTGCATCCCCTCCAAGGCGCTGATCCATGCGGCCGAGGAATTTGATAAGGTCCGCCACATGACGGCTCAAAACGCGCTTGGCATCATGGTCGAGGCACCGAAGCTCGACCTCGCTCAGACTATGCGCTGGAAGGACGGCATCGTCGGCCGGTTGAACAGCGGCGTGCTTGGCCTCTTGCGCAAGGCCAAGGTCAAGATCGTACACGGGCAGGCGATGTTCCGCGACGGCAAGACCGTCGAGGTCGAGACCGAGACCGGAACACAGGTCATCCGCGCCGAAACGGTGGTGATCGCGACAGGCTCCGAACCGGTCGAATTGCCGTTACTTCCCTTCGGTGGAGCGATCCTCTCGTCCACCGAAGCACTGTCGCTGACGAGTGTTCCGAGCACACTTGCCGTCGTGGGCGGCGGCTATATCGGCCTGGAGCTCGGCACCGCCTTCGCCAAGATGGGCGCGCAAGTCACCGTGGTTGAGGTAATGTCGCAGATCCTGCCGCAATATGATGCCGAGCTCGTCAAGCCGGTCGCCAAACGCCTGAATGAACTGGGCGTGCGCGTGCTGACCGGCGCAACGGCAAAGAGCTATTCCGGGGAGGCGTTGGTGATCGAGACCGTCGCCGGCGAGGATGAACGAATTGCCGCAGGCAAGGTGCTCGTCACCGTCGGGCGCAAGCCGCGCACCGAGGGATGGGGTCTCGAGGAACTCGATCTCGATCGCGCCGGCCGCTTCATCCGTATCGATGAGCGCTGCCGCACATCCATGCGCGGCGTCTACGCGATCGGCGACGTCACCGGCGAGCCGATGCTCGCCCATCGCGCCATGGCCCAAGGCGAGATGGTCGCGGAGATCGTGGCCGGCCGGAAGCGCGCCTGGGACAAGCGTGCCATCCCGGCGGTCTGCTTCACCGACCCCGAGATCGTCACCGCCGGCCTTTCCCCGGACGAAGCACGCGCTCAAGGCTACGATATCCGTGTCGGCCTCTTCCCCTTCGCTGCCAACGGCCGCGCCATGACGACCCAGTCGGAAGATGGTTTCGTCCGTGCCGTGGCGCGCGCGGATACGAACCTGGTGCTTGGCCTGCAGGCGGTCGGCGCTGGCGTCTCGGAGCTCTCCAGCGCCTTTTCCCTGGCGCTCGAAATGGGAGCGCGGCTAGAAGACATCGCCGGCACCATCCACGCCCATCCGACCCGCAGCGAAGGCCTGCAGGAAGCCGCATTGAAAGCACTTGGCCATGCTCTGCACATCTGAACCAATTTACCAATTACCCGCGAGGGGCGCCAAACTTCAGATTTTCCAGCATTGATAAAGTCCGGGATGCATGGTGTGCCAACTGCTTTTGTCCAAGCCGTCCATGAGCTAGCGTCGACGTAGGAGTTTCCTGACTGTCTTCCGGCGCACGGTTTGACCCCACCATAGGCGTCTAAGGCTAACCCCTGACACGCCTAAAGAAATGAAGATCTAGCAAAGCATTAAGTTGCGTCGACTAGGGTTAATTTTCGAGGCCGAAAGGGGTCAGAGTTGCCAGCCGATTCACATGCTTCAACGGCCGCATGCGTGACGAACTCTTGAACGAAAGCCTGTTCTTTGGCCTAGATCATGCCCTCGGCGCCATCGCCGAATGGGCGGACGATTACAACCATTTCCGACCGCACTCGTCGCTCGGATACAAGACCCCGGCAGACTATGCCGGAACCGGCTCCAACGCTGCGCAAGATGAAAGCTTCGCGTTTCCGCCGGTTGCTCACACCGCGCCACTTGGCCTATTCAGAACCGCCGGGGCTCTAGTCGCCGCTGGATGAAAGTTCCATGGCAGGTCACTTTGGCTCGGCGGGTCGAACATCTAACGGGTTAATCTCGTCTGAGCCTCAGGGTTTCGGGTGCAAGGGGCGGATGATTTCGTCGGCACGTGCCGGCTGGAGGCTTTGCTCGTCCGGATGCTGAATAAGTAGCTTCATTTGACCTGGCCCTACCTCTACCCGGTCATGCCAGCAGCCAAAAATCCACTCGATGCGATAGAGACCAGGCTGAAGATCGAAATGGGCGGGATCAAATGTCCGGCTGACGTCGTTGACGAGATTGGGGGAAACCTCGGAATAGATTTTACGCCCAGCAAAGCCGAGGCCTGCGACACAGTCGGCGGCCCTGCCTGCCGGTCGTTCGAGCCGAAGTGAGAATGCATGAACGCCGGCAGTTCTTATCGCCAGGTAGGCGAGACCTTTGGCAACATACATCGGCTCTGCCGGGCGCATGGCAAGAACGCGATCCATGTCGATCCCTGGACCTTCCACGGTGAATCCGGTGAGTGGCGTTGGTTCGATCTTGATCTCAAGCAGCGGGTCGATATGGACGGCGTTTATGACAGCCTGCCATCCTTGCGTTGCACCGACAAACATGCCGTCCGTGCCGACGGCAGGAAGCGGATGGGCAGGTGCAACTGCCTGGGGTTGATTGCCGGTGCCCCAAATTTCGGGCTTGCTGATTTGGGTAGCCCAAGGCGGCAAAGTAGGGGCCACCCTGCTGGCGGGCAATGACGAGGAAACCCACCAAACAGTGCCGGCGATGATGATGCCGACGATAGGGGCCGGTCCGGCAAGCAGGCTTACTCGATAGAGCCAATCTCGACGCCACAGTTCGCGATGAACAAAGCCTAGTTTTCCGATCAGGGAAGTCATGAAAATTCCGCAGTCGCCGTGCTGATATCTGCATGAGTGATTTCAGCCAGATTAATATTCCTTTGGCCCAATAACGGCGCAAGCCGTGCAGCTTGTGCTTCGCGAGCGCGTTCAAGAAGTGTGCGGGCCGTGCGCGCATTGCCGAAGTTCGGCCTTTGCATAGCCGATGCAAAAAACGCTTTGAGTGTTTCTTCGGACTCAGCCGAGATATTCAGACCGTCCCGCCGGGCCATGACATGGATGATCTTAAGAAGGTCTTCGACACTATAACCATCGAAGTGGATTGTTTTGGCAAAACGCGACGGCAAACCTGGGTTGCTGGTCACAAATTGCCGCATCAAGTCGGGGTAACCGGCTGCGATAACGACCAATCGATCCCGCTGGTCTTCCATCTCCTTCAAGAGGGTATCGACAGCCTCCTGTCCAAAAGCATGTTGGCCATCGCGCGATGTCAGGGAATAGGCCTCATCGATAAACAGAATTCCGTCTCGAGCTTCGTCGATCTTTGCTTTGGTCTTGATAGCCGTCTGACCGACATATCCGGCGACGAGGCCGGATCGGTCGGTTTCAACAAGAAGGCCTTTTTCCAATACGCCCAGATCACGCAGAATGGCTCCGTAAAGACGAGCGACGACGGTCTTGCCCACGCCTGGTGGTCCCGTAAAGATCATGTGGAGTGAAATCGGCGCGACAGGCAGGCCCTGCTCCCGGCGCGCTGCTTCCACTCTAAGACGCTGCACCAACGTGCTGATTTCCGTCTTGACCGAGTCGAGGCCAATCATCTGGGCCAGTTCGTCTAGCGCAGCTGTACCCAATGTGACATTGTTTCCGTCCACGACGGCCTGCCGCAAGGCTACGGTCTGACGTGGTTTTATACGATAGGAACCTGGGATTGGCCCGCCGACCACCTGGAACCACAAACGGGTCACGGAAAACAGAAAATAGAATGTCGCCGAGACTACAATTCCGAGCAGGAAGCCGTATCCGAGCCAAGGCGGAAGGCTCGGGGTGATCTTGAAGGTGGATAGAAGACCGACGATCGTCATCACGATCATGCATAGGCCGACAAGCGGCGCCGGACCGAGTTGCGTCTTGAGCCAGGAACCTAAGTTAGCCATTGGCATCACTACACTGTTTGATCGGCCGCCAGTACACATTGTGGGCAGCTATATTGCCCTGACGAAATGAAACGGGCCAAGGCGGTACAAGAGAAATCGTCGCCGTTGCTTCTGTCCCAAGGACCATCAACTGGCCCTTTCCCATTTCATAAGGTGATGGAAATGGAATTGCGACCCGCACTGGTGTTTCTGAAAGATTGAAAACCGGTGACAGATAGCCTCCAGACCGCAGCCTGATTGTTCCGGATGATTGTCCTGGCGGTTTTGCGATCGACACCCAGGCCAGGGGCAGGGGACACCCTGTGTCTTTTTGCCTGAAGCGATCGAGGAATTTTGGAAGCCCCCCCATTGTCGTCAAGGCGTCTGCGATCTCCTGATCGCCGACCTGCGCGAGTTCGCTGCCTATGAGCTGGCCGTCTGTATTTGCTTGAGGCAGGGCAGAGTCCGCCATAGTCAACCAAAGCCAAAAGGCTGATCCAACCAAAATCGCGACGACAGCGAACAATGGCAACCCTGGTGATCCACTCTGCTTGGCGGCCGCCGTTCCGGAGCGCTGCGAAGTTTCAGTATTTTGAACCATGATGATCTGGTGTTTGGGAGAGATCCAATATTTCGCGGAATGCGCGTAGATTCAATCCAACTATAAGCAAAGTCTCTGAAAATTCATTTTCGCTTCAGTTTGGCTTAATCTCCGTAGAAAGCATGTTGTTACACTCGTCTTCTTTAGTTGGCGGAAGATTAATTTTTGCATTTCTCACGAATTTGTGATCGGTGATTGTTTTAACTTTAGGTTGTGTTTTCCATTAAACTACCGCCCACTATCCTTGCGAAGTTTGTTTCTCAACATCTTCTATAAATGTCCCCTTCACCCTGATTGCCTGCCTTCCGCGGATAGCTCGGATTGATCAGCGCGGACGGCATGCTGTATTGCGGGGCCCCACTGGAAATCGCGTTAAACGTTGAGCGAGTGTTGATCACTGTCTATTCTTTCATGAGCAATATAGCATTTGTGGATCCTGATGCTCTTACCAACTATGGCAATGCTCGGAAGGCAGTAACAAAAGATCTTCCTGGCCCATGACCCTGTGTGGTCATCCATCACGCTACCCCATGACTAGCTTTCCAATGGACCAGTCGCGCAAATCCTAAAATTTGCGACAGCTCTGCACCGCCGAAATCTCAGGTAAATTTCTGTCGCAAAATCGCGCGCAAAAGTCCGCCTTACGCGGCGGACTTTTGCCACAGCCGAATGACCGCTTGGCCTTGTCTTTTCAGGCAGGAGCATGGATGGTTCATTGGCGCCACTTTACGGACTGGAATGGCTACGCCGGATATCGCGGTAAACTGCGTGACCTCGGCCGTTGCCCGCACGCCCGGCGCCGTGGAGCAGACCCCGCAACATATTGCCTACATGCTGAGCCGCATTCCGCGTGGACGCTTCCTGGAGCTGAACGAGGCCGCGGCCATGATCGCCTGGCTCGTCGCAAGGAAAATTCTTTCACCACGGGTGCGGTGTTCGATCTCCCAGGTGGACGTGCGACTTATTGAGCCCGGAAACTGGATCAATGTGCCGACGACTTAAATGACTAACATACGCAAATTGATGTTTCCAAGCAGCCTGCGTTCCAGAGCCCAGGATTTTGATGCGCTCACACCAGGCACCAGCTTAACCTTTGGCCTTCTGCTCCAAATATTCCGCGGTGGTGGCCTCATCTGGTGGATAAAGTCCCGGAAGACGTCGTCCATCCAGAACTTTCTGCAGGATCCATTCTTCGAGTGCCTCAGCTTCATGCCCGGCTTCGACGACCGCGTTGACGAGAGCCCTGGGGATGACCACGGCGCCGTCTCGATCTGCAACCATTATGTCGTTCGGATATATTGCAACGCCGCCGCATCCAATTGGCTGTTGCCAGTCAACGAACGTCAGGTGCGCGACTGACGGTGGTGCGCAGATCCCGCTGCACCAGATCGGCAGCCCAGTCTTGCGAATGCCCTCGACGTCTCTCATCGCTCCGTCTGTGACAAGTCCGACCGCGCCCCGCGCTGCCATTCGAGCGCACAAGATGTCACCGAAGATGCCGGCATCTGCGATGCCGCATGATGCGACGACTGCTACGGCTCCTTGCGGAATTTCCTCGATGGCGAAGCGGGTCGATCTAGGAGATGACAATGAATCAGGAGTTGCCAAATCTTCTCGTCCGGGAATGAATCTCATTGTAAAGGCCGGCCCCACGATCTTCGGTTGATCCAAAGTCAGGGTATTGGCACCACGTATCCAGACGTTACGCAGCCCCTTTTTCAAGAGGACCATCGTGATTGTCGCAGTGGATATTCCTTGCAGCGCGTCTACGAGATGAGGTTCCATCGTCGGTCTTTCTGATACGTTCGACTCAAATGCTGGGGATCAATCCGCCGTCGACTCTGATCGTCGACCCGGTGACGTAGGAGGCTCTACAGCTGGCGAGGAAAGCTACGACGTCAGCATATTCTTCCGGCCTACCATAGCGTCCTACGGGAATGTCCTTTGCGCTCTGCGCTGCGATCTCTTCTACACCTCGCTGTTCGCGTGCCGCCTTTGCGGCGTCGAGAGTATGGACCCTGTTCGTCGCGATCCGGCCAGGAACGACGACGTTGACGGTGACGCCGTCGGCAGCCACTTCGCGCGCCAAGGTCTTCGACCAACCCAATAGGCTGGCGCGTAGTCCGTTCGAAACCGCCAGATTAGGAATTGGAACAATCACGCCCGATGAAGTGCTGGTAATCAGGCGCCCCCAACCGCGCTGCCGCATGCCGGGCAGGACGGCGTTGCTTGCGGCAATGACACTGAGAACCATCTTATTGAAATGATCGGTCCAGTTGTCCAGTGGGGTATCGACCGCGAGCGTCGGCGGGGGGCCGCCCGTATTGTTGAACAGGATGTCAACAGGACCAAGTTTGCGTTCGATTTCCGCAATCCGATCCGACAGATGGTCAGTCTCCGCCAGGTCCCAGGAGATCAGGCACGTCTCCGCTTTGTCACCAATTTTGTCGCGCACCCTTTCCAGGCCGCTCGCATCGACGTCCGCCAGTGCAACTTTGCAACCTTCGTTGGCCAGGCGTGTCGCGACGGCGCTGCCGAGACCGCCTGCGGCGCCGAGCACCAGCGCCACTTTGCCTTCTATATCCAAGTCCATTTGTCGGAGCCCCGTCAGTGCCTCTATCGCGATGACACTATCGCTGTCCTTGAGGGGACGACCTATAAATTTGTCTAATGGTCTCCGAGCGGCTCAAGTGTTCCGGATTTTTTCACCGATCAACGTGGCCGACTCCGCCCAGGGGGCGTGGGTACGAATCAGCGGCAGAAGTTCATTTTCAAGCAGGGTGGTCGTCAGCCCTGCTGCCAATTGAGGAACCTTCGCCAGTTCGCGGGCTCTTGAAAGAAGAGAAAGACGCCGTTTGAAGCCTGGTCCAGGCAAAGGAAAGCATTGCAGCTTGCTGACCAGGTCCCCGGCCTCATAAAGGCAGAGTGGTGTGGTAATCGCCCAGGCGCCGCCGTTGGCGACCATAGCTGCAACGCCGAAGGGTGTATCGAACTCGTGGGTTCTAGGTAGGTCGAGGCCAATGCGCCGGAGGTGGCGTTCGATCGAGACGCCCATCTTCCGTCGGGGATGATAGCGGATAAAGGCTAGCGACTGGCAGAGTGCCTGCAGCTGCTCCCGCGTCTCAGGCGCCGGCGTTCCATAAGGTGCAACCACAAAAAATGGCTCTTCGATCAAAGGCCAGGTTTCCAATCCGTCCACGGTCTCGAACTCATCGATCCCGAGCAGGACATCCAAACGTCTGGCGAGGATGTCGTCCACATGTGAGGCAGTTAACCCGGACACAAAGGAGACATGCTCGGCACGCTGAATGAGATGGTTGAAGAGCTCAGGAATGAGCAGCCTGGAAAAGGAGTCGACCAATCCCACCCTGATCAGCGGAAGTTTTCCACGCCCGACATCCTGCAGGAGCGGCGTGATCAGGCGCGCATCCGCAATCAGCGAGCTTGCACGCTGGCGCAGCACGACGCCGCCGAGCGTCAGGCCGAGCGGCCTGACCTCGCGATCGAATAAGCGACTTTTCGTCCTCTGTTCAAGATCGTTGATGACCTGCGACACTGCCGACTGGGTAAGCCCCAATGCGCGGGCCGCCGCCGACATCGTGCCGTGCTCGCATACGCTCAGAAATACTTCGAGGGAGCGAAGTTCGAAAGGCAGCATCTGGTGTCTCCTCGGCCATTACTAAAACTTATACTGCATAGAAAGCTGATCTTGGGTAGCGTCGAAGTGCGGCGGGAGGAAGCCGAATTTCGGAGGAGAGAGACATGGGCAACAAGCTTCTAACGATCGGAACGGGTCTGGCTCTAGGCATATCGATCGGTTCTTTACCAGCGCATGCTGATGACTACGTCGACAAGGCCAAAGCATACATCGCTTCCATAACGAAGCCGGGCGGAGAGTGGACCGGCCCGACGTCAGGCCCCAAGGTCCAGGGCAAGAAGACGATCGTATTCGTGAACTACGATCAGCGGAATAGCGGTGGACGGGCGGTCGGCGAGTTTGCAGGCGAGGCTGCCAAGATCGTCGGCTGGGACTATCGCGTTCTGGACGGTCAAGGAACGGTGTCGGGACAGACCGCCGCGTTGAACCAGGCAATCGCTTTGAAACCGGATGGGATCATATTGGGCTCCGTCGATGCGCTGGAACACAATCCCGAGATCACCGAGGCTGTCAAACAGGGGATCAAGGTCGTGTCCTGGCATTCCGGAACGACTCCGGGCACGATCCAGGGGTCACCCATTTTCACAAATGTGACTACCGATCCGACCGAGGTCGCCACAGCAGCAGGCCTCTATGCCGTCGCAGATTCCAATGGAACTGCGAAGGTCGTTCTCTTCACCGACAGCGCTTACCAAATATGCATCACGAAGACCAACGCTGAAAAAGCAGCGATCGAGGGGTGCAAAAACTGCAAGGTATTGGATGTAGAGGATACGCCCCTGGGGGAGGCATCGACCCGCATGCCCCAGCTCACGACAACGTTGATGGCCAAGTATGGGGAAAATTGGACACACTCGATCGGCATCAACGATCTGTATTTCGACTACATGGCTCCGGCGCTTCAGGCAGCCGGTATCGATGGGGCGGGCAAACCTCGCAATATCTCGGCCGGTGACGGCTCTGAGTCCGCGTTTCAGCGCATCGACACAAATCAGTTCCAGATGGGGACTGTCGCAGAGCCCCTTCGTCTTCATGGTTTCCAGCTTATCGACGAGCTGAACAGGGCGTTCTCGGGTGAAAAGGCCAGCGGATACTCCGCTCCGGTTCATCTGTTTACACCCGAGAATGTCAAGTCTGATCGCGGGCCTGGCGGGATTTACGATCCGGCGAACAACTACGAGCAGCATTACAAGACGATCTGGGGTCTATCTTAACACCTGCCACCCGCACAATCTTTCAGGCTGTGCGGGCTCCCTTCTCTGAGATCCACTGTCGAGGCCACCATGTCTTTTATCGAACCGCCACAGTACAGCAAAAACATGCGCCTGATCGGCCATAGTGATCAAGGTGGTAGGCCCGACGCCGTGCAAATCATGGTCGAGAACGGCTTTGCCTACGTCGGCCACCTGTTTTCGAACGGGATCAGCGTTATCGATGTCCGCGATCCGAAGAATCCGGTCACCATAGAGTATATCCCGGCTCCTCCAAATACCTGGAATCTTCATCTGCAGGCTCACGACGGCATTCTGCTCGTCGTTCACGCCAAGAACATGTGGGCACAACCGGATTTAGCCGACGAACGCAACTATTACCGCGCCAAAACGACGGATATTCACGAGCATGCCCGTGTCAAGGATGAGTCAGCTTGGTCTGCGGGTGTGGCTGTGTACGACATTTCGAAGCCGGGAAAGCCAACGAAGATAGGGTTCATGCCGATCCGGGGCGCCGGCCTGCATCGCATCTGGTATGTGGGCGGACGTTGGGCCTATGCTTCAGCGTTCATCGACGGGTTCAGCGATTACATCATGATCACCATCGACATGGCGGACCCGACTGCGCCGCGAGAGGCCGGGCGTTTCTGGCTGCCCGGCATGAACCTCGCGGAAGGAGAAGTGCCGAACTGGCCTTCTCCATCCGGCCGCTATGGCTGCCACCATCCGATCGTTCATGGCGACACCGCCTATTGCAGCTGGCGCGATGCCTGTTTGGCGATTGTCGATGTCAGCGACCGCACCGCGCCAAAATTGATTTCTCATCGCATGTGGTCCGAAAGCCTCGGCGGGGCGACGCACAACACGTTGCCGCTTCCCGACCGCAATCTGCTCATGGTCCTCGACGAGGCCACGCTCGACAACATGGAAGACGGCTACAAGCCGATCTGGATATTCGACATCGAAGACAACAAGAACCCACGGTGTCTCTCGACGTTACCGACTCCCTCGGATCGAAATTATGTCGATGTCGGGGGCCATTTCGGCCCTCACAATATTTACGAGAACCGGCCAGGTCACTTCGTCAGCTCCGATCTCGTATTCACGACCTATCAGAATGCCGGCGTGCGGGTGTTCGACATCAGCAATCAATATGCCCCGGCCGAAGTCGGTGCGATGGTCGTGGCGCCGCCGAAGAAGCTTATCGATCCCAGGCCCAATCGCCCCCTGGTTCTCCATGCCGCGGACGTCTTCGTCGACAAAGACGGATTGGTCTACGCCACCGACTTCAGTGTGGGGCTGTATGTGATGGAGTACGGCGGCTGATGCGATGAATTGCTACCCCGCGTAACGATGGGACGAGAGATGTTAGATCAGCAGGTTAACAGCGTTCACCAGCCGAGGGAGCCGATGCTGGCAGCCATTGGCATTTCGAAGCGCTTCGGCGGAACGCAGGCGCTCGACAACGTGAGCCTTGAACTCGATCAGGGTTCGGTCGTGGCGTTGCTGGGAGAGAACGGCGCCGGGAAATCCACCCTCATTAAAATTCTGGCGAATGTGTACAAGCCCGACGCGGGAGATATTGCTTTTGAAGGCAAGGCGGTATCAGCGGAACAACTCCCGATCGCCTTTATTCACCAGGATCTTGGGTTGATCGAATGGATGACCGTCGCTGAGAATATATGCCTGTCCTTGGGGTATCCTCGCCGATGGGGGATGATCAGTGTCGATGGAATGCGCGCTCGCGCCTTCGAGGCTCTGCGCCAACTCGGCGTGGAAATCGATCCCGATGAGCGTGTGGAGAGGCTGACGCGCACGGAAAAAGCTCTGGTCGCTATAAGTCGCGTTCTTGCGTCGAATGCCAGGATCGTCGTCATGGACGAGCCGACTGCGAGTCTGCCGACAAGTGAAGTCGAGTTGCTTTTTCGCGGCATCCGGCGTCTACGCGATTCAGGTGCGGCTGTGTTGTATGTCTCGCACCGGCTCGATGAGGTTTTTGAAATATCCGACCGGATTGTCGTGCTGCGCGACGGACGTCTGGCAGGCGAATTCTCCACCAAGACTGCGACTTCGCAAGACATCGTGATGGCTATTATCGGCCGGGAGCCTTCAAAGTTGTTTAGCCGCACGCGAGGCAAGGTCGGAGAGACGAGGCTGTCACTGAACGAGGTTGCCCTCGAAGGCGTTGGACCCGTTAGCTGCGAGTTTCGTCGCGGCGAAATCGTCGGTCTCGTCGGATTGCGGGGGGCAGGGCATGATGCGATAGGCCACGCACTGTTTGGTTTGGTTCCAGTCCTTTCGGGAACTATCGAAGTTGATGGCGGCAAGGTACATGCCAAATCACCACGCGATGCAATGGCGGCCGGCATCCAGCTGATTTGGGGAGATCGAAACAATGGTTCGATCGTTCCGGGTCTGTCCATCAAAGAAAATCTGTTCCTCAATCAAACCGCTGCCGGCCGATCTTTTCTCTCCTATGTATCGCCTGCTCAGGAAAGTGACGCAGCCTTCGCGCTTGGCCGGGATCTCGGCTTGCGGCCGAACGCACCGGACTTTCCCATAGACGCGCTCTCGGGGGGCAATCAACAGAAAGTGGTCATCGGACGATGGCTGACGTTGCGCGGCAAAATTTACGTGTTCGAAGACCCGACCGCAGGCGTCGATATCGGAGCTAGGGCGGATATCTATAGGCTGTTCGAGATGGCTCTAAACGATGGCGCGGCGATCGTGATTGTCTCTACGGATTTTGAGGAAGTCGCCAACGTCTGCGACCGAGCGCTAGTGTTCGACCGCGGACAAGTCGTGGCGGAATTGTCAGAAAAACAACTTACCACGCGCGGGCTGATCAGCGCCGCTTCGGCTGGTAGGGACGATTGAGGAAGAAACAAGATGCAGTCGCTTAAATCTCGTGCGCTGGAGCCGACGCGTTCCGAGCTGGCCACCCTCTCAAGATACCAGGCGGCCATCCGGCTTGTTCCAGTCTATGGTCTGCCACTTCTCGGACTTTTACTGATCGTACTGTTCAGCCTTCTTCTTCCCGATACCTTCCCGACGGCCTTCAATGTTCGGTCAATCTTGAGCGACAAGGCAATTGTGGCGCTGCTGGCGTTCGCCGCGATGATCCCGATGATTTGCGGACGAATTGACCTGACCATCGGATATGGGATCGTGCTTTGGCATATTCTCGCAATCAGCCTTCAGACTGTCTATGGACTTCCGTGGCCAGTCGCGGTGCTTATCGTGTTGTTCTGCGGGATTATAACTGGACTGATCAACGGTCTCCTGGTTGAGATTGCCCAGATCGACTCCTTCATTGCGACATTGGGGACGGGAACGGTTCTTTATGCTCTCGCACTCTGGCACACGGACGGCAGGCAGATGGTGGGTGCGCTGCCTGCGGGCTTTCTGAAGATAAATGGCATCTTCATCTCCGGCTTTCCGATCACAGCCTTCTACGTGGCGGCATTGACGATCGCACTTTGGATAATCATGGAGCGGCTGCCGATCGGCAGGCAGCTCTATGCCATCGGCGCCAGTCCGAAGGCGGCCGCCTTGAATGGTATTCCTGTTCGCAGGTACATTATGGGTTCGTTCGTGGCATCCGGCCTTCTCACGGCGTTTACTGGCGTAGTGCTGGCGTCGAAACTTCGAATTGGGCAGGCGGGTGTCGGCCTTGAATATTTGCTGCCTGCGCTTGTAGGTGCATTTCTCGGATCGACGACAATCAAGCCGGGCCGGGTCAATGTCTGGGGAACCCTGGTAGCAGTTCTCGTTCTTGCCGTCGGAATATCAGGGATCCAACAGCTGGGAGGACGGTTCTATGTCGAGCCTCTGTTTAACGGAGGCATGCTGATCGTTGCGATCGCGCTTGCCGGCTACTCTCAGCGAAGCAAGCGCTATGCAAAGGCCACCGATGTCCAGTCCTGAGGATTTTGGAAGACCAGCGATCTCTTCGAATATCAAGCGAGCAGCGCAAGAGCGCTCGCATCCGAGCTCCGGCCTGGAGCGCTGTCTGACATCCTGAAGGGTGTCGCCTCAGCTAACGGAAGTGCGATTGTTAGGCTGACATCCAGAGTGCGAGGTTGGCGGTTCGAATCTCAATCAAGGCGACCTATTTGAACTGATATTCTGTTACGCGATTGGAGCAGGTCCAAGCTATGGCGACGCGTATACCGACCACATTTCCCGTGGTTTAAACCGGAGCGATACCTTCGGCTGCACCAGGTTTGAACGCGCCGGATTGAATGAAGGGGAAACCCAGGCGAATGGATCCAGCCCATCCATAAACTACGTCACCGCAGCCATAATTTCCCGGACTTCCTTGGCAGAAATGTCGGCCATTTCGCCGAGTTGCACCTGCCCGGCACGTTCCAGATGGGCGACGATATCGTCGGCGGAAATCTTGGTGGGGGCAACGTCACTGCTTTTGACCGGAAGCCCCATGCGGCGGAAGAAGTCTTCCGTCGCAGCGATACCCTGTTCGGCAGCAATTCTGTCGTCGTCCGCCTGGACGTTCCAGACGTTGCGGGCATAACGGGCAAGCATTTCCTGCTTCGAGCGGATTTTGAAGCGCAGCAGCGAGGGCATCACCAGGCTCAGCGTGCGGGCGTGGTCGATACCGTAGAGAGCGGTGATCGCATGGCCGATCATATGGGTCGACCAATCCTGGCGCACGCCCATCCCGATCAGTCCGTTGAGCGCCTGGTTGGCAGCCCACATGACGTTTTCGCGTGCGTCCGGCGAATTTTCCTTTAGAAGCTTCGGTCCCCATTCGATCAGCGTGCGCAGCAGCACTTCGCTGTAGCCGTATTGGACCGGCGTGTTTCCGGGAAGGGTGAGATATTGCTCGACGACATGGGTAAAGGCATCCACGACGGCGTTGCCGAGCTGGCGCCGATCGAGGCTTGCCATGGTCGAGGGATCCATGATTGCAAAAACAGGACGCGCCGCCTCATTGGCGAAGGGAATCTTCAGATCGCGCGTGACCGATGAAATGACCGATACGGCATTGCTTTCCGAACCGGTCGCCGGCAGCGTCAGCACGCAGCCGACCGGCACGATCTTCTCCGGATATCGGCCGGCCGCAAATTCGTCCCACGGATCGCTGTTCTCAGCGGCAATCGCCGAGCCGAGAAATTTTGCCGCATCGATGACCGACCCGCCGCCGACAGCCAGAATGATATCGGACGCTACCTCGCGGGCGAGCCCGGCGGCCTTCAGGACGGTCTCGTAGTGCGGATTGACTTCGATGCCGCCGAATTCCGTTACCTCGCAGCTATCGAGGGTCGCCAATACCTGGTCATAGACCCCGTTGCGCTTGATGGAACCGCCACCATATAGCAGGAGTACCCGCGCCCCCGGAGCGATGAGCGCCTTCAGCGCGGCGATCTACCCCTCGCCGAAGAGAATGTGCGTCGGATTCCTGTATTCGAACTTGACCATGGTGTCCTCCCAATACCGCTATGTCTTGCTATGGTCGGCTGCCAATGCGGCGCAGAGCCTGGCAAGGGCGAGCATGCCGGGATCGTCGAGCCCCTGGCTCTTTTCACCATACATGCGGGCTCGGCCGATGCGGTTCGGTCGGTCGCGGAATGCTTCCAGCGCCTGCTGCGAACCTTGCGCCGCAGCCGTTGAATAATCGGCAGGCTCCGCCTTTCGCAGCGCTTCGGCAACCGCATCCAGACCGTCGATGACGGTCTTGTCGCCAAGTGCTGCACCACCGCGCGCCAGCATGGCGCTACAGATGCCCGACAGCAACTCCGGCAGGCGATCGGAGGCGGTTTCCGTCTGCCCGCGTGTGGCCTTGGCAAGGGTCATGAAGGCCGTCATCACCAGGGTGCCGAGGCTGGAGCCGGTGGAAGCGGATGCCGCCTTGGCGAGTTCCGTGAAGGCGATGCCAAGATCCTCGGTGTGAAAGAGGTCGACCTTGGCAATCCCGTCGGCCAGGCGGCGCAGCATGCCGCCTGTATCGCCGTCCCCGAGCTTGGCATCGGCGGCATTCAGCTCCGTCTCGGCCACCGTAAAGCAGGCCTGCGCCCGCTGCACCGCCCGCCCGATATCCGCAACGACAATCGCCATCAGCCGGCCCTCCAGAAGGGGCAGGAGGCAGGGGCGTGGACAAGCCGCTCGATCTCCTCGTCGAGGAAGCAGAGGCTCAGTGAGGCGCCGGCCATCTCCATGGACGTTGTGTAGCGCCCCACCAGCGGCGCGACGATCTCGAAGCCTGCCTTCTCAATCTGCGGAACGACGCGGCGATAGAGGATGTAAAGCTCTTCCAGCGGTGTCGCGCCGAGGCTGTTGACCAGGAGCGACACGCGGTTCGAGGCGTCGGCCGGCGCATTGGCAAGCAACCGCTCGACCATCTCGTCCGCGATCCTGTCAGCGGGTTTCATGCGGTCGCGCCAGATTCCGGGCTCGCCGTGGATGCCCATACCCATCTCGATCTCGCCTTCCGGCAAGTCGAAGGTCGGCGCGGCAGCACCGGGCACGATGCAAGGCGCCAAGGCGAAACCGAGGGTGCGGGTGCGTTCCACTGTGCGGCGGGCGATTGCTGTGACATCGGCGAGCGATCCGCCGGCTTCGGCAAGGGCACCGGCGGCTTTGTAGGCATAAATGATGCCGGCAACGCCGCGCCGCCGACCGATCTGATCGGCGTCAGCGCTGGCGATATCGTCGGTGCCGAGCACGGTCGTGGTTTCGATGCCTTCCACTTCGGCCATCTCGCAGGCCATGTCGAAGTTCATCCGGTCGCCGCCGTAGTTGCCGTAGAGGCAAAGAACGCCCTTGCCGCCGTTGGCGACCGCGATCGCTTCGCCGCAAGAGGCGACATTGGGGCCCTCGAAGACATTGCCGACCGAGCAGGCGTCCAAAAGTCCCGGGCCGACGTAGCCGGTGAAGAGCGGCAAATGCCCCGATCCGCCGCCGGACACGACGCCTACTTTCCCGGTTGCACCACTGTTACGTCGGACGACCCGCCCCCCGGTTCCATGCCGCATAAGAGAAGGGTGGGCCAACACGAGGCCATCCAGCATCTCGTCGACATAGTCGCGAGGATCATTCATCAATTGGCTCAAGTCCCGTTCCCCTCTTTACGAATTCAAGGCACTGCTGCTGATGGATTGGCCGGCATCAGGTGCTTTTCTGGCAGCTTGACGGATTGGCGAGCCGACGGGCCGCAACCATCACCTCGGACGAAGGGCGATCGCGAACACCAGTGCAGAAGAATTCAGGTTCCGGCATTTACTGACCTCGATCGCCAAAGGAATTATGGGTAACGAGGTTACTTATTATCGGACTTTCGTCAAGAGCCGCGTTTTTGATCACTCGCAGCTTCTGCCTGCAGCCATCGGACGAACGGCGTGAGCATCTCGTGGTGTATTCCCGCCTCGGGATAGGCAAGAATATACGCGTTGCCGTCTTCCAGGACCTGAGGAAACGGCACGACGAGCCTTCCGGCCGCCAGATCTTCACGGATCAGTGTGGTCTGTCCGATTGCCACCCCCAGGCCCTCGACTGCGGCCTGATAGGCAAGTGAGGTGCTGCCGAAACTTACGCTTTGCTGTCCGCGTATATCCGGCCGGCCGGCGATCGCCAGCCAATTCCCCCAGTTATTGGGGAAGACGGAAGAGTGCAGGAGTGTATGTTGCCCCAGTTCATCAAGGTTTCTCAGGGGCTTGACGCGCAGAAGAGCCGGACTGCAAATCGGTACGAGCCGGCTTGGTAAAAGACGTCGGCAGACCATCCCTGGGAGATCGGCGTTGCCGATATAGATGGCGGCATCGACATTGCCGCTTCGGAACGGATTGGGATCGGCTGCCAGCGAAGTGCTGAGCCTGATCTCTCCGGCAGATGCTCCCTCGAACTTGCCAAGGCGTGGCATCAGCCAGCGCATCGTAAACATCATGGAAGCAAAAATATGCAAGGGCTTACGATGATGCTGGTCCATGAGCCGATCGGTTGCCGCTTCGAGCCTGCCGAAGATCTCCTCCAGTGAATCGACATATTCGCGCCCAGCCGGCGTGAGCGTCACTTCCCGATAACCCCGTTCGAACAGCCGCAGACCCAGGTAATCTTCCAGAAGCTTTATCTGTCTGCTGATTGCGCCCGGTGTCACATTGAGATCGGCTGCTGCCTTCATGAAACTGAGGTGTCGCCCGGCAACTTCGAATGCCCTTAGGGCCTTCAGGGGCGGAAGACGACTTGCCATGTAATGTCCTCAGATGAGTTTTCTTCAAACGACGGATTCTTCCGTGAGAATCCATAGCATTTCGGAAGCGGAAAACGACCGAATCCCGCGGAAAAATCCCATTTCCGCAAGAAAATTTTGCGACGCAGGCAAAGCAACGGCATCTTCGCGTGAGAAAAACTCAATCGAGCAGACGCGAACTCGTTTGACGTAACCCCGGCGCTCGCGAAAAATTTCATCGTTCGCCTGTGTCAAAACAAAATACCGGAGACACCCATGTCCAATAGCAAGATCATCATTACCTGCGCCGCGACCGGTGCTTCGATGACGCCGTCCATGTCGCCCTATCTGCCGGTGACGCCTGCCGAAATCGCCGAGCAATCGATCGCTGCGGCAAAGGCGGGTGCGTCGGTCATTCACCTGCATGCCCGCGATCCACAGGACGGCCGTCCCACCAATGCCACCGAGGTCTGGCAGGAATTCATCCCGGCAATCCGCGCCGGATGCGATGCCGTCATCAACATGTCCGCGTCACTGGGAGCCACGCCGGAAGATCGCCTTGAAGCGGTTCTGAAGCTGCGGCCGGAAGTGGCTACGGTGATCGTTGGTTCGATGAACTATGGCAATTTCAAAAAGGCGCGTGAACAGGGCTTTTCGGAAGCCGATGTCGCCAAGTTCAAGCACCAGTGGGAGAAGGACAGCTTCGGCCCGAAAAGCTACGACGTGGTCACGGGCAACTCGTTCAAGAAGATCGACGCCATGATTGCCACCCTCATCGACGAGGGCATCGCCATGGAGTTCGAGGCCTACGATGTTGGCGACCTCTATATCCTGGAACATCACCTCAACAATCGTAAGGTCAGCGGCAAGATCATCCTGCAATTTCTGACGGGTATCCTGGGTGGCATTACCTCCGAAATCGATAACCTTCTGCATCTGAAGCGGACGGCGGAGCGGCTGTTCGGCGATCAGCTGGTCCTGTTCACGCATGGAACCGGAATGGTCAACATCCGTACGGCCGCCTATGGCGGACTGATGGGAACCCATGTCCGTGTCGGCCAGGAGGATAACCTCGTCAACAAGCCCGGCGAACAGTTCAAGAGCAATGCGGAGCAGGTTTCGAAGATAAAGCGGGTCTTTGATGAATTGAACATCGAAACGGCTACCCCCGCCGAAGCCCGCCAGCTTCTCGGCCTGAGCGCGAAATAGCCGGCGATACCGTTGCGAGGGTTGCTTCATCATTTCCGATGACGTTCCTGATCCGAATTTCAGGACAGGTCACTGAGAGTATATCTGGGTGCCCTCGCCAAATTTCGTGCCTTCTGACAGCTCACCAGTAATGGCCAGAGGCCAGCGATCTCCGAGACTTTCGGCCGCTTTCCGGATCAACGATCTATAGCGGTCGAAATCTTCCATGCTGGCCCGGACCAATGGTGCGGTGACGCTGACAAAGCCGACATAAGGGCCCGTCCGATGACGCCGAATTCCCGTTGCCACAGAAGCTATTCCGGTTTCGTTTTCCTGATTGCTGAAGCTGATGCCCGATTGCCGGATACCGTCCAATTCCGCCAGCATCTTTTCCAGATCGGTAATTGTGTACGGGGTCACCGCGCGCATTCCGCCTTGCAGTCGCTGACGAACGTCTTCATCCGCCAGCGTTGCAAGCCAGGCCTTGCCCGTAGCGGTGGAGTGCAGCTCCATCGAAGTCATCGGCTCGACCTGGAGCCGCCGGCGAATGCCGGTCACTGCCAGCACCCATCTCGGCACATCTCTGTCCAGAACAGAAAAAAGGACAAGCTCGCCGGTCTGCTCGGCAAGCTGCCGCAGGATGGGCAGGCATTCATCGAGCAAGCGCGCCCGGCCAAGGAGCCGCATGCCCAGGTTGCTTATCTTGTAGCCGGCGTAATAGCGCTTATTCTCGCTGTTGCGATAGAGGTAATTCAGCGCCTCGAGCGTCGATGCGATCCGCAATGCGATGCTCTTGTTGACGTCAAGCTCCTTGGCGATATCCGAGATCGACATGCCGGCATGGGAGTCTGTCAGCATTTCCAGGACGGCTATCGTCCGTTGAACGGTCACCAGGCTGTCCAATGGATTATGTTTTTCTTCGGTACTCATTCGGTTTCCCTTCATCTTGTCACCCCGGACATAACCTGTCCGCGCCTTGACATTCTAATGTAAACACAAATACAGTAACCATGTTACCTAAAATATCGGAATACCGATACTGTTAACAACTCGGGAGGTTCTTATGCAGCATAAATTGTGGACGGCGGTCTGCGCCGCGGGTCTTTTAACCGTTGTTTCCTTCGGGCAAGCGCGAGCGGAGAGCGATATCACGTTCGCCGCATTCCTGCCCTTGACGGGTTCGAGCGCAGCGGTCGGCATTGAAGAGCAGCAGGGAGTGCAGTTCGCTCTTGAGGAGATCAATGCGGCCGGCGGGATCAACGGCCACCAGCTTCAGATCAATTTCGACGATACGCAGGGAAAGCCTGACCAGGCGGTTCTCGCCTTCAATCGCGAAGTGGACCTGCATGCCATTCCCGCTGCGATTACCGCGTTTTCTGTCCCGAGCCTGGCCATCGCGCCGCTGGTAACGCGCAAGAAGGTGCTGGTGATCAACCCTGCCGCCCAGGCAGACAAACTGGGCGAAGCGTCACGTTACCTCTTTAACACCATGCCGCTCACGCGTGACGAAACCGAAGTTCTCGCCCATTATCTGGTCAAGACGCTCGGCAAGAAAACCGCCGCTATCATTTATGAGAATTCCGCCGCCGGCATCGATGGGCGTAATGATTTTTCGGCCAATTTCACGCGTTTTGGCGGTAAGATCGTCTCGGATGAACCGGTTCCGCCCGGTGATACCAATTTCCGGCCCGCACTTCTGAAGACAGCCTCCGCCAAGCCCGATGTCGTTTTCGTCAACGTCGTTCAGGGCGGTACATTGCCACAATTCGTCCAGCAGGCTGGCCAGCAGGGGAATTTTCCGACGGTTGTCGGCACGACCTTCCTGACGCCTGCCATGGGCCTGCCGGGCAGCGACAACTGGTACTACACGGCAATCCGCGGAACGCTGCCTCCGGCCGTCGAGCAGGGCATCATGAAGAAGTTCGGAACAAAGTCGGTCAGCGTTTATTCGCGCGAGTATTATAACGCGACCCATATTCTGGCCACGGTTGCCAAGGCCGTACTCGATGCCAAGGAGGAGCTTACCGGCGACGCCATGCGCGAAGAACTTCTGAAGATCAAGACCTTCAGAGGTATCGCGGATGTCTCCTTCACATCGAATACCGCCGTCCGCAATATCGATATATTGCAGGTCCAGAAAGGCGTAGGCACGAAAGTCGCCGAAGGCGCAGTCGGTCAAAACTGACCGATCCCGCATCGGAGATGTACCATGCTTTTTCTAAACCTTCTCGTGAACGGCCTCGTCAGTGGCTGTGCCATCGGAGTGGTGGCGATCACCTTCTCGATAATCTATTCGACCACGAGAGTGTTCCATGTGGCGCATGCCGGCATCTACACACTTGCCGGTTACGTCACCTGGTATCTCTCCAGCGAAGGTTTGCCCTTCTGGTTGGCGCTCGCCTGCGCGGTCCTTGTGGGTGCAGCCATGGGCGCATTCATTCAGTCACAGCTCTACAGCCGACTGAATCAGCGAAATGCCACCCCCTTGGTGCTGCTGATTGCTTCGCTTGGCGCGCTTGTCGTCATTCAAAACGTCATGGCCGCCTTCTTCTCGCCGGACGTTCTGCAGATGTCGCCATCCTGGCGTAACGATACGATCCAGCTCTCGGTGGTGACGATAAGCGTCCCGCAGGCGCTCGTCGCGGTCAGCGGGCTCGTGCTTTTTGCAGCCTTGTTACTGTGGTCTGGTCGGACAACGATCGGCAAGCGTACGCGGGCGGTCGCCGCAAACGAGTTCCTTGCCGAAATTACCCGGCTGGAGCCGCGGCGCGTGCACGTTATCGTCATGGCGATCGCCTCCGGCATAATAGCCTTTCCGAGCGCGTTCACCGCTCTCGATCAGGGGCTGCAACCCTATACCGGTACTCTCATTCTGCTGACAGCAACCGTTGCCGTGATAGCAGGTGGTATGGATAGTCTGGTGGGAGCATTCGTCACTTCGATCATTCTTTCCGTGCTGCAGACGACGTCCACCGTGATCATTTCGGGTCAATGGAGCGTCGCTGCTACGTTCGGCCTCTTCGTCATACTGATGGTGGTTGCGCCGAAGGGCATTTTTGCCCGGCGGACGACACGGTAGGGGCACGCTGATGGATTTTATCGCCAGTTATCTCGTAATCGCCGAAATCTATGCTCTGGCGGCAATGTCGACCAATCTTCTGGTCGGCGTGACAGGCATATTTTCGGTTTCCCAGGCGGCGATCTTCGGCGTTGGAGCCTATACCGTCGCGATCCTGACGGGCAACGGCACGGTCGACTTCCCTCTCGCGATGCTGATCGCCCTCGTCTTGTGCCTCGTCATCAATGCCCTCTTTGCTCTGCCTGCCTTACGAATTGCCGGCGACTACTTCGTCGTCACCTCTTTCGGTATGCAGATCGCCGCGACCGCCATCTATATGAATCTCACGGATTTGACCGGTGGCGCTTCCGGGCTTGCAGGCGTGCCGCCGGCCAGCCTGTTCGGCTATGACCTCGACGATGCGATGAAGTTCCTGCCGCTTTCGACGCTGCTTCTGCTGTTGGGCTGCCTGTGCTTCTGGCTCGTCCTGCGTTCGCCTTTCGGGCGACTGGTCAATGCCATCCGCGAGGATGAACTAGCGGTTGCGGCCGCCGGGAAGAATGTGCTGTCGACGAAGGTTGGCGTGGCTGCGCTGTCCGGCCTGTTTGCTGGCGGAGCCGGCGGTCTCTATGCCGTGTTCTTCAGCTTCATCGATCCGACATCGTTCGACATCGACGCCTCGATCCTGCTGTTGACGATGATCGTCGTTGGCGGGGCGCGCACGCTCGTCGGCTGCCTTTTGGGGCCGGCATTGCTGACGGCGCTGCCGCAGGTGCTGAGCATATTGCCGATTTCTTCGTCTGCAGCCGGACCGATGCGGCAGATCATCTATGGAGGCCTGCTGATCCTGTTCATGCTGTACCGGCCGCAGGGGATAGCGGGGCGCAAAATATGAGCAGTCACTATCTTACAGTATCAGGCGTCTCTAAGCGCTTCGGTGGATTGCAAGCGCTCAACGATTGCAGCTTTACCCTCGACCGGGGCCTGATTACCTGCCTCGTCGGACCGAACGGCGCCGGCAAGACAACGATTTTCAACGTCATCACCGGTTTCACACGGCCGGAGAACGGCGACATCCGGTTGGGGGAGCAATCCCTCCTCGGACTGTCTGCTCGTCGAATGGTGGACCTCGGCATTTGCCGCAGTTTCCAGAACCTGCGGTTGTTCACGGAGCTGTCGGTAATCGACAACGTCACGGTCTACCTGCCGAGCAAGACGGACGAGAATCCGGTCAGGCCGCTGCTGAGGCCATTTCATACCTGGGCAGAAACCAGACGGCGCCGGGAGGAGGCGATGGCCTTCCTGGAAGACGTGGGACTGGCTATGCGTGCTAAGGATATCGTCCGCAATCTGAGCTATGGCGAACAGAAGCTGCTGTGTGTGGCGCGCCTTCTTGCGAGTGGCGCAAAGCTTCTCCTGCTCGACGAGCCGACGTCCGGCCTCAGTGCGCAGGCCCTCGAAACCATGCTTGAAGTCGTGCTGCGTCTCAAGGACACCGGCCGGACTTTTCTGGTCGTCGAACACAATACGAGCATCGTCCAGCGGCTGGCCGACAACGTCGTGTTTCTGCACCAGGGCCATGTCCTTGCTCAGGGTGAGCCGGCTGAAATCATTGCCCGGCCGGACCTCGGGGAAATTTATTTCGGAGGAGCATTGTGATGTCGACCGACGTAGCTTTGCTTGAAGTGCAGAATCTCTCCGCCGGTTATGGCAACAAGACCGTCCTCCATGACGTCTCCTTCAAGGTGAAGCCCGGACAGATTCTGGCTCTCCTGGGCCACAATGGCTGCGGCAAGACGACGACCCTGAAGAACATCATTGGAATGGGCGAGCGGGCCACCGGCGATATGTACCTTTCCGGAGAGCGGATCGACAAGCTGAAGGTCTCGGAGCGTATATCCAGAGGATTGCGGCTGCTACCCGAAGGAAGAGGCATCTTCGCGACGCTGACGATCGGCGAGAATCTGGATGTGGTTGCCGACCGCAATTGCCGGGGGCCCGACAATCGCTTCGAGGTCAAGGACGTGCTTGAACTCTTTCCCGCATTGTCCGGTCGGCTCGATACGATTGCGGGAAGCCTGAGCGGTGGCCAACAGCAGATGCTGGCGCTCGGCCTTGCCCTGCTTGGTTCGCCCAGATGCATCCTGCTCGATGAGCCCTCGATCGGGCTTGCTCCCAATCTTGTCGAGCGCCTGTTCGAACTGGTTCGGGACGTCTGCCGGTCTTCGCAGCTCGGAGCCGTTCTCGTGGAACAGAATGTGGCAGCCTCGATGAAGATCGCTGACCACGTCACGATCCTCAACAATGGTGCGGTTGTGTTCGACGGCTCACCCGAAGAGGCCCGCAACTCAAATTTCTGGCATTATTTCTGATGGCAATCGGCTGGATTGACGCCGGGGGCGTTTCCCTTCGATACGAACTCGGAGGTTCGGACGGGCCGCTGGTGGTACTGCTGCACGAAATGGCTGGGACCCTGGAATCCTGGGACCTCGTCATGCCCGCTCTGCAGAAACGCTATCGTACATTGCGTTACGACATGCGCGGGGCTGGGCTTTCGGAGAAGATTCGGGGGGAGGTGAGCGGCGACCAACTCGCCGATGATCTCAAGTCCCTGCTCGATGGGCTGCACTTGAGCGGGAAAGCGGCGCTGATCGGCTGTGCCGTCGGTGCAAATGTCGCGCTGCGTTTTGCGGCGCGCCATCCGGCACATACGGGTGCGGTCGCGATATCGAGCCCGGCCACGCACATTCCCGCGGAACGTCGCGATGCCACCTATGCGATGATAGACGGCTTCCTGCGCGACGGATTGCGGAGCATCGAGGAGAAATCGCTCCTCACCTCCTATCCCGAGGAGTTTCGAACGCTTGATCCCGAGCGCTTTGCCTCCACTCGATCCCGTTGGCTCGGCAACGATCCCGAAAGTTTCGCCGCCATTTATCGGATGCTCGCGTCGTCCGATTTGGAAATGGTGTTTCCTCAAGTCGTTGCGCCGTGCCTCCTGATCGGCTGCCTGCAGGATGCAGGTCGTCCGCCGGAAGGTGTTCAAATGATCGCGGATCGCATTAAGGATGCACGTTTTGTAACCATCCTCTCCGCGCATTTTCCGGCAATTCAGAATCCGGAGGCGTTCCTCGGCTTGGTCTTGCCTTTTCTTGAAAAGAACTGGCAGGGATAATGTCGATACCCGATATGAGAAGGGTTGGTTTTCTCCTGACTGTTTGGGCGGATGTGGTGGAAGCCGGTTGATCTCCGATATCGGAGGGGACCGTCAGATCGATCATCCCAGCGACGCCGTTGCTGAGTGAATCTTCAAATACGCCCAGGTCAGTCATATGTCGTGGATCAAGCCGCTCGGAGGCGGAGACGACATGCTCGAACCCGTACAATTCACCACAGCCGACCAGCGGAGTGCATGGGCAAACAGGCCGAGGCGTCTCGTCCCGATCGCCGCGTTGCAAGCGGAGTGGCGGTGGCCATATCGACCATGCCACATTTCCGGTGCTGACTGAGCTGAGATCGCCAGGATGTTTGTGATCGTCAGGCTAAGTTTCGCGTCGAACTGTTGTATGCCTGAAACTCAGCGCTGTATTTACCTGCCAGTTGAGACCGGTTGCAACATGTTCGCGCGCGTTTCGACAGACGAATTCTCTAATCAGGTTGATCGAAAGCCAATCCCGCAGCGCGAAACAGTGGGTATCGATCGTGGCATGGCACCTCACCGCCTGCAAATTCCAACGCGTGTGGCTCAGTCATCTCCGCGAAGGACGCGCCAAAGGAGCTCAAAAGATTGCCATCGACGCCGACATCCTTGAGCATCTATTTCTCGTGCGGCGGCAGGACGTCGAGAAGAAAATCGGTGATGGCTGGCGCGACCACGTCGCCACTGTACCGCCATCGCCGATGGGGAGCCCATTTACGATCTAGGATCTCGGCACGACACGTCAGAGACATTGGATTTGCCGCGCGAGTTCCTCGGCTATCATTAAGCGACTGAACCTATAGCCAAGAGCATTGATTTTTTATCAAACGTTCTCCACAAGGCCCTTGCAAAATTATGAGTAACCCAGTTACATAAAATCAAGAAGCGCGTGACTGGGAGGATATCGTGAGCTCTTGTGGAACGAAAATGTCGTGGCTTGTTCACGATACCGGCGGCAGTCCGATCGATCCTTTCCTGTCCTCCAAGCGGCAGGGTTGACACGTGTTTGGTCCTATTCTCGCTTCCGGATTGGCGATGGGCGCCGTTTATGCCCTCATCGGCATGGCCTACAATACGATGTTTGCCGCGTCCCGCGTGATGAGCTTTACCACCGGGCAGGTCGGCATGATCGGCGGCGTTCTGGGCTCGCTCTTCGTTGTGGAACTCGGCCTGCCCGTTGCCCTCGGCTTCCTCCTCATGTTGATCGGCTGCGCCGTCGTCGGTGTGTTGACCGAACTTCTGGCGGTGCGCCCGGTGCTCAAGAAGCTCGAGCAGCATCTCTATGTGTTGTCGACGCTGGCGATGGCCATGGGCATGCAGCAGCTTGTCGCGATCCTGTGGGGCACCGAGCCGCGTCCTTTCCCGCGCTTGCTGGCTACACCCGCAATGGGCGTGTTCGACGAGCGTTTCTGGCTGCCGCTTCTGGCTTGCATGGTCGTTGTCGCCGGACTCGAATATCTCTACCGAAGCACCCTGATCGGTAGGGCCTTTCTCGCCGTCGCCGAAGACAGTTTCGCGGCCCGCGCGCTCGGCCTGCCGGAACGGCGGCTGCGGGTCGCGAGTTACGCGCTGGCCGGCATGATCGCCGGTGTCGCCGGCTTTTTCGGCGGCGAATTGATGCTCGCCTATTTCGGCAACGGCGCCACGCTCAGCTTCTATGGCTTCATCCCCATCGCGCTTGGCGGCCTCGGCAACAATCGCGGCGCGCTCGTCGGCGGTTTTGCTCTCGGCCTCTTCCAGCAGGCCGCAAATTTCGCCCTTGGCGGCGTCATCGCATCCTGCGCGGTTTTTGCGGTCTTCATCATCATTCTTCTTGTAGCGCCAGGCGGCCTGTTCGGCAGCATGGGAGGGCGTCGGGTATGAACACTGCATTGCCGCCTGCCGAGATCGGGCAGATACAGAACAACGGCGCCGCGCTGGTGAGCTCGTTGCGCATGATCGGGCCTTTCGTCGTGGTCCTTGCCGCAGCCTTGGTGCTGCCTCTCGTCGGCAACGACTACTGGACCCTGATTGGCACCCGCGCCGCGATCTACTGGATATTGGTGTCCGGGCTCAATCTGGCGGTCGGCTTCGGCGGTCAGCTGGCGATCGGTTTCGTCGCGGTGCTGACGCTCGGCGCCTATGTGGCGAGCGTCCTGGCGGCCGGTACCGTCGGGCCCGCCTGGCCGGCCTTTGCCGCGCTCGGAGCGGCCGGCCTGTCGGGAGCGATTGCCGGAGTGATCGTCGGTCTGCCGGCACTGAGGCTGGGATCTTTCTATTTTGCCATGACGACGTTGGGATTCGCCACCATCGTCACCCAGGTGGCGCTCGCCTGGGGCTCCGTCACCGGCGGCGGCACCGGCGTCGCAGGCCCGGCCTTGCCGGCACCGTTCGACACCACCCTCGGCTTTTACGGACTGTGCGTCGTGCTCGCGGCGCTGTGCACCTGGATGACGGCGAACGTCGCGCATAGCCGGTTCGGACGCGCCCTGATCGTCATCCGCGATGCGGACGTTGCAGCCGAAGCAGTCGGCGTTTCGAAGCCGGCCATTCTCATCAGCATCTTTCTGTTTGCTGGCGCCGTAGCAGGCGTTGCGGGTGGGCTCTTTGCAAGCCTGCAGTCCTACATCACGCCCGATGCCTTCACCTTCGATCTCTCGATCCTGTTCTTCATCGCGATCCTTGTCGGCGGCCGCAGCTCCATTCTCGGTCCGCTCTTGGGCACGATCGTCCTCACCGTTCTGCCGGAGCTAGCGGCGCCGCTCGTTGCCTGGTCGACCTTTCTCTATGCGGTGATGCTGCTCGTCATCGTGTTGACCATTCCGGGCGGTCTTGCCGAACTCTTCGACATGCTTGGTCGGCGGCCGATCGCCACCGGACGGATTATCGCACCACGGCTTGATCTGGTTGCCGCGCTGTTTTCCAAGCCGCCGCGCAGGGAGGCCGTCAACATGCGCGATATCACCTTGCGCTTCGGCGCCTTGCGCGCCATCGACGGGCTCGATCTGCAAGTGCGCCCCGGCGAAGTCCATGGATTGATCGGTCCGAACGGCTCCGGCAAGACGACGACGCTTAACGTCATCAGTGGGTACTACCTGCCGCAGGAAGGTTCGATGATGCTCGGCGAGGCGCAGTTGACCGCCGGCGTGCCGCACAGCCGCGCCGCTGCGGGCATTGCCCGGACGTTCCAGCGCCCGCGCATCGTCGGGGAAGCGTCGGTGCTGCAAAACGTGGCGCTTGGCGGAACGGTGAGCGGTCGGGCGAGCTTCGTTGAGACCCTCTTGGGCCTATCGCGTCATCGGGCCGACGAGGCGAGATTGCGGGCCGATGCCTTGCTGGCCCTGCGCGTCGTCGGGTTGGAATCGCTTGCCTCGATCCGCGCGGATCGGCTTCAGCACAGCGAGTTGCGTTTTGTCGAAATCGCCCGTGCTCTCATGCTGCGTCCGGCCGTCCTCCTGCTCGACGAACCGGCGGCCGGGCTCGCGCCAAACGAAATTGCGCGTCTCGGCCAGCTCATCAAGGCGGTTGCCCAACAGGGCACCGGCGTCCTGCTCGTCGAGCATCACGCCGACCTTATCTTTGACATCTGCGATCACGTCACTGTGCTGAACCTCGGCCGCATCCTGGCGGCCGGCACGCCGGCGGATGTTCGCTCGCATGGGGAGGTGGTCAGTGCCTATCTCGGAGTCTGATCCATTGTTGGCCGTCGAAAAGCTTCGTTCCGGCTACGGCAATATCCCCGTGCTGCACGGCATCGGCCTGACGATCCGTCCGGGCGAGGCCATCGCCCTGCTCGGACCGAATGGTGCCGGCAAGACCACTTTCTTGCGCGCGATTTCGGGTCTGCTGCCGAATTCGGGGGGGAGCATCAGCTTTGCCGGGAAAAGCATCTCCGGCATGGGACCGGCTGAGATCATAAAGCTGGGGCTGGGGCACGTTATCGAGGGGCATCGGGTCTTCACCGGCCTTTCGGTGCTGGATAATCTGCTCCTGGCGGGCTTCGATCTGCCGCGCCAGGAGCGCGTTACCAGGGCCGATGAAGTCCTGTCCTATTTCCCGGAAATCGCAGCGAAACGGAACGAACGCGGCGGCGCGCTCTCGGGCGGGCAACAGCAGATGTTGGCGGTGGCCCAAGGGCTCGTCCGCCGACCGCGGCTGTTGATGCTGGACGAGCCGTCCGCCGGCCTCTCTCCCGTTCTTGTCGACCGGGTGCTCTCCGTGCTGCGCCAGCTCTGCGACGCGGGCACCTCCGTGCTGCTGGTCGAACAGCTCGTGGAAAAGGCGCTTGCCTTTGCCGACCGAGTCTACGTGCTGAGCCGCGGCCAGATGGTCATGGAGGCCGACACATCGGAAGCCGGTCTCTCCCAGCGGCTGGAACAGGCCTATCTCGGCGGCGCGCTGGATAGCCATGGCATTTCCGAGCACATACCGGCGGGCTGAGACACCATTCCGTCGACGCCGACTGACGCATTCGAGCACGGCACTGGCAGATCAAAAGCGTGCCCGTGCCCTACAGATCATTCAAACCAGAGGAAACCACATGTCGACACTGCTGGAAGAAAAGGACGCCATTCGGGACGTCCTGTCGGAATACTGCTTTTGCCTGGATGGCGGGCTTCATGCCGAAATGGCGGCGCTCTTCACGCCGGACGGTGTCTGGGAGACCGCCTTCGGCAGCGGTCACGGACGCGATGGGATCAAGGAACTGCTGTCGCGAATTGGTCGTCCAAGTGGCGCGGAGCCCCGTGCGGTCCATTTGGTCGGCAATATCGTGATCAAGATCGACGGCGATCGGGCAACAGTGCGCTCCAACTGGGTCGAACCGCAGAACAGCCGCCGGGGTCCTGTGATCGAGGCCGCCGGCGCCTACTACGACGATATGGTCAAGCTCAACGGACAATGGCTGTTCAAGCATCGTCGTATCGATCGTTTCGTCGCCGATACGCGCGGTCCGCATCTCAAGTAGTGCCGACGGCAACATAGACACCGATATGAAATGCAAAGCGCCGTGGATTCCGCGGCGCTCAGCTTGTTGACAAACCTTGCTCGACATCCTCGGCCTTGTGCCGAGGCGCTTTCTTTGGTTCTTACTTGATGCGGGACGCTTCGTTGAAGGCCAGCGGCAGGCCGGGAATATCCCAGTCCATCTCGATCAGCTGACCGCGTCCGGAGTGGGTGATATAGGCCTTGCGCAAATCCGCACCGCCAAAGCAGATATTGGTGACGACGGGGTCGCCGGTGTCGACCTGGGACAGAACCTCTCCGTTCGGACGGATCACCGTTATACAGCCAGTGCTGAGCGTGGCAACGCAGATATTGCCCTGTGAATCGACTGCAAGACTATCGAAACGCTGATAGCCGGGAAGGCCGCAGACCAGACGGCCGCCATGGGGTGCCTGATTGGTTCTTCGGTCGAAGACACCAGGCGCGGTGAGATCGAAGGCCCAAAGACGCGCCGTTTCGGTTTCTGCGGCATAGACGGTGGAACCGTCGGGCGACAGGCCGACGCCATTCGGCGTGATCAGCGGATAGGCGATCTCGACGATCTTCGAACCGTCCGGCAAAGCGTAATAGAGCCCGCCATTGGTGCGAAAGCGCGGATAGAGCTTGCCGAAATCGGTGAAATAGAACCCGCCATGCGCGTCGAACACGATGTCGTTCGGTCCAACCAGCGCATGTTCGCCGCAATGGGTATAGAGGGTCCGCTTTTCGCCGGTCACCAGATCCAGCCTGTCGATGCGGCCACCGGTGTAACCTTCCGGCACGCCCGGCCGTCCACGGTTGAAGCCGTCGACCTTGTGGAACAGGAAGCCGCCATTGTTGCAGAGATAGAGCGCGCCATCGGGGCCGAAGGCGAGACCGTTCGGCGCTCCGTCTATATCGAACACCACCTCGACCCGTCCGTCGGGACGGATGCGGTTGATCGTCTTGCGCTGCATCTCGACGACAAGCACGGTGCCGTCCGCGCAGGCCACCGGGCCTTCCGGGAAAAGCAGGCCTTCAGTTACAATCCTGTGTTGTTTCATCTCTTACGCTCCTCAAAGTTGCGAATTGGGCAATATCCAGTGCGCCGCGCCTTGGCTAAGGCGCGGAAGTCGTTTCAATTTTTCGAACCTGGCAGGTTCTTGTCGCTACGCCGTCTCGGCTGCGGAACCAAGGTAGGCTTGCCGCACTCTCGGATCGGAAAGCAGCGCTTTGGCTTCACCCTCCAAAGCGAGCTTTCCTTGTTCCAGCACGTAGGCGTAGTCGCTCAGCTGCAAGCAATGGTGCACGTTCTGCTCGACCAGCAATATCGTCAGCCCGATCTTGCGCAGTTCGCCGATGATGCGGAAAACCTCCTGAACGAAGAGGGGCGAGAGGCCGGCGGAGGGTTCGTCCAGCATGATGACTTTCGGGCACCCCATCAGCGTCCGAGCGATCGCGAGCATCTGCTGCTCGCCGCCGGAGAGCGTCTCCGCCGCCTGGTCCAGACGCTCCCGCAGCCGCGGAAATGTCTGGAAGATCGAGGCAAGCACCTCCTCACGCCGGCTTCGCGAACGCTTGTGCAGCGAGGCGCTGAGGAGATTGTCCTGTACGCTGAGGCCAGGAAAGACCCGCCGGCCTTCCGGCACGAGGATGACACCCTTGCGCGACCGCTCATAGGTCGGCATGGAACTGAGATCCTCGCCCTCCAGCAACACCTTGCCGGTATGCGGCAGCAGGCCGCAGATGGCGTGAAGGAGCGCGCTTTTGCCGGCACCGTTCGCACCGATCACCCCGATGACCGAGCCGGCCGGGACGTTGAGCGAAATACCGTGCACCACTTCGATGCCCGTATAGCCCGTGCGGATATCTTCGATCTTAAGCAGCAAGAGCGCTCTCCCCGAGATAGGCTTCGATGACGACCGGATTCGCGGAGACTTCGGCAAGGCTGCCCTCGGCGAGAATCTCGCCGTGATGCAGGACGATGACGCGATCCGCGAGTTTGCTCACCATCGACATGATGTGCTCGATGAAGATGATCGTCGTGCCTTCGGTGGTGTTCAGCCTGGCAAGCAAGGCCGTGAGCTGATCCAGTTCCAGCCCGGTGAGGCCGGCACCGACCTCGTCGAGCAGGATCAGTTCGGGCCGTGTGGCCCAAGCGCGCGCCAGTTCCAGCCGCTTCTGGTCGACGACGTTCAGGTCGGCGGCTCGCTCGGCAATGAAGGCGGATAGCTGAAACAGTTCGATGACGTCCTTCGCCATCCTGACGGCCTCAGCATGGGTTTCGGCCCGCAGGTAGGTCGATGCCAGGATGTTCTCGAGAACGGTCAGCTCCCGGAAAGGCTGTGCGGTCTGGAAGGTTCGCACCAGGCCGCGGCGGCAGACCTCGTTGGCTTCCATACCGTCGATGTGGCTGCCAGCAAACCAGATTGAGCCGGTGTCTGGTTTCACGAAGCCGCCGAGCAGGGCAAACAACGTGCTCTTTCCCGCGCCGTTCGGACCGATGATCGCCAGACGCTCGCCGTCACGGCAGGTGAGATTGACGCCGTTGACCGCCTGCACACCACCGAAGCGCTTGCTCAACCCTTCGACACGCAGCATTTCCGCCGCAAGACGGGGGCGTTTCGGCTTGGCATCGGCCAAAGCTGCCGTACTCGTGGAAGTGACGGCGGCCTGGTCGCGATGCTGTAGGGAGCGGCGCTTGCGGATCAGCTTTTGCAGCGACGGCACGACACCTGCCGGCAGGAACAGCACGACGGGGATCAGCACAAGTCCGACGATGATCATCGGCGCGCCGGCGAAATCGACGACGGACCGGGTCAATTCCTGCAGCAGGACAAAGATCAATGCCCCGACGGCCGGTCCGAAGGTCGTGGCCGCCCCGCCGAGCATGGCAGGAATGACCATTTGCAGGGACACCTGCCAACCGAAGATGCTGTCGGGATCGAGAAAGCGCAGGTAATGCGCATAGAACACCCCGCCCAATGCGGTCAGAGCCGCGCTGGTTACCGTAGCGACCAGTTTCTGACGCACGACGTTGATGCCGGCGCCCTGGGCTGCGGGCTCGCTTTCGCGCACGCAGAGGAAATAAAGACCCATGCGCCGTCCGCGGATGAACAGCGTCAGCGCCAGGACCAGCGCCGTCATCGCAAGGAAGATCCAATAATAGGCGGAGGGATCGCGGAAGAACAGTTCCGCCGGCGTCGACTTGTAAGGCAGGCTGATGCCCGCCGATCCGCCGATGGATTGCATGTCGAGCGCGAGGAACAATGCGATCTGCCCGATTGCGGTCGTCACCAGCGCGAAATGCAGATGCACCAGATTATAGCGGGCGCTGATATAGGCGATTGGAAGGGCAAGCGCACAGGAAGCCGCAACGCCGATCGCTCCGCCGAGCAGCGGATGCCAGCCGAGATTGATGAACAATGCTGCTGAGAAGTAGCCTCCGAGGCCGAGGAAAACGCCGTGACCGAAGGACAGGAGGCCGGTCATTCCGCCAAGAATGTTCCAGGAGCTTGCCATATATGCCCAGAAGAACACCGAGGTCAGGATCGAAAGCGTATAATGGTCGTTGGTGAGAAGGGGGACAACCGCCAGGATGATGGTGATCGCAATGAGAAACAGATAGGGACGCTGGGTCATCGGCGCTTCTCCAATAGACCGTAAGGCTTGAGCACGAGCAGCACCACGAACAGCACGAAGATCAGCATCTGACCCTTCGAGCCGTCGAAGAAGGTGGCGCCCAGATTTTCGGTGATGCCGATAACGACGCCGGCAACGAGCGCACCGAAGAAATTGCCCATGCCTCCGAGCACGATGATCAGGAACGACAGGAATGTGAAATTGACGCCCATGGCGGGAGACGCCGCAAGGATTGGCAGCAGCACCACGCCGCCGAGCGCGGCGCAGGCGATGCCGATCCCGGTGACCAGGGCCTGGGCGGAATAGGTGTTGATGCCCATCGCTTCCGCGATCGGTCGGTCTGCGGCTGCCGCACGAACCGCGATACCGATGCCGGTGCGCCAAAGCAGCAGGAACATGCTGGCGGTCGCCAGCAGGCCGACGACCCCGGCGATCACGCGGGTATAAGGCAGCACGATCGGCCCGAGGCTGAGGCTATGCGTGGCATAGGAAACGGAGACCACGCGCATCTCGCTGCTGAACAATCCAAGCGCTGTATTCTCGATGACGTAGCTCACCGCGATGGTGATCAACGCCTGCGCCAGCAGCGACTGGCCGACCATCGGCTTCAGCAGCAGCCAGTAGTAGAGGACGCCGACGACGAAGAACGCCGGCACGATGACGAGTGCGCTGAGATAAGGATCGACGCCGTAGCGGTCAAACAGCAGCCAACTGCAATAGGCGGCGACCATCAGAAAAGAACCGTGCGCAAAGTTCACGATGCGCACGACCCCGAAAATGAGCGTCAGGCCGATGCCGACCGTGGCGTACATGCCGCCGACGAGCGCACCGCTGACCACTCCCTGGATAGTTGCCATGAACATGGCAATTTCCTTTCATTTCCTGAATTATTTTAATGAAGCCGGATCGAGTTTCGCGGTGGAGACCTTCTCCGGCCAGATCGTCACGAATTTGCCACCCTGGAGCTGCGTTGCGATCACGCGCCCGATCTGGTTGATCGCCAGTCCATCGGAATCAAAACCATAGGTGTCGTAAGGCATGATGCCGACGGAGGGGCCTTCTTTGAGCTTCAGGTCGGCGATGGTGTCGCGCAGGACCTTCGGGTCGGTGGATGCGGCCTTTTCCAGCGCGGCCTTCAGGAAATACATGTCGCTCCAGCCCCAAGCGCCGGCCGTACCGGGATAGAACCCAAACGCGGTCTTGTACGCTTCGCGGAACTTGACGACGTCGGGTTTCGGCAGATCGTCGTTCCAGTCGGCAAGAGCGACCATGCCGTTGGCGGGTTCGCCGAGCTTCACCATCGTCGCGTTCCATGCGCCCGAACCGAGGATCAGTACCGGTGCCTTCAGCGTGCGCACCGCGCGGATGATGTTCACCGCGTCGCCCGTATAGGTCAGCAACAGCAGCGCCTTGGCGCCCGAGGCGACGGCGCGTGATACGACCGGCGACAGATCCGCCGTATTGGTGTGGAACGCAATGCGGTCGGTGAGCGTGATGCCATATTGCTTGGCGGCGGCGTCGGCCTGGGCGTTGCCGCTGGTACCGTAGGCGCCGTCTTCATAGATCACCGCCACCTTGCGCAGGTCGAGGCCGCTGCTGTCGCTCAGGCCCTTGACCACGGCAAATCCCGCCGAGGTAAACGAACCGGCCAATGTGGCGCGGTTGAAGACATAGTGGAATCCCTGCTTTGTGACTTCGTCCGACGCGGCGCTGCAGATGAGCGCACGCTCCATCTGTTCGCCGACGGGTGCCGCCGCCAGGCACGGTCCCGAGGCAAACGGCCCGAGGATAACAGGCACCTTGTCGCTGGAAATGAGCTTGATCGCCAGCGTTCGCGTCACGGCGGGAACGGAGGTGTCGTCGAGCAGGTCGAGAGCGATCTGCCGGTTTCCGAGCGAGGCGATGCCACCCGCCTTGTTGATCGTTTCGACCGCCAGCTTGGCGCCATTGGCATATTCGCTGCCCTGGTCGCCGATCGGGCCGCTGAGCGACGAGATCATGCCGAGCTTGATCGGATCCTCGGCGCGGGCCGGGCCGGCAAGCGCGAACCCTACGACTGCCGCGAGCGGCAGAAAGCTGCTCCATCTCCTGATATTCATGGTTTTCCTCCTCCAATATTGGTTGATCGTCACTGTTTTCGGGCGCCCTGTCGGCGCGGATCCGGCTACCACCACTTGCCCGGTCCCGGACGTCTCGGACTGCGCTTGGGCAGATAGTTCGAGGTGGCGTTCTGATATTGCATGGCATGGTAGAAACGGGAGTCCGGCGCGATCAGCGAGGCCGGAACGCCACGGTTGGCTGCCATCACCTGCTGTCCCTCGGCGATGAAGATCGACGAGCTGAAGTCGATGAGCCATTTCTGCAGCTCATCGAAGCGCTGGCGTTTGCGCTGCCGGTCCTTTTCTTCCAGCAGCGCGATGATGGCGATGATTGCCTCTTCGTTTTTCTCCCAGCGCGGCGTCCATGTGCCGACATTCGGCGGCCCGCCGGGCGCGGGAAAGATCGGATCCATCGCTGCATAATCGTGGATGATGTCGTAGATCGGCTCGCTCAGATTGTGGGCGCACTCGGTCCGCAGGTAGAGCGGCGGCAACCAGCCGCGCGGCGCGTCGGCAGCGTCCTTGAAGGTGAGCTGAATGCCAATCTCAGACCAGGTCCGCGCGATGATGTCGGCCATGCGCTCGCAATCGGCGCGGCGTTCGAGATAGAAGTCTAGCTCGAGGCCGGAGCCGAAACCCGCTTCTTTCAAGAGGTCCCGCGCCTTGGCGAGATCGTATCCGTAGCCGTTCCCGGCATCCGAATACCATTGACTGAAGCTCTTGACGGGGCTCCGCCACGGGCGGGCTTGGCCGAGCAATCCATCGGCGATCAACCCGGCATAGGGCGTCGCGAAAGCGAGCGCATGGCGCACGCGTTTGTCGCTGAGCTGCGGATGGGTGAAATTGATCTCGATCGACACATGCCCTGCCCAGGTGCGCTGCACGGTCAGGTCGTCGCGGCGGAGAAGCGATACGGCTTCGTCCGGATCGGCGCCGACGACGACAGTCGGCCGCTTCTCGCTAAGCAGACGCAGGGCAGTCGGTCTATCGGCGACCTTCCGCACCTCAATCGATGCGGCATCGGGCAGGCCGCGCCAGTAGTCGCTCCTGCGCGTGAAGAGGATGCTTTCGGGATCCGCCCTTGCCAGGTCGTATGCGCCGTAACCGGCGACGTGGCCGTTCAGCCATTTGATACCCCAGGGATCATCCGGAGTGATATTCTCGCAGATGGCGGTGGAATCGACGACATTCGGCGCGAGGCTGAGCAGCCAGTTGGGAAAGGTCGGGTAGGGCGCGCGCAGGCAATAGCGCAGGCAATGGCGGTCGATGATCTCGACTTTTTTCACGCCGATCACGTCGCGCCAGCGCCAGGAGCTCAACGTGCTGTGGGCGAATGCCTTTTCCAGCACCCATTGCAGATCGGCGGCATTAAATTCATGGCCGCGATTGCTGATGACGCCGGGGCGCAGCCACACGATCCAGTCGCCGTTCTCCTGCTCTTCCCAGCGCAGCGCGAGGCGGGATTGCATGTCGGTGTAATCGGATTCCCATATGCCGTCGCTATCGCGCTTCGCATTCGGGGCGGCCATTGTGTCATACGCTAAAGCGAGACCGAGATAGAGATCCGGGGCGAAGACATAATCGGGGTCGTCGTTATCGAATTTCCCGCCGATCGTGCCCACGGGTATCAACACATTTGAGGTGCTGTTGTCGGACATCTGGTTTCCTCCATGTAGACTTGCTGGCTCTAAAAAAATCACAGAACGTTCCATCTCCGGCAGTCGCTTGACCGCCGAAGGGAAGAAGGGATGCAGTTATGGCGCGTATTCCTGCGTTTGCCGGAGGCGTCGGCGCCGTGCGGTCGGGCTTCGCTTATGCGGCCAGGCCGAGGACCGCTTCCAGCCGTTCCTCGGCGGTCTTGCCGAGCGAAGCCGACATATTGATGATCGCTGGGGTCTCCTTCTGCAGCCGCGGAATGAACTGGCGCCAGATCTCGGTGTCGTTGGTCGGGCGGCCGTCCGACAGGCGGGTATGCGCATGGATGATGGTGGCACCCGCCTCGACGGCAACGATCGGCTGTTCGGTGATCTCGTCGGGCGAGACCGGCAGATAGGGCGACATCGGCGGGGTCAGCGATGCGCCGGTGACGGCGCAGGTGACGATCGTCTTCGTCGGCGTCTTCTGGGTGGCCATGGGGAACTCCTCCTACGGGTCTGTCTTGCTTTGAGTCTGTCTTGGGTGGTTCGTCGTGGGGCTCGTGTTGTCTTCAGTTGCGTTGGGGCAGGTCCGGCTCTGCCGGCACGAAGGCAAAACCGCCGGCTCCGATTCGGCTGTCGCGGCGGACATAGCCGCAATGCGGCCAGCCGAAATGGCAGGGCATGATCAGCGTACCGGTATCGGCGACCCGGTCGAGGAAGTCGCGCCGCGTCTTGCGGGCGACCTCCGGCAGGACGCAGAAGGCGGTGTTCAAGTGCGGATCGGTGATCTGCAGCGGATGATGGAAGATATCGGCGCAGAAGACCGCCTGTTGGTGGCCCTCGCCGATCCAGTAGTTCATCTGCCCCGGCGTATGGCCGGGTGCGAAGACGGCGCGCAGGCAGCCGGCGATCTCATCGCCTTCATCGACGAAATCGACGAGGCCAGCATCGAGCACCGGGATGACGCTGTCGCCGAAGGACGGATCGGCGGCCGGGTTCTGCTCGTACAGGCCCTTGAAATAGTCGAAATCGAGCCTGGGCATCAGATAGTGGGCCTTGGGGAAGGCCGGCACCCAGCGGTCGCCGTCGAGCACGGTGTTCCAGCCGACGTGATCGCCATGCAGATGAGTCATCACCACATGGGTGACCTGATCGAAGGAAGCGCCGGCCGCTGCCAGCCATTGCGGGACGAGCGTGTTCAACAGATGCATGCGGGCGGCGGCGCGCGGCTTGCGATTGCCGACGCCGGAATCGATCAGGATGACCTTGTCGCCTGTCTGGACGATCCAGATCTGGATGGCGATGACCATGCGCTGCAGGTTGGCGTACCAATGGGCATTGGTCAGCCAATCGCGGTTGCGGGCGACCACCGAGGCGTCGAAGTCCGGAAACGTCACAAAGGGATCATGCGTCGGACCGACATATTCGATCAGGTTCGTCAGGCGGATATCGCCGATACTGCGGGTATAGATCATCAGGCCAGTTCCTTTGATCGTTAGCGGACGGCGCCCGCGAGAGACGGCGTCGTATCCTCGAACGGGAGATCGCGAATGGCCGGCCGCGTCGAGAAATGCGCATGCCATTCGTTCAGCCGAGGCCGTGTCTGGCGCCAGTGCATCGATGCAAAGCGGAAATCGATGTAGTTGATTGCCACCGCGACGCTTAGCGTTCCGAGCGTGGAGCCTTCGGCAAAGAGTTCGTCGGCACGTATTTCGAGATAATCCAGTGTCGCATTTATCTTTGCGGCGGTGGCATCCAGAACCTCCGGCCATTGCCGGATTTCCGGCTTGGCGGCCTCGACCAGGCGCATGATCAACACGTCCACGAGGCCGGATGCGAGCGCATGCATCTGCAAGGTCTTCAAACGCCGCCGTGCATCCTTCAGGACCAGGATGTCTCCGCCGGCCAGCTCATTCAGGAATTCGCATATCACCAGGGAATCGAAGATTACGTCGTCGGCATCGGTGATCAGGGTCGGAATCTTGTTGAGCGGATTGACGTTCATTACGGTCGGCACATGCGCAGCCAGATGAACGGAATGAATTTCCAGGTCGATCTGGTCCAGCAGCTCGAGCTCCGCTGCTGCGACCAATACTTTTCTGACATAAGGCGATCTAAGGGAACCGAGCAATTTCATCGCGCGCGTCTCGCAACGCGCAGTGCCGGGTCCGCCGACAGCGGCTCGCCGGATAGGCCGGCATTCTTTGTATCGTGGCAAATCATCTTCAGGCTTTCCGTTATATTTCCGGCAGTTAGCGCCAGGTCCGTTGTGGCATTGTTTCCAAACGAACGGTCGGAACGAAATGCTCGAATTCGGCACTGCATTCGCCCCGTTCGTTTGGAGCATGTCGCGAATGCGGTTTCGCGACATCGCGAGGTGATCGCCTCAAGGCACAGTCACAGCGCTCGCGGCACCGTTGGAAACGGCCACGTTCACATTGAGTGCAGCATCGTGGATCGATCGAAGTCGGCTATCTCAAACGAGGCGCCTCAGTTCGGAGCCAGGGCGAAAGCGCCGTCCTTTCCGCTATTGGCCTTTGACATGACGAGTTCGTTATCCGGGAAACCATTGTGGTCGTCTGGCGTGAAACGATAGTTGGCGTAGAGGCCGGGATATTGTGCCTGCTGGTTCCACCAGCCCTCGATCTCGGCGGGCGACGAACCGCTGCCGCGCACGGCGTCGGCAATTAGGTTGATCGCATCGGCGCCGGTCAGTACCCACCAGAGCGTCGTATCGCTGAGTTCGATCTTGCCCTTGATCTCGTCGACGAAATTCTGCACCCGATCCGGCAGCTTGTCGTCACCCCCGTAGGTGGTACTGCGCGTGCCATAGATATAGACCTTGTCCCAGTTGGCGGGCTTATCGAGCAGCTTGCCGACCTCGCCGGAGCCCATGGTCGAATGGCCGACGAAGGGAACATCCCAGCCGATCGCGGCTCTCGCATTCAAAAGGCGAGCGACCAGGCCGGTCGAGACTGTCCAGACGATGACCGCCTGGGCACCCGAGTCGCGCAGACGCAGGAGGTCCGGCGTCAGGTCGGGCTGGTTGGCGTCGATCTGGGCCTTTTGAGCCAGCTTCAGACCATTCGCCTCGACGTCGTTCGAGGAGTCGGTGACCATCATCGTGCCGTAGCCAGTGCTGTCGCCGACCACCGCCACGGTCTGGACCTTCAGCACATCGCGGCAATAGCGGCGCGGCGCTTCGGCGCATTGCAGATTGTTCGGCGCGATGCGGTAGGCCTGCGGATATTTCTTGTCGATCAGCGACGTGACGCCGCAGATGTGCACGTTGGGGATATTGCGTCGTGCGATGATCGGCGTGGTCGCAAGGCCCTCACCGGAATTGTTCGGACCCCAGATGGCGTGGACTTTCCGGTTGCTGATCATTTCCTGCACGGCGTTGACCGCCTTGGTGGGATCGCCTTGCGTGTCGCGAACGACCATCTCGATCTGGCGGCCGTTGATACCGCCGGCGGCATTGATCTTGGAGACGATGTAGTCGACGCCGCGTTTGTTGCCGATGCTCGGCGCGGAGCTCGGGCCGGTCAGCGCGGCGGGATAGCCGATCAAGATCGGCGAACTATCCGCCAGCGACGGACGCGCCAGAATACTAGCGCCGCCAAGCGCCAATGCGCCTTTGGTAAAGGTTCTGCGGGTAATAGGCATGTGTTTTGTTCCTCCCTATGGCCAGTATTCGAGATCGTGCAGGGCGTAGACAAGCAGCCTCACGACATGGCGCGCTCCCGTCACGGCCATGAGGTTCGACTTGTCTTGCAGTGGGTATCGAATTTTAAGTAACGGCGTTACCATATTATCCGCCGAACTATGGTGTCAAGTCCGACAGTTCGATATGGTTGGAATCAGCCGAGGCTCATGGATCAGCGGAGTGGGGATGACAGAAGGCGATAAAGACACGCAGTTGGACAGCTTGGTGACGGTCCGTCGCACGATGGAGGTGCTCGAGATGTTGGCCGACGCCGACGCCGGGCTCTCGCTATCCGACATTGCCAAGGCGCTCGACGTGAACAAGAGCATTGCCCTGCGCATAACGACCACGCTCGAAACGCTGAATTATCTATACCGGAACAGCGAGAACAAACGCTTCTATGCCGGCTACAAGATCAGCAATGTCGGCCTGCGCCTGCTCAGCCGCGCCCGGCTGATCGACGAGTGTCAACCGGTGCTTCGCCGGCTGGCAGAGCAAACCGGGGAGCTGGTGTTGTTTTCGGTGCTCGATCGTGATGTGCCGCGGTGGGTCCTGGCGGCGACGGGGCTTCGTCGGCGCCTGCAGGTCGAGCCCATGACGTCAATGGAAATTCACTCGACCGCCACCGGCAAAGCCTGGTTGGCGACGCTTCCCGAAGATGAAGCGCTGAGACGCTTGCAAGGCGGCATGCGCGCGCTGACGGCGCATACCATAACCGACCCGGACAGCATGATAGCGGAACTGCGCAACATCAGGGCGACCGGCATCAGCTATAGCAATCAGGAGAATGAGGTCGGGATCGCTTCCGTGGCGACAGGTATCCGCCCCGATCCTTCCGGCCCCTATGTTGGTTTCGTCAGTATCACCGCGCCCCTTGTCCGGGCCAGCCCCGAAGATTTCGAACGATATCGGCAATTGGTGCAGTACGCGGCTCACAGTCTCGGTGATCGCTGGCCGCTGCCCGTGACTGTGGAGTTTTCTGACGGAGTGGTGCTAGGGAACGGTCTTCGAGTTCTGTGAAGGGGACAACTGCGTGCGGGCAGCGGTCCGCACGCAGGGCCTATGAACTCTGACTGTTCAGCGAATTGAAGCGCCGGCCGATGCAGGCGATGTCTGGGAGGAGGCAGCCAGGCGCTTCCAGTCTCGAAAGCTTCCTGATTCCCACGCCGACATCATGAATTTGTCATAAATGACGGAGTAAGCCATGAAAAGGTGACGCATCATTCAAGAACATCCTTGATGAGCTACAACAAGATTGAGATCATCCGCGCCGATCCTTCCTGTTTCCGTCGCCGTCAAGGAAATGTAGGCTCTCGGCGGAGGCCGCGACGACAAGCTCGGCATCGATGGCAATTCGGGAGCGGCCGGAGACACGAAAGACAATGGCCTGGCCATCCCGAAGGGTGACGTAGACATAACTCTCCGCGCCCACCAACTCCACCGCTTGGACGGGGGCTTTGGCGCTGAAGGCAGCATCACCTCGGCCATCGGCAAGATGGAGGTCCTCCGGCCGGATTCCGAGTGTCGCATCGTAACCATCCGGGCTTATGACGGGTGCCAGGATTACACCGCTTTTTTCCGTGATCCTAAGCAGATTCATTGAAGGTGAGCCGATGAAGGTCGCGACAAAGGTCGTGGCCGGACGCTCGTAGAGCTCAATCAGGGTGCCGACCTGTTCAATATGGCCGCCATTGAGGACGACTAGGCGATCGGCTAGCGTCATGGCTTCCATTTGATCATGGGTGACATAGACGCTGGTGGTCGCCAACGACCGCTGCAGCCGCTTTATCTCAACGCGCATCTGCACGCGCAGCTTCGCATCAAGGTTGGAGAGCGGTTCGTCGAATAAGAAAGCGGCCGGTTCGCGCACGATGGCACGGCCCATGGCCACACGTTGCCGCTGGCCGCCGGAGAGCTGACGTGGCTTGCGCTCGAGGAATTGCTCAATTTCCAGGGATTGTGCCGCCTTGGCGATCCGGCGCTCAATCTCATCCTTCCGCATCTATTTGATGATTTTGGGGAAATTTGGTATTATGACGGTTTTGTGACAGTCCGGGCTTGCAACGGCCGCCGACCTGCCGAAACATAGTCAGCTAACGAACGTTCCCTTCATCACCCGCAGTATCGGATGTCATGGGACGGCGTCATTTTCATCCGGAGGTATTGCCATGGCCTTGATCACCGGCCTCATCGCACTGGCAGGTCACATCGCCTTGTTGCTCTGGGGAACGCGTATGGTCCAGACAGGGATCCAACGCGCCTTCGGCCCGAACCTCCGGTCTTTTCTGGGACAGGCGCTCAGCAACAGGTTCAAGGCATTTTTCGCGGGCATGGGCGTGACGGCAATCCTCCAGAGCAGCACCGCGACCGGGCTGATGGCGTCGGGGTTCGCGGCAGAGGGCCTTGTCGGTCTCGTCCCGGCACTTGCCGTCATGCTCGGTGCCAACGTCGGCACGACGCTGATCGTACAGGTCCTGTCCTTCGACGTGGCTGCGGCGTCGCCGGCGCTGATCCTGATCGGTGTATTAATGTTCCGCCGAGCCGCCAATCCCCAGATTCATGACCTCGGGCGAGTTATGATCGGGCTTGGCTTCATGCTGCTGGCGCTGCACCAGCTTCTCGATTTGATGACCCAATATGAAGGGTCAAAGGCCCTCGCCTATCTTCTGGAAGGAATTGCATCGACCCCGATCCTCAACATTCTGCTTGCCGCCATCCTGACCTGGGCGGCCCACTCCAGTGTGGCCGTTGTTCTCCTCATCGTGTCGCTGGCCAGCAAAGGGTTGGTCGACCCTTACCAGGCATTCGCGCTCGTGCTCGGCGCAAACCTCGGGACGGCGATCAATCCGGTGATCGAAGGACAATCGGGAATGGTTCTGTCAGTCAAGCGACTGCCAATCGGCAATTTTCTGACGCGCATCGCTGGTGTCGTGCTGGCCTTGGTTCTACTGGAGCCCATCACCCGGCTTTCTGGAATGATCGACAATAACAGCGCCCGCGCTGTCGCCAATTTTCATACAGCGTTCAATCTTGTGCTTGCTATCCTGTTCATGCCGTTCTTAAAGCCATATTCCCTTCTTCTAACCAGCCTTTTCCCCCGCAAGGTCGATAAAGCTGATCCAGCGCGACCGCGTTATCTCAACTCAGCGGCTAAGGAGACACCGGTCGTGGCGCTTGGTGCGGCGGCGCGAGAAGCACTTCGGCTCGTGGATGTCCTGTCTGAGATGTTGACGGGCGCAAAGGCCGCCATCACCAGCAACGACCGAAAGGCGCTTTCCGCGGTGAGGGAAATGGATAATGTCCTCGATAGCCTCAATACCGCCGTGAAAACCTATCTGACATCGATAGACCCCGATGAACTCGGCGAGGCCGATAAGCGTCGTCTCAACGAAATCCTGCTCTTTTCCATGAACATGGAACATGCCGGAGACGTCCTCGACCAGAACCTTCTGCCACACCTCGCCAAGCGTCTTCGCCGCCGGTTGACCTTCTCGAAACAGGGGCAGGCTGAACTTTTACAGCTCTTTGACCGTTTGCAGACGAACCTGCAGACCGCCGCTGCGTTGTTCATGACGCAAGACGAACGCGCGGCTCGGTTGCTTGCAGACGAAAAGGTCGTATTTCGCAGAGCTGAGCGTGAAGGCACGGAAGCACATTTCGAGCGGCTGCGCCAAGGCGGTATCGAAACGGTCGAAACCAGCTCGCTACACCTCGATTTGTTGCGCGATCTCAAGCAGATAAATTCACACCTCGTTGCCGCCGCTGCATACCCGGTGCTCGAGGAACGCGGCGAACTTCTCCAGAGCCGAGCCTCGAAGCCAGACGACAAGTCCGTCGTGGAAACGAATGCCTAAGAAAAAGAACAAATCCTATCTCGGGCAGCTGGCTGAAGAGGCTGACAAACTGTTTCAGGGGCAGGCGATTCATCAGTACGCCGCCATTTGCTACAGACGGTTTCCACAGGACCAAGCCATCGAAATCTTATTGATCACCTCGCGCGAAAGCGGTCGTTGGGTGATCCCGAAGGGATGGGCGATGGACAAACTGCTTCCGCATCAGGTCGCCGAGCGGGAGGCATGGGAAGAGGCCGGGGTGAAGGGCAAGGCGAAGAAGAAGCCTTTTGGCTACTATACCTACCTTAAGTCGCTCGATACTGGCGACACAGTTCCGTCCATTGTCCAGGTGCACCTCGTCGAGGTGACGGCAATCGCCGTCGAATTTCCGGAGAAGGGGCAGCGGTCGATTGCCTGGTTCCCGCCTCACGAGGCCGCCGCACTTGTTCGTGAGCCGGAACTCAAGGGACTTCTTGGGAAAGTCGAGCCTGCCCTTAACAAGCGGCCAAAGCCCGATAAAAATAGCCGGCCTTTCAGATAGCTCGAACGGAGGCCTTGCTTGCTGATGGCGTTTGGGGGGATGTCAAGTAAATCCGCCAGGAGGTTTTTTACAGGGTGCGCTTGGATCACGCGGCCACGCCTGCAACTGCCTTCCAATGTGCGATGGCCTTAAGGCGATGCAGATGGACGGCGATGGCTGACTGTTTCGAGCAAGGCGGAACGAAGAGATTTCGGACCGCCGAAAAGAGGGCCGGGAAGCGTTGTAACCCGCGCGGCGACCGAAACCCCTGTATGACCCGCTCTCGTATTTCGCAAGGGCAGATACGCGTTTTCGGCGCGGTGACGCCAGGTTGGATCCGCATTGAGCATTTTATGGACAGATGCGCTTGGATCAGGCGGCTATGCCCGCAACGGCTATCCAATGCGTATTGGCCTGGAGACAACCCAGCGTCATTCCGAGGCTAACTATCGAATATCGTTGAAATCAGATTCTCAAGTTTAAGATGGTGTGGTTGCCGTCCTCCTCCAACGGCATCGCAATATGCCAAGGTGATGTGGTGTAAGCCACAAAAGAAAGAGGTCGGCAGATGAACGATGTGATCGGGGTGGATCTGGCCAAGAATGTTTTCCAGCTGCACGGGGCGTCGATGACAGGCGATCTGAAGTATCGCAAGAAACTGGCTCGCGGGCTGTTTTTCCAATTTATGTCAGAGCAGTCACCGGCACTTGTTGTTATGGAGGCCTGCGGGAGCGCCCATTACTGGGCGCGTGAGTTGGTGAAGCTGGGCCATGCAGTCAAGCTCATCGCGCCGCAGTACGTGCGCCCGTTCGTGAAACGACAGAAGAACGACGCAGTCGACGCTGAGGCAATCGTCATTGCGGCTCACTCCTACTAGGCATCCGGATCGGCATCGAAGAAAAAACGCTGCGCACGGGCCTCGAAGGCTATGACGACTACGCGCGCCGCGTGCGTTGGCGCTTGATTCCGCTCGTCTGGTGACGCGTCTTACCCGATTCCGGTAAGAGCTTCCTTCAGCTTATGGCATCAGACGATTCAGTGATGAGACGGCCTTATCCCCGCCGGCATGCTGCGGCTAGAGGTAAGCTCAGCTAGCAATTGCCGGGTCAAAAGTTCACATCCCTTCAAGGTGGCCTTATTGGTGCTGGCCGCATCGATCTGTGGAAATGCTCAGGAACGGCGAGGTGTTCAATCTTCTGAAGGCCCGTATACGGCCCGTATATTGAGATTATTCATCAAGCAGGCCATCG
>NZ_JACHZQ010000015.1 GCF_014193655.1 Rhizobium sp. BK313 | reverse complement strand
GTGGGCTTATAATCCCACACCTTTCCTCCAGTCAACACCATCTCTGTAAAAATTCTGACATTTTTATAAGTGACTGATTTTACTAGTGGATTTGTTCACAGCCTCAACTTGTCGGGAAAATCGCCCTCATCGGAGGCCTTTTGCGGATTCATTTTACGAGTCTTCGGAGAATTTGGCCCATGAACGAGATGGTGGGCGAAAGATCGGATTTCAAAACCGGCTGCAGCGCTAAGCCCGCGCCACCAATTGCCAGTTTATAGCCCAGGACCTAATAGAAAGCTGAGCAATGAAGGAGCGGACAATGTTGGTCCTCGACGAAGAGCAGACACGTGCAGCGCTTGCCTGGCCGACGCTAATCGAGGCGATCGCCAAGATGTTTGCCGGCGGCTGCGTCATGCCTGTACGGCATCACCACGATATGGAGGTGCCCGGCGAAAGCAATGCGACGCTGTTGCTGATGCCCGCCTGGCTGCCGGGGCAATATATGGGCGTGAAGATGGTTTCGGTTTTCCCGGGCAATGCCGGGCGCGCGATGCCTGCAATCTTTGGAACCTATCTGCTTTGCTCTGGTAAGACGGGCGAGATGCTGGCGGTGATCGACGGCGGCGAGCTGACGGCGCGGCGCACGGCCGCCACCTCGGCGCTCGCAGCGCGATATCTCGCACCTTCGGACGCGAAGGAACTGCTTGTCTGCGGCACGGGGCGGCTGTCGCTCAACCTGATCCAGGCGCATGCCGAGGGTCGGGCCCTGACGCGGCTCGGCGTATGGGGCCGCGATCGCGACAAGACGAAACGGGTGGCAGACGAAGCGCGGGCGCTTGGTTTAAACGTGCAGGCTATTGACGATCTGGAAACAGCTGCCCGCCGCGCCGACATCATCTCCTGCGGAACGCTGTCGAGCACGCCGCTCATCCAGGGGGAATGGCTGAAGCCCGGGGCGCATCTCGATCTTGTCGGCGGTTTCAAGCCGGATATGCGCGAGACCGATGACGTCTCGATCCGGCGAGCGCAGGTCTTCGTCGATACGCGCGCCGGCGCAATGAAGGAGGCGGGCGATATTGTACAGCCGCTGAAAAGCGGCGTGCTGGCGGAGGACGCCATTCACGCCGAGCTCAGGGAACTGGTGTGCGGGACGCGCCCGGGGCGCGTGAATGACGACGATATAACCCTGTTCAAATCGGTGGGTGCGGCACTCGAGGATCTCGCCGGCGCCATCCTTGCCTATGAACATGCGCAGGGCAAACAGGCGTGACGCTCATGACACCTTCGCTGCCTGAACTGCCGGTCTCGCACGTGCTCGCCGATATCGGCGCAGCACTCGCGGAAGAGCGGCGCGCGGTTCTGTCGGCTCCTCCCGGCGCCGGCAAGACGACGCTGGTGCCGCTCTATCTGCTGGGTCAGAGCTGGCGCGGCGACGGCAAGATCATCCTGCTGGAACCGCGGCGGCTGGCGGCAAGGGCTGCGGCGTCCCGCATGGCCTCGCTGCTCGGCGAGCAGGTCGGCGACACCGTCGGCTACCGCATGCGGCTCGACGTCAGAATCTCTGCAAAGACTCGGATCGAGGTGGTGACCGAAGGCGTGTTTGCGCGGATGATTCTCGACGATCCCGAACTATCGGGCGTTTCCACGGTCATTTTCGACGAATTCCATGAGCGCTCGCTGGATGCGGATTTCGGCCTGGCGCTGGCGCTCGACGTGCAATCGGCACTCCGCGAAGATTTGCGCATCCTCGTGATGTCGGCGACCCTCGATATCGAACGCGTCGCCGCCCTGCTCGAACATCCGCCGGTCATCGAAAGCATGGGCCGGAGCTTTCCGATCGACATCCGCCATCAGGACCGGCCGGCCGGCGAACGGATCGAGGACACGGTGACGCGGGCGATCCTTGACGCCCATGCGACGGAACAGGGCTCGATCCTCGCTTTTCTGCCTGGGCAGGCGGAAATCACCCGCACTGCGGAAAGACTTGCGGGCCGATTGGCGCCGGAAACGGTGATCGCGCCGCTTTACGGCAATCTCGGCCAGAGGGAACAGGACGCCGCGATCCGCCCGGCGCCTAGAGGCACGCGCAAGATCGTGCTGGCGACCTCAATTGCCGAAACGTCGATCACCATCGACGGCGTACGCATCGTCATCGACAGCGGCCTGCAGCGGCTGCCCGTCTTCGAGGCGTCTACCGGCATCACCCGGCTGGAGACGGTTCGGGTATCGCGGGCTTCCGCCGACCAGCGCGCCGGCCGTGCGGGACGAACGGAACCTGGCATCGCAATTCGGCTGTGGCATCCAGGCCAGACCGCGGCGCTGCCTGCCTTCACACCGCCACAGATCCTTTCCAGCGATCTTTCCGGCCTGGCGCTCGATCTCGCCCATTGGGGCGTGCAGGATCCGACAGCCCTTGCTTTCGTCGATCAACCACCGGCGACGACACTTGCCGAGGCGCGGGCGCTGTTGCGGCAGCTGGGGGCGCTGGACGCCGAACACGGGTTGACGGCACGCGGGCGGTTGATGCGCGATCTAGCCTTGCCGCCGCGGCTTTCGGCCATGGTGATCTCGGCGGCAGACTTCGGACAGGCGCGCGAGGCGGCGATGCTCGCCGTGCTGCTGACGGAACAGGGGCTGGGTGGGCAGAGCGTCGATCTGGAAGAGCGCCTCCGGCGGTTCAAGACGGAAAAAGGTGAGAGGGCGGAGGCATCACGCCGGCTGGCCGGGAGGCTGGCGACAGCCGCGGGCGAAAGCAGGACTGCGGCCGCGCCGGTGCTGACCGGCTCGTTGCTACTGCATGCTTTCCCCGACCGCATAGCGTTGCAGCGCGGTGGGCGCGGACGCTTCGTCATGGCAAACGGGCGCGGCGCAGAATTGCCGGAGACGGAGCGCTTGGCCAGCTCGCAGATGCTGGTAATTGCCGATCTGACCGGCCGGGCGGCCCAAGCCCGCATCCTCGCGGCGGCGGAAATTTCCCGGGCGGATGTCGAGGAGCATCTGCCGGGCGAAATTCGCACGGAAGACCAGAGCCTCTTCGACAGGGCCAGCCGGCAGGTGCGGGCGCGGCGCATCACCCGGCTCGGCGCAATCGTCTTCGAAGAAACACCCTTGCCCCGACCATCCGGCGAACAGGCGACGAAAGCGCTGGCTGAAGGCATTCGCGAGCTTGGGATCGGGGTGCTGCCCTTTTCGAAAGAGGCGACGCAATTGCGCGAACGGATCGGCTTCCTGTACCGGACGATCGGAGAGCCATGGCCCGACATGAGCGATAACGCCCTGCTTTCGCGGCTCGAGGAATGGTTCACGCCGTTCCAGAGCGACGCACGCGGCCTTTCCGACATCTCGGCCGGCGGGCTCTCCAATGGGCTGATGTCGTTGGTGCCGCATGAACTGCAGCGCGACCTCAGCCGGATGGCGCCGACGCATTTCGAAGCGCCGACCGGCCAGCGCCATCCGATCCAATATGAGGGCGAGGAACCGCTGCTGACGATTCGCGTTCAGGAACTTTTCGGACTGAAGCAGCATCCGGCCATCGGCGGCGGCCGGTTGCCGCTGGTGCTGGAGCTGACATCGCCGGCGCACCGGCCGATTCAGACGACGCGCGATCTGCCCGGCTTCTGGGCGGGATCGTGGAAAGACGTGCGTGCCGATATGCGCGGACGCTATCCCAGGCATCCCTGGCCGGAGGACCCGGCGGATGCTTTGCCGACGACAAGAACCAAGCCGCGTGGTACCTGAGGATGGCCAGCTTCTTCAGGGGATTGGACAAGATGGCGGATGCGGACGCCAAGCAGCAGGACGATCACCACACCAGCCGGCGGCTCAGGCTGCAGACACTGGTGCGCCTGCGCTGGCTTGCGGTCGGCGGCCAGACGGTGACGGTGATGATCGTCGCCTTCTGGCTGAAATTTCCCATGCCACTTCTGGCCTGTTGCGTGCTGATCGCCTGCCTTGCCTGGATCAATTTCTTCCTGACGCTGCGTTATCCGCCGACGCACCGTCTCGAACCGCCGGCCGCCTTTGCGCTGCTCGGCCTCGATCTTCTGCAGCTCTGCGGGCTGCTTCTGATCACCGGCGGGCTGGCCAATCCTTTTTCGGCGCTGGTCTGCGTGCCGGTCATCATCTCCTTCGCCTCGCAGCCGATCCGTTACAGCATGACGCTGATCGTGCTGGCGATGATCTGCATCACCGGTCTCGCCTTTTCGCCCTTTCCACTACCCTGGTACGGCGGCGTCGAGGTCAACGTCCATAGCGTCATGCAGCTCGGCGTCTGGTGTTCGATCGCCTCCACTATGGCCTTTGCGGCCTTCTATGCCTATCGCGTCTCGATGGAGGCGACGCAGCTCGCCGATGCGTTGTCGGCAACGGAACTGGTGCTGCAGCGGGAAAAGCATCTGTCGCAGCTCGATGGGCTGGCGGCGGCGGCCGCTCACGAACTCGGCACGCCACTGGCGACCATCAGCGTCGTCGCCAAGGAGATGGAGCGTGAACTCAGCCATGACGATCGCTTCCGCGAGGACGTGGCGCTGCTGCGCAGCCAGAGCGAACGTTGCCGCGATATCCTGCGGCGGCTGACGACGCTCTCCTCCGAGGATGAGGCGCATATGCGCCGGCTGACGCTGTCGTCGATGATGGAGGAGATCATCGCCCCGCATCGGGAATTCGGCATCAAGCTGGAGCTGATCGAAAAGAGCCCACGGGCCGGCGAACCGGTGCTGAGCCGCAATGCCGGCATCATGTACGGGCTCGGCAATCTCATCGAAAACGCCGTCGACTATGCGCGCAAGAAGGTAACCGTCACGGTGGAATACGATCCCGATACGCTCACCATCGTGATCGAGGACGACGGTAATGGTTATTCTCCCGAAATCTTGACGCGGATCGGCGAGCCCTATGTCACGACACGACAGCGTGACGACACAGCCGGCGGCCTCGGGCTCGGCCTGTTCATCGCCAAGACCCTGCTGGAGCGATCGGGTGCGGTGCTTTCCTTCGGCAATCGCGATCCGGAAACGCCGGGCGCGCGCGTCCGCATCGAATGGCCGCGCACGTTGATCGATAGTAATTCGACAAAGTGAATTTCACGGCTTAAAACACCGGTCGTTAGAGCAATGATCTTATCCGAAAACTGCGTCACGGTTTTCGGATAAGATCACCATGCTGAGGTCAATAGGACTATGCAGGCGGTCTGCCGCCGGGATTGAACATGATGACGGATAAAGAGCTCACCGACCCTCATGCGGGGGCCAAAGACGTGGCGGACCATATCGGCCCCGATGCGACATTGCTGATCGTCGATGACGACGGACCCTTTCTGCGCCGGCTGGCGCGCGCTATGGAGACGCGCGGCTTTGCCGTCGAGACGGCGGAATCGGTGGCGGAAGGCGTCGCCAAATCCAAGGCTAGTCCACCGAAATATGCGGTTGTCGACCTCCGTTTGGGTGACGGCAACGGTCTCGACGTTATCGAGGCGATCCGGCAACGGCGCGACGATACGCATATCGTCGTGCTGACCGGTTACGGCAATATCGCAACGGCGGTCACAGCCGTGAAGCTCGGCGCCCTCGATTACCTTGCCAAGCCTGCGGATGCCGACGACGTCTACGCGGCGCTGACGCAGCGGCCGGGCGAAAAGGCCGAGGTGCCGGAAAATCCAATGTCGGCGGATCGGGTGCGCTGGGAGCATATCCAGCGCGTCTACGAAATGTGCGAGCGCAACGTTTCCGAGACGGCCCGCCGTCTCAACATGCATCGCCGCACGCTGCAACGCATCCTTGCCAAGCGCGCGCCGAAATAACCATCATTCAGGCGAGAAAGACTTACCCGTCGCCCATTCGGCCAGCAGCAGCCGTTGGGCGGCAGCGCGGGAGAAGTTCAGCGTCACCGACTTACGCGTTGCCGGCGGCAAGCGATGCTCCGGAGCCTCGCGGATCATATGCGCGCCGTAGCCGTCCGAAAGGAAAAGCCCGCACTCTTCCGGGAAAATATCGAGCGGAACATCCTTGTGCGTCGCGAAGAACAGGCGATCGCAATGCAGGCGGTAATCCGGCCATTTGCGGTCGACGCGAAAATCCTCGATCGAGGTTTTGATCTCGATGATCCAGATCTCGCCCTTTTCGGTCAGCGTGATGAGGTCGGCGCGGCGACCGCTTGCGAGCGGCAACTCCGGCAAGACGGCATGGCGCATCTCGTGTAGTAATAGTTGCACGCCCTTGCGTACAAGCATCGCCCGTTCCGACTGCCGGCCGTCTATTAACGGATTGTTATTGTAAACACTCAAAATCGTCATGAATTGCCTCGGGGATGGGGCAAGCGTTGTTGCAAAAAAACCATGTCCCTTTAATTTGCGCAGTGGAGCTATTTTTGTCGCACCGCACCAGCTTGCAAAGCTAAATTTAATAGAAAATAAACCATAGTCAAAGATGGTCGCTACCATCCCATTCCCTGCCACAACTCACCAAGAGACTTCCATGCGCATCCGCAATGCTATGACTGCACTCGGCCTTGTCGCAACGCTTGCCACGGCTGGTTATGCCACCACTGCCGCAGCCACGCCGACCGCTTCCGCCAACTCCGCCGCTGACACCATCAAGACGTTCGATAACGACTATGGCGTCACGAGCGACAACGGCTTCCAACTGCCGGCGATCCCGATCCAGAAGGTGAAGCCGCAGTTCCGCCGCCAGATCGTCGCTTACAAGTCTGACGAGGCTGCGGGAACGATCATCGTCAACACCCGCGAGCGCCATCTCTACTATATTCTGGGCAACAACGAAGCCATGCGCTACGGCATCGGCGTCGGCAAGCAGGGCTTTGCCTGGTCGGGCACAGCCTATGTCGCCTGGAAGCAGGAATGGCCGAACTGGCATCCGCCGAAAGAAATGGCTGTCCGTCGCCCCGAGATTGCCAAGTATGTCGAGAACGGCATGAACCCGGGCCTCGAAAATCCGCTCGGTGCACGCGCCATGTATCTCTACAACGACAAGGGCCAGGACACGCTGTTCCGCCTGCACGGCACGCCGGAATGGGCTTCGATCGGCACGGCCGCTTCCTCGGGCTGCATCCGCCTGATGAACCAGGACGTCATCGACCTCTATAACCGCGTTCTGCCGGGTCACAGCACCAAGGTCGTCGTGATCCAGTAATTGCTGGCATTATTTGGAATCCAAAAGGCCGCCGGATCGATGTCCGGCGGCCTTTTTTTGTTTCCGTGTCATGTAAAAGCAGGCTTATGCGGCCTGCTTCGCCTTGAGCTCAATGCGGCGGCGGTGCAGTACCGGTTCGGTATAGCCGTTCGGCTGCTCTCGGCCCTTAAGCACGAGATCAAGGGCGGCCTGGAAGGCGACGGAGCCTTCGAAATTGCCGGCCATGGCGATATAAAGCGGGTCGCCGGCATTCTGCTGGTCGACCACCGCGGCCATGCGCTTCATGGTTTCGACGATCTGCGCCTCGCTAATGACCTTGTGGTGCAGCCAGTTGGCCATGTGCTGCGCCGAGATGCGGAGCGTCGCGCGATCCTCCATCAGGCCGATATTGTTGATGTCGGGCACCTTGGAGCAACCGACGCCCTGATCGACCCAGCGAACGACATAGCCGAGGATGCCCTGGGAGTTATTGTCGATCTCGCGCTGGATTTCTTCCGGCGTCCAATTTGGACGCGGGACAACCGGTACGGAGAGGATATCGGAGAGCTTGGCGCGGGAGCGGCTCTTCAAGGTTTGCTGGACGCTGGCGACATTGACACGGTGATAGTGGGTCGCATGCAGCGTCGCAGCCGTCGGCGACGGCACCCAGGCGGTATTGGCGCCGGCCTTGGGATGGGCGATCTTCTGCTCCAGCATCGCCGCCATCAGGTCCGGCATAGCCCACATGCCCTTGCCGATCTGCGCATGGCCGGAGAGGCCGCATTCGAGGCCGATATCGACGTTCCAGTTTTCATAAGCCGCGATCCAGGCGGCCTGCTTCATGTCTCCCTTGCGAATCATCGGGCCAGCTTCCATCGAGGTATGGATCTCGTCGCCGGTGCGGTCGAGGAAACCGGTATTGATGAAGACGACGCGCTCACTGGCTGCGCGGATCGCCTCCTTGAGGTTGACCGTTGTGCGGCGCTCCTCGTCCATGATGCCCATCTTGATGGTGTTGCGCGGCATGCCGAGCACGTTTTCGACGCGCGAGAAGATCTCCACGGCAAAAGCCACTTCCTCCGGCCCATGCATCTTCGGCTTGACGACATACATGGAGCCGGCGCGGGAATTCTTGCGGCGGCCGTTCGGCCCGATATCATAGAGCGCGACGAGGCCCGTGATCATGGCATCCATGATGCCCTCCGGCACTTCATGGCCCTCGCGGTCGAGGATCGCAGGATTGGTCATGAGGTGGCCGACATTGCGCACCAGCATCAGCGAGCGGCAATGCAGCTCGAAGCTCGAGCCATCGGGTGCCGTATAGGTCACGTCCGGATTGAGACGTCGGATGAAGGTCTTGCCACCCTTGGAAACTTCCTCCGTCAGATCGCCCTTCATCAGGCCGAGCCAATTGCGATAGACTTCGGCCTTATCCTCAGCATCGACGGCAGCGATCGAATCTTCGCAGTCCATGATGGTGGTGATCGCCGATTCCAGGCGCACGTCCGAGATGTCAGCCGGATCGACCTTGCCGATATCGGTGCCGGCGTCGATGACGATCTCAATGTGAATACCGTTGTTCTTCAGCAGGATATGCGAGGGCGCGCTGGCATCACCGAGATAGCCGGCAAAGTGCTTGCCATCGGCAAGAGCGACCGCGCCCTTCTTCGTTGCAATTGTCAATGCGCCGCCCTTGACGGCGAAGCCGGTGACGTCCTTCCAGCTTGCACCGGCAAACGGCGCGGCGGTATCGAGGAAGTCGCGTACCCAGCCAATGACCTTTTCGCCGCGCTTCGGATTGTAGCCCCTACCCTTCTCGGCGCCATCGGTCTCGGGGATGGCGTCGGTGCCGTAGAGCGCATCGTAGAGCGAGCCCCAGCGGGCATTGGCGGCGTTCAGCGCGTAGCGGGCGTTCATGACGGGGACGACGAGCTGCGGGCCGGCAATAGAGGCGATTTCGGCGTCGACATTGGCGGTCGAGACAGTGAAGGCCGGACCTTCGGGAATGATGTAGCCGATTTGGCGCAGGAAGGCTTCGTAGGCGGCCATGTCCACCGGCGCGCCGTTCTTGCGGTACCAATCGTCCAGAGCAACCTGCATACGATCGCGCTTGGCGAGCAGATCACGGTTCTTCGGAGCCAGGTCGTGCACGATTGCTGAGAAACCGGAAAAGAAGGTGTCCGGGTCGACGCCGGAGCCCGGCAGGGCCTCCTTGACGAGGAAATCATAAAGCACCGGTTCGATCTGAAGCCCGTTCTTGTCAATTCGGCTCATACCCATCACTCCTCACGGCCGTCCTACGGCTCAGTTTTTACATGCTGCCAGTTTGCGGGCGGTTTCGCTTTCCGTCAATTTGGCAATAGTTCTAAAGATTTGTGCATTCTGAGAAATAATCAGCCTGCAGCTATACGCGGACGGCCGCTGGCGGTGGCGATGAAGCGCGCCTCGACCAGCTTGCGATTGCCCTCGATTTCCGGCGCATCGACCTGTTCGTCCAAGGCGATGACGGGATCCGTGGCACCGTTCAATCGCGCCTGTGCCGTCGCCACCTCGATCGCCCGTTCACGCGCTAAGGAAAAGCTCCTCTGCTCGTCGGTAAAACGCAAAGTCTCGCCTGCCCCGTTCAGCACATAAATGCCATCCTCGGGCATGGTGACGAACACCGTGGCACTTGTGCGGACCTGGCCGACGACGGCGCCGATCGCGTTTGCCACATCCGAATCACGGGGAATCGCACTTTCGCTCGCCAGCATCGCGGCGATGGCGGGGTAGTAGACAGGGGCGGAAGCCCCGAGACCGACCAAGGGACGATCGAGCGAAACGGCAAAACGGGCGATGCCCGGCGCACGACGCAAAGCGCGGTCGATCGAAATCGACTTGGCCGGATGGAGATCGGCGACCCCGTCCTCCGCGAGGCAGGCGGCGAGAATGACATCGGCGGATTGGCGGGTCAGGCGATCGACGATCTTTTGCGCCAACTCCTCCACAGACCCGGCAATCGCACGGCCGGAACCGTCCTTCATCCGCATTGCCAGCGCGAGACCCAGCCGAGCGGCTTCCGCATTCCACTGGTCTTGCCGGCCAAGCACATGCATGGCGTCCGATGGTGTCAGGCCGCAAAGGTGCACGAGGCCACGGGCGACCAGGCGGTCCAGAGTCGCTTTCTGCGATGTCGACGTCAGAAGCTGTTCGAGCGGTAGAGGTACCGAGCCGATTTTGTCGAACAGCGCCTGTTCCAACGGCAGCAAGCCGCTTGCCAGATGATCCGGCACGCCGGTACGCACGGCAAAGCGGCCGACGTTGCGGCCGAGATGCGGCGCGCGGAGCTGCTGCTCCAGCACGCCGGTGACGGCCTGACTATGCATATGGGCAACGAGGCTGAGCGGCAGCAGACGTCGCGGCCCGAGCTCGAAGGCGGCGACAAGGCCGCGGTCGTTGATCTTCACCTCGGAATCGCCGCCGAGGCCATAGGTGCGCATGGCGACCGCTTCGACCATGGTGCGATAGCCGCCGACCACGGCGCCGTCCGCGTCGAGCCGTGGCCGGCCGGCCTCCATGACGGCGACATCGGTGGTGGTGCCACCAATATCCGAAACCACGGCCTCATCGAGACCCGTCAGGTAACGCGCACCGACAAGGCTCGCCGCCGGGCCGGACAGAATGGTTTCGATCGGACGGAGCTTGGCTTCGGCGGCCGAGATCAGCGCACCATCCCCGCGCACCACCATCATCGGCGCCGCAATGCCGCGCGCGGCGAGAAATCCTTCGCAGGCGCCGACCAGTCGGTCGATCATCGACACCAGCCGGGCATTCAGAAGGGTCGTCAGCGCCCGGCGCGGACCACCGAGCTTGGAGGAGAGTTCGTGGCTGCAGGTGACCGGCAGATGGGACAGCTCGCGGATGCGGTCACGCACGCGAATTTCATGAGCCGGGTTGCGCACGGCGAAATAACCGGCAATTGCGAAGGACGAAACATTCTTCGAAAGCTCCGGCAGCGCCTCTTCTAGAGCCGTGAGATCGAGCGGGCTCTCGTTGCCGTGAACGTTGTGGCCACCGGGCAGGAACAGCAGGGGATCGGACCCCAGCGCCTCGGCCAGACCATCGCGCTTCAAATCGTCAGGTCCAAAGCCGATCATCACCAACCCGGCGCGGCCACCCTGCCCTTCGACCAGCGCGTTGGTGGCGAGCGTTGTCGACAGCGATACGAGACCGATCGCGGATACCGGAACGGCGGCCCTGGCGATGACCGCATCGACAGCGCCGGCGATACCGACAGCCAAATCATGTCGCGTGGTCAGTGATTTCGCCTTGGCGACAACGCCATCGGTTTCATGGAAGAGAACGGCATCGGTATAGGTTCCACCGGTGTCGATGCCGAGCAGGAAATGAGATGTCACGGAGATGTCTAATCCTTTGAACGAAGGGTGATGCTGTTATCGCACCCTTCCCGCCTGATCCGCTAGCTACAAAGCGGCAAAAACAATCCTATCGCCTGGTCACGCGCATCGGCAGCCCGCCTTGTGGCTGCGTCGTCAGCTTCTGCACCGGCCAGGGATTGGTCTTGTCAGTCAAATCGAAACGGAAGCGGTGCATCATGACGGCAAGGGCGATGACGGCTTCTTGAAGGGCGAAGGTGGCACCGATGCAGACACGGGGGCCGGCGCCGAAGGGCAGGTATTGGAAGCGGTTGATCTTACCGCGATTCTCCGGGAGGAAGCGTTCGGGCATGAAGGCACGCGGTTTGTCCCAATAAAGCGCGTGACGATGCAGTGTCCACGGCATGATCAGCACGGTGATCCCAGCCGGAATCTCGACACGCTCACCGCCAGGGCTTGTCCATACGTCTTCGGCAATCGAGGCGCGGTTGATGGAAGGCGCCGGCGGATAGAGGCGCATCGCCTCCTCAAAAGCGGCACGGACATGCGGCATCAGGTCGAGCCAGGCCACAGGCTGGGCGCCGCTGGCAAGCACCTGGTCGATTTCCGCTTCCATGGCCTCGCGGATGTGCGGGGTATTCGCGACGCAGTAGAGCGTCCAGGCCAGCGCACGGGCCGTCGTCTCATGGCCGGCGCCGATGAAGGTGAGGATATTGTCCTCGATCTCCTCCATGGTCAGGCCGTCGGGGCCGGCCTTTTCCAATAGCAGCGTCAGGAAATCATCGGGAGCGCTCGCGCGATCCCTGCGCATCTTGTCGAGACGAAGGTTCATCGTGTTGCGGACGATGCCACGAAACTTGTCGAGCACCTTCTGGCCACCGATGCGGGTAACGCGCGGCACCCAGGAGGGGGCACGCAGAAGGTCCATCGGATCGACCCGACCCATGCGGTGCAGAAGCTGGTTGACGTCGTCGGCGAAATGGCCGCTTTCGGTAACGATCTCACCGGAAAACAACGTTTCGGCGAGGACGGCAAAAGTCAACTCGGTCATATCGATGGCGATGTCGAAAACCTTGCCGTCGCTGCCGGCGTCCTCGTATTTGCGAACATAGGCTTCGCTCTGGCTCAGCATCTGGCCGGCAAAGCCCTGGGCGTGGCGTGGCGTGAAGACCGGGGCTACCGCCTTGCGCGATCGCTTCCAGACCGGACCTTCCGCCGTCAGCAGGCCGTCGCGCAGGATCGGCCTGAGCACCAGCTGGCGAATATCGGACATGCGGTAATTCGAAGCATTGTCGACCAGCACATGCTTGATCAGGCCGGGATCGTTGACGATCAGCGTGCGCTCACGAAAGAAGCGCGTCATGATCCACGGCAGCGTATAGGAGGGCTCGCCCCAGAGCTCGAGCGGATTGCGCAGGATGGTACGAATGATCGTCAGCCGCGACGGCGGGACGGTACGAGGGGTCGGGGCCGGCGGAGAGAAGACTTCCGAAATCATATCCATGAGATCGAATCTCCTCGAAAACCTTATTTTCCCGACAGTCCCCGAAGTCTAGAGCAGCGACTTCAGATCGTCCAGCTTGTCATTGATCAGCCAGCCATAGTAATTTTCTTCCGGCCAGACCGGCTGCGCGGCCCCCCGATTCTTGGCGGCGAGCGCTGCGGCGCGCTGGCGTGAATTGCCGACATTGTAGAGCGTCGCCGTGATGCCCGGATTGCCGGAGATGTCCATGCCGGCGATCGAACGATAGTCGTCGATCGACTTGCGGATCGAGGCGGCAACGAAGGCCAGCGACAGATCCGGATCCATGATGGCCTTGTAAACGCCGCCGGCATCCTTTTCATCCAGCTTCGCTATGCCCGACGTGCTGCTGACGAGATCGGAAAGCTCCAGCGCCGTCAGCGGGTTGACCTGGCCGAGGCCAAAGGTCTGGCCGGCATAGAAGGGCTGGAAAAACACGGCGCTGAAACGATTGTCCGGGAAGGATTTGCCGCCGACCTTCTTGCCCCGGAAATCGCTCTCCCAGATATCTTCGCGGCAGGTCCAAAGGCTGTACGAATCCCCCTTGCCTTTGCAGGCATCGAATTGCGGCCGGGCGACAAAATCATCAACGCTTTCGCCGTCATAGGCGAAGCGGAAACTCTGGCCGGCATAGGAGGCGGCTTTGACGTAATAGGACTGCAGGCCGTCATAGGCGTCGACATTATAGGTATGTTCGCCGACCAGCGCGCCGATGATATGGATCGGATCGATGCCGTAGGCGCGCGCGGTCGACTTGATCTTCGACATCAGCCTGGTGTCGGTCGCCAGCAGTTCGTGGACTTTCTGGTATTTGCGCTCGAAGGTCGAATTCGTGCCCTTGGTGCGGCGCACGGAGGCGCCGGGGATCGCCGGCTGCTCGGCGTTGCGATTGCCCGGCGGCACCATGGCCGCCGCATCCGCATAGGCCGGTATCCAGGAGAGGCTGACAACCGCCAGAAGAAGGGTGATCAGTATGCGTCGCACGATGGCTGCCCTGTCGAAGTTTCATCCGATGTTTCAATGCGGCTGCCTGACGGACAATCTTGGCCGAATAAAGCCATCCCACGCAAAGAAACGGGCCCCTAACTAAAAAGTTAACGGCCCGCTGTCGAGTGATTAATATTTCAAGATGCCGTCACTAGAGCGCCGTGCGTTCATTCGAACGCACAAAGGCCGCTCTAGCTTTTTGAATCTAGAGCATCTTATCCGCTTTCCGGTGATTCCACCCGAAAGCGGGATGCTCTAGCCGAACTTCTGTTAGAGGATGAAGCGCGACAGGTCGGTGTTGGTTGCGAGATCGCCAACATGTTCACGCACATAGTCGGCATCTATGGTCACCGACACGCCGGCGCGATCCGAGGCATTGTAGGAGATCTCGTCCAACACCCGCTCCATCACCGTCTGCAGGCGGCGAGCGCCGATGTTCTCGACGGTGGAGTTCAGGTGCACGGCGACATCGGCCAAAGCGTCGATGGCGTCATCGGTGAAATCGAGCTTCAGGTCTTCCGTTTCCATCAGCGCCTTGTACTGGCGGATGAGGCTGGCTTCCGGCTCGGTCAGGATGCGGCGGAAATCCTCTTTGCTCAGCGGCCTTAGTTCGACACGGATCGGCAGACGGCCCTGCAATTCCGGCAGGAGATCCGAGGGCTTCGACACATGGAACGCGCCGGAGGCGATGAAGAGAATATGGTCGGTCTTCACCGGACCGTATTTGGTCGAAACCGTCGTGCCTTCGACCAGCGGCAGCAGGTCGCGCTGCACGCCTTCGCGCGAGACGCCGGCACCCATGCCGCCGTCGCGGGCGGCGATCTTGTCGATCTCGTCGAGGAAGACGATGCCGTCATTTTCGGCCGATTGCACCGCTTCGCGCTGGATCGCCTCGTTGTCGATCAGCTTATCGGATTCGTCGCGGATCAGCTCCTTATAGGACTCCTTCACCGTAGTGCGCACCTTCTTGGTGCGGCCGCCCATGGCCTTTCCGAACATTTCGGACAGGTTGAGCACACCGATGTTGGCGCCGGGCATGCCGGGAATTTCGAAGCCGGGCATGCCGGAACCGCTATCGGCAACTTCGATGTCGATTTCCTTGTCGTCCAACTGGCCGTCGCGCAGCTTCTTGCGGAAGCTGTCGCGCGTCGCCGGCGAGGCGGTCGAGCCGACCAGGGCATCGAGCACACGCTCCTCGGCACTCATATGCGCCTTGGCCTGGACTTCGGCGCGCTTCTTTTCGCGCACCAGGCCGATACCGACTTCGACGAGATCGCGGACGATCTGTTCGACGTCGCGGCCGACATAGCCGACTTCGGTGAACTTCGTGGCTTCCACCTTGATGAAGGGGGCGCCGGCGAGTTTGGCGAGACGGCGAGAGATTTCCGTCTTGCCAACACCGGTCGGGCCGATCATCAGGATGTTCTTGGGCATGACTTCGTCGCGCAGGTCGGGCTCCAGCTGTTGCCGTCGCCAGCGGTTGCGCAGTGCAATCGCCACGGCGCGTTTGGCCTCATGCTGGCCGACAATATAACGGTCGAGTTCGGAAACGATCTCGCGGGGGGAAAAAGTGGTCATTCGTGCGTTTCCCGTCAGGGCTAGAAACAATCAAGAGAGGAATTAGGCTTCGGAGTCGAGCGTCTCGACCACCACATTATGGTTGGTGTAGACGCAAATGTCGGCGGCGATGTCGAGCGCGCGGCGGGCGACGTCCTCTGCCGATTTGTCGGTATCCATCAGAGCGCGAGCGGCGGCGAGTGCAAAATTACCGCCGGAGCCGATCGCCATGGCGCCGTGTTCCGGCTCGAGCACATCGCCGTTGCCGGTGACGGCGAGCGTCACGGTCTTATCGGCGACCAGCATCATCGCTTCGAGATTGCGCAGATATTTGTCCGTGCGCCAGTCCTTGGCGAGCTCGACGGCCGCGCGCATCAGCTGACCCGGATATTGTTCGAGCTTCTTTTCAAGCCGCTCAAGCAGCGTAAAGGCATCGGCGGTCGCACCGGCGAAACCGGCGATCACGTCACCCTTGCCGATGCGGCGAACCTTGCGGGCATTGCCCTTCATTACGGTCTGGCCGAGGCTGACCTGGCCATCGCCAGCCATCACAACCTTGCCACCCTTGCGAATAGTCACAATTGTCGTCATGTAAACACCTGTTTGCCCCCATTTTGGCGGGCTTTCTGCCGGGCCGCGTTTCGGCCCCGTCAAGCCCTATGTAAGAGGGCTTTTTGCGATTGCAAATGGCCGCTATTTCGGAATGATGCATGTAAGCCGGCTAGATAAGTCGATACTGACTTAACTTCTGGATATTTGCCGATGTGCCTGATAAGGAACGGCCGTCATCCTGATGGAGCAGCCCATGGCAGAGACCGCAGCGAGCCGCACGGCAAGCGTTTCCCGCAAGACCAACGAGACCTCGGTCTCCGTGTCCGTCAACATCGACGGCAGCGGCAAGTCGACGATTTCGACGGGCGTAGGCTTCTTCGACCATATGCTGGAGCAGCTTTCGCGGCATTCGCTGATCGACATGGAGATCGACACCAAGGGCGACCTGCATGTTGACGATCACCACGCGGTCGAGGACACCGGCATCGCCATCGGCCAGGCCATTGCCAAAGCACTGGGCGATCGGCGCGGCATCACGCGCTATGCCTCGATCGATCTCGCCATGGACGAGACGATGACGAAGGCGGCGGTCGATCTGTCCGGCCGGCCCTTCCTCGTCTGGAACGTCGCCTTCAGTGCCCCGAAGATCGGCACTTTCGATACCGAGCTGGTGCGCGAATTCTTCCAGGCGCTCGCGCAGAATGCCGGCATCACGCTGCATATCCTCAACCATTATGGCGCCAACAATCACCATATAGCCGAGACATGCTTCAAGGCCGTTGCCCGCGCGCTGCGCACGGCAACCGAGATCGATCCGCGGCAGGCAGGCCGCGTGCCCTCGACCAAGGGCACACTCGCCTGAGCCCCATCATGGGGAAAGTGAAGAGATGGCAAGCTATTTGATTTTGACGCCACCCGGAGGGCCGGACAGAAGCCAGATCAAGACGCGCTTCATCCGCGACGGCTTTTCCTGGACAGCCTTTTTGTTTCCGACACTGTGGATGCTTTTTCACCGGCTGTGGCTGCAGGCCATCGCCGCCCTTCTGCTGCAGGGCATCGCCTTGGAATTGATGCGCCAACCGGGTTTTTTCGCCGCCGGTATCACGATCCTGCTCGGTGTGCGCGTCCTCGCGGCGCTCGAAGGCCCCAACGCTTTCTGCCGAAACCTCGTTGCGGGCGGATGGAAGGCGGAAGGTCTGGTTTCAGCGCCTAATCTGGCGACGGCCGAAGAGATCCATTTCTCCGGCATCGAGCCGAAGATGGAAGAGCATATCCGTGCGAATAATTGGGATATTCCTTCCTCTCCAAACAATAGCCCAAGCCGCAGCGGACCGAGTTTCGGCCTTCCCGGCTATGATGGAGGACGCTGAATATGCGCGTCGCAATAATCGACTACGGCTCAGGCAACCTGCGCTCGGCCACCAAGGCCTTCGAACGCGCCGCCCGCGAAGCCGGCATCGATGCCGAAATCGATCTGACTGACGATGCCGAACGCGTCGCCACCGCCGACCGCATCGTGCTTCCGGGCGTCGGCGCCTATGCCGACTGCCGCCGCGGACTCGACGCCGTTTCCGGCATGACGGAAGCGGTGATCGATTTGGTGGAGCATAAGGCTCGCCCATTCCTCGGTATCTGCGTCGGCATGCAGCTCATGTCGTCGCGTGGGCTGGAAAAGACGATTACGCAGGGGTTCGGCTGGATCAAGGGCGACGTCAAGGAGATGACGCCCGACGATCCCGCGCTGAAAATCCCACAGATCGGCTGGAACACACTGGACCTCAGGCACCCGCATGCGCTCTTCGACGGGATTCCGACCGGGCCGGACGGGCTGCATGCCTATTTCGTGCATTCCTACCATCTGGCCGCCGATCACGCGGACGATGTCATCGCCACGACCGGCTATGGCGGCCCGATGACCGCCTTTGTCGGCCGCGACAACATGGCCGGCTCGCAATTCCATCCGGAAAAGAGCCAGAAGCTCGGCCTCGCCCTGATCGCCAATTTCCTGCGCTGGAAGCCTTAGAGTGGGCGTGATCTTTTCCGAAAACCGCTTCACACTTTTCGGGATCATGCCTAAGGCTCGCGCGAACAGAACGGAAAACACACAATGATCCTTTTCCCCGCCATCGACCTCAAGGACGGCGAATGCGTGCGCCTGAAGCTCGGCGATATGCAACAGGCAACAGTCTACAATCCCGATCCGGCCGCCCAGGCCAAAGCCTTCGAAGACCAGGGCTTTGAATGGCTGCACGTGGTCGATCTCAATGGCGCCTTTGCCGGCGAGACCGTCAACAGAGCGGCTGTCGACGCCATCCTCAAGGCGACGAAGAACCCGGTGCAGCTCGGCGGCGGCATCCGAACGCTCGACCATATCGAAAACTGGCTGACGCGCGGGCTTGCCCGCGTCATTCTCGGCACGGTCGCGGTGCGCGATCCGGCCCTTGTCGTCGAAGCCTGCAGAAGATTTCCGGGCCATATTGCCGTCGGCATCGACGCCAAGGGCGGCAAGGTGGCGGTCGAAGGCTGGGCGGAAGCCTCCGAACTCGGTGTCGTCGAGCTGGCCAAGAAATTCGAAGGCGCCGGCGTCGCCGCGATCATCTATACCGACATCGATCGCGACGGCATTCTGACCGGCATCAACTGGGCCTCGACGCTGGAACTTGCCGACGCCGTCTCTATTCCGGTTATCGCCTCCGGCGGGCTCGCTTCGCTTGACGACATCAAACGCATGCTCGAACTGGACGCGCGCAAACTGGAAGGTGCGATTTCCGGCCGCGCGCTTTATGATGGCCGTATCGATCCGAAGGAGGCCCTGGCACTGATCAAGGCAGCGCGGACGAAGGAGATTGCACAATGACCCTGAAAGCCCGCGTCATCCCCTGCCTCGACGTCAAGGACGGCCGCGTCGTCAAGGGCGTCAACTTTCTCAACCTCGTCGATGCCGGCGATCCCGTCGAAGCCGCCAAGGCCTATGATGCCGCGGGTGCGGACGAGCTTTGTTTCCTCGACATCACTGCCTCTTCCGACAACAGGGAGACGATCTTCGATGTCGTGGCCCGCACGGCGGAGCAATGCTTCATGCCGGTGACGGTCGGCGGCGGCATCCGCACCATCGCCGATATCCGCAAGCTGCTGCTCTGCGGCGCCGACAAGGTTTCGATCAACTCGGCCGCCGTCAACAATCCGGATTTCGTCGCCGAAGCGGCCGATAAATTCGGCAATCAATGCATCGTCGTCTCGATCGACGCCAAGCGGCGGCGTACCGAATCCCTCGGCGGCGACAATATGAGCGCCTGGGAGATCTATACCCATGGCGGCCGCAACTCGACCGGCATCGACGCCGTCGATTTTGCCCGCAAAATGGTCGAGCGCGGCGCTGGCGAACTTCTCGTCACCTCGATGGATCGCGACGGCACCAAGGTCGGCTATGATCTGGAGCTGACACGGGCGATCGCGGATGCTGTGCGCGTTCCAGTCATCGCTTCGGGCGGCGTCGGCGATCTCGACGATCTCGTCGCCGGCGTCAAGGAAGGCCACGCGACGGCCGTGCTTGCAGCCTCGATTTTCCACTTCGGCACCTATTCGGTCGGCGAAGCGAAGCACTATATGTCACAGCATGGCATCGCCATGCGGCTCGATTAGGAAGGGATAAGGCGGAATGAGCGGATTTACCCTTTCCGACCTCGAAAAGATCGTCGACGAGCGCTCCAAGGCCTCGCCGGAGGAATCCTGGACGGCGAAGCTTTTTGCCGCCGGCCAACCGAAGGCGGCAAAGAAGCTGGGCGAGGAAGCGATCGAGGCCGTCATGGCGGCGGTGACCGGCGACCGCGACAATCTCACCTATGAGGCGGCCGACGTGCTTTATCACCTTATGGTCGTATTGAAGATAGCGGGCATTCCGTTGCAGAATGTCATGGGTGAGCTCGAACGGCGCACCGCCCAATCGGGCCTTCAGGAGAAGGCCAGCCGGTAGAATGTGATGACAATAGCGACCCAAACCCTGCCTGCGCCCGAGACGCTCGATATCTTTGAGGCGAAAGCCTATTCGCCTTACTATTTCTTTTCTTCGGAAGAATGGTCGAAATTCAGAGCCGATACGCCGCTGACGTTGACCGCCGATGAAGTGACGCGGCTGCGCTCCATGGGCGACCCGATCGATCTCGATGAAGTCCGGCGCATCTACCTCTCGCTATCGCGCCTCTTGTCCTCGCATGTCGAATCCTCGCAGATCCTGTTCGAGCAGCGCAATCGGTTCCTTAGTCTCTCCGATGTGGCCAAGACGCCCTTCGTCATCGGCATCGCCGGTTCCGTCGCCGTCGGCAAATCCACCACGGCCCGTATCCTGAAGGAACTGCTGCGCCGCTGGCCGTCGAGCCCGAAAGTTGATCTGATCACCACGGACGGCTTTCTTTTTCCGAATGCCGAATTGCAGCGCCGCAACCTGATGCAGCGCAAGGGTTTTCCCGAAAGTTACGATACCGCAGCACTCCTGCGCTTCCTCTCGGCGATCAAAGCCGGGCAGCCGGATGTCAAGGCGCCCTGCTATTCGCACCTCGTCTATGACGTACTGCCGAACGAATACAAGACTGTCGACCGGCCGGATATCCTGATCTTCGAGGGCATCAACGTGCTGCAATCGCGGCACTTGCCGGCTGACGGCAAGATCGTGCCGATGGTGTCTGACTTCTTCGATTTCTCCATCTATATCGATGCCGACGAGCATCTGATCCACAATTGGTATGTCGCACGCTTCATGAAGCTGCGTGAAACCGCCTTCCGCGATCCTAACTCCTTCTTCCACCGCTACGCCTCGATCACCGAGGAAGAGGCAATCGCGACCGCCGAAGGATTGTGGAAGAATATCAACCTGAAGAACCTGCGGCAGAACATCCTACCGACCCGCCCTCGCGCCGATCTCATCCTGCAGAAGGGCAGGAATCATCTGATCGAACAGGTGGCATTGAGGAAACTCTAATCCCTGTAATGAGCAGAATTTACGGATTCACCCGCCTGAGCGTCAGGTTTATCCGCCCGCCATTCTTCAACAGCGTCGACGTCGCCGGATAGATGCGGTCGACACCATGAAAACAAAGTCTGCCCTCTCCACCGAGAACGACGATGTCACCGCTGGAAAGCTTGAAAGATAGCGTACGATCTTTACGGTTGAGGCCGCCGACGCGGAAGAGGCAGATATTGCCGAGCGAGATCGACACCACAGGCGCCGCCAGATTCTGTTCGTCGCGATCCTGATGCAGACCCATGCGGGCATCGTCATCGTAGAAATTGACCAGGCAAGCTTCCGGCGGCTTTTCATAGCCTGCTATATTGCTCCAGAGATCGAGCAATTGCGACGGCATCGCTGGCCAAGGCCTGCCGGTGGCCGGATGCGTCTGTTGATAGCGATAGCCGCGCTGCTTGTCCGTCACCCAGCCAAGCGGACCACAATTGGTCATGCGCACGGACATCTCCTTGCCGGTGCCGGGCATGGCCGGCGTATAAAGCGGCGCTTCGGCCACGACGGCGCGGATGGTCTCGACCAGAGCTTCCTGTTTGGGACGGTCGAGATAGCCAGGGAGATGGCGAATTCCGTTGGGAAGTAGCATCGATGTTTTCCATGATTGGTGGTGCCAGCCAGGTGAATGCGCCATTGCCGCACTTTGTGCCTGGCGTGAAGCCGCGGCGACGCCGGACTTGCCTTCAGGCCCATATATAACCCTTGCCAAGCCGCATGGCAGCCCGAAAACCTAGTCGCCGCCCGGCTTGCCGCGCATCTTCTTGACCTCGGAGCGACCGGATTTTTCCTTCAGGCGCCGCTCGATCGAGCCTTTGGTCGGCTTGGTCTTCTTGCGCGGCGGCGGCGGCGGCGCGGCGGCCTCGAGGATCAGCTCCTTCAACCGCTCACGCGCATCTTCGCGATTGCGGTCCTGGCTACGGAAGCGGCTGGCCTCGATCATCAATACGCCGTCCTTGGAGACGCGCCGGCCGGCCAGCCTGACGGTGTTGGCCTTGACGCGATCGTTCAGCGACGGCGAATTCGGAACGTTGAAGAACAGCTGGACAGCGGTCGCGACCTTGTTGACGTTTTGCCCGCCGGGGCCGCCCGCCAGAACGAATTGTTCCGTCAGTTCCCAGCCGGCAATGGTGATCCGGTCGTTGATATAGAGTGCGTCGCTGGCCATGGTTTTCTCCGCGCCCGTCTATCCCACATTGGCGTACGGTTGAAAACAGGCCGACGACAAAATGAACCCGGCGGAAAAATCGCCGGGTTTCACGTGAGTCATCAGCTCAATGTGGCTGTTTATTCGGCCGCAACCCGCATCCCGGGCGCCGCGTCGCGGACATTGCCGTCGACATGATCCTCGAACTTGGCGAAGTTGGAGACGAACATCTGAACCAGTTTGGCCGCCTGTGCGTCATAAGCCTGGCCATCGGCCCAGGTGGAACGCGGATCGAGGATGGCGCTGTCGACGCCCTCGACGGCAACCGGGACAGCGAACCCGAAATTCGGGTCGACGCGGAATTCGGCGTTGTCGAGGTCGCCCTTGAGAGCTGCGGCAAGCAAAGCGCGCGTCGCCTTGATCGGCATGCGCCGGCCCGTCCCGTAGGCGCCGCCGGTCCAACCGGTGTTGACCAGCCAGCAGCCGGCGCCGTGGCGGGCGATCAGCTCCTTCAGCAGGTTGCCGTATTCGGCCGGATGACGCGGCATGAAGGGAGCGCCGAAGCAGGTCGAGAACGTGGCTTCCGGCTCGACGACGCCCTTCTCGGTGCCGGCGACCTTCGCGGTGTAGCCGGAGAGGAAGTGGTACATCGCCTGTTCCGGCGTCAGCTTGGCAATCGGCGGCATGACGCCGAAGGCATCCGCCGTCAGCATGATAATCGTCTCGGGATGGCCGGTCATGCCGGATTCCGAGGCATTCGGGATGAAATGCATGGGATAGGCGCTGCGGGTGTTCTCCGTCAGCGAACCGTCGTCGAGATCCGGCATGCCGTGTTCGTCAAGCACGACATTTTCCAGCACGGTGCCGAAGCGGCGGGTCGTGGCGTAGATTTCCGGCTCGGCCTCGGCCGACAGGCGGATGGTCTTGGCGTAGCAGCCGCCTTCGAAATTGAAGATGCCGTTTTCGCCCCAGCCATGCTCGTCGTCGCCGATCAACGTGCGTGTCGGATCGGCAGACAGTGTCGTCTTGCCGGTGCCCGACAGGCCGAAAAAGATCGCTGCGTCGCCATCGGGTCCTACATTGGCCGAGCAATGCATCGGCATGACGCCACGTTCCGGCAAGAGGTAGTTCAGGAGAGTGAAGACCGATTTCTTCATTTCGCCGGCATAGGACGTGCCGCCGATCAGGACGATGCCGTTGACGAGATCGCAGGCGATCACCGTTTCCGTGCGGCAGCCATGGCGTTCTGGATCGGCCCGGAAGCTCGGCAGGTCGATGATCGTCAACTTCGGTATGAAGCTTTCCAGCGCCGACCGCTCGGGACGAATGAGAAGATTGCGGATGAACAGCGAATGCCAGGCGAATTCGGTGATGACACGAGTCGGAAGGGCGTAATCATGATCGGCGCCGCCGATCAGATCCTGAACGAACAGGTCTTTGCCGTGCACATGCGCCAGCATATCCTTGTGCAGCAGTGCAAAATGCTCCGGCGACATCGGCTTGTTGTTGTCCCACCAGATCTGATCTTCGGTGATGTCGTTGCGGACGACGAACTTGTCCTTCGGCGAACGGCCGGTGTGTTGTCCAGTCAATGCTCTCAGCGCACCGTGAGCGGTCAAATCGGCTTCCCGCCGACGAATCGCTTCCTCGTAGAGGTGAGCCTCCATGAGGTTATAACGCACGCTGGCGGCGGCTCCCAGGCCGATCGATTCGAGTTCGATTGCGGGATTACGGACCCCGAATTGCTCCATCGCTTTATTCCTCTACGTGGCCTCAGCCGTTAAAACTAAATAAAGCGTAGAGGCGTCTTTTTAAAAGCACAAGGGAGTTGAGCTAAAAATATTTAATGATATCATATATTTAATCGATTTAAATAAATTTCGATAATTTTAAATCGTTTGAATGAGCTGCGTCGAGACGTTTCGTCGCACAACCCTTGGTTAACTTTTTCCAAGTCCAGCAATCCACCCCTTTATCTTTGCCACAATTTGTTCCACCTTTATCCCCATAAGCGCGCCGGGTTACCGCCAACCGAGCTGGCAAGCCACCTGGGCTGGATTCCAAATCCGGGAGATGCGCACTGATGACGGAGACGAACACCATGTTGACAATCGCGCTCGTTGACGACGACCGCAATATCCTGACTTCCGTATCGATTGCTCTGGAGGCCGAGGGATATAAGGTGGAAACCTACACCGACGGCGCTTCGGCGCTTGACGGGCTGCTTGCCCGGCCACCGCAGTTGGCGATCTTCGATATCAAGATGCCGCGCATGGACGGCATGGAGCTTTTGCGCCGCCTGCGGCAAAAGTCCGATCTGCCGGTGATCTTCCTGACCTCCAAGGATGAGGAAATCGACGAGCTCTTCGGGCTCAAGATGGGCGCCGACGACTTCATCACCAAACCTTTCTCGCAGCGCCTGCTGGTCGAACGCGTCAAGGCCGTGCTCCGCCGCGCCTCCGCTCGCGAAGCTGCGAACGCGGCCAGTAGCGGCGGCACGGCCGCGAAGCCCGGCGCCGCGCAGCAAGCCCGCTCGCTGGAGCGCGGTCAGCTTGTCATGGACCAGGAACGCCATACCTGCACCTGGAAAGGCGAGCCAGTGACGCTGACCGTCACCGAGTTCCTGATCCTGCATTCGCTGGCGCAACGCCCCGGTGTGGTAAAAAGCCGCGATGCCTTGATGGATGCCGCCTATGACGAGCAAGTCTATGTTGACGACCGCACCATCGACAGCCACATCAAGCGGCTTCGCAAGAAATTCAAGATGGTCGATCTCGATTTTGATATGATTGAAACGCTGTATGGAGTCGGCTACCGCTTCCGCGAAGCGGCGTAACAGTTAACTGGACCATGCGGCGGTCAATGGAATAAGAGCATGCGGACAGGATCGTCGATCCTGTTCTTCGAAAGGGCCGTTGGCTTGGCACAGCTAGTGCAAGATAGAAATATCGACGACACGGAAAGCCCGAGCGACGTTAGAATCGCCCGCCGTCGTTGGACTCACCCTTTCACGTTGATCCGCCGCATCTTCGGTAACGCCGTCTTCTCGAGCCTGACGCGGCGCATCCTGTTCTTCAACCTGGCTGCCCTCGTCGTTCTCGTCGGCGGCATTCTTTATCTCAATCAGTTCCGCGAGGGCCTGATCGACGCCCGCGTCGAGAGCCTGCTGACGCAGGGCGAAATCATCGCCGGTGCCGTCTCGGCATCGGCATCGGTCGATACCAACTCCATCACCATCGACCCGCAGAAGCTCTTGGAACTCCAGGCCGGCCAGAGCATCACGCCCGTTCCGAACGATGAGGACCTGGAGTTCCCGATCGATCCGGAGAAGGTGGCCCCGGTGCTGACGCGGTTGATTTCCCCGACACGCACCCGCGCCCGCATCTTCGACGCCGACGCCAATCTGCTGCTCGACAGCCGCCATCTCTATTCGCGCGGCCAGGTGTTGCGCTACGACCTGCCGCCGGTTGACGACGAGAAGCAGAGCTGGTCGGACTGGTTCAGCGGGTTGCTCAACAAGATGCTGCAGCCGGGCAACCTGCCGGTTTACAAGGAGGCTCCCGGGGGCGATGGCTCGATCTATCCGGAGGTCATGAATGCGCTGACCGGTGTGCGCGGCGCCGTGGTGCGCACCACGGAAAAAGGCGAGCTGATCGTCTCGGTCGCCGTGCCCATCCAGCGTTTCCGCGCCGTGCTCGGCGTGTTGCTGCTGTCGACGCAGGCCGGTGATATCGACAAGATCGTCCATGCCGAGCGCCTGGCGATCATGCGCGTCTTTGGCGTCGCGACGCTGGTCAACGTCGTTCTGTCGCTGCTGTTGTCGTCCACCATCGCCAATCCGCTGCGCCGGCTTTCGGCGGCCGCCATCCGCGTGCGCCGTGGCGGTGCGAAGGAGCGTGAGGAAATTCCTGATTTCTCCGCCCGCCAGGATGAAATCGGCAACCTGTCGATCGCGCTGCGCGAAATGACGACGGCGCTTTACGACCGCATCGATGCGATCGAAAGTTTTGCCGCCGATGTCAGCCACGAATTGAAGAACCCGCTGACATCGCTGCGCAGCGCCGTCGAGACGCTGCCACTCGCCAAAAGCGACGATTCCAAGAAACGGCTGATGGACGTCATTCAGCATGACGTGCGCCGCCTCGACCGGTTGATCAGCGATATTTCCGACGCGTCCCGCCTCGATGCCGAACTTGCCCGCTCCGATGCGAAATCACTCGATCTCGAGGTGCTGCTGCGGGACATGATCGACATTTCCCGGCAGGTCGGGCACACGAAGAAGGCGGTCGAAATAGACTATATCGTCGACCGCAAGCCGGGTGCGAAAACCAAATTCACGATCGACGGCCATGACCTGCGTATCGGCCAGATCGTCACCAACCTCATTGAAAACGCCCGCTCCTTCGTTGCGAAGGACACCGGAAAGATCACGGTAAAGCTGATGCGTACGAGAACGCGTTGCGTGATCTATGTCGAGGATAACGGGCCGGGCATTCAGGCGGAAAATATCGACCGCATCTTCGAGCGCTTCTATACCGACCGGCCGGAGGCGGAAGGTTTCGGTCAGAATTCCGGTTTGGGCCTGTCGATCAGCCGGCAGATCGCCGAGGCGCATGGCGGATCGCTGCGCGCGGAAAACATCGTCGACGGTGACGGCACGGCGCTGCTTGGCGCCCGCTTCATCCTGTCGTTGCCTGCCGAAACACCGGCATGAGCGGCAAAGCGACCAATATCCACGGGACGGCAATCGTCATCGGCAAGACCGGTCTGCTGTTTCTGGGACCATCGGGCAGCGGCAAATCTTCGATTGCCTTCGCCTGCCTCGCCGCCGCCAAGCCGCTCGGCCTTTCCGCAGCATTGGTCGCAGACGATCAGGTTTTCATCACGCAACGCGACGGCGCCATCATCGCCGAATGCCCGCCTTCGATCGCCGGCCTGATGGAGATCCGCTATACCGGCATCGTCCGGCTTCCCCATGTTTTTGAGGCCGAAATGCATTTCGCCATACGTCCGGTCGATCCGGCAACGGCCGAGCGGCTCCCTCCCGAAGACGAACAGATCGATCTCACTGAATCCATTCGCCTACCGTTGATCCGCCTGTCCGCAGCATCGGCGAATCCGCTCGCCATAATTATGGCGAAAATCGTTATCAGTTTGGATTAATCGACCATTCAGGCCCCTGCAGGCGCTCAATTCCCATATTTTAAGCTTGCACTTCGTCTTTTCATGGCCAAGATGTCCCCCCACTGGTGGACGAGATTGCTGCGTTGCGATATGGGCCACCTGTTTGCGTATGCGATGGGAGCAGTAATATCATGATCGGACTTGTGCTTGTCACTCATGGCAAGCTGGCTGAAGAGTTTCGGCATGCGGTCGAGCATGTCGTTGGTCCGCAGAAGTTCATAGAGACGGTATCGATTGGTCCCGAAGACGATATGGATAAGCGGCGGCAGGACATTCTGCACGCGGTTTCCGGCGCCGACGATGGGCACGGGGTCATCATCCTCACCGATATGTTCGGTGGCACTCCCTCCAATCTCGCGATCTCCGTCATGAATAGCGGCCACACGGAGGTTATTGCCGGCGTCAATCTGCCGATGCTCATAAAGCTCGCGGGTGTGCGCGGCGACAACAACATGGAGAAGGCTCTGGTGGAAGCTTCCGAGGCCGGGCGCAAATACATCAACGTGGCCAGCCGTGTGCTTAGCGGCAAATGACGAGATAAGCGTCCCGCCTATGACAGAGCTTTCCCGGGAACTTCTGATCATCAACAAACGTGGCCTGCATGCACGCGCCTCCGCCAAATTCGTACAAACCGTCGAATCCTACGACGCCACCATTACCGTCTCGAGGGATGGAACAACGGTGGGCGGCAATTCGATCATGGGCCTGATGATGCTCGCGGCCAGCCCCGGCTGCAGCGTGCTCGTCACCGCCAGCGGCAACCAGGCCGCCGAGGCATTGGATGCGCTGGACCGTCTGGTCGCCGACAAGTTCGGCGAAGAGATGTGAGCCCTCCTCATCCGGGCGCCAGATAGGATATAAAGACATAAAGACTTCTTTATATCATTATTGATTTCCAGCTTGAAGCCTGCTACACGGCATCATCCCACACGCTGTCAGCGTGCAATTTTGTTGCATTCGGCCGAGGCGTTTGCCTATGGCGCGATATGCATCGTTCAGGCTGGAGACCTTCATGAGCACTGAAAAGGACTACATCGTCGCGGATATCGGCCTTGCAGACTACGGTCGCAAGGAAATCGCTATCGCCGAAACCGAAATGCCGGGCCTGATGGCTTGCCGCGCCGAATTCGGCGAAGCACAGCCGCTGAAGGGCGCGCGCATCACCGGTTCGCTGCACATGACGATCCAGACTGCCGTCCTGATCGAGACGCTGGTCGCTCTCGGCGCTCAGGTGCGCTGGGCATCCTGCAACATCTTCTCGACCCAGGACCATGCCGCTGCCGCGATCGCCGCTTCCGGCGTTCCGGTCTATGCCGTCAAGGGCGAAAGCCTCGAAGACTACTGGATCTACACCGACAAGATCTTCCAGTGGACCGATGGCGGCCTCTCCAACATGATCCTGGACGACGGCGGCGATGCCACCATGTACATCCTGCTCGGCGCTCGCGCTGAAGCCGGCGAAGACGTTCTTTCCAATCCGCACTCGGAAGAAGAGGAAATCCTCTTCGCGCAGATCAAGAAGCGCCTCAAGGCATCGCCGGGCTGGTTCACCAAGCAGCGCGAAGCCATCAAGGGCGTCACCGAAGAAACCACCACGGGCGTCAACCGCCTGTACCAGCTCAGCCAGAAGGGCCTGCTGCCCTTCCCAGCGATCAACGTCAACGACAGCGTCACCAAGTCGAAGTTCGACAACAAGTACGGCTGCAAGGAATCGCTGGTCGACGGTATCCGCCGCGCCACCGACGTGATGATGGCCGGCAAAGTTGCCGTCGTCTGCGGCTACGGCGACGTCGGCAAGGGTTCTGCTGCCTCGCTTTCCGGCGCCGGCGCCCGCGTCAAGGTCACGGAAGTCGATCCGATCTGCGCCCTGCAGGCTGCCATGGACGGTTATGAAGTAGTCCAGCTCGAAGACGTCGTCTCTACTGCCGACATTTTCATCACGACCACCGGCAACAAGGACGTCATCCGCATCGACCATATGCGCGCGATGAAGGACATGGCGATCGTCGGCAACATCGGCCACTTCGACAACGAGATCCAGGTCGCAGCTCTGCGTAACCTCAAGTGGACGAACATCAAGCCGCAGGTCGACATGATCGAGTTCGCCAAGGGCAACCGCATCATCCTGCTGTCGGAAGGCCGCCTCCTGAACCTCGGCAACGCTACCGGCCATCCGTCCTTCGTCATGTCGGCTTCCTTCACCAACCAGACGCTGGCGCAGATCGAGCTCTTCACCAAGCCCGGCCAGTACCAAAACCAGGTCTACGTGCTGCCGAAGCACCTCGACGAGAAGGTTGCTCGCCTGCATCTCAGCAAGCTTGGCGTGAAACTGACGGAGCTTTCCGGAGAACAGGCTGCCTATATCGGCGTCACTCCGCAGGGTCCGTTCAAGTCTGACCACTACAGATACTGATCTTACGATCGATATCCACAATATCTTGTGGCCCTGGCATTGACAAATGCCGGGGCTTATTTTTTGGCCCGCTCCCTTCCCGCCGATTCCCTTAGGCAGTATTGTTTTTAGACTTGATTCGTGACGAACCGGGCATGCCCGGAGCCATGAAAATGGGATGTCTTGTCGAGATGCGGCACATTATAGGACGGAGACAGACCGCTTATGTCTGAAGGGAAAGACAGCCTGCCTGAGCCAGCGATGCCTCCAGCGGGGTTCGCGCGGCAACGGCAGGGCGGCGCATATATGCTTTTACCGCGGGCGAAGCGGCGGACGAATGCGGGCCTATTGGCCTCATTGGCCCGCTTGCTGCGTTTCAGCGTTTTCGGAGGCATTGTTACCGGCTTGGCGGGCCCCGTTCTGGCGCAGACCAGCGTTGGCACGCCGGCAGCAGTCCGTCTCTTCACTTCCTCCGAAATGGCCGTCTTCTCCGTCATCATCGGCGTGATTTCAGCCGCGCTCCTGTCGACCGTGTGGATGATCCGCCAGCGCGGCAATATGGAAAGCGAAAGCCGCGAGATCCGCACGGCGCTATCAGACGCCAACCAGCGCATTTCGCAATATCAGGCGCTGATCGCCGACAAGAACCGCCGGATCATCATCTGGGACGGACAGAACGCGCGGCCGGAGCTGCTTGGCCAACTTCCTGTCGAGACCGGTGCGCCGCAGGACAACGAATTCCTCGCTTTCGGCCGCTGGCTGAAATCCTGGTCGGCCGGCGAGCTGGAAAAAGCGATCGACAAGCTGCGCGGCAGCGGCCAAAGCTTCGACATGGTGGTCGAAACGAACCGCGACGAAATATTGGAAGCGCAGGGCCGTATTTCCGGCGGCCGCGCCTTCGTCCGCTTTATCGCGCTCAACAATCTGCGCGCAGAGCTGGCCGAACTGAAGATCGAGCGCGAGAGGCTCATGACCTCGATCTCCGCCTTTCAGAACTTGCTCGATGCCATAGACCTGCCTGTCTGGCGGCGCGATGCCGAGGGCAAGCTGACCTGGGTCAACCAGGCCTATGGCGAAGCGGTCGAGGCCGTATCGCCGGATGAGGCCATCCGCGAGGGCCGCGAATTCCTGACCACTGTCGCTCGCGAGCGCATCCGTGCCTCCACGACACCGGAATCGCCCTTCCACGACAAGATTTCTACCGTCGTTCACGGCAACCGCACCTTCTTCGATGTCATCGACGTCAAATCGCCGGATGGTTCGGCAGGCATCGCCATCGACGTTTCCGAAGCGGAAGCGGTCCGAGCCGAATTGGCGCGCACGCTGAAGAGCCACGCCGAGACGCTCGATCACTTGGCAACACCGGTCGCGATTTTCGACGGCGACCGGCGGCTGCAATTCTACAATCAGGCCTTCGTCCAGCTTTGGGAACTCGACATCGCCTTCCTCGAGAAGAAGCCTGACAATAGCGAGCTATTGGATCGGCTGCGCGGCGCCAAGAAGCTGCCGGAACAACTGAACTGGAAAACCTGGAAAGACGGCGTTTTGTCCGTCTACCGTGCGCTCGATACGCAGACCGACCTCTGGCACTTGCCTAACGGCCAGATCCTTAGGGTTTTCGCCACTGCTCACCCGCAGGGCGGCGCCACCTGGGTATTCGAGAACCTGACCGAGCAGGTCGATCTCGAAACGCGCTACAACACGCTGGTCAAGGTGCAGGGCGAGACCATCGACCATCTCTCCGAAGGCGTCGCCGTCTTCGGTCCCGACGGCCGCATTCGCCTCTCCAATCCGGCATTCCGCATATTGTGGAACATCACCGAAACCCAGGCCAAACCGGGCACGCATATCCAGGCGCTGGCCGAAGCCTGCTCGCCGTCCTACGATCGGCCGGATGGCTGGAAGCGGTTTGCGGAACAGATCACTAGTTTCGACGACGAACGGCCCTCGTCGCAAGGTACACTGGAACTCTATTCCAACCTCGTCCTCGACTATGCCGTCATTCCGTTGCCGAACGCGCAGACCATGCTGACCTTCGTCAACATGACCGACAGCGTTCGCGCCGAACGCGCCCTTACCGAAAAGAACGAAGCACTGTTGAAGGCCGACGAGCTGAAGAACGATTTCGTCCAACACGTCTCCTACGAGCTGCGTTCACCACTGACCAACATCATCGGCTTCACCGATCTTCTGAAGACGCCGGGCATCGGACCGCTGAACGACCGGCAGGCGGAATATATCGATCATATCTCCACCTCTTCCTCGGTGCTGCTGACACTGGTCAACGACATCCTCGATCTTGCGACTGTCGATGCCGGCATCATGCGGCTGAACTATTCCGAAATCGCGCTCGACGACCTTCTCGACGAAGTCTCGATGTTGATCGCCGACCGTCTGCAGGAAAGCGGCGTGACGCTCGAAATCACTGTGCCCGCCCATCTCGGCACCGTCGTCGCCGACCAGCAGCGGCTGAAGCAGATATTGCTGAAGCTTCTGAACAATGCCGCCAATTTTGCGCCTGAAGGCTCGACCATCGCGCTGAAATGCGCGCGCGACGGCTCGGATTTCGTCTTCACCGTCGCCGACAAGGGACCGGGCATTCCGGAAGAGATCATCCGCACGGTCTTCAACCGCTTCGCCTCCAGCGGCAAGGGCGGCAAGCGCAGCGGCGCCGGCCTCGGTCTCTCCATTGTTGAAAGCTTCGTCAGCCTGCATGACGGCCAGGTGTCGATCGAAAGCCAGCCGGGCAAGGGAACCACGGTCACCTGCCGGATTCCATCCGCCGAATTGCCGCACTCCGTCGCCGCAGAATGACAGCAGCGAACACCAGCATCACCCTTTTCCTGGCAGACGACGCGGCAACCACTCGCCTGGGCGAGGATCTGGCGCTTGTGCTGAAGGTGGGCGATTGCCTGGCGCTATCGGGCGATCTCGGCGCCGGAAAATCCTCGCTTGCCCGTGCCCTCCTGCGCGCCATGGCCGACGATGCCGAACTGGACGTGCCGAGCCCGACCTTCACGCTCGTCCAATCCTACGAGCTTCGCATCCCCGTTTCGCATTTCGATCTCTATCGTTTGGGCGATGCCAGCGAACTGGCCGAGCTCGGGTTCGACGAAGCGCTGCAGACTGGCATCTGCCTGGTGGAATGGCCTGAGATGGCCGAGGGCGAACTGCCGAAAGAGCGCATCGATCTCAAGCTGGAGCACGAAGGTGAAGGCCGTCGTGCGACGATCACAGCGCCTCCCAAGCAATTCGCCCGCATCCAACGCGTTCTGGCGATTCGCGCTTTCCTCGATGCTCATGGTTATGCAGGTGCCGAGCGCCGTTTCCTGACGGGCGATGCGTCGCTACGCGCCTATGAATCCATCCATCCGCATGGCGGCGGAAAGCGCGTGATCCTGATGGATTGGCCGCGACTCCCCGAGGGGCCGGCTGTGCTTGACGGAAAGCCCTATCCCAAGGTCGCGCATCTCGCTTGGGACGCCTATCCCTTCGTGGCACTGGCCAATGTGCTGGGAGAAAATGGCTTTGCAGCGCCGGAAATCTTTGCGGTCGACTATGATCAGGGCATCTTGCTGATCGAGGATCTCGGCACCGACGGCGTGCTCGACGAAGCAGGCAAGCCGATTGCCGAGCGCTATCGGGCCAGCGTTGCCTGCCTGGCGCATCTGCATAGCCTCCGCATCCCGCAGGATATTCCGGTTACGCCGGACCATATCCATCATGTTCCGGATTTCGACCGGACGGCCATGACGATGGAAGCGCGGTTGCTCATCGACTGGCATCTACCGTGGAAGCACGGCGCGCCGGCGAGCGATAAGGAACGGGCGGAATATCTGGCGATCTGGGACGGCCTAATCGATGAGTTAGACGATTCGGAAAAGAATCTGCTGCTGCGTGATTTTCATTCGCCGAACATCATCTGGCGGGCCAAGGAAAAGGGCATCCAGCGGATCGGCCTCATCGATTTCCAAGATGCGATGATCGGGCCGACGGCCTATGACCTCGCCTCCATCGTCCAAGATGCGCGCGTCACTATCGAACGCGATCTGCACGATCAAATGATAGCGGACTATCTATCACTCCGAAGCGCCCAGGGCGGTTTCGACGAAGCAAAGTTCCTGAAAAGCTGGGCGATCATGTCGGCACAGCGCAACTGCAAGCTCGCCGGCCTCTGGGTGCGGCTGCTGCAGCGCGACGGTAAGCCCGGCTATATGAAACATATGCCGCGCACGCTCGCCTATCTCGCCATCGCTTTCGAGCACGAAACACTCGCTCCCCTGCGCGAATGGTGTGCAAGGACTGGAATAGGCGGGGTATAGTTGCCCGAGACCGGGCGACGGTTTTCCTGCGATATGCTAAAGGAAGACAGCCGAGCGAATCACAAGTTCGAGACGAGATGACCATCAAACAAGCCATGGTATTGGCCGCGGGCCTCGGAACCCGCATGCGACCAATCACCGACACCATCCCAAAGCCGCTGGTAAAGATCGCCGGCAAGCCCATGATCGATTATGCGCTGGATGCGCTGGCGGAAGCCGGGGTCGAACGGGCTGTCGTGAACGTCCATCATCATGCCGACCAGATGGAAGCGCATCTGCGCGGTTATCGCGGCCTTGAAATCCTGATCTCCGACGAGCGGGACGCGCTGATGAACAATGGCGGCGGCCTCGTCAAAGGCCTTAGGCTGCTGAGCCGCGATCCAGTTTTCATCATGAATGCCGACTTGTTCTGGATCGGCGAGCAGCCCGGCCATCGGACGAACCTCGACCGATTGACCGGATTCTACGACGAGCAAAGCATGGACATGGCCATGCTCTGCGTCGAGCTGGAAAAGACCACGGGTCACAACGGCAAGAATGACTTCAGCATGGCTGATGACGGCCGGCTTACACGCTATCGCGACGCCCAATACAACGGCGTCGTCTATGCCGGTGCGTTCGTGATGAGCCCGTCCCTTCTTGACGATGCACCGAACGATGCGTTCAACATCAACATCTATTTCGACAAGGCGATCGCCAAAGGCCGGCTTTACGGCACGATGCTCGACGGTCACTGGCTGACCGTCGGCACGCCGGAGGCGATCGGCGAGGCGGAGGAGACGATCCGGACCTTCCGGGCGTTTGCGTGACCGGATGACGGGCGGGCACCGGCAACGCATCCTGACGATCCCGGCGGGCCTGCCTTTCCTGAAGACCCTTGCCAGCGCCCTCTGCGACGGCCGGCTGACTGAGCATTTTCGGCACGATCCCAGTGATCCGCTATCACTCGCCAAGGTTACCATCTTTCTGCCGACCCGGCGCGCCGCACGCGTGCTGCGCTCGGAGTTCGTCGACCTGCTCGGTGGCCGCTCCGCCATCCTGCCGGTGATCCGCCCGCTCGGCGAGACCGATGACGACAACGGTTATTTCGACGAGGCCCTGCCAGCGACCGCGGACCTGGCGCAGCCGCTTGCCAATACGGCGCGACTGCTGGAATTGGCGCGGCTGATCCTCGCCTGGCGCAACAAGCTGCCGCAAATCGTTCGCGACATCCATTCAGATTCGCCGCTCGTTGCTCCGGCGAGCCCCGCGGATGCCATCTGGCTGGCGCGCAATCTTGCGGAACTCATCGATTCCATCGAGACCGAGGATCGCGACTGGGCCGAGCTTAGCAATCTCAGTGCCGAGGACCATGCGCTCTGGTGGCAACTGACGGCTGAATTCCTTCAGATCGCCAGCGCCTTCTGGCCGGCACGGCTGGAGGAACTCGGCAAATCCTCGCCTGCCCGGAACCGCAACGCCATTCTGCGCGCCGAAGCGCAGCGGCTTGCCACCATGCAGCATGCCGGGCCGATTATCATCGCCGGCTCCACCGGTTCCGTGCCGGCTACAGCGGAGTTGATCGCTGCCGTTGCGTCCCTGCCGCAGGGCGTCATCGTGCTGCCGGGGCTCGACCTCACAATGCCGGAAGAGGACTGGCGTTTGGTAGCCCCGGAACTTGGCGCCGGCGAGAAGGTCGATCCGACAACACGCAGTCATCCGCAATATGGCCTGTCGCTGCTGCTGAAGCGGCTGCGTGCGACCCGGAGCGATGTCGAAACCGTTGCCGAAGCGTCCGAGAGCATGCAGATGCGCGCACAGATCCTGTCACGCGCCCTTGCACCCGCGAAGGCGACCAGCGGCTGGGGAGCGTGGCAAAAGACGCTCGCGCCAGGCTCCATTGCGCGAGCCTTTGCCGATGTCGCCCTGATCGAAGCGGCAAACGAGCGGGAAGAGGCAACTGCGATCGCCATCGCTTTGCGGCTTGCGCTGGAAAAACCCGGACGGAACGGTGGCGAGAGCCAAGCGGCGCTGATCACGCCGGACCGCAATCTGGCCCGGCGCGTTACGGCGGAGCTGGCACGTTTCGGCATCATTGCCGACGATTCGGCCGGCACGCCGCTTGCCGCCACGCCGCAGGGTGCGCTGCTGCAATTGCTGCTCGAAGCTACGCTTCGTCCCGGCGATCCTGTCGCCGTCGTTTCGCTGCTCAAGCATCCTCTCGCCCGTTTCAGCCTAGCCCAGGATGCGTTGCAGCTCGGCGTCGATGCGTTGGAAATCCTGGCCTTGAGGGGTGGCACTGCCGATGTCGATATCGGCGCGCTGGAATCCTTGCTCGACCGCCAGCTTGCCGAACAGGCCATGGACCGCCATCCGCCACACTGGCGCAAATCCCTGCCCCCGGACGCCGTGGACCGGGCACGCGCGCTGGCCCAGCGGGTCACAGAGGCTTGCGAACCACTGGCGTCTGTGCTTTTGCCGCAAGCATCCGACAGTCACCCCACCCTGTCCGAATGGGCTGAACGCACAGGCCGCGCCTTGGAGTCCGTCGCCGCAGACGAGCGCGGCAACCTGGCTGCGCTCTGGTCCGGCGAGGCCGGCGATACGCTGGCAAGCCTCCTGAAGGAGGTCATCGATACCGATAGCCAACTTCAAGCGGACGGGCCGCAATGGATCGACATCGTGGCCGCGCTCTCCGCGGGCCAAGCGGTCAAGCCCCGGGCACTGAGCCATCCACGCCTGTTCATCTTCGGCACGCTGGAGGCGCGCCTCCAGAGCGTCGATACGCTGATCCTTGGCGGGCTCAACGAAGGTTCCTGGCCGGGTCAAACCGCCAACAATCCCTTCATCTCCCGTACGATGAAGACCGAAATCGGCCTGGAACCGCCGGAGCGGCGCATCGGTCAGCTTGCTCACGACTTCGAAATGGCAAACGGCACGCACGATCTGATCTATTCACGCGCGCTGCGACAAGGCTCGACCCCGACCGTCGCATCGCGCTGGCTGCAGCGCCTGATGGCGCTGGGCGGCAAGACATTCGCGAATGAATTGAAGGCCCGCGGCGATCAATACCGCCATTGGGCCAGCATGATCGACGAGGGCGAAAACCAGGCACCGGCGGTAAGGCCGTCCCCCAAACCGCCGGCCGAGCTGCAGCCTAAGAGCTATTCCTTCAGCGAGGTCGGCCGTCTGCGGCGCGACCCCTATGCGATCTACGCCCGCCGCGTCCTGCGGCTCGACCCGATCGATCCCTTCAACCGCGACCCCGGCCCAGCCGAGCGCGGCACGCTCTATCACAAGATCATCGACCGTTTCATCCGTGAGGGCCATATTGCCGGAACGCCGGATGCGTCGCGGGCGATGGATCGCATCGTCGCCGAGCTTTTCGACGCCGAACAATTGCCGGTTCATATCGACAGCGTCTGGCGACCGCGCTTTCGCGAAGTGGCGCGTGCCTTTCTCGCCTGGGAAGCGGAACGGCGGCCGGAAATCCGCAGGACAGCAACGGAAGTGCCCGCCGGCGTCGAGATCGAGCCGATCGGCATCCGCCTCACCGGCGTCGCCGACCGTATCGATTTCAAGGGCGATAAGGCCGCCGATATCATCGACTACAAGACCGGCTACAATCCGTCTCCGGCGCAAGCCCGCGCACTGCTTGATCCGCAACTGGCGCTGGAAGCCTACGCGCTCAAGGCCGGCGCTTTCCGCAATGTCGGCCCGCTCCTGCCGGAGAACCTGCTCTATGTCCGGCTTAGACCCGGCGATCGCTTCAAGGTCGATCAGGTCAACAACGAGCTTTCCAGCCGCGGCGGCAAGACGGAAACAAAGTCGGCTATGGACTTGGCTCTGGAGTCGATGGACCAACTCGTCAAATTCGTCGCCCTTCTGCAATCCGGCGAAAAAGGTTTTTCCTCGAGGCTGATCCCCGCCCAGCAATTCGAGTATGGCGGCGACTACGATCACCTTGCCCGCGTCTCGGAATGGTCGACGGCGGAAACCGAGCAGGAGGGCGCGGGCGATGAGTAATCTTTCCGCCAACGAACTGGCTGCCCTGCCCAACAGCGATGATGCCGGCGCGTGGATCGGGTGGACGACGGTCCAGCAATCCATCGCTTCCGATCCAGTACGCTCCGCCTGGGTCTCGGCCAATGCCGGCTCCGGCAAGACGCATGTGCTGACCCAGCGCGTCATTCGCCTGCTTCTCGCCGGCGCACGACCGTCAGCCATTCTTTGCTTGACCTATACCAAGGCCGCTGCTTCGGAGATGTCGAACCGCGTTTTCGACCGGCTGGCCGCATGGGCAACGCTGCCGGACGAGGAGCTGAAGGCACGGATCGCCGAGATCGAAGGCGCGGAACCGGGTCTCCTCAAGCTCGCCGAGGCACGCCGCCTCTTCGCCAAGGCGCTGGAAACGCCGGGGGGGCTGAAGATCCAGACGATCCACGCCTTCTGCGAGGCGCTGCTGCATCAATTCCCGCTGGAAGCCAACGTTGCCGGCCATTTCTCCGTTCTCGACGATCGCGCTGCAGCGACCCTGCTCGATGATGCTCGCCGCTCGCTGCTGACCGCGACGCCGCCGCATCAGAATCCGGAGCTTGCAGAAGCCTTCGCCTATGTGCTCGATCTCGGCGACGAATCCGGCCTGGAGACATTGCTTGGCGACATCGTCGCCAACCGCAACGCCATCCGCCGCTTTACCATGGATGCCGAGGGGAAGGGCGGCTTCGAGGCCGCACTGCTCACCCGGCTCGGTCTTTCTCCCGATGATACGGAGACCGCCATCGCGGAACAATATTGGCCGCTGCCCGGCCTCTCCAGCTCGACGCTGGAGCTTTATCTCACGCTTGCCGATCTCAAAGGTGGCGCGAAGGCGCTGGATATCGCCTATGGCCTGCGCCTTGCTAAACGCGAATCCAACCCGATCGCCCGCGCGGAGATCCTCGAAAAGGTGATGCTGACCGCCAAAGGCGAACCGAAATCGGACAGCCAGTTTTTCGTCAAGGCGATGCTGACGGATGCACCCACGCTGGCCGACGCCGTCGCCGCGGCCCGCGCACATATCGTCGCCTGCCGCGACCGGCTGAAGCTGATGCGGATGTATCGCGCCACCCGCGCAGCGCTCGTCCTCGCCGACCGGCTGAACCGTGACTACGAAGAACTGAAGAAGCGACGCAGCCAGCTCGATTTCGAAGACCTGATCACCCGCACCGCCGATCTCCTGACCAAGAAGGACGTCGGCCCCTGGATCCACTACAAGCTCGACCAAGGCATCGACCACATCCTCGTCGACGAGGCGCAGGACACCAGCCCCATCCAATGGAGCGTCATCCAGTCTCTGGCGGAGGATTTCTTCTCCGGCGAAAGCGCCCGGCCGACCCTCAGGACGATCTTCGCGGTCGGCGATGAGAAACAGTCGATCTATTCCTTCCAGGGTGCGCGGCCAGAACGCTTCTCTGAGGAAAGCGACCGGACGCGGCGGCGGGTGGCGACCAGCGGCCAGCAGTTTTCGTCGATCCGACTGCCGCTCTCCTTCCGCTCGACCGCCGATGTGCTAGCCGCCGTCGATCATGTTTTCACCGCGCCGGAAAATGCCCGAGGGCTCAGCGCAGTCGCCGAACCCGTCGTGCACCGCTCCAGCCGCATCGGCCATTCCGGTGCGGTCGATCTCTGGGACATGATCGCGCCGGAGCCGCTGGCGAAAGAGGAAGACTGGACCGCGCCGTTCGATTCGACGCCGGAAAGTGCGCCGGCGGCGATCCTGGCACGGCGTATGGCGCAGACCATCGGCAACCTCATTGGCCGCGGGACAATCATCGACAAGGGCAAGGCCCGCTTCATCGAAGCCGGCGACATCCTCGTGCTGGTGCGCAAGCGTGATAGCTTCGTCAACGCTCTGACCCGGGCGTTGAAGCGGCGCAACAATATCCCCGTCGCCGGCGCCGACCGCCTGGTACTGACCAGCCACATCGCCATTCAGGATCTCCTGGCGCTTGGCCGCTTTCTGTTGCTGCCGGAAGACGATCTCTCACTCGCCGCTCTTCTGAAGAGCCCCCTATTCGATCTCGGCGAAGACGATGTTTTTGCCGTCGCGGCGTACAGAGGTGACAATGAAAGCGTCTGGAGCCATCTACAGACATTCGCCGATGACGGTCATGAGCGCTTCCGCCATGCGGTCGACAGGCTGAAAACCTTCCTGGCCCTTTCGAAAAGCCTATCCGTGCATGACTTTTATGCTCGTGTGCTCGGCAGCTTCGGCGGCCGGCGGCAATTCCTGGCTCGGCTCGGCACCGAAGTCAGCGATATCCTTGATGAATTCCTAACCTTCACACTGGATCACGAAACCTCCGGGCTGCCGGGTCTGCAATCCTTCATCTCGACGCTGGAGCTGGAGGCGCCGACAGTGAAGCGCGAGCAGGACAAAGGCCGCAACGAGGTACGGATCATGACGGTGCACGCCTCCAAGGGCCTGGAAGCGCCCATCGTCTTCCTCGTCGACGGCGGCGGCAAAGCCTTCACACATGCACATCTACCGAAGTTGCGACTGATCGAGACCGGGAAAAACGAAATCCCGCTGCCGGTCTGGGTGCCGGTCGGTGCACTCGCCAATTCGCTGACCCAGGCTGACACCACCAGGCTTCAAACTCTGGCGGAAGAGGAGTATCGCCGCCTGCTCTATGTCGGCATGACGCGAGCCGCCGATAGGCTGATCATCTGCGGCTATCGCGGCATCCGCGAAAACGGCGATACATGGCATGCTATGATTTCTGCGGCGCTACGCCAGGATGGCGAACGCTGCACTCCTGTCAGTTTCTCCGGACCGGACGGCGAATGGCAGGGGCTGAGCTGGCGTGTCACCCAGGTCGAGCGCACTTTCGAACATATGGAACAGGTGGAAGCGATGCGGGACCGAGGAGCGCTGCCGGGAGGGCTCAGCCGGCCCCTGCCACCGCAACGAAACCTGCCTCGGCCGCTCAGCCCGTCCGGTGCCGGTACCATCATCGACGACGAGGCCGACAACTTACTCGTCGCCTCGCCGCTGTTCAGCGAAAAGACCAAATCGGATCGCTCCCTGGAAAAGGGACGCTTCATCCACCGCATGCTGCAGACATTGCCGGAGATCGCGCCGGCAGATCGCGCCGATGCGGCGCGGCGCTACGCCGAGCGAGCTGCACGTTTCTGGCCGCGGGCGGAGCGCGAAGCGCTGATCAACTCCGTATTGGCGCTGCTGTCACATCCTGAACTTCAGGGCGTTTTCAGCGCCCATGCCCAGGCCGAAGTCTCGATCATGGGCACGCTGACGCTCGGCGATCAGAATTTTGCGGTCTCCGGCCGCATCGATCGACTGACGGTGCTCGATGATCGCCTTGTCATCCTCGACTACAAGACGAATCGGGTGCCACCGCGTGTCGCGGACGAGATTCCTTTCGCCCATCGGGCACAGCTTGCCATCTATCGTGAGATCCTCTCGCCACTCTACCCCGGCAAACGCGTCGATTGCGTGCTCGTCTATACCGAGAATGCCTCGATCCACACGCTGTCCGGAGAGGCACTCGCATTGGCGCTTGCAGAGCTCAAGACAAAGTGAAATACCGGACATTGAAATTCCGGCACCGCACCCTCACATACATTACAACCCGCAAATCCCGGTAAAGGAGCAGCCTATGGCTACCGTAAAAGTCGATACCTCCAACTTCGCTGCCGAAGTTCTTCAGTCCGCAGAGCCCGTCGTCGTTGATTTCTGGGCCGAATGGTGCGGTCCGTGCAAGATGATCGCTCCGGCTCTGGAAGAGCTTGCTGTACAGTTCGAAGGCAAGGTGAAGGTCGCCAAGCTCAACATCGATGAAAACCCGGAACTGGCTGCCCAGTTCGGCGTCCGCTCGATTCCGACGCTTGCCATGTTCAAGGCCGGCGAAGTTGCCGACATCAAGGTTGGCGCCGCTCCCAAGACCGCGCTGCACAACTGGATTTCCAGCGCTGCCTGACCGGTATCGATGAGTTCATTAAAAAGCCCGGCTCGTCCGGGCTTTTTTGTTGGTCCGATTTGTCACTTTGGCGGCGTGCCGTTATCGGCAAGGACATCGCCGACGAGATAAAGCGAGCCGCCGATCAGGATGCGCGGGGCGGGCAAATTGGGCACGGCCAGTTCTTTGATCGCGTCTAGCGCCTGGCCGACGCTCGACATCGGCTCGGCCACCAGGCCGGCGTCATAGGCGGCGCCTGCCAGAACAACAGGATCGATCATCGAGTCGCTGCCACGAATCGGCACGCAATAGACTTTTTCCGCCAGGCCGGTGAATGACTTGAAATAGCCGACCGGATCCTTGGTATTGATCATGCCGATGATCAGGAACAGCGACCGCGGCTGACGCTCCTCGAAATTGGCCATTGCTTCGGCAATGACCTCGCCGGCGCCCGGATTGTGGCCGCCATCGACCCAGATTTCTGCGCCTTCCGGCGCGTGCGGCAACAAATTGCCCTCCGTCAGACGCTGCAGGCGGCCCGGCCATTCGACCGAAATCATCGCCTTCTCCATCATCGCCTCGGTAACCGTAAAGCCCGCCGCCTTGACGGACCGGATGGCGGCCGCGGCATTGGCATATTGATGCCGCCCCGGCAGGCGCGGCAACGGCAGGTCGGCAAGACCGAACTCGTCCTGATAGACCAGCCGGCCGTATTCCTCATGGGCGGAAAAATCCTGGCCGAAGACCGCGGTCGGGCAGCGCAGCCGCTCGGCTGTCGATATCAGCACGTCCAGGGCCGCATCATATTCCTGGTGGCCGATGACGACGGGACGGCCGGCCTTCATGATCCCCGCCTTTTCGGCCGCGATCAGCTCGACGCGGTCGCCGAGATAGGGCTGATGATCGAGCGAGATCGGCATGATCACCGAGACGGCCGGATCGGAAATGACGTTGGTGGCGTCGAAACGGCCACCGAGACCGACTTCGATGATCGCGGCATCGGCCGGATGCTCGGCAAACAACATGAAGGTGGCCGCGGTCAGAATCTCGAACACCGTGATCTTCTGGCCGCCGTTGGCATCGGCAATACGCCGGAGCACATCGGCGAAGACCGCATCGCCGACGAGTGCGCCGCGACCTCCCTTGACACCGATGCGGTAGCGCTCATGCCAATTGACGAGATGCGGCGAGGTATGAACATGCACGCTCAGGCCGCCCGCCTCGAGAAGCGCGCGGCAGAAGGCCGTCACCGAGCCCTTGCCGTTGGTGCCGGCGACATGGATCACCGGCGGCAATTTTTTGTGCGGATTGCCGAGGATGTCGAGCAGCCGGGTAATTCTGTCGAGCGAGAGATCGAAGCCCTTGGGATGCAGCCCCATCAGTTTGTCGATTTCCCGTGCCGCCTCGCTCACTGCGGATTGATCCATGGCTGTCATCCCGCACTCCGCCTTTCGGCCATTCGTTCCAGGTTAGGCGTTCGCCACCATCGGCAGCGCCGCTCCGTTCAGGTCCTTCGCAGACACGTCATTCGCCGGCTTCTTGGTCAGGATCTTCAGAAGCGTAGCCAGGGTATCGGGGATATCGTGGCGTTTGACGACCATGTCGACCATGCCGTGCTCAAGCAAATATTCGGAGGTCTGGAAGCCTTCCGGCAGCTTTTCGCGGATCGTCTGTTCGATGACGCGCTTGCCGGCAAAACAAATTTCCGCACCCGGCTCCGCAAGATGGATATCGCCAAGCATAGCGTAGGAAGCGGTGACGCCACCCGTCGTCGGGTTGGTCAACACGACGATATAGGGCTGGCCGGCTTCCTTCAGCATGTCGACGGCAACGGTCGTGCGCGGCAACTGCATCAGCGACAGAATGCCTTCCTGCATGCGCGCGCCGCCCGACGCAGGGAACATCACCAGCGGGCACTTTTCGGCGATGGCGCGTTCGAACGCCTTGACGATCGCCTCGCCGGCGGCAATGCCGAGCGAGCCGCCCATGAAATTGAACTCATGCACGACAGCAACCAGCTTCAGGCCTCGAACCTTGCCGACGCCAGCCAGAATCGTGTCTTCCTGCTCGGTCTTGACGCGGCTGTCCTTCAGGCGGTCGGTATATTTCTTCGAGTCGCGAAACTTCAGCGGGTCCTGCGCGACCTTCGGCTGCGGCAGCGATTCGTAATCGCCATTATCGAAGAGATCGGCGAGGCGGGCCTTGGCCGGCATCTTCATATGGAAACCGGAGGCTGGAATCACCCACTTGTTGTCTTCCAGATCCTTATGGAAGACCATTTCGCCGGTCTCCGGGCACTTGATCCAGAGATTTTCCGGCACTTCGCGACGGCCCAGCATGGAATTGATCCGCGGGCGGACGTAATTCGTGATCCAGTTCAATTCGAAAACTCCTGATCGACTGAATTAACCGATATCGTAGTCGACACCTAATGCGCATAGGCCATTTCTTCAATCGACTCTGATTGAAGACCTCTGCCTATGTGGGAAAACTATTCGGCAGCAACAAGGCGCGCCGAACGCGTTCCCGTCGACAGGCCGCGCACCAGCGTCGCGACGGCCTGGATGGTGTCAGAGGTCGCCTTGCCGTCCTTGGTCAGGCTGGTGGCGATCTGGTTGACAATTGCCGTACCGACGACAACGCCATCCGCGGAGCCGCCGATGACTTTCGCATGCTCGGCCGTCTTGACGCCAAAGCCGACGCAGACCGGCAGGTCGGTATGCTGCTTGATGCGCTTGACGGCGCCCGAGACAAGCGACGGGTCCGGCAAGGCAGAACCGGTGATGCCGTTCATCGAGACATAATAGACGAAGCCGGAGGTGTTGTTGAGAACGGTCGGCAGGCGCTTGTCGTCGGTGGTCGGTGTCGCAAGGCGGATGAAATTGATGCCCTTGCGGATTGCCGGGATGCAGAGCTCATCATCCATTTCCGGCGGCAGGTCGACGACGATCAGGCCGTCAATCCCGGCGGCAAGCGCATCATCGAGGAATTTTTCGACGCCGTAGATGTAGATCGGATTGTAGTAACCCATCATCACGATCGGCGTATCGCCATCTGTCTTCCGGAAATCGGTCGCAAGCTGCAGCGTCTTCTTGAGCGTCTGGCCGGCCTTCAGCGCGCGCTGGCCGGCGAGTTGGATCGCCGGGCCGTCGGCCATGGGATCGGAGAAAGGCATGCCCAGTTCGATCACGTCGGCGCCGGCTTCCGGCAGTGCCTTCATGATGCCGAGCGAGGTGTCGTAATCGGGATCGCCACCCATGAAATAGGTGACGAGAGCCGGGCGGCCTTCGACTTTCAGAGCGGCAAAACGTTTGTCCATACGTTCGGTCATGGTGTCTAACTCACATTCCCAGAATCTTGCCGACAGTGAAGATGTCCTTGTCGCCGCGGCCGGACAGATTCATCAGGATGATCTCGTCCTTACCCATCTTCGGCGCGCGCTTGATGACTTCGGCAAGCGCGTGGCTCGGCTCGAGCGCCGGAATGATGCCTTCGAGGCGCGTCAGCGTCTGGAAGGCTTCCAGGGCCTCATGGTCCATGATCGGCACATATTCCGCGCGGCCGATATCGTTCAGCCAAGAGTGCTCCGGGCCGATGCCGGGGTAGTCGAGGCCAGCCGAAATCGAATGACCTTCCTTGATCTGGCCGTCGCCATCCTGCAGCAGATAGGTGCGGTTGCCGTGCAGCACCCCGGGCGAGCCGGCGGTGATGGAGGCGCAATGCTCGTCACCCTGCAAGCCCTTGCCGCCAGCTTCGACGCCGACGATCTTGACGCCCTCGTCGTCGAGGAACGGATGGAAGATGCCAATCGCGTTGGAACCGCCGCCAACGGCAGCGATGACGAGATCCGGCAGACGGCCCTCGGCCTCCAATATCTGCTGCTTGGCTTCGGTACCGATCACCGACTGGAAGTCACGAACCATTTCCGGGTAAGGATGCGGGCCGGCGGCCGTGCCGATCAGGTAGTAGGTATCGTCGACATTGGTGACCCAATCGCGAAGGGCCTCGTTCATCGCGTCCTTCAGCGTGCCGCTGCCGGCGGTAACAGGGATGACCTCGGCGCCGAGAAGCTTCATGCGGAAAACGTTCGGCGCCTGGCGCTCGACGTCTGTCGCGCCCATGTAGACGACGCAAGGCAGGCCAAAGCGGGCAGCAACCGTCGCCGACGCCACGCCATGCTGGCCGGCTCCGGTTTCAGCGATGATACGGGTCTTGCCCATGCGCTTCGCCAGCAGGATTTGGCCGATGCAATTGTTGATCTTGTGCGAGCCGGTGTGGTTCAGCTCTTCGCGCTTGAAATAGATCTTCGCGCCGCCGAGTTCGGCCGTCAGGCGCTCGGCAAAGTAAAGCGGGCTCGGGCGGCCGATATAATGCGTGCCGAGAGACTTCAATTCCGCCTGGAAGGCCGGATCGTCCTTCGCCTTGTTCCATTCATCCTGCAGGTCCAGGATCAGCGGCATCAACGTTTCGGCGACGAAACGGCCGCCGTAAATGCCGAAACGACCGTCCTCATCGGGGCCGGCGCGGAAGGAATTCGGTTTTGGCGTCTGGTTCACTCTTAACTCCCTGCTGCCGGTTCCGGCAGGCATGCTTCTGCAACAGCGTCGAAAAACTGATCGATCTTCTTCAGATCCTTCACACCCGGCGCACTCTCAACGCCGGAAGAAGTATCGATGCCGGTGGCCTTGGTGGAGGTAAGCGCCAGCGCGACATTGTCCTTGTTCAAGCCTCCGGACAGCATGTAGTCGACGCGATCGTCGAGCCAGCTCATCAGGCTCCAGTCGAAGGACACACCGTTTCCGCCGGGCAGCTCTGCGCCGGCCGGCGGCTTAGCGTCGAACAGGAAGCGGTCGGCAATGCCGATATAGGCTTCGACCCGCTTCAGATCGTCGGCGTCACGCACCGGCATGGCCTTCATGACCGGCACATTATAGACCGCCTTGATCGTCAAGACACGTTCAGGGCTTTCATTACCATGGAGCTGCAGCAGATCCGGTCGCACCAGCGACATGATCTCGTCGAGATCGTCATTGGTCGGATTGACCGTTACGGCGACGATCTGCGCCTTGCCGCGGGCACGCTCTGCGAGCTGGCCGGCAAGGTCAGGTTCAATATAGCGCGGGCTCTTTTCGAAGAAGTTGAAGCCGATGTGGGTGGCGCCACGCTCAAGCGCGCGATCCACGGTTTCCGGCGTCTTCAGACCGCAAATTTTGATATCCGGGTTCATGGCAGCGGAGTGACACGAAATTTCAAAAGAGTCGAGCCTAAACGCGACGTGTGCTGGAATTTTACGCGCCTGGTAGGAAGCCAAACAGGGCTCAATCGAAGTCTATCGCATGCAACTGGCTGCCGTGACGCTTCAGCCAGGCCTTGGCCTCGTCCATATCGGGGCAGAGCTTGCGGCAGAGCGCCCAGAAGCGCGGGCCGTGGTTCATTTCGCGCAGATGCGCGACCTCGTGGGCGGCGAGATAGTCGATCACCAACGGCGGCGCCATGACGATGCGCCAGGAAAAGCTCAGGTTTCCCTCCGAGGAACAGGAACCCCAACGGCTGCGGGTATCCTTCATGCTGATGGAGGACACCGTCGCCCGGATTGCCCTTGCATGCACCGCGACCAGCTTTTCCAGATCGGCACGAGCCTCCTTCTTGAGGAAGGCCGCGATGCGCCGGCCGGCATGTTCCGGCAGGCCGCTGACGCGCAGAACCAGCACGCCATCGGCGGTGACCACCTCGGTCAGGCCGCGCAGGCTGCCGGTGTGCTCGATGCGATGGCGGACACCACGCAAAAGGATTTCACCGCCGCTCTGAAGACTGCCTCCGGTGGTGAATTTCGCAAGCTTGGTCAGTAGCCAGCCCTGATGCCGGTCGAGGAAGGCATTGACCTCACGGGCCGCCAGGCCGCGCGGAATAGTCATCTTCAGCGCTCGTCCGCCGGGCTCGATCCTGAGTGTGATCCGTGTCGCCCGCTCGTGCTGGCGGATGGTCAGAGGCATCAGCCGGCCCGCCACGTCCAACGTGCGCGTTTCCGGCGCGGGCGGCTTGGGAACAGGTCGACGGGATCTGGACGGAAGCGGAAACATGAAATGCAGTTTTATACGATTCGCGCGGGTTTCTGGCAAAGAAAAACCGGCATCGCCGGATGCCGGTTTTGACTGGATAAGCTGTCGCGACTACGGCGTCTGGAATTCGGAAGCCGGGCCGTTATCATCGTTGCGCTTCACGTTGTTACGGTCGCGCATGAAACGGTCGAACTCTTCCTGATCCTTGGCGCGGCGAAGTTCGCGGACATAGGTGTCGAACTCGGCGCGCATTTCATCGAGTTTGCGGCGCTCTTCTTCGAGGCGCTCCAGCTCTGCCCGGCGCCAATCGTCGAAGGCGACATTGCCGGTGGAGAAATGCTGGCGATAACGGCCGCGATGGCGGCCGCAGCCGGCAAACATGCCGTCGGCCTTCTGGTTCACATCCCGTTTGAAATCTCTCAGGCGTTCGCCGAAGAGAATATAGGCAAGCATGGCGAGACCCAGAGGCCAGAAGACCACGAAGCCAAGTATCATCAGGGCAATGGTAGCCGGAGTCCAATCCGGGCGAAGCAATGCTGACTGGTTCATCGTGAGGTATCCTCGCAGTAAGGCGGCCCGGCCACATGCCGAACCGCTGGAATCGAGATGGTAACCTCTTCGTGAGCCTTCAATGCCATTTGCCGGGAAAATCGGACAAGCCCTTGAATCCGGCCCAATAATTCAACAAAAGCTAATTCTTTGCAATTTCAGGCGGATTTGCCGCCTTTGATCACACGCTTGACGACCGGCCTGCCGGTGCGGGCATGTTCGCGGGTGAAAGCGACAATACGTGGCGCGATTTCGCGGCGGAAGCGCGAACCGTTGAAGACGCCATAGTGGCCGACATCGGGCTGCAGATAGTGCATCCGCATATCGTCGGGAATGTTGGTGCAGATGGTCTGTGCCGCCTTGGTCTGACCGACGCCGGAAATGTCGTCGTTTTCGCCTTCGACCGTCAGCAGCGCGACATTACGGATCGCGGTGGGATCGACGAGTTGGCCGCGATGCGTCAGCTCGCCCTTTGGCAGCGCATGCTTCATGAACACCTGATCGACGGTCTGCAGGTAGAATTCCGCCGTCAGATCCATGACCGCCAGATATTCGTCGTAGAAGTCGCGGTGCTTCTCCGGCTCGCCATCATTCTTGACGAGGTGCATGAAGAAGTCCTTGTGCGCGATCATATGCCGGTCGAGGTTCATCGACATGAAGCCGGAAAGCTGCAGGAAGCCGGGATAGACCGGGCGCATGAAGCCGGGCTGCGGCCAGGGCACGCTCATGATGACATTGTCGGCGAACCACTCCAGCGGCCTGTCCTTGGCGAGCTGGTTAACCGCTGTCGGATTGATGCGGGTGTCGATCGGGCCGCCCATCAGCGTCATCGACGAGGGCGACAGCCGATCGCCAGCCGCTTCCATCACCGCGGCTGCGGCCAGAACCGGCACGGAGGGCTGACAGACGGCAATGACATGGGTGTCCGGCCCGAGATGGTGCAGCATCTCGATGACGTAATCGATGTAATCTTCCAGATCGAAGGTACCTTCGGTCATCGGCACCATGCGAGCATCGATCCAGTCGGTGATGTAGATGTCGGCGCTCGGCAACAGGGCTTCCACGGTGCCGCGCAGCAGGGTCGCATAGTGGCCAGACATCGGCGCGACGATGAGGATGCGTGGATCGCTGCCATGGCCGGCAGGCAGGCTGCGCTCGAAGTGGATCAGATTGCAGAAAGGCTTCTTCCAGACGATCTTTTCATAGACAGAAACCGGCTTGCCGTCGATCGAGGTCTCATGCAGCCCGAATTCCGGCTTGCCGTAGCGCCGGGTGGTGCGCTCGAAAACTTCGAGACTAGCCGTCATCGTGCGGCCAAGCATCGTATGGGAAAGGGGATTGAGGGGATTGGCATAGGCGAGACGCATCATGTCGGCGGCGGCGCGGAAGGGTGCGAGGGCGGCATGATTGAGTTCATAGAGCTGATAAAACATAAGAAGCATTACCTTTCGAGGTGATCAGACGAAGAACGCTCCCCACATGCGCGACCTCATCCTTTAAGCTCTTACTATCGAGACTAACAGTTTTTGTTGCACGGCAATATAACCCCGCGCAGTTCTTACGTGTGAAAATGCCGGAGAATCGCTCTCCGGCATCAAAAATGGTCTCAAAACGTTAAAGTTCCTGACCGTGCACGTTCATCAAGCGTCAGCGTGGAAGGTTTGGCGCTGCGTGCCGAGGCCTTCCATACCGAGTTCGACGACATCGCCGGGCTTCAAATATTGCGGCGGCTTCATGCCCATGCCGACGCCCGGAGGCGTGCCGGTGGAGATGACATCGCCGGGGTGCAGCGACATGAACTGGCTGAGATAGGAGACGAGGTAAGCAACGCCGTAGACCATGGTCTTGGTGGAGCCGTTCTGCATCATCTTGCCGTTGACCTTCAGCCACATGCCGAGATTCTGCGGATCGGCGACTTCATCCTTGGTGACAAGCCACGGACCGATCGGCCCAAAGGTGTCGCAGGACTTGCCCTTGGTCCACTGTCCCGAACGCTCGGTCTGGAAGGCGCGTTCCGAGACGTCATGCGAGACGCAATAGCCAGCGACGTAATCCAGCGCATCGGCTTCGCTGACATACTTTGCCGTCTTGCCGATGACGACGCCGAGCTCGACTTCCCAGTCGGTCTTTTCCGAGCCGCGCGGGATCAGCACGTTGTCGTTCGGGCCGACGATGGCCGAGGTGGCCTTCATAAAGATGATGGGTTCCGGCGGCACGGTGGCGCCGGTCTCGGCGGCGTGGTCGGAGAAATTCAGGCCGATGCAGATGAATTTGCCGGTGCCGGCGACACAAGCACCGATGCGGCCCTCGGCCAATTCCGGCAGGCTCTTCGGATCGAGCGCGGCGATCTTCGCCAGACTGGCAGGCGAAATTGCTTCACCGCCGATATCAGCGACATGAGCCGAGAGATCGCGGATCTTGCCGTCGCTATCCAGAAGCGCCGGCTTTTCCTTGCCGGCATCGCCAACACGCAACAATTTCATAGGTCTTCCTTCCCTGCATTTTCAAAGACGAGATTGGTTTCACCATATATGAACGAATTATTCACCAGTGTCACCCATCGATTTGGCAGCATAACACGTCTTGTTTACCCGCGTTGGAACAACAGCTTTTCCTATGCGGACGGCAAAGATCGTGCAATTTCAACGATCGTGGCGAAGGCCATATCGACATCTTCCGCCGTCGTCTCGAATTGCCCGGCCTGAAAGCGAATGACCAATCGGCCACGCACCCTCGTCTGGGTCAGATAGAGGCGGCCGTCGTTGTTGATGGCGGCAATCAGGCGCTGAGTGTGACTTTCCTGATCAGCGCCGGCAGACGCTTTGTGATCGAAGGAGAAGAGCGACAGGAATGGCTGAGTGACGATCTCGAAATCCGGTTCGGCTGCCAGACGCTTTGCCAGCGTCTGCGACCAAGCGACGTGGTTGCGTATCATTGTCCGCAAGCCTTCGAGCCCGTGATAGCGCAGCAGAAACCAGAGCTTCAGCGCGCGGAAGCGACGGCCGAGCGGCACCGACCATTCGGAATAATTGATGATGCCGTCGTGGCCATGGGTACGCAGATATTCGGGATGGATGGCCAGCGTGCGCACCAGGGATTCTGGCTCGCGGACGAACTGGACCGAGCAATCGAACTGGGCGCCAAGCCATTTGTGCGGATTGAAGACGACGGAATCGGCCTTCTCGACACCCTGCCATAGCTCCCGGAATTCCGGGCAGATCATCGCCGAGCCGGCCCAGGCGGCGTCGACATGCACGTAAAGTCCATAACGGTGCGCCATCTCGACGACCGCTGCGATATCGTCGCAGGCGCCGGTGCTGGTGCCGCCGACACAGGCGATCACGCCAGCTGGCAGCAGGCCCGCTGCGCGATCTCGCTCGATCGCAGCCGCTAGTGCTTGCGTGTCCATGGCGCTGTCCGGGCCGCCGGAGGGAATGCGGACCAGGTTCTCCGCACCGATGCCGGAAATCCAGATGGCACGATCGATCGAGGTGTGAACCTGGTCGGTGGAATAGATTCGCACCGCCTTGTTCGCCGCGAGGCCCTGGCTGTTGCCTTGCCAGTCGAGCACCCTTTCGCGCATGACCAGAACGGCGGCGAGCGTCGCCGTCGACGCGGAATCCTGAATGACGCCGGTGAAACTGTCGGGAAGGCCAAGGCCTTGGCGCAGCCAGTCGACCACCTTGGTTTCCAGCTCGGTGGCAGAGGGCGAGGTCTGCCAGAGCATGCATTGGGCGGCGATCACGCTGACCAGATATTCGGCGATGACCGAGACCGGGGCGGCATTGGCGGGGAAATAGGCAAAGAAGCGCGGATGCTGCCAATGCGTCATGCCGGGAACGAGGATATCCTCAAAATCCTTGAAGATATCCTCCATCGCTTCGCCGGATTCAGGGGGTGAATCAGCAATATGTGCAGCGATTTCGCCTGGCGCCGTCTGCGCCCGCACAGGCCGGTCGCGCAGCGACGCGCGATAGTCCGCACCCCAATCTGCTGCCTTTTCCGACCAGCGTCGAAACTCCTCCCAATCCATGACCACCCTCCTCATTCTATCAAAGCGAGGCGGACCTTAGACGGGTTTTCGGAGACGGTCGAGTATCAGAAAAGCTCGTCCAGCGCCGGGCCGACCGGCACGATTCCCGTCGGGTTAAGGGCTGCGATGGAATAGTAGCCGCGCTTGATATGGTCGAAGCTGACGGTCTCGGCGACACCTGGCCAGTCAAGCATGCGGCGGCAGAAGGCTTGGAGATTGGCATAGTCCGACAGGCGCCGGAGATTGCATTTGAACAGGCCATGATAAGCAAGATCGAAGCGGACGAGCGTGACGAAAAGCCTGATGTCGCTTTCGGTCGGATGCTTGGCAAAGAGAAAGTCTCTGCCTTCCAGCTCGCTTTCAACCCAATCCAGGCAATCGAAAACATCGCGGAAAGCCTCTTCATAGGCGATCTGTGTCGTTGCGAAACCGGCGCGGTAAACGCCGTTGTTGAGGGCGGGATAGATACGGGCGTTGAAAGCATCGATGTCTTCGCGCTTGCCTGCCGGATAAAGATCGATCGTATGGCTGGCGAGATCACCAAAACCGTCGTTCAGCATACGCAGGATATCGGCGGATTCATTGTTGACGATCGTGCCCTTCCGCTTGTCCCAGAGTACCGGCACAGTGGCTCGACCGGAGAAGAGCGGATCGGCCCTGGTATAGATTTCATGCATATAGGTGGCGCCGTTGATCGGATCGTCGGTTGCGCCGGGATAGTCGCCGAACCGCCAGCCTTGCTTGGTCAAGGCCGGCTCGACCACCGATACGGAAATGACATCCTCCAAACCCTTCAGCTTGCGGCCGATCAGAGTGCGCGAGGCCCAGGGACAGGTGAGAGCGACATAAAGATGATAACGGCCGGTTTGGGCAGCAAAACCACCCTCACCCGTCGAGCCCGGTTGCCCATCCGGCGTCACCCAATTGCGGAAGCTCGACGTCTGGCGAACGAAGCCGCCTTTCGCATCCTTGGCCTGGACCGGCTGCCAGTCTTCCATCCACTTTCCGTTCACCAGCAAGGTTGTCTCCAATTCGCGCGCGTTATCCTATTAGGGGATCATAGCGAAATCGCGTTTCACCGAAATAACGCAATGTTGAAACAGACTGTCTACCTCGCAAGGCCAGATACGATTATACGGAAAACTTGTCCGTTATATTCCAGTTATTGGAGCGCCACATGCCAACATCCGTTTCGACCGTAAAAACAGACCATGCCAGCCGCTATCTTCAGCAGCTCTGCAAGCACTGGAGCCACAGATTCGCGGTGGAATTCAATGAGGCCGCCGGAAAGGTGCCATTCAGCCCCGAAACCTCCGTCGAGTTCGTGGCCGACGCTTCCACTTTGCTGATGACCTTGCACGTCGAAAATCCACAGGACCTCGAACGCATGCAGAATGTGGTGGTCGACCACCTGAAGCGATTCGCCTTCCGCGAAGAGCTCGACGTGGACTGGACTGTAGATACAAGCAGGGTATAGGTTTGCTTCGCATCCCCCCAAAGGCCAGTCGCCCGGTCCGCTCCCAACGACCGGCTGCGACCACCTTCCTTCAAATGGAAAGAACCCCATGACATCAAGCAATTCCCGCGAATCGCAATATCCGATCGACAAGCTTTTCCTCGACCGTTGGTCGCCACGCGCTTACGCCAACGAAACCATGCCGGAAGCCGACCTGCTGACCATGCTGGAAGCCGCGCATTGGGCTCCGTCCTCCTCCAACTTGCAACCATGGCGCTTCGTCTACGCGCTGCGCGGCTCGGAAAATTGGGACAAGTTCCTGAGCCTGTTGGTGGAATTCAACCAGGGCTGGGTCAAGTCCGCCGCTGCCCTTCTTTTTGTCGTTTCGCGCACCCATAACGGCGAGCTCGGTTCTGCGGAGCAGAAGCCGAACTACAGCCATTCCTTCGATGCCGGCACGGCTTGGGGCTTTCTGGCGATGCAGGCGCATCTGGCCGGCTACGAAGCGCATGGCATGACCGGTTTCCATGTAGACAAAGCCTATGAGGTTCTCGGCATTCCCGATGGCTTCCGCGTCGAAGCCGCCGTTGCGATCGGCAAAATCGGTGACAAGAACCAGCTTCCGGAAAAGCTTAGGGAACGCGAAGTGCCGAGCCAGCGCAAGCCGCTTTCCGAGCTCGCCTTTAACGGCACCTTCATCGCCAAGTAGTTGATATCAAAATGAAAAGGCCCGCCTGAAGATCAGGCGGGCCTTTTTTATTTCCGAAATTGGTAACTAAATATCGAGGTTCGCGACGCTTAGCGCGTTGTCCTGGATGAATTCGCGCCGGGGTTCGACTTCATCACCCATGAGCCGCGCAAACAAACCGTCAGCGTCGGTGGCATCATTAACCCTGACCTGCAGCAGCGAGCGGACGTTCGGATCGAGCGTCGTTTCCCAAAGCTGTTCGGCATTCATCTCGCCGAGGCCCTTGTAGCGCTGCATGGTGAGACCCTTGCGCCCGCTGGCGAAGATCGTCTCCAGCAGCATACGCGGGCCGGAAATTTCGGTCTCGCCGTCACGGCGCCCGAGCTTCGGGGGCAGATCGTAGATATCCTTGAGGCGCGAGCCGATCTGATCGATATGGCGCGCATCCTGCGAGCCGATCAGCGCCATGTCGAGAACGACGACTTCCTTGACGCCGCGCACCATGCGCTCGAAACGCAAGCCGCCTTCGCTGGTAAGCACACCCTCCCAGCCGCGCTCGGTCTCTTCGGCAATGATATCGAGCCGTTTGGCGACGTTTTTCACCAATTCCTCGGCACGAGCCGGGTCGCTGATGAGCTCCGCATTGAGAGCGCCGGCAATCGCCGCTTGTTCGACCACCGCGCGGTTATAGCGAGAATGCAGATTTTCAAGCAGCGTGCGCAGACGCAGAGCATCGAAAATGACCTCTCGCAGATCCTGGCCGGCGCGAACTTCGCCGGTGCCGAGCTGCAAGCTGACATCCTCGAGGCCCTGGCCGATCAGGTATTCTTCCAGCGCCTTCTCATCCTTCACATATTGCACCGACTTGCCGCGCGTCACCTTATAGAGCGGCGGCTGCGCGATATAGATGTGGCCGCGCTCGATGAGCTCCGGCATCTGCCGGAAAAAGAAGGTGAGCAGCAACGTGCGAATATGGGCGCCGTCGACATCGGCGTCCGTCATGATGATGATCTTGTGATAGCGCAGCTTGTCGGCGTTGAACTCGTCCTTGCCGATGCCGGTACCGAGCGCGGTGATCAGCGTGCCGATTTCCTGGCTCGACAGCATCTTGTCGAAACGTGCGCGTTCGACATTGAGGATCTTGCCGCGCAGGGGCAGGATCGCCTGGTTTTCGCGCGAACGGCCCTGTTTGGCAGAACCGCCCGCTGAATCACCCTCGACCAGGAAGACTTCGGACTTGGCAGGATCGCGTTCAGAGCAATCGGCAAGCTTGCCGGGCAGCGAGGCGATATCGAGCGCGCCCTTGCGCCGGGTCAACTCACGCGCCTTGCGGGCGGCTTCGCGGGCGGCGGCGGCTTCAACCACCTTGCCGACTAGGATCTTCGCATCGGACGGATGCTCCTCCAGCCAGGTGCTCAGTGCCTCGTTGACAAGGCTTTCGACCACCGGTCGGACTTCCGACGAGACCAGCTTATCCTTGGTCTGCGAGGAGAATTTCGGATCCGGAACTTTTACCGAAAGCACAGCCGTCAGGCCTTCGCGGCAGTCGTCACCGGTCAGCGTCACCTTCTCCCTCTTGGTGATCCCAGACGTATCAGCATAGGAGGTGATCTGGCGCGTCAGCGCGCCACGGAAACCGGCCATATGAGTGCCGCCATCGCGCTGCGGGATGTTGTTAGTGAAGCAGAGCACGTTTTCGTGGTAGCTGTCGTTCCACCACATCGCCACCTCGACCGTGATGCCATCCTTTTCGCCACGGATGGAAACCGGCTTTTCGACCAGCGGCTTCTTGGCGCGGTCGAGATAGGCAACGAAGGCCTCAAGGCCGCCGTCATAGAGCATCTCTTCCTGCCTGATGTCGGAATGGCGCTTGTCGGTGAGGAGAATGCGAACGCCGGAGTTCAGGAAGGCGAGTTCGCGCAGGCGATGCTCCAGCGTGCCATAGTCGAATTCCGTCATGGTGAACGTCAATGTGCTCGGCATGAAGCTGACTTCGGTGCCGGTCTCGGTGGCATCGCCCGTCTCGCGCAGCGGCGCATCGGCGACGCCATGCGTAAAGCTCATTTCGTGGATCTTGCCCTGGCGGCGGATTTTCAGTTTCAGCCAGACGGACAGCGCGTTGACGACGGAGACCCCGACGCCATGCAGGCCGCCGGAGACCTTATAGGAGTTCTGGTCGAACTTACCGCCGGCATGTAGCTGGGTCATGATGACTTCGGCTGCGGAAATGCCTTCACCGGTATGGATATCCGTCGGGATGCCGCGGCCGTTGTCGGTGACGGTCACCGAGCCATCGGGATTGAGTGTCACCGTGACGATGTCGGCATGGCCGGCCAACGCCTCGTCGATGGCGTTGTCGACGACCTCATAAACCATGTGATGCAGGCCAGAGCCGTCATCCGTGTCGCCGATGTACATGCCGGGACGCTTACGCACCGCATCAAGGCCCTTAAGAACCTTGATGGAATCTGCGCCATACTCGGCATTACCGCCGTTTTCGGTTACGGATGTGTCGGTCATTTATTGAAGTCTTTCCAGTGTTTTAGAGAACACCGCCGATCTCTACCGAATCAGCAGTTCTTCTTTCCCTGAATATAGGATGTTTCACCCCGAACTTCCAAACGGAAGGCCCCCATATCAGGCATAAAGCAGGGGATTAAGGCGGTTTTCAGCCGCTTTTACCGGCATTTTCGAGAACCAGGGACAGTTCCCTAATTGTCGCCGCATCGAGACTGCGAATCCGGCCTGCCAAGCGATTGACCAGGGCCGTATATTCGGGCGCTAGGCCCGAGGTATCGATGACGACACGCGGGTCGGAAAAGCGCGCCAGCAGGAACAATTCTTCTGCCTCGTCCCAGATGATGTTGAAGTATCCGGCTATGCGCTGCAGCAGATCGAAGGTCGGTGTGCCGCGCTTTCCATGTTCTAAGGCAGATAAATAAGCCGGAGTCACGTTCAGGGCCGCGGCCATTTCCTTCTGCGAGACACCTTTTCGCGCCCTGAGTTTTCTCACCGCTTCGCCGAACGGGGTCACAGCCTGTCCCCTTTCAGTCGCGACAGGCGGATATAGAGGGCGCCGTCGCCGCCATGGTGCTGCGCCGCGGTCTCGTAAGAGGAGATCAGGAAGCGGAATTCGGGCTTCGAAAACCACATCGGTACGGCGCGCTTCAAGGCGCCCTCGCTGCCCATGGAACTGCCCTTGCCGGTGATGACGAGCACGTGGCGAAGACCGCGTTGATGTGCCCGGAGGAGGAAATCCAGAAGCATGGCATGCGCTTCGCTCTGGATCAGCCCGTGGAGGTCGATCCGCGCTTCCAGCGCCAGCCGGCCCTTGGCGATCTTGCGCTTGACCGGCCGCTCCAGCGGCTGGTGTGTGCCGGAAGGCTGTTTTGCCGGTGGCGGCGAAATTTGCGGATCGGTGGACGCTGCCGTGACTCTCGCCTTTTCGGCGCGTGCGGTTTCCTCAGCCTGCGCCTCCGCCGCCAGAACCTCGTCGAAAGCCTCTATATCGGCAAGTCGCTCCGGCAATGGCCGGGTGCTTTTCGCGACTTTGCCCCAGAGGATGCGTTCGTCCGTGCTGAGCTTTCGTTCCTTGGTTTGTCGATCTGAAGCCATCAGCCGAACCTCTGAGCTGCCGCCTTCGGAACCAATATATAAAAATCCGCGTCGTTGCGCACGGTACCGGCAAGCTCTCCGGCATCGTAGCCGGAACCGGTAAAGATATCTCCGCGCGCCGGGCCGACGATCGCCGAGCCGGTGTCGAGCGCCAGCATCAGCCGCCCAAAAGGCTTGCCGCCATCGAGATGCGTCAGGCTTTCCGACTGGATGAAGAAAGGGAAGCCGAAGGTGTGGATCAGGCGATCGACCGCCAGCGAGCGGCCGGCGACCAACGGCACCTTCGCCGCTGCGATCGGACCAAGCGCCGGATCGCTGACATCGGCCTCGCGGAAGAAAATATAGGACCTGTTATGCCACAGGACCTGATCGACCTCCTGCGGATGAGCATAGAGCCAATCGCGGATCGTCTGCATCGAAATCGTCGCGCGGTCGAGTACACCGCGCTCGATCAGCAGACGGCCGACAGCCGAGAACGGATGGCCGGCCTTGGCGGCATAGGTAATGCGGCCCATGCGCCCATCGGGATAGCGCAGCCTCGCGGCGCCCTGCACATGCACGAAGAAGACATCCACCTTGGACTTCGCCCAGGCAATCTCCAGGCCCCTGCCCTCGAGACAACCGCGATCGATCTCACCACGGTCGGGATAGGCGGAGACGGTGCCGTTGTCCAAGCGACCAAACATATAGGACGAATCGAGCTCCGCGGGTCTGCTCCCATCATCCAGATCGATCAGATCGTCCGGGCGGCGATAGAAGGGATAGCAATAGATCTCGTCCGGCGTCGCGGAAACTGCGATCTCCGGCTCGTAGAAGGCGGTCACGAAACCCCTGACGCCGTCGCCGCGGCGAATGAAGAAGGGCCGGCAGCGTTGCTCGAAAAACGCTCGGGCTTCGGCCGCGTCCTTCGGCTCGCAATCCTTTGCATCATCGAGCAAGGTGAGGAGATCACTTGCGGTCAAACCGGTAGCACCGGTGCGGTAAGGCTTCACGTCCCTGATATAAGCCCGACAGTCCTTCATGGCACGAAAAAGGCCGGAGGGATCGTCGTCCTTCCAGCCCTTCAGATCGGCGAAGGTTGCCGGCTCAAGCCTGAAATCCTGCGATGGAGTCGTCATTGTTCGGATTCGGTCGCCACGAGTTTCCAGTTCGGATCGCGCGAACGGCTGTCGCGGGCAAAGGTCCAGAGATCGCTGATCTCGGCCACGGCTTCGGCATCACCATCGATAAGCGTGTCGGTCTTGTCGTAGGTCGCCGAAATCATCTGGCTGACGATACGCATCGTCACGAAAGCTTCCGTCCCCTTCATCTCAGCGCTGACGATGTCGGCCTTGTCGATGCCGACAAAAGTTGACTTCACCTTTTCACCTTTGGTCTCGCGCTCGGTAATGGCAGCGTCGAAACCCTCATAGACCTCTCGCGACAACAGACCCTTCAGCGCCTTGCGGTCGCCATCGGCAAACGCCATGACGATCATCTCGTAGGCCATGCGCGCCCCGTTGACGAATTCCTTCGGATTGAAGGTGGGGTCGGCCTTGCTGAGTTCGCGCAACGAATCATTGAGCGCCGTACCGGCTGCCGCAAAGGCGTCGATGGCGGCAAAGCGGTCTTCATCCTCCGCCGCATCGCGGCGCGGCAGGGTCACCACCTTGCCGGCATCGGGCACAGTCGGACCGGTAGCCGAATCGGGAGAACCATAGAGATCGCGCGGCGGCTTCTCATTCCCCGTGCGGCGGCCAAGGACGCTACGCAGCTGAAAGAAGATCAGCACCGCCGCCACCAGGAAAAAGATCGTCACAAAGTCGTTTGCACCCATCTCGTGTCGGAACCACCGTTAAAATTGAGAGTTTCAATCCCCATATAGTCCGCATCCATCTATCATTCAAATAGCGGACTGGTATCTTTATTATGCGCGATGGACTAACGCTAAGCATATAAGCCCGCTTCCAGGACACGTTAACATGCGCCTATCCCTTGTTCCTATCTTCGTCTTTCTGATGCCGCTTGCCGAAATCGCCGGTTTCATCATCGTCGGCAAGATGGTCGGCGTCTGGGCAACATTGGCGCTGGTCATCCTCAGCGCCCTATTGGGCGCTGCCCTTCTCAGAATCCAGGGCATCGGCATCCTGCAGCGCATTTCGGCCGAGAGCCGCAACGGTGGCGACCCCGGACGCGAGATGGTGCATGGCGCCATGATCGTCGTTGCCGCATTCCTCTTGATGCTGCCCGGCTTCATTTCTGATATTATCGGATTGCTGCTCTTCATTCCGGCGGTGCGTGAACTCGCCTGGAAGGTCCTGCGGAAACGCATCGTCGTTCTGGGCGGCTCGCGCGCCTTCAGACATGGAACTGGGCAAGGCCCGAACCAAGGTCCCAGCCCCAAAACCCGGCCGCGCGGAGCGGGAGGCGTTGTCGATCTCGATGAGACCGATTTTCATCGCGAGCCCAATCGCAACTCGCCTTGGTCTGATCAAAAACGCCTTGAAGAATAGGCCAAAGCGGCCGAAAATGGCCGGAGCCTCAAGGGTTGTAAGCCCTTATTCGAAATGCTAGATGGCGACACCCATTGACGTCAGAGGAAACCCCCATGGCCAACGAGAACAGCGGCAACGGTGCAGCCAGCCCGAGCCTTTCCATCCTTGCTCAATACACCAAGGATCTTTCCTTCGAAAATCCTGGTGCTCCGCGCTCGCTGCAGGCCCGGGAAAACGCCCCCGATATAAACATCAATGTTAACGTCAACGCCAACCCGCTGTCTGAATCGGATTTCGACGTCGTGTTGACGCTGAATGCCGAGGCGAAGGACGGTGAACGGGTTCTCTTCCACACCGAGCTGGTCTATGGCGGCGTTTTCCGCGTCACCGGTTTCCCGCAGGAACACATGCTGCCGCTGCTCTTCATCGAGTGCCCACGCCTGCTGTTCCCCTTCGCCCGTCAGATCATCGCCGACGTCACCCGCAATGGCGGCTTCCCGCCACTGATGATCGATCCTATTGATTTCGCGCAGATGTTCACACAGCGTGTCGCCGAAGAACAGGCCCGCGCCCAGGTCGAAGCGGTTCCGAACTAAGCTTCTGTCTATTCCATCGATGGAAATAAAAATGCCCGGATTGCGATTCGGGCATTTTCTTTTGGCGGCTTGAAATATTCTTCAGTTCAAAGCGCGGTATTTCGACCAGATGCCTTTTTCGCCAAGCTTGGCAATCAGCGCGGCGTGATCTTCCAACTCGGTCTGGCTCAATCTGCCTGCCAGAGGCTTCGGCCGCACGAGGATATCCGCAACGATCTCTCCCGCATCGTCGGCCTGCCGGGACCGTGCGGATGAACCGTTGATGCTGCCGAGGCCAAGAGCCGTCTGCCGTCCGCCGATCATCTCGATATAGACTTCCGCCAGCAGCTCGGAATCGAGAAGCGCGCCGTGTTTGGTGCGGTGGGAATTATCGATGCCATAGCGCCGGCAGAGTGCATCCAGTGAGTTCGGCCCCATCGGATGTTTGCGCCGCGCCATGGCCAGCGTATCGATCACCGTGTCGGGCAGGATCGGCGGCCGGCCGAGCCGCGCGAATTCGGCATTCACGAAGCCCATGTCGAAAGTCGCATTATGGGCGATCCACTTCGCTTCGCCGAAAAACATGAGGATCTCCTCAACAACATCGGCAAAGGGCGGCTTGTCCTTCAAGAATTCGTCGGTGATTCCGTGCACGGCAAGCGCATCCGGGTGAACCTTGCGGTCGCCGGGATTGATATAGAGATGGATGGTCTTGCCGGTGGGAAAATGATTGAAAAGCTCGATGCCGCCGATTTCGATGACGCGGTCGGCTCTGTTGTCCAGGCCGGTCGTTTCCGTATCGAAAATGATTTCGCGCATATCAGGGCTCTCCGCCAGTAGGTTCGTTATCCGCCGACTGCTGCCGCAGGTCCGCTATGATGTCTCTGACCTGCTTCCGCGCCGCGTCCATGCTGTGGCCGGTGTCGATGATGTAATCGGCCCGTGCCCGCTTCTCCGCATCCGGCGTCTGGCGGGAGAGAATCATATTGAATTTTTCCTCAGTCATGCCCGGTCGGGCAAGCACTCTTTGCCTTTGAATCTGTGGATCGCAGCTGACGACGACGATTTTGTTGACCCTTTCATCGGCGCCGGTCTCGAACAGGAGCGGAATATCGAGCACGACGATATCCGCCCCGGCGGCACGTTGATGGTCCAGAAACGTCCGCTCGCGCTGTCGGACCAGCGGATGGACGATGGCTTCCAGTCGTTTGAAACCGGAGGGGTCGGCAGCAAGTTTGCGGCCAAGCTCCTGTCGATCGACAGCCCCATCCTTCGTCGTTCCTGGAAAAGCGGCTTCCACCAGAGGGACGGCCTCGCCGTTGTAGAGATCATGCACCACTGCGTCGGCGTCATTTACGGGGATACCGGCTTCGGCGAAGAGCTTCCCCGACGTCGATTTTCCCATGCCGATCGATCCGGTGAGGCCAACGCGGATCATCAGTGCTTTTCCATATCGGCGATGATTAACGCCCGCAGCGCCTCATCGACAACGGGACGCTTGCCGAACCATTTTTCGAATCCTGACACAGCCTGATGCAACAACATGCCGAGACCGTCGACAATGGCAAAGCCCTGTTCTTCGGCCTGGGCAAGCAACGGGGTTTTCAACGGCACATAGACGATGTCGGTGACAACAGCATTTTCAGCCAGCGGCGAAAAATCGATCCGCGGTGCCGTCTCGCCGTCCATGCCGAGCGAAGTGGTATTGACGAAGAGGCCGGCCCCCCGCATCACCTCATCCAGTGCTGCCATCGGATGGGCTTGGACGCGTTCACCGAATCGATCCGCCAGATCCTGTGCCCGTTCGACAGTACGGTTGACAACGTGAATTTCTTTGATGCCACGATCCCGGACCGCCTGGATGACGGCGCGGCTGGCGCCGCCCGCGCCCAGGATCACCACCCGGCCGGTATGATCCCAACCGGGATGTCGCTCGTCCAGATTGGCCGTGAAACCGCGGCCGTCGGTGTTGGTCGCATGCAGCAAGCCGTCCTGAAGCCAGAGCGTGTTCGAAGCACCGAGCTCCGCGGACAATTCATCCGGTCGATCCGCCAGCCTGAATGCCGTCTCCTTGTGCGGGATCGTCACATTGCCGCCGACGAAGCCGCTCGAGCCGTCCTTCAAGGAGGCGATGAAGGCCGGAAAATCATCCGGCGAGACTTCATGCGCGCGATAACTGCCCACGAGATCGAGTGTTCGCAGCCAATGGCCATGGATCAGCGGTGAGCGCGAATGCTTGATGGGATAGCCCGTGACAAAAGCATTAGGGCCCAATGTTTCACGTGAATCACCCATCGATCACTCCGAGTTCGCGAAGCTGCTGAAGGAGCGGCAGCATCGGCAGTCCGACGATGGTAAAATAATCGCCGTCGATTTTCGAGAAAAGCTGTATCCCTTCAGCCTCTAGCTGGTAGGCACCGACACTCGACAGCGCCTTGTCGCCAACCCGGCTCAGGTGGCGATGGATAAAATCGAACGAGAGTTTGCGCATGGTCAATTCGGCGTGGGACACATGTTCCCAGATAATATCGCCGTTGCGCGCCAGCGCGATGGCGCTGTTCAGACGATGTGTCTTGCCGGATAAAGTGTGCAGATGGTTTTCAGCATCTGCCATCGTCTTGGGCTTGTGGAAGACCTGATCGCCGAGCGACATCGTTTGATCGGAGCCGATGACGAGCGAACCGGCGAAACGATCACTCACCTCTTTCGCCTTGGCCTTGGCGAGCACCAGCGCCACGGCATCCGGTCCAGCGCCATCCCGCTCCAGCGGTGCCTCGATCGCGCGTTCATCGATGTCAGCCGCAACTGCTTGGAAATGCAGGCCGGCATTTTTCATCAACATCTGCCGGAATGGGCTGGAAGAAGCGAGGATGAGCGGCGCTGTCATTCGGATGAACCTCGGGAATCATGATATCCAGCGCTTAGCGCAGCTTCGGGCGCAGAGCAACAATGGCAGCCGCGGTCTCTTCGATCGAGCGGCGGGTGACGTCGATGATAGGCCAATTGTGCCGGGCGCAGAGCGAGCGGGCATATTTAAGCTCCTCGGAGATTGTCGCGCGGTCGATATAATCACCGCGATCGAAACCGGCTGTTGCTCCGAGAATGCGATTTTCGCGAACCTGCGATATCCGGTCGGTGGTCGCCACCAGCCCGACGATCAGCGGTTTGGTCGCCTGGATCAAGTTCTCGGGCAAGGGCACACCATGCACGATCGGGATATTGGCGGTCTTGATGCCTCTGTTGGCCAGGTAGATGCTGGTCGGCGTCTTCGATGTCCGGCTGATGCCGATAATGACGACATCAGCATCGTTATAGTCATCCGGCATCTGCCCATCATCATGATCCATGGTGAAGTTCAGCGCTTCGATGCGGGCAAAATAATCGGCGTTCATCACATGCTGGGCGCCGACCCGGCGGCGCGAGGCCGTACCGAGATAGGTCTGGAAGACATTCATCACCGGCTCGAGGACATTGACGCAGGGCACGCCCATCTCTCGACAACGCTCATCGATAAAATCGGCAAGCTCACGGTCGACGATCGTATAGAGGACAATTCCAGGACTATGATCGATCGCTTCGAGTACCGGCAGAAGCTGCTTGCGGTTCCTGATCAGCGGATAGACATGCTCGATCGGCTGGCTGGCATGGAATTGCACCGATGCGGCGCGGCCTGCGGAGATTAGAGTCTCGCCCGTTGAGTCAGAAATCAGATGCAGATGAAAGAAGCTTGTCCGGTTTTCCACGCTACTTTCCATCACCTGTTGATATCTCGGGAGAAAAGAGAGGTACGGGAACCGCCCGGTCGGGGGCAAGTGGAAAACCGCCGACTTTTCCACATTTCGGTTTTTCGCGAAGGGTCTTCATCGGCGCTTGTGGGCAACGTGGATAATCTGTTTTCCGCTGCCCGGCTCCCCAGCTTATCCCCAGGACGGTTCAAAGCAGAGGACGAGCCAAGTTGCTAAAAAGATTGATCTAATTATTCCGCTTTCCACATATCCCATAAATGCCCCGATGGCTTTGCGGAAGTGCGCATGGGTACGCGACAAATTGGACAAGGCGTGGATGAATTTTAATCCTTGATAGTCACCGACTCTAAGAAATAGAAACCTTAGATATATCTTTAGTTTTTATATGGGATAATGTCTTGAGCGATGAACGCCGGAAGATCATGAGGGTGCTCAACGGAGAAACGTTGACGCCTCCCCCTCTCTGGCTGATGCGCCAAGCCGGTCGCTATCTCCCGGAATACAGGGAGACACGGGCGAAGGCAGGGAGCTTCCTCGAACTCTGTTACAGTCCAGAGCATGCGGTCGAAGTGACGTTGCAGCCGATCCGGCGGTATGGCTTCGATGCTGCAATCCTGTTTTCCGACATCCTGGTGATTCCCGATGCATTGAAACGCAATGTCCGGTTTACCGAGGGGCATGGGCCAGAGATGGATCCCATCGATGAAGCGGGCATTCGAGCGCTGAAGGTCGACGGCGTGCTTAGGCACCTCGCTCCGGTGATGGAGACGGTACGGCGGCTGCGGAGCGAGCTGCCCGAGGAGACGACGCTGCTAGGCTTCTGCGGGGCGCCTTGGACCGTTGCGACCTATATGATCGCCGGCCACGGGACGCCCGATCAGGCCCCTGCCCGGCTCTTCGCCTATCGGCATCCAAACGCGTTCGAGCATCTGCTGCTGCTGCTGGCCGATATTTCCGCCGACTATCTGGTGGCCCAGATCGATGCCGGCGCCGACGCTGTGCAGATCTTCGATTCCTGGGCGGGTGTGCTTGGCGAGACGGAGTTCGAGGCTTTCGCCGTCAAGCCGGTTGCCAGGATGATCGCTTCCGTGAAGTCGCGGCGGCCGCAGGCCCGGATCATCGCCTTTGCCAAGGGCGCGGGATATTTGCTGAAGACCTATCGGCAGAAGACAGGCGCGGATGCGATCGGTCTTGACTGGTCGGTGCCGCTTGCCTTTGCCAGGGAGCTGCAACAGGACGGGCCGGTGCAAGGCAACCTCGATCCAATGCGCGTGGTTGCCGGCGGTAAGGCGCTCACGGACGGGATCGACGAGATCCTGCAGCATCTGGGTCACGGCCCGCTGATCTTCAACCTCGGCCATGGCATCACGCCGCAGGCCGATCCATCGGACGTTGCCGCCTTGGTCGAGCGCGTGCGCGGATGGAGGGGCTGAATAGATGGGTGAGCAATCGAGGGAAAAGCAGATAGATCCTCGCCCGGGCGCCTATGCCAGCCGGCGCGCATATTTCATGATCCTGCTGTTCGTGGCGTTGGCGATCGGCCTGTTCGCCTGGCATCCGGACAATCTCTACCTCTGGATCAAGGCTTTCCACATCATCGCGGTGATCTCCTGGATGGCCGGGCTATTCTACATGCCGAGGCTTTTCATCTATCACACCGATGCAGAGCCAGGCTCTCAGCAATCGGAAACATTCAAGGTGATGGAGCGGCGGCTTTTGCGGGTGATCATGACGCCGGCTATGATGCTGACATGGGTTTTCGGACTTTATCTCGCCTGGTCGGTCTATGATTTTCAAGGCGGTTGGCTGCATGCCAAGATCGGTCTCGTCGTGCTGCTCACCGGCGTGCATATGTTTTTCAGCCGCGCCGTTGGGGCTTTCGCCCGCGATGAAAATCGGCATTCCGCCCGCTATTGGCGGTTTATGAACGAGGCGCCCACGGTGCTGATGATCCTGATCGTGATCCTTGTGGTGGTGAAGCCATTTGGCTGAAATAAACAGTAGAACTTAGCGTCGAAGTTAAATTTCCTTCATTTTGCTGGCCCCCCTTGCGGGGCACAAAGTGAATCGCTATTTTCCCGCCATCTCTTCTTCGTGGCATGTATCAGTTCTGTCGCCCGCGAATGCCCTCATCGCGGTTCTGAATACGACCAACATTGCCTTTCCCCTTCTAAAAACAGAGTAAATCCCTTCATGGCTGAAATGAAGCTTCAAGAACTTAAGAACAAATCCCCGACCGATCTCCTGGCTTTTGCCGAATCGCTCGAGGTCGAAAATGCCAGCACGATGCGCAAACAGGAACTAATGTTTGCCATTCTAAAGGTGCTTGCTAGCCAGGACGTGGAAATTATCGGCGAAGGCGTTGTCGAGGTCCTGCAGGACGGATTCGGCTTTCTTCGCTCCGCCAATGCCAACTATCTGCCGGGTCCGGACGATATCTATATCTCCCCGTCGCAGATCCGCCGCTTCTCGCTAAAGACCGGCGATACGGTTGAGGGACCGATCCGCGGACCGAAGGAAGGCGAGCGCTATTTCGCGCTGTTGAAGGTCAACACCATCAATTTCGACGATCCGGAAAAGATCCGTCACAAGGTCCACTTCGACAATCTGACGCCGCTTTATCCGAACGAGCGATTCCGCATGGAGCTCGACGTTCCGACCACGAAGGATTTGTCGCCACGCGTCATCGATCTCGTGGCGCCGCTCGGCAAGGGACAGCGCGGTCTGATCGTGGCACCGCCGCGCACCGGTAAGACGGTGCTGCTGCAGAATATCGCCCATTCGATCACCGCCAATCATCCGGACTGCTATCTGATCGTTCTTCTGATTGACGAACGTCCCGAGGAAGTGACGGACATGCAGCGCTCGGTGCGCGGCGAGGTCATCTCGTCGACCTTCGACGAACCAGCTGTCCGCCATGTGCAGGTCGCGGAAATGGTCATCGAGAAGGCCAAGCGCCTTGTCGAACATGGCCGTGACGTTGTCATCCTGCTCGATTCGATCACGCGTCTCGGCCGTGCCTACAACACCGTCGTCCCCTCCTCCGGCAAGGTTCTGACCGGTGGTGTCGACGCCAATGCGTTGCAGCGCCCGAAGCGCTTCTTTGGTGCAGCGCGTAATATCGAAGAAGGTGGGTCGCTGACGATTATTGCGACCGCGCTGATCGATACCGGTAGTCGCATGGACGAAGTAATCTTCGAAGAATTCAAGGGCACCGGTAACTCGGAAATCGTTCTCGACCGCAAGGTCGCTGACAAGCGCATCTTCCCGGCGATGGACATTCTTAAATCCGGCACCCGTAAGGAAGACCTGCTGGTGCCGCGTCAGGATCTGCAGAAGATCTTCGTTCTTCGCCGTATCCTTGCGCCGATGGGCACCACGGATGCGATCGAATTCCTGATCGACAAGCTGAAGCAGACGAAGAATAATCCGGACTTCTTCGACTCGATGAACACGTAATACTTAGCCGGATTCACCATCGCTCTTGAGCGGTGTAAGCTGAAGCGAAATTGTCGGGTCGCATCGTGCGGCCCGATTTTGTTTGTATAACCGTGAGATGAGTCTTCGATCGCCTCAGGGCGAATCGATTCGGATGCGGATCAATTCTATGCACGATTTCAACGATACGATCTTTGCGCTCTCCAGCGGCGGTCTGCCGGCCGGTCTCGCAGTCGTACGAATCAGCGGGCCGGAGGCCCTATCTGCGACGAGAATATTGGCTGGGTCGCTGCCGGAGCCTCGGCAGGCGGCACTCAAAACGATTCGCACACGAAATGGTCTTATTGTCGACCAGGGTCTGGTTCTGATTTTCCCTGGTCCGGCGTCCTTCACTGGCGAGGATTGCGCGGAAATTCACGTTCACGGCGGCAAAGCCGTTGTCGCGACGCTTCTCGGAGAGCTTGCGTCCTTCGAAAAGTGCCGGTTGGCTGAACATGGCGAGTTTTCACGCCGGGCCCTTGAGAACGGCAAGATGGACCTTGTCGAAGTCGAAGGCCTGGCCGATCTCATTGCGGCTGAGACGGAAATGCAGCGTCGATTGGCAGTGGAGCATGCTGCAGGGGGCCTTTCCAGGCTTTATGAGGGATGGGCGGATCGTCTGACGCGAGCGCGAGCGCTGATCGAAGCGGAGTTGGATTTTGCCGATGAGGATGATGTTCCCGGTTCTGTGTCCGATCTGATTTGGGCGGATATGGCAGAGCTGCAGTCCGAACTATCTGCGCATCTGGCCGGCGCCGATTTCGGCGAAATTGTCAGGGATGGGTTGAAGGTCGTAATTGCCGGTGCTCCGAATGCCGGGAAGTCAAGCTTGATGAATGTACTGGCGCGGCGAGAGGTGGCGATCGTGACCGATATTGCCGGGACGACGCGCGACGTCTTGCATATCGATCTCAATATCGAAGGATATGCGGTGAAGCTGTATGACACCGCCGGTTTGCGTGAAACAAAGGAAGTCATTGAACGTGAGGGAATCAAGCGGGCCCTGAAGACGGCGGCCGAAGCGGATATCATCCTGTCCCTGGCTGAGATCGGGACCGAGGCCCAAGCGGATTTTCCAGGTTTCGATGGTAGGGTCTTTCGTATAGGCACCAAGTCGGATATCCATCCTGTCGACGGTGAAAAATACGATCTCTGCATTTCCTCCGCGACCGGTGCCGGTCTGACGGCGTTGCATCAACTGTTGGTTAATGATTTGCAAACGCGATCCGCGGCTCTGTCGCTGGCACTGCCCAGCCGCTTAAGGCATCGGACGCTATTGACGGATAGCCTGGAGACGTTGACGCGGGCGGTGAATTCGGTTTCTGCTGGGTTGGATATACGCGCGGAATTCCTGCGGCAATCTGCGCATAGTTTGGGCCGGATCACAGGGAGGGTCGATGTCGAGGATCTTCTTGACGTTATATTCTCCGAATTCTGCATTGGTAAGTGATTCACGTGAAACACGGTTTCGGACAGGCCGCCGAGAACGTTTCACGTGAAACCTTCTTGACTCCTGAATTTGGTGTGCCAAACAGGCGGCAATACCGAGGGCTTTGAAATGCTCGACAAAATATTTGATGTGATTGTTGTAGGTGGTGGACATGCGGGCAGTGAGGCTGCAGCCGCAGCCGCACGTTTGGGCGCGCGCACGGCGCTCGTCACGCATAAGCGCGACACGATCGGGGTGATGTCGTGCAACCCGGCGATTGGCGGTTTGGGCAAAGGCCATTTGGTTCGGGAGATCGATGCGCTGGATGGCTTGATGGGTCGCGTTGCGGATGCAGCGGGTATTCAATTCCGCATGCTGAATCGGAAAAAGGGTCCCGCCGTTCGTGGCCCGCGCACCCAGGCTGATCGCAAGCTTTATCGGCTTGCCATGCAGGCTGAGATTACGGCAATCGATAACCTGGATGTGATTGAGGGAGACGCTTTTGATCTGACCATCGATGATGGCCGGGTTTCAGCGGTGGTTTTGAAGGATGGGCGGGTCTTCCGGTGTGGCGCTGTCGTTCTAACGACCGGCACCTTCCTTCGTGGTCTGATCCATATTGGCGACAGGAAGATTCCGGCTGGGCGTGTCGGCGAGGAGCCGTCTGTGGGGCTATCGGCCACCTTGCAGCGCTATGATCTAACGCTTGGCCGCCTAAAGACAGGAACGCCGGCGCGCTTGGATGGCAATACCATTGATTGGAATTCCGTAGGTCGCCAGGGTGCCGATGACGAGCCGGTGCCGTTTTCATTCATGACGGATAGCATCGTGAATCCGCAGATCGAATGCGGGGTGACGCGGACGACGCCGGCGACACATAAGATCATTGCCGACAACCTCATGCGTTCGGCAATGTATTCCGGTCAGATCGAAGGCGTCGGGCCGCGCTATTGCCCGTCGATCGAAGATAAGATCGTTAAATTTGGCGAGCGAGACGGCCATCAGATTTTTCTGGAGCCCGAAGGATTGGACGATACGACCATTTATCCGAATGGGATATCTACCTCGCTTCCCGAAGAAGTGCAGGATGCCTTTATCCGAACCATTCCGGGTCTGGAACGAGTTCGAATGCTGCAGTGCGGCTACGCCATTGAATATGATCATGTCGATCCGCGCGAATTGAAGCCTTCGCTTGAAGTGATGAAGATTCACGGCTTGTTTTTGGCGGGACAGATCAATGGGACGACCGGTTATGAGGAGGCGGGGGCGCAGGGATTGATTGCTGGTCTGAACGCTGCGCGTTTAGCCTCAGGCGGCGAGGCAATCCGGCTCAGCCGCACGGAATCCTATATTGGCGTGATGATTGACGACCTTACGTCACGCGGAGTGGCTGAACCGTATCGAATGTTTACCTCTCGTGCGGAATACCGTCTGTCGCTGCGTGCTGATAATGCCGATGTTCGCCTGACGCCGCTTGGCTTGTCCATTGGCTGTGTCGACGTGAATCGCGCATTGCGCTTTAGCGAATACATGGAAAAGCTCGAGCGAGCGCGTTTCCAATTGAAGGGATTGACGGTCACACCCAGCGAGGCGGAAAAGGCCGGACTGCATCTCAACAAGGATGGTCAACGCCGATCGGCATATGACCTCTTGTCCTATCCGGAGCAGTCCGTCGAATCACTGTCCGGTCTGTGGCCGGAATTGCGCTTGATGGATCGTCGCGTTGTGGATGCTGTCGAGATCGAGGCTGCCTATGCCGTCTATATGGACCGGCAAGCTTCGGATATCGTGCAGGTGCGGCGCGAGGAAGAGCGTGTGATACCCGCGGGTTTCGATTTCTCCGCTCTATCCGGCTTGTCGAATGAGTTGAAGCAAAAGCTGACGGCGGCGCGACCGAAGAATATTGCGCAGGCGTCGCGAATTGAAGGAATGACGCCGGCAGCGATATCGCTCTTGCTTGCCTATCTGCGCAAGCTGGACGGAACCGCGGAGCGGAAGCTGGTTTCCTGACATTGCAAGGTGTGAGAGTCCTGCCATGGAATTAAACGGTGTGCGTGTTTCACGTGAAACACAAGGACGGTTGCAGCACTTTGCTGAGCTCTTCCAAAAATGGGCGAAGACCATCAATCTGGTCGCGCCGTCAACTGTCGATGACCTCTGGCGGCGTCATATAGCGGATAGCGCACAGATTTTTCAACTTCACCCGAAACCGTCGCATTGGGTCGACCTCGGAAGCGGCGGCGGTTTTCCCGGCATCATTACCGCGATTCTCCTCTCAGAGCAGGCGGACGGGCACGTCGATCTGGTCGAAAGCAATCAGAAAAAGGCGGCGTTTCTGCGGGTTTGCCTTAGGGAATGTGAGGCCCGCGGTGCGGTTCATGCCATCCGCATCGAAGAAGCGCCAAAGGTCATTCCTAACTGCGATGTGATCTCGGCACGAGCCCTTGCCGAGCTGGATGTGCTGCTCGACTACGCGGCGCCGTGGATGGAGCGGAATGAAAATATACGTTTGTTGCTGCATAAAGGCCGGGATTACGAGCGCGAGGTCCAGAAAGCCCGTGGTCGTTGGGAATTCGATCTGGTAAAACACAGCAGTGTTGTCGAGCGAGATTCTGTTGTTTTGGAGTTAAATCGCCCTCGACGTCGAACTTAACCATAATTGGATATGCGGCAATGATCGGCGAGCGAAACCGGATTATTACTATCGCAAATCAAAAGGGTGGCGTCGGCAAGACAACCACCGCGATTAACCTGGCCACGGCGCTGGCCGCCATTGGCGAACGTGTTTTGATTGTCGACCTTGATCCGCAGGGCAATGCGAGCACGGGTCTGGGTATCGAGCGACGGGACCGCAAGATATCGTCCTATGATCTTCTGGTTGGCACGCATACAATTCTGGACACGGTTCAGGAGACCGCGGTTCCCAATCTCTACATCGTCCCCTCGACGATGGATCTGCTTGGCATCGAGATGGAGATTGCTCAACAGCCTGACCGCGTCTTTCGGCTGCGCCGGGCTCTGAACGGCGCAGGCGCCACCGCTTTCTCCTACATACTGGTCGATTGCCCGCCTTCTTTCAATCTGTTGACAATGAATGCCATGGCGGCCGCTCACTCGGTTCTGGTGCCGCTGCAATGCGAATTCTTCGCCTTGGAGGGTCTCAGCCAATTGCTGGAGACCGTCGATCAGGTGCGGCGCACCGTCAATCCCCTCCTCGATATTCAGGGGATTGTGTTGACGATGTTTGATTCCCGCAACAATCTCGCCCAGCAGGTCGTCAACGATGTGCGCACGCATTTAGGCGAGAAGGTCTACCATACGTTGATTCCCCGCAACGTTCGCGTGTCCGAAGCGCCCTCTTATGGCAAACCTGCGATCCTTTACGATCTGAAATGCGCTGGCAGCCAAGCCTATCTGCAACTGGCGTCGGAAGTGATCCAGCGGGAGCGGCAGCGTAAGGCGGCGGCCTGATCTATTGTTTGTTCTGGAGTGAGTAATTGCGATGAATGATGATCTTTCGAAACGGCGCCTTGGGCGCGGCTTGGCAGCTCTCATCGGAGAGATGGATCAGCCGACGCCTGTGGAAGCTGGCAGGCCGGGGGTCAATCCGGATCGCATGGTGCCGATCGAATTCATCAGCCGCAATCCAAAGAATCCTCGTCGCTATTTCGACGAAACCGAACTGCACGATCTTGCCAGTTCCATCCGGCAACATGGTATCGTACAGCCGGTCGTCGTGCGTACCGTCTCGATCGATCGCTATGAAATCATAGCCGGCGAGAGACGCTGGCGCGCGGCGCAGCTGGCCGGCCTAATTGAAATTCCGGTTATCGTCCGCGATGTCGATGACAAGACGGCTCTGGAAATCGCCATTGTCGAAAACGTTCAGCGCGCCGATCTCAATCCCTTGGAAGAAGCGCTGGGCTATGAACAGTTGATTGCCGAACACGGCTATACGCAAAACGATCTTGGCGAGATCATCGGCAAAAGCCGCAGCCATGTCGCCAATTCGCTGCGGTTGCTGAAGTTGCCGGAGCCGGTTCGCGACATGCTCGCCGGTGGTAGCCTTTCCGCGGGTCACGCCCGCGCGCTGGTTTCCACGTCCGATCCGGCCGCGCTCGCCCGCACGATCGTTTCCAGGGGCATGTCCGTGCGCGATGCCGAGCGACTGGCGCAGAATGATATTAAGGCTCAAAACGATCCGCGGCCTGCCGGTGCCCGCAAGGATGAGAAGGATTCCGATACGCTGGCGCTGGAAAGGACATTGTCCGACACCCTTGGACTGGATGTCACGATCAACCATCGCGGCAGCGGCGGCCAAGTGAAGATTTCCTACAAGACCCTGGAGCAACTCGAGGAAATCTGCAGGTTGCTGGAGCGGCGCTGAGCTGTTTTGGGTGAATCAGCCCTTGCGGGCTGATTGCAGCGTGGTCGCCAGCAGCGTCTGCGTGGCGATTGTGTCTTCCAGGCTGGCGCGTTGCCTGGTCTGAAGGACAGCGGCCTGCAGCCGATTCATTTCACGGGCAATTGCCGGGGCAGTCCAGCTTTTCAGAGCCTGCTCGATGATCGGTTTGCGGCGAAAGTGCAGATGCCGGCCGAGAGTCTGCATGACTTGCGCCGGCTGGACGCGCTTTTCATCCATTTCCGTGCGCATCATGTCCAGCAACTGAAATTGCCTCAGGCAACCCTGCAGCACCAGAAACATCGGTGTCTTGGAGGAAGCGATCTTCTGCATCGCATGCAGAAAAGCTTCCGAATCGCCTTTGAGAATGGCATCCACCGCGTCGTCCGCTGATATGGCGCTGGCGTCGCCGATGATATCGGTAACGTGTTCCTCTTCGATCGTCCCCTGCCCGCGGCAATAAAGCGCCAGTTTTCGTACCTCATTGCGCGAAGCGATGCGGTCACCACCCAACAATTCCAGCAGGATCTGGCGCGCCGCCGGCGTGATGCGCAGATTTTCATTTGCCAGCTCAGTGTCGATGAGGCTATTAAGCGCGCGAACATCGTCGGCATAACAAGGAATGGTTGCGACCGTCCGAGAAGCCTCGGCTACTTTGCGAAGGCCGGAGCCTTTTTTTAGATCACCGGCCTCGATGATGACAAAACTGGCATCGGGCGGATTGTCGGCAATGATCTGCAGTGAATCGACCAGGGCTTTCTCGTTTGCGGCACCGCGAATCCACACCAGTTTTTCGCCACCGAACAGGCCGATGGCGTTGACTTCGTCGAGCAGGCGGCCGGCATCGTTCTGAAGATCGCCGACATCAAGTTTGATCAGGGAAAAGGGGTCGCTAAGATCGACGCTGGTCTTGCCGGCTATTTGCCCCGCCCGCTCCGATACGAGACCGCGATCCGGGCCATAGATGACAAAGAGGCGATAGTTGCGCGCGGCGTTTTGAAGAAATCCATCAAACTCGTGGGATTTGATCTCAGCCATGCCGCGCGCTCATATCAGCGGCTAAGCGCTGCAGCGATGTCGGCGCCCACCAGCTCGGCGACTTCGCGCGCGGCGCGGTCTTCCGAATCGCGAATAGCCCGTGCCTTGGCAAATTCCTGGGTCGGGAAGTCCACTAGCGATGTGACTGCGCGACTGCCGGATTTCAGAACCTTGCCGTCGCTGGCGTTCTTCAGCGTGAACGATGCAGTCACCGTCGTGCGGCCGGCGGCTGACGTATCGGAGGAAGGCAGGTAGAGAACACCGGTGGTGCCGGAGCTGACGCTCAGATCGACCGTGTATTTCGGGGTCTTGGTTTCGCCAGCACCGCGGCCGGCGATGAAGATCAATTGATTGCGAACTGCCTGACCGACGCGTGTACCGGCGTCGGAAAAGGCAACGTCGGCGAGCTTCTGCGTGACGCCGGTGCTCTCGGCATAAAGCGGCCGAACCTGGCAGGAGGATAAAAGACCGGCAGCGGCAATCACAGACGCAACGCCTGCAGCGCGAGCGAGCTTGAAAAGATTATCAGACGACAATGTTCACGATCCTCTGTGGAACGACGATGATCTTCTTTGGCGCCTGACCATTCAATGCGCTTCCGACGGCATCCAGGGCGAGTACAGCCTCTTGCACGGCATTCTGATCTGCATCGCGCGCAATTGTCAATTCGGCGCGCTTCTTGCCGTTGATCTGTACCGGATACACGATCTCGTTCTCGATGACGAGCACTTCGTCGTATGTCGGCCAAGTGCTCATGGCGATTAGATGCGTGTTGTCGAGTGCTGCCGAGCATTCCTCCGCCAGATGCGGCGTAATGGGCGCGACCAATGCGATCAGGATCTCGACCGCTTCACGGACAGCGGAGCGGTAGGCGGCATCCGTCTCGCCAGCAGCAACCTTGGCCAGTGGAGCAGCCAGTGCGTTGACGAATTCGTAGATGCGCGCGACTGCCTTGTTGAAGGCAAGCTTGTCGTAGTCGCCCTGAACCGCCTTCAACGTGCGGTGGGCGATCTGTGAAATCGCCAGCGCTTCGCCTTCCTTAGCCGGAGTCGAAACGACCGCGTTCAGCGCGTCAGCCGCCTCCGACACCAGGCGCCACATGCGTTGCGTGAAACGATGCGCGCCCTCGACGCCCGCTTCCGACCAGATGACGTCGCGGTCAGGCGGCGAATCGGACAGCACGAAGAAACGAGCCGTATCGGCACCGTAGGAGGCGATGATATCGTCCGGGTCGACGACGTTTTTCTTCGACTTCGACATCTTCTCGATCGCGCCGATGGCGATCTCCTCACCGGTCGACAGCAAAGTCGCGCGCCTCTGGCCGTCGGCTTCCTCGATACGGATGTCGGCCGGCGACACCCATTCGCGCGTTAGCCCATGGCCGCGGCTGTAGGTCTCGTGAACCACCATGCCCTGCGTGAACAAGCCCTTGAAGGGTTCCTTGGCTTCGACATGGCCGGTCTCGCGCATGGCACGGGTGAAGAAGCGGGAATAGAGCAGATGCAGGATCGCATGCTCGATGCCGCCGATATATTGATCGACCGGCAGCCAGCGATCGGCCGCAGCCTTGTCCGTTGGTTCGTGTTCCCACGGTGCGGTGAAGCGGGTGTAATACCAGCTCGAATCGACGAAGGTATCCATGGTGTCGGTTTCGCGACGGGCATCCTTGCCGCATTGCGGGCAGGCGACATGGCGCCATGTCGGATGGCGGTCGAGCGGATTGCCCGGCTGGTCGAAGGTGACGTCATCAGGCAGCTTGACCGGCAGATCCTGCTTCGGCACCGGCAAGATGCCGCAATCCTCACAATGGATGACCGGGATCGGGCAACCCCAATAGCGCTGGCGCGAGATGCCCCAGTCGCGCAGGCGGAAATTCACCTTGCGTTCGGCCTGCGGCGCATTGCCGAGGCTTTCGGCCGACAATTTCGCCGCCACCGTTTCAAAAGCTTCCTCCGTGCTCATGCCGTCGAGGAAGCGCGAGTTGATCATGACGCCGTCGCCGTCATAGGCGATATCGCCGATGGTGAAGCTTGCGGCGTCACCATCCTTCGGCATCACGACGGGCACGACCGGCAGGTGGTACTTGCGCGCGAAATCCAGGTCGCGCTGGTCGCCCGACGGGCAGCCGAAGATCGCGCCCGTGCCATAATCCATCAGCACGAAATTGGCGATGTAGACCGGCAGCTCCCAGGAGGGGTCGAGCGGATGGCGGACGCGGATGCCCGTATCCATGCCCTTCTTCTCGGCGGTCTCCAATGCGGCAAGCGATGTGCCGGCACGGCGGCACTCTTCGCAGAAGGCATCGATAGCCGGATTCATGGCCGCTGCTTCCTTGGCGAGCGGGTGGTCGGCCGAAATCGCCAGGAAAGAGGCGCCGAACATCGTGTCGGGACGCGTGGTATAGACACTGATTTCGCGTTCGGCGTTCGGCGAGGTCTCCGGCACGATCTCCCAGCGGATCGTCAGGCCCTCAGAACGCCCGATCCAGTTCTTCTGCATCAGCCGCACTTTTTCGGGCCAGTGGTCGAGCGTATCCAGCGCGTCCAGCAGCTCCTGGCTGAATTCGGTGATCTTGAAGAACCATTGCGTCAGTTCGCGCTGCTCGACGAGCGCGCCGGAGCGCCAGCCGCGGCCGTCGATGACCTGCTCGTTGGCGAGCACGGTGTTATCGACCGGGTCCCAATTGACCTTGGACTTCTTACGGTAGACCAAGCCCTTCTGCATCATGTCGATGAAGAGCATCTGCTGGCGATGGTAATAGTCGACATCGCAGGTGGCGAACTCGCGGCTCCAGTCCAGCGACAGGCCCATGGCCTTCAACTGCGCCTTCATCGAGGCGATGTTCTGGTAGGTCCATTCCTTCGGATGCACCTTGTTGTCGCGGGCGGCGTTTTCCGCCGGCATGCCGAAAGCGTCCCAGCCCATCGGATGCAGGACATTGTAGCCGCGGGCGCGCTTGTAACGGGCGACGACGTCGCCCATGGCGTAGTTGCGCACATGGCCCATATGGATGCGGCCCGACGGATAGGGGAACATCTCGAGGACGTAATATTTCTCGCGCGGATCGGCGTTGTCGGTGAGGAAGACCTTCTCGTCGTTCCATTTCTGCTGCCAGCGAGGCTCGGCATCGCGCGGATTATAACGTTCGGTAGCCATTTGATCTTGTATTCCGGAAAATCATGGGGAGTTGGCCGTGACCTTCATCACGAAACCAACCAAGCGTCAAGTTTGGCGGGTGCGGCAAGTGCCTTATCTTGCAAAGCAAAGCCGGATTCTGCGGCATCGGCCCTTGGCAAAGGCCGCCTGCCTCATTACTGCAAAGTCGTAGGATTAGGCTTAAATATCGAGGCAAAAAGATGGAACTTCAAGAGCGGTTGGATGCGGTTCGTGCCCATATTGCCGCGGCGGAGCGTCAGGCCGGGCGGCCGGCGGGCGCCGTGCAACTTGTCGCGGTTTCCAAGACCTTCGATGCCGAAGCGATCCGCCCGGCAATCTCGGCCGGCCAGCGGGTGTTCGGCGAAAACCGCGTGCAGGAAAGCCAGGGCAAGTGGCCGGTGCTGAAGGCCGAAACATCCGGGATCGAGCTGCATCTGATCGGGCCGCTGCAATCGAACAAGGCGGCGGATGCCGTGGCGCTATTCGACGTCATCGAAACGGTCGACCGGGAAAAGATCGCCCGCACCTTGGCCGACGAGATGAAACGCCAGGGCAAGGCGCTGAAGCTCTATGTGCAGGTCAATACCGGCCTGGAGCCGCAAAAAGCCGGGATCGCGCCTGACGATACGATCGCTTTCGTCGATTTCTGCCGAAAGGAGCTTGGACTTTCGATCGAGGGGCTGATGTGTATCCCGCCAGCGGATGATAATCCGGGGCCGCATTTCGCGTTGCTGGCCAAGCTCGCGACTAAAGCCGGTGTCGAAAAGCTCTCCATGGGCATGTCGAGCGACTACGAGATTGCCGTTGCCTTTGGCGCTACGAGCGTCCGCGTGGGCTCTGCGATTTTCGGGGCAAGATAAGTTCCAGCCGCCACAAAAAAATAAAGCCCCGGTCGAAAAACCAGGGCTTCGAATCAGAGGACCGATCGCGTCTCAATACCGATCGTCGTCATCGTCCGGTGTGGTGGATTTCAGCGACTTCAGCTTGGCGAAGACGGCGTCGGCGTCGATTTCCTTTTCCTTCTCGTCCTCGCGGTCATAGCTGAAGCCGAGCTTCTCGGTCTCCTGCGCTGGCTGCAGCGTCGCGCCGAGTTCGGCGGCAGTCGGCAGCGGGCGGCCCTTGGCGGCCTTTTCCACTTCCATGTCGAGGTCGATCTGGCTGCAGAGGCCGAGCGTCACCGGATCCATCGGCGTCAAGTTCGTCGAATTCCAGTGCGTACGGTCGCGGATCTGTTCGATGGTCGACTTTGTGGTGCCGACGAGGCGGGAAATCTGCGCATCCTTCAGTTCCGGGTGGTTGCGCACCAGCCAGAGAATGGCGTTCGGCCGATCCTGGCGCTTGGAGACCGGCGTATAACGCGGGCCGCGACGCTTGGATTCCGGCACGCGAACCTTCGGTTCGGAAATCTTCAGCTTGTGGTTCGGATTGGCTTCGGCGCGCGCGATTTCGTCGCGCGAAAGCTGGCCGGTGGCGATTGGGTCAAGGCCCTTAATGCCCTGGGCTGCTTCACCATCGGCAATGGCCTTGACTTCGAGCGGATGCAGCTTGCAGAACTGCGCAATCTGGTCGAACGACAAGGCTGTATTGTCGACAAGCCAGATGGCAGTTGCCTTCGGCATGAGCAATTGTTGAGCCATGGATATAGTCCTTCTGTCAGTCCGCGCCGGTGTCGCGGTCCGGGGTGTAACACCACATTGTCCGGGAAATATGGCCCTATATAACCGCAGCGTTGCGGAATTGCAATTCTTTGCGGATGAAATGCGCTTTGTCCAATTGCTGTCGTAACTTGAGCTGCTATTGATTGCATGGAATGAGCACCCATAATCTCGAAAGAGGGTGCCAAGATCGAGGAGGAAACCATGTCGGAAAAGATTCATCCGGTGACGAAGCCGGTTAAAGCGCGCGCTTTGATCGACGCGGCGAAATATCAGAAATGGTACAGGCAGAGCGTCGAGGATCCCGACAAGTTCTGGGGCAAGCACGGCCAGCGGATCGACTGGTTCAAGCCCTATACAAAGGTCAAGAACACGTCCTTCACCGGCAAAGTCTCGATCAAATGGTTCGAAGACGGTCTGACCAACGTTTCCTACAATTGCATCGACCGCCACCTGAAGAAGAACGGCGATAACGTGGCCTTCATCTGGGAGGGCGACAACCCCTATA
>NZ_JACHZQ010000014.1 GCF_014193655.1 Rhizobium sp. BK313 | reverse complement strand
GGCGATCCTGAGATCGGCTTCGACGAACAGGCGGTCGAGCTTGACCGGCGTGTTGCGCGTACGCGTATGGCCGAGATCGACATGGGCGGCCTCGTTACGGGCATAGTGGTTGTCGACGCGGACATTTTCCAGCACCCAGGGATCACCGATGAGTTCGGCGAGTTCATCACCAAGGTTCGGCCGGTGCAGGCCGGTTGCGACCAGCACGGAGATTGCCTTAAGCGGGATCCCGGCGGCGACCATCGTTTCGATCATCGGCCGCAGGAACAGCCGGTTGGGGACGGGACGGGTGATGTCGCAGATCAGGATGCAGGCACTGTTGCGGCCTTTGGCGAGCTCGGAAAGCGGCGCGGAAGCCACGGGCGCATTCAAGGCTGTCGCAATCGCTTGATGCGGATCGGCGAGTTTCGGCAGTGCCCGTTTGCGGATCAGCGTTGCCTTCGCCTTTTCTGGCAGTGTCAATGGCAAATGCCCCCGCCCATAGGAAATGGCGATCGTCTCGTCGGTCATAATACTTCCTCCGCAATGCCGGTATTCCACCGGATAAGCAGCTCGAGAAGCGCGACTTCCGTCGCTCTGACGAATGATACGGATCTCGCCGGCATGTTCGACAGAGAGGGATGAGGCGCAGAGAACTGCGGGTGCGATCGTATCGCCTTCCATTTTCACGTCAACCAGGCTGACCGATCCTGACCCGCCTTCTGCCATCGTCATTCGCGATGGTGGCTTTCCCGAAAACTACGCCACATGGGAGCAAAGCTGATGCATCATCCTTGGCGAGGATGAGATCGATCAAGCGTTGATCATGTGAGCAATGATGTGCCTGAAGGCATGGGCTTTGCTGCGCTTGTCGATAGTGAATGGGAGTCAGCATATATGCCATCCAATGCCATGGGCATGCCGAAGACGATGTACGACAAGATCTGGGACAGCCATCGGATCATGTCGCGCGACGACGGCCAGGACCTTCTTTTTATCGATCGCCATTTTATTCACGATGTCACCGCACCGGCTTTTCAGGTGCTCCGCGACCGCGGGCTGAAGCCCCGGTCTCCCGATCGCATTTTCGGCACCGCTGATCATTATGTGCCGACGCATACGCATGAGATGTCCGCGATCAACGATCCCGAACGTCGAACGATGATCGAAGCACTGACGCGGGACGCCAAGGAATCCAATATCACTGTCTTCGGTCTCGATGATCCACGCCAGGGCATCGTGCACGTGGTCGGACCCGAGCAGGGGCTGAGCTTGCCCGGCATGACGATCGTCTGCGCCGACAGTCACACCTCTACCCATGGCGCACTGGGCGCGCTCGCCTTCGGCGTCGGCGCGACGGAAGTCGGTCACGTGCTTGCTACGCAATCTCTGTGGCAGCGCAAATCCCGCAGCATGCGCATCACAATTGACGGTGTGCTCGGGGAAGGCGTCACCGCCAAGGATATCATTCTTTCCATCATCGCCCGTATCGGCGTTGCCGGCGCTGTCGGCCACATTATCGAATATGCCGGTACGGCCATAAAAGCGCTCTCTATCGAGGGCCGACTGACGGTCTGCAACATGTCGATTGAGGCCGGCGCGCGCGCTGGCATGATCGCGCCGGACGAGACGACTTTTGCCTATCTGGCAAGCCGCCCCTATGCGCCGAAGGGTGACGAGTGGGATGCCGCCGTGTCTAAATGGCGTCAGCTGGGATCCGATCCCGATGCCGAATTCGACCGGGAAGTCTTCATCGAGGCCGAGTCCATCGCGCCGATGGTGACCTGGGGGACGACGCCGGAAGATGCAACGGCAATTACCGGATTTGTGCCCGACCCCACTGAGATCGCCGATCCAGATCGCCGGGACGGAATGACCCGTGCGCTGGCATACATGGGGCTTGTTCCCGGTACGGCTCTGGAAGAAATCGGTATCGATCGCGTCTTCATCGGATCCTGCACCAACGGTCGCATCGAGGATCTTCGCGCCGCTGCCGCCGTGGCCAAGGGCCGCAAGGTGGCACAGGGCGTGGAAGCCTGGGTCGTTCCTGGGTCGCAGCAGATCAAGGCGCAAGCCGAGGCGGAAGGTCTCGATCAGGTCTTCAAGGCATCCGGTTTCGATTGGCGCTTCGCGGGCTGTTCGATGTGTCTTGCAACCAACGGCGACACGGTCGCGCCAGGGCAGCGTTGCGCCTCCACATCAAACCGCAATTTCGTCGGCCGCCAGGGTCCGGGTGCCCGCACCCACCTGATGAGCCCGGCCATGGCTGCCGCCGCCGCTGTCACCGGACATCTGACCGATGTCCGCCGTCTGATGTCGGGAGGTCTGTGATGGATCGCCTTGACCATATCGAAGCCGTTGCAGTGCCGATCACCGCGATCAATTGCGACACGGACCAGATCTTGCCGGCGCGCTACCTGCAGAAGCCGCGCTCCGACAATTTCGGTCATTATCTTTTCAATGCCTTCCGCTTTCGTGAGGACGGCTCGGAAATAGAGGATTTCATCCTGAACCGGGCGCCCTATCGATCGGCGCGTATCGTTGTCGGCAACCGCAATTTCGGCTGCGGCTCCTCGCGCGAACATGCCGTGTGGGCGCTCTACGACTACGGCATCCGTGTCGCGATTGCACCGAGCTTCGGCGACATCTTCTTCAACAACTGTCTGAAGAATGGCCTGCTGCCGATCATCTTGCCCGGCGACGTGGTGACGCCGCTACTGGACGAATTGGAGGCAAATCCCGGTGCCGAGATCGAGGTGGATCTGCCGGCCCAGACCGTCAAGCTTCCGGACGGCTCGTCCTATAGCTTCGAGGTCAATGCTTTTGCGAAAGACTGTCTCGTCAACGGCATTGACGAACTTGACTACACGCTCGCCCGAGCGGCGCAGATCGATGCATTCGAACGCGGAGCCCACGGCGGCTAGATGTTGCAACACCGCTCCAGAATTCATGATACCAAACGGAGAATATTTAGATGAAGATCGCAGTTATGCCCGGAGATGGAATCGGTCCGGAAGTCGTCGCCCAGGCGCTGAAGGTCCTGCGCTACGTGCTGCCCCAGGCGGAAACTGAAGAAGCACCGATCGGTCTCGCCGGCATCGTCGCCCGCGGCGTGCCGCTGCCGCCCGAGACGCTTGCGCTTGCCCGGCGTTCGGATGCCATCCTGTTCGGCTCGGTCGGCGGCGCTGACGAGGCGAGCATTCCGCGCGCCGAACGGCCCGGCACCGGCCTGCTGCAGTTGCGCGAAGAACTGACCCTGTTTGCCAATTTCCGTCCGGCCTTCATGTTTCCGGAATTGATTGGCGCCTCGACGTTGAAGCCCGAAGTGGTGGATGGCCTGGACCTGGTCATTCTCAGAGAGCTGACCGGTGACGTTTATTTCGGCCAACCGCGTGGCATCGAAACCTTGCCGTCCGGCGAACGCGTGGGCATCAACACCATGCGTTATACAGAATCCGAAATCGAGCGCGTTGCGCACGCGGCCTTCCGTGCTGCTCGCCGTCGCCGCAAGAAGGTATGCTCGGTCGACAAGGCCAATGTTCTGGAAACGATGCAGCTGTGGCGCGAAGTCGTCACCCGCGTCGGCCGCGAATATCCCGACGTCGAACTCAGCCACCTCTTCATCGATGCTGCTGCGATGACGCTGATGCGTGCGCCGAAGCAGTTCGATGTGATCGTGACCGGAAACATCTTCGGCGACATTCTTTCTGACGCCGCCGCCATGCTGACCGGGTCCATCGGGATGCTGCCGTCCGCCTCGCTCGGCGTCGATCGCAAGGGGCTATATGAGCCGGTTCACGGTTCCGCTCCGGACATCGCCGGCAAGGATATCGCCAATCCGCTCGCCGCAATCCTTTCGTTCGCGATGATGCTGCGCGACAGCTTCGACCTCGAAGACAAGGCGCAGCTGGTCGAAAAGGCGGTCCGTTCCGTACTCGCCGACGGCTACCGCACCGGCGACATCTATGAAGAAGGCATGCGCCGGGTCGGCACCGAGGAAATGGGAGACGCCGTCGTCCAGGCATTGAGAAGATTATCGAACTAGCAACTCTACCAAACTGGGAGGAAGAAAGCATGAAATCGAAATTAGCATTGGCGCTCTGCGCCGCAATGGTTTTCAACGGCGCGACTGTGGCATTCGCCAAGGACGCGCCGGAGAAAACCGAAATCCATATCGGAGCCGCATCGGTGGGCATGACCTATCTGCCGCTGCTCCTTGCAAAGAAGCTCGGCTACTTCAACGACGAAGGCATTGACGTTACCATCGCCGGCTTCTCCGGCGGCGCCAAAGCGCTGGAGGCTATGCTCGGAGGTAGCACCGACATGACCGCGGGTGCCTATTCCAACACCCTGACCATGGCCGCCAAGGGCCAGAACCTCGTCACGATCGCTGCCATGGTAAACTGCCCAGCCTGGATCTTCGGTGTCGCCAAGCAGGATAAGGACAAGGTGAAAACAGCGGCCGATCTGAAGGGCATGCGCATCGGCGTCAGCTCCCCGGGCTCGAGCACGCATCTCGCCGTCAACTACATCCTGCACAAGGCAGGGCTGAAGGGCGATGACGTGTCGATCATCGGCGTCGGCCAGGCTGCCGGCGCTGTCGCCGCCGTCCGTGCCGGCCAGATTGATGCGCTGATCGTCAATGATCCGGTCGCGACCATTCTCGTCGAAGGCGGAGACCTCGCGCCACTTGCCGAAATGCGTACCGAGGCGGGCAACAAGCAGGTCTTCGGCGCCGACTATCCGGAAGCGAGCATTTACGCCACCAAGGATTTCGTCAGCAAATACCCGAAGACGACGCAGGCAATGACCAACGCCATCGTGCGGGCTGAGCACTGGATCGCCAAGGCAACGCCGCAGGAGGTCGTGGACAATGTTCCGCCTGAATACATGGTCGACGACAAGCAGCTTTTCGCCAAGGGCTTCGAAAACAGCCGTCGTTGCCTCTCCCAGACGGGCGAAATCTCCGACGAAGGCGCCAAGACGGTCAGCGACGTTTTGAATGCCTTCGATCCGACCATTGCTGCCGCCAAAATCGACCTGAAGTCGACCTATGACAACAGCTTCGCCGAAAAGGCCGCGAAGGAGGTTCAATGACTATGAGCGCCCGCAATCTTGATGTGCAGGCCAACCAGGTGACGGCACATCAGGCACTGCGTTTCGATGGTGTGACCTGCACGTTCGCCAGCAACGAGGGCGCAGGGCAAACCTACACCGCTGTTCGGGATGTTAACCTGACGGTCCGCGACGGAGAGTTTCTCTCCGTCGTCGGCCCCACCGGCTGCGGCAAGTCGACATTGCTCAACGTGGCGGCGGGTCTGATCAGACCCTCCGTCGGGACGCTGAGCGTATTCGGAAAAAATCTGAGCCAGGGTCTCAACAAGGACGCGTCCTATCTCTTTCAGGCGGACGCGCTGATGCCCTGGAAGACCGCGGAGGACAATGTCGCCGCAGGCCTTCTTTTTCATGGCAAGCCGAAGGCAGAAGCCCTTGAAACGGCTCGCGAATGGCTGGTGCGCGTCGGACTGGACGGGCATGGCAAGAAATACCCGCATCAAATGTCCGGCGGCATGCGCAAACGCGCCAGCATGGCGCAGGCGCTGGCGCTCAATCCGCGCATCCTGCTCATGGATGAGCCCTTCAGCGCGCTCGACATCCAGACGCGGCATCTGATGGAGGATGAACTCCTCCAACTCTGGTCGGCAGACCGCAAGTCCGTCGTGTTCGTCACCCACGATCTCGAGGAAGCCATCTCGCTGTCCGATCGTGTTGTCGTCCTGTCGGCCGGTCCCGGAACGCATCCGATCGCGGAGTTCGAGATCGATTTGGAACGACCGCGGGAGGTGTCTGAAATCCGCATGACCCAGCGGTTCCTGCAGCTGCATTCCGCGATTTGGGAAGTGCTCAGAGGGGAGGTTTTGAAAAGCTATGCACGCACTCGCTCTTGATCCGCGCAACCGGGGCCTCGTCCTCGTTACGCGCCTTCTCCTGCTCATCGGCTTTATCGCGTTCTGGTGGGTCTGTACGTCGATGAAATGGCTGTCGCCGTTTTTCTTCGGCGATCCCGTCGGCGTCGCGCAACGCATCGTCACCTGGTTCGTGACCGGCTCGATCTTCATTCATCTCTATACGACCCTGATCGAGACGCTGCTCGCCTTCGGAATCGGGACCATTCTGGGCCTGGGCTTCGGATTGTGGCTTGCACTCAACCCGTTCCTCGCCGTCGTAGCCGACCCTTTCATCAAGGCGCTGAACTCGATGCCGCGCCTGATCTTCGCGCCGATCTTCGCACTTTGGTTCGGCCTCGGCATCTGGTCGAAGGTCGCCCTCGGTGTCACGCTCGTGTTCTTCGTGGTGTTCTTCAACGTCTTCCAGGGCGTGCGCGAAGTGAGCCCCGTTGTTCTATCGAACACGCGCATGCTGGGTGCGAATTCGCGTCAGCTCATGCGTCACGTCTATATGCCTTCGGCGATGAGCTGGGTGTTTTCGAGCCTGCACAATGCCGTCGGCATCGCCTTCGTGGGTAGCGTCGTCGGCGAATATCTCGGCTCTGAAAAAGGTGTCGGCTATCTGATCCTCCTGGCAGAGGGTGTCTTCGACATCAATTCCGTCATCGCCGGCATTCTGCTGCTGACCGTATTCGCGCTGGTGCTCGATACCGCGGTTTCACTCTTTGAAGATCATCTCATGCGCTGGCGGCCTGTCGCCGGACAGACGGTGGGCGCCCACGCGTAAAGCGCGCGGGTGGACATCGCAATCGGATAAAAAGGAAGACCATCTTGCAAACGAATGCAATCAATCTGGCCGGCCGCGTCGCCGTCGTCACGGGCGGCGCCCAGGGTATCGGTTACACGGTCGGCAAGCGCCTTCTCGACTCCGGCGCACGGCTCGTCATTTGGGACATCAACGCTGAGGGCCTCGAAAAGGCCAAGGCCGAGCTTTCGGAGGGACGCGCCGCCGATGCCGTGCATACCGAACGCGTCAATATTGCCGACTATGCCAGCGTCGAGGCAGCGGTTGCCGGTACGCTCCGCGCCATGGGTCGGCTGGATATCCTCATCAACAATGCCGCGATCGTCGGACCGAACACGACGCTTGCCAAATATCCGCTCGATCAGTGGCACCAGGTTCTCGATATCGATGTGAACGGCACGTTCCATTGCTGCCGTGCCGTCGTGCCGGTCATGATGGAACAGAACTACGGCCGCATCGTCAACGTCGCGTCCATCGCCGGCAAGGAAGGCAATCCGAACGCGGCCGCTTACAGCGCCGCGAAGGCTGCCGTGATCGCCATGACGAAGTCGCTCGGCAAGGAAGTCGCCGGCCAGGATATCGCGGTAAACTGCGTGACACCAGCCGTCGCCCGCACGCCCGGCGCCATGGAACAAGCCCCCGAACATATCGCCTACATGCTGAGCCGCATTCCGCGCGGACGCTTCCTGGAGCTGAACGAAGCGGCTGCAATGATCGCCTGGCTCGTCAGCGAGGAGAACTCGTTCACGACAGGCGCTGTGTTCGACCTTTCCGGTGGCCGCGCGACTTATTGACGCCAGCGGCCCACGAGCCGGCCGGGCCTTCCCACCGGCCGGCTCGCCCCTTCATGTCAGGGGATGCCAATCTCCCTTGAACATCATTGTTATGCTTCGGAGAATTTAGATGAAACTACTTCGCTACGGGCCTCACGGCCAGGAAAAGCCAGGTCTGCTCGACGCCGAGGGCCGTATTCGAGCTCTTTCGGGTCATGTCGCCGATATTGGTGGCAATACGCTTCTGCCCGACAGCATCGCGCGGCTGAAAGCTATCGATGCCTCGACATTGCCATTGGTCGAGGGCAATCCGCGTCTCGGCGCCTGCGTTGCAGGGACCGGCAAATTCATCTGCATCGGTTTGAACTATTCCGACCATGCCGCGGAAACCGGTGCGACGGTGCCGCCGGAACCGATCATCTTCATGAAGGCTACCTCAGCCATCGTCGGCCCCAACGACAGTATCGAGATTCCCCGCGGTTCGAAGAAGACCGATTGGGAAGTCGAGCTCGGCGTCGTCATCGGCAAGACGGCCAAATATGTCTCCGAAGACGAAGCCATGGATCATGTTGCCGGCTATTGCGTGATCAACGATGTCTCCGAACGCGCTTTCCAGGCGGAACGCCAGGGTCAGTGGACCAAGGGCAAGTCGGCCGACACCTTCGGTCCGACCGGACCTTGGCTCGTGACGCCGGATGAGGTTCCCGATCCGCAGGCGCTTGCCATGTGGCTGGAAGTCAGCGGTCATCGCTATCAGAACGGCAGCACGGCGACCATGGTCTATGGCGTCAAATATCTCGTTTCCTATCTGTCGCAGTTCATGTCGCTGCAGCCTGGCGACATCATTTCGACAGGCACGCCGCCGGGCGTCGGATTGGGACAGAATCCGCAGGTCTATCTGAAGGAAGGCGACATCGTAACGCTCGGGATCGCCGGTCTCGGCACGCAGCGCCAAGTGGTCGTGCTGGGATGACGCGCAACGCGCACGGCCGAGCGATCTCGCCGTGCGCCCAATTCTTTGTCGCAGGAATATGTGGAGGCAAAAGATGAGCAACTGGTTTTTCGACTGGTGGAAATCTGTGGCCGAGGGAGAGTCACATAATGAGGAGGAACAATATCATGATACGTTTTTTGACGACGTCGATGTCGCTCGCGCTGCTGCTCGCCTTTTCGGATTCGGCGATGGCGCAGACAGTGGTGCCGGAGAAGAAGCAGATCCATCTGGCGGCGGCGGGCCTGGGTTTCCCGTACCTGCCCTTTATTATCGCTGATCATCGCGGCTTTTTCAAAGACGAGGGCCTTGACGTCGATATCGGCGTCTACGCGGGTGGTGCAAAGGCACTTCAGGCTCTTCTCGGCGGCAGCGCCGATGTCGTCGCAGGAGCCTATTCCAACACCATTACCATGGCCGCCAAGGGGCAGAAGCTCGTCTCCTTCGTCGTGCAGGCCAACTGCCCCGACTGGGTTTTTGGCGTGAGCAAGGACAACAAGGACAAGATCAAGTCGGCCGCCGATCTGAAGGGCAAGCGCATCGGCGTCAGTTCCCCCGGCTCCAGCTTTCACATGGGCGTCAACTACCTACTGACGCAAGCCGGCGTGAAGCCGGATGACGTATCGATCATCGGTGTCGGCTCCTCTGCTACGGCGGTTGCCGCCGTCCGCGAAGGCCAGGTCGATGCAATCATGGTCAACGATCCCGTCGCAACCATTCTGCAGGACAGCGGCGACCTTTACTCCCTCACGGAAATGCGCACGCTGGAAGGCAACCGCGCCGCATTCGGCGGCGACTACACCGAGGCGGCAGTGTACGCCTCGAAGGATTTTGTCGATCAGAATCCGAAGACAGTCCAGGCGTTGACCAATGCAGTCGTCCATGCGGAGCAATGGCTGGCGCAGGCGAAACCCGAAGAAGTTTTCGAAAGCGTCCCGAAGGAATATTTCGTCAGCGACAAGGCGGTATTTACCAAGGCCTATACCAACATGCAGCGCTGCCTCTCGACCGATGGCCTGATGTCGGACACGGCGGCGAAGACCGTCCGCAACGTTCTCGCAGCGTTCGATCCCACAATCGGCACGGCCAGCATCGACCTCGACGCCACCTATGACAACAGTTTTGCCCAGAAAGCTCCGAAATATTGATGAAGGCGCAAGGCTTGCCGGTCGCAGCCAATGGCCGATCGGCGAGTCAAGAACAGGCGGTTACAGGAGGATATTGATGCCGGACTTTGAAGTCGTCGCGGAGGGGCTGCTTTTCCCGGAAGGGCCGGTCGTGCAGGAGGATGGTTCCATTCTTCTGGTCGAGATACAGCGCGAGACGATTACGCGGGTAAAGCCGGATGGGACCGTCGAGGTCGTTGCGAAGCTGGGTGGCGGCCCGAACGGTCTGGCCATGGGACCGGACGGAGCTCTTTACGTCGCTAACAATGGCGGCTTTCTCTTCCAGACGATTGCAGGCTTCAACCGCACGCGCTCGGGCGTTCATCCGGATTACACCAGTGGCCGGATCGAGCGTTTCGATCTGAAGACCGGCGAACTCCGCACCCTCTATGATCATTGCGGCGAGCACATGCTGTGCGGACCGAACGATATCGTCTTCGATCACAAGGGCGGCTTCTACTTCACGGATATGGGCAAGAACCGCCAGCGGGACCGCGATCATGCCGGGCTCTATTACGGGCTCGCCGATGGATCGCACATTGTCGAGGTCGCTTATCCGCTGACGACTGCAAACGGCGTCGGCCTGTCACCCGACGATTCCGTCGTCTACGTGTCGGAAACCGAAACCGGCCGGCTTTGGGCCTTCGACCTCGAGGAACCGGGACGTGTCAGGAAACATCCTCATCCTTCGCCGAATGGTGGCCGGCTGATCTGCGGCCTGCCAGGTTACCAGCGCTTTGATAGCATGGCGGTGGATGCCTATGGCAATATCTGCGTCGCGACGCTGGCCTCGGGCTGCGTCACTGTCGTCTCGCCGGAGGGACAGGTGCTTCGTCAGGTGATGTTCCCTGATCCGATGGTGACCAATATCTGCTTCGGCGGACCGGATATGAAGACCGCCTATATCACCCTGTCGGGTACCGGCCAGCTTGTATCGATGGATTGGCCGGAGCCTGGATTGCCGCTCGCCTATTCGTGACAAACCGACGAGCGATCCCTTCTTTTATTCGGCTGATTGCTCTCGTCGGGAACTCAGGTGGTTGATCAGAAGCTGGACCGGCGCGGGCAAGGATTCGGCATCTCTGACGCAGATCTTCCAATGCCGCACGGCCCAGTCCTCGTCGAGTGGCACGGAGACGAGGGGGCCGGAGGTCACATATCGCGCGGCATGATGCTCAGGCACGAGCGCGATCCCGAGTTTTGCTTCGACCATGCTGCGGGCAGGCTCGAAGCCGTTCACCCTGATACGAAGCCGCAGGGGGTGGCTGAGATCGGCTGCTGCGCGCAGGACAAGCGAGTTCAGGTAACTGCCTGGCTGTGGGCCGACCAGGTCATGTTCCGCGACCTCGGCGAATTTCAATGTCTTGGCGTGGCTGAGTTCATGATCCGGCGGCATGATCACCACAAGCCGGTCACTGTGATAGGGAAAGACCTTCAGCCCGGCAACAAGGGCGTTGCCGCCGAACACACCAATGTCGGCTGCATTTTCGGAAACGGCTCGTACCACCTCCTGGCTCAAGCCTTCGTCGAGATCGATCCGCAGTCCCGGATGCATGGTCAGGAAATCGCGGATGTCGGTTGCGAGATATTGCACGATGGTCGACAGGCTCGCAGCCAATCGGATTTGCCCGCGCAGGCCTTCTGCGTGGTCGATGAGTTCGCTCTCCATCTGATCAAGATCGCGCAGGATGACACGGGCATGATGCAGCAGCGCATAGGCTGCCGGCGTCAGTTCCAGTCCCTTGTTGCTGCGAAAGAAAAGCGACGTGTTCAGCATGCCCTCGAGGAGCGAAATCCTCTTACTGATAGCCGACGCCGCAATGTTCTCGGCATCGGCGGCGCGCGAAATATTGCGATGCTCACAAACGGCAACGAAGAGCTTCAACGACAAAAGATCGAAACGCATTTTCCTCCCCCGGACATGTCTTCGTAAGCGTCAATTGATTGTGCGCCGTTTCTCGTGATGATGCCGCGCAGACCGCGCCACGACCGTCACAAAAGCTCCCAAGGCACGACAATCATCCGACCCGGATAGGAAGGACTGACTAAGACAACCGCCCTACTATGCCGCAGGGCGCAAGCTCATTTATATATGTTTTGTGACGCGATTGCATAGCGTTGCGCCTTCGCATTACACGCAGGGTTCTTCTCAATTGGGAAACAGATCGAACCTCGTGTCAGCTCAGGTCGCCACCCCAACACCCAACAGAGCCTCACCCTGATTAACCGACAGGCTCGACATTCGGTAGAGAACGAAACCGTCGTTCTCGGAGATGACACTTGCGAGAACCTTGCCGAAAACATTGCGGATCTCGCCGACGACCTCACCCTTGGCGACGGTCTCGGAAAGCTCCTTCTTCGCATACCACAAGCCGGTGATCGGTGCGGTCGGAACCCACATGGTGAAGACGTTCATCGGTTCCTGCTTGGCCGGTGTGGGCGCGTCAGCGATCATGCCGAGATGCTGCATGACACGGTGAATGCCGTCGATCATCAGGCCGACGGTCGTTTCATTCCACAGGCCGTTGCCGCCGATCTCTGGCAGGATGCTGGGAATGCCGACCTGGCGAGCTCCGTTGACGCTATTGCCGGGCCGGCTGGAGACGACGGCGATCGGCAGGCCGAACGCTTCGGCCAAAGCCTTGGACTTTTCGCAGCCGGCCGGAAAGATCGTGAACGGCGCAAGACTCTCGTCCAGGTCCCCGCCGTGAAGATCCATATAGGCGTCGGCTTGCGGAAAGACGCTCGTCGTCAACCAGTTCGCCAGCCGCTCGCCGATTGTTCCGTTGGGATTGCCGGGAAACATGCGGTTCAGATTCTTTCCATCCTGCGGCATGACATAGATGCTGCGCTTGCTGAAACCCTCGATATTAAGGATCGGCAGGATGACGAGCGTACCCTTGATCTGTTCCGGCTTCGTCTGCATGAGTCGAACCGCGGCTTCTATCGAGCAGAATTCGGAGGCGTGAACGCCTGCGGTGATCAGCAGGGTCGGGCCGGCCTCGCGGCCTTCGATGATGCCGAACGGGATTTCGAGATCCTCGATCGGTTTGACATGGCCGAATTCGATCCGCGGTTGTCCGGTTTTGAAGGCTGGCAAAGTGTTCATGAATGGGCATCCTTTCTGGAATAGTCGGACCTGCGCAGGAGGTCCGACTGAGAGTCATGAACGAAGCTAAGGCGTCGTCAACTGCGGCTGAGGCCGGTCAGCCGGATGATGCCGTCAGGATAGGTCTTGAAGCCCTGAAGATTGGTGTTAAAGGCGTATATCCATTTGGAATGATAGAGATAAACGATTGGAAGGTCCTTGAGCAGGATCGAAACCGCCTGCGCGTATTTCGCCTTGCGTGCATCCGTGTCGCCGATAGCACGGGCTTGGGTCAGGATATCGTCGAGGCCCTTGTTGCAGTAATGCGCGTCATTGCCGGCAGCGCCGCAGGCGAGCATCGGCGTGATGTTGAGATCGGGGTCGACGCGGCCGCTCCAGCCTATGAGATGGGTCTGGAAGTTGCCCGCCCGCGCGATGTCGAGCAGGCTTGTCAGCTCCGTGGCGCGGATGCTGACCTTGATGCCGACCTCGCTCACCATCGACTGGATGACTTGCGCGACCTGCTGGCGCTCCGCATCCGTTGGAACGGACAGTTCCACGTCGACGCTCGTCAGGCCCGCTTCCTTCATCTTGGCCTTGGCCGCGTCGACATCGCGAGCGGCAACGGGGAGGCTTTTGTCGTAGTAGGGGCTGTTGGGAGGAAAGGGCTGGTTGCCGGCGGCGAATTGCCCCTGGAACACCACCTGGTTGATAGCGTCACGGTCGATCGCCAGGCTGAAGGCTTCGCGCACGGCCTGTTTCTGAGCAAAGTCCAGGTTGGCGCCTGGACCACCAATGTCGATTGTGATGCCGTAATAGCCGAGCCCGATAACTTCGGCCGTCTTGAGCTTTGCATCCTGCTGCACCGAGGCGACGTCCGATGTCGCAAGACGTTCGATCAGATCCGCCTGGCCTGAGCGCAGGTTGAGAAGCCGGACATTGCTGTCGGGAATGCCGCGATAGATCAGTTTGTCGAAATGATACTTGTCGGCATTCCAGTAGTTCCTGAATTTTTCCAGCTCGATGCGGTCCTGGACAACACGCTTGACGAATTTGTACGGGCCTGAGCAGACCGGGTTGTTGGTAAAGTTGTCGCCCAGTTCCTTGCCGGCTTTCGGGCTGATGATCATGCCCGGGCGATCGGTGAAAGCGGCGAGCAGGGGAACGGAGGCCTGCTTCAGATTGATTTTCACCGTGTAATCGTCGATGACGTCGACCGAGGCGATGCTGCTGATTTCAGCCTTCCGTCGCGAGATATCGAGGGTGAGATCGCGATCGAGATTGTATTTGATTGCCTCGGCATTGACGGGTTCGCCGTCGTGGAACGTCGCGCCGTGGCGGATATGCAGCGTCAGCACCTTGCCGTCCGCCGACCATTCCCAGCTTTCGGCCAGCATCGGCACGATCTGCCCCTGCTCGTCGATGTCGACGATCTTGTCGCAAAGCGACTGCAGAACATGGCGGCCGACGAAGCTCCAGTTAGTTGCGGGATCGAGCGTGTCCGGATCGTCCTGCAGAACGATATTGAGAACGCTTGCTTCCTGTGCTGTTGCTGGCAATGTTGAAAGGCCGGTCAGCGCCATGCCGGCTAATAATGCGATATTCAGTAATTTCATACCTGTGCTCCCCTTTTTGCTCGGCTGAAAATTGCTGTTCTCCGTTAAATCTCCCTTGGCCCAAGGGGCTAACGGGCGATTGCGTAACTCTGCATGTGGCGAGGCGTGGATGCCGCGTAAAGCTGGCTGTTGCGGCGCTGCACGGCGCAGACGCGGCCGAGCGACCAACTGTCCTGGATGGACACCTTATGGCCGCGCTCGCGAAGCTGCTGGATGACCTCCGGCCCAAAGCGGTCCTCGACCAGCAGGCGACCGAGCTCGTATTCGCGCGGATAGAACGAACCCGGCCAATGCTTGCTGTGGAACATCGGCGCGTCGATCGAGCGCTGTAGACCGTGGCGATGGATGACATGGCGCAGAAAGACGGTGAGCGGCCACTGATCCTGTTGATCGCCACCCGGCGTGCCGATGGCGAGATAAGGGTCGCCGTCTCGGGTAACGAGCGTCGGCGTCAGCGTCGTGCGCGGCCTCATGCCCGGCTTGAGGCTCGATGGCAGGCCCTCGTCCAGCCAAAACATCTGGCCGCGGGTGGAGATCGGGAAGCCGAGGCCAGGTACGACGGGTGAACTTTGCAACCAGCCGCCGCTCGGCGTCGCCGACACCATGTTGCCGAAGCGATCGACCACGTCGAGATGGACGGTATCGCCTTCGATTTCCGGTACGGCCGCATAGGTCACTTCGCCGCCGCCAGGGCCATAGGGCACTTCGCTGCCGGCGCGCGCCGCAATTGTCGCCAACCGCTCGGCAGCCCCCGCCAGATGGCTGGCGCGCAGTTCCAACGAGGCGCCGGAACCGACCAGCTTCGCTCGTTCGCGGGCATAGTCGTCGGACAGAAGAATATCCAGCGGTATGTCGGACGCTTTCGGATCGCCATAGAAAGATTCACGGTCGGCATAGGCAAGCTTGGCGCATTCGACAACGGTATGGATGAAGTCGGCTCCCATCGGATCGAGCGCATCGAGATCGAATTGCGATAGCAGCGCCAATTGCTGTAGGAAGACCGGGCCCTGACCCCAGGCATCCGTTTTATGGACGGTCAGGCCGCGGAATTCGCGCGAGACAGTCTTCTCCTTGGTGGCCGACCAGCGGGCGAGATCGTCGCCGCGCAACAGGCCGCCATTGCGGCGGCCTGTTGTGTCGGCAAGCTCCGCCGTGCGGTAAAAGCGGTCGATCGCCTCGGCGACGAAACCCTTGTAGAAGGCCTGGCGGGCCGCCTCGATCTGCGCGACGCGATCGCTGCCGGCTGCTTTTGCTTCATCGACGATGCGGCGATAGGTTGCGGCGATGGCGGGCGTATGCATCAGCATGCCCGGTTTTGGAGGCGTGTCGTTCGGCAGCCAGACCGCGGCGGAACTCTTCCAGTCCTCGCGGAAAAGATCCGTTACCGGGATGATCGAGGCGACGGCGCGCGGCAGCAACGGAAAGCCGTTTTCCGCGTAACCGATCGCGTAGCTGAGAATATCTTCGAGCGACATTGTGCCGTAGTCTCTGAGCAGCAGCATCCAGGCGTCGAAGGCGCCGGGCACGACGGCAGGCAGCAGGCCGGTGCCGGGGACCATATTAAGTCCGAGCGCACGAAAGGCGTCGGTCGTCGCTAGCCCCGGCGATACGCCCTGACCGCAAATGACGACCGGCTCGTCTTCGCCGGCGCTTTTTAGGATGATCGGCACTTCGCCACCCGGGCCGTTCAAATGCGGCTCGACGATCTGCAGGGCAAAGCCGCAGGCGGCTGCGGCGTCAAAGGCGTTGCCGCCGCGCTCCAGAACCGACATGCCGACGGCTGTGCCCAGCCAATGGGTGGAACTGACTGCGCCGAACGTACCGCTGAGTTCGGGTCGGGTGGTGAACGGAGCCATGATCTTGCGCCTATCTCTGAACGATTTGCTTGGCGCCTACGAGCCGTTCGGCGACGACGAGCACCAGGATGATGATGAGAACCTGCAGGGAGGACGCCGCGGCGACCACAAGCTGATTGCCCTGAAACTGCAGATAACTGAAGATTTCGATCGGTAGGGTGACCACGCCGGGGCCCGTGAGGAAAAGCGCCGTGTTGAGCTCGCCGAAGGAGACGACGAAGGCGAAGAGCCAGCCGGAGAGTACACCCGGCCAGATGATGGGCAGGGTGATCAGCATGAAGGAGCGCACCGGCCCGGCGCCAAGGCTCTGTCCCGCTTCTTCCAGCGTCGCATCGAAACTCTGCAGCGAGGTCAGCACAGCCCGGAACGCATAGGGAAGGCAGACGACGACATGGGCAATGAACAGGCCGGGCAGGATGGCCATGTTGATGGTTTTGTAAAGCAATAGCAGAGCAAGGCCGAGGATCAGCGCCGGAAAGACCAGCGGCGCCATGACCAGCATCTGGATGATTGCCGACAACGCATTGCGCCGCCGTGCGACATAGATCGCACCCATCAGCCCCAGCGCCACCGAGGCGCAGGCGGAAACCAGCGCCAATATGATGCTGAGGATGAAGGCATTGCGCATCTCGGCATTGCCGAAGAACTCCGCGAACCAGCGCAGCGACAGTCCCGGCGGCGGAAAGACCAGCGCATCGCCGGAGCTGAAGGACACGATCAGCACGACGAGGATCGGGCCGATGATAAGGGTGACGGCGACGCCGACGATCAGGCGGAGAAGGAACGAACCCATGGTCATCAACCTTTCCCCTGAACTCTCTGCGGCCGGATGGCTATCTGAATGGCGACCGCGATGATGAGAGCGATGAGAAGGAGAACGAAGGAAAGGGCTGCGGCGCGGGGCCAGCGGAAAGTCGTGACGTTGTCGAAGACAAGGCTGACCAGCAGCTTGTAACGTGGGCCGCCGAGCAGTGCGATGGTTACATAGGCGCTGAGCGTCAGGAAGGTAACAAGCATCAGACCGGAGGTGATGCCGGGACTTGAAAGCGGCAGCGTGACGCGCAGAAAGCTGCGCCATGGCCCGGCGCCAAGAGACTGTGCGGCTTCCGTATAGCTCTTGTCGATCGTCGCCAGCGAATTGGTCAGCGAAACGATCATGAAGGGCAGGAGGATCGTCAGCAGGCCAAGCGTGACGGCCTGGAAGGAATAGAGATATTGCCCGGGTCGGTCGGCGATGCCGATCATTGTCAGCGTGCTGCTGACGACGCCGCGCCGGCCGAGGATGGCCATCCAGCCGTAGGCGCGCACGACATTGCTGACCATCAGCGGCACCATCATCGCCATCAGCATGATCATGCGGCCGCGTGGCGTCAGCCGCGCCGCATAGAAGGCGACGGGGTAGCCGAGGGCGAGGCAGAGGATCAATACGGTCGCAGTCGACAGGAGCGTGCGCTGAATGATCAAGAGATAGAAGGAATCGGAAAAGAGGCTCGCGTAGTTGTCGAGCGTCGGTTTCAGGTCGAACAGCGCTGTGCTGGAATTGGTCATGAAACTGACGAACAGCAAATAGCAGAGCGGGACGACGAAGAAGATGGCCAGAATGATGAGTGGCGGCGCCGCGACCACGAAGAAGATTGAAGAGGTCGGAACGAGCTTTCTCATGCCGGCCGATCCAATGCGACCATGTTTGCCTTTTCCCAATGAAGGCCGACGGGAGAACCCGGCTCGACGCTTGCGGGTTGGACATCCGAATTGGGCAGGACGGCATTGATCGCCATGCCGTTCATGTCGAGATATAGAAGCGTCTGGGCGCCGCGATAGATCACTTCCTTGACCGTCGCCTTCATCGGACTGTCCGGTCGCAACGTGATCTTTTCCGGCCGCAGGGCCAGACGGACCGCCGATCCGGTCTCAGCCTCTATTCCGGGGACATGCAGCAGGTTGCCGGCAAGATCGATGACGGTGTTGTCGCCTTCGCGGCCGCGCACCGACGCCTGCAAGATGTTGCTCGCGCCGAGGAAGGTGGCAACGAATTCCGTCTGTGGCCGATCGTAGATCTCACGCGGTGCTCCCGCCTGCTGGATACGGCCGTCCTTCATGACGGCCACCCGGTCCGACATGGTCAGTGCCTCCTCCTGATCATGGGTCACGAAGACGGTGGTCATGCCAAGCCGTTTTTGCAACTGGCGGATTTCCACCTGCATTTGCTCGCGCAGCATCTTGTCAAGCGCGCTCAAGGGCTCGTCGAGCAACAACACGTCCGGTTCGAACACGACGGCGCGCGCCAGCGCCACGCGCTGCTGCTGACCGCCCGAGAGTTGCCGCGGATAGCGTTGGGCGAACTTGCCGAGAGCGACAAGATCGAGGACGGCGGCAACCTTGGTCCTGATGTCGTCCTTGGCGACGCCGCGCATCTGCAGCCCGAAGGCCACGTTTTCGGCCACCGTCAGATGCGGGAAGAGGGCGAAACTCTGGAAGACCATGCCGAAATTGCGCTTGTAGGCAGGAATGCCGGTAACATCCTTGCCACGGATATAGACATGACCGCTGGTCGGCTGTTCAAAGCCGGCGATCAGCCGCAGGGTGGTCGTCTTGCCGCATCCGCTCGGGCCCAGAAGGGCGAAAAGCGTGCCGCGTTCGATGTCGAGGTCAAGTGAATGCAGCGCCACGGCCGTATCGAACTTCTTCTCGACTGTGACGAAGCGGACGTCGGATGTCTTATGGTCGCGGGCTGGATTTTCGGTTGTCATAAGGAAGTCTCCAGCGCCCGGTCGCATCGGATGAGACGCAGTGCCGCCGCCGACAGGCGGATCGGCAATTCGGTGAGAACGAGGTTTTCGGCAAGCCGCAGAGGTGATTGCAGCGATTTGGCAGCATCCGTGAGCGCTGTCGTCAGGCCGTGGACGAGCGCACGGTCGATAGGACCACCTTGGCACTCGGCGCGAAGTCCGCCCAGCACGTCGCTCCACTCCCGACGGGTTCTGCCGAATTCCGCAGCAAGCAGGGTCTGCATCCCGGCGGTTTCGGCCTTCGCCTGCTTTTCGAGATGATCGAACATGGCGTGGATCGCAGCGTCGACGTTCGCAAGCACCTGCAGCAATTCGACAGCATCGGCAGTTTCCAGGCCATTTGCCGGCAATGAGGTAGCCTTGGCATCGAATAAGCCGAGATAGGCAATGGCGTTGTAGATCAGGCGAAAGCCGGCACAGTCCTCTTTCATGAAGAACTTCAGCGTCTCGTCCATGACCTTATGGCCGCGGATCGGCAGGAAGTGGCGCACATAGGTCTCGAAGGTAATGCCCTTGCGAAGGAATTCACCCATTTCTGGATGCGGGGAAAAGGCCAGGATCTTACCCTTGCCGGCCCCAGCCACAAGGATCGCCGGCGCTTGTTTTATCTCTCGGTCGAACAGGCCGCGGTCGAGAGGATTGTCGATGAAGAGGCGGCTTTCCTCGACATAGTTGCGGAAATGACCAAGTGTTGCGGCGGTGCGATCCGCGTTCGAATAGATAGGCCCATGGTAATAGGGCAATTCGATCGCTTCGGGCAGGCCTTTGTTCAATAACCTATCAGTTATACTTATGCCTAGAACCGCCGCTCCCGTCAGCAGATATTCCTGGGTGAATTTCGGTGTCGCGTCGATGGCGCCGAGCCAGCCGGGGCGACCTTCGGAGGCATAGAAGGCGCCGCCGCACGATCCGATCATCGCTCCACCGCGCTCGATAAAGGAGCGGATTGCGGCGTCGACCCCTTGCAGTCCCTCGGCTCTGTCGAGACCCCAGGTGGCAAATCCACCGGGCATCACCAGAAGATCGAAGCGCTCGAGGCTTCCGGATGCGACCTCAGTGGCCGACAAGGGTGCGAAGGTTAGGCCGATGCTCAGAAGGGCGTGTGCGTAATAGGCCCAATAGGGATATCCGATCGCCTTGCCGGAATAGATAGCAACGCGGGGCGCGGCGAAAGCGCCTAGTTCTCCAACTCCGCTTCGTGTCGCAAGGCCGAGCCGCCCGGCCGCCACTTCGGCGCGGGCGTCGAGGGAAAAGCCGGTCGCCGTATCCGCACCGGATAGGCCATGGGCGCGGCATCTGTTGACGAGAACCAATGGAATGCCGGCGAATGCACCGGGGTCACCCAGCTCTAGACATGTCATGCAAATCGTATCCTCTGCAGCCAGAGAAAACAGCGGCCCAATCAGACCGCTGCCTTGTCCATTCATTCAACCGCCGGAGACGATGCGGTTCCACTTGTCGGTCCAGTCACCACGATTTGCCGACATATATTCCTGGTCGAGGTCGATGATCCGGTCGGTCTCCTCTTTGGAGAACTGGACGCGCTGCTGTAGTTCGACAGGAAGCTTGGCCAGCGTATCGGGATGCGTTCCGCCATAATTGAAGACCTGAGCGACCCAGCCCTGCAGCGACGGATCGATGGTCATGTTGACGTATTGCTCCGCCAACGCCTTGTTTTTGGAGTTCTTGGCAATACCGGTGCCAGAGAGGTAGGAAATCGCGCCTTCCTTCGGGAATACCCATTCGACATGACCGCCCTGCTGCAGCACGGTATAGGTCTGGGATTTGTAGAGAAGGCCGACGGCGGCCTCCTCGCTGACGAGGGAACTCATGATCGTGTCGGTATCCTTCGCCCAGATCGGATCGAGCGCGGCCATCTTCTTCAGCATGTCGAAGCCGGCATCGGCGTCTTTCTGATCCTTGCCTGCAGCCAGAGCGCCGATCGGGATGACATAAGGGCCGATGGAGTGGGTGATCTCCGGAAGCACGATCTGGCCGCGATAGTCCTCGCTCCAGAGGTCGGCAAAACTGGTCGGCGGCTTCTTCACCAGCTTTGGATTGTAGGCGATGCCGAGCGCGGAATAGATCATGGCGACCCAGCCCTTGCGCTTGAAGCGATCCGGTATGGCAGCAAGATAAGGCATGTTCGGCGAGGCCGGATCCAGCTCCTCGAGAACGCCCTGCGACTCGGCCAGGGGCACCACGCCGTCATGAAGCTGAACGAGGTCGTAGATCTGGTTGTCGAGGCTGATCTTCAGCTTGGTGATGCGTTCGACGGGGCTGGATCCTGTGTCCTGCACGATCTTGACGCCGGTCTTTTCGGTAAAGGGTGCGTTGACATATTTGGCCATGCCGTCGCCCCAAAGGCCGCCCCAGGTCATCATGGCCATCGAATCCGGTTTGGATTGCGCAAAGGCCGCGCGGAAGGAACCCGCCATGGGCCATGCGATGGCGGTCGATCCCGCCAGTTTCACGAAGTCACGTCTATTCATTGCGGTTCCCCTAGTTCCTGCGTTCCTGCAGGAGCGGATCCTGCAATCGCATCTCGTTGCATACAGGCCGCCGTGCCAGAACCATCAATGTATTGGTTCGTGATAATTTGTTATTGTGCGTTCGGCAACTGATATATCAGACGCCAAATTTCTCGCAAACCCACACGAGGAAGTCAATAAGAAATTCGCATTTCTAGGCAGATCGCGAAACTGCCGGATAAATAGGCGTGTTGCTGGTTCATAAATAAATTGCGAGATATTGCTGCCAAATGGTTCGTAATGGTTCGCCATTTTTGCCATTGCGTTGTTTTTGGCGAAGAATCCCGCTACCACCATGTCAAAGGGATGACACATGATCGGGCAGCGATTGCCTCGGAGGCTGTGTTGGCGATAGCGCTGGAAAATATGATGGCATCGGAAGACAGGCATGGTTTGCTCGAGCGGCTTCGCTTGGCCATCGAGGCCGGCGAGGGGGATTTGATAAAGGACGGTCAGCTCTTGCCTGAGCGGGAGCTGATGAAGACGTTCGGCGTCGGCCGCCGCGCCATCCGCGATATGCTGAGGACCCTCGAAATCGAGGGTATGCTTTTTCGCCGGCAGGGTCTGGGCACCTTCATCAAAGTCATCGAGTCCAAGTCGACCAATATTCCTTCGCTCACCAACAGAACCAGCCCGCAGGACATCATCGAGGTGCGGCAGGAAATAGAGCCGATCCTCGCCAGGCTATCGGCCGATCGTGCGACCCTGCTCGATATTGAGCAGATGAAACAGTTTGTTCGGCGGGCCGGCGAGGCGACCTCGGCGCGACAATATGAGCGCTGGGACAGCGCGTTCCATGCAAAGATCGCCGAAAGCGTCCGCAACACTCTGTTTTGGGGCGTCTTTGATCTCGTCAATTCCGTCCGCGCCGAGCAGCGCTGGATCAGCGCCCGAGACCGGGTGTTTTCGCAGGAGCTCAACGAGAAGCTCCTGAAGCAGCATAGCGATATTATCTCGGCGATCGAGGCGCGCGACCCGCCGGCGGCCGAGCTGGCGATGCGTAAGCATCTGGTTACCGCAAGCAGCCGGATCAGCTAACGGAACGAGGCTTCCTTGCCCTCCTGAAGCACGCCCCAATCATTTTTTCTCCTGGAGATGTAGATCCCGATAAAAAAGTGCGCATTATGACTTGTTTGCGCAAATCTGACACTTCAGTTCATGTAACTGAGATGTTAGTTTGTATTTTATGTTCGATGTTCAAAGCCCTTTTTTGCCGACCGGCATGCCGGACGCGGTTTCAATTGCCGAAAATAAGTTGAGGCATGCCATCATCTCCGGCGCGCTCGAGCCAGGTGAGCGCTTATCTGAGATCGAGATTTGCCGGGACTATGGGTTGGGCCGCGGCATTGTCCGGGCGGCACTTGTCCGGCTGGCCCATTCCGGCTTCGTGTCCTCACAGCCGCGCAGCGGCTGGAAGGTGACGCCGATCACTGCCGTCGGCCTGCGTGAAGTCATCCTCGGCCGCCGTCAACTGGAGCCCTTGCTGGCCGATGTCGAACTTCCGCCGGAAGACTTCATGCGCATGGAAACGTTATGCGATATGCACGCGGCTTTGGCGGCGGCTCATACCGCGGGTCTGGACGAACAGATTGTCCTGGCGCGGCGTTATGAACGGCAGTTGAGGCAGTTGTTGGCGACACATCTCAAGGCGCCGCTGATCGCTGGCTGGCTCGAAAATCTCTGGGACAAAGCGGATCGATATATAGGGTTCCTCGAGATGAGCGGCACTCAAAAGATCCCGCTCACCGATTGGAGCGCATTTGTCGAGGCCAAGCGGTCGAGCCGGACGGAGGCTGCGCGCGAATTCTTGACTGAGGTCTGCGAGGCCTTTGCGCGGTTCGCCCAAGCCGGGTTTTTGGAATCGGACGTTGCCGCGATCGAGGTCGCTTCAAAGAAGTCGAGGGCGTTGGTGGAGGCAAAGTTCCCCGCACCAGTTTTATCCAAAAGCGAGGCCAATCCGAAGCGGACGAGTTAGTTCGTTTCTCCCGTTTCCTATGGTTCTAACCGACAGGAGTAAGACGTGCCTGCATTTATCGCCAAACGTCTGTTGCAGGCCGTGATCGCTCTGTTCGGTGTGGTGACGCTCGTCTTCTTCCTACAGCGCCTGACCGGTGATCCTGTTTTGCTGCTGGTGCCACCGGATGCGAGCAAGGCGGATATCGACACCATGCGGGCGGCACTGGGCTTCGATCAGCCGCTCTATCTTCAATATCTGCATTTTCTGGCGGGTTTGCTGCGGTTCGATCTCGGTCAGTCCTATGTCCAGCATCTTCCGGTGCTGGATATCATCGGCAGCCGTGTGCCCTATACATTGTCGCTGGCGGCTGGGGCGTTGGTGGTTGCGCTTGGTCTTGGCGTGCCGATCGGCGTTCTCATCGCCGTGCGCCGGCACTCCTGGGACTCGCGCTGGCTGATGAGCTTCGTGCTGGTCGGCCAGTCGATGCCGACATTCTGGACGTCAATTCTTCTCATCATGCTGTTCGGCGTACTGTTGCGGTGGCTACCGACCTCTGGTGCAAGCGGCATAACAAGCTTGTTGATGCCCGCCTTCGCGCTCGGATTTCTGTCGATGGCGACCTTTGCTCGTGTGGCCCGGACCTCTGTTCTGGATGAGCTGGAAAAGGACTATGTGCGTACCGGCCACGCAAAGGGCCTGTCGATGACGCGCATCGTCCTGCGCCATTTGTTGCGCAATGCGGCGGTGCCGCTGGTGACGATATCGGCGCTCGAAATCGCCAATCTGCTGACGGGAGCGATCATCATCGAGACTGTGTTCGCGTGGCCCGGTCTTGGCCAGTTGACGATACAGGCGATCAGCGCGCGGGATTTTCCGATCGTCCAAGGTGTTGTGCTGATCGGCGCGGCCGCTGCCATTCTGCTCAATCTCCTGGCCGATGTTCTCTACAGCGTTGTCGATCCGCGCATTCGTCTTTCCGGGAGGCAGGCATGAGTGTGGTGTCTCTCGCCGGATCGGCAAGGTTTGTACGCAGCACCCCCGCGGGTGTTGTCGTCTCTATCGTCATCCTCGTCTTGATTGTGCTGATGGCGGTCTTCGCTCCGTTGATCGCGCCGCACGATCCGAATGCGCAAAACCTCCTCGGCCGGTTGAAGCCGCCTGGCACGACAGTGCGCAACACGCTCTACTTCTTCGGTTCGGATGAACTGGGACGCGATACGCTCAGCCGGCTGATCTACGGTGCACGGGTCTCGTTGTTCGTCGCGGTCGCTTCGGTGCTGCTCTCAGGCATTTCGGGATGCGTCATCGGCATGCTTGCGGCGTTCTACCGCGGCTGGACCGAGACGTTCATCATGCGTCTGGTCGATATCGTGCTCTCGGTGCCCGCTATTTTGCTGGCGATCATCACGGTTGCCGTGCTTGGGCCGGGTCTTCTGAATGTCGTTCTGGTTCTGGCGCTGACGCGCTGGCCGCGATATGCACGTGTCGCCTACGGACAGACGCTGACGGTCGCCAATATGCCCTATCTGCGCCTGTCGCGGTTCATGGGTGCAGGGTGGTTTCGCGTGCTGTGGCGGCATGTGCTGCCCAACATCGCCGGCGCGCTGATCGTCGTCGCCACACTTGAATTCGGGCTGATGGTGCTGTTCGAAGCCGGGCTTTCTTTCCTCGGGCTCGGTGTTCAACCGCCGACGGCGAGCTGGGGCGCTATGCTTTCGACGGGACGCAATTACGTTGCGACCGCTTGGTGGCTCTCCGTCATGCCCGGCTTTGCGCTCTTTCTTCTCGTCCTGTCCGTCAACTTCATCGGCGATCACTTACGTGATCGCCTCGACCCACGGAGCAATTGAGTCATATGGTTGATTTTTCACAAGATTTCAAAGGTAAGCGTGTTGTCGTCACCGGTGCGGCGGGCATTTTCGGCGGTTGGATCGCCCAGGCCTTCGCAAATGCAGGCGCCCGTGTCCTGCTGACCGACAGGGACCCAGCGCGGCTTGCTGCCGCCACCGAAAACCTCGGCGAAGGCGCACATCTGCAATTTGCAGCAAATCTGACCTCGGATGCCGACATCAAGGCACTGCTCGCCTATATCGCCGAGAACTGGGGCGCGGCGGACGTTCTGGTCAACAATGCCGGCATTTATCCGTCCGGCTTCCTCCTCGATATCAATGCCGACGACTGGGACACGATCTTCAGCATCAATCTGCGTGCCCCTTTCCTGCTGTCGCAGGGAGTTGCGCGCCAGATGATCGATAAGGGCGTCAAGGGCTCGATCGTCAACATCTCCTCCGGCGCATCGCGCAAGATGCGGCGCAGCGTGGTGCCCTACTGCGTTTCAAAGACGGCGCTCGACCGGCTGAACAAGGGCCTTGCCATCGAACTTGCGGAGTTCGGCATCCGGGTCAACATTGTCGAGCCTGGTTTTGCACCCGGCAGCGAGGTCAGCCATCTCACTCAGGAACACATCGACAACGTGCTAGGCAATATCCCGCTCGGCCGTCCCTCGCAGCCGACCGATGCTGCGAACGCTGTGCTCTTTCTTGCCTCGGATGCCGCAGCCTACATCACCGGCGCGACGCTGGCGGCCGATGGCGGTAATTCGATCGGCTCGCTTGCCGTCTATCAATCCAAGAAGAAGCCGCTGTAAGGTCCTGAAAGGAAGCCCTTATGACACAGGATGCGGTCGAGCCTCGCGGCGGCTTTTCGCCCTTTCCCGCCTATGAATGGCCGGACGGCAAAAAAAGCGCCGTGCTCTTGAGCGTCGACGTTGATGCGACCTCTCCCTTTCTCTGGGAGCAGCGAGACGGTGTGTCCAATCGCCTTTCGCGATTGGAAATCCGCCGTTTCGGCCTACGCACGGGCATGACGCGCATTCTTGATCTTTTTGCCCGCTACCATGTGAAGGCAAGCTTCTATGTGCCAGCGATCGTTGCCGAATCCAATCCGGATCTCCTACCGGCGCTGACTGAGGCGGGCCATGAGATCGGATTGCATGGATACTTCCACGAGCTCGTCGGTGACATCGGCGATGAGGAATTCAGTGCTGCCCTTGATGCCAGCCTGGCGCTCTTCGTTGCTCAGACCGGGCAAAAGCCGGTGGGTTTCCGCTCGCCGGCCTGGGAAATGACACCGCATATGCTGGCCGAGATCCGCCGCAACGGCCTTGCTTATGATTCATCTCTCATGGGCTTCGACCATCCCTATGAAATCGACGGGGTGGTCGAAATTCCCGTGCAATGGGCGCTGGATGACGCGATCTTCTTCAAGTTCGAGAACAGCGGCAACGAACGTTGGGCGCCCTATGCCGGCGCTCAGGTGCTGGACGATTGGTTGACGGAATGGCGCGCTCTGCATCGCTTCGGCGGCCTGTTCACACTGACAATTCACGACTGGATATCCGGTCGGGCACAGCGCATCGCCATGCTCGAAAAGCTGCTCGACGCGATCACTGCCGAGCCGTCGAGCTGGGTCGCCACGGCCGCGGACATCGCGCGTCACCATACAGCGTCCGGCAATAAGGGGCGGTTCGCGGTCGAGCCGGCCGTTCCCACTGCGATCGGCCCCTTGCGGTTTGGCCCCAAATCCGGCCCCCATCGATCAGGATTACGCAAATGAACGAGACTTGGCAGATCGGCAAGCGCGAGACGCGCAGCAAACACGGTATGGTCGCCTGTCAGAATTGGCTTGCGGCCGAGGCGGGAGCAGCCGTGCTTTCGGCCGGTGGCAATGCTGTCGATGCGGCTGTAACCACCGCGCTTGTCCTGAGCGTGGTCGAGCCATGGCTATCCGGTATCGGCGGTGGTGGTTTCATGGTTCGAGCCCATGGCGGCAGCGGCGCGGTCGACCTTCTCGATTTTAACGTGATCTCGCCTGCAGCACTTGATCCCGCCGATTATCCGCTCGTCCCAGGCCGCGACGGCGACTGGTTCGATTGGCCGTCGGTCGAGGGTGACCGCAACCTGATCGGCTATGGGTCGATCTGCGTCCCAGGAGCGGTGGCAGGCTTTGCCGAAGCTCTTTCCCGTTTCGGCACCATCTCCTGGGCTGATGCTCTGGCTCCGGCCATCGAACAGGCGCATCGCGGCCTGCAGCTCGATTGGTATGCCGCGCTGGCACTGGCGATCGACGGCGCCAATTTGGCGCAGTTCCCGGCGGCGTCGGACTTGTTCCTGCACAATGGCCGCGCGCCCCGCGTGCCGGAGGGTGGACGAAAGGCCTTTCTGCCGATGAAGGCAAAGGCAAAGACGCTGGAGAAATTGGCAGTCGACGGCCCACGCGATTTTTACGAGGGGGAAATCGCCGAGCTGCTGGTCGCGGGTCTCGCCAGCGGTGGTTCGGTGCTTTCGAGAAAGGATTTTGCCGGCTATGCGCCGCGCTGGCTGGATCCGTTGACGCAGGACTATAAGGGCCTCATCGTCCATGCCGTCCCCGGCCTGTCGGGCGGTCCGACGCTTTGCGCGGCACTGGCAGAACTGGAGACCAGCCTGCCGAAGGATGATCCCTTTGGTGGGGCTGCAGCATTGGCCTTTGCCCGTGCGATCCGCAGTGCCAGCGAATACCGCCTCAAGCATCTCGGCCATGCCGCCGGCGAAAGCTGCACCAGCCATATCAGTGTTGTCGACGGCGATGGCACCATGGTCGCACTGACCAATACGCTGCTGTCGCGCTTCGGCTCGAAGGTGGTTGTGCCGGAGGTAGGTTTTGCGCTCAACAATGGCGTGATGTGGTTCGATCCGCGTCCCGGCCAGCCCAATTCGATCGCGCCGGCAAGCAAGCCGCTCGCCAACATGTGCCCCATCGTTGCAACGCGCAATGGCGTCCCGGAGCTGGCGCTCGGGGCTGCCGGCGGTCGGCAGATCGTTCCGGCCGTGACGCAGATCCTCGCCTATGTCGCGGCCTACGGCTCGTCATTGGAGCAGGCGCTGCTCAGCCCGCGTATCGATGCCAGCGGCACGACTATCCGTGTTAACCAGTCAGCGGCATCCGATGTTGCTGCCGCGGTGGCGTCGGAGTTTAACGTCGATATTATCGAGGATACGCTTTACCCCGTCAATTTCGCCGTCCCCTCGGCGGTCCTGCGCCGGGATGGTGTGAACACCGGCATGGTCCATCCGAAGAATCCGTGGGCCGCCGTTCGGGAGGCGAACCCGAGATGACGGCGCCGGTTCTGACCGTGGAAGACGTGCATATCTCAATCGGCGGCAAGCCTGTCGTTGATGGTGTCGGCTTCTCGGTTTCCGCAGGCGAAATCGTTACGCTGGTCGGCGAATCCGGCTGCGGCAAGTCGATGACGGCTTTTTCGGTCATGGGCTTGTTGCCGCGCATTGCCGCGCGAAAAAAGGGATCGATCCGGCTGAACGGTAAGGAGTTGACCGAACTCGACAACGCCGCGATGAAGCGCCTGCGCGGCGACGAGATGGCGATGATCTTTCAGGAACCCGTCGCCTCGCTCAATCCGCTTATGCCGATCGGCAAACAGATTGCCGAAAGTCTGGTCGTCCACCGCAAGCTTGGAGGCAGAGAGGCGCAGCGGCAAGCGATTGCCATGCTTGACGAGGTCGGTATTCCCGAGCCGGCCATGCGTTTCCATCAGTTTCCCTTCGAATTGTCCGGTGGTATGTGCCAGAGGGCGATGATCGCCATGGCGTTGATCACCCGGCCGCGCCTCCTGATCGCCGACGAGCCGACGACGGCGCTCGATGTAACGATCCAGGCGCAGATTCTGGAACTGATGAAGCGGCTGCGTGCCGAGACCGGCACGGCGATCCTATTGATTACCCACGATATGGGCGTCGTTGCCGATATCGCCGACCGCGTGGCGGTAATGTATGCCGGCCGGATCGTGGAAGAGGCGTCCGTCGATGCAATCTTCGACGAGCAGAGGCACCCCTATACGCGGATGCTGCTGTCGACCATTCCAAGGCTCGATGGCGAGGCAAAGACGCTGTTGCCGACGATCAGCGGCACCGTGCCGGATATCGGCGCCTGGCCGGAGGGATGCCGGTTTTCGACGCGCTGTCCGTTGGCTGACGAGGACTGCCGCCAAACGCCGCCGCTCACTGCCGCCGGCATCGACCGCCGGGCGGCCTGCTGGCATCAGGACCAGACCGGGAGGCTTGCATGACCGGGCCGCTCATTTCGGTACGCGATCTTCGCGTTCATTTCCCAATCCGTGGCGGTTTTCTCGGCCGGCCGATCGGTTGGTTGAAGGCGGTCGATGGTGTCGATCTCGATATCGCACCGGGAGAAAGCCTGGCGCTGGTCGGTGAATCCGGTTGCGGCAAGTCGACGCTCGGCGCCACGATCCTCGGAATGCAGCGTGCGACGGCGGGCAGGATCATCTTCAACGGGGAAGATGTCACAAGCGACGCCTCCGTGCGCCGCGCCGATCTTTCCCGTGATATCCAGATCGTGTTCCAGGATCCGGTTTCGGCGCTCAATCCCAAGCTCACCATCGGCGAGAGCATTGCCGAACCTCTGATCGTTCACGGTACCGGCACGCGGGAAGAACGCCGGCGACGCGTTGCGGAATTGCTGGAGCTCGTCGGGCTCAATCCAGGTCACGCCGACCGCAAGCCCAACGCCTTTTCCGGCGGGCAGCGGCAACGTATCGTCATTGCCCGGGCAATCGCGCTGCAGCCCAAGCTGCTCATTCTCGACGAACCGGTTTCGGCGCTGGATGTATCGATCCGCTCACAAATCCTGAACCTGCTGCTGGAATTGCAGCAACGCCTCGGTCTTTCCTATCTGTTCATTTCGCACGACCTGTCGGTCGTACGCCACTTCGCCGACCGCGTTGCCGTGATGTATCTCGGCCGGATCGCTGAGACCGGATCGACGGCGGAGGTTTTTGCGAACCCGGTTCACCCCTATACGGAAGCGCTGCTCAGCGCGGTGCCGTTGCCCGATCCCAAAGCGCAACGCCACCGGCAGCGCATCATCCTGCAAGGCGATCTGCCGAGTCCTGCCAATCCGCCGGCAGGTTGCCGCTTTTCGACCCGATGCCCCATCGCCGTGCCCATCTGCCGAACGATTTCGCCCGAGCTTGAGGCGCTTCAGCAGGGCGGCCATTCCGCTGCATGCCACGTGAGAGCGCCACATTCCTAGAGGAGCAGATGATGATGCTACGTAAAGTTTTTGTTTTCGCGGCGGTTCTCGGGCTCGCCCTTTTTCCGTCCGCAATAATCACCCAGGCTGCCGAGAAGCAGCAGATCGTCGTGGATCTCGTCAATGAGCCGTCGACGCTCGATCCGCAGATTCAGTGGAACCCGGACAGCTATTTCGTCTATCGCAATATTTTCGACAATCTCGTAACCCGCGACAATAGCGGCAAGATCGTTCCGGAGATTGCCACCTCCTGGAAGAGCCTGTCGGACACTAAGATCGCCTTCAGCCTGCGCAGCGACGTGACCTTTCACGACGGCACGCCGCTGACTGCCGAAGACGTGGCTTTCAGCGTCAATCGCATCGTCGATCCAAAGCTGGCGAGCCCGCAGCTCAGCCAGTTCGCCAAGATCGCCAAGGCCGAGGTTTCCGGGGATCATGAGGTCACACTGACGCTCAAGACCCCCTATCCGGCGTTGCTGGCGCAGTTGACCAAACTCTCCATCGTTCCCGAGCATGTGGTCCAGAAAGTCGGTAACCAGGCGTTCAATCTGGCGCCGGTGGGTAGCGGCCCCTATAAATTTGTAAAATGGGATCGCGGTGTTTCCGTCACGCTTGTTCGTTACGACGGCTATTGGGGTAACAAAGGCCCGTTCGAACAGGCCGTGTTCCGCGCCGTGCCGGATGCTTCGACCCGGCTTGCGGACCTGCAGGCAGGCGTTGCCGATTTCGCTCGTGCCCTGACGTCCGATCAGGCGGCGCAGTTGGAAGGCTCGCAAACCGTCAAGGCGGTACCGGTGCTGACCGAAAGAATGGCCTTCATCCGCATCAATCCGAACAAGCCGCCCTTCGACAATCTGCAACTGCGCCAGGCGCTCGCCTATGCCATCGACAAGGAAGGCATCACGCAGGGCATTCTCGGTGGCTTCGACAAGCCGGTCGGCCAGATGATGACGCCGGCACATTTCGGCTGGAGCGACAAGATTGCCGGGCTGCCCTACGATCCGGACAAGGCAAAGGCTTTGATTGCCAGCGCCGGCAAGCCGGCCAAGTTTCAGCTAACCATCGGCGCCTTCTTCGATCAGCGCGTCGCCGAAGCTATTTTGCAGGAACTGCAGGAGGTCGGCTTCGACGTCGAAATCTCGCAGGTCGACACGCCGACGTTCCTGCAGCTCATCCAGAAGGGCCCGGCTGACGCTCCCGCCTTGGCAATCAGCACCAATTCCTGCGCCTGCCAGGATGCCGATGGCGTTCTGAATTATCTGTTCCACTCGGGCAGCACCTGGACGATCGTCGCGAAACCGGAAATCGACGCCTTGCTAGACGAGGCCGGCTCGTCGTCGGAAGAACAGAAGCGACTGGCAGATTATGAAAAGATCGGCCAGTTCATCGTCGACCAAGTGCCCACCGTGCCGCTTTATCAGATGGATGCGATCTACGGTGCGGCCAAGGCGCTGAATTTTCAGCCGACTCCCAATGAAAGCTTCTTCCTGAACCGGATGAGCTGGGCCGGATAAGCTCCGCTTATTTCGCCTTTGGAGACATGCGAAATCCCGTCACGATCAATGACGGGACTTCGATTTGCGGGCCCGCGAGGCCGAATTGTCCGTCGCGGATTTGCGTTTTGCCTTGATCGCGGTGATCAACGTCCGTTCTTCTTCCTCCACTCCGCAAACTTGACTTTCGGTGCGTCGCTGGTTGCCGGATAGAGCCCGATGATGGTCGCGCCGTTCAAGACTTCCTCGGTGACGAAATCCTCGTAGGCCGTCATTTCGACTGTCTCGTCGGCGATTTCGTCAGCGAGGTGGGCCGGGATGACAATGACGCCCTCATTGTCGCCGACGAGAACGTCGCCGGGGAAAACCGCGACGTCGCCGCAGCCGATCGGCACGTTCATTTCGATCGCCTGGTGCAGCGTCAGGTTTGTCGGCGCAGACGGGCGGTGATGGTAGGCGGGGATATCGAGGTTGGCGATTTCCGGGCTGTCGCGGAAGCCGCCATCGGTTACAACGCCGGCGACGCCCCGCACCTGCAGCCGCGATATCAGGATCGAGCCGGCCGAGGCCGCTCGTGCATCCTTGCGACTGTCCATGACAAGAACCGCGCCGGGCGGGCACTTTTCGACGGCAGCGCGCTGCGGATGTTCAGGGTTGCGGAAGACATCGAGCGTATTCAGGTCTTCGCGCGCGGGGATGTAGCGCAGTGTGAAGGCCTGGCCGACCATGTTCGCCTTCTTCGGCGATAGCGGGCGGACATCCTGGATGAATTGATTGCGAAAGCCGCGCTTGAAGAGTGCCGTGGCGATCGTCGGCGTGGCCACGCCCATCAGTTTGCTGCGCGTCTCGCTGCTCAGCACGTAATTGCTCATGACATATGTCCTTTGCGGTCAATAAATGTCGGGTTCGCCCGGCGTCGGGCCGAAACCGGTTTCCAGGAAATCGAAGTCGCAGCCGGTGTCGGCCTGCGCCACATGGCGAGCGAACATCCAGCCATAGCCGCGGCCGAACTTTTCCGCCGGCTTGACCCAGGCTTCACGCCGCCGCTGCAATTCATCTTCGTCCACCAGCATGTCGATCCGTCGCGCCTCGAGATCGAGGCGAACGATGTCGCCATTCTTCAACAGCGCCAGCGGGCCGCCGACGTGTGATTCCGGCGAGACATGCAGGATGCAGGCGCCGTAGCTCGTCCCGCTCATGCGGGCGTCGGAGAGGCGCAGCATGTCGCGATGGCCCGCCTTCAGCAACGCCTTCGGCATCGGCAGCATGCCCCATTCCGGCATGCCGGGGCCGCCTTGCGGACCGGCGCCGCGCAGCACCATGACGTGGTCGGGGGTGATGTCGAGATTTTCATCGTCGACCGCCGCCTTCATCTCCGGATAGCTGTCGAATACCAGCGCCGGTCCCTGATGCTTGTGGAAGCGCGGATCGCAGGCGGCCGGCTTGATGACGGCGCCGGTCGGCGCAAGATTACCCTTCAGGACCGCAAGCGACCCTTCATGATAGACGGGATTGTCGAGCGAGCGGATGACGTCGTCGTTGTAGCACTTGGCGCCCTCCAGCGTTTCGCCGAGGGTGACACCGGAAACGGTCAGCGCCGAAAGATCGAGCTTGGCAGACAGCTTCGCCATCAGCGCGCGCAGGCCGCCGGCATAGTAGAAATCCTCCATGAGATAAGCCTTGCCGGTCGGTCGGATATTGGCAAGCACCGGGGTCATACGGCCGGCCTTATCGAGATCGTCCAACGTAAGGTCGACGCCCGCGCGGCGCGCCATCGCGATCAGATGCACGACCGCATTGGTAGAACAGCCTGTTGCCATCGCCACGGCGACGGCATTGCTGACGGCGGCCGGAGTCACGATCTTCGAGGGAACAAGGTCTTCCCAGACCATCTCGACAATGCGGCGGCCGACGGCTGACGACATGCGGATGTGGTTGGAGTCGGCTGCCGGGATTGAACTCGCTCCGGGCAAGGTGAGGCCCAACGCCTCGGCAATCGCCGTCATGGTGCTCGCCGTGCCCATGGTCATGCAGTGGCCGTAGGACCGGGCAATGCCGGCTTCGACCTCGACCCATTCCTTCTCCGAAATCGTGCCGGCGCGACGTTCATCCCAGAATTTCCAGGCATCCGACCCGGACCCCAGATATTCGCCGCGATAATTGCCGCGCAGCATCGGGCCGGCGGGCAGGTAGATCATAGGCAAGCCCATGCTGAGCGCACCCATCACGAGGCCGGGCGTGGTCTTGTCGCAGCCGCCCATCAGGACGGCACCGTCGACCGGATGCGAGCGCAGAAGCTCTTCGGCTTCCATCGCCAGCATATTGCGGTAGAGCATGGTGGTCGGTTTGACATAGCTTTCGGACAGCGACAGCGCCGGCAGTTCAAGAGGGAAGCCGCCGGCCTGAAAGATGCCGCGCTTCACGTCTTCGACGCGATGCTTAAAGTGGGCGTGGCAGGGATTGGCGTCGGACCAGGTATTGAGGATGGCGATGACGGGCTTGCCCGCCCATTCTTCCGGTGCATAGCCCATCTGCATGGTGCGTGAACGGTGCCCCGAACTTCTGAGGTCGTCGGGCGCAAACCATTTGGCGCTGCGCAACTCTGCCGATTTCCTTTTGGCATTCATTATTTTAGGACCTTATATTCAACTATCATAAGAGATGAATCCGCGCGGGGCATCATTCCTTCATGCCCCATTTCTGCAGGGTTCGACGCTCGATCGTTTGGAAAACCAGGTTCTCGACAATAAGGCCGATAACGATGACCGTCAGCAGGCCTGCGAAGACCGACGGTATGTCGAAAAGGTTGCGGGTGATCGAAATGTCGGTTTTTTCGGCAGCGCCGGCCGAAAAAGTGCTGGCCAGCATCATGGCGACCGCGGTCATGCCGCGGAGAAATCCTCTCATTACATCCTCCCAAATTAGGCGCAAACTCATGAAATCGCGTTTACACAAATCGACTAAAGCACTAATGTATCAGTGCATCAAGCCCTAAATTGTGCTTTATGGGCTGACGCTCTCGATGAGGAAGGTAGCCAGTGAAAGTAAACCCGAAAGAATTTGCCTTGGACCGCTCCCGCCAGGTCGCGCCGCAGATCCTGGAAATCCTGCGATCGCGTATTCTTTCAATGAGTTTGCCGCCGACCACCGTCCTGTCGCGCATCTCGCTTCAGAGCGAATTCAACGTCAGCCAGACGCCGGTTCGCGACGCCTTGATCAGGCTGGAGGAGGAGGGGCTCGTCGAGGTCTACCCGCAATATGCGACCGTCGTCGCGAGAATCGACATCGGCAACGCCATCGAGGCGCATTTCCTGCGTTTATCGATCGAACTGGAGGCCATCCGGCGGCTGACGACCGAATTCCCCGAGGAAACGGCAGCGGCACTTCGGCATGTTCTGGTGCGGCAAGAGCATGTCATTTCGCCGGAGACCTACGATCTATTCGATGGCCTCGACAAGGATTTTCACCGTATTCTCTTCGAAAGGGTCGGCATCCTGGGACTCTGGGCGACCGTCCGGCGCCAGAGCGTCCATCTCGATCGGCTTCGCATGCTGAACCTGCCGATGCCGGGCAAACAGCAGCAGGTCATTACCGATCACCATGCCATCGTCGATGCTGTCCAGTCAGGGGACGTGGAACAGGCGGTGGCAGCGCTTCGAAAGCATCTTTCCGGCACGCTGTCGATCATCGATCTCATCTGCGAGAAATATCCGGATTACGTCAGCCGATAGGCAGCCTACCGATTGCGATCACGACAACGTCGCGCGCAGCACATGCCCCGAGGCGTGCGTTTCCTCTTCGGGGACGGTCCGTCTGGTCGTCACGAAAACGGAGCGCGGATTGGCTCTGTCCATGACGATCTTGGTTGGATGCGTCACCGGAAAAGGGATCGGTTCCAGCGCTTCGCCTGACGGCGCGAAGCGGAGAAGCTGTGATCCACCAACGCCGGCGATCCAGTAGATGCCATCCTCATCGATGAACGCGCCGTCCGGCCGGCCGGCGAAATCATGCGTCGTCGCAAAGACGCGGCGATTGCTTGGCATTCCTGTGACGACGTCATAGTCGCAAACCCAGATGGTTTGCACGGTGGGATGAGAATCCGAGAAATACATGCGGCTACGAACCGGATCGAAGGCGAGTCCGTTCGGCGTCCACAGGCCATCGAAAAGACGGCGGTGTGTAAGATCGGCTTCGATGCAGAAAACGGCTCCCGCGGGTTCGGTGAGCTCCAGGTGGATGGTGCTTGCCCAGAAGCGGCCCGCCGGATCGAGGGCGCTGTCGTTGAAGCGAACATCCCTGCGGCTTTCTGGCGAGCAGGCCGGATCGAAACGACCATTTGCCGGATCGAAGAGAAAAATGCCGCTGGCGAGGCCTGCCAGCAGCATCCCATCCGGTCGCTGAGCGATGCAGCCGACAGCCTCCGGTGCGTCCCAGACCTCGGTTCTGCCTGATGCCGCGTCCGTCCGCAGCAGCCGGCAGCCTTCGGTATCGACCCACCAGAGGCAACTGCCGTCCTCCGACCAGACCGGGCTTTCGCCGAGAAACCCCCAACGGTCGGAGAATACTTCGAATGCTGATATCATCTTGCCTCTTATTTATGCGCGCTGACCGCGAGCTTCTAAATGATCGCCCGGCGTCAAACCGTCGACCAAGTCCTTCCATCGTCCGAGGCGCGGTGCCGTTTCCGGCAACGCCGCCGTGCAGGCGATAGTAATAATACAGCCGAGAGCGATGAAGCCGGCGAGCGCCCAGGGGGCACCATTCAAAAGCGCCAGCAGCCAACCGGCGGCAAGCGTCCCGACGGACCCGATCAGCGCGCCGATCTGCTGGATGAAGGAGACGCCGCTTGCGCGGATGTGTGTCGGGAAGAACTCGGCAAAATAGGCTGCCTGTGGCCCGTACATTGCGCTATGACCGATCGCCAGCGCCGCCGTTAGGCCCACCCAGATGTAGCTGTCGACGCGATAGTAGACCAGGGCAAAGGTAGGAAAGCTTGCCAGAAGCACGGTTGCCGCGCCCAGCGTATAGACGGGCTTGCGGCCGATGCGATCGGAAAGGGCGCCCCAAAACGGCATGCTGATCAATTCCAGCACGATTGCCACGAGCGATGCCGTCGTCATCACCGGCCGCGACACGCCGCGACTCGTCGCATAGGCGGTAATCAGCACGGCAAAGCTGGTGAAGGCGACGCTTTCGGCAAATTTGGTGCCGCAGCCGAGGGCGAGATAACGCGGATATTTCCTGACGATCTCGACTAGCGGATGCGGGTCCTCCGCGCGGCGCTTGCGCATTTCCAGGAACAGCGGCGATTCCGTCAGTTGCAGACGGATATACATGCCGACGGCGACCAGTACGAGGCTGAGGAGGAAGGGAATACGCCAGCCCCAGCTCAGGAAGGCCTCGTCCGACAGGGTGGTCGTCAACACGGCGAAGATACCAAGCGGCAGGATGAAGCCGGCAGGCGCACCCGTCTGCACCCAAGAGCCGAAATAGCCACGCCGCCTGGCAGGCGCGTGCTCGCACATGATGAGAATCGCGTTGCCCTGTTCGCCGCCGATGCCAAAGCCATGAAGCATGCGGATGAACAGCAGGATCAATGGAGCGGCGATGCCGATGCTCTCGTAGGTCGGCATCAAACCGATGACGAATGTAGCGACGCCGACGATCAAAAGCGTGGTGACCAGCGCACTCTTGCGACCGTATCGATCGCCGAGATAACCGAACAACAGGCCACCGATCGGGCGCACGAAAAGCCCGCAGCATAGGTGCCGAGCGCGACAAGCGAGCCGACGAGCGGATCGAAGCTCGGAAAAAACAGCTTGTTGAAAACCAGTGCCGAGGCGGTGGCGTAGATGAAGAAATCGTACCACTCGACAGTGGTGCCGATGCAGGAGGCGATTGCCACCCTTCGCATCATGGCGGAGCTTGCCTGCTCCTGCAGTCCAGTATTGCTCATAATATCCTCCCAGATCCGGCACGGCCGGCATTCATTATTCGTGCACTAAAGCACTAATGCATCAATATATCAATAGCACGCTTACAATGTGTTTTGATGGACACGAGTTCGGGTATGAGCGGTGTTTTGAAGCGTTTGCGATGTCGTGAAATGTTGAGTGGCCGAACAGCTGCATTGGCTTCGGCGACGCTTCGTGCGAGAAAAGTTAAGCTCCAAATAAGATAGGGAATCTCCTTGACCATCGGACTTGCGCACGCCGAATTGATCGCGGTTCTGACGGCCGTTACCGGTAACGATCCCAGGGTGATGACGGTGCGGTCCGGCGATGCATTGCCATCGGGACCGTTCGAACTCGGGCACCGTACCTTGCAGAGCGGTCTTCGCGAATGGGTGCGGGAACAGACGGCGCATCCGGTCGGATATCTCGAGCAGCTTTATACATTTGCCGACCGCGACCGGAATAACGAGATTCTCGGCGGTCGAACGATCTCAATCAGCTATCTCGGGCTGGTGCGCGAGCAGGCAGCCCCCGGCGCTGGCCGACCGGGCTGGCATGGTTGGTACGAATATCTCCCCTGGGAGGACCATCGTCGCGGCCGGCCATCTGTCCTGGACGATATTATCGGGCGGTTGGATAGCTGGGTCGCCAACGATCCGGCCCGGCGCGATCAACGTCGGCGCCGCGCCGACTTTGCCTTTGGTTTGAACGATACCGCCTGGAACGAAGATCTCGTGCTGCAGCGCTATGAGCTTCTTTATGAGGCTGGGCTTGTCTTGGAGGCGGGTTGCTCGCAGCAGATCAATTCCGGCCGACCGATGTTTGCCGATCACCGCCGCATTCTTGCGACCGGCATGGCGCGGCTGCGTGCGAAGATCAAATATCGGCCTGTGGTTTTCGAACTGATGCCGGAAAGTTTTACGCTCCTTCAGTTGCAGCGCACCGTCGAGGCCCTGGCGGGCCTGACGCTGCACAAGCAGAACTTCCGCCGGCTGATCGAGCAGCAGGAGCTGGTGGAGGAAACCGGTGCGACTGAAAGCGAGACGGGGGGGCGCCCAGCCAAGCTCTTTCGTTTCCGTCGCGCCGTCCTCGAAGAACGTGAACTCGCCGGAACGAAATTACCGCTCTCCCGCAATTGACATATGCTCATAACGAGAATATCTATCTGCGCATAATATGCTCAAAGTGAGTATAATAAGGAGCCGGTCATGAACTACCCCGTATCCGCATCCTCCCTCTATGATCGAGTCAGCCGCGTTATCCCCAAAGCCGAATGGATGATGTTTGAGGATGATGTCGAGGCGATCCTCGAACTGAAACGCCGCCGCAACGCAGTCATCCTCGCGCATAACTATCAGACGCCGGAGATCTTCCACGGCGTCGCCGATATCGTCGGCGATAGCTTGGCGCTTGCCCGCAAGGCGATCGACGTGGACGCCGACATCATCGTGCTGGCCGGCGTGCATTTCATGGCCGAGACTGCCAAGCTGCTCAATCCGGCAAAGACCGTCCTGATCCCCGACATGGCTGCCGGTTGTTCGCTCGCGGAATCGATCACGCCGGAAGATATTGCATTGTTGCGCCAGGCCCATCCCGGTGTTCCCATTGTCACCTATGTCAACACTTCTGCTGCGGTGAAGGCGGCATCCGATATCTGCTGCACATCGGGCAATGCCAAGCAGGTGGTGGAATCGCTCGGCGTCCCCAAGGTGCTGATGATCCCCGACGAATATCTGGCGCAGAACGTGGCGCGCGAGACCAATGTCGAGATCATCGCCTGGCATGGGCATTGCGAGGTGCATGAGCTTTTCACCGCGGACGATGTACGCCAGCTTCGCGAAAATTATCCCGGCATAACGGTGCTTGCTCATCCGGAGTGCCCGCCTGACGTCGTCAGGCAAGCGGATTTCGCTGGCTCCACCGCCGTCATGTCGGACTATGTCGGCAAGAAGCGCCCGGCGCGGGTCGTACTTCTGACCGAATGTTCAATGAGCGACAACGTCGCCGTCCATCATCCTGATGTCGAGTTCGTCCGGCCCTGCAATCTCTGCCCGCACATGAAGCGGATCACGCTCGGCAATATCCGCAAGGCACTCGAGGAAAATAAGCACGAAGTGACCGTGGATCCGGCAATTGCCGTTGCGGCGCGTCGCGCCGTGGAAAGGATGCTGGCGATATGACCGAGGTTCTTAACGATCTTGCCGGCCGTGTCGTCATCGTCGGCAGCGGTCTCGCCGGGCTGATGGCGGCACTGACGCTCGCGCCGCAACCGGCCGTCATTCTCACTCGCGCGGCACTCGGCGCTGAGACATCGAGCGCCTGGGCTCAAGGCGGCATCGCCGCCAGCATCGGAGCGGACGATAGTGCCGAGCTGCATCTCGCCGACACGCTTGCCGCCGGCGATGGGCTCTGCGATCCGGTGGTGGCCGCCAGCATCATTGCCGATGCGCCTGCGGCAATTGCCGCTCTGGAGCAGGCCGGCGTGCGCTTCGACCGAAATGGCGCGGGTGCCTTGTCGCTCGGCCTCGAGGCCGCCCACTCACGCCGCCGCATCGTTCATGCCGAAGGCGACGGCTCCGGCGCGGCGATCGTCCGTGCGCTGGTGCAGGCAGTAGCAAACACGCCGTCCATTACAGTGCTTGAAGGACATGAGGCGCGGCGGTTGCTCCTGGATGGCGAGCGGATCAGCGGCCTCCTATGCGCGACACCGAAGGGAATGGCCGTTCTGCCCACCTCCCGCGTCCTGCTTGCGACCGGCGGCATTGGCGGTCTCTTCGATGCGACGACCAATCCCATCGGCAATTTCGGTCAGGGGATCGCGCTTGCCGCGAGGGCAGGAGCGCTTCTGGCTGATATGGAATTCGTGCAGTTTCATCCGACGGCTCTCGATTCCCGCCGCCGGCCGCTGGCGCTGGTCAGCGAAGCCGTGCGCGGCGAGGGCGCCTTACTCGTCAATGAGAAAGGCGAGCGTTTCATGACGCTGATTCCCGGCGCCGAACTGGCCCCGCGCGATGTCGTCGCACGGGCGATCAGCGCGGAAATCGCCCGCGGCGGTCGTGTCTTTCTCGATGCTCGCCAAGCACTCGACAGGCGCTTTTCCACCCGGTTCCCCGTGATCGATGCGCTCTGCCGGGAGGCCGGCATTGATCCGTCAAGCGAACTCATCCCAGTGCGTCCCGCCGTTCACTATCACATGGGCGGGGTGGCGACGGATGCGAACGGCCGCAGCTCCGTCTCCGGCCTCTGGGTTGCCGGGGAGGCGGCGTCCACCGCTCTGCATGGAGCCAATCGGCTGGCCAGCAACTCGTTGCTGGAGGCCGCGGTCATGGGGATGCGCGCAGCACGGGACATTGGCAGTGGTGCTGCGAGCCCTGCGAACGTGCCGTCCGAACATGCACGCTTGGCAGCCCCGGATGCTTCGTTTGTCCGGCCGATCGTCTCGCGTCATCTCGGCGTGCTTCGCAATGCCGGTGCCATTCATGGGGCGATCGCTGCGCTTCTGCCGCTGGCCGAAAGCGAAGGTCCGGCCGCCGATCCCGCTATCGTGGCGCTGCTCATCGCCGTCTTCGCCAACCTGCGGACGGAATCACGTGGTGCCCACGCCCGCACGGATTTCCCGCTGAAGCTGTCACAGGCCAAGCGCCGGACAATGCGTCTGTTCGATGCATTGGACATCGCCCGATCCACCATTCCCTATTCCTTCGCTAGGAGCGCCTGATATGACCGTTGTTCCCCTTCCGCGCCTCGTCATCGAGCCGCTGGTGCGCAATGCTCTGCTGGAAGATCTCGGCCTTGCCGGCGATGTCACGTCTGCCGCCGTCATCCCGGCGGATCATCGCTCCACCGTTGCCATGGTGGCCCGCCAGCCGGGCGTGATTGCCGGGCTCGATGCTTCGGAACTCGCTTTCCAGCTGGTCGATCCTCAGATTGTCATGACCCGTCATCGTCTCGACGGCGCGAAGGTAGCTGCTGGCGATGTGATCGCAATGATCGAAGGCCCGTCCCGCGGTCTGTTGACGGCCGAGCGGACTGCGTTGAATTTCCTCGGTCACCTCTCCGGTATCGCGACGGTGACGGCCGGTATCGTCGAGGCGATCAGCGACACGAAGGCGTCGATCGTCTGCACCCGCAAGACAACGCCGGGGCTACGAGCGCTGGAGAAATATGCCGTCCGGGCCGGTGGCGGCATGAACCATCGTTTTGCGCTCTACGATGCGGTGCTGATCAAGGACAATCATGTCGCGATCGCAGGCGGCGTCGTGGAGGCTATCCGGCGTGCCAAAGCCGGCGTCGGCCACATGGTCAAGATCGAGGTCGAAGTGGATACGCTTGATCAGCTTCGCGAAGCCATGGAAGAGAGCGTCGACGCTGTGTTGCTTGACAACATGACGTCTGATCAACTGCGTGAGGCAGTGAGCATCGTTGCCGGGCGGGCAATCACTGAGGCCTCGGGCCGCGTTACGCCTTCAACTGCTACGGCAATTGCTGCCTCCGGCGTCGATCTGATATCCGTTGGCTGGGTGACGCACAGTGCGCCGACGCTCGATATCGGGCTCGACTGGAAAGCGGCTGCGTAAAGCGGGGCTCGATATCGGCCGTCTCAAACCACAGTCGGGACCTGCGCTCCATCCATGCTGATCACGACGCCGGTAACATAGCTTGCCTTGGACGAACTGAGGAAGGCGACGACATTGGCGACGTCTTCCGGCGTTGCCATGCGGCCGATTGGGATACGGCGCAGGGCGGTGGCCAGGGCATCTTCCTCGGTTCCGCCGGCAAGTTTGGCTTCGGCCTTTATGCCCTCGGCAACGCGATCCGTCTCGGTGAGGCCGGGGTTGAGGCCGACAACACGGACGCCCTGGCCGGCATAGGCATTGGCAAGACCGACGCTCGCGAGCATCAATGCGGCATTGGCGGCACCGCCGGCAAGATGGGTCGGAGACGCGACCTTGCCGCCATTGCCGATGATGTTGACGATCGTGCCCGAACCGCGCGCGGCCATGCGCTTGATGACCGGATCAAGAACGTTGATATAGGAAAAATACTTCGCCTCCATCGCCGCCCGCCAGGCGGACGGGGTCAGGTCCTGCACCGGCGTACGCATGGCGGCACCCGCGCTGTTGACGAGAATATCGATCGGACCGACATCGTTCTCGACCTTGTCGACGACTTCCAAAGCCTGCCCGTCGGAGGTCAGGTCGGCGGCATAGCCGCTGGCTCCGGGAAGCCGGGAGAGCGCGGTGTCGATGTTGGCTTGCGCTCGCGAGCAGATGCCGACGCGCGCGCCCTCGGATAGGAACAGGCGGGCGCAGGCATAACCGATGCCCTTCGAGCCGCCGGTAATCAGAACGACCTTATTGCCGAGACCGAGGTCCATGGGAAATTCTCCAGACAGATTACAATCGGAGCCGGAAGCTACGTCCTGACGATCGCGGAGTATAGCCCGCGTCTTCCGGAGCCGGGTAACGATATCGTTATGGAAATTGCGCCACGGCATCCGGTTGGCGCTTGCGCACTCGCCACCTTGCTGATCAAAATCCGCGAGTTTTCATCATCATGCATGGGATGCGGCAGACAGTGACCAAGATCATAGATTACGTTTTTTCCATCGGCTCGCCCTGGTCGTATATCGGGCTGGAGCCATTTCTGGATCTCGTCGAAAAGACGGGCGCGGAAATCCGGCCCTATCTCACCACCGTCGTCGAAGAGAATGGTGGTATCTTCTCGCGCAACCGGCCTGAGGCCCGTCGCCAATATTGGCAGCGGGATCTCAAGCGCTGGGCCGGCTTTCGAGGCAAGAAGCTGCTTCTGGAAAACCGCCCGCCGCTCGCTGACCCGGCGCCTGCCGCCTTTATGGTCATTGCCGCCTATCTCGACGGCAAGCCGTGGCTCGACCTGACGAAGGTCCTGCAGGAAGCGTTCTGGGGCCGTGGCGAGGATATTGGCAATCCCGAGGTACGCAAGGCGATCGCTAGCGCCGCAGGTTTCGACGGCGATACTCTCTCGAAGCGCGAGAGCGATGCGGATGTGCAAGGCAAGTGGACGGCGGACCGTGAGTTTGCCATCAAGAACGGCGTCTTCGGCTTTCCGTCATTCCTTTATGACGGCGAGCTCTATTGGGGTCAGGACAATCTGCATTTCCTCGAAAGCCATCTCAACGGTATCAAACCATAAGTGTAAATCGTCTTCCGTATAACTCCGGAGATTGAAATCGATTTCCGGGCCCAGACGCCGATTGTAAGTATTGTTGTGTGCATTGCACCTATTTTTAGGTGCAATGCAGTAATCCTAACTGCCGACAATGTCCGTAATTTGTCGTTGTGCACGATCACCAGCTCCACTTTACAGAGGACTATTTTGCCATTTAACTGCGGGACTGGATTGTTGGGCGAGGCTAGGCTATAAAAATTTTATGATCGACACTCGGTTTCCGACGGCATTTCAGATGGTGTTGACTGTGGCCGTAAACAACCGGGACGGTTTGCGGTGCACGAGTTTTGAACTGGCCGCCGGTCTCGGCTCCAACCCCAGCTTCGTTCGGAAATTGCTCGTGCCGCTCAGCCAAAGCGGAATATTGATTTCGTCCGCCGGGAAGAATGGCGGTATCCGTCTCGGACGGTCGACGAGTGAAATTACCCTTCACGACATCTATAGCTCGGTCATTTTCGACAAAAGGCTTTGGGCTGCACGCGACGACGTGCCGTGCCGCTGTCCTGTGAGCACGCATATTGCCGCACTGTTCGAATGTGTGGCGCGCCGGGCCGAATTCGCCGTTATGGGAGCGCTCAGCGGATTGACGATCGCGGATGCGCTTCGTCAGTTGAGAGAGATCGAGCAGCAGGAATTACAGGCGGCCGACCTGACAGGCTGTCCTCAGGCTGCAGCTGCCAAAAGCCTTGAAACGCTGCAAAGCTGAAATTTCCCCAAATCTGCGGCAAGGAAAGGTCCGGCAGGGAAAAACCGGACCAATCCCCATTTACTGATCGGAGGTCAATCTGATCAGAAACTACGCTGGAAGCGCAGGATACCGGCCCACTGGTCCTGATTGATCGAATCCCAGTTGGTGTAGGACACTTCAGGCTCGATCAGCAGGTTCTTCACCGGATTGAACTTCAGGTTCGTAGTCGCGGCGAAGATCTTGGAGTCAGTGTAAGCGACTTGCAGGTTCCACTTCAGCTTGTCGTTGAAGGGAACTGCGACGCCGCCCCAGGCAGCCCAGTCACCCCAGCCGCAAAGATCGCCACGGCCCGGAGGGCAAGAATCTTCCGACAGGTTGGAGCCGGCATACTGGTTCAGCTTGTCGCCGTCCGTGTTCCAGCCGCCCATCAAGAAGACGGAGAAAGTACCGAAGTCGGCGTCGACGCGAGCCTTGATGGCACCTTCTTCGACGATGGAGTCATAACCACCGACGACCTTGACGCCCCAAATACCGGACTTGTAGCCAGCACCGGCAACGACATTCGGCGCATAATGGTCGGCCTTCGAGGTAACCCAGGCGCCGTCATAGGCATCGCTATCGTTGGCCGAGTTGGAATCTTCCAGCGAGATCACCGCCGTGAAGCCGTTGCCGGCGTCATAGTTGTAGGTCAGCTGGTTGAGTTCGTACGGACCGTCATAGATCACGTCGTCGTTGATGACGTCGCCGGCGTAGCCTGCATAGAGGTTGTACTGCGAATCGAGCTTGCCGACCGTGAAGCCACCGAGGCTGATATTGGCAAACAGCAGTTTCGTAGCGGTGGATCCGCCTTCCTGCCAGTCCCAACGCAGGACGACATTGGTCTTCAGTGCACCGTATTCGGTATCGGTAGCGGTATCGAGATTGAGTTCCGCGCGGGTATGCCACAGCGTGCCGACTTTGTTTGTCGGGCTATAAGCGTCATACCATTCACCTTCGGAGCGAACTTGGCCGCCGATCTTCAGGCAAGTTTCGGTACCCGGAATAAAGAAATATCCCGCGCCATAAGCGTCGCAAATGCGAACGTACTGAAGAGGCTCCGGTTCGGCAGCGACGATAGCATCAGCCGCATGCGCACCAGAGGCAGCGGCGAGTGCCGCCGCAGAGCTGAGAAGAAGCGTTCTTATGTTCATAGTGAGTCCAATCTATTCTCGATTGGGCACAGGCTATCGCGCCGAAAAATCGACGTCCCCACCCCGGTCCCGTTTCGTAAACCCTTTCGGGTAGCGGTCCCTAACCGCGTCCTGGAGTATACAGATTTTCGATTTTGCAACAATGATGGATACAGTAAAAAAACAATCATTGAGCGCAACAGTCAACAATGTTGCGGGAATGTCACGGGCGCCGAGTGTCTGGTTGTATTTTGAAAAAATTCAACTTAAGTATGAGTATATGGATACCGCCAATGGCGTGTGAGGCCGGATGAGGAGCTTTTTACGACAACTGCTTGGCCTTCAGCACCGAGACGGCCGCTTCGCTGTTATGGACGTAGTCGTTGGCGTCGGGCTGTCTCTGCACCAGCAGGATGAACAGCAGGTCGGTCAGCATCAGTTGTGCGTCGCGCGCCGTGATGGCCGAAGAGCGGACGCGGTCTTCGTCGCCGACGGTATAGAGGCGGATATCGGCGACATGGGCCAGGGGATTGTCCTGAAGGCCGGTCACGGCGATGACGGTGGCATTTCGCTGGCTGGCAAGTTCGGCGATCCGCAGGGTTTCGATGCTGGTGCCGGAATAGGAGAGGGCGAACAGGAGGTCGTCGGGGCCGAGTGTCGATGCATTGGCCATCTGCACATGGCTGTCGCTATCGTGCAGCACATTGCGCCCGAGCTTCATCAGCTTATAGGAAAAGTCGCGGGCGACTAGCGAAGAGGCGCCGACGCCGGCGAGATGAATGCGGCGGGCTTCGTAGAGCGCCTTCAGCGCCTTGCCGATATCCAGTTCGTTGTTAACGGCGATCGTCTGCTGCATCGCCTGCAGCTTGCTGCCGAGCAGTTTCTGCAGGATGGTCAAGTAGCCGTCGTCCACTTCGATGGTCCCGTGGATCATGCCTGCCGGGGCCTGCCATTCCTGCGCCTTGGCCTCGCTGACGGCTAGTTTCAGCTCCTGATAGCCGGCGTAGCCGAGTTTCTGGCTGAACTTGACGACGCTCGACTGGCTGCGGCCGGTCTCGGCGGCGAGGGCGGCGGATGAGAGCCTCAGCATCTGGTCGGGATTTTCGACGATGAATTGCCCGATCTGGCGATCAGCCGGCGCCATGCCTTCGAGCTTCGCGCTGATTTTCTTTAAGATAGACATCCGCCCCTTCAGGCCGTGGAGGCCGGTTCACGCGTCGACACAATCGAGCCACAAGATATCATCCGGCCGAGAGTGGGCAACCATGCTTTCGTTCCGTCAGCCCTCGACGTTATCACAAAGGACTTGGAATAAAAAATTCCAATCCACATTGACATGGCGGAATGAACGAATAGTCTTGAGCCGGAAGCAGAGGGGATGGCGTCTGCTCCTTCGCCCCTCTCGTTGACGGGTTTCATATCATGGACAGACTGCGGATATCAGGCGGAAACAGGTTACAGGGCGCTGTGACGATTTCCGGCGCCAAAAATGCCGCCTTGCCACAGATTGCGGCGGCGCTGCTCAGTCCCCATCCGCTGGAGCTGACGAACCTGCCGGCCGTGACCGATGTCGAGAACATGCTCGGCGTCGTCATGCTTCATGGAGCCGTTGTGAACCGGTCTGCGCATGGCACCACTATCGATCCCAGCGCCATCGTCTCGAAGGAAACCTCCTATGATACCGTGAGGCGAATGCGGGCGACGGTGCTGGTGCTTGCGCCCCTGCTGGCGCGCTTCGGGCATGCCCGCGTCTCTCTGCCCGGCGGCTGCGCCATCGGCGCTCGGCCGGTCGACATGCACATCAAGGCACTGGCGACGCTTGGAGCGGATATTGCGATCGAGAACGGCCTGATCGTTGCTTCGGCTCGAAACGGGCTGAAGGGGGCGCGGATTGTTCTCAGTTCCCCGTCCGTCGGCGCAACCGAGACGGCGATGATGGCGGCATGCGCCGCCAAAGGTGAGACGGAGATATTGAATGCGGCGCGTGAGCCGGAGGTGGCCGATCTCGCCGCTTGCCTCGGTGCCATGGGCGCCCGGATCGAGGGTGCCGGTACGCATCGTATCCTGATTGATGGCAGCACCAACTGGCAGCCTGCCAAGCATCATGGCATATCCGACCGGATCGAGGCCGGCACCTATGCGGTTGCAGCAGCCATCACCGGCGGGCAGCTTGAATTGATCCATGCCCGGCTGGAGAATCTCGCTTCCGTCGTGCAGGCGCTCGAGGCCATGGGCGTCAGCGTCTGGCCGAGCGACCGCGGCCTGGTCGTTTCGAGGGATGGTCCGCTCAAAGGCGCCGATATCACGACCGAACCCTATCCAGGCTTTCCGACTGACCTGCAGGCGCAGTTCATGGCGCTCGCCTGCTGCGCAGAAGGCGCCTCGCTGATCCGCGAGACGGTGTTCGAAAACCGCTTCATGCATGTGCCGGAATTGATGCGTCTCGGCGCCAACATCAAACTGCAGGGCACCACGGCGTTGGTGCGCGGCGGTGCGCCTCTTAGAGGCGCACAGGTCATGGCGACCGATCTGCGCGCTTCGGTCTCGCTTGTGCTGGCGGCGCTGGTGTCGCAAGGCGAAACCATCGTCAACCGCGTCTATCATCTCGACCGCGGTTACGAGCAACTGGATCGCAAGCTCCGCCTCTGCGGCGCAGATATCGAGCGACTGACATCATGAGAGCCGAGGCGGACAGCGAGCGCTACTTTCTCGGTATCGACGGCGGAGGTACCGGTTGCCGCGCAAGAATCGAGGATGCCAGTGGCACGGTGTTGGGCCAGGGACTGTCCGGCCCAGCAACGACGCGGCTCGGCATAGACGAGGCCTGGGCTTCCATTGCGAAAGCCTTCGGGGCCGCCATCGAAGAGGCGGGCCTCAGTCCATCCGAGATCGCGAGGATTCACGCGGGCGTCGGGCTTGCCGGGATCGGGCGGAAGGGCGCGCTCGAAGCATTGCGGGCGATAAAGTATCCTTTTGCCAGCATCGATTTCGTCAGCGACGGCGAGGGTGCCTGCCTCGGTGCCCATTCAGGCCGCGACGGCGCAATCGTCATCGCCGGAACGGGATCGATTGGTCTCGGTTTTGTCGAAGGACGCCATTTGCGGGTCGGCGGTTATGGCTTTCCGATCTCCGATGAGGGCAGCGGCGCAGACCTGGGGCTGAAGTCCGTGCAGCTTGCGCTGCGCGCGCATGACGGCCGCCACGAGAAGACGGCGTTGCTGGCAGAGATCATGCAGCGGTTTCAAAATGATCCCATGGAAGCGGTCGCCTGGATGGACCGCGCCTCCGCCACGGACTATGCCGCTCTGGCGCCGATGGTGATGCGCCATGCGGATCAGGGTGATGCTGCAGGCCGGCGTATCGTTCAAAGTGCCGCCGAGCATATTGACACGCTGATCCGAACCCTCTTCGATAAGGGTGCTCCGCGTGTCTCCTTACTCGGCGGCCTCTCCAGCCCGCTTGAGCCCTGGCTGGCGCCGGATGTCCGCCGCCGCCTCAAACCAATCGACGGTGATGCCGTCTCGGGCGCCATCATTCTTGCTAAAAAATCGATCTGCAGCCGCTGAAATGGCAGCCCTGAGCATGGCCGGTTTTTCACGGCAATTCTGGAATATTTTATTCCTATTGTGATTGACGAACGGAATAAATGGACATAATGTTAACGAAGGTAAACAGGGAAAACAGCAGCGAACGAAGCCGCAAAGGCTGGCTGCTTGGGTTGATGACCAGCTTTCTGTTGCGTTGAAAATTTTAAGGCTGCTGCGGCTGGCCCGATCGTTATCGATCGAGCTTGCCATCCCTGATCTATTGATATCGAAGCGTAATTTTCGAGAGCAGGTACATGACAGAACAAAGGTTGATATCCGAACTGGAGCAGTTGGTTTCCGAGGGTCGCAATCCGAACACGATGCATATCGATCTGCTGTCGACCTTCGATATCCTGCGTGAAATCAATTATGAGGATCAAACCGTCCCCATTGCGGTCGAGAAGGTTATTCCCGCGATCGCCGCCGCCGTGAACCAGATCGTTGCGGCTTTCCAGAAAGGTGGCAGGCTGATCTATATGGGCGCCGGCACCAGCGGCCGGCTTGGTGTTCTCGACGCATCCGAATGCCCCCCGACTTTCAGCGTACCACCGAGCATGGTGATCGGCCTGATCGCCGGCGGACCCGACGCGCTGCAGCGTTCGATCGAAGGCGCAGAGGACGATCCGGACCAGGGCCGGCAAGCCTTGCAGGACATCAATCTGACGGCCGCGGACGTCGTCGTCGGTATCGCCGTCAGCGGTCGCACGCCCTACGTCATCGGTGGACTGAACTATGCAAAGAGTGTCGGCGCCGTCACCGTCGCTCTATCCTGCAATCCCAATTCCGTTATCGCCGGCATTGCCGATCTTGCGATTTCTCCCGTCGTGGGTCCGGAAATCCTGACGGGATCGACCAGGCTGAAGTCGGGTACGGCCCAGAAACTCATACTCAACATGCTGACGACAGCGAGTATGATCCGGATCGGCAAGAGCTATCAGAACCTGATGGTCGACGTGAATGCGAGCAACAAGAAACTGGTCGCCCGCGCCTCCAGGATCGTCATGCAGGCGACCGGCTGCACGCCGGAGGAAGCACGCCGCGTGCTCGACCAGACAGGCAATGATGTGAAACTCGCCATTCTCATGGAAATTACCGGGATGGGCATTGAAGAAGCCCGCGTGGCATTGCAAAACGCTGGTGGATTTTTGCGTAAGGCGATCAGTGCGAAGACCGCATGAACTGACGTGGCGGCAGCGATAGCGTTAATGAAGTGGCCAAAATCGGCTGGGGAAGCTTAACAAGCTCAGAGGGTGAAGAGAATGAAAAGGCATTTTGCAAGGAAGCTGATTTCGTGCGTCGCAGTGGCGGCGAGTCTCGGCATGGCGGCCGTTTCGACGGAGGCATACGCGGCGACGCTGCGCATGGCATGGTCCCAGGATGCGACAGGGCTTGATCCGCACAAGCAGCCCGCCTTTTCCTCGATCCGCTTGCTCGAGCTGATCTATGAACCGCTTGTCCGGCTCGACAGCAATCTGCAGATCGTGCCCGCCATCGCAGAGAGCTGGCAGTTTTCGTCAGACGGCAAGGAGCTGACCTTCAAGCTCAATCCGAATGCGAAGTTCCAGAACGGCGCCGCTGTCACTTCCGCCGACGTGAAGGCATCGTTCCAGCGCATTCTCGATCAGGCAACGGGTGCCGTCGCCCGCGCCAATTTCCTGTCGATCGCCAGCATCGATACGCCCGATGCAACGACCGTCATCTTCCACCTGTCGCAGCCCGATGTTCCGATCCTGACGGCGATGACCAGCCTCAACGCCGCCATCGTTCCGGCGAGCGAAATCACTGCTGGCTCGATCGGCACGAAGGCGATCGGTTCCGGTCCCTTCAAGCTCGACAGCTGGGTTCCGAATTCGAAGGAAGTCCTGAGCGCCAACAAGGCTTGGGCCGGCGGCACGGTCGGCATCGATGGCATCGACATCAGCGTCCTTCCGGATGAAACCGCAATCCTGGCGTCGCTTCGCACGGGCCAGATCGATTTCGCGCTTCTGAACGATCCGCTGGTCGCGACGCTGGTTCCCAAGGAGCCGAAGCTGCAACTGTCCCGGACGCCGGTGCTCGCCTATAACGTCCTGCAGCTCAACCCCTCGCACAAGCCGATGGATCAGCTTGCCGTGCGCCAGGCGATCTCCTGCGCGATCGACCGGCAGGATGTGCTGGATACGGCAGCGCTCGGCGAAGGCAAGGTGACGGGCCCGTTGACCATGCCTCTCTATGCGACCGATCCGAGCCAGCTCTTCTGCTACAAGCGCGACGTCGAAAAGGCAAAGAAACTGATGGCTGACGCGGGCTTTGCAAACGGCTTCTCCGCAACGGTGATCGCCGCCACCGGTGAGCCGCCGACCGCCACCGCCGAAGCCCAGGTCATCCAGTCGCAACTCGCCGAAATCGGCATCAAGCTCGATATCAAGGTGATGGAACTCAACGTCTATGTCGATGCCTGGCTGAAGGGCAATTTCGACATGGCGGTCGCGCTCAATGGCGGCAGCGCCGATCCCTATTCCATGTATAACCGTTATTGGACGAAGACCGGCAACCTGCAGAAGGTCGCGAACTATATCGACGATACGTTGGACAGCCAGATGCAGAAGGGCCGCGTCGAAACCGATCCGGCGAAGCGCAAGGTTATCTTCGCCGACTTCGAAAAACATATTGCCGAAGTCTCGCCCTGGATCTGGCTTTATACTGCCTACGGCTACACGGCCGAGCAGAAGAACGTTCAGGGCTTTGTGCCGACACCGACGGGCTCCCTCTTCGGTCTCAGCAAGGTATCCATCCAGTGATGGATACCGGGTTCTAGAGGACGTTTCATGGGGTACCTGACGCGCCGGCTGATGACATTCCCGCTGATCATGTTGGGAGTGTCCATCCTCGTGTTCGTCGCCATCCGGCTGGTGCCGGGCGACGCGATCACGGCGATGCTGGGAACCAATGCCGGCCTGCTGACTCCTGAGCAGCGGCAGGCCCTGGCGGCCTATTTCGGCATCGACCAATCATGGTTCGTGCAGTACTGGCGCTGGCTGTTGGGCGTGCTGCAGGGCAATCTCGGCATTTCCGTCACCTACGGCAAACCGGTGCTCGACATTATCCTCGAGCGGTTTCCGCTAACGCTCGAGCTTGCGCTGCTCTCCATGGTCATCGCGCTGCTGATCGGGCTGCCGGCGGGCGTCTTCGCTGCGACACGAAATGAAAGACTGTCCGATCTGGCTGTGCGCATCGTCGCCATGGTTGGGCAGTCCACCCCTAATTTCGTGCTCGGGCTTCTCATTATCTATGCGCTTTCGGCAGGCTTCGGCGTCTTGCCGACCATGGGTGCATTCACGCCGCTCTGGCAGGACCCGATCGGCAATCTCGGCCAGATGATCTTGCCGGCGCTCACCCTCGGCTTTGCATTCGCGGCTTCGGTCACGCGAGTGGTGCGCTCCGCTATGCTCGACGTTCTCAGCGATGATTACGTCCGTACCGCCCGCAGCCGCGGCGTGCCGGCCCGTGGCGTCATCTGGCGTCATGCGCTACCCAACGCACTCATTCCGGTGGTGACGCTGAGCGGCGTGGAGTTCGGCTATCTCCTCGGCGGAGCCGTCCTGGTCGAGCAGATCTACGCGCTGCCGGGCCTCGGACGGTTGGTGCTCGACGCGATTCAGCAACGCGATTATGCGCTTGTCCAAGGCTGCGTGCTGTTCATTGCCTTTAATTTCATGATCGTCAATCTGCTTGTCGACCTCGCCTATGTCGCGCTCGATCCGCGCGTTCGTTTGGGAGAAGGCTGATGCGTATCGTCAAAGCCATTTTTGGGCACACGAGCGGCCGCATTGGCGGTGCCATCGTCTTTATTTATCTCATCCTTGCCATTTTCGGCACGTTGGGGCTCACTCCCTATGATCCGGTGATGCGGAGCCCGTTGAATCGGTTGCACGCCCCGAATGGCGCCTATTGGATGGGGACGGACCTGCTCGGCCGTGATGTGGCAAGCCGGCTGATGAACGGCATCGGCGAGTCCTTCACCGTCGCCTTCCTCTCGGTCGCGCTTGCAAGCCTGATCGGCACCGTGCTCGGCTTGACCGCGGCCTGGTTCGGCAAGCGGTGGGACGGGCTGATCATGCGCACAATGGACGTGCTGCTGGCATTCCCGGCCATCCTTCTCGCGCTGTTGATCATCGCCATCGTCGGCCCCGGCACCTGGACCAGCGTCGCCGCCATCGCCATCGTCTATACGCCGATCTTTACCCGCGTCGTGCGCGGACCGGCGCTATCGCTGAAATCGCGTGATTTCGTCGATGCCGCCCGCACCTTCGGCAGCAGCAAACCCTACATTCTGACACGGCACCTGCTCTTGAACCTCGTCGCACCGTTGACGGTCCAGATCACCCTGGCGCTGGCATGGTCACTCCTGACCGAAGCCGGTTTGAGTTTCCTCGGCCTCGGTACGCAGCCGCCGGCCTCCTCGCTCGGATTGATGCTCAGCGACAGCCGCAACCTGATGGAAACAGCACCCTGGCTGCTGATCTTCCCCGGCCTCACCATCATGATCAGCATCCTCGGTTTCAATCTGCTCGGCGATGCCTTGCGCGATATTCTTGATCCGAAAATGCGGAGGACAATCCCGTGAGCCCTCTGCTTTCCGTCTCCAATCTAGAAGTGGGCTTTGGGCGCAATCCGGAGGCTAACAAGATCGTTCGCGGCGTCAGCTTCGATCTTGCCGCCGGCGAAACGCTGGCGATCGTCGGCGAGAGCGGCTCAGGAAAGTCCGTGACCGCGCTCTCGATCAACCGTCTCGTCGATTTCGGGGGCGGTCGCATTGTCGGCGGTTCGATCAAGCTGAAGCGGACAAACAACAGCATTCTTGACCTGACGACGGCGACCGAAGCGGTACTGACGAAGATCCGTGGCGCCGAGATCGGCATGATCTTCCAGGAGCCGATGACGTCGCTCAATCCGGTGCTGACCATCGGAACGCAGATCGAAGAGTCTTTCCGCCTGCATCGCGGGCTGACCGGTCGTCAGGCGACGGCGGCGGCAAAGGATGCGCTGGATCGTGTCCGCATCCCGGATGCCGCGCGGCGATTGAAATATTGCCCGAACCAGCTCTCCGGCGGCATGCTGCAGCGCGTGATGATCGCGACCGCGCTTGCCTGCAACCCGCGCCTGCTGATTGCCGACGAGCCGACCACCGCGCTGGACGTGACGGTGCAGGCACAGATCATGGCGCTTCTCGCCGAACTGAAGCGCGAGACGGGCATGTCGATGATCTTCATTACCCACGACATCGGTCTCGTTGCCGGCATCGCCGACAAGGTCATGGTGATGCAGGCCGGCCAGGCAGTCGAACAGGGTGAGCTGAACCAGATTCTCGATAAACCCAGCCATCCTTACACCCAGCACCTTCTTCATTCCGTGCCACACTTTTCGGCCGGCCGAGCAGCGCGATCGGATTTTAGCCGTGACAACATCGCAAAAGCCGCACCGGCGTTAAAGGTCGATGGGCTGACGGTTCGCTTTCCGGTGTCGGGCAGTTTCTTTCACCGTCCGACCGGCGCCGTGCATGCGGTTGAAGGCGTCGGTTTTGATCTGTTGCCCGGCGAAACGCTGGCGATCGTCGGCGAAAGCGGCTCCGGCAAATCCACCACGGCGCGGGCAATCCTCGGATTGGTGAAGTCGACACGCGGCACCTTCACGGCGACCGCGGGAAAGACGGCGGATCGGACGAGCGCCGTGCAGATGGTGTTCCAAAACCCCTATGCCTCGCTCAACCCTCGACTTCGGGTCGATAGCATCCTGGCCGAACCCGTCATCGCCGCCGGTGGTCGTGCATCGGGGGAAACGCGCAACAGAATGGATATGCTGCTGAAGCGCGTCGGCCTGCCCGAAAACAGTCTTGAACGCTATCCGCACGAGTTTTCGGGCGGGCAGCGCCAAAGACTGTGTATCGCGAGGGCGCTGATGCTGAATCCTTCGGTCTTGGTGCTGGACGAGGCAGTTTCGGCGCTGGATGTCTCCGTCCAGGCGCAGGTCCTGGACTTGTTGATCGAATTGCAGCGCGAGTACCGCCTTGCCTACCTTTTCATCTCGCACGACATGGCCGTCGTCGAGCGGATCGCGCACCGGATCGCGGTGATCTACGCCGGTCAGATCGTCGAGATCGGCGATGCCGCGTCGGTGTTGTCGCAGCCGAAGCATTCCTATACCAAGCGGCTGATCTCGGCCGTTCCGACGGTCAACCGCCGGCGGGAGAATTTTGCGCTGGATACGCGCCAGGTACCCTCGCTGGTGCGCCCGCTCGGTTTCGAGCCGGCTGTTCCGGAATGGCGCCGGTTTGCTCCGGATCACATGGCCCAGGCGGAAGCTTGAGAGAGACGCGACGGGGAGGGGAGCATGACGGAAGTGGGGAATACGGAGTTCGCACAGCGTTTCGATCGGGCGTTCGCGCCTATTCACGCCGCTGTTGAGGCCGGGCGCATTCCCGGCGGCGTGCTCGGCATTATCGATCGCGACGGCAACCGGATGGCCCGTGCGGTCGGCTCGGCGCAGAAGATTCCGGTCATGCGGCCGATGTTTGCCGACACATGGTTTGATCTGGCCTCGCTGACCAAAGTCATTTTCACCACACCACGCATCCTCGCCTTGGCCGAAGCCGGCACGATCGATCTCGATGCGCCGCTGATTTCGCTGCTACCGGATCTGCGCCAATATGGTGCGACTGCCTGGGAGCGGAGGGTGACCTTTCGCCAGTGTCTCGGCCATCAGACGCCGTTCCCGGCCGTCGAGCCGATTTATACCTATGGCCGCGATCCCGACCTGCTGCGCGCCTTCATTCTGCAACGCGAGTGGCGGGCGGGTCCGCCCGTTTATTCCGACATCAACTTCATTTTGCTCGGCTTTGCGCTGGAGCGCCTGACGGGGCAAACGATCCGCGCCATGGACGCCGGTCCGGGCTTCGCCTTCTCCGCCGCACCTGATCAGGCGGCTGCGACGGAGGATTGCACCTGGCGTCACCGCGTTCTCTCGGGTGAAGTGCATGATGACAATTGCTCCGCCCTTGAGGGTGCCGGTCATGCCGGCTTGTTTGGGACGGCCGGCTCGATCCTCGATTTTGCCGAGGGGTTGCTCGCTGGGACCGGTGCGGCCGAACGCTCGATCACATTGATGCGCACGCCGCTCTCGGCGACGCGCACCCATGGATGGGAGCGGCCTTACGATGGCTGGTCCGGCGGTGAGTTATGTTCACCGGGCACGATCGGTCATACCGGCTTTACCGGCACCGGCCTCTGGATCGATTTCGAAAACGGCAGGGCCTGGACCTTGCTAACCAATCGTATTCACCCGACACGCCATTTCGACAGCGGCATCGCGGTGCTTCGCCAGACCGTCGGCGATCTCGTCAATAGAGCTTAGGAGTTGATCATGGAACCAATCTGGGCCGTCGGTCTGATGACCGGAACCGTTCTCGACGGCAATATCGATGTCGCCTTGATCAAAACGGATGGCGAGCGGATCGAAGAGTTTGGTCCCTATGTGCTGGCGCCCTATCCGGAGTGGATCAGGTCATTGCTGGAAGAAACGTTGGCTGAGGCCCGTGCCTGGAACTTCAACGGGCCGGAGCCGGAGATCTTCAGACAAGCCGAGGAGGCTTTGACGCGCGCCCAGTCGGCCGCGGTCAAGGAGCTTGTCGAAGGCTACGGCCTGACCATGGCCGATATCGGCGTGGTCGGCTTCCATGGCCAGACTGTGCTGCATCGAGCGCCGCAGAAGGATCGCATGGGCGACACACGCCAGCTCGGCGATGGCGAGTTGATGCGTTCCATCCTCGGCGCCAAGGTCGCCTATGACTTCCGTTCCGACGATGTGCGCGCAGGCGGTCAGGGCGCGCCCCTTGCGGCCGCCTATCATACCGCTCTGCTGCGCGGCGCCGGCCTTGGCGGCGACACAGCCATCCTCAATCTCGGCGGCGTCGCCAACATCACCTGGTCGGACGGGGAGGGTAATTTCGTCGCCTTCGACACAGGCCCCGCGAATGCCCCGCTCAACGATTTCGTCAAATCCCACGGCCTTGGCGAAATGGACAGGGACGGTGCGCTCGGTCAGGCGGGCACGGTGGATGAGGCCACGCTCTCGAAGCTGCTGCAACATCCCTATCTGAGTGCCCCCTATCCGAAATCTCTGGATCGTTTCGACTTCGGCGCCTCCATGGCCGACGGGCTCGGCCCCGAGGACGGCGCGGCAACGCTTTCCGCCTTTACCGCGTCCGCCGTTGGCAAGGCTTTGGACCTGTTGCCTCGTCGTCCGAAAAAGCTGGTGGTCAGCGGTGGCGGTCGCCGCAATCCGACGATCATGTCGATGCTCAAGACCCGCGCGGGAGTCGAGCCGATCTCAGCGGAAACGCTCGGCTGGCGCGGTGACGCCGTCGAAGCCGAATGCTTCGCATTTCTGGCCGTGCGTGTATTGCGGGGGCTGCCGATCAGCTTCCCCGGCACGACGGGCGTCCCAGCGCCGATGCGCGGCGGCCGGCTTGCCGAATAGGTCCGCTATCGCATCCCGCTTGCAGGTGGAATCACCTGCAAGCGGATAAGATGACTTCGGCTATTGCGGAATCGGGCACTGTCCGATGGTGGTCTCATTGAGAGCCATTGGGATATTGGTCGCACCATTGTCTTCCAGGCATTGGATCTGTGTGCCAACGATCCCATCCCATCCCTTGGTGATGATTTCCCTTGCCTTTTCCTGCTCCTCAATGGTCGGGAAAAACGGCTCGATATCGCGACCATAACCTCGGAACTGCGCAAGCGTTTCCCCCGGTTCGGCCGGAACCTTTCCAGTGCGTACCAAATCGGTTAGGCGGATGGGGTAGCAGTGGGCTTTGTGGAAGGCGAGTTGCGTCTCGTCCGAGTATAGGTGTTCCATCCACAAACGGGCTGCATTCGGATGCGGAGCGAAGGCGCTGATCGCCTGGACATAGATACCCCCGACGACGCCGGTCTTCGGCCTGATGATCTCAATATTGGTTTTGCCCCTCAATTGTTCGCGGTCGGCCTTCGCAAGGTAGTCCCAGCGAACGAGGATGGGCGTGCGCCCGTCCGTAAGCGTAGCCAGATTGCCGACAACGGGAACGAAATTGCCCTTGCGGTTGAGGTTAGCAAAGAACCGCAGACCCTGATCTGCGGCTTGGCCGACATTGCCGTTGGCGGCCGATAGGCCGGCGGCGAAGATGCCCAGAATGGCTTGATTTGATGCGAGATCGCCGGCGAGGCCGACCCTGTTTTTGTAGTCCGGGCCCACAAGGTCTGCCCAATCCGTCGGCATCTTCGCCACGACATCCGCGTTGACCTCGAAGGCGATCGTCCCGTAGTAGCCACCGTACCAATGTCCGTCCGCGTCCTTGGCGGCGTCCGGGATGGTGGCCCACTTGGCCACTTTATAGGGCTGCAACAGACCGTCCCTTTTTGCCGATGCAGCGAACGAAAGACCGACGTCAATCACATCCGGCGTTTGCGGGTCGGCTGTATCGCGCGCCTTTTTGATCGCGTCAATTTCCGTGGCAGATCCCGCATCGGGCAAAACTTCATTGATCATCAGGCCGAATTTCGCCTTGAAACCATCAATGATGCCGCCGTAGCCGCACCAGTCACGGGGAAGCGCGATAACGGTGAGCTCGCCTTCGGTCTTGGCGGCGGCCACGAGCTCGTCCATCGGACTGGCGGAGGCCAGTGCAGTAAATGCCAGCAGGGCCAGTCCTGCCGACGGTATCACCTTCCATCTAACTTCCATGGCCGTCCCCTCCACAACTGATGGCCAACGGTTGATCGAAGTATACCAGCCTGCGTGAATCTTGAAAATTACTATTGGGGCCTGGAGGTAAGAAGGGGCCACTATGGGCGAATGGACGTCGGATCGTGCCGAACTCGCTAAACCGAACCCGATACCGGCACCCAGGTCGGCATAGAGGCGAGGAGCTGCCACGAAGCAAGCTCACGCTTCGATCGAGCATCCGCGTTTTTCCCAGTGCCCGGGACAACCGCTCCCGGCGTAAACCACACTTCGATCGTAGTCGAAACATCCTGGTTGAAATTCGTTTTATTGGTGATGGGGACCTATGCTGTTCAGGAGGATGAAATGAGAACCGTTGAGCCAAAAATTCTGTATTTTGGGACTCCCGTCGCGCTGATCAGTAGCTTGAATGAGGATAATTCGACGAATTTGTCGCCGATTTCATCATTTTGGGCGCTTGGCTGGACGATGACGCTTGGCCTGTTGAATGATGCCAAGCTCGCGGAGAATCTCGCGCGGCACGGGGAATGCGTCGTAAACCTTCCTGCTCCCTCAATGTGGCAGATGGTCGAAAAGCTTGCGCCGCTAACTGGTAGAGACCCTGTACCCGAACTGAAGTCCAAACAATTCAAGACAGAGAAAGACAAATTTGCGGCAGCAGGATTTTCCAGGCTCGACAGTGAGTTGGTTCGCCCAATGCGGGCTGCAGAATGCCCAATTCAAATGGAAGCCCGCGTTTTATCACTCCATGAAATGGGCGGAACAAAACTGGCGGAACTCGGAGGCGGCCTCGTTGCCGTTGTCGAGATTTTACGCGTACATGCCTGCGAAGAGTTCTTAAAAGACGGTAGTGACCATATCAATCCGAATAAGTGGTCTCCGTTGGTTTATAATTTTCGTCACTATTACGACTTGTCTGACACTGAACTCGGGAAAACATTCCGCGCGTAAACAGCGGTGGTGACGGGGCGTGTGATTGTACTCCCGACTCAGTCGAGGCATTTGAATATTTGAATACGGTTGCCCGACCAATGTGGTGCCAGTGGCCGCATCGCCGGTTTCGCAAAACCCGGCTAGTGATGCTTGAAATATTGTACCTCACGCTCGTGCTTCTCGGCTGCCTCGCGGGTCTTGAAGGTGCCGAGATTCTTGCGCTTGTTCGTCTTCGGATCGACCTTGCGGGAGTAGAGACGGTATTCACCAGATTTCAATTTGCGGATCATGGCAACATCCTCCTGTGCAGGGATAAATCCCTGTCCGGCACTTCCGGTTCCCACTGCCGATCAGCCCGCGATGTGGCCGATGGTCTCGATCTCGATCAGGAATTCCGGGCGGAAGAGCGCAGAGATCTGCACGAGCGAGCTCGCCGGCACACGAGGCCGCAGGACCTGATTACGACGGGCGTCATGCGTGGCATCGCGGAAACAAGGGAAGCCTTCCTTAGCCTTCATGGTTTTCGTTATCGTGCATCGATGCTATCAAGAGGGGCAATCTAGCGATTTGACGGTTTCCAGCAGGTTTCGCAGGGATGGCAGGCAAACAGCATCGGCCCAGCTTTGTCGGCAAGACCATAGATTTCGTTATTGCGTCCGGCGTTGCGGTTTTCGCCGCCGTTTGCCCTGTGAAGGCCCAACCTGAATGGAGCGTTGCGCCGCCAGCCTGTATTTCCGGACCTTTGATAACGGATAACGGCGAAACACTTTGTATCCGCAAGGAAAGTTATAGTCGCGACCTCTGCAAGGCGATCGACTATTTCGCCCGGGCCAATCATCTGCCGCCGGATTATCTTGCCAGGCTCATCTGGCGCGAGAGCACGTTTCGCCCCGATGCGGTCAGCCCGAAGGGCGCGCAAGGCATTGCCCAATTCATGCCGGGAACCGCGAGGTTGCGCGGTGTTCAAGATAGCTACGATACGCTGGAGGCGCTGGGCAAGGCGGCAGCTTACCTGGACGAATTGCGCAACCGTTTCGGCAATCTGGGTCTGGCGACGGCGGCCTATAATGCCGGCGAAAACGGCCTCGCAAATTTTCTCAACTCCGGCAGTCTCCCCTATGAGACGCGCAGCTACGTGACTGCCATTACGGCCCATACGGTCGAGCAATGGAAGGATGACCCGCCTGATACGGTTGCGCCGGAACTCGACAAAGGCAAGCCTTTCACGCAGGCCTGCATGGCGCTTGCCGGCAGCCGTCGGCTGAAGCAGGTCGCTTTGGAGCAGGAGCGGCCCTGGGCGCCCTGGGGCGCTCAACTGGCGGAGCATTTCCAGCTCGATGCCGTCCGGCGGCTTTTCTCCGATGATGTCGGCAAGCTTCCGTCACCGCTGAATGAAGAAAAGCCGCTCATTGTGCGCCAGCGCAACGCCGACTTCGGCTTTCGCATCCGATACGCCGCGCGCATCGGCCGGGAGACGCGCGCAGAGGCGGATGCGGTTTGCGCTCAAGTCCGCCAAAAAGGTGGTGCTTGTTTCGTTTTCAAGAATTGAGGGGTTGGTCCCGCCAGGATGCAACGGCGTCAAGGACGCGGTCGCTTGATGCAGTGCACAACGAATCCATTGTCTGTTTCTCCTTAATATGTGGAAAATATTCGCCAATCGGCTAGTTTCATTGAGGGAGTCTTGGGAGGCAACCAAAGGAGCGTGTGATGGCGCAGAAGCGTGAAGTTCCGGGAATTCGTGCCTACAGCAATCCTGCCGGTGGCTGGGGCGCATTGAGAGCGACGGCCAAGGCCGTGCGTGAGCAGATGGATGTCACCGAGGCGCCTTTGCTTCTTCTGCGGACCAACAAGCCCGATGGTTTCGACTGCCCCGGCTGCGCCTGGCCCGACAAGGAACATACGTCCACCTTCCAGTTCTGCGAAAACGGCGCAAAGGCCGTCACCTGGGAAGCGACGAACAAGCGCGTGACGCCCGACTTCTTCGCCAAGCATACCGTAACCGAGCTGCTGCAATGGAGCGATTACGAACTGGAAAATGAGGGCAGGCTGACCCACCCGATGGTCTATGACCGCGCGACCGATACCTATCGGCCGATCGAATGGGATGCAGCCTTTGCCCGCATCGGCGATCTCATGCGCAGCCTGCCGGACCCCAACATGGCGGAATTCTACACGTCCGGCCGCGCCTCCAACGAGGCTGCCTTCCTTTTCCAGATTTTTGCGCGCGAATACGGCACCAATAATTTTCCCGATTGCTCCAACATGTGCCACGAGGCAACCAGCGTCGGGCTGCCGCATTCGATCGGCATCGGAAAGGGCACGGTCTCGCTGGAGGATTTCGACCGCTGCGAGCTGATCATTGCGATGGGCCACAATCCCGGCACCAACCATCCGCGCATGATGGGGACGCTGCATGAATCCTCCCGGCGTGGCGTGCCGATCATCGTCTTCAATCCACTGAAAGAGCGGGCACTCGAACGCTTCGCCGATCCGCAGAACCCGATCGAGATGGGCACTTTCGGCTCGACGCGGATTGCCTCCTCCTACTATCAGGTCAAGATCGGCGGCGATGCGGCAGCGCTCAAAGGCATCATGAAGGCGGTGTTGGAGTTGGCCGAAGCGTCTGATGACGCACTCGACCATGCCTTCATTGCCGAACACACCAACGGCTTCGACGCCTTCGTCGCCGATCTCAAGCAGACGGCATGGACCGATATCGAAAGGGCATCCGGCCTGGCGCAGGCAGACTTGGAACGGGTCGCGGCAGCCTATGTCAAATCGAACGCCACGATCGTCAGCTACGGCATGGGCATTACCCAGCACGCCAAGGGGACGGCCAATGTGCAGCAGATCGCCAACCTGTTGCTGCTGCGCGGCAATTTCGGCAAGCCCGGCGCCGGCATCTGCCCACTACGCGGCCATTCCAACGTGCAGGGCAATCGCACAGTCGGGATCAGCGAGAGGCCGAATCCCGCGATGTTTGCCGGCATCGAGCGCGCTTTCGGCTTCAAATCGCCTGAGCACCACGGCCACGATGCGGTCGCGGCAATGCAGGCTATGGCGGAAGGGCGGTCGAAGGTGCTGCTCTGCCTCGGGGGCAATTTTTCGATCGCGTTGCCGGATCCAGAACTCTGCGCCGAGGGCATGCGCAATCTCGACCTTGCCGTCCACATGAATACCAAGCTCAACCGCTCGCATCTGCTGATCGGCAAGGAATCGATCATCCTGCCGGTGCTTGGACGCACCGAGCAGGATATCCAGGCCTCCGGACCGCAATCGGTGACGATCGAGGATTCGATGTCCATGGTGCATGCCTCGCGCGGCAAGCTGAAGCCTGCCTCGGACCAACTGCGCTCTGAACCGGCGATCGTTGCCGGTATGGCGCAGGCCACCTTGCCCGACAGCAAGGTCGCCTGGATGGACCTGGTTGCCGACTATGACCGCATCCGCGACAAGATCGAAATCGTCTTCCCCGATTTCGCGCGCTACAATGAGCGCATCCGTGTACCGGGCGGTTTCCGCCTGCCTCTTGGGCCAACCGAGCGTGTTTGGAAGACTCCTTCCGCCAAGGCGGAATTCCTGCTGTTCCAAGGGCTTAATGAGGACATCGCTCTTGCCGATGCCGGCATTCTGAAGCTTGCAACGATCCGCAGTCACGATCAGTACAATACGACGATCTATGGTCTCGACGATCGCTATCGCGGCGTTTTCGGCCGGCGCGACGTGTTGTTCATGAATGACGGCGATCTGGCGGCGAACGGGCTCGAGCATGGTGATCTTGTCGAGATCGAGACGGCATTGCCTTCGGGCGGCAAGCGGCTGCTGAAGCTGACGGCCATTTCCTACGACATCGCGCCGGGTTCAGTCGCCGCCTATTATCCGGAGGCAAACTGCCTGATCCCGATCGACTATCAGGACAAGGAAAGCGGCACGCCGTCTTATAAATCGGTTCCGGTTCGCATCAGCAAAGCGGCGTAGCGCTGCTCTTAAACCTTGCGGCCGCCGACCCAGGTGGCCGCGATGTTTGGCCTTGACGCGGTATAGATGATTTTCTGCAGGATACGCTCGCCCTTGTCGCGGTCTTCGAACAGCTGCACGGTGCCCTTCTCGGCATCGGCATCGATGAGCACGGCGTCGAACTGATAGCCGGGCGTGAATTGCCCGACGGGGAGATCGAGCGCAATGCCGCCGCCGGTCGTTGCGATATAGAAGGCATCCCGAAAATCGATCTGAGCCGGGCCGAACGTCGAGCGGGCTGATGGCGGCAGGTTCGGGTCGACACCACTCTGCAGCATCCGCGACGCCAGGATTGCGCCACGGGCGTTCTCGATCATAGAAGCGCTCGGGCCACCGGAAATGTCCGTGCCGAGACCAACATGCAGCCCCTTGTCCAGTGCGGCACGCAATGGAAAGACGGCATTGGCGAAATAGGCGTTCGAAAGCGGGCAATGCGCGACAGCGGCTTGGCGCGCACGGACCGTTTCCATATCCTTCGCCGTCAGGAAATTCGCATGCGCCAGAACCGTCTTGCGGCTGAGCAGGCCGAAGCGATCGAAGCTGTCCGTATCCGTCATGCCATGCCGAGCGAGAACATAACCATGCGCCCAGTCGCTTTCCGAACAATGGGTCTGCACGTGGCAGCCGCATTCCCTGGCGATGGCACCGAGGCCCTCGAGCGTCGCGTCGGTACAGGAGGGGATGAAGCGCGGCGTGACGACGGGCAGAACGCGCCCTTCGTGATTGTCCGGATGGCCGCGCACGTAATCGATCAGCGCCCGCGTGCCGTCGAGCGCCTCTTCCGCCGATAGGTCGCGGTAGTAGTCCGGACATTCATCGGCATTATCCATAGCCACTTTGCCGATCAGGGCGCGCTGGCCTTTTTCCAGGCAAATATCGACAAGCGTCCGCGTCGCTTCCTGGTGGATGGTGGCAAAATAAAGCGCCGTCGTCGTGCCGTTGGCAAGCAGGTCCTCGACCAGCAGACCGTAGATATGGCGCGCAAAAGCGGCGTCCTGATAGCGCGCCTCCAATGGGAAAGTGTATTTCTGCAGCCAGACTTCCAAGGGCACGTCGAGCGCATCGCCGAGTTGCGGATATTGCGGCGCGTGCACATGCAGATCGACGAAGCCGGGCAGAATGTAGGAGCCGGCCGGCAGGGTCACGAGTTCGCCGGATGCGTCGCGCGCGTCAAGGATGATCCGGTAATTCGGATCACCGTGACGATGAACGGCGGTGATCACGCCGTCAGCATCGATCTCGATCAGTACATCGTTCAGAACGTCGATGGTGCCGCGTTCCGGCGAATGAAATCCCGATGCACTGAGTGTCTTGTTGCGCAGATCCATGAGTGCGCCTCTTTTCAGGCGGCCATGATGGTTGTGCCGTAGGTGATGCCCTTCTCCTTCAGCCAGCGGCGATAAGCGATTGAAGTGGCGTCGGCGCGGGTCGGGATCTCGGCGCGCGCTTCCATCGGCAGCAATACGGGGCGTTGGTTTTCCAGGATGATGCGGTCCTGCAGGAAGATCAACTGTTGGAAATGCACGAGCTCCGTCGTTGTCGAGGTGTCATCGATCAGGAACATCACCGGATGGGCGCGGCAGCGGTCGGGATCGAGCGGCTGCACGAACAGGCAGATCACGTCCCAGCGGTTCGCCGCATTCGGGCAGGTCTTGTAGAGCAGGGTCGTGAACGGAGTCATGACGCGATAGATATAGTCGGTCATGATGCCTTCGCTGGACGAAAGGGCCGCCTGTGGCTGGAAAAACTGGCAATTGGTCGCCCAGACCTCGTCGACATCGCGGCGGATCTCGACATTGTAGTGCGTCACCTCGGTATGCGGCTCGGCGCCGAGAATATCAGTGTGGACAAAGGGAAAATGTGCCAGATCGAGGAAGTTCTCGACAATCCTGAGCCCAGAGGCGCGCACTGCGACCGTGCCGCAATTGACGATACGTCGGTCCGGTTCGTCGGCCTCTGGAAGCTCGAAAAGACCGCCAGGCGGTGTGCCGAGCGTGGTCCAGACGAGGCCGAAACGCTTGATCAGCGGCAGCGGCTCTTCCCGATCGTCTGCCTTGACGACAAGCGTGCCATCCAGATCTCGCATGACGATGAGATCAGTGCCGAGCAGGCGGTTCGCGGAGGTCCCGAACGGAATCTCGTTTTCGGTTTCGAGCGCATACCATTGGTCGAGGGCTGCTTTGTCAGAACATTGGCTCATGAACGCTCCCTTTCCTTGTCTCTCGGTCCAGTCTAGCGGACATCGCGATAATAGGGCAGGCCGATTGCGGCGGGTGCGGCCATGATACGGCGCATGCGCTGCCAGGCAAGTACCGGCACGATGATGAAGGCCATGGTACCGAGATAGGGCAGCATGGAGAGGAAGGCCGGCGCGATCGGCCAGCCGCGCGCCTGGCCGACGAAACCGATCGCGGTGATGAGGCCGAAGAGCAAGCCGGAAAGAACGGCCGGGATCGGCCGGTAGCCGGCAAAGATTACGAGAGCCACCGCGATCCAGCCCCGCCCGGCAACGACTCCGTCGGACCAGGACGGCACGAAGGCGAGCGTCAGATAGGCACCGGCCCCAGCTGCAAGCGCCGAACCAGCCGTGACATAGGCGAAGCGGATGAGATTGACCGGAATGCCGGCGGCATCGGCCGCGGCGGGATTTTCGCCGACCGCGCGCAGGTTCAGCCCATGGCGGGTACGGAACATGATGTAACTCAATGTCACCGGCAGAATGACGTAGATGAGGTAGACGAGAATATTCTGCGAAAAGAAGGCTTTGCCGAGAATGGGAATATCGCTCAACAGCGGGATTGCGACGCCGGAAAAGGTGGCGCGCGCCGGCATGCCGGAATAGGCCCGGCCGATGCTGGTGGCGATGCCGTTGCCCATCAGCGTCAGCGCTAGGCCGCAGAGCACCTGGTTGGCACGCAGCAAAACGGTGGCGACGGCAAACAGCATGCCGAAGACCGCGCCAACCAGAAGCGCGGCGAGGAAGCCGAAAATCGGTGAGGGAAAGGAGGTCGTCGCCGCAATCGCCGTCAGCGCTCCCATCGCCATCAGGCCTTCGGCACCGAGATTGACGACACCGACGCGTTCGGCAAGCACTTCACCGAGGGCGGCGAGCGCCAGGACGCCACCGGCGAGAAAGGCTGTGGTGAGGAGGCCGGTCAGAAGCTCCATGGTCTCGTTCTCCCTTCAAGCCTTGTCGCGGGCGAGGCGGTAATGGGCGAGTTCGTCACCGATCGCGGTCAGGAACAGAATGAGGCCGGTGATCGCGAGCACGGCCGACGTGGTCAGCCCCTGGGTCTGCAGGATGATGCCGGAATTGAGGATGAAGGCCATCAAGGCGGCGGAGAAGATGACGCCGATCGCGGAATTGCGCGCCAGAACCGCGACCATGATGCCGAGATAGCCGTAGTTGTTGGAGATGCCGCCCTGCAGTCGATGCACCGTGCCGGCGATTTCCAGCATGCCGGCAAGCCCGGCAATTGCACCGGACAGCAGCATCACCGTGATCAGATGGCGACGGGCTGGCATGCCGGCATAATGCGCTGCGGACGGGTTGGAGCCCACCAGTCGGACCTCATAACCCCAGCGCGAAAAGGCAAGGACGCCGGCGATGACGAGGGCGGCGAGAATGGCGACCGGAAAGCCCCAATGCACTGAACCCCATAGTTCGGGGATTTCAGCCGACAATCTTGCCGTCGCCGAATTCGCCGTCCGGTCGCGCCAGGCGCTGGTCGAGACGTAATAGACCAGTAGGATGGCGACGAAGTTCAGTAGCAGTGTCGTGATCAGCTCGTTGACGTTGGCATAGGCGCGGGCAAGCGTCGGGATGAGGATCCAGACCGCACCGCCGATGAGGCCGGCAAAAAACATCAGCGGCAGGATCACGATCGGCGGTCCCGGCACGAAAAGACCGACCGCAGCCGCCGCAAAAGCGCCTGCATAGAATTGTCCCTCTGCGCCGATGTTCCAGACGCCGATCTGCTGACCGACAGCAACGGAGAGGCCGGTCAATATCAGTGGTATCAGCAAGACGCCGAGATCTTGAAGGCCGAAGCTCGAGCCAAAGCTCGAGTCGATGACCTCGGAGGCGAGTTCGAGCGGATTGGCGCCGGTGATGGCCAGCACGACGCCCGCAAAGACCAATGCCAGCAGAATGGCCGCGAGGCGCGCTCCAAAGGCAATGGCAGGCGAAGCGGAGGGCAGGCGCTGAAGACGCCAGGATGCGGCCATGTCAGGCAACCTCGCGCATATGGGCGCGGCCGCCCATCAGCAGGCCGATCTGGTCGATGTCGGCCTTGTCGTTGTCGACGATCCCCATGATCCTGCCTTCGTAGAGCACGGCGATACGGTCCGAGAGGTTCAGCAGCTCCTCCAGCTCCTCGGAAATCAGTACGATGCCGGCGCCGGCATTGCGCAACTCCACGATGTAGCGCAGCATGGTGTTGATGGCGCCGACGTCGAGGCCGCGGCTCGGATAGGCGGCTATCAGCACCTTGTTTGCGATACGCATCTCGCGTCGCGCGACGAGGCGTTGCTGGTTTCCGCCCGAGAGGTTGCGAATGGGCATGCCGAAATCCGGGATTACGACATCGGCCGCCGCGGCGATCTCCTTGGCAAGCGCCGTTGCCGCGCCCGGGCGGTAGGCACCGCCCGAAGAAACGGAGGGCTCCTTGTATTCGCGCATGACGGCGTTGATGGTGATGCTCAGCGCCGGTGCGAGGCCACTATGCAGCCGGTCTTCCGGAATATGGCCGATGCCGCGTTGGGCAAAATCTGCAGCGTTACTGCGCTCGATCGGCGTTCCCTCGATAAAGATGCGTCCGCTGCTGACCGGTCGCATGCCCGCCAGCACCTGGCTGAGTTCGCGCTGGCCGTTACCCGCAACGCCGGCGATGCCGAGAATTTCGCCGGCATGGACCTGCAGCGATACGCTATGCAATGCCTCGTCACCGGCATCGTTGAGTGCGGAGACTTCGTTGAGGCCCAGCACCGGTTCGCGCGAGACAGGCGCCGCGCCGGCTGCCCGCTGCCGCATGTCGGCGAGCACGATATCGCGGCCCACCATGAGTTTTGCGAGCATGCGCGGATTGCAGTCGGCGGTCTTTTCCGTGGCGATCTTGCGGCCGCCGCGCAGAATGCTGATGCGATCGGAAATCTCCAGGACTTCATCGAGCTTGTGGCTGATGAAGATGACGGCATTGCCTTCCGCCACGAAGTCGCGCAGCGCCTTGAACAGTTCACGGGCTTCGACCGGCGTCAGCACCGCCGTCGGCTCGTCCAGAATAAGGACACGCGCCTGCCTTGCGAGCACTCGCAGGATTTCGACGCGCTGCTGTTCGCCGGTGGAAAGATCGCTGATGCGGGCGCCGGGCCGTGTCTGCAGATTGAACTTGGTCGCCAACGCCGCCGTGCGCGCCTCCAGGACATGCGCCGAGGCGCGGCGCGGTGTTTCCGACCAGCCGAGATGAATGTTTTCGGCCACGGTGAAGGCCTGCACCAGTTTGAAATGCTGATGCACCATGCCGATGCCGGCGGCGATCGCCTGAAGAGGTGTTGCGAATTGCTGGGCGTAGCCGTCGATGATGATCTCGCCGGCATCGGGCTGATAGATGCCGGTGAGGATATTCATCAGCGTCGATTTGCCCGCGCCGTTCTCTCCGAGCAGTGCGTGGATTTCACCCGGCAGAACATCGAGTTCGACATCTTCGTTGGCGATGACGCCCGGGAAATATTTGGCGATGCCCTTTAGCTGCACCAGCGGCGGCGTGCCCGGTGGGGCGGAAAAGGAAGTCGCGGTTTCGGTCATCAAAAGGGCACCAGGATGTCATGAAGGGCGAACCCGGCCGGACGTGTCGGCCAGGTTCCTGTTTGGCGACGGTATCGCTCAGGCGCTCAGGCCGGTGACGCCCTCGACCGACCAATCCCAATTGTAGAGGTCGTTGTCCGTCATCGTCTGGCCGGCGGCGACACGAACCTTGCCCGTCGAATCCTTGATTTCGCCGGCAAACGGCGACCAGCCGCTAATGATCTTGTCGCGCACCGCATCGGCGGCGGCTGCGACGTCGGCCGGAACCTTCTCGCCCCATTTGTCACGGTCGACGCCGGAGCCCATGGCAAACAGAGTATCGCTCGGCGTCCAGGTGCCGGCGAGGCGCTTGCCGACTTGATCAACGTAGAATTTGTTGAAGTCGATGAGGACGGAGGAGACATAGGAATTCGGGCCGTAGCGACGGATATCTGTGTTCCACATGGCGGCCCAGACGCCGCGCTTTTCGGCGACCTGCAGGTAGCCGGCTTCGTCCATGATGCCGAATAGGAAGTCGCAGCCGTTGTCGATGAGCGCGGTGCCTGCCTGCGTCGCCGCCTGCGGATCGAACCAGGAATTGATTGCGATCGTCTGCAGCGTCGCATTGGGGTTGACGGAGCGGGCGCCCATCAGGAAGGCGTTGGTCGAGGCAAAGACCGATGCGACCGGGAAGGAGGCGACATAGCCGAGCTTGCCGGACTTCGACAGGTGGCCGGCCGCAACGCCGATGACATAGGTCGGATACCAATGCGCCAGGTAATACCAGCCGAGATTGTCCATGTTGACGCGGCCGTCGCATTCCAGGAAAGCGACGTCCGGCGCCTGCTTGACGACGGCATGCAGGAAATCGCCGTTCGAGGACGTGTCGAAGATGATATTGGCGCCTTCGCTGACGAACTGGCGATAGGTGCGCGTCGCGTCGGCCGAATAAGGGATGTTTTCAACTTCGAGGATCTTCTTCAGCTTCGGGTAAGCCGCCTTCACAGCAAGCAGGCCCTGATGATGCGCCCACGTCCAGCCCTCGTCCGAGATCGGGCCGACATGCCCGAAGCCAACAACTGCATCCTCTTCCTTGATCGTCGGAAAGGAGGCTGCGGCGTACGCCCGGCTGGCAAGACCTGCCGGCAGCATCAAAGACGCCGCCCCAGCAGCGCTCATATTTAGAAATCCGCGACGGGAAAGCGAACGCAAGTCGATCATGGAACCCCTCTTTTGATTAGGTGCGCCAACAGCGCCCGAATGCAATCGACGCAACAATTATGCCAGTTGCCATGCGTGATCTGTCCGATGCCTGTCGGTCGATATCGATCCGCGCTGCAAAGCCTCTTGAATTTCAAAAGGCAGCGCGGCTAGAATGCCTAAAAGTGAAGCATGTTTATTTTTTATGCAAAGTGGACATTTTTGATGCGCAGGCTGGGCAGGGATAGAACGAGCGGAATGTCTGCGGCATGATCGAGGCGGCGCGTTTTGTCTTTCGGGGGCGGATGGTGTGCGACAGTTTCATCGAGTTTGCCCAGCACCGTGCACGCTGGCTGGATCTGGACATCGAGGTCGGGGCCTGTGATGCGCGATCCGCGACGCTTGCCGTAAGGGGTCAGAACGATCTTGTCGATGCCTTCGAAATGGCCTGCAGCCTCGGACCTTATGACTGCGTTATCCTCGATATCGAGCGGAGTGACATATGAAATTGCAAGCGGGATGGGTTCCTGTCGCCCTGTCGGCGTCGATCGAGCCGGCGACATCGGCGGGCGCAGTGGTCGAAGGCAGCGAGATCGTCGTCTGGCGTGACAATAGCGGCAACGCGCATGTCTGGGAGGATCGTTGTCCGCATCGCGGCATGCGCATGAGCTTCGGCTTTGTTCGCGGCGACCATATCGCCTGCCTCTATCACGGTTGGCAGTACGATACCGCGGGGCAATGCCGCTACATTCCGGCGCATCCGACGCTGGAGGTGCCGCAGACGATCAAGGTGCCGACCTATTCAACTACGGAAAAATACGGGATCATCTGGGCGACGACCGCTTCGGAAGCATCGTTGCCGGATATCGACGCCGTGATGGGAACTACGCCGGTTCGCAGCCTTTACATCGAGCGTGGGGCAGGTGATGTCCATCCTGTGCTCGCGAAGATGGGCATAAGCGATCTCGTCGGGAATGTCGGCATATTGCAGGCCGGGGACGACAGATTGCTGATCGCGGTTCAGGTCATTTTGCCCAAGAAAACAGCCGTTCATATCGTCATTCTTGGCTCACCGGCGATCAATGCGGGGGCCAAGCAGAAGCATTATGCGCAATGGGCTGAAGGTCTTCGTTTCAACCTCGAACAGATGGCAGAGGTCGCTTGATGGCGGAGATCACGCTCTACAATTACGAAATGGACGAGGGAAGCTATCGCGTTCGCCTGCTGCTCTCCATGCTTGGGCTGGCGCATAGAACCTCAGCCGTCGACATGTTTCCGGGTAAGGAGGAAACCAAGCCGGCTATGCTGGCGCTCAATCCCTTGGGCACTATGCCGGTGCTGACCGACGGCGACCTTGTGTTGCGCGGCAGCGAGGCGATCCTCGCCTACCTTGCTAAGGCTTATGATCAGGCGCGACGCTGGCTGCCGGAGGATGCGGCGAATTTCGGTCTGACGATGATGTGGCTGCATTTTTCCGCGACAGCACTTGCTCCGGCTGTCGCTGCGCGCCTGCAATCGCTCTTTGATACGCCAGGCGATGAGGCTGCTCAGCGCGCCAGCGCTCGTAAGGCTTTCCGTGTGATGGACGACCACATGACGCTTCGCCATTTCGATGGCTTCGAGTGGTTCGTCGGCAACGGTCAGACGCTCGCGGACCTGACGCTATTTCCGTCCTTTGCGCTGAGCCGTGATTATGGCATCGATCATGACGACTATCCGGCCTTGCGCCGATGGCAGCGCCGTTTCCGCGCCATCGACGGCTTTCGCACCATGCCTGGCATTCCCGATTATCATCGATTTTGAAGTGGATATCCGATGACGCTCACACGCTTTTCCGTTAAGCCACTGTCCAGCATGACGCGGACGCTCGCCGACGTCGCCTCTGCCCGCCGGGAGCCCGATCTGGTGATTCAGGACGCGCGCGTGCTCTCGACCTATTCCGAGCGTATTCTAGCCGGTAAGGAAATCTGGATTTCCGGCGGCCGCATTGCGGCCGTCAAACCGGCCGGCAGCTACAGGGGCAGCGGCGCTAAACTCTATGACGCCAAGGGCGGTATCATTGCGCCGGGTCTCGTCGACCCGCATATCCATATCGAATCCAGCATGGTGACCGCTTGCGCCTATGCTGAGGCCGCGCTTCTGAACGGCACGACGACGATCTTCTGCGATAGCCACGAGATCGGCAATGTCATGGATGTCGCCGGCGTCGAGGCAATGCTGGAAGATGCTCGTCATGCGCCGCTGTCGATTTTCCTGACCGTGCCGAGCACGGTGCCGGCTACCTCACCGAAACTCGAGACAGCCGGCGGCGACCTGACGCCGGAGAAGATCGCGGCGCTGTTCGATAAGTGGCCCGAAGCCCTGGCGCTTGGCGAGAAAATGGACTTCGTGCAGGTGGCGATGGGCGACGAGCGCAGCCACGCGATCCTGGCGGCGGCACTGGAGCGTGGGCGACCGGTATCGGGCCATGTCTATGGCCGGGAATTCGTTGCCGCCTATGCCGCTTCGGGCGTGACCGATACGCATGAGGCGATCGATCGCGACATCGCCGACGACCTGCTGGAGGCGGGCATCTGGCTCTTCCTGCGCGGCGGCCCGCCGACGACGCCCTGGCACAGCCTGCCGCATGCGATCAAGACCATCACCGAGCTCGGTGCCTCCCATAAGCGCATTGCCGTCTGCACCGACGACCGCGATGCCGAAGACCTGCTGCTTTTCGGTCTCGATTGGGTGACGCGTGAAGCCGCTAAGGCCGGCATGAAACCGGAACAGGCCTGGGCAATGGGCTCTCTGCATGGTGCGACCCGTTTCGGCATGGAACACGAAATCGGCGGTCTCGGTGGAGGGCGCCGCGCCGACCTCGTGCTGCTGACAGACGATCTGAAGCCGGTCAGTACCTGGTATGGCGGTGAACTGGTGGTCGAGGATCGCAAGATCACGCCGGTTCTCGATGCCGCACTTTCGAAGCCCTATCGTTATCCAGAAGCCGCCTATCATACGGTGAAACTGCCGAAGAATTTGAAGCTCACGCCGGACTTGCCAACCGGGCCTGTCATCGCCCATACGATCAAGACGGAACTGCCGGGCATCACGCTCGGCCATGTCACCATCGAGCTCGAGCCGGCCAATGACTGGCAGACGCATTTCGATCGTCACGGCCTCTGCTTTGTCACGGTGGTCGAGCGCCACGGCAAGTCGGCCGGCAATGTCGCACATGGTCTTTTGAACAGCTTCGGACTGAAGAAGGGCGCTGTGGCCTCCTCCGTTGGTCATGACAGCCACAACATCATCGTCGCCGGCACCAATGAGGCCGACATGCAGATCGCGCTCGATGCGATCGAAGCCAAGCAGGGTGGCGTCTGCGTTGTCATGGACGGCAAGGTGACGGCCATGGTGCCGTTGCCGATCGCCGGTCTGCTCTCCGACAAGCGCGTGCACGAGGTCGCCGAGGAGGTGAAAGCGCTGAAGGTCGAATGGGAGAAGGCCGGCTGCACCATCGCCTACATGGGTTTCAATTTGATCCCGCTCTCCGTCATTCCGGAAATCCGCATCACCGATAAAGGGCTGGTGCTCGTGCCGGAAATGGAAATCGCGCCGCTGTTCGAGCCGGCCTGACACCGCTGGTGCCTTGCATGATTGCCAGGCGCCCCGCTATCCTTCAACACGATGCCAGGTGAGGCGTTCGTATTCTCCTGGCAAGTGCTGTCGTACTCCCAGGAACAAGCACTCATCGCCAGTGTTGCCTTTTTGGCAATTCATTTAGCGAATAATTGTTCTTTATTAGAACGCAAAAATTCCTCATCCTCCTGGACATTCGGCAAATGAGCTGCGGTACACGACGATAAAGTCGGGCCGCGGGAACAAATAGGGGAACTATTATGTCTCATTTCATGATGAACCGCCGTCGCTTCATGTCCAATGTCGCAACCGTGGGCGGCCTTGCCGCAGCGCAGACCTTGATCGGTGTACGTGCCGGCCTTGCTCAGGACGTTGCCCAGGTGAAAATGCAACTGGGTTGGCTGGTATCGAATGGCGTGATCGGCGAAGTCGCCGCTCAAAAGAAGGGTTTCTTCAAGGAGCAGGGCGTCGAGCTGGAGATCGTTCCAGGCGGCCCGAATGTCGATGGTGTGGCCGGTGTCGCTGCTGGGCAATCAACGCTCGGACAAATCTCTTCCAGCCCATCGGTGATGCTGGCGCGGTCTGCCGGCATTCCGGTCAAAGCCTTTCTTGCCGGCTTCCAGAAACATCCTTTCACCTATTTTTCGCTGAAGAAGGCGCCGATCCGCGAACCGAAAGACATGATCGGCAAGACGATCGCCACACAGCCGACCGCCTTCATCCTTCTTCGTGCGCTACTTGCCAAAAACGGCATTGCCGAGGATCAGGTCAAGATGGTCAATATGGGCTCCGACATGAACCAGCTCCTGACCGGTCAGGCCGATGCCGTCACCGGCTGGGTCACCAACACCAATGCCCTGTCGGTCCTGGGTGACGATCGCGTCGACATGATGCTCTGGGACGCGGGGCTGCAGCTCTACGCCAACGTCTACTACACCACAGACGAACAGCTCGACAAACATGCCGATGTGCTGGTCCGCTTTACCACGGCAGCGGCCAAGGGCTGGGGCTATGTTCGCGACCATCCGGAAGAAGCCGTCGACATGCTGGTCGAGACCTATCCGAACCTCGACAAGGCGAGCGAACTCCAAGCCGTCGGGCCGATCGCGAAATTCTCCTTTGGCGACACGACCAAGCAATTCGGTTGGGGCGCGATGAACAGGGACAATTGGGCGGCGCAGATCAAGGCCTATGCCGACCTCAAGCAGTTCACTGGGACAGTTCCGACCGTCGACGATGTCGCGAGCTTCGCGATTCTCGATGCGACGGCCGATATCCGCAAGCAGGTCGGGTGAACGGCCATGACTGCCGCCGCCATCATCAAACGGCCCGATCCGCGACCAGCCGGATCGCCGCTCGCCGTATCCGTTGCCAATCTGGACATCCGCTTTGGCGACAAAGACAACGAAATCACCGCTCTTTCCAACGTGTCGGTGAATATTCCTGAAGGGGCGTTCGTAACGATGCTCGGCCCTTCGGGCTGCGGAAAATCGACGCTGCTGCGCTGTATTGCCGATCTCGTGCATATCAGCGGCGGTTCGATCTCGGTGCTCGGTCGCTCGCCGCGCGAGGCTCGCGAAGGCCGCGATTTCGCCTTCGTGTTCCAGGATGCCACTCTATTGCCCTGGCGCAGTGTCATCGACAATGTCCGCCTGCCGATCGAAGTCGGTAAGCATGCGGCCGGCGACTTTGCCGATCCGGCAGAGCTGTTGGCGATGGTCGGTCTCAAGGGGCGTGAAAATGCGTTGCCGCATGAGCTCTCCGGCGGCATGCGCCAGCGAGTCGCCATCGCCCGGGCGCTGGTCACTCGGCCGCGCATCCTGCTGATGGACGAGCCCTTCGGCGCACTCGACGAGATCACGCGCGACAAGCTGAACGAGGAATTGCTGAAGCTCTGGCAGGAGACCGGCACGACCATCGTCTTCGTCACGCACTCCATTCCAGAGGCGGCCTTCCTCGGCCAGCACGTCCTGATGCTTCAGGCACATCCTGGTCGCGTCAAGGAATTCATGAAGGTCGATCTTCCCTATCCGCGTTCGCTCGCCATGCGGGATACGGTGGAATTCATTCAGGTGACGGCGCATTTGCGCGCCTTGCTGGAGGAATGCCTATGAGCAATGTGGTCTCTTCCGGAACGCGTTCCGCGCCCGCATCCACGCCGCGCAAGGTCGCGATCCTCGACGCCACGGTTGGCACCTTGTCGAAAAACCTGCCGGCGATTCTGGCCGGTCTCGGCCTCGTCGTGCTCTGGCAACTGGTGATCTGGATATTCAAAATCCCGACCTTCATGGCGCCGAGCCCCGCCGATGTCGTGTTCGCCTTTCGCGACAATGCCGCAACGCTCTGGCGGAATTTCCTGCCGACCCTTTTGGAGGCAGCCTTGGGCTTCCTGTTCGGCAACCTTGTCGCCATCCTGCTGGCAGTGTGGTTCGTGCATAGCACGACGGCGGAGAAGGCGTTTTACCCGATCGCCGTCTTCATCAAGGCGATCCCGATCATTGCGCTTGCGCCGATCCTCGTGCTGATCTTCGGCAATGGGCTGGCACCGAAGATCATCATCGCCGGCCTGATCTGCTTCTTCCCGACGCTGGTCAACATGGTCCAAGGATTGCGCGCCGCTAGTCCCGCCATGCTCGATCTGATGCGGGTTCTGTCGGCGACCAATTCCGAGATCCTCTGGAAAGTCCGCTTTCCAAGTTCGCTGCCCTTCCTGTTCGCGGCGCTGAAGATCGCCGCGACCAGCAGCGTCATGGGGGCGATCGTCGCCGAATGGATCGGTTCGAGTTTCGGTCTCGGCGCACTGATCATCGAGGCTACCTATAATTTCCGCTCGCCCCTTCTCTACGCAACCGTTGTGATCGCAGCGCTTCTAGCGGTGATCCTATTTGCCCTGGTCTCGGCGGTCGAGGCAAAGGTGGTGCGCTGGAAGCCCGCTGGATCGCATTGAGCACGCGCAACTAGAGGAAACGACAATGATTGAGACAATCCATCAGCCTGCGCGCGACATCAAAGTGGTCGATCGCTCCGACGTCGTCGTGGTCGGTGGCGGCCCAGCCGGGATCTCGGCAGCAGTGTCGGCGGCCCGCAATGGTGCGAGCGTGACCTTGCTGGAGCGCTATCCCTATGTCGGCGGTCTCGCTGCCGGCGGCATGGTGCTGGTGCTCGACGACATGATCAACGAACTCGAAATCACCGTGCGCGGCATCTGCATGGAAATGATCGAACGCATGAAGGTCTGGGGCCTGTGCGTCACGCCGACTGACCGCGATCGCCTGATCGAATTCCGCGATACCCCAGAAGCATGGCAGCGCTGGGCGCGCTGGGGGCTGTTCGATTTCCACACGCCGTCCATGCCGCATCCGATCTGCTTTTCCGCCGCTTTCGATCCCGACGCCTTCAAGCGTGCTTCCTACGACATTCTAGCTCTTGCCGGCGTCAAGCTCAGAACCCATAGCTGGTTCTCCTCCGCGATTGTTGAGGACAGGACGATCAAGGGTGTGATCTGCCAGACCAAGGCGGGCATGGAGGCGATTCTCGGTGATGTGGTCATCGACACCACGGGCGATCTTGACGTCGCCGCCAGTGCCGGTGCCTCGCATATCGAATCCAATTTTATCCTGACGACGGTTTCGCGTTGGGGCGGTATCGACACGGATGCGGCCGAACGGTTCGAGCGCGAAGATCCGGAAGCCTTCAAGCTGGTGGATCACGAAGCCAAGCGTCTCATCGGCGGTTGCTGGTCTTTCTGGTGGCTGAAGACGCCACTGCCGGGCGTCGTCTGGCTCAACTGCCCGCACATGCCGAAGCTGAGCGGCCTCAAGGTCGAGGACTTGACGCAGGCAGAATTGGAGGGCCGCGCGCGCATCGCTCGACTGCTGGACTTCGCGCGAGAGAAAATGCCGGGCTTCGAAAATGCCTATGTCGTCGATTTCGCGCCGCAGACCGGCGTGCGCCAGACACGGCAGCTGGAAGGCGACTATGTCGTGACGAAGGACGATGTCATGAGCCGGCGGCATTTCGCCGACACGGTCTGCCGTGGCCGCGACTACTACACGCCTTACCGGGCAATGTTGCCGAAGGAGATCGACCAGTTGATCGTCGCCGGCCGTCACTATTCGGCGACGCCGCAGGCGCAGAAATCCAGCCGCGAAATTCCGCCGTGCATGGCTATGGGCGAGGCCGCGGGCGTTGCCGCCGTTGTCGCGCTCAATGCCGGGACGACCGTCCGCAAGGCCGACGTCAAAACAATTCAAAAACAAATGCGGGCGCAAGGGGCTGATCCCGGCGACGTACCGTCCGAAAACGCTACCTATCTGGAGGCCGCAGAATGACCACTCTTCCCCTCGACGGCATTCGTGTCATCGATTTCACCCAGGTCATGCTCGGACCTTCGTGCACCCAGGTGCTGGCCGACTATGGCGCCGAAGTCATCAAGGTCGAAAAGGAGCGTATCGGCGATCTCTCTCGCTGGTCGCTTGGCTCCGATCCGGATGGTCTGAACAACCCGGTCTTCTGCTCGCTGAACCGCAACAAGAAGAGCCTGGCACTCGACCTCAAGCAGCCAGAGGCGCGCAATACCGTGCTCACGTTGCTGGAAACGGCCGATGTCGTCGTCAATAACTTCCGTCCAGGCGTCATGGAGCGCATGGGCTTCGGCTTCGAGGAGCTAAAGAAGATCAACAAACGCTTGATCTATGCCGTGGGCACCGGCTTCGGCTTGACCGGCCCTTATCAGCACAAGGGCGGCCAAGACGTGTTGGCTCAGGCCGTCTCCGGCGTCATGCGCCGCAAGTCGGACAGCAGCCATCCGACCTCGATCTATGCCACGCCGCTTGCCGATTATTCGGCCGGCATGCATCTCGTCCAGGGCATTCTTCTGGCGCTCCTGCAGCGCGACAAGACCGGCGAAGGCCAGCAGGTCGCCGTCAGCCTGTATAATTCCATGCTCGCCATGCAGATGCAGGAGGGGACGACGCATTTGATGCGTCAACGAGACCTCAACTGGGGCGCCTTCCCGCTGACGGGTGTGTTCGAAACCACCGACGGAGCCATCGTCATGGTCGGCGCCTTCAAGCAGAATCCGTTGCAGGATATTTGCAACGCGTTGGAAATCGAAGACCTGTCGCAATATCCGCACTACAAGGATTTCGACGCCCAGATGGCGCGGCGGCCGGAGCTGCAGGCGACCTTTCGCGACAATTTCGCGAAGAACACTACGGCTCATTGGCTGGAGCGGCTGGAGGGCGTAGACATTCTATGCGCGCCGGTGCGTTCGCTCCCAGAAGCGCTGAAGGACGAGCAGACGATCATCAACAAGATGATCCTGGAGGCTGGCGAAACGTCGGCCGGTCCAATCCGTCTGATCGGTTCGCCGATCGATATGTCTGCAGCCCATGTAGCGGTGCGTATTCCGCCGCCGCAGCTCGGCCAGCATAATGACGAAATCCTCGGCTCGCTCGGCAGACTGCAGGGAGATGCGGCATGAGCGTCGGTTTTTCCGTCGAAGATCGTGTCGCCCGCGTCACTCTGGATCGTCCGGACCGCATGAATGCGGTCGATGCCGCGACGGAGCAGGAGCTGGAGACGATCTGGCGCGAGATCGAAGCGCGCGACGACATCAGTTGCGTCGTGCTGACCGGAGCCGGCGAAAGAGCCTTTTGCGCTGGCGCGGATCTTAAGGGCGGGAGCGGCAGTTCCGGCCTCGATTATTGGGCGGCGAGCCGGGTGAACGGCTTTGGCGGGTTGGCGTTTCGCCGGTCTCTCGATGTGCCTGTCATCGCCCGCGTCAATGGCTTCGCGCTTGGTGGCGGCTTTGAGATGGTGCTCGGCTGCGACATTGTGATAGCGGCGGAGACGGCGCGCTTCGGCCTGCCGGAAGCCCGCGTCGGGCGCATGCCGCTCGATGGCGGCATGGTGCTTTTGCAACGAAAGATCGCCTTCAACCGGGCGATGGCAGTCATGCTGACGGGCAGGCAGTTCAGCGCCTCCGAGATGGCAGGGTTCGGGGTCGTCAACGAGGTGGTTCCTGCGGCCGAGCTCGATGCGGCCGTCGATCGCTGGGTTGCCGATATCGTTGCCTGCGCGCCGTTGTCGCTGCGCGCGATCAAGCAGACCGTGAACCGGACCGGTCATCTGAGCCCTGCAGAGGCGCAAGCCCTGCGCACGCCGGCGCTCATCAAAGCGCTGCAGAGCGAGGACGCGCTGGAGGGCGTTGCCGCGTTCCAGCAAAAACGGGCGCCCGTTTGGCGAGGACGATGAGCGTGGTATAGCTTCCGGCATATCGAGAGGCTTCCATGCACGCTAGTATCCTGAAATATTTCGCTGAAGTCGCGCGCTCAGGTTCGATCCGTAAGGCGTCGGATGAGCTGCATGTCGCAACTTCGGCCGTCAGCCGGCAGATCAAGAAGCTGGAGGACGAGCTCGGAACGCCGTTGTTCGAGCGTTTCTCCGATGGCCTGCGCTTGACGGCGGCTGGCGAAATCGTCCTGAAGCACGCCAAGGAGACGCTGCTGAAATATGAGATCATGAAATCCGATCTCGGCGATCTCCAGGGCAAGTGCGCCGGCCGGGTCCATATCGCCTCCCTCGACAGTCTCGCCGTCCAGTTCCTGCCGGAATTCGTCATGGGCTTCCACAAACGGCACCCAGCGGTCGATTTCCGCATTCGTAACGACAATTACACCAGTATTTTCCGCTTCATAGCGGAAGGCGACGTTGATATCGGCGTCACCTTCGATCTCGCCCGGCCCCACGATATCAAGCTGGTTTACGGCGTTCCGATGCCGCTGATGGCGATAGTATCGCGCAATCATCCACTGGCGCGGCAGAAATCGGCCACCCTGCAGGAATGCGCGCAGTTCAAGCTGCTTTTGCAGCTCGACAATGAAGTCATGAGCTCCATGATCGCCGTCGAGCTCGGTGCGCTCAACCGCGTTGGACGTACGCTGGTCGCGACGAACAATCAGATGATGCTCAAGCCATTGATCCTGTCGGGCGAGGGCGTCGCCTTCTTTACGCCGCTTGGCCTCCTGGAAGAGCTCGAGGCCGGCGAGGTTGTTGCCTTACATATCGCCGGTTCGCAATTGCACAATTTGCAGGTCGGCATCGTCGTGCCGCGTCAGCGCCAACTTACCCATGCAACCGAAGTGGTGATCGAGTCGATGAGCGGCGAGCTGAAGAAGTTCAGCGACAAGATCCATGCTGTGATCCAGAGGTAAAGAAGATGACGACATCCGCCCGGTTGCTGCTCCGCCCCGGCCATGAGGTCGCGGAGCGTTTTGATGGCACGACATCGCTCCCCATGGGCGCGGACCGATCGCTGGCCGTTGGCCCGGGCAATCTGGCGATGCCATCACCCGTCAACGCCCATGACCATGGATATGGCATCCGTACGCTCGATTTCGGTGCCGTCGACGACGCCCTTGAGGTTTGGATTCCCGGCATGCGTCTGCGACCGCGAACCGATGCCTATCTTGAGGCGCTGGTGGCGTTCGCGCGCCTGGCGCAAGCGGGTGTGGGCGCGACGATGCATTGCCACAACTCACTGAATATCAATCGGCTCGGCGACGAAGCTGCCGCCGTCATCCGTGCTGCAGGGAACGTCGGTATTCGTCTGGGATTGTCCTGTCCGTTGCTTGACTTCGATCCCTGGGCCTATGGCGGCGGGCCGGAGAAATTGAAGCCGTTGCTGAGCGAGGACGACTGGCAGGCTCTGTCGCCGAGCATCCCGGCCTACGCGCCGATCGCAGAACAGATCGCCGCCGTCGAGGCGGTGGCGGCGGCAAACTCCAATCCGACGGTCGATGTTCAATACGGGCCGATCGGTCCGCAATGGTGTTCGAACGCCATGCTGGAGGCGATCGCCGAGGCGTCCGCGGTCAATAACCGGCGCATCCACATGCATCTTCTGGAAAGTCCGCGGCAGCGGCAATGGCTGGATCGCCGCTTCCCGCAGGGTATCTCGTGGCGGAGAAAGGCCCGGCCTTCGCCATCGGTCTCGACGGCTCCGGGTTTGACGACGATCAGGACCTTTGGCGGGAGATGCGGCTCATACATCTCCTGCATGGCGGACGCGAACTGGCGCGCCGGTTCACCGCGGATCAAATTTTCGATGCTGCCATTCATATCGGCGCGAAGGTGATCAACGCACCGGCAGCCCAGGATTTCGTGGTGATCGACTATGACGCCCTGATGGCGGATTGCCTGTTCGACGATATCGACGAGGCGGAGGTGCTGCTGACCCGCATGACATCCGCCTATGCCAGAGGCCTTTTCGTGGGCGGGCGCGAGATCATGCGGGATGGTCGCCTGATCACCGTCGATTTTGAGGGAGCGCGGCGGGAATTGCGCGAGCAGGCAAGGGGTGATCTCCCCCGCCTTAGGCGCGAACGGCAGCTCGCCGGAAGCCTGTCTGCTGCAATCCGCCGCTATTATTCTGAGTGGTGAGGAGGGCCGGCCATCTAGCTTGTGCCCGTCAACTCAGCAGCAATCGCATCTAACATTTCCAGGCGCGCCCTCTCCGTGATCTTCAGGTTCGGGGGCAAGACATTGCTCCAAACAGCGCTCCCCGTCCGCTTGCCGACGAGATATTTGACCGCCGGAATGAGCGGATGAGCGGCGATCGCCTGCCTGAGATGTCTGACCTCGTCGAGTGTCGCCGGGTCACTCTGGTTCTTCCAGAGCCGTGCCGAGGATTGCGGATTGATATTGACAGTCGCGGAAATGCAGCCGGCGAAATTGTCCTTTTCCGCCCCAGCAAGCGCTGCCTCGTTGCTCGGAAAGACCGCAAAGCCAGAAATCTGTGCGAGCTGACGGGCATAGTCTAAATTGCCTGAACTATCCTTCGCCCCGCGAACGCGCTCCGGAAACATTTGGATGAGTCTTGCTGCCAGGGCAGGGGAGAACTCTATGCCCGTTAGCTGCGGGAAGTTATAGAGATACATCGGGATAGGTGTTTCAGCCGTTTCCTGAATGACCTTGGCGAACCAGGCAAAAAGCCCTTCGTCCTGAACCGACTTGTAGTAGTAAGGCGGCAGGAGGAGCGCTGCGGCATAGCCCAGCTCATAGGCTTGCCGTGTCAGCGTGATTGTCGTTTCGAGATCTGGAGTACCTGTGCCGACCATCATCATGTCACCGTCGAGGCTCTTTGCAGCGGTCGCCATGAGTGCGCTTCTCTGCGAGAAGGAGAGCGAGTTCGCCTCGCCCGTCGTTCCCAGCACATTGAGAAGATCGCATCCTTCCGCCAGACACCAGCGAGCATGCTCCAAGAAAGCGTCCGTATCGACGGTTCCGCTTGCGGTGAGTGGAGTGGGTACGGCTGCGATGACGCCGCCGATCTTTGCTGCTGTCATGTCGAAATCCATTTCGGGTCGTGACGCCTGTCTTGATCAGGCTCTTTCATAGGCGGCGACGAGCGGATGGTCGCGATTGGTCGTATAGTTCTTGTCCCAGCCGCCGGGTGAGCCCCAGTTGGTCACCTCGGGGCCGAAGAAATCCTGATTGACGGCTTTGAACTGCACCCGGTCCTGCGGAATTTCCTCGTCCCAGGAAATCGCATCGACGGGACAGACCGAGAGACAGAGCCCGCAATTGATGCATTCGCCGGGATGAATGTAGAACATCCGTCCGCCCTCGTAGATGCAATCCACGGGACAGGCGACCGTGCAATCACCATCCTTAACGTCAATACAGGGATCGGTAATGACATAGGCCATCCGGCGGCACCTCAATCTCGGCTTGAGGCGAGTATGACAAAGCACAGCGTTGCGAAAAAGCGCTGATTTTCGATGCACTGATTGCCGGAAAGGCAACACCGAGCCAGATCTTCAATAACTCTTCCCAATCATCTCCGCCGCCTTAGAGCCGATCGCCATTGCCGGCGCATTGGTATTACCCGAAGGGATGAAGGGGATGATCGAGCAGTCGATGACCCTCAGGCCGTCGATGCCGCGCACGCGCAGCTTTCCGTCGACCACCGACATTGCATCATCGTCCGGGCCCATGCGCAGGCTGCCGGAAGGGTGGTAATTCGTCTTGACGGTTTGGCCGGCGAATTTGGCCAGGGTCTCGTCGTCCTGTAGCGCCCGGCCCGGAAGGATTTCGTCCGCGATCTTCGATTTGAAAGGTTCCGTTTCCAGCAGTTGTCGGGCGACCTTCAGTGAGGCGAGCGTCAGGCGCAGATCGTCGGGATCGCCGAAGAAGTTGCAGTCGACCAGGGGCTGGTCGGCAGGATTGGCCGAGCGAAGCTTGACACTGCCGCGCGCCTTTGGGCGCAACAGGCAGGAGGTGAAGGTAACGCCGTAGGTCGGCTTGGCGGAGGAGACGTCACGGTCGAGATAGACGATCGGGGCGCAATAGAGCTGGATCGACGGTCGCTCGCTGCCGTCCGGGTCGTAGAACAGGCAGGATTCGATGCCGGTGGTCGTGACCGGACCGGAGTTGAAGAGCAGGTATTGCAGCCCGTTGCGAAGCATCGGCCAGCCCTTGTCCTCGCCAAAATAGCCGGACTTGCCCTTGGTAGTGGCGATCACAGGGACTTCATGATGATCCTGCAGATTGGCGCCGACGCCGGGGACATCGAGAGTAACGGCGATATCGTGTTCGCGCAGATGATCGGCCGGGCCGATGCCGGACAGCATCATCAGTTTGGCGCTGTTATAGGTGCCCGCGGCGACCAGGATTTCTCTTTCGGCGTGGATCGTGTGGCTTTCTCCGTTCCGTGTATAGGTCACACCGGTCGCGCGGCCGTTTTCGATGAGGATGCGGTCGACTCGGGCATCGGTGATGATCTCGAGCCTGTCGTCGCCGGCAAGCGGATCGAGGAATGCCTTCTTGGCGTCGGAGCGCTCCATCTTGCCGTTCCACTGGCCGTAGGTGTGCTGCATAATGCCGACGCCGTTTTGCCTGACGCCGTTGAAGTCGGGATTATAGGGATGGCCAAGCCCCTGTGCCGCCAGCAGGAAATCCTCCGTCGTGTCGGAGATGTGTCCCGGCTCGGAGATGCGCAGATTGCCGGATATGCCGTGATATCTGTTGTTGAAGCGCGTATTGGCTTCGATCCCTTTGAAGTGCGGCAGCATGTTGGCATAGGACCATTCGATCCCCTGGCCGAGATAGGCGGCCCAACCGTCGTAATCCTCTTTCTGGCCACGCATATAGACCATGGCATTGACGGCGCTGCCGCCACCAAGCGCCTTGGCGACCGGAACGATCGGTCCGCGGCCGCCAAGCTGCGGCTGCGGAACCGTATGATGCATTTCGAGGAAATCGTCGCGGGCGAGGTATTTCATGTAACCGGCGGGAAAGGCCATCAGCTTCGCGGTCTTGCGCGGCCCGCGTTCGATGACGAGCACGGAAAAGCCGAAATCCCGCACCAGCCGCATGGCGGCGACACAAGCCGCGGAGCCGCCGCCCGCAATAATGAAATCATAGGTCTTCCCCACCAAAGCTCCCCCCTCGGCCGATATTCACTGTCTTAAATTGTTCGGATCAAACCGCCGTCGACCCTGATGCGGGCGCCTGTGATGTAGGATGCCCGCTCGCTGGCGAGGAAGGCAACGACATCGGCAAGCTCCTCCGGTCGGCCGTA
>NZ_JACHZQ010000013.1 GCF_014193655.1 Rhizobium sp. BK313 | reverse complement strand
AGGAAACACTAGAGCGAAGGACTTCGTCGCCAGCAGCGCCGCCGCCCTCGTTCAGTGAGTGGGCTTATAATCCCACACCTTTCCTCCAGTCAACACCATCTCTGTAAAAATTCTGACATTTTTATAAGTGACTGATTTTACTAGTGGATTTGTGAGCGATGGAGAAGTTAGGCTTTGACCTCCTCCAAATCCGGTGAAAAATATTGTCCAATTGGTCAAAATTTTCGATTTGCAGCGAAGGATGAACCATTCGAGGCCGGCAGGGATGATTGCATTTCTCCTTTCCGAAGCCAATTCATGGTTAATGAATCGTTGCGACCGTGAAGCGCCGTTAACGCTTTTTATCTAGGTCGGTTCTCATAAAAACCCATTATTTTATATGAGATTTCTGCTATATAAAAAGGTGGGAGGACACCATGGATACAACAAGACCAGAGAGCATCGTCGAAGTCAGCGTCGACAGCGCCACCGGACGGAAGGCACTCGGCATCATGAACATGCGCCAGGCATTGGATCTGCCTGACCTGCTGAGCTTCACCTATACGCATCCGGACCCGAAAAAGGCCGCCGCAGGCATCGTCGTTAGCCGGGAGGAGTTAAGGCGCTTCCTGACCCGTCATTGAGCGGCAACGCGACAGATGGCAATCAGCGCGCATTTCAGCGCGAGCCCTTTGATGTGCGCCATTTCAGGCGGCAACCCGACTGCTCGCCGCCAGCGGCAGAAGCACGATGGCATTGAGCCCGCCGCCGTCCCGATCCTCAAGGCGAAGTGCGCCATTGTGCGCATCGAGGATCTGACGGACGATCGTCAATCCTAACCCACTCCCCCCAAGATCGCGATTGCGCGATTCTTCCAAACGCACGAAGGGTTCGAGCACATCCTTGCGCCGCTCCATCGAAATGCCGGGGCCACGATCGCCGATGATGACGGCGGCATGTTCGCCCCGGCGCTCGATGCAAACATCGGCCCTGCCGCCGTAACGCAGTGCATTGTCAGTCAGATTGTCCAGCACCCGGGCCAGCGCCGTCTGCGGCATCGTCACCGCCAATTCTCTTCCGCACGGTGAAAGCGAGACGAGGTCCGGCCCGTCCTGGCGCTCGGCGACAAGAGCACAGACAGCGGCGTCGAGATCGGCGATATCCCGCCCCCCGGAAACGACCGTGCTGCGGGCAAAGCCCAGCGCATCCTCGACAAGGCGTTGCATCGCCTCGATATCGGCGATCGCCCGCTCTCGATGCGGCGTGTCCGGCATCATCTCCATGCGCAGGCGGAAGCGGGTGAGATAGGTTCTAAGATCATGGGAGATCGCCCCGAGGATCAGGGTGCGATTGTTGATCAATGCGGCGATGCGCAACTGCATGCCGTTGATGGCACGGATCAGCATACGCAGTTCGCAGGCGCCCCGTTCCGGAATATCGATCGGCTGCAGGCCCTTACCGATAGAATTGACGGTGCGCGACAAGCGCGTCAACGGCCGGGTCTCGCGCGCCACGGCGACGACTGCGATCACCGCTACCAGCACGCCGAGAAGTCCGGCCATGAAGCCCACGGGGACTCCGCGCAGCCGCACGGTCGGCGTATCGGCCAGGCTGAAAACGGCTACCTTGCCGCCGGCAATGCCGATCGACACTTCGATCGTACGGTCGGGAGCGCCGACCGAAAACCAACCCTGCGGCCGTTCGGGGAGCGAGCGCAGGCTGAAATAGCGGTCGCCGAGCGCAAAGCTGGCAAACTCACGGGCCAGTTTGCGACCAAGAGTCGGGTCGGCCGCGTCCTCGTTTTGCGCAGGCGGCGCGGCGTCGACAAGACGCAGATCCAGACCGATCGCATTCAGCGCATGCACCGCCTGCTCCCGTGCCTCGGGCGGGATGGCATCAAGGAGGCGTACCGCCGACTTGATCTGCATCGCAGGCGATAGCTGGTGGCTGAGCGGCGAGTCCGGCTTCAAACTGGCAGCAACAAAAGCGGCAAGCTGAATGATGAACAATGCCACGGCGACGATCATGATGATGCGCGAAACGAGACCGAGTTTCAGCATGGCTCAGACATCCCTCACATCGACGGTCAGGAGATAGCCGGCATTGCGCACGGTCGTGATGACTTGCGCGCCATCGGGCAAGTAATGCGCAAGCTTGGTGCGCAGGCGCGAGACGGTCACGTCGATGGTGCGATCGAATGGGTCCGCACCGCGTCCGCGTGTCCAGTCGAGCAGTTGGTCGCGCGACAGCACCCGGCGCGGCCGCTCCAGGAAGCAGACGAGCAGATCGAACTCAGCGGTCGTCAGGCGCACCGGCCCCTCGCCTTCGATCTCGATTGCCCTTCCGTCGAGATCGACGATCAGGCCGGCGAAACTCTTGCGCCGCCGCGGGCCGCTACCCTCCTCCGAGCGCTCGGGACCGGAGCGGCGCAGGATGGCGCGGACCCGTGCAAGGAGCTCGCGCGGATTGAAGGGTTTGCCGAGATAATCGTCGGCGCCCATCTCCAGGCCGAGGATGCGGTCGATATCATCGGACTTCGCCGTCAGCATCAGGATTGGCACCTGGTTGCGCGCCCGGATACGGCGGCAGGCCGAAAGACCATCCTCGCCCGGCAGCATCAGATCGAGAATGATGAGATCAGGAAAACCCCTGGCGAGCGCACGATCCATGGCGGCAGCGCTTTCGACCGCCTCGACAGCAAAACCTTCGCGGCTCAGGAACTCCTCCAGGAGCGCCCTAATTTCGCGGTCGTCCTCGACCAGAAGAAGCGATGCAGAAACCATGGCTCATCCATGCGAGGCGAAGGGCGACTTTGACAACAGGGAAACGGCCGCCGTTACAAACTGTAACAAATTTCCGCCGTTCTGAAAAATCCCGGAAACACAAGCGATGCAGGTTTGCCGCGACGGCGCCCCCTCCGGAGCTGACGGCGACAACTACCCCGGCGTCGCCGTACCCGACCCATCGCTGCTCCGGACCGCCGGCAGGGCTCGCGTTGACAAGGCGCGGGCCCTGTCCCTCTTGTGTGTTTCCCCTTGGCGCGATTTGCGTCGCAACGTTCCTCGTGCGAAAGGATTGGCATTGTCAGGCGGATACACCTGACCATCGCCAAGACACCATCGCTAAGACAAGGATGAGGCAACGGGTGAGCCAAAGGCATGCACCGCAAAGATCGGGCAAGGGAGCGAAAGGCCGGCAGGAGACGGAGGGCAAACGCGTGACCCTGCCGCGGGCGCTGTCGAAGCTCGGCTATTGCTCGCGCACCCAGGCGGAATCGCTGATTGCCGGCGGTCGTGTTGCGGTCGACGGCCGCAAGATCACCGATCCGGCCGCCTGGATCGATCTTGACCAGGCGCGGATCGCCGTCGACGGCATCGAGATATCAGCGGAAAAGAAGCTCTGGTTCATGTTGAACAAGCCGCGCGGACTGGTGACGACACGCGACGATCCCGAGGGCCGGCCGACGGTCTACGACTGTCTGAGAGATATCGACGCCCGGCATCTGGCGCCGGTTGGGCGGCTGGACAAGGCAAGTGAAGGGCTGCTTCTCTTCACCAATGACACGGTGTTGGCCCAAGCCCTGCTCGATCCCGTTACCCATGTCGGCAAGATCTATCATGTCCAGGTCAACCGCATCATGGACCAGGAACTCCTGGATCGCATGGAAAGCGGAATCATCGACGATGGTGAGCTTCTGACCGCGATTTCCGCCCGCCTGCTGCGCAGCGGCGACCGCAACGGCTGGATCGAGGTGGAGCTCAAGGAGGGCCGCAATCGGCAAATTCGGCGGATGCTGGAAGCGCTCGACATCGAATGCCTGCGGCTGGTGCGCGTCGCCTTCGGCAACATCATGCTCGGCGATCTTCCGAAAGGCGCGGTCCGGGCGCTGACCGAGGCGGAGCTTCTCGAGCTTCACAGGCGGGCGGGCATGGAAAAGAACGGACGAAATGCAATGAAGGCGGGACGCAATGCAGCCTCATGATTTCTGGCAGGAGATTCATTCGCCGCAAAGCTTTTGCGCAACCGGCGAATTCCGCGATTTCTATGTAGCGGAACTGCCCGACGGACGGCAATTGCGCCTGCCGATCCGCGCGCTGGCCGATGGCCACCACGCGCTGGCATCGCTGATCATCAATCAGGCCAGTTTTTCCGTGCAGGAAGCCCTGGCCGAAGCGCTGGCCGAGCGCATCGCCGCGCATGACGTCGATGTCATCGCCGGACTGCCGACGCTCGGGCTGACGCTGGCTAGCGCCGTCGCCCGGGCACTCGGCCACCAGCGTTACGTTCCGCTCGGCACCTCCCGCAAATTCTGGTATCGCGAGGATCTGTCGGTTTCGCTTTCCTCCATCACCACGCCGAACCAGGAAAAACGACTTTATATCGACCCGCGCATGTTGCCGCTTCTGCAGGGAAAACGGGTTGCGCTGATCGACGACGTGATCTCGAGCGGCGCCTCGATCGTCGCCGGGCTCGAGCTTTTGACCGCATGCGCCATAGAACCTGTCGTGATCGGGGCGGCCATGCTGCAATCCGAGCGCTGGCGGGAGCGGGTCGATGCGACCGGCAAGCCATGGAGCGAGCGAATCGTCGGCGTGTTTTCGACGCCGATCCTTGAAAGGGCCGGAAACGGCGGCTGGCGGACGCCCGTCTGACGGCAGTTCTCGGCGGGGCTGTACAGGACCGGCAGGCTGGTTCATTCTGGGTCCTGGCGAATCTCCGGGGCCCGCCCATGACGTTCGAACAAGCATCCCTGCTGATCCTTCTGGGCCTGATGCTGGCGCTGTTTTGTCTTGACCGTTTCCGGATCGAGGTCGTTTCGATCGCCGGACTGCTTGCCGGGTACTTGCTCGGCCTCTATCCGGCGGAGGGGGTCTTTTCCGGCCTCGCGAGCCCGGTCGTGATCACCGTCATCGAAATCCTGCTGATCGTGCAAGTGTTGGCCCGGGCACAGCTTTTCGGCGCGTTGGCAGACCGCCTTCTCGCCGCAAACCCGCCGTCCTTTGTCATCATCGGGGCGCTTTCCGGACTGACCGCCTTCATCTCGATTTTCATGAACAATATCGGCGCCTATGCTATCGCGCTGCCAGTGGCGCTGCGCATTACCGATGTCACCGCCATTCCGCGGCGACAGTTGCTTATTCCGATTTCCTTTTCGGCGCTTCTCGGTGGATTGGTATCGCTGATCGGCACGCCGGCCAATCTTTTGGTCAGCGACGCCCTGCTCAGGGCGACGGGAAGCGGCTTCCATTTCTTCGATTTCGCCTATGTCGGATTGCCGGTTGCGATAGTCGGCGTGATCCTGATCGCCGCGATCGTTCGGCGGCTATTTCCCAAATCAGGTGAGGAGGACGCGGCGCCGGGCCGGGCGATAGATCGTCAAATGATTGCGGAACGCCGGGTGCCGCACGGCTCTCCGTTGATCGGACAACGGCTGGCGGATTGCCGCCGGGCCTTCGGCATCCAGCCGCACGCCCTCATTCGCGGCAGCCGTTTCGTCTCCGCCGCGGAAGGTGCCGTAATCGAAGCTGGCGATATTCTGCTTGCCGAAGGGTCGGACGTGCTGTTCGACAGGCTGTCGGCAAAAGGCGTGCTGATGCTTGAATCCCATTCCGGCGCCTATGCGTCCGATCTTATCCGCAGCGAAGCGGTGGTCATGCCACAGAGCACGCTGATCGGCTCGCGCATCCAATCGCTGGACGTTTTCCGCTCGCGCGGCATCGCGATCACCGGCCTTTCCATGCGCTCGCCGCGCATCGAAGGACGGTTCGACGATCTTCCTCTTTCAATCGGCGACATCCTCAAGCTGGAGGGGCCGAAGCACGCGATCGCCGAGGCACTGGACGAATGCGAATGCTTGCCGCTGGCCGCAAGCTACGATCATACGCCGCCGCTGCGCTCTTTCTGGCCGCTTCTGCTTTTTGCCTGCGGCGTGCTCGCCACCGCCACAGGACTGCTTCGCCCGGAGATCGCTCTTGCCGGCGTCATCCTGGCAATGGCGCTGATGAACTTCATCAACCTGCGCGCTGCGATCGCCGATCTCAATTGGCCCATCATCATCATGCTGGCGGCGATGATCCCGCTCGGCACAGCGGTGGCCACATCGGGGACGGCAGAGATGCTGACGGGTGGGCTCGGCGCCGTCGTGCCGCTCGAGCGGCCGGGTTTCGGCGTCGCGCTCATCCTGTTCCTGGCGATGGCGATCACCCCCTTCGTCAACAACGCCACCGTCGCCATCGTGCTGACGCCGATCGCCTTCGAGCTGGCGGCCAAGGCCGGGCATTCCGCCAATGCCTATCTGATTGCCGTCGCCGCCGGCGCCTCGCTCGACTTCATCACACCGTTTGGTCATCACAACAATACGCTGACCATGAGCATCGGCGGCTACCGGTTTACCGATTTCCTGCGCGCCGGCTGGCTGTTGACCATTGTCAGCTACAGTCTGGCACTGGCCTTGATCGGCTGGTTCTGGATTTGAGAGCGCATCCGCTCTTAATAGATGACGCATATCCCGTCTGAAAATCGATTCCGATTTTCAGTGTTATGCGTTAAGGGTCCAACATGAAGCGTCCGTCGGACGGATGCACGAGCCTGCTGAGTGACGATATTGCGAATTCTCTCCGAAGCCCATTTTCCGGAACTGCCTAACTATTACCGCGGCAAGGTGCGCGAGAATTATGACCTGCCGGACGGCAGCCGCATCATCATCAGCACCGACCGGTTGAGCGCCTTTGACCGTATCCTCACCTGCATTCCCTACAAGGGCCAGGTGCTGACGCAGACGGCGCGCTACTGGTTCGAGGCGACGAAAGACATATGCCCGAACCACGTCATCGCCTATCCCGACCCGAATGTCGTCGTCGGAAAGCGGCTGAACATCCTGCCAGTAGAAGTTGTGGTGCGCGGGTATCTTGCCGGGACCACCGGCACATCGATCCTGACACTTTATAAGAAGGGTCAGCGCGAGATGTATGGCATCACGCTGCCGGACGGCATGCGCGACAACCAGATCCTGCCGGAGCCGATCATCACACCGACCAGCAAGGAATTCGATGGCGGCCACGACGAACCGCTGACGCCGGCTCAGATCATCGAGCACGGGCTTTTGACAAAGGAACAATGGCAAACATTGTCGGATTACGCGCTGGCTTTGTTCGCGCGCGGCCAGGAAATTGCCCGTAAACGGGGGCTCATCCTCGTCGACACCAAATACGAGTTCGGCACTGACGAAAACGGCGCCATCATTCTCGCCGACGAAATTCACACCCCGGACAGTAGTCGCTACTGGTTGGCCGACAGTTACCAAGAGAGCTTCGAAAGGGGCGCGCGCCCCGCAAGTTTTGACAAGGATTTCGTCCGTGCGTGGGTGACCGAGCGATGCGATCCTTACAAGGACGAGATACCCGAAATTCCGCTCGATCTGATCGAGCAGACCTCGAAGGTGTACATCCGCGCTTACGAAGCAATCACGGCTACACCCTTCATTCCGGACGACCGCGATGCAACACCGCGCGATCGGGTTCGCGCAAGCCTGTCCCACTATTTCCCATAGAGAACCGTCCGAATGGTCTCTCAGTCCATACAATTCTGCTGAATGACCGCCCCCAAGTTGCGCCGGATAGCGAATTGTTGGACACCTACCGCTCTAAGTAGCGGGAGAGAGGGTATGTTTTTTGCAACACTTCATAATTTTTTTACTGAATCCCCTCTATTTGTCATGATCCCACACGTGTTCACACGCGAGAAATCGCAAAAGGCACTGTGCTATTGCAAAACTCGTTGCTAGATTGACGCCGATTGCTTCGGGTCGTTTGTTGGTAATGCGTCGACAGAAGCACCAGTACATATGGGGTCAGGTTGACTCCATGAGATAGTGATCATGTAAAATGAATTGTGGGATAATGTGATGGTATCCATTCGTACTGCCGCCCCCGCCCTGCTGCTTCTTTTGGCAGGTTGCGTCAGCGGCCCCGATCATAAGCCACCGGAAATGCCCCTCGCGGCCAAGTTCTCGGAGGGCGGTACGAAGGTCAACGGCGACGTCTCCAGTTCGCAATGGTGGACTGCCTTCGGCGACAGAAAGCTGAACGCGTTGGCCGAGCAAGGACTCGCTCAAAACCTTAACATCCAGCAGTCGCTGGAACGCATCAATCAGGCGCAGGGCCAAGTCGTCACCGCTGGCGCTGGCGGATTGCCGAGCCTGTTTGCCTCTGGCAGTCAAACGACCAGCGGCCAGATGGGCAACCTGCGCACCAACAGGGAAACGCAGAACACGACCGGCAGCGATATCACCGCGTCGTGGCTGCTCGACCTCTGGGGCCAATTCCGCCGCGCAAAGGAAAGTGCCAACGCATCGCTCGATGCGGCCTACTCAACCGTCGACGTCTCTCGCCTGGCCTACCTGCAGGATCTGGCCAACAGCTATGTCAACGCCCGCTTCTTCCAGGCCCGCATCTCGATTGCGCAGGACAACCTGAAGTCACGCCGCGAGACGCTTGCGTTGACCCAGTTCCAGCTCGATGCCGGCGCCGCCTCGCGCCTCGACGTCGTCCAGGCCGAAGGTCTGGTCGACTCGACGCTTTCGGAAATTCCGGGTCTTGAAATCAGCTACCGCCAGGCGGTGCACCATATTGCAACCCTGCTCGCCGTGCCGTCGCAGACCATTCTCGCTCAATTGCAGAGCGGTGGTCCTCAGCCAGTGTTCCGCGGCCGCGTCAATACGGGTGTCCCCGCTGACCTCATCCGTAACCGGCCTGACATTCGCGTCGCGGAGCGTAACCTTGCTGCCGCGACCGCTCAGATCGGCGTGGCGGAAGCCCAACTCTTCCCGACGATAACGCTCAGCGGTGCGATCTCGCCGTCCTACGTCCACACGTCGTCCGCCCACGGCGGCCTGACGTCCTGGTCGTTCGGTCCCGCCCTGTCGCTGCCGATCTTCGACGGTGGCACGCTGCGGGCTAACGTGAAGATCGCCGAATCCTCCAGCCGCGAACAATATATCGCCTGGAAGCAGACCGTGCTGTCTGGTGTCGAACAGGTCGAAAACGCCCTGTCGGCCGTCAGCCGCGATGCCCAGACCATCGCCGCGCTGCGCGCGTCGGTGAAGTCCTCTGAGGAAGCCCTCTCACTCTCGACGGCAAGCTATAAGGACGGCGCCTCCTCGCTGCTCGACGTTCTTGATGCACAGCGCAATGTTTCGGATGCGCAGGAAAGCCTCGCCCAGGCCGTCCAGCAGGCCGCCATCGACTACATCTCTCTGAACGTAGCGATCGGCGCCGGTTATGTTCCGGCCGACAAAACGACCATGGCCGCAAAGCCGGCCAAGGTTGTCAAGGTCGCTGCCAAGAAGGCCGCCAACTAAAAGACATCGCCCGGTTCCGCCGGGCGCTTCTTCTTGCGAAACCGCCGCAGGCAACTGCGGCGGTTTTTCTTTGGCCAAGACAAAAGGGACCAAATTAAAAATGGCGCGCCCTGCTTCCGCAAAGCACGCCACCAAACAGTCAATAAACAAAAAGGCCGGAACAAACCGGCCTTTCGTCATCCGTCCTCGCATCAGTGCCAGTACATCCGTGGTCAAAGGCAAGGCGGATACTGCAGCCAGATTGATCGCGAAAGGTTAACACATGGTCAACGCTACTTCCGCGACCTCCCGGGATGAAAATGGCTCGCTATCAAGCGCGCCAAGCATCCCACCGACTGCATGACTGAACCGTATATCGGGTGGCACGGTGGTGATTTCAAGACCGCTAAAGTTATTCATTCAACCAGTTTGCGATGGGCACTTTCACTAGAGCTGCAGTAACCTCAATATAGTAAGCAAGTCTTCCTAAAAATTTGTTTCGGTTTTGAGGATCTTGTCTGCGTCCGTTCAACCTGCATTCATGCAAATTCTTGTAAAACCGCTGAAAAGATTGAAGGAATAGCGCTGGATCCTACCAAATCCCGCAGCTGCGCTAGATTTCATCTTATCGAAACTGGAAACGGCATGCCGAATCCTGTAACCGCACCGGATGTCCCTTAGCGGATATGTCAGGCAAGCGGGCAACAGCAATCAGCGCAGCCGCCGAGTTATTACGTCATTTCGGCGACGCGCAAGGGAGAGCATTCATGAGACACAAGCTTCTTGCCGCCATCACGCTGACCGCACTCGTTGCGATACCGGCCATCGCGGAAGCCGCAGAGGGTTTTGCCACCGCCAACGTCAACATGCGGTCCGGCCCGAGCACGCAATATCCGGCAGTGACCACGATCCCTGTCGGCACACCGCTGGAGATCAACGGCTGCCTCAACGAAACGCCCTGGTGCGACGTTTCCTTCTTCGGTGGTCGCGGCTGGGTCGCCGGTCAGTACATCCAGGCAACCTATCAATCGCGCCGCATCTATGTCAGCCCGCAATATTACCGTCCGCTCGGCATTCCGACCGTCACCTTCAATGTCGACGATTATTGGGGTCGTTATTATCGAAACCGCGATTTCTACCGCGATCGAGACCGTTGGCGGCGCGGACCGGGTTGGAGCAACAGCCGCCCGGACGCGAATTGGGACCGACGTCCCGACCGGAACCAGGATTGGGATAACGAAACGGACCGGAATTGGGACCGCCGCCCGGATCGAAACCGCGATTGGGGCGGGCAACAGGACGACGACCAAGATTGGGGTCGGCAGCGGCGGGATCGAAATCGTGACTGGGGCGGGCAACAGGATAATCAGGATTGGGGCCGGCATCGGCGGGACGACAATCAGGGCGACAACCGGCAGGACCGCCGGCGTGACAGCAATCGCCAAGACAACCAGCAGCGCCATCCTGAGCCACAACAGCAACAGCCGCAGCCGCAACCGCAGCAGAGCCAAAACAATCAGCGGCCGAATGCCGGTTCCCCAGGACCATACAGTCCTGGCCATGTCGATCCATGCCCGGCTTCGGAGCCCAATTGCCGCATGACGCCAAGGGGCTCGAACCGGTAACATCGCCTTCATCGCGCGAAACAGTGATGGCCAGCGACCCCAGGTCGCTGGCTTTTTTATGGGTCAATTAATGCCTGGAAATCCGCCTGCCCATCAGGGAATTCGGCAGGCAGAAACGAGAATCGACGATGTTGGGAGAGACAACGCGCCTTCCAAGGTTGCGCGGCAGCACCCGGCGTTCGCCGGCTCGGAAGGTTTGAGGGATCAGGCGGCGTCAAGGCGCCGCGCCGCCTCAATGGGTTTTCAGATGCGCCTCGCGCGTAGCCGAAATGAACATTTCCCGTGCTTCTTCGGCGGATTTTCGCCCGTCGATCGCAGCGCGGCAGACGCTTCTCGCAGCCACATAAAGCGGACCACGCCGATCGGGCCAGAGATTGGCCATGCAATTCAGCGCCTCGGAGGGGCCGGTCACTGTCTGAGAACTGCCATGAGCGAAACCGATCTCGATCGGGTTGCTCCATTTGATGTGTCGCATGAATATTCCTCCTCACGCGCTACCAAGTGCCCTGGGGCCGTCCCCCAAGACAGTCCCTCAGTTTCACTATAACCTCAATCAGAGCATTCGAAAATATGGAACATCGCAGAGAGCGCCCATAGAATCGAACTAGTCCTAAGAGGGTAAATTTGCCGGCCGGAACGACGCCGCGGGCGAATTTGGGATTCTCACGGAGGAATAGGTTTTTAGGGTCGTAAAGTTCCGACCAGACCGAGCAGGCGTTACTTTCTGCCGAAAAGAGAGATAAGTATGTTTGGTCCTGGAAGAAAATGGCCGCGGGCAAAATCCTCGGCTGGTTCGGCAAGTCTTCTATGATAGAGGTGCCGCAATGCTCAGAAAGCCCTGAGGCAAGATGGCAAGAGATCAATCGAGCCAATTGATGTCCTGTTTACGCGGGACCACCGAGAGTTCCTATTTCTCCCGCGCGATCCGCTTCGCATCATCGGCCGAGAAGCCAGCGCGGCGGGCGAGCCGTTCAAGCCCGAAGATCCGATCAAGCTGATCGATCAGCCATAATTCAAAGCGTTTCCACATTCTAAGGCCTCCCCGCTACTGACCAACTGGTCGCCGCGGTCCAACGATGAACATCGCGTCCGGCCTGTCACCCCGCCTTAGCGAAACAGCGGCGGCCTCTGCGCGTTCGATAACAACTCCTGCTTGGTGGCGAAGTCGCCGAACAGCTTCTTCAGCCGGGTTTCCTCCTCTTTGCAAATCCTATGGCGCCGCACGAAATCCTCGACACTCCAGACTTCCCGCAGCTTATTTTCACCGACTCTCTCGATGTTAATATGTGAACTCATTTGCTCGCCCTCTTATTTTTTGTGATGAGACAATGCATGAGAAAAAGAAAAGTTCCTTGAACAATCCCGTTGTGGATGGACGAATGCTACCGCTGCGATCGGTTAAGGATGTTTTTAATCCCTCCTTAAATCGCCGCATTTACAGTTCACCCGAGCTTTGACGTCCAAGCGAAACGATCGCGGGCAACGAGGGGCGGGTGGCGGCCCGGCATCAGACATCGGAATATTGAACCATCGGGGGTACGACCGGTCCGCAATGGCAGGCAAAAGCAGATTACCCCAGAGGATAGAGCCCTCCTTTTCAAGCGGTAAGGAACGCAGCGATGATGGTTTCAGCGCTGGCGAGCGAATTGCCGGCGGCGGGCGCTCTTGGGGACGCGGCGGCGATGATCCTGTGCCGGACAAACCACGCCGTTCCGGCAGCCGGCGCAAGCGGCCGCGCCGCGAGCGTGGTGGCGGTTTCTTCGGTTTCATCCGCTCGGTGATCTATTGGGGCATCGTGCTCTGCATCTGGGCAGGCATCGGCGCTGCCGGCCTCGTGGTCTACTATGGATCGCGCATGCCGAACGCCAGCACCTGGGCCATCCCCGACCGGCCGCCGAATGTCAAGATCGCCGATCTCGACGGCAGCGTCATCGCCAATCGTGGTGCGACCGGCGGCGAAGCTCTGACGCTGAACGATATGTCGCCCTATATTCCTGAGGCGATCATCGCCATCGAGGACCGCCGCTTCTATTCGCATTTCGGCTTCGATCCGATCGGCCTCGGCCGTGCGGTAGTGACGAACGTGCTGACCGGCCATGCCGTCCAGGGTGGCTCGACGCTGACGCAGCAGCTCGCCAAGAACCTCTTCCTGTCGCCGGAGCGCACGCTGGAGCGCAAGGTGCAGGAAGTGCTGCTCGCCGTCTGGCTGGAGCACAAGTTCACCAAGGATCAGATCCTGGCGATGTACCTGAATCGCGTCTACTTCGGCGCGAACGCTTATGGCGTCGAGGCGGCGGCGCAACGCTACTTCAACAAATCGGCCCGCGACGTCAATCTCGGCGAGGCGGCGATGCTTGCCGGCCTTGTCAAGGCGCCGTCGAAGCTGTCGCCCGCCCGCGATCCCGCCGCTGCCGAAGCTCGTGCCCAGCTCGTGCTGCAGGCCATGCGCGACCAGGGCTTCATCAGCGACGCCGACATCAAGACGGCGATGTCGCAGCCGCCGACGCGCGCGAAGAGCTATTGGAGCGGCGCGCAAAACTATGCCGCTGATATGGTCATGGACCAGCTTCCCGGGCTGATCGGCGGCGCCGTCAAAGAAGATCTGACCGTCGACACCACGATCGACATGTCGCTGGAACAGAAGGCCGAACAGGCGCTGAACGAGGTGCTCGCCAAGGACGGCAAGAAACTCAGCGCCTCGCAGGCCTCGCTCGTCTCCGTGGACGCGACAGGCGCCATCCGCGCGCTTGTCGGCGGCCGGGACTATGCGCAGAGCCAGTTCAACCGCGCCGTCACGGCCAAGCGCCAGCCGGGCTCGGCCTTCAAGCCTTTCGTCTATACGGCCGCGCTGGAGATGGGCCTGACGCCGAACTCGATTCGCAACGACGCGCCAGTGAAGATCGGCAATTGGGCGCCAGAGAATTATGAGCAGAAATATAGCGGGCCGGTCACGCTTGCCACGGCCGTGGCCCATTCGCTGAACACCATCGCCGCCCAGGTGGCGACAGAAGTCGGACCGGAGCAGGTCGTCAAGGTCGCGCATCGGCTCGGCATCGAGTCCGACCTGCAGGCCAACGCCTCGATCGCACTCGGCACATCGGAAGTATCGCTTCTGGAGCTGACCTCGGCCTACGCCTCGTTCATGAACGGCGGCTACAAGGCAACGCCGCATGTCATTACCAAGGTAACGACGGCCTCAGGCAAGGTGCTTTACCAGGCGAATTTCGACAATCCGCCGCGCGTTCTGAACCCGGATGTCGTCACCAATATGAACAGCATGATGACTGGCGTCATCAACTTCGGCACCGGCAGGGCCGCGCGTATTCCAGGCTGGCAGGCGGCCGGCAAGACCGGTACGACGCAATCCTTCCGCGATGCGCTGTTCGTTGGTTTCACCAGCCATTTGACCACCGGCGTCTGGTTCGGCAACGACGACGGCAAATCGATGAAAAAGGTGACGGGCGGCGGGCTGCCGGCCAAGGCCTGGAAGGAATTCATGGTCGCCGCCCATAAGGGCCTGACGCCTACCCCGATCTTCGGCGGCGGCCAGATCATCGACAACGGCGTGCCGGTGGCACAATCCGCGCCGAATACCGACCAGTCGACGACGATCGGCGCCATCATCTCCGGCGCGCTCGGCAGCGGCAACAGCGGGCAGGCTGCGCAACCGCAGAGCCAGCCGACGATCCAGCAACGACCGGCGCAGCAACCGATCCAGCAGCAGCAGCCGGTCAATCAGGCTGCGGCGAACGACTATCCCGAAGACCTGCCGCCTGCGGGCCTCGCCGACGACAGCAATCCCTACAGCGAGAACCCTTACGACACCGGCGATATCCCGCCTGCCGATATCGGCGATCCCGGTCCAACCACGGCGACGGTGCGACCGCACCGCTCCTCGCTTCTCGACGTCATTCTGGGGCAATAAGAAGCGATTCTTAGCATTGCCGCTTGCATGGCCGGGGCAAGGCTGATCAGATAGATGGTCGCGCAAATTCCGCAGGCTCACAACCTCAATGTGACACTGTGGAATTTGGGCGACAAACCATTCGTTTTGCTGGATTCCGGGTGATTTCCTGCCTTGCAGTCAGTAAAACCGCTACTTATATACGCGGCATCACCGCAGTCATGGCTGCGCAATCCTCAAGACCATCCCGTAAGGGGCTGTCAATGGAATGCCTGACAGGGGTTCCGATAGCTTGCTTCAAGGAGAGAATGACATGGCAAAAGTAATTGGTATCGACCTTGGAACCACGAATTCCTGCGTCGCCGTCATGGACGGCAAGGACGCGAAAGTGATCGAAAATGCCGAAGGCGCCCGCACCACCCCTTCCATGGTAGCCTTCACGGACGACGGCGAACGCCTCGTCGGCCAGCCGGCCAAGCGCCAGGCGGTCACCAACCCCACCAACACCCTCTTCGCTGTCAAGCGCCTGATCGGCCGCCGCTACGAAGATCCGACCGTTGAAAAGGACAAGCACCTCGTTCCTTTTAATATCGTCCGCGGCGACAACGGCGACGCCTGGGTCGAGGCCAACGGCAAGGGCTATTCGCCCGCACAGATTTCCGCAATGATCCTTCAGAAGATGAAGGAAACCGCCGAATCTTATCTCGGCGAAAAGGTCGAAAAGGCCGTCATCACTGTTCCCGCATACTTCAACGACGCGCAGCGCCAGGCGACCAAGGATGCCGGCAAGATCGCCGGCCTTGAAGTCCTGCGCATCATCAACGAGCCGACCGCTGCAGCACTCGCCTACGGTCTCGACAAGAAGGACGGCAAGACCATCGCCGTTTACGACCTTGGCGGCGGCACCTTCGATATCTCGATCCTGGAAATCGGCGACGGCGTCTTCGAAGTGAAGTCGACCAACGGCGACACCTTCCTTGGCGGTGAAGACTTCGACATGCGTCTCGTCGAATATCTCGTTGCCGAGTTCAAGAAGGACAACGGCATCGACCTCAAGGGCGACAAGCTCGCGCTGCAGCGCCTCAAGGAAGCTGCCGAAAAGGCGAAGATCGAACTGTCCTCCGCGCAGCAGACGGAAATCAACCTGCCCTTCATCACGGCTGACGCCACCGGCCCGAAGCATCTGACGCTGAAGCTGACGCGCGCCAAGCTGGAAAGCCTGGTCGACGACCTCGTCCAGCGCACCATCGCACCGTGCAAGGCCGCCCTCAAGGATGCCGGCGTCACGGCTGCCGAGATCGATGAAGTCGTTCTCGTCGGCGGCATGAGCCGCATGCCGAAAGTGCAGGAAGTCGTCAAGCAACTGTTCGGCAAGGAACCGCACAAGGGTGTGAACCCGGATGAAGTCGTCGCTCTCGGCGCCGCCATTCAGGCCGGCGTTCTGCAGGGCGACGTTAAGGACGTTCTGCTGCTCGACGTGACGCCGCTGTCGCTCGGCATCGAAACGCTTGGCGGTGTTTTCACGCGTCTGATCGAACGCAACACGACGATCCCGACGAAGAAGTCGCAGACCTTCTCGACCGCCGACGACAACCAGTCGGCCGTGACCATCCGTGTCTCGCAGGGCGAGCGCGAAATGGCTGCCGACAACAAGCTGCTCGGCCAGTTCGATCTCGTCGGCCTGCCGCCGGCTCCGCGTGGCGTGCCGCAGATCGAGGTCACCTTCGACATCGACGCCAACGGCATCGTCCAGGTTTCGGCCAAGGACAAGGGCACCGGCAAGGAACAGCAGATCCGCATCCAGGCTTCGGGCGGCCTCTCCGACGCCGACATCGAAAAGATGGTCAAGGATGCCGAAGCGCACGCTGCTGAGGACAAGAAGCGCCGCGAAGGCGTGGAAGCCAAGAACCAAGCCGAAAGCCTGATCCACTCCAGCGAAAAGTCGCTGAAGGATTACGGCGACAAGGTAACCGAAGCCGACCGCAATGCGATCTCCGAAGCGATCGCAGCGCTGAAGGCGGCGACCGAAGCTTCCGAGCCGGACGCCGAAGACATTAAGGCCAAGACCCAGACGCTCATGGAAGTGTCCATGAAGCTCGGCCAGGCCATCTATGAGTCCCAGCAGTCGGAGGCATCTACCGCTGATGCCTCGGCAGGCGGCAATGACGACGTCGTCGATGCCGACTACGAGGAAATCAAGGACGAGGACGACCGCAAGCGGTCTGCATAATCGCAAACCTTAACTGGTTTTGCTGAAACTCAGATCCGGCTGCCTTAGGGCAGCCGGAAATACATTTCCGGGGTCTATTCCTTAATGGCAAAAGCGGACTTTTACGACACGTTGGGTGTCGCCAGGACAGCAGACGAAAAGGAGCTGAAAAGCGCTTTTCGCAAGTTGGCGATGAAATTTCATCCGGACAAGAACCCGGAGGACAAGGACGCCGAGCGAAAGTTCAAGGAAATCAACGAGGCCTACGAGACGCTCAAGGATCCGCAGAAGCGTGCGGCCTATGATCGCTACGGCCACGCTGCCTTCGAGCATGGCGGCATGGGCGGTGGCGGCGGTTTTGGCGGCGGCGGCTTCGGCGGCGGTGGCTTCTCCGACATCTTCGAGGATATTTTCGGCGAGATGATGGGTGGCGGTCGCTCGCGCGGTCGCTCCTCCGGCGGTCGCGAACGCGGCGCCGATCTTCGCTACAACATGGAAATCTCGCTCGAAGAGGCCTTTACCGGCAAGACGGCGCAGATCCGTGTCCCGACTTCGATTACCTGCGACGTCTGTTCCGGCTCCGGTGCCAAGCCAGGCACGCAGCCGAAGACCTGCGGCACTTGCCAAGGCTCGGGCCGGGTGCGCGCCGCGCAGGGTTTCTTCTCGGTCGAGCGCACCTGTCCGACCTGCCACGGTCGCGGCCAGATCATTCCCGATCCCTGCAGCAAATGCCATGGCCAGGGTCGAGTAACCGAAGAGCGCTCCCTCTCTGTCAACATCCCGGCCGGCATCGAGGACGGCACGCGCATCCGCTTGCAGGGCGAAGGCGAAGCCGGCTTGCGTGGCGGGCCTTCGGGCGATCTCTACATCTTCCTCTCCGTCAAGCCGCATGAGTTCTTCCAGCGCGACGGCGCCGATCTCTATTGCGCCGTGCCGATCTCGATGACGACGGCCGCCCTGGGGGGTACCTTCGACGTCGCGACGCTCGACGGCACGAAGTCGCGCGTCACGGTTCCCGAGGGCACGCAGGTCGGCAAGCAATTCCGCCTGAAGGCAAAGGGTATGCCGGTGTTGCGCTCGAGCCAGATCGGGGATCTCTACATCCAGATCCAGATCGAAACGCCGCAAAAGCTCACCAAGCGCCAGCGCGAACTGCTGCAGGAGTTCGAGCAGATCTCCTCGAAGGACAACAATCCCGAATCGACGGGCTTTTTTGCCCGGATGAAGGATTTCTTCGATACGTTCAGCGACTGAGCGGCGAATCGAACAGCTTCTGATAAAACCGGCCGAATCACTCGGCCGGTTTTTTTATTTCACGGTGGTTTGAGGCTCGCCTCGCTACGAGGGCTGATCTCCTGCGGTCGGGCACATAATTCATTCTGCCCTCATCCTAGCCGCCAAGAGTCGAAGGCAAAAACCTTGCACTTGGGCAGGGTTCGGCATACCCCTCGGCCATCGACAGGAATCCGGACACCCGATGCCGCACAAGGTTTTCATCTCGCGCCTGAAGCTTACCGACTTCCGCAACTATGCGGTGGCATCGCTTGCGCTTGACGAGCGGCATGTGGTGCTGACCGGGGACAACGGCGCCGGCAAGACCAATCTGATGGAGGCGGTCTCCTTGCTTTCGCCGGGGCGCGGTCTTCGGCGCGCGGCCTATGCGGATGTCACACGCGTCGGCGCATCCGGCGGCTTTTCGATCTTCGCTGAGCTTGAGGGCATGGAAGACGAAGTCGAGATCGGCACCGGCGTCGACGCGACCGACGAGACGACGGCACGCAAGCTCAGGATCAACGGCACGCCGGCCAAGACCGTGGACGAGTTGACCGACCACCTGCGCGTGCTTTGGCTGACGCCGTCCATGGATGGGTTGTTCACCGGCGGCTCCTCCGAGCGGCGGCGTTTTCTCGACCGGCTGGTGCTGTCACTCGATCCGGCCCATGGCCGCCGTGCCAGCGATTTCGAGCGCGCCATGCGCAGCCGCAACAAATTGCTCGCCGAAGGCCGGTTCGATCCGTCCTGGCTCACCGGCATCGAGGAGCAGATGGCAAGCCTCGGCATCGCCATGGCGCTCGCGCGGCAGGAGATGCTCGGCCTTCTCTCGCGCCTGATCGCCGAAACGGGCGAGGCGACGCCGTTTCCGTCGGCCGCGCTCGAACTCTCCGGCTTCCTCGACGGGCAATTCGACCGTCCGGCCATCGATCTTGAGGACAGCTACGCCGATATGCTGCGCGAGGGACGCTATCGCGATGCGGCCGCCGGGCGCACGCTTGACGGCCCGCACCGGGCCGATCTGCTGGTGCGCCACCGCGAAAAACATATGGAGGCGGAGCGTTGCTCGACGGGCGAGCAGAAGGCTCTGCTCGTAGGCCTGATCCTCGCCCATGCCCGCCTCGTCGGCAACTTGACCGGCCATGCCCCGATCCTGCTGCTGGATGAAATTGCCGCGCATCTGGACGAAGGCCGGCGCGCGGCCCTCTTCGATCTGATCGATGGGCTCGGCGGCCAGGCCTTCATGACCGGCACCGACAAAGCAATGTTTTCCGCGCTTGGCGATCGGGCGCAATTCTTCACCGTCGCGCATGGCGGCATTTCGAAATCGTAAGCGAGAATTTTCCGCTGAGCGTGATAATATCGACGTCATGGATCCTTTGACTTCAGACGAAATCGCCCGTTACCAGCGCCACATCCTGCTCCCCGAAGTGGGCGGCGCCGGGCAGCAGAAATTGAAGGCGGCGCGGGTTTTGGTGATCGGCGCCGGCGGGCTCGGTGCGCCGGTGCTGCAATATCTCGCCGCCGCCGGCGTCGGTACGCTTGGGATTGCCGATGATGATCGCGTTTCGCTCTCCAACCTGCAGCGACAGGTGATCCACGATATCGGGACGATCGGCGAGCTGAAGACGCAAAGCGCGGCCGACGCCATCGCGCGGCTGAACCCGCATGTGCGCACCATCCGCTTGGAGGAGCGCTTTTCCACAGAGACGGCCGCGCGACACCTCGCCGGTTTCGATCTCATTGTCGACGGCTCCGACAATTTCGACACGCGCTATGCCGCGGCTGACGCAGCCGAACGGGCGCACCTGCCGTTAGTGACCGGCGCGGTCGGCCGGTTCGATGGCTCACTGACGACACTGAAGCCTTACGAAACCAACTCCGACGGTATGCCGAACCCGGGTTACCGCGACCTTTTCCCGACACCGCCGCCCGAGGGCCTCATTCCCGCCTGCTCCGAGGCCGGCATCATCGGCGCATTGACCGGCGTCATCGGCACGCTGATGGCGATGGAGGCGATCAAGCTCATCACCGGCATCGGCGAACCGCTGATCGGCCGCCTGCTGCTCTATGACGGGCTTGCCGCCCGCTTCGAGACCATCCGCTATCGCCGCAAGCGCGCCAGGGCCGCGGCCGAATGACCGATATCACCCTGCAGCGTCTCGACGACGGCTTCGACCGCTGGGACGAACTGCTTGAACTCATTCTCGCCTCCTTCGCCTATATGAACGGGCTGATCGATCCGCCCTCCTCGGCGCTGTCGCTGACGCCGCAATCGCTGAGGGAAAAAGCGAGGGGTGAGATCGGCTATATCGCGTTCGACGACGATCAATTAGCCGGCTGCATATTCTGCCGCCCGGAGCCGGATAACCTCTACATCGGCAAGCTCGCGATTCTGCCATCCGAGCAAGGTAAGGGGATCGGCCGGCGCCTGCTGGCGGTCGGTGAAGCGACGGCGCGCGAGCGCGGACTTGATGTGTTGCGACTGGAAACGCGAATCGAGCTCACGGGCAATCACGCGACCTTCGCAAGCTGGGGTTTCCTGAAAACCGCGGAGAATCGCCATGCCGGCTTCGATCGCACGACGTCGATAGAGATGCGCAAGATCCTGACTTGATTTTGCGCATGTCGTTATCGCAAAACCGCCGTGCACTTTTGCGCGCTCAGCGGAACGGCAGAACCCGGTTCGGTGGCCTATGGCCGTCGATGAAGGCGCGGATATTGATGATGACCTTGTCGCCCATATCGATGCGGCTTTCGAGCGTGGCCGAGCTCATATGCGGCAGCAGCACCACCTTGCCCTCGTTGGCGAGCTTCACCAGTTTCGGATTGACGGCCGGTTCGTTCTCGAAGACGTCGAGGCCGGCGCCGGCGATCTTGCCCTCGCGCAAAATCTTGATCAGCGCCGTCTCGTCGATGACATCGCCGCGCGCAGTGTTGACGATGTAGCTGGTCGGCTGCAGCAGTGCCAGGCGGCGCGCCGAGATCAGATGGAAGGTCGCGGGTGTCGACGGGCAATTGACCGAGACGATGTCGACGCGGGCAAGCATCTGATCGAGGCTGTCCCAATAAGTCGCCTCCAACTCGTCTTCGGTCGTCAGGCTGACGCGCTTGCGGTTGTGATAATGGATGGACAGGCCGAAAGCCTTGGCGCGGCGGGCGACGGCGGTGCCGATGCGGCCCATGCCGACGATGCCTATGCGCTTGCCGTGAATGCGGCGGCCGAGCATCCAGGTGGGCGACCAGCCGGCCCATTCGCCGGGCTTGTCCGTCAGCACCCGCGCACCTTCGGCGAGGCGCCGGGGCACGGCAAGGATCAACGCCATGGTCATGTCGGCCGTGTCCTCGGTCAGAACATTCGGCGTATTGGTGACGGTGATGCCCCGGCGGGCGGCTGCTTCGACGTCGATGTGGTCCGTGCCGTTGGAAAAGCTGGCGATCAGCTTCATCTGCGGCCCAGCTTCCTCGATCAGCGCGGCATCGATGCGGTCGGTGACAGTCGGCACCAGCACATCAGCCGACTGGACGGCTTCGACAAGCTCGGCCCGCGTGCGCGGCGTATCGTCAATGTTGAGCTCGGCATCGAAGAGTTCGCGCATCCGCGTCTCCACTGCATCCGGCAGTTTACGCGTGATGTAGACCTTCGGTTTTTTCTTCGTCGTCATGGCGACCGGCGATGCCTTGTTCAGATGTTCTTAACCAAGAAGCAGGATAATTTTCCCGTTCCGGGCATTTCTACCAGACCCGCAGGCGAAGACAAACAAAACTCGCGCGCGAGGCGCAGGGATTTGCCGATGACCGGAACGAAAAGGTCGCCTGACGGCGCCTTGGTCATGATGAGCGAACGGAAATCCTATGCGTGGCAAAGTCCTGAAGTCCTGCGCTGTTTTCGCGATCGGCCTGATGATGGCCGTCGCCACCGCCGATCTTGCCGCGGCCCAAGCCGCCAAGGGGCCGAGCGGATTGCCGCTGCCGCGATTCGTTACGCTGAAGTCGAAGCGTGTCAACCTGCGCGTCGGCCCGAGCGCCGACTACGCGGTGTCATGGCTCTATCTCAAGCAGGGATTGCCGGTCGAGATTATCCAGGAATACGATAATTGGCGCCGCGTCCGTGACGCCGACGGCACTGAGGGCTGGGTCAACCAGTCGTTGCTGTCCGGTCAGCGCTCGGCCATCGCCGCGCCGTGGATGAAGGGCAAAGGCAAGGCGGTTTTCGTCAACATGCGCCGCGACGCACAGCCATCGAGCACCGTCATTGCCAAGCTCCAGCCGGGCGTGATGATGAACATCCGCGAATGCACCGGCGACTGGTGCCTGGCGACCGCCGACGGCACCGAAGGCTGGGTGGCGCAATCCGAAATCTGGGGCGCCTATCCGGGCGAAGCCTTCAAGTAAAAACGCAAAGCTCCATGGTAGCCACGCTCGTGTGACTTTTCCGACGCAACGATGCGTCTGAGCATCAAGGCGGGAAACGGTGATCATGGAAAATTTGTTCGGGATCCTCGGCATAGCCGTCGTCCTGTTTGCATCGACGAATGTGGACGACATTTTTGTCTTGCTCGGATTTTTTGCGGATCCCAAATTCCGCCCCCGGCAGGTTGTCATCGGCCAGTATCTGGGCATTGCCGCTCTTTACGCCGCAAGCGTCCTGGCCTCTTTGATCTCTCTCGTCATTCCCGCTGCCTATATCGGCCTCCTAGGCTTGGCACCGATCTTTCTTGGCCTGAAAAAACTATGGATGCTGCAGGAAGGCTCTGGGGCCGATGATGCTCCCGAAGATCATGAAAAGGTGTCTGCCGGGCAGGGCAATATCGTCGCTGTCGCTGCCGTGACGATTGCGAACGGTGGCGACAACATCAGCATCTACACTCCATTGTTCGCCACGCGCACGATCGATGAGATTGCCGTCATCGCTATCGTCTTCGTCCTGATGACTGCCTTATGGCTCGGCGCGGCGCACTTCCTGGTCAATCACCCTACGATAGGCAGACCGATCAGACGTTACGGACATCGGGCAGTGCCGTTCGTCCTCGTCGCGCTTGGAACACTCATTCTCTATGAGGCTGGAACCGTTCGGTTGTTCTACCGATAGAGTTCCTTAGCCGCCTTCGATATCCCAACAAAAAAGCCGCCCGCAACGGTCTGCTGCGAGCGGCTTTAGATTCCAACATGGGCCCTATGCGTGGGCTTTTTTTTAAAGAAGCCCCGCCTCCTTGGCGGCTTCCGACAGCGACCGCATGGGCCGCGGGCCGATCTGCTCGATGACGATCGCTGCCGCGAGGTTGCCGAGTTTGGCGCAATCCTCAAGCGCACGACCTTGCGTATAACCGAAGAGGAAACCAGCGGCAAAAAGATCGCCGGCGCCGGTCGTGTCCACGCGCTCTTCGATCGGATGGGCGTCGACGACATAGCGTTCGTTGCCGCGCACGATGACGGCGCCATCCTTGCCTATTGTCACAGCCGCGATCTTGCAATCGCCCGCGATCAGCTTCAATGCCTTCTCGAAATCATCCGTCTCGTACAGCGACAATGCCTCGTCACGGTTGGCAAAGACGATATCGACGGTGCCCGAGCGCATGAGATCGAGGAACTCGTCGCGATAGCGACCGACGCAGAAGCTGTCGGACAGAGTCATCGACATTTCACGTCCATTGGCATGAGCGATGCGGGCGCATTCGCGAATCGCTTCCTTGGCGCGCGGCGGGTCCCAAAGATAACCTTCGAAATAGGTGACCTTGGCGTCGGCAACGACATGGACTTCGACGTCTTCCGGACCAAGCTCGACGCAGGCGCCGAGATAGGTGTTCATCGAACGCTCACCGTCCTCGGTGACGAAGATCATGGAACGGGCGGTCGGCGGGAACGTGCCCTTCGGCCTAGTTTCGTAATGCACGCCCTGGGCGCGAATGTCGTGGGCGAAAATCTCTCCGAGCTGATCTTCCGCGACCTTGCCGAAATAGGCGGCCTTGCCGCCGAAATTCGCTACGCCCGCAGCCGTATTGCCGGCGCTGCCGCCGGAAGCTTCGAGCGCCGGACCCATGCGCGAATAGAGGAGTTCGGCTCGCTCGGCATCGATGAGATTCATCGCGGCCTTGGTAATCTGGTGGTCGATCAGGAATTGATCGTTGCAGCGAGCGATAATGTCGACGATAGCATTGCCAACGGTCAGTACATCGAAACGAGTCATCAAAAAGTGGGTCCCGGTATTGGTGATAGCCGGTATCCGGTATTAGCGGTTTTTCCGAAGTTTGGAAGAAAAATCGGCATCCTTTCTGGCAACTTAATCTCCGCCAGTCATTTGTCTGTCACTTTCCATCTTTAAATACTTATCAAGTGAACTGGCATGGGATGCGGACAAGGCATCCACGGCCAGTTAGGGAAGGTATGATACCTTCCGCCTCACCGGTACGCGCGCCGACCACGGATGAACTGGCGGCTTGTGCACCGGGAGGACCCCGGCGGGGCCGGGTGCGGAAAAGCGGGCGCGGCCCGCTTTTTTTGTTTCTGCCCGCTTTTCGGCTTCTCACGATGAGGCAAGCTGCTACAACTCTGGGATCATTTCTCAAGATCCCGCCACTTCACAGCTCCCTCGCCTGGCATGTCCGAAATCCTTTCCGATGTCCTGCCGATTTTCCTGCTGATTCTCGTCGGCTGGGTGATCGTGCGCGCCGGCATATTGTCGGCCAGCGTCGGCGAGGCGATGAGCGAATTCGTCTTCAAGATCGCCGTGCCGCTCCTGCTGTTCCAGACCATTGCTGAAGCGGATTTTCACGGAGCCTCGCCGTTTCGGCTATGGATCGCCTATTTTGCCGGCGTCACGGTCGCCTGGACAGCCGGCCATCTTGCGGCCACGCGGCTGTTCGGGCGCGACGCGCGAATCGGGGTGCTCGCCGGCGTCTCCTCTGCCTTCGCCAACAATATTTTCATCGGCCTACCTTTGGTGGGGCGCGCCGTCGGTCCAGACGGTATCGTGGCGATGTCGATCCTGCTTGCGGTGCACCTGCCGGTCATGATGATCGCCGGCACGATGCTGATGGAGCAGGCCGAGCGCAAACAGAACGGCGGCTCCGGACGCAGCTTGGGGGAGGTATTGCAGCAGGTCGGCAGAAACCTGGTCCGCAATCCACTGGTCGTTGGGCTTCTCGCCGGCCTTGTCGTGCACCTCATCGGCATTTCCTTACCGACGACGCTCGGCACCGTGGTTGATGACATCGCCAATATCGCAGGCCCGGCGGCGTTGATTTCACTCGGCATGGCGCTGCGGCAATATGGACTTTCCGGCAATCTCGGCGTTGCCAGCGTCACTTCGGCCTTCAAGCTTCTGTTGTTGCCGGCCTGCGTGCTTGCAGCCGCCTATCTCCTCGGCCTCAGCCCGGAATGGCGAAAGGCGCTCGTGCTTACCTCTTCGGTTCCAACAGGTGTGAACGCTTGGCTGATTGCCAATCGCTTCGGCGTCGGCCACAGTCTCGCTGCATCGACGATTACGCTGACGACAGCACTCGGGGCACTCACGGTGTCACTTTGGGCCTATATGCTCGGCTAAGGCATGATCCCCAAAGATGCAAAGCGGCTTCGCGTGAACTCACGCCCCTGAGCATTGCGACGATATATCTCCGCTTTCGGAGAAGCAGGCAGGAAAATGGTCATATATTTGCGCACCGCGGCCCCTAGGGTGGAGCGCAGTAAAGGATGGAACCATGAATATTGCAGCTCCACTCACCACCAATCCCGCTTCAGCCTATGCGCAAAAGGTCTTCGTCCTGCAGGGCGGCGGCGCTCTCGGCTCCTACCAGGCAGGTGCTTTCGAAGCACTGAGGGAAGTCGACATCGAGCCGGACTGGATCGCCGGCATCTCGATCGGCGCGATCAACGCCTCGATCATGGCGGGTAACGTGCCGGGCCAACGGCTGGAGAAACTGCGGTCCTTCTGGAACAAGGTCAGCGTGCAGTTGCCGGTCGACCTTCTGATGGAGCGGCAGCGCGAGACCAGCCATTTCTATCGCACCGTCAGCAGTTGGTGGGTATCGACCTTCGGTGTGCCTGGCTTCTTTTCTCCCTGGCAGATCCCATCCTGGTTTCAGGCGCGGGGTTCAGCGGGCGCGACCAGCATCTATGACACCGAGCAACTGCGCCAGACCCTGCTCGACCATGTCGATTTCGACCGCATCAACCATGGTCCCGTGCGGCTCAGCCTCGGCGCCGTCAATGTTCGAACCGGCAATTTCGCCTTCTTCGACAATAAGGAAATCAAGATCAAGCCTGAGCACGTCATGGCGAGCGGTGCGCTGCCGCCCGGCTTTCCGGCGATCAAAATCGGCAACGAACACTACTGGGACGGCGGACTCGTCTCCAATACACCGTTGAGCTATGTGCTGAGGAATGGCGCCGGTGTCGACACGGTCGTCTTCCAGGTCGATCTCTTCAGCGCTACCGGCCAGTTGCCACAGGACCTCGAAGAAGTGGAGGAGCGGCGCAAGGACATTACCTATTCCAGCCGCACCCGGCTCAACACCGATCTCTTCCTCGAGCGCCACCACCTTCGCCGCACCATCTCGGAACTCTACGCGCGGCTGCCCGAGGAGGCAAAGGCCGATCCAGAAATCCAGAAGCTGAAGGAAAACTGCTCCGACTACGGCGTCACGATCATCCACCTGATCTACCGCAACAAGCAGTTCCGCTCGCATTCGAAGGACTACGAATTTTCGGCGTTATCGATGCACGAACATTGGCATGCCGGCCTGCGCGACGCCCGCAAGGCGCTTATCTCAGAGGATTGGCGCATGCCGCCGAACGTTGAAGACGGACTGAAGGTCTTCGACCTCGATCAGAAGATGCGGACCCGCAAGCACGCGGTCTGAATGGCTGAACGGCCGACAAAAGCCCGGTCGAAACGACCGGGCTTGGCAGTCATTCGCTTAAAGTACTTTAGTTCGTCGCTGCAGGCGCCGGCGCAGCGTTCGGGTCCGGCAGTGGTACCGGCGTATCGGCAAGCGTACGCAGGAAGGCGATCAGGTCGGCGCGGTCCTTTTCCTTCGGCAGGCCGGCAAAGCCCATGGCAGTTCCCGGAATGAATTTCTTCGGTGCCGCTACGAAGTGATAGATGTGATCATAGGTCCACTTCTCCGTGCCGCCCTTGGAGAAATCCTTGATGGCGGCGGAGTAGGCGAAGCCCTCATGCTCGGCAACGGGGCGATCGACGATACCCCAGAGATCCGGGCCGACCTTGTTTGGTCCGCCCTTGGTGCCATCATGACAGGCCTGACACTTCTTGAAGATCGTCTCGCCGACTTTTGCATCGGCCGTTTGAAGCAATTTTGCGATCGGCGTTTCCGGTGCGGCTGCGGCTGCCTTGCCGCCGGCTTCGGCAGACGTATCTTCAGCGGCGATAATGGCGAAGCCCGGCTTTTCCGGCGCCTCTGAATGGAAAATAAATCCCGACGCGAGCGACACGGACTTCAGCACAAAAAGTGTGGCTAGAAGTGCCCCGACACCCATGTTCACGTAGGATGAATTCATCTGCTATGCTCCCCTCGCCTCCGGCAGCGGCTGCCGGCCCATCTTGAATTCGCGCGAAACCTATGTCTTTTGGCTGTTTCTTGCAACTCTCTAAACGGTCTCCACCGTGAGACTTTTTGACACTTTTGCGGCGGGAATAGAAGGCCCAACAATGACAGATCCAAACTTAGACAAGACGCTGGTGCTTATTCCGGCCCGGATGGCATCCACACGCCTCCCAGGCAAACCGCTCGCCGATATCTGCGGCCTACCCATGATCGTACAGGTTGCCAAACGCGCGCGCGAGGCGGCGATCGGTCGCATCGTCGTCGCCGTCGACCATGACGACACTTTCGCGGCCGTTGCGAATGCGGGCTTCGAAGTCGTCATGACGCGCAAGGATCATCAATCCGGCTCGGACCGAATCTATGAAGCCCTGCAGGCGGTGGATCCCGAGGGTCGTGCTGAAATCGTCGTCAATGTCCAGGGCGATCTGCCGACCATCGATCCCGAGACCATCCGTGCTTCGCTGCGCCCGCTGGAAGATCCGGCCGTCGATATCGCCACACTGACCGTCGAGATCAAGGACGAGGAAGAAAAGACGGCGCCGAGCGTCGTCAAAGTCGTGGGGTCGGCGATTTCCGACAATCGCATGCGCGCGCTCTATTTCACCCGGACCACCGCGCCTTACGGCAATGGTCCGCTCTACCACCACATCGGCCTTTACGCCTATCGTCGTGCAGCGCTCGAAAAATTCGTGAGCCTCGGGCCATCGCCGCTCGAACGGCGCGAATCGCTGGAGCAGCTCAGAGCGCTGGAAGCCGGCATGCGCATCGATGTTGAGATCGTTGACACGATCCCGCTCGGTGTCGATACTCCCGCCGACCTCGAAAAGGCCAGACGTATCCTTTCCGCCGCTTCTCTCTGACGGCATTCCCCCAAAGGCAGTCCCATGATCACCAAGACCAACAAGATCTCGTTCCAGGGCGACTACGGCGCCAATTCTCACATGGCCTCCCTCGACGTGTTCCCGACCATGGTGCCGCTGCCCTGCCAGACCTTCGAGGATGCCTTTGCCGCGATCGACAATGGCGAGGCCGATCTCGGCATGATCCCGATCGAGAACACGATCGCCGGCCGCGTCGCCGATATCCATCATCTGCTGCCGGAATCGCGGCTGCATATCGTCGGCGAGTATTTCATGCCGATCCACTTCCAGCTCATGGTGCTGCCGGGCGTGAAGAAGGAAGAGATCCGCACGGTGCACAGCCATATCCATGCCCTCGGCCAATGCCGCAAGATCGTGCGCGCCAACGGCTGGAAGCCTGTCATCGCCGGCGATACGGCGGGAGCGGCCAAGCTGGTACAAGAAACCGGCGACCGCACGATGGCGGCGCTTGCGCCGCGGCTCGCGGCCGACCTCTACGGGCTGGAAATCGTTGCGGAAAATGTCGAGGATACCGAAAGCAACGTGACGCGCTTCGTCGTGCTGTCGCGGGACGAAAACTGGGCGCAACGCAGCTCGGCCGAAGAAAAGATCGTCACCACCTTCGTCTTCAACGTCCGCAACATCCCTGCCGCGCTCTACAAGGCGCTCGGCGGCTTCGCCACCAACGGCATCAACATGACGAAGCTCGAAAGCTATCAGCTCGGCGGCCGTTTTGTAGCGACACAGTTTTACGCCGATATCGAGGGCCATCCATCCGATGCGCATGTGCGCCGGGCGCTGGAGGAATTGCGGTTCTTTTCCGAGAAGGTCCGCATTCTGGGTGTCTACAAAGGGCACCCAATGCGCGGGGAGCTCTGAAAAGGGCGCCTTTCGGCGCCCTTTTTTCTCCTGATCACTTATCCGGTTCACAAACCCGCAGGCGATGACCATCCGGATCGAGCACGACGAAGGTCGGGCCGAAATCCAGGGTCGTCAATTCCTGCGCGATCGGCAGGCCGCGGGCCTTCCAGTCCTTGTAATGTTCTGCGACCGCGCCTTCGCCCTCTACCATGAAGGCGAGTTCGCCGCGATTGCCGATGGCCGACGGCTGCGGCTCGACGCTGCTGCGGCGCCAAAGGCCAAGAGTGAAACCGTTGTCGAGCGGGAAGGCGGCGAAATTCGGTGCAGCGACGGCGGGTTCGCGACCGAGCAGGTCACGATAGAACGGCACGCTTTCGGCCGGATCCTTGACATAGAAGATGATGAGATTCGGGCTTGTCATTTGGATATTCCTCTTTGCTTAGGGGATATAAAGGCAACGGGCATGCATTCCGGCGGGCATAGCGAAGCCCGCCGCTCGTGGTTTTGTCAGTGGTTGGTTTGGTGTTGACGGAATGCGTCTCAGCGCATCCGATCTTCCTCGCGGTACGGGGCATGACCGTCCAGGAAGCCAAGATCACGCATTATGAAGTCCGGTGCTTCGTCAAGATCGAGACGATCGCGACGGCCGACGAAATACCCGCGCGCAATCTGCAAAAGATGATTCGGCCATGTGAGCGGAGAGAGGCCTTTGCCTTCACGCGACTCGATGTCGGGCCGATGCGTTTCCCTCGTGACGATAAGAATTGAGCTTGCCATGATCGGTCCTCCTCCCTGCTTCGGATGGTGCCCATCATAATCGAACCTACTGACAGTTTCTGGCAGTAGCGTATTGCCGGAGATCAATCGTGGAGCATGCCTTCCCGGGCGTGCCATTCCCTTGCCAGCGCAACGCGGCGTCGCGGATAGCGTGCCTCCAGCACTGCGAAATCGACGATACGGTCGGCGCGGAAATGGCGAAAGTCCTGACGCAGCTCGCACCAAGCCATGATGATGCGCGCATTATCGAAGTAACCCAGCGCGAAGGGCCAGATGCGGCGCGTCGAGATGGCACCGTTCACATCGCCATAGGTCAGTTGCACCATGCGCTCCGAGCGGATCGCCTTGCGCATGAGCGAAAGATCGGCCTTGTCCTCTGTGATGCGCCGTGTAGCAACGACCACAGCCGCCTGATCGACCGCTTCTCGCATGTCGGCTGGCAGCACGGCGGCGATCTTGGCGAGAGCATCGGCGCCGGCTGCTGCCAGTCGCGAATCGGTTGCGCGTGCGACCCATCTCGATCCCAGCACCAGCGCCTCAATCTCGTCCTGCGAAAACATCATTGGTGGCAGCATGAAGCCGGGCTTCAAGACATAGCCGATACCGGGCTCGCCTTCGATGTCGGCACCCTGTGTCTGCAGGCTGGCTATATCACGATAGAGCGTGCGCAGGCTGACGCCGGTCTCCTCAGCGAGGGTAGCGCCGCTGACTGGGCGGCGGTAGCGCCTGAGCGTCTGCAGCAGGGTCAGCAGCCGTTCCGAGCGCGCCATGACGAGCGCCTATCGTTTCCATTCCACCCAGTCGCGCATAAGGCGATGGGCGATGGCGCCCTTGGGTGGGGATGTGTTGCCGGAGGCCGAGACGCGATCGAGCATGGCGAGCGTCTCTTCCGGCGTAAACCAGCGGCAGTCATCAAGCTCGGCGGCATCGATATGAATCTCCGTCGACTTCGCCTCGGCATAACAACCGATCATCAGGGAGTGCGGCATCGGCCAGGGCTGCGAGGCATGGTACCGCACGCGGCCGATCTGGATGCCGGACTCCTCATGCGTCTCGCGGCGCACGGCGTTCTCAATGGTTTCGCCCGGCTCGACGAAACCGGCGAGACAGGAATACATGCCCGGCGCGAAATGGTGGCTGCGGCCGAGCAGACAAAGATTTTTCTCCTCGTCGATCGTCAGCATGATGACGACCGGATCAGTGCGCGGGAAAATCATGTGTTCGCAGGCAGTGCAGACGCGCTTATAGCCGCCGATGCGGCTTTCCATGACCGAGCCACAACGGCCACAGAAGCGGTTGTCACTGTTCCAACGGATAAGGCTCATGCCTTGCGCCGCTTCGCCGAGGATTTCGCCTTCGAGCAGAAGGTCGCGCCAGAGCGAGCGCATGTCGGCGGGCTTGTAGTGGCTGGCGAGGTCGTCGGCATTGATACGCACCGGCACGGCGAGCCGCGGCTCGCCGGTCTTGCGATAGCCGAGCAGCACCGCCGCCTCCCAGTCCGGATCAAGCTCCTGCAGCTCGTAGCGTGCAAACAGCGGATCGAGCACCTGGCCGTCATGTTTCAGAACCAGCCTGTCCTTGGCGAAAGCGAGGATATGCGTGCCGTCTTTAGAGAGGGCTCGCTCGACCGATTCCTCATCGCGGTGCTCGGCGTCCCGGTTAAGCTGGTTTTCCGCAAAGGCGGTGAGGCTGCTAGCTTCCGGGTGGGGGGCATCCGAAGAGAAGATAGAATGATTCATTGTGAAAGCGTTTCCCGCAACTTGGCTATGAAGCTGTTCATGTCTTCGTCCGCATAGGGTTCCGCCTTGCCGTGACCCCAGATCGGGCCGGGCCAGTTCGCGTCCCCTTCGAACCGCGCAATGACATGAACATGAAGCTGACGGACGATATTTCCAAGAGCCCCGATGTTGATTTTTGTCGCCCCCGTCACCGTCTTCAAGGCAGCACCGACCTTGTTGGTCTCGAAGGTCAGCAGAACCTGGTCGAGCGGCGTCAGTTCGAATATTTCCGATATGCCGGGCCGCCTGGGCACCAGCAACAGCCATGGCCAGCGGCGATCCTTCATCAGCCGCACGTCGCAAAGGCCGGTGATCGTGACGGAAACGCTGTCATTCGCCAGACGATCGTCGAGCGCAAAATCCTGCAATGGGCCATCCTCCGGTGTTTTATCAAATGTTTAGCAGTTTTTTTTGACCTTGGCTTGCTTTTGATGCCGATATTGCCGATATGTGCATTCGGGAGGTTGGTGGTGGACGAGCCACTCGCCAACCGGGTCAGGTCCGGAAGGAAGCAGCCCTAACGAGCCCGGCACGGGTCATCGTGCCAGCCTCCCACCCTTTCCGAAAGCAAGGCCCGGCTTTCTGCGGGCAATAAGCAGGGCGATGAGCGACACCGAGCGACAAGCAAAAGATGCCGCTTCGACCGGCACCGGTTACCGGGTGCTGGCCCGCAAATACCGGCCCAAGGATTTCACAGATTTGATGGTCGGCCAGGAGCCGATGGTTCGCACGCTGACCAACGCGTTCGAGACCGGCCGCATTGCCCAGGCCTACATGCTGACCGGCGTGCGCGGCGTCGGCAAGACGACGACAGCTCGCATCCTGGCACGCGCCCTCAATTACAAGACCGCCGAAATCGACCGCCCGACCATTGACCTGCGTGAGCCAGGCGATCATTGCCAGGCGATCATGGAAGGACGGCATGTCGATGTCATCGAGATGGATGCCGCCTCGCACACGGGCATCGACGACATCCGAGAGATCATCGAGCAGGTGCGCTACCGTCCGGTTTCCGCACGCTACAAGGTCTACATCATCGACGAAGTGCACATGCTGTCGACGGCCGCCTTCAACGGGCTGCTGAAAACGCTGGAAGAGCCGCCGGAGCATGTAAAGTTCATCTTCGCCACCACCGAAATCCGCAAGGTGCCGATCACGGTTCTGTCGCGCTGCCAACGCTTCGACCTGCGCCGCATCAGCGCCTCGGATCTCGTCGGCCTGTTCACTACCATCGCCGCCAAGGAAGGCATCGAGGCGGAGCCGGAAGCGCTTGCCATGATCGCCCGTGCCGCCGAAGGCTCGGCCCGCGATGGGCTGTCGCTGCTCGACCAGGCGATCGCCCACGGCAGCGGCGCGGTGGCGGCAGATGCCGTTCGCTCGATGCTGGGGCTCGCTGACCGCGCCCGCATCGTCGATCTCTTCCACCACATCATCAAGGGCGATGTCGCCGCTGCGTTGTCGGAATTCAACAGCCAATACGAAGCCGGCGCCAATCCCGTCGTCGTGCTGACCGACCTTGCCGATTTCACCCATCTGGTCACCCGCCTGAAATATGTGCCTGATGCCGCCAATGATCCGTCGCTGAGCGAGGTCGAACGCACCAAGGCAGCCGAATTCGCGCGAGGCGTGGCGGTTACGACGCTGTCGCGCTTTTGGCAGATGCTGCTGAAGGGCATACCGGAGACCGAAAGCGCTGCCCGCACGGCCGGTGCCGCCGAAATGGTGCTGATCCGCCTGGCCCACGCCGCCCATCTGCCGGCGCCGGAAGATGCGGCGCGGCGGCTTGCCGAATTTTCGGACGGCAATGGCGCCGCACGTCCGTCGTCCGCTCCGTCAGCCGGCAACAGCGTTGGAACGCCGGTCTCCTACCAGGGCAATGTGATGGCGCGCGCGGTCGAAACCGCGCCATCGCGACCTGCGCCCACACCGCCGGTCGCCATGCTGCGGTCGGTTCCGAATACGCAGCCGTTGGCCACCCCCGCAATCGGCCGCATCGAACAAAAGCCCGTCGAAGCGCCGAAGCCGTTGGTTCCCGTCAATTCGATGGCCGATATCGCCGAACTTGCCGGCCAGAAGCGCGATCCGAAACTGAAGGCGCTGGTGCGGAGCTTCGTTCGCCCGGTGCGGCTGGAGCCCGGCCGGCTCGACGTCAGCCTGACGCCGGGCGCGCCGGGGACGCTGCTGAACGAACTCGCCGTCAAACTGAAGGAATGGACCGGCATCCATTGGATCGTCAGCCTCAGCCGCGACGAAGGCGAACCGACTTTGGTGGAGGCGGAAGCAAACGCGCAGCAGCAGCGGGTCGCCGATGCCCGCCAGGACCCCGATGTGGCGGCGATCCTATCGCAATTTCCGGGCGCCAAGATCATTGACGTGCGCGTGCGTGCGTCGGATGCGGAGGAAGAGGAACAAACCGCCGCTCCAGCGACCGCCGAATCCGATGACGGCGACATCCTGCCGGGCGATGATATCGAATTCTAAGGGAATGATGCCAAATCCACGAACCGTACAATAAAACGCGTAAAGCGGTTTTCGAATTAGATTACACTCAATAATAATAAGACAAAGGCGAAGAAGAAGGACGAGCGACGATGCGCGACATCATGGGCATGATGGGCAAAGTGAAGGAAATGCAGGCCAAGATGGAGAAGATGCAGGCGGAAATCGCCGACATCCGGGCCGAAGGCAAGGCCGGCGGCGGCCTCGTCACCGTCACTGTGAACGGCAAGAGCCAGATGCTGGCCATCAAGATCGATCCGTCGCTCTTCAAGGAAGACGACGTCGAAATCCTTGAAGATCTTATCGTCGCTGCAAACAAGGATGCTCAGGAGAAGGCCGAGGCGCTGGCCGCCGAAAAGACCCGGGAACTGACGGCCGGCCTGCCGATCCCGCCTGGATTCAAGCTGCCATTCTGAGAAGCATTCCCTCAACGCACCATCGTCTTGCGGATGAGCTCGCGGCCGATCGGTTTTGCCGGCTCGTTCCGCAACACCAGCGATGTGGTCACCGCGCCGTGGCGGGCGATGGAATCGACGATGGTTTCAAGGTCTGATGGTGTCGGCACCAGGACCTTGAGCAGGAAACAATCCTCACCGGTCAGCCGCAGGACCTCGATGATCTGCGGCATCTCCGAAAACTGTTTCAGGCAGGGGCGTATATGCTCATGGGTCGTCCGCAGCCGGACGACGGCCATCATGCCAAGACCGACGGCAGCGGGATCGATGACGGCGCGATAGCCGGCAATGATGCCGCGCTCCTCCAGCCGCTTGAGACGTTCGGACGCCGCGGGCTGCGAAAGCCCGACCCGGCGGCCAAGTTCCGACACGGAAATCCGCCCATCCTCCTGCAGAATCTCGATCATCGACAGATCGGTCGGATCCAGGTCCTTCTCGAAGCTTTCCATTCTTGTACCTTTAATTCATCGGTAGCTCCAAGTTTTCTCCGATGGATTGTAATGTCAATCGCCCATGCGACATGCCAGTTTCGATCGGTCAACAGACTGCGAAAGGATAGTCATGAGCGATATTATCGTCCTGCCCGGCCTTGGTGGATCGGGGGAAGGCCACTGGCAAACGCTATGGGAACGGCAGAATCCCCAGATGCGGCGCTTCCAGCCGGCGAGCTGGGACAGGCCGGAATTGACAGATTGGATCGCCGCGCTCGATCGGGAGATCAGTCGCTCGAAGACGCCGCCGGTCCTGGTCGTCCATAGCCTCGCCTGCCAGTTGGTCGCGCATTGGGCGGCATCCGCACAGGCAAGGATATTGGGTGCCTTCCTTGTCTCGGCGCCCGATCCCACAGGAGAGGTCTATCTGACCGAGGCCCCTAGCTTCGCCAATCCGCCGCGCCGGCGACTGCCGTTTCCGTCGCTTCTTGTCGCAAGTACCGATGATCCGTTCGGCTCGTTCGACTATGCGACGGAAAGTGCTTCGGTCTGGGGCAGCGAGTTGATCGATGTCGGCGCGCTCGGCCATATCAATGCGAACTCCGGAATCGGCTGTTGGCCGGAAGGCTACGCGCTGTTCGGACGTTTCCGCGCCGGACTTGTCTGAGAGGATGCGGCCGGTTTGGAAAATGTGCGACGGGGTGCTATTCGTAAGCACACTTCGAACATTTCGTCCCCCGACATCTGAGAGAACGTGATGAGCCTGACGACATTGCTTGTTTTTGCCGGCGCACTGTTCGTTGCTGCCGGCTCGCCGGGACCGAGCGTTGCCGCGCTTGTCGCCCGCGTTCTGACCAAGGGCGCGCGCGACGTGCTGCCCTTCCTTGCCGCCATGTGGATCGGCGAAGCGGTCTGGCTGACCTGCGCGGTCGCGGGACTGGCGGCGATTGCCGAGACATTCCATTGGGCGTTCGTCACCATCAAATGGGCCGGTGTGGCCTATCTACTCTATCTCGCCTGGAAAATGTGGTTCGCCGCTGCCGATACGACGCAGGAAAAGCTACCGGATGCGCAATCGCCGCTCCGCCTCTTCTTCGCCGGCCTCACGGTGACGATGGGCAATCCCAAGATCATGATGTTCTATGTGGCGCTGCTGCCGTCGATCATTGATATCCATGCCGTTACACTGGTCGGCTGGATCGAGCTGGTGGCGACGATGTTCGTCGTGCTGGCGGTCATCGATCTGAGCTGGGCTTTTTTCGCGGCCAAGGCGCGTGGTTTCCTGAAAAGCCGCCGCGCTGTGCGGATGGCCAACCGCGCTAGCGCCGGCACAATGGCGGGTGCGGCGGTTGCCATCGCCATGCGGTAAACTCAGGAATCGAGGGGATTGTCGTCGAGAAGCGCTCTGAGCTTGTAATGAATGGGTGCGGAGAGATATCGCGCCCGGTCCTCCATTGACAATCGTCTTCCGAAGGTCGCCATCAATTCCGGCATGGTGACCTTGGCGCCAGCATAGGGAACATAGGTCACTGGGGTTCCGGCGGTAGCGGTGCCATTTTCGATGACACGGCAATAGATGCCTGGGCGGCCTGCTTGGGTATAACGCTTGACGAATTTTGGATCGCCCATTTTTGCCGCGAAAGTCGAGCAGGGAATGCGGGCCGAGGTCACTTCCAGGACTAAATGGTCGGCTATGAATCTGTCGCCGACAGCCACCTCGCGGTTATCGAGCCCTTCGATGACGATATTTTCGCCGAACGTACCGGGCTCCAGCCTGCGCCCCAGCTCGTTCGACCACCAATCCAGCGTCAGCGAACCCTCGACATAAATGGCCTGATCGCGCCCACCATGATGTTCGCCATTGCAGACGGCGTCGCCGATGACACCCTCGGCGTCGATCATGACTGTACCGCCGACCGCATGCTTGTTGATGCCGGTCTTGTAGCTCTTGCCCGGCAGTATTTCGGCAGCGCCGATGCAGACGGCCAGAATTTTCATGGGGCGATCATCCCTTCCGCGATTCCGTTCCTCCAGCATATGAGCTAAAAGCCTCCCATGGCAAAGCGAGTCACCGGCCCCGAAATCGAAAAACTCATCCAGCTCCTGGCGAAGGTGCCTGGCCTTGGCCCACGTTCGGCGCGTCGCGCCGCATTGCATCTGATCAAGAAGAGGGACCAATTGCTCGGCCCTCTCTCCCATGCAATGGGCGACGCCTATGACAAAGTGAAGATTTGCTCGCGCTGCGGCAATGTCGATACTGTCGACCCCTGCACTGTCTGCACTGACGACCGCCGCGATCAGTCTGTTATCATCGTCGTCGAGGATGTCGCCGACCTCTGGGCGCTGGAGCGCGCCGGCGCGATGAATGCGGCCTATCATGTGCTTGGCGGCGTGCTGTCGCCGCTCGACGGTATCGGCCCCGATGACCTCAACATCCGCGGCCTGATCGAGCGTGTCGGCGAGGGCGGCGTCCGCGAAATCATCATCGCCGTCAACGCTACCGTCGAAGGGCAAACCACAGCACACTATATAACCGACCAGCTTGCAGGTCTGGAGGTAAAAATCACCCGTCTCGCTCACGGCGTACCGGTCGGCGGCGAACTCGACTATCTCGACGAAGGCACGCTGACGGCGGCCTTGCGGGCGCGGACGGCGATTTGACTGCTGCAATAAAGGACTGCGTATGAGGAGAGCGCATACCCCCCTCTGTCACTTCGTGACATCTCCCCCACAAGGGGGGAGATCGGTAACTCGCAGTGCTATCTTCGCCAAACAATTAGCTACTGGATTCGCGGAAACTTCTGACCGTCCGCATGGCATGAAGCGTGCCGCCAACAATCTCCCCCCTTGTGGGGGAGATGTCCCGAGAGGGACAGAGGGCGGTATTGTGCGGCATATTCTGTGGCTGCTTGTCCTCCTCATGACCCTGCTCCCCCTGCCCGCGCTTGCCGCGTCCAAAGCCGATGTCGAGGCGCAGTTCCAGACCTGGGTACAAAAGGACCTCTGGCCGGAAGCGAAGAAGGACGGCGTTTCCGAAAAGACTTTCCAGGCCGCCTTTTCCGGCGTGACGCTGAATTGGGATCTGCCGGATCTGGCGCCGCCCGGCTTTCCGAAGGCGAAGGAGCAAAAGCAGACGCAGGCGGAATTCTCCTCGCCCGCTCCCTATTTCAATGAGGCGCGGCTGCAGAAGCTGGCGGCAACCGGGCGCAGCTTCGCTTCGCAATATGGTCCGACACTGAAAAGGATCGAAAAGGTCTATGGCGTGCCCGGGCCGATTGTACTTGCCATCTGGGGCCGCGAGACCGGTTTCGGAGCCGCGAAGCTACCGAATTCGGCGATCCAGGTGCTGGCGACCAAGGCTTTCATGTCGACGCGCAAGGAAATGTTCCGCACCGAACTCATCGCCGCGCTCGGCATTCTCGAGCACGGCGATGTCACTCCCGCTCAGTTCATGGGGTCCTGGGCCGGCGCGCTCGGCCAGCCACAATTCATGCCAACCAGCTATCTGAAATATGCGGTCGACTTCGACGGCGACGGCCATCGCAATATCTGGACGTCCGTGCCGGACACGCTTGCCTCCATAGCCAACTATCTAGTGCAGAAGGGCTGGCAGCGCGGCCGCGGCTGGGGCTACGAAGTGACGATCCCGGAAAACGTTTCCTGTGCGCAGGAGGGGCCGGATCTCGCCAAGCCGATTTCGCAATGGACATCGCTCGGGATCGCCAGGATTTCCGGCAAAGCTTTTCCGTCCGATGAGCTGCGCGCCGGCGGCACGATGCTGGTGCCGGCCGGCCGTGACGGGCCGGAATTCATCGTCACGCCGAATTTCTACGTCATCAAGGAATACAATAATTCCGATCTTTACGGCCTCTATATCGGCAATCTCGCCGATCGCATCGCCTATGGTTCCGGCGCCTTCCAGGGCCAATGGGGCGATGTCGGCAAGATGCTGCGCTCCGACGTCGCCAGCATGCAGATGACTTTGCAACGCAAGGGATACGACGTCGGCGGCACCGACGGATTGCCGGGCTACAAGACCCGGCGGTCGATCGGCCAATGGCAGCAAAAGAGCGGACGCAAGCCTACCTGCTATCCCGACAGCTCGATGCTCGGCCTGCTGAAATAAGCGCAACTCGTCGGCAGATGCCACGCGTGGCAGCTTTCGGCCCATTGCGATCACTGTCCTGTACGGCGCTTGAGAATTTCGGCATCGCGACACTGCTGCCATTGCCGTCTCAACTTGCTCTTGGACATGCCGATGGATTCTTCGAGGATCTCGACTTCGAGGATGCTGTCGGTGCGGAAATGACGGAAGGCTTGTTTCGATTGGCACCACGCAATCAGGAGGCTGTACGTATCGGCGTAGCCTAGAAGCACAGGCCACACGATGCGGCTGGTCACCTCGCCGTTTGCCGCGCGATAGTCGAGATGCAGCTTGCGGCCTTCCCTGACCGCCCGCCTGAGCGGACGCGTGTCGAGTGTCACATCTCCGGTGGCTTCACCGGGTTTGATGCCGACCGCGGGTTCGGCAATATAGGGAAGAAGGTGCTCCGGCACGATCGATGTAATCTTCGCCATCACATCGCTGGCGGCATTCCTGATGGCCGCGTCATTCAACCTCGCCACCATTTGAACGCCGAGCACCACGGCCTCGATTTCCTCGGATGTCAGCATCAGTGGCGGCATTTCGTATCGCGGATCGATAACGTAACCGAACCCCGCTTCACCCTCGATCGGAACGCGCTGGGCAATCAAGTGTGCGATGTCGCGGTACACAGTTCGCCGGGCGACTTCGAGTTCATCCGCGAGCTGCAACGAGGTAACCGGGCGGCTCGACCTGCGTAGAATCTGGATGATCTGAAAAAGGCGATCCGCTTTTCGCATAGCTAGTGACTCCTGCTGCCACAACGCTGTCAGCACGGGTGTGCCACAAAAGCAAGGAAAGAAACGGTCGCGCACCCAAGGAGAAGATCATGAAATTCGCATCCACCCGCCTCGTCGCTTCGGACATTAAAAGCATGGTGGCTTTCTACGAGCTGGTGACGGGCTACCGCGCCAGTTGGCTCGCGCCAGTGTTCGCCGAGATTGTCACGCCCGGCGCGAGCCTCGCCATAGGCAGCGCGGAAACCGTGGCATTGTTCCGGGAGGGCAGTGCGGAGCCATCGGCCAACAGGACTGCCATTCTGGAATTCATGGTGTCGGACGTCGATGCCGAATTCGCCCGCCTCAAACAGCAGGTCACAGTCGTACACGAGCCCAAGGATTTGCCATGGGGCAATCGCACGGTCCAGTTCTCCGACCCCGAGGGTACGCGCGTGGCCCTGTACACACCTGTCACCGAAGCCGCGAGACGGCGTTTCGCTGATCGCTGATCGATCGACAATACTGCCCCTAGCGTGGCGGACCACGGCAGCCTTCGGCCCATCGCTGACGAGCGGCTTGCTGGCGGTGCTTAAGGTCAGGCTGCTGCAAGAGCGATCAAGGCGATAAAGACACTCAATGGCGCAAGGTGTGCATACTCGCGGTGACGTAGAACAGTTAATAGCACAGCCGCTATGATTGCCGCCCCAAGCGCCACGCCGATAATGCGGCTGCCAGGAAGTGCAATCAGAACAGCGCTCGATATCTCCAGTCCACCGGTGAAAATGCTCCACCAACGCGGGTAGCCCCATCGAGCGAAATCGCTTCGCGTCTTGGACGCGCCGATCGCGTTGACAAGGCCTGCGCCAGAGAACGCCACAACTAAGAACCAGACTGCAAGAACGTGAACCATCTCAGTGCGCACCGATTATCATGGGGATGGCAGCCAGGGCCATAATCACCGCCGTGAGGCCGTGAATGCCGAAGGCGCTTTTGCTTGAGCCTTTTGCTGCGAGAATAAGCAGCATGTCGCCGACGGGGATAATCGCTTCGACCAAAAGGACGATGCCGATCTCCCGCTGCGTACCCCACACCATAAACGCAAGGACGAGTAATCCCGCTGTGATGTCGCGAACCCCCTTGAGGCGAAGCCACCAAGGGATATTGGGGCCATCTTCAGGAAGCGGCAGGCCAAAACTGCGCGTTGTGGTCGTTGGGCTCGCAATATAGCTGGTGCCGATCGCGATGATCGCGAGGGCCACAAGCAACCCGGTCCCGTTAACAAGCCAGTACATTTCGCAACTCTCCTAGCGACGCAATATAATCTATCGTCGCTAGCTAATGCCCTAGCATTGCTAGTTAGTCAAGCATTGTTATAATTTGGGGTATATTTGCCTTGCGGGCATGGAGATTTGGGAATGAGTGTCGCAGACCGAAAAAGTCGAGAACGGGCCGAACGCGAAGATCGCATCGTCGCGGCAGCACGTATAATCGCGGAAAGCGAAGGGTGGGATGCCGTTACGATTCGCCGTCTGGCTCAAGAAATCGAATATAGCCAGCCTGTCCTCTACTCGCATTTCGTGAACAGGGATGCCATCGTTGCAGCAGTTGCAGTCGAAGGCTTCAAGGAGCTCACAACCGTTCTTCGGGCAGCGGCAGACGGGGCGAACGGACGACGGGACGCCCTCATGGATGTCGCCACGGGCTATTTTGCTTTCGCGCTAAGTCGCCCAGCACTCTACGACGCCATGTTCATCCTACCGACTCAATTGAGGTTCGCCGAAGCTGAAACGAGATCGGAACTTAGGGCCGCCTTCGAAGCAATTGCAGCAGTGGTATCTCCGTTCTGCGCTGATGTGGAGATCGTAACCGAGACTTTCTGGGCAGCTCTTCATGGGCTTGCTGAGCTCGAACGTTCAGGCCGCGTTAGGCCCGGCATGCGTGACAAACGCATCGCACTTGTTGTTCAGGCCATAGTGGATGCAGGAAACGCCGGGCCTAGCTAAGGCTCATGTCATTCTGTCGAATGACCGCTTCCGGTTCGAAGCTGCCGTTGTGGTCTGCCATGCGACCGGCGCAAGACGGATCGACCGTCGCGGGAGAAATGGCGACCAAAGTCAGCCCTGCCGACGCCATCCCCAGCTTGGAAATTAAGTGCCACGCCGTCCTTTCCGCGTTATAATTATGCGGGGCGATGTAGACGGAAAGGTGAAGCCAATGAAGAGGCTTGCAATCGTTGCCTTGTCGCTTGCGACGGCGCTGACGAGCGCCCCGCCGGCCGTGGCGTTTCCCACCATTGTCGCCCCGAAGGTCGAGGCACCTCATGTGCAGCCGGTTGGCTACCGTGGCGGCTATCGCGGCGGATACTATTATAACAATGGTGGTGACGATTGGGGTTGGGCGCTCGGCGGCCTCGCCGCAGGCGCGATAATCGGCGGGCTGCTGGCGCAGCCGAGATATTATGGCCCCGGCTACTACGATTCGGGCTACTACGGCCCGACCTATTATGGCCCGGCCTATTACGCTCCGCGCTATTACGCGCCACGCTACTATCGCCCGACGTACTATGGTGGCACTGCGCATACGCGCTGGTGCTATGCGCGCTATCGATCCTACAGGGCCTACGACAACACGTTCCAGCCCTATTACGGTCCACGACAGGCGTGCGTCTCGCCTTACTATTGATGGCGGGCATGTGCCGATGCGCCAAAGAAACCAAGCCGTGGCGCGGGACAGGTGCGGCTTTCTGCCAAATCTATTGGGCCACGTGCCACGGCATGCAGCAATTCAGAGTGCTTTGGCGACCTTTAGGCGTTCGGTGAGACGCGCGCTGTAAAGCGGCTGACGTAAGCACCGTCGTGGTGCTTTGGTCGCGTCGGAAGAGCCGCTTGATCGCGTCGCCCGCCTACGGAAGTTCGATTTCGCCGTCGACCACGTGGTTGAGGCCGATGCCTTCCGCCGTCAGTGTCATGCGGACCTTCAGCTTTTTGCCTCGGATCTGTCCATCGCGCACCGTCTCCTCGATCTTGCGCTGTGAGGTCACGCCGACTTCTTTCAGGAACTTGCGGATCGACATGTTGAAGGCGTCTTCGCTCATGGTGAAATCCTCTGCATCGGGAAGGCATTGTAAGGGAATGCGCGCGGTCAGGAAAGCTGGATGGGACGCGGGGTGCCACGATTCAATCCGAGCCGGGGGATCGACTGGTTTCGCAGGCATGTTAGAGGATGCGCAGTTCGTCCTCGGTGTTGTATAGTACTTCCATGATGAGCCACCAACACATTGCCTCTGCCTTGGAAGACTTAGTGGTATTTGCTAGAGAATTCCGGAAATAGGCGGCGCAGCAGGGTTTCGGCGCGAAGACCTTGCAATTTGACGGGAACGGGCTTATATCCGCATTCAAATTCTTGATCGTGTGATGAAGAGTGGGCCGCAAGGACCCGCTCTTTTTTATTAGCTCGATCTCCAAATGCATGGACAATGCAGGAGTGAATGCTTGTCGGAAGAGACAAACGCAGACAATGCCAACGAACCGCGGCTGATCGTCGAAACCGGCCTTGACCAGCGCATCGCCGCCATCATCGAGCCCGTGCTCATCGGCATGGGCTTCCGCCTAGTGCGTGCGCGCCTCCTCAATCAGAACGGCCTGACATTGCAGATCATGACCGAGCGCAACGACGGCACCATGACCGTCGAGGATTGCGAAGAGGTCTCGACGGCGATTTCGCCGGTGCTGGATGTGGAAGATCCGATCGATAAAGCGTATCATCTGGAAGTGTCTTCGCCCGGCATCGACCGCCCGATGGTGCGCAAGTCGGATTTCAGCCGCTGGATCGGCCATCTCATCAAGTGCGAGACGTCGATCCTGGTTGATAACCGCAAGCGGTTCCGCGGCAAGATCGCCGATGTCAGCGCCGATGGTTTTGCGATCGAGCGCGACCAGGTTGCTTACGGCGAAGAGCCGAAGGTGACCATTCCGTTCAGCACGCTGGCCGACGCCAAGCTGATCCTGACGGATGATCTTATCCGCGATGCGCTGCGCGCCGACAAGCTGGCGAAAGCCGAGGCTGCGAACCAGAACGAAGCGGGCGAAGAAGAAGAATAACCGATCAACGAACCGCCCAACGGACGGGAACCCAGGGCAGGAAGACGGAGACTAAAGACAATGGCAGTCAGTGCGAACCGGCTAGAACTTCTGCAGATCGCAGATGCAGTGGCGCGCGAAAAGGTCATCGACCGCGAGATCGTGCTTGCCGCAATGGCGGACGCGATCCAGAAAGCCGCGCGCTCGCGTTACGGCACGGAGTCGAACATCCGCGCCGACATCAACCCGAAGACCGGCGAAATCCGCCTGCAGCGCCTGCTCGAAGTTGTCGAAAAGGCCGAGGACTATTCCACGCAGATCCCGCTGGAACTCGCCCGCGACCGCAATCCGGATGCCGCTCTCGGCGACTTCATCGCCGATCCGCTGCCGCCGATGGATTTCGGCCGCATCGCCGCCCAGTCGGCCAAGCAGGTCATCGTGCAGAAAGTGCGTGAAGCCGAGCGCGACCGTCAGTTCGACGAATTCAAGGATCGCGTCGGTGAAATTGTCAACGGCACTGTCAAGCGCGTCGAATACGGCAACGTCATTGTCGACCTCGGCCGCGGCGAAGGCATTATCCGCCGCGACGAAATGATCCCGCGCGAGAACTTCCGCTATGGTGACCGCGTTCGTGCCTATGTCTACGACGTGCGCCGTGAGCAGCGCGGCCCGCAGATTTTCCTGTCGCGCACGCATCCGCAGTTCATGGTCAAGCTCTTCACCATGGAAGTGCCGGAAATCTACGACGGCATCATCCAGGTGAAGTCGGTCGCCCGCGATCCGGGCTCGCGTGCAAAGATTGCCGTCATTTCGAACGACAGCTCGATCGATCCGGTCGGCGCTTGCGTCGGTATGCGCGGTTCGCGCGTCCAGGCCGTCGTCGGCGAACTGCAGGGCGAAAAGATCGACATCATTCCGTGGTCCAGCGAGCCGGCGAACTTCGTCGTCAACGCGCTGCAGCCGGCGGAAGTCGCCAAGGTCGTTCTCGATGAGGATGCCGAGCGCATCGAAGTCGTGGTTCCGGACGAACAGTTGTCGCTGGCCATCGGCCGCCGCGGCCAGAATGTCCGCCTCGCCTCGCAGTTGACGGGCTGGGACATCGACATCATGACGGAAGCGGAAGAATCCGAGCGCCGTCAGAAGGAATTCAACGAACGCACCAACCTGTTCATGGACGCTCTTGACGTCGACGAAATGGTCGGCCAGGTTCTGGCCTCTGAAGGCTTTGCTGCCGTCGAGGAACTGGCTTATGTCGATCTCGACGAAATCTCCTCCATCGACGGTTTCGACGAAGAGACCGCCGAGGAAATCCAGCAACGCGCCCGCGAATATCTGGAGCGGCTGGAAGCCGAAATGGACGAGAAGCGCAAGGCGCTCGGCGTATCCGATGAGCTGCGCCAGATCAACGGCATGACCGCGCAGATGATGGTCGCCCTCGGCGAGGACGGCATCAAGACGATCGAAGACTTCGCCGGCTGTGCCTCCGACGATCTCGTCGGCTGGACTGAACGCAAGAACGGCGAAACGAAGAAGTTCGAAGGCCTGTTCTCCAAGCTCGAAGTGTCGCGCGTCGAGGCCGAGCAGATGGTCGTGCAGGCCCGCCTGCTGGCTGGCTGGATCACCGAAGCCGATCTCGCCACTGAGGCCGAAGAGGCCACGGAGGATGAGGCCGAGCAAGAAGCATGACGATCACCGAGGGGCCGGACGCACCGCCTGAAGACGATGATCTCGGGGGTGACGACGTGAACGGCCGCATGTGCATCGTAACACGCGAAAGCGGATCGCCGGATGAGTTGATCCGCTTCGTCGCTGCTCCGGACGGAACTGTGGTTCCCGATCTGAAGCGGCAACTGCCGGGACGCGGCTGCTGGGTCAAACTCGACCGGGCGCTGGTGGACAAGGCAGTGGCGAAGAAACTGTTTTCCCGCGCCCTGAAGGCGGAGGTGACGGCACCGGGCGATCTCGGCGCCACCGTCGACCGCCTTCTTGTGGCGCAACTTGCCGGGATGATGCACATGGCACGCAAAGCGGGCCGGTTCGTCAGCGGCTCGTCGAAGGTCGATGGCGCCGTTCGCAACGGCTCGGCACTTGCCGTGTTCCATGCGATGGATGCCGCCGCCGACGGCGTTCGCAAGATCGACCAGGCGCGAAAGGCCTGGCATCTCGGGATGGAGACTGAAAAGGAAATACCGTCATTCCGTGTCTTCACGGAGGCGGAAATGGAAGAACTGATGGGCCAGAACGCTTTTATCCATGCCGCAGCGCTTGCAGGGCAGGCAGGTGAGGGTGTAGTGAAGCGCGCAAACCTGCTCGAACGGTACCGCAACGGCGGTCAGTCCCGGGCAACGGGCGGCGCTGGCCGGCGAAAACAATGACGCGGTCACCGGCCAATGCCGGACGCCTCATTAAGGTACATGCATTGAACGACAGGGTCTGACGGACGATTCCGAGCCCTGTCCGAAGGAACGGGAACGGAATGACCGACAATAAAGACGACAAGACGCTGAGTGTTTCGGGTAAGAAGACCCTCACCCTGAAGCCCTCAGGCGTGAACCAGGGCACCGTGCGCCAGGACATGGGCCGCGGTCGCACCAAGGCGGTCGTGGTCGAGACTCGCAAGCGTCGCCCGCTACGCCCTGAAGACGAAAAGCCGATGATCACCCCGACGACGACTGCTGCCGCCACGGCATCCGTGACGCGCGTCGCCGAACCGACACCGCAGCCGCCGCGTCCGCCGCAGCCGGCTCCGCGCATTCATCAGCCAGGTGGTCAGCAGCAGCGGCCGCAGCAATCCAACCAGAACAACCAGCAGCGCCCGCAGCAGGATCGTTCGTCGCGACCGGTGGTCCTGAACCATCTGTCGGCCGGCGAAATGGATGCACGCCGCCGTGCGCTTGCCGAAGCCCAGGCCCGCGACGCCGCCGATGCGGTCCGCCGCGCCGAGGAAGAAGCTCGACGCCAGCAGGAAGAAGAAGCTCGCCGCATCGTCGAGCAGGCTGAAGCTGCCCGCCGCGCCGAGGAAGAGGCTGCCCGTGCCGCCGAGGTCGTCGAGACCAAGGTCGAAGCGCCCGCCGCCGCCGTCGAAGCCAAGGTGGAGGCGCCGAAGTCGGCCGCAGCTCCCGTCGTCGCTCGTCGCCCGGATACCGCGCCGCAACCGGCGCGCCCCGGCGCTCCTGCTGTCGAAACACCGGCCAACCGCCGCCGGGTCAATCAGGAAGACGACGATCGTGGCCCACCGCGCGGCAACCCCGCACGCGGCAAGGTCGTGCGTCCCGAGCCCGCAAAGCCGGTTACCCGTCCGAAGACGGACGAGGAACGCCGCCGCGGCAAGCTTACGGTGACGACGGCCGACGTCGAGGAAGACGGCAGCGCCCGTGGCCGCTCGCTTTCGGCCATGCGCCGTCGCCAGGAAAAATTCCGTCGCAGCCAGATGCAGGAAACGCGCGAGAAGATTTCGCGCGAAGTCGTGCTGCCCGAAACCATCACCATTCAGGAACTGTCGCAGCGCATGTCCGAACGCGCCGTCGACGTCATCAAGTTCCTGATGAAGGAAGGCCAGATGATGAAGCCGGGCGACGTCATCGACGCCGATCTGGCCGAACTCATCGCCGGCGAATTCGGCCATACTGTCAAGCGCGTTTCGGAATCCGATATCGAACAGGGCATCTTCAACGTTGTCGACGAGGAAGGCGAACTGGTTTCGCGTCCGCCGGTTGTCACCATCATGGGTCACGTCGACCACGGCAAGACCTCGCTGCTCGATGCTATCCGCCACGCCAATGTGGTGGCTGGCGAAGCCGGTGGCATCACCCAGCATATCGGCGCCTATCAGGTCGAGCAGAACGGCCAGAAGATCACCTTCATCGATACGCCTGGCCACGCCGCCTTCACGGCGATGCGTGCCCGCGGTGCTCAAGCGACCGACATCGCCATCCTGGTGGTTGCGGCCGACGACAGCGTGATGCCGCAGACGATCGAATCGATCAACCATGCCAAGGCGGCCGGTGTTCCGATCATCGTTGCGATCAACAAGATCGATAAGCATGAAGCCAATCCGCAGAAGGTTCGTACGGAACTGTTGCAGCATGAAGTCTTCGTCGAATCCATGGGTGGTGAAGTGCTCGACGTGGAAGTTTCCGCGAAGAACCGCACCAACCTCGACAAGCTGCTCGAAGCCATCCTGTTGCAGTCGGAAATCCTTGACCTCAAGGCCAATCCGAACCGCACGGCGGAAGGTACCGTCATCGAAGCCCAGCTCGATCGTGGCCGTGGCTCCGTCGCCACCGTCCTCGTTCAGAAGGGCACGTTGCGTCCGGGTCAGATTGTCGTTGCCGGCGACCAGTGGGGCCGCGTGCGCGCACTGATCAACGACAAGGGCGAGCATGTGAAGGAAGCGACGCCGGCGACGCCGGTCGAGGTTCTCGGTCTATCGGGCACGCCGGCGGCGGGCGACAAGTTCGCTGTCGTCGAAAGCGAAAGCCGCGCCCGCGAGATTTCCGAATATCGTCAGCGTCTGGCCCGCGACAAGGCCGCTGCCCGCCAGTCCGGCCAGCGCGGTTCGCTTGAACAGATGATGACCCAGCTGCAGAGCGTCGGCGTGAAGGAATTCCCGCTAGTGATCAAGGGCGACGTGCAAGGCTCGATCGAAGCCATTGCCGGCGCGCTCGACAAGCTCGGTACCGACGAAGTCCGTGCCCGCATCGTCCATTCGGGCGCAGGCGGTATCACCGAGTCAGACGTTTCGCTAGCCGAAGCCTCGAACGCAGCCATCATCGGCTTCAACGTTCGCGCCAATGCCCAGGCACGCCAGTTCGCAGAGCGCGAAGGCATCGAAATCCGCTACTACAACATCATCTACGATCTCGTTGATGACGTGAAGGCGGCGATGTCGGGCCTCCTGTCTCCGGAACGGCGCGAAACCTTCCTCGGCAACGCCGAAATCCTCGAGGTGTTCAACATCACGAAGGTCGGCAAGGTCGCGGGTTGCCGTGTCACCGAAGGCAAGGTCGAGCGTGGCGTCGGTGTCCGTCTGGTGCGCGACAACGTCGTCATCCACGAAGGCAAGCTCAAGACGCTCAAGCGTTTCAAGGACGAAGTCTCCGAAGTCAATGTCGGCCAGGAATGCGGCATGGCTTTCGAAAACTACGAAGACATCCGCATCGGCGATACGATCGAATGCTTCCGCGTCGAGCACATCACCCGCACGCTGTAAGGCAGGATAGATTGAAACATTGGGACGGGCGCCGGAACATCCAGTCCGGCGCCCGAACCTTTTGGGACCAAAACAAATGGCAACAAGACCAACTTCTTCCGCGCCTTCGCAGCGCATGCTTCGCGTCGGCGAGCAGGTGCGCGCCGCGATTACGCAGGTTCTGCAGCGCGGCGAAGTGCGCGACGACCTGATCGAACGCACCGTGATCTCCATTTCCGAAGTGCGCATGTCGCCGGATCTGAAGATCGCCACCGCCTACGTGACGCCGCTCGGCGTCGCCGACCATCAGACCGTCATCGAAACACTCAATCGCCATGCGAAATTCATCCGCGGCCGTCTCGGGCCGCAGCTTCGGCAGATGAAATACATGCCGGAGGTCCGCTTCCGCGACGACACCAGCTTCGACAACTACCAGAAGATCGATGCGCTGCTGCGCTCGCCGGAGGTCCAACGCGACCTCGAAGACGGCGATACCGACACCGACAAAGACCTATAACAGAGACAGAGAATGTCCAAACCACGCAAGCCCAAAGGCCGCCCGATTTCCGGCTGGCTGATCCTCGACAAGCCGGTGGACTTCGGCTCGACAGAGGCCGTTTCCAAGATCAAGTGGCTGTTCAAGGCGCAGAAGGCGGGCCATGCCGGCACGCTCGATCCGCTTGCCTCCGGCATGCTGCCGATCGCGCTCGGCGACGCCACCAAGACCGTTCCCTACGTTATGGATGGCCGAAAGATCTATGAATTCACCGTCACCTGGGGCGAGGAACGCGCCACAGACGACCTCGAAGGCGAGGTGACCGAGACGTCGGACAAGCGTCCGAGCGAAGAGGATATTCGGGCGCTGCTGCCAAAATATACGGGCGTGATTCATCAGATCCCGCCGCAGTTTTCCGCAATCAAGATCGCCGGCGAACGTGCCTATGATCTTGCCCGCGATGGCGAAACGGTCGAAATCCCGTCGCGCGAAGTGGAGATTTTCCGCCTGACGCTGCTCGCCTGCCCGGATGCCAACACGGCGCATTTCGAAGTGGAATGCGGCAAGGGCACCTACGTCCGGGCGCTCGCCCGCGATTTCGGTCGCGATCTCGGCTGCTACGGCCACATTTCCGGCCTGCGTCGCAGCTTCGTCGCCCCCTTTGCCGAAGACACGATGGTACCGTTGGCTGATCTCGTCGCACTTGAGGCGATCGAGGACATGGACGAGCGACTCGCCGCTCTCGACGCGCTGCTGATCGACACGGCGGAAGCGCTGTCGGCGCTGCCCCACCTCGTCATTAACGACGACCAGGCGCATCGCCTTAAAATGGGTAACCCGATTCTCGTCCGCGGCCGCGACGCGCCGGTTGCAGAAACCGAAGCCTACGCAACCGCCCGCGGCAAGCTGATCGCGATCGGCGAGATCGGCCAGGGCGAATTCCGGCCGAAGCGCGTCTTCGGCTAACCGCCATTCGGCCGGCCAGAAACGCCGGCTATTGCGAACAACAGCGATGCGATATGCTTTCCGACGGGCCATGAATGCCCGTCGAAGGGGGGAATATGCGCAGAGTTACAATCGGAATACTGACGTTCTTTTCGTTGTTCCTGACAGTTGCGAGCGCTCATTCCGCCGAGCGGTGGGCCGAGCTTCCGGCTTTTCCTCCAATGCCGGAGCCGAAAGCGAGCGGCATGGCCGATGTGAACGACATCAAGATGTATTATGCCGAATATGGCGAGGGTACCCCGATCCTCTTCATCCATGGCGGGCTTGGAAATGCCGATGTCTGGGGCCATCAGGTCGCTGATTTCGCCAAGGATCATCTGGTCATCGTCGCCGACAGTCGCGGGCATGGTCGCTCCCCGCGCAGCCAGCAGCCGCTCGGCTATGATCTGATGACCTCGGATTATGTCGCGCTTCTCGACTATCTGAAAATCGGCAAGGTAACGCTGGTCGGATGGTCGGATGGCGGCATCATCGGCATCGACATGGCGATGAAATATCCCGACAAGCTGACGCGGGTGATTGCTCAGGCGGCAAATGTCACGACCGACGGCGTGAAGCCTGACGTCATGAACGACAAGACCTTCAGCAATTACATCAATGTCGCCGGCGACTATTACAAGAAACTGTCGCCGACGCCGAATGAATACGATGCTTTCGTCAAACAGATCTCGGAGATGTGGGCCACGCAACCAACATGGACGGCAGCCGACCTCGGAAAGATCACGGTGCCGGTCACGCTTGCCATCGGCGACCATGACGAGGCGATCAAGCTCGACCATACGCAGATGATGGCAAAGGAAATTCCGGGCGCGAAGCTCGTCATCCTGAAGGACGTCAGCCATTTCGCCATGCTGCAGGATCCTGATGGTTACGATGCGATGATCCGGAATGCCATGGCGGGACGCTGAAAACCGCCCGGGGGACAATCCTCTTTCCATTGCCGCTTATTTGGTTTATAGGCAGCGCCAGCATCGGGCCTGCCCGATTGCATTCGCGGCCAATGCTGGACGACATCCCGGCGTTTGGCGACATTATTTCCTCTCATAGAAAGGACCATCCGATGTCGATTACTGCTGAGCGCAAGGCTGCGCTGATCAAGGAATACGCCACCGTCGAAGGCGACACCGGTTCTCCGGAAGTCCAGGTTGCGATCCTGACCGAGCGCATCAACAACCTCACAGACCACTTCAAGGACCACAAGAAGGACAATCACTCCCGCCGTGGCCTCCTGACGATGGTTTCCAGCCGGCGCTCGCTTCTTGATTACCTCAAGAAGAAGGACGAGGCCCGTTATACCAAGCTGATCTCCAGCCTCGGTATCCGTCGCTAATCGAATTTTCCGGCGGGCGTTCGCGTGAACGTCCGCCGGATGCTTATGAAGGGTTTGAAACCCACCAAACTTGTTTCCGTCGCGCCTTTCCGTTTGCGCGATGTGAGACAGCCGGCAGGCCGGATGGGCCGGTTCTGCCAATTACAACCGTTGACCTGTCATGGGGCAGGATTGCCGGATGCTTTCAGCCGAAGCTTCGAGCTTCGGCCGATCCTTGAAAGCCTCTCGTTGTCTTGCCCGTGATGCGTCACATTTCGTGCGGTTGAAGATGCGCTTTGCCGATCCATGGGCGACGGCGCCTTTTCCCGCACCACGCAAGGACAAGATATGTTCGATATCCATACCGTCGAAATCGAGTGGGCCGGCCGCCCGCTGAAGCTCGAGACCGGCAAGATCGCCCGCCAGGCCGATGGCGCCGTCGTCGCGACCTACGGCGAGACCGTGGTTCTCGCCACCGTCGTTTCGGCCAAGTCGCCGAAGCCGGGTCAGGACTTCTTCCCGCTCACCGTGAACTACCAGGAAAAGACCTACGCAGCCGGCAAAATCCCCGGCGGCTATTTCAAGCGCGAAGGACGTCCGAGCGAAAACGAAACCCTCGTTTCCCGCCTGATCGACCGCCCAATCCGCCCGCTCTTTCCGGAAGGCTACAAGAACGACACGCAGGTCGTCGTCACGGTCATCCAGCATGACCTCGAAAACAATCCGGACATCCTGTCGATGGTTGCCACCTCGGCAGCGCTGACGCTCTCGGGCGTTCCGTTCATGGGCCCGATCGGCGGCGCTCGCGTCGGCTACATTAACGGCGAATATATCCTCAACCCGCATCTCGACGAGATGGACGAATCGAGCCTCGACCTCGTTGTTGCCGGCACGCAGGAAGCCGTTCTGATGGTTGAGTCCGAAGCCAAGGAACTGGCCGAAGACGTCATGCTCGGCGCCGTCATGTTCGGTCATCGCGGCTTCCAGCCGGTCATCGACGCGATCATCAAGCTCGCCGAAGTCGCCGCCAAGGAACCGCGCGATTTCTCGCCGGAAGATTATTCCGCGCTCGAAACCGAGATGCTCGGCCTTGCCGAAGCCGAACTGCGTACCGCCTACAAGATCACCCAGAAGGCTGATCGCTACGCCGCCGTCGACGCCGTCAAGGCCAAGGTGAAGGCACATTTCCTTCCCGAGGAAGGCGAAGCCAAGTACACGGCCGAAGAAGTCGGCGCTATCTTCAAGCACCTGCAGGCGAAGATCGTTCGCTGGAACATCCTCGACACCTCCAGCCGCATCGACGGCCGCGACCTGCAGACGGTTCGCCCGATCCTCGCCGAAGTCGGCCTGCTGCCACGCACGCACGGCTCTGCTCTGTTCACCCGCGGTGAAACGCAGGCGATCGTCGTCGCCACGCTCGGCACCGGCGAAGACGAGCAGTATGTCGACAGCCTGACCGGCATGTACAAAGAAAACTTCATGCTGCACTACAACTTCCCGCCCTACTCGGTTGGCGAAACCGGCCGCATGGGTTCCCCGGGTCGCCGCGAAATCGGCCACGGTAAGCTCGCTTGGCGCGCTGTCCATCCGATGCTGCCGACGGCGGAGCAGTTCCCCTACACGCTGCGCGTCGTCTCCGAAATCACCGAGTCCAACGGCTCGTCGTCGATGGCCACCGTCTGCGGCACTTCGCTGGCGCTGATGGATGCCGGCGTTCCCTTGGCAAAGCCGGTTGCCGGCATCGCCATGGGCCTGATCAAGGAAGAAGAGCGTTTCGCCGTTCTCTCCGACATCCTGGGTGACGAAGATCACCTCGGCGACATGGACTTCAAGGTTGCGGGCACCGAAGCCGGCATCACCGCGCTGCAGATGGACATCAAGATCGAAGGCATCACCGAAGAGATCATGAATGTCGCTCTGAACCAGGCGAAGGGCGGCCGTCTGCACATCCTCGGCGAAATGGCCAAGGCCATCTCCGAAAGCCGCGGCCAGCTCGGCGAGTTCGCTCCGCGGATCGAAGTCATGAACATCCCGGTCGACAAGATCCGCGAAGTCATCGGCTCCGGCGGCAAGGTCATTCGCGAAATCGTCGAAAAGACCGGCGCCAAGATCAACATCGAAGATGACGGCACCGTCAAGATCGCCTCGTCCTCCGGCAAGGAGATCGAAGCGGCCCGCAAGTGGATCCACTCGATCGTTGCCGAACCGGAAGTTGGTCAGATTTATGAGGGCACGGTTGTCAAGACCGCCGATTTCGGCGCCTTCGTCAACTTCTTCGGCGCCCGCGACGGCCTCGTCCATATCTCGCAGCTTGCTTCCGAGCGTGTTGCGAAGACCCAGGACGTCGTCAAGGAAGGCGACAAGGTCTGGGTCAAGCTGCTCGGCTTCGACGAGCGCGGCAAGGTTCGCCTGTCCATGAAGGTCGTCGATCAGGCGACCGGCCAGGAAATCGTTGCCGAGAAGAAGAAGGACGACGCGGCCGAATAAGCCGCGCCTTCACTCAGGTTCCCGGGCGCGGAATTCGTTTCCGCGCCCTTTTTCTATCCGCTGACCGCACGAGAAGATGACACGATGAGCCGCGACGCCCTGAAGACCCTGTTCCACCCCTTTGCCTCCGGCACCGTCGCCACGCCCGGCGAAGGCGAGCGCATCCTGTTTCTCGGCGCGGAAGCGGGATTTTCGCTGCCCGATGACTTTGCCGCCGAGCTATCCGCCGTCCAGGGCTTCAGGCCCTTCTATCGCCAGCTTCAGGCGCAGCGCGTTAATGTGACGCCGGAGATCGAAGGCGAGGACTATGACGGTGCGCTGGTGCTCTGCACCAAGCACAAGGGCGAAAATGAAGCCCGGATCGCCGAGGCACTGGCGCGCGTGAAAGCGGGCGGCCTCATCGTTGTCGCCGGTGGCAAGGAAGACGGCATTCAGCCGCTGCGCAAGCGCATCGAAGGCTTCGGTCTCGATGTCGAATACATGCCGAAATATCACGGCGTCGCCTTCTGGTTCGCTCGCCCGTCCGATATCAGCGTGCCGGCGGCGCAGCTGGTAAAGCCGGCTGCGCGCATCGATGGCCGCTTCGCCACCGCTGCCGGCATGTTCTCGCACGACCGCATCGACGCCGGCTCCGAATTGCTCGCGTCACGTCTGCCGACCGATTTTTCCGGCGACGCCGCCGATTTCGGCGCCGGCTGGGGCTATCTCTCAGTAGAACTGGCGACCAAGTCGCCACGGATTGCGCGCATCGACCTCTACGAGGCCCACTACGACGCGTTGGAGGCTGCCAGGGCCAATCTCCTTGCAAACTGCCCGAAGGTCGCCCAGCGCTTCTTCTGGCACGATCTGGCCGGCGAACCGGTGAAGGACAAATACGATCTGGTCATCATGAACCCACCCTTCCATGAGGGCCATGCCGCCGAGCCGTCGCTCGGCCAGGCAATGATCAAGACGGCGTCCTCGGCGTTGCGCGGCGGCGGCCGCCTGATGCTGGTCGCCAATCGCGGCCTGCCCTACGAACCGGTGCTGGCGGAGAACTTCCGCGAGCATGGCGAGACCTGCCGCAATGCGCGGTTCAAGGTGCTGTGGGCGAAGAAATGAGCGACGAAGGCGGCCAATCGGCCGCCTTTTTATATGCTAGCCGGCTCGATGCGAGCGCGGCATCAGGTGATCCCGCAAAGTTAGGAAATTTCTTTCGACGAGAAACCAGAGCGTCGCCGCCACGATGAAGCAGGTGGCAAAATAGATCACGAAGCCTGAAAGGCCCTGAAGGTTGTCCTTGCCGAACACCATCCGGTCGAGATGGTAGACGCCCTTGTGGGTCAGATAGAGGCTGTAGGAGAGCATCGCGATGCCGGATATCGCCGGAAGATGCCAGCGCGCGATCCTGGGCTGCAGGTCGAGCAGTGCGCCGAGAATGAACGCCACACCCGCCGAAAAAAGCGGAAAGCCGACAACCGCACCTGGAAGAGGCTGAAACACCAGCGGCAAATTGGTTTCGGCAAACGGTCCGCGGATGGAAAAGATCACGAGCGCCGCTACCACGAACATGCTGCCAATGCCGAGCGCCATGTATGGCGGCATGTATCTTTCCCATAGCAACGGCTTGAACAGCCGGATCCCTGCCAGAACGACGCCGAAGGTCAGCCCATCCAGTCGATTGTAAGTCGGATAATAGACATCCCTGAGATAGACGGCGAGCGCTTGTCTGTAGGGCTGCATTTCGGTAGCCGGGTCGACCTGGCTCTGCCAGACCGCAAACCTCAGACTCATGCCGGCAAGCACGATTGTGGTGACCAGAAAAGCGAGGAAGACCACCGTCGCGCGCCGCCTCAGCAAGACGACGAGAACGGGCAGGACGAGATAGAAATGCTCCTCGACGCTCAGCGACCAGGCCTCGGTGAACGTGCCGCCCGAGCGCGGATCGAGCCCGAAATTGACCGTGAAGGTCAAGAACCGCCAGGCCGATTGCATCGTCGGGGCGTCTCGCAAGGATGGAATGAATGTGTAGAGGGCAAGCACGAGGAGAAAGGCCGGCAAGATGCGGAATGCCCGACGCAGATAGAAGGCCTTGAAGTCGACGGCATTGCCGCGCGCGGCTTCCGCCATCAGCTGGGTTCCGATGAGATAGCCGCTGAGCACGAAGAATATGTCGACGCCGAGCCAGCCATAGGGCTGCATTCCGGCCAAGGGCAACGGGGTCGCTTCCGCCGGCAGATGCACGAGCATGACAAGCAGGATGGCAAGCGCACGCAATATATCCGGCCCCAATGCCCTTGCGGTGGCAGCGGCTTCGAGCGATGTCGTCTCATCCGATGGATCGAGCGGCTTGGAACTGGCAACAGTTGTGATGTTCACGGCTGGGGTTCCCGTAAATGGCTAGTGAATGCCGATGGACATGCAGGAAATACTGTTGAATGCGTGCCTTGTATCGGAATTCCGACGGGTCGTAACGGGCCATCCCCGGCAAGATAGAATTAACCTAAAGTTTTCGTAAAATCTTATCGAATGGAGATTAACGCGCCTGAGTCGGGGCCCTTGAGGTCCATTCGCGGCTCAGCACGGCATAGATATATTCGTCGCCCCAGGCGCCGTTGAAGCGATCATTCTCGATCAGGTGCGCCTCGCGGCGCAGACCGAGCCGCTCGACGACGCCGATGGATCCGGTATTTTTCGCATCCAGCCGTGCGAAAATTCGATGAAAGGCGAACTTGTCGAAGCCGAGGGTGATGATGGCTTGGGCCGCCTCGGTCGCATAGCCATTGCCGGCATAGGCTGGATTGAAGATATAACCAAGCTCCGCCTGAAGCGCGGCCTTGCCGGTAAGCTTCAAGCTGACCTGGCCAAGCAGGGCGTCATCCTCGCGCCGAACGACGGCACAGCGAAGAATATCGCCGTCTTCCGACAAACGCGTATTCAAGCCGGTCTCGAAGCGCTCCCGCATCGCCTGTGCAGACGGAGGGTCGCTATAGAGGTAACGATAGACGACAGGCAGGGAGCGATAGGCGCTGTAGGCCTCGAAATCCTCCGGCACGAACCCGCGAAGGATGAGACGTTCGGTGGATGCGAGAGGTTCACCGCTTTTAAAAGTCATTATCCGACACCAACCAACTCGTTACTGGGAATCACGCTCAATCTGGACGAGCAGCCTTCAATTCCTCCTCGTGCGGGCGGCGAGGGATCAAATGGACATGGGCGTGAAAAATCTTCTGACCAGCCGCCGCGCCAATATTCGATCCGAAATTGAAGCCCGCAACGGTGGGGTCCTCATTGCCAATAGCCTCACGGCACTCCACGGCAAGCCGATGGATCGCTTCGCGCTCAGCTTTGTCTGTCGAGAAAATATCAGCGACATGCCGCTTTGGAATAATCAGCGTATGCAGCCGGCGAACCGGAAATTTGTCGCGGATCGCGAAAGCGAGTTCATTTTCAGCAATGATGATCAGGTCGGATATGCGGCAAAAGATGCAGGCGTGATCAGGCAAACAATCCTCCCGATATAGCTCAAGATCCCCGAAGCCGGATTCGGTTTGCGGGAAAGACTAAACACTATTTCAAGGTAGAGCCGCTTCAGACACCACCGTCCCGCCGACATGGGGCGAGACAGCGGAATCTGATTTGTCGCATTACTCCACGTCGGCCTGTGTCAGCGCTTCCAGCGTCGGCATCGAGGTGATGTTGTAGCCGGCGTCGACATAGTGGATTTCGCCGGTGACGCCGGCCGAGAGGCCGGAGAGGAGGTAGAGCGACGAGGAGCCGACCTGGTCGATGGTGACCGTCTTGCGCAGCGGCGCATTGCGCTGGTTCCAGGAGAGGATGGCGCGGGCGTCGGAAATGCCTGCGCCGGCGAGCGTGCGGATCGGGCCGGCGGAGATGGCGTTGACGCGGATGCCGCGCGGACCGTAGTCAGCGGCGAGATAACGCACGGAAGCTTCCAGAGCCGCCTTGGCGACGCCCATGACATTGTAGTTCGGGATGACGCGCGTCGAGCCGTTATAGGTCAACGTCAGCATGCTGCCGCCTTCAACCATCAGGTCGGCCGCGCGCTTGGCGATCTCGGTGAAGGAGAAGCAGGAAATCACCATGGTGCGGGTGAAATTATCACGCGTGGTGTTGGCATAGAGGCCCTTCAGCTCGTTCTTGTCGGAAAAACCGATGGCGTGAACGAGAAAGTCCAACTTGCCCCAGCGGGCCTTGATTTCTTCGATAACGGTGTCGACGGAGGCGATATCCTCGACGTCGCAGGGCAGAAGGAAATCGGAGCCGACTTCGGCGGCAAGCGGTTTGACGCGTTTGCCGAGGGCTTCGCCCTGGAAAGTGAAGGCAAGTTCGGCGCCCTCGGCCGCCAGCGCCTTCGCAATACCCCAGGCAATGGAATGATTGTTTGCGACACCCATGATGAGGCCGCGCTTACCCTGCATGATTCCGGTCATTGCCTTATCCGTTATAGCGCTGGAATACGAGCGTGGCGTTGGTGCCACCGAAGCCGAAGGAATTGGAAAGAGCCGTGTCGATCTTGGCATTGTCGATGCGCTTGCGCACGATCGGCACGCCTTCGAATTCCGGGTCGAGTTCGGTGATATGGGCGCTTTCGCCGATGAAGCGCTCTTGCATCATCAGGATCGAATAGATCGATTCCTGCACGCCGGCTGCGCCGAGCGAATGGCCCGTCAGCGACTTGGTCGACTGGATCGGCGGGATCTTATCCCCGAAGGCCTCGCGGATGGCGCCGATTTCCTTGCTGTCGCCGACCGGCGTCGACGTGCCATGGGTATTGATGTAGTCGATGTCGCCCTTCACGGTGGCGAGTGCCTGGCGCATGCAGCGCACAGCCCCCTCGCCGGACGGAGCGACCATGTCATAGCCATCGGAAGTGGCACCGTAGCCGACGATTTCGGCATAGATCTTGGCGCCGCGCGCCTTGGCGTGTTCCAACTCCTCGAGCACCAGTACGCCCGCGCCGCCGGCGATGACGAATCCGTCGCGATTGGCATCATAGGCGCGCGAGGCGGTTTCCGGGTGATCTTCGTTGAACTTGGAGGACATTGCGCCCATGGCGTCGAAGAGGTTCGACATCGTCCAGTCGAGATCCTCGTGGCCGCCGGCGAACATCACATCCTGCTTACCCCACTGGATCATCTCGGCGGCATTGCCGATGCAGTGCGCCGAGGTCGAGCAGGCCGAGGAGATGGAATAGTTGACGCCATGGATCTTGAACCACGTGGCAAGCGTCGCCGATGCCGTCGACGACATCGACTTCGGCACGGCGAAGGGGCCGATGCGCTTCGGGCTGTTGTTCTTGCGGGTGATGTCGGCGGCTTCGATCAGCGTGCGGGTCGACGGGCCGCCCGAGCCCATGATGATGCCGGTGCGCTCATTGGTGATGTCGCTCTCTTCGAGACCGCTGTCGGCGATCGCCTGCTTCATGGCGACATGGTTCCAAGCGCCGCCCTGCGATAGGAAGCGCATGGCGCGGCGGTCGACCAGTTCGGTCGTATCGATCTTCGGCGCACCCCAGACCTGGCATTTGAAGCCGTGTTCGGCGAAATCGGAGGAAAAAGAAATGCCGGACTTGGCTTCGCGTAGCGAGGCAGTCACCTCTTGAGCATCATTTCCTATCGAAGAGACAATACCCAGACCCGTAACAACTACCCGTCTCATGTCGATGACCTTTTCTAAAACGTCTCTCTTTGTGGAGGCGACAGCGCCGCGGTTCAGGCAGCTTTGTCTTTTGACAGGCCAACGCGCAGATCTGTCGCCTGATAAATGACCTCACCGTCGGCTTTCAGCCAGCCGTCGGCAGTGCCGAGAACGAGGCGGCCGCGCATGACGCGTTTGAAGTCGATGCCGTATTCGAGGAGCTTTGTTTCCGGACGAACCATGCCCTTGAACTTCACTTCGCCGGTAGAAAGCGCCATGCCGCGGCCCGGTTCGCCGAGCCAGCCAAGGAAGAAGCCGGTCAGCTGCCACATGCCATCCAGGCCGAGGCAACCCGGCATGATCGGGTTGCCGGCGAAATGGCAGGGGAAGTACCAGTCGTCGGGACGCACGTCGTATTCGGCACGAATGTAGCCCTTGTCAAAGGCCCCACCGGTTTCGGAAATATCTGTAATGCGATGGACCATCAGCATCGGCGGCAGGGGAAGCTGTGCGTTGCCCGGGCCGAACAGTTCGCCGCGGCCGCAGGCCAGGATTTCCTCGTAGTTGAAGCTGGATTGTCTGGTCGTCATAAAATTCCATTTCCCCCACAAGGATGCCGTTGGATGTGAAGCTTTAGTGCAAGATCAACAGAAAATGAAGCGCAAGCATGACGCCACATTCCACCGTCCGATCGGACACACTTCATTGTTATGTGGTGGTCGCATACAGGAAGGCTAGGGCTGCTGCCAGAGGCAAATGCGCCAAGAACCCTATTTTTACGGCTTTTGGCTGCCTTCTCACCCCATTGAAACTATTGAAAGCAATCCATGCAAAAGTTATATGGCTTAGTTAAGATTTACAGAGATCAGGAATCCGGAGTTCCCTGAATGGCGGAAGAGGCCGAAATTGCGATCGAAACCAGGCTGCGTGGCGCAGGCCTGAGGCCGACCCGGCAGCGCATCGCACTCGGCGACCTTCTCTTCGCTAAAGGCGACCGCCACCTAACCGTCGAGGAGCTGCATGAAGAGGCAGTCGCGGCCGGTGTGCCGGTTTCGCTCGCGACCGTCTACAACACGCTGCATCAGTTCACCGAGGCCGGCCTGATCCGCGTGCTTGCCGTGGAAAGCACCAAGACCTATTTCGACACCAACGTGTCCGACCATCACCACTTCTTCATCGAAGGCCAGAACGAAGTGCTGGACATCCCAATCAGCAATCTGACGATCGGCAATCTGCCGGAGCCGCCGAAGGGCATGGAAATCGCCCATGTCGACGTCGTCATCCGCCTGCGCCGCACGCAGCGGTAAGGCCAGTCAGAGCAAGGCCAGTCGAATCGTCTTCCGGCCGTTTGTCATTACCCACCGCCTAGTTCCTGTCGCCTCTCTTTACATCACATCGTCGGGATGCCGGCCGGGCTTATGATGGTAGGTCGGGAAGGTCCAGCCGAACCAGAGCGCGCCGCCGCGCACGGCGAAGGCTGCGGCAACCCCGAGTGCTGCGGAAGCGTAGAGCGGCAGCATCGTCGCGTTGGCGGCGGTGAAGACACCGGCCCCGATCAGCGCCGCGGTCACATAGATTTCCGGTCGCAGCAGCACCGAGGGTTCGTTTGCCAGAAGATCGCGCAGGATGCCGCCGAAGGTCGCCGTCAGCGCGCCGGTGACGATCGCAACCGTCGGTGAGCCCGTCGCCGCCATGCCCTTTGCCGCCCCCATGACGCAATAGGCGGACAAGCCGACCGCATCGAGCCAGATCAATAGCCGATAGCGCGATTCGAACAGGTGGGCGGTGAAGAAGACCACTACGCCGGCAATGGCGCAGATTATGATATAGGTGGGGTTCAGAACCCAGAAGACAGGCACGCGGCCGAGGACGATATCCCTGAGCGTACCACCGCCGATACCGGTGACCGCCGCGAGAAACAGAAAACCGATCAGATCGAGCTGCTTGCGCGAAGCCGACAGCGCGCCGGTCGCGGCGAAGAGGGCGACGCCGACATAGTCGAGAAACGAAAGAAGCAACATTCGAGGCTCCAAGAGAGTGCCGGCGCGATTTTCGGCGGAGTGAATCACGGCGGCAAGGGCCGCGCAAGCAGGCAGGCATAAAGATGTCGCAGCGGTCACGGTAACCCCTGCGCCCGTCCCCTCCGCTTTCAAGAGGAAATCCCGGTGAAATCCCTGCTGATCGTGATCCTGAATCTCATCGCGCTCGTAATCATGCCCGTGGTGGCACAAGCGCAGCAATCGCTCGTGCAAGATCCGGTGGCCTTCGAGAAAGAACACTTCACCAAACGCTGCGAGGGCCAAGCAAGCTTCGGCGACGGTTTTGCCACCGAACGGGACATCAACAACGACACGCTGACCGACATGGTCATCAACGAGGGCGAGATCACCTGCAAAGGGGAAAAGGGGCCCGATTGCACCGACGAGGGCTGCCCCTATAACTTCTATATCCATGTCGCCGAGGGCGGCTATATTCTCGTCGCCACCGCACAAATCTACGGCTACGATTTCATCCAGCGCTTCGGCAACATGGTGCTGGTCATGAAGATGCATCCGCGCTTCTGCGACCGCACCGATGGGGACCCTTGCGAGATCACCGTCCGCGTCCGCGGCGTAAAATTCGTCACCATCTCGAAAAAGTAGGCACTACAGCGGGCATCGATCAGGGCCGGCCACGTGGTTACGGGCCGGGCCACGTGGTTACGGGCCGGGCCACGTGGTTACGGGCCGGGCCACGTGGTTACGGGCCGGGCCACGTGGTTACGGGCCGGGATAAAGCGCCGAGGTGCGGCCGACGGCGTAATAGCCGACGAGGCCGATCCATTCGCGGATGCCGGTCGCCAGCAACTGCGCATTCAACGACGGCTGGGTAAAATCGAAGCCGAGCGTCTCCTTGCCCGTGCTGCGGTAATCGACCGGCCAGGGGACGATGTCGATGCCCTGCTTGCGGAAGATGCCCACGGAACGTGGCATGTGGAAGCCGGAGGTGATCAGCAAGCAGCCGGACAGCCCGTTCTGCGCCAGCAGCTCCTTTGTGTTGACGGCATTTTCAAAGGTGGTGCGCGAGGTCGTGTCCTCGACCAGCCGGTCCTTGGCAATGCCGAACGCCGAAAAGAATCGCTCGGAGATGACGGCATCGCCCTCATAATGGCCGCCGATCGAGCCGTCGCCACCGGAAATGACGACGCGCGATTGCGGATATTTCTGCGCCAGCCGCAACGTCTCGATGAGACGGTCACCGGCCGAATCGAGCTCATAGCCACCCCGCGCCGTCGTCACCTCGTTCTGTGTAGCACCGCCGAGAACGATCATGCACTTGAGATCGGCGGGATCACCAGCCGGACGCGGAAAACGCTCCTCCAATCCCTGGACGATATAGGCGCCCGTCGTCGTATAGAGCGCGACGAACAGGATCAGGATCGACAGCAGCGTCGAGACGACAGTAACAAAGCGTCTGTGAACAAGGCTGCCGATCAGCGCCAATGCGCCGAAGAAAAAAGCCAGTGACAGCGGCTGACCCAAAATCCAGACAAGTTTCGAAAAAACGAACAAGATACATCCTCGGGCGTGTCGAGCTGGAGCTCTCAAGAGCATTAGCAAAAAAAGATTCGTTTTTTCCTAGCAGATTTTTGTGCGCTGCAATGTGGCTATTTCGATTGGTGTTCCGATGCGTGGCGGCGAATTGGCGTTCACAATTTGTCAGAACGAGAATGGCGTCCGGGTTGTCGGCAAATCAGCACGATCAAATCAGTCTCTTCTTGGCAAAAGCCCTGCCGGAATGAGACTTCAAATATCTCTCAAATTCCAGTGCTCGATGTGTCCGGGAATGCTGAATACCAGAGCAAAGTCCAAGGTTCGAATTTTGCGGTATGAGTCGATTTGCCAGCATTGTGATCAGCGAGTCACTGCTTAAGATCCGAGGTCGATCCGGTATACTGTTGTTCGGGAAAATCGACGCTCTGGAGAATGTAAACGTACCACATTCGGCTTGTCGTCGCTCCGCGAGTCATATCGAGCAGTGCCCCGACTCAACGGTTTCCCTCGGCTGCCTTGCACAAAGCTTGTGATTGAGATTGAGCCCGTCGCCGCCCTGCGGGCTATGCCGGGCACTGCTTCGGCCTAACGGTTTCCCGCGGCTGCGCCACGCGAAGCTCGGAGAGCGAAGGCTGGTGGAGCTAAGCGGGATCGAACCGCTGACCTCTTGCATGCCATGCAAGCGCTCTCCCAGCTGAGCTATAGCCCCATCAAGGTGGTACCGGTTCTACCGGTCCTGGGACCCTTCAGAGCGTTTCGCCCGTCGGGGTGGCGGCTTATTACTTCTGGTTTTTGCAGATAGCAAGCCGAATTTTTCGGCCCGGAAAACTTTTCTCGTTCACCGGGCCGACTGTTTGCGGATCAAACGTCGTCGTCGTCGCCGGTGACGCCGATGATGTCGCTCATATCGTCATCATCTTCGTCTTCATCGGCTTCGAGGAAGGTATCGTCGTCATCATCGCCGATTTCGACATCGTCATCGCCGATATCCGGAATATCGTCGCCGGCGGCAGCCTCATCGGCATCTTCGAGCGACACCAGTTCGACTTCCGTGTTTTCGGTATCGACTTCGGCCACTTCGTCTTCTTCGGGAACTTCCTTCGAAGCCGAGGTTTCCTCGAAGAAGGACAAGGGCCAGGACTTGCCGGTATAGGGCGAGACGACCGGGTCCCGGTTCAAGTCGTAGAACTTCTTGCCGGTATCGGGATCGGTACGTTTTGTTCCAAGTTCCGCTTTCGCCACTGTCAAAGCCTCATGAATGGCCGAATGAAGATTCGGCAATGCCGTCCAAGCCGGCGTTTTAAGGGAAATTATCAGCCGGTCCCCTTAATCGTTACCGCTCTTTCTGTCAAAGCCAAACTTTATATACGTCGAGGCAGGTTTTCCCAGCATTCCGGGATGACCCGGCAACGGGTCTATGGTAACGAGCCAGCGTGAACCGCAGGGCAGTTGGCGCAAAAGGAGCTAAGCCAACGATAATGCGGCGTAAATAACGGCATCGCAAAGGAATTGCCCATGCCGCAAGACATTCATTCGCGGCCCGCGACGGCGCGCCGCTCGACCAATCTTTCCGGCACCATCCGCGTTCCCGGCGACAAATCCATTTCGCATCGCGCCCTTATGTTCGGCGGCTTGGCTGCCGGCGAAACCCGCATCACAGGCCTGCTCGAAGGCGAGGATGTGCTCAATACAGGCAGGGCCATGCAGGCCATGGGCGCCAGGATCGAGAAGACCGGGGCCGAATGGATCATCAAGGGCGTCGGCAACGGCGCGCTGCTCGCCCCGGAAGCACCGCTCGATTTCGGCAATGCCGGCACCGGCAGCCGCCTGACCATGGGCCTCGTCGGCGTCTACAACTTCGAATCCACCTTCATCGGCGACGCGTCGCTCTCCAAGCGGCCGATGGGCCGCATCCTCGATCCGCTGCGGCAGATGGGCGTGCAGGTCAAATCCAGCGAAGGCGACCGGCTGCCGGTGACGCTGCACGGGCCGGAGACGGCCAGTCCGATCATCTATCGCGTGCCGATGGCCTCGGCCCAGGTCAAATCCGCCGTGCTGCTCGCCGGCCTCAACGCGCCCGGCATCACCACCGTCATCGAACCGGTGATGACCCGCGACCATACCGAAAAGATGCTCGCGGGCTTCGGCGCCGCACTTTCGGTCGAGACCGACAGGGATGGCGTACGCACTATCAGCCTCGAGGGCCAGGGTAGGCTTTCCGGCCAGATCATCGACGTTCCCGGCGATCCCTCTTCGACCGCCTTTCCGCTGGTCGCAGCGCTGATCGTTCCCGGGTCGGACATCACCATCGGCAACGTGCTGATGAACCCAACACGCACCGGCCTGATCCTGACGCTGCAGGAGATGGGCGCCGATATCGAAATTCTCGAGAGGCGTCTCGCCGGCGGCGAAGATGTCGCCGATCTGCGCGTGCGCTCCTCCGCGCTCAAGGGCATCACCGTGCCGGCCGAACGGGCGCCGTCGATGATCGACGAATATCCCGTGCTCGCCGTGGCCGCCGCCTTCGCCGACGGCACGACGGTCATGCTTGGGCTGGAAGAGTTGCGGGTGAAGGAGTCCGACCGGCTTTCGGCGGTTGCCGAAGGGCTGAAGCTCAATGGCGTCGATTGCGCCGAAGGCGAGGCTTCGCTGACGGTACGTGGCCGGCCGGATGGAAAAGGTCTCGGCAACGCTGGTGGCAGTCAGATCAGGACCCATCTCGATCATCGGATTGCCATGAGTTTCCTGGTCATGGGCCTCGCTTCGGAGCACCCGGTCGCGGTTGACGATTCTACCATGATCGCCACCAGCTTTCCGGAATTTTTTGACCTGATGACAAGATTGGGCGCGACGATCGAGGCCGAAGACTGCTAGAGCGCGCGAATAGCCATCCTGAGCCATCGGCCTTATGATGTGCTCAGGATGACGATAGCGAACGGTTCGGGACCATGTATCAGCCGCCACATTTTCGCGAAGAGGATCTCGGCACGCAACATGCGTTGATCCGCGCATACCCGCTGGGATTGTTGATCACGGCAGGCAACGGCGGCCTGATCGCCAATCCCGTCCCGTTTCACCTGAAGACAGACCTCTCGCCCAAGGGCACGCTGCAGGCCCATATCGCCAAGGCGAACGGGCAGTGGCGGGAGATTCAAGCGGGTGCACCCGTGCTGGTCGTTTTTCAGGGCGTCGATTCCTATGTCACGCCGTCCTGGTATGCGACGAAGCAGGAGACGGGCAAGGTCGTGCCGACCTGGAACTATGCCATCGTTCAGGTGCGCGGCGATGCCCGCATCATCGATGATCCGTCCTGGCTGCGCGAGCAGATCGGCGCGCTCACCGGCGAAAATGAGAATAGCCGTCCGCAGCCTTGGGGCGTCGATGATGCCCCGCCGGAGTTCATCAGTGCCCAGTTGAAGGGCATTATCGGCATCGAGATCGACATCACAGCAATCGACGGCAAATGGAAGGTCAGCCAGAACAGACCGGTCGCCGACCGGCAGGGCGTAGCCCGTGGCCTCGACGAAATCCGCCACGCCGACGCTGCCGAAATGGCCGATCTGGTGCGGCGATACGACAAATAATATCGAGACCGTAGGCAGGGATATAAAAAGAATGATCATCGCCATCGACGGACCCGCTGCGGCAGGCAAGGGAACCTTGGCGCGTCGGATCGCCGAGGAATATGGTTTTCACCATCTCGACACCGGCCTCACCTATCGGGCGACCGCCAAAGCCCTGCTCGACGCCGGCCTGCCGCTCGACGACGAGGCGGTGGCGGAGAAGATGGCGCGCAAGATCGATCTCGCCGGGCTCGATCGCGCCGTCCTGTCGAAGCACGAGATCGGCGAGGCGGCATCGAAGATTGCCGTCATGCCGGCGGTGCGCCGCGCGCTGGTCGAGGCACAGCGGGCCTTTTCGCGGAGGGAGCCGGGCACCGTTCTGGACGGACGCGATATCGGCACCGTCGTCTGCCCGGATGCACCGGTGAAGATCTATGTCACGGCATCGGCCGAAGTCAGGGCGAAACGGCGCTACGACGAAATCGTCGGCACCGGCGGCAGCGCCGATTATGCGGCGATTTTCGAGGACGTGAAACGGCGGGACGAGCGGGACATGGGCCGCACCGACAGCCCCCTGCGGCCGGCGGAAGACGCGCACTTGCTTGATACCTCGGAAATGAGTATAGAAGCGGCGTTTCAGATGGCAAAGTCGATCATCGACGCCGGTCTGAGCCGAAATGCCTAAAATGCGAGCGGCTTTCGCGTGCTTTGCGCACGAAGCCGCCGACTTGGAAAAAGCCTGAAATTCCGTCCAAGCGCCGGATAGCTTTCCCTAAGGGAAGGCGGACTGGGTTCAGGCCTGTTCAACACGAACCACCGGCGCATCAGTGTCCCAATGAAAATAAGGACACGCCAGGAGATTTTATGTCTGTAGCTACCCCCTCTCGCGAAGATTTCGCAGCCCTTCTCGAAGAGTCCTTCGCCAAGAACGATCTGGCCGAAGGTTATGTCACCAAGGGCATCATCACCGGCATCGAGAAGGACGTCGCCGTTGTCGACGTCGGCCTCAAGGTCGAAGGCCGCATTGCGCTGAAGGAATTCGGTGCGCGTGCCAAGGACGGCACGCTCAAGGTTGGCGATGAAGTCGAAGTCTATGTCGAGCGTATCGAAAACGCGCTTGGCGAAGCCGTTCTGTCGCGCGAAAAGGCTCGCCGCGAAGAAAGCTGGATCAAGCTCGAAGCCAAGTTCGAAGCTGGTGAACGCGTTGAAGGCGTCATCTTCAACCAGGTCAAGGGCGGCTTCACCGTCGATCTCGACGGCGCTATCGCCTTCCTGCCGCGCTCTCAGGTCGACATCCGTCCGATCCGCGACGTCACGCCCCTGATGCACAACCCGCAGCCCTTCGAAATCCTCAAGATGGACAAGCGTCGCGGCAACATCGTCGTGTCCCGCCGTACGGTTCTGGAAGAGTCCCGTGCCGAGCAGCGTTCTGAAATCGTTCAGAACCTCGAAGAAGGCCAGGTTGTTGACGGCGTCGTCAAGAACATCACCGATTACGGTGCGTTCGTTGACCTCGGCGGCATCGACGGCCTGCTGCACGTCACCGACATGGCATGGCGCCGTGTGAACCATCCGTCGGAAATCCTGTCCATCGGCCAGCAGGTCAAGGTTCAGATCATCCGCATCAACCAGGAAACCCACCGTATCTCGCTCGGCATGAAGCAGCTCGAGAGCGATCCGTGGGATGGCATCCAGGCCAAGTATCCGGAAGGCAAGAAGATTTCCGGTACCGTTACGAACATCACCGACTACGGTGCGTTCGTCGAGCTGGAGCCGGGCATCGAAGGCCTGATCCACATCTCGGAAATGTCCTGGACCAAGAAGAACGTTCATCCCGGCAAGATCCTGTCCACGAGCCAGGAAGTCGAAGTGGTCGTTCTCGAAGTCGATCCGACCAAGCGCCGTATCTCGCTCGGCCTGAAGCAGACGCTCGAAAATCCGTGGGCAGCATTCGCCCGCAACCATCCGGCCGGCACCGAAGTCGAAGGCGAAGTCAAGAACAAGACCGAATTCGGCCTGTTCATCGGCCTCGACGGCGATGTGGACGGCATGGTGCACCTCTCCGACCTCGACTGGAACCGTCCGGGCGAACAGGTCATCGAGGAGTTCAACAAGGGTGACGTCGTCAAGGCCGTCGTTCTCGACGTCGATGTCGACAAGGAGCGCATCTCGCTCGGCATCAAGCAGCTCGGCAAGGACAGCGTTGGCGAAGCCGCCGCTTCCGGCGAACTGCGCAAGAATGCAGTCGTTTCCTGCGAAGTCATCGCAGTCAACGATGGCGGCATCGAAGTGAAGCTCGTCAACCACGACGATATCACCTCCTTCATCCGTCGCGCCGATCTGTCGCGTGACCGCGACGAACAGCGTCCGGAGCGTTTCTCGGTCGGTCAGGTTGTCGACGCCCGCGTCACCAACTTCTCCAAGAAGGACCGCAAGATCATGCTGTCCATCAAGGCTCTGGAAATCGCGGAAGAAAAGGAAGCAGTCGCTCAGTTCGGTTCGTCCGACTCGGGTGCTTCGCTCGGCGACATCCTGGGTGCGGCTCTCAAGAACCGCAACGCCGAATAATCTTCGGCAAGCCTGATAGAGATAAAAAACCCGCCGGAGCAATCCGGCGGGTTTTTGTTTGACCCTGGAGCGACCTTTGCGCATTCAAATGAACGCTCGGCCCTCCAATGCAGTTCGGCTATTCCCAACCCACCATGCGTCGATAGAAATCGAAGGCGTGATCATGCAGTGGATCCCTCGGCGCGGGCATCGGCAGCGCGAGCGGTTTCGGCGCAACGACCTTTACTTCCGGGGAAGCGGCTTCAGCGTCGGCCTCATCGGATGCCTCCGCAGCCGACTGATGCGTTTCCTCAGGCTGGGAATCGTCTTCACTTTCGTCCTGCGCCGTTTCTCCGCCCTGTTCATGTTCCTCGTCATCGGCGGGGTCGACACGATTGACCCGCTCGAGATCCTCGTCGTCAATGGGCAGGTCCGCCGGCAAATATTGTGCGATCGCAAAAGGAATACCTTGCGGCGGGATTGGTGCTCCCGTCTGCGCGGCGGTATCGGGCATATCCATGGCGGGTGCCGCCAGCGTGTCACCCAGGGATTTGCCGAGAAGTGCGGCCGCGGCGGCCGGTACGTTCGATGTCTCCTCAAGGGGAGCTGAATTCTGGCTTGCCATCGTTGCGGCGAGGTTCCTGATGACCTCGTCACTGGCTGTCTGCGGCAATGACTGCACGTCCCTCTGGTCGGCGGCATTGGCGGCAAGCGCCTGCGCGACAATCCTTTCTGCCACCGACGCGTTGTCCTCGATGATCTGCAGAAGATCTGGGCCGGCGACGTCCATGGCGCGGCCGATCACAACTTGCAGCCCTTCCTTGATGTCGGCCCTGATCTGCTGGATATCCCGCGGCACGGGCGGCGGCGTGATCGGCGATCTGATCAGCGCGATCTCGGTTGGGAGCTTGGTTCCGGTGGACGCGGCGAGCGACGCCGTTCCTGTGGACGATACGCTGTTCTCTATCGGGACGGCACTTTGCGGATGAACGATCTCACCGACGCTGGCGTCAACGAGAAGTGTACTTACGGCTTGCAGAACCGGGGTGGGTGGTTGATTTGGCGCAACTTGCTGATTTGGAGTGGCCTGCGGAGTTGCCGCGGTTTCCGGGCTGGGCAGCATCTTCGGGTCCAGAGCTGCCGCGGGAATGGGAGCTGTTTGACCCTGGATCGCCGTCGCCGGGGTTTGCCCGGGAGCTTGGGCGGCAGTTGCGGAGGGGGCAGACGTTGCGGCCGCGGATACAAGCGTTGCTGCTTTTTCCGGCGAGGCCGGCAAGGCCGCCGCTGCGGTAGTGGGAGCGGCGTCGGTATTCTTCAGCGCCGCCTGTGCTGGGACCGGGACCTGCGGTTCAACCGTCTCCGTTTCACCGGCATTCTGGCCATAGGAATTGACGACGGCCTTGATGACCGCATCAGGCTCCTGTGTCAGTGCCGCCTCCAGGCTGATGGCAATTTGTACCGCTTCCGGGCCATCCGGATTGTCCAGAGCCTCGGCAATGAGAGGCAAAGGGATCGGCATCTTTGCCTGCGTATCCAGCAGTTGCTGGGCCACGGCAAGCTGCTGTGGCGGCAAGCTGCGGATCGTATCGGCCAGCCGCTGCGCCAAAGCGGCATTGCTCTCGTCCGGCCCGCGCGAAACATTCAGCGCAACGCTAGCGTCGTCGATGGCAGACAGCAGGCTGTCGAACATACGCTCGCGCGCCGCCACCAGCAGCATGTTCAGCTTACCCTCGACACTGGCGTTCACCGTGCTCGACAGCACGGCAAGCGGAGTCGCCGCCGTTTGGACGCCGGACGTTTCGGCGGTTGCAACCACCGGCTTTTCAAGGGCTGTACCCAAAGCAGACACGGTACTCACGGGAGACAACATGACATGCTCCTTTGTCTGACAAGACGACGACGGAAGCAGAAGGCAGGTTCAATCAAGGTCCGCTCATGCGGCCGATAACAATTCGAAGGCCGGGGACCGGCTGGATGACGCGGGGAAGGCGTCGGTCGAATACATGAAATCAGGGATAGAATAGCAGGATGTCTCTTAACAGATTACTAACTATAAAAGCGGATGCCGTATCGGCGGCACCGACTTTCCCGTTCAATTCGCTTTTAGCTCTGCCGATCAGCTATGCGCGAAAATATCGGTCTCTTCCCAGCCGAGGAGGTCCAACTTCGCCCGGGTCGGCAGGAAAGTGAAGCAGGCATTGGCATGGTCGATGCGGCCATCGCGCACAAGGCGCTCCCTCAGCTTGTCGCGAAGCGCATGCAGGTAAAGCACGTCGGAGGCGGCATATTCGATCTGCGCAGGTGAAAGCGTCTCAGCCGCCCAATCGGATGACTGCTGCGCCTTGGAAATATCGACCTCGAGCATCTCCTTGAGATTGTCCTTGAGGCCATGCCGGTCCGTGTAGGTGCGGCAGAGGCGTGAGGCGATCTTAGTGCAGAAAACCGGCGTGGTGGTCACGCCGAAAGTGTGGAACAGCACGGCAATATCGAAGCGACCGTAGTGAAAGATCTTCTCCCGTGCGGGATCGGCAAGCATGGCGACGAGATTCGGCGCCTCTTTCTGGCCAGCGGCGATGCGGATCACATCAGCGGTTCCGTCGCCCGGCGAAAGCTGCACGACGCAGAGCCGGTCGCGGCGCGGGATGAGGCCGAGCGTTTCGGTATCGATCGCTATGGCGCCGGCGTAGCGGGCAGCATCGGCGGCGGAAATATCGCCTTCGTGATAACGGATGGTCGCAGCCATGAAACTCTCCTGGCTCTTTATCGCCTGAATTCGTTTTTTCGTCCTGTTCTATAGAACAGACAAGGAGATAACGATACTGCGCGGGGCTTAAAATGTCGGCGGCGTATTGATCCAGAGCAATATGGTTTCGCCATCGTGACGATTGCGCCAGGAATGATAGCGGCGGCTTTCAAAATAGAGCGAATCGCCGGGCGAAAGATCGAAGAACTGGTCGCTGTCGAGCACCAGCTCCAGCCGGCCCGACAGCACATGGATGAATTCTTCGCCGTCATGACGGTAGGCGCCCTCGCTGGTCGCCCCAGGCGCCAGCACGAAACGGTGGCAATCCATCATCGTCTTTCCCTCGGCGAGCAACTGCACCGTGACGCCCGGCGTCGTTTCCGGCCAGGCGCGCCACTCGCCCGATCGGATCAGCGCGGGGATATCCTCGCGCTCCTCGCCCGACAGCCGTGAGACGGTCGTGCCGTAGTAATCGGCGAGATCGTGCAGGGTCTTGAAGCTGACGCCCTGCGAGGTCCGCTCCAGTGTCGACAGCGTCGATGACGTCATCCCCATCTCGGCGGCGACCTGTTCCAACGTTTTGCCCGCGGCGTGCCGCAAAGACCTGAGCTTGCGGCCGATGCCCGAGAGAATGGCCGGCTCTCCACCATCCGCCGAGGTTGAGGCATCCTCTGTTTCCAGCGCTTCACGGATCGCCGCGGGATTGAGCCCGCGCTCGGCGCGAAACCAGGAAATCCGCTTCAATCGCGCAACGTCGTCGGCGTTATATTGCCGATGTCCAGTCTCGGAGCGGCTGGGAACGACAAGACCCTGGCTTTCCCAAAGCCGGAGCGTCGACGCCGACACGCCCGCCAGGCGCGCCGCCTCCGCCACCTTGTAGCGTACAGGCTCGTTGCTGTTCATTGCCAATAGTCCCTGATCTCAGTCTTTTGGATTGCTTAGCATGGATCGGCCCGTTTGCGTGGCCGTCGACCGCTTTCTTGTCACCCTCACAAGATCTCACTTGATATCTTGCAGGAAAAATGTAGGAATTTTCTATAAGCTTTGCAGAAGTTCTGCAAGTTAATTCCAACTCTCTTCCTCCCTTTGGAGTGCAACAATGACCGCAACGACCCTCACAGACCGGAAAAACGCTGCCATTTCCCGCGGCGTCGGCATGACTACGCAGATTTACGCCGACCGGGCGGAAAATGCAGAGATCTGGGACAAAGAGGGACGCCGCTATATCGATTTTGCCTCCGGCATCGCAGTCGTCAACACCGGTCACCGTCATCCGCGCGTCATCGCTGCCGTCAAGGAGCAGTTGGACCGCTTCACCCATACCTGCCATCAGGTCGTGCCCTATGAAAGCTACGTGCATCTTGCCGAACGCCTCAACGCGCTGACACCGGGCGATTTCGCCAAGAAGACGATTTTCGTCACCACGGGCGCTGAAGCCGTCGAAAATGCCGTGAAGATCGCGCGTGCCGCCACCGGCCGCTCGGCCATCATCGCCTTCGGCGGCGGTTTCCATGGTCGCACTTTCATGGGCATGGCGCTGACCGGCAAGGTTGTGCCTTACAAAGTCGGCTTCGGTTCGATGCCGGGCGATGTCTTCCATGCACCCTTTCCGGTGCCGCTGCATGGCGTCACCGTCGAGCAGTCGTTGGCGGCGTTGAAGAAGCTATTCGCCGCCGATGTCGATCCGCAACGTGTGGCCGCCATCATCATCGAGCCGGTTCAGGGCGAAGGCGGCTTTTATCCGGCGCCCGCCTCTTTCATGAAGGCATTGCGCGAACTTTGCGACCAGCACGGCATTCTGTTGATCGCCGATGAAGTGCAGACGGGCTTTGCCCGTACCGGCAAGATGTTCGCCATGGATCATCATGAGGTCGCCGCCGATCTCGTTACCATGGCGAAAAGCCTTGCCGGCGGCTTTCCGCTAGCCGCCGTCACCGGCCGGGCCGAGATCATGGATGCGCCAGGACCGGGTGGTCTCGGCGGCACCTATGGCGGCAATCCGCTGGGCATCGCCGCGGCCCATGCGGTGCTCGATGTCATCGTCGATGAAGACCTCTGCAACCGTGCTAACCAGCTCGGTTCCCGGCTGAAACAACGGCTGGAATCGCTGCGTGACAAGGTGCCGGAGATCGCCGATATCCGCGGTCCCGGCTTCATGAATGCCGTGGAATTCAACGATGTGACAACGAAGCTGCCGAGCGCCGATTTCGCCAACAAGGTGCGGCTGACCGCGCTCGACAAAGGCCTGATCCTGCTCACCTGCGGCGTCTACGGCAATGTCATCCGCTTCCTGTCGCCGATCACCATTCAGGATGGCGTGTTCAGCGAGGCACTCGACATCCTGGAAGCTTCGATGCTGGAAGCGAGCGCCGGCAAATAACGGCGTTCACCTTCTGATTCTTCATTAACTGCCGCCTTTCCGGCAGGCGAAAAACTCTTCTCCGGAGTGCATACCATGTCCTTCACGACCGCAATGACCAAGCATGTCCCCTTCTCTTCGCGCTTCCTGCGCGCCGCTGGCTATATCAACGGCGTCTGGACGGCGGGTGGGGCGACGAAGATATTCGATGTCATCAATCCCGCTACCGGCGAAGTGCTCGCCTCGCTGCCCGATATGGGAGCCGCCGAGACGACAGCCGCGATCGATGCTGCCTACATCGCACAAGTCGCCTGGGCCGCCCGCCCGGCCAAGGAACGCGCTGCGATCCTGCGCAAATGGTTCGATCTGATGGTCGCCAATGCCGATGAGCTGGCGGCGATCCTGACGGCCGAGATGGGCAAGCCGCTGCCGGAAGCGAGAGGCGAGATCCTCTATGCCGCATCCTATGTCGAATGGTATGCGGAGGAGGCCAAGCGCATCTATGGCGAGACCATTCCCGCGCCGTCCAATGACAAGCGCATGGTCGTCATCAAGCAGCCGGTCGGCGTCGTCGGTACGATCACACCCTGGAATTTCCCGGCGGCGATGATCGCCCGGAAAATTGCACCGGCTCTTGCCGTCGGGTGCACGGTTGTCTCGAAGCCTGCCGAGCAGACGCCGCTGACGGCGATCGCGCTCGCAGTCCTCGCTGAGGAGGCGGGCATTCCGGCCGGCGTTCTCAACATCATCGTCGGCCTGGACGGCCCGGCGATCGGCCGCGAACTCTGCGGTAATGCCAAGGTGCGCAAGATCAGCTTTACCGGCTCGACGGAAGTCGGCCGCATCCTGATGCGGCAATGCGCCGACCAGATCAAGAAAGTCAGCCTGGAACTCGGCGGCAACGCACCTTTCATCGTTTTCGACGACGCCGATCTCGACGCCGCCGTCGAGGGAGCACTGGCCTCGAAATACCGCAATGCCGGCCAGACCTGCGTCTGCGCCAACCGGATATATGTACAGTCTAGCGTCTACGACGCCTTTGCTGCCAAGCTCGCCGCCAAAGTGGCGGAGCTTTCGGTCGGCGACGGTTTCAAGGCAGGCGTCACCATCGGCCCCCTGATCGACGAGCAGGGCATCGCCAAGGTCGAGGATCACGTTCGCGACGCCGTGTCGAAGGGCGCGAGGGTGCTTACCGGCGGCAAGCGCATCGAAGGCGCCGGCACCTTCTTCGCACCGACCATCCTGACCGGCATCGACAGGAGCATGAAGGTTGCCCGCGAGGAAACATTCGGCCCGATCGCGCCGCTCTTCCGCTTCGAGACGGTGGACGATGTGATTGCCCAGGCAAACGACACCGAATTCGGTCTTGCCGCCTATTTCTTCGCCGGCGATCTGAAGAAGGTCTGGCGGGTTGCCGAAGCGCTGGAATACGGCATGGTCGGCATCAACACCGGCCTGATGTCTGCGGAGACCGCGCCTTTCGGCGGCATCAAGCAATCCGGCCTCGGCCGCGAAGGCTCGCGTCACGGTGCGGACGACTATCTCGAAATGAAATATCTCTGCATCGGCAACGTGTAAGCCGGCGGCATCCACTAGGTTCAAAAGAGTAAGGCGACCCTTGTGCGTTCATACGAACGCACGGCGCTCTAGCCTCAGGTCGAGGTGACGTGGATGCGGCCTTGCCATAAACGCGCCGCCGTCAGCTTTCCGGAACGGAAGGCGCCGGTATCTATATTGAGCCGAAGCCCATGCGCCTCGGCCTGCCTCACCGGAGTATGGCCGTGAATAATCAGCTTCGGTAGCGGCTGCGCGCTGTCGTAAAAGCGCGAGCGGATGAAAACGAGGTCGTCATCCGCCTGCGCCGCGATCGGCCGCTCCGGATCGATACCGGCATGGACGAACAGCACCTCCGGCGTATCCAGCAGGATCGGCAGCCGGCGGAGAAAGTTGAGATGATCGTCGGGTAGCCAGGTTCGGATGAAGGTGTCGAGTTTTTTCTGCCGGGAATATTGCCGTCGCAACGTCTGGATATCCACGCCATAGGAATTCAGCGTCGCCTCGCCGCCGAGCGCCACCCAATCGTCCAGAGATATTTCGCCATCGGCATAGGCGAGCATAGCCAATTCGTGATTGCCGGTGAGGCAGATCCGCTCAAAACCATTCGGCGGCGGTGCCATCAGCCGGCTGACGACTTGCGCCGAGGCTGGACCGCGATCGATGAAATCGCCCAGCATGATAATCAGCTTGCGGCCGGGCAGCTCGGCGGCATCAGCAAAAATCTTGCGTTCGAGCGCGCTCAGGAGCTCGTAGCAACCATGTACGTCGCCGATCACATAGGTCGGCATGTCCAAGGTATCGAGCCGATCGCGACGCCGGCGTTGGCTGAAGCCGCGAGTCACTTTCTCGCGTATCGTATTTTCCGCCATGAAACTCCCTCATCGAAATGTCACCATCCCGAGCGCTCTAACCGTCGTAAGCAGAAATAATCGAAAAGCGACAATTCTTTGCCGAGTTCGGGAATAAACGCTTCCGCCTGACGTCTATGTCGATGGAAGCGACCAGTAGAGGATGCCTTGCGGCAAAGCGTCCCGAACACAGCCATTCCTCATAGTGAAAGTTGACACGGCATGTCCACAATTCTATCGCGCTCGGTAACCCAACAGGAGAAATTTTTATGACCAAAACCATTACCAGGCTCGGCCTCGCTGCCATTGTCGCTCTCGGCCTTGCCGGTCAGGCCTTTGCGCATGCGCACCTGAAGTCGGCGACCCCTGCGGACAACAGCACGGTCAAGAGCTCGCCCAGCGAACTGGATCTCACCTTCACCGAAGGCCTGAACCTCAAATTTTCCGGCATAAAGGTCACCGGCCCGGGCAAGACCGCCGTCAAGCTCGGCGACTCCATGCTGATGCAGAACGACACCGTGCTGATGGTTCCCGTCTCCGAGACCCTTAGCGCCGGCACCTACACTGTCGAATGGCATGCTCTTTCCACCGATGGCCATAAGACCAATGGCAGCTACACGTTCACAGTAAAACCTTGATCGATCCCAACACAGCGCTCGAGGCGTGCCGCTTTTTTCACGATGCATCCCTGATGCTTCTGTGGGGCGCCTCGGCCTTTCTCTGGCTTCTCGTGCCGAAAGCGCTCGCCGACAAGGTGTGGCGCATGTTCGGCACCGCACCCTTCCTCACGGCGCTGATCGCCGGCCTGACAACCCTCATCTCGCTGCCGCTTGAAACCGCGACCATCGGAAACGGATGGAGCGATGCTTTCAATGCCGGCACGATCTACGATGTCCTGTTCGAAACGACGGTCGGGCAAGCCTGGCAGGCGCAAGCCGCCGCGGCCCTTATCCTTGTTCTCGCTTTCCTGCCATCAAGGCACTGGCGCGGCCAGGGCGTGGCGTTGGGCTCCGGTCTCGGTCTTGCCGCCCTCACGCTGACTGGACACGCATCGATGCATGAGGGCTGGCTGAGGCTGGCGCACCGCGCCAATGATATCCTTCACGTCTTGACCGGCGGCGGCTGGCTGGGCGCTTTGGTGCCGCTGATCCCCATTCTCCGGCTTTTGAATACACCCCAATCCCGGGCGGAGGCGCTGCTGGCGCTTCGGCGCTTCTCCACTGCCGGACATAGCGCCGTGGCGCTGGTCATCGCCTCTGGTATCATCAATACCATGCTGGTCCTCCAGCGCCTGCCGACCGACTGGTCGTCCCCCTATCAGGCGCTGCTTGCCATCAAGATCGCACTGGTCGCCGGCATGAGCCTGTTGGCGATCGTCAACCGTTATGTCCTCGTCCCTCGGATCCGACGCGATCGAGTGCGAGCTCTGAACGCCATCCGTCTCGGCAGCATCGCCGAGATCATCCTCGGTATCGTCGTCATCGCGCTGGTCGCCGTCTTCGGCGTGCTCGAGCCGGTCTGACCGTCAAGCCGTAAGCGACTTCACCACCGCGCGAACCGCCTCGGCATCCTCGGTCTTCGGCCTGTATTCGAGACCCACCCTGCCGTTATAGCCGTGGGCAGACAACCAGTTCAGACGATTGAGCAGATCGATTCCGCCAGTGCCGGGATCGTTGCGGCCAGGGTGATCGGCGACGTGGACATGCACGATGCGATCGACCCGCCCACCGACGACATCCTCCGTTCGCTCGCCCATGACGGCCGAGTGGTAGATATCATAGACGATGCCGATTTCCGGCCGGCCGACCTCGTCGACGATATCCAAGCCCTCCACCGTTGAGGACAAATAGTAGCCGACATGGTCGATCCTGGTGTTCAGAGGCTCAAGGCCGACGCGTACACCCGAGCCCTTCAGGACATCGGCGCCGGCACTGAAGGCGGAAACCAACGCCGCTCGCTGCGCGGCGCGCGAAAACTCCGGCAGATCATCACCCGCCTGCGCGATCAAAACCGGAGCGCCAAGGCGCTGCGCTACCGTGACGGATTTCCGGAGCCCTTCCAGCCAAGCCTCTTTATTAGCCGGATTCGTCAGCGCGATCATCGGCTCCGCGACCAGACCCGAAACGGCGATTCCCGTCTCCGCTACCGCGGACGCGACTGCATCCAAATCCTTGTTCGTCCAGCGCCAGAACTCGACCGCACTCAAACCGGCCTGATGCGCCAGCCGGATGCGGTCGGCAAAATCGTCGCCTTCGCGGGCGAACAGCCATTCGATACATGCCGAAAATTGCCGCATGAAAATCTCCCTCAAAGAATATGCTCTGAGGAGTGCGCCATATCGGCAGCAACGGCAAGAGGCCAATGGCTAGAATTGCGGGGCGGATCGGCGCAGAGAAGGCTGCGCGCCTTCGACGCTCATTGCTGTAACCATCCGCATGTCCCGGCGGAAATCCGAAGGCGACATGCCGGCAATATGACGGAAGGATTTGTTGAAGGCACTGATCGAGCCGAAGCCGCTGTCCATCGCCACCTGTAGCACATTGGCGCCGTCACGCATCAGCATCGCCTGGGCGCGCGACAGGCGCAGCAGGTTGACATATTTGCTCAGCGTCATGCCGGTACATTTCTTGAAGAGGTTCATTGCATATTTCGGATGCAGATCGGCCGCCTTGGCAATATCGACCGTATCGATATCGTGCAGGAAATTGCCGGCAACGAAATCGCACATCCGCGCCAGGCTGCGCGACGATTGCGGATGGACCTGCTCGCTCGGCTTATACTCCCGCTTTTCCGGCAGCATGAGATAAGGCTCGAAGGCGATGCGCTCGAGGCGCAGCAGGAGTTCGGCGACGGCATGTTCGGCCTTGGCCGGGTCACCGGAGCGGGCATAGCGATACCAGCGGGCAAAATTCTCGTTGTCGGCTGCGTCTGTCGCCGAGGTGACCAGGGTCTCGCCCCGCATCAGGCGGCCCGAAATATCGAGCGGCAGGCGCATGCGGAAAAAATGCACCAGCGGCAGATGCGCGCCGGCATAGATCGAATCCTCCGACGAATCATCCATCTGATGCGGCTGTCCGCCCCAGAACAGACAGATATCGCCGGCGTGGAGCTGAATTTCATGATCGTTCATACGGTAGTGAACCGTGCCGCGTATAAGGTAGTTCACCTCGACCTGCGCATGCCAATGCGGCTTCACCATCGGGGGCGGATGGGTATGAAACATCTGCAGGGTCGTCGGCAGCCCCTCGATGCTGCTCGCACCCGGCTGATAGACCGCTCGATGACCCACCTTACTTTCCGCCAACTCGATGTTCCTTTTTTAGGAGACAGAAGCGTACCGACAGCTAGTTTAAGCGCGTTCGCTAGAGGACGGCAATTGAAAAGGGAGGATTTTCAATGCGCTTAAAACTTCTTGGCGCGACGGCAGTCGTCGCGTTGTTTGCTACCGGGTCTGCCTTCGCCCAGCAAACCACTATCACCGTATGGAGCTGGAACGTCGCCGCATCGGCGCTGAAATCCACGCTCGAGGGCTTCAACAAGAAATATCCGGATATCAAGGTCGATGTGCAGGATATCGGCAATCCGCAGGTCTTCGACAAGATGCTGGCTGCCTGCGCAGCCGGCGGCGAAGGACTGCCTGACATCATGTCGATCGAAAACCACAAGGCCGCGATCTTCTGGAACCGGTTCCCAGACTGCCTGACCGATCTGACGAAGCTGGGCTACACCGACGACATCAAGAAGCAATTCCCGGATTTCAAGCGCACCGAGCTTGAGGTTGGCGATGCCGCCTACGCCATGCCGTGGGATTCCGGTCCTGTGGCCATGTTCTATCGTCGCGATTTCTACAAGAACGCCGGCATCGATCCAGCATCGATCAAGACATGGGACGATTTCATCGCTGCCGGCAAGAAGATCTCTGCCGCCAATCCGGGCGTGGTCATGTCGCAGGCCGACCTTAACGGCGACAGCGAATGGTTCCGCATGCTCGCCAACGAGCAGGGTTGCGGCTATTTTTCGGCCGATAGCCAGAACATCACCATCAGCCAGCCGGCCTGCATCGCAGCGCTCGACAAGGTCAAGGCAATGAAGGACGCCGGCACCCTGACCGCCGCCAACTGGGCTGAAAAGGTTCAGTCCAACACGGCCGGCAAGGTCGCGACACAGATGTATGGCGGCTGGTATGACGGCACCATCCGCTCCACCTCGCCGGATCTCTCGGGCAAGTGGGGCGTCTACATGATGCCGAGCATGACGCCGGACGGCCAGCATGCTGCCAACCTCGGCGGTTCTTCGTTGGCAATCGCCGAGAACTCGCCGAACAAGGAGGCCGCTTGGAAGTTCGTCAACTACGCTCTCGGCACCAATGAAGGGCAGGTCACCATGCTGAAGTCCTTCGGCCTCGTGCCGTCGCTGCTGTCAGCCGTGAAGGACCCCTTCGTCAACGAGCCGCTGCCCTATTACGACAATCAAAAGATCTGGGTCGATATCCTCGGAACCCTGCCGAAGATTAGTCCCAGCCCAGGCACCCAGTATTTTAGTGATGCCGATGCCGTCTTTAGGGCAGTACAGACGAAGTACCTCGCCGGCGGCTATCCGGACGGAAAGACCGCGCTTGCCGACGCTGCTCAGCAGATCGCTTCCGCAACCGGACTGCCGGTCGCCAAGTGAGTGACACAGCCGGCCGCGCGTTCCAAGCCGCGCCCGGCATCCCCGCCGCCCCAAGGGCGGCGGGGATGTGGTCTCACGCGCCAAATCATTGGGCATAAAAGGAGAAGGCTTTCATGCGGTTGCGAAACCGGAGCGCCTACGCGTTCCTTGCACCCTATTTCCTCGTGTTCGCCACCTTCTGGATCTGGCCGATCATCAATTCATTCCTGATCTCGTTTCAGAACACGCGCGTCAATCCGTGGGTATTCAGCTCGATCAATTGGGCGCGCCTGTTCGGCGACCCGGCCTTCTACAATGCGCTCGCAAACACGCTGATCATCCTGGTGATCCAGGTTCCGGTCATGATCTCGCTCGCGACCGTCATGGCGGTACTGTTGAACTCTCCGCTTCTGAAGGCGCGGAGCCTCTTCCGCTTTGCCTTCTTCGCTCCCGTCGTGGTCGGCGAAGTGGCCTATGCTGCCGTCTTCCGGCTGATGTTCAACGTGGATTTCGGCATCATCAACAAGCTGCTGGGCGGCGTCGGCATCGCACCGGTTTCCTGGTTTTCCGAAGCACATGCCGCCATGCTGCTGATCATCATCGCCGTGACCTGGCGCTGGTCTGGCTACAACGCCATCATCATCCTGTCCGGGCTGCAATCGATCCCGGAGGATGTCTATGAGGCCGCCACGCTCGACCGTGTAAGCCGCGTCAAGCAATTCTTCTACATTACCCTGCCGCTACTGAAACCGATCATCCTCTTTTGCGTGGTGCTGTCGGTCATCGGTACGATGCAGCTCTTCACCGAGCCCTTCCTGATCACCAATCGCGGCGGTCCGGGCGGTGCCACGGAGACGCTCGGCCTCTTGCTCTATCGCCAGGGTTTCCAATCGCTGAACTTCGGCTATGCCTCGGCCATTGCTTACACCATGGCGGCGCTCGCCGTAGCCATCTCTCTTCTCAATCTCTGGGTGGGGCGCGAACCGAAATGAAATCCAAGTCCAAATCCAATCTGATGCGATCAGTCGCGCTACACGCCCTGCTGACGCCACTTGCCATTATCTGGCTGTTTCCGCTCTGGATGATGTTCATCTTCTCGACGATGCCGGACTACGGCATTTTCAGCCCGGATATCATCATGACACCGTCGACGAGCTTCTTGGACAATGTCCGGAATCTGCAAGCCGACACCAACTTCTTCGGTGCCATGACCATCTCCATCGTCGTCGCGGTCATCTATACTTTCCTGTCGGTTCTTTTGACCTCGATGGCCGGATGGGCGCTAGCGCGCTATCGCTTCCTCGGTCAGTCCGTCGTCATCGGCATCATCCTCGGAACGATCACGCTGCCCTATTCCGTCGTCGTTATTCCGCAATTCATCATGGTGGCGCGCAACTTCCATCTGGCGAACACCTGGACCGCGCTGATCGTGCCGCCGCTGTTCAATTCGCTCGGCGTGCTCTTCATGCGCCAGGCCTTTTCGATGATGCCGGGCGAGCTTTTCGACGCCGCCCGCGTCGAGGGCGTCAAGGAGTGGCAGATCTTCCTGCGTATCGCCCTGCCGCTGGCAAGGCCGACCATGGCCGCGCTCGCCATCATCCTGTTCCTGGCCTCCTGGAACAACTACCTCTGGCCGCTGCTGGTCAACTCCCGGCCGGGCATGATGACGGCGCCGGTCGCCTTGGGAACGCTGATCGGCCTCACCAAGGTCTCCTGGGGCGGCATCATGGCCGGTGCGGTCATGCTGACGGCGCCGATCCTGATCGTCTTCGTTCTCCTGCAACGCCACTTCATCGCCGGCATTGCCGCCGGCGCAATCAAATAATTCCGGGAGACCCGTATGGCAGAACTGTCCCTCAACAATATCGTCAAACGCTACGGTTCGCTGGAAATCATCCACGGCGCCAATCTCGATGTGAAGGACGGCGAATTCGTCGTCTTCGTCGGACCGTCCGGATGCGGCAAGTCCACGCTGCTGCGCATGATCGCCGGGTTGGAAGACATCACCGGCGGCGAACTCAAGATCGGCGGCCGCACCGTCAACGATGTCGAGCCGGCCGACCGCGGCATCGCCATGGTGTTCCAGTCCTACGCGCTTTACCCACACCTGACCGTCGAGCAGAACCTCAGCTTCGGCCTGCGCATGAACGGCAACCCGAAGACCGATACCGACCGCCGCGTCAAACAGGCGTCGGAGATCCTGCAGATCACCGAGCTGATGCAACGCCGGCCGAAACAGCTTTCCGGCGGCCAGCGCCAGCGCGTCGCCATCGGCCGCGCCATCGTGCGCGAGCCGCAGATCTTCCTGTTCGATGAGCCACTGTCCAATCTCGACGCGGAACTGCGCGTGCAGATGCGCGTCGAGATCTCGCGCCTCCACAAGAAGCTCGGCACCACAATGATCTACGTGACGCACGACCAGACGGAGGCGATGACGCTTGCCGACAAGATCGTCGTGCTGCGCGGCGGCAATATCGAACAGATTGGCGCCCCGCTCGATCTCTACGACGATCCCGCCAATAAGTTCGTTGCCGGCTTCGTTGGTTCGCCGAAAATGAATTTCCTGCCGGCCGAGATCGTCGAAAAACAGACCGGCAGCATCACCGTTGCCCTGCAGAACCTACGCGAGGTTCGCCTGTCGCTGCCGATCAACGCGGCTCAGGTCGAAACCGGCCAGGCGGTGACGCTCGGCATCCGTCCCGAACATTTTCTTGAGGCCGGCCGTGGTGATGTCGACATGACCGTCGACGTCGATGTCGCCGAACATCTCGGCAATACCAGCTACATCTACGCCAACGTCGCCGGCGGCGAGCAAATCGTCATCGAGCGGGAGGAATCCCGCAACACCGGCAATCGCGACACACTGACCGTCGCGCTCTCCGCAGCCAAGACATTCCTCTTCGACGGCGCCGGTAACCGATTGCGATAGCGCCGTCCTCCAATCCTTCCAAGACAGCATGCAGACTTACGAAAGGACCGTTTTATGAGTACAGACGCACCCATCCGCTGGGGAATTATCGGCCCCGGCAAGATCGCCCAGACCTTCGCCGACGGCGTTGCCCATTCGCGCACCGGAAAATTGGTGGCCATCGCAAGCCGCAATCCCGGCAAGCCAGGCCTTGGTGAAAGCTTCCCAGGCGCGCGCATCGTCAATGGCTATGAGGCGCTGCTGACCGATATCGACGTCGACGCCGTCTATATCGCCACGCCCCATACCGGCCATGCCGAATGGGCGATCAAGGCGATCCGCGCCGGCAAGCATGTGCTCGTTGAAAAGCCGATCGCGTTGTCGGCCTATGATGCCGAGGCGATCTATTACGAAGCAAAGAAGGCCGGCGTCTTCGCCGGCGAAGCCTTCATGTACCGTGTCCACCCGCAGACGGCGAAGCTGATCGAGCTGGTGAAAAGCGGCGCAATCGGCGAGATCCGCATTATCCGCTCCTCCTTCGGCTTCAACATGGGCACGGTAAAGCCGGAGCACCGGTTGTTTGCCAATGACACCGCCGGCGGCGGTATCCTGGATGTCGGGGGCTATCCCGTATCGATGGCGCGGTTGATCGCAGGCGCCGCTAACGGCAAGCCGTTCCTGGAACCGGAAAAAGTCTCCGGCGTCGCTCATCTCGGCCAGACCGGCGTCGACGAATGGGCTTCGGCGGTGCTGAAGTTCCCGAACAACATCATCGCCGAAGTTTCCTGCTCGATCATGGCGCAGCAGGACAATACGCTGCGCATCATCGGCTCGGACGGCCGCCTGGAAGTCAAGGATTTCTGGTTCGCTTCGGGCCACAAGGGCGGCGTCGGCAAGATCGAGCTCATCAAGGGCGCGGAAACGCAGGTCATTGAGGTCAAGGAAGACCGCTGGCTCTATTCCTTCGAGGTCGATGCCGCCGGCGACGCCATTCGTGCCGGAAGCAAGGAATTCGCCTATCCGGGCATCGGCTGGGCCGATTCGATCGGAAACTTGCGTGTTCTCGACCAATGGCGCGCCTCCGTCGGCCTCGAATATGAGGTCGAGAAGGCAACACGGCGGACGACGAACATCGCCGGCGCAACGGTCACCAGGGGCAACAGCGTCCCGAAGCGCACAATTCCGGGCATTGCCAAGCCGGCCTCGATCGTCACGCTCGGCTTCGAATTCTTCCCGAATTTCGCCGCCGCGTCGCTGACGCTCGACGCCTTCTATGAAGCCGGCGGCAATGCTTTCGACACGGCCTATGTCTATGGCGGCGGCAAGACGGAAAGCATTTTCGGCGACTGGCACACCAGCCGCAGGGTTCCGCGTGAGGAGATCGTGCTAATCGGCAAGGGTGCGCATTCCCCCCTCTGCTACCCGGACATGATCCGCAAACAGCTCGACCAGTCGCTGAACCGGCTGAAGACCGACTATGTCGATATCTACTTCATGCATCGCGACAACACGGCGGTTCCGGTCGGTGAATTCGTCGATGCCATGGATGCCGAGGTCAAAGCCGGGCGCATCCGCGGTGTCTTCGGCGGCTCCAACTGGACTCGCGCGCGTTTCGACGAGGCGATCGCCTATGCCGAAAAGAATGGCAAGACGGCGCCGGCGGCTCTTTCCAACAACTTCTCGCTGGCAGAAATGCTCGATCCGATCTGGGCCGGATGCGTCGCCGCCTCGGACGACGAGTGGAGAACCTGGCTCGATGCGAAGCAAATACCGAACTTCGCCTGGTCGAGCCAGGGCCGCGGCTTCTTCACCGACCGCGCCGGTCGTGACAAGCGGGGCGAGGAAGAACTGGTCCGTGTCTGGTATTCCGAGCGCAACTTCGGCCGTCGTGACCGGGCGATCGAGCTCGCGCAAAAGCTCGGCCGCAATCCGATCCACATCGCGCTCGCCTATGTGGTCGCGCAGCCCTTCCCGGTCATCCCGCTGATCGGGCCACGCACGATCGCCGAGCTGGAAGACAGTCTTTCGGCGCTCGACATCAAGCTGACGCCGGAGCAAGTGAAGTGGCTTGAAGGCTGATATGAGCCGATGGCTGGCCTGGGAAACCGGGCCAGCCGACCGGTCTCAATGGCTGAGGCCAGAAGCACAAACAGCCCGCTTGATTCGACAAGCGGGCTGTTTTGCCATTGCTGTTAGATCGATCTCCTGCCAGACCGGGTGTAGCCAATCCATCAAGCTGCAAAATTGAACGTTTTGGTCTCGGAGCCTTCAAATCCCAGAAGATAGGTCTTCCGCTGCAGACCGCCGGCAAATCCCCTGAGGTCCCCCGCGGTTCCGATGACCCGGTGGCAGGGCGTGATGATGGAGATCGGATTCTTGCCATTGGCGGCGCCCACCGCCCGTATCGCCCTGGGCGCACCGATCTGGGCGGCAATCTGCGCATAGGAACGCGTTTCACCGAAGGGAATGGTGAGCAGCGCCTGCCATACTTTCTTTTGAAACTCCGTGCCCGAGAAATCGAGCGGCAGATCAAAAATCTGTCGTTCGCCGGCGAAATAATCCCGCAACTGCCGCTCGGTCTCTATGAGAACGGGATGGTTAGCATCCTCTGCGACGATATTCAGCCGAACACGATTTGGCCGGTCAATATCCCACAGAATCGCCGCCAAACCCTCATGGCTAGCCACCAGCTTCAGCCTGCCGACAGGTGAATTCGCGATCTTGTAGACATAATCCTTCTGCGCACGTCGCGCCGTCTTGGCCATGCCGATATCCTCTCATTGGGACCGGACTGAATCGGCAAGACGATAAACTCGCTGCCTCTGTTCGTCTGATCGCGGCGAATCCGCTACGCCGCCGACAATGACGCATATGACCTGAAATGCCGGTCACGGCCCACCCGAAAAGCGTTTCGGTCGTGCGAAAGCACAATATTTTCATGTCGGCGCGAGCGCGATTCGCTTGATGCCCGCGTCAGAGGGCCAGTTTCTTTCGGTTGAGATTAGACACCGTTCAAGATCGACCTTCTACATCAGGAGGTCACAGGTCCACGGCATGGCTTGGTTGGCTATGTTTGTGTTTGGTGATTGGGGCGTTGGAACGCAGCGCGGCCGGCTGGCTGCGGGCATTTGGTGATCTATTGATGTTTAGAAGAGCTTGGTTTCGGGGGGAGGAT
>NZ_JACHZQ010000012.1 GCF_014193655.1 Rhizobium sp. BK313 | reverse complement strand
TGACGGTCACCGGCACCGGCGACACGATCGGAATGAGCAGCGGCACGGCGAGCATTGGCGCCGGCGCGTCGGCGACGATCAACGGCAACTCGGATGTCGTCAATGAGGCAGGCACGGCGACAGTGACCTCGACGGGGACCGGCGATACGTTGAACGTGACGGGCACGGGCAATGCGGCGACGCTAGCCGGCGGCACTGTGATGGTCGGCACGAGCACGGTCGCGGGTGCGGTAACTTTGATAGGCGACAATTTTGCCATCACCGAGCAAGGGACCAGTTCCGGTGTTGTCACCAGCGGTGACGGCATCAGCCTGGATGTGAAGGGCAAGACCGACACTGCGACGGTAAAAAATGGCACGGTGACGGTTGAAGCCTCGGACTCGCTGACACTGACCGGGAACGGAGATGCGATCACGGAACTGGCAAGCGCGACGGTGACGACGAGCGGGGCGGGGATTTCTGTCGATATGACGGGATCGACGGCGACGGCGACAGTTGCGAGCGGCACGGTGACGCTGGAAAGCGGTGTGACGGGTGCGACGGTGAAGGGCAATTCCAACACGATCACTGCACTTGGCACAGGCTCGACCCTGACGGTCACGGGCACCGGCGACACGATCGCAATTGCCAGCGGCACGGTGACCTTGGGTGCCGGCGCTTCGGCGACGATCAACGGCAACTCGGATATCGTCAACGAGGCTGGCACGGCGACAGTGACGTCGACGGGGACCGGCGATACGCTGAACGTGACGGGCACCGGCAATGCGGCGACGTTGAACGGCGGCACGGTGATCGTCGGCACAAGCACGGTTGCAGGTGCGGTGACCTTGACGGGCAACAACTTCGCCATCACCGAGCAGGGAACGAGTTCCGGCGTCGCGACCAGCGGCACCGGCATCACCCTCGACGTCAAGGGAGCCACCGACACGGCGACCATCAGTAACGGCACGGTAACTATAGAAACCGGTGCGACGGCGACAATCACCGGCAGTTCGAATACGATCACCGACAAGGCAAGTGGCCTTGTCACTGTCTCCGGTACCGGGAATGCTGTCGATGCAGTAACCACCGGCGCTCATTCCATAACGACGACCAGTGGCACGGTGAAACTTGAGGCCGGCGCAAATGCGACTATCAGCGGCAACAACGATCTGATCATTTTGTCCGGCAACAACACCGTTACCGCAACAGGCACCGGCGAGACCTATAGCTTCGGCACCGGCGCGGGACAGGGAACGATTGCTGCCGCGACTGGCACGACTACCGGCCTTGTGGATTTCGGATCCAATCTGTCGGATGAGAACCTGTGGTTCGTGCAATCGGGCAACAATCTGAAAATCGACATCCTCGGGACGACCGACAGCCTGACGATCAATGATTGGTTCGGCGGCACGCCTGCAAAGGCAGTGCAAAGCTTCGCCACATCCGACGGTTCTAAGTTGGATAGTCAGGTCGCCCAACTAGTTTCCGCGATGGCCACTTATTCCGCCAACAACACCGGCTTCAATCCAACATCGGCCACGCAAATGCCAACCGACTCCACCTTGCAAAACGCCATAGCGGCCGCCTGGCACCACTGACGGGGAAGCGAGGGATAGAGACGAAGCGGAAATTGCGAGACTTTAGATGTTGGATACGGCTCAGGTGAATACGGTGCCGACAGCAGGTTTGGAGACTTTTGTCCTCCTGCTTCGGTTCCATGGGGTCGCGGCCGACCCCGCGCAGATCAAGCACCGTTTCGGCGGTGCTGAAATCGGCATGCTGGAAATGCTCCGCTGCTCGAAGGACTTCGAGCTGAAGGCGAGAGCGGTTTCGAGTAGCTGGTCACGACTTGCCAAAACCTCGCTACCGGCCATCGCTCAAAGACACGACGGCAGTTTCTTTATTCTGGGCCAGGTTGCCGCTGCAGGCGTCCTCATTCAGGATCCTACGGTCGGGCGGCCGCAGGAACTGAGCCGTGCCGATTTCGAGGCGCAATGGAATGGCCGTCTCCTGTTGATGACACGCCGGGCCTCACTCGGAAACCTCGCAAAGCATTTCGACATCACCTGGTTCCTGCAGGCGATGATGAAATACCGTCGACTGCTCGGCGAAGTCCTTGTCGTGTCCTTCTTCCTACAGCTTTTTGCCCTTATCTCGCCGCTGTTCTTCCAGGTCGTTATTGACAAGGTGCTGGTTCATCGCGGGCTGACGACGCTTGATGTCCTCGTCATCGGTCTGGTGACGGTGTCAGTGTTCGAGAGCTTGCTGACGGCTCTTCGCACCTATGCCTTTTCACACACGACCAACCGGATTGATGTCGAACTCGGCGCTCGACTGTTTCGCCATCTGATGGCGCTGCCGATCGGCTATTTTGAAGCGCGACGTGCTGGCGACAGTGTCGCCCGTGTGCGAGAGCTGGAAAACATTCGGAACTTCCTGACAAGCTCCTCGCTGACGCTTGTGATGGATCTGTTCTTCACGTTTGTATTCCTGGCCGTGATGGCTTCCTATTCGCTGCTGCTGACCGGCATCGTCCTGGCGTCATTTCCCTTTTACATCGCGATCTCCGCGGGTGTGACGCCGATATTCCGCCGCCGTCTCGACGAAAAGTTCAATCGCGGCGCCGAGAACCAGGCTTTCCTGGTCGAAGCGGTAACCGGCGTTCAGACCTTGAAATCGATGGCGGTCGAGCCGCAAATGCAGCGTCGCTGGGAAGAGCAACTGGCGGGGTATGTCCAGGCGAGTTTTCGCGTTCTCAGTCTTGGCAATTGGGCAAGCCAAACAGTCCAGCTCGTCAGTAAGCTGGTAACGGCAGCAGTTCTGTTCTTCGGCGCCAAGGCGGTGATCGAGGGAAAGATGACCGTCGGACAATTGGTCGCCTTCAACATGCTGGCAGGTCGGGTAGCCCAACCTGTACTGCGGATTGCCCAGGTCTGGCAGGATTTTCATCAGGCGCGCCTCTCGGTGGAGCGGTTGGGCGATATTTTGAACACTCACCCCGAACCGAGTTTTTCGCCGGGGCGCGCAGCCCTTCCCGCACTTCGGGGTGCGATCACCTTTGAGCATGTGACGTTTCGTTATCGTCCTGATGGACCCGAAATTCTCCACGACGTGGACATTGCCATTCCGCCCGGTCAGATGGTTGGCATCGTCGGACCGTCCGGGTCGGGTAAGTCGACACTCACCAAGCTGGTTCAAAGGCTTTATCTGCCTGAAAGTGGGCGGCTATTGGTCGATGGTGTCGATCTATCTTCGATAGACGTATCATGGCTGCGCCGCCAGATCGGTGTCGTCTTACAGGAAAATGTGCTCTTCAACCGTTCGATACGCGACAACATCGCACTCGCTGACCCCGGCATGCCCATAGAGCGGGTTGTGGCCGCAGCGAAACTTGCTGGCGCACATGAGTTTATCCTGGAATTACCCAATGGATACGACTCTCCCGTTGGTGAGCGAGGTGCCAGCCTCTCGGGCGGTCAGCGTCAGCGCATTGCAATTGCGCGCGCCTTGGTCATGGACCCGCGTGTCTTGATATTCGATGAAGCGACGAGCGCTCTCGACTATGAAAGCGAGCGCATCATTCAGGAGAATATGCGGCAAATTGCGCAAAACCGGACAGTGCTGATTATCGCTCACCGCCTGTCCGCCGTACGGCATGCCGACCGGATCCTGACGATCGAGCGAGGTCGGCTTGTCGAGGACGGCAACCATGAAGAGTTGTTGCGTGCCGGTGGCCGTTACGCCTCGCTCCTCCATTTGCAGACAGGTGTCCACAGTGTCGCGTGAACGAACCGCTCGCATTCTGCAATGGCCACGTATGCCGGCTCATGACAATTCGGAACGTGAGTTTCTTCCGGCTGCTCTGGAGGTTGTCGAGACGCCGGCATCGCCTCTTGGGCGCAGCATCGCCTTCACGATTATCGCTTTCTTCTGTGCCGCGCTTGCATGGTCGTGGTTTGGACATGTCGATATTATAGCTACGGCCCAGGGCCAGTTGTTGCCAGCAGGCAAGGTCAAGGTCCTGCAACCGCTTGAATCCGGGATCGTGAGACAGATTCGCGTGCAGGATGGAGACGTTGTACGCTCGGGTGATCTTCTAATCGCTCTCGATGGGACTGAGGCGGCTGCCGACCGTGATCGGGCCGCTCATGATCTGATCCGGTCCAAGCTTGATATCGCGCGGCTGACAGCCCTCAAAGCAGAAGGTGATCCCGACAAGGCGGTGCAGGCATTCATCGCGCCGGAGGATGCGCCCCCGCAGGAGGTGGCGGCAGCACGCGCCTATGTCTGGGCGCAGGCAGCCGAGCAAGCCGAGAAAATCGCCTCGCTTGATCGGCAAATTGACGAGAAACGTGCTCAATCCGAAGAGGTCCGGGCGAGCATGGATAAGCTGAGAGAGACAAAACCGCTTCTTGAGGAAAAGGACGCCATACGCACCAGGCTCCTTGCGAAGCAGGCTGGCAATCGGTTTCAATGGCTCGATGCTGAGCAGGCCCTGATTGAGAACCGGGACGATCTTTCGCAGGACAACCGCCAACTGGTCGAAATCGACGCAGCGCGGGCGTCATTGGAACGCCAGCGTGATCAGGTGCGGGCGGAATATCAACACCAGGTGCTCAGCGATCTCACCGACTCCGAGCAGGACGCAAGCGAGCAAACCGAAGATCTTATTAAGGCCGAGCGAAAATTGGCGGAGACGGAGCTGCGCGCGCCGATCGATGGCGTGGTCCAGCAACTGGCAATTCACACGTTGGGCGGTGTCGTGACGCCAGCCCAACAATTGCTCGTCCTCGTGCCCGAGGGACAATCCCTGGTCCTTGAAGCAACCGTCGCGAATGCGGATGTAGGATTTGTTCACCCTGGCCAGGAGGTCGAGGTGAAGGTGGAGACGTTTAACTTTACGCGTTATGGCCTGTTGCACGGTCATGTGATCGAAGTCAGTCCGGATGTGGTCACCGCTGACAAACGCCCCACGGACGGCAGCAACGATGAAACGGCCACGAGCAGCAACGGGACAGATAATCAGGCCGCCAGCGGCTCACCAACATATATTGCCCGCGTTGCGCTCGATGGCAGTAGCATGAAGGTGGATGGCAAGATGGAACCCCTGAAGCCAGGCATGGCGGTCACCGCCGAGATAAAGACGGGGTCACGAAGAATTATCCAGTATCTGCTGTCGCCGTTACGTCAGTATGCCGGGGACTCCATTAGGGAAAGGTGATCAAGGAATTGGCTACTGGCTCTGGCCGATGCCGCGTGCATTGCAAGAAAGACAAGGAAAACAGTGCGTCAGATGAACAATCGGTGCATGGCAGCCAAAGGGGCTCGACAACCAACTCCAGCTATCGGCGATGTCCTTGTCTTGACGAAGCACCGGCCGCAATGGTCAGAACGAACTCATCAAGTTCGTGCTCCAGGCGTTCCGCCGGCAAACCCACGAAGCGTGCCTCCAAGCTGATGCTGATCACACCGTGTACGGCACCGAACAAAGTGCGTGCACGAATAACGTTACAGGGTTCTTCCTCACTTTGTGTGGTTCATCGGCTGTTAGCGACGGTGTTGCTATGGGCGGGCATGCTAACGAAATCGAAATGGTCGCCTGGCCCAGGGGTCAAGATACTGGGTGTCGCGCTCACTGTTGATGACGATTGGGTTGTTTCCGCAGCCGGATCCACGATCGGTATTTGCCCCGATTGTGGACGTCGAAGCCGAAATAGGCATGGCTGGTCCAACCGCAGGCATCGTAACGTTAACTGTCGATCGACCTTGGTCTGCGATGATGGCGCATGACCCTCAAGTTTCGTGACCCGCTTTACCGCCGCCATCGTTTTCCCGGTGAAGTCATCGCCCATGCTGTGTGGCTTTACTTCCGCTTCCCGCTCAGCCTGCGCATGGTCGAGGACATGCTGGCGGCTCGCGGTATCATCGTGACGCACCAAACGATCCGGCTTTGGGCGGAGAAATTCGGCCGGCACTTTGCCAACGACATTCGCCGTCGTTCCGTTGGTCGGCTCGGCGATAAATGGCACCTCGACGAAGTCGTCATTTCGATCCGTGGCGAGGGCACTGTAAAGTTAACACCGACTGGGTGAGCCCTGCGTGGATGTCCCGCTGTCAGGCGAGCGCAAGCTGAGCGATCTCGTTCCACATCTGCATTGCCGCGGCCCGCAGTTCGCGATGGTGGTTTGAGGGAATGTCATGCCGAGGAATGTGGAAGAGATTGGCGATCGGGTCGTGGATCGAAACGAAGCGCTGAAGGTGCCGGCGTGATTTGAAGCGCTTCATAATCCGCTCGCGCCTTCGCGTTGGTTGGTGAGAATTTTCGGCCCGGTTGTTAAGCCCCTTGTGCGAACGATGCTCGACGCCGGGCATGATCTTCGCCTTCGCGGCGTCGTAGGACCGCAGCTTGTCGGTGATTATGATCCGAGGCGCATGGCTCTGAGCCTTCAGCAGCTTGCGCATCAATCGCCAGGCGGCTTCGGCGTTGCGGCGGCTCTGCACGAGAACATCCAGCACGAAGCCATCCTGATCAACTGCGCGCCAGAGCCAGTGTTTCTCGCCACGGCACCGTAAACTTAACGTCCGTCAGGCGACAGCTGGTGCTCCTGCTCGGCTTTCCGATTATATCCGAGCGATTTCGGCCCACATGCTCATGGCGGCGGCGCGCAGTTCGCGATGGTGGCTGGCGGAAATGTCGTGGCGTGGGATGTGGAAGAGGTTGGCGATCGGATCGTGGATGGAGAGGAAGCGCTGCAACTGTCGCCGTGACTTGAAACGCTTCATGATCCGTTCTCGTCGTCGTGTTGGCTGATGGGAGTTCTCCGCCCGGTTGTTGAGGCTCTTGTGGGATCGATGCTCGACGCCGGCATGACCTCTCGTTTGGCGACGTCATAGGATCGGAGCTTGTCGGTAACCATCACGCGTGGCGCACGGCCTTGGCCCTTCAGCAGCTTGCGCATCAGGCGTTTGGCTGCCTTGGCATTGCGGCGGCTTTGCACCAGAACCTCCAGCACAAATCCGTCCTGATCGACGGCGCGCCACAACCAATGTTTCTCGCCTCCGATCGAAATGACGGCCTCGTCTAGATGCCATTTGTCGCCGAGCTGGCCGCACGAACGTCGACGGATCTGGTTGGCGAAGGTGCGTCCGAATTTTTCCGCCCACAGCCTGACCGTTTGATGCGAAACGGTGATCCCTCGCGCCGCCAGCATGTCCTCGACCATCCGCAGGCTGAGCGGAAAGCGAAAATAGAGCCATACGGCGTGGCCGATGATTTCGGCGGGAAAACGATGGCGGCGGTAAAGAGGATCTCGGTCAGTCATGGCCGAGCATCCCACATTGAAATCCATGCTTCGTTAAGTTGACGATGCCCCTCGGGCCTTGGCGCTATAATCCGTCAACGCCTCGCGCAGGCTCTGACCCTTTTGCTGCAGGCAGAAGGGCATGACGGTGGTATTGCCGCCGATCGCGGCCGAGCGTGTGCCGCTTTCGAAATCATCCGCGGGAACAATACCAACCCCGGCCGGCTGAGCGAGGTGGACATGGCTGTCGATGCCGCCGGGCATGACCAACAGCCCCGATGCGTCGATTATTTCCTCCGCGTCGGAAAGATTGGTTCCGAGCATTTCGATCCGCCCGTTGCGGATTGCGATATCCGCCTGAAAGATATCGGCGGCGGTTACGACGGTGCCGCCGCGAATAATAGTGTCGAAGCTCATGCGCTGAAACTTTCTGAGTGGCCTCTGGATAGGATCACGTCGCTTTGGGCGATGCGTGCGGTCAGGCGCTCGGAAAGGCCGACCGTCTGTTTTGGCGCGGGGCGTTGAAACGAACCCATGGCGGCCTTGCGAGGCCCGAGAGCCACAAGCGCTTCCGCCAGCTTGACAGCTGCTGCCACCGGATCGATGACCGGCACCGGAATAAGATGTGCTGAGCGCCGAGCGAGACCGGCAAGCGGCGCGCCGGCAAAGATCAGGCTGTCGGCGCCACTGTCGCGGACGACCTCGTACGCCAGCGCGACCAGCCGTTCGGCGCTGGCCTCCTGATCGCCTGCGACGTCGGCGAAGGCGAGATCGAGAGCGTGAATGCCGGCGCAACGCGCCGCCATGCCGTTCAAGTCGACACAATCGCGATACCATCCGACAAGGCTGTTTGAAAAAGTGACTATGGCAAATTGCCGCCCGAGCATGCAGGCGGTCAGCATCGCCGCCTCGGACACCCCGATAACAGGAAAATCAAATAGCTCCCTGGCTCCAAGCAGCCCCGGATCGCCGAAGGCCGCAAGGATTGCAGCGTCGACCTGACCCTCATGGTCCGCCAGCATTTCCAGCGCAATAGCACCGCCGATCTGTGCTTCGGCGCGCGTGGAGATATACGGCATGCCGCGCGGCGCCGTGGCGGGGAGGAGTTCGGTGCCGATTGCGGCCACCGACTGCCCGCTTTCGACCATCATGGCCGTCACGGACTCCGTCATGTTCGGGTTTAGAAGAAGGATGCGCAAAGAGAGACCTCCGGTCATGCAGATGCGGTGTTGAAACTGGAAGAGCGGCAATGGCGATCGAGCCACGCCGCAGCCCGGAGAAGCGTTCGGTCGTCGCGTTGCCCGCTGACGAGCTGCACGCCAAGCGGCATGTTCTCGAACCCCGTCAGCAGCGGCAAGCTGATCGCCGGCAGCCCGAGCAGCGTCCACACGGTTGCCATGATGGGATCACCTGTGCCGTCTTCGCACTTGGGCGCAATGCCGCGCGCGGCCGGGGTGATGATCGCATCATATTTCGCTGCAATGTCGGTGAAACGAAGAAGCAGACGGTCTCTCGCCGTAAACGCTTCGGCCAACGTGGACGCGGAAACGAGCGCGCCCTTTTCGATGATGGTGACAAGCGTGTCACTCATCAATGCCTTTGCGCGGTGATAGTCATCGGCATAGGCCGCGGCGATATCGGCACCCATGATCGTCGCATGGATGGATGCGGCTTGATCGAATTCGTGCGGCAGTTCCACCTCTTCGATGATTCCACCTAGACCTGCCACGAAGCCTTCGAGACCCATCGCCGCGTCGTCGTCGAGCCGGTTCCAATATGGACTACGGATAAATGCCAGTCGCGGTGGTCTGCCCTGAACAGTCGAAGCCGAACTTAAGTCAAGCGCCGGATAGCCGATGGTACGATGATCGGCAGCATCCGCCCCGCCAAGCGCTGCGCTCAGCATTGCGACGTCGGCAACCGTTCGTGCCATCAAGCCCGGTTGGTCGAGCAGGTCGGACTGCTTGAGAATGCCGGTGCGCGACAGAAGGCCCAGGCCCGGCTTGTAGCCGACGACACCGCAGAACGACGCGGGGCGGATGGTCGAGCCGTTGGTCTGTGTGGCAAGCGATAGCGGCACCATGCCGGAGGCAACAGCCGCGGCCGAGCCGCTGGAGGAGCCGCCGGGCGTCCGGGTCAGATCGTGAGGATTGCGCGTTGGGCCGGCGGTATAGACCGCATATTCGGAGGTGACGGTTTTTCCCAGAATGATCGCACCGGCCCGGCGCAGCCGATCCACCATCGTTGCATCCGTGGAAGGCTGGCGACCGCGATGAATGGGTGTACCGAACTCGGTCGGCATGTCGAGCGTATCGTAGGTGTCCTTGATGCCGACGGGGAGCCCGTGCAGCACGCCCAATGCTTCGCCTTTGGCGCGGCGACTGTCGGCCTCGCCGGCCGCGCGCAACGCTCGATCAGCGTCGAAAAATGTCCAGGCCTTAATCCCCGGTTCCAGGGCGGCGATGCGATCGAGACAGGCTGCCGTCAATTCCTCGGCACCGATTTCTCCGTCCCGCAGAAGCCGGGCAAGTTCCACGGCTGAATAATCGGGAAGTGGCGTGGTCATGGTGTTTTTCCTATCGCTCCGAAGACGGTGCCCAGCCGAGCAGACGTGCCGTCAAGCGGCCGACCGCCCAGTAACTGAGTGCGGTATAGACAATGAAAAGGAGGGCGATCAGAAACATGCGATCGAGATAGGCAAACTGTCCGGCGTAAACGATGATGTAGCCGAGACCAGATTGCGCGCCGAGATATTCCGCGCCAAGGACCGCGCCCCAACCCGTGCCAAGGCTAAGAAGCATCGTCGATCGCATTTCCGGAAGAATGGCCGGCAAGATCACCGTCTTGTAGACCATCATCCGCGACGCGCCGAGCGTGCGGGCGTTGTCGATGTAGATCGGCGGCACGTTGCGCACGGCGTTCACCGTCCCGGCAAAGACGATGACGCCGATGCCATACGCGACAAACAGAATCTGGCCGAGAAAGTAGGTGCCGAACCAGAGTTGGAAGAGCGGCACCATGGCGAGCAGTGGCAAGGTGCGGATGAATTGCAGCGGCAGGTCGACCAATCGCCGGGTCCAGCGCGACCATGATACCGCCAGTCCGAGCGCAAGCCCCGCCAGCCAACCGAGCGCGAGGCCGCAAACGAGGCGCACCAGCGTATCGAACGTGTGGCTCAGCAACGAGAGGATGGCCGCAAGATAGGTCCTCTCGGCACCTTCCGCCACACTGGCAACGCCGAGACCGCCCTGCCAATAATCCGCCATCGACAGAAGCGTCCGGGTAAACAGGACCTGCCAGCCGGGGATCATCGGCTCTCCCGGTGCCGCTTCGGCGGGATAGGCGACGGACAGCAGCTGCCATACAAGAGCGATCGCGACGAAGACTGCAAAGGAGATATGGCGATGCTGAGCCGGTTTGGTCGCTAATGTCTTCATGCGCGCGCCTCCGCCGGCCTGCCGCTTTCGTCATGGGGCGATGCGTGATCCAGCCCGAGGTGATGCAGAAGCTTGCGCTTGATCTCGATTAATTCCGGAAGCACGAGGCTATCCGGCGTGCGCGGACGGTTCGCCAGCACTTTGATGTCATCGACCCTGTTGCCGTTGCGAAACACCATGATCCGATCGGCCAGTATCAGGGCCTCATCGACATCGTGGGTAACGAAGAGCACCGTCCGTCGCGTCCCCGTGCCGTCCGAATCCCAGAGATTAAGAAGGACCTGCTGAAGCTGAATCCTGGTGACGTAGTCGAGCGCACCGAAGGGTTCGTCGAGCATCAGCACCCGACCGCCATTGGCAAAGACCGTGGCGATCGCCACGCGCTTCAGCATGCCGCCCGAAAGCTCACGCGGCCATGCATTCTCCACATGCGAGAGCCCGACATGCTTCAGATATTGCCGGGCGATTTCGCGACGTTCGGCCGCCGCGACACCCCGGCATTTGAGACCGTATTCCACATTGTCGATAACGCGCATCCAGGGAAAGACGCTATCTTTTTGGAAGACCACGCCACGGTCCGGGCCAGGCCCTGTCACAGGTCTGCCGCCGACCACGACATCGCCGTCGGTCGGATCAAGAAGGCCGGCCAATATTTGCAGCAAGGTCGACTTGCCGCAACCGGACGGCCCGACGAGGCAAACGAATTCACCCTCGGGAATAACAACCGAGATATCATTGACGGCGTTGACGATCTGCCCGTCGGCGCGGCGGAAGCTGCGCTTAACATGCACCAGTTCAATCATCCGGTTTGCAACGGGAGTTACCATGATCAGCTCCTTTCCGAGCGGAAGGACGAGCTCCAGCGCGTCGCGCGCTGCACGGCCCATCCGGCAATGATGTCGACGATGACGGCCACCAGGCCGAGAAGTAGGAGGGTTGCCATGATGCCCTCGGAATCCGTCGCTCCGGCCAGGACCTCCAGCACTTTGCCGAGTCCTTCCTGCGCGCCCAGGAGCTCGGAAATGGCTTCCAGCCCCCACGCGCCGGCGAGGGCGATTTTCAGCCCGCCCAATATTTCCGGCACCGTTGCAGGCAACAGGACGTCCCGAAGGATCTGCCGCTGCGTGGCGCCCAGCGTACGAGCGAAGTCCTCATAGATGGGATTGAGGTTGACGACCGCACGTTGCGCAAAAAGGTAGAGAATGACGCAGACATAGAAGATGACGAGGCATACGGCGCTGGCTCGGCCGACGCCGAACCAGATGAGAAGGAAGGGAGCCGCGACCAGGATCGGCACGGTTCCCGCCGTCATCATCAAAGGATCGATCATGGCGCGTATGAGGGCGAAGCGCGCGCTGACCAGCCCAGCCGTGATGCCGATAGCAGCGCCGACGACGACGGCGACCACCACGTTCTCGACGGTATACAAGAGGTTGGCGTAAAGGTTCGCCTGGTCGAGACCGTAATAGGAAAGCGACGGCGCATCGAGAAAGTCCGTCGCCAAGCGGCGCGCGACCGACAGCGGCGGCGGCAGAATGATCGATGGGAGCATCATCGAGACTGCCTGCCAGACAAGGACGAAGACACAGAGACCGGCAAGCCGCAATGGATCAACCATTGCGACCGCCATGCGTAGTTTTGATCCAAGCGTGATGCGCGGAGCGTAGACCCGCCGGTCGGCGGCCCGAGAGGCGTCGTCCCCCGTATTTCCGGTCACCCTATCGGTCATCGGTTTGCTCTCCGCGATCATATCAGACATCAGGCAGACGCAGCGGCAAGCGCCAGCCGATAGGAATCGAGGAAGTCGAATGCGTTGTAGAGGCTCTTTGCCTTATCGAGCAGCGCCTTCTTGTCATCCGGCAGGCTACCGTTGCCGAGCTTGGCGAAGAGACCGTCGGACTTGGACTTGTAATCCATCATCTGATGCCAGATCGGGCCGCCCCAGACCACATCGTCCGGCTTGACGATACCCTTCGGAACGATGTTGTGCGCTTCGAGATCGGCAATGATCGCAGACCAGACATTCTGGTAGTAAAGCAGGTTCTTCGGATCGTCGTAGTAGGCCTTGTTGTCGGCAAAGGGTGTGAAGGGGTCAAGGACGTTGACGGTATCCGCAACGCCCTTCCCATCAAGGTCGGTGCCGGCGAAGCTGTTGAGATAAGGCGCCTGCACGTCGAAGAGAGACGGATCCTTGGCCGTCTCGTCGAAGATGCGCCAGACGACCGACATGAAGCGCAGCACGGTATTCTGGTTCTTGTTGATGTAGTCTCCGTTGGCCGCAACACCAACGATATCGACCAGGCCTTCGAGCGGCGAACCTTCCCCACCGGGGCCGTATTTGACGAGATCGCCAATATCGATCAGATCCGTCCAGCCCGCCTGGCGCAGCGTGTAGACGATGGGCGCGCCTTCCGGATTGACGAAGTCCTCGCGTCCGGCCTTGGCGAGCACCAGGGATTTCGAGTCGTCGAGCACCTGCAGCTTCCACTTGAGACCAGAGAGCTTCGACAGGCCCTCCTCGAACGGACGAGCGCTGAGTTCCGGCGCGCCGACGAGTGTCTTTCCTTCCAGCGGCTTCAAGGTGGCCTTGATCGCTTCATCGAAGGATTTGCCCTCGGCGATATATTCCTTGAAGGTCTTCAGCTTCAGTTTCGGATTGGCCAGGATCGAAAAGGCCTGGTTGTTGTCGGTGAAGCCAACGCACTTCAGCGAATGCGAATCCTTATAGGTCGGCAGGATCAGCGGGCAGTATTCGCTGATCATGTCGAGCTGGCCGTTCAGCATCAGGGTAAGCACGTTGGAATCGTTGGCCTTGAGGCCATAGGGCGCGGGGTCGAAGCTGAGGCCGACCTCATCGAACCACCCCTTCTTCATGCCGATATAGTAGAAGGTATTGTCGGCGTATGGGCGCATGCCGAATTTGATCGTCGCCTTGGGAATGTCGGTCCCGGCTTCCGGCGGTGCCGGTACGAAGCGATCTTCCGCGGATGCAAGCTGAGGAACGAGAAGGGCTGCGGCGGCAACGGCGGAAAGCGCAAGACGCCGAAGCGGGCGGTAAAGGCTCGGGGGAAAAACGGGGCGGCGTATCATCTGCATATGGTTCTCCTGGAGGGTTCGAAATATAGGCGGTCGGTTGTCTCTTCGAAGGTTTCTTCTTTTTGGAGGTATGCGTGGAGGAGTCGCATAGAAGACGCGTCTCTAGTGACAGGGAAGCAATACGCATGCCATTTTTTTCATTGATATAATATGCTGTTTTTATTATGTATTTTTAGAATGCAGTATTTTGTATGCAAAAATTGATTTTGCATTCTGCGTACAAAAATAGCAGATGATTTTTCCATGCTCACCAAATGAGCGGAATCGCTATGATGACTGACGGAAATCGCGGCAAGGGGTCGATAGGTGCTGGAAGCGAAACGGAAAAAAACGACAACGGCACGCAGCATCGCGCCGATCAACCGAGCGCGCCCACTGCATGAAGAGGTGGTCGACCGCTTGCGCGACATGATCATCGAAGGCGAAATCGGTGTAGGGGATCGCCTGCATGAAATCGGCCTGTCCGAGATCCTCAACGTCTCCCGCACACCGTTGCGTGAAGCCGTCAAGCTTCTGGCGACCGAGGGACTGGTCGAACTTCTGCCGGGTCGCGGCGCGCGGGTCGCCGCGTTATCCCCCGACGATGTCGAGGAGCTATTTGAGGTCATCAGCGGCCTTGAGCGGCTGGCTGCCGAACTGGCGGCGGCACGCATGACCGCGCGTGATCTCGAGCGTCTGCAGCGTATGCATGAAAAGATGGCGGTGCATTTCCAGAAAGGCGAGCGTCACGAATATTTTGCCATCAATCACGCGATCCACGAGGCGATCGTCGCCGCCGCGAAAAACGCGATGTTGTCCGCCACGCACGCATCCTTGATGGCCAAGGCCCGTCGTGGCCGCTACACGGCGCTCGCTTCCGATGCGCGCTGGAGAGAAGCCATGGCCGAACATGAAACGCTGATGCAGGCCCTCGCCAAGCGGGACGGCAAGCTTGCAGGGGACATTTTGTTCGAACACGATCGCCGCACCGGAGAGACCACCCGTGAAATTCTCAAATCTGCGAAGCGATCAGGCCCCGTCTAGCGCTCGTGGCATGCATTTCTTGCAACCGGCGGAGTTTGATGGTGTCTCGTTTGATCCTTTCGCGTTCAAGTAGGATGGTCTCTCCGCGTGTGAAGTAGGTATCGGCTAGTGTCGGAATGCCGATGCTTTCGTGATTTCGGCGATGATTGTAATGATCGACGAAGGCCGCGATCTACGCTTCGAGGTCTTCGGAGAAGAAGCACTTTTCGAGCAGGATGCGGCTTCTTGAGTGTGATGTCGGATCTCAATATGGGCATAGCGGAAAGGCTGATCTCCATCTGCCGTGGATTGACCGAGAGCGGTCAGGCGATAATCTGATGGTGCAACGAGTAGACGTTATCCAGAGTTGATATGTGAACACGACCGTCAGTCGCCCCCGGATCCTACACGCACTTTTGGCGCGGCAGGAGCCGGTCATTGTCCTGGAAGCGCCGGCGGGCATGGGGAAGTCGGCGGCGCTTCAAGAGATCGCGACACGTCTTGATATAAAGATTCACAGCGCGGCGACGCCGCCAGCTTGTGTTGGCAACGCAACGTGCATCTGGGATATTCCACCTTATGGCGAACCTGACGCAATCGCCGAGGGTTTTATTTCAGGTGAGGCCCGCATTTTTATCGCCAAGCGCCCGGATACTGCCCTTCCAGGGCTTGCTCGCGCGCTTGCCTACGGCAGGGCTTATGTCGCGGAGCCGAACCTACTGCTGATTACTGAAGAAGAAGCGGTCGAGATATTTGGTCGTGAAAAAGCAGTAGACATCATCGCGGAATCTGGTGGTTGGCCGCTGCTTGCCTTCAATCCGAAGCGCGGGGGCACAGGGCTCGCATCGTTTTTGGAAAGCGAGATTCTGTGGCCGATGCCGGCTGAAGCGCTGGTCGATCTGCGCATTCTGCTGGATGCGGGCGGCATTGCTGCAAGGAGTGATTATGCGCTGCTGCCATTTGCGCGCGACGGCAGCCTCAGGGTGCCCTCAATCGCCGGCGACCTCAGCGAGGCGCTGGACATCGTCATCGCAAAGCGCACGCAAACCGTGGCGGACGCCAAGGCCATTGCTGAGACTTTCGCGACGCGTGGTTTTCCCGTTCAGTCGATCGAGGTGTTTCAGCGCGCGGGGTTCTACGACAGCGCGCTGAGGATATTTATCGGTGCCAGAGGCGTCTTTTTTCTTTATTTTCACGGCCCGGAGGCCTTCGACCGCGTGCTGGCGGGATTTCCGCGAAGCTATGCGCTCCAGAGCGAGATTCTGGTTCTTGCGCTTGCGCTGCAGGCCCTGAAGCTCGGCGACGTTTCGCGGGCGCGGAGGCTGTTGACGGATCGGTTTGGTGATCTTGCCAATGATCCGAAAGTCGTCTTCTCACCGCGCTCCACCTTTTCACGCGAGTTCCGCGCTTTCCGGCTATTGATGCTGATCTACGAGGACTATTTCTTTTCGGAGGAACTACTGAACGAGTGTTTCGCGTTGGTGGCCGAATTTCCGCTCGATGATCATCTCTTTCGCGGCAGCTTCTATAATTCCGTTCTCGAATTCTATATCCGCAACCGCCGTTTCGCCGAGGCGGAGGATGTGGCGCAACGCGCCATGCACCACTATCAGCGGGCAAAGGCGCCGCTTCTCGAATTCTACATCAGCCTGCATCAAGCGCTGATCCGGCTGCTGATGGGCGATGCACTTGCGGCTCGAAAACATTCCGTGCTTGCCGCCCAAAGTCTTGCCGCGCTCCCCTTCGACAGTCCGAATGATATTCGCCTGCAGGCGCTTCTTGAGGCGTGCATCGAATACGAAGGCGGACGCGCGGAGCCGCTGGCGCGGTTCCTGAGCCTGGAGATCGATGATTTCTCGCATGGCGAGATCTGGCCGAGCCTGCTGGAATTTGCGCTGCACTACGGCAGCCAGGCGCTTGGCGACCATTTCTCGACCATCGCCGCCCGCAGCTTCCTCGATCGCTGGCGGGTCTACCAGGTCTCCAACCGGCAGTTCCAGGCGATGATCGAGATCCGCGATGCGGCGGTGCTGCAAAATGCCAATCGATGGCGGGAGGCGGCCGAACGCCTCGGCGCCATCCAATCACGTATCGACCGCAACTGGGTCCTGAGTGCCGGGCCCGAGCTTGCCCGACTGAACGACCGGGACGAAATCGCTCTGGCACTCGCCTGGTTCCGGCAGATCGTCTACGAGCAACCCTCTTATCCGAACCTGGACGAACAGATTATCGGAATCACGGCTAACCTGCATCTGACCGATCGACAGCGTATGGGAGCCGAGATCTGGCTTGCCTATATCGCCAAGCGACAGCGAAACCTGACGCGTGCCCGAGCTGTTCTCCAAAAGACGTTCGAGGATTGCGCGCGGCTCGGCGCCATAGCACCGCTTGCCGAAGAACGTGTATTCCTGGCAGAGCTGATCGACAACCAGCGCATCGGCAGCTTTCTTGCGACAACGCTGCAGATCCGGCAGATCATCCGCAAACTCCGCGACAGCGGACGGCTTTCAAGTTCCGCAGGCGGGCGCAATGAGCTTTCGCGGCGCGAGAGCAAGATCCTGATGATGATCTCGGAGGGAGCTGCGAATAAATTCATCGCCAATACGCTCGGCCTCAGTGAGGCGACGGTGAAGTTTCATCTCGGGAATGTCTATCGGAAGCTCGGCTGCCGCAACCGCCAGGAGGCGATCAGCTCAGCGCGGGCGCTCGGGATCGTCAGCTGATCGAAGGCAATGGCGAGCTTCAGGTCGCCATGTTGCGCAAAACCTATACCATTAATGCGAAAACCTATACCGGCCGGTTGTTGGCCGTATCATTCCGCTATGTAATCTTTCTCCCCAGACATCGTCCGGCCGGATGGTGTTGGTCAGTGAAGCGGAATTGTGTCTCGACACCCCAAGGGCCGGGATCGTCTCTTCGTAATGGTTGAGAATTCTGGAAGCTCACGTCAGAGGCGCAGCAAGACGCCGGCTAGGAGCTTCGACAACAAGAAGCGGCAGAATATTGCCGCGTGGGAACGTTTGAACCGGGAGATACCATGAGCAAGCTTCGATTTATTGCATCGACCGCGGTTGCCGCCTTGCTGGCAGGCGTTGCGGGCACGGCTTCGGCCTCGGCCAAGACGGTCGTGACCATGAATACCGTCCAGATCTTCGGAACGATCGATCCGGCCAAGATTTCCGATTACACCGACTATATGGCGGCGGTGAACCTCTACGACGGCCTTATCACCGTCGATTCCAAGGGCAACCTGTTGCCGGAACTCGCCGAAAGCTGGACGATTTCACCGGATGCGAAGGAGGTCACCTTCAAGCTTCGCGCCGATGCCCATTTCACCGACGGAACGCCGGTTCAGGCGGCGGATGTCGTCTATTCCTTTGAGCGGTTGCTGAAGATCAACCAGGGGCCGGCCAATCTGTTCGCCGATGTACTCAAGCCCGGCTCGATCATCACCGTCGATCCGAAGACGGTCAAGTTCACGCTTTCCAAAGCCTTCGCGCCCTTCCTCAGCACCGTTCCGGCGGTCTTCATCGTCAACTCCAACGTCGTCAAGGCGAATGCCGGCAGTGACGACGGTCAGACCTATCTGGCGACCCACTCGGCGGGCGCCGGTCCCTACACTCTCAAGGAGTGGGATCGCGGCGCCTCCATGACGGTCGATCGCGACCCGAACTACTACAAGGGTTTCGGCGACGGCCCGATCGATGAAGTCCATTGGATCATCACCAATGACGAGGCGACCGTGCGTTCGCTCGCCGCATCCGGTGAACTCACCATGAGCAGCCAATATCAGGCACCGGACACCTACAAGGCGCTGAAGGAGATGGGCCGCTTCAACATCGTCAGCCAGGACACGACGATCGGCTTTTATCTGAAGCTCAACACCAAGGTTCCACCCACCGACGACATTCATATCCGCAAGGCGCTGGCTTATGCGACCGACTACGACACCATCCGCAATGTCATCGTGCCCGGCGGCCAGTTGAACGGCCCGCTGCCTGCAGGCTTTGCCGATTTCTATGCTAACGACCTGCAGCCGCCGAAATTCGATATGGACGCTGCGAAGGCCGAGATCGCCAAGTCGAAATACGCTGGCAGCGAGATTCCGATCACCCTCGGCTATGTCGCGGGAACGAAGTTCGAGGAAGAACTTAGCCTGCTGATGCAGTCAAATCTCGAACAGCTTGGCTTCAAGGTGACGCAGGAAGCCGATCCTTGGAACCGGGTCACCGAGCTCGCCTCGAAGGTCGAGACCACGCCGGCGGTCAACCAGATCTTCTTCGGCCCGACTTATCCGTCGCCCGACTCGATGTTTTTCACGCAATATCATTCGAAAGCGGCCGGAACCTGGGCTTCCGCCGAATGGCTGCAGGACCCGGCAATCGACGCGCTGATCGATCAGGCCAGGACGACCACCGATCCCAAGCAGCAAGCCGATATCTACAAGGACCTGCAGCACAAGATCGTTGATCTGCAGCCGGACGTGTTCCTGCAGACACAGACGGTGCAGCACGCCATGGACAAGTGCCTGGAAGGCTTCAACGCCGTGCCAATGCAGTCCTTCGACTACAAGTTCACCCGCTATCATTGGGTCTGCAAGTAGCGGACGAGATTGGTTTCAGGCGGCTTTTCACCCCTCTGGCAAGCTGCCTGAAGCGGGGCGGCCCTTCGGGGCCGCCCGCACCACTCCGCACCGACTTCGAATAAGGCTTGAACATTGGAATTCCTCCTCTTCCTGATGAGACGCATGTTGTGGTCGCTGCTGGTCCTGTTCGGACTGTCAGTCGTGATCTTCACCATTGCGCGCGCCATGCCCGGCGATCCCGTGCGCCTTGCGCTCGGACCTCGCGCCAGTGCAGAGCAGGTCGAGCAACTGCGGCAATCGCTTGGAATGGACAAGCCGCTGGTCCAGCAATACGGCCTCTACGTCACCGGTTTGGCGGAAGGTGATTTCGGCCTGTCGTTGTTGACCAAACGACCCGTCAGCGATGATATCCGCGAAACCTTTGCCGCCACCTTCGAACTCGTCTTGGCGACGATCACTATCGCCTTTGTTCTCGGCGTGCCGCTCGGCATCGTCGCCGCGCGCTGGAAGGACCAGTGGCCCGACAATCTCGTCCGACTGATCGCGATCTTCTCCGCCGTGACACCAAGCTTCTTCCTCGCTCTCGTATTGCAGATCCTCGCCGGCTATATCCTCCATGTTCTGCCGACGACCGGACGTCTGCCTCCGGGCCTGACGTTCAGTGCCGACATTACCGGCCTGATGACCATCGATTCCCTCCTGCATGGACGGCTGGATGTATTCGGTCAGTCGCTGCGCTATTTGCTGCTGCCCTCGCTGGCGCTTTCTGCCGCGACCATGGGCCAGATCGCCCGGATAACCCGCGCATCGATGATCGATGTGGCGAGCCAGGATTATATCGAGGCCAGCCGCGCCTTCGGCATTCCCGAGCGGGTGCGTGTCCTGAAATATATGTTGCGTCCCAGTTTCGTGCCGCCGCTCACCATCTCGGGCCTCGAATTCGCATCACTGATCGGCAATGCCTTCGTCGTTGAACTGGTTTTCGCCTGGCCGGGCATGGCCGCCTACGGCGTGCGCACCATCATGCAGAAGGACTTGAATGCCGTCATGGGGGTGGTCATCGTCTCCGGCGTTTTCTTCGTCGTCGTCAATCTTATCATCGATGTACTTGTCGGCGTCGTCGATCCGCGCATCCGCATCCGGGGGAGACGCTGATGTCCGATACGCCGATCGCTCAGGCGGAACGCCTCTCCAACGCCTATCAGAACTGGTACCGTTTCTCGCGCAACCCGACGGCCGTGATCGGCGCGATCATCGTCATCATCTGCGTGCTGGCCGCGATTCTCGCACCGTGGATTACCCCACATCCGGAGCATGTTGGCGCGACGGTCAACTTCAAGGCCCGGCATCTGCCGCCCTCGGCCGAGTATTGGTTTGGAACCGACAATGTCGGCCGCGACATCTTCAGCCGCGTCGTCTTCGGTATGCGAATCTCGCTGCTGCTGGCGCTGGTCGTGCTGGGAACGGCGGTTCCGATCGGAACGGTGCTCGGCATTCTCGCCGGTTACTTCGGTGGATGGGTCGAGATCGTCATCATGCGGGTCACCGACATCGCGCTCGCCATTCCGCCACTGGTGATGGCACTTGCGGTGGCAGCGGTGCTGTCGCCGAACCTGATCAATTCGTTGCTCGCCATCTCGGCGCTCTGGTGGACCTGGCATACACGGCTGATCTATTCGATCACCAAGCAGATCCGTGCCCAGGAATTCATCGAGGCGGCGGAAACGCTCGGCGCCCGCAAGTTTCATATTCTCTTTCGCGAGATCCTGCCGAACTGCGTCTCGGCCATTGCGGTCAAGACATCGCTCGATTGCGGCTTTGTCATTCTCGTCGGTGCGTCGCTGTCTTTCCTCGGCCTCGGTATCCAGCCGCCGACGCCGGATCTCGGCACGATGGTGGCGCAAGGATCGTCCTTCCTGCCGGATTATTGGTGGGAATCGGTCCTACCGGGCGTCGCGATCCTGTTTGTCGCCCTTGGTTTCAATCTCTTGGGCGACGGCCTGCGTGACCTCTTCGATGTGCAGGAGGTGAGATGAGCTTCCCTCTTCTTCGCGTCAGCAATCTCTCCGTTGAATTCTCCACCTACGGCCGCACGAGCCGGGTGCTGCACGGCGTCAGCCTCGATGTGCCGGCCCGCTCACAGGTGGCTTTGGTCGGCGAAAGCGGCTCGGGGAAGACCGTGACCATGAAGGCGATCATGGGACTTCTGCGCCAGCCGCCGGCAAGCATTGCGAATGGCGAGATCTACTACGATGGCGCCGACCTGTTGACCATGCCGGACAAGGAACGTCTCCGGTTGCGCGGCACGGCGATGTCGATGGTATTTCAGGACCCGATGAGTTCGTTGAACCCGGTTTTCACCGTTGGCGATCAGATGGGCACGATCCTGAAATATGCGGACAAGCGTCTCGGCAGACAGCGCTCGCGTCGCGAACGTATGGCGCGGGTACATGAGGTGCTGGAACAGGTGCGGATGCGCGATCCCGAGCGGGTCGTTCGCTCCTATCCGATCATGCTGTCCGGCGGCATGCGCCAGAGGGTGCTGATCGCCATGGCCCTGTTGAGCGAACCGCAGTTGCTAATCGCCGACGAGCCCGGCACGGCACTCGACGTCACAACGCAGGCGCAGATCCTCAAGCTGTTGAAGGACCTCGTGGAAGAACGTGGGCTCGCGCTTTTGATGATCACCCACAATCTCGGCGTCGTCCGCGAAACCTCCAACTACGTCTATGTCATGAACAAGGGCGTGATAGTCGAGCATGGTGAAACCTCCGGCATCTTCGAGGCCCCGCGCGATCCCTATACGCGCAGCCTCATCGACGCCGTGCCAAGGCTGACCGGCGGCATGCGGTTCGGCGCGGAGGCAAACGCATGAGCGAGCCGATGCTGGAAATCCGCAAGCTAAGAAAATCCTTTCCCGTCCACAATGCCTTCGGCCGCCGGACCGGCGAGGTGAGGGCGGTCGATGACGTTTCGTTCGCGGTCGAAAAGGGCGCAGTCTACGGGCTCGCCGGAGAAAGCGGGTCGGGCAAATCAACCATTGCCCGCATGATCATGGGGCTGGAAACGCCTGACAGTGGTGAAATCCTGATCAATGGCGAAAGCCTTTCCAGCCGGTCGCGCGGTCATCGCCGTTCTGTCCAGATGGTATTCCAGAATCCCGGTTCGTCGCTCAATCCGCGGCGTACGGTCGGCCAGTCGGTCACAGTGCCGCTTGTGGCACATGGCTATTCCGGCAACAGGCGGCAGCGGATTTCTGAACTGCTGGACATGGTGCAATTGCCGGTCAATTTCGCCGAGCGCTATCCGCATGAACTGTCAGGTGGCCAGAAGCAGCGTGTCGCGATCGCCCGTGCCTTGGCCGTCGAGCCGAAGCTTCTGGTCTTGGACGAGCCGACGTCGGCGCTCGACGTCTCGGTACAGGGAAGGGTGATCGACCTGCTTGCCGATCTCGGCACAAGGATGGACCTCACCTATCTCTTCATTTCCCACGATCTCAGCCTGATGCGCAATTTCGCCGATACGGTCGGCGTGCTCTATCGCGGCCAGATCGTCGAGACCGGCACATCCAGCGCTGTCTTCGAACACCCATCCCACGACTACACCCGGCTTCTGCTTGCCTCCGTCCCAGTCATTTCCAAGGAGGAAGAAGCCATGCGTCCAAAAATACCGTTGATCGACGGCGAAATCCCGACAGCCGAGAAGCTGCTTGCGCTTCGTCAAGCCGATCAAACAGCAAGTCACGAACGAGGTAAGGACTGATGATTAGAATTGGTATTGACGTTGGCGGCACCAATACGGATGCCGTCGTCATGAACGGACCGGAGGTGATCGCCGGTGTCAAATCCGCCACGACGCCCGATGTCATGAGTGGTGTCGTCAACGCTCTGCGCGATGTGCTCGCAGCCTCGAAGATGGATGCCTCCGCCGTCGATTTCGTCATGATCGGCACCACACATTTCACCAATGCCGTCGTCCAGCGCCGCGATCTGGCGCAGACGGCCGCCGTCCGTCTCGGCCTGCCGGCCACTGCATCGCTACCGCCGATGGTCGATTGGCCGGAGGACCTGAAGCAGTCGATCGGCAATCACGCCTATCTCGCCCATGGCGGCAACGAATTCGACGGCCGGGTGATCTCGCCGCTGAACGAGGAAGAGCTGCGCGGCATCGCCGCCGACATCAAGGCAAAAGGCATCAACTCCATCGCCATCACCTCGGTATTTTCGCCCGTCAGCGCCGATTTCGAAAAGCGCGCCGAGGAGATTTTCGCCGAGGAGTTGCCCGGCGCTCATATCACCTTGTCGCACGAGATCGGCCGTATCGGGCTGTTGGAGCGCGAGAATGCGGCGATCATGAATGCCTGCCTGCGGGATCTCTCGGCGCACGTCATCGACGCTTTCCGCAAGGCGATCGTCGAGGCCGGCATCAAGGGCAAGTTTTTCCTGACACAGAATGACGGCACGCTGATGGATGCCGCTTTCGCCGAGAAATTCCCGGTTCTGACCTTCGCCTCAGGTCCGACCAACTCCATGCGCGGCGCCGCCTTTCTGTCGGGCGTCAGCGAAGCCATCGTGGTCGATATCGGCGGCACGACCTCCGACGTCGGCTCGCTCCATAAGGGTTTTCCGCGTCAGGCGACCGTCGCCGTCGAAGTCGGTGGCGTGCGCACCAATTTCCGCATGCCGGATGTCTTTTCGATCGGCCTCGGCGGCGGCTCGCATGTCGTCGAGACGGATCAGGGCGTCAAGGTCGGACCAGTATCGGTCGGCTATCGCATCCAGACTGAAGCGTTCGTCTTCGGCGGGCAAACACTGACGACGACGGATATCACGGTCGCCGCCGGCAATGCAGAACTCGGCGATTCCTCCAAGGTCGCGCACCTGCCCAAGGACCTTCTTGAGCGCGTGCAGGCGAAAATCCATGACATGCTCGAGGATTGCGTCGAGCGCTCGCGCCTGTCGGCGGATCCTCTGCCGGTCATCGTCGTCGGTGGTGGCTCGATCCTCGTCAACCGCCCGATTGCCGGGCTTGAGATCATCAAGCCGGCACATTTCGGGGTTGCCAACGCCGTTGGGGCGGCGATCGCTCAGGTATCCGGTGAGGTGGATCGTGTCTATGCGCTTGCCGAACTCGGCCGTGAAAAATCCCTTGAGGACGCCAAGACGCGCGCGGTCGATGCCGCCGTTGCGGCCGGCGCGGCGCGCGAAACCATCGAGATCGTCGATGTCGAGGACGTGCCGCTTGCCTATCTGCCTGGCAATGCCACCCGTATCCGCGTCAAGGCTGTAGGAGAGCTCAATGCCCGCTGAAGGTTACCTGCTTAAGGAAGAGGACCTGCTGCCTCTTTCCATCGGCGCAGCTTTGCTCGGCACCGGCGGCGGCGGTAATCCCTATATCGGTATGCTGCGTGCCCGCGAGCTCATCCGCAAAGGGGCTGAAGTCCGCGTCATCCCGCTGGAGTCTCTGAAGGACGATGCCTGGATCGCCGAAGTCGGGGGCATCGGCGCGCCTGTTGTCGGCGTCGAAAAGATCGAAGAGGGTGGGGAGTGCTACCGCGCCATGCGCGCCGTCGAGGAAGCCGCGGGCGTCACGATGTCAGCCGTCATTTCGGCCGAGATCGGCGGGGCGAATTCGATCGAACCGATCATCGCCGCCGCCATGGCCGGGCTTCCCGTCGTCGATGGCGACGGCATGGGCCGGGCGTTCCCGGAGGTGCAGATGACGACCTACATGATCTACGGCGCTGACGTTTCGCCGGCAGCCATCGCCGATGAGAAGGGCAATGTCGTCGTCTTCCGCGAGATCACCGATATGTTCTGGCTGGAACGCTTCGCGCGTGACGTCGCTGTGGCCATGGGTGCAGGGGCGGGTTTTGCCGTTGCGCCGATGCGCGGCGATTTCGTCCGGCGCACGGCTGTTCCAGGCACTGTGACACAGGCGCTCGATATCGGCCGCACCGTGCTCGATGCCCGCGCCAAACGGCAGAATGTCGTCGAGCGCGTCGTGGCAAGCACCGGCGCGAAACTGTTCTTCACCGGCAAGATCACCGATATCCGTCGGGAACTGAAGGGTGGCTTTGCGCGCGGCCATGCGATCATCGCCGGCATCGGCGATTGGACGGGATCGGAAGCCCGCATCGCCATCCAGAACGAAAACCTCGTGCTGTGGATCGATGAGAAGCCCGTTGTCATGGTGCCAGACCTGATCATGAACCTGGAAATCGACACCGGCGAGCCGATCACCACGGAGATGCTGCGCTACGGCCAGCGCGTCGCCGTCATCGGCCTACCGGTGCACGACCTGATGAAAACACCGCGCGCACTGGAGATCGTCGGCCCGAAGGCTTTCGGCTTCCCGGAATTGACCTTCGAGCCGCTGGTGACGCGGCCGGCGGGCGAATAAGGGGGCATGACGATGAAAATTCTGCGGACGATCCATGCCGAGGATCTCGAAGACATCGCCATCGGCGGCGCCCTCCTGGGCACCGGTGGCGGCGGCGATCCCTATGTCGGCAAGCTGATGGCACAGGAAGCCATCCGTAAGCACGGGCCGGTCAAGCTCGTCGATGTCGAGGCGTTGGCGCACGATGCGCTCGTCGTCCCGGTGTGCATGATGGGTGCGCCGACCGTCATGACCGAGAAGTTGCCGCAGGGCGACGAGCTGATGAATGCGTTCCGCCAGCTGGAAAAGGTCCTCGGCCGCAAGATCGACGCGGTGTTGTGTGGCGAGGCAGGCGGCATCAATTCGACAACACCTTTCGTGGTCGCTGCGGCAAGCGGCTTGCCGCTCGTCGACGGTGACGGCATGGGACGTGCCTATCCCGAGCTGCAAATGGAGACCTTTGGCCTGCACGGCGTTTCCGCAACGCCGATGGTGCTGTGCGATGACAAGGGAAACTCGCTGGTTCTAGAGACCGTCAACAATGCTTGGACGGAGCGGCTCGCCCGCGCTGCAACCGTGGAAATGGGTGGCTCGGCCCTGCTGGCATTTTATCCCATGAGCGGTGAGAGCGCCAAGAAATCCGTGGTGCGCGGCACGCTCTCGCTTTGTCTCTCCCTTGGGCAGACTCTGCGGGAGACGCGCTTTGCCCATACGGATCCAGTGGCGGCTATTGCCGGGATGCTCGGCGCCAGCGTCATTTTCAATGGCCGCGTGAGGGATGTCGATCGCCGGACTGTGGGCGGCTTTGCCCGCGGCCACGCTCGTCTCGACGGGCTGGAAGACTGGAAGGGCCACACGCTAAAACTGGATTTCCAGAACGAATTTCTAATGGCTGAGCGAGACGGTGAGATTGTTTGCACGACGCCCGATCTGATCACACTGTTGGAAGCAGAAAGCGGCAATCCCGTGACAGCTGATTCCTTACGCTACGGCCTTCGCCTTGTTGCGCTTGCCTTTCCTTGCAATCCGCAATGGCAGACGCCGGAGGGCATCGCCCTCGTCGGCCCGCGCTATTTTGGCTACGATACGGATTACACGCCTTATCCCTTTGGAGGATGAGAATCGTCGGCTCAATTCGACCGCCGGGCTGCTCTGCCGCGGCTGCCACACAGATGAGATTAGCGCACCAGGTCGGCTGGGTCGCTTGCCCGCTGGTACTCTATAATGTGTGTCCGCTTGACGGACTATGCGATGGAGGGTCACTGCTATTGAAGAGCCAGCCAGACATCCAAGGCCATATGGACTTAAATTGGAGACGAACAATTGGGCTGACGGTTCCCATCTTTTCAAGACCTGCAGCGCGAGTTGCTATCGTCCCTGACCGATTGACGCATGAGACCGCGATCGAGATGGAAACCGTCTACATCCACCGTTTAGACGTTAGCCACGCGCCAACGCCTCGAATGCCGCTCTCAGTGCGTCAGATCGAGCGCGCTTGTGAGGTCTCCTAGCGGCGGCTCTCCGGAGGCCGCCACGGCATTGTCGCGCACCGTAATGCCGTGCAGCGTCGGGAGCTCGAAGCGGCGCGTGATGAAGCGCAGAATCGAGGTCGTGTCCATCGGCGTGTGATCTACGAAGCCGCGCCGTGCGTACGGCGAGATGACGATGGCGGGAACCCGCGAGCCGGGCCCCCAGCGGTCGGCCTTCGGCGGCGCCACATGGTCCCAGAGCCCGCCATTCTCGTCATAGGTAACGACGACAAGCATATGCGGCCATTGTCGGCTCTTTTCGAGATGGGCGACGACATCGGCGATGTGCTTGTCGCCAGCCTGGATGTCGGCATAGCCCGAGTGTTCGTTCAGATCGCCCTGCGGTTTGTAAAAGGAGACGGGCGGCAGTGTGCCGGCATCGATCTGCTTGATAAATTCGGCGCCACCCAGCCCGCCGTCGCGCAGATGCGCCGCACGCGCGGCCGTTCCCGGTGCGAAGCTCGCATAATAGTTGAAAGGCTGGTGGTGGTACTGGAAATTCGGAACGGGCGTCTTGTTGCCGTGGTCGAGAACGTCCTGCCAGGCCCCGGCGTACCATGCCCAGTCGATATGCTTGAGGCTGAGAAGATCGCCGATCGTCGGCTCCGTTTGCGGCGGCAGCGTCGTCGGCTTGGCGGAGTCGGCGGTGGCGGGATCGGCGCCCGCGGCCGGCGGGTTACCGCTCGGCTGATAGGGCGGCTGCATGGTGTTCACGGCGTAGAAATCGGGCGTGAGGTTGCCGTCGCCGACAAATTTAGGGACGCCGTCCAGCGCGGATTTCGGCGAGTTGTCGGCGATTTTCAGCGTCACGCCGTCAGGTTCGACAACCGCGATCGAGGGCTTGGCCGGGTTGGTGTCGGCATTGGCATAGTAGGGCGCGCAGGCACAAATCAGCCATTGATGGTTGAAGAACGAGCCACCGAAGCCGCCCATGAAGAAATTGTCCGCGAGCGTATACTTCTGCGCCACCTTCCACATGGCGGTCTTAGAACCGTCCCACAGGCCCATTACCATGGCGCCCGCATCGGCGTAGGCCACGAACTTGTCATTCTTGCCGCCGTCTATCTGCATCTGGTTCTGGTAGAAGCGATGCCAGAGATCGTGGGTGATCGTGCCGAGAGGCAGGTTGAAGCCGGCAGGGTCGTCCACCCAGAAGGGACGGTTCGCCAGATGCTCGGTCTGCGCCTGCGTCACCGGCGGCACGATGCCCTTGGCCGTCATACCGTCCCAGACGGGCGGCAGCTCCGCCAGCGGCTTGTTGTCGCGGTCGAGCTGGACGAGCGCGGTGCTGGCGGCATTCTGAAGTCCATCGGCGCCCGGAAAGTTCCCATAGAGGTTGTCGAAGCTTCGGTTTTCCGCGTAGATCACGACTATGGTGTCGATCGCCTTTAGATCGGGATCGTTGCTGGAACCGGCAGCCTGCGCGTAGCTGAGCGAGCCGGCGATAAGGCCGATTGTCGAAGCTGTCAAAATCAATGTTGCCCGCATTCCTGGTGTCCCCTTGCCGCCTGTTTGTTGATATCTTTCCATGCTCACGGGATCATGGCTTGCCAGCCACCGAAGACACGCCCCACAATGGCATCTATGAAGCTAATCATGAAATCTCTTCACGGCACAAGGGCAAAGCGCTGGGCCGGGATGCTGCCGATAGTTTTAGTGGCAGGCATGGGTACGGCGACTCTTGCAGCGCAAAATTCGCCCGCACCGTCCGCCGACGTTGCGAGGCAGGGGCTCACCCGTGCCGAGGCCCGTCGGCAGGTGGATGCGTTGAGCGATCTCGGACGGGCGCTGTTTTTCGATCCGTCCCTGTCAGCTTCGGGCAAGGTCGCCTGTTCCTCCTGCCATGATCCGGGCTATGCCTTCGGCCCGCCGAACGCCCTGGCCGTGCAGCTCGGCGGCGGAGACCTGCACCAGCCGGGCGTTAGAGCCGTTCCGTCCCTCAAATATCTGCAGGCCGTTCCTCCCTTCGCCGAGCATTTCTTCGAATCCGAGGACGACGCCGACGAGAGCATCGATAACGGCCCGACCGGCGGCCTGACCTGGGACGGGCGCGTCGACCGCGGCCGGGAACAGGCCAAGATTCCGCTACTGTCGGATTTCGAGATGGGCAACAAGGATGACGCCGAGGTCGTCCGCCGGTTGCTTGCGGCCGGATACGGGAAGGCGATCGCCGCGATTGCCGGCCCGGATCGGCAGGCCGATCCTCCGACCGTTTACAGCACCGCGCTTAAGGCCATTGAGGTCTTCGAGCAGGATTATCGGACCTTCTATCCCTATTCGAGCAAATTCGATGCCGTGCTGGCCGGGCAGGCGACGCTGAACGCGCAGGAAGCGAGGGGACGCGATCTGTTCGAGGCGCCCGATAAAGGCAATTGCGCGTCATGCCATGTCAGCCAGCGCGGCAATGACGGCACGCCGCCTCAGTTCACCGATTACGGGCTGATCGCACTCGGCGTGCCGCGCAATCCCGACATTCCCGCCAACAAAGATTCGCATTATTTCGATCTCGGCCTGTGCGGCCCGCTCCGCGCCGACTTTGCGGCCCGGGAGGAGTATTGCGGTCTTTTTCGCACGCCGACGCTGCGCAATGTCGCGCTGCGTCAGACCTTCTTCCATAACGGCGTTTTCCACTCGCTGCGCCAGGCTGTAGAGTTTTATGTGGAACGGGAAACAGATCCGGGGCATTGGTATGCGCATCGCGCCGACGGCAGCATCGACAAATATGACGACCTGCCGCAGGCGGCCAAGACGAACGTTAACATGGACCCGCCTTTCGATCGCCATCCCGGCGACAAACCGGCGCTTAGCCCGTCCGAGATCGATGATGTCGTCGCATTCCTGAACACGCTGACGGACGGCTACAGTCCGACGAAAACGCCATGATGCCGCCGCCTAGCGAGACCGGGGCGGTCGCATAGGCGATCAATGGCCTCAACACACGGCATATGCCGGGCGCAATTGCGGTCTAGCTGCTTCCGGTCTCGACCGGCAGCGCGAGCAGCTTGGCGACGGCGTCGGCGCCATTGCCGGATGCGAACAATTTGCCGCTGTCGTGCACTTCAAGCATCGCTCCGTTCGCAAAGCTAACAGACCATCCGTCGTCGTTGCTGTTGCGGCGGCGATCGGTGAGTTCGATGCCTGCAGCGGTGACCAGCGCGATGGCTTTTTCTACGTCCATGATCGTCACCCAATAACAGATTTTATCGTGTCAGCTAGCTCTTGAAGCCGAAATGAGTCAAGGCAAAACCAGGACTGACCTGTCGAATGGCACGACGTCGTTTCTGTCGGCGAGTTAGCCGGATCTGAAACTTTTTGAAGGTGGCGAGAGTTCGCGGCTTTGCTGGGATTGGTGCCTCGCCAATATTACCTGCTTAGACCTTTTCTGGATTCGACCCGGCGCGCTTTCCTGAGGACGAACAATTTTCCTGGTCGAAGCAGTTTACGCAGAGTGGCGGCTGCCAGTCGATTGCCGAAGCTGCAGACCGCAACCCAATTTGTGGGTCATCGGTTCGATGCCCATCAAGGCGGACGTATTCAAGATCGCCCATATTGTTACGATGACAGGTGGAATACCGTCACGAATAGAAATTCGCCAAGGTGCTTCTATCCCATTCAGTTCGTGATCCAGTAGACTAGCGCCGAGATGGCAGCTGCCGCCGGCAGGGTTATCACCCATGCAATAACGATGTTGCCCGCCAATCCCCACCGTACAGCAGAGACACGCCGTGCGGCGCCGACGCCGATGATCGCACCCGTGATCGTGTGGGTCGTTGAGACCGGGATGCCAAGCCATGTCGCAGCAAACAACGTCAACGCGCCGCCCGTCTCGGCGCAGAAGCCTTGCATTGGATTGAGCCTGGTGATCTTCGAGCCCATCGTGTGCACGATCCGCCAGCCGCCGAACAATGTCCCAAGCGCCATTGCGGATTGGCAAGACAAGACGACCCAGAGAGGCACATGGAATTCCGCTCCGGTATAGCCTTGGGAATAGAGCAAGATAGCGATGATCCCCATCGTCTTCTGAGCATCGTTTCCGCCATGGCCAAGGGAATAGAGAGAGGCAGAGACGAATTGCAGCACGCGGAATGCGTTATCGACGGCGAAGGGCGTCTGGCGAATGAATATCCATGTCACACATAGGACAAGGAAAAGCGCAAGCACGAAGCCCAGCAGCGGAGACATGACGATGGCGCCAGCCGTCTTCAGCAGGCCCGACCAAACAATGGCACCCATCCCGATCTTGGCCAAGCCGGCGCCGACTAAACCTCCGACCAGCGCATGCGAAGAGCTTGACGGAATGCCGAATATCCAGGTCACGATATTCCAGACGATCGCGCCCATCAGGGCGGCGAAGATGACCTGCGGCGTGACGATGCCGGGATCGATGATGCCGGTACCGAGGGTCTCGGCGACGTGCAGCCCGAAGAAAAGGAAGGCGATGAAATTGAAGAATGCGGCCCACAACACCGCATATTGCGGCCGCAGGACTCGGGTCGAAACGATGGTGGCGATCGAATTGGCGGCATCGTGCAGCCCGTTCAGAAAGTCAAAGAACAATGCCACTGCAATGAGACCCGCCAGCAGCGGAAGGGCGAGGGTGGCCTCCATCAGACGTTCTCGATCACGATGCCGCTTATTTCATTGGCAACATCCTCGAAACGGTCGACGACCTTCTCCAACTCGCCGTAGATCTCGCTGCCGATGATGTAGGCCATCGGGTTCGTCCGGCCATGTCGACGGAAGAGATCTTTGAGTCCCTGGTCATGAAGTTCATCGGAACGGCCTTCGACCTTGACCACTTCTTCGGTGAGCGCACTGAGGCGGGAAGAGTTGGCGCCCATGCGGTTGAGGAGAGGAATTGCCTCGGCTACCAGTTTGGCGGCCTGAACGATGACGCCGCCCATCTCCTGCATGCCGGGTTCAAAGCTGTTCTGTTCGAACAAGCGGATCGTCTTGACCGTCTTGTGCATCATGTCGATGGCATCGTCCATCGACATGATAAGATCCTTGATGTCGCCACGGTCAAAGGGCGTGATGAAACTGCGCCGGGTCGCAAGCAAGACTTCGCGGGTGATGTCATCCGCCTCGTTCTCGAGCTCGATGATGCGCTGGCAATGCTGCTCTGTGTCCCTGCCGGCAAGCAATTCGTTCAGAGCTTCTGCTGCGCTGACGATCGTTCGCGAATGCCGGGCGAAAAGATCAAAAAAACGATCTTCTCTCGGCATCAATTTACGAAACCAATTCAATATCAGCGCTCCAAACCTAATGTCACAAATCTGTCATAAATGACAGGCCGCCCGATGAAAAGACGATGCGTCTTTCAAAACACCTTCGCACCCCTGCAAGATCTGGATTGCTCGCGCTGCTTTTCTTTCCGTCGTTATTAAAGAAATGCAGGCCTCTGTGTGGAGGCCGGCGATGACAAGCGCAGTACCGATCGATCGAACGCCGCAAACACGAAAGACAATGGTTTGGCGGCCCTGAGGAAACCTATAGCCATTAATTTCTACCCGTCACCAATCCAGACAGCACCGAAAGGTTATAAGCCAGCTATCTTTCGGAGATCATCGATCGCGCCGGGTGCGGCGGCAAGGACAACGGATCCCTTCGTCAATTTTTTACCCTCGGTTGGGAAGGGGTGATACCAGCCTCCGGCTTCTTTCACGAGGCAATATCCGGCCATGCAATCCCAAGCGTGCATGTAGGGTTCGTAGTAGCTGACGAGACGACCCGCCGCGACATAGGCAAGCATAAGGGCGCCGGAACCGTTTCGGATGAAGTTTCCGCCCGCGTCCAGCAGATCTTTGACCATTTTGGCAACGAAGGCTGGTTTGACATAGTTGTTGGCACCAATACCCGTCACCGCGTTGCGGATGTTGCGTTCGTCATTCAGCACCAGCCTCTTGCCGTTCAACGTCGCGCCCATGCCGAGCGCAGCGGCGTAAAGTTCATTGTGGCATGGCGCGCAGATGGCACCGTAAACTTAACGTCCGTCAGGCGACAGCTGGTGCTCCTGCTCGGCTTTCCGATTATATCCGAGCGATTTCGGCCCACATGCTCATTGCGGCGGCGCGCAGTTCGCTTTCACGTCGTAGATATGGTCTACGCTAAGATAGTCGCGAATGATGCTCTCAAGATCCAACCCCTCGCCACGGGCATGCTCCAGATTTTCTCGCTGTTGCAACAGTGCGTTCACCATGGCCTCTTTCACGAGCGCCTCTTTTGAATCGAAGTGAGCATAGAACGCACCGTTTGTCAGTCCGGCCTCGGTCATAACTCCAGCCAGCCCCGAGGCGGCCGCGCCATCGGCCCGGAAGCGTCTGGACGCGACGTCGATGATCCGACGCTGCGGATTTTCCTTAACAACGGGTCTCACCCCGTCGCTTTGCTTCAAAATGATTTTCACTCTTTTCTTAGTGCGTCAATTGGATCCAGTTGTGCAGCCCTCATCGCCGGAAAATAGCCGAACGCCATGCCGATCGTGGCAGAAAACAGGAAGGCGCCAGTGATAACAGAGAGACTGGCCACAAACGGAATGCCTATGATCCAGACTACGCCGTAAGCAAGCGAGAGACCTACCACAATCCCAATAGTTCCGCCTAAGAGTGAGAGTACGATGGCCTCGACGAGAAACTGAATCAGCACTTGGGACTCCAGAGCACCGATCGCCAGTCTTACGCCGATTTCCCTTGTCCGCTCTGTGACTGACACCAGCATCATATTCATGATTCCGATACCTCCGACAAAGAGGCTGACCGCTGCGATCGATGCCAGCAGCCCTGTCAAAAGGATTGCAGTACTGGTGAAGGCTGCCGTAATTGAGCTCATATCCGCGATGGAAAAGTCATCGGCTCGTCCGGGAGTAATATGCCTGCGCTCCCGAAGCAGATCGGTTATTTTGGATTTGATGCTGTCCCCATCGATCCCATCGAAGATGGATATCACCATCATCGGAATTTCCGTTGTGCCTCCAAAACGGCGCTGGAAGGTGGAGATTGGCAGAAGAACGACGTCATCTTCGTCCTGTCCCGAGCTGGTTTGGCCGCGACCAGCAAGGACACCAATTACCGAACATGCAATCTTGTCTATGCGCAACTGTTGGCGAACAGGATCGAAGGTTCCAAAAAATTGTTTGACGATCGTCGCACCGACGAGACAGCTCGTCTGCCCGCCGCGTTCTTCCGACAGCAAGAATTCGCGACCGCTCGCCAGCTCCCAGTTTTGGGCCATAAGATAGTCGTCTGTCGTGCCAACAACGGTGGTGGAATGGTTCTGGCCCCTAAAAATAGCGGTCGCCGTCGTTTGGTCAAAGGGAGCTACCGCTCGTAAACCCAGGACCTGATCGCGTATCGCATTAACGTCATCGATCTTGAAGCGTTTGATTTCGGTGTCGGTGTGACGCGGTCCTATGGCATCCGGTCGAATGAACAATATGTTTGTGCCAAGCTTCGACATTTTTGCGGAAACCTCGGCGGTGGTTGCCTCACCGATCGTCACCAGTGCAATCACCGAGGCGACCCCTATCACGATACCAAGTACCGTCAGGAACGAGCGCAACAGATTGCGCCAGATTGCATCAAGCGCTAGACGGACTGTTTCAATCAGCATTGCAGCCATGCCGCTTAAGATATTGTGCTTCCAAATGCCCGTCACTGAACCGCAAGATACGTCGTGCGTAATTTGCCATGTCGGTATCATGGGTGATCATGACAACAGTCGCCCCAAGTTCGCTGTTAAGACGCTTGAAGAGGGTCATGATTTCAACGCTCGTCTTGCTGTCCAAATTGCCGGTTGGTTCATCAGCCAATATTATTTCCGGGTTCGTGACGATGGCGCGCGCAATCGCAACGCGTTGCTGTTGGCCGCCTGACAGCTGTTGAGGGGTGTGATTTTCCCGAGCTTTTAAGCCGACTCTATCCAACGCCTCCATCGCGAGAGTTCGCCGTTTTGCTCTTGCGATCCCCCGATAAATCAGCGGGAGCTCAACATTCTCCAAGGCAGTGGTGCGCGGTAGCAGGTGAAAACCCTGAAAGACGAAGCCCATCAGGTGACGACGCAACAATGTTCTTTGCTGTCGCGAATAGCCGGAGGTCGAGACCCCTGCGATCAGATAGTCGCCCGCTGTTGGGATATCGAGACATCCCAATATGTTCATAGCGGTTGACTTCCCCGAACCGGAGGCTCCTACAATGGCAACGAATTCGCCGCTGCCGATCGAAAAATTGACGCGATCGAGCGCCGTAATTTTCGCGTTCCCGGTTCCATAGACTTTCGAAACCGCTCGAAACTCCACGAGTTTCGAGCTCGCAGTTGTGGTCATTCTCAATTCTTTTTTCCGGCGAGGTCAAAAATGACGGCGTCGCCTTCATGCAGATCGCCGGAAATCACTTGCGTCCGCATGCCATCGGAAGCGCCAATATCGACGGTTACGGGAGAGGGTTTACCGCTGCGCAGGACCCACAATCCGCGTTTGTTGCCCGTTACAGGCTCTGAGCCCGAACTTTTGCCTAGCTCCCTGGAGCCATCAAAAAAGGAAATCTGGGGATCACTGGTTTTCATCGACGACGGAGGAATGAAACGAAGTGCCGCGCTTGGGACAAGCAATGCATGCTTGATTGATTTGGCGACGATGTTTGCCGTGGCGGTCATTCCCGGCCGCAAAACGAGATCAGGATTTTCAACGGTGAGAATGGCTTTGTAGGTGACAACATTGTTTGTCGTGTCGGAGGCAAAGCGTATCTGCTTGATCTCGGCCGGAAAAGTACGATCTGGATATGCCTCAACCGTAAAATTCGCTCGCTGACCATTCGCGATTTGGCCCATGTCAGCCTCATCCACGTCGACCCTCAATTCCATCTTTCTCAGATCACCTGCAATCGTGAAGAGAACGGGCGCCGAGAACGAAGCGGCGACCGTAGCACCAGGGTTCACCGAGCGTGAGAGGACGATACCTTCTATTGGCGAGACGATCTTTGCTTTGCCGAGGTCAACCTCAGCCAACCTAAGATTTGCTTCCGCGACCAACGTTTCGGCCTGGTTGCTTTGCAATGTGGCCATTGCCGCGTCATAGTTGAACTGGGCATCGTCGAGGTTCTGCTGCGTCGATGCATTGCTCTTGCGCAAGCTTTTTTGCCGAGAGAGTGCAGCGTCTGCCTGCTTGACCTGGGCCTTTGCCTTGAGAACGTTTGCTGTCGCGGATTCAAGGTTGGCTTGCGCGCTTTTGACGTCTGCCTCAAGCTTGTTGGTATCGAGGACAGCCAAGACCTCGCCAGGGCTTACGACGCTGTTATAGTCGGCATCGACCTCTCGCACGATGCCGGACAGTTCACTCGACACATCCACCTGTTTCGTCGGCTGAAGAGTTCCGGTCGCCGAAATATTGACTGTCAGATCGCCGAATTTTGCGGATTGGGTCTCGTAAGACGGTGTGTCCCCCTGTCGGGAAAGCAATCCGATTGCGGCGATGGCGAGCATGATGAGAAGAGCTGGTGCAATAACGTATAGAGCTCTTTTCTTTCGCTTTTGCTTTTCAATACCCCTTTTGGCAAAGATCAATTCGAGGTTCACCGGAGGGCGTTCGAACGACTCTTCGGGTTTCAAAGGTCGAAGTCCTGAGGTCGGCAAAAGCTACTCCTTTACACCGCGAGCATTTCTTCGGGCGTGATTTTTGCGGGCAACAGAGGCAACGTGAAAATCGATTTTGACCTACCGCGTCTATTGGCCAGCGATCTTTACCATAAGTAGAGCGGCCGGCTCCAAGATTCAGGCCGCTCGCCTTTCCAGTCGATCGCGTGACGGTGTCGACTAATCCCTAACCGGCCATTGATGGGTGTATATGCATGTCAGGGCTTCGATCCCGCTGAACATATACCACGGCTGAGGATCTCGGCAGCTAGTAGCCATGGAGGCCACGGCCGTACCCGACTGGGCGTTGGGTTGGGCATTGAGCGCCTGGCTAACGGCCTCGATTGAGAGCGTTGTGTTCTGACCAGCGACTGGAATCAAGGCGGAAGAATTCGGCGGGGTGGACGCCATCGCGCTCCCCGTACCAACGAGGACTGTCAATAGTCCAATTGTCAGCACTTTCATAATTTTCTCCTTCAAAGAATGGTTGAACATGCAATGGCAAACACTTTCGCGCTCACCATTCGCAGGAATCGCAATTTTGCTGATTGTGCGCGCGAAAGCGCTTGGAAGAATGCGCGCGACGACCGAATTCATCAACTTTCTAGGATCTCGACTGAGCCGAAGCAAAATCTATCGAGACAACCAACTTCGCCTCATTTGAAGTCTCCCCATATAACAGGTTATAGATGACGCCCGAGGCCGCAGCCTGGATCCTAAAGTCGATTGATGAGACACTCATTTCGGTGAATGCCGACTCAAAAGATACTGACCGTTCTATCCCATTGTCAATGGGACAGAATGGTTGTTGGCTGCGGATTGTGATGAAGTAGGGGGAATTAATGGACGGGGATGGACGTTTTCATGAGGCCTAGTAAACGCCAGCTCGTTGTCGACAAGGCAACAGAGCTATTTTCGCAATACGGCTTCCAAGCCGTTGGAATAGATAGCATTATCGAAGAATCCAATGTCGCGCGCATGACTTTGTATCGGAACTTTGAGGGGAAAGACGATCTTATTCGAGCCGTTTTGGAGCAGCGATACGCATTTATCGTCGACGATATCAGCGATAGATTGACGCGCGTAGATGATCCAACCGCTCGGGTGAAAACAATCTTCGATTGGTATGGTGCCTGGTTTGACACTCCCGAGTTCGCAGGCTGCCTTTTCGAACGGGCGCTGGCCGAATTCGGACCGGACCATCCTCAGATTTCGGACGTCGCGATCAGATATCGCCGCAAGATAACTGACTGGATGGAGGAACTACTAGTCGTCCTTATGCCCGCCGACGCAGCTCGCAAATTAGCTGAAGTGTTCATCATGCTGCTAGATGGAGCGACTGTGGAAGCCAGAGCTTCCAAAAGTTCCGCATCTGCCGGCCGCGCTTGGGCAGCAGCTTTGTCTCTTCTTTCTCGCGATGTCTAGCATAACAATGCCATCAGACGTGATTTGCCGGCGTCTGGCAAACTGCCCATCGAACTATTCCAAAGTACAACAGGTCCGAGCGATCTCGTCGAGCATGTGGATTGTGCCTCTTGGGTGTCAATCGTCCTGATAATGCAATTTTGCTTTTTGTTTGGAGACAAGCATTTAAGCAATTTCAAGAAGGGCGTCGATGGTTGGATTCCTATCAAGAGCAACGCTTCCTCATACAGCTGGTCTCTCGCGTCGCGCTCTGGCTATGTCTTTGCCAGGGTCAGTGCGGCTTGGACTCCACCTTCAATGATCTCCGCCGCCCTCGATGGATCGGAAACAGCTCGCGCTATCTGAAGTGTGCCCACCATTAAGCTGAAGATCGCCATTGCACGCTCGGATGGTGAGGTCGATGGCGAGGCTGGAAGATACAACGCAAGCGTTTCGATATAACGCGCCAATCCATTCTCATAAGCCTTTCGAGTCGGATCCGGTTGACGCCCGATTTCAGGCAAGAGTGCGGCCGATGGGCAGCCCTCTTCGCTTCCTTGCAGATGGGCAATATTCAGATAGTCACGAATGACATCCTCAATCCCCAAATCGGCTATTCCGGCCTGCTCCAAATTTGCGAGCCGATCATTCAGAGCGCTGACGACGGCCTCCCTCACGAGCGCCTCTTTTGAATCGAAATGCGGATAGAATGCCCCGTTTGTCAGGCCGGCCTCCGACATGATTCCTGCCAGGCCCGATGCTGCCGCACCTTCTCTGCGAAAACGCTTGGAAGCGACGTCGATGATTCGACGTCGCGTGCTTTCCTTGTGACCCTTTTCAAAGCGCATCTATGTGTTCCGTAAATGGTGACGCTTCTGCATTACATCGTTCTCGCGTTTAAAGCAGCGCCTTGCGACAGGCTACGATGCTGCAGATTCGAGCACGGCCTGCAGATCTCTATCAAGATTTCTAGCGACTTCGTGGACGTCGGGGTCCCCAAACTGGCCGAAGGTGGAGATCGGCCGATCATATTCGAATGCGACACCGTCGCTGTCCTCGCGCAGGAGCACTCGAATAGGTGCATAGAGGCCGGCAGAGATGCGGTGCCGGGTCATTTTTGTCGCGGTAAGCGGATTGCCAATGTCGTATTGTATCGCTAGGCGCTGAAGACCGGCTACTTGAACCGCAGCGCCATGATCTCGAAATCCGAAAATCGATAGCGGCGGGAGCGCCTCCAGTTCACGAAGCGCTCTGGTCGTTTCCCGATGACGAAGGAGCGTAAAGATCCCGTCGTCGATCCTGGGAATCATACTTTCCAAGTTCGACTTGACGGCGTCGAAGTCTTTGCTGGAGTGGATTGTAACGTGTTCTACTTCAATCTTCTGGATGTCGACCGTTTTGCTTGCCATTCTCATGGTCCTTCTACGTTGGGGTTCGTGATCTGGTCGTCTTGTGCTGCTTGTTCTTCAGAGAGACGAGATAGCGAGCGCCTCCACCCGACGGGCAACTGACAGCAACCTGCGATCCCCGCCAAAGGGCGCATCGATTTCAAGGCCGATGGGAAGGCCGTTGCCCGCCTTGCCGATCGGGAGGCTGATCCCCGGAAGCCCGGCACCACTTGCTGGGACAGTGTTCTTCGCCAAGGCAGCGAAGGTCACTTCCTGCCCTGCGATCAGAAACTGGTTTTCCTTACCGATCTGGGGTGCGGTGCAAGGTGTCGTCGGGAGGAGAAGCGCCTCAGCCCCGCTTGTCGCAAATGCTTCGCTGAATAAGCGCTGAAGTTTGGGCCGATCATTGGCCAATACCTCGTTATAGCCATCGTCGGACAGCCATTTGGAGCCACTTGGCAGAACATGGTGCTGCCACGCTTCCTTCAGACCCGGCTTGAGGTCCCGGTAAATTTCCTCGAAGGAGGTGGGAATACCGTTCTCTCTGAGAAACGCGGAAACCGCACCCATCGTCTCACGGAAGAAGATGCTCCAGGTTGTCGTGTCGGCAAGCGCTGAGAATTCCTCTCCGAAATCAATTTCGACGATTTCGGCGCCGGCATCGCCTAGTCTGTGAATGACGTTGTTGAAACGTCCCTCGACCTCGGGATCGATGAGGTCGAGATATTGCTTGGGCGCATAGGCGAACTTCACGCCCTTCAGGTCACCCAATTCGGTGGCCATCGGTGCAGGATCCTTCGTGACGACCTCATCGATGAGCTTGCAGTCTTCGACAGTGCGGGCGAACACGCCAGTGGTATCGAGAATATGGGAAATCGGCGCGACACCGTTTCGCGGCCAACGCCCTGTCGTGGGCTTGAAGCCAACCACTCCACATAACGACGCCGGCACTCGGATTGAACCGATGGTGTCTCCCCCGAATGCTGCGGGCACGATGCCAGCGGCAACGGCCGCCGCGGACCCGCTTGAGGACCCACCACTGACGCGATTAGGAGCGCGAGGATTTTTTACCTGGCCATATGGACTGTTGTCTCCCGTCAACCCAAAGGACATCTCGACAAGGTTGTTCTTTCCGAACACGATTGCGCCAGCTTGCCTGATCGCGCCAACCACCCCGGCGTCTTGCGATGGCACGTAATCCTTCAGATTGCTGACGCCAAGTGTCGTGCGCAGGCCGGCTGTCAGGTAGCTGTCCTTGACCCCCAGAGGGACGCCAAGCAGCGGGCTTGATGCGCCAGCGGATCGGGCCTTGTCAGCTTCGCGTGCGACGGCGACAACAGCCTCCTCGTCGATCGTGATGAAAGCCTTAAGATCCGATTGCTCCCGGGCACGCTGCAGGAGCGCTTCCGCGTATGTCTCTGCCGAGAAGTCGCCGCTGTTCATGGCGCGAACAGCTTCTGCGACACCGATGGAGGTCAGCCCTTCGGTTTCGGTGGCGTGGTGTGCTCTTACGTCGTCGTGCATAGAAAATCTCCAATCTGGACTAGTTTTGAAAGGGCACTTCGCCAAACATCGACCAAAGCGCCTCTGATTAAATTACGATCATAATATTACATTATGAACGTAATGCAATCGAATTCTGTCAATCTTTTTTGCCGCGATGCAAGTGCCGCGGAAGGATGCACCTGGCTGTGAAGGCGACGAATAAAGGGGTTCCATTCCGCAGCCGGAATTTGGTCGTGAGGCGTGGACGAAATTTGGAGATGAGATATCAGCTCAGCGGAAAGGGGACATTTGCCAGAACTCAGTGTGCCGTTCTGCTACCGGTGGCTGTCCCGGGAGGCGGCCGCCAGCTTGACGGCAGGCTTCCTTATCAAAAGGAGCCCCAGTGTGACCGGGAAGCTCTTGGCCGTCGACGCCGACGTCGTATTGGCGCGGAAGAGCCTTCATCTGCCATGAGAGTGACGGCGCGGATTGATCGACTTCTTGCCATCGCGTCGGCGACCCAGCGATTGTCTCATACTCGCGGAGACGGGGTGCAGGCTTAATTTCAGAAGCATCCAGCTCGACTATCGCCGCGCGCACCAGGGGTCCCGTCATCTGGTGCCTGACGCGCCCCGACCTGTTTTTTCCGGCACTCGCCCAGGTCGGGTTGAATGCCGACCGGGTGATCTTCGTCGAGTCCGACAAGGAAGAAGATGTGCTTGCCAATATGGAGGAGGGGCTCTCCGGTGGGCTTGGCGCTGTGGTGGGTGAACTCGCTCGCCTGCCAATGGTCGGCTCCCGCCGGCTGCAGCTGGCGGCCGAAAAAACAGGGACGATGGCGCTTGCCGTTCGGCGATGGCGCCGGCAGACGGAGGCGAATGACTTCGGTCAGCCGACGGCCTCGACCACGCGGTGGCGGGTCAGCGTCATGCCGTCGGAGGACTTGCCGGTGCCTGGCGTCGGCAGGGCCCAATGGTTCCTGGAATTGATGCGCGTGAAAGCGGGTGAATGTGCTGAGTTTCTCGTGAGGGCGTGCGATGACAAGGGTCGTCTCGATCTATCTTCCGGATCTGCCGACGGATCGTATTCGTCGCGCCGATCCCTCCATTCCACCTGACCAGGCGATCGCGGTGATTGCCAGGAGCGGTTCGAAGCGCTGGGTTTCGGCGGCAGACGCGGCGGCGCGAAAGTCCGGCGTTCGTATCGGCATGCCGGCAGCCAAGGCGCAGGCGCTGTTCCGTGGCCTGATGCTGGTCGATGCGGATCCTGCAGCGGATGCCGCAGCACTCGAACGCATCACGCTCTGGGCGCTGACGATCTACTCTCCGATTGTAGCCGTTGATGGCATCGACGGCATCGTCATGGATACCGAGGGTGCAGATCACCTGCAGGGCGGCGAACTGCCAATGGTGACGAAGATTGCCAATCAGTTCCTGGCCAGGAAGCTCACGGCCCGCGTCGCCGTCGCCGATGCTTGGGGGGCGGCTCATGCCTGCGCCCGCGCCATCAGCCGCGACACCGTCATCGTGCCTGCAGGTGAGACCGTTCGCCGAGCAGCAGGAGCCGGCGGTCGCACTTCGGCAGATGACGGACGGGCACAATGTCATCGAGGACTATAGCAATCTTGGACTGACGCAGCGGCAGCACCCGGTCGCCTTCCTTCGCAAGGACCTTTCCGCACGCAACATCATTACCTGTGCCGAGGCGATGACTGCGCGGGACGGGCGTTGGGTCTATACCGCCGGCCTAGTCCTTGTGCGGCAGAAGCCGGGATCGGCCCAAGGGCGTGATGTTCATCACCATCGAGGACGAAACGGGACCGGCCAATCTCGTCGTCTGGCCGACCCTGTTCGAGAAGCGTCGACGGGTCGTGCTCGGGTCGTCGATGATGGCGATCAATGGCAGGATCCAGCGGGAAGGGGAGGTCGTTCATCTTGTCGCCCAACAGCTCTTCGACCTGTCAGGCGACCTTGTCGGCATGGCTGGTCGCGATGAGGAGTTCAAATTGCCGACCGGTCGCGGTGACGAGTTCGCTCATAGCGGCGGCCCGGATCCGCGGGACAAGCCGAAGTCGGTTGTTGCCCCGCGCGACATGTTCGTGCCTTTATGCCGAGTTCGGCATAAAGGGGCGTTGGTGCGTGGATCGAGACTTGAACGGATGCCGGTCTTTGATGGAGCTGTTTACGCGGTGGCTCCATTACGGCGGACGGATTTCGGGCGTGCGCATTCGAGCATGCGGTTGAGGACTGTGCAGCCGATTGCGACTTCCGTCTGCTGAGCGTGGAACGAGCGGGCCCGCAGGCGCCGACCGATGATGACTTTGTACCGTCCGATTGCGGTCTCGACCAGCGCGCGCCTGCCATAGCCGGTGGAGATCTGCCACTTCATCCGGCCGTCTCTTTTGATTGTGGCGATATGCAGATCCCTTTGGCCGGGAGATCGATCATCGATTGGTTCGATTGCGTTGGCACGCGACGGAATGACGATGGCGGCATCGGCGCTGTGGTTGATGACAGCGTCGTAGGTCTGCTTTCCGTCATAAGCGCCGTCTGCGGTAAACTGTGCGATCGGACAACCGATCTGGTCGAGCAACGGTACCACCCGCGAGGCATCGCCCGTGTCTTGGTCTGTCATCGTATGGGCGATGATCTCGCCGTTATCGGCATCCAGCGCCAGATGCAACTTTCGCCAACTGCGGCGGGATCTGGTGCCATGTTTCTCTTCCAACCATTGGCCCGCGCCGTAAACCTCGAGTCCGGTGCTATCGACCAGAACATGCACCGGTCCGTCCGCTGGAAGCTGGCGATCATATTGTCTTCCGGGCGATCGCCATGTCCTTGCCCGGCGGCTCAGCGTGGTGTGATCGGGAACGGCGAGAGCCAGTCCCATCAATGACAGCAGTGATCCCAGGAACCCTTCCGTCTGGCGCAGACGCAGTCCGAATACCAGGCCCAGCGTCAACGTGGTTTCGATCGCCAGATCCGAATAGCGGGGATGCCCACCTCTCGTCTTGCGTCTTGGCGCTTGCCAGGACACAAGGGCTTCCGGCGTCAGCCACAGGGTCAAGCCGCCACGCCGACGGAGCCCTGCCTCGTACTCGGCCCAGTTCGTCACCTTGAATTTCATCTTGCCGATGTGATGGCGGCGGGTGCCATTGTGTTTGAAAGGCATGGTTGCGACAGACCAATTTGAGCTCCCCACCCGCCTACCCCAATCCGATTAACGATCCGCGCACCAACGTCAGTCTTGTTATGTAGATGCTACAACACGGAAAAAGAACGATAAATCGACATACTGCGTTGAGAAAACTGTCGATGGCCGCAAAATTTGCCCCACCATCCGACTGTCACGAAACGTAGATGAAGCATGCGATTTTCATCCGATCTGGAGTGTCACTCTAGCCGAAACTGCGCTGCGGGCCGTTACGAAGCCTACGTTCGGCGTGCGGCGGATGCCCGAAGAGCGCTTTGTATGCGCGGCTAAACGCGGCCTCGGATTCATAGCCAATGTTCAGACCAATTTGGCCCACCCTCATATCGCCCTTGACCAATAAATCTCGCGCCAGCGCCAGGCGCCATTCATTGTGGTAGCGTAGCGGCGATCGGCCCACCAGCCTCGTAAATCGGTCGCAAAAACTAGATTTGGACATTCCGGCGATCTCGGCGAGGTCCTTGATACGCCATCGCTGGGAAGGCCTTTCGTGAATGGCCTTCACTGCCCGAGCGACACGCGTATCGACCAGCCCCCCGAGCCATCCTGCGGTTTGGCCTTGCTGAACCCAAGTGCGAAGGGTCCGGATCACCACCAGGTCGATCAGGCGCGAGATCATCAAGGCTGCACCAGGTTGGAGATCGTCGGCCTCGATCATCAGGAATTGGATAATTCCCTCAATCCATCCGGCTGCCTCTGAGCGCCGGATGTAAATCCAGGGAGGCAACGCAAGGAGCATGCCGCGGAGGCTATCTGGATCAAACCAGAAATGACAGGCGACAAAGGCGGCAGGCGCGTTGTCTGGCACCAAACGTAGATCCGCCGGACCGTGCGGTAAAAGAAGCAAGCCCCCGGTCTCCAGGACCAGCTGAGTTCCTTGGTCGCCCTCAAGAGTTAGTGCGCCCTGCGTCACGATCACAACCTGAGCCGTTCCCGCCTCCAGTTCCGCCGCCTGACGGACTTGTAGCGTGCGAGAATAAAGCTTGTCGCCGGTGAGGCGAATTTGGGCAAGCACGTGGGACAACAAATCCGTCGACAGGGCCTCACGTACATTGGTGTCCGGATAAATGGTCAAGTTTTCAGGAAGGTCTATCATGGTTCATTTCACCGCTTAGCACTACACCACTGGTGCAATGGAGGTCGTATATAACTCAATATACGGCATCCTCCAGAGAGAAGCCGATTACCCTTGCCGCCTGCAAGCTCAATCAACATTTTGCCGATTTTCCGCTGCGGCTGCGCATCAAAGAGGACCTTCCAATGAAACTTCTGAACGTCGCCGCGGCCCTAGCCGCCATTCTGGGCATCACCAGCCCCGCCGTCGCCGAAACAGCCCCGGCCCGCAACGTGGTGCTCGTCCACGGCGCCTTCGCCGGCCCTTCAAGCTGGAACAAGGTTGCCGGTATTCTGCGCAAGAAAGGCTTCAGGGTTTCCGAGGTCGCCATCCCTCTCACCTCTCTAGACGCCGACATCGCCGCGACAAAAAGGGTACTAGCGGCACAGAAGGGGCCGACAGTTCTGGTCGGGCACTCCTGGGGAGGTGTGGTGATCGGCGAAGCCGGCGATAGTCCCAAGGTGAAGGCGCTGGTTTATGTGGCGGCCTTCGCGCCCGACAAGGGCGAGAGCGTCCAGGCACTATCGAGCAACGGCCCGCCCACCGAGGGACTGAAAGCGGTGCACGCAGACGCCAAGGGCTTCCTGTCGATTGATCCGCAGGCATTCCCCCGTGTATTTGTCGGCGACGTCCCAGCCGCTGAAGGCGCCGCGCTGGCCAAGGTACAGATGCCGATCAGCGCCGCGGCGTTTGGTGCCAAGGCCAGCATCGCCGCCTGGCACGACAAGCCCACCTACTACGCAATCTCCGGCAATGACATGATGTTGCCGCCTCAGGCTGAGGGGTTCTTTGCGCAGCGCATGAAGGCCAAGACCGTGACGATCCCGTCGAGCCATGCTTCACCGGTTTCCCACTCAAAAGAGGTGGCAGCGCTTATCGAAGAGGCCGCAAAGGGAAAGTGATCTCCATATAGACCGGCAATGAGCCTTGGGTAGATCATGCCCATTGGCTCATTGCCAGGAAACCATGGCAGCTTTGTCCTGCACGATCAGACTTTTCACGCTGCCTTCCGCCTCGGAACACCCGATCAAAACGCCATGCGATCGTCTTTCCCGCTACCGCCAAACAGACGGTTTTCTCGAGCATCTGGAGAATGACATGACCGAAATCAACGCTGCGGCGATCCGCGACAGCGTCGCGCTGGAATCAGCGCCCACCCAGTATGTCGAAGGCGACGGCATCCGCTTCGCCTATCGTCGCCTCGGCCCATCGACCGGAACTCCGCTGGTCTTTCTGCAACACTTCTCGGGCAATATTGACGCCTGGGATCCCGCCGTCGTGAATGCTCTTGCTAGCGATCGCCCGGTGATCGTTTTCGACAATGCTGGCGTCGGTTGTTCCACTGGCCAAACGCCTGACAATGTTGCGGCGATGGCCCGCGACGCGGTTACCTTGATCGATGCACTCGGCCTTTCCGAAGTTGACCTGCTGGGCTTTTCCCTCGGCGGCTGCGTTGCTCAGCAGATCGCCGCCGACCAGAAGCCCCTCGTCCGCAAGCTTGTTCTCGCCGGCACCGCGCCGCACGGCGGGGAGGAACACCTCCTATCAGTTCTACAGGAAGCCTTTTCCAAACAAGCGCCGGACGTGCGGCTGCCTTTGTTCTTCACGAAGTCAACCGCCAGCCAAGCAGCCGGTAAGGCGTTTCTGGATCGGGTTTACGCTCGGAAGGAAGATCGGGACGTCGAGAGCGACAATAGCGTGACTGATCCGCAGGCCATGGCGCTGATCAGCTGGTGCGCCACCCCTGATCCCGAGCACGTACTGTTGCGTGCCATTCGGCAGCCTACTCTTGTGGTCTGCGGCAGCAACGACACCATGCTGCCTGCTGACAATGCCTATACGATGTTCAAAGCCATGAGCAACGCGCACTTGATACTCTATCCCGACTCCGGCCACGGCGCTTTTTTTCAGCACCATCAGGCTTTTGTCAGCCACGTCCGCACCTTCCTCGACGGTTAAATGAGAACGCAATCGGCCCGGTCCATACATGAACGACCGAGCGAGCGGTCTCGCCCGAGTAGAAATTCTATCTTTTGCCGTGTGCGGGAGTAAAAAATGAACGAAACAATAGATGAGCGTCTTGATGCGGAATTCGCACGCGAGGTCGAAGAAAACCAACTTCAACTTCGCGGCGCTCTTCGAGCCACTTATGATTTCATCGTCTGCGGTTCTGGATCGTCTGGTTCTGTCGTCGCGCGGCGATTGGCCGAAAATTCAGACGTCTCGGTGCTGCTGATCGAGGCTGGCGGAAGTGACAGCGCCACCGAGGTACAGATAGCGGCGGCGTGGCCGCTTAATCTGGGGAGTGCGCGCGATTGGGCTTTCAATGCATTGCCCAATCCGTATCTCAACGGGCGGTCGCTCCCGATGAGTATGGGCAAGGTGCTGGGTGGAGGATCAAGCATCAACGTTATGCTTTGGGTCCGCGGCCATAAGAGCGACTGGGATTATTTTGCCGCCGAGGCAGGCGATCCTGCCTGGAGCTATGAATCCGTTCTGGGCATTTACCGCGAGATCGAGAACTGGCAGGGCGCACCCGATCCGGCCCGCCGCGGGCAGGATGGTCTCTTGTACGTAACGCCCCCGCTTGATCCACACCCCGTGGCGGCTGCGATGCTCGATGCGGCCAGCGAGCTCGATATTCCCGTCTTCGACGATTTGAACGGCGCCATGATGGAAGGCTCCGGGGGCGCTTCCTATTTCAACTTGCGAATTCGCGATGGCAAACGGCAATCGATCTTCCGATCCTACACTTTTCCGCTGATGAACCAGCCGAATCTCACGGTACTGACGGGAACTTTGGTCACCCGCGTAATCATCGACCGAGGAGCAGCGGTTGGCGTGGAGTGTATCCGCGACGGTCGGACTCAACGCTTCCTCGCGTCGCAGGAGGTGATCCTGTCCCTGGGTGCGATCCAGACTCCCAAGGTACTGATGCAGTCAGGTATCGGCGACGCCAAAGTGCTGACATCTCTCGGCATTCCGGTGGTCCAAGATCTTCCTGGAGTAGGCGCCAATTTCCAGGACCACGTCATGGTCTCAAGTTGCATTTGGGAATATCCAGACCCGTTACCCCCTCACGATAATGGTGGCGAAGCAACTATCTTCGCCAGGAGCACGTCGGAATTGGACAGTCCGGATATCCAATTGCTACAAATCCAATTCCCGGTCGCCACGCCCGAACTCGCGGCGCGTTACCCTGTGCAAGCCGGCTCATGGGGAATATTTCCAGCCCTGCTACGCCCGCACAGCGTTGGCCGCCTGCGCCTCACAGGTGCCAAGCCGGAAGATCCAATCCTGATCGACTCGCAGATCCTGTCCGATCCGGCAGACCTGATCGCATTGCGGCGATGCGTGGAGCTTGCTCGCGAGGTTGGCAACTCCCAGGCTCTTGAGAGTTTTGTGAAGCGGGAGGTCATGCCGCACACACGCTCCTCTGCCGACATCGATAATTTCATCCGCGACGGCCTGACGACCGTTTGGCATCAGAGCTGCACTGCCAAGATGGGGCAGGACGATATGTCTGTCGTGGATGGCCGCCTTAAGGTTTACGGCGTCGACAGGCTCCGTATCGCAGATGCTTCCGTGATGCCGCGGGTTCCCTTGGCCAACACCATGGCTCCCAGCGTCATCATCGGGGAGCAGGCAAGCAGGGCAATCGTGCGCGAGCGGCGCCTATAGCCATCCTGTGTTGAGGCGCAGGCTCAGCGGAATAGAACATCGCGAGCCCATTCCCACGCGGCAGGTACGCGCTGTGCAGTTAACTTGCTTGATTAAAAGGCATATCGACATGATTAAAAATTCTCCTATATCTGCAGACTTGCAGGACCTCGGTACGCTTGATGCCTTATCGGAATTTTTTTGGGCAACGGAGGCCACCTTCAGTCGATTGGCATTGCTAGTGGCCGAATTGAACGGAACACGTGATCACGCTCAGTGGTCTGAGGCAGTGCAGACCGTCATCTCCCGCTACCCTTTGATGTCTGCAAGCATCAGGAAGACTCCAGGCCAGCGACCCGTTTTCGTCCGATCACAGCTGACCGATCCAATCTGCGAGTTCCGGTGTTCCCAAGACTTGGATCTTGATCTGTTGATCGCTTGCCAGCTCGGTCAATCTTTCGGCCTAGGTGAAGATCGTCTCTATCGTTTTGTGATCATAGAGCATACCGACCGAACGGTTGTGATTTTTGTCGGCCATCATGCCGCGTTCGACGGTCGCACGAATATTTTGATAATGGGCGATCTCCTTCGAGCGAGGAAAGGCCAAATGACTGCCGTTCGTTTGCTACCGCCAACTCGCAGTGAACTACTCGGGTTACCAGCGCCATCGCCTTTTTATGACGAGTTGATGGCGCCGTCCGACGAATCAAAATCGGATCACACCGACGGTTTGAAGTAAAGAATTCGAAATGTACTTTGAATATCTACTTATTTATACGTTTTCCAGGCATTCCGACTAATTACAATGGATTAATGGTCCATTGATTTATATATTTGAAGTCAAGCGCAAATTTATTATCATGGTCGAGACACGATGAGGGTTTCGAGGCATGCCAATATCAGTTGCGTTTGTTGATGATCATCCAATTTTGCTCGAAGGTCTCGTCAGTATTTATTCCGGAAAGGATGATCTTTTTATTTCCGCTCAGGGCGAAAATGCAGTGGATGCGTTAAGGATCGCCGAGGAGCATCGTCCCGACGTTCTCGTCCTCGACCTTAATATGCCCGGCGACGCGATCGCGGCCATTGAAGTGATCATACGGAATTATCATTCGACCAGGATCATCGTCTTTACGGCGGCATCGAATATCGACACCGCCATTCGCGTACTCGATCTCGGTGTCAATGGTTATGTGCTCAAGGGGAGCACAGCGAGGGATTTGCACGAGGCGATCAGGATCGTTCATAGCGGCAACACCTTCATCACGCCGGGCTTCGCGACCAAGGTGATCCTGTCGATGAAAGCAGCTGAAATGCGTCGCAAGACTCAGGTTCAGAAGCAATTGAGCGCTCGCGAGGAGCAAATCGTCCGCTACCTGATGATGGGAAAGACGAACCGGGAGATTGCCCGGATGTTGGATATCAGCGAGAAGACGGTCAAACATTACATGACGCTGTTGATGCAGAAGCTTGATGCGCGCAATCGTCTGGAAGTCGTGCTCGCTGCGCAGAAATTGGACGTTTCCCCGGAATTTGCTGGCGTCGACGCGAGCGTACGCTTCAACTAGATTTGATCATAAGCTTCGGCCGCCGGCAGTGAGGCGATGACAAAGGTTCCGTTTTGGCGTCTGACGGTGCGCATGCATCCTCCGAAGGCATGTATTCGCCGCTTTTGGGTAAGCTTGCCGAGCTTGATCCGTTCGAGATTGCCCGTTGGCAAGGAATCTGATGAATTACCAATATCGGCAACGCTGATAAAGATCCGGCTTCCGTGTTTGGCGTAGCGAAGACAGAGCCGGTTGCGGGGCGCATGACGATGCGCATTCATCAGAGCCTCCTGCACGAAGCGATAAGCACAGATGTTGAGATGGGACATCAGGCGGGTCTCGTCGATCTCGCCCTCCATGTCGACCGGCGTCCCCACCAAATTCGTATGCCGCGCAATCGCCAGGCGGATGGTTTCGCTGAGACAGAGCCCTGTCAGCTCGGGGAGCACGAGACCCGTGGAGATATTGCGAAGATCATCGAGGACTTGCGTCGTCAGCGTTGCCAGTCTGTCGAGATTTTCCTTCAGCGGCCCATCGACAAGCCCGGATATAAGATCGCTCAATCGCAATTGTATGAGCGTCAGCACCTGTACTGGCCCGTCATGAAGTTCACCGCCAATCTGGTCGAGGATTTTCTCATTAAGCTTGCCCGCCTCCATTCGCGCATGTTCGGCGCCTATTCGCAGATTCTTGTTCTGCCTCGAAAGATTGAGGGCACGCCTCAGACTGTTCCGCAGGGCTTCATGCTGACGGTCGATAAGCTGACTGCCCCGCCGCACGAGCAGATAGAGAGCTGCGAGCATCGGTATCGTCACAGTTCCGACGATCAGCAAGGTCGATTCCCATGCGGTTGTCAGTTCGGATGACAGATATTCCGGCTCCTCATAAAATTCGCCGACCAGAACGATGGTACCGGAGGAATCGCGAACCAGCGGCGCATACACTTCTATGTACATCGCTGCTCGCTCGCCGTCGTCGTAGGGGTGCTTTTCTCCTTCTGTCGTGCGAGATACGACGATTTCGTCGCCCAGCGCTTGCTTAAGCTCGGGAAAGATCACCGGCTTTTCGATGGAACTGCCCGATGTCGAATAGAATAGGCTTCCATCGCTGTTCCATATCTTGATCTCCCGGACATGCTGCCCAAGCGCGCTGCTACCCAGCAATTCCTGAAGCCTGTCGCGGGCCTCCGGAGAAATGCGCCCGTCGCGCCAATCGCCTTTTTCGATAAGCGGAGCGACGAAAGTCTGCAAATAGCGGGCGCCAACCGTACCAACACCTTTCAGGGCCGCGCGCTCGAGACTGTTAGTGGTCCAGACGCCGAGCAAAAACATCAGGGCAACGACCACGATGGATGCGATGACAATGAACTGCGTCTCCAGGCGCAGGACGCGAAATTGTCTGGACAGCGAGCCAAGAAGGGTCCCATTTCGTCTATTGAGGGCGGCTGCAAAATCAGGTGCATCTGTCATCATATATGCCTTGTCATTGTTCCGAGGCTGACATGGGCTGTTTTAGGAAAGAGGCGTCAGCTTTGCTTGCCCAGCAACTTCTGCGCCGCCAGAGCGATTTCCACTCGATTTCTCGCGTTCATTTTCATCAGGATATTGGATACGTGAAATTTCACGGTCCGGAGTTGGATACCCGTCGATTCGGCGATGTGCTTGTTGCTCGAGCCCTCGCCGAGAAGCCGGAATATCTGCTGTTCCCGGGGCGATAACATGCCAAACTGCTGCGGAGTATCGCGCTGCTGCGACTGCGATTTCATGGCATTGAAAAGCAGTGCGCCGGCCTTTGGGTCGAGATAGGTCTCGTTCCTGCCGATTGCGGCCAGGGCGGCGATGAGGTCGGGCGCCGCGATGCCCTTCAGTATATACCCCACCGCGCCGGCCTCGAGAGCTTGCAGGACATCGTCCTCGTCTTCAGAGACGGTGAGCATGACAATCTTGACAGCCGGCCAGCGTGCGTGGATTTCCCGCGCGGCTGCAATACCGTTTCCTGGCATCGAAATGTCGAGAAGAGCGATCGACGGCGCTAGCGTCGCGACCAGCGAAATCGTCTCTTCCTTCGAGGCTCCTTCGCCGACGACCTCGATCTCACCATGGTCGGCCAACGCTTGCAGGACGCCTTTGCGGAAGAGTGCATGATCGTCAACAAGTATGAGAGATGCCGCTTTCCCCATTCAGAATTCCCACCTCCAAATCGAAACTCATTTTCAAGTGCGCTCCCCGACCGGCCCGACGTTCGAACGAGAGCCTGCCTCCAAGGCTTTCGATCCTTTGACGCAAACCATGTATGCCCATACCGGGATTGGATGTTACATCGGTCGTGCCTCGCGACCGACCGCTGTCATGGACGGAAACCTCCATCTTGCGCGTATCGATCCGACATCGAACCTGCTGCCCATTGCCATCGGCATGACGATAGGCGTTGTTGAGGCCCTCCTGTATGAAACGGTAGAGGCATGTTTTTATGGCTGCCGGCAGCTCGATGTCTGTACCGGCCGGTTTGAACTCCACGATCGTACGGGTTCGAGCCTCATGCAGTTTGATGGCTCTCATGAGGATTGCTTCGGCGTGCAGGTGTTCGATTTCGGGAAGCACCAGGGCTTTGGCGATGATACGGATTTCGGTGAGGGCACTATCAAGTGCGTCCGCCAAAGTCGCCAAGGCAGCCTTTCGACGAGGAGCGGTTCTAGCCGTGCGAACCTGCTCGATCTGAAGCATCGCAAAGCCAAGCATCTGCGAAGGACCGTCGTGCAGGTCGGCCCCGATACTGCGAATGAATTTCTCGTTGAGATTTGCAAGTTCCAAAGATGCGACGCGTGCGCGGTTTCTCAGCTCCGATATTTCCGATGAAATTGCCTCGGCCTCTTCAGCACGCTGTATCAAATGCCGCCGCTGCAGCTCTATCGTCCGGCTCCCACGCTGCACGATGCCGAAAAGGCAGGCCATCAAAAAAGCCGATACAAGCGCCACGGCTCCCCAACTTGTCCACTGCAACCGAGCCGCCTCCTCCGCCAGCACGGCTTCGTGAATTTCAGCAACGGCGATAATCCGTCCCGTAGAATGATCTCGGAGGGGACTGTAAATCTCCAGATAGCGTGTGTGAAAATTACGCAATGTGTGTTCGGGCGCAGTGAGATCCGCGTGATAGACGGCTACTTCACCCGACAGCGCCTGGGTTAACCCGAGCGGCGGATTGAAGTGGCGGCTTATCAGCTCTTTTGAAAGGGAATAGGCAACCGTTCCATTCGGCGTCCATATTTCCAGATGCGGAAAACGCTCCCGAAAGGCAGGATCGGCCAGCAGATTGTCGAGTTGGGCGATGTCCTGCGGCGGCAGGGTCTTCGCCGTTGCCAACTCCTGCACGATCGGCTCCGTCATGCTTTGCACGAAAAGGGCGGCGGCGCTCGCCTTGTTGCGGACAGCGCTGCCGGTGGTGATTTCGGAAATCAGATGGCCTGCGACCAGTGTTGCAAACAGGATGAGGACGCCGCTTGCTGCCAGAAATTGCATCGAGAGGGTTTGTGCCCTGAACCAGGCGAGCAGAGACCAGACCCCCGGTCGCGGCCGCTGTGATATCCGCTCCATGGCGTGAACGGTAGCAGTCGGCATTTCGACCATATTGAACAAGGCCCTCCCCGCGCGAGTCAACGGCCAATGATCGCAACATATTAGGGAAAATGAAAGCCCCGTCGATCCTGGCCGAAAGACGGGCCGGGAACTGACCTTTAGGCCAGTTTCCACCGTGTCTGCCGGACAAGGTCAGCGCTACCAAAGACGGATCGAAGCCGGGACGAAAATCGAAAACATCGTCGGACCATCCGCCGTTTCCTCATCGCCGCATTTGCGTGAGGATGACTCCACGGCGGAATGTTGCTGGAGAGGGGGACGATCCAGATCGCACGTAAAATGACCGGCCGGCGCCGCAAAGGCGTCTTGGGCCGAATGGCGAAGCTTTGACAGCGCACGGACGATGCCGCGCGACCAGCACTAGGGGGATATCATGGTACAGATCAACAAACACGACCTTACTTTCATCCTGAAGCAGATCAAGATTGCCGAAGCCAATTCGGCCGGCACGGCCTTGACCGAGATCTATGTCGACGACGCCGGCAATGTCGTTCCGGCCGGGACGCCTGGTGCGGTCCTTGCCATCAGCCACCCCCTGGCGCCCTATGGTCTGCGTACCGTCGATGGCAGCTACAACAATCTCATCGAGGGACGCGAACAATGGGGTGCTGCCGACAATCCTTTCCCGCATGTCGCCGACCCTTCGTATCGCGATGAGGACGACGATGCGATGCCGTTTCCGGGCTATGTCGGGCCTGATGCGACAATTCCGGATGCCAGCGGGCCATTGGTCGACCAGAACAACGACTACGGCACGCCGGGAAGCGTCGTCGATGCCGATCCGCGCATCATTTCGAACCTGATCGTCGATCAGACGCTCGACAACCCCGCTGCGATTTACGCGGCGCTGACCTATGCGGGCTATTCCGGTGCCGCTCTCAACACCGCGCTGACTGCCATAGTTCAGGCCAAGAACGCACTTGATACGGCGGTGACGAACGCCGGCACCGGTGCCGGATCGATTCCGGCTCTCCAGGCTGCCGTGACCGCGGCTCAGCTGGCGTCGGATAACGCGCAATCCCTTGCGATTGCCGCGAACGCGCAGGCCGCAGCCGATCAGGCAGCCTATGATGCTGCGCAGGCCGAGGTCGCTACCGCCACTCAGGGCCGGGACGCCGCGCTCGCAGCCTACACCGGTCTGTTGACGGATGCGGTGCCCAACGGAAGTCAGCTGGCGGAAATCGACGCGGCCCTTTCCGCATTCACGACCGCACAGGCGCTCTTGGAGCAGGAACAGGCGGAAGTCGCACCGCTGGGTGTCGCCGCCACTGCATCCGCGGAGGCCGCAGGCACGGCCACTGCGCAGGCCGCGGCCGCGGCACAGACGCTTTCGACCGCGCAGCAGGCGCTGCTCGACGCACAGAATGCGAATTCGGGAGCAGTTGCGGCCATCGCGGCAGCGCAAACCGCGCTGGATACGCTGCTTTCCACACACGGCGTCGAGATGGAAGGCAATTCCGTCATCATTCCGAACGTGTCGCCCGATGAAGGTCTGTCGGCGCCATACAACTCGTGGTTCACGCTCTTCGGCCAGTTCTTCGATCATGGTCTGGATCTGGTCGCAAAGCAGGGCGGCACCGTCTATATCCCGTTGCAACCGGACGATCCGCTCTACAATCCCGCAAGTCCGCGCACCAATTTCATGGTGCTAACCCGCACCACGCCTGATGCCGACAACCTGACCACCCCATGGGTGGATCAGAACCAGACCTACACCTCGAATGCGTCGCATCAGATGTTTCTGCGCGAATATGCCATGGTCGACGGCAAGCCGTTGGCGACCGGTATGCTGCTGCAGGGCGATCGCGGACTTGCGACCTGGGCTGACGTCAAAGAGCAGGCCGCGACCATGCTCGGCTTCAACCTGACGGACGCCGATGTCGGCAACGTTCCGCTTTTCGCAGTCGATGACTACGGCGAATTCATTCGCGGTCCGAACGGCTTCCCGCAGCTCGTCATTGGCCTTGGCGCCGACAACGCCTTCGGCACGGTCGATGACGTTCTCCTCGAAGGTAACCCAACGGCCAATGGCGGCATCGGGGTAACCATTCCTGCCACGGCCTTCCGCACGGGCCATGCCTTCCTCGACGACATCGCGCACAGCGCAAAGACCGTCAACGATCGCGGCCAGGTGCTGACCGCCGACGCCGACGACGCCGTTGGGCTAGCTGCTGGGACGCTCGTCTACGACGACGAGCTTCTCGACGCGCACTACATCACCGGCGACGGACGCGGTAACGAAAACATCGGTCTTTCGGCTGTCCACCATATTTTCCATTCCGAGCACAACAATATGGTCGAGCAGGTGAAGGAGCAGGCGCTTGCGTCCGGCGATCTGGCCTTCCTCAACGAATGGCTACGCGTCGATGTGGCGGTGATGCCGACCGATCCGGCTGCGATCGCCGCGCTGCAATGGGACGGCGAGCGCCTTTTCCAGGCGGCGCGCTTCACGACCGAGATGCAGTATCAGCACCTCGTTTTCGAGGAGTTCGCCCGCAAGGTGCAGCCTGATGTCGACGCCTTCGTCTTCAACCCGAGCACCGACATCAATCCGGCGATTTTCGCGGAATTCGCGCATGTCGTCTATCGGTTTGGGCACTCGATGCTGCGCGAGCAGGTCGCCGCGACCAATCCCGACGGCAGCGATGCGAGTCTCGATCTCTTCGATGCTTTCCTCAATCCATTGGCCTTCGGTTCCGAAACGATCGACCACGACGCGGCGGCCGGCGCGATCGTGCGCGGCATGACCAACCAAGTCGGTAACGAGATCGACGAATTCGTAACCCATGTGCTGCGCAACCAGCTTGTCGGCATTCCGCTCGATCTCGCGGCCATCAACATTGCGCGTGGTCGCGATGCCGGCATTCCGTCCCTTAACGAGGCACGCGCTCAGTTCAAGGAGGCCGCAAGTGGCGATACGCAGCTCGATCCCTACGAAAACTGGATCGATTTCGCGCTTAACCTGAAGAACCCGGCGTCGATCGTGAACTTCATCGCCGCCTACGGCACGCATGCTTCGCTTGCGAGTGCGGCAACCGTCGACGCCAAGCGCGATGCAGCCACCAAGCTCGTGTTCGGCGACGCTTCGCTCGACGAAGCGGATCGGCAGGACTTCCTCAACGGACGCAACAGCTATGCCAGCAATCTCGGCGGGCTCAATCTCGTCGATCTTTGGGTCGGCGGCCTTGCCGAAAAGAAGATGGCCTTCGGCGGTATGCTGGGCTCCACCTTCTCCTTCATCTTCGAACTACAGCTCGAAAACCTGCAGAATGCTGACCGCTTCTACTATCTGTCGCGCGTTCAGGGCCTGAATTTCCTGAACGAGCTGGAAAACAACTCCTTTGCCAAGATGGTGCTGAACAACACCGATCTCGGCGAGAGCGGCTATGCCGTACCGGGCGATATCTTCTCGGTGCCCGACCATGTGCTCTACATGGATCATGCCATGCAGAATGCCTTTGATTACGAAGACCCGCAGCAGGAAGATCCCTTCCTCGAGGTCCTCTCACCGATGGTCGAACGTCGCGATGCGGCCGGTAATCTGATCAATCCCGTCGACAACCCGGCGGCCGTCACAAGCTATATCCGCATCAACAGCAACGACCATGTGCTGATCCAGGGCACCAACAGTGCCGACCACATCGTCGCCGGCGGCGGTGACGACTCCGTCTGGGGCCGCGGCGGCAACGACCGGATCGAAGCCGGCTACGGCGTCGACAAGATCCATGGCGGCGAAGGCGACGACATTATCACCAACAACGGCACCGATATCGGCGAAGTCGATATGCTGCACGGCGAAGACGGCAACGACGTCATTCACGGCGGCTCGGGCTTGGCTTTGATCTTCGGCAACAAGGGCCAGGACTTCATCATCACCGGCCCTGACGGCAAGGAAGCTTTCGGCGGCGAGGGCAACGATTTCATCCTCGGCGGCGATGGCGGGGACTTCCTGCTCGGCAATGAAGGCGACGACTGGCTCGAAGGTGGCAACGGCTTCGACACCACCGCCGGCGACAATTCCGAGCTGTTCTTCAATTCGACGATCATCGGGCACGACGTCATGTTCGCCGGTGAGAACGAGCACGATTTCGACGCCGAATCCGGCGACGACATCATGGTCCAGGGCGAAAGCGTCATGCGCAATGAAGGCATGCTCGGCTACGACTGGTCGATCCACAAGGGCAACAGCCAGGCCGCGGACTCGGACCTGACGACGCCGATCTTCACCACCGACGAGCAGGATATCCTGCGCGACCGCTTCGATGCGGTCGAGGCGCTGTCCGGTTGGGAGAAGGACGACCGCCTCTGGGGCGACAACCGCGGCGATCTGAACGGGGAAGGCGAAATTGAAGGCAATCCCAATCTTGCAGGTGCAGAAAACACGATGGTGGGCCATGAGTTGACCCAGGCCGGCGTCGATCGCATCAGCGGGTTGCGCGCCGTTCTGGGCGACTGGGTCGCGGCAGCACCGGCCGATCCCGCTGTCGATCGCGAGAAGATAATCGCTTTCGACGACGGAAACATCCTGCTTGGCGGCGGCGGCGACGACACGATCGAGGGTCGTGGCGGCAATGACGTCATCGATGGCGACGCCTGGCTTAACGTTCGGATCAGCATCCGTGACACCAACGGCGTCCAGCTTGCCACCGTCGACAGCATGGCGGCGACCATCAGCGTGCCGCCGAACCATCCCTACTACTCGGCCTGGAACGGCAAGACGCTGCAGACACTGATGCTCTCGGGCGCGATCAATCCCGTGCAGCTCAATATCGTCCGCGAAATTCTCGATGGCGAACAGGCAGGGGATATCGACACCGCCGTCTATTGGGACGACCGGACGAATTACAGCTTCTCGACGGGCGCAGACGGTACGCTTCTGGTTTCGCATACCGGCTTCGACACTGCGAATGTGCCCGCTGGCGCGAACAATGTGTCCGATGGTCTCGATAAGCTGCGTAACATCGAACGGCTGCAGTTCGCAGATGGTGCGCTCAACGTGATCACCGGTACGGCCGGAAATAATACGGGGGCGACGGCCTTGAACGGTACGGCCGGGGATGACCTCATCATGGGGCTTGCCGGCAATGACACGCTCAACGGCAACGGCGGAAACGACATCCTGATCGGCGGTGCCGGCAACGATGCACTGAACGGCGGTGCTGGCGACGATACCTACGCGTTCGGTGTTGCTGACGGGACGGATACGATCACCGAAAGCAGCGGCACGGACCGGATCACCATCATGGGTGGGGCACTGACCGGGCTCAGCTTCTCCGAGACCACCACCGGCGCTGGAAACGACAACCTCGTCATCCAGTTCAACGGTCAGCAGATCACGGTGACCGATCATTTCGAGACTACGGGTGAAACAGTCGAATTCATCAACCTCGACGGCAGCACGTATGAAGGCTACGCCTTTGCCGGCGACTACGCGATCAGCACGGACGATAACGGCGACCGCACCGCGGCGGCGGGCGTCAATACGGTCCTTGCCGGAACGACTGCCGGGGACACGCTGCTCGGCGATACCGGTGACGACCTGCTATTCGGCAACGGCGGTAATGACGACCTCGATGGCGGCGCTGGCGATGACCTCCTGGTCGGTGGCACAGGCAGCGACGAGATGGTCGGTGGTCTTGGCGCTGATACGATGGTTGGTGGCGCCGACAGCGACACCTACACCGTCGACGATGCTGGCGATGTGGTCGTTGAAGCGACAGGGGGCGGCACTACCGATACCGTCGAAACCACGCTTGCCGCCTACACGCTGACGGCCAATGTCGAGAACCTGACCTATACCGGCGCCGGCGCTTTTGCCGGAACCGGAAACGACCTCGCAAACCGCATAGAGGGCGGGGCAGGGGTCGACACGCTGACCGGTCTTGGCGGCAACGACACCTATGTCGTGACGGCGGGTGACATCGTGGTCGAGGCCGCGAACGGTGGCACCGACACTATCCAGTCGGCGGCAAGCTATGTGCTTGGCGCCGAGCTTGAAAACCTCACGCTCACCGGCAACGCCGTCATCGACGGAACGGGCAACGGCCTGAACAACGTGATCGCGGGCAATACCGCCGCAAACCAGCTCTTTGGCGGCGCGGGCAACGACACCATCGATGGCGGCGACGGCAGCGACCTCATCGACGGCGGCATTGGCAACGATACGCTGAACGGCGGCGGTGGCAACGATACCGATACTATCATCGGGGGCGCAGGCAACGACGTGATCGATGTCAGCAACGGCAACGATGTCGTCGTCTACAATGCCGCCGGCTTCGGCAACGACACCATCAACAGCTTCGATGCAGCCGGCGGGACGGCAACGACCCAGGATCGTATCGACCTTAGCGCGCTCGGTATCACGGTGGCGAATTTTGCTTCGAGAGTGACGATCGAAGATGTGGTCGACGCCGGAACCGATGACACGCGCGTTACGGTCCGCGATGCGGCCAATGCCGTGATCGGCACGATCTTCATCGAAGAAGTGGATGGCCTTGATATCACCGCCAGCGACTTCGTTCTGGCCACGACGTCTGCCCCTATCGGGGGGGCGACCGCCGGCAACAACAACCTCAATGGTGGTGCCGGCAACGATACGATCGATGCCCTTGCGGGCAACGATACGGTGAATGGCAATGCCGGCAATGACACGATCGTCGGCAATCTCGGCAACGACACCATCAATGCCGGCGCGGGCGACGACACGATTATCTGGAACGCCAATGCAACCGGCGCCACGGACGGCAGGGATCTCGTCAACGGTGGAACGGAAACGACTGTTGGTGACACCTTCGTCGTCAACGGCAATGCCTCCGCCGAAACCTACCGCATTTACACACGGGCGGCTTGGGACGCGGTGCCGGGTAACGTGCTAAGCAGCCTGAATGCTGCGACGGAAATCGTGATCACTCGAAACGGCACGAACAATGCGGCAATCATTGCCGAGCTGACCGAGATCGAGGAAATCCGCATCAACGGTGCCGACCCCGCCGGGGCTGGGACTGCGGGTAACGACAGTTTCGAACTGATCGGCGATTTCTCCGGCACGCATCTGCGCCTGAACACCGTCACCATCGATGGCGACCAGGGCGACGATACGATCGACATCTCGGCGCTGACCTCGGCTCATCGTATCGTCTTCCGTTCGAACGGCGGCAACGACACGGTCGTCGGAACGCTGCGACCACAAGATGTTATCGAACTTCCGGCGGGCACGACGCTCGACGAATACACGATCAGCGAAACCGGCGGCGTGAAGACCATGACGAACGGGACGCACACCATCACCTTCGTCAGCGAGGGAATGCCGACTTTCCAGGATGAGAATGGAGAGGCTGAGGACGAAGACGACGATCATCCCAACGACGGCGACAGCGATGTCGAAGACAGTGATGATCCGAACGAGGGAACAGGCGGTTCCGACGATGAGGATGACGTCGATGAAAATGGAGGCAATGCGCCTGCGCCAATCGCCGCCCGGACGCTTGTAGGAACAGCCGGCAGCGACGTTCTGCTGGGCGCAGCGGCAGTCGATACGATCCTTGCCGGAGCAGGCGCCGACATCCTGGTGGGCGAGGAAGGCGACGACATCCTGCGTGGCGAGGATGGCGACGACGTCGTATCCGCCGGCGGCGGGGTCGATGTTGTCTCGGGGGGCACCGGAGACGATGAAATCCATGGCGGCGACGGCAATGACATGCTGTTCGGCAATGCCGGCAAGGACATGATCTATGGCGACGAGGGCAACGACATCGTCGAGGGCGGCGCTGATGACGACCAGATCTGGTCAGGTGCGGGCAACGACACCGTTCTAGCCACCAATGGCGACGGCAACGATCTCTATTGGGGTGGCGATGGCAGCGACACCTTGGACTATGCTGCCGCAACCGCCAATCTGACGGTCGATATCGGCAGCGGCTACATGCAGCGCGGCAGCGTGTCCGGCAGCGGAACCGGAACTGACGTGACCTATGGTTTCGAGAATTTCGTCGGCGGCTCCGGCCATGACGTGATTACGGCGTCGGTCGCTGCCAATGTCATCGACGGCGGTCTTGGAGATGATGTCTTCCGATTTACCTCGGTGGCGGCGGCTCAGGGCGATAAGATCTATGGCTTCCAGCCCGGCGACAAGATCGATTTCTCGCAGATCGATGCGGATACGGGCACGGCGGGCAACCAGCACTTCACCCTTGCCGCGGGCGCTACGCTCACGGCGGCGGGCCAGATCGTCGTCACGCACGATACCGTCAACGGCGAGGAACTCACCACGATCCGAGGCAATGTGGACGGCGATCCGGACGCGGACTTCGAACTGTTGTTGACCGGCACGCACAACCTCAAAGCCGCCGACTTCAACGGCGTCTCTTAAAGACGGGAACCGAGTCCCATGGCCTGCCCCGGCGGCCATGGGACCGAGTTTTGACGAGGGACGGAGGGTATCATGGTCAGGAAGAAAGCAGCGCCGCAACACAAGATCGAGGGTCTGCGCGGCATTTTTGTCTATCTGTTCGGATTGTCCGGCATCATCAACATCCTTGCGCTTACGGGCGCGTTCTACATGCTGCAAATCTACGATCGTGCGCTGACGAGCGGCAGCCTCTCGACGCTCCTCGCCTTGTCGGTCCTTGCGATCGGCCTCTACCTGTTTCAAGGGATCTTCGACATCATGCGCTCGCAGATCCTGGTGAGGCTGGGGGCGAGGATCGATACGCAACTTGCGCCGCTGGCCCATGAAGTCGTCATCGAGATGCCGCGTTACGGCTATTCCACAGCGGAAGCGGCCGAGCGCGGCCGCGATGTCGATACGCTGCGGGGGTTCCTAGCCGGCCAAGGCCCCGTCGCCCTCTTCGATCTACCCTGGATACCTGTCTATCTCGTCTTCGTCTGGCTGCTGCATCCCATGCTGGGCATGTTGACGCTCGGCGGAGCGCTCGTCCTCGCGATGTTGACGCTTGTGGCGGAGTTACTCACCCGTCACCACGCGCAATCGATGATCAAGGTGTCCGTGACCCGCAATTCGGTGATGGACTCCAATGCGCGCAACAGCGATGTGCTCCATGCCATGGGCATGACGCGTCGAGCCGTCGAGCGCTTCGAGCGGGCAAACACACGGCATCTCGAATGTCAGACCAAGACGTCGGATATCGGCGGCACTTTGTCTGGCCTTTCGAAGGTGCTGCGCATGATGCTGCAGTCGGCGATCCTGGGGCTAGGTGCATACCTTGCCATACGCGGGGATCTCTCCGCCGGCTCCATCATCGCCTCGTCCATCGTGACGGCGCGAGCCTTGGCGCCGGTCGATCAGGCGATTGCTCAATGGAAGGGCGTGGTCGCAGCCCGACGCAGCTATCGCCGGGTGAACGAAACGCTTGCGGTCCTGAAGGACAAGACGGGCGTTATCGATCTTCCGGCACCACAGCACAGCTTGACGGTCGACAATATCACCACCGTCGCTCCGGCCAGCGGTGCCGTTCTCGTGAGCGAGGTCAGTCTGGAACTCAAAGCCGGCCAGGCATTGGGACTTATCGGGCCGAGCGGCGGCGGCAAGACCACTCTCGCCCGCAGCATTCTCGGCATCTGGCCGGTGCTGCGCGGCTCGATCCGTATCGACGGCGCAGATCTCCGGCAATGGCCTGAAAGCTTCTACCGCGATCATGTTGGTTATCTTCCGCAGGACGTGGCGTTGATGGATGGCACGATCGCCGACAATATTTCGCGCTTTGCCGAGATTCCGGATGCCCGGAAGATCATCCAGGCCGCAAAGACCGCCGGCATCCATGAAATGGTCGTGCATCTCCGGGACGGCTATCAGACCGAGCTCGGTCCGCACGGCACGGCGCTTTCGGCCGGCCAGCGCCAGCGCATCGCGCTCGCGCGCGCGCTGTATGGTGATCCCTTCCTGATCATCCTGGACGAGCCGAACTCCAATCTCGACGCCGAAGGCGAAGAAGCGCTGACCAAGGCGATCACGGCGGTGCGCGAACGCGGGGGCATCGTCGTGATCGTCGCTCACCGGCCAAGCGCGCTGCAGGCGGTCGACATGGTCGGGCTCGTGCAGGGAGGACGGCTGACGGCCTTTGGTCCCAAGGAGCAGATCATCCAGCCGCCAAAGGCGCGTCCGCTCGTGGTCGAAAAGACGACAGGCATCGAGCGCCAAAAGTCGATGGTCGGCGAGTAACAAGGAACCGGGCGAGGGGAGGCCGCAATGGACAAGAAGCTGGTTCTGGAGTTGCCGGACGCACAGGCGGCGATCGCTCCCTTGACGAAATATCAAATTGCCGAGGGGAAGGAGAGGCGCAGGACCACGCTGCTCTTTCCGGTCGTCCTTTTGGGAGCGTTGGGCGCCGTCTTAGGCAAGATGCAGGCAGATCAGCCCGAGGTTGAAAAGCAGGCGCCCGCAGAGCCGGAAAATCCCGCGGCAGCTGTCGAAGAGACGAGTTCGGATATCGAGGTGATCGAAGAGGTTGCCGCATTTCTTCACGAAATGGCAGCGCAATCGATATTCGGTGGAATTGAAGAAGACCGTGAGAAGCGCCTTGCTTCCGTTCGCGTCGGCTTTGCCGATACCGGCGGCCTCGCGGCCGACAGCCGCACGTTCCGGGCAGGCAACGCCAACGACAACGATCTCGGCGTCATCGATCGCAGCGATAGTTTCGAATTCCCGCCGATCGGCTCGCAAGGCGGTGGCTCGCATCCGCCAGTCCAGGGTCCGAGGACCGGCTTACCCGGTGGCGATAAGACGCCGGCGAGCGGCGTTGGACTGTTTGAGCCGCCGATCGGAGACGGCGAAAGTCCGTTCCCAACCGTTGCCGAAGACGACGGGGATGATGCGCCGCTGCGCGTCAACCGCTTTCCATATGTGCTTGGGAGGACTCTCCTCGCCAATGGGCTGATGAATCTCTCCGTTATCATTATGCTGGACGATCTCCTGGCAATGACGCGCGATCCGGACGGAGACACACTGGCGGTAAAGAACCTCGGCGTCTCTAGTGGTACGATCCGAGCCTATGGCGACAACGCATGGATATACACGCCCGAGCGCGGTTACGTCGGCGAGGTAAGCTTTTCCTACGGTGTTTCCGATGGCCATGGCACGGTCGCTACAAAGGCGTTCCTAAACCTCCTCAAGCATCCGCCGCGCGAACTGATGGGCACGAGCGACGACGACATGCTGCTTGGGACGCCGCAGGAAGACATCATTGTCGGGCTTGACGGCAACGACACGATCCATGGCCGGGAATCGGACGACATTCTTGTTGCCGGTGACGGGGACGACCACGTGATCGGCGGCGATGGTAACGATGTGCTCTATGGCGACGACGGGCATGATCACCTCTTTGGCGGCAAGGGAAACGATGTCCTTTTTGGCGGGGAGGGGAACGACCAGCTCTTCGGTGATGAGGGTGATGACATCCTGATCGCGGGGGCGGGCGATGACGTCCTTCATGGCGGCAGCGGCGCGGACCAGCTCTTCGGCGATAGCGGCAACGACATGCTCTACGGAGAAGCGGGTAACGATCTTCTCGACGGCGGCGGTGGACACGATGTGCTGGTCGGCGGCGGTGGCGACGATGCAGTGGTGGCCGGCGCCGGTGACGATATGCTTCTGGCGGGTCTTGCCGGCGAAGAAGCGCGGGGCGCCGGAGTGCAACCCTCGGACGGAAATGATGTCTATTCCGGCGGCGAGGGCTTTGACCTCCTCGATGCCGCAGCCGCGACGAATGCGGTCACCATAGACCTCAGCGCCGGGACGGCAGTCGGCGAGGATATCGGCAGCGACAGGCTGGACGGTATCGAGGGCGCCGTCGGTGGCGCCAGCGCGGATGTGCTGACGGGCAATGCGGAGGCAAATAATTTTGACGGAGCAGCCGGCGACGATGTGCTGACGGGCGGGGACGGGGACGATGTCATAGCCGGCGGCGCGGGTGACGACATCGTGGTGGCCACCGCCCGAGATAGCGGCGATTGCGACGGTGATCATGATGACGGCGACGATGTTTATTCGGGGGGAGAGGGTTTCGATACGCTCGACCTGACTGCACTGGTTCAGGAAGTCCTCGCGGATCTTGAAGCCGAATTTGCCGATGGCGCGGAAATCGGTTCGGATCGCGTCCATGGCTTCGAAGCAGTTCTTGGCGGCAATGACGATGATTTGCTTCGCGGTAACGCCCAGGCTAACCTTCTTGCCGGCGGGGACGGCGATGACAGGCTCAGCGGCCGTGGCGGCGACGACATATTGATTGGAGGCGCTGGCGACGATGTTGCCTGGGGCGATGCCGGAAACGACACCGTCATCGTCGCGGTGGTTGCCGCTGGGGAGGGCGGCAATGACGGCGCGGATCGCTATGACGGCGGAGAGGGGTGCGACACCTATGACGCTTCCGATCTTTTGCAGGCTGTCGTCATCGATCTCGATCGCGGCACGGCAACGGGCTGCGATATCGGCATCGATCAGCTCGAAAGCATAGAAGCGGCAATCGGCGGGAGCGGGGCAGACACGATCGTTGCCAGCAATGCCGTCAACTTCCTTGCCGGCGGCGGCGACGCCGACGTCTTTGTTTTCCGCAGCGTGGAAGCCATTGTGAATGAAGAGCGCGGGCGCGACGAAATCAGGGATTTCGGCGTCGGCGACCGGATCGATCTGTCCGAATTGGCATCCGGTGTGGGCGGCCTCGTCTTTCGAAGCCTGCTGGAACAGGCCGACGAAGCCCATGTTAAAAGCGTGACCTTCTATCATCAAAAATTCGATGACGGCGAGCGGACAGTCGTGAAGGCAATCATAGACCTGGAGCGGGATCAGGACATCGAGATCCTGCTCTATGGACGTCACGAACTGACGGAACAGGACTTCATTCTCGCGGCACTTGAATCCGTTGCCGATGAGCCGACCGGCCGTGGCTGAAATACGTGTTAACGATCTTGGGGGCCTGATTATGGAAGAGAACAATCGCACGAAACCGAGGGACCAGTTCGGCATCTCCGCCAGGGTATGCTTTTCCGCGGTACTTGCCGGGGCTTTGGTCTTCGGCGTCGGGGGATGGGCAGCGCAAGCCAAACTCTCGGGAGCTGTCATCGCGCAGGGGCAGGTTATCGTCTCGCAGCAGGTCAAAATGATCCAGCATCGCGATGGCGGCATCGTCTCCGAAATCCTGGTTCGCAATGGCGATGCCGTCCGCAAGGGCGACGTGCTCCTGAGGCTCGACGAAACGCAGACCCGCGTGGAACTGGCAATCGTCCAAACACAGTTGCAGCAGCTTATGGGAATGGGCGCCCGGCTGGCAGCGGAGCGCGATGGAGCGGATCGCATCGATTTTTCCGGCTGGCACCTGCCGCCGGCGTTGATCGCAAGTGAGACCAAATTGTTCGAAGAAAATCGCCGGATGCTCTCGAATCAGCGCGAGCAACTCCGCCTGCAAGCGGCTCAGTTGCAGGAGCAGGTCAAAGGATTTCAGGCGCAGGGAGAATCGAACGATCGCGAAGGTGCGATCGTCAAACAGGAACTGGCAAAGATGGAGCGCCTGCTGAAAAACGGGCTTGTGCCCATCTCCCAACAGCGCGATCTGCTCCGCCAGATGGCTCGTATCGACGGGGCGAGAGGGGAACTCGCCGCCCGTATCGCCGAGGCCGAAGGTCAGATCAGCGAGACGCAGATGAAACTTCTGTCCATCGATCAGAATACGCGAAAGGAAGCGCAAACGGAGATCGTCGGCATCGAATCGAAAATCGCCGAGCTGCGAGAGCGCGAAGTGGCGGCTCGTGATCGGCTGTCGCGCATGGAGGTTCGCGCGCCGGTCGATGGCTTGGTCTACGACGTCCAGATCCACACCATCGGCGGTATCATCGGCGCCGGCGCGACGGTCATGTCCATTGCGCCGCAGAGCGAGGACATGAACGTAGAAATTCGTGTTGCCCCTGTCGATATCGACCGGATTGCGCCAGGACTGTCGGCGCGCATGCGGTTTACGGCGTTCAATCAACGCACGACACCGGAAGTGAACGGCAGTGTCGAGGTCGTCGCGGCCGCTACGACCGTCGACCGAGCGACAGGTCAGCCTTTCTATCTTGCAACGCTGTCGCTGGATGATGTTACAGAGCTGGGCAGCCGGGAACTCATGCCGGGAATGCCGGTCGAGGTTTACGTGCAGACCGAGGAGCGCAGCGCCCTATCTTATCTGACAAAGCCGTTTACCGACCAAATGATGCGCGCCTTCCGAGAGGACTAGACATAGTTTGGTCGCGGGCAGTTTGTCAGAACGTTCAGCCGGGCTGGTCGTTCGACTATGACAAGCCCTTGCATGGCGATGTCACCTTAACTTGAATTCAGTTGCGCGGGAGACGTTCTGCCTTGAGGATTGATCTCAGGCCGGGGCTCCGGCCGCAGCTATCCATTCTCCGATCGCATGGATGCGGTGAATGCGGTTTTGGAATGCGGAGCGTTGCGCGCGGGGTGGGACGAAGAGGTTACGGACAGCGGAGAAGACAGAGACGAAGCGCTGAAGGCCTCCCGGTGATCGAAAGCCTTGCATCATCCGCTGCCGTTTTCGCAACGGCACATGAGAATTCTCGGCCCGGTTGTTCAGACCCTTGTGGGATCGGTGTTGGACGTGCGGCATGACCTGTCGCCGAGCTGCTCCATAGGAGCGCAACTTGTCACTGATCAACCGCTTCGGTGCAATACCCTGCTTCTTCAGAAGGCGGGTCAGTAATCGTCTAGCAGCCTTGGTATTGCGGCGGTTCTGGACGATTTCGTCAAGCACATACCCGTCTTGATCGACGGCCCGCCATAGCCAGTGTTTCCTGCCGGCAATGGTGATGACGACCTCGTCCAGATGCCACACATCATTCCCGCTGGGCTTCTTGCGGCTAAGGCGACGCGCATAATCCGGGCCGAATTTCTTCCCCACCGGCGGATCGTTTCATAGGACACGACAATGCCGCGCTCCAGCAGCAATTCCTCGACAAGGCGCAGGCTCAGCGGAAACCGAAAGTAGAGCCAGACCGCGTGGGCGATGATGTGGGGTGGGAAGCGATGGCGCTTGTAGCTGACTGGCGAAGTGTTCATGCTCGCGCGTCTATCGCAGCCGCTCCTTACAAGGAATTACCGTGACATCGCCCAGCGGAGATTACATCCGTCTGGCGGCTTTTGATCGCCCGGTATCTGAGGCAAGACCTCACCTGTAAAAGTATTGTAAAAGTATTGCTTTTTGATGTAAACTGCCTCCTAACAAGGAGCGTTGACATGGCGAGAGCAAAGACATTTTCGTTGGGTGACAACTATGATGGCATCCTATCCGACCTCGTGAAAAATGGGCGCTTCGGTACGGAAACCGAAGCTGTGCGTGCCGGCATCCGCATGCTGGCCGACTACGAAATCAAGATGCGTTCGCTTCGTAACGACATTCAGGCGGCAGATGCTGAAATCGATGCTGGTCTTGGCAAGCGGTACGCCAATGGTAGGGACTTGTTCAATGACGTGATGAACGAAGGCTGAGACGATTAACACGAAAGCACTTGTTATCGCTCCGCTTGCTCTCGCCGACTTGCGAGGCATCCGACGCTACATCGCCGAGAGCAGCCCGCACTATGCGCTGGAGTTCCTTGCTGATCTAACCGCAAAAATATCCTGGATCGCGGAAGTGGATTTCACGGGCTCTCCGCGCGACCATATTTCGGAAGGTTTGCGCGCTTACCCTTATCGGCAGCGATGCATTTATTACCGATCTTATCCTGACAGGATTGTGGTTCTCCGCGTCATGCATGGCGCGCGAGATATCAAACCCCAGGACTTCGAATTCTAGATTCACGGAAATTTTGTGGATATACCTGACTGCCCGTGGGAACCATGCGTGGCGCTCTTGAGATCCCATGCCCTACCAAGTGTCGGAATCGGCGCGGGTGTCGGCCGTGGCGGCTTCGGGGACAGTCGATGTGGCAATTATGTATGCGCCCCAACATCGCCCGGCCTCAAAATCGATTTGCTCATGGAAGAAAAGCTTGTGCTTGCGACAACCGACTCCGGAGCGGAGGGTGCCGAGGTGGCTAGCTACATTTACATGGATTGGGGGGCGGATTTCGTGCTACATCACGATCTCAATTTCTCGGATGTCACACCCTACCTTTCCTTCGATCTCGGTTCCTTGGCGCTTAGCTATGTTCTTGCGAGCGGCGGCTCCGGCTATTTCAGGATGAGCGCGGAGGAGCATACAGCGGCGGGGCAACTCCACCTCGTGCTCGACATGCCGCAGTACTCCTACCCGGTTTACGCGGTTGAAATCTGCAAATGCTGACGAGAGCGTTGTGGCCCTTGCCCTGGTGGGGTTACTCGCCCTATCCGAGGACAACATGGCGGCCTGCAGCCAACTGCGATCGATGGAAACAGGAGATCGACCGTGGTTCCGGTTCCTGGCTCACTGGAAATGAGTAGATGCCCCCCGACCATCTGCGTAGTCGAGTATACCTGGGACAATCCCATCCCGACCGTTTTCGCCCCTAGTCTTAAGGAATGGACGTCCTGATCATAGCTCGTTCCACTTACGTTCCGGATGTCCAAGGGCTAGCGGTTATGTGGAATCTCGTCGAGATGGCTTATTGTAGCCTACCAGTTGGAGCGATGCCGTCCTCGGCGTTCTCCTTCACGATGGATAGGATGCCGCCCGTGGTGGTCGGCACAGCGAATACTCTAGTTTTGCCGCGGTGCAGATCCAGCAATAGTTTACCGAACTCTTCAAAGGATACGACCACGCCGGTCTCAATGAGCACGCGGACGAAATCCGGCATATCGAGAATAACCCGTTCTCGTTCCCCACCCTCTGTTATGACTAGCCGGAATCTGTGTTGATCCTTTTCGGTCGTGGATGAGGTCAAGGCTTATTCTAACGGAATCATTCATTTCGTTAGTCCAGTCGGAAAACCATGGCTCGAGCTTATCACAGATGAAAGCGTCCGGACTACCGGTGTCGCTCATCGTCCGCTCCGAAAAGGGTAGGGAAGAGTGGTCATGAAATTCATCGCCGCCCGGACAGGATCTTCCGTTTTGGCGAACTGCTGCTTCTCCTCGACCGTGATAGCAAACACCTGGCCGCCCATGCGCAGAAACAGCTTGTTGGGATCCATGCCAATCTCGGCCGAGCCGTCTTCTGGTAGTGCCGAGTGCAAAGCCTCACCGAGGTGATTGTAGACGTCGTTGCGCGTGGTCATCCGGTTTTCCTCTCGCGGGGCTGGTCCCAGCATAGCGGCGTGGTTGCGATCGTAGGCGCCTTTCACGTTGAAGACGAAGGATACCTGGTGCATTGCGTTCTCTCGATCTTGTCTATGCGTTCGTTATAGCAGCGGGCGCGCTGGCGCGACATCTGGTGATGAGTGGCTATTTCGTCAGGTCAGCGAACGGCAGAGGTGCGGCGTCGCCAGCCAGTTAGAGATGCGACACTGGCACCAACAGTCAGCCCCCGATCCGGCCGACGCGCGTTGTGCGCTTCGGTGCCTGCCACGACGACAAGGCTTTCGCGGTCATCCACAGTGTCAGGCTGCGCCGCAGCCGAAGGCAAGCCTTCATACTCCGCCCGAGTTTGTCATCTTGCCAATGCGATGGAGGTGGGCGGAGTTGTGTTTGAAAGGCAGCGTTGGAAAGTCCAGTTATTGAGCCTGCCACCCGCCCACGACGACGCGATTAACGATCCGCGCACCAACGTCCGATGCATCTCTTCCATCTAGACATGTCTATCAACGTGCGATTGGCCGGATCGGCCTCATAGGGCTTGCCGACATCGGTGGATACCTGCCACAACCTATTGCGAACTACCCCAAAAATTCGCGGGACCTTTCGGTGCGTCGGTGGGTGCAGTCCTCTGCCTTGTTTTCAGGACGGGGGTTCCACGCATAATATTGGTCTACAATCGCAGCATTGCCGTTCCGGGAGGAAACGATGTTTAGAATATGCGGTTTCTTAGTTGAGGCAGGGGTCTAAACGACGCTGGATATCCTTGACCAACTGGGCTGATTCCCCCGCGATTGCCGGTATTGTGCCCGATCGTCGCGAGATCGCAAAAGGCAGGCCGGCAAAATAAAGGCCAGCGGTCGTCACCGTCTGCCTTGTTACAGGGTCGGGTTGCTTGGAGCAAATTGAACGACGGCATCAACTCAAGGCAGTGCGGAGGCTGAGCCCCGTCAAAGCCAAAGAGATAGCGGCAAAGGATAAGGCTCGCCAGTCCATCGGGTTGCCGATCAGAAATCCGAAGCTGATAGAAATTCCTGCGTAGGCCAGTGTGGCTGCTGCCGTCACCCAAGCCAGCCCGAGGTCCTGGGGTCGATCGGCTCGCAGCCAATTCATCGCGGCCACAACAACAATGAGAACCGATACGCAGAGCGCCCAAAACAACGCATGCGGCTGACCCTTGTAAAACTTGAGCGACCCGATCGTGTGACCCGCAGCCCCCAGCACCAACAATCCTACTAGTGTCCTAGTCAACATTGTCATTCTCATCTCCGCCTGAATTTACGATAACCACCGCCGAAAAGCTCGATCGATTGATGGAGTCTTTTTAATTGAGGCGTCAATGCTGAGTTTTCAGTAACGCCGCTGGCCGCAACATCATCGAAGTCTTTTGGGCGTGTCGAGATCAAACCGATGCGTTTTGCAGTCTGTGCTCGATTTCTTCTAAGAAGCCGGGCAGTGGGTACCAGCTGGAATGGACGAGATGCAGCGCGCCGTTGATGCTTGAGACGCCAATGGTTTGCTCCGCATCGTGGCCTCGAAGGACCACCGGTGCCCAAAGGGCCTCGATCGTCAGATTCCCGATCGTAGATGAATACGGAACCTGCCCAAGATTGGAGACGAGCATGGTTTCGGAGAAGGCGTCTGCGTTGAAACGAGCGCCATCAGCTTCATCCATGTCAGTCGACATTGCCTCATAGACCGCGCTGAAGACGGGGGCTCCGCCCTCAAGCGTCTTCAGCGGAACTAAGGAAGCCGTGACTGATCTAGCCATCTCCCACGCATCGTCAGGTGCGTTGGGTTCGATCACCGTTGAAGCTTTTGCTATTGCAACAACGCACTCGTCGTTTAGCCCTAGTAGTTTACGAAGGTCCACCGGAGAAAAGATGCTTACCGCACCGTCGCGCCACGTTGGGTCAATGCTGCGCCCTGCCAAAGTTGCTGTGGCACAAACGATACCGTGTACAGTGGTCCTTTCAAGACGAGCACGCTCGCGAAGTAGGTTGGTCGTCTCAGGTTTGAGGACGAGGCTTGTTACGTGTACAGGCTTTTTCAGGCATTCGACAGCGAGCGTGTGCGAGAATTTCTTGCCAGGCGCCGATGATGGTCGTGTAGGAACACCCAATTTCTGGTCGATCGAGGGCGGGAATTCATAGGGATCCAGTAGCTGCCCCGAAATTGCCGAAAGCAAATCCCGCAGCATAAAGATCGATGACAAGCCATCAGCAATCGCGTGATGGGTGACCAGCAGAACGAAGGACTTCTCAAGCTCATGGATCAACACCACGCGAGCAAGCGGCCCCTCCGTCGGATCAAACAGCGTACTGATCTCACGTTCCGCTTCTCGCTCCCAGGTTGTTCCAGAAGGCGCGACGCGCAGCGGGATGGGGCGTCGGGAGCCTTTGTAGAAATGGGGCACTCGCTGTCGCGTGGAATCGATCGAAACAGATAGCATCGGATGACGCGCCTGCAATGCATCCACAGCCGCCCTCCAATCAGTCACGAGAGTTTGTCCTTTTATCTCCGCGACGATGCAGAAATGCTTGGGACAGCTATGATCGAAGAGCCAGAAGAACTCCTCAATGACGCCTAGCGGTCGCACAACGTCGAAATCGGTATCCAAAACGCTATCCTTTTCGTTCTAATGATTTGATTTTTGTCGGCCGTAAGAAGCTACTTGGATTGAAGTTGACACGGTGACGCCTCGCCGCCGAAAGCCCACGCTTGGGACATGGCGCCTGATACAGCGCTGACCTCCATAGCGTCAGCGATCACGGATTCATTGTGGTAGAGACGCTGCTCGTGCCCACTTTCGGGACCCGAAGTGCGCTTCCTGACCTAAATCGTATAATCCTACTGTCCCCGCGTTCCGAACGCCTTTACGTCACAACGACCGTGACAGTTGGTCATCGCTCTTCTTCGAAGTTTGACCTCCAAAGGCGACTTCCGATGAACACAGGAATTAGCTTTGGATACTGTTCGTGTTGAACAAGACGCCAAACCTGGCGTGCAGCTACCGATTGGCGGTCTATGGAAGCCAAGGAGAGGTTGCGGGTTGGGAGTGCCTCTGGTCCAGATCGTCCGAGGTCTCACTGCAATCATACGTGTGGTCCCGTAAGGACCACTTCCAGCTCGTGAGCGATCACTGAGCAGTTGTTGTTGCCTTTTCCGTCAGACGTCTTCCAACGCGTGTTGTCAGCTGGAAGCGCGCAATGACAGCTTGCAGTCGCAAATAAAAAGATGCGGCACCGCCAAGACGACCGCTTCACGACTTGCTTCTAGCGTCCATAACCGGTTCATGGAGTGCATCGGACAGATAGCGGCCGAAATCTGCCATTGATTCTGTTTCCCCGCTCTCCACCCAGATGATCTTATCGCGCAAGTATGCGACCATTGCCTGTAATTGCTGTGCTTTTTTTTCAAGCAGATCCAATTGTCCGCGGAGCACTTGGACGCTGCGCTCGCGGGTCATACGGCCTTCACGCCGCGCCTTGGCGATGCCTGCGATCTCCTTAAGCGACATACCAAGTGACTGCGCAATACGGATTATCCGAGCGGCCTGAACGTCCTCAGCGGAGAACAGTTGGTAAGGGCGGCGCCCGCCTTTGGCGGTTGTTTGCGGCTGAAGGAGGCCTAAGCGCACGTAGAAACGGATTGTATCCCGGCTAAGGCCGGCTGCAAGTGTGAACTCTGAAATCAGCATCGCTTTTCCTGTTGACTAGGGACTATGCTCCACACTTACAAGAACTGTCATCTTTTCATGTCAAAGGAAATAACAATGGGAATGGTGACAAAAAGCGCCAAGTTCAAAATTGGCGGGGAGCTGCCTGTCTGTCGGATGGGTTACGGCGCAATGCAGTTGACCGGGCCTGGGGTATGGGGACCGCCTGACGACGAAGACAATGCGCGCGCTGTGCTCCGCCGGGCGATCGAACTCGGCGTAAACTTCATCGACACCGCAGATGTTTATGGCCCCGATGACAACGAACGGACCATCCGCGACGCTCTCTACCCCTATCCCGCAGGCCTCGTCATCGGCACGAAGGGGGGCTTGGTTCGCGCTGGCCCTGCGACGCGGGAAAATCCTGGCATTTCCATGAATGGCTCTGAACGCCACATCCGGGGTGCAGTCGAAGGCAGCCTACGCAAGCTGAAGCTTGAATGCATCGATCTTTACCAACTCCATCGGATTGATCCGGTGATTCCTATCGAGGAGACCATGGGCGTCTTCCGCGCCCTTCGCGACGAAGGTAAGATCCGTCATGTTGGCCTTTCGGAAGTTGGTGTGGAGGAAATCGAGCGCGCGCGGTCTGTGCTTGAGATTGCGACGGTGCAAAACGTCTATAATCTCGTCACACGCATGCATGAGGACGTGCTTGCTTACTGTGAACAGAACATGATCGCCTTCATTCCGTTCTGGCCTCTACATTCCGGGCACCTGGCCAGATCAGAGGCGATGCATGATATAGCCAAGCGTTGCGGGGCGACCACTGCGCAAGTCGCGCTTGCGTGGCTGTTGCAAAAATCACCGTCGATCATTCTCATTCCCGGGACGTCATCGATTGAACATCTCGAACAAAATATCGGAGCCCTTGATGTGGAGCTGTCAGCGGCAGATATCGATGCACTCGAACTGATGGTCGGCAATCAGAGCTAGCTAAGCTTTCATTCGGACAAACCAGTTCGATTGCTACATTCGGGCGCGGAGCTGGTCTGTAAGTCAGTGCGACGCAGCCACGTTGCGAGCGCTCGGCAGTACCTTGCGGTATTTCGTTTCGATGTTCCGCCCAGCAGTATCAGGGCGCGCAGCCAAGATGTTGTTTTCCTGGCTGCGAAGGAGTGAGCTGTTAGCATTCGACTGACCCAAATAGAAGCTTGCGATCCATGTTGAGCGTTACCGCCGCTCAGACGAATAACCGCCCAACCTCAGTCGCTGGCGTTCCAGTCGCACGCAAACGACGGATTGACGAACCGCTGATTCTTGGGCAGGGAGGCGATCAGTGCCCTGTCTTCCTCATCCAGCCGGATCGACGCTGCCTCCAGATTGGCCTTCTGGGTTTCGGCTCGCGCAGCCTTCGGAATGGCGATCACCCCTTCCTGGCCGAGGAGCCAAGCAATTGCGACTTGCGAGCCACTAACGTTGTGTTTCCGGCCAATCGACTGAAGGATAGGGTCGCTTGCAGCCCGCCCCTGTGCCAGCGGCGCATAGGCTGTCAGCGCGATATTCTTGGCACGCAGGTACTGCAGCATCGGCGCCTGCGACAGATAGGGATGATACTCGATCTGATGAACGGCGATAGGAGCCTGTATCTCCTCCACAGCGCGTCTGATCATCGGCATGTTGAAATTGCAGACACCGATCGCTCGCGCATAGCCGTGTTCACGAAGACGCTCCATCGCGGTTAGGGTCGCCGCAATGTCCATGTCTGCCGAAGGCCAATGGACGAGAAAGAGATCAACATAATCCATCTTCAGCTTTTCGAGGCTCGTCGCGAAAGCCCGGTGCAGTGCGTCCGGAGCGAGTTGGTCGTGCCAGACCTTGGTCGTCACGAAGAGTTCGCGGCGATGAATGCCCGAGTCTGCGATCGCCGTGCCGACCGCCGCTTCATTCTCATACATCGCCGCAGTATCGATATGCCGGTATCCGAGCGAAAGCGCGCTTTCGACCGCCGGCTGCGCACTGAGGCCCGGCATCCGGAATGTACCGAGGCCGAGCCTCGGGATCCTGACATCTTGCGTTTCGATCATGTCCATCGAGTCTTCTCCTTCTGCACTGGCTGCCGATGCAGGCGGTGCATCCGCCCGCATCTTGATCCTCTTCTTAGGCGCGATCGTCGGTATTGGCCCCGGCCACCAGCGCCGCCACGACCTGCTGCAGGGATGTCGCACCCTTCGTCGACGACCGACCTCCGTCCTTGAAGTCGATCCAGCTTTCGTTGAAGCCGTCGAGCATGCGAATGCGCGGCATCGGATTCTTCATGCCCTGAGAAAGAAATAGTTCCTCCCAGGTATCGCGCTTGACGATCTCGACCTTGACCGGCCGGTTGAGCGCGCCTTCGAAGGCACGCGCCAAATCGTTCGGCGATACACGCTGAGCGGCCTCTAGTTCGACAACGCGTTTTCCGGTCCAATCCTCCTGGATCAGCTCTGCCGCCAGGATGCCGATGTCCTTTGTTGCGATCATCGGAAACTTCTTGTCGGACGGCTGAAGGAAGCTGTGGAGGACTCCCGAATCGCGTGCGGTGGCGACATCCCACAAAGCGTTTTCCATGAACCAGGCAGGACGCAGGAACGTCACGGGCAACTCAATTTTATCGAGGGCCTCTTCCAACATCGTGCGCTGAGACAGCAGATTGTCCTCTGTCGCGTCGGCGCCGATCGTCGACAGGCAGAGAACCCTTTTCGGGCGTGCCGTCTTTAGAGCGGTGACCACGCTGTCGATCACCTTTTGCGCCTCGGGATAGCCAGGTTCGGGGTCGAACTCGGACGGCGGAAGAATGAACACGGCTTCGGCGCCGGCAAAGGCCGCCGACAGCGCCTTTGCATCTTCCATCTCCGCTATCGCGATCTCGCAGCCGAGAGCCGCCCACGAAGCGCCCTTTGTTTGATCGCGAACGATCGCCCGCACGGCTTTACCGTTGGCGAGCAGCGTTCGGGCGAGTGCACCGCCGACTTTGCCGGTGATTCCAGTGATTGCAAACATGTGTGAGGTTCCATCTAAAATAGGAGGAGGGTTAAGCGAGTCCGTCATAGAGGCCGCGTTCGAAGTCGCCGTAGAGTGCAACGACACGGTCGTCATAGAAGGGAAGGAGCTGGGTAAAGAGGGATCCAGTGACCTTGCGAACCGGATCGATCCAGAAGTAGCAGTTGAGCAGGCCGGCCCAGGATACGCTGCCCGCGGAGCGGCCATGCGGTCCGGGCTCTGTATTGATATCGAAAGAATAGCCCCATTTATGTTTCTGATCCGGGAACTGATCGAAACTGTTGGAATAGGCCGGCGCGGCCGAGTCCATCTTTCGCACATTCAGATCGCCGATCTGGTTCTGCATCATCATCGCAACGGTCGCAGGCTTGAGGATCTGAGCGCCATTGAACTTGCCGCCATGCATCAGCGCCTGAAGCAGCATCATGTAGTCGCGCGGGGTGCTGAACGCGCCACCGCCACCCATGAAGAATTCAGGACGCTGGGGCATTTCGAAGGCCATGGCCTTCAAGCTGCCGTCGCTCTCACGGCTGAAGCATGTCGCGGTGCGACGCTTCTGCTCGCTGCCGATCAGGAACCCCGAATCCTTCATTCCGAGCGGCGCGAAGATGTTTTCGCGGAAATAGACTTCCAGGGACTGATCGCTGACCGCCTCGACCAGCTTGCCGGTCCAGTCCATGCTGATGCCGTATTGCCAGCGCTCGCCGGGTTCGAATTCGAGCGGCACGTTGAAGGCGGCATTCTGGCAGGTGGCGATATCAGGCAAACCGGTGGCCGTCTCGTAGCGCACTATCACATCACTCCAGTTCGCATAGGTGTAACCGGAGGTGTGGGTGAGCAGGTGATGAACCTTGATTGTATTTTTGGCCGGACGCAGCTGCGGCTGGCCGTTGGCGTAAAAACCCACGAGTACCTTGGGCGCAGCAAGCTGCGGCAGGTATTTCGATGCGTCGTCATCGAGCTTGAGGCGACCCTGCTCAATCAACTGCATGCAAGCGGTCGCCGTGATCGCCTTGGTCATCGACAGCAGCCAGAAGACCGTGTCGGGCCGCATCGGCGCGCCGGTTTCCGGGTTCGCCTTGCCGAACAGACCTTCGTAGATCATGCCCTTCCGCGTTGCCGCCATGACAACTGCGCCAGCAACAGTGCGATCGTTCACGGCCTTCGACATCGCAGCATCGATGGACTTGAACTTTCCGCCCAAAAGGCGCGGGCTTTCACTGGCTGCCTGGACCGCCGTCGCCCCAAGATAGGCCGCCGCAGCCGCCATGGTACCGCGCGCCAGCACGGTTCTTCTCGTCATCTCATTCATGATTTTCACCTTCAATCCAGACGGATCGCGGGTCTGGTAAACCGCTCGCCTTCCTGAGGCGGACGTCAATTTGCTAACACAGCGATGCGTGTTGCTGAAAGATCATAATGGTCATAACAAAAATGACAAAAAATCACTACTATTCGCCATCAATGGATGCGAGATCTTGGTCATGAGCTTCGATGGACGTCTTCTCACTGGAGTAAGCGTGTTCTTGGCGGTTGCCGACGCCGGCAATTTCGCCAAGGCCGCCGATGTATTGGGGGTGACCCCTTCCGGTATCAGCCGGGCGATCGGACGACTAGAAACGAGGATGGGCGTGCGCCTGTTTGACCGCACACCGCGTTCCGTCGCCTTGACCGAAGAGGGACGTCTGTTTCGTCTGCAGGCTCTACCGCTCGTCGCCGGTCTGGAGGAGGCCGCCGCGATCGCAGCGGGATCGGCGGCTGCGGTTGCCGGGAGGCTGCGCGTATCGATCGACCCATGGTTTGCAAGGATGGTATTAGCGCCTCAGCTTCCGCGGCTCACCGAAAAATATCCAGATCTGAAAATCGATCTTATGACGACGAATGCGCGTGACGACATGATGAGCGGGTTCGACGTGGCTGTCCGATTTGGCTCGACCAATGCCGGCTCACTAATAGCAAGAAAGCTTCTGGACATCCGCGTCATCACTTGCGCGGCCCCGGCCTATCTCGAGAAATTCGGCGAGCCGGCCCGGCCGGAGGATATAGATGGTTACGAAGTTATTCTGTTCCGAGACCCCGAGACCGGCCGAGCTTTCCCCTGGGAATTTCATCGAGGTAATGAAGTTGTCAGCGCGAAAGTCGACGGCAAAATCATTTTTGACGACCCATCCGCTGCGATTGCCGCCTGCATTGCCGGCCAAGGTATCTTTCAGAGCCTGGAGATCGGTTTGGATCCCTGGCTCAAAAGCGGCGGACTGAGACAAATTCTCAAAGACTGGTCGGACGAACATTATCCCTTGTATGCGTACCATCCGGCGCGTCATCTGCCACCGGCAAAGGTCCGAGCGTTCCTCGATTTTGTGCAGCAGATTGCCAAGGAAAAAGCGCGAGACGGCTGAGGGAAAAAGAAGATATCTTACTGGGCGGCTGCGAGACGCAACTGAACCGTTTTCGCCGTGGCGAATGATTTTACGTCGAGAAGAGACCGTCAAACGCTGTTTCTAAGGACCAGGGAGCCCGTCAGCATTCGAGTGATGCCGTCGTCGGTTGGCTTGATGTTTGTATCATCGATGAGGCCCAAAGCTTCCTGTACCATGAGCTCCACCGGCTGCCTCACCGTCGTCAGCCTGTAAGCATTCCATGAGGCCATCGGAATATCATCGAAGCCGACGACAGCAAGATCCTCCGGAACCCGAACGCCGCGTTCACGCGCAACGTCGATCAGGGCAAGCGCCATGATGTCGTTACAGCAGAAAATTGCGCTTGGAGGGTCCTTCATTGACAACAATGTCTGACCGGCAACATAGCCGCCAGGATACTCAAAATCGCCCAGGGACTGGGCGTGGGTGCTGACGCCAGCTTCGGCAAGCACCTCACGGAACCCACGAGCCCGTTCTGCATGCGTGGACGTATTGGCAACGCCGCCGATAAAGCCAATCTTGCGGTGACCGCGCTCCAGCAACAGTCGGCCGACATCCCGCCCTCCCTGATAGTTGTCGCAAGCAACCGCGTTTATTCGAATATCCCTTTGTACACGGTTGAGAAGGACCACTTTGATCTGATGCTGCCGGCAAGCCCGTGCCATCTTTGAGGTGAGCTGCGCCGAAGTTACGATGACCGCCGATGGTCGCGATGCCAAAATTTGATCTGTGGCGGCATCAACATCAGAGTTGGCAGGCAGCGCATAGACCACCAGCTGACGGCCACTTTCCTGAAGCCGCCTTGCCAAAAGGTCCAACACGGTTGGGTAGAAGGGATTCAATAGGTCACCTGCGACAAGGGTGATTGTCCCCTCTGCGATGACCTCAGCGGTTCTCCGAGCAGGGCTAATGTAACCAATAGCCTCCGCGGCGGCGAGGATCCGCTTCCGCTTTTCAGGATGGATCGGCGCATTCGGGCTGAATGCGCGTGAGACTGCTGAAAGAGAGACCTCAGCAGCGTGCGCCACCTGCTTCGCGGTCGGCTTATTGGTCGTTGACATTGAAATTTTTTCACTTTGTCGATGAAAACTTGCAATGAACTTTTAGCACCGTATTGTTTGCGTCGGAAGGGAGAACATCATGGCTATTACCTACCTCAAACGCGGCAAACCTGAATCTGATCGATCAGAGGATGATACCAAGGTTAGCAACGTCGTCGCTGACATCCTGAAGAACATTGAAACCCGCGGCGATGCGGCGGTGCGGGAACTGTCTGAAAAATTCGACAATTACGCACCACCATCGTTTCGGCTGTCCGCCGGCGAGATCGAATCCTTGGTAAACAAGGTTTCGGCACGCGATATGGAGGACATCAAGTTCGCGCAAGCACAGGTGCGTAATTTTGCGCAGGCACAGCGAGATTCGATGCTCGACATCGAAGTCGAAACGCTTCCCGGCGTGATCCTGGGTCATCGGAATATTCCCGTCCAATCGGTCGGCTGCTATATTCCCGGTGGCAGATTCCCTATGGTGGCCTCTGCCCACATGTCGGTCGTCACCGCCGCCGTTGCAGGCGTACCGCGCATAGCAGCGGCTACGCCTGCGTTCAAAGGGGCGCCAAACCCTGCCGTAATTGCGGCGATGCACCTCGGCGGCGCCCATGAGATCTATGTGTTCGGCGGCGTCCAGGCGATCGGTGCTTTAGCTCTTGGCACCGAAACGATCAAGCCTGTCGACATGCTCGTCGGACCCGGTAATGCTTTCGTCGCCGAGGCAAAACGTCAGCTCTATGGTCGCGTCGGGATTGATCTCTTTGCGGGTCCGACTGAAACGATGGTGATTGCTGACGAAACAGTGGACGCCGAGCTTTGCGCGACCGACCTGCTTGGTCAGGCCGAGCACGGCTACAATTCGCCGGCTGTTCTGCTCACCAACTCGCGCAAGCTCGCCCAAGGCACGCTTGAGGAAATTGACAGGCTTCTCGCGATCTTGCCGACAGCTGACACCGCTTCCCGAAGCTGGAGCGACTATGGCGAGGTTATCCTTTGTGACAGCTACGAAGAGATGCTCGAAGTTGCCAATGACATAGCCTCCGAGCACGTACAGGTCATGACCGACCGCGACGATTGGTTCCTTGCCAACATGCATTCCTATGGAGCGTTGTTCCTCGGCCCGCGGACAAATGTCGCGAACGGCGACAAGGTTATTGGCACAAACCATACGCTCCCGACCAAAAAGGCTGGTCGCTACACCGGCGGACTGTGGGTCGGAAAGTATCTTAAGACGCACTCCTATCAGAGGGTGTTGACCGACGAGGCTGCGGCCAAAATCGGGGAATACTGCTCACGCCTCTGCATCCTGGAGGGTTTCGTGGGTCATGCCGAACAGGCCAACGTGCGCGTTCGGCGCTACGGTGGCAAGAATCTGGCGTATGGAGCGGCGGCTGAGTAGCCGCCGCCGAGACAGGGTTTAGGTGATCTGATGACGTTAAAGTTGCCCCGCACCCCGTCCTTCAGGTTGGACGGCAAGACCGCGCTCGCGGTTGGAGCATCCTCCGGGATCGGCCAAGCGGCCGCTGTGGCGCTCGCCGAGGCGGGTGCCAAGGTGACCCTTGCGGCGCGTTCAATCGACAAGCTCGATCTAACCGTTGGCGCTTTGCATGCCCTGGGTCTTTCCGGCTCCGCGCTCGCGCTGGACGTCGGGAACGTCGAGGCTTTGGAGGAGACGATCGCGTCTCTTCCTGCCTTCGACATTCTTGTCAACAGCGCGGGCCTTGCGCGGCATGGTCCTGCGTTGACGACCACTCCTGCGGATTTCGACGCGGTCGCGTCGATCAATCTGCGAGGAGCCTACTTCCTGACACGGGCCGTCGCCAAACGTCTTATCGAAGCTGGGCGGCCCGGCTCGCTCATTAACGTTTCCTCCCAAATGGCTCATGTCGGCGGTGTAGATCGCGCCGTCTATAGCGCCACCAAGCATGCCGTTGAGGGCTTCACGAAGTCTATGGCGATCGAGTGGGGTCGTCACGGGATTCGGGTCAATACCATCTGCCCGACGTTTATCAGGACGCCGCTCGCCGAACAGACCCTTTCCAATCCAGACCGGCTCCGCTGGATCCAGGAGAAGATCAAGCTCGGCCGCATTGGTGAACTTGAAGACATCATGGGACCGGTCACGTTCCTCGCCTCCGATGCCTCCTCAATGATCACAGGAAGCGCTCTCATGGTGGATGGCGGCTGGACAGCGGATTAGCACAGAACGAGGTTTCAACATGAGAATCGGTGTTCCGCGAGAGCGAGCCGAGGGTGAGGCGCGGGTCGCGTTGACGCCCGAGAGCGCATTGCAGCTGCAAAAACTTGGCCATGAGTGCTTCATTGAGGCTGGAGCTGGCTTAGGGGCCGGCATTTCGGACGATGCCTATAGTTTGGCGGGCGTAGAGGTTGTCAACGCGACGAGGGCGCTGGTGGCGACAAGCGATGTGATTGCCAAGGTACGCCCCCCCACTGCCGACGAGATCGCACAGCTCCGCGATCGACAGACGCTGATCTCGTTCTTCTATCCGGGTCACAACAACGAGCTTCTGGAACTCGCTCGTGCGAATGGCCTCAACGTGATCGCCATGGACATGGTTCCGCGCATCTCGCGGGCGCAGAAAATGGATGCTCTGTCGTCGATGGCGAACATCGCGGGCTATCGCGCGGTGATCGAGGCCGGCAACAATTTTGGCCGCTTCTTCACCGGCCAGATCACTGCTGCCGGCAAGGTGCCGCCCGCCAAGGTTCTCGTGATCGGCGCCGGTGTTGCCGGCCTTGCGGCAATCGGCACCGCCACCTCGCTCGGCGCCATCACTTACGCCTTCGACGTTCGCCCCGAGGTGGCAGAGCAGATCGAGTCGTTGGGAGCCGAATTCGTCTATCTCGACTTCAGCGACGATCAGCAGGACGGCGCAATGACGGGCGGATATGCCGCCCCATCCTCGCCGGAGTTCCGCGAGAAGCAACTGGCAAAGTTCCGTGAACTCGCTCCGCAGATCGACATCGTCATCACTACCGCGCTGATCCCCGGCCGCGATGCGCCAAAGCTCTGGCTCGCCGACATGGTGGCGGCCATGAAGCCTGGCTCGGTCATCATCGACCTTGCCGCCGAACGCGGCGGCAACTGCGACCTGACCGTCGTCGACCAGAAGTTCGTTTCCGATAACGGTGTCGTGGTGATCGGTTATACCGACTTCCCGAGCCGTATGGCGGCCCAGGCCTCGACACTTTATGCCACCAATGTCCGCCACATCATGGCCGACCTGACGCCGGGCAAGGACGGCAAGCTCGTCCACAATATGGAAGACGATGTCATCCGCGGCGCGACCGTCACCTTCGAAGGCGCGATCACCTATCCGCCGCCGCCGCCCAAGATCCAGGCGATCGCCGCGAGCAAGCCCAAGGAGAAGGTGAGGGAACTGACGCCTGAGGAGAAGCGGGCACGGGAAGTCGCCGCCTTCAAGGCGCAGACCAGGAATCAGGGCCTTCTGCTTCTCGCCGGCACGGCATTGCTGCTTCTCGTCGGCGCCTACGCGCCGGAAAGCTTCATGGGCCATTTTGTGGTCTTCATGCTCGCTTGCTTCATCGGTTTCCAGGTGATCTGGAACGTCTCGCATTCGCTGCATACACCGCTGATGGCGGTGACGAACGCCGTCTCCGGCATCGTCATCCTCGGCTCGCTGCTGCAGCTCGGCTCCGGCAATTGGCTGGTCATGGTGCTTTCGGCGCTGTCAGTCCTGATTGCCACGATCAACATCGTCGGCGGCTTCCTGGTGACACGGCGCATGCTCTCCATGTTCCAGAGGTCCTGAGCCGGCATAAGGGGGGAATAATCATCACCATCGGTATCGCCTCTGCCGCCTATGTTTCTGCGGCCGTTCTCTTCATCCTGTCGCTTGGCGGGCTCTCCGGCCAGGAAAGCGCCAAGCGCGCCGTCTGGTACGGCATGGCCGGCATGGCGCTTGCCGTCATCGCCACGGTCTTTGGACCCCAGGCTCTCGGATCCCAGGTTTTGGGGTCCGAGGGCGGCAAAAGCGCCAGCACCTGGCTCATCGTCCTCGTGATGATCGCCGGCGGCGCGCTCCTCGGCACCATCGTCGCAAGGCGGGTGCAGATGACCGAGATGCCGCAGCTCGTGGCAGCGCTGCATTCCTTCGTCGGCCTGGCGGCTGTCTTCATCGGCTTCAGCGCCCACCTCGAAGCGGCCCGCATCGCCGTCATGGATGAGACGGCGCGGGCGACCCTCGAAGGGTTTGCCGGCACCCTCGCCCACAAGACACCGGTCGAGCTCGCGATTATGAAGGTCGAGGTGTTTCTCGGCGTCTTCATCGGTGCGGTCACCTTCACGGGTTCGGTCATCGCCTTCGGCAAGCTTGCCGGCAAGGTGGACGGCAAGGCGAAGAAACTACCGGGCGGCCATGTGCTGAATGCCGGCGCGGTCCTTCTCTCCTTCACTCTGCTCATCGTCTATTCTAATGGCGGCGCGGCCTGGGCACTGATCGTGATGACGCTTCTTGCCTTCTTCGTCGGTTATCACCTGATCATGGGCATCGGCGGCGCCGACATGCCCGTCGTCGTCTCGATGCTGAACTCCTATTCCGGCTGGGCGGCAGCCGCGATCGGCTTCACGCTCGGCAACGACCTCTTGATCGTCACCGGCGCCCTGGTAGGCTCCTCCGGCGCCATCCTCTCCTACATCATGTGCAAGGCGATGAACCGCTCCTTCGTCTCGGTCATCCTTGGCGGCTTCGGCACGACCACGGGGCCGGCGATGGAGATCATCGGCGAGCAGATCGCCATCGATGCCGACGGTGTTGCCGCGGCGCTAAACGAGGCCGACAGCGTCGTGATCGTCCCAGGATACGGTATGGCGGTCGCGCAGGCTCAAGCTGCCGTGTCCGAGCTGACCCGCAAGCTGCGCGCCGCTGGCAAGACGGTCCGCTTCGCGATCCACCCGGTCGCTGGCCGGCTACCCGGCCACATGAACGTGTTGCTTGCTGAGGCCAAGGTGCCTTATGACATCGTGCTCGAAATGGACGAGATCAACGACGATTTCCCTGCGACCGACGTCGCAATCGTCATCGGCTCCAACGACATCGTCAACCCGGCCGCCCAGGAGGATCCAAACTCGCCGATCGCAGGCATGCCGGTTCTCGAAGTCTGGAAGGCAAAGCAGGTCTTCGTATCTAAGCGCGGCCAGGGCACCGGTTATTCCGGCATTGAAAACCCGCTGTTCTTCAAGGACAATACCCGCATGTTCTATGGCGATGCCAAGACGTCGATTACAGCGCTCCTCAACCAAATCTGACCCATCCAGCACCGTGAGCGCTTTTCGCCGTCGCGCAAGAGACGCACGTCGTGTCTCCGGCCAGGTGCTTTCTGCCGACCCTTGAAAAAATGCGGTTTCGTTTGATGACCTTCCGGTGATGGGTTCACTCCCGCCTGGGACATTCTCGAGTTTCCCACAGCGGCATGTTGGTTGCTTGCCTGTTTCCTCACCGAGGCGCCTGCGCCACCTTGTTCGCCTGAGATCGACAGGCGCGCTCGTTTTTCACAGGCGCTGATAACCAGTGTCCACCCCGTCGCCAGAGGTGGGGGGGCCGTCGGGCCAAACCAGCAATTTCTACCACTAAGTGCGCCATTATCGCGCTTCGAACGGATATGACAGGCTAATTGCGTGAGGCCTTGCCAAAGCCTAAACTTCGAGCTAAGTTATCAATCGATAACGAAGGAGGAGCGCCGCGATTGCGTTTCGTTACCAGTGTTCCTGACAACCAATGGGAGGATGTTATGAAAATTTCTCACACTATGGCGCGTTGCCTCCGGGGGGCAGCCGCAGTTGCTCTGATGGCTGCATCATTCTCGGCTGGCAGAGCGTACTCTGCGGATCAAAGCTTGATCGATGCGGCGGTGAAGGAAGGGCACCTAACGTACGCAACGAACATGACGGCCCCTGAAACGCAGAAGGTCCTCGAAAAGGCATTCCGCGAAACTTACAAGCTACCCGAATCCTTCCAGATAGAAGGTTATACGGCCGACTCGTCAGGAGTGGTTGCGCGCGTAGGTCAAGAGATGGCGGCCGACAAGGTATCCATCGATTGGGTTGCGGTGAACTCCGAGTCATTCTGGCGAGGTCTGGCAAAGAAAGGTGCCTTGCTCGAATATTGCTCCGAAAGTTACAAGACCCTTGTTTTCCTCAAGCGAGCCAAGGTCCTGGACGGCGGGTGCTACTTTCAGGCCGCCTCGGTTATCGTCTTCGGGGTGATGTGGAACCCTGCCTTCGTAAGTGAGGACATTACAAGCTGGGCGCAGCTCTCTGACCCCAAATACAAGGGGCAGATCATCATTGGCGACGCCCGAAAATCTGCTGGCTACCTTGATCAGTATGCCGGTCTTCGCCAGGCAAATGTCTGGACCGACGAATGGCTGCAAAAGATGAAGGCGCAAGACCCTTTCTTCGTCGTTCGATCGACGGATATCAGGGACCGTGTCATGTCGGGCGAGTTTCCGATTGCGATCTTTGGTTTTGGCCCTCGCGCTTACCAGGTGCGTGATCAGGTTCCTTTGAAGATGGCTTGGCCGAGTGAAGGTATCGTGGCAACGGGAAGCTATGCAGGAGTGCTGGCTAAAGCGCCCCACCCAAACGCAGGCAAGCTTTGGACGGACTTTATTTTCAGCGAAAAGGGGCAAGAGATCCTTGTCGAGCAGGAGGGAATTTCGTCCATCTCGAAAGTCAGGATTCCTGACGATGCTGTGCCATTCATCGCCGCTGTCGACAAGATCAAAACCGTATCAGTTGACTGGGACGCAATGACCCAGGAGGCGCTTGATAAATGGCGCACCGATTTTCGGCGAGTCTTCGGGGAGTAATGGCTATGCTTAGTGAGGTGATGATCGAGAGGAAACGGTCAATGAGGCCGAATATACCGAGCGATCGGATCGTTCAGGTTTTGGCCAGCATCTTTGTGTGCGCCATTATCATACTGCCGATGGGCGTCATCCTTCAACAAGCGCTGACAGTCGTGGGCCTCGACGGCACGAAAGAGCTTGGTTTGGACAACTTTGCACGGGCGTTCCAGACGCCTGTGTTCTTGAACGCGGTCACGAATACGATCCTGATCAGTACCGGAACTACTTTGCTCGCCTCTGTAGTTGGCGTGTCGCTCGCCTGGTTTGTCACTCGCACCGATCTTCCTGCGAAGCGACTGCTACATGTATGCAATACGATCCCCTTTTACCTTTCGCCTTTTATAGGCGCGATCGCGTGGACATACCTGACGGCACCTCGCGTTGGCTTGCTCAATGCTGCGGTCAACAGCCTCTTTGGCGTATCTGCAAGCCCGTTCAACATATACAGCCTATTCGGCATTATTTGGGTCCAGGGCATCTTCTTCGCTCCAGTCGTCTACATCATGACCTGCGCGGCATTGCAGCAGATGGACCCCTCACTCGAAGAGAGCTCGCGTTCGTGCGGACGCGGCATAATCTATACGATGTTGCGGGTCACGCTTCCGTTGGCAATGCCATCGATCTTGTCCTCGGTTATTCTGACGTTTGTCGCGTCGGCAGGCGAGTTTGGTGTTCCGTTGACGATCGGCGTTCCCCGAAACATTGAGACGGTCAGCACGCAAATTTTCGAGGTGTTGCAGAGGGCGCAACCTGACTACGGCATGGCCGCTACCCTGGGAAGCCTCCTTGGAGCGGCAACGATAGTATGCGTGCTCTTATATCGACACATGATTCTTCGCCGGAACTATATCACGCTGACCGGCAAAGGCTTCAGGCCAGCGACGCTCCGACTTGGGCCTTGGCGGTGGCTTGGGTTCGCATTGAATATCGTCTTCTGCCTTGTGGCCGTTGTGCTTCCTCTCATGGCACTCGCGCTTCAGTCATTGCAAAGCATTTGGCTTGGGTCGTTCAGGTGGTCGCAGTTCACACTAGGCAACTATAAGTATGTGATTTTCGAGAACGAGGTCACGATACGCGGGTTCGAAAATTCGCTGGTTCTTGCTCTCGTCGGGGCAACGGTCGGTGTTCTGCTGAGCGTGATCATCGCGCAGACTATCTATCGAAGCCGGCTTCCCGGACAGCGTCTTATCGATGTTGTGACATCGTTGCCGGTCGGAATTCCCGGAATTGTTCTGTCCATGGGATTTCTACTGATATCTTTGCGCAGCCCTCTCTACGGCACGCTCATCGTCATGCTGATAGCCTATCTTTCTCGTGACCTGCCGCTGGGACTGCGAAGCGTATCCGGCGTCATGCTATCGGTTTCTCCGGAACTTGAAGAGGCCTCGCGTTCCTGTGGCGCAGCTTACAGCCGTACCTTCCGGCGGGTCACGCTGCCACTACTGAAGCCTGGACTCCTGGCTGGTTGGGTTCTGCTCTTTGTACTCTTTCTTCGAGAGTTGCCAATGTCCATCCTTCTCTGGCAGCCAGGTACGGAAGTGACCTCCGTAGCACTTTGGCAGCTACTTGAGCATGCAACAAGCGGTAAGGCGGCCGCCTACGCCATGCTGCAATCGTTCGTCATCCTCGGTGTTGTCGTAATTTTTCAATTCGCCACGAACAAAAGCAGGGAGCATTAAAATGAGAGGATCGAGCAAACAGGCCTTTCTAGAAGTTGACCACATCGAGAAGAGTTACGGTGCGATGAAGGCCGTGGACCGCGTGAGCTTCTCGCTTGCCAAAGGGGAGTTCCTCACTTTGCTCGGACCGAGCGGGTGTGGCAAGACGACCTCCCTGAGAGCGATCGCGGGTTTCGAGACGATTACTGCTGGAAGAATTTCAATCGATGGCGAGCCAGTCTCCGACCCGGCAAACAACGTGCACCTGCCTCCTGAGAGGCGCCAATTCGGCATGGTCTTCCAGTCTTACGCGGTATGGCCTCACATGTCCGTTGCGGAGAACGTAGCTTACGGTCTCCACAACCTGAAATTGAGCAGAGCGGAAAGAGATCAGCGCATCAGGCGTGTCCTGGCGAAGGTCGGGTTAGAGGCTCAGCTGGAACGGCCGGCAACGATGTTGAGCGGTGGCCAGCAGCAACGCGTCGCTCTCGCTCGAGCGATCGTCTATGAGCCGAAGGTATTACTATTCGACGAGCCTCTAAGCAACCTCGACGCGAAGTTGCGTGAGGCCATGCGGCTTGAATTGCGGCGCTTGCAGGCGGAGCTCGGTATTACTTCGCTCTATGTGACCCACGATCAGGAGGAGGCAATGGTCGTATCCGACCGCGTGATCGTCATGAGCGGAGGGCACATCCAGCAGATTGGTTCGCCTTCTGAGATTTACGATCGTCCGGCCAACCGATTTGTCGCGGATTTCATTGGCTCGAGCAACCTACTCAGTGCGAAAGTTTCGAGGTACCAGGACGCCAGAGCTGTTGTCGAGACCAACGAACTCGCCGGGGCGGAAATTCTCTGTGACGCCCCCACACCGTTGCAGCCCGGATCGACCGTTACACTCAGCTTCCGTCCCGAGCACGCGACCTTGAGTGTCGAGCCCGTCGGGAAGGGTCGGAACGCCCTTTCCGGCCATGTTAGCGGACGCATCAACATGGGAAGCCACCTTGATTACCGTATCGCGATCGGCACAGCAGAAATCCGAGTTACTGCTCCGAGAAGCGTCGAGATTCCCTTGTCGCAGAAGGTCGATGTGGTTCTAGACTCACAGCGGATCCTTGCGCTTGCCTCTTAACGAACGAAAGGTTGGATCGCGATCGGGAAGGAAAGGTCGCCTTCCTTCCCGATCGTGGTCGCGCGGCCGAGAATTGTGACCTGGCGTGCATGATGAAGCGAACTGGCAGGATTATTCAATCACGTGTACACGTGCATCGCTTCGACCGCCAATGAAACCGGGGGCCGCGCAGTAACCTGCATGCCTTAATAGGTCATCGTGCGGTGGAAATCAGCCATGCAAGTGCGCCGTCTATGGACCTGAAATCAGCAAGCGATCTGGAACGCAGCTCTTTGCACTGATCACGCGCGATCGCCGTCAAGTCAGAACCAGGAAGGAGTTCGAACAATGTATCGCATCCCGGCTCCTTCAAGCTCGCAAGACACGTCAACCAGTCCAATCGTGTATTCAGCTGCCCTGACAGCTTCGCGATCGCCTCTTCCTTCGTTCGAGCGCAGGACCCGTCGACGCCGGACAAAACCGGAAATGACGGGGCCTGAAACGGCGTCTCCGACAAGGCCCTCTGGAATGCAGACACGGCAGGCGTCACAAGCGGTGTATGAGAGGCCGCGGTTATTGGAAGCGAAGTCGTTCGAGCCCCCAGGCTTTGTCTACCCGGGTAAGAATGTCGACCACTTCATTCACTTGAGCAATAACGACCCTCGCCGAAACGCCGTAGCCTCGACGATGACGGCTGTCCCTTCCGTATTCCCACCGGCTGTAAAGATTGCCATCCCTATCGGCAGCCTGAGCGCAGATTAGTGCGACCCTCGGCGTCAGATCTACGAAGTAACGGCCAAAGAGTTCGAGATACGTATGAATCGCGCTAGCCGCGTCGCCTGCGGGCCGGCGAAGGAGAAATCCAGTCGAGAGGCGATACCCGTTTCGAATATGTCGAGGTGCTCGGGCAAAGCCAGCACGGATTGGACAATGTGTAGCCCGCGCACGACAGCCGGATCGACGTTGCTAAGCGCCGAGGCGAGAAAATCAGCCTGTTTTTGATTGTTTCCTTCCAGGCAAAGACGATCGCGAGGCTCGATCACCGCCTGCATGAGCGCTGTCGCATCTGAAGCAGCTACCATCTTGCCCGAAGCGAATCTCGCTCCTCGTTCCAGTCGATCACGCTCATTTCTGCTCAGCTCGTTCCACATGCGTTATCCCTGGTGTAAACCACCAAAGAATACATTGAAGCCATGTGATGGCAATAAAGGATTTTTATGTCCCAATATATTGCCGTAAAATATACATATGTGCTAGTGAGCTGGGCCGCAGCAGAGGAGGCGAGTTTGCAAACGCATTCAAACTTCAAGGGAATCCGGTCACGCAGACCTGCCCTGATCGATCAGGTCACCTACGAGACGTGGTATCGGGAAAGCGTCGAAGATCCCGACCAATTCTGGGGCAAGCACGGCCAGCGGATCGACTGGTTCAAGCCCTATACCAAGGTCAAGAACACGTCCTTCACCGGCAAGGTCTCGATCAAATGGTTCGAAGGCGGTCTGACCAACGTTTCCTACAATTGCATCGACCGCCACCTGAAGAAGAACGGCGATAACGTGGCCTTCATCTGGGAGGGCGACAACCCCTATATCGACAAGAAGGTCACCTACAACGAGCTCTACGAGCACGTCTGCCGGCTGGCGAATGTCTTGAAGAAGCACGGCGTCAAGAAGGGTGATCGCGTCACCATCTACATGCCGATGATCCCCGAAGCCGCCTATGCGATGCTCGCCTGCGCGCGTATCGGCGCGGTGCACTCTGTCGTCTTTGGTGGCTTTTCCCCGGAGGCGCTGGCGGGCCGCATCGTCGACTGCCAGTCCACTTTCGTCATCACCTGCGACGAGGGCCTGCGCGGCGGAAAGCCGATCCCGCTCAAGGAAAACACCGACACCGCGATCGATATCGCCGCCAAGCAGTATCTCATGGTCAAGAATGTGCTCGTCGTGCGCCGCACCGGCGGCAAGACCGGCTGGGCGCCGGGCCGCGACCTCTGGTATCATCAGGAAATCGCCACGGTGAAGGCGGATTGCCCGCCGGTGAAGATGAAGGCGGAAGACCCGTTGTTCATCCTCTACACGTCAGGCTCGACCGGCAAGCCGAAGGGCGTGCTGCACACGACAGGCGGCTATCTCGTCTATGCGGCGATGACGCATGAATATACGTTCGATTATCATCCCGGCGATATCTACTGGTGCACGGCCGATGTCGGCTGGGTCACCGGCCATTCCTATATCGTCTATGGGCCGCTGGCGAACGGCGCGACCTCACTGATGTTCGAAGGCGTGCCGAATTTCCCGGATCAGGGCCGCTTCTGGGAGGTCATCGACAAGCACAAGGTCAATATCTTCTATACGGCGCCGACGGCGATCCGTTCGCTGATGGGCGCCGGCGACCAGTTCGTCAAGCGCTCGTCGCGCTCCAGCCTGCGCCTGCTCGGCACGGTCGGCGAGCCAATCAATCCGGAAGCCTGGGAGTGGTACTACAATGTCGTCGGAGACGGCCGTTGCCCGATCGTCGATACCTGGTGGCAGACGGAAACCGGCGGCCA
>NZ_JACHZQ010000011.1 GCF_014193655.1 Rhizobium sp. BK313 | reverse complement strand
TCCATCACCGCCTCGGCCAGTTCCTGCATCGGCGCAAGCCCCGGCGCGGAAACGCCGACGACGACCGGCAGACGGCCATTAAGCCGTTTCAGCACGCGCTCGACGACGGTGCGCGATTCCTCCGCCGTCAGCTTCGGCGCCTCCCCAAGCTGGCCGAGCACCGTCAGCCCGGTCACACCGACACTTTCATAAAAATCCACCATGCTGTCGATGCTGGCAAAGTCGAGCGCACCGTCATCGCCAAACGGGGTTACGGCAATCACATAGACGCCCTTGGCGTCTTCCGTCAGTCTGGTCATTTAGCCGCCTCCAAATTCGTAGGCCGCAACACATGGTCCGGCTCCGTCGGCAAACATCGTCACAATTTTCGTTGTTCGTCAAACGATTAGGCAGCGTCACTTTGACATCGATGTGCTTCAGCGGAGGCGGTTTCCCTGTCCGTCGAAATAGCGGCGTCTTTCTGGCGTGCAGCGCAGATAGAGCGTATCGCCGCGCTGAACATCGGGACCCTCGCGATATTCAGCGATCAGGTTCTGGCCGTCCTCCGTCTGGCAATAGAGATAGCGCGTGCCGCCGAGATATTCGTCGAAATCGACAGTCACGCGGACCGCATCATCGCCATCGGATGCCACGACAAGATGTTCCGGGCGCATGCCCAGCATCAGCTTGTCGCCGGGCGCGAGGCGGGCCTGACGTATATCGGTCTTGATCGAACCACCAGGGACCTTAGCGGAGCCATCGGAGGCCCATTCGGCCTCGATCATGTTCATGCGCGGCGAACCGATGAAGCCGGCGACGAAGATATTGGCCGGATCTTCATAGACCTCGCGCGGGCTACCGACCTGCTCGATGTTGCCGTCCCTGAGCACGACGATCTTGTCGGCGAGCGTCATCGCTTCGGTCTGGTCGTGCGTCACGTAGATCATCGTATTGCCAAGCTCGCGGTGCAGCCGGGCGATTTCGATGCGCATGGAGACACGCAGTTCCGCGTCAAGGTTGGACAACGGCTCGTCGAACAGGAAGACATCCGGCTTGCGCACGATCGCTCGGCCGATGGCGACACGCTGCCGTTGGCCGCCGGAGAGTTGGCCCGGGCGGCGGTCCAGCAGATGGTCGATCTTGAGGATGGCGGAGGCGGCCTTGACGCGTCCCTCGATCTCGGTGGCATCGGTCCGGGCCATTTTCAGCCCGAAACCGAGATTTTCTCGCACGCTCATATGCGGATAGAGCGCATAGGATTGGAAGACCATGGCGATGCCGCGGTCCGATGGGTCGAGATCGGTGACATCCCGGCCCTTGATGGCAATCTCGCCATCGGTCACTTCTTCCAACCCGGCAATCATTCGCAACAGGGTCGACTTGCCGCAGCCGGACGGGCCGACGAAGACGACGAATGCACCCTCCTGCACCTCGAGATCGATACCGTGAATGACCTCCAGCCCGCCGTAACTCTTGCGGACGCCGGTCAGCCTCATGCTGTTTTTCGCCATGTCAGGCTCCGTGTTGCGTCTGATCGGCGCGGATCCAGACCAGCATCTCACCCGGTTCGCGGTTGTCCCATAGATGATACGGAACGAAACGCGCGGTGGCGGAGCGGCTCTTCGGCGGCGTGGTTCGATAGAGGTCCGATCCCCAGTCAGCCTCATCGCGTTTGACCGGAATGTCGAGCGCAATGGCGCCCTCCAGCGCGGCAATTTCTGCCGTCTGCGCCGATACCGGATCTCCGGCAAGCGAGATGCCGTTGAGATCCCGGCCATTGTCGGTGGTTTCGACGCAATAGACCAGCGGTCCGCGCATCAGCGCCGCGCGTCCTGCATCCTGGCGCACCCTGGGATTGGCAAACAGAGTGCGTGGGATCAGCGGAATGTTGAGATCGACCTTGTCGCCGCTCTGCCACTCCCGCTCGATGCGAGCATAGCCGTCGACCGTGACCGAGGAGAGATCGACGGAAGCTCCGTTGATGGCAAGCGTCGCGCCGGCAGCCCATTCGGGAATGCGCAGCGAAAGCGCAAAGCGGGCGCGGCTGTCCGGATTGACCGCGAAACGGATGGCGCCGTTCCAAGGGTAATTCGTCTCCTGAGCCAGTTCGACCGTGACGCCGCTTGCGAGCGGGACGCGGGCCTTGCTCTCGCCATAGAGATGCACGGCGATTTCACTATCGGCAGCTGCGTACATGTAGGAGCCAATCGAAGCGAGCAGGCGGGCGATGTTCGGCGGGCAGCAGGGGCAGTTATGCCAGGTCCAGCGGTGATGCTTGCCAGCGCTTTCCAGCGGGTTTTCGTAGAAGAAGGTTTTTCCGTCGAGCGACAGCCCGGCCATTGCGCCGTTATAGAGTGCCTGTTCCATGATATCAGCGTAACGCCGGTTCGGTCCGCGCCCCAACATGCGGTTCGCCCAGAAGACCAGGCCGACCGAGGCACAGGTTTCGGCATAGGCGCTTTCGTTCGGAAGGTCGTAGTAGTCGGTGAAGCCTTCGTTGGAAGCCGCTGGCCCGATGCCGCCGGTGACATACATCTGCTTGGTTGTCAGATCGTCCCACAGCGTCTCCAGCGCCGAGGTCAGGCTGTCGTCATTATATTCCGTGGCAATGTCTGCCATGCCGGAATAGAGATACATGGCGCGCACCGCATGACCTACGACTTTGGTTTGTTCGCGCACCGGCTGATGCGCCTGATTGTATTCATAGGTCTTCTGCACGAACTTCGCCGGATCGCGGCCGTCGCGCAGCGCCTCTTCGGTGAAGAAATGCGGTTGCTGGCCACGTTCGTCGATGAAATATTTGGCGAGATCGAGATACTTCTTTTCGCCAGTGACACGGGCGAGCTTGACCAGCGCCAGCTCGACCTCCTCGTGGCCGCAATAGCCCCGAAGCTGACCTTCGCCATGGCCGAAAACAGTGATCATGTAGTCGGCAAAGCGGCTCATGACGTCGAGCAGCTTGCGCTTTCCCGTCGCCTGGTAATAGGCGACGGCGGCTTCGATCAGATGCCCGGCGCAATAAAGTTCGTGGTGGTCGCGCAGGTTGGTCCAGCGGCGGCCAGGCTGGACGCGCTGGAACCAGGCGTTCAGGTAACCGTCCTCCTGCTGCAATTTTTCATACATGTCGATGATCGCATCGGCGCGTGCCTCAAGCTCCGGATTCGGGCGGCGATAGAGCGAATAGGCAATGGTCTCGATCGACTTGCCGAGATCGCTATCCCAGAACATCTGCGTCGAGCCCGACCAGGTCTGCAGCGGGAGGATAATGCCGGGGCCCGGCTGGCCGACGTCAATTGCTTTGACCATGCCCGCCTCGACGCAGCGGTCGAGCAAGGTGGCGGCGGTGGAGTTGCAGATCGCTTCCTGACGGGCACCAAAAAGGCCGTGAAGTTCGACATTCGGAACGGGCAGGGGGCGGAATTGGCGATTTTGCTTGGCTGACATGGAATTCATCCGTTTCGTTTGAGGTTCATTTCACCGCGCCGGCCATCAGACCGCGCATGTAATAGCGTTGCAGAAGCAGGAAGACGATGACGCAGGGGATGGTCATGACGGCGATGCCGGCCTGGACCGCGCCCCAATTGACCGCGCCGAGCCGCCCGGTCCTGACCGCGATCATCAGCACCGGCAGTGTGAATTTCTCATTGCTGGAGAGCAGCACCAGTGCTGCCAGGAATTCGTTCCAGGCATTGAGAAAGGCGAAGATCGCAACGGTTGCCACACCCGGCAGCACCAATGGCAGCAACACGCGGAACAAAAGCTTCAGGTCGCGTGCGCCATCGATACGGGCTGCTTCCTCGATCTCCTTCGGCACGGCGTCGAAGGCGTTTCGCATCATGAAGACCGAGAAGGGTAGCTGGAGGGTGACATAGACCAGCGTCAGGCCGAGCAGCGAATTGTTGAGGCCGAGCCTCGCCAGGATGATGAAGAGCGGCGTCAGGATCGACTGGAAGGGGATCATCAACGTTGCGATGATCAGGATGAAGAAGGCACCCTTGAACGGGAACTGATAGCGCGAGAAACCGTAGCCGGCGAGCAGGCTGACCATGACCGTCAGGACCACCGTCGCCACCGAAACGAAGAGCGAGTTCAGCGTGTGCTGCACGACACCGGCGCCGAAACCGTCGAGGGCGCGATAGGCATCGAAGCTGAAGCCCGATGTCGGCCAGGGCGGCAGAGGCGGCAGGCTTGCCTCCGAGCCGTGCCGGAACGATGACAGCAGCGCGATGGCAAAGGGCGCAAAGAAGAAGATGACGATAATGACGCCGACGCCGTGATAGCTGACAGCACTCCACATTTTCCGCCGGGCGCGACGCTCTTTGGCGGTTGTCACGTTCGTGGTGCTCAAGTTCGTGATGCTCACGGGCGATCCTCCCCGACGCGCAGCAGCCAGAGCTGGACGATGCTGATCAATACGAGAATGACGAGAAGGGCGATCGATAGTGCCGCGCCATAGCCGAGATTGAAGGACACGAAGGACTGGTTGAAGATATAGTAGACCACCGAGATCATCCGGTTCTGAGGTCCGCCGCTGGTCATGATGTAGAACTGGTCGAAGGCGAGCACCGAGCCGGTGATCGAGATGATTAGGGCAAGCGCAATCGTGCGGCGCATCAGCGGCAAGGTCAGAAAGCGGAAGCGCTGCCAACGTCTGGCGCCGTCGATGCGGGCCGCCTCCGTCAGCTCGGAAGGGATCGCCTGCAGACCGGTGAGCAGGATGATCATGGTGAAGCCGGCGATCTTCCAGACCACCATCACGATAATCGTCGCAAAGGCCATGTCGAAGTCGGCGAGCAGGTTCGGTTTCTTGTCGACCAGTCCGAGCGCCAGCGCTGCCGGAACGAAAAAGCCGCTGTCGACATTGGCGAGCCAGACCCAGAGCAGCGAGGCCGTCGCCAGCCCGACGACGACGGGTAGGAAGATGATGGTGCGGTAGAAGCCGACGAGAGGCCGCTGTTTTTCTACGTAAAACGCCAGGGGAAAGGCGACGGCGAAAATGGCGATGGTGACGATCACGGTATAATAAGCGGTGAAGCGCAGCGCGGCCATGAAGCGGACGTCCGACACCATCCTTGTATAGTTGCCAAAGCCGATCCAGCGCGGATTGCCGAGCAGCGGCCAGTTGTGCAGGCTCATCCATCCGGTAAAGAGGACGGGCAGGACGAAGAAGACGATAACCAGCGCCATGGCCGGCGCGATGTAGAGAAATCCGTGCCAACCGGCACGCCGCCGCCGCTTGCGGCGCCGCAGTGCTCCAACAGCTCCGGGACCGGCCATGGAATGCTCCTGATGTTTTGGTGGGGAGGACCGGGAAACCTTAAGCCTCCCGGTCTGATGTGGCTTATTGCTGCTGCGCGTTGTCGATGATCGACTGCATTTCCGATTGCGCATTGGAGAAGGCCGTGTCGACGTCGTCTCCAAAAATTGCGGCGTTGGTGAAGCCGGCCCAGGGGCCGTTGGCGCTGTTGATCAGATCGTTGAACTGCAGCGTATAGGGCGTCTTGGCGATAGAAATAGCTTTCAGGCCCACTTGCATGCGTGGATCGAGGCCTTGAAGCACCTGGTCGGCAATATCGCCACGCGTCGGCAGGCTGCCATATTTCGCCATGATCTTCTGGCCTTCCAGCGAATAGGTATATTCGAGGAATTTCTCGACCGCCGCGAGCTTCTTCGTGCCCTTGGTGATGACGAAGTTATCGCCGCCGGCAAAGGAGGACGGCTTGCCGTCGACGCCGGGTATGAGGGTCACGCCGAAATGGATATCTGGATATTGCGTGATCAGCGTGCCGATCGAGAAGGCGCCGATGCTCTGTTGGCCGATCTTGCCGTTGCTGATGCTGAGGAAGTTGGCGCCGGTGTCGCTGGCCGCCCCCGCCGGCACCAGATCCTTCTTGACCATGGTGCGGTAGATATCGACTGCCTTGCGCATCTGCGGCGTATCGAGTGTCGCCGTCTTGCCGTCGGCCGAAAGAATGTCGGCGCCCGCGCCCCAGACAAGCGGCGTGAAGGTGAAGATCATGCAGCCGCCGCAGCCGCCGCCGGAGAAGTAGAAGCCGTAGGTGTCGCCGCCGAGCGCGCGGATTTTTTCGGCATTGCTCTCGATTTCGTCCCAGGTCGTTGGTGCTTTTTCGGGATCGAGACCGGCTTTCTTGTAGAGGTCCTTATTCCAGGCAAAGACGGAGGTCTCGACCGAGAGCGGCAGGCCGTAGATATGATCCTGATAGGTGCCGAGCTTCACATGCGACGGTGAGAGCGAATTGAAATAGGGCAGGCTCTTGGCCCAGTCGGTCAGGTCTTCCAACTGACCGGCGGCGGCAAAGGCCGGTGTATAGATGAGGTCCATCGACAGAGCGTCCGGCGCCTGGCCGCCCGCAATCGCGGTTGCGTATTTTTGCACGAGTTCGGAAAAGGGCACCTCTGTCATGGTGACCTTGTCGTCATGGCTGGCATTATAGGCTTCGACGACCTTCTTGAAGGAATCGCCGATGCCGCTACGCACCCACATTGTAATATTTTCGGCGGCGGATGCGCCAGACATTAGGCATAGAGATATGAGGCCGGTCGCGGCCAGAAGTCGCTTCATCATGTTTCTCCTCCCATGGGGCATTTCCGTCTGCCCCTTTTCCTCAACTAATGATCGGGGTTTCCCCCACACGACTGCCGCACGACCAATTCGCACGGCAATGTCCTGATCCCCGGTTCGACGGCGCGGCCTTCCGCCAGCGCCAGAACCGTCAGCCCGGCCTCCCGCCCGAGCGCCTTGAGATTCATATCGACCGTCGTCAGCGGCGGCCGCGTTTGGGCCGCGACGATCTCCCAGTTGTCGAAGCCGACCACAGAGACGTCCTGCGGTACGCGCACGCCGCGCTCGCGCAAGGCATCGACCACGGCACGGGCGATCTGGTCGTTGCCGCAGAAAATGCCGTCGGGCTTCGATCCGGGCGCATCCCATATTTTGGCAACGGCCTCATGCCCCCAGGCCTCGGACCACGTACCGTACATCACCGGCAGCACATCACCGGCGAGGCTGCGATAGGCCCTGGCTCGCTCGCGCACGGAAAAGAAGCTTTCCGGGCCGGTGACATGGGCGATCCGGCGGCGGCCGAGACCCATTAGCCATTCGACCGCAAGGGCGGCACCCTGGAAATCGTCGGCGCAAAAGGCGACACTACCGGGCGTCCCTTCCGTGAACGCGTAGACGACGGGCACGGGCAGGTTGGACAGATCCACCGGCAGCCGGCGGTCGATCCTCTTTCCCGAAGCGATGATGCCATCGACGCTCTTGTCCAGCATGGCGTCCACATGAACCTTTCCGAGCGCAGGATCGTCTTCGATCGTGCAGAGAAACACCGAAACCCCGTGATCGACGAGCGCTTCGGTAATGCCGGCCATCACAGGGAGAGTGAAACGGCCGTAGGTATCGTTGGTCAAAAGACCGATGGTGAAACTCCGATTGCTGAGCAGACCCTTGGCCAAGGCATTCGGCCGAAAACCAATTTCGGTCGCGACCCGCTTAACCCGTTCGCGAGTATCGTCGCCCATCCGCCCAGTATTGTTCAACGCTTTCGATGCGGTCGAAATGCTGACACCTGCGGCAGCGGCAACATCGTGAATCGTTACCCGACCGCTTCTAACACGCTGATTTTCCAGATGTCCTCTCCCGACCTCATTTGCCGTGAGAAAAGCTTTTCTCATCTCAAGAGTCAAGGAGAGAAAAGCTTTTCTCAAATTTTTTTGATCATGCCCGGAGAATGATGTCTTTGGCTGTAAACGTTCCGAATATTTGCGCGACTTTTAGTGCCGGTCGAAAGACCAGCGGTTCACCATGTAGGTGCGCGGCGAGGTTCCGAGCATGCGTCGGAACATGGTGGTGAAGGCGGCGACGCTTTCATAACCGGCCTCCAGCGCGACGTTGGTCACCGGCTGTCCCTCTGCAAGTTGCGGCAGGCAAGCGAAGACGCTCGCCTGCTGACGCCAGGTGGTAAAGCTGATGCCGGTTTCCTTGCGGAATTGCCGGGTAAAGGTCCGGCGGCTCATTGCCAGCTTCTCGGCCCAATCGTCCAGCCGGGCATTCGGCGTCGGGTTTGCCAGATAGTCGCGGCAAAGTGCTGCCAGCCGCCGGTCGGACGGGAAGGGCAGGCCGAGCGGGCGCTCATCGAGCGTCGAAATCTCCTCGATCAGGAGGGAAAGGACAAGTTCGGCCTTGCGATTTCCGAGCGGAGCTTCCCGAAGTCGGATGGCTTCAAGCAGCAGACTGCGCGCAAGATCTGTCACTTCGAGGACGCGGGGTGCCTCGTCCGGCAGGGTTGGATCGCGCGGCGTCACGTAGACCGATTTCATGCTGACATCGCTCAACATTTCGACGGAGTGTTCCAGGCCAGCGGGAATGAACAAGGCATGGCCGGGTGGCACCATCCATCGGCCACGGGTCGTCAGGATCAAGACGACGCCGGCGAAAACGCAAAGCAATTGTGTGCGGCGATGATGATGCCAGGGAACCGTGTAACCCTGCGGCGGCTCTGAGCTATGGACGAGTACGCCAGCATTCGATTCCTCCATCCAGAGCATATTTTGCTCGTGGTCTTTTTCGAGTGTCGCCAGCAACTGTTGAGAGAGCTTTTCCATTTTGGCCCGATCGCGAAAGAACTGGACCAAAACACGAAAGAAGGTCACCCGCAAGCCGTGTAAAAGGCTGATCAAATAGCATGGCTGAAAGGAATCGGTCGGCGCAGGAAGGAATCCTCAATGGTTGCGGCATTTTCGGGCACGCAGGCCCGATTTGAGAAGACGACAATTTCAATCGTGGTGGCGGTCAGCGTCTGCCATCTTCTGAACGACATCATGCAATCGCTGCTGACGTCGCTCTACCCGATGTTCCGCGAGAATTACGCGCTCGATTTCGTTCAGATCGGGCTGCTGACGATGACGTTTCAGATTACGGCGTCACTGCTGCAGCCAGTCGTCGGCATCGTCACCGACAAGTGGCCCATGCCGTATTCCCTGCCGGTCGGCATGGTCAGTACCTTTCTGGGGCTAGTCCTACTCGGTTATGCCGGCAGCTTCCAAACATTGCTAATTGCTGCCAGCCTCATCGGTTTTGGATCCGCGGTGTTCCATCCTGAAGCATCGCGCGTCGCGCGGCTGGCATCCGGCGGACGCCATGGCTTGGCGCAGTCGCTCTTCCAGCTCGGCGGCAATGCCGGCTCTGCCATCGGGCCGTTGATTGCCGCCTTCTTCGTGCTCCAGCACGGCCAGTCGAGCGTCGCCTGGCTTTCGGTTCTGGCGGTGATCGGCTTCATCGTCCTGAGCTGGGTCGGCACCTGGTACATCAGCCATCGCCGCCAGCATGCCGCGCGCCCGGCTCCCAGCCGCGCCTTGCCGATCGCGCGCAACAAGGCCATTTGGGCTCTTGCGATCCTGATCCTGCTGACGGCGACGAAAAACGTCTACATGGCGAGCATATCGAGCTATTTCACCTTCTACGTCATCGACAAGTTCCATCTTGACGTTCGCGATGCGCAATTGATGCTGTTCCTTTTTCTCGGTTCGGTCGCGGTCGGAACGATCATGGGCGGCCCGGTCGGAGACCGTCTCGGAGCGCGCTTCGTCATTTGGTTCTCGATCCTCGGCGTCATTCCTTTCGCGCTGATGATGCCCTATGCGAACCTGTTCTGGACCTGCGTCCTGACGGTGGTGATCGGGTTGGTGTTTGCGTCGGCCTTCCCGGCCATCGTGGTCTTCGCGCAGGAGCTGATCCCCGGACGCGTCGGGCTGATCGGTGGCATCTTCTTCGGCTTCGCCTTCGGGGCAGGGGGACTTGGTGCGGCGTTTCTCGGCGATTTCGCCGATACGCATGGGATTTCCTTCGTCTACACGGTCTGCTCTTATCTGCCGTTGCTCGGTCTGTTCACGATCTTTTTGCCGCGCATACCGAGGCATTGACGAGAGAGGCGGGGCTTTGCCGCCCCGCCGAATGTCTTACCGTGCGCTATTTCCGTCATGCGTCGCGTCGACGCAGCTTGCCGGCCGGAGCGATCGGTCAATCCGCGTTCCGGCTGCAGGGGTGAGACTGCAATCGTCGGGAATAACGGCCCGGCGATCCCTATCGTACACTGAGGTCCGCCGGAACAACGTCGCCTGGCCGCTCAGTGCGGAAAGCCAAGTCCGAAATTTCGCTTCCATTTTGAGACTGGTCATCAGCCTGCTCTTCGCCATAATCTATGCCTGCGTCATGCAGGAGGAGGAGACTGTCGAATGAGCGCCAATATCAAAGTTCCCGTGACGGGATGCATCTCCGGCAGCTATTTGGCTTTGCCGATTGGTCCCGCCTGAGCCTGGTAGGGCCGGCCCGTCATCACTTTTCTTGCCTTGCAATGTTTCATTCTCGACGCCACGGCCGCCGGCGCGGTGCCCGCTTGGCGTCAACCATATAGGATATGCCATGCAGCTCACCATCGCGCAGCGCCTAGACCGCCTGAAGGTACGCATTGCAGAGCTCAGTCATTGGCGCGAGCGCGCCGTACTCGCGATCGATAACTGGACGTTCGAAGGCGAGGATATAGCCATCGGTCAGGCCTGGCCGCATCGCAAAGGCATAGTGTATTTCGCCTCGCAAGCGAACGTGCCTGCCGACTGGCCGCTGGAGGAAACGCGCCTGCAGCTCGATCTCGGCGGTGAGAGCCTGATCACGCTCGCTTATGGAGGAGGGAAGAGCGAGAGCTTCGGCCTTGATCCCTACCACCAGGAGTTCCCGCTCAAGGACCGCAATTTCTCGATCACAACGGACAGCGTTGCCCGCTTCCCCTTCGGCGAACCGAACCGCCAGCCGAAGTTAAACCGAGCGCGGCTCGCCTGGTTGGACATTCCCGCACATCGGCTGAATCTTTCACTTCGGCAGGTAGCTGAGGCGATCGAAGCGCTTGATGATCACGATGTGGTGCCGCATCTGCTCGATGCCGCAGAGACGGCGCTGCGCAGCCTGGACTGGCCTTCCGCCACGGCTCCTTATATTTCCCGCACGGCGAACGCCGAATGGCAACAAAAGATCTGGGAATTGCCCGAGCTGATGGAAAACCCGCCGGGTCTGTCCGAGGATGAACGTGGGACCGCCGCTGCTGCTTATGACGGCCTGCTTACCCGTCTCAAATCGCTGCAGGAACGTTATCCGCAAAACGGCGAACTGCTGCTGACCGGCCATGCTCACATCGATCTTGCCTGGCTGTGGCCCTATGACGAGACCCGCCGCAAGATGCGCCGGACTTTCCACACGGCGCTGTCGCTGATGGACCGCTCGCCCGATTTCCGTTTCAACCAGTCGACCGCGCATTATTATGCGCAGATGGAGGCTGACGATCCGCAGCTTTTCGCGCGCATCAAGGAAAAGGTGGTTGAAGGCTCGTGGGAAGTAATCGGCGGCATGTGGGTCGAGCCGGACACGAACATGCCGACGGGCGAAAGCCTGGTGCGGCAGATCCTCTACGGCCAGCGCTATTTCGAAAAGACCTTCGGCGCCCGTCACACGATCTGCTGGCTGCCGGATTGCTTCGGTTTCTCCGGCGCCTTGCCGCAATTGCTGCGCCAGGGCGGCATCGAGAGTTTCTTCACCATCAAGGTCAATTGGAGCGAAACCAACAGGTTCCCCTACGATCTCTTCTGGTGGGAAGGTCTGGATGGCAGCCGGGTGCTGGCGCATACTTTCGACAATCCGATGCAGGGCTATAACGGCTTTGTGCAGCCGGATTGCTTCATGCCGACCTGGAAGAATTTCCGGGCGAAAACCCTGCACGACACCTCGCTCCTGGCGGTCGGCTATGGTGACGGCGGTGGCGGCGTGACGCCGGAGATGGTCGAGCGTGAAGTGCAGCTGCGCGATTTCCCCGCCATTCCGAAGGCCCGTTGGGGCAAGGTCGCCGATTTCTTTACGAGTGCCCATCGTACGGCTAAGGAAAAGCGTCTTCCCGCCTGGTCCGGCGAAATCTATCTCGAACTGCATCGTGCGACGCTGACCAGCCAGAGCGGTGTCAAGCGGCAACACCGCAGGGCGGAACGGGCGTTGATCACGGCCGAAACCCTGGCGTCGATCACCCACATGATCGGTGGCGCCGCGCCGCAGAGCCTGGAAGCTGACTGGCGGATAACGTTGAAAAACGAGTTCCACGATATCCTGCCCGGATCGAGCATCAACGAGGTCTATCAGGACGCCGAGCGCGAGCTTTCCGGCGTTATCGATCACGCCAAGGCACTTCAGAAGGATGCCATGGACGCGATTGCTTCGGCCCTCCCGAAAGGCGGCATTATGGACGCTCTCGTAGTCGTCAATCCGTCTCTCGATGCCCGGCCGTTACGCGCGGTTCTAGCCGACGGCACGATCCTTTCCACCGGCGATATCGTTTCGCCGCTTTCCATCCGTGTGTTCGACCGAGCTGCATTGAAGCCGGCCGGCGGATTGCGTGCCGAAGCGAGCCGGCTGGAGAACGAGCATCTCGCCGCTATCATCGGCGCGGATGGCGCTGTGCAGAGCCTTGTGCATAAGGCGACCGGCCGTGAGGCACTGGCGGAAGCCGCCAATCAGCTCTGGATCTATCCCGTCGACAAGCCGCGCAATTGGGACGCCTGGGACATCGACGCGGACTATGCTGAAAAGGGAATCCGTTTGGACAAGCCAGAAAGCATCGAGCTTGTCGAGAACAGTCCCCATCGGGCCGCGATCAAGGTTGTCCATCGCTATCGCGATTCCGCCATCGTGCAGCACTATGTCCTGACCGCCAACGCCAAGCGGCTGGATATCGAGACCCGTATCGACTGGCATGATCGTCGCACCCTGCTGCGCTCGCTGAGTCCAGTCGCGACGCGCGCCCGCACCGCCACATTCGAATGCGCTTACGGTGTTATCAGCCGCCCGACGCACACGAACACGAGCTGGGATGCCGCGATGTTCGAGGCAGTCGCCCATCGCTTCATCGATCTCAGCGAGCCGGATTTTGGTGTCGCCTTGCTAAACGACGCAAAATACGGCCATAGCGCCCGCGGCAACGTGCTTGGCATCAGCCTAGTGCGCGGGCCGATCTATCCCGATCCGATGGCGGATGAGGGCGAGCAGCGTTTCACCTATGCATTGCTGCCGCATGCCGGCGAATGGCATTCAGGCGGCGTGCGTGAGGAGGCCGACGATCTCAACCAGTCGCTGATCGTCACGGCCGCTGTCAATCTCGCAGAGACGACTCTCACTCCGATCGCCGTGACAGGCACACCGGTGGCGCTTTCAGCCATCAAGCCGGCCGAAGATGGCGGCGGGCTCGTGCTGCGCGTCTACGAACCGGCGGGCCGGCGCGGCGGACTTGTCGTCACCCCGGCAGAGGGTTGGACGATCAGCGAGGCTGTCAATTTGATGGAGGAGCCGGCCGCGCGCGATGCCGGTCCGGATATCCTGCCCTTCGAGGTCAGAAGCTGGATGATGACGCGGGCGTGACGGTTGGTTGCGGCGATCGGCCCGATAACTCTAGAGGGACAGAGCCATGATGCGAAAGATACGTGTATTCAACAATGTATCGCTGGACGGCTACTATACCGACGCAAACAACGATTACACTTGGGCCCAAGCAGGCGCCGGCGATCCGGAATTGATAGAGTTCACGAAAGGCAACGCACAGGGCACGAATGCTCTGGTATTCGGCCGCGTCACCTATCAGATGATGGTGAACTGGTGGCCTACGCCGGCGGCGGCCAAGGCCATGCCCGAAGTGGCCAAGGGCATGAACGAGGCACCCAAATATGTCTTCTCTCGCACTCTCGACACGGTGGACTGGTCCAACACCACTTTGCTGGCGGGCGATCCCGCAACAGAGATGGCGCGGATCAAGCAGACGCCGGGGCCGGACCTGACCGTGCTAGGATCCGGCAGCATCGTGGCGCAGTTGACGGCATCCGGGTTAATCGACGAAGTGCAGCTATTGATTTGCCCGGTGGTGCTGGGTTCGGGCAAAAGCCAGTTTGCGGGTGCGAGCGGCAAACTAATGTGGACCTTGTCGCGATCCAAGACGTTCCAGAACGGCCGCGTCTTCCTGGCTTATAGGCGGTCCGCGATGTCAACCTGAAGGTCGGGGAGAGCCAGCATGAGCACGTCGAGGAATTAGACCTTCAGGAATTGCGAAGACCTATCGAAGCTCAGGCCAGGAAAGATCTTCGAGGTCAGGTCGTCGGCGCCAACATTGAATTGGCGGTAAACCATTGCGGCCGCGATCTCACGCACGTCTGCAGTGGGCATCAGGTCGCGGTCCTCGAAGAGCTGTTCGTCTTTAATTCCGGGCCATTTACCGAGCACGCGGCCGCCATTGATGGCACCGCCCGCCAGCAGGCAACAGCCGCCTGTACCGTGATCCGTACCACCGGAGCCGTTCTGGCGGACGGTGCGGCCGAATTCAGTCATCGCCAGAACCACGGTCGTCTTCCATGCATCCGGGCCGAGCGTGTTCTTCAATGTCAGCACGGCTTGCGTCAGGTCACCAGCCGCTTTCCGGAACTGGGCCGCTTGCTGCACATGAGTGTCCCAGCCGTTGATGGAAAAGCTGGCGATACGGTATTCACGCAATAGCATCTTGGCCGCAAGCGCCGCGACATCGGCTATCTGCTCACCGCGTTTGGCGCCCGGCGCCTCACCCATCTTCGCCGACTGGTCGGCGCGCGTTGCCTCATCCATCGCCTTGGCGAAAGCGGGATCGTTGGCATAAAGACGTGTCAAAAATTGCATCTCGTCCGCACCCATGCCGAAATTGGAATCCGAGGCCCATACGTCGACGACATTGGGACCGGAGAGGATCAGTTCGGTCGAGGTGCTGATGTCGATCGCTTTGTGCGTCGTCGAGCGCGGAATGGTCGCGAGTGCGCGGTTCAGCCAGCCGGTCTTTTCCTCGGCGACGTGATCGCCGCCCGATTCCAGCATGTCCTGGCCGTCGAAATGGCTGCGGGCGTCTCGATATGGCGTCGAGACGGCATGGGCGAAGGCGAGCTCTTTAGCCTTCCATAGCGGAAGCAGGTCCGCGGCGGCCGGATGCAGGCCGAAGAAGCCGTCGAGATCGACGAGCCCCTTCTCGGGAGCAAGGGCGATATCCGGCCGCAAGCCGGCGAAGGATGCCTCGCCGTAAGGCTGCACCAGATCGAGCCCGTCCATGGCGCCGCGCAGCACGATGGTCACGAAACGGTTGTCCCCGGGCATGGCCGCAAAGGTCACCGGCGTAAAGATCGGCGCAGCCGCAAGACAGCAGGCGGAAGCGAGGAAACCGCGGCGGGAAAGCGGGAAGGCCTTGTCATCTGCCATGGGAATGCTCCTCGCGCTAGCGGCGATTGAATTCGGGCGAGGCAAGCACCAGCGTCAGGCCCGCCATCTTGTTTGGCGCCTGCGACACGACCCGGATCGTGTCGTCGCGGGCGGCATCCGCGAGCGTCTCCTTGAGAAACTGCCGTGGATCTTTCTGCTTGCCGTAACGACCGATCGCGCGCCGCGCCCAGGAAATCCGCTCGGAAAGCTCGCCGGCATTGATCCAAGCGTCGAAACCCTCGGGAAAGCCGGCCGGACTCGGCGGCCTCCAGACCGGCTGTCCCATGCGCTGCAACGCGTAGAGACCGAGGCCACGCGGCACGTAGAAGGTTGCGTCGATCGCAGCCTGACGGCGTCTTGCCTCCTGCGGATCCGGCGGATCGGTTGTCTTGTCAGGCGTAGCGGAGCTGTTGACTGGGACGGATGGACTATCGTCGGCCATTGCCTGCCCGCCGCCCTCGTCATCGGCGAGCGGATCGACAATTGCGCCTGCGGCCGTGTTCTTGGGAAGATCGAGCGCCCGCAGGCCGGCCACGACGAAGTCGAAAGGCTGCCGGGCCTTGGCTCCCTCGTTCGTCCAGGCAGCTGGATGATCAAGCATCGCGCCATAAACGGCCATCAGGTCGCCGTCCGTCTTCCGCCATGCCTGGGCCATGGCATCGATCATCGCTTGCGGCGGCGTGTCGGAGATGAAGTGGACCGCGAGCTTGCGGCTGATGTGCGCCGCTGTTTTCGGGTTTAGTGCCAGATCGTCCAGCAGCTGCAGATAATCGCGCTCGGTTCGTTGCGTTCGGCCGTAGCTGACGCCCAGCACCTGATGGCTGCCCGGTTCAGCAGCAGCCTTGCGGAAATCGGCCTCGACCGCCTGCCGATCGACCGTGATGCCCGTCAGTACCATGGCGGCGGAGCGCACATCGTCCTGTGTATAGCCGCTGCCAGCACCGAGCGTATGCAACTCCAGCAGTTCGCGGGCGAGGTTCTCGTTGAGTCCCTTGTTGCGTTTGATGCCGGCGGGAGAATCGGGGCCGAGCGACTGCGTCTGATCGAGATAGATCAGCATCGCCGGATGTTGGGTCGCGCTGCGCAGCAGATCCGGAAACGTCCCGCCGATATGGGGCCGGATCGCCTCGGCCTCGAACAAGGGGACGATGAGTTTCATCGGCTGGGTCTTGTCGACACTCACTGAGAAATGATTTGTCCAGAAGCCGGCAAGCCGCTCGTAGAAGCCGTTCGGCGAGAAGACCGCCTGCGCGATGCGCGCATCGGCATCGCGCCGGTAGCTTTGCTGAAGTTCCTTGAAGACTGCTTTCTGTTCATTGCGCTTGGCGTCGTCGTCAATGTCGCTGGAACGGATGTCGCGAAGACGGTCGGCGACATTGCCGATCGCCTGGCGGCGCGCATCGATGCCGCCGACTGGAAAGAGACAGTTGCCGTTGCCCACTCGCATCGGGTCGAGCAACGCATCCCTGTCGGCCGGCGGGGTTTCACCGGGGCGGAAGCCGTAGCCGAACCGCAGTGCTGCCATGGTCTGAAACGAAAGGCTCATCGCTTGTCACCGCGTCACCGATTTCGAACAGGCTCGCAGGCAATTGCGTCAGCAAAGTTCAGAAATTGTGGCTTTTTCCCGACATGAACAATTTGTAATCCCCATGCGTGTGTCGCGGGTCCAACAGGAGCGGGAGAGTGGATCGGAATAGGATTTTTTGCGGACGTCCGATCCGTCCTAATTCCTCCTCAATTTATCTTCTATTTGCCGAAGCGAAAAGAGGTGCGCGATGGTTAAATTTATGCATCGGAACATGGCGCTTTTACTGGCCACAGTCATGACTGCGCTCGCCATAACCGTGTACAACATGATTTCCCTCCTGGTGAGACATCACCACACGGCGCTGCATGACATCCGTCATGCGGTCTTCGTGATTGTTCTCTTCGGCATTTTCTATGGTGTCGTGCGTTATATCCAGGCGTTGCCCGAAGACGCCGACTAGGATTCTGCAGAAGCTTCGAAAACCAAAATCGTTAATGCGACACGTGTCCGGCTTCTGGGGACCCTCCGTCTCTGCGCGCAAGACTGGTGCACCACGAGGCAACAGAGCAATTATGCTGACGCTGATCTGAGATACTCCAGACAAGAAAAAGGCCGGCTATCGCATTTCTGCGATCGCCGGCCTCCGCATATTCGGGATCAACCGGCCTAGTGGGCCTTCGAAGGACGCGTGGCGGCGGCCTTCTCGACCATGGCGGTGACTTCGGCGCGGCGAGCGCCGGACAGCGGCAGGCGCGGCATGCGGACGCGCTCTGAACCACGGCCCATGATCTGCTCGGCAAGCTTAATGGACTGGACGAGATCATGCTCGGCATCGAGATGCAGGAGCGGCATGAACCAGCGATAGATACGGCGAGCCTCTTCCCAGTCGCCGCGTTCGGCAGCGGCGACGAGCTGCACCGATTCCTGCGGGAAGGCACTGGTGAGGCCGGAAACCCAGCCCTTGGCACCGAGCATCAGGCCTTCGAGCGCAACGTCGTCAAGGCCTGCGAAGATGTCGAAGCGATCACCGAAAGCATTGATGAGGTCGGTGAAACGGCGCGGATCCGGCGCACTTTCCTTGACGGCCTTGATGTTCGGCACTTCGGCGAGGGCTTGCAGCACGTCGGCGCCGATATTGACGCGATAGGCCGGCGGATTGTTGTAGAGCATGATCGGCAGCGAAGTCGCTTCCGCCACGGCGCGGAAATGCGCGATCAGCTCCTCCGGTTTCGGAACATAGACCATGGCCGGCAGGACCATGAGACCATCAGCGCCAAGCTTTTCGGCGTCACGTGCATAGGCGGCGGCGCGGCGCGTATCGAATTCGGAAACGCCGGTGACAACCGGAACGCGGCCATTCACCACCTCGACGGCCGCCTTCAGGATCATGCGCTTCTCATCGGGATCCAACGAATTGTTCTCGCCGCAGGTTCCCATGACGATCAGACCGTTGACGCCGTCATTGACGAGCGCGTCTTGGACGCGTTGCGTCGCGGCCAGATCTACGGAAAGATCCTCGTTGAATTGTGTCGTTACGGCGGGGAATACGCCCTTCCATCCAGTCGTCATTTTGGGTCCTCAATCGAAAGTCGTTGCGTTATATACAAATTGTCGACAAAGTTCAAGGATGGTTAAACGGCAAATAAGCGGTGATCGCCCGCTATTGCTGAAAGCTGCCAAAACGAAATAGTAACGTGCTTGTTGCGAAGAAGGATATCGGATGCGGAACGAGACGGAGAATGTACGGGTACGGGGTTCGGGAACACAGAGCGTCTATGCCGCTCTGCGCCGGGAAATCCTGTCGATGGCGCTCGAGCCGGGAAGCCCGCTCGACGAGGTCCGGCTTTCTGAACGCTTCAAGATGTCGAGGACGCCAATCCGTGAGGCGCTACTTCGGCTTGCCGGGGAAGGGCTGGTGACGACGCTTCCGAACCGCAACACGATTGTCGCGACGATCGATTTCGCCAGCCTGCCCACCTATTTCGAGGCGCTGACACTGATGTATCGTGTGACCACGCGCGGCGCGGCGGCGCGGAGGGATGCCAAGATCATGCAGCGCGTGCGCGCCCGGCAAAGGGAATTCGCCGATGCCGTGACTGCCCATGATGCCTTCGGGATGATCGAGGCGAACCGCGAATTCCACGTTGCCATCGCCGAACTTGCCGGCAATCCCTACTACACCACGTTCTTCGCACGGCTGCTCGATGAGGGCCGGCGCATCCTGCGTCTCTACTATTCGACTTTCGACGATCGCTTGCCGCGTCAATATGTCGACGAGCACGAGGAAATGATCGCCGCAATCGAGGCCGGCGATATCGACCGCGCGGACCGGTTGGCGATCGACCATGCGGCGCAGATCGTGCGCCAGATCCAGGAATATATAGCCCGGGATCTCGAGCGTCCGCTTACGATCGAGATCCCGTGAGGCAGGTGTCCCCTTCTTGAGGGCAGAGGTTGCCTGCTTCGACCATGTGGCCGCGTATCAGCATGCCGAGGATCTCTTATTAACTAAGCATCGCCCCTCCGCTTTGCTCGTTTTCTTGTCGACATATTGCCTACAGTCGCATTAATGTCGCTGCAAGGGGCGGTGCCAGCCGCACGAAAACCGCGCGCAACAGGAACTGGAAAACAAGATGACATGGTCCCATCCCGTCTCCCGTATCACCGATGATGAAAGGCAGCTCCGGCTGGCGAAGCTGAGACAGTCGCTGGAGGCGGAGGGGTTTGCCGGTATGCTACTCGGCCCGACGGAGAGCCTGCGCTATTTCACCGGCCTCGTCTGGCATCCGAGCGAACGATTCCTCGGCGCGCTCGTCACACCGGCCGCACTTTACTACATCGTTCCGGGTTTCGAGCGCAGTCGCGTGGAAACGTTGCCGCACCTGCCGGGCGAGATTCTGGTGTGGGAAGAGGAGGAGAACAGTGCCGGGCTCGTGTCACGCCTGCTGGGACAAGCCGGTACGCTTGCGCTAGACGACAGCTTGCCGCTCTTCTTTTATCACGCGCTCGCTGCGGAATTCGGCGCCGAAAGACTGAAGGATGGCGGGCAGATCATCCGAAACCTGCGCCGTCTCAAATCTCCGGCCGAGATTGCCCTCATTCAATATGCCATGGACTTGACGCTCGATGTGCAGAAGCAAGCGCATGCGCTGATGAAACCCGGTATCAGGGCTTCGGAAGTCGTCGACTTCATCGACCGCCGGCATCGACAGGCCGGCGCCGACGGCGGCTCGACCTTTTGTATCGTTTCCTTCGGAACAGCGACTTCGTTGCCGCACGGCGCCGACGGCGATCAGACGCTTGCAGCAGGCGACGTCGTGCTTGTCGATACCGGCTGCCAGATCGACGGCTATCATTCCGACCTCACCCGGACCTATGTACTCGAAAGTGGCAACCGCGAATTCGAAGCGGCCTGGGTGATCGAACGGGAGGCGCAGCAGGCGGTCTTCGATGCTGCCAAGCTCGGCGCACTCTGCTCGAGCCTCGACGATGCGGCGCGTTTGGTGCTTTCAAAACATGCCCTCGGTCCCGACTACCGCCTCCCCGGGCTGCCCCACCGCGCAGGCCACGGTCTCGGTCTACAGATCCACGAGGAGCCCTATATCGTCCGCGGCAATGCCACGCCGCTCGCCGCCGGCATGTGCTTTTCCAACGAACCTATGATCGTCTTTCCCGACAAGTTCGGTATTCGACTGGAGGATCATATCCACATGACGCCAGAAGGCTCGCATTGGTTCACCAAACCCGCCAAGGGGCCAACCGAGCCTTTTTCGTAATCGACGGCCAACATGGGGCGCGCAAGCTTCTCAGCTTTGAATGCCTATCGCGGCGACAGGCCTTTGGGCTGCACCTAAAACGTATTCGGGCCTGCAACTCTTGATAAGGGTCCGTGCCCTTCGGGAACCAAACGGCGTTTCCGTAGTTTACTGCCGTTGGAAAACGTCAGAGGACAGCATGACCGCCACCGTCAGCGCCGCAAAGTCGTCCACGATAGAGGGGCGTTACAGACTCCTCGTCGATGCCATTACAGATTACGCCATTTACATGCTTGATCCGCATGGCCTTGTCATAAGCTGGAACATCGGTGCTCAGCGGTCCAAGGGGTACACGGAAGCCGAAATCATCGGCGAACATTTCTCGCGGTTTTACATTCCCGAAGATCGTGAGGCGGGTCTGCCCCAAAGGGTGCTGAAAATGGCTGCTGAAACGGGGCGGTTCGAAGGCGAAGGATGGCATCTGCGAAAGAATGGTTCGCGATATTGGGCTCATGTGGCCATCGATGCGATCAGAAACGCGGAGGGCGATTTGCTGGGATTTGCAAAGATTACGCGCGATCTTTCCGAGCGGAAAAAAGCGGAAGCCGAGCTCAAACGGAGTGAAGAGCAGTTTCGCATCCTCGTTCAGGGTGTCGCTGACTATGCCATCTACATGCTCGATCCCCAAGGTTATGTCTCCAGTTGGAACCTGGGTGCGCAACGCATCAAAGGTTATACGCAGCAAGATATACTCGGCCAGCACTTTTCCCGCTTTTATACGGAGGAAGATCGTGCGGTAGGGCTTCCGAGGAAGGCGCTCGATATTGCCGCCAAAGTCGGGCGGTTCGAAAATGAGGGCTGGAGGGTGCGAAAGGATGGATCCAGATTTTGGGCCAGCGTCGTCATCGATGCCATACGCGAGAGTGACGGCTCACTTTTAGGGTTCGCGAAGGTCACTCGCGATATTACCGAAAAGAGGGAAACGCAGCGCACGCTCGAACAAGCGCGGGAAGAGTTGTTTCAGGCGCAAAAGATGGAAGCCGTTGGCCAGCTTACCGGCGGCATGGCCCACGATTTCAACAATTTGCTGATGGCCGTTCTGGGGAGCCTGGAAATCATGCGCAAGCGTATCGCTGACAATCCCAACATCACCCCACTGATCGACAATGCCATTCAGGGCGCACAACGCGGCGCGGCGCTGACGCAGCGCATGCTTGCTTTCTCGCGGCGTCAGGAACTCAATTTCGAGCCACTCGACGTGATCGAGCTGGTTCGCAACATGACTGACCTGCTGCAGCGCTCGATGGGGCCGTCGATGATGATCGAGACCCACTTCCCCCTCAGTCTTCCGATGGTGAAATCCGATGCGAATCAGCTTGAGAATGCTCTTTTGAACCTAGCCGTGAATGCGCGCGATGCGATGCCCAATGGTGGATCGCTCGTTATTGCCGCCAAACTTCGTGAGATTGCCAAGGATGAATCGGGTGGCCTGAAAGCAGGGTCCTATGTCTGCCTCGCCGTCAGGGATGAGGGAGACGGGATGGACGAGGAGACGCTTGCCAATGCAATCACACCGTTCTTCACGACCAAGGGCGTCGGCAAGGGAACAGGTCTCGGATTGCCCATGGTTCAGGGATTGATGGCGCAGTCTGGAGGCAAGCTGATCCTGAAATCGTGCAGGGGCGAAGGAACTACGGCCGAGCTTTGGCTTCCTGTCGCGGCGGAGACGAGGAAGAGGAAGGAAGAGCCGGCAAAGGAAGCAGTGTCCGCAGGCGTCGGTTCGTTCAACATTCTGGCCGTGGACGACGATGTACTGGTCCTGATGAACACGGCATTCATGCTGGAAGATCTCGGCCATACCGTCCTGCAGGCCCATTCAGGGGAAGAGGCGCTCAAGCTGCTCGAGGATCACAATGATGTTCATCTCGTCATCACCGATCACGCGATGCCGAGGATGACGGGCTCCGAACTCGCCACGGCGATCGCCGAGCGCCAGCCCGACTTGCCGGTCATCCTTGCCACAGGCTATGCCGAGCTGCCGCCGGGCAGTAACAGCGATCTGCTCCGCTTGCCAAAACCATTCAACCAAAACCAACTTGCCTCGGTGATCGCCAAAGCCGCGGCGAAGGCTCCTATCGCCAACATTACGAGTGCTGCCGGCGGAAGATAGACCTCTCCGAGGCAAGGTCTTCCCGGTCACGCATGTCCGTAGATGAGCTTCGGGTACCAATCCCTTGCCCGTCCCTCGGGCGTCATGTCGAGGATAGTCCAGAGCGGCATGAGGTCGGGGGCGCCGCGTGGATCCTGGCCGGGGTCAGCGGTCACGGGCCCCATTTCCTCACCCCAGAAATGCCGGATCGTCCCGTCCCTGCGGGTAAAGACATTGACGGCCGCATCGTCGCTGCCATTGCTGCCGAGCGCTCGATAATCGCGGCTATATTCGCCTGTCGGGTCGGAATAGAGCGGCAAATTCTGCCAGCGGCGTTCCCTTTTGAAATCGAGCAGTCTTTCGATGGGTGACCGAGCCACGACGGCGATGGCCATTCGCTGTTCGATGTCGAGCACTTCGCCTTCCAGTGCCGAAAGGAACGAGGTGCACATCGGGCATGGCCGTGCCCGTTCCGGTCCGAACATATAGCTGTAGATCAGCAAGGTCTCCTTGTCGTCGAACAAATCGTCGAAATCGATCGGGCCGTCGGGGCTGATGAACTGATAATGCTTTTTCACCAAACCGCCCGGTGGCAGTGCTCGCCGTTGCGCCGCGACGCGTTCTATATGTCGCCGAAGTTCAATCTCCTCGGCCAGCAGCGCGTTTCGCGCCTGCCGGTATTCGCTGCTCTCGTTCGGAAACCTGACACCGTTTCTCTGTGCCAATTCCGTTGCAGGCGTATATCCGTCTTCGCTGATCATGATGTCCTCCCTGTGCGATCCATTGGCCGATATTGGAGCGCCGTGCGTTCATTTGAACGCACAAAGGTCGCTCTAATCTTTTCAATCTAGAGCATCTTATCCGCTTGCAGGCGATGCCACCGGAAAGTGCGATGCTCTAGTCGTATGGCGCCACTGGATTTCGACAATAACACGGAGGAAAAACCCGGTTGCCGGTCGAAAGTTCCAGTGTTTGCGGAGGCATTTGACCGGCGGGGATCACTGAGCGGCGGAGCGGGCCTCGCTCGCTTCGTCCCATTCGATATCCGATGCCGGCTCCTCTTCTTCGAGCATCGGTGTGTCCATGACGTAGAGATAGCCATCGAGCATATCGCAAGCGCGCTCCGTGGCGTCGATCTTTGCCTCCGTTTCGCTGATTGCGGTAGCGATGGCCTTGATGCGGGCGCGCAGCATGTGGCCTACGACATCCTTGCCAGGGCGTTTTCCCAAGCGATCCAGATGAAGGCGGATACGGTCGGAATGACGCTCCAGCTCGCTCTTGCTGAAGTTTGCCTTGCGGATTTCGTCCAGAAGACTGGCGCGCATATGGGCGACCGGATCGAAGGTTCCGGGTTCGCGTTCGTCCAGAACCATGTCGGTAATGAGCTTCTCGATGGCGACCAGCGCCTGCAGATCGACAGCGTCGGTCAGTTCGACGTCGTAGCCGGTATCGTCGAACACCTTGCGGCGCACGGGGTCCAGAAGCAGCTCGTAGGCCTTTTGCAGCTGTCCAAAAGCATCGACGTCGCCACCGGAATCCGGATGCGCCGTCTTCGCCCGCTTGCGATAGGCCGTCTTGATCTGCTCTTCGCTCGCATCGCGTCCGATGCCGAGAATCTCGTATGGATCGGTCACTCCAACTCCTGCTGCCACTCAGCCCCGTCCAAAGTCCTGAAGCTCTTATGCCGTGATAGTTTCGGCAGAACGCGGGGTTCGCCGACGGACGGCTCGTATCCGTCCCTGCTTCTTCTCTATCATCACCACGGCAGAGTTTGGACAAAAACTGTCATGGCGCAACGTAGAAACGTCCCTTCTGTTGAAAGCCGCACTTCTTTAGGAGATTTTTATTTTACGACGTGTTTCCCGCAATCGAAAAACTATGCCGGTCCTTCTAGCCTGATTTCAACGGTTGCCGTTCGCGACATCCGTCGTCAGGACAAGGATCAAAGAGATGTACGCTCGTTATGGCATTCAATATCTCGCTCAGCATTTGCAGCTGGAACAGGAGCTTCGTGCCTCGCGGAGAAACGATGACGTAACGGAGATCGACGAAGCCGCACATCATTCCCATGATGTCCGAATTTTCCTGAGGCTTGCCTGTGTCATCGCCGTCTTCTCGGTGGGCGCGGCCAGCGTTATGCAATTGATCCATTGATCCCCAAAGAGCTCTTGCCGCATGGCCATTGAATTGGACCAGACATCGCGCGCTACCGTCAACCGGTTCGCCATAAAATGCGTCGTGGCGGTTCTGATATCGCTGTTCGCCCGGTCGAACTACCTTCTGTCGGCAGCGCGCTGTTTTGAGCTTTATGCACTGTTGATGGCGCTGATCGCGGCTTTGACGCGGCAGCGCTATTCGGCTCACTCCTTCAATCACTGGAGCGAAGCCCTGTGGTTGGCCTTTATATCGGCGGGCCTGCAAGTGCTGTCCCACGCGACCGCGTAACCAACTACTCGACTGCGAAGGCCGCGTTCTTTAAGGCGAAGCTCATCCACCTCATCCACAGTCTCCGAACCTCTTAACGGACCATCGGGCTATTCTGTCCAATCTCGTTCGGTGGCTGAAGGCGAGATAAAGGCCCTAAGACCGTCCCCTCATCACACGCGTCATCTCCTCGGCGGGGATGGGCCTGCTGAATAGGTACCCCTGGATGGCATGGCATCCGGCCTGTGAGAGGAAGCGGGCCTGCTCTTCCGTCTCCACGCCTTCTGCGATCACATCCAGCTCCAGCATTCGCGCAAGCGAGACGATTGCGGATGTGATCGCCATGTCGTCAGCATCGTCCGGAATATCGGTGATGAAGGATCGGTCGATCTTGAGGCGCGACAGCGGGAAGCGTTTCAGAGTACTCAGGCTCGAATAGCCCGTACCGAAATCGTCAATCGCAAGGCTGACGCCCAAAGCGTTCAGTTCGTGCATCTTCATAATTGCCCCCTGAACGTCGCGCATCAGCAGGCTCTCAGTGACCTCGATCTCGAGCCACCGCGGTTCAAGACCACTCTCGGCGAGGGCCGCGGCCACCTGCCGGATCATGCCATGTTCCTGGAACTGCCGCGCCGACATGTTGACACCGATCTTCACAGGAGGCAGCCCCTGTTTCTGCCATTCCTTGGCCTGGCCGCAGGCCTTGCGCAGGACAGCCTCTCCGATCGGAACGATGAGGCCCGACTCCTCGGCAAGCGGAATGAAGTCCCCGGGGAAAATAACTCCGTCGGTCGGATGGTTCCAGCGCACGAGCGCCTCCACGCCGATGATCTCGCCGGAGTTCATGTCTTTTTGCGGCTGGAAGTGCAGGACGAACTCGTCCCTCTCGACGGCACGTCTAAGTTCCTCTGAGCGTCCAAGTTTCCGCCGTGCGTTCTCCGCCATTGCTGGGTCGAACATCTGTATACCGTTTCGTCCGTTCTCCTTGACGCGATACATCGCCATATCTGCGTTGGCGAACAATTCCGTGGCCGTTTTGCCATGCATGGCAAAGCAGGCTATTCCCATGCTGCAAGTGAGTTGCAGGTCCATCCCGGCCAGAGTGAGCGGCCGTGCGATGGCCTCGCGAATGCGCGCCAATTGCGAGACGAAATCTTCGTCGGCCTGCTGGAGCGCCAGAATAAACTCGTCGCCACCGATGCGCGATATCAGATTGTCCTGTCCAATCTCCTCCGAGATCCGGCGCGCGACGATCTTGAGCAGCTCGTCGCCGGCCGCGTGACCGAGACTGTCGTTCACGAGCTTGAAGTTGTCGACGTCTAGGAAGACGACCGCGACTTTCCTCGATGTTTTGTCAGCACGCCGCAGCATACCATCGAGCTTTCGGTCGAGCAGCGTACGGTTCGGCAATCCGGTGAGGGCATCGTGCTCGGCAAGGAAGGTGATGCGTTCAGCGTCGTAGTGGCGGTCGATCGCGATACCGATCGTTTGTGCGACACCCGTCAGGAACTCCCACACGCTCGCTTCATGGTCAGTCGATCCTCGAATGGCGAGCACGCCGTGCTGTGCGCCGTCACCCGACGAGATTGCGAGGCAGGTCCATGCCGGGTGGTCGAGGATGTCTACTGGCGAAATCGAAGCCGCGCCTGCGGATGGCGACGCCGCGGCGATATAAAGTTCCTGGGCACCTTCGTCATGCAGTAGCACTGCGGCCGCGGTACCGGGGATGACCTCTTCGAGTAGATTGGCGGCGTCACTGAGGAACGGCTCAAGGCGTACTCCCTTGGCAACCGCCTTGAGAAGGTGGGCCTGAGCCTTCATCAGGCTTTCCCCGCGTTTGCGGGCCGAGATGTCCCGCGACGCCCCAACGACACCGATCACCTTTCCAGCTTTGTCCCTGAGCGGAACGCGCGACATCATCAGCCAGCCGCTGCCTCTCAGACGGCGTTCCTCGAAGCCAAGATCGGGTTCACCGCTTTCCATGACGCGTCGTTCGATGGCGGCTATGCTCTCAGCCGCCGCCGAAGGGTGGAGGTCGTAATCAGTCAGTCCAACCATGTCTTCCACGCGCTCAAGTCCATTGTTCAAGACGATGGCCTTGTTGGCGAATAAGAAACGGCCCTCCAGATCCTTTGCATAGATGTAGTCGGGCACATGGTTGATCATCGCCTCGAGCCAGTCGTAGCGTTCGGCGAGGCTGGGCTCGTGGGACTGCGGAAGCTCCTCCGCCAAGCGCGGGCGGGCGATCAGTTCCTCGGCATCCGCCGATATCGCCCCAGCAACCTGTTCTCCAACTGCTGCCTTACGCATGTTTGCCCTCGTCATCCACGTTTTGCCACAGTGTGAGCAAACCGTTATGTATCAGTGAAAGGCCCGTGGCGGGAGTGTGGCGTGTCAGCCTTCTCTGGCGACATCGTAAACCAGTAGTTGACAATGATGCTCCCGTTGAAAATTCCCCCCTGTCTACGACAGCGGCATCGCATAACTCGTTTCGAATAGTTGAAATGATATTGCGGGCATGAATCTCTCATTTCCGAAAAGGGAACCGGTGGCACTGGGCTGCTCTGCTGCAAATCGTATGCCTCCGGTTCGCTGGAGGTCAGAGCGGCGCAGAAGGTGCCTGCCTGCTGTGGTATCGTACGGTGCATTGTCTCAAGGAGCAACTGGCACGCTGGCTATAGGTCCAGTGACAGCCCTCGGGAAGCAAGGGCGCGAAACCTAGCGAATGGAGGTTGCTGGGAGATCCCGGATTTCTTTCGGGCGAAAGTGCCCTGACGCAGGGTGGTTGGCTTGCACCTTGCCGCGCCGTCGGCTGGGACGCGATGTTCGGAAATTGCCGGCGCAATTGCTGTGACCAAATACGCCTGCGCCCCGCCTCCCGTGAAGGAGACGAGGCGCTATCGCCTTTCAGAGGATGCTTAAGCGGCTGAGAACGGCACAGCCACGAAAGTCTTGTCGCCGCCGCGTTCGATCAGCAGCAGGACCGACTTGCGGCCTGCCTTGCCGGCTTGTGCGACCGCGCTCTGAACATCGTGGGCGTCGTGGACCGGCTGGTCGTTGACCGAGACGATGATATCGCCCGTCTGGATGCCGGCGGCGGCTGCCGACTTGTCCGGATTGACGCTGGCGACAACGGCGCCTTCGACATTGTGCGGCAGGTTCAGTTGTTGCCTTAGATCGGGTGTCAGGTTGGCGAGCCCGACGCCGATGCTCGGCTGATTGGACGGCTGCACCTTGCCGTCGCCCTTGTCATTGGCTGCCTGCTTGCTGTCGTCGTTGCCGCCGACGGTGACGTTCACATCAACGCTCTTGCCATTGCGCCAGACGGTGAGCGACCGCTTGTCGCCCGGAGAAAGATCGGCGACCAAGCGGGACAGATCCTTGGGCGTCTTGACGGTTTCGTTACCGACGGCTGTGACAATGTCGCCGCTCTTGATACCGGCATCAGCAGCGGGCGTTCCGTCGTTGACACTGGCGACCAGAGCGCCCTGCGGCTGTGAGAGGCCTACGGCATCGGCGACATCGGCCGTGACCGGCTGAATGGCAACGCCGAGATAGCCGTGATCGATCGAGCCGTTCTTTTCAAGCTTTGCAACGATCGCCTTGGCTTCATTCGAAGGGATGGCGAAACCGACGCCGACACTGCCGCCATTCGGCGAATAAATGGCGGTATTGATGCCGACGACATTGCCGTCGCGATCGACCAGCGGACCGCCGGAATTGCCGTGGTTGATCGGAGCGTCGATCTGGATGAAATCGTCATAGGGGCCGCTGTGCAGGTCGCGGCCACGGGCCGAAACGATGCCGGCAGTGACGGTCGTGCCGATGCCGAAGGGATTGCCGATCGCCAGAATCTGGTCGCCGAGCTTCAGCTTGTCGGAGTCGCCCCAGGCGACGGTTGCAAGCTGCTTCGGCGCCTGGATCTTCAGCACGGCGAGGTCGGATTTGGCGTCAGCGCCCAAAAGTTTGGCCGGCAGTTCGGTGCCGTCATCAAGCGTCACCTTGATGTCGGTGGCATTCTCAATGACGTGATTGTTGGTGACGATGACGCCATCCGGGCTGATGATGAAACCGGAGCCGAGCGCCATCGCACGCTGGGCCGGACGATGCTGCGGTGCCTGCTCTTGCGGGACGGGGATGCCTTGGTTCTCGAAGAACTGGCGGAACTGCTCGTCCATCGGGGAGTCGCCCATATCCGAGCTGGTATCGGTGGCCTTCATCGTGGTGGTAACGGTGACGACTGCCGGCTTGTCGCTGTCGACGATCGGCGCGAAGGAGCCGCCGGGGGCGATGATGCCGCCAGGTTCGGCAGTCGCGGCAACGGCAGCGGTGGTATTGAAGGCGAAGGGCAGGGCGCCTGCGCCGACGATGATGGCCGCTCCGACGATGGCTGCGGCGCGATGTTTGCGAAGAAGAGATGTCATGGCAAATGTCCCTTACGAGATCGTTGGCGATATGGCGTCTTGGGTCCACGTCAAGGACCAGGCGTCGAACGGAGTGCCGCTTCTATTCCTTCTGGAGAACTACGGTTATTCGAAGTTACTGCGGAATTTGTAGTAGAAAGAAGAAATGGCGCTGATGATTTATATGATCCGCCTGGTGACTTTTACAAATTAAATATTGATCATGTTTATATTGCAATTTGGTAAGACATTACTGGAATTTAATGTTGCGTTGCCCGAATTTCTTCACGTTTATTGTTTAAGCGCCATCCGCCGGCGACCAGCGCTTCAGCGCTTCCGAACCAAGTTCTGTCAGGGCGTAAATGCCGCGGTCGACCCGTTCGAACCAGCCGTAGACGTTGTGCCGCAGGATTTTGGCGGCTTCAGGGGCGTTGGCGCGAATATCTTTGGGGCGCTGCTGGCCGTTCTGAATGGCCACTGCACAGGCGAGTGCCTGTTGGCGATAGGCGGTCATGATTGGCGCGCGCGTGCTGCCGCCAAGCGCGGGATCGCCCTTCCGCCGCCGATGTTCCTCAACGAGACGTAATCGCCGGCGAATATTCTTACGTGGCATCGGCGCGACCGGACTGACGATGACATCAACTGTGCCGCTGTCGGAAACGGCCAGCATGCCGAAGCCGAGACGGCGGCAGAGATCGCGAAAACGGCGATCGCCCTCTCGCCCCTTGCCCTTCGCCGAGACGCGGGCGGCAATCCAGACCTCGTCGCTTGCAGTCGCCCGATCGACCGCCTGCAGCACGAGTTCCAGATTGAAGGTCAGCTTCAATTCGCAGATGACGACGACAGTTGGTTCGTCGCCACTCAGTCCCACAACATCGCAGCTGCCAATTTCGCCCTTTACCGCGTAGCCGGCTGCTTCCAGGAAATTCTTGATCGGAAGATAAAGTGCCGTCTCCAAATCCTGCCCTCTGCTTATCTGATGGTCAGCGCTGTTTTACGTGATTCGCGATGCCAGAAAGTCGATAAAGGCGCGGATGCGGGCAGCAAGATGGTCGTGGCCGGCATAGACGGCGTGGATCGGCTCGATGTCCTCGGGATTGTAGTCCTCGAGCACTGCTATCAGCCGCCCTGCATCGAGGTCCGATTGCACATGATATTGACCGATGCGAGCAAGGCCCAGACCGGCAATACAGAGTTCGCGCACCGTCGGGCCGTTATTGGCGAGCAGATTGCCATAGACGATCCTGACGAAATGGGAACCGCTGGCCGGATCGCGAAACGGCCAGCCCTCGGCGGTCGGGCGGAAATTGAAGGTCAGGCAATTGTGGCGGTCGAGATCGTCGGGTGTCAGGGGGAGGCCCTGCCGGACAAGATAGTTGGGCGAGGCAACGACGACACGGCGGCTTTCCAGCAGCTTGCGCGCCTTCAGCGAGCTGTCGCGTAGCGTACCCGCGCGGATAGCGATATCGGCGCGTTCGCCGACGATGTCGATCACGCTGTCGGTGAGCGAGACGTCGAGTTCGATTTCGGGGTAAGTCGTCAGGAAATCCGGAATCAAGGGAACGACGAAACCGACGCCAAACGCGACGGAAGCGCTGACACGCAACCGACCGCGGGGAATGGCCGCGCCGCCGGCAGCAACCATGCGTTCGGTCTCCTCGATTTCAGCGAGAATGCGTTGTGCCCGTTCGAGATAGACCTCGCCCTCCGGCGTCAGTTGCAGCGAGCGCGTGGTGCGCACCAGAAGCCGCGTACCGAGCCGGTCCTCCAGGCGGGTGACGAGTTTGCTGACGGCCGATGGCGAGAGCTGCAGTTTGCGCGCCGCCGCTGAGAAGCTGTGAAGCTCGGCCACGAGGGCAAAGACGTCCATTTCACCGGCGCGGTTGTCGGGCATCAGCTCTCATCTTTGAATTAAAATCACAAGTGTTCGGTTGATGTAGCCGATTATCGAACAAATGTCGCTAGACCATATTCCGCTCGAACAACAACAGCGCAGCCGGTCGCTTCCGGATGCCTTTTCGATCGGGTCATCTCATGCCATCAGCTCTCTTTGCCTTGACGATCGCGGCTTATGCGATCGGCACCACCGAATTCGTCATTGTCGGTCTGCTGCCGACCGTCGCGACCGATCTTCATATCACCCTGCCGCTCGCCGGCCTCATCGTCAGCGTCTATGCGCTTGGCGTTACCTTCGGCGCACCGATCCTCACGGCACTCACCGGCCGCATCGAGCGCAAGTCGCTGCTGCTCGGCCTGATGGCGCTCTTCATAGTCGGTAATGGCATGGCGGCTCTAAGCCCCGGTTACGGGCCGTTGCTTGTCGCTCGTGTGTTGTCCGCCTTCGCCCATGGCGTGTTCTTCTCCGTCGGATCGACTATTGCGGCCGATCTGGTGCCGGAAAACCGCCGCGCCTCGGCGATCGCCATGATGTTCATGGGGCTGACGGTGGCGATCGTCACCGGCGTGCCGCTCGGCACGTTCATCGGCCAGACCTTCGGCTGGCGTGCCACCTTCGCTGCTGTCGCCGTCCTCGGTGTCATCGCCTTTGCCGGCATCGCCTTGTTGCTGCCGTCAAATCTGAAGAAGGCGCCGCCGGCAGGCATCGGCGAGCAGGTCCGCGTCCTCGGAAGCGGTCGGCTGCTGATCGTCTTCGCGATGACGGCACTGGGTTACGGCGGCACCTTCGTCGCCTTTACCTTCCTGGCCTCGATCCTGCAGGAAGTGACCGGCTTTGCGGCCTCCGCCGTCAGCCTGATCCTGGTGCTCTACGGCGTTGCTATCGCCATCGGCAATGTTGTCGGCGGGCGTCTTGCCAACGGCAATCCGGTCAAGGCCCTGACGGGACTCTTCATTGCCCAGGCTATCGTGCTCGTGCTCTTCAGCTTCACCGCTGTTTCGCCTTGGCTGGCAATTCCGACGCTAGCGGCTCTCGGCTTCCTGTCCTTCGCCAATGTGCCGGGCTTGCAGCTCTATGTGGTTCAGCTTGCTCGCGAAGTTCGCCCGGCCGCGGTCGATGTCGCCTCGGCGCTGAATATCGCCGCCTTCAACCTCGGCATTGCCGCTGGCGCCTGGATCGGCGGCCTGGTGGTGGAATCCTCGCTAGGTCTGGGCGCAACGCCCTGGGTCGGTGCGATCCTGGTCGCCGCTGCCCTCGTCCTCACCCTCTGGAGCAGCGCGCTCGACCGCCGCTCGGCCTTTGTGGCAGCACCTGACGCCGCAAGCGCCGGGCGGCCCGTTATCCAGACGCGCACGCCCGAGCCCAGCCACTGAGTACAAAGCAGCCACGGCCTCGGTATGACTTTTCACCTAACCATCGGTATGGCTTCGTCTAACCAATTATAGTGGGCGGACAAACACTGCGCATAATTGGCCGGCTCATCTCGAATTGGTACCTTTTGGTTGCTGAGGAGTTAGCAACTGCAAGGTGAACGATTATGGACGTGTATGAGGCGGTCAAGAGCCGACGGGCGGTGCGCAGGTTCACCGATCGGGATATCCCGAAGGAGGTGCTGGAGCGCGTGCTGTCCGCCGCGGCGTGGTCGCCGTCCGGATCGAACCTCCAGCCGTGGAACACCTACGTGGTGACCGGCGCCGCGCTGGCCGAGCTCAAGAAGCGCGCCGGGAAACGTGTGGCCGCGCACGGCCCGTGGGACGAGCGGGAATACGAAATGTATCCGCCCGAACTGAAGTCTCCGTACCGCGAGCGCCGATCCGCCTTCGGCCATGAGCGCTACAGCGCACTCGGCATTGCAGACGGCGACTGGGAGGCAGCTCAGAGAGCTGCTTCCGCGAATTGGGATTGTTTCGGCGCGCCCGCCGCCCTGTTCTGCTACATCGATCGCGACCTGGGTGTGCCTCAATGGGCCGACGTCGGCATGTATCTTCAGACCATCATGCTGCTGCTGCGCGGCGAGGGGTTGCACAGTTGCACCCAAATGGCGTGGTCAGTGTACCGCAAGACTGTCGCGGAGATCCTGAACCCGCCCAAGGGGCTCATTCTCTTCTGTGGCATGTCGATCGGGTACGAGGATGTCAGAGAGCCTTACATGCGCACGGGCCGGGCGCCGCTCAATGAGACCGTCACGTTCGTCGACTCGACTTCTCAGCGATTGGCGCAAACTGCGCGCGACGATTTGTTGCTGGATGTATGAAACGGTGCCGTCACTCTGCGAAGGCTTCTGCCCGAAGCATTCGAAGTTGAAACGAAATTCTGCAAACGCACATCTACGATTCAACAACTAAGGAGATTACGACGATGAATTCAGTTTTGCTAAGGCTATTTGTGTCGGCTGCAGTTTGCCTCTTTGGCACTTTGTCGGTCGCCGCGGAAAACACTGCACACGTCACATCGCTTATGAAAAAGGACCTTCCAAATTATCCAGGCAAGGAAGGGCTGATGATATCGGTCGAGTATGGGCCAGGAGGTTCCGATCCCATTCACAAACATGACGCCAATGCATTTGTCTATGTTCTGGAGGGCTCGATCGTGATGCAGGTCAAGGGAGAAAAAGAAGTCACCTTGTCGCCAGGAGAGACCTTCTACGAAGGTCCTTCCGACATTCACTTGGTTAGCCGCAACGCAAGCAAGACTAAGCCGGCAAAATTTATCGTTGTGCTGCTCAAGAACAAGGGCGCTCCGGTTGTCATGCCCGTGAAGTGACATTGGGTGAGATCGGGGGCACGAGCAATTCGGTTTCGACGTTCCGCGAGCGCCAAATGTTTACGCTTTAGCGCGACCCAACATCCACCGTTGGGCGCAAACCGGCCGCTCAGTCCGGACAGAGCGGACTGGTGACGGTTGCTACACAATTGTGCAAAATTGGAAGGGAGCCGCTTGTTGCGCCTCCCTTCGTGTTTACGCCTCGAAGTTTAGTTCGACTTCGGAAACGGCAGCCGGCAACAGCGGCTCGCGGACACGCTTGCCGAAGTGCCGCTTGAAGCCAAAGACATTATTGATCAGGCTCTTCGTGTAGAGGCCAGGGCCGCTCGAATAGATGCGCCATCCGCCGTCGACGGCAATATCGCCCGCCTTGACGCGATCCCAATCATCAGACGCATGGTAACGATCATCGAAGGCGGCATCGCTGCTGCTGAAATAGGTGTTGCGCTGGCGCAGCGACGCATGTTCGAGCCGACCGCTGACCGAGATCGGGTTGGCGAGCGCCAGTGCGTTCCAGACGCCTTCGGCGTCACTATCCAGGGCCAGCGCCTCGCAGTAGCGCAGATGCGCATGCACATACATCAGCCCGATCTCGCGCCCAAAGAAGGACGAGGATTCGGCACGGCGGAACAAGGTTTCCGGTCCGCCGGCATAGGTGGCCGGCTTTTCCATCAGCCTGACGCCGTCCGGGAATAGCAGATTGTCCTTGATCAGCTTCATATGCTCGTGTCGCTGCTCCGGCGTGAAGACACCGCCCAGCATCGGCTGTGTCATCGCGATCAGCGAATAGTGCAGGCCGGTGCGGGTATCCTGCGGATGCAGCAACAGTTCGACGCCATCATGGCTCGGATCGAACACGCCGTAGCCGGCGACGACGCCGTCGCGCATCAGGAGGCGGTTGAAATCGCTACGCATGGCAGTGGCGGTTTCCTTGAGCGTTTCCGCCTCGTCGGCCCGGCTGACCAGCGTCAGGATCGCGGCGTAGCGCACCAGTTGCTCGTAGAGCAGCGAGACGGTCCAACTGCTGACCATCCAGTCGCGCAAGTGTGGATCGGCCGGCTGCAGGCTGTCGTTCCAATCGCCTTCGCCATAGCGGATCAGGCTGGTGCCGGGCACGAAGCGGCTGCGGACAGTGTCGAGCAGCTTGTCGACATGCGCAGAGATCGTCGCTGTCTCTTCACTCAGTTGCATGGTGTCGTCGGCGCGCCATGGCACGGTTTCGGCCAGGAAGGCGCAATCACCAGTGGCCTCGATATAGTCGCACAGCGCCTTCAGCGGCCAGACGACGATATCGCCATGACTCTCGCCGGCACGGATATTGGCATAGGGTTCCAGCATGAACCACTGCGGCCAGTCGCCCCGATCCCGGTATTGCTCGGAAAAGACGGTGCTCAGAACCTCCTTCACTTCGGCATCGTGCTCATAGGCGAGCAGGAATTCCACCGGTCCCTGGCAGACGTCGCGCGTCCCCCAGGCAGCGCCGGTATATTGCTCGAGGCCGTGCGGCACGCTCAAGTGCACGATCGCATCATGCGCAAGCCAGGGCAGCATCACAGCCTGCGCAGCGACATCGGGTCCGTCGCCCTCGATGCGCAGGCTGCGCGTCACATGGTTCCAGAAGCGTTGGGCGGCAGCAAGCATCTCCTCGCTGCTGATGCCCGCCTTGTAGCGCGCGGCGAGATGTTCGCCCGCCGCTGCGTCGGTCATCGATCCGGTGATCGCAAAGCTGAAGCCTTGAGTCGAGTGCGACTTGAGCGCGATGAACGGGCCGTTGTGAGACGTGCCGTCGCTGTAGAGAAGCTCGTCGCCGCCGATTACCTCGAAAACATCCGGCGTCGAGGTGACGAGATGGTAGGCGGCATGCGGATAGCGATCCCAAAGCCAGGAAGGCTGAGGTCGGAACGATATCTGCTTGGCCGCAGCGTCAATCTCGATGTTTGCGACGGCTTCGTAGTCACGTTCGCCGAGCACGATATGGCCGAACACCAGGAAGCGGCAGGCCGCGCCTTCGACCGCGACGTCCCACTGCATGGAGGGGTCGTCGCCGGAGGCGATAGCCGTCACGGTAATGGTGCGGCCGGCAAGCCTGTAGAGCCAACGGACATCGCTCAATCCGATATCAAAGGCGGCGGGGACGCCAAGCAGATGCCAGCCTTCGCCGAGATCCACGAGGATGCGCAGGCCGCTAGCCCGCGTCAGATTGTAGGGGTCGCGGGAGACCGAGAAGAGCTTGTGGAAAGACGTATTGCCGATCGTCAACTGCGCGGCGAAGATGCCCTGCATCCAGCAGGTTGCGGCCAGTGTCTGATCGTCCAGCAGCATGTTCTGGCCGCTGCGAACGATGGCGCCGTGACGGCGGGCCACGGCGCGTTCTTTTTCACGCAGCACGACATGGCGGTTAAGTGAGCCGTCCGGCACGAAGAAGGAATAGAGCTGGCCATCGATACGTTCTTCCAGCATCCGCTTGGGATAAAGCCGATCGATCGTCGCGTCGTCCAAAGGCTCGGTTACGAACAGGGGGGCATCCTGCACCAGGCTGCGAACCGGCAGGTCGCCGGCAATATCCGCCGCCGTCAGTTCGCCAAGCGCCTTCGGTAGGGCATCAAGGCGTGCAAGGTCGGCATCGCTGGAGGCTGCCGGGTGATTGGCAACGAACAAGCCAAAGAATGTTGTGGTCGCGATAGTATTTGGTGCAAGCGTAAGCGGCTTCGATTGGAGCGCCGGGCAGGCTACCTCGTGCTGCCGGCGCGTGCTCGGCAGGCTTTCGCCGAAGCTCGGGACCATCTGCGCATCGCCGCTGCGGGCCGGCACCACCAATTGGATCGCGTCCGTGGCATAGGCCGCCGCTCCATCGAGGCAGCCTTGCGCCAGCCACGGATTGCGTCCGCCGCCCTGCTTGAGATTTTGCCGGTTCATCACGACTTTGCCAAAGGCGGAATGATCGGCAATATGATGGTCGATATACTGCGAAGCATAGGCTTCGCTGTTCATCAGGAAACCGCGATCGCCAAGGCCGACGTCCTGGATCAGCACGAGATCGGCCGGAAGCGCCACATTGGTCGTATTTTCAAGCGAGACCTGCCAGAACCAGGCCGTGTCGCTGGCATGGAGTTGCAGCCGGACCGTATGCCTGATACCGGCAGTCTCACCGCTCCAGCAAAAACTCGTCATGTCATGGCCGAAGCGCGCCGCAGCCTTTGGACCGACGATTTCGGCGACTTCAGGCTGCGAACCGCCGGTGCGCAGATAGAGGCGCCCGATCCCGCCGTAAACAGGCGATCCCAGCACTTGGTTGATCATGACGCTTCCCTGCTGGTCGGCGAAGTCGATGGCAAATAGCGTGCCGTTCGGCAGCGCCGATACCGACAGGCCGGCGCCATTTGTAAGTGTGGAAAGACCGAGTTCTTCGCGCCGTGGCGTCTGAAAGTTACGATTGGATTCCGAGGACATAGCCGGTGTCTCGCTGATTCATGGGTCGGATAAGCTCACTAGATCACAAGCCGCCGTGCGATCATAGGAGGCAATTTGCCGTTTCCGGTCGCAATGTCTTGCAAGAGCGGCTTCGGCCTGTGATCGGCTGTGGCGGTCTTGGTGGCGAAATCAATTGACGCCGGACTCCAGTAGCGTCAGCGTCGCCGTCGCACAGTCGATCGAAGCTTTCACGCCGTAGGGCAGTGTCAGCATTGGCTGGGTGTGGCCGAAATCGAGGCCAGACAAGACGGGAAGGTCGGGCAGGCCAGCTTCCGCCAACGCTTTGACGACGGTAGTCTCGAGCTCAGCCCGATAGGTCTCACTACCGGCAGGATCGGGTCTGGCGATCAGAATGCCACTCAGCCGCTGCAATACACCTTGGGCTGCGAAGTTGCGCAGCCAATACTCTATGAGCTTGGGCGGCGGCGCCTCTTCGGAAGTTTCATAGAACAGGATGGCCCCATGCCACATGTCGAGGGAGGGCCACCATGCTGTTGCCTTCGCCATCTCCAAGACCTCAGCGCAACCGCCCAACACATGTCCGGACGCGATCCCCTGTCCTTGCAATATCCGGGGCGGATCGGCGGGTTGCAAGGTGCGGGGTTTCCGCTGCTGGACAGGATCGCCCCAGTCGGTCTGCTCGGCAGTCCAGCCCTCGGTGTTCGGCGCGATGAGCCCAATCGGTTCCACGTCGAACAGGGCCTTGCGGACGCCGTCGATGGTGAAGCGGTGCATGCCGCCATTTTCTGCGAAACCCGACATGATGCTCGGCCCATAGAAGGAGGTGAGACCGGCGGCGTGACAGGCCAGATGCAGGCTGGTGGTATCGGAATATCCGAGAAACACCTTCGGATTTTGGCGGATGACCTCGAGGTCCAGATGTTGGATGAGCCGTATCGAGTCACTACCGCCAATCGTGGCGATGATGCCGGCGATCGACGGGTCGGCAAATGCGTCCATCAGGTCCCGAGCCCGCGCTGCCGGGTTGCTGGCAACCCAATCGGCCGGTGCCAGCGTATGCGGCATCTCAACGACAGCGACGTTGAAAATATCTTCGAGCTGGCGCTTGCCGACGAGATAGCGGTCCGGCACCGTGCCCGGGCCGCCCCAGGAGGGCGAGACAGCGGCGATCCGATCGCCGGCCTTCAGGTGTCGAGGCTTGACGAGCGTGCGATTGGCTGATGTCGGAACCAATTTTCTAACCCTGTTCTGTCTCACTGGAATGCGCTTGCGACCTGATTGGCCGTGCGCACGATGGAGGAAAGATCGGCATCATCCCAAGCCTCTTTCGACGGCCCCTTGATACGAAACGTCTTGCTTTCGCCTGGCATCAGATTGACCAACATGTCGTCGACCTCGGCATCCGGGCCGAGCCGGTCTGCAAACAGGCAGAGATCACGCAGGAAGGATTGCGCCCTGATCGTCACCGCGGCACCTTCGGAGATTTGCGCCGTCTGAACGTCAAAGCGCGGCTCCGGATATTGCAGCTTGATATCCTTTTCGAAGAACCACCAGGCCTCGGCATCGCCGAGGCGGGCGCGCAGGAACTCGCGCTTGGGATCGCCCGGCGTCGCCACATCCTTCGGGATCGCGATCTCGGCATTTTCGAAGCGGTCGCAGAGAATGCGCCAGACAGAGTGGCTGGCGAGAAGCGTGCCGTTGAAATCGAAGCGCTCGACGGTGAAGGGCACGCGCCAGAACAGGGTGGTATCGTTGACGGCGATGGCGGAGAGACCGTCGCCACGCGGCTGGATGGTCAGGAGATGCGGCGCATAGCTGTTGCGCAGGGCATACCAGAGCGGCTTCTTTCGGCCCGCGCCATCGACCGCCGCCCAGGAGGTCACCGGCCAGCAATCGTTCAGCTGCCAGACGATCGCGCCCATGCAGGTGGGGCGGTGCGAGCGCATGTGATCGACGCCGAAGCTAATGGCGCGTGCCTGGTTGAGCTGTGTGACGAAGAGCCAGTCGTCGAAGCTTTCCGGAGCTGGAAACCAGTCTTCCAATCCCTTGATCAGTTTGTCGTTGCCGCTGGTTGCCTTCTGGTGATGTAGGACGCCGGGGGAGGCAGGGGCGCGATTTTTCTCCCGCACGGATTCGACAAGCGTGGCGTAGGTCGGTGGCGCCTGCCAGCCGAATTCGGAGCAGAAACGCGGAATATAGTTGCGGTAGGTCTCGTATCCGACCTCGTTCCAGACGTCCCAAATGTGCTTGCAGCCGTGCTCATCGGCGTTCGGCGGAATATCCATCGAGCCGGAATAGGGACTTCCCGGCCAATACGGTCGCGTCGGATCGATCTCGGCGACCAATTTGGGCAAGAGGTCGAGATAATACCCGGCGCCCCAGGGACGATTGGCGAGCACATCCTGCCAACCCCAGTCGAAATAGCCCCAGATGTTTTCGTTGTTGCCGTTCCACAGCACCAGCGAGGGGTGCGGCATCAGTCGCGTGATCGCCTCGCGCGCCTCCGCCTCGATCTCGCCGTAGACCGGCTCCTCCTCGGGATAGGCTGCGCAGGCGAACAGGAAATCCTGCCAGACCATGATGCCGGCGGCGTCGCATTCCTCGTAGAAAGTATCGGTCTCGTAAATGCCGCCGCCCCAGACGCGGAGGATGTTCATGTTGGCGTCCCGCGCCTGGGCGATCCGCTCGCGATAGCGTTCCCGTGTCACGCGCGGCAGGAAGCAATCGTCCGGAATCCAGTTGGCGCCGCGGGCAAAGACCGGCACGTCGTTGACGACGAGAGTAAAGGCGGAGCCGATCTCATCGGGCGTCGTGTCGAGCCGCACGGAACGGAAGCCGACGCGGCGTTGCCAGCGGTCGAGAGTTGCACCATCAGAACCCAGCAGATGAAGATCGAGATCGTAGAGCGGTTGGTCGCCGAGCCCACGCGGCCACCAGACTTGCGGATTGTCGATGCGGCATTCCACCAGGGCATGCGTCTCGCCCTGCGCAATCCGCACTTCGGAGCGCTTGCCGGCGATCGACATCACTAGAGCTGCGCTATCCGTGCCCTCGGCAGCCCATTCCATTTCGACGCGCAGGCGCGCGACGCCGTCACCGCCCTGCAGGGTGATATCAGGGCGAATGGCGCCGAGACGGGCCTTCGACCAGCTCTCGATGGCGATCGGTTTCCATATGCCTGCTGTGACGACGGTGGGACCCCAGTCCCAGCCGAAATTGCAGGCCATTTTGCGGATGAGGTGGCCGGGGCCGGGATAGTTTGCCGGGATGTCTGCGGCCGAACCGAGTGCACTGCGAACCGCCTCGCCATGGGCGTAGGCGGATTCGAAGTCGACGATCAGCTCGTTCCGGCCTTCCTTGAGCTGCTCGCGAATGTCGAAACGATAGCTGCGATGCATGTTGCGCGTTTCCCCGAGCAATACGCCATTCAGCTCCAGCCGTGCCGCCGTATCGAGTCCGAGGCAGGAGAGATCAATCCGTTCCGCCTCCTGGTCGTCCCAGTCGAAGACCAGACGGTAACGCCAGGTCGAGCGGCCGATCCAGTCATGGGAGATCTCATTGACATCGAGATAGGGGTCGGTGATCAGCCGGGCCGATAGCAGATCGAGATGCACATTCCCCGGCACGGTCGCTGGGATCGTCACCGGTAGCGAGGGGGCGGTGGAAGGCGCGTGAAGGCGGGAAACGGTCCAGCCGGTGTTTAATACCAGTTTCTGCATGATTGTTGGTCCGTCATGAAATGGATTGTGTCAAATCTGCCGTGGCTCTTTGGAAGGCTGAATGAACTGCGGCGCGGCATGAAGATGACGGTTCTTATGAAAAGCATGGACGATGCGATCCCGCTTTTTCAACGCGGCGATGATGTCGCAATGTTCGTCACAGGAGCTTTCGACAGCCGCAGGGGAATGCTTGCCGACCCCCACATTCACGATCATGAGACCAGCGAATACCCCATCAATCCGACCTCGGGCCTTACGGCCGAGCCGAAGCTGGTGGCCGCGCACATGGTCTACCGCCGATCCCTCGTCCTCGATCTGAGCGGTTTCCATTGCCATGCATCCTCCAACTGCGAAGAGGGTATTGTTGGTCAATAAGAGATGTCAAGCATGGGCGGGATGCTGAAGCGCGCCGGCGAACGACGACGGTGTCGACAAGCCGACGAAGCCGGGTTATTCGCTGATCGGGCGATTGAAAGGCTTGGCGAAGCTGCATGGCGTCATCCACGCTATCGGCAATATCGGGGCCTTCTCGCGATATTGGAAGAGCTTTTAGAGATTGGAAGATTGATGATAACCCATACGGTCGCGTTTCGCCTCAAGCATCCCAAAGCGTCGCCCGCCGAAATCGCTTTCCTGAAAGACGCAGTGGCCCTGGCCGATATCCCCGGTGTCCAGGATTTCCAGCGGATGCATCAAGTCGGTACCAAGGCCGATTTCGATTTCGGCTTTTCCATGCGCTTTGCCGACCAGGCTGCCTATGACGGATATAATAGCCATCCCGTCCACGTCGCCTTCGTGCAGGAGCGTTGGCTACCGGAAGTCGAAGCCTTTATCGAACTCGACTATGTCTCGCTAGGCGAAGACGGTTGATGCCGTCTCCGCCGGTCGCATTTCGGATTTATACGTCCCAGACCGGGCACCAGGAGCCGTTGACCAGCCGCATGCCCTTCTCCAGACCTTCGATGCGCTTGATCTCCGCTGGTGTCAGCGCGATCTTGCGGGCTTCGAAGTTGGAGATGATGCGTTCCTTTTTGCCCGAGGACGGAATGACGATTGCGCCCTTGGCCATCAGGAAGGCGAGCGCAATCTGCTCGCCGGTCGCGCCATGCGCCTTGCCGATCTCCTCCAGCACGGGATCGCCGACGACAGCGCCGCGAGCGAGCGGCGAATAGGCGGTGATCGGGATGCCGAGCTTTTCGCAATGATCGACGATCGGCCGGTTCTGCATGTAGACGTGGCACTCGACCTGGTTGGTCGTGATGGTGCGATTGCCAAACAGCTTGACGCTTTCGTCGATTAGCGCCTTGGTGAAGTTGGATACGCCGATGCGCTTGGCGACGCCGGCATCGAAAGCAGCGAGAAACTGGCCGACATAGTCTTCCAACGGGTATTTGTTCTGCGGCGACGGCCAATGAAGCAGCAACAGGTCGACCTGATCGGTTTGCAGCTTCTCCAGGCTTTCCTTGATCGACGGGCCGACCTGCCCAGGTCCGAAATTCTCGGGTTTCACTTTGGTGGTGATGAAGATTTCAGAGCGCGGAATGCCTGAAGCCTTGATGGCGCGGGCGACATCCTGTTCGTTGTTGTAGCCCTGGGCCGTATCGATATGTCGGCAACCGGCCTCAAGCGCCCAGATGACGCCCTGATAGGCCTCTTCGGAGGGGCGGTTCCATGTGCCGTAGCCCATCTGCGGGATACCGGCGACCACTGGTTCGGTACTCATTATTTTGTTTCTCTCTTCGTATTGCTCGATCAGAAGCCGGCGACCTGCTGAGGCTTGTAAGGGGCCTCCAGCGCCTTGATTTCATCGGCGCTGAGGACAAGCTCGTCCGAGGCGATCGCATCCTCCAGATGGCTCATCTTGCTGACGCCGACGATGGGCGAAGTCACTTCAGGCTTCTGCAGCACCCACGCCATGGCAATTTGCGCCATGCTCGTGCCGCGGGCCTTAGCGACGGCTTCGACGGCGGCCACTATTTCCTGATCGCTCGCCTTTTCATACATCGTCTTATTGTAGCGATCGGTCGTGGCACGCTTGGTTTCCGTACCCCAGGGGCGGGTCAGCTTACCGCCGCCGAGTGGGCTCCACGGCAGGGTGGCGATGCCCTGGTCCCTGCAGAGCGGCAGCATCTCGCGCTCTTCCTCGCGGTAGACGAGGCTGACCTGGTTTTGCATCGACACAAACTTGGTCCAGCCGTTGAGCTCGGCGGCATGCTGCAGCTTGGCGAATTGCCAGGCCCACATGGAGGAGGCGCCGATATAGCGCGCCTTACCGGCGCGAACGACATCGTTCAGCGCTTCCATCGTTTCTTCCACCGGCGTGAAGGGATCGAAGCGGTGGATCTGGTAGAGATCGACATAGTCTGTGCCGAGGCGGCGCAGGCTGTTGTCGATTTCGCCGAGGATGGCGGCGCGCGACAGGCCCTGGCCATTCGGACCGGGACGCATACGGCCGAAGACCTTCGTCGCAAGGACGATTTCCTGGCGCGGCGCCAGTTCCTTCAGCAGTACGCCGGTGATTTCCTCACTCGTGCCCTGCGCATAGACGTTCGCCGTATCGAAGAAATTGATGCCGGCGTCCCAGGCGCGCTTGTATAGCGGCCGCGCCTCGTCGAGGCCTAGCACCCAAGGGCGCTCTTCGGTCTGCTTGCCGAAGGACATGCAGCCGAAGCAAATGCGGCTGACTTCAAGTCCGGTCTTGCCAAGTCTTACGATTTTCATGGTCTTTCCTCCAAGTTTCGCTTTGAAACAATCGTGCGGATGGGGTCGGCGGTAAGAGATAGTTCCGAAAGGCCTTCCGGAACGCTTGGCCGCATCATGCCGCTGCCTGTCCCCTCCGTTCGGCACGGAAGAGGATGTAGAGGGCGCGTTGATGATTGCCAGAAAGGAATGGAGTGTCAGCATTGGCGCAAAGCGACCATTCTTGTCAAGATATCCGATCGTATTTTCACGGATCGTGAGTTGCTGTGAATGTAAACCTATTCAAGGAGACGTCTCTGCGAGCGCGAGGCTTCTTAGGTTGGCGGCACCTCTCGTACATACACAGATAGCTATCAAAACGACCGGCATCTCACACGCGATGGCTGCGACGGAGAGTTGCAGGCACGGAAGCTGGAGAAAATTCGACAGTATTCCGTGTACGACGGAGTGCATCGCATCTGGTGGCTCTGATATATCATTGACATGCATACATACGGCATGTCTAATGAAAGAAACATCTAATAGGCGGATGTGCTCGAAGCATCCGTAGCAGCATTTGGCTCCGCGCGTACGGCCGAGCCGCCGGGACTTCGCACGTATAAAATTTGATGAGGTTGCAATGCTCAGAATAATGATCTGCGCGCTGTTGCACCAGTCGTTGCCGCTCTGACGTCGACCCGACCAGGGCAACATGGAGCACGGGTGAAGTCCAGGCAAGGATCGATTTCGCTGATACCCATTGATGTCGCGTCAACGCGAGAAAACAAATTGATCAAGGAATGTAGCAATGAAACGCAAACATATGATTTTCCTTGCATTGGTAGGAACAGTCGGATTTCTGGTGGCTGGGGCCGTCGTGGCTCAGGACACCGCGAACAAGCCCCATGTTCCGCTTGAAAAGACAATCGGACAGGTAACGCGGCAGGGGCCGACCGCATCGCTTCTAGTGGTAAATGCGGATGGCGCCAAACTTGAGGGCGACAAGCTGACGCTCACCGGCGTCTCAGCGAACTCGATCGTCTTCGCCGACCGACCGGTGCGGGCCGCCGGACACATCTTGACCGATGAACTCGTCAAACAATGGGGCGAGGGACCGGACAATTTCAACGACGATCCGCCCAATGCTACGGTGTCGGTTCTCAATGGCGGTTCCGAAGTTAGGGATGCCGTGGTCACGCTCAAGTCTCCGAAGCTTGATGGGACGACGCTGACTTTCGATGTGACGGTTCTGGAGGGCAACCTTTCGACCGCGACCGGGCCTGCCGCTGTGTTCATCGACCATTGGCGCGGCTGGAACAATGTCGGCTGGTACGGCATGGGCCTTGCGACTGGCGCTGTCCTAGGCTCTGCCGCAGCGCGACCCGTCTATCCGGCTCCGCCGTACTACGGCCCCGTCTACTACCCGCCCGTTGCCGAACCTGTATGCCCTCCCGGATACTGGCTGGATCCGTGGGGACATTGCAGGAACACGCCCTACCACGGACGCCTGCCCAACGGACAGTGGCAGTAGAACCGGAAAACCTCCTGCTTTGACGTCAGTGTCGTCAACGCAGGAGCGCCTGCCAATCCTATGATCATGTTGTTGTCGGAGGTTTGAATGATCACCATCCGCTCCGCCGCGCGTCATCGAAACCGACGCTCCGCGAAGAAGCCCAATCTATCGGGCGGCGACTTGTTCATTTCTGCTTCGCTGCGTTGATCGCAAACTGGTCAGCCATAGGATCCGCCGTTTCACGAGATGGCGTCAACCCGCGCGGAAGGACCCGTGCTTATTGAGAGAAGGGAAGAGACAATGTTGAAGAACCTCCTAGCTTGCTTGGCTTGCGCGGCGCTTCTAGCGCCGGCCGCAGCCAGTGCGGCACAAACCGAGGTCGGAAAGCTAGATTGCGACGTATCGGCCGGTATCGGCGTGATCATCGGCTCGAAGCAGGCCGTCTCCTGCATGTTCACGCCTTCCGCGCCCGGCCCGAAGAAGTCATACCAGGGTTCGATTGATGAGTTCGGTCTCGATATCGGCGAAGTCCAGAAGGGCCGTATGGTCTGGCTCGTCTACAGTATCAACGGTCAGCCATTGACTGGTCTTCAGGGCACCTATCGCGGAGTCGAGGCCGATGCCAGCCTTGGCCTTGGTGGCGGCGCGAAAGTGCTGGTCGGCGGAAGCCAGAGCAGCGTCTCCTTGCAACCCGTGTCCTTAGAAGGCGATGTCGGAGTGAATGTCGCCGTTGGTGTCGCATCCCTGAGACTGCGCGCGGTCGACTAATCGAAATCGAACGATCGAGATGGTGCTCGTGTCCAGCCCTCATCGCTTCACGGGTGACGACGACGATCCAAACGGAAGAGCAACTGGGAAAATTGCGGGCCGAAGGCTATAGCGAAGTACAGGGTTTCCTGCTCGGCAAGCCCATGCCGCGAAAGGATGCGGAGGCGCTGATTTTTGGCGAAAAGCGCCAGGTGAAGCGGGTGTCATCGCTTTAACCTGACGGGAACAAAGACCTCCCAGCGCCTTTCCCAACTGCCATCGATCGTCCTGCTGCAGGTCACTGCGACATTCGGTGCGGACAAGCCATAGGTTTTGGGAACCCATTTGACCGTCAACGCAACGGCGCATCTGGGCACCTGAAGCTTCAGATTCGGGTCGAGCGTCTCCCAATCGGTGCCACGAGACACGTTTTCCCTGGCGATGAAGTGTCTCGCCTGTTCCCTTATCTCGAAGAGGCCGTGTTTCTCGCCGTTCGTCCTGTCGTCCTCTATGCTATGATAGGTGACGCCGGATGCCGAGCAATCTGGAGCCGCCCCCGCAAGCAGGGGCAGGGACAGAAACAGTATGCGCCACCGGTTCATGTGCCTCTCGCCAAGTATGGGAATGCAAGATGCATTTGGCACAAAATGATCACGTCGAAAAATCCTCATCTCACTTGTCGGAAAATCGGATCGACTGCCGTCCTTGGAGCAGCCCGTCCTATGGGCACAACCCACAAATCCGTTCCGAGGAAATCATCATGACTGATGCAACAGAACAAACACAATCGCAGCAACCCAACGTGCCGGTGCTTGGCGGCCTGGTGCCTGGTTTGACAGTGGACGGGGCCGTGAAGGCCGCCGAGTTCTACAAGCGCGCCTTTGGCGCCGAACAGGCCTTCCTGTTTCCGCCTGACGAGCAGGGCCGAACGATGCATATCCATCTTTATATCAATGGCAGTTCGTTGATGCTCGGCGACGCCTATCCCGAACATGGTCATGCGCTGGAAAAGCCGCAGGCTTTTACCCTGCAATTGTTTGTCGACGACCTCGATGCCTGGTGGAAACGTGCCGTGGAGGCCGGCGCCGAGGTCGTCATGCCAATTGACGTGATGTTCTGGGGCGACCGCTGGGGCCAGCTGCGCGATCCATTCGGCGTCACCTGGGGGATGAGCGCGTCCGTCAAGAAATAAACTCTGCAAAATGGACCCGGGTTCGAAGAGCTCGAACCCGGGTCATCTCAGCGAAACGTCATGGCAAGGGCGTTAGCCGGCCACGCTCTTCTTCACACCCTGCAGCCGAATAAGTCCGTCAGGGTAGGGAACGAAGCCGTCGATATTGCTGCGGGCCGCCCAGAGCGACTTGTAGTGATAGAGGACAATGAACGGCATGTCGGCGACATAGAGATTGATGGCGGCGGCATAGAGCTTCTTGCGCTCAGCATCGTTCGTCGTCTGTCGCGCCTGCATCAGGATCTTGTCGAGATCCTTGTTGCCATAGTGGCCCCAGTTCAAGAAGCCGTCGCTGGCAATCCATGGGCTGATATTACCGTCCGGATCGGGGCGTCCGCTCCAGATAGCCATGGACGCCTGATACTTGCCGGCATCGGAATTGGCAGCCAGCGTCGAGGATTCCAGTGTCTGGATCTTGACGTCGAACCCGGCCTCGGCGGCCATCGACTGGATCATCTGCGAGACCTGCGCCAGGATCGGGCTGTTGGCGACGGCGAGCGTGAAGGAGGGATTGGGCGTGCCTGCCTCGGCCAGCAGTGCCTTCGCCTTGGCGACATCGCGCTCCGGTACCGGATGGGCCGCATCGTAGAACTGCGTGCCGACCGGCTCCGGTTGATTGCCCGGAACGAAAAAGCCCTCATAGGCCACCTGGTTGATGGCGTTGCGGTCGAGCGACAGTTCGAAGGCCTGACGGACCTTGGCGCTTTTGCCGAGCGGATTGTTGGCGTCGTCACCATGATTGGTGTTGATGGAAATAAGGTCGAAAGCGGTGGACGGGCCGTCGATCACTTTCAGGTTCGCATCGCTCTTGACGGTCGGAATATCGCTTGGCGACAGGCGCTCGATCAGGTCGATGTCACCGGAGCGCAGGCTGAGAAGCCGCACGCTGTCATCCGGGATCATCCGATAATTCACAGAGTCGACCAGGATCGCATCCTTGTTCCAATATTGATCGAAACGCTTCAGCAGAATGTGATCCTGCGAAACACGCTCGACGAATTGGAATGGCCCGGCGCAGACCGGATGATCGCCGATCTTGGCGCCTTCCTTGCTGAGTGCCGCCGGCGACAACATCATGCCGGCGCGGTCGGACAATACGCTGACAAGCGGCGCATAGGCCTGGTTCAGCTTGATGTTGACGGTCAGGGGATCGACGACTTCGACACTGGCGACCGGTTTCAATTCGGTCTTGCGCTTCGAAAGCGGATCGGTGCGATAACGGTCGAGATTGACCTTGACGGCGGCGGCGTCGAAGGGCTGGCCGTCTTGGAATAAGACATGCTCCCGTAACTTCAAGGTCAGGGTCAGATTATCCGCTGACCACGACCACGCGGTGGCGAGCTGCGGCTGGTATTTGCCGTCGACGGTGATGTCGATCAGCTTGTCGCAGAGGGCTGCAAAAACGACACGACCGGCAACCGAAGTGCCCTGCGCAGGGTCGAGAATATCAGGATCGGCACGCAAACCGACACGAAGATCGGCGGCCATGGCGGATGAGGAAAGCAGTGTCAGAGCCAGAAATGCCGAGCACAAATAGAGGCCGGCCCTGCTTGTCAGTGAAGTCATCGTCAGCATCCTTTTCGACTGAGAACACGCCGTCTGCGCGTCCTAGACAGTTTTTCCGGATGGGACTGTGCTAGCACGATATAACGCATCTGCACAATATAGTGCAGGGATTAAAAAATAGGCTGAAGTCATTTTTAATTATATTAGATTTCTCTTTTGTGAGAGGCTGCAACTGATGAAAACGGTGCTTCTCGACGATGTTCGAGTGCCGGTATCGCCCAGATGTCATCGATCTGTTATATAGAGCTATAACAGATCGATGACTGTGTGTTTAGACGGCTGGTCTTCTGTGGGCGGCGAGAGCCGCTTCGACGCCAAGTGCGATTTGCAACAGCTTGCCGTCATCGCCGAATCCAGCGGTGAGTTGCAGGCCGAGCGGCAGATGTCCATCCGTGCCGCAAGGCAGGCTGATGGACGGTTGCCCGGTCATGTTGGCGAAGCCACTCGACAGCATTTCACCTTCCTCGCCATCCTCGGTAAATTCCGGATCCTCGATGGGGGCGGGAAAGGGAACGCTGGGACTCAGCAGCACATCAACATCAGCGAATTGGGCCTCGACCGCTTCGCGAAGCTGCAGGCGAAAATCCTGAGCTTGCAGGTAATCCACCGCGCTCACACCGAAGCCGGCCTCGACTTGCGACCGGGTTCTCGGCGCATAGCCCGCAGGATTTTCGGCGTAGAGCTCTCTGTGGATCAGGGATGCCTCCGGCTTGATGATCTTTCGTAGTTCCGAGTTGGCAGAGGCTAACAACGGGATATCGACCGTTTTGATGATGGCTCCGTGGGCCTTTAGCGTCGTAATCGTTTGCCTGAGGTTTTCCGCCACCGCCGCGGTCAGCTCCCGGCTGTCGGCGTGGTAGGAGAGAACACCAATTCTGACGCCTTCGAGCGACGGCGACGACAGGCGGAACGGTTTTCCGGAGAGATATTCCAGCAAGATTGCAGCGTCCGCGACGGTGCGTGCAAGCGGCCCGGCATGATCTAGCGTTTGCGACAGAGGGAAAACACCATCGACCGAAACCAGACCGAAGGTCGGCTTCAAACCAACGATGCCGCAATAGGAGGCGGGGATACGGATCGATCCGCCGGTATCCGTGCCAACAGCGAGAGGTACGATGCCAGCCGCGACGACGGCTGCAGAACCGCCGCTGGAGCCGCCCGATGTCCGGCCGGTATCATGGGGATTGTTGGTCTGGCCGACATCCGGATGGGCGATGCCGTAGGCATATTCGAGCAGATTGGTCTTGCAGACGAGGATGGCACCCGCTTCCCGCAACCGCCTTACGAGCTCCGCGTCATCAGCCGCCACTACGGGCGAGCGAACGCGGCTGCCAAAGCCGGTCGGTGCGTCGCGGACTTCAATCAAATCCTTGATGGCAACCGGAATGCCATGCAGCGGCCCGAGATCGCGCCCGGACCGGAGGTCGGCCGCTGCACGCGTCGCTTGTTCCAAGGCGGCGCTTCGCATGACATGGGCAACCGCATTCAGGCTTGGTTCGAGCGCTTCAATACGTTCCAACGCCGCCGCGACAACATCGACAGGCGACAGCGAGCCGTTGCGATAACGGCTGCCCAGCTCCCCCACGCTCAAAAATCCGATGTCGCTTTTTCTTTCGCCGCTATCCTGGGATCCGCCCATGGTTATTCCCTTTCATAGTGTTCTAACGGTCTCTCCGCTGGCGGCCGGCCAGCATGAAGCCGTAAAATGACTTTGGCTGAACATGATGGGTCGCGCCTAGCGGCTGACCCTGCCTGGAAGGTCATTGGAGAGAATGCGTTCGCTGATGACGTTCGGCAAGCGCATTGTTATGCCGGTCGGTCAAAGGTGCCAGCCATGAGCAGCGCTTCGAAAATCTCTGGACGCACTATTCGGAAAGCAAGGCCCGCGTCAGCGGATGCGCAGGATCGGCAAGTCCGTCCAATACCGTAAAATGATTTTGGTCGGGTTCAACGACGGCGTTGGTTGCCGCGCCAAGACCGGTCCAGATATTGGCGAGCAGAGCATTCTGGCGGATGAATTCGGCGCGTTCCGCACCGCCGACCCAGCAGGTGAGGCGGACATTTTCTACAGGTTCCAGCAGCGCCGGGCTTTCGGCCGTGGCTTCGGCTGCATCGATGTGCAGGTGCTCGTTCAGAGTCCTCTTCATGATCGGGCGCAGGTCGTGAAGTCCAGAGATGGAGACCACATGGCGGATGCGGGCCTGGACTGGCGCTGTTAGCGGCGACGTGGCCGTGACCACGCGGGTCGCAAGCTGGCCGCCGGCCGAATGTCCGACCAGCATCACAGGGCCATCGACCATATCGGCGGCTTTGCCGATTGCCGCCGCAACTTCCTTGGCGATGCCGGCGAGGCGGATGTCAGGACAAAGCGTGTAGGAAGGGACGGCAACAGCGTAGCCGTTGGCGATGGGGCCAGCGGCGAGATGCGACCAATAGCTCTTGTCGAGTTCCAGCCAGTAACCGCCATGAATGAAGACCACCAATCCCCTCGGTTTCTCAGCGGGCAGGAAGAGGTCGAAACGATTGCGTCCTCCGGGGCCATAGGCGAGGTCGAGGTTGGCGCGCCCGGTGGCGGCGAGGCTATCGCGGAAGGCTTGCGCGGGTTCTACCCAGGCTGCCGGCCAGCGGTCACCGCCGACCACATAGGCATCGCTGGTGTAGGCACTTTCCCAGTCGGTAATCCTGAAATAGCTCATCGCCCGATCCCCCTGCGTTGCCAGCGTCAATCCGATATCACGTCACGGTCGACCGCACGGCAAAGCGCGCTTCCTTCCACGATCCGCTGCTGAGAATTTCTTCCAGCACCTCCGCCGCGTGCCAGACATCGCGGTAGCCGACATAAAGCGGCGTGAAGCCGAAACGCAGGGTGGCGGGGGCGCGGAAATCGCCGATGACGCCGCGTTCGATCAAGGCTTGCATCACTTCATAACTGTTGCTGTGGGCGAAGGAGACCTGACTGCCGCGCCGTTCGCTGTTGCGCGTGGTTTCCAATATGACGCCATATTGGCCGCATTTCGCCTCCACCAACTGGATGAAGAGATCTGTCAGTGCAACACTCTTCCTGCGCAACGCGCTCATGTCGACCTCGTCCCAAACACCGAGCACGCCTTTCAACGCTCTGAGCGAAAGAATGGGCTGCGTGCCGCAGAGGAAGCGCTTGATACCCTCACCACCGGCAAAATTCTGCTCGAAGGCGAAGGGACGGGCATGGCCCCACCAACCACTGAGCGGTTGAATGATCGATGTGTGGTGGCGATACGCGGCATAGATGAAAGCCGGCGAGCCGGGGCCACCGTTCAGATATTTATAGGTGCATCCAACAGCGAAATCGGCATTGGCGCCGTCGAGATCGACAGGCAACGCGCCGGCGCTGTGGCAGAGATCCCAGATCACCAGCGCGCCGGCTTCGTGGATCCTGCGCGTCAGCGCCGCCATGTCGCGCAGCTCGGCGCTTTTGTAGTTGACGTGGTTGACCAGCACGACGGCAACCTGGTCGTCGATCAAATCCTCGATATTGTCCGCATCCTTGCCTTCGAGGCGAAGGGTAACGCCGGGCCGTGTCGAGGCGACACCTTCGGCCATGTAGAGGTCGGTCGGAAAGCTGTCGCCTTCGGCAACGATGACGCTGCGGCCGGAGCGCATCGCAAGAGCGGCATGCAGCGCCTTGTAGATGTTGATCGAGGTCGAGTCGGTGACCACGGTCTGGCCATGTGCAGCACCGATCAGCCGGCCGATGCGGTCGCCGAGTTCGAGCGGCAGGTGGAACCAGCCGGCGCTGTTCCAGCTACGGATCAGGCCGTTGCCCCATTCCTCCGTCGCGGCCTGCTGCAATTCGGAGAAGACGTCATGCGAGGCGGCACCGAGCGAGTTGCCATCGAGATAGATGACGCCCTCGGGCAAGGCGAAGCGGCTACGGAAGGGACGCAGCGGGTCGGCCGCATCCATGGCCTCGACGGCGGCGAAATCGGGAAGGCTGGTCATGGCGTCGGGTCTCTCTTTATTCGCGAATTGTTTCGCGGGCGGGCGCGCCGCCGCGGCTGCGCTTGATGCTGGGCAGGGCTAGCATCAGCAGCACGAATAGGCCGGTGGCCAGCTTCAGGTTCGGCGGCGGCATGCCTGCGGCGAGGCAGAGCGAGACGAGCTGGTAGTAGATGATCGAACCGACGAAGGGTGCGAGCAGCTGCCGCAGCACGGTCTGCTTGCCGGTGAACGCCTCGCCGATCATCAGCGCCGCCAGGCCGTTGATCAGGATGCCGATACCCATATTGACGTCGGCAAAGCCTTGCGATTGCACCATCAGCGCGCCGCTGGAGGCGGAAAAGGCGCTGGCAAGGCCGACACCGCCGATCGTCGCGGCCCACACATTGATGCCTTGCGCTTCGGCCATGTCCGGGTTGGAGCCGACGGCGCGCATGGCCGTGCCCTTTTCCGTCTTGAAATAGAGGTTGAGGGCGACGAGGACGATCAACGCGATCAAGCCGGCGACGACGATCTTGCTTGCCGGAAAGCCCGGCTGGGTCAGCGGCACCCAATCGAACACGGTCGGCGAGCCGAAGACCGAGAGATTCGACTTGCCCATGATGCCGAGATTGATGCTGTAGAGCATGGTCGACATCAGGATGCCGGCGAGCAGCGTATGGATGCGGAAGCGCAGGTGAATGAAGGCCGTGCAGCAACCGGCAGCAAGGCCGACGACAAAAGCCGCGATGATTGCCAGCGGTGGTGCGACGCCCGCGGCCAGCAGGATGCCACAGACGCAGCCACCGAGCGGAAAGGCGCCCTCACTGGTCAGGTCCGGGAAGCTCAGCATGCGGAAAGGGATCATGATGCCCAGCACGACGAAGCTCAGGATGAAGCTCTGCGCCAGCGTGACCGGGATCAGCGAGATGAAACTCGAAACGGTTTCCTGAATGAAATCCATGATATCAGCTCACCAGCAGCATGCGGTCGGTCTTGACGGCGAAATGGCCGATCAGCTCGGGAACGGTGATCCGCTTTTTTGCTTCACCGATGATTTCGAGATGAACCCTGCCGGCGTCGAGCATGATGACGCTGTCGCCGAAGTCGATGGCGTGCTGCATGTTGTGCGTCACCATCAAGGTCGTCAGCTTCAGCGCTTCGACGGTGCGTACTGTCGCCTGCATGACGATGTCGGCCGTGCGTGGATCGAGGGCGGCTGTATGTTCGTCGAGCAGCAGCAGTTCCGGCGAGCCGCCGACGGCCATGATCAGCGAGAGCGATTGCCGCTGGCCGCCCGATAGCAGCTCTACCTTCGTGTTCAGCCGGTTCTCAAGGCCAAGACCAAGCACGGACAGTCTTTCCTTGTAAGTCGCCAGGCGGGCCGCGTTCAGGCCGGGGCGGAGGCCACGCCGCTTGCCGCGCAGATCAGCGAGCAGCATGTTTTCGGCAACCGTCATGCTGGCGGCAGTACCTTTCATAGGGTCTTGGAAGACGCGGGCGAGCCGCGCGGCGCGCTTATGGACCGGCGCGCCGGTGACATCGTCGCCATTGATGATGATCTGGCCGGAATCGAGGTTGAGCGCGCCGGAGATGGCGTTGAGCATACTGCTTTTGCCGGCTCCGTTCGAGCCGATGACCACGCCGAATTCGCCGGTTTTAAGCGATAGGGACAGGCCGTCGAGCGCGATCTTCTCGTCCGGCTGTCCCTTGTAGAAAACTTTGCGCGCGGATTTGATGTCCAGCATCCGTGGCTCCCCCGCAGAATGGGCTTGCAAAATGGCGGCGTTCATGACGCCGCCATGTCGTGAATGGTCCGTCGAAGATGCAGCTTGTCAGTTGACGAAGCAATTGCAATCGGCAAGCGAGGCCGGCACGTCGACGCCGAAAGCCTTCATAACCGTCTTGTTGATCAGCGGCGCGTGATCCTCATAGGCCGGACGCGACGGCTTGATCGTCTTTGGATCGGCGCCCTTCAGGATCTGCGCGGCGATCTTGCCGGCATTTTCGCCAACCTGCTCGTAATTGACGGCGAAGCTCGCGGGCACGACACCAGTGCGGACCGCGGCGTCATCCGAGTTGACGATCGGGATGCCGGCCTGGCGAGCCGCAGCGGAAACGGCGGCGATCGCCGGCTGCAGCAGGTTGGAGGCGGGCGTGTAGATCACGTCGGCCTTGCCGGCGAAGGAAGCGATGCGCTGCTGGATATCGTTGACGTTGTCGACGCCGACGGACACGACTTCGAAACCGGCTGATGGCGCGGCCTGTTTCACCTTGTCAAGCAGGGCGACGTCGTTTGCTTCGCCCGGATTGTAGGGCACGCCGATGCGCTTTGCATTCGGGAACAGCTTCTTCGTGAAGGTCAAGATGGCGGCGATATCCTGTAGGTCGCTCGCGCCGGTAATGCCCTCATCGCCGGCGTCCCAGGAGGGGACGAGCTTGGCGGCGACCGGATCGGTCACGGCCGAGAACACAATCGGAATGCCGGAGCCGGCAAGCGCCTTCTTGGCGATCTGCGAGACCGGCGTCGTGATGGTGTACATCAGCTTCGGATGGTCCGACTGCAGCTTGGCGATCATCTGCGGCACCAGCGAGGCGTCGAAGCTGGTGTTGCTCTCGGTATAGACCACATCCTTGCCTTCAACGAAGCCATTGTCGGCCAGCGCCTTCTTGAAGCCGGCGATCGAGGCGTTGAGCTGCGGATGTTCGCCGAAATTGGCGATCGCGATCTTGATCGGCTCGGCTGCTGCCGTGGCGACGCTCGCCATGAACGCGCCGGCGAGAACTAGTCCCGACAACCATCTGGATGTGGATTTTTTCATGATTTCCTCCCGGATTTTATAGAGAGCCTTGCCCTCTCAGCTTTGTTGCCAGGGATCATAGCGGCTACGGCGTCCCTGTCAATTTGCTATATATGATGTGCCCCATCAACCTGTTTGATATATAATTTCGCCAAAGGCTGGATTTATATATAATCTCAAGCTTCGGCGACCTGGGAACGACGCTATGCAGGACAAGGAACCTTTGACGAAGACGGAAGCAGCCTATTGGCTGTTGCGGCGAGATATTCTCAACACGAGGCTCCGGCCGGGCGCATCGTTGAAGCTCAGCGCCTTGCGGGACGCCTATGGCGTTGGCTGGACTCCGCTACGCGAAGCCTTGTCGCGGCTGGAGGCCGAAAAGCTGGTTACGGCCATCAGCAATCGGGGTTTTGCGGTTGCTCCGGTTTCCCGTATGGAGCTGGAAGACCTGATGCGGGCGCGGATGGTTGTCGAACTGCCGCTGCTGCTGGAAGCGATCGAAAAGGGCGGGCCGGTCTGGGAGTCCGCTGTGGTGACAGCGCACTATCGCCTCTCGCGCTGCAAAATCGTACCCGACGCCGCTTCCGAGGAAATGGCCGACGAGTGGGATGAAAAGCATACGGCATTTCATGCCGCTCTCTTGAGCGCCGCGACATCGAGCTGGCTCCTGCGCTTTCAGGGTACGATTTCCGACCAACTTCGCCGTCATCATCGTTTTCTCGGTCTGGCTCCGACGCAACGGGCCGCCGCCGGGCTGAAGAGCGGTTATGAAAAAGCCGTTGCCGCCTTGCGCGATGCGATGGCGATCGAGCACCATACGGCGCTGATGGAGGCGGCGCTCGATCGCGATATCGAGCGCGCCAGAGTGCTGATGACCGAGCATATCGGCTATACGCTGCAGGTCTATATCAGGTCCGAGGACGAGGACGGCGAGCGTGAGCCATCAAAGTTGCGCAGGAGCGTCTAGCTTCAAAAAAATCCTGTCCTCTTCCGATTGGGGATGACAAGGCGGCCTATGCTCCTATTCTTAGGAGATCATTCTCTTCACTCCGGATTCCGGCATCATCCGATTTTGAAAATATCCCTGGGAGGACATCATGACGCGCGTATTGGTCATAGGAGCGACGGGCCACGTCGGCACTTATCTTGTACCACGGTTGGTAGAGGCTGGGCATGAGGTAGTGACGGTCAGCCGCGGCCAGGCAAAGCCCTATTCGCCCAACCGGGCATGGGATGCCGTCGAGCAATTGACGATGGATCGCGCGGCGATGGAAAAGGACGGCAGTTTCGGGCCGGCGATCCGGGCGCTGAATGCCGATATCATCATCGATATGATTTGCTTCACCCTGGAGAGCGCCAAGCATCTCACTGAAGCTCTCTCCGGCCATGTCGGCCATTTTCTCCATACAGGCACGATCTGGACGCACGGTTTTTCCACCGTCGTGCCGACGCTCGAGGAAACGCCGAAGCGGCCGTTCGGTGAATACGGAACGCAGAAAGCCGCGATAGAAAGCTATTTGTTAGCAGAGGCGCGCACCAAGGCTTTTCCGGCGACGCTGATCCATCCCGGTCATATCGTCGGCCCCGGTTGGGCGCCGCTCAATCCGGCGGGCCATTTCAACCTCGCGGCGTTTTCGACGCTTGCGCGGGGTGAAACGCTCCTGCTGCCGAATTTCGGCCTGGAGACGGTTCATCATGTTCATGCCGACGATGTCGCCCAGATGTTCATGGGCGCGATCGCCAATTGGCGCGCCTCGACTGGCGAGAGCTTCCATGCTGTATCGGGCGGTGCACTGACGCTTAGAGGCTATGCCGAGGCGATGTCGCGCTGGTTCGGTCATGAGCCGAAGCTGGAATTTCTTCCCTATGACAAATGGGCCGAGGGCGAGACGCCGGAGGACGCCAAGGCAACGTGGGAACATGTCGCCCGCAGCCCGAATTGCTCGATCGCCAAGGCCGAGCGGCTTCTCGGCTATGCGCCGCGCTACACGTCGCTGCAGGCTGTGCAGGAGTCCGTGGCGTGGTTGATGGCGAACGGGCGGATTGGGTGAGGGGGAGGTAGGAACCCTTCACCGCTGCAGCCAGGCCTCTATTCCTTTCGCTGCAGCGCGTCCGGTGGCGAAACAGGCCGTGAGAAGATAGCCGCCGGTCGGGGCTTCCCAATCTATCATCTCTCCGGCGACGAACACGCTGGGCAGGGCCTTCAGCATATATCCGTCGTCGACACCGCTCCAGCGGATGCCGCCGGCTGATGATATGGCTTCAGTGATGGGCCGAGGCCTCACGAGCGGGATCGGCAGGGCTTTGATCAGCCGCGATAGCCCTTCAGGGTCTGTCAGAGTCGCGGGCGGAACGAGTTCTCGCAGCAGAGCCGTCTTGACGCCTTCAATTCCGGCACCTTTGCGGAGGCGATTGGAGAGGCTGGCTTTCATGTCCTGCCGCGCCAGATCGCGCGACAGCCGTTCCTCTGTCCTCCCGGGTGCGAGATCGACTACAAGTGCGGCATTCCCGTCGCTTGCAAGCCGGTCACGCAGGCTGGCGGCATGAGCATAGACGAGGCTGCCCTCGATACCGTGTCGGGAAATGACGAATTCCCCGGGGAAGGTGCCGGCGTCAGACGTCGCCGTCACCGCCTTTAACGGCACGCCGGCGAAACGCTCCGCGAAAACTGCGCTCCAAGCGACATCGAATCCACAATTGGCGGGCTGGAAGTCGCTGATGTCGACCCCTCCATCCCGAAGCCAGGTGATCCAACCGGCATCCGAACCGAGCCGGGGATAACTCGCTCCGCCGAGCGCAAGCAGGGCTGCATCGCATCGAATGATCGTCCGCCCCTCAGGCGTCTTGAAGGCGAAGCCGCCTTCAGCAAAACCAGACCAGCGATGCCGAGTCAAAACCTTGACGCCTTGCGCCTCCAGCCTGCCGAGCCAAGCGCGCAGCAGCGGCGAGGCCTTCATGACCTTTGGAAAGACGCGGCCCGAGGAGCCAGTGAATGTCTCCGTGCCAAGCCCCGCCGCCCAGGCTCTGATATCGTTGGGCGTGAAGGCGTCGAGGGCAGGACGCAGGCGTTCGGAGGCCGGGCCGAAGCGATTGGCGAAACGGGCGTAATCCTCGGAATGGGTAATGTTGAGCCCGGATTTTCCCGCCAGCAGGAATTTGCGGGCGACCGTTGGCATGCTGTCGTAGACGGTGACTTGATGGCCGGAGAGCGACAGCACTTCGCCTGCCATCAGGCCTGCAGGGCCGCCCCCGATGATCGCGATCTGTTTTCGTGCCATGAAGCCGCCCGGTGTTGAATAGTTCTTGTTCTCTTGGGCTGAGCCGGCGTTGAAAGCAAGGTACCTTGGCGACGAGTGTCCGATGGTCAGCTTGGAGTCGCCACCCCTCTGGCCAAGGCCGCCATGTCGCCTAAATCAATACTTGGCCATCTATGCGGTCGGCCGAACCATCGTGCTGCGTCATCGGTACTCGTGCAGTTTCATAATCTCCAACTTTGTCTTGAACCTCTAAACGTAGGGAGCCCCGCATGAGCAACATTCAGGTACAAAGCACAACGGCGAGCGAGACCTCGACAACACCAACGGTCGCGCTGAAGCTTGAGGTCGCCGTCCTCCCCGTCGCAGACGTCGGCCGCGCCAAGCGTTTTTACGGAGACCTCGGCTGGCGGCTAGATGCAGACTTTCTTCGAAAGGACGGATCTCGCGCCGTCCAGTTCACGCCTCCTGGCTCGCCATGCTCGATCCATTTGGGGGAAACCTCGAGCCTCTTTCTCGTCGTATCCGATATCGAAATGGCCCATGCTGAGCTCGCCAAGCGCGGCGTCGAGGTCAGCGAGATATTCCACCGCGGCGAGGGGCCGGGCCGTGTGAGCGGTCCGGATCCCGAGCGCCGGAGTTACGCCTCGCTCGCCTCATTCAGCGACCCCGATGGCAACGTCTGGCTGCTTCAGGAAGTTACAGCCCGGTTACCCGGCCGCGTGGACGCGAATGTCACGTCATTCACCTCGTCGACCGAGCTTGCGGCCGCGCTCCGGCGGGCGGCGGAGGCGCATGGCGAACACGAGAAGCGAACCGGGGGCCAACGCGATGAAAACTGGCCGGACTGGTACGCCGAATACATGGTTCGAGAACAAGCCGGCGAGGAACTGCCGCTGTAAGTAGGGGCGGGCCTGCGAAGCCGTTGAAAATCACCCGCTTCGCTCGCCCACCCTGCACGAAAGCATGATCTGTCACCAATGCGGCGCTTCGAGCTTGCGCTGAACTCCTATTGCCAATCGCCAAGTTTTATATAACCATATAGTTACTACGCCCCTCGATTTTTGAGGGCCTGTCAACTTGTGCCACGATCGGTTACTTGTCGGCAGCTAGGAGGCCGCATCGGCCTTGCCAAGTGCAGCCGGGAGTCGCGATGACCGAAGCCAAAGTCACAAAGAGCCGATCGAAGAGCCCAGAGGTTGAAACGGAGGCCGAGACCGCCGATCAAGCGGTATCGGGTGCACCCGCCGAGCGACCGCGCCTCAGGGATGCGGAGCGCACAAGCAAGGCGATCCTAGCTGCGGCGACCAAGGAATTTGCCGAGCGCGGTTACGGTGGTGCCCGCGTCGACGCTATCGCCGAACGTGCCAAGATCAACAAGCGCATGCTCTATCACTATTTCGGCGGCAAGGACGCACTTTATGTCGCTGTCCTCGAGGGCAGCTACGTCGCCATTCGTTCAGCGGAGGCAAGGCTCGATCTCTCGCACCGCACCCCCACCGAGGGCATGCGGGAGCTTGTTGTTTTCACATGGAAATATTTCCTGGACCATCCGGAGTTCCTCGGCATTCTCAGCACCGAAAACCTGCATAAGGCCCGCTTTTTGAAGCGGTCGGCCCGAATTTTCGAGCTGCATTCGCCCTTGGTCGCCGAGATTTCCGGTTTGCTGGACCGCGGCGCTGCGGCGGGTGACTTTCGTCCGGGTTGCGATCCGGTCAAGATCTACATGAGCATCGCTGCCCTTGGGTCTTTCTTCCTGACGAACCGCTGGACGCTGTCGACGATCTTCCGGCGGAACCTCTCCGACAAGTCGGAGATCGACGCCTGGGGCGAGCATATCGTCGACGTCATCTTCGCCTATTTGCGTCCTTAAGCACAGAACTCCTCCAAATCCCACCGAATCCGCGCAGTCGCCGCTACGCCCTTCGATGATGGCCGTTGACAGGACTGCGTCGCCGTGTCAGTTATGTAACTATATAGTTATTTACGGGAGGAGGGAGATATGGTGACGAAGCCGATCGGCATCATCATGCATGGCATCACCGGCCGCATGGGTTATAATCAGCATCTCGTGCGTTCGATCCTGGCAATCCGCGACCAAGGCGGGGTGTTGCTCGCCAGTGGCGACCGATTGATGCCGGACCCGATCCTGGTCGGCCGCAACGCCGAGAAGATCGAGGAAATCGCACGCAAGCATGGCGTCGCCAAGACAACTACCGATCTCGACAGCGCTCTCGCCGATCCCAACAACACGATCTTCTTCGATGCCGGCTCGACGCAGATGCGCGTCTCCCTGCTGGAGAGAGCCATCGCGGCCGGCAAACATGTCTATTGCGAGAAGCCGATTTCCGAGACGCTGGATGAAGCGTTGTCCGTCGCAAGCTCGGCCGAGCGTCGTGGCGTCAAGAACGGCGTCGTGCAGGACAAGCTTTATCTGCCGGGCCTGCGCAAGATCGCCATGCTGCGCGACAGCGGTTTCTTCGGCAAGATTCTCTCCGTGCGCGGCGAGTTCGGCTATTGGGTTTTCGAAGGCGATTGGGGTGTGAAGGCGCAGCGTCCCTCTTGGAACTACCGCAAGGCCGATGGCGGCGGGATGATCCTCGATATGCTGCCGCATTGGCGCTATGTGCTCGACAATCTTTTCGGCGAGGTCAAAGCCGTGAGCTGCTACGGCGCGACGCATATTCCGAGCCGCGTCGATGAAAACGGCAAGACTTATGTCGCCGATGCCGACGATGCTGCTTATGCCACGTTCGAGCTCGACGGCGGCGTGGTTGCACAGATCAATTCCTCCTGGGCCGTGCGCGTGCGCCGCGACGATCTCGTCACTTTCCAGGTAGACGGCACGCAGGGTTCGGCAGTCTGCGGGCTGATGCGCTGCTGGACGCAGCATCGCGTCAATACGCCGAAGCCGGTCTGGAATCCGGATCAGCCGCAGCCGATCAATTTCTTCGATACCTGGGACGAGGTGCCGGACACGCAGACCTTCGACAATGGCTTCAAGGTGCAATGGGAGGATTTCCTGCGGCATGTCGTCGAGGATGCACCGTGGAAATTCACCTTGCGCGAGGGCGCCAAGGGCGTTCAACTCGCCGAGCTCGCTCAAAGGAGCTGGGCGGAGCGCCGCTGGGTCGACGTTCCCTCGCTTTCCGCTCACTAGGAGGTTTAAGACAATGACGAAGACCCTTCGTTTGCCCGGGACCGATGGCAAGCTCGCCGAATTCACCGTCGCTAATACGCCGCTTAGTCCTCCGGAGCGCCCGGCGGGCGGCCATCGTTTCAACCGCGTTGCCTATGCGGCTGCCCATGTCGTTGTCGATCCGCTAGCCAACAACGATCCTTGGCTCGACCGCAACATCGATTGGGAACGGACGATTGCTTTTCGCGAATATCTCTGGGATCTCGGTTTCGGCGTGGCGGAAGCCATGGACACGGCACAGCGCGGCATGGGCCTCGACTGGACCGGCGCCAAGGAGCTGATCACGCACGCGCAATCGGCCGCCCGCAATCGCTCGGATTCGTTGATCGCCTATGGCGCCGGCACCGATCATCTGGCACCCGGTCCCGACGTCACCATCGATGACGTCATTCGCGCTTATGAGGAGCAGGTCGCCTTCGTCGAAGGCCAGGGCGGGCGCATCATCCTGATGGCGAGCCGCGCGCTTGCCGCGGCCGCAAAAAGCCCGGACGACTACGTCCTTGTTTATAACCGCATCCTCGGGCAGGTCCAACAACCGGTAATCATCCACTGGCTTGGCTCGATGTTCGATCCGGCGCTGGCCGGTTATTGGGGTTCGTCCGACGATATGCACGCGATGGATACGGCGGTCGCGATCATCAACGACAACGCCGCCAAGGTGGATGGCGTCAAGATCTCGCTGTTGTCGGCGGAAAAAGAGATCGTCATGCGCCGTCGTCTCGATCCAGCGGTCAAAATGTATACCGGCGATGATTTCAATTATGCCGAACTGATCGCGGGGGATAAACAGGGATATTCGCATGCGCTGCTTGGCATCTTCGACGCGATTGCGCCGGCGGCGAGCGCCGCTCTCTCGAAGCTTGCCGAGAACGATCTCGACGCCTTCCACCAGATGCTGGCGCCGACCGTTCCGCTGTCGCGGCATATCTTCAGGGCGCCGACGCGCTTCTACAAGACCGGTGTGGTCTTCCTCGCTTATCTCAACGGCTTCCAGGACCACTTCCAGATGCTGGGCGGCCAGCAGAGCACGCGCTCCATCGTACACTTGTCGGAGCTGTTTCGCCTCGCCGATGCGGCGCGTGTTCTGAGAGACCCCGATCTCGCTGTGCGGCGGATGAAGACGATCCTTGCCACGGTCGGTGTCGCCTAATCGAAAGCAGGATCTGGGAGGATCATCAGAATGGCTATATCAGGCCTTTCCATCAATCTTGCGACCGTGCGCCAGCAATATGACATGCGCCAGGCGGTCGAAGCCTGCCTGAAGCAGGATATTGTCGCGATCGCTCCCTGGCGCGACCAGGTACACGCGATCGGCTTGGCGGAAGCAGCAAGGATCGTTGCCGATAACAGGCTGAAGGTCACCGGCCTTTGCCGTGGCGGCATGTTCCCGGCGGCCGACCCCGAGGGCCTGAAAGCAGCGATCGATGACAACAGGCGGGCGATCGATGAAGCGGCGGCGCTGAATGCTGATTGCCTCGTGCTCGTTGTTGGCGGCCTGCCCAAGAGTTCGAAGGATATCGCTCACGCTCGCGAAATGGTGTCGGACGGCATTGCGGCGATCCTGCCGCATGCGCGCAGTGCTGGCATTCCGCTGGCGATCGAGCCGTTACACCCGATGTATGCCGCCGACCGTGCCTGCGTAAACACGCTGGAACAGGCGCTCGATATCTGTGACCTTCTTGGCGAGGGTGTCGGCGTCGCCGTCGATGTCTACCATGTCTGGTGGGATCCGAAGCTTTATGATCAGATCGCGCGGGCCGGCGCCAACGGCCAGATCCTGGCACACCACATCTGCGATTGGCTGGTACCGACCAAGGATCTGCTGCTTGATCGCGGCATGATGGGAGACGGCGTCATCGACCTGAAGCGTATTCGCGCTGCTATCGAGAAGGCCGGCTTTTTCGGTCCGCAGGAAGTGGAAATCTTCTCGGAAGCGAATTGGTGGAAAAGGCCGGGCGAGGAGGTCCTGTCCACCTGTGTCGAACGCTTCCGCACCGTTTGTTGAAGGGGCATGGCGGGGCCGACGATCAGGCAAATATAAAAATGCCGGGCCACGAATGGCCCGGCGAAATTTAAAGACTTGGATCAAGCGGCTTATTCGGCCGGGACGATCTTGCCGGCATCCCACTTGTAGAGTGAGAAGCTCTGCGAGGTGAGGTCGCCGGTTTCGCCATAGGTGACCTTGCCGATAGCGGTTTGGATCGGTTCGCCGCTCTTCAGTGCGGTTGCGACGGCTTCGGCGTCGTCGGCGCTGCCGACCTTTTCGATGCCGGCCTTCAATACCTGCACGGCAGCGTAGGCGTTCAGCGTGAAGGCTTCCGCCGGGATGTTGCGCTCCTGCAGCGCCTTGGCGGCGCTCTGCGAATCCGGGTTCTTCAGCGCATCGGAAGCGTTTGTGAAGATCGTGCCCGCGGCGGCTTCATTGCCGATTGCCCAATATTCGGTGTTCGACAGGCCGTCGCCGCCGATGAGCTGCGCCTTGACGGAGATGTCGTGCAACTGACGGGCAAGAAGACCGCCTTCCGGATGATAGCCGCCGAAATAGACGACATCGACGCCGGCAGCCTTGAGCTTCGCCGTCAGTGCGCTGTAATCCTTTTCGCCAGGGGTCAGGGAATCGTCGAGCACTTCAGTGACGCCGCCGGCATTGAGCGTCGCCTTGAACGCGTTCGCCAGACCTTTGCCGTAGGCCGCCTTGTCGTTGAGAATGGCGATCTTCTTGTCCTTGAAGTTCTTCAGCACATATTGCGCCGCAACGTCGGCCTGCTGATCGTCACGGCCGCAGGTACGCAGGATATTGGTCAGGCCGCGTTTGGTGAGATCCGGCGCAGTCGCGGTCGGCGTTACCATCAGGATGCCGTTTTCGGCGAGCGCATCCGAAACCGGAATAGCGACGCCCGAGGTTACCGGACCGACGACGAAACGAATGCTCTGGCCAACGAAATCGTTGGCGACGGAAACGCCCTGCTTCGGATCGCCGGCATCGTCCCCCAGCTTCAGGACCAGTTTCTGGCCGAGAACGCCACCGCTCTTGTTGATCTCGTCGATGGCGGTCTGTGCGCCGTTCTTGACCTGGTCACCATAAGCGGCGACGGGGCCGGTTAGAGGCGCGATCAGACCAATTACGATATCCGCATGCGCGAGTGGCGCGAAGGCCAGCGAGGCGACGAACGTCGCGGCCGTCAATGTCTTCAGACTCATTTTCTCTCTCCTTGGATGGGCGCGGCAGCGCCCTTTGAACCCGCCGCAATGGCCTGTCGTGACGCGCAAACTGCCGTAAGGCGCCTGAAAATGGGGACAGGAAGTGACATCAAGGCTGATGATCGCTTCCGGACATTTTTGACCTCAAAAGCGTTCATAAGGGCAGTTTCTGTATGAATATTACTGCGATTCCGCAAGAAAATAACCATCGCGAGGACAATTTTGACGATTTTTCAGAAATTTCTAGCGGAAGAGCGCTGCCGGAACTTGGCGGGCGTGAGGCCGTTTTTGGCTTTGAATGTCTTGCCGAAGGCGGCTTCCGATTCATAACCGATTTCAGCGGCTATATCGGCGATGCTGCGCGTCGTGCCGCGCAGCAGATCGCTTGCAACCGACATCCTCAGGGAAGTCAGGAAATCGCCGATCGTCATTCCGGCACAGGCCGTGAATTGTCGTGCGTAGGTCGCGCGCGACATTGCCGAGAGGTTGGCCAGCCCCTCGATCGTCCAGCGGTTTCCGGGCGCTGTCATCACGGCTCTTATGGATTTGCTCAAGCGGGGATCGGCGAGCAGCGCAAGAAGACCCGGTGTTCGGTCGGGCGCGGTGTTGCGTGTCCGCAGCGCCAGGATGAGCAAAGCAAGGCACATGCCTGTGACGATCACCAAGGCCCCTGGTAGCCCGAGCATCGTTTCCTGACGCAGCAGGTGGACGAAACTCTTCAGCATATCGCCACTTTGGACGCTTGCCAGCGATGCGTGGAACGGATCCGGCAGGGAGTCGAGGAGTAAGGCAGACGATTCCGGTGCGCATTTGAAGTGGCCGCAGAGCAGGTCGACATCGACCGCCCCGCCGTTTTGCCGCAGCGGCAGCATGCCGTCATAGGATAGTATGAGCGGCGCAGCTGGCTCGTCGGCGTCGCCAAGATTTTTGAGGATATGTGCGCTGCCGCGCGGAAGCAGTAGGAAATCGCCGGCTTTCAACACGATCTGTCGCCCGGAGCGCAACTGAATGGTGCAGCTTCCGTCGAGGACGAGATGAAAGGGGAGCACACCTTCCTGCGCCGGCTCGTGATCAATATGAAATACGCCCTCGAGCCGGCAGCGAATATCGAGTGTCGGCTGCAAACGGGAGAGTTCGACAAGGCGGCTCAGTGTGTCCATGAGATGAGACGATTGCGCTATGAGATGAGCGTTTGGAACATTCAACGTATCGATTATTGAAGGCATAGTCCTTTCCAACAGCCGAGGCAATCACGCCGCTGCTGAGATCGCAAAAGGAGATCGTCATGTTGAATTGGAAGGAATATCGCTCGCAGCTGTTCGGTCGCATCGGCGAGATCGCCAAGGTGGCGCCGGAAACAATCAAGGGTTACCAGACGCTGTCGGCCGCCGGCAAGTCCACCAACTATCTCGATGCCAAGCAGCGCGAGCTGATCGCCCTTGCCGTCGCCGTCACCCTGCGTTGCGACGGTTGTATTGTCGTCCACACTACCGAAGCAAAGAAGCTTGGCGCCACCAAGGAAGAGATCGCCGAGGCCCTGGGCGTCGCCATCTCCGTCAATGCCGGTGCCGCTCTGGTCTATTCGGCCCGCGTCATGGATGCCGCCGAAGCCGTTGCGAGTTAATGGCTCGTCAGACAAGCCTGCGCAAGCAGACGTCAGCGCAACTACAAATCCAGTTGTAGTGGTTGGCCCTCGTCGCCCTCGGTCGCTGCCGGCACGGAGCAGCAGATCAGTGCTTCGTCCTCGCCGACAGGCGCGGTCGGCGTTCTGGTATAGGCGACCCTGCCGGCGATGATCTTTGTCCGGCAACTGCCGCAATTGCCGAGACGGCAACTGAATTGCGGCGACAGACCGCGTGCTTCGGCAAGTTCCAGCAAGGTGCCGGAGCCGGGCTCCCAGCGGGCTTCCTTGGCCGAGCGCATGAACTGCACCGGTACGGAAGTCTGCGCTGGGGTGTCGAGGAGAAGCGCTTTCGATGCGTCGGATTTCCGGACCAAAGAGGCGGGGCCGAAGGCCTCGGCGTGGATTCGGGCGTCGGCGACGTTGAGGCCTGTGAGGCCGTCATAGATTGACTGCATAAACGTCGGTGGTCCGCAGAGATAGAAGTCGTAGTCATTGAAGGGCAGGACCGAGGTCAGGAGCGGCATGTCGATACGCCCGATCCTCTCATAGTCTTCGCCGGCTGTTGAACCCACCGAATTGCTGAGGACGCGGACAAGACGGATCATGCCTTGTGCTGCAGCAACGAGGTCCTCGATCTCGCGATCGAAGGCCCGGTCGGCCTTGCTGTGTGCGGAATAGAACAGCCACGTCGGACGGATATATCTCTTTCGAAATCCTTCATAGACAATGTGGCGCAGCATGGCGATGAGCGGCGTAATGCCAATGCCGGCTGCGAGCAACACGGCCGGTCGTTTCTCCGTGGCATCGATGGTGAAGAGACCGGCTGGCGCCCGGGCTTCGATAATGTCGCCTTCGCGGATGGTGTCGTGCAGGTGCCGAGACACCAGACCTTCGCGCTTGACGCTGATGCGGTAGAGACCATCCGATGGCGCCGTCGAAAGCGTAAAGGTGCGGAAGACCGGTTTGTCTGCGCCCTTTGGCGTTAGTCGGATCGGTAGATGCTGGCCGGGCAAATGCGGGATCAGCCCATTGCCGTCGGCGGGCTCCAAATGAAACGAGCGGATGACAGCGCTCTCGTCGACGATCTTGGCGACACGGAACGGCCGCCAAGCCGTCGGCAGTTCCGCTGCCTTCAACCGACTCGCGGCGTCGTCCCAGCTGCCGGTCATGAGCGAATTGGGCGACCAGCCGCGTTCGCGGAACTTCCAGCGCAACGGCAACGCGCCCGGACGGCGGACGATCTGACGCGGGGTGAAGCGCCACAGCCGCTCGGCGCCCTGAAAGGCTGATAGCTCCGGCGACTCCAAAATAACCTCCGCCTCGCCGGTGAGCTGCAGCAATTCGCCGCTGTCGAAATCGGCAAAGACCAGTCCGGCCTTCGGATTGACGAGGAAATTGCCGAGCGTGTTGAAGAAGAGATTGCCCGCGAAATCCGGAACGGTCAGCACGCCGTCGCTGCCGATGCGCACGAAGCCGGCCTTGCCGCCGCGATGCGACACGTCGACCTGCCTCTGCCCATTCTCGCGGTCGACATAGGAGGCGACGAAGAAGGTATCGGCGTTCTTGATCATGTCCTTTGCCCTGCCGTCGAGTTCAGCGAGATGCAGCGCCGGCTGATCCGTCCGTTCGGACGGATCACGGACGAATTCGAAATCCCGCAACTGGATATATTGCGGACAATTGCCGTAGGACTGGCCGATCGTAACATCGAAACCGTCATTCCGTTGCCGGTGGATCATACCGTTCAGACGGTTGCGGCGGCGGGTATGGAGCTCGATGCCGAGCATGCCGATGGCGTCGCCATCGTTCATGCCCGCGTCGGCGGGATCGGCCGGATCGCGGCCAAGATTGACACTCAGCGTATGGATGTCAGGGCTATGCAGAAAGCCCGGATGGGCGGCGCGCAGCGTTGCCCAGACATCGCCTCTGGTATCGACGGTGCCAAGCACGATAAAGGGAAGCTGCGGGTAGAAGTCGCGGTGCTGATCGATCAAATGATCGCGCAGCACGCGCTGGCCGATTTCGCTCATCCGCTCCGCCACCCCGGCCTTTTTCTGCAGGGTTATTTCCCCGGCATGCCAGGGAGCGGCATTTTCGGTTCTGTTCATGGTCAACATGACCTAGCCTTTCGAAAGAAGGGGGAGCGGTGATGCTTCTGGGAGGGGTGTCAGGCCACGTCGGCGATGCCGATCGGCGTTTTCTGGAAGGCGTAAAAGCCTGGAAGAGATTCGACGCGAGCAAGCCAGGCGCTGACATTATGATATCGGAAACGGTCGACATTGCCTTCCGGCGCGCGGGCGATATAGCTGTAAAGCGCCACATCGGCGATCGTCGGATGATCGGCGGCAATCCATTGGCGCGTCGCGAGTTCATTGTCGATCAGCTTCAAGATGACATGGGCGCGAGCGATCACCTCATCCGCATTGAACTTGGCGCCGAAGACCGTAACGAGACGTGCGGCGCAGGGACCGTAGGCGATTTCGCCGGACGCGACCGAAAGCCAGCGCTGCACGGCAGCGGCTCCCACAGCATCTTCCGGCAACCAGCTGTTTTCCGCGTATTTCTTGGCGAGATAAACCAGGATTGCCGTGGAGTCGGCAATGACAGTGCCATTGTCGTCCAGCACCGGAACCTGCCCGAAAGGATTGAGCGCGAGGAACGCCGGCGTTTTGTGCTCAGCCTGCGTGAGGTCGACTTCGACGATATCGGCGTCGACGCCAATCAGCGACACGAATAGGTGGGCGCGGTGGGAATGGCCGGACATTGGATGGATGTAGAGCTTCATGATTTTGGTCTCCGGGTTGATAGTTGTTCGTCTTAAAAATGATTGTTTCTCCAGAAAACAGAAGTACGATAGTGAACAAGAAACTGTTTCGTTAAATGGAATAATCCTGAGTGTGACAGGAGAATCGGTTGGACAAGCTGCAATGCATGAAGGTGCTGGTGAAAGTGGCCGATACCGGCAGTTTCGCCGATGCGGCGCGGCAGTTGCACATGAGCCCGCCGGCCGTCACCCGCGCGGTGGCCTTTCTGGAGGAGGTCACCGGTGCGCGTTTGTTTCTGCGTTCGACGCGTTCGGTGAAGCTGACGGCACAGGGCCACCACTATGTCGAGGATTGCCGCCGCGTTCTCAGCGATATCGATGAGGCCGAGGCCTCCGCCGGCGGCTCCTACGCGACGCCGTCCGGCGTATTGACCGTCACCGCGCCGGTGCTCTTCGGACAATATTACGTCATGCCCATCGTCACCAAGTTCCTGGCGCTGCATCCGGCGGTCACCGGTCGCGTGCTGCTGTTCGATCGCATCGTCAATCTAGTGGAGGAGGGGATCGATGTCGGCGTCCGTATCGGCCACCTGCCGGATTCCAGTTACAACGCCACCAGGGTCGGCACTGTGCGTCGCGTCGTCTGCGGTGCGCCGTCCTATTTCGAGCGCCATGGCGTGCCGCAGACGCCGGTCGATCTCGCTAGCCATACGATCGTTGCGAACACGGGATCATCGGCGCCGCTCGAGTGGCGTTTCGGCCCTGAAGCCAAATCGTCCCCCGCCCTCCATCCGCGTCTGTTCTGCAACACCGTCGAGGCCTCGATCTCGGCGGCATTGAGCGGCTGGGGTCTGGCACGCACGCTCTCCTATCAGGTTGCAAAGCCGATCGCCGACGGCCGATTGCGCATCATTCTGGAGGAATTCGAGGAGGAACCGTTGCCCATCCACGTCGTGCATGCCGAAGGCCGGCATGTCTCCGCAAAGACGCGCGCCTTTGTCGATTTCGCGGTGGAGCAACTGCGGACGGGGCCGACAATCCGTTAGCGGCTGGCCATTCCTCGGGCCGCTTCAGGTTTCCTGGCACAACCGGGCGAAGCGGCTGAATTCCGCTCGCAGCCGCGGAACGGCATCGTCGACAAAGGCCCGCACTTTGGGAACGGAGAGGCGCCCCTCAGGCACCACAACATGAACCGGCAGCGGCGCGGCTTCGTCTTTTGCCAGGATGATCTTCAATTCGCCACGGCTGACTTTCTCCGCAATATGATAGGAGAAAACGCGGGTGACGCCATGGCCTTCGGCGGTAGAGGCAATCACTGTGGCTATACCATTGACGATAAGCCGTGGTGAAATATGCACGAGCCGTTGGGCGCCATTCGGTGAAGTGGCGGGGAAGCTCCAGCTCGTTTCGCCGAATTGGGCGAGCGCCACGCATTGATGATTGGCGAGATCGGCGGGCTCCGTGATCGGGGGATGGGCATCGAGGTAGGATGGGGCCGCGCAGATCACGCGTCGCACTTCGCCGATCCTGATTGCCACCATACTGGAGTCGGCGAGATGCGCGATCCGTAGGCCGACGTCGATACCTTCATCCACCAGACTGACCGGGCGATCGAGCAGCAATAGCTTCGCCTTGACCTCGGGATTGCGGTCTAGAAACGCGTCGAGGATCGGCTGTACGATCGCCACGCCGGCGATAAGCGGCGCGGTTATCGTCAGCAAGCCGCGCGGCGCTTTGGTTTCGCCCGCAGCCAAAAGATCCGCCTCCTCCATATCCAACAATACGCGCCGGCAGGCGGCGGCATAGCGCTCGCCGGCTTCACTCAGCCGAATTGTCCGGGTGGTCCGGTGCAGGAGCTGGACACCGACATGGTGTTCCAACGCTGTGATGGCGCGGGTGATCGCGGCAGCGGAACGCCCGAGCTTGCGGCCGGCCGCCGCCAGGCTTCCTTCGTCCAATGTCGTGACGAACACCTTCATGGCCTCGATGCGATCCATATTCTTCCTCAGACTGCAATACTGACTTCCGATGGGCGATTATTCCGGCGATCTTTGCAAGATACTATGTTGTTTGCAAGCGAGGCCAGGGTGCCTCGCCGGCCTCTTAAGGGCATCCGTAACATCGAAACGAAGTTCAAGGCGTGCGGAGCGAACCGCCACGGCGCGGTCCCCTGCGCCCTGTGAGCGGGCCTCGGCCCCTCTTAAGGAGAGAAGACAATGAGCAATGAACAAAAGGTCGCAATCATCACTGGCGCATCGCAGGGCATCGGCGCGGCCCTTGTCGCCGCCTATCGCAAAAACGGCTATGCCGTTGTTGCCAATTCGCGTTCGATCAAGCCATCCTCGGATCCCTCCGTGGTCGCTGTCGACGGCAATGTCGGTGATCGCAAGGTTGCTGAGCGCATCGTTCAGACGGCATTGGAGCGGTTCGGCCGCATCGACACGCTGGTCAACAACGCTGGCATCTTCATCGCCAAGCCGTTTACCGAGTACACAGTTGAGGATTTCAGAAACGCTTTCGCCGTCAACGTTGAAGGCTTCTTCCACATCTCGCAACTGGCCGCTACCGAAATGCTGAAGCGCAACAGTGGTCACATCGTCCAGATCACCACCACGCTGGTCGACCAGCCGATTGCCGGCGTTTCGGCCGCACTTGCCTCACTGACCAAGGGTGGGCTCGACGCTGTTACACGGGCCCTCGCTATCGAATATGCCAAGAGCGGCATACGCGTGAATGCAGTTGCGCCCGGCATCATCAAGACGCCGATGCATGCGCCGGAGACACATGAATTCCTGGCTGCCTTGCACCCGGTCGGCCACATGGGTGATATTGCCGACATTGTCGATGCCGTTCTCTATCTCGAAAAGGCCGGCTTTGTCACCGGCGAGACGCTGCATGTCGACGGCGGCCAGCATGCCGGTCGCTGGTAGACCGAATCTGAACAACGAGCGGCGCACCGTGATGCCGCCGCTCCAACGAGGAGCCCAATCATGCCCTATGTAAACATCCAGGTAACCCGCGAAGGCACCGTACCGGGCGCGACTCAAACCACCGCCGAACAGAAGGCCGCCCTGATCAAGGGCGTCAGCAACCTTCTCTTCGATGTTCTCGGCAAGCCGCAAAACACCACCTTCGTCGTCATCAATGAGGTGGAGATGGATAGCTGGGGTGTGGGAGGCCTGCCGGTCGAAGACTACCGGCGGCAGCTTGCCGCATCGAAAAGCAAATAGCTGCATGGCAATTGCGCTTTCTATACGCCGATAGCCAATTTCGATTATACCGCATTCCGTTGTCTATTTGATTGGACGGAGTGCGGTTTCGATGCGGTCGGTCGCGATGATCATTTTTCCGGGGGTACAGGCCCTCGACGTCTCCGGCCCGTTGGACGTATTCGCCGAGGCGAATGCGTTTATCGCCGATGGCGACGGATATAGCGTGGCCTTGATCGGCCCGGAGCGGCAACCGTTCCGCGCCTCGAACGGCATGCTCCTGGTGCCGGATGTCACCTATGAGGAAGCTGAGCCCGGCTTCGATATGGTGCTGGTAGCGGGAGGGCCGGGGCTTCCCGAAGCCGCACCCGACCCACGGTTGATCGCCTGTCTGCATAGCATCGTCGGCGCGGCCGCACGTTACGGCTCGGTCTGTACCGGCGCCTTCGCGCTTGGTCACGCAGGGCTTCTTGATGGCCGACTGGTAACGACTCATTGGCAAAATGCGCCGGTGCTGGCGCGGATGTTTCCTCAGGCGAATGTCGATTTCGATCGCATCTATATCCGCGATGGCGCGCTTCTGACCTCGGCGGGCGTCACCGCGGGCATCGATCTTGCCCTCGCAATCATCAATGAGGATCACGGCGCCGCTGTCGCGCTCGCCGTTGCCAAACGTCTTGTCGTCGTGGCTCAGCGTCAGGGCGGCCAGTCGCAGTTCAGCCCCTACATTGCAGCGCCGGCGGAAGAAGGCTCACCGATCGCCAAGGTCTATCTGCATGTCATGGCGCATCTGCGCGATCGCCTCTCCGTTGCCGATCTCGCAGAACGGGCCGGCATGAGTCCGCGGAGTTTCGCCCGTGCCTTCGTGCAGCAGGTTCAGGCCACGCCGGCCGAGTTCGTGGAACAGGCACGCGTCGATGCGGCTCGCAATCTACTGGAAGGAAGCGATCTGGCGCTGAAGGCCGTCGCCTTCGAATGCGGCTTCGGCAACGTTCAGCGTATGCGGCTAGTCTTTGCGAAACGCCTGGGCGTGACGCCGAACCAATATCGGGCAAGCTTCAGGCGGAGTTAAGCTTGTAAAAGGAGGCCCGCCGACACTATGTCCTGCAGGCCTCCGGCTGGGATCGAGGATCAGCTATCCCACGCCGAATCCATGATCAATTCGGCGAAATTCACCCGTTTGTAGGTTGGATCCATGCGCTCCAGCACGTCGGCCTTGACGTTGCCGAATGTGGTGTCCGGCTTCTTGATCGTGCCGTAGCAGAAGGCCGAGAGAATGCCGTGCTTGAATTTCAGGCCGCGCGGATGGCAGGTGCAGACCTCATGGCGCTGCTCCTCGGTGAAATCATGATAGGCAATGCCGAGCACGTCCATCTCGACACCGGCGGTGACGAGAGCGACCGTCGGGCGCTTGTGTTGCGGAATGCCGGGGGTCGTGTGCAGCGCGATCGAATCCCAGACATCGTCGACATCGCGTTCGGAGACGTCATAGGCCTTCAGAAAGTCACGGGCGGCGTTGGCACCGTCTACCTCGAAACGCTCGGTCTCGCTGGCGTGGGAATCGAACAGGCCCATATCGTGAAACATGGTGCCGATATAGAGCAGTTCTGGATCGTAGTTGAGCTTCTTGCGCTCGCCTGTCAGTGCGCCGAACAGGAAGACGCGGCGGGAATGATGGTAGAGCAGGTCGGTCTCGGTGTCGCGCACCAACTCCGTCGCTGCCTTTGCCATCTGGCTGTCCGGTATCCTGATTCCGGCAATGATTTCGCTTCCCTGGGACATGGTCAAATCTCCTTATCGTGCCAATCAGCGGATGCGGAGATGATCGTGAAAGGTGCCGTCCATCGCAATTGAAGCGATGCGTGGAATTCGGACAAAGGAGGCGTTTATTCTGCCAATGCCTGATGCCAGGCTTGGCGGTATTCTCGCAGACCCATCAGATCGATCCGGATAGGCGGATTTTCTGGTGGAGTCGTGGGCTTGATGCCGGTCAGCAGCGCGGCACCCTGGCTGGTGCCGGTCGAACCGGGCAGGGCGACGACGTCCGAGCCGGTCAGCGAAGACAGAACGGCAAGATAGGTCCGATTGAGCGCGAAGGGGCCTTCGACGAAGACCGGGCCTTTGGCGCCGATCAGGCCAAGGCAAGCCTCGGTCATCAATGCCAGATAGAGACTGGCGGCGGCGAGGCGTTCGGCCGGGTTGGCTTGGGCTTGCCCGATCCAGCGCATCTTCTTGCCGGGGAAGGGGCCGGACCCCTCGACCACATTCGGCAGCAGCATGATGCCTTTTTCAATCACGGTTTCGAGGGCCGTTTCCGCCGCCTCCGGCGATACAGGTCCGATATCGGCCGCCAGGATCTCGAATTCCCGCCCGCCCATGAAACGCGAGGAAGGCACGGCGCGGCCATAGGCATCGACATTGGCGAGCGCATCACGCGCCGGGTCGAGATGGTCAAGGTCGCCGCCAACGGCGAAATTGATCACCCAGGTCCCGGTCGAGACGACGGCGAAGGGCGCTTCGTTCTCCACGAGATGCGGCAGCAGCGAGGCGTTGGAATCATGGATACCGCAATAGACCGGAACCGGAGCATCGAGACCGATATTTTCAGCGATTGCCGGCAACAGAGACCCGAGTACATCGAAGGCGGAGCGAATGGGGGCCATCAGGGGGCGAATGCCGAGCGTATCGACCAGCGAGGAATAAGCGCCGGCAGTCGGGTTCCAGAGATCGGTATGGCAACCGAGCGAAGTCACCTCGTTGGCGGCAACGCCGGTCAGCCGAAAGGCCCAATATTGCGGATATGTCAGGATCGTGCTGACGCGGGCGAAATTGCCGGGAAATACACTTTTCTGATAATGGATCTGCGCGCCGACATTCAGGCCGCCGGAAAGTCTCGGCGAAAACGTCTCGCCGAACGGCGGGCGCAGGCGCTCATAAGCCTCCTGCACGGCTTCTGGATAGTGATGCTCGTAATCGAGCACGGGCAGGGCGAGGCTGCCATCCTGAGCCAGAAGAACGGCGGAGGCGCCATGCGTGGTAATCGATATCGCGTCGAAGCCGGGCATGGCGGCAAAATCCTTCAGCGCGTCGATGACGAAATCCCATAACCGCTCGATGTCGTAGTGCGGGTAGGGGCCGGTCTTCAGCGTCGTATTGGACGTCCGTACGACGGCAATCTCTGCACCGGTCTGCGCGTCGAGCACCACGACCTTGGCATTGGTCTTGCCGATATCGAGGACGGCGATGCGGCGATAGGTCGACGTAGCGATCATGGCAGATGGAAGACCGTCACGAGATCGCTCTGAACGGGCGAATTGTCAGGATTGGTTGCCATGATATCGGCCATGTGCGCCCACCATCTCTTCATGACGGGATGGTCGGGAAGGCTGGCCATCGTGTGGTCCTTCGGCCGCGTCAGAACGCCGAACAGCGTGTTCGTCTCGCGGTCGAGATGGATGGAATAGTCGCTGACGCCGGCCTGGTGCAGCAGCTCGATCAGTTCCGGCCAGATCTCGTCATGACGTTTTCTATACTCGGCCTCCATGCCGGGATTGAGCGTCATCTTGAAAGCGTGGCGTTCGAGGGAGGAGGTCATTTCGAGCTCATGGCTTTGAGGCGCCGTGCAACGATCGGCAGCGCGATGGTGATGATCAGGAGTAGGCCGATGAAGATCGACATGACGATGCCGGGCACGTTGAGAAGGCCGAGACCGAAGGTCACCAGACCCATGACGAAGGCGGCGATGACGACGCCGCCGATCGTGCCGGAGCCGCCAAGGATCGAGACACCGCCAAGCACAACCATGGTCACGACTTCCAGCTCCCAACCGAGGGCGATCGACGGTCGCGTTGAGCCGAGACGGGAGGTCAGGCAGACGGCGGCGATGCCGCTCATGATGCCGGTCAGGAGGAACAGGATGAATTTGACCCGTTCGACCGGGATGCCGGAAAAGCGCGCCGCAAAATCATTGTTGCCGATCGTATAGACCTGCCGGCCAAAATTCGTCGCATGCAACAGGATGGCGAAGGCGATCGCCAGCACGATGAAGAGAACGAATTCGAAGGAGAAGACCCAGAAAACATAGCCCTGGCCGAAATAGGCGAAGGCCTCGGGATAGTTGCCATACGCCTGGTCGCCGAGGACGATATAGGAAATGCCGCGGAACAGGCTCATCGTGCCGATGGTGACGACGATCGACGGCAGTTTCAGCACTGAGACGAGAAAGCCGTTGAAAAGGCCGCAGACGAGCCCGACACCTAGCCCGATTGCCACCAGCCCCACCGTGTCGACACCCACCTGTGCCGCAGCGCCCATGGCAGTCGAGGCAAGAGCGATGATAGCGGCGACGGAAAGATCGATTTCGCCGGCAATGACCAGCAATGCCATGGCAAAGGCGATCATCGCCTTTTCGGTGAAATTGAACGTCGCATCCGAGAGATTGTAAGGGTCGAGGAAATAGGGTGAGGCCAGGGAATTAAAGATGAAAATGGCAATCGCGACGCCGAGCAGCAGGACTTCCCAGCTCGCCATCACGCGCTTGAAGGGCGTACCCAGACGGTCGGGAATGCTGCGCTTCTCCGGCGTGGTTTCGGATACGGTGCTCATGCGGTTACCTCCTTGCTCGAGGTTTCCTTCGCCGCCTGATCCCTAAGGATGATGCGGCCGCGATTGCGCTCGCGCCGGGCGTTGAAGACGACGGCGAGGACAATGACGGTGCCGGAGATCGCCATCTGCGTGAACGGTGAGATGCCGATGACGGGCAGGGCATTCTTGATGACGCCGAGAAACAGCGCGCCGAGCACGGTGCCGGCAACCGAGCCGACACCGCCGGCAATCGAGATACCGCCGATGACGCAGGCCGCGACGCTGTCCAGTTCGAAACCGTTGGCGATGTCGACATAGGCGACGGCATAGCGCGATACCCAGAGATAGCTGCTGAGGCCCGCGAGGGCGCCCGACAGCACGAAGGCGAGGAAGCGCGTCCAGCCGACATCGATACCCGCATAAACGGCCGCAACCGGATTGCCGCCGCTGGCATAGGTCGAGCGTCCGAAGCGCGTGTAGCGCAGCAGGAAATACATCATCAGCACGATGGCGATGGCGATCCAGGAGAGGACCGGCAGGCCGAGCAGCGGCGTACGGGGTACGCTGAGGAAGGTCGGGGTGAACTGGTGGGCATTGACCCATGCACCGCCGGACAGCACAAAGGCCATGCCGCGATAGATGGTGAGCGTGCCGAGGGTGACGACGATCGGCGGGATTTCCAGAGCCCAGACGAGATAGCCGTTGATGGCGCCAAGCACTGCGCCCATGACGACAGCGGTGATCACGAGAACGATCAGCGGCAGATCGGGATAGGCAGCATTCAACATGGCGATGGCCATGCCGGTGAAGGCGAGATTGGCGGCGACGGAAAGATCGATCGATTTCGTCAGGATGACCGTCATCTGCGCCAGCGCCAGGATGATCAGGATCGACGTATCGTTGAAGATATTGGCGAGATTGGCGGGCTCGGCAAAGCCGGCCGCACGCGTTGCGAAACCGGCGATCATCACGATGATGATGACGAAGAGCAGCGTCTCGCGTTTTTTGAGGATGCGTGGCATCCGACCCTCCCTATGCATTGCCTGTTGCGGCGCGCACCAGCGTTTCCGGCGTCAGCCCCTCGCGGTCGAACAATCCGGCCGAAAGTCCCTCTTTCATCACCAGCACCCGGTCCGACATGCCAAGGATTTCAGGCAGTTCGGAGGAGATCATGATGATGCTGAGACCTTCTGCCGCCAGCTCGCTGATGAAGCCGTGCACGGCAGCCTTCGAGCCGATGTCGATGCCCTTGGTCGGCTCGTCGAGAATGATGATCTTCGGCTGCGTCGCCAGCCATTTGCCGATCACAACCTTCTGCTGATTGCCGCCCGATAGCGTGCCGACCGGTACGGAGAGGGCGGCGGCGCGCAGGTCGAGCCGCTCGGCATATTTGCGGGCGAGTGCGAACTCGTCGGCTGCCTTGAGGAAACCCTTGCGCGAGGTGCGCCCGAGCGAGGGCAGCGACATGTTCTGATAGATCGGCATCGGTAGCGCAAGGCCGTGACGACCGCGTTCCTCCGGCACATAGACGATCCCTACGCGGATGGCGTCATGCGGCGAATGAATATGGATTTCCTGGCCGCTCAACGTCAGCCGTCCGGAGAGCGGTTTGGTGATGCCGAACAGCGATTGACAAAGTTCGGAACGGCCGGCGCCGATCAGTCCGTAGACGCCGAGGATTTCGCCGCGCCGAAGCTTGAACGAGATGTCCCGAAATTCGGTGCGGTGGCAATAGTTCTCGACCTCGAGCACGGTGTCGCCGATCGTGACCGGCACCTTTGGGAATGCATCCTTGACATCGCGGCCAACCATCATCCGGACAATCTCGTCCTGCGGCGTCTCCTTCAGCCGGCCGTGCCCAACCGCGCGGCCATCACGGAAGACGACGAAATTATCGGCGATTTCGTAGAGTTCGTCGAACTTGTGGCTGATGAACAATATGGCCTTGCCCTTGGCCTTCAGGCTCTCGACGATACGGAAGAGATCGTCGATCTCCTTGCGGGAAAGTGCGGCCGTCGGTTCGTCCATGATGACAATGCGGGCATCGATCGACAGAGCGCGGGCAATCGCCACGAGATGGCGCTGCGCGATGGAGAGGTCCTTCAGGCGGATCGACGGATCGATGGTGCTTTCCAGCGACTCCAGCAGGATCCTCGCCCGGCTGTTCATCGTCTTCCAGTCGATTGTGCGGAATTTCGTGCGCGGCGCATGGCCGAGAAAGATGTTTTCGGCGACCGTCAGCTCATCGAAGAGCACGGTCTCCTGATGTATGGCGGTGACGCCTGCGTCGATTGCGGCCTGGGCGCTATGGAACGCCGTCGGCTTGCCGTCGACGAGGATTTCGCCTTCGTTCGGACGGTAGATACCGGTCAGAATCTTGACAAGCGTCGATTTGCCGGCACCGTTTTCGCCGATCAGGGCCGTAACCTTGCCGGGATAAAGCGAGATGCTGACGCCATCAAGCGCCTTCACGCCCGGAAAGATCTGTGAAATGCCGCGCATTTCCAGAATGGCCGTATTGCCTAAGGTTGGCATGCCTGCGGCGGGTCGTTGAAGGACTGTGGTCATCAGGAATGTACCGGATAAGTGAACCAAGTCCGGCGGCCGAAGCCGCCGGAAAGTTGCGAACGGGATGGTCGATCAGAAGACCTTGGAGAACTGATCGATATTCGAAGCGTTGTAGACGAAAGGATCGGCCATGGCGGCTTCGCCGTTTTCTCCGACCTTGATCTTGCCCATGCGGCCGGCATTGATCTCGCTGCCCGGCTTGCCGTCGGTTTCACCCTTGACGAGGCGGTAGGCGATCTGCGTTGCCGAATAGCCGAGATCGATCGGGTTCCAGATCGCGAATTCCTTCGTGGCGCCCGACTTGATGGCGCCGGCCATTTCAGACGGCAGGCCGAGACCGGTCACATAGACCTGGCCGATCTTGCCGGCATCCTTGACGGCCTGCGAAGCAGCGAGCACGCCGACGGTGGTCGGAGCGACGATGACCTTGACTTCCGGATGCGATGTCAGGAGGCCCTGGGCTTCGCGGTAGCTCTTATCCGAAAGGTCGTCGCCGTAGACAGTCGTTACCAGGTTGAGGCCCGGGAAATCCTTGAGCTGCTTCTTCATCTCGCCAATCCAGATGTTCTGGTTTGTGGCGGTGGAAGTCGCCGACAGGATGGCGAAATCGCCCTTGCCGCCGTCAAGATGATCCTTGGCGAGCGTCAGGCACATCTTGCCGATCAGCTCGTTCGAAGACGGATTGAGCTGCAGGATGCGGCCGGCCGGAGCTACGCCGGAGTCCCAGGAGATCACCTTGATGCCACGCTGTGTAGCTTTCTTCAAGGCAGGCACCACAGCATCCTTGTCGTTGGCGGAGATAGCAATGGCGTCGACGCCTTGTGCGATCAGCGAGTTGATGACTTCGATCTGGGCTTCAGCGGTCGGCTGCGTCGGGCCGGTGTAGATCACCTGGACGCCGCCGAGTTCCTTTGCAGCTTCCTGAGCGCCCTTGTTGGCCGCTTCGAAGAAGCCGTTACCGAGCGACTTCACCACGAGGCCGATCTTGACGTCTTTTGCACTTGCCGTGCCAGCCATCATTGCGACGGCCAGCGCTACGCCAATCGCCAATTTCTTTGCAATATTCATGTCTCTTCCTCCCAAAGTTGTAGGCTATGCTCACCCCGCCACAGCCGCATATCTTATGCGACCGACGGGGAATCCTCCCTCTCGGCCTGCGCCTCGACGCTTGTTGTGATCAGGGATACGCCCGCATCCTCAATCATCCGTACAGTCTCCGCCGAAATGCCGTCGTCGGTGATGATGGTCGTCACTTGTTCGAGCGGACACAGGATCAGGCTGGAGCGCTGATGAAACTTGCTGGAATCGACCATCACGACCAGTTCGTCGGCCTGGCGCATCAGCTTCTGCTCGCTCTGGATCACCAGGGCATCGGCCTCCATGATGCCGAGCGGGCCAACACCCTGTGCGCCGATGAACATGCGCCGCGCATAGAAGTTCCGGGTCGTGTCATTGTCGAAGGGCGACAAGATCAGGCTCTGCTCGCGATAGATCGCGCCGCCCGGAACCGTCACCGTGTTTTTCGAGTGCTTAACCAGATGTTCGGCAATGGCGAAGGAATTGGTCATCACCTGCATCCGGTAGGCCGAAATATAATGCACGAGCTGGAATGTCGTCGTGCCGCCATTGATGATGATGGCGTCGCCCTGGCCGCACAGTTCAGCGGCCTTGCGCGCAATTGCGCGTTTCTTATCGATATTGACGCCTTCCGAAACGCGGAAGGGGCGGCCAGCGAGATTGCCGAGTTGCGGAGGGTGGATCGATTCCGCACCGCCGCGCACACGCCGGATCTTTCCCTGCACATGCAGGGCCGCGATATCACGGCGGATCGTCGCTTCCGAGGCCTCGGTCAATTCGGAAATATCCTGAATCGTCACCACAGGTTTTTCCTGTACGGCGCTCAAAATGATGCGATGGCGTTCACGTTCGTGCATCGGCTCCTCCTTCTTGGGTTATTTCGCAAATGTGACAAAGTGTCAATCACAAACGCTCAAAAACTTTCATATTGCATCGCACCATTATCAATTATGATCGTTTTCGATTGACAAATCGACTATGCGTGAGCGATATCGTGATTGCAAAGGGCGGCGCGAACATGTTTCGGTCCCGCCTGCAAGACATGATCTTATGGGAGGATGATATGGCCGCTGAGGTTCAGCTTCTGGAAAACCGTTGGGATGATGCATATGCGGCCCGCCTTGATGAGCCGGGCAAGCTGCTCTACCGCTCCAATTTGCTCGGCGCCGATAAGCGTATCACCAACTATGGCGGCGGCAATACGTCTGCCAAGGTCATGGAAACCGATCCGCTGACCGGCGGGAAGGTCAAGGTCTTGTGGGTAAAGGGCTCCGGCGGCGATGTCGGCACCATCAAGCTCGACGGTTTCGCCACGCTCTATCAGGACAAGCTCGACAGTTTGAAGAGCATCTATAAGGGTGTGGCCGATGAAGACCGCATGGTGGGTTTCCTCCCCCACTGCACCTTCAACCTCAACGCACGCGCCGCTTCGATCGACACGCCGCTACATGGTTTCGTGCCCTTTACCCATGTCGACCACATGCATCCCGACGCGATCATCGCTATTGCCGCGTCGAAGAATTCCCGGGAGCTGACGCGCGAGATTTTCGGCGACGATATTGGCTGGCTGCCCTGGCGTCGCCCCGGTTTTCAGCTTGGCCTCGATCTCGAAGCCTTCGTCAAGGCGCATCCGAACGCCAAGGGCGTCGTACTCGAAAGCCATGGTCTGTTCACCTGGGCCAACGACGCCAAGGCCTGCTACGAATTGACCCTTGCGATCATCAACAAGGCGATCCAGTGGTTTGCGGCGAAGACCGAAGGCAAGACCATTTTCGGCGGCGCTGTCGTCGAGAGCCTTCCGCCAGCGGAGCGCCGGGCAATCGCCGCCAAGCTGATGCCGGAAATTCGTGGCCGTATCGGCAAGGCGGAGCGTAAGCTCGGTCATTTCGACGATCAGGCCGCGGTGCTCGAATTCGTCAATTCAAAGGATTTGCGTCCGCTCGGCGCATTGGGCACCAGCTGCCCGGACCACTTCCTGCGCACCAAAATCCGGCCGCTGATCGTCGACTTCGATCCGGCGAAACCTGACGTGGAGGCAATTATTGCCGGACTCGACAAGGCGCTGGAAGATTATCGCGCCGACTATGCGCGCTATTACAACGACTGCAAGCACGACAATTCACCAGCCATGCGCGATGCGAATCCCGTGATTTTCCTGGTCCCCGGGGTCGGCATGCTGTCCTTTGCCCGCGATAAGGCAACTGCCCGCATCGCGAGCGAATTTTATGTCAACGCCATCAATGTCATGCGCGGCGCGTCAACGGTCTCCGAATATCAGGGCCTGCCGGAGCAGGAAGCTTTCGATATCGAATATTGGCTGCTGGAAGAGGCAAAGCTGCAGCGCATGCCGAAGCCGAAGAGCCTTGCCGGCCGCGTTGCTTTCGTTACCGGCGGTGCCGGTGGCATCGGCCGCGCCACCGCGGCGCGTCTGGTGGGCGAGGGCGCCTGCGTCGTGCTTGCCGATATCGATCAGGCGGCGCTTGAGAGCACCCAGGAAGACTTTGTCAAGAAATTCGGTGCAGATGCGGTGCGCAGCGTCAAGCTCGACGTGACCAAAGAAGACGCCGTCATTTCTTCCTTCGCCGAAGCCTGCGTTGAGTTCGGCGGCATCGACATTCTTGTCTCGAATGCCGGCATTGCTTCGTCCGCGCCGATCGAAACCACCGAGCTTTCGATGTGGAATCGCAATATCGACATTCTCGCGACCGGCTATTTCCTGGTCTCGCGCGAAGCTTTCCGGCTCTTCCGCCGTCAGAATCTCGGCGGCAATGTCGTTTTCGTCGCTTCCAAGAATGGTCTTGCCTCGTCGCCGAATGCCGCCGCCTACTGCACGGCAAAGGCCGCCGAAATCCATCTGGCGCGTTGCCTGGCGCTCGAGGGTGCGGATGCGGGCATTCGCGTCAACACTGTCAATCCCGACGCCGTCCTGCGCGGCTCCAAGATCTGGAACGGCGAATGGCGCGAACAGCGCGCCGCCTCTTCGAAGATCGAGGTGGACGAGTTGGAGGAACATTACCGCAAGCGCTCGATGTTGAAGCTCAACGTTTTCCCGGAAGATATTGCAGAGGCTATCTATTTCCTCGCCTCCGACCTTTCCGCGAAGTCGACCGGTAATATCATCAATGTCGATGCCGGCAACGCGCAGAGCTTCACGCGCTAGTTCTATTCGGCTTGCGCCGGCCGGGACAAACGCCGGTGCGGGCCTCAGATTTTCGGGAGGAAGAATGGCCGAGTTCAGAATTGCGCCGGATCTGGTCGCTGCGGAAAACGATAAGCGCGCCGCTGCGCTGAATTCCGACTATGAGGCGCTGGGCGCCACACTTGACCGCCGAGGCGTCGATATCGAGTCGGTGACGAAAAAGGTCTCAGAATTTTTCGTCGCCGTGCCCTCCTGGGGTGTCGGCACCGGCGGAACGCGCTTTGCCCGCTTTCCGGGCACCGGCGAACCACGCGGCATTTTCGACAAACTCGACGATTGCGCCGTCATCCAACAGTTGACGCGGGCGACGCCGACGGTCTCGCTGCATATCCCCTGGGATAAGGCGGATGCGAAGGAATTGAAGGCAAAAGGCGATGCGCTCGGCCTCGGCTTCGATGCCATGAATTCCAACACCTTCTCCGACGCACCCGGCCAGGCACATTCCTATAAATACGGCTCGCTCAGCCATGTCGATGCGGCGACGCGCGCGCAGGCTGTCGAACACAACATCGAATGCATCGAGATCGGCAAGGCGATAGGTTCTAAGGCACTGACGGTTTGGATCGGCGACGGTTCGAACTTCCCCGGTCAAAGCCACTTTACCAAGGCATTCGAACGTTACCTCGCTGCGATGGCGGAGATCTACAAGGCGCTACCGGAAGACTGGCGGCTTTTTTCCGAGCACAAGATGTACGAGCCGGCCTTCTATTCGACCGTCGTGCAGGATTGGGGTACAAACTATCTGATCGCCCAAACCCTCGGGCCAAGGGCCTTCTGCCTCGTCGATCTCGGCCACCATGCCCCGAACACCAATATCGAGATGATCGTCGCCCGCCTTATCCAGTTCGGCAAGCTCGGCGGCTTCCACTTCAACGATTCGAAATATGGCGACGACGATCTCGATGCCGGCGCGATCGACCCCTATCGCCTGTTCCTCGTCTTCAACGAATTGGTCGACGCGGAGCATCGTGGCGCGAAGGGTTTCCATCCAGCCCATATGATCGACCAGTCACACAATGTCACCGATCCGATCGAAAGCCTGATCTCCAGCGCCAACGAAATCCGTCGCGCCTATGCGCAGGCTTTGATCGTCGATCGCGAGGCGCTGGCGGGTTATCAAGACTCTAACGACGCCCTGATGGCCTCCGAAACCCTGAAGCGTGCCTACCGTGCCGATGTCGAGCCGATTCTTGCGGAAGCCCGCCGCCGCACCGGAGGCGCCATCGATCCGGTGGCGGCTTATCGGGCAAGCGGTTATCGCAAAAAAGTTGCTGGCGAGCGTCCGGTTTCCGCGGCAGGCGGTGGCGGGATTATTTGAGAGATCAAAATTCGAGAAGCCGGCAGCGCGCCGGTTTTCTCACCGGAAGATCGTCCTCTTCAAGCGGAGCGTTGGCGAGCAGCCAACCGAGGGAAGGCACCATCTGCTTCAGCCTTCGATATTCGCCGTAGGACAAGATCACTGCGGCACGTTCGCCTTGACGCGTGATGACGGAGACGTTTCCGTTGAGCGCATGATCGGCCAAAGTCGAAAGAACACTCCCCGCGTCGTCGATTTCAATCGTTTTCATCAGCTTACCCATCAGCCTATACAGCTATAGGATGCGATTAACCTGATGTCCCGTCAATGCGCCGTCAGATTTTGCCCTGGGATCGCCGACAGCAATTCCCGCGTATAGGGATGCTGCGGATCGTTGATAAGCTCTGCCGCCGGCCTCAGTTCCACGATTTCGCCACGGCGCATGACGGCGATGCGGTCGCAGACCTGAGCGGCGACATGCAGGTCGTGGGTGATGAATAGCATCGCGAGATCGAGGCGGCCTTTCAGCTCTTCCAGCAGTTTCAACACCTGCGCCTGCACAGTGACGTCGAGCGCCGAAACGGATTCGTCGGCGACAAGAACGTCGGGTTTCAAGGCGAGCGCACGGGCAAGGCCGATACGCTGACGCTGGCCGCCGGAGAATTCATGCGGGAGACGATCGACAGCGCGCGGATCAAGACCCACGAGGGTCAGGAGCTGGCGGGCTTCCTGCATTGCCTCCGCATGACTGACGCCATGCGCCAGCGGACCATCCGCGATGCTGAGGCCGATCTTGCGTCGCGGGTTGAGCGAGGCGAAAGGATCCTGGAAGACCATCTGGATGCGCTTGCGCGCCTGTCGCAGCTTCGCACCCTTGAGCTTGGTGAAGTCGTCGTTGGCGAGCATGACCTGGCCGCTGTCGGGATCGATCAGCCGGGTCACCAAGCGGGCGACCGTGGATTTGCCTGAGCCGGATTCGCCGATCAGACCTAGCGTCTCGCCACGCCGGATTTCGAAGCTGACTTTGTTGACCGCCTGCGTCCGGCGCTTCGGCTGCAGGAAGCCACCACCGGAAACATAAGTCTTGCACAGCTTGTCGACGGAGAAGGCGATCGGTCGCGCGGTGGTCGAGGCGCGTTCTGGCGGAATCGCCGAAGGTACGGCGGCGAGCAATGCCTTGGTGTAATCCTGTGTCGGGTGTTTCAGCACGCTTTCGGCCGTGCCCTGTTCGACCATCAGGCCCTTCTGCAACACCAGTACCTTGTCGGCGATATCGGCGACCACGCCGAAATCATGGGTGATGAAAACGACCGACATGCCGCGCCGCTGCTGGATGTCGCGGATCAGCCGCAGGATTTGCGCCTGCGTGGTGACATCGAGCGCCGTCGTCGGCTCGTCGGCGATCAACACTTTCGGCTCCAGCGCCAGGGCCATGGCGATCATCGCGCGTTGGCGCTGGCCACCGGAAAGCTGGTGCGGGAAAGAGCGGACGATACGCTCGGGATTGGGCAGACCGACTTCGGTTGCGAGCGTCACGGCGCGCTCCGCGCGTTCCTTCTCGGTCAGCAATCCATGCGCTTCGAAGACTTCGGCAATCTGGTCGCCGATGCGCATCGAGGGGTTCAGCGCCGTCATTGGCTCCTGGAAGATCATAGAGACGCGCTTGCCGCGCAGATCACGCAGCACCGGCGGCGGTGCGCTGATGATATCAGCCCCCTCCAGCAGGATTTCGCCTTTCTCGATGCCGATCGCTTTGGGCAGCAGGCCCATGATGGTCTGGGCGCAGAGCGATTTCCCCGATCCGGACTCGCCGACGATGCAGAGAATTTCTCGCTCCGCCAGATCGAAGCTCAGGCCTTGCAGCGCATATTTCCGGTCTCCGCCCTCGGGAAGCGTAAGGGTCAAGTCGCGGACGGAGAGAACGGAAGCAGACGTCATGGTTTCAATATCCCAAACTCAATAGCCGAGGGCGATGCCGTCCTTGCGATGGTCGGATGCGCCGAGCAGGACGCCGCGTTCATGATCGATCATGATCGCCTGCGCGCCTCCGATTGGCTCACTGGCCCATTCGGTGACATGGCCGCGGCGTTCGAGATCCAGTTTGATCTCTTCCGAAATCGTCGGTTCGAGAGCGAGTTTACCGCCGAAGCAGAAGCTGCGCGGCTGGTCGCTCGCTTGCTGCGGATCGAGATCGCGGTCAAGGATTTGGCTCAGCATATGGGCATGACCGGTAGCCTGATATTGCCCACCCATGACCCCGAAGCTCATGCGCGTCTTGCCGTCTTCCATCAACATGGCCGGAATGATGGTGTGGAAGGGCAGCTTGCCAGGGCCGATTGCATTTGGATGTCCCTGCTTGACGACGAAACCTGCGCCGCGGTTCTGCAGCAGAACGCCGGCGCGCGGCGCGTAGATGCCACTGCCGAAAGCAAAGAAGATCGAGTTAATCAGCGAAATCGCGTTACCGTCGCGGTCGACCACCGAAACAAAGACCGTGTCCTTATGTGTCGGACCATCCCAGATAGACGGGTCGGCGGCATGCTCGAGGCTGATCTGCGAGCGCATGGCGGCAACGGAACGATCCGACAGCAGTTCGTCGATGCTGAAGGTCAGGTGATCCGGATCGCTGATGAGCTGGTCGCGCTTGGCATAACCCGCCTTTGTCGCCTCTGCGAGCAGATGGATGCGGTCGGCTTCGGTCAACTTGGGATCGCGAAGATCGAAACCGTCGAGAATGCGGGTGATCAGCAGGGCGGCCAGACCCTGACCGTTCGGGGGGCATTCGAGCAGGTCGCGGCCGCGATATTTGCTGGAGATGGGCGTGGTCTCGAAAGCTTTGTAATTGGCGAAATCACTTTCTTCATGCAATCCGCCAAACGATTGCAAAACCTGGGTAATTTCCTCCGCCACCTTGCCGCGATAAAAGGCGTCGCGACCGTCCTTGGCGATTGCCTTCAGCGTAGCGGCAAGAGCAGGATTGGCCATGCGTTCGCCGGTGCGCGGTGCGCGGCCATGCGGCAGGAAATAGGCTGCTGAGGCCGGGTATTTGGCGACACGGTCGCCATAGCGGCGCCAGTCGAGTTCGACGCGCGGTGTGATGCAATAACCGTCTTCGGCGGCTGCGATTGCCGGCGCAAGCACACGGCCCATATCGAAACGGCCATAGGAGCCGATCAGCCGGCACCAGGCATCGACCGCGCCGGGAACGGTGACCGCGTGCGGGCTGTCGTCGGGAATGGCGGTGAAGCCCTTCTCCAGGAAGTAGTCAAGCTTCGCCTTTTGCGGTGCGCGGCCGGAGCCATTGAGTGCTATCGGCGTGCCGCCGGCAGGGCTGTAAAGAGCGAAGCAATCGCCGCCGATGCCGGTCATGTGCGGATCGATGACCGACTGCAGTGCGACCGCCGCGACTGCCGCGTCAACCGCGCTGCCGCCAGCGCGCAAGATATCGACCGCCGCCAATGTTGCCTGCGGATGCGAGGTCGCCGCCATGCCTCTGTCGGAAATTGCGACCGAACGGCCCGGCTTGAAAAAATCCCGCTGCTGCATGTCTTCAATGTCCTTTATCTGCCTGTTGCTGCTCGCCTCTGATGCGAGCTTCAATATCGTTTTACGATGTTTTCTCCGCCATGAAAGCCATGCCGAGATCGGCGCGCCCTGGAATCTCGAACAGCGTCTCGCGGAACTGCTCAAGCGCGATGGCAATGGCGCCGAAAAGGCCGGCCTGGCTGCCGAGCGGGCTGATGGTGCAGGACAGCGGCACCGGCACGCAACGCGACAGATAGAAGCTGATCCGCTCCACCAGTTCAGGCCTTGCCCCGACGCTGCCGCCGAAAATCACCACTTCCGGATCGACGACCGCGGAGATGGCAACGAGCGAGGTCGCGACGACGCGCGCTACTTCGTCGATCACCATGCCCGCTGCCGGATCATCCTTACGCTCGAACAGTTCGCGCACAGTCAGGCCCGGCGTGCCGCCGAGCGCTTCGTAGCGGCCGCGGATGGCGATACTGCCGATTGCCGACTCCAGCGCGCCGGCCATGAAGGTACGGGAATCGAAGGGATCGGCGCCGATCGGCAGGGTGGCGATTTCGCCGGCTGCTCCGCGGGCGCCGCGGACGATGCGGCCCTCGTTGACGATGCCCATGCCGATACCTGTACCGAGCGCCACGAAAACGAAATTGTCGATGCTGCGGCCGTTGCCTAGCCATTGTTCGCCCTTGGCGGCCATGTTGACATCGTTCTCGATGAGGATGTCGTAGCCCAGCCTGTCGCGGAGAACGTCTTCAAAAGCCAAGTCCGTAAGACCTGGGATATTCGGCACCATGGTGAGTTGCCGGCTCTTTGGATGGACTGCACCGGGGATGCCGATTGCGCCCATCTTCACGGCCTTCTTGGCAATGCCGGTCTTTTCCAACAGAGCGTCATGCATGCGCACTATCTGGTCGACAACGCGTTCCCCGCCGCGCGAATCCGTGCTCTCTATGATCTCGCCGGCGATTGCGCCAGTAAGATCGGCCAGTGCGGCATGGATCTTGGTGCCACCGATATCGACACCGAAGACGAAGGCCTTGCGCGGCTCGAGCTCATAGGTCACCGCGCTTCGCCCGACCGCGCCCTGAGTTCGGCCGGTTACGCGCAGCCAGCCCTCATCCTCAAGATCGCGCACAATCTCGGACATGCTTTGCTTCGACAGCCCCGTCAGGCGCGCCAGTTCAGCACGCGACACGGGGGCATTTTCGAAGACAGCGCGCAGCACGGTGCGCGATGTGATCTGCCGGGTGAGGGGAACGGATGTTGAAATATCTGTCATGGCCTAATTTTTTGTCAGTTTTGAGAACAAACTACCGAACGGAAGAGAGGCGTCAAGGAGAATTTTCGGTATAAATGGTGGATTTTTAATCGCCGCCCATAGTTTGATCAAATCTTTAGTCAGGATACTTTACAATCGCAAAAAACCATGCATCACTTATGGCTGTATAAAATCTGGGCAGGCGGGCCGGTCTCATAGGGGTACGCCACAAGGAGATAATTTATGGGAACTTCCATCAAGGCATTTATGATGGCGTCGGCCATCGCCATGACGATTGGATCCGCGCATGCAGCAACATTGCGCGTCGGAATGCAGGATGATCCGGATGCGCTCGATCCGGCAACGAGCGGCACCTATGCAGGCCGTATCGTTTTTGCCGCCATGTGTGACAAGCTGGTCGATATCAACGCTAATCTCGACATCGTGCCGCAACTCGCAACCGCCTGGGCGTGGAACGACAAGGGTACGGACATTACCTTCACCCTGCGCAGCGGCGTCACCTTCCAGGATGGCACACCGTTCGATGCTGCCGCCGTCAAGTTCAACATCGAGCGCATGAAGACGCTGAAGGAATCGAACCGCAAAGCCGAGCTGGCGCCGATCGACACCGTCGAGGTGGTCGATCCGACCCATGTAATCTTTCATTTGAAGGCGCCGTTCGCGCCGCTGCTCTCCGTGCTCAGCGACCGCGCCGGCATGATGGTGTCGCCGACCGCCGTTCAGAAGGGCGGTGAGTTCGCAGCCAACCCGGTCTGCTCCGGTCCTTACATGCTGAAGGCGCGCAAGCAGCGCGACTCCATCACCCTCGACAAATATGCTGGCTACTGGAATGCCGGCGCCATCGGCTATGACGAGATCCAGTATCTCTATATTCCGGATTCGACCGTCCGTCTGTCGCGCCTGCAGGCTGGCGATCTCGAAGTCGCCGAGCGTATCGCGCCGACCGACCTCGCCACCGTGCGTTCGGACAACAAATTGGCGCTGCATTCCTCGCCCGGTCTTGCCGTCTCGCATCTGATGATCAATGTCGGCAATGGCGACAAGGCCAAGACTCCACTCGGCACCGATCCCCGCCTGCGCAAGGCGCTGGAATTGTCGCTCGATCGCAACGTCATCAACCAGGTTGCTTTTAATGGCGAATTCATCCCCGATAATCAGATGATCCCGCCGTCGAGCGCCTTCTACAGCAAGTCGCACGCGATCCCGGCGCGCGATGTCGACAAGGCGAAGGCGCTGATCGCGGAAGTCGGCGGTCCCGCGCCGAAGCTGGAAATCACCTATGAAAACTCGCTGACAGACGGGCGCGTGGCACAGATCATTCAGTCTCTCGCGGGCGAAGCCGGCTTCGACGTGCAACTGCTGCCTCTCGAGACAGCCTCGGCCGTGCAGCGCTACCTTGCCGGTGACTTCCAGGCCTATATCGGCAACTGGAGCGGCCGTGCCGATCCGGACCCGACGCTTTATTCCTTCTTCGGTTCCGACGGCAGCCAGAACGTCAACAAATACAAGAACCCGGAGATGGACAAGACGCTGGTCTCCGCCCGCCAGGCATCGGATGAAGCAACACGCAAGCAGCTCTACGAGAAGGCGACGGACATCTATTTGACCGACCTGCCGACTATTCCGCTCTATCACCCGAACTGGTTCTATGCATCGAGGGCCGATGTGACGGGCATCACCATCTATCCGGACGGCATCCTGCGCCTGCAGGGCGTCAAGCCTGCCAAATAAGCGATCATCCGCTGAGGATGGCGCGGGGCCGCCGCGCTATCCTTTTTCCGGTTTTGCATGATTTCGTCCCAAGACCGCATCGCAGCTTTCGGGATCATGCAGCAAGAGAAAAGCCATGTTTCTTTTTATTTTGCGCCGCCTGGCGATCGCCATTCCAACCTTGTTGCTGGTATCGATCCTGGTCTTCGGTCTGCTGAAGCTTCTGCCTGGCGATCCGGCGATTGCGCTGGCGGGTGAAGAGCGCGATCCTGCCGTCATCGACTTCCTGCGGCATAAGTACATGCTGGATCAGCCGCTTTACACCCAATATGTCCATTGGCTCTGGGGCATCCTGCAAGGCGATTTCGGGCTATCGATCCGCACGAAGCTGCCGATCGGCGAGATGATCCTCGAGAAATTGCCGGTCACTATCCAGCTTTCTGTCATGGCGATGATCCTCGCGCTGGTTATCGGCATTCCCGCTGGTGTCATCGCGGCGCTGAAGCGCGGCACGCCGGTCGATTATGGTGTCAGCATTCTCGGATTGGCTGGTCTTTCGGTTCCGAGTTTCTGGCTCGGCATCATGCTGATCCTGGCCTTTGCGGTGCGGCTCGGCTGGCTGCCTTCCGGCGGCTATGTCGGTCTGTTCGATTCTCCGCTCGACAATCTGCGTTACATGCTGATGCCAAGCATCGTCCTGGGGACCGCGGCGTCGGCCATCGTCATGCGTCATACCCGCAGCTCCATGCTGCAGACGCTCCGGCAGGATTATGTGCGCACCGCCCGTGCCAAGGGCCTGAAGGAGCGCATCGTCGTCATCCGGCATGTGCTGCGCAACGGCTTGATCCCCGTGGTCACCGTCAGTTCGCTGCATTTCGGCGAGCTTTTGTCCGGTGCGGTGCTGACCGAACAGGTCTTCGGCATTCCCGGCTTCGGCAAGATGGTGGTCGACGGTGTGTTCGGCCGTGACTATGCCGTCGTCCAGGCCGTCGTTCTCTGCTCGTCGGCGATGTTCCTGCTGCTCAATCTCTTCGCTGATATCGCCTATGTCATTCTGAGCCCGAGGTTGCGCGGATGAACACGACCGAAGCCACGCTCGCCATTCCCGCCGCCTCCGGCAATCGTAAATCGGCACTGCGGCGCTGCCTCAGTCAGCCCAGCGCCATCATCGGTGGCCTGATCGTCCTTTTCTTTGTGTTCGTCGCGATCCTTGCGCCTGTCATCGCACCGTTCCCGCCGAACGTATCGAACTGGCTTACGGTCCGACAGGCGCCTTCGGCGCTGCATTGGTTCGGCACCGACGATCTCGGCCGAGATATCCTCTCTCGCGTCATCTTCGGCGCTCGTGCTTCGCTGCTTGTCGGTCTTGTCTCCGTAGTGATCGCGATCGTCATCGGCGTGCCACTCGGCCTGATATCCGGCTATTTTGGTGGTCTCGTCGATGTCGTGATTTCGCGCTGCACCGACGCGCTGCTGTCCTGCCCATTCCTGGTGCTGGCGATCGCCTTTGCAACCTTCCTCAATCCAAGCCTTGAAAACGCGATGATCGCCATCGGCATTTCGGCGATGCCGATCTTTGTCCGTCTGACGCGTGGGCAAGTGCTGACTGTCAAGACCGAGGACTATATAGCCGCGGCGCGGCTCCTCGGCGTGCCCAATATCAAGATCATGGGTGTCTATGTGATGCCGAATATCCTGGCGCCAGTCGTCGTGCAGGCGACGATCACCATGGCGACGGCGGTGCTCGCCGAAGCGAGCCTTGCCTTCCTCGGCCTTGGTCAGCGCCCACCGGACCCATCCTGGGGTTCGATGCTCGATACGGCGCGGCAATTCCTGCAGCAGGCGCCGTGGATGCCAATCTGGCCGGGCGTGGCGATCATCGTACTGGTCATGGGCTTCAACCTGCTTGGTGACGGCCTCAATGACGCGCTCGATCCGCGCCAGGATTGATTTCAAACCTGGCAGCCTTTCAGGAACACCTCCGTGCAGATTCGCGCCCGCCGGCTGATCTCCGCAATGTTCGGAGGAGGGAGCTGGCGCAGAATCGCGGCGCGCTGCGGCTCCATGATCATCATTCCACGCAGCATGCCGGAGGCCATATGCGGGTCTTCCAGGCGGATGAGCCCGCGTTCGCACTGGGTCGTCAGCCATTTTTCCATGACGGCGTTCGAGCCGATAATCGCCGTCTCATAGAAGGATGTGGCGATTTCCGGAAAGCGGTCCGATTCCGCGATGACAAGACGCATCATGTCGACGGTGTCGTCGGACATTGTGAGCATGCCGTAGGCCGTCAGCAGTCGCTCCAAACCCTGCCGCAAATCCATCGTCGCCAGCATCGACTGGTCGAGCGCCAGGAAAAACCGGCCTATGCGGTCGGAAACAATGCTTGAGAACAGATCCGCCTTGGTCGGAAACAGCCGATAAAGCGTCTTGGTCGAGACGCCGGCGGACTGGGCGATCGCATTGATGCTTGCGGCCGCGTAGCCGTTTTCACGGAATTGCACGTCCGCAGCCTCGATGATCAAGCCTCTCGTATCATCGTCGCAGCGAAGTTGAGGTCTGCCGCGTGGGCGCTTCTCAATTAATTGAATTTCGACCATGATGATTTTCCAAATTCCTGTTGACTTCCATTTTATAGAGCATATTTTGGAAAACATCAAGTTTCCTAAATACCCAACCGGGAATTTTTGCGGGCCATCCGCCCTCCTAAGACGATCGGCCCATCAGGAGAGACAACAGTGGAAAACAAGGTTCATGTATTGAATGCCAATAAGCAGGCACCGGTCGCCGAGGCCCCGACCATGGACGCCGGCAAGCCGGATCTGTCGGTCGAACTGGCGCGTATCGTCGCCGAGGAAAAGCCGGCCGCCAAGAAGCGGGGGAAATCGTTCCTGCTCGGCGCCACAGCGCTCGTCGTCATCGCCGCTGCCGCATATTACGGTCATAACTATTGGACGGTCGGCCGCTTCCAGGTATCGACCGACGATGCCTATGTACAGGCCGACAACAGCGCCATTGCGCCGAAGATTTCCGGCTATATCACCGATGTCGTCGTCAACGACAATCAGAGCGTCAAGGCAGGGCAGGTGCTCGCCCGCATCGATGACCGCGACTTCAAGACGGCGCTCGATCAAGCCAAGGCCGATGTTGCCGCCGCTCAAGCCGATGTCGAGGCCAAGCAGGCTTCCCTCGACATGCAGCAGTCATTGATTTCGGCTGCCCAGGCGACCGTCGATGTCGACAAGGCCAACGAGACCTTCGCCGAGCAGAATGACAAGCGCTATGCGAGCCTCTCGGTCAACGGGTATGCGCCGGTTCAAACCGCACAACAGGCCGCCTCTCAGATCGCCGCCGCCCGCGCCGCAATCGATCGTGATACGGCGTCGCTCGCGGCAACGACTAAGCAGGTCGATCTGTTGAAGGCCCAACTGGCGCAGGCCAAAGCGATACTCGCCCATGACCAGGCCGTCCAAAACCAGGCCGACCTCAATCTGTCCTACACGACGATCACCGCACCGCTCGACGGCGTCGTCGGCAACCGCACGCTCCGCGTCGGCCAATATGTGCAGGCCGGCACGCAATTGATGTCCGTGGTGCCGACGTCGGCGGCCTATATCGTAGCCAATTACAAGGAAACCCAATTGACCGACGTGCATGCCGGCCAGCCAGTCGACATCGAAGTCGATATGTTCCCCGGCCGGGTCTATCACGGCCACGTCGACAGCCTGGCGCCTGCCAGCGGCCAGGAATTCGCACTGCTGCCGCCGGATAATGCCACTGGCAATTTCACCAAAGTCGTGCAGCGCATCCCGGTCAAGATCGTGCTCGATGGCGACAGCGCCACGTCCGGCGACCTGCGCCCCGGCATGTCCGTGCAGCCGAGCATCGACATCAAGACGGCCGACCAGGGCCATGGCGCGTGAACGGTGAGAGATGAGGAGTACTAGCCATGTCCACCATCGCAGCCACCTCCGCCACCGCCGTTCCCCAACCAGCCGGCGCCAGCCTTAGAGATTGGATCGCCGTCCTAGCCGGCATGATCGGCGCCTTCATGGCGATCCTGAATATCCAGATCACCAACGCCTCGCTGCTCGACATCGAGGGCGGCATCGGCACCGGCGTCGATAACGGCGCCTGGATATCGACCTCCTATCTGATTGGCGAGATCGTGGTCATCCCGCTGACCGCCTATTTCAGCACTGTCTTTTCGTTTCGCCGCTACATGTTGGTAAACGCGGTGCTGTTTCCGCTGTTCTCGATCGCCTGCGCCTTCACGCATGATCTCGGGTCGATGATCGCCATGCGCGGCCTGCAGGGTTTTGCCGGCGGCATTTTGATCCCGATGGCCTTCACCATGGTTTTGACCAAGCTGCCGAAATTCCAGCAGCCGACGGGGCTTGCCATCTTCGCGCTTTCCGTCACCTTTGCTCCGGCCATCGGTCCGACCATTGGCGGTTACCTGACGGAGAATTACGGCTGGCAGACGATTTTCTTCATCAATGCATTTCCGAGCGCCATCATGGTCGTGGCGCTCGCCGCGACGTTGGAAAAGCAGCCGATGCGGCTGAGCCTGCTGAAAGAGGGCGACTGGGCCGGCATTATCACCATGGCAATCGGGCTCGCCGCCTTCCAGACGGTGTTGGAAGAAGGTAACAAGGACGATTGGTTTTCATCCCCCTTCATCCTGCGCCTTGCCATCATCGCCGCCGTGTTTCTCAGCGCCTTCATCTGGATTGAACTGACGGTCAAGAAGCCGCTCGTGCAACTGCGGCTGTTGAAGCAACGCAATTTTGGCCTCGGCGTCCTGTCCAATGTCCTGGTCGGCTTCGCATTGTTCGGTTCGGTCTACATCCTGCCGCAATATCTCGGCCAGGTGCAGCGCTACAATGCCGAGCAGATCGGCAACGTGCTTGCCTGGACCGGCCTGCCGCAGCTGATACTCATCCCGCTCGTGCCGATGATGATGAAGCGCTTCGACGTCCGCTATATCGCCTTCCTCGGCATCAGCATCTTCGCGATTAGCTGCTTCATGAATGTCACGCTGTCCGGGGACACCGCCGGCGATCAGTTCTGGATTCCGAACATCGTGCGGGCCATCGGCCAGGCCATGGTCATCACCCCGGTCACGGCGATCACCACCGGCCTCATCGCGCCGAAGGACGCCGCCGCCGCATCCGGCCTGACGAACATGCTGAGAAATCTTGGTGGCGCGGTCGGCACGGCGACGCTGGGTACGGTGCTTACCAAACGCGAGCAGTTTCATTCCAACATCATCGGCCAGTCGGTGACGTTGTCGCGGGAAGAGGTGAGAGATCGGCTGACGCAGATGACCAATTATTTTCTGGCGCATGGCGTCTCGGACCAGGCTCTTGCTAAGCAGAAGGCAATCGTTGCGCTTGGCAATATCGTCAAGCGGCAGGCGCTGATCATGGGTTTCAGCGATACCTTTGCAGTCATCGGCGTATTGCTGGCGATCGCGGCAGTCGCGGTGCTCTTTGCCCGCAAGGCGCAAGGAGGCGGAGCCGGCGCACATTAAACAGGCCCGACCACCGGTTTCTCTTGAAAGCATAACTTGGATCGCGACAAGCTCCACCAGCTTGCCGCGATTTTTTCTGCTGATCTCTTTCTCAAACCACGTTTGACGAACGTTTCAGCGGTTAAACCGCCGGCCTTCGCAATGCCCGCAGGTATTTGGCGCAGACGATGGCACTTTCCAACGGCGGCATGGTCGGCCGGTCGACTTCGGCGACGATCCAACCATCGAAACCAGCACCAAGTTCGGCGAGCATGGCCTTGATGTCGAGATTGCCCATCCCCGGTTCAACCCACAGGCCGTCCAGCGCCGTCTGCGGGTAGCTTTTGCCGGCTGCGATCGCCGCGTCGCGGATGTCGAGCCTGATGTCCTTGACGTGCATAATGCTGATGCGGTCCTTATAAGACCGGAACAGGCCCAGCACATCGGCGCCGGCCCAGGAAAGATGGCCGCTGTCCGGGCCGAAATTCAGCGTGCGCGGACCGATGGCGTCAAGCGTCCGGCGCGTCTCGTTTTCGGTCTCGATCCAGGTTCCGACATGCGGATGCAAGGCCGGCATCACGCCTTCGGCTTTCAGCGCCTCGGCGGCCTTGCCGAGCTGGTCGATGATGAAATCGAGCCGCGCTTGGTCAAACATCGTACCGATTGCCGGCTTGTCGACGCGCGGACGCAGCTTCGGCGGCATGTGAACGGCGATGAAGATGTCCTTGACCCCCAAGGCGGCCTGCCGGCCACCAGCAAGCTTTGCCTCCTCCAGGGTTTTTTCGAGCGGCACCTCCGCCTCGGGGCTCGGGATGCCGAAATAGCTCGGGCCCGGTAGGATGCGGGCACGTTCGAAAGCGGCCTTGTAGTCCTCCAGCGATGTACCGGCAGGAATCGTGATGACGGCGGCGGGAAAGCCTGCCTGTTTGATTTGCGCCAGGAAGTCATCGAGCGGCGGCGCCTTGCTGCGGTCCAGGAAGCCATCATCGGATGCCAACCACTGAATGGGGTTGATGGCGATCCGGTAGCCGTCCGCGGATACTCGGGGCGATAGATCAGACATGAAAGCTGTTCCTTTCGAGTTTGGATGTAGCCGTTGGATCGAGAGGTCTAGGGCTCGAGCCTGCGCCGGCGGCTGGCTGGCCGAGGATTGTTGATCACTGGATCATCTGGGGATGCCATAGGATGTGGCTATGGTTAGGCTTGCCAATGAGGCATGGCGCCGCACGATTGGATAAGGGTGCCCTGCTGCGCTGTTGATCGGCGTAAAGCCAGTCTCTACCGGCTGTGAAGGCCGCCGGGCGAACATCGCATCAAGCGTCGAAAACCTCCTCATCTGCGCCTTGCGGTACGGCCGCCGGGCGCTCGCAAGGCGTAGTGATGGCGATGTGCCGGCCTTCGACCGAAGAGCGCTCGAAACCTTCCAGAACTTCGAGCACATGCATGGCCATGTCGCCGTTGGCGCGGTGCGGGCGGTTGTGGCGGATGGCCATGGCCATGTCGACAACGCCGATCATGCGGTAATCCGCCTCCGAGCGGCCATCATCCATCACACGGTTCGGCCTACCGAAGGGATAGGCGGAGATATCGACATTTTCCCAGTCGCCGCCGGCCTTGGCGACCTGCGGCGTGCCGCCGAAGAAGTTGGGATCTGGAATGACGAGGCTGCCTTCCGTGCCGTAGATCTCCGTGTGCGAACGACGATGCTTGTGCACTTCCCAGGACATCGAGATCGCAACATTCGCGCCGCTCAGGAATTCCAGCGAGCCGTTGTAGAAAGTCGGGACTTCGACGTCGATCACGGCGCCGGTCAGCGGCCCCTCGACGACTCCGCGTCGTGGAATCCCGTTGGTGGAGATCGCTGAAACGCGCTTGATCGGGCCTAGCAGATTGATGAGTTGCGTCAGGTAATAAGCGCCCATGTCAAGCATCGGCCCGCCACCCTGTTTGAAGATGAAGAAGGAAGGATTGGCATAGCGATGCGCCGAGCTGCGGGTCATGAAGGTGGCCGCGCCACCAACCGGCTTGCCGATGCGGCCGGCATCGACCAGTCCACGGGCGGCCTGATGCGCGGCGCCGAGGAATGTGTCGGGCGCGCCGCCGACCCGCAGGCCCCTGGCGCGCGCCGCCTGCATCACCGGACCCGCTTCGGCGAAGGTCGCCGTCAGCGGCTTTTCCGAGTAAACATGCTTGCCGGCCGATATGATCTGGTGGCTGACTTCTGCGTGTACCATTGGCAGCGTGAGATTGACCACGAGCTCGATCTCCGGATCGGAGAGCAACCGATCAACGGTGACAGCCTCAACCCCAAACGCTTGCGCCTTGGCTTCCGCCGCCTCCATGCGGATGTCCGCTATCGCTTGGACTTTGATAAGCTTCGATCGCACCGCACCCTTCAGATATGAGTCGCTGATATTGCCGGCGCCGATGATGCCAATCTTGACAGGTTCCATGTACAACTCCCGTACAGGCTAGATAAAAATCCATTTGAGTGCGGTGGTTACGATCGGAACTACCGCACCCAATATTCGTGACAAATCCGCACCCACAGCCGGACGTCCGCGAGTGATGATGCTGCCTTGAATCGTCCAAAATCGCTGTTGTAAGCCATTGAAATATAACGCTTGGTTTTTTGCGCCTTTGATTGTTCCGATTTGCAGGCTTGCGTCTTCCAAATGCCGGCCGCGCCTATCGATAGCACAAAAAAAGGCCGACGAAGTCGGGCATGGAGATCTGATTTCTCTGATTTTTAAAAGAGAGCTAAAGGGTCGATAGTTCGCTCCGACCGCGTGCGCGATCCTCCACAGTTTGCAATTAAACCGGGAGCCTTTCCACAATGGAAAGTATAGGTTATGATATACTTAATTACCTGCCGTGATCATGCGACCCTCATCAGCGACGTAATCGAGTCGTGTGTTTGCGTTGAAGCCGTGCTCCGTAGAAGACGGAAGGAAAGGCTCAATGGCTCTGAAGAAAAAGGTGAGTACTCCCAGGAAATCACCGGACAACGTTCTTGGCGAGGCCATGCGGAAATTTGAAGGTGCCAGAACGCGGCGCCTCGGGTCCATTCTGATACGGTTCATAGGGGAGGAGGGCGGCGATTTCTACGTCCACTCGCATGCCACCGGCTGCAAACTGTCGCGGGAGGCTGAGCTTGCGCCGCCCTTGGTCGAGATCATCGGCGATGCCGCGCAGATCCGGGCAGTTCTCGACGGAAGCAGGGAGGGTGTCGCACAGTTCTACCGAGGCGGCATCCGCGTTCGGGGCGATCTCCAATACCTGAGTGAAGTCGCTCATGAGCTGGGGTTCATCCGAGAGCCGTTCTTCGTGGGAGGGTGAGCCATGGCGACGACGATCGGCTTCGTTCAGAGGCTCACGGTGCTCCAGCCGAGCTTGGCATGCGCCTTCATCGGTCCGGCGCCCACCAACACGGCCATTCTCATCATACAGGGCAACCCTGAGGACACGCTTGCCCAGCTGGCCTTCAAGACAAGTATGATCGACGCACTGACGGCGGCGATGACCACGCGGCAGCAGGTACAGGCCCAGCACGGTGACACGGACTCCAATATCACCGGACTGACCCTGGGTCCCGGCTGAGCAGGTGGGGCCATGGCAACCACTTCCGGCTTTGTGATTTCCTTGACCTGGGTAGGCAATCTGGTTTGCTCCCAAATCGGAGCGCCCGGGGCGGCGGAGCTGTTGATCGTCCAGTTCAACTCCGACGACCCGTCCGACGTGCTCCTCTTGAAGCGCTCCATCGTGAAGGCGCTCGTGCGTGCGAAGCATGCTGGCTACGCGGTGACAGCCACCCACGGCGACGCCGACGCTCTCATCGCGAGCATACAGTTCAACGGCTTCGACATCTGTCCGTCGCGTGCCGTCACCAACGACTTCTTCACCGTGTCCAGCGTCAATCTCCCGGACGATGTTGTGGTGGACTTCGACGGACCCGTCAACGTCGTGACTGTCACCCCCGATGTCGTCCGGCCCGATTGGGTTCTGGTGGCGCAATTGCCGCCTGCGATCCCCGCCGTCCGACATGACGTCCGGCTGCGTTCGCCGTCAACCGGCTGGACGAGCAACGCGGTGCCCGTGGACGTATCTTCCGGCCCGCTGGAGTTCGTCAGGCGTCTCTACACGGGAGCGCCCAAGGATCGTCCGTATACCATCACTTTCATTGGCAACCCGGTGATCCGCCGGTTTTCAGGAGCCCTGATCGCCGATCCGCTGACTACAAACAGGCCCTCGTTCCACAGGACGGTGTGGCGCTCGATCGACAATATGCTCCGGTCAACGGAGGACGTGCTGCGAGCGGGCGGTCTCGACAGGCACATACAGTTCGCGTGCATCTTCGATGCCACCCGCGCCATCGCAGACGCCGCCGCCCTTGTGCAGGAGGACAATACCAACATCATAGGGCCGCGTCGCACCCTGTTCCGGGGCTTTACCGATGGTTACTCCGTTTACTCGGACGTCAGCTTCGCCCTCTGCGAATCTGCGACGCACACCAGATCGTCAGCATGGTTTTCGACTGATGACACCAGCGGCACGTCGGTAAACTTCACCTATGACGGGACTAACCATAGCCACGGGCGCTTCGCCAGCATCCCGGGAACCATCGCGCTCAGCACTAGCCTCGGCAGCATGACGCCGCTTCACGAATTCGGGCACGCCTCATCCGACTTCGCCAATGGCATTGTCGATGATCTCTACGTCGATTCGCAGCGACCGGGGCTGAACGTCAACAAGAAGTTCAGGACGGCCTCCACCAACCCGATTCCGGCCACCTTCGGAAACTATAACGGCACTTCACGCAATTCGGACCAGAACCGGGACGGAATCGGTTACCCCACGACGTGGGTCTCCTATCATTGCGAGCTGATCGACAATGCGAGACCCAACCTCATGGACAACTACAATTTTGCCGATAATCCCCGACGCTGTCGTCTCGATCGGATCACCCATCAGTGGCTGACCGACCGGCTCTCAGCCAAGGTCTTTCGATAGGAGCCTGCCGTGGATCCGCTTTCTCCAGAATTCCGCCGTCTCCTGAAGGGGGCACACCCGGGATTGAGGGATGTCGACATAGACCGTCTCGAGGAGTTGACCGCGAGGCGCTTCCAGATGCCCCCCGAAGAACGTTCCGGAGAACTCGCCTATGAACGGTCAGAGCACGCTCGGATCATTGATCGTCAAATTTCCGAATTGAAGCAGGCAAGGATGCCACACTTCGACCGGATCGCACGCGAGTATGCTGCGATGCGGCGCGCGGAGGCATCCATCCCTGAGGTCCCGAAGATGACGATCAGACCGAAACGCTGAGAGGAGAATAGGCCCTCTCGGCCGTTCACGTTGGCACATCTCGGGAAGACATTGTTCATCGACCTGCGCGATGGGCCCATCGGTCACGACCAGCGCTCGCGGGTATCGGCTATTGCAGGTACGATGAATCAAAATCAGCCAGGCGCTCCAGTCTTTTGGAATCGAGGAGCTCCACCCATCCTTCATGAAACGTCATTGCATTCAACTCGCGCAACTGCCTGAGAACGCGATTGAAATGGACTGCGGTCAAACCCAGCGCATCGGCGATCAGCAACTGGGTTAAGGGACATTGATATGCCGTCTTCGTCCCTAGACCGACCAGACTCAAACGCGAGCCCAGCTCAAGGAAGAAATGGGCCACCCTATCGATGGGTCGGCGTCGACCGACGTCAACCAGATGCTGGACGACAATAGCCTCGTCCCTCAATGTCGACCAGAGTATCGACATGGCAAGACGGCCATTGCCATCAAACGCTTCAAGCAGTTTTTCGGCGTTTATCTCTCCGACCTCAACGCGTGTTATGGCGCAAAGGTTATCATCGGAATTGGCGAGCAGAAGTCTCCGAATGCCAATGAGGTCACCCGGAACGTAGAAATTGATCACCTGCCGCGTTCCATTGCGCATAAGCTTATAGGAGCACAGCCAACCTGCGCAGAGGATGTATGCATTTTTGAGCTGTTGTCCCTCGTGAATGATGTCGCATCCTTTCGTGAAGACGCGCTTGCGGATTTCGAGCGAGTCCAAAACCGTCTTGTCTTCAGGCAGGAAGGCGATATGCGTGTCAGGCTTACGCGCGACGGTGCGTCTCGGGAGCGGAAGAGGTCTCGTTTTGGTCCCGAGCAGGGATAGATCATGTGGCATGAAAGTGCCTTCAAGGTTCGAGATCGATATACAACCCCCTACGGCAGATATCGTACCGGAATACGCCACCCACAAGCTCAAGCCAGATTAACAAATGGTAGGGAAACGAAGGATCGTCGCGTGTCAAATCGCGAAGATTCTTCAATATTCGCAAAGCGTTAGCAACATACAAGCTCCTTCTGCCGTGCTTCACCGATCCCGCACTTCCTAGTGAAGCTGACGTGATTGGCTGCCCCAGGGTGCTGCTGTGCATCGATGTCGCGCGCGGCGGAAAAGTTCCAATTTATTAATTGAGATCATATCGAGGCCACGCGGAACAGCCCATGACTGGAGCGTGCGCAAGTTTCCACAAACCAGCGCACTTCGGAAACTTGAAACCATGCCCGTTCAAGAAACCGGCAACAGCTCCAATTGGAGATTGAGATGTTCAGAATGCCCAAACCGACCATCGTGTTCGTCCTCTTGGGAACGAGTTTTGCGGCTCTTACGGCTTCATCTGTTCCTGGCTTTGCTGCACCCACTTGCGTGGGAGACCTGCGGCTCACCGGAACGGAGCTGCGCGACACCCCGAGCGGTCAACAAAAGAGTGAAGCCATGGGGCTCTATTCCTCGGCGATCAATGCGCACTACAACGGGCAGGAGAGACGATGCCTGGGCGACCTAAATGAGGCCTCCACGGTCCTTGCCTCTATCCCTTCCTCCTTGTACCCCTTTGAACCAGGCGACGTTGGTGTGGAGGCTCCCTCTCATCCGGAGCACCACCATGGCGAACATGACCACGACCACGACCACGACCATGGCCATGGCCACGAGCGCGGCTAGACCCGTATCGCCAAATTTGGCGAACGGATAGGTAGGGCATGGCCCGCAAAGCGAGTTGCGGGCTGTGTCTTACGCCCAACCCGACGTCGCCCCAAAAAGTCAACGACGCCTATATAGCTGGTCAGAGGACGCGTTACCTCTCGAACCGCTGCCTTCAGGGGCTAGCTCGGCCAATGCGCCAACTGCAGCCACCGCTACTTTCGCGGGCGGGTTGAACAGGATCGGGCCGCCACGCTGTATCAGGGGCCAAAATGCAGGTCCTTAAGCTTCTTCCTCGCTGTACCGAACGTTCCAAGCTGGTATACAGATGCCCCGGTTGGGGAGAAAGTGAACGCCTCGAAAGGTTCTGCCAGCATTCCCTTGAGATAGGCTTGCGTGGCTACCCCGATTGTGACGTGGGGATTGAATTTCTCTCCGGCGGCAATCGACTCAAAGTTGGACACATAGTCGATCAAAGATGATTGGATGTCTCGGCCTTGCTCGGTGGACATGAAAGCCGCAGCGGTCCCGGTTTTCTCAGTGAAAGGCGCAACTGCGTCGATCACCTCGCGCTGTAGCCTGATCAAGTCTGGCGTCGGTTCCACGACGATGCCCGCAAGGCCAAATTCGGCATCGGGAATATAGTAGTATTTATTGGCTGTTAGTTTCCAGTCAGCGGGCTTTTCATCGCTCATAACCTTGTCAACCGCAGCGTAGACCTTGTCGAGATCGGCGGTGCGGACGAATTGCTGCAGGATGGTGACGTGGGGGTGGTGCGACTCATCGAGCGCGAAGCCCTTCGGGAATGTGCCAAGGAGGCGGGTATTGGCGGCCTTCGCTCGCTGGAGCATTGTTGCGTCAGGCTCGAGTGCGATGTCGATTGCCGTTGTCGAGTTCTCATCAGCGTGGGAAGTTGTCGGGGAAGAAGCTATAACGAGGCTTCCAACGAGGAATGCGGCTGCGAGTTTCGCATGGCGGAACATTGCTGCTTCCTTTCCTTTGCGTCGCGTTGTCCAACGGAGTGATCCGCCAAACTGTGCGTTTGCGAAGCTCCGTGTCTAACTGGGATATTAAGGAGACTTGGCTAAGGAGGCTCCTGGACGGTATCCCCATCCTAGTTTGATGGAGTTCGGCCTGCATTGCTATTGCACCTTGGGGAAGTCTATGTGGAGCAGCGAATGAGGCGCTGGGCAGATGTCCGGTAACTCTCACCGCAAAGAGGCCGAAACAGCCTGATGGGCATCTAATCCGTCGAGTTTTGCGACAATACCGGCCAATGCTGCCCCTGTGCTGGCGGCGTTTGCCATCTAACCCCGAAAACATCCGTGGACCGGTCGGCGATCACGATTTCAACAGCTTCTGGCTGTGCTTTGATCCCCACCAACGGTGACCAGGGTCTGGAGCCCGGAATGACCATTTGGTTTGCCCTGACAGGCGGGGCCTCCCTACCTAACCGTGCCAAAAGTTGACGAGGATACCGAGGCTACTGCGGTTTTGCCTGACGCTTTCCAAAAATGTGCCTAGACCGATCGGATCAATCCGCCGTCGACCCTGATGCGGGCGCCTGTGATGTAGGATGCCCGCTCGCTGGCGAGGAAGGCAACGACATCGGCAAGCTCCTCCGGTCGGCCGTAGCGGCCGGTCGGGATGGTGGCGATCGACGCGGCGCGGACCTGATCGAGTGTGATGTTCTGCCGCTCGGCCGCTGCCGCGTCGAGCTGGTCGACGCGGTCGGTATGAATGCGGCCCTGGACGATGACGTTGACGGTGACGCCCGCCGAGGCGACTTCACCGGCCAGGGT
>NZ_JACHZQ010000010.1 GCF_014193655.1 Rhizobium sp. BK313 | reverse complement strand
GCCACATTGCCTGTTCCGGACACGATCAGGCTGTCGCCGGTACCCGTCGAGCTGATCGTCGCGCTGCCAAGCTCCGTGATCGCATCCGAATTGCCGGTAAGACTCAGCGCTCCCCCAGCCTCAAGGGTGACCACGCCGTTACCGATCGTGGCGGTATTTCCAGCCCCTTGCACATCCAGCGTTTCTCCGATGCCGCTGGTGATCACAGAGCCATTGCCCTGCTCCGTGATCGTAAAGTTATCGCCATAGAGCGTGACGCCACTACCATTTTGAACCGTCACCGGGCCACCGATCAGCGTCGCCACATTGCCTGTCCCGGACACGATCAGGCTGTCGCCCGTGCCCGCCGAGCTGATCGTCGCATTGCCAAGTTCGGTGATCGCGTCCGAATTGCCGGTAAGACTCAGCGCTCCCCCAGCCTCAAGGGTGACCACGCCGTTACCGATCGTGGCGGTATTTCCAGCCCCTTGCACATCCAGCGTTTCTCCGGTGCCGCTGGTGACGACAGAGGCGTTGCCCTGTTCCGTGATCGCAAAGTTGTTGCCGTGCAGCGTGACGCCGCCGCCATTCTGTACAGTGACCTGTCCACCGGTCAGCGTTGCCACATTGCCTGTCCCGGACACGATCAGGCTGTCGCCCGTGCCCGTCGAGCTGATCGTCGCGCTGCCAAGTTCGGTAATCGCATCCGAATTGCCGGTAAGACTCAGCGCTCCCCCAGCCTCAAGGGTGACCACGCCGTTACCGATCGTGGCGGTATTTCCAGCCCCTTGCACATCCAGCGTTTCTCCGATGCCGCTGGTGATCACAGAGCCATTGCCCTGCTCCGTGATCGTAAAGTTATCGCCATAGAGCGTGACGCCACTACCATTTTGAACCGTCACCGGGCCACCGATCAGCGTCGCCACATTGCCTGTCCCGGACACGATCAGGCTGTCGCCCGTGCCCGTCGAGCTGATCGTCGCGCTGCCAAGTTCGGTAATCGCATCCGAATTGCCGGTAAGACTCAGCGCTCCCCCAGCCTCAAGGGTGACCACGCCGTTACCGATCGTGGCGGTATTTCCAGCCCCTTGCACATCCAGCGTTTCTCCGGTGCCGCTGGTGACGACAGAGGCGTTGCCCTGTTCCGTGATCGCAAAATTGTTGCCGTGCAGCGTGACGCCGCCGCCATTCTGTACAGTGACCTGTCCACCGGTCAGCGTTGCCACATTGCCTGTCCCGGACACGATCAGGCTGTCGCCCGTGCCCGTCGAGCTGATCGTCGCGCTGCCAAGTTCGGTAATCGCATCCGAATTGCCAGCAATGGAAACAGACGCGCTTTGCTCGAGGGCGAGTGTCCCTCCCGTCACCGTCAGCGCGTTGCCTGCTCCGCCGATGTCTACGAGCGCACCTGAACCTGTAAAAACAACCGTGTCATTTCCAGCAACTGTCGTCGTCAGACTGTTGCCTCGCAACGTAGCGCTCGAGAACTCTTCTATTGTGACGTCCGCATTGCCGACGGTGATGTCATTACCACCAAAGTAGACGTCGAGCGTGTCGCCTGTTCCGGTCGCGGTAATTGTCGCGTTTCCAAGCACAGCAATCGCGTTGGCATTTCCTGAGATCGTCACGGCTGAACTGTTCTCAACCGTAATGCTAGCGTTGCTTACAGTCGCCCTGTTTCCAGTCCCCGCAACATCGAGGACATCGCCACTGCCGTTGACAGTCAGTGTGTTGCTGCCTTGTTCCGATACCGAGGCTGCATTTCCTGTCAGGGTAAGGCCTGCGCCGCTCTGAAGGGTGATCGTACCTCCAAGGACTGTCACCGCATTGCCGGTCCCGGACACCTCGACATCATCATTGCTTGCAGTCGACGTGACCGTGTCGCCGCCAACTTCGCTGATCGTGTTAAAGTCACCATTGATGGTAACGGAAGAACCGGAACCCAGCGTTACCGATCCATTGGCGATAGTCGCCGTGTCTCCAGCGCCTTCGAGGGCAAGGGATACGCTTGATCCGAAGATGGTCACCGCATCACTATTGCCACGTACTGTGGCGTCAGATACGTTCGCTTCGAGGCTTACCGAGCCACCGCTCAAGCTCGCCAGCGACGAAGAACCGGTGATATCCACGGTCGCTCCGGATCCGTTGACCGTTAGGGCCGCAAATCCGCCCTCCGAAACCCTGTCGTCGTTACCGGTAATTGTCGCAACGACCTTGTCCGCGACAACTATGGCAGCATCACTGCCGTTAATGGTATTGCCGGAATCATTGACATTGATCTTCGCAGCGGCATTTGTACCGAAGAGCACTGTGTTCGATGTGCCATCGAGGATGATGGTTGCCGTGCCCGCAGACGCGTTGATCGTGTTGTCATCACTATCGACTTCGACGGTGTTCGAACCTGTCCCAGTGGTAATGACAGTGCCGTCGTAACGGGCGATCAAAAAGTCGGTGCCTGAGCCACCGTAGATCTTGGAGTCGATTCCGCCAGTGATGGTCGCCTTCGCAGCCGATGACGCTTCGAGGATGGAGTTGGTACCCCCTACAATTGTCACGCCGGAGGCATTTCCGGCGGCGATGACATCACTCGAGCCTTGGTCGATAACCGAATTCACGCCGCTGGCTGCCATATCGATCGAGATGTTCGAACCAGTGAGGATTTCGGTGACGGTTCCGTCCGCGGCTATTGTGGTCGTGCTGCCAGATGTCTTGTACGCGCGATCACCGACGCTCGTGGCACCATTCATCAGATACGTATCAGCAATGTCGCCAGTGCCACCACTCGACCAGGTGAACGTCGAGTCGTTCGCAATGAAATTGCCGTTGTCATAGGCTCCGGTGATTGTGGACTTTAGATTGATGGAGGCGATACCAAGTGCGCCCAGCGTATAGAGCTCGCCAGGTTCCGTCACGCCATCGGAATTCTTGTCAATCCAAACCTTAATGCCTGCGGCGTCTGCTTCCCGGGCAGTCAATACGCCGTTGTGATTCACGTCATATTGCTGCAGGAAGCCGAAAGATGGGATCCATTGTGCGCCGCTGGTGATGTTTTCGCCATTCGGATCAAGGACCAGGAAACCCTCGTCGGACGTTATCCAACCCGTCGGAACGTTTGCCCCGTTGCCAGTGACATTGAAATGAACGTTAGATGCCTGTGCGCTTACGGTATGAACCTGCTTCCCGGAAAGATTGAGAACAAGGGGGAAGTCGAAACCAAAGTCGTCGTAGAAGGAGCTATCGTCGAAGCCGAAATCTCCACTATCTCCGCCAACATCGCCCCAATCCTCGTCGTCGCTTGACGAATAATCGTAGCCTGAGTCGTCTTCAGAATACGAAAAGACCGTAGAATAGTCATAGTCCGGGCTATCGCTGTAGCTGCCGGAATCGTCAAAATAATCCGTGAAATAGTCCGGGCCATCGAGAACTGCGTCATAGAGGCCCGATTCATCGTCCGCCATCGACTCCGTCACGAAACTGAATATCGGTGACTCGTATGCGCCAGCGTCGGACGGATTGCTTGGCCCGTCATAGGTGCCGGCATATGGCTCAACTATATCCTGGTAAGTCGATTCAATGATGCCGTCGTAGGATGCGCTCGGGTTTGACGAATTATTGAGGTACGAATCCACATCGCCGGACATGGACAACACGTTGTTCATCGCGCTTTCGAGCTCGAACATAGGATAATATTCGTCGTTCGCACTATCCGAGAAGTAGGCCGTGTAAACTTGGTCAGTCGGGTCCAACGCTTCATATTGCTGCGGTGTCAGGACCTGGTCGGTCGGCGAAATGATGTAGACGTTTCCAGTATAGACATTATTCAACTCACTAACGAAATCGTCGAATTGCTCACCATTGGTCTCTGACTGGGAGGGCAATGTGAGCGACCCGGAACCTAGAGGAGAGCTGCCGCCGCTGGGGTCGCTTCCCGGTGACGTCTCGTAGATCGGCTTGTATGACGATGAGCCCGAATCCGAGGCTGGATCGTCCGATGACGTTGTGAAATCGTCGAAAGGTGTCTCGGAGGCAGCAACAGGCGAGTTCGCAGATGACGGATTTAGATCCCACACCAGGATCGGAGAGGTCGGCGAGTTTACATCCGAGAATAGCTGCGATGTATCACCACCTCCGCCCTGCAGATTGAAGTCATTGATGAGGTCACCCGAATTGATGCCCTCGCTTCCGGAAAGCTCGCCACTGTCGCCAGCGATAACACCGCTAACATCGTGATCCGGGCTAATGCTGCCTGTTATCGTCTCGTCAACCTCGACCCCGTTGCCATCATAGTTGACATTCTGGCTGGAAATTACCGAACCCGTCGTTGGGTCGTACTGGGTCGATTGAGTTAGGTTACCGGTTGTCCCATCGAAGGCAGTCGATTCGCCAAGCGAGCCATTGATATAGTCTTTCTCAGAGGTCAGGATATCGTCGCTATTATATTCCTGCTGGCTGACGAGATCGCCACTCTTGTCAAATGTCGAAACGTTATATGAGCCGTCGCTGTTGTAGTCGTACTGAGTAGCCGAGCCATCTGAGGCATTGTCGTGGTAGCTCGTCAGATTGCCGTCGCCATCGGTGGTGAACGCATCCGTTTGCTGGCCGGAGCTGTTGTAGTCGACCTCGCTCGAGGATAGCAGGTTTCCGGAAGCATCATAAGAAGACTGCTGTCTTGAGGCGACGGTTGACCCGTCGGCCCCGTAATCAATCTCATTGAGGATATTGCCATTCGTGTCGGTCGTGACGTCGCTAACCCTGCCGCCAGAACCGTTGTAGGTTACGTCGTCGGAAAGCGTTACGGCGCCGGAGCTTGCATCGGCGGTATTGGCGATATTCGTCGTAACCTGGCCTGTACTGTTCCGATCCACTTGGCTGGCGACATACTGGCTTCCGTCGGCAGCGTAGCCATACGAGATGGTCGTTGTGCCACCCTGGCCGTCTGGGATGATTTCGCTGACTTCCTGACGGCTTGAATTGACTTCGATCTGATCACCGTAGGAATCCACAAAGGTCGTATCGCCGTTGGCGTCCGCGATCTGAGACGCTATTCGATCATTGTCTCCGTCCAGCCGGTCTTCCAACGCGGTCGTATCGCCATCCGGTCCGATGGAATTGGTCAACGCACCACCGTCGATGACATTGTTCTTGATATCCTGAGCAAGCTGGTCGCGATCGGCCTGACTTTGGGGATCAAAGGCAACCCCGTAAATATTTTGGAATTCCTCTTCCGCTAAAAGCGTGTCACCTAAGCTGTCGTTGTGAACGCGGATTCCGCCAGCAATATAGGTATGGAGGCCTTCGACCTCTAAGTTATATGTACGCCATCCGAGCTGCGTACGAGGCTTGAGAGCTAGGTTTCCAGTTGTCTCGTAGATTTCCTCTTCCGCCTCCTCGTAGAGATGACGAGTGACTTCCGAGTAGATGATGCGCTCCGCTGTCACGGAGAGCAGCGCGCCTTCGGCCGAAACGATGGAGCCGCCACGCGCAACAAGCTCGTCGATCCTCTCAAACCCACCGTGTTCGTTAAGAAAACGATGCCCAGGGGTTACCGAAACACCATTTGAGAGTAGCAGCCACTCGTCGGTTATACCCCGATATAGCCGTCTTATCCGAGCAAGACTTAATGGAGGATTCAAGTTGTTCGCCGACTCGTCGAAAGCTAAAACGCGCTCACCTACTTGAATTTCTGATATTTGCTTTGTAGCTCCATCCGCCTGCGAGACCATCGTGTTGGCTGGGAAACAATGCCCGCCCAGGTTTGGGGCGCTAAAGTAGAGGGAGCTGCCATCCTTTAACGTTGCCGAAAATGAAGCTGTATCCTGACGGTGAATTGCATCAATTCCACTCAACGGGATTGACTGGTCACCCTTAATCACAAAGGCGGTACCGTCTTTATTCCAGATCAGCACGTTTCCTGACGAATCTATAATTGTACCCGATGAGCCAAGGGGAATTGATCCGTCTTGACCAATTTTAGTACCTCCAGTTCCCCCATAACCTGATCCACCAAACGCCGAGAGAATTTTGCTAACAGATGACGGTGATGTCAGTAATTTTAGCCCAAGATCGTATAGACCGTCGCTGTCATCCAGAAGAGATGGAGCTGCTGCAGAATTATCTACTATATCATTATATACTGCTTGGATGAGGGGGTTTTCCGAGCTCTGAAGTTCGAGGAATGTATTTGCAACCCGGTTCGCATTACTTACACCGCCAGCGGTTAGAGCGGTGAGAGCGGGCTCATTGTCGATCCATATCGATATATCATCAGCATTTATTGGGTGATCATTGCTCGCCGCATCTTGTAGATAAAATGTAAAATGCTCGACAAGGTCGGGTGCTTGATTTTGGAGCTTCATTGCAATAGTAGCTGCTTCCTGCTGAGCGCGGAGATCCCCACCGCTGTTGGCAACTAGATTGGCCGCTTGAAGCCCTTGGGACGTGAGAGAGTTGATAATTGCTTGGTCGAACGAATTCGATTCGGTCACGCCCTCTGGCGTAAGCAAAAAGCTGTTAAGTGCGCTAAACTCTTGGTCGTTGAGCATTGACGCTGGATTAGCAATCATTGCGGGTTTCTGCATCATTAGCGCTTTAGGAATAGCCGTCAGCAACTCTTCCGCAGTCAGGCCCTCCGCCTGTGGTGACGTTTCAAAATCAACAAGGAAATTTTGAAATGCAGTGGCATACGTTTTGGCGTGTCGCTGCCCAAAATCGGTTTGCAGGATTCCGATCGAATAGCCAGAGACATCGTTTACTGTCTTCCCATTGATGGTGAGATACTGAGGGGCCACTGCATTGCCATTGGCATCGAATTTGTAGGACCAACCCGGTAAGCTCAACCCAGGAGCGATACCCCCTTCCGATCCTACACCAACCGCATAACGTGCCAAGGCTTCGATTTGTTCTCTTGTTAGTTGAGTATTCGCCATAATAAATTAGCCCCTCTGCTGGACCAAAGCGTGCATAGCGCCATCCAAGATAGCTTGAGCGCAGTCTAGAGCCGTGCTCATACACTTCGATTTATTGGCATTTGACTTAGAAAAGTTCTGATACGTCCGCGCAATTGATCTTTCAAATGCATCATATCCAAACACCACCTTATTATTATTTATGCTTTGCTTACCGAAAAAGTATATCGGTATCACATAAATAGAATGAAGCGATGAAATATAGAAATTTGAGCTTGTTGGGAATGGCAAATCGTTCAACGACAAGTTTGCAAAAGAGGAATTCTTTGTCTGTATTTTGTTGTAAACGCAATCTTGATCGTAATAGTTTATTATTCCGTCATATTTATTATAAATGGCAGGCATTATTACAACGACGTCGTAAGCTTCGTCGTCCCACGTGACTCGCACTCTTTCGGGAAAGGTCAGGCATTCAGGATGATCTGTGATCTTATTGAGTACTGTGAGATCTAAGTCTCCGCCGAAGGTCATAGTAATATGGTGAGATTTGCCCTGTGGGTCGTCTGCGAGGATATCGACATTGGCGCGACGATGAGATGCCTTGAATGCATCGAATGTAGCCTTGTCGACATCCACGCTCGCTGGAGCTGGCTTAATTAAAAGTCCATTTTTATCAAAGAGAAACAGATCGCTGCCTGTTGTATCCGGCTCAGCGGCTATGGTTATCTCTGCACTGCTTTGGTCGTGATGGCGCACAAACGTGAGGAATGACATGTCATAGAGAACAGCATTGGCATTGGTTGGATGAAGCTCATCCTGCTGCCTCGGATTAACAATCATCGGACCGGTAATCGCATCAGCAATCGCGCCGTTCCTTACATCGAAGGGTAATGCGACAACCCCAGAGGAATTGTTGTCTGACTTTAGTTCGGCGGCATTTGCTGGCCCTGATATGCCTCCAATCGCAAAGACAAACAGAATCAGGGACCGCAGAATTGTCGACACTTCTCTTCTCGAGACAGGATAACGAACACGCTCACCCAAACTAGATGGCGGGGCAGCTAGAAGAGCTGGAACAACCGCCAGAAAGATGGCGATGGAACGATATGTCATTTCTGGACGCTTCCTCAGCAATTGACAGCAAAAATCCAGGTCAGCAGCACAATGGGACGTACTGCTGAGGTTTAAACTCGAATTTTTATGTTCTTTGGCGATGTATACGCCGACGTTCAGAGCGAACGAACGTAAATTGACTCTATAAAATGAAACCCAACGCGCCTACAATTTCTGCCCCAAAAGGTGGTCCGCTATTTCCTTGCAGCTTTGAGCCGCTGCTTAACGAATACAGAAAGCGCTATTTGGCGCAAGCTCTGCGACAGTGATCAACACACGTTAAACGTCTAACGCGTTTCCCGATGACGACCGTTTCCCGCCGAAATAAAGCGCGCCGCTCGCGGTGAGTAAACGGACATCTCTACGGAACGCAGGCAGTCTACAAAACAATCAGAGCAGATGTCGGGAAGTAAAATTCCGCTAGGGCAGCGGCGCGTTCTTCTGAATACAACCTCAGGTGAAAATAATTCCCGATCACAAAATCGTGAGAAATGCCACAAATTAATCGTCCGCCAACTAAAGAGGACGAGTGTAACAACATGCCTTCTGCGGAGATTAAGCCAAACTGAAGCGAAAATGATGCGAAAATGAATTTTCAGAAACCTTGCTTATAGTTTGATTGATTCTACACGTGCACCGCGAAATATTAGTTCCCGCCCAAACACCAGATCATCATGGTTCAAAATACCGAAATGCAGCGAACTTGCTCAAATTGACGACAAAGATATCGCGGATGCTTTGAAGACCATGGCGGGCTGCCGAAATTCCTCGATCGCTTCAGGCAGAAAGACACAAGATGTTCCCTGAGCGTGCCCAATCGTTGGAAAAACAGCGGTACTAAGAAGAAAGAGGTTTGGAAAAGCATAAGCCCTCAGATTTCGGTCAACTATCGCCGTTCGCGACACGTCACCCACTCTGAGTGTCCCAGCCGGATGGCCGATGCCTTGAAAATTGTGTGCAACGGATCGAAGATGGATGTCTAAGGACGAAAGCGTCCTTGCGCCGCCTAATCCAAAGAGATTCAGAACTTCGTTCGGTATGTAATATTGTCTGCCGCGTTAATACACCCATCTGCAACGAACACGTAGCGGATTCGATGTCTTGGATTTCTCCAAAATTGACTCGGTTACCCATCGATTCCTGGCTATCGTTGCCGCCGCGCGCAAGCTCGAGGTCGACACAGCGGCCTGCTCGACCGGCTTACCACAAAGAAGCCGCCGGTTGCTATCGACGGCCGCCGGCCTGATGTCGTCTGGGTCGAACCGGCGCTGATCGCTTAGATCGAATACCGTGCCTTTACCGTATCCGGCATAGCCGTCCACCTGAAGGACGCCAGCGAACCCTTGCAATACCCGCTCGGCATATAACCGGCCGCGACCTGGAGCATAGGTGAAGGCCACCCCCGGCGGCGCACCTCCGCCCCACGGTCGGTCATCACGGGCCAGTGCCCAGAAGTATCCGGTCTTGGTTTTGCGGGAGCCGGGATCAAGGACCGGTGCACGGGTCTCGTCCATGAACAGCTTCGTCGATCGCTTCAGATCGGCAATCAGAGCGTCGAAGACCGGACGCAGTTCGAACGCTGCCCGACCGACCCAATCGGCAAGCGTGGAGCGGTCGAGATCAATCCCCTGGCGGCTCATGATCTGGGCTTGTCGGTAAAGCGGCAAATGGTCGGCGTATTTGGACACCAGCACATGCGCGATGGTTGCCTCAGTGGGCAATCCGGCGTGGATCAGTCGTGTCGGAGCGGGTGCCTGCACAACGCCATCGGTGCAGGCGCGGCAAGCGTATTTTGGGCGGCGAGTGACGAAGTATTCGGGATCAAAACTTGCCAGCCAGTTTTATGCACTAGATCGCGCAGTTCGTTAAGCCACACCCCACGCCCGAAACCTCCCCCTCCCCGTCATCTCGCGCAAGCCGAGCTCCTGAACGATGCGCCGCGCCGCCTGCGGCGTCACGCCCAGCGTCTTCGCCACCATCCCGGCCAACACCAATGGCTTCGCCATCACCAGTTCGACCAGTTCCGACAGTTTCGAAGCCGTTCGTCTTCCTGTCAATTTGCGTTCGATCATCTGTCGCGCCAGCGCCAGCCGGTCATGCTCCTTCAGGCCGATCTCGGCGGCCGCCAGAAGTCCATGCGCAATCGCCAGCAGCCGCGTCTCGCGGTCGCGATGCCGGCGCCGATCGACGGGAACGGTTTTGAGGCCGAGATTGAAGGCGACGAGATGGGCGCCGGTGGTGACGCCGGCCTGGCGCAGGATGGCAGCGCAAAACAGCCGGCCGGGCCACGGTGCATGCTGCAGCGCGGCCAGTTCGTTCCAGGCATCGAGCGCGACGATCGCCTGCAGCATTGGTGGCAGATCCGCGATCTGGTGGAGCACCCCGCGCCATTCATCGAGGCGTTCGCCTTTGTCCCAATCGAGGTCGAAGACCAACGGGTCTTTTTCGCGGGAGCAAGACCGCGCCCCCGCAATGGCCTCTGCCAGCGCCGCTACGCCGCTCGCCTTCCCCGCTCAAGTTCATCGAGCTCATCCTTTTGGGCTGTTCGATAATCATTTCCGGTGAAACTCCCTCCCTGAGTGCGACTCTGTCAAAAAACTGCGCTATCGTCCCGTTCCAGGCGAAGGAGGGGATCGCATGAAACTCATCGGCATCGAACAGCTGGAAGCGCATGGTTTCTATTGGGCTCGCCCCAAACCGGTTCCAGGGGCGCCCGCAACCGAGCCGCACGACATCGAGATCGTGCAGATTTCGACCGTATTTGGAGCGGCCTCGGAGTTTTGGACCGTTGCCGTTACCGGTACCGACGAGCATTTCAGCCTCGAGAACTACGAGTTTTTTCACAAGATCGCCGCACCGCCGGTCTCGACGGACATGCGCGCCGCTTTAGCGCTCGTGCCGTCGATGTCTCGGCCGACAAGTCATTGATGTCGATTGTCGCTTGGGTGCAGCGATTTCAGCGTTCGGCAATTCATCATCACCACGATACGCCACACCTACGATCCACCGCCGCGATCGGCGATCTTCCCGTCGACCCGCGCGTGCGACGGCGCGCCCGCAATCGCCGCAGCATCCAAAATCCATCCGTGAACTTCCCAATTTCCATCGCGTTAACCATATGAATTAACGTTGTTCCTTTTCCTATCGGAAGCAAATATATCTCTAACTTCCGTCACTGATAACGACTTTGAGAACGATACTTCGCTATCGATAAGGATCACGTATCGATAGTGATGGATTTGGAGTCGCAGAACCGCTAAAGTCAGTGCCAAACCCTATGCTCCGGAATGCGATTTGGATCAGGATTCGCCGATATCTTGTGCTCTTCCGCCGTGGACGGGCGGCCTTCGGTCACTTGGAGCGAGGCGTGGCCGCATGACGCTGCGCGCGCGCGCCAACTCAACAAAGCGGCGCTTGGCTTCGCCCGCGGAGTGGAGTTTGTTCTTGCGCCGTCCACTCGATGGTCGCTAAACCATGTTGCCATCTCTGTGGGCCTTTGTGGCCGGCAAGCGAGCTCGGCCCAATCGAATTCGACAATCGAAAGCAATTCAATGACCCGACAGCTTTCTCTTCCGCGCCATCGGATTTCCGTACTGCTGCTTGAAGGCATTAGCCAGAGCGCTGTGGACCACTTTTCGTCATCCGGCTACGTCAATCTCACTCATCTGCCGAAAGCTCTGGATGACAAGGAGCTCAAAAGCCTCATAGCCGAGGCGCATATAGTCGGAATTCGTTCACGCACCCATCTGACAGAGGAAATTTTCAGCTCCGCCAAAAAGCTCATGGCGGTCGGCTGCTTTTCTGTGGGGACAAATCAGGTCGACCTGGATGCGGCCCGCCGACGCGGGATCCCCGTATTCAACGCTCCCTATTCGAACACCCGCTCGGTCGCTGAGCTTGTGATCGGTGAGATCATAATGCTGACTCGGCGGATTTTCCCGCGTTCGGCTTCAGCTCATGAGGGCGGATGGGATAAATCTGCCGTAGGCAGTCGTGAGGCGCGCGGAAAAACGCTGGGCATCGTCGGCTACGGCAACATCGGTTCACAGCTTAGCGTTCTTGCGGAAAGCATGGGTATGAAGGTGCGATATTTTGATCCTTCAGACAAGCTTCGTCACGGCAATTCAGAATCGATGGCTACGCTCGGCGAGCTTCTCGAAATCTCGGATTTCGTGACGATGCATGTTCCCGAAACCAGTTCGACGCAAAACATGATAACGGAGACCGAACTGCGCAGCATGAAGAAGGGAGCCCTTTTCATCAATAATTCCCGCGGAACCGTGGTGGATCTTGTAGCGCTTGCGAAGGTTCTGAAAGAAGGACATCTCGCAGGCGCGGCTGTGGACGTGTTCCCGAAAGAACCGGCATCAAATAAAGAGCGTTTCGAAACGCCGCTGCAGGGTTTGGATAATGTAATTCTGACGCCGCATATTGGCGGGTCGACCGAAGAAGCCCAGGAGCGCATCGGAGGGGAAGTCTCCAGGAAGCTTGTCGAATATTCTGACGTCGGCTCGACGCTGGGCGCGGTCAATTTTCCCCAGGTCCAACTGCCGCAACGTCCAAACGGCACGCGTTTCATCCATGTTCATGAAAATCGCCCTGGCATCCTAAACAGTCTGAATACGATTTTTTCGTCGCGTGGACTTAATATCGTCGGTGAGTTCCTGCAGACATATGGAGAAACGGGCTACGTGGTCATTGAAGCCGAGGGCGTTGGTGAGACAGCGGATGACATACTTGATGCGCTTCGCCAGATTCCGGGAACGATCCGGGCGCGATTGCTTTACTGACGCCGGTGGGAAATCCGCATACTCTGAGTGTTTCTCGCGCAGTTCTATCGCCGTTATCGACCAAATCAGGTTAGGATTGCAGGCAATGAGGGTGAGTCTCGTCAAATAGGAAAAGCCAAATCACAGCGCCCGACACCGTCATGCCGAAGCCCAAAGCCCTGCCCTCCCCCGCCGATCCGGTGCTGCGTCGCGCCGAGGAGCTTGACGCGCTTGACGCCATCCTGCCCTTCGATCGCCGTGATCAGCTGGCAACGCTGTTAACCGACGACGACGTCGCCACGCTCAAGCATCTGGCGCAGCAAGGCATGGGCGATAACACGCTCAGGGCGCTCGCCTCCGACCTCGGCTATCTCGAGGCCTGGTGCCAGTTCGCCACCGGCGCTGCCCTGCCCTGGCCGGCGCCCGAAAGCCTGCTACTCAAATTTGTTGCCCACCATCTCTGGGATCCGGCCGAGCGCGCCGAGGATCCGAGCCACGGCATCCCGGCCGAGGTCGAGGCGGGATTGCGGGCCGACGGACTGCTGCGAGCCGATGGTCCGCATGCGCCGGACACAGTGCGTCGGCGCCTTACCTCCTGGTCGATCCTGACGCGCTGGCGCGGCCTCACCGGCGCGTTTGGCGCGCCTTCCGTGAAGACCGCCTTACGGCTCGCAGTGAAAGCCAGTAAACGGCCTCGACAGCGCAAGAGCAGCCGCGCGGTGACCGGTGATATCCTCGCGAAACTGCTGGCCGTCTGCGCCGGCGACCGGCTGGTCGATCACCGCGATCGAGCGCTGCTACTGGTCGCTTTCGCCTCGGGCGGCCGACGGCGATCGGAAATGGCGGCAATGCGGGTTGAGGACCTCGCCGATGAAGAACCGGTGCGCGCCGACCCAACCGACGCGAATTCCCCTCCCCTCCCCTGTCTGATCATCCATCTTGGCCGGACCAAGACGACGACAGCCGATGACGACCAACAGGTGGTACTGATCGGCCGGCCGGTGACCGCATTGAAGCAATGGCTGACGGAGGCCAAGATCGACACCGGACCGGTGTTCCGGCGTATTGATCAATGGGGCAATATCGATCGACGTGCGCTGACGCCGCAGTCGGTCAATCTGATCCTAAAGGCACGCATCAAACAGGCCGGACTTGATCCGATGATGTTCTCGGCACATGGCTTACGCTCTGGTTATCTAACAGAGGCTGCCAACCGTGGCATTCCCTTGCCTGAAGCCATGCAGCAGTCGCAGCACAAGTCGGTGACGCAGGCCGCTAGCTACTACAACAACGCTGAGCGAAAATACGGACGAGCAGCGCGGCTCCTCGTCTGATACCCTAATGAAAAAGCCGGGTTCAATGAGGAGGGGGCCTCGCATGAGTATATCCGTCGAACTATGCACCTATCCTGGGCTTGATGATCGAATTGTAATTGTCAGGGCGGGAGACGAAGTTGACGGCGTATTTGTGCGCACCGAACGGTTTAACGTCCTGATCGATACACTTGGCACACCTGAGCTTTGCCAATCAGCGCTGGATCTGCTTGAGAAAAAGACCGGGAAACGTCCCCTGGTCGTCGTCAACTCACATATGGACTGGGATCATTTCTGGGGCAACGCCGCTATCGCGGGCAAAGCTTCTATTGTTGCGCATGCCGCCGCGCTCGAACGCCTGCATGATCCATCCGCCCTTCAGGTCCTAAGAGACAAGGCAAAGGAGGACGCCCGATTTCAGAATGTCGAGCTTGTTGGTCCGGACATCACCTTCGCAGGCTCAATGTCCATCCATGGTGGCGATCTCACGCTAGAGCTTATTCATACACCAGGACACACCCCCGACCACATTGCTGTATGGATCCCCGAAGTCCGCGTGTGCTTAGCCGTTGACGCGGTAGAGTATCCAATTCCTGAGGTCTGGAGCAGAAATTCAGATGATCTTCGCATGCTCTACGCTTCACTCAGGCGCATCCATGACCTCAATGCCGAGTTCGTCATTCCCGCCCATGGTAGGACGTTCTCTCCTTCAATGGTGGGCAAGAATTTATCCTACTTCGAAGGTCTTGCCAGTCGCGTCGCTGCTTTGAGCGAAACGCAGCTCGCAGACCCGGTGCTAAGCGAAAAAAGCGGTTGTCGGCTTCAAGATTTCGTGCCGATTCCGGACGATATGCCGGATCATCTGGTTAAATTCTACGAACAATGCCACGCGACGAACCTTGGTGCTACCCTCCAAGCGCAGGTAGAGGGGACGAAATTGGAATGAATCCAGTCGCACCGTTACCTTCCCGTCAGCTTCATGAATGGCAATTTTGATCCCATTCCATTTTGGTGTCCTCCACAGAACTACACCCATTGGGCCCGTCGCCGAAGCATGCCCCTCGTAAATGACCATGCCGGCAGTAGTCCGGCGGCGGTGCTAAGCGCATCTATGCATCGAAATGAATAGATGCGCGCTTTTTTGGTCCGCAAATTTGTCCAGCATCAGACCAGCGTTTGCGCCTGACGCGCTGTTCGGTAGCCTTGGCTGGTCAAGAACCTCGAAGCGCGTCTGCGCACCCGACGCGATGATGCCTTCGGCGAAGATGATCACGACGCCCTCTGCATCACCGCACCGTTCGACCTGAGCAGCACCATCAGCTCGGGTGTTGCAAAGCCGCAGCAGGGCGGGACTTCCACAAACCGGTTTCCTGCCATATTTCTGTATAACTCTGCTGTCATCTCAGGGTTCGCTGACAACCAGCCTGCGAGGAGATAATTCATGGAAAGCCCTTGGAGCGCGGGCCGCGGACCGATCGCGTCAACAGAACTTGACGTTCGAAAGGCGGAGGCGATCAATGTGCTACTGGTCCGTCCGGTCGCCGTGCTTCCCGCGTCCCCTGGGGATCCAATCCTTCCATTCGCGCTCGGACTCTGGAACGAGCTTCGCGCACTATTGCGGCCAGGCGCGAAGGTGACCGCCCTGCGCCGCGCAACGGGCGCTTTCGCACACTCCAAGCGCTACTATCTCGCTTGCTCTCAAGCTGATTCGATGCGCCATGGCATTGACGGCAAACCCGTCGAGCCACTTTCGCCCGACGATCGATCTGCTGCACAGCAACATTTTGCCCGTTTGACGCAACCCACTCAAACCACGCAGGAACCGCGCAGGCAACCGGACCCACCCCCGCCTATGTCAAAGACCGCGCAAATCCGCGCCGGTCTGCTTTCGCGGGCCGGCCAGGCATAGGGTCTTTCGCCTTTCGGATATCGCCTGATCAGTGAAATTGGTAACGGGCGCTAAATTTTGAGAACAGCCCCAAGTCGTTTCCATTTAGACTGAGAGTCGATGGCGGCGTGCACAATCGTCAGGCATTTTGGCAGTTGGCCTGCAATTTCAAAGAAAACGGTTGCTTATCCTCTACTAGGTGCATTGAGCCACGGAAATCTGCCTCTACCATCCGCACGTTGCCCAATACCGTAACGGTCCCATTGTCACGATTACCTGCCAAGCGACGAGACCAGAGCGGAACGGACCGCAGCCGATGATCGGTCAATTTCCTTCTGCGACGATAAGAGATCGAAAAGTTTGCCGCGGCAAACATCCCAAAACCGAGATCCCCTTCAGTCCAACCGGCGATCAAAACAAAAAGTTTGCCGCGGCAAACTTTTCATCCGGTTCCGATGCTTTTGCCAGAGTTCGCTTTCAGCAGGGCCATGACCATCGGCCAGACTGAGAATTCGCTTCGCTCTGTACGTCTGGTCAGGTCACGAAGATAGCCTCCGGCAGAGTTGATAAAATTCACCCTTTCGAGGATGCAAGCCATCGCGATTGCCGCATTTTCCTGACCCATGGCCTCACAGGCGTCCTGGTAGGCGGAAGCACTTACGCCAAGCATTGAGCGCACCACCACCGCTGCGGACATCAGATCGCGCCAACTATCGATCGACCCGCCGGGCCCGTAGTCCACAATCTGAGGGCAAGCTTTCAGCATAAGTCCTAAGGGCAAGGCCTTTAGCGGCGAGACCAGAGGCTGTGGCCTATTACCGGACTTCGCCTCCTGCTCTTTTTCGGAGCATGGTTCAAGTTCAGGTGTGGATTCGGGTTTTGAATTCTGTATGTGCTGCTCAGCATGAGCAGCATTGCTGCTGATATTTTCTGTTTTCCCTTGAATTTCCAATCGATTGAGTACTTCCTCACGCAACAGTTCCATCTCTTCGAGGATGCCGGTCGCTTCGGTGGCGGTAGGCGACCGAGGGATCCGCCCGACTAGCGCCACGTAAACCGCCTCCACGGCCTCCCAATCGCCAACCGCGCCCTCCTCAAGCGCCGCTGAAATCAGCTTGCGCACATCACGTCGGCAGATCGTCAGCGCTTCCTTAGTTTTTCGGTAGGCCGTACGCGCCGCCACGACATCCTGGGCGGTCGTCGCCAATTCTTCCGAACGTGCCAGAAGCGGCGACAGATCAAACCCGTAGGCACTTTCGATCACGCCCGAGCCATCCTTTCGAGCATATCTTTTGCCGTTAGCGCTGTCTCTCCGGACGATCAAACCGGCGTCCACCAGAATCGCCAAATGGCGCCGCAGCGTCGCGCCGGCCATTCCATGAGCTCGAAGCATGAGTTGTATATTTGATGGGAAGACCACCAGCTGCGCATCCTGGCGGAGTTCGTTCTCCGGATAAAAGCTCAGAAGGGCGTCAAGAACCGCCAGGCTCCGATCCTGCAGGCCAAGGTACTCCCTCGCCTCAGAAGCGTCGCGGAATATTTTCCACTTATCTGCGGTCTTACCTGCCTTGATATCTGTCGACGCCTGCTGGCGACGGACAAGCGCAAGCGTCATCGCCCGCCGCCCAAATGGCGTCGTTACACTTCCCGTTTGCATTTTCTCTCACCTTTCGAAAGGCAAAAGGAAAGTGCTCACCAAAACGATGCCAAAGACTCTTGACGATGGTTTCTGGAAGTGCGATTCTCTGCTTTGCTACAAGAGAGATGAGGCTTCCGGAACGGCGACGTTTTGGGGCCTTTTCTTTTTGCTATCTATTCTCCGTTTTTCCGTTGATCCGATTGTTTCGAGCGAAATTCGTCGAACAGCTCCGGAAGACGTTCCAGAACGAATGTTGCGAACTCCGGCGTTGCTTTTCGATCGATGGAAATATCCACCTTGTTCTTACCCGCTTTGATCTGACCAAGACGATGGCCATTCGGCGTCGCCCAATCGTCCGCAGGCTGGGCTTCCGATCGCGGCTTCACCTCCTTCAGAATGACCCTGAAGCGCTCGTCGGAGGGGAGGGCCCGTATCTCGGGGGAGCCACTGATCTCGATCGCTTTGTCCATGTTGGTGCCGACCGCAAGATAATCTGCGAAATCGACCCAGCTTCGGCGTCCAACGCCAGCCGCTGGGCCAATAGCCTCGATGAGTTCAACAGGAACACGGGCCACGACCGATAGCATCAAAGAAAGATCGCCTTTCTGTACCGATAGCGCCGCCATGATCGTGTCGCGAGAAAAACGGGCCTTGAGTTTGTCGGCAAAGCGGGCTTTCTCGATGTAGGTGAGATCTTGCCGCTCGTTGTTTTCTTGGCCCTGCGCGATGACGAGTTGCTCATCCGAGAGGTCGCGGACGATCACCTTGACGGGACGCCCGAGTTCGGTAACGGCACGAAGCCGGCGGTGGCCGAAAGCTACCTGATACCGGCCGACCCGCTCGGGATGAGGGCGCACCAAAATCGGCACTTGCTGGCCTTGTTCGCGGATCGAAGCGACGAGGCTTTCGATATCGCCAGGCATGCGGTCCTGTACGAATGACGGATCGATCTCGGAGACGTCCATTTCGACCACGGCCTGGCCTTCGGCCAGCCGCTTCTCGATGTCGTCGGCTCGCCGACTGCGGTCGTTAAGATCCCCGAGTGATTTGGTAACGGCCGACATCGGCTTCGTCTTGCCGAGCAGGGGACGCTCAAAGTTTCCTGCCATCTCTCCCTCGACAGGATTGGCGGTCGGCTTCAGATGGGCGAATATGTCCTTCCGGCTCATGCTGCTCTATCCCATGCCTTCTTAATTAAGGCTTCGATCTCACCGTTAACGTTGTTCATGGCTTCGAGTGCCCGATCATAAGTTGTCCGGGTGAACTGGCCGCGGTCAACTTCAAAAAGGGTCTGGTTGGTCAGGCCCGCATCCGAGACTGCTGTACTCTTCAGCATCGGGTTGATCATGACGTTCTCGGCGAAAATCGACCGAAGGAACGCGACCATCTGGTTCTGAGGGCCATCGGTTGGCTCGAAACGGGTTATCAAGTACCGCATCCACTTGTGACGGTCTTCGGCGCCCGAGGCGGATATCTCGTCGAGAAGATCGCTGGTCATCGCAAGGAACTGGTTCATCGACATCACGTCCAGCATCTGTGGATGGACTGTAATCAAAACAGACGTTGCGGCAGTCAGCGCCGATAGGGTCAAAAATCCAAGCTGGGGAGGGCAATCTATGACGACGACGTCGTAATTCTCTTCGACCTGTGCGATAGCCGCCTGGACACGAGCGAAGAAAAGCGTATCGCCAGCCTGTCGCTTCATCAGCGCCCGCGGGGTATCGTGCTCGAATTCCATCAGTTCGAGATTGCCCGGCACGAGATGGAGATCGGGGATATAGGTTGCCCGGACAACTTCGCTCATGTGACGCTGTGCCTCATCATAGCGAATGGCGCCATAGAGCGTTTCGTTCGGACCAACATGAATTTCCGGCTGATTTCCAAACAACGCAGAGAGGCTAGCCTGAGGATCGAGGTCAATAGCAAGGACACGAAAACCGCGAAGGGCCAAATACTGCGCGAGATGGGCCGATGTTGTCGTCTTGCCTGATCCACCCTTGAAATTCATAACCGCAACCACCTGCAGATCCTCACCATCACGACGGTGGGGCAAGTAACGGCCGCTGGCCCTCGAGCCCTGGTCGAGATGTCGTCGGACGGTCGCTATATCAGTGACCGAATACATCCTTCGGCCGCCTGCGCCCTGGGCCACATTGAAATCGGGCATTTCCGATGCTACCGTTCGTAGATAACCCTCGGCAACGCCAAGGAGCTTCGCAGTTTCGGACGGTGAGAAAGTTCGAATACCCTTGCGTGCATGCGGCGGAAAAATATTGGCGTGATGCGCTTGGAGCTGCGCTGAGAGAGACGAAGCGTGGCGAGCAATAATGGACCTCAGCCCGAAATAATTCTTCGATTTCGCTTCTGCGGTCTCAGCCATGATGTTGCCCATTCGCCTTATCTGCGGTATTTCACGAACCACTCGCTTAACTCCGCACACACGCAATAAGACCCGATTCCCGCATTAGGGCAAGAAAAATAGGGTTAACAAAACCTTAGCAAAAACCACGATCGCTGGATGTTTCCCGTCACCATTTTCAGCTTACCGAATGAATGCAACAGCTTAGACAACAGCAAGCGTTCATTTCCATAAGTTGCATTATCTTGTGAATCTTCCTGACTTAAGCGATCCAACCCGAACGAACCACCCTACAAGGGCGTCTCAACCGCGGTCTTACCGCGACTCAGCATCGTCAGGCTCCCCAAGTTCATTGCACGTCTGCCATGACGACACCCTGTTGCTTCGTCGGCATGGAACGACGGGATGATGGTCAAAGGCATTGGCTGCGCCAACTCGCATTTCTGTTAGTAGGCCCACATCCGGAGCTGCCGAAGGGCTTCAAACGAGTGAGAAGAACCAGCCATTCCCCCTGGCGCCGAACCACATGGTTTCCACGGGCGCAAAGGAATGCCCGTTTCCTTTGCGTACATTTTTGAAAATGGAATGCAGCTCAGCGTGCGCGATCAGGCAGCGGAATGGTCGCGGGTGTCGGCACGTTCGCGTGTCCCGCCCACAGGTCCTCGTTACCAATACGGTTCCCAACGTCGTCGCCAAGCCGCGCCATCATCGTGGGAGCAGCATTCAATGACGATTGGACGGGCTGCGGAAGCCGCTGCGTCTTCGAATGCGCTCCGCGTCGTTGGCCAGAAATTGCCGCTAACACTTTTGCGAGTAGATTAGACGGCCACCGCCCGGCAAATCTCTACGCGGTCACCACATGGAGATTTGCCCCGATGCATATCATCGCCATCAGCAATCCGAGTAGTCCGGCAGAGCGGCGCATCGTCGATGAGATGCATTGCTTGAGGGCACGTATATTCCAGGGCCGATTGGCTTGGAACGTCCATTCGGTCAACGGTCGCGAATATGATCAGTTTGATTGTCTTTCGCCAACTTACATCATCGCCCTCGGCGCACTGGATACGGTCGTGGGCTGCGCCCGCCTTCTGCCGGCAATGGGCACCACGATGCTGGATTCAGTGTTTCCCCAGCTGCTGCACGACGGCCGACTGATCGCTCATGAGCAAATGGTGGAAAGCTCGAGATTTTGCGTCGATACGACTTACGAGGAGGGGAGGGAAGGGGGGGCCCTCCACGGTGCTACCCTGACTATGTTTGCCGGCATCGTCGACTGGTGTCTCCTCCACGGCTTGACGGAGATCGCGACTGCAACCGACGTGCGGTTCGAGAGGATCCTCAATCGAGCCGGCTGGCCGATGAAGCGACTTGGTGAGCCGCGGATGATCAATGAAACCCGCAGCGTCGCGGGTGTCCTTCCGGCCGATCAATCGAGTTTCGAGCGTCTGAGACCCAGTGACTACACATCGGGTCTTATCGCTGCGCGCCATCGGGCAGCCTGACATGACGCTCTCCCTGCCAAGACTTGTGACCAAACTGCAGAACGCATTGGGCGACCATCTCTGCCTCGCCCTCGATGATCCAAGTGTCGTTGAGATCATGCTCAATCCAAACGGGCGGCTCTATATCGAACGACTTGGTCATAAAATGTTCGCCGCCGGCGAAATGTCGCGGGCGGCAGCCGAGACGATTATTGGCAGCGTCGCACATGTGTTGAACACGGAAGTGGACGATGACCGGCCGATCGTGTCCGGCGAGTTGCCGATAGGAGGTCACCGCTTCGAAGGTCTGTTGCCTCCAATCGTCGCCGGTCCGGCGTTTACAATTCGAAGACGGGCGTCAACGCTTATAGCTCTCGACGACTACGTGACCAACAAAGCAATGACCGCGAGCCAGGCTGCTGTCATTCGCAACGCCGTAGCCTCACGGTTGAACATCATCGTGGCAGGCGGCACGGGTTCCGGAAAGACGACGCTGACCAACGCGATCCTCGGGGAAATCGTAGCGCACGAACCACAAAATCGTCTCGTGATTTTAGAGGATACCTCCGAAATACAATCTTCCGCCGACAACGCCATCTGCCTTCACACCAGCGATACCGTCGATATGGCACGCCTGCTCAAGAGCACGATGCGCCTACGCCCGGACCGGATCATCGTGGGCGAGGTCAGGGACGGCGCCGCGCTAACGATGCTGAAGGCTTGGAATACCGGTCACCCAGGCGGCCTGGCCACCATTCATTCGAATTCCGCGCGCTCGGCATTACAACGGCTTGAGCAATTGACCGCAGAGGCAAGCCAGCAACCGATGCAGGCTGTGATCGGCGACGCCGTTGACCTGGTCATCTTCATTGAGCGAACGCCAAGAGGGCGTCGGGTAGCTGAAATCATTCATGTCAGCCGCTTTGCCGGCGGCCAGTACCAAATTGAACCTTACGGAGAGGACGCGCGCGATGCGGCTTGATCAAAGACCAGTTGCGGCGTTTGCCATCATCCTGTTGGCATCGCCAGCTTTTGCCAGTTCGGGCGGCGGTGGACTACCGTGGGAAGGTCCTCTCCAACAGATACAGCAGTCCATCACCGGACCCGTCGCTGGATACATTGCGCTCGCTGCAGTCGCGATCGCTGGCGGTATGTTGATCTTTGGCGGAGAACTCAACGATTTTGCGCGCCGCTTGATGTACGTGGTTCTCGTCGCCGGCATTCTTCTCGGCGCAACGCAAATTGTCGGGCTTTTCGGCGCTACGGGCGCATCGATCGGTATCTCAACAGGCTTTGCGAGTGGAGGGGAGGGGGCCCATGGCTGAATCTCAATCCAGACTTCGGTGCAATCGCATTCACCGAGCATTATCGCGGCCGAATCTTCTGATGGGGGGTGACAGAGAGCTTGTGCTGATCACCGGGCTTGCGGCGGTGATCCTGGTATTCGTTGTTTTGACGGTCTATTCGGCTGTCCTCGGGGTTGCAGTGTGGATCGTGGTGGTCGGGTTCTTGAGAATGATGGCGAAGGCCGATCCGTTGATGCGCCGGGCCTATATCCGTCATATTTCCTACCGTGCCTACTATAGGGCGACCACCTCACCGTGGCGCCGGTATTGAGGAGCCAGCCCGTGGTCGCACTCAAACGATTCCGCACGACCGATCCATCCTTTGCCGATCTCGTTCCGTATGCAGGTCTGGTCGACAATGGCATCCTGTTGCTGAAGGATGGAAGCTTGATGGCCGGCTGGTATTTCTCCGGACCGGATGCCGAAAGCGCGACTGACCTGGAGCGCAACGAGTTGTCGAGGCAGATCAATGCCGTGCTCGCGCGCTTGGGAAGCGGTTGGATGATTCAAGTCGAAGCGGTGCGCGTGCCGACGACCGAATATCCATCTGACGACCGCTGCCATTTCTCCGACATCGTCACACGGGCGATCGATGCCGAAAGACGGGCTCATTTCGAGCGTGAACACGGACATTTCGAAAGCAAGCACGCAATTGTACTGACCTACCGTCCGCCGCAGGCCAGAAGATCGGCCCTCAGCAAATATGTCTACTCGGACGAACCGAGCCGTAAGGCATCTTATGCCGACACGGTCCTGTACTTTTTCAGGAACAGCATACGCGAGATCGAGCAATATCTTGCAAATATGCTATCGATCCAGCGCATGCAAACACGGGAAGTGCCCGACAGGGGAGGGCAGCGGATTACCCGATACGATGAGCTGTTGCAGTTCGTCCGCTTCTGCATCACCGGCGAGAGCCATCCGTTTCGTCTGCCGGACGTCCCGATGTACCTTGACTGGATCGCCACTGCCGAGCTCGAACACGGGCTCACACCGAAAATCGACAGCCGCTTCCTTGGCATGATCGCGATTGACGGTTTTCCGGCCGAGAGCTGGCCCGGCATTTTGAATAGCCTGGACCTTATGCCGCTGACCTATCGCTGGTCATCGCGTTTCATCTTTCTGGACGCCGAGGAGGCCCGTGCCAAGTTGGAACGAGCGAGGAAAAAATGGCAGCAAAAAGTCCGTCCTTTCTTTGACCAGCTCTTTCAAACACAGAGCCGCTCGGTCGACCAGGATGCTATTGCCATGGTCGCCGAAACCGAGGACGCCATAGCGCGCGCTTCCTCTCAACTCGTCGCCTATGGATACTATACCCCCGTCATCGTGTTGTTCGAAAAGGACGCGACGGTGTTGGAAGAAAAGGCGGAAGCGATCCGACGGCTGATCCAAGCCGAGGGCTTTGGCGCTCGGATCGAAACGCTCAATGCGACCGATGCATATCTCGGAAGTCTTCCCGGCAACTGGTACTGCAATATCCGCGAGCCGCTGATCAACACCAGCAACTTGGCCGACCTGGTTCCGCTCAATTCGGTGTGGTCCGGAAATCCCGTTGCGCCCTGTCCGTTTTTCGCCGCGAATTCACCGCCCTTGATGCAAGTTGCGAGCGGCTCGACCCCGTTTCGTCTCAACCTCCATGTAGACGACGTCGGCCACACATTGATCTTCGGCCCAACCGGATCGGGTAAATCCACCCTGCTCGCGCTCTTTGCTGCACAATTTCGCCGCTACAAGGGCTCGCAGATCTTTGCCTTCGACAAAGGAAATTCTCTTCTGCCGCTCACGCTTGCGGCCGGCGGTGATCATTACGAGATCGGCGGCAACGGCATCGAAGAAGCACCGAAGCTTGCCTTCTGTCCCTTGGCGGAACTCGACAGCGAAGCCGACCGCGCCTGGGCAACAGAATGGATCGAAATGCTGGTCGCACTGCAGGGGGTGGCCATCTCTCCAGATCATAGAAACGCAATATCGAGGCAAATTGCGTTGATGGCGGCAGCGCCGGGTCGCTCGCTATCTGACTTCGTCAGCGGCGTCCAATTGCGACACATCAAAGATGCCCTGCACTACTACACGGTGGACGGGCCTATGGGGCATCTGCTCGATGCGGAGAAGGATAGCCTGCTGCTTGGCGCGTTTCAGACCTTCGAAATCGAGCAGTTGATGACCATGGGCGAGCGCAATCTAGTCCCGGTGCTCACCTACCTCTTTCATCGCATCGAAAAGCGCCTCGACGGCAGCCCAAGCCTTATCATTCTCGACGAAGCTTGGCTGATGCTCGGTCATCCGGTCTTTCGAAGCAAGATTCGCGAATGGCTAAAGGTGCTGCGCAAGGCAAACTGCGCCGTTGTTCTCGCGACCCAATCGATCTCGGATGCCGACCGATCCGGGATTATCGATGTCTTGAAGGAGTCTTGTCCGACCAAGATCTGCCTGCCGAATGGTTCGGCCCGCGAACCTGGCACGCGCGAGTTCTATGAGCGCATCGGCTTCAACGAGCGTCAGATCGAAATCGTTTCGACTGCCACTCCAAAACGCGAATATTACGTCGCGAGCCCGGAAGGACGCCGTCTTTTTGACATGTCGCTTGGTCCGGTAACGTTGAGCTTTGTCGGAGCCACCGGCAAGGAGGACCTTAAGCGAATCCGAGCTCTCAAGTCCGCTCACGGCCAGGACTGGCCAACCCACTGGCTGCAACTGCGAGGAGTTCAAAATGCTGCGGCGCTGCTCACGTTTTGACAAATGGTGTGCGGGATTTGTTTGTGTCGCCTTCACAGCCGCGGCGGCGCCCGCGCAGGGGGGCGGCTCTGTCGGTCCCGCGACCGAATTTACGCAAATTCTCAACAATGGAGAACTCGTCTCTCTGGTGGGTCAGTCCGGAGAGCAGATCCAGAACCAGGTTACGCAGATCAGCCAGCTCGCCGAGCAAATCGAAAACCAGCTGAAGATCTACCAAAACATGCTGCAAAACACCGCGCAGCTTCCAACCCATGTTTGGGGAGAGGTGGAAGGCGACCTCAATCAGTTGAGAAACATCGTCGCCCAGGGCCAGGGCATCGCGTTTTCGATGGGAACTGCGGACGATGTTTTGAAGCAGCGTTTTAAGAGCTACGCCGATCTCAAGACAAATCTTCCGAACGCGGAAAGCTTCTCGTCGACCTATCAAAGCTGGTCCGACACCAACCGCGACACGATCGCTGGCACGCTCGAGGCAGCCAGTCTAACCGCCGATCAGTTCGACAGTGAAGAAGATACGATGGCAGCGCTTCGCGCGATGTCGCAGACTGCGGATGGGCAATTGAAAGCCCTGCAGGTTGGTCATGAAATCGCAGCCCAGCAGGTTGCGCAAATGCAAAAACTTCGAGGGCTGGTATCCCAACAGATGACAATGATGGGAACCTGGCTGCAGTCCGAGCAAACCGACAAGGATTTGGCGGAGCAGCGGCGAGAGCAATTCTTCAACGCCGAGATCAACGATATTCCCGAGGGTCAAAAGATGGAGCCGCGCTGGTGAGTTCGACCCGTTTGAATAGGCGTCCACTTGCCGCCGCCGTTCGGTCTTCACCGATGACTGTCGCGATCGTCGCGATCATCCCGACGGTCGGAATGCTGTCGCTGTTGGAAACACGGCGCAGCGCGCAAGAAAAATGGTTTGATGGCAGCGCCACAATCCCGTCGGCCGAGAGTCGGGAAATGTGGTCGCAATGGTAAATGGCGATCTCAAACGTGTTCTGCTGTTGGCAGGGCTTTTCTGCCTGGTGCTTTCTACCTCGACCCTCGCACAGGAAGGGCAGGTTCTGACAGAAGTCGAAAATCAGGTCACAGCGGCCGCAAAGGGTTGGCAGGCGTCTGTTGCGGACGCCGCGAAATCACTGTTCTGGATCCTCGCTGTGATCGAAATTGGCATCGCGGCGGTCTGGCTTGCCATTCAAGCCGCCTCGCTTGACAGCTGGTTTGCAGAGCTTGTGCGACGCGTCATGTTCATTGGATTTTTTGCCTTCGTCCTCGACCAGGGGCCGAGCTTTGCGCGCGCCGTTGTCGACAGTCTATTTCAGATCGGAGCAGGGGGTGGGTCGGCCTCGCCGGCGGAAGTCTTCGATGCCGGAATACGCGTGGCATCGCAGATGTCCCAGCAGGCGAAATTCGGGGTTTTTGAAGACAATGCACTCGCAATTGCGGCAGTCCTTGCCATGACCGTCGTCGTCATCTGTTTCTCGCTCGTCGCCGCGATATTCTTGTCGGTGATGGTCGAGATGTACGTGGGACTGCTTGCCGGCATGATTCTGCTTGGTTTGGGTGGTTCGTCATTCACCAAGGATTTTGCGATCCGCTATCTCGTCTACGCCTTCGGTGTCGGGATGAAGCTGATGGCCTTGGTGATGATCGCCAAGATCGGATCGAGCGTGCTGATTGGGTTGGCGCAGGCTCCAACGGCACAGTCCGATCAGTTCATAACGACGCTGGCCATCGCCGGGATCTCGGTCGTGATTTTCATCATCGCCATATACGTGCCGAGTATCATGCAGGGCGTTGTCCAAGGCGTTTCTGTCTCCGGAGGCATGGAAACGATCAGGCATGGCGGACAAGCAGCATCCTTTGTAACAGGAGCGGGATTTCTCGCCGCTGGGACCGTAGGAGCGGGCTTTGCCGCCGGTCAGGCGGCAAGAGCAAATGGTTCGTCGATCGGCGAGGCCGCTCTTCGCGGCATGCGTGCCGGCATCACCTCGGCGGTGAGCGCTGCCGGGTCGGCGGCAAAGGAAAAGGCCATCGGCTCTCCCGGCGCCTATGCGGGATCACTCCTCGGCTTGGCCAACGCCAAGCTCAAGGGGCAGCGCACTGATCGTCCCTATGCCGCGCAGCCTCCCGAAATCAATGATCAACAGAGATGAATGGAAGATCGATGGGATCGAACCGTACTCCGGAAAATCCGTATTTGGCGGCGCGTTTAGAATGGACGGAACGGTACGGATCTTTCGTGAAAGCTGCCGCTGCTTGGCGAATCGTCGGCATCCTTGGTCTATCGATTGGGCTGGTCGGCTTTGGGTATGCGATCTATCTCAGCACACAGGTCAGGCTCGTCCCGTATATCGTCGAGGTAGACAAGCTCGGCACTGCGGTTGCGGCTGGCTTTCCGCAACACATCGAATACGCGGATGCTCGTGTCGTTCGCGCCTCACTGGGTAGTTTTATCACGGCCTTCCGCTCGATCACTCCCGACGCCATCGTGCAAAAGCAATATATCGACCGCACCTATGCGCTTCTTCGCGGTTCCGATCCGTCGACCGAGAAGATCAATGCATGGTTCCGTGGCAACTCGCCGTTCGAAAAGGCGAAATCCTCGACCGTTGCAGTCGAAGTCAACAACATCGTCGCGCTCTCAAATCAGACATACCAGATCGATTGGACGGAATATGAACGCGATCGAACCGGCAAGGAGATCGCGACGCGGCGGTTTCGCGGCATCGCCACCGTGACGCTGAACCCGCCACAAGATGAGGCAACCATCCGCCTCAATCCCATCGGCCTCTACATCCGTGACTTCGATTGGACGGAACAGCTCTAAGGGCAGGGGTAATTCTATGCAGATGTTACGATTGATGGCGGCCGCCGGCTGCATGAGCTTACTCATTGTCGCCTTCGGCGCCCAAGCTCAGAGCATGACAAGCAACGAAGCCAAAGGCACCGCGATCTCAAGCAAATGGCGCAATACGCCAGGTCTTGTCACTATCGGATCGGACGGAAAGGTGGTTTTCTTGTTCGGGGAGACACAACCGTCGGTCGTTTGTTCACCTCTGCAGGTTTGTGACATCGAACTTCAAGGGGGAGAGATCGTCCGCGATGTCCTCGTCGGCGACACCGTCAGATGGAAAGTCGAGCCCGCGACATCGGGAACGGCCGCCGGGCAAGCAATTCATCTCATTGTGAAGCCCTCTGAGCCCGGCCTTTCGACATCGATGGTGGTGACCACGTCGCGCCGCACCTATCATATCGAGCTGAAGTCCCATCCGACCCAATATATGGCTCGCGTCGGTTTCGAGTACCCAGGCGATGCCTTAAAGACACTCGAAGACATCAATTCTCGGCTTGAGGGCGAAACGACCCTTGGCGCATCCCCCGACAAGCTCGATTTTTCCTACACGATCGGCGGCGAGGCGCCTTGGAAGCCCAAACGCGTCTATTCCGACGGCACCAAGACCTACATTCAATTCCCGCAATCGATTTCGGGCCAGGACGCGCCGGTGTTGTTTGTTGTCTCCGGCGGTAAGAACCGCATCGTCAACTCGCGCATGAAGAACGACATCATGATCGTCGACTATGCTGTCGACAAAGCTGTTCTGATTTCTGGGGTCGGTTGGCATCAGCAAAAAGTCACGATCCGGCGAGCGAACTGAACGATGTGGAAGCTTGTTCCCGCATTTCTTGCAGTAGCGTTTCTCTCAGGGTGTCAGACGATCGATGACGATGCCTTTCCCGCCTCCTCGCAGACGACCATCACGTCGACGACGGCAAGCGCAATTGCCGGCGACATGGCAAGCCGGCTTATCGAGCAGCTCGGAGGGGCAGCGAGGACGACGATTGTGATGAACAAGCCCGCTTCCGACTTTGCGCTCGCGCTCGAGGCTGCGTTGAAAGGTTGGGGCTATACTGTCATCGACGATACCGGTGTCGCAGCAAAAAGCGAAAAGCCGATCGAGCTCGCCTATGCCATCGACGATTATGACGGCCAGATATTGGCGCGTCTGACAACACCTTCTCTCGCTCTGGGACGCATTTACACATCGACGAGCGAGGGCGCCATTCCAACGAGCCCTCTGTCGATCACCCAACGCAAGTGAGGTGGAAGTAATGGCCCAGTCCCTTCAACTTGGTCCGGCTACTCCCAAAGCGGACGAAAATAACATACGCCGCCTCAATCGCCTCCCCGTCGTAATCGCAATTGCCATCCTCGTGCTTTTTCTTGCCGTTGTCATCACCGGCCTGTCATGGCGTGGGCTTTTCTTCATCGATGACGAAAGGCTCGATAGCGCCCTCAGCGTGCCCGCGTCGAACTTCGGTGATCAGCTGAAGCGCGGCATATCCGACGCAATCATCGGAGAACCCGAGCGGCGCGAAGAGTTTCAGCCGGCGCCAACTGCAAAGAGCAACATCGAAAAATCGCCGCCCGCCCCGGAGCCCAGCCTTCTGACGTCCGAGCAGCATAACCAGAAGGTCGAACCCGATGACGCGTGGAGGGCGAGGCTGAAGCGCGAAGAAGAAGAGCAATATCTTCGCGAAACGCAAAGACAACGAATGGCGCGCCTGCAAGCGCAAGCGGTCGCGCTGGATTCCCCGCTCAAGATCGATACTTCCAGTTTGGGGCAGGAGGAGGCCGTCTCGCGTGGCATCGATCAGAAGCATTCGATGTCGACTGACAATGCGGCCTCCGACCTCTACGACGCGGCCTTAAAGTCAGGCGTGATCGGGCAAGGCGCAGATCTCAATGGGCAATCATCGAAGGAAAATTTCCTAAATGGGAATAGTAGAGCTCCCGGCTATCTTCCCGATCAGGTCGTTGCGCAACGCTCGCCTTACGAGCTAAAGCGCGGTTCCGTCCTTCCCGCCACTTTGATCACCGGTATCGACTCGGATCTGCCGGGCAGGATCACCGCGCAGGTCAGCCAGGACGTCTATGACAGTGCAACGGGGCACCACCTCTTGGTTCCGCAGGGAGCGAGGCTCCTTGGCCGCTACGATTCCAAGGTATCGTTTGGCCAAGAACGCGTTCTTGTGGTCTGGACCGATCTGATATTTCCCAATGGTGCGACCCTGCAGCTTGGAGCGATGTCTGGTACCGACGCGGACGGCTACGGCGGCCTGGCAGACAGGGTCGATCGGCATCTGCTGCGGACCTTCGGCTCGGCGGCTTTGGTCGCGATCATCGGTACCGGCATCGATATGTCCATTCCCGAAAGTTCGACGCTTGCCACCCAGGATACGGCGTCGGATGCCGCTCGACGGAATTTCGCTGACGTATTTGGCCGGGTTGCCGAGCAAACGATTTCAAAAAACCTGAATGTGCAGCCGACCATCCGGGTCAGACCTGGCTTCCTGTTCAATGTCCTGGTGGATCAGGACATCGTCTTCCCTTCGGAGTATCGAAATGGCTAGCACCTAGCCGACGAAGGCCGAATCCTGATACAAAAATGCAATCAAACCGGAGTAGTTTCTGTCGCTTATAATCCCTTTGGTTGATCATATTGCGTCATTACTATTGCCCATTTGACATGCGACGACGTCGCGACAATGAGCGATTTTCATCGGCCTGGACAAATGCATTCATAACCTCGCGTCAAGGAGGCCGTGAAGTGAACCAGTGGTTTGAGCATTTAACGGAGCAGGTTTCCCTTGCCAGCGACGAGGTCGCTATCAAGTCGACACTTCAAAGACTTGCACTCGAAAAAGGCTTCACCGCATTCGCCTACCTGAGTTTACAAGCAGAAACACAGACGGCAATCTCCAGCTATCCGCCAGAATGGCAAGAAAGATACTTTCTAAAATCATATGCGACGATCGATCCCGTGATCAGCAGTGCGCGAAGTCAGATGGAGGCTTTTGCCTGGTCCCACGCCTATTCGAACCGGACGAACAAAGAGCGCCGAGCCTTTTGCGATGAAGCTGCAGAATTCGGCATTCGCTGCGGAATTACCGTGCCCATCAAAACCGGGTTCGGCCGGATAGCGATGTTGACTTTTGCGTCGAATGAACTGGACGTCCCACGAGCACGGGCGCTTAATCCTGTCTTGGCCGCCTCTGCCGTCGGCCAGGTCCATTCGCGGCTTGAGTTGATCGGCGTTCATCCCACTCGACAGAGCCCAATTCGCTTGAAAGCGGACGAGCTGACATGTCTGCGATGGTCGGCGGAAGGAAAGTCGATGAGGGCAATCGCTATCATAGAAAATACCTCCTACGCGAACGTCGCCTTTTTCCTTCGAAATGCGAAAGCCGCCCTCGGCGCAACAACGCTGCCGCAAGCAACAGCCATGGCGACCAAGCTCGGCCTGATTTGACGATTCAATGCGCTTTTGCCGCACAGGCGTCGGGAATATAGCCGAGAATGTCAAGCAGCGTCGACACGACGGTGTGTTGAGCGTGGACGGCGATCATAGCCGGTATGAACGCTTTCATGCATTGGCTGGCCTCCTCGGCATTGGCCGCGTCGGCCACCGCCGCCTCGAGCGTCACGGCCTCATCACGGAGGCGCCGGTGCTTTTCCATTTCCTTGAGGCAATACCACTCGATTTCGTCTCGCGATTGACCGCTCATCAATCCGATGAGCGGTCGCAAAATAAGTTTGGTCTGCGAAATTTGCTGGTCGACGCTGAGCTGCAAAAGATCCCCCTGCATTCCTTCAAAACTGGATCCACTGCGTTCAGTCATATTTCCAAACGAGTATAGATTCAAATACATACTATAGTTGATAAACTTATAGTATGTAAGCGCCGATCTTTCGCGGCATGGACATGCGCAAACTGGTCGGCCGCAATTTTGCCCGCCTACGTCGGGAGAAAGGCCTGACGCAGGAGGAGGTGGAAGAGCGTTCCGGTTACAGCCAGCAGTATTTAAGTGGACTTGAACAAGGGCGTCGCAATCCAACGGTCATTACCCTGTTCGAGCTCGCTCAGGCTCTGGGTGTCAGTCACATGGATCTGGTTGCCCCCGAAGAGCCTTCAGACCGTTAGGAAGCCTGCTGGTCTCTTTAGTGGCCCTGGCCGATGCGACCAGCCGTTGGAAATTCTCGTCATGAACGGCCTTTCATCCTATCAACAGCCTGTCTGACAACTCCAGGCCTTGTCCAAGCAGCTCGCCTGGCTCGGTGCTGGGAATTGTATCGAGCGGGAGGAAGGCGCGCTTGTAACTTGCCAGAGCACGACTGCCATATCCTGAGTCGGCGCTTGGGCCTGCGATCTTCGAATATTGTTGCGCCGATGAAATTGTCGACGAAGGTCAAGTAGAGGAAAGTGCAAGTTCGCCCCGGTTTGTGGCAGCTCATTTTTCGCCGTCGATCCGCGACAGGTCGATCCGAATGCCGGCGTTGTCCAATACAGACTTCGACGTCCACGGCTCGGGAGACGGCTGCTCATCTTTGGAGGCGTCGGCGCTTTTTGCCGTTGCATCTGAGGGCTGAAAAACGGATCCTTCTGGGTCCTGCGCCCGAAACACGCTTTTGCCTTCGAAATAGCCCGTTCTCCATGCATCAAATGCGTCGTCAAGAATTTGCGGCAAAGCATCGTTGTTCCGGGGACGACCATACCAGTTCGAGACGATGCGTAAGACCCTGCCAAACATCGCAGTACCCATCCGCAGGTTTTCACAGGCGTCAACCAATCCTGGCTGCAATTGCGAGGCGTCCTTAAGTCCAACGCCTGCCGGAAATTGCGTGATGCCGACGCGAACGGCGCCGCTGCCCAGATATTCCCTCACGATCGCCAGCGCCTCGTCTGGCGACTTCGGTTTGGGAACAAGGACCAGCCGACCGTCCACGGTCACCGTTACAGCGAGAGGGTCAACAGAGCCGACAGCGGCAACGAACTGCTCGACGATCGCTTTGCTGAGCGACGGATCGGCACATTTTGCGAGAAGGGCAGCATCCATGATGGTCTTTCCCCAGTTCAGCTATTGAAGGCCATCACAAGCGGCTTGTTGAAGAGGCGTGCCCAGGCTTGCGTACTCGCCTTCTGAATCTGGACAATCGACGTTTCGCTCGCCCACCATCCATTTCCAACGGCCAGGATGACGTCGGGATCGTAAAGCATTGATTGCAGGACCGGCCAGACCAACAATTGTTCATAACAGATGAGAGGCGCAGCACTGGAATCGCCGACAGCGACGATGGGATTGGCAAAGAAATACGCATGCGCTCCGCCGCTATTTCCGGTCCAAGCGCGCCAAGGCTGCCACATCGACCCGGGAACGGGCATGCGCTCCCGATAAAGGATCCGGCTGCTATCTCGGGTTATACTGACAAGGACATTGTCGTAACCGGCGTCATCGACGAGCGATGCGCCTGCCACAATCGTCAGATCCGCCTCTCTGAGTTGCCGCTGCCAAAGGCGCTCCAATGTTGGCGTCCAGAAACCGAAAGAACTTTCCGGAAGGAGAACAATTTCGTGCGCGGGCCGGCTCTCCTCTGGCAACGTTGCGGAAAAGTCACGATAACGCTCGAGACTGTTGTCCCGACCGAGGTCCGCCCCATCGTGAAGATCGACACCATACCAGCCCGTTGGTAGAGTCGGATCCGTCCAGTTTGCGGCGGACCAGAGCCAAAAGCCTCCAAAGGCCAAGGCAGCAGCCGGCCGGTGGCGGGTCGTCATGATCGCCAGGCCGGCTGCGGTTGCAGCAAGTCCAGTCCAGCCAAGTGTTGGAAATAGGACGCCTGCGGCGGTTAGAGGATGGGCCCATCCCAATATTCCAAAGGGTGGGATCGCCATCAACGTAGCAGCGGTCAGATAGCGAAACGGTTGTTCCCATCCCTCTCGCTGCGTCCACAATGCAGTGTGGACAAAGACGAAGGCAACGGATGCGACCAGCCACAAAAGCAACCCGGGCCAGAGATCGATTCCATAAAATGCCGCCACGCCCTGTGGCAGCCCGCGTGACGCTGCGAGAAAATAGGCTGCGGACACCACCAAGACAGTTGTGCGGTTCGGCGACATCGCCCACGCTGCAGGGAAGGCAAGCGATAGTGGAAGGGCGAGGATATTGCCGCTCCAGGCGATTGACCCCACCGCGCCAGCAACGAATATCAGCAGGACTGGCAAGATCAAATTATGGCGCATAGGTCCATACCTCCTCAGCCAGCCCGAGAATGCCGGAGGCGGGAACCGGCCCGAAGTAGCGCGAGTCCCAGGACGCGGCGTAGGGTGAATGGAGAAAAACCTCTTCCGCCGGAACGGTGCCGCTCGGCGACGGGAGGAGAGGGCGCCCTTTTCCATCAATCGACCGCAAGATGGAACCAGCGACCTCGCGTCCGTTCACCCTGACGTTAAAGCCGACCTCGATCCTGTCGCCGGCAATCGCGACGACGGTCTTGATCAGCGCGGTATAGCCACCCGGACACAGGCCGGGCCGGAGATAGCCGCGACTGAGGCCTTCTGCGATGGTTGCGGTCCGGGGCGGGCACACGAAAACCTGGTCCCCGACGGCGACCGGGCGGCTCAGAGCGACGATGCGCCAGAGGCCCAATGGCTCGCTCGGTGTCAGATTGATCCGCAACTGCGCGAACCCGCAGATTGCGGCAAGTGTCATCACGCCGAGGGCGACGGGGATCGCGCTGATGGGCCCGAGGCGGAGGCGAGAGCGGATAGTTTGACGGAGACCGGCATCCTGTTTCATCGGATCGATATCCCTTGCGTTTTCGCCGGCCGCAATGCTTCAGTCTTTTGCAGCGCCTCGACGGTGCGCTCATGGGCGGCAAGTCTCTGAGACGCTCGCATCAGACCCCAGGATGTGTGAAGGTCCGCGACTTGGCGGCCCGTCAGTCCCCATGCCAAGCTGTTGAACATCGCTCCACCAGGATCCTTGGCGGCAATGCCAAGGAAGGTGCGTTCGCCGAAGCGCGCGGTAACGGCTTTGGCAAAACGATCGAGTTCCGCCTTCACGTCCTTGTCGGCAGGCACATGGGAAAGAGCGGCGGGCAGATCGTTGCGCTCGAGCGCATCGCCAACTTGGCTGAGCGTGTGTTTGGCAGCCGGCGACAGCGCCGGAATGTCGATCGATCGCCGCAACCGCAGGGCTCGTTCTTCCGCCTCGTATCTGCGCTCCGCCTCGACGCGAGCTTCAAGGAACCGCTCGAGATTGCGGGCGAGCGCGGGGACATTGAGGCGGGCGGTCTCACGGGTCTGTCTGTCGGCTTCAGCGGCGAAGAGACCGGTCCTTCCCTTGAGGGCACCGAAGCGCTCGGGCTCGTTTGCGATCGTGAACAGGGTTGTGGCGGTGACGTGTTTGTCTTTGACCATGGCATCAACATTGACGGCCCTGAAGGCCGTCTCCGGTTGCGCGTAGATGCGATGAAAGCGCGTCGACACCTCCTGCCACTGCCGGGCAAGACCCGGATCGGCCGCGAGCCTCTCCTCGACCACCTGCGCGATTGATGTCGGAAACGTGGTGATACCCGATACCATCGGCTTTGCCTCCTCTGGCCTCTCGGCGCTTGTGTGTTGCGGGGAAAGCGCAAGACCGAGCTTCGAGCCGACCGCGGCAAGCCGAAGCCCGAGATCGGCGATGGTCTGGCTCTGGCGCAGCGTCCAGTTGAGCCGGTCGCCGAGCATGGTGCGCGCCACCTGAAGCAGGTGAAGACCACGGGCCTCGGCAAAGCGCAGAGCCGCGCGGTAGAAGCCCGCGCGCTCATAGTCGAGCGTCGTCTCCTTGGCATTCGTGCGCGACAACATCTGAATGAGACCGCCGGCCCTGGCGAAGGAACGGGTGGCGTAATAAAGGTGCAGATCCTCGCGATGGCGGGTCATTGCAACATAGGTCAGATGCCGGTCGAGCGACAACGAGGCCAGCACCTTGACCTGGTCGACGGTGGCGCCCTGGGACTTGTGGATCGTCGTTGCATAGCCATGGTCAAGATGGCCGTAGACCTGTTGTTCCACCGTCACCCGTCGGCGATCCTCACCCGTGCCGATCTCGGCAACGATGCGCCCGGGGGCGGCATCGACCACCTTCGCCAGCATGCCGTTCTTGACGCCGAGCGACGCCTCGTTCTTCAAAAAGACGATCTGGTCGCCTGCGGCGAATGCGCGATCCCCCTCTTGCGTCCTGAAGGCAAAGCCGGCCGCGATCAGGCCGCGCTCGACCAGCCTGGCGCGGGCCAATTCGTTCAGCAGACGCACGTCGCGACGCAGATGCGCGAGGATCAGGGTGGTCTTTGCCGGATCGTAATCCCGATCCCAGTCGGCAATCAGCCGGGCAACGGCATCTGCCTTCAGCGCCGGCCCGGTCAGCCTGCGGTTGGCGTCATAGGCCTCGACCGCCTTGCCGACATGGCCGCGTGCCAGATCGAGCGAGGCCTCGCGCATCCAGGACTGTCGCTGACGATAGATGGTCTCCAGTTCGGCATAACCGATGCGCTCGGCAATCGAGCGGAAGGCGGCGCCCGCCTCGATCGGCTGCAGCTGTTCCGGATCGCCGATCAGCACCAGCTTGGCACCGGTCTTGGTTGCGGCTTCGACGAAGAGCGCCATTTGTCGCGACGAGACCATGCCGGCCTCGTCGAGGACGAAGACCGTTCTTCTGTCGAGCTGGTTCCTGCCCTCGTTCCAGCGCAGCTCCCAGGAGGACAGTGTGCGGGAGGCGATACCTGTTTCCTTCTCCAGACCTTCGGCCGCCTTGCCGGCAAGCGCACCGCCGACGACCCGGTAACCGGCCGCCTCCCAGGCCTCGCGGGCTGCCTTCATCGTTGTCGTCTTGCCGGCGCCGGCACGGCCGATGACGGCGGCGATCGCCGAGCGGTCGGCCACATGGGCAATGGCCATTCTCTGCTCTTCCGATAGATGCGCATGACGCGCGAACGTCGCCTCCAGCTCCGTCTTTGCCATTGCATGCGAGGATTGTTGCGACAGCCGGATCGCCCGGTTCGCCATCTCCGCTTCGAGCCGGATCAGATCGCGTGTCGTATACTTGGCCGGCAGGCGAGCGCCGGTGCCGAATGCGATCCGGTCGCGATCAAGACGCAGCGTCTGCGGGCTCTGCAGGATACGCGCCATCAGCGATCGGAAGAGATCGGCATCATCAATATAGCGATGCAGGATCTTTGCGACGTCGCGCTCGGTAAAGACGCTCTTCTCGCGGCTGATCAGGTCGAGCACGATGTCGGGATGGCGCTCGATGCGCCTTGCATTGTCGGCGCGCAGCTGTTCCTGCAGCGCGAGGCGTTCGAGCAAAAGCTTTTGCTCGCCCACCACCGCCTTTCGCTCGATTGCCTTGGTGCCGACGCCGAGATGGATGGTCGGGGCAAGGTCGATGCCCTGCGCCTCGAAGGAGCGGCCATCGATGCGGATATCCAGACCGGCCCGTGTCAGATGCTGGTTCTGGCATTCGAACCAGCCACCGCGGAAGGCGCTGAACGCCTCTGCATCTCCGGCCCAGATCTCGTAGACGATCTTGCCGGCATCATTGCGCAGCGGCGTGCCGCCGCTCGCCAGCACCGCTACCCTCTTGGCGCCGAAACCGTCTTCTGTCAGCGGTCTGAGCGTCGTCATCAGATGCACATGCGGATTGCCCGGCGCGTCGTGATAGACCCAATCGGCGACCATGCCTTTTGCCGTGACGTATCGACTGACGAAGTCGCGCATGAGCGCGATGTTCTGCTCGGCCGAGAGCTCGGCCGGCAGCGCGATGGTGACATCCCTGGCAAGCTGGGCATCGGCGCGCTTCTCTGATGTCTCGACCCTGTTCCAGAAGGCTTCCGAGGCGCCGGCGACCGATCGACCGGCGATCATCGTCCTCAGCCAGGCCGGCGCGTCGTCCGGAACAGCGAACTCTTCATGCGCCAATCCTTGCTTGGCGGTGTAGTCGATCGTGCGGGCCTCGCGCGCATATTCCATTCTGGCGCAATGGCGGTAGGCGGCAGACAGGACGGCGCTGCGGCCGGAGCCGCGCGAGACGATGCTGACGGAGAAGTGGGGGACAGCCACGGTGAAGAACGCTCCTGACGACGACGGGATCGATGCGTTCCGGCAAAGCGGTCTCCCGTTGCCACAGACAACGCGCACGTCGCGCCAGCGACGTATAATTGCGCCCTTGGATACCGCTCCTTCGGAACGGCCGGGATGATGGCCATAAGCGATGGCTTCGCCAACTCGCATTTCTGTCAGTGGATCGACGGCAAGATCCGGCCGACTCTGTCAGCAGCCAACAACACAAACGGCAAGAAGGAACCGATCGGAATGAAAAAGCCTTCCTCAAAGATCCGCGAGGAAATCACCAAGCTACAGGAACAACTGAGGCAGGCCGAAACGCGCGAAGCCGAACGTATTGGCAGGATCGCTCTGAAGGGGGGGCTTGGAGAGGTCGAAATCGATGACACTGATCTGCAAGCCGCGTTCGAGGCATTGGCGGGGCGGTTCGGTCCACGAAGAGCCGATTCAGTGGTCGCAAGTCAATCCCTGAGCCATGCCGCAAAAGGGTCGCAAACACCGCCCTTCGGCGTTGAGCCGGGTTCGGACGAAACTGCTGAGGCTTGAGCGGATGGCGCGAACGGCAACTTCGGATGCGCGCAAAAGAGACACGCGCGAAAAAATCGAACTCGGCGGACTGATCGTCAAAGCGGGTCTCCGATATGAAAAGCGAGCGCTCATTTTGGGGGCTTTGATCGAGCTCAGACAGAATTTGGCCAATGGCGAGACCGAGCGCTCCCGTTTGATCTCGATCGGCGCAGAGGCGCTTGGCAATGAACGCGAATAGGCCGATCTTGTCGACCGCACCGGCGGTACTGATGGTGGTTGCGACAATCGGCGCGTCCAATATTGAGCATTGGATCGTGGGTTGGGGGCAGACAGCGGCAAGCAGGCCTTTGCTTGTCCAAACGGCGGTCGCACTTCCCTACGCTCTGGCAGCCGTCGTAGGCTTGCTCTTCCTGTTCGGCGGGGCAGGATCGTTGCATGTCAAGATTATCGGTCGTAGCGTCGTCGGTGGTGGTCTGACCACCGCCGCCATTGCCGCGGCCCGCGAAGCAGCGCGTCTGGCTGCGCTTGCCGAGCATGTACCGACAAGCAACGCCGTCCTTTCCCACATGGACCCCGGGGCGCTGTTCGGCGTGGGCGCAGTGGTCGTCGCGACAGGCTTTGCCGCGCGGGTGGCAATCCTTGGCAATGCCGCTTTTGCGCAATCCGAGCCAAAGCGCGTTCGCGGCCGGCGCGCGATGCACGGAGAGGCCGATTGGATGAAACCCGCGGAGGCCCAAAGCCTATTTCCCGAAACCGGCGGAATCGTCATCGGAGAACGCTATCGCGTCGATCGGGACGATATCGCAAATCGACGTTTCCAAGCTGATGACCGCAGAAGTTGGGGCGCTGGCGGCAAATCGCCGTTGCTGTGTTTCGATGGCGCGTTCGGGTCCTCGCACGGGATCGTCTTTGCCGGCTCCGGAGGCTTCAAGACGACATCCGTAACAATACCGACGGCACTCAAATGGGGCGGAGCGCTTGTCGTACTAGATCCGTCGAACGAAGTCGCCTCGATGGTCCGAGACCATCGTCAAGCAGCAGGGCGCGACATCTATGTCCTCGATCCGAAGCAGCCGGAAATCGGTTTCAATGTTCTCGACTGGATCGGTCGAACCGGCGGCACCAAGGAAGAGGATATCGCCTCTGTCGCATCCTGGATTATGAGCGATAGCGGACGCATGAGCAGCTCGCGCGAGGATTTCTTCCGGACCTCGGCATTGCAGTTGCTGACCGCGATGATTGGCGATATCTGCCTGTCCGGTCATTTTGAAGAAGCACAACAGACGCTCCGCCAGGCCCGCATCCATCTTGCCGAACCGGAACCGAAACTGCGCCAGCGACTGCAGGGGATCTACGATACGTCCGGGTCGACCTTCGTGAGGGAGAACGTCGCACCCTTCGTCAACATGACGCCTGAAACCTTCAGCGGCGTCTATGCCAACGCAATCAAGGAAACGCATTGGCTTTCCTATCCCAACTATGCCTCCCTTGTATCGGGCTGCAGCTTCCCCACCGATGCGATCGTCTCCCCCACCACCGATGTCTTCATTAACATCGACTTGAAAACACTGGAGACGCATTCAGGGCTCGCGCGCGTGATCATCGGATCCTTTCTGAATGCGATTTACAATCGCGACGGTTCGATGGACGGACGCGCACTGTTTCTCCTCGATGAGGTCGCACGGCTCGGCTATATGCGTATTTTGGAAACCGCCCGTGACGCCGGCCGCAAGTATGGGGTAACCCTGATGATGATCTACCAGTCGATCGGTCAACTGCGGGAGGCGTTCGGCGGACGCGACGCGACCAGCAAATGGTTCGAAAGTGCGAGCTGGATTTCCTTTGCCGCCATCAACGATCCGGAAACGGCGGACTACATCTCGCGTCGATGCGGCACGACGACGGTCGAAATCGACCAGATCAGCCGCAACACGCAGTCACGAGGAGCATCGCGGACGCGGTCAAAGCAACTCGCGGCAAGACCGCTGATTCAGCCGCATGAGGTTCTGCGCATGCGCGCCGATGATCAGATTGTCTTCACGGCAGGAAACCCGCCGCTTAGATGCGGGCGCGCAATCTGGTTTCGACGGCAGGATATGACAAGCTGCGTCAAGCCGAACAGGTTTTCTGGGCATGTCGGACGACCTTGAAATGCCGCGCAGTTCGTTGGCACGCGAAAGATCGCAAGACCAGTTTATGACAGCGCGCGGCGAGGTACTGTTCACACCTCCACATCGAGCCCGCTGACGGGTGCATATCGACTATCAAGACATTAGAGATAGACCGCAGCACCGTTCTGCCTGTCGCGCAGGTCTTCTTTGGTGCCGGCCCAAATTCTTCATTCAGTCTCGGCGAGCTCGCTGACCGACTTTGCGGATCATCCCCCCAATTGCTTAGGAGCGACCGATGTCTCTCGCACTTTCTCAGCAACACCTGTTCCCATCATAACCATCATCGTGCGGAGCATAATCGCCTCATAGCCGCAATAAGGAATCGTCTCGATGCCAGGGGAGAAAAGGGGATACCAAGCGTTGAACGCAGGAAACTGCGGAGATGACGCAACTGGACCGGGTAGGAGGACAACCGTTTTGGCGCAGAACATTCAGATTGCGGAATTGAAGAAAAAGTACAGACCGATTGCAGCCATGGCCGCCTGTCAATCTCGCGGAGATTTTGGTCGGTGGATGGTGTCGGCAAACGCCGCCGAAGATCTGATCCATCACCGTTTTGAATCGATGTATAGGGACCGATTCAAAACACTCGTTGGACGCGCTTTGCGCGATCGACGATCGTGTGAGCATGATAATCGAGCCCTATCACCTTTATATCGAGCGAACCGATCCTCACAAAAATTTGGCGCGGTTCTATTCCCTGGCGATCGAGCCCACGCTTTTCGGGCAGGCCTGTTTGCGACGGCGCTGGGGCCGAATTGGCACAAGCGGGCAAACGATGGTCCACGATTTCGATCATGAAAAAGAGGCAGTCATGCTGTTCCTTGACCTGCTTCGAAAAAAGCGCGGTCGTGGCTACCGGCCACCTGCGAGGGCCGAAACACGCAACGCAATCGCGTAGATGGGAGCCGAGAAGCTTGGGTCGTCGAGTTTGACCGAGAGATAATCGCGCCCCTGTTCCGAGATTTTCTGCCACGCCGCACCGAGCTCGACGTTGCCGGCGTAGATGCGGAAGTGCGGTCCGCTGTCGGAGGGATTTTCGATGAGGGCCTTATGGGTTCAACTCGATTTGACAAGTTCCTCGACACTTACCCCCAGCGCATCGCCGAGCCTTGCCAGCATATCGACCGTCGGATTGCGGGTACCGGCTTCTATGCCGCTGAGATAGGCACGCGTTACCTTGGCGCGCAACGACAGCTCCTCCTGGGACAACTGCCGCTCACGGCGAATTCTCAAGACGTTCAAGCCCACGATCGCACGAATATGCATTGCATAGGTTTTGGCGCAATGTTCACTATAGTACGACACACTATAGTATACATTCCGCCGCGACGCCGGATGAGAAGGCGCTCCGATGCTCGACCATGCCTGTCGTCGCATCGAAGGCGAACTAGCGCTCACGGACCAACGCGGCCTCCGCGGAAAGACCCGCCGCGATCGCGCGCCGCAGGATCTCTTGCATCATATCCGGCAGGCGCCCTATTGTTGTTTTTGTCTGCTCGCGCAGTATTTCGACCGCGGCATCCATCTCGTCGGCCTCGATTGATCTTTTTAAATCGCGCATGACCTCGCCGACTTCTTCAAGGCGGCCGGGAGCGCTCAGATCATGGAGACGTATGAACCGACTCCGCTCCACGAAAACTTCCATGACACGTTGGAATCGCAGATTTTGCGAGAGCTCTCCCAAACGTAGATGGAAGCGCTCGATCAGGAGCGAGTGTTCGAAGAGGTTAGAGGAAGGTGCGTTTCCGTCGACGGCAAATGTCCAGAATAGTTCGGAGGCAACGCGATCACGCTGCTCGACAAGTGTATAGCTTGCGATCAGCCGAGCGGCCTCGAATTCGGAAGCGAGTTCGTCGATCCTGAATGCCCGGGAAAAATAGCCGCGCCCCAACGGGGCCTGGAAAATGATGTCCTCTTGGGCCAGACGGACGAGGGCTTCGCGGACCGGCGTCGCACTCAACCTAAGGGCTTCGGCGAGCGACTTGATATTGAGGAATGTGGAGGGCGGCACACGATGCGACAGCAAAACGGCCTTGATGTCGAGGTAAGCCCGGCTGGCCTTGTCGCGCCCGGCCAAATCGTCGCTTAGACGCGATTGCCATTCCTCCATAATCCATGTCCTCGTGCGACGAAGCGCAGCCCGACAGCTCTAATCCGCTTCGCAACGCGATTCGAGTCGCAGATTTATCAGCTGCAGACGATGCCCATTTAGATAGGAATGAACGCGAAATTCCGAATGCTTCATCGATCTATCAACCGGTATATCGAATATTGTTCCGCAGTCGACAATGTATCAAAAATATAATTGCGATATATCGAAACTATAGGTTCGTTAGTTCTTGATTCTATTTTCCGGCGCGCGCTTACTTACTTGAGATGAAGGAGGAAGCGCATGCAGAACCTTGAATATCCTGATAGGAATGGCGGTCATCGAGGCGAGGCGGCCGCACCAGATCTTTCGGAGCTCATCGCTGGCGGAACACTGTCGTTCCTGATGGAGGCGCATGACGGTCTCTCGGCGGCGATCGCCCAGGAAGCCGGATTCCAGGGGCTCTGGGCCTCGGGCCTGACGATCTCGTCGTCGCTCGGCTATCGCGATTGCAACGAAGCGTCGTGGTCGATGGTTACTGCGGTGGTCGAGCGCATCGTCGACAGCGGCCGGCTGCCTGTCCTCGTCGACGGCGACAGCGGCTTCGGCAATTTCAACAATGCCCGACTTCTGGGAAAAAAGATAAGGCAGCGTGGTGCGCAGGGGCTTTGCCTTGAGGACAAGCTCTATCCGAAGATGAACAGTTTCATCGAGGGCCGCCATCCCTTGGCCGATACCGCGGAATTTTGCGGCCGGCTGCGTGCCGTCAAGGATACGACCCCCGACCTGGTTCTCGTCGCGCGAACCGAAGCGCTGATCGCGAACCGAGGAATGGACGAGGCCATTTCCCGGGCGAACGCCTATGCCCAGGCCGGCGCAGACGCGATTCTCATCCATTCAAAGCGTCGCGATGCAGCGGAAATCGAGGATTTCACACGACAGTGGCAAAATCGGCTGCCGGTCGTGATCGTGCCGACCACCTACTACGCAACGCCCGTATCCCGCTTCCGAGACGCTGGCGTTTCGACGATCATCTGGGCCAACCAGAATCTGCGTGCCGCCGCGGCGGCGATGCGACGCGCCTGCGCCACGATCAAATTGGAGGAGGGCGTCGTCTCGCTGGAAGACACGATCGCGTCCGTGAAAGACCTCTTCAGCCTGATGAATTACGACGAACTGGTAGAAGCCGAAAGGCGCTACCTGAGCTGACGCAATCAGCACCATCCCCGATTGATCACCGCCATCCCAGCAGACGAGGCATCGCATGCTCGCGCACCGGACTACGCTATTCACCGCATCGGGTACTGCGCTCGCAAGAGCGTCCGCCAGGGCCGCCAGCGCCAAGGGACGAGACATTATCGATCTCAGCGCCGGCGAGATTTCGGCCAATTTGCCTTCGACGATCAGCGAGGGCGCGATCGACGCCATCCGTCGGGGCATCAATGGCTATACCGATACCATCGGCATGGCGGAGCTGCGGCAGGCGCTGGCTCACAAGCTCTCGCAGGAAACCGGACAGGCGTATTCGTTCGAGGAAATCGCGGTCACCGGCGGCGCCAAACAGGCCCTGTTCAATGCCACGCTGGTTCTGCTCGACCCTGGTGACCAAGTCATCGTTCCTGCTCCCTATTGGAGCACCTTTGCCGCACAAGTGCTTTTAGCAGGTGCTCAACCCGTGTCGGTCGACACGCGTGAAAACGGATATGTGCCGAACATTGCCGACATCGAATCCGCTCTTACGCCTCGTACACGCGCGATCGTCGTCAACACACCGAACAATCCGACCGGAGCGGTCTATGACGATCAGACGCTCGTCGCCATCGCTGAGCTGGCACTGGCGCATGATCTATGGGTCATTTTCGACGAGTGCTATGGCGCCTTTACGCACCAGGGCCGCCGCCATCGTTCGATCGTCTCGCTGGTTCCACAGATCCGATCGCGCACCATCACGGTCAACTCTTTTTCCAAAAGCCTTGCCATGACGGGATGGCGCATCGGCTACATGGCCGCGCCTGCCGCCGTCGTATCCGCAGTGAAAGCCCTGCAAAGCCACAGCACGTCGAACCCGAACGTAATCGCCCAACACGCCGTACTGCATCATCTGCAGAACGGCGACCGCGAGGCCGAGGCGATATTGCGCGAACAGCTGACTGCGGCGCGGTCGCTGGGGTTGGAGATTCTCTCGAAGCTGAAGGATGTCGACCTGCCTGCGGCTGAGGGCGGCTTCTACCTCTATCTGGACCTGTCCAGGCTCCTCGGATCGTCCAACTCTGTTTGGGCCGGCAAGACGGCCGACGACGTCGCGGCTGCCTTGCTCGAGGAAACTGGCGTCGTCGTCGTGCCTGGGACGGTCTTTGGCGATCCGACCGGTCTGCGCCTGTCTTACGGAGGCCTACCCGATCGCTTGCGGGCAGGCTGCCATCGGCTGGTTGCATTCCTTGACACTCGGAATGACCGAAACCTCGTCGTCGGAGCACGCCAATGACTGGTGGATTCGACGCAAGGAAAGCCATTGTTCTCGCCGCGGGCGTGGGCTCGCGCCTGCGGCCCTTGACCGATCTTCGACCGAAGCCTCTGGTCGAGGTCGGCGGCACGCCCATTCTCTTCAACGCCTTGCGCAATCTCAACGCGGTCGGCGTAAAAGAGGTGACAATCGTCGTCGGCTATCGCAAAGACGCGATCCAATGTGCCTGTGGTCGCAACTTCAACGGGCTTGCCGTCGACTATGTCGAATCAACCCGCTTCGACATGTCCGGCAGCGCCTATTCTCTGTGGCTTGCTCGAGATAGTCTGCTTGCGGGCGACTGCTACGTCCTGGAGGCCGACGTTTTCTTCGAAGAGGCGGCTTTGCGCCGGCTTCAGGAGCACACGGCCGACAACGTCACGGCTGTCGTCACATTCATCCCTCCGATGGAGGGATCGGCCGTCTCATTGGATATGGAAGGGTCGATCGCCGAGTATCGGCTGAGACAAATCGCGACGGAAACATCGACCGATGGCCCGCCACTCTTCAAAACAATGAACCTGTCTCGCTTCTCCTGTCCGATGTCGACCGGAACGCTGATTTCGGCACTCGACAGGCAGGTGCAAACCGGACGGATCGATGTCTATCTGGAACAGATTCTGTCGCGCCTGACGGCCGAGAAGGCGATGCGGATCGCACCCGTTTTCTGCGACGATATCAAGTGGTTCGAGATCGATACGCCTGAGGACCTGCAACACGCAGAAACGATCTTTGCGAACCCCTTTGCCCATGCCCCTTCTTCGGAGCCGAAATGTTAGTCTATCTCCGCGACCCGGCCAATGCGATCACTGCGGTTGGAATCGCAGTCTCTGCAACAGCGCTCGTAACCTTGATTTCCGGTCGGATCGAAATGGCCGTGGCGCTGGGGCTTTGGTCCGTTTTGGCTGATCAGATCGACGGCGTCGTCGCCGGGAAAACCAGGAACCGAAACGCCGATGCCGCCAAAGTCGGCAAGTACCTCGATGGTTTTGGCGATATGGTTTATGGGGCGACCCTCCCGGCGCTCGTCATCGTCGCTGCAACCCAACATGCGGCCGTCGCTCACGTCCTCGCGGTCGCCCTGCTGCTCGCCGGCGCACTCAGGCTGAGCTATTTCAGCGTCTTCGGACTATCCGGCGGCTCATTTTACGGGGTCCCGCTCTCCTATGACATACCGCTTCTATCTCTTTTTCTCCTCGCCCGGTCATCGCTGCCGGCTGCCGCCTTCACACCGGTAATCACTCTCTCGTTTGCTGTGATGGCCATCCTGCATATCGCGCCCATTCGGGTTCCGGCGCCGCGGGGCGCCGCCTTGGTCGCAATCGCGGCCGTCTGCATCGTCTTGTCAGCGGCATTGTTCCTTAAGTCCCTGTGGTTGGGTCGCTGACCCGCCCAATTCGGAGGATACGCACATGCAACATGGATTGATCGACTTGTCCCGTGCAGTTCCGCCAATCGTCGAGAAACTGGAGGCCTCTTTGGCAGACAGCCTGAAAGGCCGATTGGCCTTGCAGGAGGCGGGCGGCCTGCTCCGGAAAAACCGCCCGCAAGGGACGGAAGAAGACCGGCTGCGTGGAGCGGAATGGATCTCGCAGCGGCTCGGATTTCGTCCCGAGATCGACCGGATGATCGTCACCAATGGCACGCTGAATGTGCTGTTTCTTCTGCTCAACCAGCTGGTCGGCAGGGAGGGCACATTGCTCACCGAGGAAATGACCTATCCGAACATGCAGGCACTTTCCGGAATGCTCGGCTTCGAGCTCCAGGCAATCCCTATGGATCGGTTCGGTCTGGAGCCGAACGCATTCGAAGATCTGTGCGGACGCATCAAGTCCAGAAAAGTCCTTTACACCATTCCAACCCTGCAAAATCCCACCGCCAGCGTCATGCCGCTCGAACGGCGATGCGAGATCTGCGCAATTGCCGAAAGGCACGACGTCGTCATCATCGAGGACGATGCTCAAGCCCTGATGCTGGACGACGGTCCGCCGCCGATGGCGACGCTTGCACCCGATCGGACCTGGTACGTCATGGGCCTTGCCAAGACAGTTGTCATGGGCATGCGTGTCGCCTTTCTGATGGCGCCGAGACCGGTCGATGTCGAAGCGCTCATGGCTCGGTTTGGCAAGATGTCGATGTGGTTCGTCGCCGCCCTGCAGGCCGAGCTGGCGCAAGCCCTGATCGGAACTGGCATTGCCGCCGAGACTACGCGCGCCATTCGGGCGAAGGCCTTCGCCAGGAGGCAAATCGTCGCCGACATCCTGGAGAGACCGGAACTCGCCACCGGTCCACTCGGGCTTCATGTCTGGATTCCGGTAGAGCGGGATGCTGCCGGAATCTCAGCAGAAGCAAGCAAGGCGGGAGTATTGGTGCGCCCAGGAGTTCAATTCGCTGCGCATCCCGGAGCGTCAGCGGCAATGAACGGGTTGCGCGTTTCCTTTTGTGAGACCCGCGAGGAGGGAGATCTTCGCAAAGGACTCGAAATTCTCTCACCGCTCCTTGGCGCTTCGCTCTTTGCTGATCGCGGCGTTTCGCTATCGGTTGGCCGCGCCACAACGGGATCGCAGTCCGCCGTCGACGGCGTCATCAACCTAACCTCAGGGAATGAACAATGACATCCCTTGAAACCGCTCAAGACCAGCGCTGGAGCGTTTTCGACGCGCTTGCACCGACCTATCAGGCTCGACCGGATTATCTCGATGACGCTCTCGACAGGCTCGATACTTTACTAGGCGATCGCAGGCAGGCCAGGCTGATGATCGATGTTGGGGCTGGCACAGGAATTTTTACCCGGCAGCTTGCGCGACATTATTCTGACGCCGAGATCATCGGTCTCGAGCCCAATGCGCCAATGCGGGAAATCGCCGATCGGACAAGGACTGACAATGTCCGATACACGGACGCACAGGCTTCGGCGCTACCGTTCGCTGATCGGAGTGTCGCTGTCGTCGCTGCCGCCAGCGCGCTTCATCGTTTTGATCGACCAACGTTCTACGCAGAAGCCTCCCGGGTTCTGCAACCCGGCGGAATTCTGATGATCATAGACAACCTGCCCCGGCCCTGGGGAGCGCGATTTCACAATGCATATCTGGCGTACCAGGAGGCGGAGGTTCCCGCCTATCGGCGCGGCCGGAACTCCGATGGCTTCGGCGGATATATCGACCTCGATCCCGTCGGCGATCTTAACTCGCTTCCGCAATTCGACGAGGTCTCATACGGCCTGTGGCCGTTCGACGACTATCTCGATCAGGAGAGATTGATGGCGCTTGTGCAGTCCTCGAGCATAAACCGGTCAGCGATGAATCGGGTGGGTCGCGAGGCTTTCCTCGACCAGATCCGGATGCTCTACCGTACGCACGCCGACAGCGAGGGTCTGGTGCGAATGTCGTTCGTGACAATTGCGGTCTTCGGACACCATACCAAAATTTGACGATCTCCCGATTTTGTTGAGCAGGCTCGCCCTGCTGACCTCCTCACGAGCGATGCAAGACAGAGCCGCGAGGCTGAACTCACCGTTTCGAGCCCACGGGCGGAGCCGCATAAATCGACTCATTGTTGCTCGAACTCCGTCAAGTATGGCAATCGGAGAGCTGGTCTATGGCGAAAGTCACAATCGCCTCACCTGGCTCGATATCGTTTTGATCATCGCCGGATCGGCCCTATCCAACCGTCATGGTGCCAGAGGCGCCTATGGCTCGGCGAAGTAGGATGAGCCCTTCGATAAGCCGCGGCTCGGAGACGTCGTTCGAGATAAGTGTTCGGCTTGTCATCGACTACGCCGCGGACGGTTCCGGCGCACGCTCAAGCATCCAAGAACATCGCGTCCCACAGCGGTTTCGACAAAAGTTCGGGGCCGCTCCTGCGGATGACCAGTTGATGCTCCAGCTTGAGGCCTTCGCCGCCGGTGCGAAGACCCGCATAGCTGCCGACGCAGAGGACCATACCCTCTTCAATGTGACCGTCGTGGATCGGTCCCTCAACGAACCCGGGACGACCGCCGATTGCCGGAAACTCCCCGGTGCTCATGCCGTTGCCGTGGGCAATGCGATGGAACGGGTGATAGGTGTCTGGCAACCGCATGGCCTTTTCCAGGATCTCCCGGAACGACACACCTGGCTGAAGCAGAGCCGTGTTGTGTTCGATCTGGTCATAGGCGCGCCGGTAGAGATCCCGTTGCGCCGCGCTTGCCCGGTCGACACCGCAAACGAATGCACCGCAAAGGTCGGCGCCGTAACCCAGGGGACCGATCAGATCGCAATCGAAGCTGACGATCTCGCCTACGACGATCACCTTGTTGCTCGCTTCCTGGTACCAGGGATTGGTCCGGCAGCCGGAACTCAAAAGCCGGGTTTCGATATATTCGCCGTCATGCTCGATATTGGTCTGGTGGAGAAGCGAGAACAGCGCGTTCTCGGTGATCCCCGGTCGCAGGGCCGCGCGCATACGGTCGATACCAAGTTCGGCGACAGCGATCGCTCGCCCGATGGCGGCGATCTCGTCCTCGGTCTTGATCCGCCGGGCATGCTCCATCAATGGCTGCGCCTCGCCGAGCACGAGGCCAGACGCCCTCAGCGCCTCGATGCCGAGCGCGTCGCATCGGTCGATCGCGACACGTGGGGTCTTGCCGCTTCCTCTGCATTCCGTCGCAATCGTCGCCCTGACGTCCTCGGCGAAAGCGCGGGCATAGGTGCTGGCGTGCTCACCGGCATAATAGTGAAACCATGGCTTTGCGGGACGCACTTCGGTTATGCCCGGCAGGCCGGCAGCGGGTTCGGTTCGTCCGCCGATCTCAAAGAGGATCACCGGTCCGTCGCGGAGCACGAGGCAATAGCGCACGGTGTTTCGCATCGCCCAGATCTGCATGTTGCGGGCACCGGTGGCGTAACGGATGTTGACTTGATCAAGAAGGAGCAGCGCGTCGTAGTCACGTCTTTCCAACTCGGCTTTGACCTTGGCGAGCCGATCGTGACACAGCCTGTGGAGGTTGATCGTCGGTTGGTTCGCTCGATCGTTGAACCCTGGATACATTGGCAATCCTCGTGGAAAAAATTACCGGCCTTACGCCGGCGCTTGGCATCGACGCTTGCGCCGATTTAGCCTTGGCGAGCGGCCGCGACGATGCGCTCAAGCGTATCCTTCGGGTTGGCCTGGAGCGCCGCCTGCGCGCTCAGGGCATCCTGGACCGCCCTGTCGACGCGTGCTGGATTGTCGACGGGAAAGCTGACCCAGGGGCCGAGCACGGCAAGCGTCGGCGCGATCGCGCTGAAATGAGACGACGCCTTCAGATCGGCAGCAATGGCCCCATCGTTGTCGTCGAATGTCGCAAGCCCCGGAATGAAGCCGGTCTTGATCAGCACCTGCCTTTGCACCTCCGCCGACAGCAAAGATCGGATCAGCGCATAAGCGCTTTCCTGCCGTGCCCGATCTGTCGCCATGATGGCGAGCGAACCGCCAGAAGGCGGCATGCGGGCGCCCGGGGTCGGTTTGAGGGGAAAGGGCATGACGGCGAGCGTGAACTTGTCCTTGGCCTGCTCCTCGAAAAACCGCAGACGGCTGGTCGTATCGACGTGAATACCAAGGGCGCCCGATGCGAAGGCCTCGCGCGCCTGCGAGGCCGTCAGGATCTCGCCTTTGCGGACGTTCGCAAAGGCAGAAAGGATTTCCATGGCTTCCAAACCTTCGGCGCTGTCGAATGCGATGGCGGTTCCATCGGCGTTAAGGATCCTGCCGCCAAGGCTTTCGATCAACGCCATGAAGGTCCAGCTGCCATCCGTCGCATAGTTGAAGAAGGCGCCGCCGCTTGGCGCATCGACCTTGGCGGCGACGGACAGGATCTCGTCCCAGCTGCCGGGAAGCGTGTCGCGGCGGCCGACCAGATCGCAGTTGATGTAGACGACGGGAACGGAAAGGCTAAAGGGCATGGCATATTGACGAGAGCCGACCTCCCCGATCGCCGACCGCAGGCCCTCATCCCCGGCTGTGGCCAGTCCGTCGAAGGGAGTGATTTGGCCGCGGCGAGCAAGCATGGCGATATTGTTATGGGCGTGCAGGGCGACATCGGGCGCCTGCCCGACGAGCGCCTCGCGCAGCGACTGCTGCAGGGTCTGCGTATAGTCCTGCGTCCAGCTCACCTCGACGCCGCGCCCGCCATTGCCGCTCGCAAACTGCGCGAAAGCAACGTCGAAGATATCGCGATAAAGCGCGGGTGTGTCGGCAACGAGCCGGAGCGCTTGTTCGGATGCGTTTGCCGCACGGGATGCGATGGCAACGCCCGAAAGCGCGGTGGCGACGAGAAAGAGACGACGGGTCAACGACATGAAAACATTCCTTTTTGCGATGAACTTTATTTGACGGCGCCGGCGGCGAGGCCTTCGATGAAGAAGCGCTGGGCGGCGAGAAAAGCGAGAAGAAGGGGCGTCACCACGATGGTCGCGGCGGCCATCAGCGGGCCGTAGGCGCTGCCGGTCTCCTCGTTCCTGAAGGCCAGCACGCCGAGCGATGGCGGCATCAGGGACTGGTCGCGCACGGCAGTCAGCGGCCAAAAGAGATCGTTCCAATGCGAGACGACCGAAAAGATCGAAAAGGCCAAGAGGGCCGGTAGCGCGATCGGCATCACGATCCGCCAGACGATCGTAAAATCCGACAGACCGTCAAGACGCGCGGCGTGGATGAGATCGTCGGGGATCGATTTGAAGAACTGGCGAAACAGGAAGATCCCGAAGGGCGAGACCATGTAAGGAAAGATCAGGCCCAGGTAGCTATCGAGGATGCCGAGCCGATTGGCGAGAATGAAGAGCGGCAGCGACAGGACCTGATGCGGCAGAAGGAGCGCGACGAGTACCCCGCCGAAAGCCAAATCGCGACCGGGAAAGCGAAGCTTGGCGAGCGCATAGGCACATGGCGCGCAGACGATGATCTGCAGCAGCAGGATCGATCCGCAGACAATCAGGCCGTTTGCCATGTAGCGGGCAAGCGGAGTCGCGGTCAGCGCCGTTTCGTAGTTGTCGACGATGGAGAGGTCGCGCGGCCAGAGCGTCCATCGTCGTGAAAAAATGTCCTGGGGCGATTTTGCCGACAGGCTCAGCATCCAGACGAACGGCACCAACACCAGGCCGCCGGTGACGAGCAGAACGCCGTGCTTGAGGAGGGCGGGGGCCGACGCGATCACTCTCGTCCGATCCGGTCTCATTGGTAGTGCACCCTGGTATCCATGACGCGCGCCTGGACGAGCGTCAGTGTGACGACAATTGTAAGGAAGATTACCGCAACGGCGGCGCCGTAACCGGTCCTCAGATATTCGAAGCTCTCGCGGTAGAGCGTATAGAGCAGCACGTCCGAGGCGTGACCGGGACCGCCCTTCGTCAGGATCTCGATTGTATCGAAGGCCGCAAACGCCCTGAGTGCGACCGCGATGACGACGAACATGGTGACTGGGCCAAGCATCGGCAGGGTCACGGTGCGAAGTCGGTCGAGCCAGCCATCGGCGCCATCGATGTCGGCGGCATCATAGAGATCCTTCGGGATTGCCTTGAGACCGGCCATGAAGAGCACCATCGCATAGCCGAGGTTTTGCCAGATCGCGATGGCAGCGAGCACCGGCAGCGTCGTGCGCGCATCTGCCAGCCAGTTGACCGAAGGCAAGCCGAGGGCAGCAAGACTTTGGTTGACGAGACCGATCGTCGGATGGAGCAGCGTCTCCCAAACGACCGCCATTGCCGACAGGGTCGCCATGAAGGGAAGGAAATGGATGGCACGGTAAAAGGCACGCAACCTGGCGGTGCTTTCGATCATCACCGCCAAGCTGAGACCGGAAAGAACGGTGCCGGGCAGAACGATCAGCACATAGACGATGGTGTTGCCCAAGGAGGCGCGAAAGGCCGGATCGGAAAAGGCGGTGACGAAGTTTGCCAGGCCGACGAAATGCAGGCTGCGCGCGCCGAACTGCCAATCGGTGAAAGCGATGGCCAAGACCGCGCCGGTCGGAAGGAAGAACAGGATGACGAGAAGAACCAGCGCAGGCGCGGCGAGCCCGACACCCGTAGCGCCATTGAAGATTTCTTGAACATCCAAGCCGTGCCGCAATCGACGCATCTTAGAAGAGACCGCTCTGCGCAATCGAGCGGAATCGGAAGAAAAATGACGTGCCATCACGCGCTCTCCTTCGCTCGCCCCGACGCCGCCGTCGTCCCCTGCGCGATGTCGGTATCCATGCGGCGACCATCGCCGCCGAACAGAAGGAGACGTGCCGCATCGATCTTCAACAGGATCGTCTGCCCGATGGCGATGTCCGTCGCATGGCTCGCCGCAAGTCGGGCGATGAACGGTGCGACCGATGCTTGTGCTTGCGCATGGACGAAGACGTCGGAGCCCATATGTTCGAGCAACCGAACCCGGACGGCAACCACGTCGCGACCGGGCTCGTTGCAAAGTGCAAGGTGCTCCGGGCGGAGCCCGAGTGTCACCGCCGTGCCGGGATCGGCTTTCGCCCGAACCGAGAGCGGCGTTCCGGCAAGCGCGATTGCCCCATCCTCGGCGACGATCGCCTCGATCAGGTTGATCTTCGGCGCGCCGACGAATTCGGCGACGCGGCGGTCGATCGGATCCTCGTAGATCTGCCGAGGGGAGGCGACCTGCAGCAGTTCGCCGCCTGCCATGACGGCGACACGGTCCGACAATGTCATGGCTTCCGACTGATCGTGGGTGACGTAGATAAAAGTCGCGCCGAGCTGCCGGTGCAGCTCCTTGATCTCGGCTCGCATCTGCACCCTGAGTTCCGCATCGAGATTGGAGAGCGGCTCGTCCATAAGGAAGATTGCCGGTTGTCGGACCATGGCGCGACCGAGAGCGACGCGCTGCCGCTGGCCGCCTGAAAGCTGTCCAGGCTTTCGCTGAAGGAGATCGGCAATGGCGAGCGCGCCGGCCAGCCGGGCGACGTCGGCACGGATGCCGGCCCCGATCTGCCGCGTCGCCGGCATGAGGCGACCGAGGAGCGGCAGGCGCTGCAGTGCCGACAGACGCCGCATCGTCAAGGGCAACGCCATGTTTTCGGCCACCGTCATATGCGGATAAAGCGCATAGGATTGAAACACCATGGCGATGTCGCGGGCCTTCGGCGCCAGTCCATCGACGATCTTTCCGTCGACCGCAACCGTTCCGCTGTCCTGCCGCTCCAGCCCGGCGACAATCCGAAGCAGGGTCGACTTCCCGCAGCCGGACGGACCGAGGATGGTCAAAAACTCGCCCGACGCGACGGAGAAGGAGAGATCGCGCAGGATCGGCGTGTTGCCGAAGCTTTTCGCAATATGGGTGAAAGCGATGCTCGCCATCCGTTTTCCTTGCGTGCCGGGGTGAGTGGTTGCGATCGCGTGCATCCTCGGAGGGGGCCAAAGCGGCAGGCCACTGGCTCGGCCTGTGACGACGCTCTGATTGTTTCGCTTGAGGAGCACGCGACGAAGCTGCGATAGGGCGGGAAAACAACAGCGAATTGACAATTATCGCAAAATCCGAATGTATACTATAATATACGGATGGATGAATGGTGTTTTCATGGAAACAGGAGGTTGTCGTGGCAAGCGAAGAGCAGGACGTTCCCCTAAATGCGGTGCGCGCCTTCGTGACGATTGCGCGGGAAAGAAGCGTGACGGGAGCGGCGGCGGCGCTTGGGACCACGCAAAGCTCGATCAGCCGGCATCTGGCGGTCCTTGAGGACTACCTCGGCGCGAGCCTGTTCGAACGGCGCGGGCGCAGCAGCGATCTCTCGGACTATGGACGCCTGTTTGCCAATGCAGTGACGGAATCGCTGGATACGATCTGCTTTACGGCGCGCCGCATGCGTCGCCGCAACACGGCAGACGTCAATCGCCTCATCGTTCGAACTTCGCTTTCGACCTTCGCAACCCATGTTCTCATTCCCCATCTTTCCGAATTTTCGAAGGAGATGGGCGGGGCGACCGTCGACGTCGTCACATCGCTCGCCATGCCGAGCGCCTCGGACAGGTTCGACGTGCTCGTCACCCGCGATCTCCATATCGCCGAGCCGGGCGATCATTGGGAAATCTATCGGGAACAGCTCATCTGCGTTGGCTCGCCGACGCACCTGAAGAGCAAAGGCTTGGCAAGCATCCGGTCAATCCCGATCCTTTCGACCACCTCGCGGCCCGATATTCTTCCGACCTGGCTGCGGGGGATGGACATGACGGTAAACGACATCGTCGGCGGTGCCCGCGTCGACCATCATTATCTCGCTTTGCCGGCGGCGATGACGGGAAAATGCCTGCTGGTCGCGCCGGAAATCGTCGTCGCCCAATGCCTGCAGGATGGGTTCTTGAAAGCCGTCTCGGGCACGCGCACGCCAAGCGGCATGCACTACCGCGCCTATGCGCTCGATCGTAGCAGCAATCCCGAACTCGCCCGCGCCTTCTGCCGCTGGCTGGCGCGGCTTTGCCGCGGCATGTCGAGTGGCGAGACGCCATAACGCCAAAACGCCGGCGACCTCCGCGTCAGCGCTGTCGTCGGGGCCTGGCCCCCCGACGGAAACTGCGTCGCTGCAGGCGTCTGCAGCATCTCGACCTCCCCATCCTCGTCCCTTCGGTCCTTGTATGGAAATATTCGACCGCAAGGACTGCCAAGACCTGGAGCGGGCAGCCGTGGGAGCGCGATCGGCAATGTCTCCGCTCGCCTGTCACGCCAGTCGCGAGCCGGCGGGACAAAACGCCCATCTTTCATCGTGATCGATGATCGGGGCAGGCGACGACGATGCCGTCGTCCCTTTTGGCCGGCAGTGCTGGCGCCGACCAAGTCCACGTGCCATTCAAACCGGCCTGCCGTTCCCAAATTTCGCAAGACGCGATGGAATTCCCACCGTTCTGCGATCGGTGCATTTGCCAGGGATTGCCATCGAGCAGAGGAAGACGGTGGTGGCCGGATCGGCGCCGCAGCGGCCGCAGGCCGGCTGATATGGAAATCACGACAAGGAGCCGCTCGTGTCGCCCGGAAAACGCCTTCGCCTCGTCATCGAAACCCACGGTCTCGCCCAGATCATGTCCGGCCATAGTCCGCTGTCGGCCATCCTCGCGGACGAGGCCGGCTTCGACGGAATATGGGCCTCCGGCTTCGAGCTTTCGGCGCTTTACGGCCTTCCCGATATGAGCTTCATCTCGATGACCCAGCATCTTGATATGGTCGGAGCCATCGTCGCGGCAACGACGTTGCCGGTTGTCGCCGACATCGATACCGGCTTCGGCAACGCCATCAACGTCATGCACGCCGTCAAAAGCTACGAGTGCGCCGGTGCTGCGGCCGTCGTCATCGAAGACAAGATCTTCCCGAAAGTCAGCAGCCTAACCCCCAACGGGCGCCAGGATCTGACGCGGGTGGAGGAGTTTCAGGGAAAGATCGCCGCGGCGGTCGCGGCGAGGCGGGACCCCGATTTTCTCGTGATCGCGCGCACCGAGGCGCTGATTGCCGGTTTCGACGAGGATGAGGCTCTCGCCCGAGGGGTGGCCTATCAGGCTGCTGGCGCCGATATGATCCTGGTGCATTCCAAACTCGACACGCCGAGGCAGATCGAACGTTTCTCCGGAGCATGGATCGGACACGTGCCCCTTGCGATCGTGCCGACGACTTATCCGCAACTCACGGAACGGCGCATCCGCGACCTCGGCAACATCGCCATGGTCATCTACGGCAATCACGCCATCCGCGCCTGCATCACGGCAATGAGGGGCGCTTTCGCAACCATCAAACGGGACGGCAGCGCCGCCAACCTCGACCGCGAGCTTGTTTCCGTCGATGAGGTGTTCCGCCTCCAAGGGATGCCGCACATTCGGGAGCTAGAAGAAAAATTTCTGCGATGACGGCAAGGCGAAGGCTCCGCCCGATGGGCGGAGCCTCGATGCCTTAGTCCCGGTTCTGGCGGGACCAGATCAGCTGGTAGCCATCCTCGCCTTCGACTTCGGCAAGGGTTGCGTAGATCGGGGCGGGGAAGCTCGGGTCGTCAAGCTTGACCGAGAGATAGTCGCGGTCGCTCTCGCTGGAACGCTTCTGCCAGGCGGCGCCGAGTTCGACGGCACCCGCGAAGATGCGGAACTGCGGGCCCTTGTCGGAAGGGTTTTCGACGCGGGTGATGCGCGCCTTGACGTTGAGGGCGAGAGTGCGGATGGAGCCGGTGAAGCCGTTTTCGGTGGAGGTGAAGGTGCCGATGGTAGCCATTGTCGTGTTCCTTTGTTGTGTATCGGGCCGCGCCCATCGCGGCCTCGATGGCTGTCGGAAAGACCGGGGACGATCGGACCGCACCTGATAAGGCCGGAATGCAATGGAGGGCGGCAAGTCGCAGATTTGTTAGTGGGCAAGGAGGAGGGCGTAGCCGTCCGGGGTAAGAAATCTGCGAACGGCCGTTGCGGGAAAACGCTCGAGGCGCAGCCGCTCTCCGGTCAGACATGCCCCATCGAGCCCGCAGATGGAGCGTCCGGAAACATGGGACGAAGGGACATCACAATGGCTTGGCTCAGCTCTGCCCCCCATTGAGGACAGCGTAAGGACCAAGACCACTTGATGTCCACATGATCGGATGAGCTCCCCGGTCGAAGACATCGTCATGACAAGGGGTCCGGTTCATCAAATGAGGCCTGTGGTCGTTCGTCGGCGAAGCGTCGCCCGAAGGATCAATGCGTCAGCAGACAAAGCCGTTCATCATCGAACGAAAGCCGTCCCGCAAGCCCAAGTCCGATACCAATAAGCCCTCGATCTGGCGAAAGCTGGATCTCATAGAGATCAGGACCCGCAGTTCGATCGAGACCTGATCGAGGAGACGGCCGTCAGCGGGGACGACGGTCGTCGCTGAACTTTCGGGCGGCCTCAGGCTGCCCTGGAGCCATTTTCCGCCGAACCCTGCAAATCGTGCAGAAAGTTGACCGCGCGCTGCGCGTGTGCCGCCGCCTGGAAGATCGCGCGCTTGTCGTTTGACAGGACACGGAGCCAGGACTGCAGATAGGAAGCATGGTCCGGCCGCGGCTCCAGCTCCGGGACGATGCCGAGGTCGGCGCACAGGAAGCAACTGCCGAGCTCGGCGATCAGCTCTTCGCGCGCCCGTTCACTTCGATCTTTGGCATAGCGGCTGAGATCGCGACCGACACGTGAGGAATGGCCCGTCCAGTGTGTCACCTCATGGCTGAGTGTGGCGACGTAGGCGCCCGCATCGCGAAACGTCTCGAACGGCGGCATCTGGATATAGTCCATGACAGGAGAATAATAGGCCTGGCTGCCACCGTGCCGAATGAGCGCCCCCGTGTTGCGGAAAAAGCGATCTGCATGTTCGATCCGCTCGACCGACTCCGGAACAGGGGCGGGCTGGTCGTAGTAGCCGTCCGGCAATCCATCGATCTGTTCGATGTTGAAGACGCAATAGGCCTTGAGGAACGGGATATCCCGATCGACCTCGTTGCCGTTGCCATCGGTCTCGGATTTTGTGAACCGGCTGGCGAAGACCACAGTCGAGCCGGTCTCGCCCTTGCGCACCGCAGCGCCGAACTCGAGAGCCTGCTTGAACGTCATCCACATCGGCGAGGAGAAGCCGCGCGCCATGCCTTCGGACCAGAGAAGCAACACGTTCATCCCGCTGTACGGAAGTCCATTGTGGCGGAGCGGCCGGGTGATCCGACCGTCGGCGTTCGCGGTATTCCACGGCTTCATCCAGGGACGCACGCCATGTTCGAGGTCGGTCACGATCCGTTCGGTGATCCGACTGTAGATATCGAGGCGATCACCATTCGTCTTCTTGCTCATCTTTATTCTCTCCATCTTGCAAGGCTGCGCCGATCGCGGCCCGTCACGGTGGTCCAGGGGCAGGAGCCAAAGGACTTGCTGCGCACCTGCAGGCCGGAACAAAGAGGAGGACGGCGAAGCCGTTGCGCAGACAGCCAAGCTCCTGCAGGACCACCGGCCGGGACGGGCCGCATCGCCGGCGGGCGTTCTACCGTGCGGCTAAGCCGACAGAGAAAAGGCCGGTCCCCGAAGGGCCGGCCGATATGGAAAAGAGCGGGGCCGCGGCCCCGCATATTCGTTTCAACCGAGAGCCGCCATCTCTGCTTCGGCCGCTTTACGGTCGAGATTGGCGCCGGGGTTTTCGACCGGGCGGTCGAAAGGCTTCCAGGTCTCGCCGACGACCTGCTCGTAGGCTGCGACTGCACCTTCGGCCGCCATCCTGAGGGCGTGGGCCTGGATCCCCATGTCCGCGGCGAACTCCCGCTTGCGCTGGGCGGCGCTGTCATAGCCGACCGGACCGTCGAGATCCTCGTCACGAGCGTCATTCGCCGCCTTGGCAGTGGCGTCGCGTGCCTCGGATACGGCTCGGGAGTAAAATTGCCCGGCGCCATGCGCCGATCCGACGAAGGCGCCGACGATGCGCTGCAGGTGGATCTGCATGGCTTTTTCGCCGAGTCCTTCGGCGAGGCTTGCCGAACTCGCTGTAATCAGCTGCTCGTGCTCGTTGCGGATACCGTCGCTATCGACCACCGTAGTCCCGAAGCTCTCGGCAATCTTCAGCGCCTGGGCGGTGTCGGGGCAGGTGAGGCGGACCATTTCGAGGGAGGCACCCTTGCGAAGCTGGGGGACGCGGGCTGAAGATCGGTTGGATGGTGCTTGCTTGGCCATGTCGGTTTCCTTTGTTTCGGTTCCCAAAGTGGTTCCGGCCCCGTGCCGGTCTGCCCTTCGGTGCGGTCACAAGGAACCGGCGAAAGGCGGGCGCTTTCACAGGTCCGGAACAGCTGAGCGAGCGAAGCAGGTTTGCGGCCAAGCAGGGGAACCCTGCGAAGGGCGCGAGCCTGCTTTGCAGAGCAAGGCTGATGCGGCCGCTTCGCGGCGCGCCAGCGGCCTTGAAACGACCGACAGCCGGTTCAGACCGCAACGAACACGAAGGGCTGGCCGGAACGGGTCCGCGACGTGCCACCGAACCCGAAACTGGAACACGTGGCCATCATCCCGCCAGGCGATATGAGATGCAGCTCCTATGCCGCTACCGAGCAACGGCTTGAGGATCCCTTCACGCCGCCAGCGGCAATACAGCAATGCCATGCTTTGACGGGAACGCGGCGATGGCACAATCCTGCCGTTCGAGCTTGCGGAAGAGTGCCTCGATCGCAGTGCGCCGCTCGAAGGCGATTGACGCGACATGGCTCAACAGCACTTCATATGAGCGCGTCCATCGTGGCCCCGATCGCTTGTGTGTGTGCTTCCGAGCCTTAGCCTTCTCGGTCACGGTCAATCGCTCGGCACGTCCCTCGATCTGACGCTGCAAAAGATCACGGTGGCTGGTTGCACGCCGAACAGTCCGCATGCGCGCACGCAGCAGCCCGGATCAAAAGCGCTCATGGCACGGTGCCTTTGGTCTCGGCCGACGATGTTGGTTGTTTGGTTGTGGATTTGAGGCGCGGCCATAGACCCTGTCTCCTTCTGACGTTGAAAACGCCGCCAGCGATAGCCGGCGGCGTGCTTCGATCGAAAATGGAAAGGATTATTCAGCAGCGATCCCGTAGGCAGTCTCGTCGTGATCGATTTCGGGCACTGTCGGATCAAGGTCATCACGGCCGGCTTCCGTTCCATCGTCTGCCAGCCCATTGTCGGGATCGGCCTGGGGCTCCTCCTCGCCAGCTTTGAGAAGATCGTCGATGTCGTTCGGGTGAGGGGCAAACAGCGCTACCGGATGCACCAGTTGCTCTTGGCCGAACTGCTCGATGAGTGCCGCGCGGGTCTCCCTTACCTTCGCACATGGCAACACGTTCGCCTCCCTAGCCACCGCTTCCAGTGCCTGCCGTGACAGGCAAAGCAGAAACGCCTCCGTTGCCATGTTCGGCAGGTAGCCATCAGCCCCGATGGCATCGCCGGCGATGCGGGACACCACTCCGGAGTTGGACATGCCGCGACGGCAGGACAGCACGTCGATCAATGCGGCCCGGGCAGCGATACGCACCGTTTCCATATCGAAGGAGAAGCGACCGCTTTCACTGAACAGCCGGGCCGCATGCCGCGAGAATCGGTTCCGGCCGAGGACATGATCGTTGGCGCCGGAATCGACCCGGACGTTCAGGCCGGCGAACGCGAGGACGAGAAGCGCCATCAGCATGTCGTCCTCGATCGGCGCACGCGCGAGTGCATCGTGCAGTGCCTCGGTCCTGAAGTCACCGATCATATCCTGGCCCTTTTGCGTGACGTCAGGGCGAGGCTTCCGGGTTTCCGAAGTCTCGCCGTCACGGACATCATTGGATCCTGCGCCACCCTTCTTCTCTTCCGGCATCCTGAAATGCACCGACTGCACCTTGCCGTCGCGGTCGAGGTACATTGCTACGTGATCAGCCTTGGACGGCTTGCCGTAGATCCGCTCGGCCTTCTTCGGCAGTTCCGGCTGGCCCCAGGCATTCACGTCGGCAACGACGCCCTTCTTCGGCAGGTTGCCGGTCATCCATTCCTGCTGGGCACCGAGGAAGGCTTCGACGTTCGTGGTGTAGCGCGTGTCTTCATCTGCGGGCGCAAAGAGATCCTCGACCCACTCGATGCCATAGGCTTGACGCAAATCCTCGCCGAAGCTCGCATCCTTGGCATACATGCGCGTCTTCGAAAGCGCCCGCGACAGGTTATACCAATCGGCTCGCTCATTCTTCTTCGGCCTGTTCGCCTTCCAGACCTCCTTCTGCTCATCGAGCGAGGCGGCGGCAATCGTGCGGAGCTGCTGCTCGTTCGGCATGTCGCCAAAGGCCATCTGGTCGAGCATGGCGGGCAATACGTTGGCGAGCAGCCGAAGCTTGCGGATCTGCCGGAGCGAAAGAGCGAGCGCGACGGAGATCGCCTCTTCCGTCCAGCCGAGCGCAACGAGGCGTTCGACACCGCGCCACTGGTCGACAGGATTGAGGGGCTCGCGGGCGATATTCTCGATCATCGACCGCATCGCACCATTGTCGTCGGCAGCTTCGACGATCAGAACGTCGATTTCTTCAAGGCCGGCAGCAATTGCCTGCTTCACGCGGCGGTGCCCCGCCTGGATAATGTAGCCGTTTCCGCCGTCGAACTCGGGCGAGACGACCGGCGGCTGGATGATGCCGACGGCTTTCACGGTTGCCAACAGCAGCGCGTCTGACTGTGGCGAGGATTTCGCGCGGCGGGCGTCGTCGGGATTTTCTTTTAGCGAACGCGGATCGACCTTGATGACCTGCATGGGAGAGCTCCTTTAGAGGGTTTTGGGACCGGCCAGGCGCGCCAGTCCTTCGTGTCTTCAATTTTTCGAAGACACCAACCGGGCCGCAGAGCGGGCGGGGCGCCGCAGCTGCGGCCGAGCATCCCTGCCGCGAGGAGCAAGCGAAGCTCACGGAGCTTTGCGAAGAACAAGCGGTCGGGATCGCGCAGGCGGCGGTTGAGCGCAGCGGCGACGCCACGAACACTCTGCGAGCGGATTTCCCTCCTCGCCTTTCTCCCTCCAACCCATTACTTTTTACTCAGGGCAAAGATGCTCCTGGGCAGATCCCTCGCGGTGCCGTTAGGTAAATCTTGGCATCGCCAGGGGAATCCAAATTTATGGATCCCGAACGTCCCCCTGGTTGCTGTTGGCCCCTATCAATAATAGGCCAACCCGCCCAGGGGTTTTGCATTTCTGCGGGATCGATGAAAATCACTGCATTTCTCGTCGACGTGGGCTGAGGACGAACTCTAACGTCTGTATCATCCAAGAAAAAAGGGCCGACGGAAAACCGCGGCCCATGAGGTGTGAAGGTCAAAAACCTCCAGAGGGGAACAGCTGCTGCGGCGGACCTGGGAGGAAGCCGCCATGTGCTTCAGCTGCAGGTTTTATGCTCCTTTTTTGACCAATTGGAAAACATCTATTGTGCAATGCAGCTATGCAACAGGCAGGCTGCTTATGCGGCCTGCTCGAAATCGTTCCGAGCCGCTGTTGCTAGCGCCTCCTCGACCTCGCGAAGCTGTATGCGTTTCTCCGAGAGCTCCTCGGCGAACGCAAAGCTGCCGCCGTCCCGGGATCGATACGATGTCAGTGGCCGACGCGCGTCCTCAAGGCGATGACGATTTTGCTGTCGCTCCTCCTCGAATCCGTCGAGGGCATGTTCAAGTCGGGAAATGGCGCCGAGCGGCGCCACAGTGACCGCTAGATCGATCTCGTAGTCCGCGCCTGTTCGCTGAAGAACCGTGGTGTAGTGATATCCGTCACCCCTGCCGAAACGTCTTCCATCATAGACGAAATCGAAGCCGCCAATCGATGCGAGATGCACCTCTCCCTCCTGCTGAAGCTGGACGAGTGTTAGGATCTCCCCCATCAGCGCGCGGCCCGCAGCCTTTCGATCATCGAGGGTCTCGTCCAGCACGGTCATCGCGAATGCGTCACCGGCTGTCGGGACGTGGCGCTGGATGTCTTGGCCGATTTCGGCGATCCGTCGCTCCGACACCTCGATATCACGCTCTGCATCACGGATCTGCCGGCGCACAGCAAACTGATCGTCGTCGTGCGCTGCGCGCAGGCGTTCGAGTCGGGCGATATCGGTTTCGAGACCGGCCTTCTGCATCAGACGCTCGTCACCGGACGCAATGGCCTTCGCCATGGCGAACTGGTTGGCGGCGCCTTCGCCGAGATCATCCAGCCGGCGGATCGAAGTGTCGCCGGAGAGCGCTGCAGCGATGAAGCGAGCCTTGCGCTCGTTGTTCTGCCACATCGATGCGTCGAGCGATCCTTGCGTCGCATAGGCGAAGATATCAACCTCGTGATGCTGGTTGCCCTGGCGGACGATACGGCCCTCCCGTTGTTCGATCTGCGACGGCAGCCAGGGTACGTCGAGATGATGCAGCGCCTTCAATCGAAGCTGCGCGTTGACGCCGGTGCCCATGGTTTCCGAGGAGCCGATCAGGAAGCGAACCTTGCCGGCGCGGACATCGCCGAACAACCGCTGCTTGGCCTCAGTCTTCTTGTAATCCTGCATGAAGGCGATTTCGGCGGCCGACACGCCGAGACGGACCAGCTCATCGCGGATCCATCGATAGGCCGAAAAACCCCTGGCCTTCTCCAGATTGATCGTGCCGAGATCGGAGAAGATCATCTGTGCCGCGCCCGGCTGCTCGAAGGGTTTGCCGTCTGGCCGGACATAGGTGCACCCTCCTGTTTCCAGCCATATGCGGAAGGCGTTTTCGACGAGGAGATTGAGCTTGTTGTCGGGCTCGTTGTCGTTGTCGGGATCGACAAGACGCAGGTCGATTGCCGCGTGCCGGCCGTCGGTGATGACGGAAAGCAGGATGTCGTCACCCGGCTTGGCCGGCCCCTCACGCATTTCGATCGCCTTGATGCGGGCATCGAGGTTCGCCTGATAGTTCTTGAAGGCCTGCGTCGGCTTCGCCGTCAGGATCTGCCGACGGCCAGTCGAAATTGCCGGCACCTTCACGTACTGACGCAGGTCTTCCGGCATCACAACGTCAGCGAAGGAACGGAACATGGCGATCAGCTCCGGCACGTTGACGAAGGACGCGAAGCGACTAACCGGCTTGTATTTACCCGACGGCTGGATCTCCAACTCGGTCGTCGTGTCGCCGAAAGTCGATGCCCAGGCATCGAATTCATGCAGACCGCGTTCGGCCAATGCCGCGTGACCGAGCAGCCGCTGGATCGAGAACATTTCGCCGAGGGTATTGGTGATCGGCGTGCCGGAGGCGAGAACGAGGGCTCGGTCGGGATTCTTCGCTTCAACGTAGCGGGATTTGACGTAGAGATCCCAGGCACGTTGCGAGCCGTTCGGATCGATCCCCTTCAGCGTCGACATGTTGGTCGCGAAAGAGAGCTTCCGAAACTCCTGCGCCTCGTCGACTATGATCTGGTCGACGCCGATCTCCGAGATCGTCAGTAGATCGTCCTTGCGAGTCGCAAGCGCTTCCAACCGCTCCTGCAGACTTTCCTTCAGCCGCTCGAGGCGCTTGCGCGAAACGCGGTCCTCGCTGTCGACCTTGGTGAGCAGGTCTTCGTAGAGCACCAGCTCATCCTGGATCATCTGTTGTTCAAAGGCAGACGGTACGGCAATGAACCGGAACGCCGAATGCGTGATGATGATTGCATCCCAGGTAGCTGTGGCCGCCCGCGACAGGAACCGGGCGCGCTTGTCCTTGGTGAAGTTGGTCTCGTCGGCGACGAGAATCCGGGCATTCGGGTAGAGGCCTAAGAACTCTCGCGCCGCCTGCGCGAGGCAATGGCCGGGCACGACAAGCATCGCCTTGGCGATCAGGCCGAGCCGGCGCTGTTCCATGATTGCGGCCGCCATCGTCATCGTCTTGCCGGCGCCGACAGCATGCGCGAGATAGGTCGAACCAGATGAGATGATCCGCCAGATGCCGCGCTTCTGGTGCCCATAAAGAGCAAGGGCGCAACAAGCGCCCGGAAGTTTCAGGTGGGAGCCGTCGAACCGTCGCGGCGCGATATTGTTGAAGCGGTCGTTATAGACCCGCGCCAGCCGGTCGGTGCGATCAGGGTCGGTCCAGACCCAGTTCTGAAAGGCTTCCTTGATCCGCTGCAGCTTGTCGCGGGCGGCTTCCGTGTCAACGACGTTCAGGACGCGACGCTCACCTTCGGCGTCCTTGAAGACGTCGAAAATCTGCGGCACGCGGCTGTTCAAGGCATCGGCGAGCAACTCGCCGGCATGGCGGCGGCTCGTGCCCCATTCCGAGGTCCCGACAGCACTGTAGCCGAGCTGCCGCGCCTCAACAGTCCATGAGCCAAGCTCCGGCATGTGATGGATGCGGATGTCGACCCCCATGGTCTCCTTGACGAAGGTAGCGACATCCGAAGCCGGAATCCATGGTGTGCCGAGCCGGGCGGTGATGTCGGACGGCCGAAGGTCCGCGGGTTGAACATCCTGGAGTGCGCGGACATTGCGCTCAAAGAGCGGATCAAGCTCTGCCGCGGCTTGCGCCGCCGCGAGTTTGGTGCGGACCGATCCGGAAAGGTAGGCATCGGATGTCTGCCACGATCCGTCCGCAGGATCGCGGAAGATCATATCGCCCAGTTCGTCGACTACCGCAGTGGCATCGACATGAAGAAGCTCGGCGATATGGTCAAGATCGACGCGGCCGCGATCGTTGAGCACGACGGCGAGCGCATCGGCGGCCGAAGTGATGACGGGTAGGGCAGGGGGTGCAATGACCCTTTCGGAAAAGATCGGACCAGGCTTTGCTGTATCGGTCTCCAGATCATAGTCTTCGATCGAAGCCACCAACCAGCAATCGGGGTCGTCGAGGAAAGGCTGCAGGTTCGGCCGGCGATGCGTCTCGCGAGACTCGCCGGTCTCCGGATCCTCGGCTACCGAAACGGTCGTGTGATTGATCGGACCGAAATCGCGCACGAAGCTAGACCAGGCGATCCGCAACCGCACCTGAAGATCCCGCCAAGGCCGGTCCGTTTCCTGTGCCTTCAGGATGTCGCGCACGGTATCGCGGATCGGGATCAGCTTTGTGACGATGCGAACATGCTTTTCCGACAGGCCTTCACCTGTGCGGCCTGTGCGAGCGATGATCGCCTCCGGAGCGCCGTCGATCATCTGCATCAAGCCGCGTTTGATATCGACGAAGAAGCTTCCCTCGCGAACCCTGTCGGTGTCCGGCCTGAGATCGGCTATATCGCCAATCTCTGTTTCCAGGTCGATGTCGATCGGAGTGGGCTCGCCGTCATATCGCCTCTCTGGAAGCAAGCCGATCGCTTCCGAAAGCGCCGCGGGAAGGTCCAAATCTGCCGGCATGACGCAGGTGTAGGTTTCGCCGAACGGTCCGGAGGTTAGCTCATGCCGGCCGAGGGCAAATTCCGGATGGCTGGCGATCCAGCGATTGACGCTGATCGCGCCTTCGTCAGTGGTCGCCGGGCGGACTTCTGCAAGATCGAGCCACGATCGATCGCCCGCCGCCTCACCGGCCTTGCGCTTCCGGAAAAAGAGAATGTCGACGACGACATCCGTGCCCGCTTCGCGCCTGAAGCTGCCCTCGGGAAGACGGATCCCCGCGATCAGATCGGCGGTTTTGGCGATGTACTCGCGGGCTGTTCCGTCGGCCTTGTCCAGTGTCCCGTGCGTAGTGACGAAACCGGCAAGTGCGCCGGGCTTGAGAAGGTCAATCGACCGGGCGATGAAGTAGTCGTGCAGACGCAGGCCAAGCGACCGATAGGCGCGGTCCGACCGGACAATGCGATCGGAGAAGGGAGGGTTGCCGATCGCCAGATCGAAGATCGGCGGGAGCTCGGTTCGTGCGAAATCGCCATTGATGATCCGTGCCTTCGGCTGCAGCAGCCGGGCGATCCGGGCAGTCACCGGATCAAGCTCGATGCCCGTAAAGAATGTGTCGTCGCGCAAAGGCTCCGGCACCAGGGCAGGAAACAGTCCGGTCCCGATGCCCGGCTCCAGCACCCGGCCGCCGCGCCAGCCGAGCCGCTGCAGCCCCGCCCAAATCGCCCGCACAATGAATTCTGGAGTGAAGTGCGCATACTGGGTGCAACGGGCAAGCGAGGCATAATCGTTTTTCGAGACGACGTCCTCCAGCGAACTGCCGAGCTCGTCCCAGCCCTCACGGAAATCGATGTCACGCGGCCGGCGAAACATACCGTTCGCCAATTCGCTGGCGCCGAACCCGGTAAAGCGGATGAGTTGCGCCTGCTCCTTGAGCGTTGCCGGCCGATCCTGCTTATCGATGTTGTTCGCCGTGAGAATCGCCGCAACATTGTCACGAGCGCGATCCTTCCAGGATGCGGCCAATCCGCGGTCGCCGTCGAGGTGGAAGTTGGCGTGCGGGCTCTGCTGGCGCGGCGGTTGTCCGACAGGCACGGCCAGAGCGGCGGCGGGCGCCGGCGGCGTTGGGTCCGGCTCGTCGTCGTTGTCGGCCTCGGGTGTGAAGCCACCAAAGCCGGAAATACCGAGGTCGAGGGTGGAGGAGAGGGCGGTATTGCCAAAAATGTCGAGGGAGAACGGGTTGCTGCTCATGGGATCGAGTTCCTTGTCAAGGTGCGACGCATCGACGTGCCGGGCGGGCAGTCGCTAAGACGCGGTGGATAGGGATGGAGCCGGCGCCGCCGGCTGGGTGAGGGTGTCGGGCGCTAATCGCGCGCGACTACAAAGAGCTGCAGACGTCGGCGGTGAACGCGATCCTCAGATGCGTCGCTTCTTGGCTTGCTGCCATCATGGCCGACAGGTCTTCGGCATCGATAAACTCGACACCATTCGTCCCCGCCGAAGGTCCGACGTTTGATTTCGAACCAGTCCTCACCAATCCGGGGATCACATTCCCTAGAACGCGGGGGCTCATGGCGTTCGGCGAGCTTGCCTTTGGGCATGAGGTAGACGCCCTGATCGCCGACGAGCCGAAAACCAGCCCTGCGGCCACAGTACGCATCCCGGAAATCGCCATCAGCGCGCCCGCGGGCAACGACCGCCCTGACGCATACAATCGGAAAGGGAAGCATGAGGGGTCTCCTCTCATGCTGCCACGGGCGAGGGGAGGTGGCGCAGATGCACCGGCAGCTCGGTGGCGATCTCGTCGTCCGTCAGCTCGTCGAGGAGCTTCAAAAACGTCCCTTCCTTGCCACTATGGAGCACGACGGTTCGCCGGCCACGGTAGCGTTCCGGCCATCGATCACCGGCATAGCCACGACGCTCGTCCGCGGTGCTGCTCCAGATGTGCTCCATTCGCTCTTCGCGTGACATGACTTTCACCGGGCGACTTTCGCGTTCAATGATCGTCACGTGCATACGCTCGACGGACGCGCGGTCTGAGAGGTCGCAGTAGCCGTGGAAATGGCGGATATCCCCATCGATGCGCAACGCGAAGAACACGCTCGTCACCGAACCCGTCAGGAACTCGCGCATGGCGAACATCGGGCCGCGGATCCAAAGCGGGGGAAGGATTTCGAACATATAATCATACTCGGCTTTGGCGACCTCGAACCATTCACCCGAGTAGAGGGGAGTTGCGTCGTCCTCCCAACGGTTCGGACGCTGGGCGTGGCGGTCAAACATGCGGAACATTTGCTGGCGTGTGGCAACGCCCTGGAAAACCTTGCGGATTGCGGGAGAGGTGTTCATCTGCGGCTCCTTCGGTGGACCTGGACCGAAGCGCAGCGCCGTCCTCTCGACCTTGCTTTCCTCTTCAGTCCTTCATGCCACCGTCCGGACCGCCGCCATCGCGTCCGGCCGGGTCAAGGGCCGGGGCAGCCGGGCGAAGCTTCCCTTGACGGGACCGGCGCGAATGCGGCACCCCTCTCTTCTCCGTCCCTCTCCCCCTTGTTTGATCTTCCCGCTGTTTCAACACTTCGTTCCAGTCGTCCGCCGGCGGACGCAATCGCAACCAGTTGCAGCCAGCTTCCTCTGCGAGTTCCCGCAGCCGATATGCATAGGCCTCGCCTTGAGGGTTAGCGTCCGTTGCCGCGATGAGCTGCGCGTCGGATCGTCGCGCCAAGGTCCGCAGTGCCGCATCAGTGTTGGGGGACCATCCGCCACCGGTGCTCAGGTAGAGCGTTCCTTCCCGCACGCCTTCGATCGCAGCAAGGCTCATCGCGTCGATCGCGGATTCCGTCACGCAAAGGCGAAGCCCGTCGCGTTGACCGAAGCGAAACAACACCTTTGTCCCACCGGCGGCAAAACCCCGCCAGCCGGGGCCACGCTCCTCCCAGCCGCAGAGGACAGCTGCCTCATCTGTGTGCGCCGCCCACATGCTGCCATGGGGACCTTCGCGCAGGACATCCTCTTGGGCGGCCTGGCGCAACACCGTCGCGGAGAGACGCCGAGCTTCGGAGAGATAGCGCCATGTTGGGGAACCGGGTTGCGGATGTCGCCGAATTTTGAAGCGCTGCGCGACCGGCGCCCGGTACAGCCGCCTCGCGCGGGTCGATAAGGCTAACCTTGGGCCGGAAAGAGGAAAGCTTGCCAGTTCGGCTATGCGCGAAATCGCGTCTCCGAAGCTGCCTCCATCAAGACGTGCGACAAGCGAGAACACATCTCCCTTGTCCTCACCGAGCGGGTCGAACCAGCCGTTCCCCTCATGCGTTACGATGATGATTTCCGGGCCCCTGCGAAATTTCAGCACTCGTCGCGTGCTTTCTTTCTGGTCTATCGCAAAGCCGACTGTCTCCAAGACCCTGGCGCAGCTCACCTTCTTCCGCAAATCTTCGATCTCTTCTCTTGTCATGGTCCTCTCCGATCAAAGATCGGTCCTCTCTTGCCTTTCTCTCCGCGCAACTTGCGCGACCGCCCGAAACCGCCGCGAAGAGCAGTGCATGCAAGGGCGCGGCTGCCAATTGTCGGATGCTGGAAGGTTCGACACCGCGGCGAAGCCTCCCTTGCGGGCGCTCGCTCGCAAGCGGCAGCAGGAACGGCAAGGGCCGGCTCATTGAGACGGCCATGGAAGGAATTCGTGGACGATCGCCAGATCGTCGTCTGCGTCGATCTCGTCGGAGGGAAGAGCGCCGTATTCGCCGTCGACTTCGAAGACGGCGACGGGGACCATCAGATCCCGGGAAAGCTGGAACGCGTAGGCTTGTGCGAGGGAAAGATCATGCGACATGTGCGGCTCCATCTGGGAGCGGGCCAAATCCCGCTCGATGGCTCCTCAAAAGGCCCGGGAACGGGCGCGATCACCGCGACGCCACGCCAAAGCGGCCGCAGCTTGCCAGCGGACCCCTTGCGGGTTGATCGTGGAAGATCCGGAAACGGGCCAAAACGCCATCATCAAAGAGCGGATTGGATCGCGCTCCCAGAGGGATGTCCTCAGCGTTGCCGATCTGGGCATTCGACGAAATGTGAGAGGGGAATCCTGCCCGGAGCGTCGCGACGTTTTCGTCTGGGAGGCCCTTCGATGACTTACTGAAACGGCCCGTAGTCGAGCGATCTGCGCGATCTTTTGCGGAGGAGAACGCGGTGGAAAATAGTCACTTCTTCGCGCACGGGCGCCGCACCCGTCTATGGCGAAACCGAAAGGACGATGCCATCGTCATGGCGTTTGACGAAGTCGACCCGCTTTCCGTTCCAATGATAACCATAGTGCCGCCCTTGGACTGGGATCGTGACGACATTCGGCCAGAAGACGCCGATGCATTTTCCGCCGTCCATCCGCACGCTGTTCCAGGTCAGGCCATCGCTGCCGCCATCGCGCAGCCCTCGTCCTTCCCGCTGCGAAGGGCCATAGTCGGTCGGGTGCAGAACATCGGGCACGCTTGAAACGTCGTGGAGGACGCGATCGATGCTGCCGATCAGAACACGAAAGTCGGATGTCCAACCCTCGTTTTCCTTCGTCGCCCTCATGAAGTGTTCGTGATGGTGGATCGTTTCCGCCAACGCCACCTCTTCGGTGTCTCCCGCATAGTAGATACCGTAATTTCCGTCGGTGAAACGGCCCGGCCGATCCATCGAACAATGCACGAATGGCGCCATGACCAAGCTCGCCCCGGGACCGCCGACCCTCCGGCTGGCGGGCACCTTTCCGATGTCGCCGATCTCGTATCGAATGCGGGGATTCGTTTTGGCTTCGACCGCCGCAAGTGCCTCCCAGTCACGAGGATCTGCGATATCTTCGAAGAGATCGATAGGCGGGTAGATTGATCGAATGATGCGATAGGTTTTCGGCCAGGCAATGCGGGTACTGACCGCAAGTCCGCTCACCACGCGCCGCGCTCCGCATCGAGCCATTCCCGCATTCGGGCAAGATCGGACAATTCGCCGGCGAGCATGATGTCCAACGCCGACTGACCAGCGAACGCTTCGTTGGGTTTACGAATCCAAGCATAACCGCGTGTTGGATCTTTGAAGAGGTAGCGTATCCCTTTATGAATGCCGATGAGATGCGCCATCCGCATTCTGAGGTCACGATCGATCCGTCCGGATTGCCCTTCCTTCCAGCGGGCCCAGGTCCGTGCCGACATGCCTCCGAGAAGCGTACACGCTTCTACATCGGTGACTTGCCAGGCCTTGAGGAGATTGGGAATGGTGCGCGCGAGAGCTCCGGCTTCCGCGTCCGTTATTTCCGAAACCGCTGAAGTGGCCGGCGTCGCGATAACAGGTTCAAGCATCATAGTCTTCATCTCGCCGTTTGACTGAAATATAGCTATATTTTGCCAAATGGCAATACTGCGCCAATAACGGTCCAAAGAATTCCGCGGGAGCGGTATCGTCGTATCGGCCTCGCATTCAGATCAGCGCGGAGAAGCGCTAGATCGAATGCCCGATCCATATTACATGAATATCGCGGGTCCGAATGGATCGGGTAAATCCTCTACCTTTGAGTGGCAACCGGCTGGCGAATTCGGCAATGCAGGCGTGATCGAGGCGCCCTCGCCAGACGGTTTCTCCCCGACCGCGCGAAAGCTTCGCGCTGGCAAGATGGTTGTCGGCCGACTTTATCAACTGATCGAAGCAAACAGGATTTGGTTTTCGAGGGCTACCGGGATCTAGCGCCTTCGCCCACCGGTTCCATCGATAGTCATCAAGTCCGCCAAAATCAACCGCAACTGGGGCCAAGGGAATTCATCGGTATCGGGGGATGGCTGGCCGATCGTCAGAAGGGCATGCATTTTTCCAATCACACCAATCGTCGAATCTGCCTGCGAACGCCACAGGCGCGAAGCGACATCCTCGTCGTGCGCCATCGCCTGCGCCTCGGCCCGTTTCGCTGCGCTGAACCCGACTTCGGCATCCGCTGCCTCCCACGCGTTGCGACGCGCGATGAGTTGGGCTTTTGCGGATACCCGAGCAGCCGCCAGGCTTTCGCCGGCGAGCCAGCGGTCGACTTCCTGTTCCGTCCGGACAGCGACAGGGTTTTCCCGGCCGGCGATCAGCAACTCCACACGCGGGCTATCGGTCATCGAAAGCAGCTTGGTTTCAAGCCGCGCCTGGATGCGCCCCAGTCGCGACACCTCGTGGTGGGCCGAATACCATTCCCACCAGAGAGCATAGGCGGGACCCTCACGCCGCATCGGCACGACACTTGAAGACGCGCACAACACCGATGTCGCCAAGTTGCTTTTTAGGAAGTGCGCAACTTTGGAAAGCAGGTTCCTGTTGCTAAATGCAGGCAAAGTTCTGCTACTCTCAGAATCAGCCATGATCCGAGCTCCCGTTAGCTAGGTTGTGGTTAGGCCGCGCGTGGTGTTCGTAGCGCCAGGCGCGGCCGTCTGCATGCTCAAACCTACAGAGAAGTCGCGACTCGCGCAATAAAAAACAACACGGCGTTTTAATATGACTGGAATGCAATACAAGTTGGCTCGCATTGCTGCCGGATGGGGAATTCGGGAGTTGGCGGAGGCAGCTCGTGTCTCGACTTATACGGTGGTTAGGCTCGAAAAAGGTGATGCGCTCCGACCAAATACGCTGGAACGCATAAGGGAAGCACTGGAAAACGCGGGCGTCGAATTCCTTGCAGACGACGGGAACGGAGTGGGATTGCGCATACGGACCATCGACGCGTCGGCATCGGAACACACCCAATCGAATAAAAATAGTACTGTATCCTCTGTAGATGAATTCTCTTCAAAGCGTAAAAGTGGTGCCATGACCATTCGAGAGACCTTCGCAAAGAACCTGAGAAATCTGCGGCTAGCCCGCAACCTGTCGCAGGAAGATCTCGCGGCGCGTGCCGAGGTCCATAGGACCTATGTCAGTGCGCTGGAGCGCTGCGTCTACAGCCCGACCATCGATATCGTCGACGACCTCGCGCGGATCCTCGGCGTCAAGGCCGCCGATTTGCTGAACGAGGATCTCAATCTCTGAGATCCCGCTGGGCAGCGCGGATCTTGTGCTGGATGACGGTCCGATCCGATCGATGGCAGATGTTGATGAGGGCAAGATCAGGATCGCACCGGCAAAAGGAAGCGCTTACGATCTTCATCTTGCACGTGCGCGAGGACGGCTGGCGCATCACAGCCATTGCTTCTTCATCGAACATCCTTCTTGCTCAATTTGCTTGATGCCTCCGATCAAACGTCTTATCTCGCAAGGCATAACAGCCTGGGGAACGCTGATGGATGAATTGATAATACTCCCGGCGGGACGAGACGGACGCGACGCCGATCGGGCTTTCGAGGCGATCCTTGCCGAGATCGTTTCGGGAGTGCTTCCTGCCGGCGTCAAATTGAACGAACCGGATCTGTCCCGACGGCACGGTGTCAAGCGTGGTCCGCTAAGGGAGGCCATCCGCCGTCTGCAGGGCAGGAACCTGATTACCTATACGCCGAATGTCGGCGCCAGGATCATCAAGCATTCCGCTGATGACATTCTTCAGATGTACGAGGTTCGCGAGGCGCTTGAGAGCATGGCGGCGAGGCTGTGCGCTGAACATCTCACCGATCACGAAATCGAGGAACTTCGGGCCGCAGCCTCGGAGGGTCCGTTCCCCGAGGGCTTGCGGCCGCCCGAGCTGGAGACCCATAAAAGCTTCCACCAGCAGCTGGTGGCGCGCTGCGGCAATGAAATGATTGCAAGGGTTCTCGACGAGAGCTTCTACCAGCTCTTGAGACTGTGGCGCAGCAACCATCCTTGGCTCCGCCACAGCGACGAACATAGCCGTACCGACCATGTCCGCATTGCCGAGGCGATCGCCTACCGGGATGGCGACAGCGCCGAGCTGCTGATGCACAATCATATTCGCAGGCTGCGCTTGATCCTTGCCGACCGGGTTCGCAAAGGGGGTTTCACAAGCTGAAGTATCGCCTTTCCTCAGGCGAACGGTCGATAGAGTGCCACGAAAACTATCCCGCCAATCGCAAGGAGAGGAAGGGGACCGGAACGTGTCCTCCAGGAGAGCGCAGCGGTCAGCGTTGCGACGAGCCATGCGATATATTGTCCAACCGCATCATGCAGCAGCAGCACGGTGCTACTAATGATCAGACCGGCGGCGATGGGAGCAAGCCCCACTGCGACGGCCCTCGTCCATATGGCGGACCGGTGGGCGTGCCACAGGCGGGCAACGCAGTAGGTGAGGATGCTCGAAGGCAGAAATATCGCCAGGGAGGCCGTGATGGCGCCCATGAAGCCGGCGACGTGCCAGCCGATTAACGTCACGATCAATGTCGCGGGGCCGGGAGCGACCCGAGACAGTGCGAATATTTCGTTGAAACCCTCGGCGGTGAACCATCCATGCTCGACGCTCAAGCGCTGAAGGTCGCCAACGATGCTCAGCCCTCCGCCGATCGTCATCAGGGAGAGCGGAGCAAGCTTTATCAGGAGGATGAAGACGGAGTCATCTTTGTCCACGGCGAAGCTTCCAATAGGCGAGGCCGATATTCAGCGGCGCCAATCCGCAGACGATAAACACCAGGGGAATATGGGCGCAGACGGCAACAATGGTCGTTGCAGATATCAGTATGGAAACCATATCGGTGAGCGCGTGACGCGCCGCGCGAATGCCCATATTCAGGGAAAAGCCGAGCGCGGCTGCGGCGACGCCGGCAAGCAACTGCGTCACGAGCGGTATGTCGCTGACGTGATGAATGACGGCGCCTGCAGCGACAATGATGACGGCGGGGGGCAGAACCGAACCGAGAACCGCGATGATCGCGCCGATGGTTCCGTGCAGGCTGTATCCGAGCCAGAGGCTGAGATTGACGACGTTGACGCCGGGTAAGGTCTGAGCGAGCGCCAGCCCTTCGAGAAAGTCCGCCTCCGTCACCCATTGTTTCGAGATGACGAATTCGACCCGGATCATCGCGCTGACGCTACCGCCGAAACTGGATACGCTGACCCTGGCGCAGGCGGCAAAGAGCCGCCATAGGCTTGGACGCGCGCCCTCGACGATAGCGAGCGCCCGCGAGTTCGCATTCCCGCTCATTTGACCTCGATAGAATTTCGTCCGGCAATGAGCCGCATTGCAATCAGCGCGACGATGCTTAGACAGACGATGACCAGCGCCGTTGCCGCTGCGAGTTCGATTGCGCCGGTTTCGATATAGTCCATCACCTTCGTCGACATCACTTCGGTCGCGGGCTGCGTCAGGATAGCGGACATGGAAAGCTCGCGCAGGGCGACGGCAAAGACCAGAAGCGCAGCCGACCACGCGCTGGTCTTCAGGAGAGGCAGGCTGATATGCAGCATGGTGCTGGCCCAGCCGGCGCCCACTACCCGCGCCACTTCCTCCAGCTCGATAGACAACTGTTTCAGCGCCGATCGGAAGAGAACGAAGGCGACCGGTAGGTTCTTGGCCACATAGGCGATGCAGAGAATGAAAAACGTGCCGTAGAAGAGGCCGACATAGCCAAGCATAATCGCGACGGCGAAGGCTACCGCAGGGAATCCATAGGTCACCATGATGATGATGCTCACCGCCCCCCGACCGAACATTGAGGAGCGTTCGACGAACCAGGCGCAGACGAAACCGAGTAGCATGCACACAACAGCTGTGACGCTCGCGAGCAGGAAGCTGTGGGAGATGGTCGAAAACACCGCCCTGCTAGGGTTAGCGACCATTTCGAAGTTTCGCAGCGTCAGGTTGGCCGTGATCAGCGGCAGGCCAAACGCCTTCAGCAGCGAAAGCGCGATGAGCGCCAATAGCGGAAGGAGCGCCGTGACGAAGATGATCGCAAAGCAGAAGAGAATCGCCGGTATGCGGCCCCTGCCAAGTCGGTGCGGTGTAGCTGCGGCGAGCTTGCCGGACAGCGTCCGATAGCGATTGGCGCCGGTTAGATAACGCTGCAATGCCAGGCACAGAAGCGTGATCAATACGATCGGCAAGGATGCGGCGGCGGCCAGTTCCAGCCGCGGTGGAAAGGACAGCATGGTGTAGATCTTCGTGGTGAGCACGGAGAAATTCGCCATGGTGCCAATCGCCATCGGCGCCCCGAAGGAGGAGACGGCATCGAGCATCACCAGCATGGTGCCGGAGACGATGGCCGGTGCCGCGAGAGGCAGGGTGATGGTGGCCGCGACCCGCAACCGCCCGGCGCCTAGGACTCTTGCCGCCTGCTCCTGGCTGGGGTCGATATTGGAAAGCGCTGCCGAGACTACGAAGAATATCAGCGGAAAAAGATGGGATATCTCGATGAAGACCAGCCCCCCGAAGCTGACGATGTCAAGTAGCGGGCCTTCGAGGCCGAAAAGCTGGCGAGCGGCCTTGTTGAGATAGCCTGAATTCGGCGATGCCAGGAAGATCCAGGCGATCACGGTGACGAAAGAGGGGATGACGAATGCCAGCGCCACACCGATGCGGACAAACCCCTTGAGCGGGAGATCGGTGCGGGCCACCAGCCAGGCCAGCGGCAAGGCGACGATGTTGGCTCCGAGACTGACGGAAAGCGCCAGGCCGACGGTGTTGAGACTTGCCTTCAGCATGCCCGGTTGGCGGAAGGCTTCGAACAGCGTGTCGAGAGAGAATGCGCCCGTCTTGCCGGTCAGGCTGAATTTAACGAGCAATCCGATCGGATAGAGGATGAGCGCGCACAGCAGCGCGGCCATGGCAAGCATGGCGGCGAGCTTGATGGGCTCACCGCCGTAGGCGCCGATCTTCCTTATCGCTCGCAAGGGGCTGATCCTGTACGGCATGCGCTCTAGGCTCGAAACCAGGGTCATGGAACGGCCCATATCGTTTCGGGATCGGGGGTTGCCACGACTTTCGCATCTCGCGCGGCCGGACGCCTGCGCGTTCTCGCCCGAAGCCGCTTGCCGGCCGCTTCAAGGCTTACCTCGTAGCAGTCGCCCAGGAACGTAACCTCCTTGATGGTCACGGCAAAGCCGCTTCCTTCCGGTGCGAGGTCGAGATCTTCCGGCCTGATGACGATGGCGGCACGGTCGCCGATCCTGCTGCTGGATATGAAATCGCGGTTTGCCTTCGCCAGGAAGGTGCCGCAATCGTCGATTTCGATGCCCAGCCGGGATGCGTTCCCGTCCTTCGCGACGATGCGCCCTTCCAGAAGATTGGCGGTCCCGACGAAGTTGGCCACGAAACGCGAGCGTGGCCGGCGATAAACGGCTTCCGGACTATCGAACTGCTCGATCCGCCCGGCATTCATGACAGCGATGCGGTCGGCAAGCGCCAGTGCTTCCTGCTGATCATGCGTCACGTAGAGCATGGTTATTCCCTTGTCGGCATGAAGCCTCTGCAACTCGCCTCGCAGCTCCTCGCGCAGGCCGGCGTCGAGATTCGACAGCGGCTCGTCGAAGAGAAGCAGGTTCGGTTCCATCACGACCGCACGCGCCAACGCAACCCGCTGCTGCTGGCCGCCGCTCAGTTCGCCGGGGAAGCGACCCGCTAGCGCGCCGAGTTGCACCAGCTCCAACACCTGATGAACTTTGCGTTTGACCGTATCGCGATCGTGGCCGGCGACCTTCAGGCCGAAAGCGATATTGTCGAAGACCGATTTATGCGGCCAGACGGCGTAGCTTTGAAATACCATACCCAATTGGCGGCGCTCGGTTGGGATCGAGGCGCCGCGGCCGGCCGTAAGCCTTCCTTCGATATGGATCTCGCCTTCGTCCGGATCGATAAATCCCGCCACCATGCGCAACGTCGTCGTCTTTCCGCAGCCGCTCGGCCCAAGCAGCACCACGCATTCGCCGGGATCGACGGCAAGATCGATCCCGTTGACGACGAGTTTGTCTCCAAGACGTTTGACAAGCCGGCTGAGGTTCAGGCGGGGGATGGTGTCGGCTTCACTTGCAGGCAAAGCCATCTCACTCACGTCCGAAGGTCTTGGCAAAACGCTTGATGAAGTCGTCGGCACCCTTGTCGTCCGAAAGCTCGTCGAGATCGACGTTGAACGGATTGAAGCTTGCAAGCTGGGGCAGGCCGGCGATGGACTTGGAGTCCGAATTCGTCGGCCAATATTTGCCCGCATCGGCCTGGATCGCCTGCCCTTCGGCGCTCGTCAGAACTTCCAGGAGCAGCTTCGCGGCGGTCGGGTGGGGCGCGCCGGAAAGGATGCCACTCGGCTGTTCGGTGACCAGCGTGCCGTCCTTCAGTCCGTAGAAATCGACGGTCTGGCCCTTTTCCTTCGAGACGATGACGTTGAACGAAGAGATCGTCGGCGTCACAGCACGTTCGCCGGATGCCAGCGCCCGAACCACCTCGGCGTTGCCGCGCACGAACAGCACATCCTGCTTGGCGAGCTTTTCCAGATAGGGCCAGTCGATCTTGCCCGCCTGAAACATGGCAAGGAAGAAGGTCCGGTTGTTGCCGGCGGTTGCCGGGTCGGCAAGAACGATCTTGCCCTTCCACTTTGGATCGAGGAAATCGGCGAAGCTCTTCGGCAGATCGTTCTTGTCGGCAATCGCCCTACTGCTATAGGCCGCCGGCAGCAGGTAAACGCCTGACGAATAGTAGGCGCCATCCTTATCGGCATAGTCGCCAAGCCTGTCGAAGGAGCTGACCTTGTAGGGCTGATAGCGGCCGTTCCTCTTCCATTGGACCGCGACATAGGGCTGGGTCATCGTCACGACATCGGCATGGACCACGCCGGCTGCCTTTTCCGCCTCGACCTGCGTGATGAGCTCTGGAGCCTTCTTGCCGACGATCGTCAGCTGGATGTCGGGGAAATTCTCGCTCCAGAGTTCATTCAGCCGCTCTGCCTCTTCGGTGCGCGCCGCAGTGTAGTAGACCACTTCGGTCTCGTTCGCCGCTTTGGCCTGCTTGTAGAGCTGGTCGAAGATCGGCTCGTGAAGCTTGACGTCCTGCGCATGGACGACGGGAGCGGTCATGGCGAAGGCGAGCACACTCGAAAGCGCGGCGGCGAAAACGGCGATTTTCATTGTCAGGAGACCCTCAAGAAAGTGACGAGGCATTCATCAATGTATACTCTACCAAGTCAATAGAGTTTATTTCCAAATATGAAAGGATCGTTGACACATTTTTCTAATGGACGGGCTTTGTAATCAATTGCGCCTGGCAATTGAGAAAAAAATCCGCAATGTGTTGACACTTTTTTGGAGCGGGCCTATTCCACGACGTCCGCTGCCGAGCGGTTTTCGATCTATTTAGGGAAGCTGGAGCGCTGCATCATGGTCTCACAAAACGCGGTACTGAAAGAGCGGCCGGAGATTTCGGTCTATTGGAAGCCGGGTTGTTCGAGTTGCCTGAAGACCAAGGAATATGTCGAGGAGCTCGGATACGAATTCGAATCCATCAACGTGCTTGAGGACGAGGCTGCTATGGACGAGATATTGGCGTCAGGTCTGCGCAGCATTCCGGCGGTCCGCCTCGGAAGCAAATTCGTTTATTCTCAAAACCTTGACGATGTCGCAAACCTTCTTGGTGTTTCTCGCGATCACAAGCGTCTCGGCAATGCCGAACTCTTCGCACGCTGGGATCTGATCCTCGCGAAGGTGCGCCGGATCGTCGACAAATTTGATGAAAAGCATCTGCAGGAGCGGGTCATTCCCGTCCGCGACCGGTCCGTCCGCGAGCTGGCGGTTCATATCGGCCAGATCGTCCGCGCCTTTACCCGTCAGATGGAAGACGGGCTGATCGAGATCAAGCCGGTGCATGCTTATGTCGATCCGGCCATCGTCACCAAAGCCGACATTCTCACCCATCTCGAAAAAACCCATAGCGAGCTTCAGGCTTGGAAAGCCAACGGCGGTCATAATGCTCTTCCGGAACGGATGAAGACTTATTACGGCGACCAGCCTTCCAGTCAGGTCGTCGAGCGCGGTGTATGGCACTGCACGCAGCATGCCCGCCAGCTTGACATCATCACCGCCGGCCGACTTGGCGCCGAACTCGAGATCGGTCCGGAGCTCTATCTCGGTCTTCCGCTTCCGAAGCGTCTCTGGGTCTGACGCGTAGTCCTTTGGATCTCCAGGGATTCGAAGGGAATGGCAGAGGCCGATTGAAGACGCGTCATGCATTCGCGCGCCCTTTGGCGCGCGACGATTATTATAATGTCCTCGCGGAACTGTAGGTCTGAAAATGCTCTATCTTTCGAATGATGATGTTGATGCGTTGCTCGATATGACGGGCTGTATCGAGAGCTTCGAGCACGCTTACCGTGCCGCTTTCGACGGATCGGCCATCAACGGCCGGCGATCGGACATGATCACCGCCACGACGCGTGACGACAACGCGGTCTATTCTCTCAAAATGGTCGGCGGCGTCGTCCCGGGATCGCAGATCGGGGCGGTGCGGATCAATTCCGACATTCTGAGCTTTCCGACCGACGAGGGACGGACGCGAAAGGTGAAAGTTCCGGCGGCCCCAGGCGGACGATGGGTCGGCCTTATCATGCTGTTCAGCAGCGAAACGGGAGAGCCGCTGGCCATTCTTCCCGACGGCGTGTTGCAGCGCATGCGCGTCGGCGCGACCAGCGGGCTTGCCATTCGTTACCTCGCCCGGGCAGAGGCATCCACCGTGGCGATCCTTGGCTCGGGCTGGCAAGCGTCGGCACAGGCGATGGCCGCCGCAGCGGTCAGGCCGCTGTCGGAAATACGCATCTTCAGTCCCAATCACGACAATGCGCGCGCATTCGCAGGTGACGTCGAGCGGCGGCTGGAGCTGCCGGCGAAGGCCTTCCAATCGCCGGAAGATGCCGTCCTCGGCGCCGATATAGTTCTATGCGCAACCAACAGCCTGCAGGCGGTCTTCAAGGAAGAGTGGGTAAAGCCCGGTATTCATATCGGGTCGATACGCGATGGCGAGATCGATCCCGGTGCCCTTTTGAAGGCCGATAATATCGTTGTGCACGATCCCGGCAACATGGGCAGCGACCATCTCGTCGTCGCAAAAGGGCTCGACCACAAGGAAGGCAGGAAAGAGGTCAATTCCGATCCCCGGCTGGCCGCAATCGCAAGCGCACCGTCTCTGGCCGCTCTCGTCGGCGGTGCGGCGTCTGCGCGACGATCTGCTGACGAAATCACCTGCTTTCTGAATTTCCATGGTCTGGGTTACCAGTTCGCTGCCGCGGGCGCCGCTCTTCTCGCCAGGGCCCGGGCGGCCGGAAGAGGCCATCAGCTACCCGCAGACTGGTTCACGCAGAACGTTCATTCTTGATCCTAAGTCATTGCTTAAAAGGTGCCTCGTGTCTAAAGAAGATTTCGTTTTGATGCCGCCGGGAGCGTCTCTCGCCGAGCGCATTTCCGCTCCGCTGAGTTCTTTCCAATTGGAAGGTGTTTCCGATCGGGCAAAGGAGGTCGCCATCAACGACCTCCTGGACATGGCCGGCCTTTGCGTTGCCGCGCGAAATTCGGACTACATCCGGGCAATCATCGACGCCAGCGATGATACCGGCACCTGCACCGCGATCGGCCATGCTCGCGGATTTGACGCGGCCGCAGCCGCTCTTATCAACGGCACCGCAACGCATGGCGAAGATTTCGACGACACGCTGGAAGGTGCCCCTATCCGGGTGGGCGCAATGGTCCTGCCGGCCGTGCTTGCCGCGGCTCAGCGATATAGGCGCAGCGGCGCCGACACGCTGAAGGGTATCATTGCCGGTCTGGAAATGGTTTGTCGCTTCAATACGGTCGTGCCGGGTGCGATTCATAAGGCCGGATTTCATCCGGTCGGCATCATCGGCGCGTTAGGCGCGACCGCCGGTGCTGGTGTGGCGCTTGGTCTCAATGCAAAGCAGCTCACCGATGCTTTCGGTGTTGCCGGCAGCATGGCGTCGGGGATCGGCGAGTTCCTGACCGAAGGGGCCTGGACGAAGCGTCTCCATCCAGGGTGGGCCGCTCAGTCCGGCTATCGTGCCGCGCTTCTCGGGCGGTCGGGCTTCTTAGGGCCGCGGACGGTTTTCGAAGGCCCGAGGAATATCTTCAAGGTCTTCAGTCACGGAGCGTCCCCGTCATACGATCATCTTGCAGAAGGTTTTGGCGATCGATGGCTGATGGAGACTATCGCCTTCAAGCCCTATGCGTGCGGCACGATGATACATCCCTTCATCGATTGCATGTTGCGACTGCGCCAGACCGGACTAAAGGCAGAGGACATCGTCGCAATCGAGTCGGAAACCGGCGAAGGGCTGGTCGATCGCCTTTGGGAGCCGCTTGCCGCCAAGCATAGGCCCCCATCGGGTTATGCGGCAAAATTCAGCATGCCCTTCTGCATGGCAGTCGCGTTCTTCGACGGTGATGCCGGCCTGGGTCAGTTCACGGATGAAAAAGCGGCTGATCCCGAAGTCCTGCAGCTTGCCGGCAAAATCCGTTACGTGATCGATCCGGCGAATGAATACCCGAAAAATTACACCGGCCATATACGCGTCACGCTAAGCGACGGTTCTGTTCGTGAATTCCGCCAGCCGCATTTTCGCGGAGGCGTTCGAGAGCCGCTATCGCGCGCGCAATTGATCAGCAAGTTCGAGGGGAACATCGCCTTTGGCGGCCTTTCCGCAGACTATGGCCATGCGCTTCGCGATTTTTGCATCAATATTGCCGGCTTCGAGGATATTTCACGATTGAGCGCTCTTTCTTCGCAAGGTTGAGATTGCATCCATCGGTGGGTTGCCCATGCGATGAGAGCTGGATTTCTGCTGCACCGAGGAGGGCAGGAATATCGAGGGATAAGCGCGTATCATTGGGGCATGTTCCGAAGCTGGCGCCGTGGCCAGTTAGGGCTGGGACCCATAAAGGGATTTCCACCGGCGACGAAACCTGATTCAAGATCCCGGAGAGGAGATCGTGGGTGGATCAGGGGTATTTTGGGCTCAACGACGAGCAGTTCGCACGGCTCGAACCGCATCTTCCGACGGACACGCGCGGCAAGCCGCGCGTTGATGACCGCCGGGTTATCAGCGGCATCATCCATGTCCTGGTTTCCGGCAGCCGGTGGAAGGATGCGCCGTCGGTCTATGGTCCGCGCAAGACGCTCTACAACCGCTTCCAGCGCTGGGCGGCCAAGGGCGTCTGGTCGAACATGTTTCACGCCTTGGCCACGGCTGGCGGCCCACCGGCCGAAGTATTGATCGACTCCTCGGCCGTGAAGGCGCATCGCTGCGCCTCCGGCGGAAAAGGGGGGAGCGAACCAAACATCCCACCAAAATCCAACCGGTCTGGAAGAGCTGCTTCTCGCCGTACCTCTATCGGAACCGCAACGCGATCGAGCGCATGTTCGGGCGGCTCAAGGATGTTCGCAGAATTGCAACCCGCTACGACCCGCTCGCCGGCAACTTCCACGCCGCAGTCTGCATCGCTGCCGTCAGCTGCTACTGGTTATGAGTCCCAGCCCTAGAATTCTCCCCAAGTTTTAATCCGCCTTGCGGAAAGCACGGCTGGTCACTTGGATATTATTTCCGCAAGGGTCTTTGCCGTTCGCATAGGAATATCCGTCTGCGGGGTGTAGGGAGCTAAAAACCAGCCCGTTGCGGGCACTCCTCTCGCAGAAGGCAGAAACGTCTTCAACATCAAACACCAATTTCACAGTGACCTGTCCAGTCTTCACACCCTTCGCGGCTGCATGGATCATTAGATTTGCTCCACCACTCTGTGCCACCAGCTCAACAATTCTGTCGCCAGGGAGGCGAAGCACTTTGAAACCAAAGTGCTTTTCGTAGAAGGCGACCGTCCCTTCCACGTCGCGGGCGTAAAGAATGAGCCGGTTTAGCGCCAAAGACATTGCGTCTTCCTTTCTTGCTCGCACTCTCAAAACCCCTCGACCTTTAGACCATAATTACAGTCGCCGCTTGAAAGACTTCCGCCGCGTGGCGACGCGCTACGACCAAAACGCCCACAACCTTCTCGCCGCGGTCTGCATCGCAGCGACCATCAGCTACTAGTTATGAGTCCGGACCCTAGGAGGACGCGGCGACGTCGCGCCAACAACGCTTCCTTTGCGGAACCAATGAATCGCCGGCGGGAATTTCTTTTCACGAAGATGGCAAGATTGGGAACAATAGGTCTTTTATACCCTATAAAATTTATAGAAATTGAGTGCATTCGATGTGAGGAGCTACCGGATGTCCCAGAACCGAAAAATTCACCTTAACGCGTTCCTCAGAAACGTCGGCCAACACGAAGCGGCCTGGCGCCTCCCCGAAACGCGGGTCGCGTCCGTCACGGACATTGATCACTATCGCAATCTCGCTCGCATAGCCGAGCAGGGCAAGCTGGATGCCATCTTTTTTGCGGACCACCCCGTACTCAAGGACCGCTCCCAGGATCGACCGTGGGACTCGCTGGATCCGTTTACGCTCATTTCGGCTCTGTCAGGCGTGACAAGTCACATCGGCCTGGTTGCAACTGCTTCCACCACTTATAACGATCCTTACGGCATTGCGCGTCGCTTCGCGACGCTCGATCATGTCAGCAAGGGCAGGGCGGCCTGGAATGTGGTGACCACGGCGAACGCTGAAGCCGCAGCTAACTTCGGTTTTGACCATCATCCGGATCCGAATACCCGTTACGAACGCGCCGCGGAATTCCTGGACATAACGATAGGCCTCTGGGACAGTTGGAATGATGATGCGATCCGGGGTGACAAACAGGCGGGCATTTTTGTCGATCCCGACGGTATCCATCGAATTGACCACCATGGCAAATACTTCCATGTTGCTGGGCCGCTCGAAATTCCTCGATCGCCGCAGGGACGGCCGGTCATTTTCCAGGCAGGCTCTTCAGAGCCCGGCAAGGACCTCGCTGCCAAGTACGCCGAGGCAATCTTCACCGCCCAGCCCATCATCGAGGATGCACAGGCATTTTATGCGGATGTTAAAGGTCGGATTCGCGCCGTTGGCCGTGATCCTGATCGTGTGCTGATCCTACCCGGCTTGTCGTTCTTCATCGGCGGCACCGAAGAGGAGGCTTGGGCGCTTCGCGAAACCTTTGAAGGCCTGACGCTGCCGACCTATGGGCTTGCCCAACTATCGAGAATAACGGGCATAGATTTCTCGGACCATGACCTTGATCAGCCGGTGAAAATACCCGCCAGAGAAGAGAGCGAGGGCAATCAGAAAAGCAGGCACGACCTTGTCTATCGATTGACCACGACCGAAGATTTAACTCTTCGCCAGTTGCTGCGCCGCTTGAGTGCTGGCCGAGGCCACCGCATCGCTACAGGCACGCCGGAGCAGATTGCGGGCACCATTATCGAATGGTTCCAGAACGGGGCGGCTGACGGCTTCAACCTGATCCCGCCTGCGCTGCCGACATCCCTTTCAACATTCGTCGAGCAGGTCGTTCCAATCCTCCAGTCCAAGGGCGTTTTCCGCGAGGAATACGAGGGCACCACCCTTCGGGACCATCTTGGTCTCGATCGGCCGTCGGTCAGCCGCGACACCCGATACACTGCCGCGGCCGAATAGCGACCGTTGAAGAATTGGAGCTTCAAATGAGCCTGCTGTCATTTTCCACCCCATCTGATTTTCTTCAGAAGTCAAAGGGTGACGAAGGCGGTCGTGAACTGGCGTTGCTTCCGAAAAAGCCGTTCCCAGGGCAGACGCTTCTCGGCCCCGCGCTCGTGCTGTTGCTGTGGTATGTCGCATCGGGCCTGGGATGGATTTCGCCGGCGAAGATGCCCGGGCCGATAGTTGTCGCTTCTTCGTTCCTGGACATGGTCGAAAGCGGGACGCTTGCGTCTGACGTCAGTATGTCGCTCCAACGCGCTGGGATTGCGCTGGTCGTTGGGGTGGCGTCTGGATTTGTCCTTGCCATTCTGGCGGGGCTCACGCGTCTTGGAGACGCTCTCATCGATGGCAATGTCCAGGTGAAGAGGTCCATTCCCAATCTTGCGCTCATTCCCCTGTTCATAATCTGGCTTGGCATCGGTGAAATGATGAAGGTCAGCATCATTGCAATCGGGGTAGCCATTCCGATCTACATCAACACCCACGCCGCGCTAAGGGGCATCGACCGGCGGTATGTAGAACTTGGCCAAACTGTTGGGTTGTCGAACTGGCGCTTTCTGAGACACATCGTGTTTCCCGCATCATTGCCGGGATTTTTCACCGGACTTCGGCTGGCGGTGACTAGTGCCTGGACCGCGCTTGTCGTCGTTGAAACCGTCAACGCGACCAGCGGCATCGGGTATATGATCACGCAAGCTCGGACTTATGGGCAGACGGATGTCGTTCTTGTCGGCCTCGTCATCTACGGGGTTCTTGGATTTGGCTCCGATGCCATCGTTCGGCTGCTTGAGGGGAAGGTGCTCTCGTGGCGATAGTCTCTCACGTGGCTATAAGCGCGGGCCAGTCTTCGGTTCGCATCAAGGACCTTCGTCGAAGCTTTGCTGGACAGACCGTAATCGACGGCGTCGACCTGGAGATCAGGAAGGGAGAGTTTGTCGCCCTCCTTGGTCGCAGTGGTTCAGGAAAAAGCACAATTCTCAGGGCGGTTGCAGGCCTCGATGCCGATGCCCGGGGATCGGGACATATCGAGATCCCCGAGCGGCACTCGGTCCTCTTCCAGGATTCGCGCCTGCTACCTTGGGCCAATGTCATCGATAATGTCACCCTTGGGATCTACGATGCCGGTGTTTATGATCGGGCCAAAGCGGCACTCCAGGAAGTCGAGCTGTCGGGAAAGGAAAATGTCTGGCCGAAGACTCTGTCCGGGGGCGAACAACAACGCGTCGCCTTGGCTCGGTCGCTGGTCAGAACTCCGGACCTGCTCCTGGCCGACGAGCCGTTCAGCGCGCTTGACGCGCTGACCAGAATTCGAATGCAGCGGCTTCTGCTCAAGCTGTGCCAGCGCCTTCAGCCAGCCGTCCTGTTTGTTACCCATGATGTCGAAGAGGCTCTTCGTCTCGCGGACCGCGTGGTGATCATTGCCAATGGCAGGATCAGCTACGACGAGAGCATCTCCGGCGTCAGGTCTTCCCCCATCCGCTTCGAAACGGCCCGCGACGACATCCTTGAACGGCTGGGTGTCCCGAAGAGCGGTTCTCCCGTCCAACCAAAGGAACTTTGATTATGCGTCATCGGTCTGTATTTCGCCTTGGGCTGCTTGTGGCACTTTTCTCAGCGGTGGCTTTTGTGTCGGTCAAAGCGCAAAACGCCTCTCTTTCAGGGCACGTTCCTTCCGGTGTAAAGCTCGTGCTCGCCGATGATGCCAACAATGCTGCCAGTCTGCTCAAGCTTTCCGGCGAGCGGGGCAAGCTTGCGGAAGATGTTTCCTTTGCCAATTTCACCAGCGGTCCGCTGCGCCTGGAGGCGATTAGGGCGGGAGCAGCACAGGTGGGTGCCGTTGGCGACGTCCCACCCATTTTGGCCCAATTCTCCGGGGCAGAGGTTGTAATCGTTGGCGCAGTCGTCACATCGGGACCGGCGACGATCTTTGCCACAGCTCCCGGATCAGGAATTAAGGACCTCAAGGATCTCAAGGGCAAGAAGATTGGCATCAACGCGGGAACATCTCAACAGGCGACCGTATTCCGAGACCTCCGCGGGTCTGGCCTGACAATCGACGATATCCAACCGATCAATCTAGGGCTGGCCGAATTTGCCGATGCGCTGCGGTCCGATCAGATCGACGCTGCGGTGTTGAAGCAGCCTGACCGCTATCGATATCTCAAGTCCGTGGAAGGAACCGATGCGAAAGAGATTCCCGATGTTCCGGGCGGTAGCACGAACCTCAAATATCTCTATGCCAGCAAAACGGCACTCAAGGATCCAGCGCAGTCGGCCGCAATCAGGGACCTTGTCATTCACTGGTATCGCGCTCATCTCTGGCGGAACACAAATCAAAAGACATGGATCGATGAGTACCTCGTTAAAGACCAGCGTCTGAACAAGGCTGACGCCAAAGCCGTGGCTGACAGCGATGGGACGTCCACCCGCATTCCAAACTGGAAGGACGAACTCATCCCAACCCAGCAGGACACCATCGATCTCCTGCAGAAGGCCGGTCAGTTCAAAGGCAAGACCCTCAAAGCAGAAGAAGAATTCGACCTTCGTTTCGCCGACCTTACCGATAAATCACAAACAGCCGCCGAACTCGGCAATTGAGACCTCTTGCCGTCTACTATTATGCGCTCCGCCTCTGGCGCGGCCACCCGGAGGAAAGCGAGGAGAAGCACGCCGAGTATCTGCGATATGCCAGTCCCGAAGCCGGTCGCCCACTTTCCGGTGAGCGCGGGCATATCGCCGTGTCACCTGCTCGATAGGGAACTGACAGGCCGCCGCCGGGCAGAGATCGCCTCGAAATCATGATCCAGGTCGGCGATCAGGCTGGTCATCGCATGACATAGCCGTCCAAGGTGTCGGTGTTCTGTCACCGTGGATCGACGCCAAGGGCGCGGTTCCTCAGGCCGAAAAACTTGTGTGGTCAAGGCGCCTCTAAGGTCATGAGGGGAACTGCGATCAAGCAGGAGTGACAAGCGAAAAAGCCGTGAAGCAGGGTGAACCTTCTCCAACCCGCCATTGATGTCCCACAGCGGCTATTCATCTTGCAATTCGAGTTCACGCGAATTAAATGTGGTTACGTAACCACAAATATTGGAGACTTGGTATGACCGTCACCACGCTTTCAGGCCGAGAACTCAATCAGGACCTTGGCCGCGCAAAACGCGCCGCCAAAGAAGGGCCGGTGATCATCACCGACAGGGGACGGCCTGCGCATGTCCTCTTGTCGTTCGACGAGTACAAACGGCTTACCGGCAAAATGCGGACCCTTGGTGACATGCTGGCTGCGCCGGGGGCGGAAGACGTTGACTTGCCGCTCCCGCAGCGCACGGAACATGCCCGGCCGGTTGATCTGTCATGATGTTGTTGCTCGATACCAATGTCGTGTCCGAACTGCGCAAGGTTGCGAGCGGCAAAGCGCATCCCAATGTCGTGGTATGGAACGAAACCGTTGATCCGGTCGAAACCTTCATTTCGTCTGTGGTCCTGCATGAACTAGAGATTGGCGTCCGGCTGGTGGAGCATAAGGATGCCGTCACGGGGAAGGTGCTGCGCAACTGGCTGGAGAATACAGTTCTCACGACCTTTTCCGGTCGTATCCTGCCCTTGGACGAGGCGGCGGCCATTCAGGCGGCCCAATGGCATGTGCCGGATCCTAAACCGATCAACGATGCCTACATCGCGGCTACGGCGCTCACTCGGCGTATGAAGCTGGTAACGCGCAACATCAGAGATTTCGATGGCATGGGCGTTGCACTCGTGAATCCGTGGGATCTCCCAGTATAGCGTCATTACGGATCGTCAGCCCCGACGGTGGAATCCGATCGCTGGTCCAGTGGGAGGCTGACGCACCCGCTCCTGCGCCCCGTTCCGCGCCGCTGCCGCTTGTTCGATCGCCATTCGAACAATACGCGAGGTCAACTTCTGCCGGCCCCTGTTCGGGCGGGCGGATCGTGACGAGGATCCGACTGCCGTCTTTCGGCGCGGTTGCATTGAGGAGCCAGCGGCCTGGCCCCGTCCATCATTTTTCCTCCTGCCTTGCTGCAAAGCCTGGGCCTACTCGGTCTCCGAAATCGATTGGTCGGCATCTGGCTTCGAAGGGACCAAACTCGGCTACCTGATCGGGAGGCGGGCTATTTCCATGAGGGCCATCGCGCGGTCAACGACTGCTTGCCGCCACAGAAAATCCGGCATGATAGACCACTTCAAAATTGTAATGAAACAATATTCAGATTGACATGATCTTTTGTCTCTTTCACGCTGATGTCATGAACATTGGTTGTGAAAGAGATGAATTCGTGCTGACGTCGGTCACAGTATTTCCAAAGCAACGGACTGTGCGATGACGGCAATGGTGACGTTGCCCGATATCGAAGAGGCACGGCGACGCATTGTCGGACACGTTGTCCGCACGCCGTTGCTGCGGTCGCAAGCGCTCTCCCGCCAATCCGGCGCGCCCGTGTTCCTCAAGTTGGAAAACCACCAGAAGACCGGCAGCTTCAAGCTTCGGGGAGCAACCAATGCGATCTTGTGCCTGGACGAGAAGGCACGTTCGCGCGGATTGGCTACGGCCTCCACGGGCAATCATGGCAGAGCCGTCGCGCATGCCGCAAGGACACTGGGGGTGCGGGCGACCATTTGCTTGTCGGCGCTTGTTCCTGCCAACAAAGTCGAGGCGATCCGCAGCCTCGGGGCCGAAGTCCGTATTGTCGGCCACTCTCAGGATGATGCCATGCGCGAGGTCGAGCGTCAGGTAAGCGATGAGGGCATGAGCTTCGTGCCGCCCTTCGATGATCCCGGCGTGATCGCCGGCCAGGGGACCATCGGGCTCGAGATCGCAGATGGTCTGCCGGACGTGGCGCTTGTCCTCGTGCCTTTGTCGGGCGGCGGACTTGCCTCCGGTGTTGCCGCTGCGATCAAGGGCAGGCGGCCGCAAGCCAGAGTAGTCGGCATATCGATGGAGCGGGGAGCGGCGATGGCAGCGAGCCTTGCCGCCGGCACGCCACTCGAAGTCCGGGAGGTTGAAACCCTGGCGGATTCCCTGGGAGGCGGCATCGGGCTCGACAATCGCCTGACGTTTGCGATGTGCCGCGACCTTCTCGACGATGTGATCCTGCTGAGCGAAGACGAGATAGCGGCGGGCGTCCGGCATGCGGCGACGGTCGAAGGCGAGATCGTCGAGGGCGCGGGTGCGGTCGGTATCGCAGCGCTGCTTGCCGGCAAGATCAGGCCTGACGGTCCGACGGCGATCATCGTTTCCGGCGGCAACATCGATCCGGTGCTCCATCGCAAAATTGTCGACGGCATCAAAACGGGGGTGGCGTGATGGCGCGCGTGCTTGTGCTGACGGAAACCGACCTGCGCAGGATTGTGCAGCTTGATGCCGACGCGATCGACTGTGTCGAACAAGCCTTTGCGGCCCTGGCGACCAAGGCGGTGGAGATGCCGCCGATTATGAGGCTCGATATTCCGGCTCATCGCGGTGAAGTCGACGTCAAGACGGCCTATGTGCCGGATCTCGACAGTTTCGCGATCAAGGTGAGCCCGGGTTTCTTCAATAATCCGTTGCTCGGCCTACCCAGCACCAATGGATTGATGATGCTGCTGTCGGCACACACCGGTCTGGTCGAGGCACTTCTGCTCGACAACGGTTATCTGACGGATGTGCGCACGGCGGCGGCCGGCGCCGTTGCCGCAAGACATCTTGCCCGCGCGGATGCCCGGATCGCGGCAATTCTCGGCGCCGGCATGCAGACGCGCTTGCAGCTTCGTGCGTTGACTTTGGTACGGCCGATCGAGACGGCCCGCATCTGGGCCCGCGATGCGGAAAAGGCCAAACAGGTTGCCAGGGAGCTGACGGTCGAGCTCGGGTTTCCCGTTTCGGCCGAGGCTGACGCCGAACGGGCCTGCCGGGGCGCCGACATCATCGTCACCACTACCCCCTCGGACAGGCCGATTGTTGCCGCCTCCTGGCTGGAGCCGGGCCAGCATGTCACTGCCATGGGCTCGGATGCCGAGCACAAGAACGAGATCGATCCGGCGGCGATCCTGCGCGCCGCCCCCTACGTCGCCGACAGCCTGAAGCAGACCCGCCGGCTCGGCGAACTGCATCATGCTATCGCCGCGGGACTTGTGAGCGAGGACGCAGCCTTCCCCGAACTCGGCGCCATCATCTGCGGCCAAGCGGCCGGCCGCCGGTCAAACGAAGCGATTAGCCTTTGTGATCTGACCGGCACCGGTGTCCAGGACACTGCCATTGCCACGCTTGCCCACCACCGCGCCGTCTCGGCCGGCGCGGGCCAAGCGATTGAAACGACAAAAGCATCAGGAGAACCAGCGTGAGCGAACCGACACTCAATTTCACCCGGTCCGAATATGCCGATCGGCTTGCCAAGACGCGGCGCGCCATGGAGAAGGCTGGTATCGATCTCGTCATCGTGACCGATCCGTCCAACATGCATTGGTTGACGGGCTATGACGGCTGGTCCTTCTACGTGCATCAGTGTGTATTGGTGCCCGGCTCCGGCGAGCCGATCTGGTATGGGCGCGGTCAGGATGCCAACGGTGCGAAGCGCACGGCCTATCTCAGCGACGACAACATCATCGGCTATCCCGATCACTACGTGCAGTCGAACGAGCGCCACCCGATGGATCTGCTGTCCAAGATCATCGAGGAACGCGGCTGGGCCAAGGCCTCGATCGCCGTCGAAATGGACAATTACTGGTTTACTGCGGCAGCCTATGCCTCCCTGGTCAAGCACCTGCCGAATGCACGCTTCAAGGACGCTCAGGGGCTTGTGAACTGGCAGCGCGCCATCAAGAGCCCGACCGAGCTCGACTATATGCGCAAGGCCGGCCGCATCGTCGAGGCCATGCACAAGCGGATCGTCGAAAAGGTCGAGCCGGGCATTCGTAAATCCGATCTCGTCGCCGAAATCCACGATGCCGGGATCCGTGGCACGGATGGCTTCGGCGGCGACTATGCCGCGATCGTACCGCTCCTGCCATCGGGCGCCGATGCCTCCGCGCCGCATCTGACCTGGGACGACAGGCCGATGAGGAGCGGCGAGGGGACCTTCTTCGAGATCGCCGGTTGCTATCGCCGCTATCATTGCCCGCTGTCGCGAACCGTCTTCCTCGGCCAGCCGACCCAGGCCTTTCTGGATGCCGAGAAAGCAACGCTCGAAGGCATGGAGGCCGGTCTTGCCGCGGCCAAGCCCGGCAATGCCTGCGAGGACATCGCCAATGCCTTCTTCGCGGTGTTGAAGAAATACGGGATCGTCAAGGATAACCGCACCGGCTATTCGATCGGTCTCTCCTATCCGCCGGATTGGGGCGAGCGGACCATGAGCCTGCGCCCCGGTGACCGCACCGAGCTGCAGCCCGGCATGACCTTCCATTTCATGACGGGTCTCTGGCTTGAGACCATGGGTATGGAGATCACTGAGAGCATCGTGATCAAGGAGACCGGTGTCGAATGCCTGTCCAACGTGCCCCGCAAACTGGTCGTGAAGTGATCACCTGAGATGAACAGCATGACGATGATCAAACGCCCATCACTCGTAACGCCGACCGTCGATTTCGACCGGGACGGCGTCCAGCATGGTCACCTGCGTCTGCCCTGGTCGCGTGACGATTCCGCTTGGGGCTCGATCATGATCCCGATCTGCGTCGTCAAGAACGGCGACGGCCCGACGGCGCTTCTGACCGGTGCCAACCACGGCGATGAATATGAGGGGCCCGTCGCGCTCTTCGATCTCGCCCGGACGCTGAAGGCGGAAGAGATCAAGGGGAGGGTCATCATCGTCCCGGCGATGAACTATCCCGCCTTTCAGGCGGGCACTCGGACGTCTCCGATCGACAAGGGCAATCTCAACCGCAGTTTCCCCGGCCGGCCGGATGGTAGCGTGACTGAAAAGATCGCCGATTATTTTACCCGTTACCTGCTGCCGCTGGCAGATATCGTGCTGGACTTCCATTCCGGTGGTCGGACGCTCGATTTCCTGCCCTATGCCGCCGCTCATGCGCTGCCGGACAAACGGCAGGAGAAAGCCTGCTTCGACGCCGTTGCGGCGTTTTCCGCGCCCTATTCCATGCGCATGATCGAGATCGATGCCGTCGGCATGTACGACACGTCCGCCGAGGAAATGGGCAAGGTTTTCGTGACGACCGAGCTTGCGGGTGGCGGAACTATATCGGCCCGCTCGGCTTCGATCGCCAAGCGCGGCGTCCTGAACGTCTTGAAGCAGGCCGGTATCGTCGCCGGCGCGCTGGATACTGAAGCAACGCAGTGGCTTGATATGCCGTCCTCCGATTGCTTCGTCTTTGCGGAAGCGGATGGCCTTTTCGAGCCCGTGAAGGACCTTGGCGACGTAGTTGCGGCCGGGGAGATCATTGCGCGTGTGCATCCGATCGGCCGTACCGGGTCCATGCCGTTTGAACATCGGGCGGCTCTCGACGGTGTCCTTGCTGCACGTCATTTCCCCGGCCTCATCAAGACCGGAGATTGTCTGGCTGTCGTCGCAACGCTGACGGACGGCACCTGAATTGCCGTGTCGCGACAACGCGGCGCGCATCGCAACCCGTTACGGCAAAGAACCGGAAAACCGGACAGCCGATGGCGGAATTTAACCACAGAGGAGTGAACTATGAGATCGAATTTTTACCGCAGCCTTGCCGCCATGGGTCTGACCATTGGCCTAGCCACCTCCGCCCATGCCGCCAGCCTCGAGCAGATCAAGAAGGATGGCTACATCCGTGGCGCCAGCGCCAATGAGGTTCCCTACAGCTATATGGACGAGAGCGGCGCTGCCAAGGGCATCGGTCCTGATGTTGCCGCTGCCGTGCTGAAGTCGATGGGCGTGAAGGAAGTCGACTGGACCGTCACGCCGTTCGGCTCGTTGATCCCGGGCCTGAAGGCCAAGCGTTTCGATTTCGTTGCCGCCGAGCAGAACATCCTACCGGAACGCTGCAAGCAGGTGCAATTCACCACGCCGAATTCAAGTTACGGTGAAGGTCTGCTTGTGCCAAAGGGCAATCCGAAGAAGCTGCATTCCTATGAGGACATCAAGAAGGATCCGTCTCTCAAGGTGGCGATCGTATCGGGCGCCGATCAGCTCGACTTCTTCCACGGCCTCGGCATTCCGGACTCCCAGATCGTCATGATCCAGGCCAATGCCGATGCGCTCTCGACCATCCAGACCGGCCGTGCCGATGCCTATGCAGCAACGGAGCTGACGGTCGCCAAGCTGGTCCAGGGCGGCACGAATGTCGAGCACGCGGAACCCTTCACCGATCCGGTCATCGAAGGCAAATCGGTCAGAAGCTATGGCGGTTTCGATTTCCGGCCCGATGACAAGGAGCTCTACAAGGCGTTCAACACCGCGCTCATCGCCTTCAAGAAGACCGATGACTACAAAAAGATCCTGATGTCTTACGGACTTAGCGCCGAAAGCGTCGAGGCCGCGCGGACCAAGAACACGGAAGACCTGTGCGCGGGCAAGTGAGACAGGCGGTATCCAGATCGGCTTGGTCCTTGCCCGTGGGCAACGGCTGGGCCGATCAGCTCCTTGCATCTTGCGGACGGAGGTGACCGGACATGAGCTGGACGCATTATCTTCCGGCGCTGCTGAAGGGCGCAGAGGTGACGGCCATCATCGGCGTCACATCGATGCTGCTCGGCGCAATCTTTGCCTTCGCCGCCGGCATTGCGAGGTTCGCCGGCGGGCGCCTGCTTTCCTGGATCGCGCTGGTTTATATAGAAATATTTCGCGGCACATCGCTCCTGGTGCAGCTCTTCTGGCTCTATTATGCGCTGCCGCTGATCGGGATATCCTTCGATCCCGTCACGACGGGCATCGTCGGCCTGGCGTTGAATATCGGTGCCTATGGCGCCGAGGTTGTGCGCGGTGCACTGCAATCGGTTCCCGATACGCAACACGAGGCGGCGCGCGCGCTGAACTTCGGGCAGGGGCAGGCGCTCTTCCATATTGTATTGCCGCAGGCGGTGGTGGAGATGATGCCGCCATTCGGCAATCTGGCCGTCCAGAACCTGAAGGACACGGCGCTGGTGTCGCTGATCTCGATCAGCGATCTGACCTTTCAGGCGCAGCAACTGCGCAACATCACCTTGGACAGCGTCACGATCTATTCGCTGACGCTCATCGGATATTTCATCATGGCGCTTATCCTCGTCGTCTTCATGCGCTGGCTCGAGATGATCCTTCGCCGGGGCGCCGCCTTTCCGGGGAGGGCGCCGGCATGATGTATGGCTTTGCCTGGGATACGTCCTCGACACTCTCCTTCGCGCTGTCGATCCTGCCGATCCTCGGCATCGGATTGATCGTGACGCTGGAGGCGGCGGCGGCCGGATTTGCGATCGCCCTGGTTCTGGGCCTGGTGTTCGCGCTGTTGCGGCGCAGTCGCTTCGTAGCGATCTCCTGGCCGACGGCTCTCGTCATCGAATTCCTGCGCGACACGCCGCTGCTCGTCCAGCTCTTCTTCCTCTATTACGTTTTGCCGATCTACGGGATCGTCCTACCGGCCTTTCTCACGGGAGCGCTGGCCCTCGGCCTGCAATATTCGGCCTATACGTCGGAAGTCTATCGCGGTGGCCTGGACGCCGTGCCGCGCGGCCAATGGGAAGCGGCGACAGCCCTTAATCTGGGGCGCGGCCTTATCTATCGGGACATCATCATCCCACAGGCGATTCCCCGCATCATACCGGCCATGGGCAACTATCTCGTCTCCATGCTCAAGGAGACGCCGGTTCTGTCTGTCGTCACCGTGGTCGACATGCTGAACCTTGCCAACCTCATCGGCGATCGGACCTTCGAGTATCTGGTACCGCTGTCTCTCGTCGGCCTGATCTTTCTCATCCTCACGCTCGTCTGCTCGGCGGCCATTCACTGGCTCGAGAAGACGCTGCCGAAAAACGGAATTGCTTTGAGATGACCGAACCCCTGATCCGCTTTGACGACGTCACCAAGCGCTACGGCGATTTTACCGTGCTCGATGACTTCTGTTTCGAGGTCGCACCCGGTGAGAAGGTGACGTTGATCGGGCCATCGGGCTCGGGCAAATCGACGGTTCTGCGCATCCTGATGACGCTCGAACCCTTCCAGGAAGGCACATTGCAGCTTGCCGGCATGTCCTATCATCAGGAAAACGGCCGCGGACGGTTCCGCGCCAGCGAGGCGCATCTTCGCCAGATCCGCACACATGTCGGCATGGTGTTCCAGAGCTTCAATCTGTTTCCGCATATGACCGTGCTGCGCAATATCGTCGAGGCGCCGACGCGGGTGCTTGGACTGGGGCGAGCGGAGGCGGAGGCTCGCGCCATCGAGCTTTTGCGCATGGTCGGTCTTTCGGAGAAAAAGGATCAATATCCAAGCCAGCTTTCCGGCGGCCAGCAGCAGCGCGTCGCCATAGCCCGCGCTCTTGCGATGCGCCCACGGGTCCTGCTGTTCGACGAGCCGACCTCCGCGCTCGATCCGCAGCTCGTCGGCGAGGTGCTCGGCGTCATCCGCGATCTTGCCCACGAGCACGATCTGACCATGTTGCTGGTGACGCATGAAATGCGGTTCGCGCGCGAGGTATCCGATCGCGTCTGCTTCTTTGACAAGGGCCGCATTTGCGAAGAAGGCAAGCCCGAACAGATTTTCAGCACGCCGAGGGAAGACCGCACCAAGGAGTTTCTGCGTTCCGTCCTGTGACCAAAAAGGAACCGAGATGTCGACCGTATCTCCGCATCAGGTTTGTTTTTAAGCGATCGATCCTACGTCGAAAATGGGAGGCAATTGCTCGAAGGCGCCGCGAACCGTTTCGAGCGCCGAGCGAAGGGCCGAGTGTGACAGGCGGCCGCCAAGACAGATACGAATTCCGCCGACCGGCCGCTCCCCGCCGGCAATGAACGGATCGGACGGCGTGACCGCTACACCTTTGCGGGCCAGCGCGCGGACAAGTCCCTCCTCCGTCCAGCGCTCGGGAACCGAGAGCCACGCGCAGAGCGACAGAGGATGGCTGCCTGCGACGACGGAACCCATCACCTCCGATACGATCGCCTGCCTTGCCTGGGCCTCGCTTCTCTGAACAGCAATCAGCGCATCGGCGGTACCATCCAAAACCCAGCGCGAGGCCATCTCCGCCACGACATTGGTGGCGCTCCATCCGGTGACGCGCAGGATCGATGCGACGCGGATGGAATAGTTGGCGGGAACGACGAGATAGCCGATGCGCAAGCCGGTCATCACCGACTTCGTAAAGCTCGTCACGAAGAAGCCGAGCTCCGGCAGCAGGTCCGGCATGGAAGGCAGGGGATCCCGTAACATCGGCTTGTAGACCTCGTCCTCGATGACGAAGACGCCGTGCCGGCGTGCAATATCGGCGATGGCGCGGCGACGCTCCGCCCCCATGACATGGCTCGTGGGGTTGCCGAGCGAGGGAACGATGACCAGGGCCGACACGTCGCCGACCGCGCAGGCGGTTTCGAAGGCTTCCGGCAAGATGCCTTCGCGATCGGTCGGAAGGCCGCGGAGCGTGAAGCCCAACACGTTGGCAAGGCCGATAATGCCGTGATCAGTCAGGTTCTCGGTCAGGACGACCTCGCCGGGCCGCACCACCGAGGCCACGGCCAGGAAAAGGCCATGAGCAGCCCCATTCGTGATCAAAATGCGATCGGGATCGGCATCGACCGACAGGCGCGCCAACCAGGCCTGCGCCGCGGTGCGATGCGCATCGAGGCCGGCGATCGGCCGGCATGGCCGCATGAAACTGCTGTTGTCGCTGTCGGCGAGAGCCTGCATCAGTTCGCGCGCCGATCGCTCATGCGCTTCGGTATAGACGGCCCGGATGATCGAAAGGTCGGCGCTGCCGCTCGGATCGCGGTCGAGCATGAAACTGTCGGCGCGTTCGGTGATGCGGCTGCGCACGAAGGTGCCGCGACCCACTTCGCCACGCAGATAGCCGCGCCGCTCCGCTTCCTTGTAGCTGAGGCTTACAGTCTGAACCGAAATCCCCAGCGCATGGGCGAGAACGCGGTGTGTGGGCATCCGTGTATGAACCGGCAGGATACCTTCGTCGATATCGGAAATGATCTTGTCGGTGAGCAGCTTGTGCTTGGTCACGCCCTTGCGATGCTGAAGGACGGGTTTCCAGACATCGCTGTGCTGGCCTTTTGAATCATGACGAAGCATGGATTGATCCGGTACAATTGCAGGACATCCATGTACACCATCCAATGCGGCATGGCGATGACCAAGCCAATACGCTCGGTCCGTTGTCAACAACGGACTGAGCGATCCTCATGTGGGCCTGCAGCGACTATTGTCGGCCAAGCGTTGCGTCAGAGATTTGAGAATACGCTTCTGATCGCATCCGCCGCAGCCTTGACGACGATATCGGCTTCGTCGCGCGTCAGGCACAAAGGCGGTGCAAAGCCGAGAATGTCTCCCTGCGGCATGGCACGGCCGATCACGCCGCGCTCAAGCAGAGCCGACGCCACTTGGGGGCCGATCTTCTTCGCCGGATCGAAAAACGTGCGGTCGTCCCTGTCTTCGACGAATTCCACCGCAGCCATCAGCCCATCGCCACGGACCTCGCCGACATGCTTGTGATCGCCGACGGCCTTGGCAAGCTCGGATCGGAAATAGGCGCCGGTCGAGCCGGCGTTCTCGACGATGCGGAGTTCGTCGACCAGTTCGAGATTGGCGATGCCTGCGGCCGCGCAGATCGGGTGGGAGGAATAGGTCCAGCCATGACCGATGGCGCCGAGTTGATCGGAACCTTGCACGAGCACCTGCCACATCTTGTCGGAGACGATGCTGCCCGAGAGTGGCGCATAGGCCGAGGTCAGGCCCTTGGCGATGGTGATCAGATCCGGCTTCATGCCGTAATGGTCCGAGCCGAACATCGTCCCGAGCCGGCCGAAACCGGTGACGACCTCGTCGGCGACAAGCAGGACGTCGTACTTGTCGAGCACGGCCTGGATCTTCTGCCAATAGCTCTTCGGCGGAGGAACGATGCCGCCGGTGCCGAGGATCGGTTCGCCGATGAAGGCGGCGACCGTTTCCGGATCTTCGGCCAGGATCATTTCCTCGAGCTTGTCCGCACAATATTGGGCGAACTGTTCCTCACCCATCGATCGATCGGGGCGGCGGAAGAAATAGGGAGCCTCCGTATGGAGAATGGGGTCGCGCGGCAGGTCGAATGCCTTGTGGAAAAGCTCAAGGCCGGTGAGGCTGCCGGTCATGACCCCCGATCCGTGATAGCCGCGCCAGCGCGATATGATCTTCTTCTTTTCCGGCCTGCCGAGGATGTTGTTGTAGTACCAGATGAGCTTGATGTTCGTCTCATTGGCGTCTGAGCCGGAGAGGCCGAAATAGACGCGGCTCATGCCTTTGGGCGCCCGGTCGATGATCATCTTGGAAAGCGTGATCGACGCTTCCGTGCCGTGTCCGACATAGGCGTGATAATAGGCGAGATTCTTCGCCTGTTCGGCGATGGCGTCGGCAATTTTCTGCCGGCCGTAGCCGACATTGACGCAGTAGAGGCCGGCAAAGGCATCGAGGCTTTTCTTGCCGTTGGTGTCGATGATGTAGACGCCTTCGCCGCCGCCGATGATGCGGGTCGGCGTTTCACCGCGGGCATGCATACCCATATGGGTCGAGGGATGAAAGAAATGATCCCGGTCCCACGCGTTCAGTTCGTTCCGCTTGTCCAACATGATATATTCCTTGTGCTGAAAGTGGGTGGCCCGTCAGGCAGCCGTGTCGATGCAGAGATATTTGAGCTCGGTGAAGGCCTCGATGCCATGGCGCGAGCCTTCCCGGCCAAGACCGGATTGCTTCCAGCCGCCAAAGGGGACCGGTCCGCCGGTGATCTTGACGCGATTGATTGCCACCATGCCGTAGTCCAGCGCCCGGCCGAGGCGCATCTGGCGTGCGCCGTTTTGCGTCACGACATAGGCGACGAGGCCATATTCGGTATCATTGGCACGGGCGACGACTTCGGCCTCGGTATCGAATGACATCACCGCGGCGACCGGGCCGAAGGTCTCCTCATGTATGATCAACGCATCTGGCGATGGATTTACAAGCAGCGTTGGTTCGAAGAAGAGCGATCCTGCCTTATGGCGCTTGCCGCCGGCGGCAAGCGTGGCGCCTCGTTTCAGCGCGTCGGCCACATGTTCCTCGACCTTCGCCAGGGCGCGCTCGTGCATCAGCGGGCCGATGTCGACGGCGTCTGTCAGTCCATCGCCGACCTTGAGGGTTTCGATCCGCTTGGCAAAGGCCGCGACGAAGGGCTCCATGATCGAGCGCTGCACGAAGATGCGGTTGGCGGCCAGGCAATCCTGGCCGGACGTCGCAAATTTGGCATTGATTGCGATGTCTACGGCGCGATCGAGGTCGGCGTCGTCAAAGATGATCAAGGGCGCATGCCCGCCGAGCTCCATCACCAGCCGTTTCATGGTCAAAGCGCACTGGCCGGCAATCAGTTTGCCGATGCCGGTGGAGCCGGTAAAGCTCAGTGCCCGCACCCGGGTGTCCTCGCAGAGGGCGCCGACAATGGTCGCCGCATTGCCGGTGACAACGTTGAAGACACCGGCGGGAAGGCCGGCACGCTCAGCGAGTTCGGCAAGAGCAAGCGCGGACAGCGGCGTTTCGGACGATGGATGGGCGACGACGGTGCATCCAGCGGCAAGGGCGGCTGCCGCCTTGCGCGTGACCATGGCGGAGGGAAAGTTCCAAGGTGTGACGATTCCAACGACACCCAATGCCTCCCTGCGCACGATCATTTCGGCGTCTGCCAGATGGCTGATGACGCTCTCGGCATTGATCCGCTTGGCTTCTTCTGCATACCATTCGATGAATCCGGCAGCGTAGTCGATCTCACCACGGGATTCGGTGAGCGGCTTGCCCTGTTCCAGCGTCATGATGAGGGCCAGATCCTCCTTCGCCGCGAGCATCAGCTCATACCATCTGCGCAGGATCGATGCGCGCTGCTGCGGCAGCAGCGAGCGCCAGGCTGAAAAAGCATCCGCCGCTGCGTCAATCGCCTCGAATGTCTCTTCCCTGCTAAGGCTGGAGACCCAGGCGAGGGTGGCGGCGGAGGCCGGATCGGTGACTTCGAAGCTCGAGCCGGTCTTGCCGGCGACCCAGCGGCCGCCGACATAGGAGAGATCGCGCAGTAGATGCCGGTCGTTCAGTCGTGACAGGGCTTCATGATAGGCGGGGCGGGCGCGCACTGCGGTCATCGGCAAACCTCTTTTTTCAGGTGCCGCGATGCTCTCACGAAACATCGCGAGAGATTGTCCATTGGTCGACGCCGGAAGAGAGGAAGGGCCCAAAACGAGGGGCGCCCGTAGAGAGATTATCTATTCGTTGCCAAGAGGTTCAGCGGAAAGGAGATTGGCAATTGGAAGCACGGTCTCCTCTTTCACGGTCTTTGTCACAATATACGTAAAATAACGCTCGATGCCGAGGTCGCGATCCAGGAGCCCATCGATCAGGCGCTGATAGGCGTCGATATTGGGCGTCATGATCTTCAAAATGTAATCGACGCCGCCGCCGACGGACCAGCAGGCGACGATTTCGGGAATGGAGGAGATTGCTCGTTCGAAACGTTCGAAGTCGCTCTGGCGATGGTTCGCAAGCGTAAGTTCGACCATGACGCTGGCGACCGCCGCGAGCCGGCGCGGCGACAGATGGGCATGATAGCCGGTAATGATCCCGGCCTTCTCCAGCTTGCGAAGGCGCAGCCAGCATGGGGTCGGCGAAAGTCCCACCTTTTCAGCGAGTGCAAGCTTGGTGATGCGGCCATCGCGTTGAATGGCGTCCAATATACGCAGATCGATTGCATCGAGTTTCATGTGGAGAACTGCTTGTGAATTAGCTGACTACTCAACCAATGCCATTCGATACCGGGACTTACAAGCGTACCCAGGAATTGAGTTTTGCGGGATTGGTCCCTGAAAAGTTGAGGCGGTCGAATCCTGATCGCAACACCGGCGGAGAATCTGGGCGAGCCGCTCTTTGCCGCCGCTGGAGTTTGCTCGTGGCTTGATGCCGGTCCAGGTGGACACATCCCGCCCTGTTCGAAAGTGCCGCGGCGCGGGTTGACATCCATAAAGCCATCACACTGCAGCCGCACATGGCCTCGCCACTGGTGTACGGCCTACGGCAAGCCGACGTCACTCATGCCGCCACACTCCTTGAAGGCAATAGTAGCAGTTCATCATCAGGGCAGAGGACGTTGAAGCCGTTCTGCGAGCAAATCACTGACCCAAAACACACCCACAACGAATAATTTCGGCGTCAGTTCTTTGAAGCGCCTGAGTTCTTCCTACACATGTCGGCGCTTGTTGCTCATCCTCGCTTAACCAAAGCTCTCGCGACCTATACCTAAAAAGCTGCTGCCGCCCTGCCAAAAACAAAGTCCGCTTCGGTCCCATCGTTGAGACGAACGCGGCCGGAGCCGTCAACTCCATTGGCTTGGCGAGTTGCAATGACGAAACCTTTGCGCCCGTCGGAGCAATTGACTGCCATAGAAATGGTAATAGAGGTGTCTAGCGCGTCGTACGTTCCGGAGCATTTTGCTTCCTTGCCTTTCAGCTTGCCGGCCACCACGAAACTGCCACCGGACATGGCGGCGGTCGAAGTACCACGCATGATATCGCCATTGCTGGAGATTACGGCAACAGGCACCGAAAAGGCGCACGACGACAGAATGGCTGCCAAGATACTGGCCGCTGCTATATATTTGAATTTCATAACATTTCCCCACAATACCAAGCGATTTATTCACGCATGGCGGGAAAGGTCAACAAGGTTCTTCGCGTCAAATCCGGCTGGATATGCAGGAGCGCGAGATATGTCCCCAAGGCAATCGGGTATGTATTCGAGTTGATCGACCAAATCGTGAGTACTTCGGCGGACGGATTGTTTACGGCGTCGGTCTTAGGCCGCGAGCTACGCTCTCGGTCAGCGCATCAGGCCTGCGGACCGAAGTGCCCTTTCGATGATGCCCTGGATGCCATCGGCAGGAACAGATTTGGGCCGCTCCGGCAGAACGTCGTTCTGACCGACCTCGGGCTGAGTTCGCGTGCCGAAAGACGGCGTCAATCCCCAGGACCGGGCGATGTGAGCTGTCGATGAGACGCCGACGTCGAGCATGAACGGAGACGGTGTCCCGAGGCCGATCCTGGAATCTATCGGGGTACCGTGTCCCATTCCTTCTATGGCGTGAAACTCGACCGGCGCATAACCGCCCTCGGTTTCCCACGTTGTGATGCGATGCCTTCCATCTGAAGAGAACGACATGGGCGAGGAGGGTGTCACACCGTGCACGCCCCACCACTGTTCAACGAGGGCATGGGCGTTCGCTTCTGCAACTGTGTGATCCTTGGTGCCCTGCCAAATTGATACTGCTGGCCAAGGCCCATCATGCGGCGAGGCTTCAAGGACCCTTCTTGAAAGCAGCGCGCCGGACGGAAGGCCTTGTCCGCGCATCCGTTCGAAGGCCTCGGGAACTGTGGAGGCGACGTTGTATGGGAGGCCAGCGATGATCGCACCGCCGGCGAACAGCTCCGGATAGGTTGCCAGCATGACGTTGGCCATCGCCCCGCCGGCTGAAAGCCCGGTAATGAACACCCGTTTGCGGTCGACCTGATGCCGACGACAGACATTGTCAATCATTTGGCTGATCGACGATGCCTCTCCTTGCCCCCGGCGCGTGTCGCCCGGCTCGAACCAATTGAAGCAGAGATTGGCGTTGTTCTGCCGATGTTGTTGGGGATAAATAAGAATGAAGCCATGTTCCTCCGCAAGGCGCGACCATCCGGAGCCGTAGTCATAAGCTTCGGCTGATTGCGTGCAACCATGCAACACCACGACAAGGGCAGGGTTTTGCTCCGCGGAGAGGGGAAGGTACACCTTTGCCGTCAGCGTGCCAGGGTTTGAGCCGAAGTCCTCAAAATCGCTGAGACGGTGGCTGGAAAATCCGGTGTGACCTGCCCCCGCTCTGAGTTCGGCCAGGCGTTTGATCGTGTCGGAAATGGATGTCATTTGCTTGCTCCAGCCATCAAAGCCGGAATGGCAGTGACAACCGCTAACGTCTTCGCGCCGTTTTGGTTGCTGTGCACAATGAAATTGTGGAAGCTCTCGTGAGCCACTACCTGCGCAGTCCGGATGGATGATGCTTCTAAGCGAATTCGAGAAACTTCCACGCGGGACCGATTGAAAGAAGCATTCCAGACGCTACCTCCTCACCAGAGCAATTGGGGGAATATTCACATGGAAAATGCAGGTATCGGCTGATAGCCGCAATTATCATCGGCGGCATCGCGGGGTGGCTGGCCGAGATGTTCATGAAGAGCAACATGGGTGTGCTGATGAACATCATCCTGGGTATCGTCGGCGCGATCGTCGCGAATGCCATTCTATCGCTCTTTGGAATCGTCCTGGGCGGCTGGCTGGGATATCTTGTCGCCGGCGTCGTCGGCGCCTGCATTCTCATCGCCATCGCCCGAATGTTCAGGCGAACGGTCTAACAGCATCGAGTGGCGGGTACATGGGCGGCCAATTGACTATCCTGGTTATCGCGTCGCGCCCCACACGTAGGCAAGCGCAGCGGCAATCCCGACAGCAGCGAGCGGCCGTGCCCTGATCCTGTCCTCGACATCCCGAAACCAGGTTCTGACCTCGGGCTTCGTGACGCGAACGGTTCCCTCTGTAGTCTCGGCGGCGGACGCCGACAACCGGCCCGTTTCAACTTTCAACGGGTGAAGTTCTTCTCGCGTGACTTCCTGGCCACCCTCGTCATTGTGTTCTCGTGTTTCAGCGAGCGCTGCGTCCCCCAATGGGAATTCTTTGTCGAGCGCAGCGACATCCGGCTCCCGTTTGACACGCTCCGATTCTTCGAGGTCAATACGCCCGGCCGGGATCGCCGTGCCTGTCATTGAAACCGGATCCGACGCCGGGAAGGTGTCTTCCAGCCCCTTATCCAGATCGCCCTTGCGAGCGCTTTCGCGCTGCGAATGCTGCTCGTTCTTCATCGACTGTACTGCTGGGGACTCGTCGGGGCTTGCCATCTGATGTTTCCTTGTTGGGTACCTCCCTAATGGAAGAGGACGCTGTAAGTTCCATAGAACTCCAGGAAACGTCGGCCTTGTTTACTATCCAGAGCCGCTCCTTCGCTCGCACATGCGCATCTCCGCAGCGAGCCACTCCTTGTAGACCGCCCGACGGGGAGGTACTGTGACGGCGATCTGGCCGCCGCACAGATCGAGGTCCTTCTGCCCTACGTTGCTGTAAGCTACCCGACCTTCTAGCCGGGCGCCGTTGTAAACACCGGCTAAGCATGAAGTCGGCGCCGATACGGGCATAGGGGGCGACGCACGTGGCCTAAAACTGCGTACTCTCGGCGGTGACGGTGGAGATGAACGGGTTGTCATGTCCCCAGATACGTCGAGTCCGAGGTCCTCGGGAAGACCTCGCTCGGATGATAGCTGCGCGAGTGCGTATCGTCGTTCGAGTAGAAGAGTTCGAGCGCCACGCAAATTCGCCGCCCCGTTGCAAGCCGGCAATGCAGGCGGCCAGCGGTCCGATCGCAATCTTCCCGGCGGGCATAGTGATCCTCACGCGTGTTGCGCGTCTCTATCGATCCTCCTCGAAGTTTTACCGCTCAATCAAACTTAAGCTGTGCAGAATAATTTGCAGGCCAAGGGCTGCCTGGGTAACCCCGAGCACCACCGCCAACACTTGAAGCGAAGTTCCGATCCATCGTAAAATGCTTTCAGCGAATATCATCGCCACCCAGTCCAGCGCTAGAATCAGCAATACGATAGCGGCCACTGTGAGGCCTTCCGTTTGGCGGCCGCCTGCTAACGTCGCGAAGACAATAACGGCGGCAATACCGTGAGGAGTTACAATTGTGGGAAAGGCCAGAGGTGTAAGGGCCAATTTCAAATCTGGTTGTTGGCCCGGCTCCGGCGGTCGACAAGACGCGCTGTCGGACTGTTGCAAAATGGTTCGCAGGGCCACAAGAAACAAGATGATGCCTCCGGTCATAGCCAGAACAGGTATTGAGATTTCAAAATTCTCAAGCATCGTGCGCCCAAGAAAGCCTGCGATTGCCAGGGCGGCGCCCGAGAAGAAAATCGCTCTACTCGCGAGACGACACTGGGAGCGATTGCCCCAGTTGCTGGTCATCGTCACAAAGGGCACCAAAATCTTAATCGGACCAAGCATCAGAAAAAGCATGAAGAACATTTTTCTGGCGCCGAACTCGATCTCCGGCATGCTTGTTGTAGCCGACGGTTGCGCAAAGGACTGAACCGGAAACAAGGCTACCGCCATCGCCAGAGCGAGATACAGGCGGATTGGCCAGCTACGGTGCTGCCACCAGGGTTTTTCGGGGTTGATTGACAACGACGAGTGAACATGGCCAGCGTAATCTGGGCGAGCCTTGGCGATGATGGCCCTTATAAACGTCGTCATCGACCAGCCTCCAGCCAGAGTGCGTTATCGTCTGCCGAATCTAAAACCGACGGGCACCGCTCAAGGACGTTCGGTTCTCAGTCCAGGGCTGGATAATGTCAGTCACAAGCGGCTGCGGCACTATCATACAAATCCGAGTCGAACGGCTGATCGGCGGTTGCCGCGGCAAGTTACGCGCACTCCCATTATCGTGCAATCGCCCGATGGCTATGCTTACGTTCCGCCGCGGCTGGCTGGTGTCTGGGTCTGAATACCCGATGGCGAAACCATAGATGGACAATATCAAAAATGGTGGCGTTGAGACGTTGGGAAAGGACGGCACGTCATTTCTCAATATCCTGAATGGCATCTCTGCGTTCATCCATGCGCGCAACCAGCAGAGAGTAGGCAACATAATATTTGTAGATGTTGCTGACGTACTGAACTGTTTCCCTCCCGACGATCTCCGAGGCCGCATTTTCAACGTTCCCGAACCAGATGTTTGGATCGAGGCCCATGGCCTTCGTCTTCTTGCGAAACTTCCGCAGGTTTCCGGGGCCGACATCGGCCGCTTGGCGGAATTTATGAAGAGCAAGCAAGCGGCGGATGCGATGGAGTATGACGGAGTATTGCCGGAGACCTTGGTGATCCTCGCTCAATCGTAGCGGGAGATGTTGCGTTCACGATTTTACTCACTGACGCCTAAATTGAACCCTGGATATTGGTTGCTCTAATATAATATTCCTTGGGGCGCTGGATGTGTGTTCGAATAAGTTCGGCCAGCTCGTCCCCCTTGCCAGCAGCGACCGCATCGACCATGGCGAAATGATCACGAATGGCAATTTCGCGCAGTTCCTCATTTGGAAATGCGCGAGTGCGGATCGGGTGGGTTGCGAACGTATAGTGGATGATGGCATCGGCCAATTGTTGGTTGCCTGCCGCTCGATAGAGCAGCTCGTGAAACTCGTTGTTGAGCGAAAAGACATCCGCAAAACGTTGTTCGCGCGATGCATCTCGATGCCGGGAGGCGATCGCAGTCAATCTATCGATGAGCTCCGTGCCTGCAGGCTTTGTATAATGTGAGGCTGCTCGTAGTTCGAGGCATTCGCGGATCTCATAGAGTTCCTCTATCTCGCGGATCGAATAGTCGCGGACTTGAACGCCTTTGTTCGGTTGGCGCACCACCAGACCCACTCTCAGCAGCTCATCGAAAGCCCGGCGTATCGCATGTCGTGTCGCGCCGGTGCTGGCGATCAATTCATCCTCGACCAAACGTTCGCGGGGACGGTTTTCACCGGAGATGATTGCGCGCTGCAAATCCCGAAATACAACCTCCCAGCTTTTTGTCTGCTCTACCATCGGCTTACGCGAGCGCATTGTTTTCGAATCCTTCTCTCGACCTATCGCTGCAAAATATCGCAGTCGTGTTGCCGACACAATCATCGTTGACATTATCGATAATGTGATCGATGGTGACGCCGTGGACGGAGGAATAGCTCTTGTATCGTATTGGTAGTGGTGCCGGATTTTCCGGCGACCGTGTAGACGCGCCCCAATCAGTCGTCAAAGCAATCGCCGCAGCCGGCAACGGCGGGGCAATCATATTTGAGACGTTGGGAGAGCGAACTCTCGCACTTGGTCAGATTGCCAAGCGTCACGATCCCGACAAGGGATACGAGCCGCTTCTTGAAGAGTTGCTCGAACCAATCCTGTCTCAATGCATTTCCGCCTCGATCGTCGTTGTTGGCAATTTCGGGGCTGCCAATCCAACGGCTGCAGCGACAGTGATCCAAGCGCTGGCTGCACGCCTCGGGTTGGGGGCGCTTCGTGTCGCAGTTGTATCAGGCGACGATCTGCTCGGAAAAATCGACATCACACAAACTGAGCGCTGGGAAGGTGACGGCCGTCTGCCGGACGTGGATGGCGACGTGATAGCCATAAATGCCTATATCGGGGCAGTGGCGATCGCTGACGCGATACAAGCAGGGGCGCAGATTGTCGTCACCGGCCGGGTTGCAGATCCAGCATTGGCGCTTGGCCCCTTGGTCGCGCATTTCGGCTGGGCATGGGATGACCTCGACCGCATGGCGTCCGGCACCCTGGTTGGCCATTTGCTGGAATGTGGCTCGCAGGTTTCCGGGGGTTTTTTTGCCGATCCTGGCTTTAACGATGTACCCGATACCGCAAATATCGGTTTTCCCATTGCGGAAGTCGAATCTGATGGCACTTTCGTCATCACCAAGGCGGCGGGTACCGGCGGCTTGGTGGATTTGCGAACGGTAAAAGAGCAGTTGCTCTACGAAATTCACGATCCCGCAGCCTATTTAACGCCTGACGTTACACTCGACCTTACCGAGGTTGAGCTGGAGCAAATTGGGCCAGATCGGGTGCGTGTTACCGGCGCAAGGGGACACGCTGCTCCGGCAAAGCTAAAAGCAACGGTGAGTTACTACGGGGACTGGCTGGGAGAAGCGGAAATCTCCTACGCCGGGCCCAACGCGCTGGCGCGCGCCCGTCTCGCCATTACGACGATAGCGGAGAGGATCAGGCGGCGTGGTCTCTCTCTTCGCCATCGAGCCGACATCGTCGGTTCGGTAAGCGTCTTCGATTCTGACGATGGCAAACTACGCGCGGAGTTCGAGGCTACCGGGCCAGGCGACTTTCGGGTTCGATTCGCTTTCGGTTCACTATCCCAGGCCGACGTAGCCTGCGCTGTTCAAGAGGTGAACGCCCTTTATTGCTGTGGACCTTCCGGGGGAGGGGGTATCCGCCAAAGCCTCAAGCCACGCGTCCGCACTTTATCCCAGTTGGTACCTCGATCGCTTGTCAACGCTGACTACCAATTTGCGGGAGAAGGGCAATGACCGCCACAGTCCCATTGCATGCGATCGCGCATGGCCGCTCCGGCGACAAAGGCAATCGGCTGAATGTCAATATCATCGCCCGTTCGCCAGACCACTGGCCGACGCTGCTTTCCGAAGTCACGGAAGCTCGAGTCCAAGCCCTGTTCGCACATCGAGGGGTGACTAAGGTTGTGCGTTACACGTTGCCGAAACTGCAAGCGCTCAATTTCGTTATCGACGACGCCTTGGAGGGAGGCGTCAATTCCAGTCTGGCTATCGATACGCACGGTAAGTGCTTGTCCTATCTCGTGCTCGGAATGGAAGTAAGAGTGCCCAGCAAGCCGAGAGAAAATCCCCATCCCCATTCATTTGCATCACCAGCCAGCTCACGGCTTTCGGGAGGAACCGAACATGAGGAATAAAGGAAATTTGCGCCTGTCGCTGCTTGCCAGCGCTGCCATGGGCCTTATTGTTGCCCAGCCCGCACTCGCAGCCGATTTTAGCAGAGGCGGCTCATTGCGCATCGGCATCTCGCAGATGGCTCCCTCGCCAGACCCGGTCGTAACTACGTTTGGCGTGAATTGGATCACGGCATCGATCGCTTGTGAAGGCCTGTTTGCGACCGACGAAAGTTGGACACCTCAGCCCATGCTGGCCGACTCGTTCAAGTATAACGACGCTGGGACAGAACTAACCGTGACTTTGCGTGATGGTCTGACTTTTCAGTCGGGCGCGCCATTAACCGCAACAGATGTCGTAGCCTCATTGCAGCGCTTTCGCGAGTCGGCTGGTATCGGCGCATCGTTCAAAGCGGTGACGACAGGCATTACTGCGGTCGACGCACGTACCGTGAAGTTTGAGCTGACAAGCCCGACGCCAATAGTACCGGGGTTATTAGCGGGAGCGCAGGCCGTCATCATGTCGGCGAATTCCCTGAAGGGCGCCTCGCCAACCGAGGCGACCCGCGGGCTTGATTGCACCGGGCCATATTCTCTTACCAACTATCAACCAGACCAGGGCGCGACCCTGAAGCGCTGGGACGGCTACAAGAGCCGAAGCGAACCAAGCTCTGCCGGCGCCGGAATGAAACACGCCTATGCCGACGATATAGAGCTGCGTCTGATGCCTGAAGCATCAGTGCGTCGCGATTCATTGATCACCGGTGATATCGATATTGCGATGGAGCTGCCTACCGACTTCCACGATGCCCTGCAGTCAACTCCTGACACTGAAGCGATCGTGGTGCCCAATAATCAGTCGTTGGCGGTGGTGTTCAACACCAAATCAGGTGTGGCCGCTGACGTGAATTTACGCCGGGCAATTTATTATGCGCTGGACATGGACCCGATTATGCTGGCTTCGGTTGGCGATCCCCAATTCTATACGCTCGATCCAAGCTGGATTCCGGATCCGAATTCGTTTTGGTATACGAAAGCCGGCGTTCCCGATGGTTTTGGCACCTCGCAAGCAGACAAGGTCAAAAAATATCTCGCTGCATCGCACTATCACGGAGAGCCAATTCGTTGGCTGGTCGCCAGCGAGCAGTATCAGAAACACTATCTGACCGCGATCACGGCATCACAGCAGTTGGAGAAGTTCGGTATCCACGTCGATATCGTTCAATCACCAATGGCCAATTATATTCAACAACGCTCAAATCCCGCTGGAATGGATGCATTTTCGAGCTTCCTACCAACGTACGTTGATCCGACATCCATCGCGTTCCTCAACGCAACATATCCAGGATTTTGGAGCGATCCGACCAAAATGGACCTGATGCAGAAAATCGCAACCACTTTGGACGCCAACGCACGCAAGAAGATTTTCGAGCAAATTCATGCGCTTGCCTATGATCAATTTCCATTTATCAAATATGGCACGGAAGCGAACATGTATGGCGTGCGAAAAGGGGTAGGCAACCCTCAACGGACCCCGGCACGCCAGTACGACTTTTACAATGTTGCGCCTCCTTCAAAATGACCATGACAACACCCAAAACCACAAATCCGGATGTGTTGCCGCGGGGCTCCGAGGCTGTGGTCGCCAGTCAGAGCACATCTCTGGCGCGGCGATTGCTAGCAAAACCAACCGCGGTTTTCTCGATTGTGGTGCTGTTGGTCCTGTCGCTGAGTGCTGTTTTTGCGCCCATCCTGGCGCCTGGCAACCCGTTGCAAGTCAATCCGGCGGTCCGATTCAGCCCACCCGGCGGCCTCCACCTGTTTGGCACCGACAATCTCGGCCGCGACGTCTTCGACATGGTTTTGCATGGCGCGCGCACCTCACTTCTTGTGGGATTCGTTGTTACGTTGATTTCGATGTCGATCGCCATAGCGTTGGGCGCTCTTTCCGGCTTCTATCGACGGGTGGACGTTGTGCTCATGCGCATCGTCGACGGCTTGATGGCCTTTCCGGGGATCGTCCTCGCCACGGCGGCTGCTGGAATATTGGGGCCCAGCGTCACCACGGTCATCACATCGCTGACGATCGTCCTGATCGCTCCCTCATTGCGTGTCGTTCGCGGGCAAGTGCTGGTCGTGCGAGAGCTACAAATGATCGAGGCCGCCCGTGCCGTTGGTGTGCCGACATTGAGACTTTTCACGCGATATGTTCTTCCGGCGGTAAGTTCCCCGATTCTCGTCCAAGCGTCATTCCTGTTCTCGGCCGCCGTGTTAGGGGAAGCCGCGTTGAGCTTTATCGGCGTCGGCATTGGCCCCAAGGATTTGAGTTGGGGGAGCGCTCTGACCGAGTCTCGCAACTACATCAGCCGAGCCCCTTGGATTGTGATTTTTCCAGGTCTGGCGCTGATGTTGACCATCTTAGCGCTTAACCTTTTGGGCGACACGTTACGCGATGCTCTTGATCCGCGCCTGGCAAGGAGACGATAGGTGTTGCATTATCTCGGAAAGCGATTTCTGCTCATACTGCCGACGATTTTCGTTCCGCTGATCCTCGTGTTTCTGCTCCTTCGTCTGTCGCCGGGCGACCCTGCTGGTATGCTGCTCGGGGATCAGGCAACGGCCGACCAGATCCAGGCTCTGCGCTCTCAGCTCGGCTTGGACCTGCCGATTTACGTTCAGTTCTTGTTGTGGCTGAAGGGCATCGTTACGCTCGACCTCGGAAACTCCATTTTCTTTCGCAGGCCTGTGCTGGAGATCATTCCCTCCTATGCCGTGGTGACCATCCTGCTGACACTGGTCGCCTTGGCGATTGCGATCGCAATCGGCATCGTACTCGGGCTGGTATCGGCGATGAACCGCAACAAGCCCATCGATCGCGCCGTCGTTATCGCTGCCGTGCTGGGGATCTCGCTACCGGAATTCTGGTTCGCGTTGCTGCTAATCTTTTTGTTTGCGGTCATCCTGCGATGGTTTCCCGTCGCTGGTTACAATCCGCCCTCCGCCGGCGTGGTCGCCTTCGGAGCCACGATATTCCTGCCTGCGATGGCTCTCGGCATTCGTCAGTCCGCTCTCATGACGCGCATGATGCGCTCTTCGATGCTCGATGTTCTCAATGAACCATATATAACGACCGCTCGCGCGCAAGGCTTGCCTGAGCGCACCGTCATCGGGCGTTATGCCATGCGCACCGCTGCTATTCCCATGGTTACAGTCGTCGGACTGGCTGCCGGATACTTACTCGGTGGTGCGGTCGCAATCGAGATCATCTTTGCACTGCCCGGACTGGGGCGCATGCTTGTGGAGGCGGTCGGGCGACGCGACTACCCGCTGGTTGAAGGTGGAGTGCTCACCATTTCTCTCGTACTCGCCATTTTAAATCTGCTTATTGACATCATCTACGCCATTCTGGACCCCAGGATCCGCTATCAATGACCGTGATCACATCCAACGATGGCCGAACCTCCCAGATCTCAGCGCGGCGAAAGACCGTACTTGAAATCGAAGGCCTCGGTGTTTCCCTTCGCAATGGCAGGCAGCTTCTGCCAATCGTCACCGACGTATCGTTTTCGATCGCCCAAGGCGAGGCCGTAGCGCTGGTCGGTGAATCGGGCTGCGGAAAATCCATCACTGCGAGTGCTATCATGGGCTTGCCACCTGACGATGCGGTCGTCACAGGGGTCATTAAGCTGAATGGCACGGTGATTTCCGGGCTTGGTCCTCGCGAGCGTCGAAAGTTCTGTGGTCGCCACATGGGTTTCATCTTCCAGGAGCCCATGACTGCGCTGCATCCAACCTTGACCATCGGCCGCCAAATGACCGATGCGCTCAGGCACAACCTGGGCCTGGACCGTGCAGAGGCAGTCCAACGGGCCGCCCAGTTGCTTGACCGTGTCGGGATCCCCCGTGCACATGACATCCTTAAGGGCTATGTTCATGAGCTTTCTGGTGGAATGCGGCAGCGCGTGATGATTGCGCTCGCAATCTCATGCGGCCCATCTCTGATCATCGCCGATGAACCTACCACCGCACTGGACGTGACCATTCAGGCACAGGTGCTTGACCTTCTCGAGGACATGCGCGTGGAACTGGATCTCGCAATGCTGTTTATCAGTCACGATCTCGAAGTCGTCGGCGATTTTTGCGACAAAACGGTCGTGATGTATGCGGGCGATCTCGTTGAGTGCGGAAGAAGCGCCGATGTCGTGCGGGACGCCGCTCATCCTTATGCTCGTGGGCTGATCGATGCCATTCCGGCGCACAACGAGACGCGAACGCGGCTGACACCGATCCTGGGCAGTGTGCCGCCAATCGGAGCGTGGCCCGCGGGGTGCCGCTTCGCCCCACGCTGTCAGCGCGCGGATCAGCAATGTGAACTTCGTCCCTCGCTTACAGACGTTGGCGCCACAACGGTACGCTGCTGGCATCCAATAGCAAAAAAGACTTCATCATGACCGAACACCACAGAGCGCCCATTCTGGCCGTCACCGGCCTCGCAAAGTCGTTCAAGGCTGTCAAAGCCGTTCGCAACGTAAGTTTTACCGTCGCGCGGGGTAAGACGTTCGGGATCGTCGGTGAATCGGGCAGCGGCAAATCCACAACCGCGCGTCTCGTCCTGCGCCTTATCGAACCAACGGCGGGGTCAATTGAATTTGCCGGCAGGGACCTCGCAAAGCTGTCCGCTGGCGATCTGCGACGTCAGCGCCGGCACATGCAGATGATCTTCCAGGATCCATTCGGTTCACTCAACCCGCGCATGACTGTGCTGGAAACGCTCATTGAACCACAATTGGTGCACGGAATAGGCACGTCGTCATCGCGACTGCACCAGGCGCGCCAGATTCTCAGCGAGGTGGGGCTCCCCTCGGCGTCACTAAATCGTTTCCCGCACGAATTTTCCGGCGGGCAGCGCCAGCGCATTGCCATCGCCAGAGCGCTTGCCACCAACCCCGATCTCGTTGTTGCGGACGAACCTGTCAGCGCCCTTGATGTCTCGGTGCAGGCGCAGGTTCTCAATCTTATGCGCGACATTCAGGATCGACACGGCACCACGATGCTATTCATCTCGCACGACTTACGGGTCGTGCAGTTCATGTGCGATGAAATCGCAGTGATGTATTTGGGTGAAATTGTCGAGCAGGGCCCGCGCGATCTCGTTTATCACGCTCCCCGCCATCCTTACACACAAGCTTTGCTGGCGTCGGCTCCTGGTGGACAGCAAGGAAAACGAACACGGTTGGCAGGGGAAATTCCCAGTGCCCATGCAGTACCGTCTGGTTGCGCATTCCGCAGCCGGTGTCCGCATGCTTTCGAGCGCTGCGCCATCGAGCAGCCTATCGCCCGCAATCTCGGCGACGGACAGAGCGCAGCTTGTCATCTCCTGGATGTGAACGCACCTTCATGACAACCCTGCCGACCATCGACGTTCAAAGTCGAAACGCCATTTATCGCGGACTGCGCAATGCCGCCGGTATGTCATTCCGCGGTATTCGTTATGCTGAACCGCCGTTGGGTATGCTCCGCTTTCTCCCGCCACGACGATACGAAAACCAAGGCCTCGTTGACGCAACGCGACCTGGATTGGCACCAGCACAGATCCGACGCGAACCCCAGGCATGGTCTCCGCGCGGAGAAGGTTTTGCGACGGGTGAAGACTGTCTCAACCTTAATCTTTACACGCCTGCCGCAGACGGCGGAAAACGTCCGGTCATCGTGCATGCCTTCGGGGGAGGCTTCCAGTCGGGCTCCGCGCACGGTACCTTTCACGATGACCTTGGATTTGCAAACCAATCCGACGTTGTCCTCGTCAGACCGAATATGCGTGTTGGTGCTCTCGGCTTTCTCCACTTGGCGGACGTCATGGGGAAGAACTATGCCGCCACAAACCGTGGCATGTTGGATTTCGTAGCTGCATTATATTGGGTACGCAGGAATGTTGCCGCCTTTGGTGGTGACCCGGACAATGTTACTCTTGTCGGAATGTCCTCGGGGGCGTTCACGATCTCGGCGCTCTTTGGCATGGACGAAGTTTCCGATCTTTATCGCCGCGTTTGGCTCATGAGCGGGCCAGCCAGCCGAATTATTGAGCCCGATGTGGCGTCCGCCATTTCGGAACATTTTTTGATGAGAGTCGGGATCAGCCAGGGCGATAGTGTCAGCCTAAACAGCTTGCCGCTCGACACTGTTCTCACCGCTCAAGAGGAGATCGTCGCCCAGCATTTGGGTGAACGCAACGCGCCTCGCGGCAGAACGCTTGGCATTGTGCTCGATGGCGAGAGTCTCAAACGTCACCCTCTTAAGGGTTTGTCGGAAGGGCGTTTTAGTGGTCACCAGATTGTCGCTGGCTGGACGCGGGACGAAGCACGCCTTTGGTATGTCAACGGTGTGATGCCACCCGTTGTTTCGCGCGATCAATTAATAACCTCCATCTCGCGCTTCGCTGGCGATGACCCATGGGCTCGACTGGCCGCGCTCGAGGCAGAATTGCCCGGGAGAAGTTTCACGGACTATGAAGAAGTTTTTCTCTCGCGCGCTGTTTACCGTGAACCCGCGTTGCGTACGGCAGAGACGCATGCATCGGCCGGCGGTGTCGCTTATACCTACGAGTTCAGTTGGACGCCGATCTTCGAGGGGGGACGTCTCGGCGCTGCCCATAGTTTCGACGAACCGTTTGTATTCGGCAATGTCGATGCGGAGCGTATCCCTCTGGCGAGGGACGATGTCCATGCGCGCGACCTCGCTCGGCAAATGAACAGAGCATTGCGCGACTTCTGCCGACGGGGTGCTGTCGATTGGCGACCATTCACCGCTGGCGACAAATTCGTGCAGCGGTTTGAATAGCGCGGTGCGAGAACCATGCAACCTAGGCGCAAAATTTCGATCATCGAAAAGGGGCACGCCGCGCCCGCGTCTGAACGCGAAAACCCGCATGACGTCTTGTCGGAAACGGCTCGGACAGCCTTCCCAAGGTGCAAATGCTTCGGATCCCGACGGCGTGCAGCTCTATACGGGTCTCAAGGAGACGACACCCGACCATGTCAGAGGTTTTGCTGTCGAGGTCGACCCTCGGCATTGAGAGGAGGTACAGCGGCTTTAATGGGGCGCGCAGACGAGCGCCAATTGCGATCATCCGGCTTTCATGGTTGCGGTGCATGAGAGCGAGATTAAGTAATAACAGGATGGATGGAAAATGAAGCTGCCTCATATACCGGCTGCCGTGATCTTCGACATGGACGGGCTAATTTTCGATACGGAAGCTCTCTACCAACAAGCGTTTCTGGCGGCTTCCAGCACTGGGGGGCACAATCTGCCGACAACGCTTATCCAAAGCACCATAGGAGTGCCGTGGGCCCAGAGTAGAATACTGCTCTTGGAGCAAATGGGATCAGATTTCCCCGTTGATCAGTATGGCAGAGAGGTGACGGAACGGTTCAAAGTACTGGCTAGCACGCAACTTCGGCTGAAGCCGGGTGTCGTCGAACTCCTCGATATCCTTGATCAGCTCGAATTACCGCGCTGCATCGCGACATCGTCGTCCCACTCTACGGTACGGAGCCATCTGTCCGCTCATGGCCTAGCGGGCCGCTTCGATGCGGTCATTGCGCACGGAGATTACGCCGCAAGTAAACCCGCGCCTGACCCGTTCCTGAGCGCTGCGAAGCGGCTTGGTGTAAATCCCACCCTATGCCTGGCGTTAGAAGATTCCTTCAACGGGGTTCGTTCTGCCTCAGCCGCCGGGATGATGACCTTCATGGTCCCCGATCTTCTTAGCCCAACACCTGAAATCCATTCCCTATGCACTGGCGTTGTCAGCGACCTCCATGCCGTCCGCAAGCTCATTCTAACCGCCTCGGCTGCTGACACCACTAGGTGACGACACGGCCATGACAGGGATGCGCCAAAAGCAGACATGCGCTCCCCACGGAGCGGTGACCGATTTGGGGCCGGGAGCGGAATGTCGGCTTTCGACTGCCGCGGCTTAGAAGCAGACGCTTAGAATCCACCGAGCGCGAAATTGAGGTGATTTGACGCGTGAGTGCAACAAATACGAGCGTTTGGGTAAGAGCTTAGGCGCTTGTGACTGTTGTTGGCCGGTCCGCATTTTTCCTTGGCTCAAGCAACATATGGCTGATTTCTGCGATAACGCTATCTACAATTCGGCCGCCGATTGTGCTTGTCCAGTTCTGCGATTGCACGATTGCGGTAGCAATCTCGAGCTCGACCGTCGCCTTATCTTTCCGGCCGGCATGGAAATGCGCAAGCGCTCGGAACGCAGCGTTGAAACAACGGTATACATCGTTGCTGTCGTCGGCTTCAGCGAGCAGCGCCAGTGCCTCCTCATGGTGACCGAGGCGCGCCAGAACAGCACCGCGAGTGCCCTTTAACGTGCCAAGCTCGGGTGCGAGCAAGAGCGCCTTCTGTGTCGATCGGTCGAGATATGCGTTATCGCGCAGACCTTCATTTGCGAGGACATGCATGGCGATGCTCTCCATGATTAGGAGTTGCTCACTGCGCGAGGGTGCGATGGACAGCTCGTGCTCTAGAGCCGCGATTTGCTGTTCTGGCTGATTCTGGCCCAAGCTGTTGAGTTCGAGGAGGAGATAGGCAATCCGATCCGACTGACGGCCGAGTACAGGCTTTTCAATACCTGCATAGGGTCGCAATGCGTTTAGATAAAGCTGCCGGTGGATTGCAAGATAATCGACCTTCGCCCACATGGTTTGCCACAAGGCCAGCATGTCATTCGCCGTACGGTTGCCATAGAGCTTGGCGTAATGTGGCATCAGATTGGAGTAGATCATAAGGAGCTGAAATGCGAGGGCGGGAAAGAGCGCCACCCTGACGGCAACTACATCACTCGAAAATCGCAAGGTAGTGATTAAGGTGGAGAACCAGACCAGATCCACCAGCGGTCCGCCGGCAATGAAGAACAGCCGCGCCGCTTTGGCGTAACGCAACTTTGGAACGCCCGTTACTCTGCCGCCCAGCGGGACGAGCCCGACGATAATTTCCGTTCCAGACCATCGGGCGCGAAAGATCGTCGGCCCTTGGCCGAGACGAACTTCCGCTATCTGCATTTTTATACTGCGGCCGGCCAGCACGTGGCCCATCTCATGCAGGACGAGACCTATCCAGGGGCTTGCGAACAAAGAGAAAATGAACAAAACAAACATGATAGAAACTACCGCGTTCCTTCAATATGGTGCCAAATGATGGCTTCCCATTCCCAAAGTGATGAATCTTTCCGACTTGTGACACGGAGGTGAGAACGGGTTCTTATAGATCATTGATGCGGCAAGGGAAGGTTGTGCTACTCCGATAGCGCGGCGATCCTGTCTTTTTCTGCGGCGAATGAACGACCCTCGCCGGTCCCTACTTGATGAGGGGAGCTATTCGACGGATGGAACTAGGAAATAATCGATGAATAGAAATCGCAATATTCTATCACCCGAAACCCGTGGCATTCTCAAATCATTGCGTCAGGGAGTTGAGCTGGAAACGCAGATCGGGGCAATCCTCCAGCAATTCGAGACGATTCCGGCTAGCGAAGGAGCTATTACAGGATAATTTCAGTTGCTAGGGCACTGTGTATTGGGCCGGCGGTCACGCGATGCGTTGCATCTTCTTGGGCGATACGGTGGAAGATTGAGAACATGTCGTAAATTGCAAGTGCGCAAAGGCAAGAGTAATTGTAAATTGTGAGAACCCGGTGGCCTGCGTCCGCTGTCGGCGCAACTGCGACCCGTTTTATCACTGCGTCATGTCCGCTTTGCAGCAACAGCGACCGGTGGCTCGATGACCGCTGTAGCGGCGCGAAGCTGTCCTTTAATGGCTGGACTGTCAATGTCCGCTATGGGTCGGAAGCGGACGAGCGGCCACGGCTCTAGTGCCCCATTAGCGGTCATCTTGGCGATGGTCGCGTGAAAACTCTCTTAGAGCTAACAGCACTGGCATGAGACTTCGGCCCGCACTCGTCAGCGCGTATTCGACACGCGGCGGCTGCTGTCCAAAATCCTTCCGTTCAATGAGCTCATCGCTTTCAAGCTCCCTAAGATGCTGCGTGAGCATTTTTTGCGAGATGCCCGGCATGTCGCGGATCAGTTGTGAGTTGCGCATCGATGGCTCAGCGAAGAGTCGGAACAGGATCGGCAACTTCCACCGCCCGCTCAGCATGCGAAGGACGCGGCTGACATGCGCGACGGAGCCATCCGGCCCGAGACAGACGGTCCGATCCTCGTGTTCCATGGGCACTTTTAAGTGCGTAATTGCCTCGTCCATCGTCCTGGCCTTTCAATGGAAGTCTGAATTTAAGATGGGAATCGCGTAATGGATTTGAAACTGGACGGGAAGGTTGCGCTGGTTACGGGCAGCAGCAAGGGAATCGGCGAAGGGGTCGCTCGCGGCCTGGCGCGCGAGGGAGCCATCGTCATCGTTCACGGTCGCAACAAGGAAAAGACCGAGGAGGTGGCCCACGACATCGTCTCTGAGGGCGGCCGTGCCTATCCGGTCGTTGGCGACCTGACGCATGAAGACGCGGTTCAGCGCTTGGTCGATGAGGCGCAGGCCTTCGTGAAGCCTGTCGACATCGTGATCAACAACGCGGGCGGTTCCGGCGAGACGGAGGACTGGGTGACGACGCAGTCCGAGACATGGGCGTCCGGGTACGATCGCAACGTGCTCGCGGCCGTCAGGGTCATCACCCGGTTGCTGCCCCCGATGCGCGACGCGAAATGGGGACGGGTCGTCAACATCTCCAGCCTTGCAGGAATGATGCCTCCTGCCAAAAGGCCTGATTATGCCGCAGCCAAAGCGGCAATGGTCGCCATGACGGCCTCCCTCGCCAAGGCTGTCGCAATGGATGGCATCACGGCAAACACCGTCTCACCCGGAACGATCAATAGCATCAGCCTCGATGAGGCCTTTCGCAAGGCCGCCACGAGCCTGGGCCTTGCCGCCGATGCGCCGTGGACGGAAATCGAGCGGAAGGTGCTGCCGATGTTCGCCCAGGTTCCCATGGGACGAGTCGGAACGCTTGAGGAGATTGCCGATGCCATCGCCTTCCTCGTCAGCCCACGAGCCGGATACATCACTGGCGCAAACCTGAGGCTTGATGGCGGGCTGTGGTCCGGGCTCTAAGGCGGCCGCTCTGGCGTTGCTTATGCCCATTGACTATGGCGATGAGCGTGGCGGTCAGGTAGGCCCAGCGGATCGACAGCACTGAGCTTGCAGGCTTATGCCGATCAGCGAACTATCCAGAGTGAGCAAGTTTTTGCCAACGCTTTCGGTAGCATAGCGATAGCAGGATCGGCATAGCTTAGGCTCTCTCCGTCGCAAGTGACGCGATGGAGAGGACACACAAACGCAAGCGACTACTTGAAGCACAGCACGCTGTATCGGGGGCTGATCCACGGGCCGCATGGCAAGTTTGCGCACGTTTACGCTGCCAAAAAAATGGCGAACGAAGGCTTGGAGCTGAGATCAACATGCCGTAAGGCAACAGGCTGGCGGTTGCATTGACTCTGATGTTCAATCGGTCGAAAACAGGCAACGGCTAGAGAGGAAAATACCGATGGCTGACGAGAATAACACGGGACCGATTGCTGCGGTTGAAGAGACGGCGGCCGAGGTGAAAACGCCGACGCCCAAGAAGCGGAGATCTCCACGGCGCCAGAAGGCGGCTGCCGAACCGGTTCAAGCTGTGTCAAAGGCGAGTGCTGCAAAGTCACCGGCGACTAAGTCCAGCAGAACGAGCGAACAAGATAGAACCGAGCAGCTCAAGCTGATCGAGACACAAGTCAGCGAAGGCACAAGCACGCTCAAGGACGCCATCAAGGGCGCCGGCATATCCGAGCAAACCTACTATCGATGGAAACAGGCCGCAAAGCCTGCTGATCAAAGGAACGAGAAACTTATTGCGGTCAGTGATGAGTTGGCGGACCTCGTTCAACTCGAAGAGGAGAACCAAAGGCTTCGCAAGATTCTGGCGGCAAAGCTGCGTGCGGAAAACGCGGAACTACGCAAGAGGCTCGGACTGGATTAATCTTGGATTGAGTCTGCCGCGCGGTCCGGTTCACTATTGGCCGCGTAGCCTCGCGTGATGTCAGGGCTCGCCTTCAACTTTGCCATTAATTCGGGTAATCGAAGACTCGAATGCTTCCTGCTGATGGCTCGCGAAAATCACGTCAGGGACAAGGTTGTCGCTGCGGAGGACAAATTGTCGTCTTCGCGCGCCCGACAGTTGAAGCGCGCGGCTGGGAGCTATATTGGTCCGCCGTCAGAATGCAGCGCCGGCCCTTGGGGTCGGCTTTTCATCGGTTGCTTAAGGTTGAGAATATATGAGAACGCCACAACGGGGTTTCGTGGTTGAATTCAAGTCGGGGCGACGGCAGCCAAAGGCGCGGACGAACTCGATTTGGGGAGACACAGACCTCAAGGCTTTGGCCCGCGAAGTTGAAGATAAGGCATCGCCACTGTTCAGTTCAAACGAAGTATCGGGCATGCCTGACGCGGGCGGAGACATGCTTCCTGCTCCGATCGATGTGATCTCTGCCAGCGAAAACGCAGGCGATCTTAACGATGGCCGAACTGCGATGTTCTCGGCCGATGGAGCAGACTTTGACATATCCAAACAGCATGAGGCCGATCGTCCGGCAGTCGAAGCTGTTGCAGAAATGCAGGAAAGCCGGCCAGCGTTGCGGCCTCAAGCAACCTCAAGGAACGCTGCGCGAAAACGCGCCAAGCGCTTCCCCGCTCGTGCGATCGCGGATATTTCTACGGGCGGATGCGAGGATCAAAGTACACAATCCGAGACTGCCAAGGATGCGATTTCCTTCGACGAAGTGGCCGCTCTCGACGCAGAAAACAGGCGGCTCAAGAGGCTGCTGGCTGAACAGCTACATGCCCAAAATTTACAGATCAAGAAGATGCTTGAGCGGTTTGATGTCGCATAAGGAAACCGCCCTGCAGAGTGGGCTCGCATCTGGACGATTGGCCCAGCTCTGAAGCGTCTGGCCGCCGGCTATCAGCGGCGAGCCGATCGCGGTAGTGACCACGCCGACAACCCCGCGCTAGCCTGCAAGGCGTGCCTGGCTGACATACCGATCGCTAGGCGAGGCGAGATCCACGAATATGCGCGGTGTGCAAATCAGGGAGCGAGCAAAACAGAATGAACCAAAAAACGCCTGAAGAGGCGGGTGATTTGGCAGGATGACTAGCAGTCGCGGCGCACGCAGCGTTCATCGGGAGTTCAGGCCCGATGGTTCATCGTGATGGCCAGCTAGGAGGAGTTCACGATGAAAAAGCTCTTGTCCGCCCTGACGGCGGTAGTTCTGGCTGCGTCTTTCGCCTTACCGCTAAACGCCGCGCCGATCTTCGTGCCGATACCCGCGCAAGTGCAAACCAGCTCTGTCGTACAGGTCAAAAACCGGCACCACGGTCATTGGCAGGCGGGTCGCCACTGGGACAGGCGGTATGCTGGGCGTTCCTGCCGTTACTACGGCAGCTGCTACCCTCGCCGATACGGGTACTACGGCCATCCTCGGTACTACGATGGCTATCGTGGGTACTATGGTCGTCGTGGGTACTACGGCGGCTATCCTGACTATTACCGCTACCGCCGAGGGTCGGGAGCCACCATCTATTTTAATTTCTAGCCGGTAGCGCTCGCAGGAGAGGGACAAAGTCGCAATAGTCGGACGCTATCGATGATCCAAAACGGTCCAGCCCTCAACACGGCCGCTCGATCCGAAAGATCGGGCGGCTTTTTCGCGCCCACATCAAAAAGACCGCCTCGGGCTGCGAGGCGGTCGATGCGGATTGGCATCCGCGGCCCTTTGGTGTGTATTAGGGGGGTGCACCAAAGTCCTTGCTAGGCAGTCGCCCCATTGAGAGGGGTGATGAGGCGATGGTGAAGGTTATCATCAGACCGCACCATCCGAAATTATACAGAGGTTGGCAAAAACTAGACCGAGGTATGCGGTGTCTTATTCACACGGGGCGCGCCACGGCAGCCCAGCCGGCAGCCTCACCAGCCGATCGGTTTTCCGTTTGGCAATACGGTCGCGCCTGCCAAAAAGAGACCGCCTCAGCAGCGACGCGAGGCGGCCAATGTTGATGCGTCGGTGACAGGGGGAGGAAACACACCGAGGCCAACTTGTCGCCGAACTGGGAGGAAGATGTTGCGGCGATAATCAAAAGTTACCACGGCACCGCTTCCGCCGAAATTAGACGTAGGTCTACGGAAACTAGACCTATGGATACGACCTCCACATGTCTCTAATTACAAATGCCGACTCATCGCCATGAGAACCGTGGACCACTGACCCGCCGTCGGCCTCGCAGGGCTTTGTCGCGTCGTGTCATCCTTACCGGTCACTGCCCTCAAACATCGGATCGCGTGAAGAGTAAACGCTGCAATGCATCAACCAGGATGCCGGAGTGTCGGCCGGCATGACGTAGTCTATTCTGACCGTGTTGGCTCTAATCCGATCGCCTACATTCAAAGCGTCGATGTCTGCAGCTCCAACGAGCTCCGGCCTTTCAACGAGGCGATTGGCCTGCTCTGCGGCACCTGTCGTGCTGGTATGTTCGTAAGGACTGCTGGGGACAGGGAGTTGCGGGTGAACTGGTGCATTGGGCGATCAATCATGCCCTGTCCCATCCGATGATCTATCGCACCGAGGCGGCTTGTGACGTCATGAACGTGGCATCGGCTCGTATGATGGAAAAGGCAGGCATGTCGCAGGGAGCATTGCTTCGGCGATACCTCTTCCATCCAAACGTGTCGGACGAGCCGAGGGATGCGTTCCTGTATTCAAAGGTCCGCTGAGATCGTGGGAAAGGCTCAGTCGAGAGTGGGGGCCAGCAGCGGCGGTTCCCGAAAGTCCCGACGGCGACTGTCGTCTATCGCGATCGGCAAATCGGTCAGCCAATCAAGAAAAACCGGATCGGGCCGGCCTGACCATTCGATGCACCCAACCCTCAACTCCGACCCGCTTTGACAATGTGAAGGTTTGGGCAACATGGTGCTTTCTCACCTCGAGACGGACATCGGATTGCCGATCCCTGTGGGTCGCTAGCCTTTGCGAGCCCGGTGCCGGGGACACAGGAAGGCAAGAGTCGCCGAGTCTGAAACACGTGGCGCAAGCGGTGGGCTTGCCGCGTAAAATCCGGCTCTCTTGTTCGGCAAACCCGGCACCATGCAGACTTTGCTAAGGTGCATCACTTCGACGGCGCGTTAGGCCTCTAGGTTGTCGGCCGACATCTTGCCGGACTTGCGATCCTTCACCAGTTCGTAGGTGATCTTCTGGCCATCAGTCAAACCGCGCATGCCGGCACGTTCCACTGCCGAGATATGAACGAACACATCCGCGCTGCCGTCGTCCGGCTGAATGAAGCCGAAACCCTTCGTCGCATTGAACCATTTTACAGTGCCATTTGCCATTGTCGGCTTTCTCCTAGTTTCATTTTCCGGCGGCGGCGCGCTGACGGAACGGTGTCGTAATATAGGAAGCAGACAAAAAACAACCATCTCCGAGAAGCGTGTTGCAAATTTTCAGCCGCAGATCGAGGTCAGCCTATGAACTACAGCGGGCCTGGATATCCATGACTCGACAAATATAATTGTCTCAGCATCCATTCCTAACCATCAAAGGGTGAGCTCGGCACCGATCGGCGAATCAAGTCGATGATATATCGAGACTGATGGTTTCGCCTCTGGCCCAGGCTTCGGCGAGACCCATCAGAATGTCCATCTCCTTCTTCAGGGCGACGGTTCGGATCACCTGCTCCACATGCTCGCTGTCGCCGTGAACGTAGTAGAATTCTCCCACTTCCATCCCGGCCGCTTTCCGGGTTTTCTCGAGCGACGACTTCAAGTCTGTCAGCTCATCCTTGATTGCGAAATAGCGCCGCATCACGGCAATCAAACGCAGGTCGTTCTCTCCGGCATTCATATTAGCGTCTTCCAATGTGCGTCAGACTTCGAAGAACCAGATTCTCATGATGCTGTCACTACCCCCGGCCGTGCACAAAGGTGATCACGCTGTCTGCAAAAAGGAAAAAGGCTGCCGCGGGAGGAGGTGCGGCAGCCTTCGAAAAAAACCGAACAGCAAGCTTGCGCAGCGCGCCACTGACGGCGGGAGGTTTGTGTAGTGTCGGTATTGCCGCCTTCGCACTACAGATTGGCCGGATGTGGAGTACGAAGACTACAATTTTCCTAAACCATCGAGGGGCGTCACCCCAACAGGGCGCGAAGGTTTGATCTTACCGCGATCGCGATGGCATCGACCGGGACAATCCGAACGACGTCAATCGCAACGACAGCCGCTTTCACGTCAGGGGCTCCCCGGGGGCGACCGTTAATCTGAGTGAAGAGGTTAAACCAGAGCGAACCTCCTCGCCTGAGAAATGCGAGATTGATATTCACAGAGGCTTGTGCCGTTTCAGATCGCGGCCGCGCTTCAGTGATGCGAGCGAAGCAGTACCATTGCCGGGCCTGCGAGGGCCGCAGCCGCGATCACGAGCGAAATCCCCACCTTTAAAGCCTTTATCCGGCGCGTTCTGACGCCGCTCCAATCGTACGCCAAATTATCCCCCCAAGTGCTGTTCTGCGTGAAGTGACCTAGCGGCCTCCTACCGCACGGCAAGGGGATGAAAATAGCTATCCCCCAAAAAGAACCGCAGCGGAATGAAGTGGCCCTACCTCGTGGCAGTGAGGCAGGGCCAGGGAACCGGGTAGGGCTCATTTCTGCGCGAGCAATTTTCCGGGGGGGCGCCTTGCTCGCGCTAGGTTTGCTACCACCGCAAGATGAAGCCAAACTGAGGACACGTGACAGCAATTGGAAATTCTCCCTCACGTTGCGGTGAGGAAGCGGCTCTGCCTTGTGGGGCAAAGCTGAGCCGGGAGACCGATTAACGGTTCACTTAGTGCGCGCAAGCGTCAGGGGAACTTGTCCGCGTGCTAATTTTATACCACTGATGGATGAATTTCCAGTCGATAAATCATCCTATCCTAGTCCATGACCCACGCATATGGGCCTGATTTTCCAATTCAAACGAGGAAAGCTACAGTGAGCGCGCGAAGTTTTTCGCCGGCGTTCGACCAACCGCGTTCGACGGACATCTCTCGCAAGCTCAAGTGAACGGCATCGAAGCCATCCTTAACGGCTGCGACCCCTCTGGCTTTACGGACCTCCGACAGGTTGCCTATATCCTGGTAACCCCGATGATCGAGACGGGCGGCTCCTTCATACTGCGTTCGTCGTGGGTGTGCGCGCAATGTGGATCGCCGATCTGATTTTTGAGGCGATGTTGGGTGGGTAAAGGGCGGCCGGCCGAGCGCATAGGCGCCGGCCTGATTGTCTTCATCTTTGTCGTCTTGCTCTTGGTAGAAGAGCTAAGTTGTCCTATTTTCGGTTGCGGCGACCACAGACGGCGATAGCTGGAGGTTGTCGTTTGTCTTCAGCATAATCGCATTTCCGGGGCTGCCGCTCTTACTCTCAATGATTTTTACACGCCACAGACGCTGAGGGACCAGAAATGCCAAGAATTTTGACGATCGTCTTTCGGTGCATCTGGGCGTTCGCCATAACTGCGACCGCTATAGGCCTCGGTGCGGCATATGGTTGGGGAAAACATGGTCTGGTTGCGGCCATCGCGCTTGGGTTTGTTGGTCTCGTGGTCAGCGCACCCTTCGCATATTCACCGGTAGCGTTCTTTGAATTGTTGGGCGAATTGCTAGCGACCCTAATTTGATCATCCTAGTCGGGAACCCTGAAGCTCCGCGTCTGACGTTCTTGGAGAACGGCGCTCGCCCCATGGCATGTGCAATTGTTCGCCAATCGTGGCCGCCCATGCCGGGAATTTGCATGAGGTAACGGGAGCTTAGATGGCTCAAATCGTCAGTCGTCTCGTAGCCAAGTTGATTAAGTTCGGCGAGCAATCCAGGGCGCAGTTTTAAGTCTTTGAGATTTGTCGTCGTAAAAGGAGATGTGGCATATCGGCGCCGATCTTCAATACTGACAATTATACAGGGAACATTGTCGGAGAGATCTAAGCAGGAAGACAACAAATCGAAACCCGCCGCTGCGATTGGAACGCAAGCGGCGGGCTAGGGCATCGCTGCTTGGTGAAAAGCGATACCGGGTGACACCTCTGTTACCCATTTGGAAAACCCAACTGCCCTGAGAAAGTTCCGGCGCGTTCTTGTAAAGACGGGACAATTGCGCCCCGCAGAAAACCTCACCGCAACGGGCGGCCGCGGTGAGGCCGAAGACCCTAAGGCATGTTAATGCTGCGTCTGCAGGACAGCATTAAGTCAGGGTGCCGGGTGACCGAAAGATTTTCGCTCTAACCCGCGAAATCTTATACGCGCATTAGCAAACGCTCACAAACGAGTATCCCCGCAATCCACAATGCTCTTGTTCCCTATTGCGAGAATTTATCGCCGCTGGGTGTGCGGATATTCCAGCCAGCGATGCTCATAGCAATACCGGCGGCTTTCGCCTCGGCTGATTTCATAGCCATGACCCTCCAATTGCTGCACGCCGGTTCTTCGCGCCAACGTTCAAAGTGACCTGGGGCGGTGGCGACGGCGCAAAAACGGGTTGTGATTATAGACACGCTTTCGTTTGCAATGGTATTCTAAAGTATCAACGATAGGAGGCGGTCGTGGGTATCAAACAGCCATACGACGAAGATGACCAGGATGGGCCAGTATACAAACCGCCCAAACGGCCCAATGTTTACATTCCCGATACCGGAACGGGCAAAGGCAAGCCGCCTCCGCCTCCTTCATGAGGCAACTTTGCGTCGCACTATGACGCGATCGATTTGCTCTGCAGGAACATAGGTGATTTCGTCGCCCCAATCAGTGTCTTCCACGTTCACCCTTGGCTGGTAAGCCTGCGAGCTGGCGTACTTGATGTGCGTCACATACATCGTAATGTCACCCTGAGCACCGAATGCGCAGGCTCCGCCGCGTTTGTGCTTGAAATTGGCTAGCTTTTCGCAGTGAAGCCACGTTCCATCTTTCAATCGAACGGTGAGTTGGGTGAATGGCAATTTCTTGTTTTCGAACAGTAAGAGCCATGCACTCGGGCGATCATAATGTAGGCTGATTTTCGTCTTTCTGAGAATCCAATAGTATCCATCGCGCCCATAGGTGGCCCAGAAAGCACCAATTATCATCGCGGCCAAGTAACCGACGATAGACGAGATTAATATCCCCAATTGCCAAATGGTATATGCGTATTGGTATGCGAATGCACCGAAAAAGCCAAATACAAGTGTTGAAAATATTACATCGGTGGTGTTCTGATAACCTCTAACTCCTGCGTTTGCGGTGAAATATGCCGAATATCCTGCTGCCAAAGCAAGCAATGTTGCCCACGGTAAACTTAGAAATTTTGAAATGTCGTCCATGGCGTTCCACACCTAGTTTTCGGAAAGCCATATGATCTTCTACTTATATGCAAATGCAACAAAAAAGTGCATTTGATACTTCGTAACGTTCGTCACTTCGCTCAGTAGGGTTACGCTCACCTCGCCATCCTCATCCGCGTTTTCCCGCACCAATGTTCGAAATGAACCGGCGCGGCCGGCCTCGTATCGGCTTGCATGTCGTCGGTCATAGCAATGTCGGCTCCGGATCGTCGTCGGTCGGCTCTTCGATGGGATCGAGGATATCGGGCGTGTTGTTCTTCGGCGATCCGACGTTCTTGCCGATTGGCCACATGGTCATCAGCTCGCTCGGGAACGGCCGCATCAAATCATAAGGATCAGGCTCGGGTGACAGCCAGCGCTCGTAGTCTTCCGGGTGAAGGACGACTGGCATTCGGTCATGGATCTGCGCCATCATTTCATTGGGCGCACAGGTGATGACCGCAAACATCTTCTCTTCGAGACCGGTATCCAGATTGCGGCGACCGGACCAAACGCCGGCGAGCGCGAACGGTTCCCCTGACTTCATGGCGATGGCGTAGGGCTGCTTGTTCTTGCCCGTGCTGTAAATGTCCTTCCATTCAAAAAAGCCGTTGATCGGCACCAGGCAGCGCTTGGATTTGTATGCCGCTTTAAACATGCCGTTGGTCGAAATACCTTCCGATCTGGCGTTGATCATCGGCCGGCCGGCATCCTTTGCCCAAGCTGGAATGAAGCCCCAGCGCGCCGTCGCGAACACCGGACCCATGACGTCGGGTTCTCGCACAATCTCCCTGACGATAATCGGATAATCCTGCTGCGGTGCCCCGTTGTAGCGCGGGAAGCTATTCGCCAGCCCTTCGGCATCACCTGGCGCCGCAAATGCAAAATTTGCGAGCAATTCCCGCAACGATGATCTTACATAGACGCGTCCACACATGGCTACGCTGCTCTCTTTCCGTTTAGCCGCATGATGGCTTCATAGCATTTTTCGACACGACAGGCGGCCTCTCGCGCGCCCCACTCCCATCCGGCCGAAGGGCAGGCGCGATCCGGACGCTCGAGCGGTACGTGCTCCACGAGCCAGAACCATTTCTCGGATTGCATGGTATAGTCGAGCCGGAATACGCGCCCGAGACAGGTGGCGCCGTCGTAGCCAACAAAGTCATCGCCTTTTTCTCCCGCCCAAGTGTGCCGCCATTTGTACCGCGGCTTCTCATCCAGCTTGATGCATTCGTGGGCCATCCAACCGTTCGATTCCATGGCCGGTGGCGGATTCTGCTCCCGCTCGATTTCCTTCACTGTATAGGCAGCCAGAATCGCATCCCGGACTTGATCTGCGATATCGTCCGTCAAAGCTTCGCGCTCTTCCGTGGCAATGCTTGCCAAGCGGAATGCCTGTTTGTCCGGGATGCCGAGCAGGACAGCTTCGATCTTGGAGGCAATAGCTTCGGGCGCGACCGCCTGGTCTCCATCAGTGATGTTCACAGCGCGTAGTAGCTCCTTGGCCATGTCGAGCGCGATGTGGGGAACGACCGACAGCTTGCGCCTCTTCCCGATCTCGTAGCCTGAAAAGTCGCGTCTGGTCTGCCGGCTGAGCCTGGAGAGGCACACCGATGCAACGAAGCGTAATGTCTCAAAAGCGGGTGTCGAATGACGGATATCGCGGGGCACGTTTATTCCTCGTTTTAGATTTCCGCCGCATGCCGCGTTCTGATTATGTTCTGGTAATGCCTGGAGTCAAGACGGCAATGAAAAGCCCGTCGCAGACCGAGGGGCGTGGCTGCGACGGGCTCGCGCTTTGGTGTGACCAGCCCTCACACTTGAAGCTGCGGGAATGGCTCCCGCATGAAAAAACGATCGTCGGAGTTTGTTGTTCCAGATCATCGCGGGCCAGCCAACGCAAACGGCAGAAGCCAATGCGGAATAGCCCGAAAGCTACGGCTACGATATCTGATTAGTGAAAGTGCTCGACGCGCGCGATCTCTTGCCGACTGTAGGCGGCAGATGCCACCAATCGACGCTTACTAAGGACGAGCCTAATCAGCTTTCGACCATTGAGGCTCATGGGGTCGATATTCTGCCTTTTGCAGCACCCGCTCACAGCATCTACCAGTGCGTCAACGTCTTCAAAATCGTGGAAATAACCAAGATCAAACATCATGCGTTCCTCCCGAAATAGGCAGAAGCGTGTATGATCTCCCAAGCGGTCGTAGCCATGAGATGCCGGCCGATGCGGCACCGTACTCCCCGAATATGTAGATGGCAAACAAAAAGCCCCGCCATTGGCCGGGGCTGAGGAGAGTGCGGATGGACTAGGCTGTCCCATCTACTTTTGTCATACTCATCCAGGCTCTTCAAACCAGTGCACGAAATGGCTCCTCGCCATCACCTCAGTCGGCTGTGTCCTCAGGCTTATTTCCGCTATTCGGCAGCAAATGCCACCAGCCGTTAAATGCATCCACTGGTGGAGGTTTTGCGCCAGGCAGCGGATGCTCGTCAGGGTCGTTTCGACAGGACCACCGCTCCTCATATAAGCAACTGCCACCAGGCGACAGGAGTGAGAAGTCCACAGCACCCACTCATGCGCCGAGTTAGGCTTTACCCCCCCAGCGGCTGCCTGCTTCAGGCAAATCTGGCGTCACTTCAGGCTCAGAGGTCGCTTTCCGATATCCGATCCCAGCGGTGTTGAGGTCATAGACCTCCAACGGAACGCCCGCAGTATCTATGGCCAATATCCCTACGAGTTCGGGGGGCGCATTGCGCAGGTAGTTCTCTGCGCGATCCAGAGCAACAATAAGTTCGTCCCGGATCATTGCGGCAGTCCAATCAGAAGGTAGGCCACGAACCGTCGTGTAGTCCTCATTCGTGACGGATAGGGCTTTATGCCGAATCTCATCGATTATACGCAATGGCGAGAAGTAAGGAGGTTTGCCTGCCGCGGCCATAATTATTGGCCCTAGCGGGCACATGTGGTTTTCGATCATCAGCAGATCGACGTAATCCCGAGCCTTCGTCCGCGTAGAGGCAGCGATCACCTTGTTCACCGCAAGATCAGCAGGGTGTAGACGGGCTCCCCATTCATCATCCCTGACAAGTGGAAAGAAGCGTGTCCGGGTCTCGCTCATCCATTGGACAAGGGTGCGTTCCCCGCCGCGCATTACACTTGCTTCAACGCAGCCGTAGATGTTGACTTCGATCGAGACTTTGAAACCGTCAGCCTCCAATTTCGCGATATCAGTATCCGCAGAGACCCCAATTTCCTCGTCGGTATCATGAAAGATGTCAATGTCATCGGACATCCGTGGCCAATCCATATTTAAGGCCAGGCCGCCAGCAATGTAGCTGGTGTCAGATCTGTTCCCCGCGATGGCGGCCATGATTTCTTTTTGGATCTGCGTCAGTGCCATCAGCGCCCATCTCCTAGCTGGACGACCATTTTTCGTCCCATCGCATAAGCTCGCGCATCACCGCGCTCCATAAGGGCATTGGCGACAACTCGCGCCTTCTGCGGAAGATCGTTCAGCTTTTCGATGTCGATGTTATCGAAAACTCTCAGCCCGTACCTCTCGGTAGCAATCCTGATAAATTCCACAAGACGACTCTTTTCAGCCCGATGCGCAGAGCGCAATTCTGCCGCGACACTCACGATCTCATCTCTGCGTGCTTTGGGAACGAGAACCTCCACCCTCACGAGATCGGATGCTCCTCCAGTCTCTCGGTACTTCTTGATGCGTTCTTTTGCAGACATGGTGACAGCTCCTACATGGGGCCAATATAGGCGTATCCCGGATACTCATCAAGTATCTATATTCGTGACGAAAAGCACAAGTTTTTAGTCTGAGTTCTCCAGGCTGAATTCAATCAAAACATAACCCCTCCGATCGCGCAGTATGTCAATCGCCACACGCATCGGGGCCATTGAATTCTGGCCTTGGGAAGAACCATAGTCGACGATCGTCAATGGGAACCGTCCAGCATGCTGCCTTCCCAAAGCGAAAACAAGGTAGCGATGCCGCCGCCTGCATTGCAGAGTGGCGGTTGTAGAAGCCGTCTCCCTCCATTGCGGAGACGTGATCCCGAACCGGATTGTTGGGCATGGCGTTGCCTCGCATAGCTTGGCCGCATGCTATCAGGCTACCGGCAGCTGACGACCGAATGTCTCCGTCGGACCAAAGACCTGCCATTGGTGGCATTTGCTGCCGAATTCCGCTTATTTCTATCGCGAACTTTCTGCGCGAGCTTCTGATAAGTCTCCTTCAACTCGATCATCGGAATTGAGCCGAGGCCGCAAACAAAGAGAATAGAAAAGACTTCACCGAGTGGGGTGTTTTCGAAAATAGAGACCACAAGAAGGGCGATCAAAAAATATGGAATGCCAACGAGGCGATGACGCATTTCGCAGTCGCCGAAGCCTTCGAGGGGAACTCCGTGACGTGGATGGAGAAGGTCTCTGACGAAGACTACGCCACTGGTCCGACCGAAGGCTGATCCCTGAACGCCGCAATGGAGATGCAAATGCTTCGACGCCACTTCCTTCAGACGCTTCCGCTCGTAGCAGCGGCCGTATCGTCAGTTCCCAAAGACGCCTCATCGCAAGCGGCTGGGCCCACGACAACGTTGGTTGCCTACTTCTCGCGGACGGGAAACACGCGCGTGATCGCCAACCAGATCCACAGAGCGAAAGATGCCGTTCTGTTCGAGATCAACCCCGCCGTCGCGTATCCGGAGGATTACGAGGAGACGGTGGCGCAAGCCAGTCGAGAGACAGCGACCGGCTACCTCCCGACTCTGGCGGCATCGGTCCCGGACACATGGCGGTATGGCGTGATCTATCTCGGGTTTCCGATCTGGGGGATGACGGCGCCGCCGGTGATCCGCTCGTTCGTTCAGGCCCTCGATCTGTCGGGCAAGGCGCTGTATCCTTTCATCACCCACGGGGGATATGGGCTTGGCAACAGCATCGATGTCCTCAATTCTTTGGCGCCTGGCTCCGAATTGAAGCCAGCCTTCTCGATGGAGGCGGATCAGGAACGGAGAACGCTCGAGCAGGTTAGAGGCTGGTTGCGTGGCTAGGTGGAGCAGATAGCAGCAGCGGTTCAGAACGTAGTAAAAATCCGGTATCATTGAGCAAGTGCGCACTTGCTTAATGATGCCGCGCTTTTGTTCGTTCGACAATTGTCACCGCTCGCGACATCCAGTTCGCATCTCGCGGGCGACCTGCTATCCATCTGCGATGAGATTCGTCATCGCTCTGCTTCTGGTGTTCGCGAACACTCAATCGGTCCTTGCCACCCAACCAGTGGCGGCAAAGGTGTCTGTCTGCTTCACTCCATCCGAACAATGTGAAGATCGTATCGTGGCCGAAATTGATCGGGCCAGGGCGTCCATCCGAGTCCAAGCTTACGGATTCACGTCGCTTCCTATCATCCAAGCCCTTCAGCGAGCGGCAGGCAGAGGCGTTGAAGTGCTGGCGATCCTCGACAAGACGAACGAGCGGAAATATTCCGGTGCGACGTTGCTCGAGGCTGCAGGAATCCCCGTCTGGATCGACTACATGCAATCCATCGCGCATAATAAGATTATTGTGATTGATGAGTCCTTGGTGATCGGCGGGTCGTACAACTACACCGCTGCGGCACAAAGACGAAATGCCGAAAACGTCACCTTTATCGACGGCCGAGAGGTCGCGCGCGAGTTCTTGGCGAATTGGGACAGCCGGCTGAAGGCGTCACGAGCGTTCGAAGGGCCGAATAGCGTTTCGAACAAGGAAGCGAACTAAGGATTGTGGACATCCACAATCAGAACGGCCACAAAACGCTCTCGTTCGATGAAATGTGCCTGCAGGCAGGATTCATCGATGGGATAGCGCCACGTCCGACCCGGCTAGCGACGTCAATTCGGCTGGTGCATCAACGAGGAGATCCGCGCCGGCAAGCTCAAGTTCCTCTCGACTACCGTAACCCCAAAGGACGCCGACGGCGCGCATCCGGTTCGCGTGAGCCCCGGCGATGTCGTATTTTCGATCCCCCACCATCAGGCAGTCCTTGGCGGGCAACCGGGTATCGTGCAGAATATGCGCCAACAGTTCAGGCTTATGGTCCAGGCCTGCTCCGGGCACCGACCCGTATATCCCCTGAAAGAGATCCGACAATCCGTGATTTTCAAGAATCCGATCTGCGAAGCTTTTTCGTTTGGAAGTCGCCAAGAAGAGACTGACGCCTTGAGAATGCAGCTTGACGATCGCTTCTCTTATTCCGGGGTAGAGTTCACTTAATAGGAGGCCACGGGTTCCGTAATCGGCTCTGTAGGCTTCCACCGCCTCTGTGACGCGGTCATCCTCGAACGAGCTGAGAAGATACCGCATCACGTCCTCGATGGGCGGCCCGATGATCGAGCTGATATCCATCTCCGGGTCGGTTTCATGGCCGAGCACCCGCAACGCTGCGCGGCAGCTTGAGAGGATGCCTGGTTGGGAATCAACCAGTGTTCCATCGAGATCAAGGAGGAGGTTCGAAGCGGCATAGGGCACGGCATCTCGCTTTCGTGTCATGCGGGTCAGGATAGAGCCGCTATAAACACGGTCACCGTGGAGCGGGTCAAGAGAAGCCGCTGTAGGAAGCGGATGCCTTCAAGGATTCGGCAAGTCGTAGTGTTTTTGCGATCAGCCTGTACCCTCGACTCCGAAGTCCATCCATCCCGCCATGACGTCCGGCTACGTTCTACACGCTGGCTCCCGCAGCGGGGTTATAATCCTTGCCATCGCTGGCCCCGGAGGACGAGACTGGGCCATGCAATATCGTGGTTTGGCCGTCGCCGAGCTTTGCGTTATCATCAGTTCCACCATAGTCTTCCGTGAAATCGATGCCGGACGCCATGTGGAGCAAAGCCCCAATGTTGCACGGGATATGACGGGCCGTTTCGCTCAAACGCAACAAAAGCGGAATAGCTTGGTCGTTCCAAAGTGTGCGGTTTCGGCGTCGAAGCTGGGTGAGTGAGTGACCAAAAGTCCTTGCGCTATAGGGCACGACGATGACCGGCTTCAAACCATGATGTTGCAACTGCATTTCGGGCCCGATTGTTGCATTTGTTCGTTCTGCAAATCGCAACAGCTTTGGGACTGTTGCAGGTCTCGATGAGCGAGAGTGTTGCGCTCATAAGCTCAGGCGAACGGAGGGATGTGGTAGACGACCGAGCGATACTTTGGATTGGTCCGTCGCTCCATAATTCGACCGCCGTATCCTTCCGCAATCCGCCTGCTGGCAACGTTCTCTTCCGCAACGGGATACTCGAAGTATCTGACCGGAACGGTTTTGCAGGTTGGATTTTCATCGCGGCTTCACCGAAAGAGTTGCATACGAAACTCTCCAACGGTAGCCTCGGTTCCCGATATCGAAAATCGATTGTCAAACAACGTTACACGGGCCGGATATGGAGCATCAGGAACTGCTGGCGGGATTCATCCGGCTCCACGTACTTCATCATGCCGCCGAAAGGGATCTATACGGACAATGGATGATCGAGGAACTGGCCCATCACGGCTACCGCGTCAGTCCCGGCACGCTTTACCCGCTGCTTCACGGCATGGAGCGCAAGGGTTATCTGGAATCGCGGATCGAACGGGCGGGCCGTTCTCAACGTCGCATATACAAAGCGACGCCGTATGGCATCGAAGCGCTGGCCATGGCCCAGGACAAGATCAGGGAGCTGTTTCGTGAAGTCGTCCCAGGCAACAGCAGTACGTGAAGACACCGCATCGCGCGGCACCGTGGGCGAGGTTTTTCTCGCGTTTCTGAAGCTGGGTCTGACGTCGTTCGGCGGCCCCATCGCCCACCTCGGCTACTTTCGGGACGAACTGGTGGTGCGGCGCAGATGGCTCGACGAAAGGGCCTATGGCGATCTCGTCGCTCTCTGTCAGTTCCTGCCAGGCCCAGCCTCCAGCCAGGTCGGCTTCGCCCTCGGGGTTCTTCGCGGCAACGGCCTGCTCGGTGGAATCGCTGCTTGGTTCGCCTTCACCATGCCGTCGGCGATCATCCTGTTCGCCTTCGCACTTGGCGCAGCCGCCTTCACCGGTCCCGTGGCACAGGGTCTGCTGCATGGCCTCAAGCTCGTCGCGGTCGCAGTCGTCGCCCAGGCCATTTGGGGCATGGCGCGGACCCTCACGCCGGATCGGACGCGTGCGGGCATCGCACTTGGCGCGGTTGCGATTGTCGTGATCTTCACTGGCTCGTTTGGACAGGTCGCGGCCATCGCAATCGGCGCGTTGGCAGGTCTCTGGCTGTGTCGGGCCGGGTCCGCGCCGATATCCGGACACCTGAGCTTTCCGGTCAGTCGTCGCAGCGGCGGCGTGGCGCTCGTCTCCTTCGTGGCACTCCTCGTGGTGCCTCCCATTGTGGTCAGTGCGAGCGGCTCTCAAGGCCTTGCTCTTTTCGACGCCTTCTATCGTTCCGGAGCCTTCGTCTTCGGCGGGGGCCACGTCGTGCTGCCTTTGCTCCAGGCGCAGGTCGTCACACCGGGATGGGTGTCCAACGAGGCATTTCTCACGGGTTATGGCGTGGCTCAGGCCGTTCCTGGCCCGCTCTTCACATTCGCCGCCTATCTCGGCGCGGTAATGGGGCCGCCGCCCAATGAAACCGTCGGCGCGGTGATCGCACTTGTCGCGCTGGCACTCCCAGGCTTGTTGCTCGTGTATGGGATGCTGCCGTTTTGGGACGGGTTGCGCTCACGCCCGATTGCGCAGGCGGCAATGCGCGGCGCGAACGCCGCTGTGGTGGGCATTCTCGGCGCTGCACTCTACAACCCGGTCTGGACGAGCGCCGTCCTGACCCCCCACGACTTCGCCCTCGCCCTTGCAGGCTTTCTGCTGCTTGCCGTATGGAAGACGCCGCCGTGGATCGTCGTCGTGCTGCTGGCCCTCTCGGGCACGGTCTTGAACCTGATCTGAGGGAGTCTTCAGGTCATACGATCCGGTCGTCGAACCGGCATCACTTTCCGACTTGGCACCTCGACGCTGGCCGTCTCAGACTTGCGGAGGAACTATGCGCTGGGGCGGACCGGAAACTGGATTCCAGTCCGCCCTTCAAAATGCTACTGCGCCAAAACAACAGCAGTTCCGTCCCTCGATAAACCCCAGGACGCCGAAGGCGGTCGATCATCCATATACACCCTTGGACGATCGACCGCCTTGGCAGTTCATTCGGCGGCCTGAAGGTTACGCTCGTCGTCCTCGGTGGCGGACTGCCCGATCCCGCCCGCCGTCGTCGGCAACCGCCACCCTTTGACCAGCCCATAGACAGCGGGAATGACGATCAACGTCAGCAAAGTCGACGACACCATGCCGCCGATCATCGGCACGGCGATGCGCTGCATGATCTCCGAGCCCGTGCCCGTTCGCCAGAGGATGGGAACAAGGCCCGCCGTGATGGCGACGACGGTCATCATCTTCGGCCGGACGCGTTCGACCGCGCCGACCATGATCGCCCTGTTGAGGTCCAGCTTCGAGAAAACACGGCCTTCCTTTTCGCAGGCTCCGCGCTGTTCCTTCATCGCATGGTCGAGGTAGATGAGCATGATGACGCCCGTCTCTGCAGCGACGCCCGCAAGGGCGATGAAGCCGACGGCGACTGCAACGGACGCGTTGAAACCCATCCACCACATCAGCCAGATCCCGCCGACCAGAGCGAAGGGCAGGGACAGCATAACGATCATCGTCTCAGTCAGCGCCTTGAAGTTCAGATAGAGCAGCAGGAAGATCAGTGCCAGCGTCAGGGGAACGACGACGGCAAGCCGCGCCTCGGCCCGTTCGAGATATTCGAACTGGCCGCTCCAGGCGACGGAATAGCCTGATGGCATCGTCACGCTTTTGGCGACCGCCTGCTGGGCATCCGCCACATAGCCGCCGAGATCGCGGCCCGCAATGTCCACATAAATGTAGACGGCGAGCTGGCCGTTCTCGGTGCGGATGGTGGTCGCGCCTCGGGTCAGCTTGACATCCGCAACTTGTCCGAGAGGCACCGTTCCGCCGCCCGGCAGCGATATCAGCACATCCCGGGCGATCGACTGCGGGTCGCTTCGGGATGCGCGTGGATACCGGATCGCCACGCCATATCGCTCACGGCCTTCCACGGTCTGGGTAACGACCTCCGAACCGAGCGCCATGCCGACGACGTCCTGGACATCGTTGATGGTCAGCCCGTAGCGGCCGAGCGCCGCCCGGTCCGGAACGATGTCGAGATAGTAGCCGCCGATCACACGTTCCGCATAGGCGCTGGATGTCCCTGGGATCGTCTTCAGCACGGTTTCGATCCGTCGGGCGATCTTCTCCATTTCGCCGAGATCGGTGCCGTAGACCTTGACCCCGACGGGCGTCCTGATCCCGGTCGACAGCATGTCTATGCGACCCCGGATCGGCATGGTCCAGGCATTGGAGACGCCGGGGAACTGCAGGGCGGCGTCCATCTCCTGCTTCAGACTGTCGGTGGTGACCCCCGGCCGCCATTCGGATTTCGGCTTCAGGGTGATGATCGTTTCGAACATCTCCGTTGGAGCGGGATCGGTCGCCGTGAGGGCACGTCCGGCCTTGCCGAAGACGCTCTGGACTTCCGGGAAGGATTTGATGATGCGGTCCTGCGTCTGCATCAGTTCTGCCGCCTTGGTGACGGAAATGCCGGGCAGAGTGGTCGGCATGTACATCAGCGTGCCCTCATCGAGATTGGGCATGAACTCGCTGCCGATGTGCTGGGCGGGCCAGATAGTCACCGCCAGGATGGCGACGGCGGCCAGGATCGTCAGCGACTTTACCTTCAGGACGCCTGAGATAACCGGACGGTAGACCCAGATCAGTACCCGGTTCACCGGGTTTTTCTGTTCGGGCACGATATGCCCCCGGACAAAGAGGACCATCAGGGCGGGCACCAGTGTCACCGACAGCAGCGCGGCTGCTGCCATCGAGAAGGTCTTGGTGAAGGCAAGCGGGCCGAACAGGCGGCCTTCCTGCGATTCCAGCGTGAAGATCGGCAGGAACGAGACGGTGATGATCAGCAGGCTGAAGAACAGCGCCGGACCGACCTCACTCGCCGCCTCGACCAGGATGTCCACCCGCGGCTTGTCGGGCGGCGCTCGTTCGAGATGCTTATGGGCGTTCTCGATCATGACGATCGCCGCGTCGATCATCGCGCCGATGGCAATGGCTATGCCGCCAAGGCTCATGATGTTCGCCCCGATACCGAGCAGCTTCATCGCAATGAAGGCCATCAGGATCCCGACGGGCAGCATGATGATTGCAACCAGCGCGCTGCGAACATGTAGCAGGAAGGCAATCGTCACCAGAGCGACGACGATGGATTCCTCGAACAAGGTCCCTTTCAGGGTCTCGATGGCGGACTCGATCAGCGTCGAGCGGTCGTAGACCGGGATGATTTCTGTTCCCGTCGGAAGACTGCTCTTGATTGCGTTGAGGCTCTTCTTGGCATTGTCGATGACCGTCAGGGCATTGGCCCCGAACCTTTGTAGCACGATGCCCCCGGCAACCTCGCCTTCGCCGTTCAATTCGGTGATGCCTCGGCGTTCATCGGGAACCAGTTCCACCCTGGCGATGTCGCTGAGCTTCAGCGGCACGCCGTTCTGGCTCTTCAGGACGATGTTCTCTATGTCCGGAACGCCCTTCAGGTAGCCGCGGCCGCGAACCATGAACTCGAACTCCGACAGCTCGACTGTGCGACCGCCAGCGTCGGTATTGCTGGCGCGGACGGCATTGGCGACGTCATTGAGCGACACGCCCTGCGCCTTCAGCCGGGCCGGATCGACGACGATGGAATACTGCTTGACGAATCCACCGACGCTGGCGACTTCGGAGACGCCTTCCGCCTTGGAGACGGCGAACCGAACCACCCAATCCTGCAGCGAGCGCAGTTCGGCGAGCGACAGTTGCTTGGCGACGACGGCATATTCATAGACCCAGCCGACGCCCGTCGCATCGGGCCCGAGCGTCGGAGTGACGCCCTGCGGCAGACGGCTTTGGGCGGCGTTCAGATATTCAAGAACGCGGCTGCGCGCCCAATAGGGATCGGTGCCGTCGTCGAAGATCACGTAGACGAAGGAGACCCCGAAGAAGGAGAAGCCGCGGACGACCTTCGACTTCGGCACCGTCAGCATCGACGTCGTCAGAGGATAGGTCACCTGGTCCTCGACCACCTGCGGGGCTTGGCCGGGATATTCTGTATAGACGATGACCTGGACGTCGGAGAGATCGGGAATGGCGTCGAGCGGCAGGGATCGCAAGGCGTAGACGCCGCCGGCGACGGCAAGGGCCGCGCCGACGAAGATCAGGATGAGGTTGTGGGCGGACCACGAGATGACGCGGGAGATCATGGCTTGGCCTCCTCTGATGTCATGGCGCTGAGCGCCGAGTTCAGGTTGCTTTCGGCGTCAAGCAGGAAGTTGGCGGCAACCACCACCTTGTCCCCAGCGTCGACGCCCTTGATGATCTCGGTCTGATCCTCGCCCCGGACGCCAAGCTTGACATCCTTTGGCTCGAACTGTCCGTCGCCCTTGGCGATGAACACGATCTGGCGGTCGCCAGTGTCGACGATGGCGCTGTTCGGGACTGACACGACGGGCTTCGGCGCTCCTGTCTCGATCTCGACATCCGCGTACATGTTAGCCAGCAGCACGCCGTCAGGATTGGGGAGCTCGATTCGGACTTTTGTCGTGCGCGTCTGCATGTCGACCTGCGGATAGATCAGGTCTACGACACCCCTGAATGCCCTGCCGGGAAGGCTCCTGATGCTGACGTTAACCTCAGCCCCGTTTCGAACCGAGGCCAGATCGTATTCAGGAACGTCGGCCATCACCCAGACGTTGGAGATGTCGGCGATGCGGAACAGCACGTCGCCGGGTTTGGCCATCATGCCTGTTGTCGCCATGCGTTCGAGGACGATGCCGTTGCGCGGGGCGACGTAGCTGATGCTCGGTGGCACCTGACGGGTATTCCCAATCGCGTCGATGACCTCCTGCGGGACGCCGAGGTTCTTCAGACGCAGCGCCGAACCGGCGTCACCATTGCCACGCGCATCGTTTCTGCCGGCGGCATATTCCGACGCCGCGGTGGCGATCTCCCTGGAATAGAAGCGGAAGAGCTTCTCGCCCTTGTGGATGTGATCACCCGTCGTGACGTCGGCGACGTCGTCGACGAACGAATCCGTTCGCATCGAGATGATGCTGACGAGACGTTCGTCCAGGGCGACGGTCCCCGGCACCTGGATCTTGCGGCTGATACTGGCCATCTCCGCGATGGCCGTTTTCACGCCCGTGCGCTGGAGCTTGCCGAGCGAGACCTTCACCGTCGAGGCATCGCCCTGATCGCCTTCGTAGACAGGGATGTAGTCCATGCCCATGGAGTCCTTCTTCGGCACCTTGGAGGTATCCGGAAGGCCCATCGGGTTCCGGTAGTAGAGCAGTTTCCCCTTGCTGGGAGCGGTTCCGGACGACGCCATAGCCGCGTTCTCCTCGACAGGCTTTGGCGCGGCGTCGACGAAGCTCGCATCCTCGCTTGCATGGACGGCGACAAACGGCCGCCCGTCCTCAGCGTTCGTCGGTGTTGCCGAGAACTTCGGAAGTCCGTCCGGATGGCGGTAGTAGATGACTGCCCCGGTCGGAGCGGCCATGGAGGCCGCCGGCGTGGCGAGAGCCTGTTCGACGACGTGAAGGCCGAGCCGCCTGCCAAGATCGTTCGTGCCAGCCCAATAGCCTCCCCCGCCGAGCAATACGGCGAGGGAGAGCGTGGCTGCCACACGCAATGGCGTGTTCAAGGAGCCGCCTTCAGGACGAGCTCGCCCTGAACGGTGTCAGGTTCGCCCTGAACCTTGGCGGCGAGCTTGAAGCGCCAGCCGCCCGCCATGGTGAAGTCGGTCTTGAAGGCATAGACACCGGGTTCAGTGGAGGTCGCAGCCTCGACGGGCGTCGTCATCATCTCCATGCCTTCTGGAGCCATATCCATGCGAGTGGTGAAGATGACGGCATCGGGCACGGGTTTGCCCGTCCGCTTGTCGATCAGGCGGACGGAGACCAGAGAACCTTGGCCCTGCTTAACGTCGGTCGAAACCGGTTGGAACTCGTAGTCCTGAGAGGCTGCAAGGGTCACGGTGGCGGAGCCGACGATCAGCACGCCGGAAAGGAGCATCGCTCCTGCGGAAAAGGAAGTTTTGTTCATGATTTCCGATCTCATCGGGACGGATCTCCTGGATCGCGTCCTCGGGGCAAAATTTATGGCCATCGGATCGGCGCAGACGCACTCACGCGTCCCGCATCCGCAGGCATGTTTCAAAAATGGCTTGAGATCAGGCTTTCGGAGGTCGGGCCGGAGGCGCGATGGGCGCGGACGTCAATTGCGACGTCGGCAATATATCGTAACGGTGGGTCTGCCAGGAAATGGCGAACGACCAGCCGTGGTTGTCAGGGGCATGGGCTGACATCGAGGTGGTGCAGACCAGTGCCAGCGGGCAGCCCTTGGCGCAGTCCGGCTTGACCGGCTGCTTTTCCGGGCAGCAGGGCATGTCTTCCGCCATCTGCATGCCGGGCACGGCGCTGGCCACAGCCTCCATCGTCGCCGCATCCGAAGACGCCATCGCACTGCTGGCCAGCCCGATGCTCATCGGGCCGATAACGACCGCGAGCATGGCGACGAGCAGGAACAGACGATGGACGGCCCTTGGGAAGTTCATGCGCAAAGTATTGGCATGCCGATTACAGAATTGGAAGCAGGCTCACGGAGATGTGTCCCGTTCATGGGAGGCCATTCACCACGATCAAGCAGGTTCTGTCGCAAACTTTTGGAAAGGCCGCAGCAACGGCCTTTGCTGGGCACAATTATGCAGCGAGCGCAGCGAATTGCTGAGATGCGGATTGGCCGCTGGTTGAAAATTGGTGTTTGCGGATCATGTGGGCCACTTCGATTCCATCCAGTGTTGCTGACGCAGATTGGAGGGATTTGAAGCCCTTCATGGGGCGGGGGTCCGCTTCTTGATAAACCCATGGTCTTGCTCGATCATATTATTGAGGTATTTGACCTGCAGGATCTCGATCAGCCAGAACCATCCATGCAACAGCAGCAACCAGTTGATGTTTTGCAATCCTGCCAGGTTCGCACCACTCTTGTCGATGACGACCTTTTCGGGCCAACCATTGTTCTTGATCAAGCGGGGCGAAGAAAGCGCTGGCCGCAGCCTCATCGCGGTGCTCAGATAGCATGAAATCAAGGGTTTTGCCGAATTTGTCGACAGCGCGAAAGAAATAGGTGCACTTGCCTTTGACCTGAATGTAGGTCTCGTCCATCCGCCAGGAACTGCTGGTTGCGCATTTACGGCGCTGGGCCTCGCAGGCAATCAGCGGCGCATACTTTACCACCCATCTGTTCAGCGTCGCGTGGTCAACGACAACACCACGCTCGGCCATAATCTCTTCCAAATCACGATAGGAGACCGCATATCTGACGTAGAAAAACACCGCGTATAAAATCACGTCTTTCGGGTAGTGGCTGCCTTTGAAATCGACCATGATCGGGAAACTCAACATGTCTGCTCATCTTCAACCCGGATCTATGGCATGATCTAATTTGTTGCAAATCTGGTGAAAAGTTTGCGACAGAACCATCATGACGGCCATCATGTGGTGAGTATCTCCGGCTCCAGGCACCACTAGCCGCGCCGGCACGGCTCCAGTTTTCTATCGAAATCGACTATTCCCCTACAACAGAGTTTCTCAGTACGCCGATCGAGGTTATGGCAACCTCGACTTTGTCTCCGGGTTTGAGCCACAGCGGCGGCTTGCGTGCAAAGCCGACGCCCTCGGGTGTGCCGGTGGCGATCACATCGCCGGGTACAAGCTCCATAAAGCCGGAGACATAGGCGAGGATCGCGGGAATATCGAATATGAAATCATCGGTCTTAGTGTGCTGAACCTGCACACCGTTCAAGGTGGTGGTCAAGGTCAGCGTCGAGACATCCGGTATGTCGTCGCGTGTCACCAGCCAGGGGCCGATGCTGCCGGTTTTATCGAAATTCTTGCCGACAGCCAACGCGTGCCCGAACTGATAGTCCCGGATGCTGCCTTCATGAAGGCAGGTGTATCCGGCAATGTAGTCGAAGGCGTGCTCGCGGCGGATATGCTTGCCGGCTCTTCCAATGACAAGTGCGAGTTCGCCCTCATAATCGAATTGGTCTGATAGTCTGGGGCGCATCATGGCTTCGCCCGGAGCGACGAAAGAGCTGTGGACACGAATAAAGGTACTGGGCGTCTTCGGTAGCGGCTGGCCTCCCTCCGCCACATGCCCTCGATAGTTGCGGCCTATGCAGATGATCTTTCCGGCATCCGGTACCGGTATCATCAACTCGATATCGGAGAAGGCATAATCGGGCTTCAGGCCATCGACCCTGCCCGCAATCGAATCCAGCAAGCCGGCGGCAATCGCTGCGCGTAGTGTCGGCTGCCCCAGCCGGTCCTTGAGATCGATGATCCCGTCATTTTTCAATGCGCCGTACGATTGTTTGCCGGCTGTCTTGTAGCTGAGCAACTTCATGAGCGTATACCTTTCACCGTCGAAAACGTGGCAGCGACTGGATTTCTGCGATTTTCCATTTCCCGTCGAGCACCACAAAGCGGCACCGGTAGAGTGCTATTGAAAAGGGGACATTCATAGGCGATGGCTCATCCTCTCGGGTCGGGCCATCATGGCGATGGGCAACCATGTAGCACTGCGTTTCGGCTGAGACACCGTCCGCTGAAACCAGCCGGAAATTGGTGATGAGATGGGCGGTGCGTACATCGCTGCCGCGCGCCGCCAGCGCTTCGAGGACCATGGCATGACCACGCAGGACCTTGCCTTGCCGGTACCATATGCCATCCGGCGCCATGCAATCCGTCATTGCTTCGAAGTCACCTGTGTCGAGCCCCATAAGGAAATCGAGGACGAGCATTTCGACTTCCGTCGAGACTGCGGAATTTGTGGTAGTGCTCATATCAGCACTCCTTTATTGAACATTTGGCTGCACCGCATAGCACTTGCCGCCCCCGGATGCTTCATATCTAATGCAATCGAGGCATAACTCTGAGTTATATGATGGATACGCGCAAGCTTCTGCACTTCACCGAAACGGTCGATCAGGGCAGCATCAGCAAGGCAGCACAGTCGTTGCGCATATCGCAGCCGGCTCTCACCAAGAGCCTGCGGCTGTTGGAGAAGGAACTTGAGGTTGAGCTGTTGGTGCGGTCGAATTCCGGGGTGACGATGACGGAGTTCGGCCGTTCGCTCTATGCTCATGCTCGGGCAGTGACAGCCGAAATGGAGCATGCGCGCGCCGAAATCCGCCAACTCAGCGGAAACGGCAAGGCCCATGTTAAAATCGGTGTCCTTCCTAGCATATCCGGCAATCTCTTTGCTCGCGCCATCGCGCAGGTGATAAAGTTTCTGCCGGATGTGGAAATCCGGGTTTATGAGGGTGTACATAGTGAATTGATGTCGGCCATCCGCCGGCGTGAATATGACTTCGTTATAGCTATGGCCGACGGTTTCGAGCCGGATACCGATCCTACCCTGCGCTATCGGATCGTGCTGCGAGATCAGTTGCGCATCATCGCAAGGGCCGGCCACCCTCTGGACGGTCCAGACACGGTCACATGCGCCGATCTAATCAAGTTCCCGTGGGTGCACCCGGTTGTCGGCACGGCGCACCGTCCCATTCTCGGCCTGCTGTTCAAGGAATCCGGAATAGAACCGCCGCGCGCGCAGGTCGAATGCGCATCGGTCCAATTCGCCAAAACCGTTATGGCTACCAGTGATGCGCTTGGGCTAATGCCCGCCCACACCATTGAGCCTGAGATGAACGCCGGAACGCTTCGTTGCCTGCCTATAATTTCGGAACATCTGGAAAGAACCGTTGGACTCTATTACAGCGTCCACCGGCCGTTGACGCCGGCGGCGAAAACCGTAATGCGCGAGATCGAACGCCTATGCGATGGCTCCCTGCGGATCATTGATCCAAATCAGCGGTGCTAATCAAGGGGCAACGCCGCGACAACACGATGCTCGATGTCTGGCTGCGCGCAGCAGACGCCACGGTCAACGACCGCGTAAATGGGAAAGACGGCAGATGCTGCTCGAGCGAGATAGTAGCTTCTGGAGACAGCGGTACTGCTGCAACGCGATGAATGATCGCGCCCGGAGGCCGAGCGGCCAAGCTGGGTGAGCGATCGGTCGGCCATATGGAACCCCGGTGCACCTCCAGCCGCCGCGATGATCCATGCGATCGCTGAGGCGGCCGGTCAATAGGCCCTCGAAACTGGCTGGGCAGGAGCAAATCCGCCGGTAAGATCCGAAATTGATAATTGTTTCGAAATCATTGAGTTATCCGAATAAAAATTAAGGAGATACCAGAAGGGGCGGTCAGAAGGTCCGCCAGTTTCGGAGATTTCCAGTACCTTTCAACTCCAAGTGTCCTTGGTCAAGCGGTACATCAGCGATTCCAGAAATCAGCATACTGAGAACACCAATCAAGCCCCAGGAGCAAAACGCGTTTTCAGAAAGGTAAGGTGACACCACATCGGCTCTTCCCGGTTTCTTTCGACACGCTACCAACTTGCTGTAAGTTACGTTGGGTCCGACATTAGGTGTCGGGATCTAACCTCCCTGTTCAAGCGACGAGGGGCGCAATGCACAATGCATTGATACAAAATTTCGATTGAGACGAGAGAAACAATCGATTTTTCTACTTGTCCGCAATTCGATAGCGTAGGCCGCAGGCTGGTTTTCTCATCCCCTATCGTAAATCAAATCCCGGCATAGACGGGATGATACGGCTGGATGAGATGACAACGGCCGCCGAGCGAATTTCATGGAGAAGCAAAATGGCAAACGGCACAATCGGGGTTGGTATCATCGGCTTGAGCGGCGCAGACTCATGGGCGGCCAGGGCTCATGTTCCAGCGCTCAAGGCCGCGTCAGGCTTTGATATCGTCGCTCTTGCAACATCCAATATAAAAACGGCCGCAAAGGCGGCAGAAATTCATCATGTACCGGCCTTCTTCGACGATCCGAAAGCGCTTGCAGAGCATCCCGATGTCGATCTCGTGGTCGTGGCCGTCAGGGTCCCCCAACACCGGGCACTGGTCACCGCAGCGCTAGATGCCGGCAAACAGGTCTATTGCGAATGGCCGCTCGGCAACGGCCGCTCGGATGCCGAGGCTATAAGCTCTCTTGCGAATGCTAAAGACATTCGCGGTTTCACCGGCTTGCAGGGGCGGGCATCACCGGCTGTGCGCTACCTTCGCGATTTGGTGAAAGCTGGGCACATCGGGGATGTGGTTTCGACCACCCTCGTTGGATCGGCAGGTGCGTGGGGGGACAAGATCGAACCTCGCTTGGTTTATGGTCTCGATCGGAAAAACGGCGTGTCTATGTTGACCGTCCAGTTTGGCCACACCATTGACGGCCTGTGCTGGTGCCTCGGGGAATTCGCTGAGGTTTCAGCGACGCTCGCAACCCGTTTCCCGATGGTGCCACGCACGGATACCGGCGAATTGGTTGAGAAGACGATCGACGATCAGATCGCGGTCACCGGAACACTCCAAAACGGAGCGGTTGCTGCCGTGCATTATCGTTCCGGCAGCTCGTCTGTTGCAAACTTCCTCTGGGAGATCAATGGCACCAAGGGCGATTTGGTGGTGACAGGCAATCATGGGCGGCTTCAATACAGCGATTTGCGCATACAACATGGTGAGGGCAACGGCGGCAAGCTCACGGAGCTGGAAATTCCGGACGCCTATAAACTGGTAAATGGTAGCACGCCGGTGGATATGTTCTACACTCTGGCGCATGCTTATGCGCTCCTGCGCAAGGATATCGTCAACGGGACATCTCACGTCCCGCGGTTTGCCGATGCGCTGGTGCGTCATCGATTGATTGAGGCGATCGAAAAATCATCTTCTTCCGGAACCCGCCAAAGCTACATCTAACGTCGACTGTCGTCATCATCAGCTATCATGGAGCAATGAGCGCTATGATAGCTGCGCGCTCTATCGAAACAGCTGATGATGGGAGATAAGTTCTTTGGTCACGGCGACAATGGCCTCAAGATCCGGACCGAACTCGACGATCTGATAGCAGAGAAAGACGCGGTGCGCCTCGACTGGAACTGTCACCGGAACGGCGACGAGTTCGCCTCTCGCAAGCTCCTCGGCGACGACGCGCACGGGAACAAGACCTATCGCAAACCCACTTTTGATCATTAGCAGTGTGACCGACAGGCTGTTGCAGGTACTGACACGACTGGGTGGGCGGCCGCCGAGCGAGAACCAATTTGTCATCGTCGTATGAAGGCGCGCCGTCTGGGGGCTAACGATAACGTGATTTTGCGCGAGATCGCTTGGCGTGAGAATTCCCGAAGGCAGTTTCAGTTTGCTGCTGGCGACCCACGCCAGTTCGTTTCGTCCAATTGGCACGCGCTGAATGTGGCTCGCCACACCGGGTTCGGAAATGACGGCAATGTCGAGCTGGTGGTCGTTCAAAAGCCCGCTGATCATTCCAGTGTCGCCTACCGTCACGGATGTCATCAGCTTTGGGTACTGTTGTTCCAGATGGCTCATCAGGTCGGTAAGGCAGACGTGGGCAAAACTTTCGTTTACGCCCAATCTCAAAAGACCAAGCAGAGGATTGCGCTTCTTAAATCGAACCGCAGCTTCGTCGGCAGTTTCCAACAGCCGGTCTGCATATTCGAGAAAAGAGTGACCATCCGCTGTGAGCGTAATGCGCGGACCGTTGCGGATAAACAGCTCAGTTCCCAGGATCGCTTCCAGGTCCTGGATACGGTGTGAAATGCTCGGCTGGGTAATGCCGACGTGTTGCGCGGCAGCGTGAAAGCTTCCGAGACGAGCGATGCGCTCAAAAGCGCGAACTTGGGCAAGCGTGATAGCCATGATTGATTTTATCAATCGCAATGGCGGAAAACAATCGATTTTTTCCCGCGCTCGCATGGTGCTATCTATCTCACCGAGGATCGATAATACGTCTTGGGAGGATGGGATGCCGATACTTTCGGTAAACGATGGAGAGATATTCTATGAGGAGAGCGGGCAGGGCTATCCGGTCTTGCTGTTCGCGCCCGGATTTCTCGGATCGCGCATAGAGCGTTGGTACACGAACCCATCTCGCCCGGGCGTTGAGCAAGACTGGCGTGATCCCATTCCATTGTTTGAACCGCATTTTCGCGTTGTTCGTTTAGATGTCCGCAACGCTGGCCGTTCTCGCGCGAGCGTCGGGCCTGATTACGATTGGTCTTCCTACACCGCCGATTATCTGGCGCTCCTGCAGCATCTCGGGATCGAAAAATGCCATGTCATGGGCGGGTGCATCGGCGTTTCCTTCGCGCTTGCCTTGGAACAAGCCGCACCTGGGACAATATCGGCGCAGGTCCTGCAAAACCCGATCGGTCTCAGTGAGACCAATCGAGCGACCGTCGATGGCGAGGTCGCACATTGGAAATCGACGCTTGCGAACCGGCCGGATATCGACGCATCGCTCTTGCGCGCGGCAGGCGAGCGGATGTTCGCGACCGACTTCATCTTCAGCGTGACCCGTGAATATACGGCGACCTCGTCCGTTCCCACGCTGTTGATGCCTGGCGACGATACCATGCATCCGGTGACGGTTTCGGCCGATCTCGCGCGCCTCACAAGGGCCGAGGTGCTGACCCCATGGAAGGGACCGAAATATCGGGATGCAGCCGTTGAACGCGCCCGGGATTTTCTGCTTGAACACACGCCGGAACAGCCGTCATGACCTTGAACCGATTTTCCGCCAAGGACGAAAGCACCATTTCGGGGCCGGATTTCGAAACGCTGGGGCTCGACATTGCTCGTCACCGCTTTCGCCGTCCCCTCGACGCCTTCGCGCTGTCAATCGAGGTTTTCGTCGTTCTTGCTCTCATCGTCAACATCGTTGTGACTTTCTCCAATACGATGCTGCGCTTCATCCTTGGTCAGGATTTGCCATGGGCTGCCGACGTCTCGACGCTGCTGCTGTCGATCATCACATTCCTTGGGGCGCCGGCCTTTATGCGGCGCGCCTCCGGAATGGCCTATATGGCCGTTATCGATCAGATGACAGGCTTCCCGCGTGACCTTCTGAGGAGCTGCGGCTACTTGTTCGTCATTGCGCTTTGCGTTCTTTCGCTTTCGGTCTTCCCAGCCTTCTTTGCCGCACAGGTTAGGCAAGTGCTGCCGGTTCTACAAATGTCGCTTGGCACCGTTGCGATCTGGCTCGGCATCGGTCTTGTGTTGACGATCGTCTACACACTGGAGAAATTGTGGGACGTTTCCGGGGCGGCGCTCGGCGCCGCCTTGGCTGTAACCGTTTCGCTCGGCGCGCTCGTATTGCTCCTTCGCAGCGGCTATTATTCCGGCGCGCTTGAGCTCGATCCCTTCCTGCCGATCCTGGGCTTTCTGATCCTGGCATTCGTGGCGGGTACGCCGATCCCCTTTATCCTGGCAAGCGGAGGCGCTCTCTATTTCGTCATGACCGGCGATGCGCCACTCGTCGGAATCCCGTCGGCATATCAATATGGGATCAGCAGTTTCGTCCTGCTCGCCATTCCTTTCTTCATGGTGGCCGGATCGCTGATGGATGTCACTGGCATGGCACGCAAGCTGATCGACATGGTCCAGGAGTGGGTCGGTCACTGGAAAGGCGGGCTGTTGATCGCCGAGATTCTTGCGACCTACGTCTTTTCGGGCGTCAGCGGTTCGAAGGCAGCCGATATCGCGACCGTGGGGGCTGTCATGAAAATCCCGATGCGCGAGCGCAATTATCCCTCAACCGAATTCGTCGCTGTCCTGGCGGCATCCGCAGCCATGTCCGAAACCATTCCACCATCCGTTGCTATGTTGATTTTGGGGTCGGTGACAAGCCTTTCGGTCGGAGCATTGTTCGTCGCAGGGTTTTTGCCGGCCGCGATCCTGGCCATCGCGTTGATCATTGGCGTCGTGTTGCGGGGACGCACACGAGAATGGCCCGCGGGCGTGCCCTTCAATCTTCGCCGTGCCGCGCGTAGCATACCGCCGGCACTCCCTGCGCTCGGCGTGCCGGTCATCGTCATCGGCGGATTGCTCGGCGGGGTCGCCTCGCCGACCGAATCCTCCTCCTTCGCCGTTGTCTACGGATTTGCCGCGGCGTTCATCTTTTACCGCAGCGTCGGATTGGCTTCCTGCTGGCGGGCCCTGCGGGAAGCGGCCTTGGTCGCGGGTATGGTGCTGCTGATGGTCGCTATGGCCAACCTCATGGTCCAGGCCATCGTCGTCGACGGTCTTGGAGCCACCATGGTTAGCCTCTTCAGCAAGGCGGTCAATCCAACGATCTTTCTGTTCGTGAGCGTCGCGGCGTTGATCGTGATCGGCTTTGTTTTGGAAGGGTTCCCTGCGATCCTGATCTCCGCACCTATACTGCTGCCGCTTGCTGTAAAGCTTGGCGTTGATCCGCTGCAATTTGGCATCCTGATCATCATGGCGACCGGCATTGGTGTCATGATGCCGCCGATCGGCATTGGCTTCTATATCGCCTGCACAGTCGGCGAAGCCCCCATCAACGCAACAATGCGCTCGAGCATGTACTACAATGCGTTCCTTCTTATGGGCGTCGTCGTCGTCATCCTCTTTCCGCAAATCACGACTTGGCTGCCAAGCCTGTTTGGCATGCACTGATCCTCACAATCGCTAAGAAACGCATAAGCTCAATCATACCGGGAGGGTATAATGGCAAAGACGCATCTTAAAATCGGCGAAGCGGCGACAAACCGCCGCGAATTTCTCAAGCTGTCGGCCGCAGCGGGGGCCACGCTAACGTTTGCGGGGCTTGCGACGCCGGCGCTCGCTCAACGGGCTCGCGTCTTTCGCTTTGGCAACCCGCAACCGACGGATTCGAACTATCACAAGGCCATGATGATGTTCGCGGAGGAAGTGGCAACTCTTTCGTCCAACAAGATGAAGATCGAGACCTTTCCGAACTCGCAGCTTGGCAGTATCAAAGAGATGCTGACGGGGGTTCAGCTCGGGACATTGTCCATGACGAATGCCACGCCGGCATGGTATTCGAATTTTGTCCGTCAGATGGACGTGTTCACGCTACCCTTCCTGATTTCCTCTCCCGACAAGCTCAAAATATCGTTCGATGGTGCGTTCGGCAAGCAGATCGAAGCCTTGTCGGAAGATGCCGGCTTCAAGATTCTCGGCTCTTGGCTCATGGGCGCCCGCCACATGGTCAACAATGTGCACCCGATCAATACCCCTGCCGATGTCGCTGGCCTGAAGTTCCGTGTCATTTCCAGCCAGGTTTACCTGCAGGCGTTTCGCGCCATGGGCGCCAATCCCGTAGCCCTGGATTCTGCTGAAATCTATCTCGCCATGCAGCAGAAGGTCGTGGACGGCCTGGAATACCCAATTCCCGATCTGATCAATGTCAAGCTCTACGAGGTCTGTAAGTACGTGTCTCTTACGAACCACGTCACGGATTTCTTCGTCGTATCGATGAACAAGGGGCTCTGGGACGGTCTGTCACAGGAGGAGCAAGGAATCCTGCAGTCGGCCATGAAGAAGTCCATGGACTGGGAGTGGCAGATACAGCCGCAGACCACGACCTTGGCCGTCGAAAAACTCAAGACCCTTATGCAGATCAACGATATTACACCAGAAAACCGCGCGCTGTTCGTCAAGGCGACACAGCCGGTCTACGAGCAGTTCCAGAATTCGATCGGAAAGGACCTGCTCGATCTCGCCGTCAAGGAATTGAGCTGAGAGATTGGTCAGCAGGAGACGATACAAATGACCAAGATTGCCGTTTTGGATGACTGGCAGGGCGTCGCCCGCGCCAGCGCCGATTGGAGCCTGCTGTCGGCGCGCGCGGACGTGACCTTCTTTGAGGATGCCCTGTCGGACGAGGAGGCGATCGTCAGGCGGTTGCGTGACTTTGACATCGTCATGACGATGCGCGAGCGCACACCGTTTCCCGCCAACCTCATTGAACGGCTGCCAAATCTGCAAATGTTGAGTGTGACCGGTATGCGCAATCGTTCCGTCGATCTGCACGCCTTGGAGGCGCGTGGTGTTACGGTCACCTGCACGCAGGCCGGTGAATCAGGAGAGGCGACGGCGGAACTGGCACTCGCCTTGATGCTTGCGGCCGCCCGTCGGCTTCCTGCTGGAGACGCGGCGATCAGGGCAGGTGGGTTTCAGGGGGGGGTAGCGCCGGGCTTTACCCTGCACGGAAAGACGCTAGGCCTGATCGGTCTCGGGCGCCTTGGTTCCCTGGTCGGATCCTATGGCAAGGCTCTCGGCATGCGGGTGCTTGCGTGGAGCCCGAACCTGACGATGGAGCGTGCGGTGGCCTCCGGTGTAGAATATTCGGCAAAGTCGGAGCTCCTGACGGAGGCCGATCTCATCAGCATTCATATGGTCCTAGCGCCCGAGACGATAGGAATCATCGGCGAGCGCGACTTGTCTCTGATGAAACCCGGCGCGGTGGTTGTCAACACGTCGCGCGGCCCGCTGATTGATGAACCCGCGCTGCTTGCAGCACTCGCCGCCGACAAGATTACCGCCGCGCTCGATGTTTTCAGCCAGGAACCTTTGCCCGAGGATCACCCTTTGCGAAGGTCAAGAAACGCTATTCTGTCGCCGCATCTCGGCTACTGCGTACGAGAGAATTTCGAAGTGTTCTACCGGCAGTCGATCGAGAATGTCCTTGCCTTCCTCGACGGCACACCCATCCGCCTGTTGGCACAGGCGAAATAAGCACTCATTCCAGCACATCAAAAGGCATTGCGATGATCAACACCGAGACCAAGCAAATTCCAAACATCGTCAAACAGTCAGCAGCTACAGGCGAGATGATCCGTGGTCTCCATTTAACTTTCCCGGCGCCGACGATCATCGAAGTCCTTTCCTTGCTTCAACTGGATTTTGTCTATCTCGATGGGGAGCATGGATCCTTTGAGACGAGGGACCTCGAAGCCGCATGCATCGCCGCCGAGCGGCACGGCATCGTTCCGATCGCCCGTGTGCCGGATCGGTCTTCAGCAACGATCACGCGGTTTCTCGACCGAGGCGTACGCGGGATTGTAGTGCCGCACGTGGATTCTGTCGACGATGCGAAAGAGGCGCTGTCTGCCGTCTATTTTGCGCCCTTGGGTGATCGTTCGTTTGGTGGGGGCAGACCGTTTTTTAACGAGATCAGCGATTTGCCCGGTCATTTGGCCGCCTGCAACGAAAACGTATCTGTCGGCATCATGATCGAGAGCACGCAAGGGCTGGCCGCAGCGCGTGACATAGCGGCCCTTCCCGGGGTCGACTATTTCAGCTTTGGTCTTAACGATCTTGCCCAATCGCTGGGACACGCGGGAGAACCTGGCCATGCAAACGTGAAGCGCGTAGTGGACGAGGCCAGCGCTCACATTCGCGCGGCAGGAAAGCCGATCCGGGAAGACTTCATGACCCTAGCCTGGATCAACCAAGTGCTTCTTGCCGGCGCTCGTCAATTGCTGGTCCAGCCGTCAAACAAGGCCTATTGAGGGGCTTTTATGAAGCGTGAAGACATACAGAAGGCTGCCGCGCTGCTGGCGAAGTCGCGGCTTGAGGGTCGATTTTTGAATGAGTTGCCATTGGAGGCGAGGCCTATCGCCTTCACCGATGCGGTGGCCATCCAGACCGAAACGGCCAGAGTTCTCGGCGAAAAAATCGTCGGCTACAAGGTGACGGGCGTCCAGCCGGAGACGGTGACCTGGGGAGCAATCCTCGCGTCGCGTCTCCTTGCACATCCTGCAACGATGCCAGCAGCGTCTGTGCCGCTCCTGGGTGTCGAGGCAGAAATAGCCTATCGCCTGAACATCGATCTGGAAGCGCGGCATCGGCTTCTGACGCTGAACGAGTTCGATGAGATAACCACCGTCATACCGGCGATCGAAGTGGTCGACACGCGCTTTCTTAGCTATCTCGACGCGCCTTTGATGGATCGCAACGCCGATTTCATGTCGAACGGTGCGCTTATTGTCGCCGACCCCTGGCTATCGAGCGAAGACACGGATTTCATCAAACTTCCGGTGACGCTTGAGCGCTCCGGTGTGACAGTGGTGGAAACGGTTGGAGGCCATCCGGCCGTAGATCCGCGCCTGCCCGCACTTGCCTTCTTCCAGTCGGCCGATCGCCCTGATCGGGTCGCGGCTGGCACGATCATCACGACCGGCACCTATACTGGCCTCAATTACTTTGAACCAGGCGATATCGTTTCGGCATCCTTTTCTGGATACGGGACACTCGAGGTCAGCTTTACGCGGTGACGGCCGCACGCGCTTCCCAATATCGCTACCGAGCATGCCGAATGGCGATTGGTCGCGGAAACGATCCTTCAGCATGAGGCTACAATGACATTGAACTTTGACCTGCGAAACACCACACGGATCGTGTTTGGGCACGGGCGGATCGCCGATCTGAACGAATTGGTCGGGCGGGACGAAAGGATACTGCTTCTGTTTGGAGGCGGTAGCATCAAGAGCAATGGCGTTTACGACGAGGTCATACGGGCCTTGCCATCTCGCCATGTCGTTGCATTCGGCGGCGTCGAGCCAAATCCCGAATATGACACGATAATGGCTGCCGGCAGACTGGCCAGGGCCGAAAACATCACATTCGTCCTTGGGGTTGGTGGAGGATCTGTCATCGATGCAGCGAAATTTCTTGCTGCAGTTGTTCCTATGGAAGCGGACGATCCCTGGGATGCGCTGGTCACCGGTGATGCAATAACCAGCCCACTGCCGAACGGAGCCGTCCTGACATTGCCGGCGACTGGTTCGGAGAGCAATCCAGTGTCGGTCATATCGCGCCGCAGCCGCGGCCTGAAACTTCCGTTTGCGATCGAACTGGCACGACCGAGATTTGCGGTGCTCGATCCTTCGACCACGCGATCGTTGTCGCGCCGTCAACTAGAAAACGGCGTAGTCGACGCGGTGACCCATGTGCTTGAGCAGTACCTGACGCAGCCAGCAAATCTGCCGGTCCAATATGGGTTCAGCGAAACGCTGTTGTCGGCCTTGTTCGAGGCAGGACCTCGCCTTATCGACCACCCGACGGATGATGCGCGGGATACCGTCATGTGGGCGGCTAATCAGGCACTTAACGGACTGATCGGTGCGGGCGTGACACAGGATTGGTCGACACACATGATCGGTCACGCCATCACAGCGCTCTACGGAATAGATCACGCCCGCTCGTTGTCGCTTGTCATGCCGCATCTTTTGCGCGACCGCTTGGACAGCAAGCTGGCAATGCTGTCACGCTTTGGCCAACGCGTCTACGGACTCCATGGTGACGACGACCGTGCCATTGCGCTTCAGGCTATCGACTTGCTCGAACGCTTCTTCAGCCAGATGGGATGCCCCGTTCGCATGCGCGAACTGCCTGGAACGCGGTTCAATGTCGAAGACATCATTAATCATTTGGAGAAAGCGCATCAGCTGCCGCTCGGAGAGAAGCGCGACATCGCGGCCGAGGATGTCAGGCGAATCCTACGCGCTGCCACCTAGCGTCGTGCTTGAAGTCAGTATTATCTCATTCTCTTCGGATTAGCTGCGATGAAAAAGCTCATAAACAACCCGAAATCCATTGTCAGAGAGATGCTGGAGGGAACCGTTGCCATGTCGCACGGCCTTGCCATCCTGCGTAACGAGAACGTCGTCATCCGCACGGATCTCCCTGGCAAATTGAACAGGAAGGTTGCGGTCATTTCGGGCGGCGGGGCTGGCCATGAGCCGGCCCACGCCGGTTATGTCGGTCCAGGGATGCTGTCGGCCGCAGTCGTGGGCGACGTCTTCACGTCACCGAGTGTCGATGCCGTTCTCGCCGCTATTCGAGCAGTCGCCGGCCGCGCCGGAGTGCTTCTGATTGTCAAAAACTACACCGGTGACCGACTTAATTTCGGGCTCGCTGCCGAAATCGCGACCGCCGAGGGCATTCCGACGGAAATGGTCTTGGTCGGCGATGACGTTTCATTGCGCAACACCGTGTCGCTTGACAGGCGTCGCGGTATCGCCGGCACCGTGTTCGTTCACAAGCTCGCTGGCGCCGCTGCAAATGCGCGTTTGCCGCTGGTAAAAATCGCGGCGATCGCGAGACAAGCGGCAAAAGATGTCCGAACGATGGGTGTCGGTCTCGGGACCTGCATCGTTCCAGCCGTCGGCCATGCCGGCTTCGATCTCGGCGAAAACGAAATCGAGTATGGGCTCGGCATCCATGGCGAGAAAGGCATTCAGCGCATGCCGATGAAACCGGTCAATCACATCGTCGACGATGTTCTCGAGGTCATTTTATCGGATTTTGGCACCTCTGCGCCGTCTGCGTGCGCGCTGCTTGTCAACGGGCTCGGCGCAACGCCGCAGATGGAGCTCGCGATCGCTTTGCGCCACTGCCTTGAGGGGCTGGGAAACCGGGGGATCAACGTCGAGCGAGCTTGGTGCGGAAATTTCATGACGGCTTTGGAAATGCCGGGGTTTTCGCTGTCGGTCCTGCCCCTGGACAGCGAGCGTCTTAATCTGCTCGATGCCAAGGCTGACGCCGCCGGCTGGGTCGGAAGAGGCGCGGTTCGGCATCCAGCTTTTGTCGTCGATGACGCAGCCCCGCAGTCCGGTTCAAGACGCGAGGCACAGGCGGGGCCGCTGTCGGCAAAGCTGAGGTCGGTCGCGCAGCTGATCGCTCAGGCTTTGGACGAAGCCGAGGTGGAGCTGAGCGACCTTGATGGAAAGGCCGGCGATGGTGATCTCGGTGCGAGCATGGTCCGTGGGGCGGACGCGTTGCGGTCGCTTGATGCCGCGAGCTTCGCAACGCCGTCGCAGTTTCTTACTGATCTCGGAACGGCCGTGCGTCGGGCCATTGCCGGCAGCTCCGGTCCTTTCTATGCAACGGGACTTGTTCGAGCGGGGACGTTTCTCAAAGGGAACGACAATCCAACGGAAATGGATTGGCTCAAAGCCTTTGCAGCCGCGATCCAGGCTATCTCGGACCTCGGAGGCGCCAAGCGCGGCGATCGAACAATGCTCGACGCCCTTTATCCAGCCCTTGATGCCTGGGCGAACGCGACATCCTCCGCGCATGCTCCCGCCGACGGCTTCGCCGCGGCGGCCCATGCGGCCGGTCGCGGCGCTGCGGAAACAGCAAATCTGACGGCGCGCGTCGGACGGGCGAGCTACCTTGGTGAGCGAGCATTGGGTTTTGTCGATGGCGGTGCGTGCGCCGTTGCGATCTGGATGAAGGCAATCGAAAGGACGTTGCATGTTTCCGATTGTTGCCACTGACAGCACCTGGATGTGCAACGATGTCACTCAGCGCATCGTCGATACGCCTATCGGCTTTTTCCCTCCTCCCGACGATCGTGGTCGATGCCCTGGAATGCTGATCGGCTCAACCGTTGCGATCGCAAGATGTCAGTCGGCCGTCAGCGTCAGGGCGGAGTGCCGAAAGGACGCAGCAAATGCACAAGGGGGGAGCGCATGATAGTTGAGGTGGCTCCGGTCAGCCAGGCCGAAATCCATGGCGCCGAAGGGGATTTTCAGCCGGCACCACAGTGGCTGCGGTGGATCGACAACATCGCGATTGCGGTTCTCAACGTCTCTTTGGTCGCGCAAGTTCTTCTTATCTTCGCAAGCACCATACTGCGCAGCTATACCAACTCTCCGCTGGTTGTTGGCGCGGCGGAGACCGCCCATCCTTTCCTCGTAACGATCTCTTTTCTGGGGGGTGCTGTCTCCTACAGCCGTGGCAATTTTGTCGCCATTACCTTTCTTTCTGACAGGATGCCGGCGAACGTCAGGCCATTCCTTGCTGCCTTGGTCGAGTGGACCGTCATTTTGGTCACTGGCTTGACCGCTTACTACTCGGTTCCGCTGCTGTTTTCGAACCTCGAAGAGACCACGATCGTCCTGGGAATAGGCTATGCGTGGCTCACCGTTCCGATCACGCTTGGATGCGTCCTCTTCGTCATGCACGCCTGCGTCCGGTTACACCGGCTCCCGCTCATCGCCGTCGCCTCGATGTTCTTCGTTCCGGCGCTTGCAGTTGTTGTGCTTTTGGCCAGCCAGGACGCCTTGAGTGCCAATCTCCCAGCGCTCTATGCCGTTCTCGGCGGCATGTTCGTGATCCAATTGATCCTCGGTATTCCGATCGGATTCGTCCTTGCCACGACCGGAATTGTCTGTGTTCTGGGATCGGAGTCCTCCGACATGGTGGCGGTCGTCACCAATGCGCAACGTGGCTCTGATGGCTTCATTCTGCTGGCGCTTCCGTTCTTCATATTTGCCGGCTTTATCATGGATCGCGCCGACATCGGCTCGCGGATCGTGAACCTCATTGTCGCATTGATTGGTCATGTTCGCGGTGGATTGCTGCAGGTTATGGTCGTGGGTTGCTACCTCGGCTCGTGCATTTCCGGATCGAAAGCTGCCGATATGGCGATGATCGGCATACCAATGTCCAAGCAGCTCGAAGAGGAAGGCTATCCTGCTCCGGAGCGGGCAGCGGTGCTGGCGGCGGCGGCCGCAATGTCAGAATCCGTGCCACCCAGCATCGCGCTTATCCTGATCGGGTCGGCAACGGGGATATCGACAGGCGCGCTATTCGTCGCCGGCGTGCTTCCGGCTGCAGTACTTGCCCTGTTTCAAATGCTGCTCATCCGCGTTCGCGCGTCGATGTTTGGCTGGAAGCCGCGGCCACGGGCGCCGTTGAGCCGCGTGGTCTCGACAGGCCGCAGTGCATTCTTTCCGTTGCTCCTGCCGGTCATCCTGATCGGCGGTATCATTGGCGGCTTTGGCACCCCGACCGAAGTTTCGACGTTTGCTGTGATCTACGGGATCTTTCTTGGCCTGCTCTATCGCAAATTTACGCCTGCCGCCTTCTGGGAAACGCTGACCAGGGCCTCGATGCTAAACGGGATGGTGTTCTTCACGGTGAGCATGGCAACGGTGTTCTCCTGGGCGCTCACGCTGGAGGGCGTGACGAGCTCGCTGGCCGATTTCGTCAGTCACTTCGGTCCGACGGGCTTTCTGTTGGCGGTGATCGTCATCTTCGTTCTGGTCGGTGCCGTCCTTGAAAGCTTCGTGACGATCATCATTCTGGCACCATTGCTGATGCCTGTTGCGATATCGCTGCACGTCGATCCGCTGCACTACGGCATTGTCATGGCGGAGGCGTTCGGGATCGGGGTCGTCCTGCCACCGGTTGGCATCGCACTTTATGTTGCCTGCAAAATTACCGGCGCGCGCGTGGAGCCAACCAGCCGAATATTGCTTTGGTACCTGAGCGTCCTTGTCATCGGGCTGCTCGTACTGGTGGCCGAACCTTCAATCACAACAATCCTGCCCAGGCTATTTAACGTCAAGGGTTAAGGGCAGCAAGAGAACGAGAGGAGCGTTATCATGTCACTATTCAAGCATTCCCGCGGCGCAGGCAGCGGGTTGATCTCACGCCGGCAGATCCTGAAACTTGGAGCCGCCCTTGGGGCGGCGGCCTCCATCCAACCGATCGGCGTAGCGCGAGCCGCGGCGGCAAAACGATTGCGATTGGCTCATCCGGCGCCTACCGAACACGGCTGGCATCTCTGGGCGCTTGAATTTAAATCGCAGATCGAAACACTGACGAGTGGCGGGATGACCGTCCAGATTTTCCCGAACGCGCAGCTGGGCGGCGAGCGCGATATTGCGCAAGCAGTCCGTCGGGGTTCGGTAGAGATGGGCGGCATCGGTGTGGGACTTTCGGGATGGGTCCCGGAAATGTCGATCACCGACGCGCCGTTTCTCTGGAAGACACGTCAGCAGGCCTACAAAGCCTTTGCAGGCGAGTTCGGCGACGACCTGCGCAAGCTTTCGCTGGACAAGGGCTTTAATCTCGTCGGTTGGACCGATCTTGGGTTTCGTTGCATGACCAACAATGTCAAACCGATCATCAAAGCCGACGACATGCAGGGTTTGAAGATGCGTGTCCCAAATTCACGCGCCTATATTGCTCTGATCCAGGCGCTGGGCGCGTCGACGGTCGCCGTCGATCTCAGCGAACTCTATCTCGCACTCCGGCAAGGCGTCGCCGATGGTCAGGATACACCGGCGCCCGTCGTGAAATCCACCAAGCTTTATGAAGTCCAGAAATTCGTTTCCAAGACTGATCACGTGCTGACGACGGCCTACATCGTGATCAATCCCGATGTCTACAACAAGTTGTCGGACAGCGAGAAAGAGGCATTCAACAAGGCCTCCCAGGCCGCCGACGATCATGTAAGGGCGATCACCGTGCAGCAGGAAAGCGAGTCTTACAGTTTCTTTGCGGCAAACGGTCTGCAGGTCGCCACGGATGTCGATCGGGAATCGTTCCGCGCAAAGACCGCTTCGGTGTTGAGCAGCAATCCCGATCTTTTCCCACCAAACTTGATCGCGTTGGCCAACGCAACTGCATCGTAATTCATCCCAGTCGACATAACAGCGAGATCTATTGATGGAACAGACGATATCACCGGCGGCAGCAAGTGCGGCCGCCAGGCAAAGACGCCCAATCACAGATGAGCTGCGCGAGCGCGTACGCCGGGATCTCCCAGAGATTGCCGAGATCAACAATGACGAGCTACGCAGCAAGGTCGTCGAAGCCTGGTCGTTTTCGCTAGCGGGAACAAGTTACGAGTCTCTCGTCGATATGCCGGCTTGCGGCGTGCCCGGCATATTCGAGGCAAAAAGCGGAAATCAGACGGACCATTTGCGCGCGGTCACCCGCCAGGCCATTCTTGTCGCCGACGACTACATCAAAAACTTCCCGCAGCTGGACATCGATCGCGATCTGGTCATCGCCGGTGCGCTATGCCACGATATCGGCAAGCCGTGGGAATTCGATCCGATAAACCGGCAACGGTGGAAATCGTCGCCCCACACAGGGCGGCCGGCAATCCGGCATCCAGCCTATGGCGTTCATATCTGCCTGAGTGTCGGCTTGCCGGAGGAGGTGGCGCATGTTGCCGCTGCCCACTCCTCCGAGGGTAACATGGTTGCTCGCAGCATCGAAAACGCCATCATTCACGCGGTCGATGAAGCCTATTGGCAGGTGATGACCGCCGGCAATCAGGTTGATCCCGACACGATACCAGCTGCGTTTCGCCGCCCCTAGAGCGTTGAACCTTGTGTTGATTGCCCCGTTCGGTTGGCAAGCCAATGGGAGGGCGCCTCTCGTGCGCCCTTACCCAATTGACGACCGACGAGGAATGCAATCGGCACAACGAAGTCGCGCAGGGACAGCCCGTGCAACTTTAAAATCTTTGGCCAGCCCAAAAGGTGCAAACGCGAGAATGTCACAAGGAGAGAGAGAGATGGTCGACGCTAAGCAGATGTCGCAAATGGCCGAGAAGAAGGGCTTTATCGCCGCCCTCGATCAGAGCGGTGGTTCCACTCCAGGCGCCTTGCGTCTCTACGGGATCGCGGGTTCGGATTATAGCGGCGACGAGGAGATGTTCAGACTGATGCACGAGATGCGCGTGCGCATCATGACGGCGCCCAGTTTTTCCGGCGACAAGGTCATCGCTGCCATCCTGTTCGAAAGGACCATGGATGGCGAGGCTGAGGGCAAGCCGGTCCCTTCCTATCTGTGGGAGGATCGTGGTGTGGTGCCTTTCCTCAAAGTCGATAAGGGGCTGGCCGCCGAGGAGAATGGTGTGCAGTTGATGAAGCCGATGCCCGATCTCGATGCCTTGCTCGCCCGCGCGGTGAGAAAGGGCATCTTCGGCACCAAGATGCGCTCGGTGATCGCCGATGCGGCCAGGACCGGCATCGCCGCCATCGTGAAGCAGCAGTTCGAAGTCGGTCGACAGATCCTCGGCCACGGGCTCATCCCGATCATCGAGCCGGAAGTCTCGATCAAGAGCCCGACCAAGCAAGAGGCGGAGGCCATCTTGCGCGACGCGATCGCCAAGGAACTCGACGCCTTGCCGTCGGGCACGCAGGTCATGCTGAAGCTCACCATCCCGACCGTGGCCGATTTTTACGCTCCCCTGATCGCCCACAAGGCGGTCACCCGCGTCGTGGCCCTGTCGGGCGGCTACAGCCGCGTCGACGCCTGCGAGAAGCTCAGCCATAACCACGGCATGACCGCCAGCTTCTCGCGCGCTCTGACGGAGAGCTTGAGGGTTACGATGAGCGACGCGGAATTTGACGCGGACCTCGGCAAAACCATCGAGCAAATCTACACCGCGAGCGTCATCAAAGTCTGACTTCGGAACTCGATCGGCGCGATGGAGGAAACTCTCCTCGCTGCCGGGCAGTCGGACGCATCCGAGCAGGCCGACTTGTTCGGAAGAGGATTATGAAAGAGCACCAGCTATATCGACGTCAACATAGCCGGTGTATAGCCATGGACATTATCAGAGACCGTCGAGTGAGCCGCCTGGAGATTGTGGACAGCACTCGCCGTCGCCGCTTCAGTGATGAAACCAAGCTTGCGATTGTTGAGGAGAGCTACTCCGGTCCCCGGCAGGTGACGGCTACAGCTCAGCGTCGCGGAAATACACGCTTTCAGTTGAATAGCTGGCGCAAAAGCGGCGCGGTAAGGAAGGCTCGGCAATGGTTTTCTACATCGTGTCGCCATCTTTGGTTCGCACTTACACAAAACGCAACAGCAGACAAACCGCCCAGATGTTCCATAATAAACCTTATGCACCTTTCGGCTGTAGGGGGGTACATTCTATTTCCAAGTTGTAAAACCGAACTCGAAAGGACCACAGCCGGAAAATATGTGACCAACCTGGAACGTAGTGTGTCCGCAGCATAAATCGTGCCAATCACCCGGCGGCGCTCAACTTGAATGCAACGCGCCTTCATTTGTCTTCTTGACGCTACTAGGCTGCGTATTTCCAACCAATAGCAGCACGACGGCGAGCACGACTACCGCTGCACCGCCAGCCCACGCCGCCGTCTTAAAGGCCGTCTCCGCCATCCCCGTCGGCCCACGCACGAGACGCTGGTATTCGTCCTTCGGGAGAAACTGGTAAAGTCGAGGTTGCCAGTGCTGTCGCGCGTTCCTTTGCAAACGCACGAACTGCCAGCCCGATGCAATCACCATCCCGACGTACACGACCGCCACGAACATCAGTCCGTCGATGAGCAAGACGTTTGCCGAGGATGTCAGTTTCGCCGCAATCAAACCCATGCCAACGGCGAGCGCTCCGGAGACAGCGGTCACCGTCTGGCGTGTCGCTTCTGTGACCTTTGAAGTTTCTTCCGTCACTGCTTTACGCAGTTCCGTCAGCGCCTTGAGAGTGTCGGCGCCTACAGCAGCCAGCGACATCTCGTAGGCAATGCGAGCGCCTTCCAATGCGACTTCGATATCCTGCTGGACGACCTCAGTCGCGGACTTGGACCCCACACCCGAACGCGCGATCTCGGCCGCCAGAAGAGCGTGCCGCGTCTCAGTGTCCCGCTCACTTTCAAACACCCACGAGGCAGCATGCTGAAGGTTATCAAATGCTCGCTGTCGAGCGAACGCTTTGACCTCTTCCTTGGAAGGCTTTGTCAAGGAGAGCCGCGGCGGTCCGCGGAATTTGAGTGCCTCCGTTTCGATCTCTATCTCATTAGGAAGGGTTCGTATGAGCGCCTCGGTCGCCATTTCAGACCATACCTCCCGGTATCCATCGGCAACGCCGCGATCGTCGTCCGGATTACGCAGAAGCCAGCGCCCAACGCGATCCGGCACCCTTCGTTGGGATCCGTATTCGCGAACTAGAAAGCGCGGATTCTTTGTCGACACCGGCTCGGGCGCTTCATCATCCCTGCCCCATGGTAGAAACAATGTGTCCCAGGTTCTAATTGGCGAGCCGAGCCCCGCAACCCACCACCGCTTTTGGCGATTGCTCGTATCTTCCACCAGTTCGCCGAAACCTTGCAGAGAGAGGACCAGCAACGTGTCGTTGATCGCGGGCTTTGCGATGACGAGCCTGAAAGGCGCCAGGGCTTGATCCAACTCCTCTGGTTCCCACACCGTCCCTTGTCCGTCCGCGAGTGAACAGCCCCATGCCAGAGCGGCGCATACATTGGCGATGTCGCGTGCCTGGAGTGCGCTCAGGTTCGATACGGTGATCGCCTGCGCACTTTCCCGGACAAAGCCACCCTGAGCGTGCGCAGCGTCAATGAGACGCCCTAGATCCCTCGCGGACAAGCCTGTCCTCCGTCACGTGCGCGGTTCTGATTGTAATCGTCTCGCTACCGTCTGCGGAACGATCCCGCTGAACGATCGCGCGATCCGCGTCATCGGGATAGAGGACGACGACGCCTTCCGTGGTCGCGACGCGGCGAAGAGGCGGTCTCCGCAGCACCGTGCGATCCGGCGGAAAACTGAGTCCGTCAAGTTTTGCCGAACTCAACTTGCGTCGAAGACGCCTCTGTATGTCCGCCATCACGACTTCATTCCCCTGAGCTTCGGCAGCGGCGACCACAACCTCGCCAATAACCTCCCCGCTAATAAACTCCCGGTCTCGCAGGCCATCCTGGGCGCGCCGAAAGGCTCGGGCGACATCCCGATCAGGCAGGTGCTGCCGAATTTCATCGAGCGTCGCGCGCAGCAGGTTCCGGACTGTTCTCGTAAGCTCCTCGTCGCTTCGGGTACGCTTGATCTGGAGGAAACGGGCGAAGTAATCGGCGATCTCGATGCCCGGCGCCATTCGGTCCTTTGCAGAGACCGCGGCACCCGCGACACCCCCCGTCACTCTCGCAATCGCTGACTTCTGAATCGCGCGCTTCTCTGCAACGAAAGCCTGCATAATCATCCGCAGCAGGTTGGCGCCACCCGCTCCAGACTGCTCGATAACCTGCTGATAGTCGTATTTTATAAGACTATATAGACGGGTATGCTCGTCGTCGCATCGAAGCTCGAACACGAAGAAGGCGCCTGCCCTGCTGGTCCCGTCGTGCAAAAGGGAGAAAAGTCGTGAGAGTTCCTGGGCTCCTGTCTCGAAGGACTCGGCTCCCGTCGCGATTTCTTCGAGGTGTCGTTTCGTCGTTGAGTCCTCGTTGAACTCGAACACCGCCGCAGCGTCCGTATCCTTGATGCGATCAAGGAAGAAATCCGCGTACTCGACTGGGCGAACCTGTTGCACCTCGAAATCCTCGTCACTGACGACATGGAGGATCATGGTTTCGATGCGCAATGACTGAAGCTCTTCGTCTGTAAAATATCCCATCTTTGACTTCCGCGCCGCAATATTCTCGAAATTCAATTTCGCTGTCACGCGAGAGATGGATCGCTTATACAACCATGAGTCGCAAGCGAATTGTAGAGCGAAGTGAAACCGACCTGACGTCGCTTTATGCGGCGCTGCCTAGACGACGACATTCAATGTGCCCTGATGGCAAGGCGAATCAGTTCCGGTTTGAGGGTTGATCAACTCTCGATCGACAATCAGCTGAATGCGCACAGGCTGGCTGGAGCGGTGGTAACACGCGCAGGAACTTCCCGCGATGGCTGTATCGAGATAGAAAGGAAAAGCATTATCTGCAAGCGTTTACTGCGATGGCAACCGAGCGTTCTCACGAGACGGAGGCGTCGCACTCCCCTCCTCCGTTCTGGTCGCCAGATGCAACGACGTGTCACCACGTCGTCGGATTGCACGACATCCGCAATTTGGGCTTCGGTCCCGGTCCAAAGAAACGGTTCGCCAACCATCGAGACATTATCGGCGTGACTTTGAGTGGGCGGTCGTCCAACGCATTGAATATCTCCACCTGTCGTTCTGCCAACGACATATCGACCTCGATGCCGTCAAATTGTACGTTACCGAACGTGCGCCTTACTTCGCTTGCAACCGCCGAACTATATACACAAGTTGGATAAACGAGGCTCGACGGCGCTATGGCGAACAGGATTCGCTCAGTCATCGCGATGATTTCCTGAGGGTTCGCCATGACCGACTGGCAGATCACCAACACCGGTTTCTCAATTACAGCAACCTCGATCATCTCTCCCGGAATGCTGAATGCCGGGCCATCCTGGCCGGGATAGGCCATCCTGTGGGTCCATAGGCATGCGACGCCTGAAAGGTATCCGTCGAGTTCCTTGGCGAGAGCAGCAGTATATTCTCGAAAATCTCCACCGTTGCCAGCGAGATACAGCGAACCCTCATAACTGCAGAGTGTTCTCAGTCGGGCCGGACGAAGAGCCGCGACGGCCATCTCGACGTCGCTGCGCTGGATAGGACCGTGCAACAAGGTATCGATCGCTTCGGTGCTATTCATCATTCGCTATATCATCCCCATCCTTGAACGCCTGAGACAAGGAAAAGGTGCCGAAGCACCCGTCTCCGGAGCACCTGTCCAGCATCGGTCTCCGGAAGGAGGTCGATGAGGGGCGAGCGCTCGACATGGCGATTAAAGAGGATGCGCCGTCGATCCAGCGCCCGCTTCTCGATCGCCGTGGCACGTGGGGCGACAGCTTGCTAGAGGATTGAGCGCTATTTCTCCCCTACCCGGTTAATCCTGTGGATATTCCCCGATGTTCATATTGCGTTCGTGCTGGGAGTTGGCAAATTGGCCAAGAGTTTAGTAAAAAGTTTCGCATACATCCTGACGGAGATGCGAATGGCGAAGCTGAAAGTTGAATATCGAGGCAATCTTATCCGCTTCTCAAGTCCGTCAGGCTTCCTATTCTTGATCCCCTGGGTGATGCAAGCCCGTTGTCGAATCTTCCCCAATCTACTGGTCTAATGAGGGCTCCTTTCTGAACGTGCTGATCCGGATACCATCACCGAACAAGGTTGGCGCGAATGACGAGATGATCTTCCGCTCCTTCAGCCATGAAACGAGTTGTTCGTTAACTGGATCTGCGTCGACCCTCGGAGACCTCCCATAGGAGGCTATGTCGCGGTATGGCGGGGGCAATCCTTGGAGCACATCGCGCACCTCCCCTCCGGTCAGTACGCTGTGCAACTTATTGAGCAAAGATATCTGGAGCGATTCCGGGCCGGAGTTCAGGATAACCGCGCGGACGAAATTCGATCCGTAGTTCTTCGCCACGATCGTTGACCGATCCAGGATGGGACCCATGGCAGAGGCGAGCGAGGGATTGCTGGAGACAAGATCTGGATCGATATCCGCGATGATTGTCATTTTTTGGGTGTCGGCGAGATCGGAATTCAGTAGCCTCTCGCGAATTTTATTGTCGATCGAGAATTCGTCTCGTTTGGCTACATACGCCTCGAAGTTCAATTTTACGAAGAGTGCCTTAAGGTTCTCATCCTCAATCTCCGTGAAATTTTCGGCGGAGAAATTCGTCTTCCGCTCCTCGATTAATATCTCTATTTTTTTCGGGCTAACCTTAGGAAGAGCCTTGAACGACCTCGGCAGTCTCCGGACATATGACCTGTAGATGTTGTCGGCCAGAGCGTCATTCTCAATTAGGAACTTTCGCAACGGAAGCGCGCTTTCCCCGTCCGGGATCGCTTCCCGGGACAGGACTTCACTCGCTCCATTACCCTGCAGGTAGGCAGTGAGAATTTCGGGGCTGAAAGCCTCACTGGAGAGAAAGGCCAAGCAGTTCTGCCACGTGCTCTCAATCTTCGATTCCTTCATCAGAGAGGAGTGAAACGCTGCCGGAACGCCCTCGAACGAGGGGAATATAGCTGTCTGCATGCTGAGGAAGCCCGAACGAAGCTCGATACCTACCTCATCGTGGCCTAGCACCTCGATGATTGCGGGCAGATCTTCGGCTGTATTGGTCTCATGTTTGAGCAGAAGGTCGCGGACATAGATCTCGAAGCTGGAGCCAATACGCTTCAGAAGTGGGCCATAGTTGGCTGCACGCAGAGAGGAGAAATGCTGGGTTTCTAGGTTGCCTAGATTTGGAAACCTGACAACGTGCTCCATAATATGTCGAATGTTGCCAATGGAGACCAAGTAGAGCCCTTCCGATGCGACATATGCCACCACATCATCGTGATCTGCGAGCGCTGAAATATCGCCAATGTGGACCTGCAGAGCTTTGAGGAGGTCCAAATCGAAGTCGACGTGTTCGCCAAGAATCCTGCTCATTTCCTGGGAAGCAAATCGCGCCAACGCGACGCCAACGGGGGTTCCGCTCGCAAGCGCACCCTTCGGAGCGTATGCGAGAATTCTAGCTGCGTGCGATATACCTTGCGCACTTCTCAAGGCGACTACCGGGAAAGAAGGCCACCTACTGACCAGCGTGGAAATCAATCGATCCACGTGTGTACCGCGGGCATAATAGATCGAAAAGAAGTCCTCGCATTCGTCGAAGTGGGAGCCGATGAACTCGACCGCGCTGGTAATATGGGCCGGATACTGATTAGCGTTCCCCCACAGGTAGTCGACGATGAAGCGATTGAGAACGTAGCTCCGACCGAAATCGTCCTCGCGCATCGAGGCGATGACCTCGGAAATATTGTCGAGCGGAAAGTCAGGCTTAGGGTTGTTGAAGCTGCGGATCTGGATCAGGAATTTGTTGTCATTGGGCGATAGCCGCCCACTGTGGAAGAGCGAAGTATACTGGTAGTAGGTATCGTCCAGATGCCCTTCCAAAATGAGAAATTTCAGAAGTTCTCGGCTTTCTCCGACCTCGGCAAAAACTTCTTCTATGAGCGCGGAACTCTCCCTCACGACCTCATTGAATTTTCTCGCCCGCAAGGAAGCGAGCTCAGTCTTGAGTTCCTGGGATTCCTTATCCATCTTCTCCTTGTGATCAGCAGACCTGTGCTCGATAAGCTCCTTGCGTTCGACAAAGGTCCTAGCGGGGTCAACCGCTGCCTCTACTCCATGGAGGTCCACGTTCGTACCGTAGCCGTTATCGCTCGTGGCCCTGATGGAGCTCTGCGACAGAATCTTCTCAAACTCGGCATGCTTCGAGAGCTGGCCAAGAGCGAGCCTCCCATACTCAGTAAGCAAGTACGTGTGTTGAGTCGGAACGCGCTCTATTATCGCCATGGCGTAGACACTGCACAGTTCCGAGAGATCCCGAACGTGCTGCTCTTCGCTGCTGACGAGGTCCGCTTGAATTGCGGCAAGCTTGGCACGAATCCTGTCCCCCGCTTTCTCTACGAATTCATCGTACCGGATCAGCACTGTGGCAAGCGCGCCTTCCTGTCGATGTAGCGCGGCAAAGTCCTTCGGGATGACATTCTTGTAGATCAAGACGGCAAGCAGTTTGTTCGGATCCAGTGCACCATCTCTGTCCGCCCGTAAACTTGACGCGTAGATCACGTATTCGTTGAATATATTGGCGATGAGTCTCAGATCACTTAGATACCGAGACACGTCACGAATGAAACGCCGATCCAGTCGAGCGTCGAGATCGATGCGCTGGGTATGCTCAAGAACCTTATCGATCGAATTGGAATGGTTTATCACCGGAATGACGGGAACAATGAATTCGAAAAACTTGGTCCTATCCGTGTTGATGAATATGTCGTCTCGGAGAGCGTAAAGGAATCGTATTCGCCGATGTATGTCGGCGTTCTCGTTCACCAACGCGTTTATCTCGCGCAGCGTGACAAAAATGTCGGGGTTGTCGAACCGATCCAAGTCTTCGATCACAACCAAATCGTATTTAGTAGACTGGAAGAAGTAGATGATCTCGTCGAGGTGCCTATTAAGGATAGATTCCTCGTCCGCTGCTTTCGGTGCGATCTGTATGTCCTTGAGAGAGATGCTCTTCAGCGATAGGCCTAAGCTTTTCAAGTATATGCTATGAACTAACCGCCATACGAATATCGACGCGATAGTAAACGACACAATGTTGAACCAATTGGTCAGGTCGAACGGCTTGAAAAATTTTCCGGAAATCACATCGGACTGATTGGTAAAAATATACCACAAACAGAACATCCCTACGGAGACGGCCAAAGAACTGGCTGCGGACCATCCCTTGGGGATCTGAATCCTTTTAAAGCGCGACAGCGGCAGTCTGTCCGCATCGGCGCCATACAGAATTTGCTGCAAGATACTTCTTTCGATTTCCTGCTTGCTGACCCGAACTCCCGGGACCTCGCCTTCCGGAAGGAAAGACGCCAACGACAGCTCCAACGCGGGTCTTGGGTATTTCAAAAGAAAGGACTTGATGACGCTGCTTTTTCCCGACCCGTAGGGACCGGTGAGCGCAATGTTGAGCACCTCGTCATTGTTCGTAGCGAACTCCAATGCCTCATAGTAAATCCCGGTGTGATCGGCGTTCCTTGTCGGAGCCAGATCGACAAATTTGCTGACGGGAAGTTTAGAGGGCTTCCGGAAGAGGAATTTCCAAATGCATAGGAAAGGATTCACCGAAGGATTTCCGTGGTTCGAATTGCGTCTGTACATCAGGCTTCAGCCGACACAGCAACCGCGAGGCGCGGCAGCGTTCATTGAAATCTCTATCGAAAGAGTCTGATCTGACAACGCCCCGGCAAGTAAAGAATTCAACTATCCCGTGATATCTGAGGCCCCTTCGATCGTAGGCCTAGCAACTCCCTTTGGGGTTGGCTGCGGCGACCGATCATCTAGCGCTCTAAGCTGACCACGGACGGATATGTTCTCCGCGAAAATCGGTTCACTTTACCGACTATCCGATCGCAGGGACGAGAGATCAAGCTGATAGTCCAAGTCAGATCTCGACTTAGACAGCAGCACTTCGCTGCATTCTGCTGATTATAGAAAGAAAACAGCACGTTTACCGTTATGGTCCCGTGACGTTGATTGACGCGGGTCTCATTACGGCCGCGCCGTGGGCCAGCTGCCAACGCTCGCCGCGAGCGCAGATAAACTCGAAGAACTCCTCCTGAGACAGGTCTCTGTGTCCTGGATCGGGCACGGCAAGCTACCATTCACGTTCGTCAATCTATCTTCGCATTCAAGTTTCGCGAACGCGACGCCCATCAACCTTGATCCGTTCTCGATTGCGCGGTTTAAAACCCGCATCCTAAGTGAACACAATCGAAAAGCGAGGTTCATCGGTTCGGCCTGCGACATCAGCCATGCGGCTACCGCTCGTCAGAAGATCCCCGAACCGAATGGCGGCAACCTCGCTGACCCAGACATTGATCATGAGAGCCGGATTCACGCCCGCCGGCGAATCGAACAGGGTGATCCAAACTGACAAGATTCACAGCTCGAAGCAATTTTTTCGCGCGCCGCGAAGGGAGGCATTGAGGTCATAGAATCGGGACATTCGCCGACGCACGTCAGCTTCAGTTTGGCGAACGAGACCTAACCTTGTAGCCAGTGCGAACGAAAAAATTATTGGGACATTGGTGCAGAGACTAAGTTGTTAATCTCTAAGTGCCGGGTTCGCTGCCCATTTCCAACAATGCCGATCGGACACGAGGCCGCAGCGCGTTCACAAAAGCATTCGTTCGCTCCCGTAACCATGAGATCGCTCGTTCTCGATCCGCCGGGTTTTCGAGGTTTTTCAATGCCAAGCGCTCGACAATCATCGGGCGCTCCGGAGAGAAGTCCACCGTCGCGCCGGGTAGGTCCGACGAGATTTCCGCAGCTTGGGACGCAAGCATTTTCGATGCGCGCTCGCCGGCGGAATTGATGTTGGACGAGAGTGCCAGACCGGCGACATTCTTACTCGTGTCGCGATAGACCGTGATCCAGCTCGAACCGCCTGGCGCCCCTAATTTGAATACGACATGCCCTCCAAGCGAGGGACGCGGCACCGGCTGCTGAGGATCGTCAAGCCGAAGCCCGGCCAGAAAGTCACTCCAAAACGCGAAGCGGAGTTCCCTTCCACGTATCTGGGCCTGTTCGCGCTCAGGGTCGACGGATGTTTCTTCGAAGGTATCATCGATCACTGTCATGTCGTCCGGAACATTGATCACCGTTCGGGCCACGGTAAGTGTCCGGGCAAGGACCCGCGGAACGACCAGGCGGCTCCCGTCCGGCGCTTGATATATTGGCATCTCGACAAGCCCCAGCGTAAAATGAAGTCCCGCGTGGACCTGCAGATACTCCGCGATTGCCTCTACTCCCTCCCTGATGCCGTCTCCAACGATCAGGAGCAGGAAACGCCCGCGACGGAGGTTGGCCGTCAGCGAGTCATTGAACGCGATCTCGTCAATCTCGTGCCCCGCTTCCCGGACGATATCGAGCAGAACGTTCCCTTTCCTTCCAAGCCGTCTGCTGGCTTCGCGCTGCAGGTCCGATGCCGACCACTTAGTAAGTTCCTTGGAGTAGTCGAGGATCTGCCCGATCACTTCCCGACGGCCTTCCGGGTTCTTCCAGAGTTTGCACTCGACGAGAACCGGAAGTCCGCTTGGCGTTACCAGCAGATTGTCTATCGGGCCTGCCGGTGTCGTCAGTTCCCTGCAAACGGCGATGGGGCCTGCAAAGAGAGGGTCAATTTCCGCGATCGGGAGGCAAGCGGGATGCCGATGGACGATGCCCTGTATGTCCGCCTCGCTCAGTCCATGTCCGCCGACACCCAGTGCAAGCGGGGTCATCGGCGTGATGTATTTGCCATCGGACGAAATGACGAGAGGTGTCGCGTGCTGTCTGGTCATAGTTCCTGCCAATCTTGTTCGATCGGGAGGCTGGAACTGACTCAGCGGCGGCGCAATCCCTCACCCACAAACTTACCAAGATTTGCACAGAAACATTTACGCATTAGTTGTCCGAGCGCTTGCAGAATGTTATCCGAAGGTTGCAGCAAACCTCTGTGGTTTCGGGTAGTCACCCATGAAAAAAGTTTCCTCGGGTTTTCAACTTACCGCATCCGACCTGGTCGGTCATTTGAACTGTGGGAGGCTTACCGCGCTCGACATCAAGGTTGCTTCCGGAGAGCTCGCGAAGCCTCACGTGTGGGACCCGATGCTCGAAATTCTGCGGGAACGAGGCTTCCGTCACGAGCAGGGGTTCGTGGACCACCTGAAGGGTACGCGGATGCCAAGCATCGTAGATCGCGGACAGGAAAAGGTCTTCATAAAAGCGGTCTCGGCTCAAGCGACACCTCAATACGTTAGCTGCGAGAATATGCTATAACTGCGGGAACGATCGAGGTAGTAGCACGATTTCCATCCGGTTAGAGAGGCGATGATAGTCGAGAAGACGGGTTGTTGAGCCGGCGCGAGTGTAGCTCGCTAGCGCAGGGAGTGAGCCCCTTTTTGGTCAACGGGCAAAGTCTTACCGCTATCTGGCAATGCCCGATGCGACCCCGTAGCCAATTCGCCAACAAAATCAGCGTTTCTCGGCAAGGCGTTGGTGCGTCTAACACTCGATGCGCTGGTCAACGCCAACGTTGGGAGCAAGGATGACGACCTTCAGCCTGGTTGAGAAGATGAGCGGTTGGAGTCGTCATGTCCTGTTTGATCACCATGTCACGGAAGGATTGCATCGTTTTGCACGCGACGAAGGCGTATTTGCAGCAATGGGGCAAGCCTCTGGGATTTTCAGCGAACAAGCACGGTGCCTTTCGTTCGACCCATGCGTCGCAAAAAGATCGGACGAGCGGCCTGACGCAGTTCGGACGCGCGCTCTATGAACTCAATATCGATATCATCTGTGCCAACACCCCGCAGGTGTTCTCAACAGGGTGAAAGGAAGGTCGAGGTGCTGGAACTCGTCGTCGAGCTTGGACCGGATCAATCTCAGGTGAAGGAGACCACCGATAGCCAATGTTAGGCCCTCTCCCTCTCCATTCTCGCCTCGGCTTCGAGGCTCTCGAGGTCCCTATAGATGGAAGCCGCTGCCAGCGGCCGCCCCGCGCTCATATATTGTAGCATGCAGTCCTTCGCCTGGATGTCGCCATCAACGACGATCTCATCCCATCGTTCTGCGTGGCCGACGTAGTTGATGGGCACGTCATAATGCTGGCTCCAGAAGAAGGGCACAACCTCGAATTTCTCCTGGTGCCCAATCATGTTGCGCGCTGCCACCTGCCCCAGGCGCAGCGCGACGGCCCAATGCTCGACGCGGATGTTCTGTCCCGTATGGGGATCTGGCCAGCGCGCAATGTCGCCCGCTGCATAAATTCCCGGTACGCTCGTTTCCAGATAGGCATTGACGACGACGCCATTGTCTATGGCCAGGCCTGCCTGTTCGGCCAGGGCAAGGCGCGGCCTGACGCCTATGCCAGCCACAACAACGTCGGCTTCGAGGACGCCTCCCCCCTTGAGCCTGACCTTCGTGCCTTCAATCGCGGTTACAGTCTCCTCAAGGTGGAAGACCACGCCATACTCCTCGTGGAGCCGCCGGATGAAGTCGCCCATTGCCGGCCCTAACACCCGTTGCATCGGGCACTTGTCCGGAGCAACGACATGAACGTCGATATTGCGCGTACGCAAAGAAGCGGCCACCTCAAGCCCGATAAAGCTCGCGCCGAGCACGACAGCGCGCCCGCCCTGCTCAACTGCGGCTATGATGGCACGGCTGTCATCGAGTGAGCGCAGCGTATGAACATTGGGCTGGTCTGCGCCCGGAATGGTTAGACGCACCGGTTCGGCACCCGTCGCAAGGAGCAAACGATCGTAAGTGAACCTGCCGCCACTTGCCGTCGTCACCTCGCGCGCTGTCGCATCGATCGACATGACTTCCGTGTCAAGCCGAAGGTCGATATTCGCTTTTTCATAATATTTTGCCGACCGCAGCGGCAGCCATGCCTCGGGGGCACTTCCCGCGAGGTAGTCTTTTGAAAGGTTCGGCCGATCGACCGGTGCGGCAGTGTCGGCGCTCAGCATGACCAGGCTGCCTTGATAGCCCCGTCGGCGAAGCATTTCCGCCGCTGCGAATCCCGCGGCCCCTCCTCCGATGATGACGATCCTGTCCGGCCCGCCCGAGGGAAGCGGCCGGGTGTCCTGCGCGTCCGTGCGCTTGTCCTGGACGAATAGAAGGCCATCGCGTTCGTCGACGCGCCATACAGATAGAGAACTCAAGGCGGGGGCGCGGATCGCCTCACCGCTTCGCAGGTCAAAACAGGCATGATGCCAAGGGCAGCGCACAGTTGTCCCTACAACCAACCCCTCGCTGAGCGGACCGTGATAGTGGCTGCACAGGGCATCAATCGCGAAGAGGTCGCCTCCCGCCCGCAACATCAGGACGTCCTTGTCACCGACATGGCCGAGCAGCTTGCCACCGTCAAGAGCGCTGGTGGGAACGCCCTTCGTCAGATCAGGGCCGCTTGGAGCCTGTTCTTCAGCCATAGGTTATCCTCCGCAAGTATGGAGCACCGCAGAGTGAACGCGGAGCAAAGACCAGATAGCGTCGTCGTTGTGGCACAATAGTACCATCCACCACGCGGGGCTAGGATCAACAGTGCCATTTGTCTGTCGAAGGACCGATTTAACCCGAGGTAGCGCGACACAAACTCGCCTCCGCTCCTCCCTTACAATCCGGACCAGCCGGTCGGATCGGGATTGCCGTTTGCGCCGCTGGAGATGCTGAGTGTCGCATTTCTAACTGGCTGGCGACGTCGCATCCCAGACGAACCCTGTTGCAAACGAGGGAACTGCGCCGCACGCCCAACAGGACCGGCCTGCGAGAAGGGGGTTCGTCCCTCGTAAACGGAACGCTCTTGCGACCGGCCCTGCGCTTCTTGCAGGCATCAGCCGCAAGAGGTGGCGCTGTTGCTCGCCGATTGCGGCAATAGATTGGCCATTGAAAATGGATATCGATGATGCGCTTTAACCAGGTGAGCCAGTATGATCATTAACCTGACGCGACCGGATGCACGCAGGTATCAAAGCGTAGTCATCCGCGCTGACGCGTGCCGCGATGCTAACGTCCTTGTCGGCGGACTAATTCACGAGTTCGACCTCGCTCGGTCGCCATTGCTTGGCGAAGAACGGTTCAAGCGGGCTGTAGAGCCGCAGGCACGGGATAAAACCTTTATCGGGCACGGTCTGAATCCAGTTACCCCGTTTGACATTCGCTGGTTGCGTCGGGCCGAAGTAGATCGTCGTCGTGCCGTCGGCGTCCGCTTCCGCTGCGGGTGATGGAAAGCTCTGGCTGCCTGCACGAGGGTAGCGCTGCGGCGTGTCGAGCATCGAGCGCGTCATGTTGTCGTAAAGCGTGAACGACCAGAAGTTCGCCTGTGGGATGTCCTTCGGCAGCGTCACCTTGTAGGTCTTGGCACCGTCAAAGGGCTCCTTATCTGCATCGACCATCGTCCACAGGTACGTTGAACCGATGCCTGGCAGACGCATGGCCATCGCGGGCGTGATCCCGGTGACGCCATAGAAGAAGTCCGTTCGCGCGTCGAGCGTGCGATAGCCGGTGGGCGGATAGGGCTTTACGCCTTCGGTTGTAATCAGCGGAATCGGCGTCTCGAACTCGTAACCGACCTCGAACAGCATGTTCTGCCAACCCGAGCCGGGGTAGTAGTACAAAGTGGAATCGCGAGGAGCCATAAACAGGGTGCGCGAAGTGGCATTGGCGAGTGCAAGCGCTTCGGTGAGGATCTTCTTCATCCGCTCATCCGGCGCGAAGGGTTTGCCCTTGATGATGCCAATGGCGGCGATCGGTCCCATCAACTCGGGATCGAGCGACCCTGCAGGCTCCTGCTGCACGACCTCGTTGAGCATCTCGTAATAGCTGAAGTCGTTCGGCGGGATGGTGTTCATCACCTTGCCGGTACCTTCGTGGAACACGGTCGGCGGCGGTGGCGTGACTTTTCCAAGTCTAGCCTTGCCACTCAAAAAGTCGGCAATGGGGGTGCCGACGCCGCCAACCTCGTATGGATAGACCTTGGTGAACTGTCTGATCGATTCGGCCACCGGTTTCGGATCGTTGTTCTCCAGGAAAGAGCGAGCGAACCATATGACGAGGCTTGTGCGGGCGTGGGCGATATTGAAGCCACTCGGCAGCGGACCATCATAGCCGGGCGGCAGAATTAGGTATTTCCCGCCCTCGCCGCGATCAGGACCAGGCAGGCCGATGTCGATGACCCAGCGGAACCAGTAGTCATCAATGGCACCAAGCGCCTTTGGTGGCACCTCCAGCACCATGGGACCCTTGGTCAAGTCGAGCATGCCCATGGAATAGACGGTGTCCGCATTGGCCGTCAGGAAGAGCGACTTGGCGTCCATCAGTTCGGAGAAGACAAGGACTTCGTTATCCTTGACACCGGCGCTCAGTAGGCCCTTGTGGAGGGCGTGTATGCTGACCCCTTGCAGGGTGTTTACGAACGCCTCGAAAGCGTGCGTGAAGTCCAGATTGTCATAGACCTTAGCGATGGTCTCCTTGCTCGGCATGCCATCCTTAAAGTCGAGGGTGCCAATGCGCGTCACGACTGTGTCCGGCGTGCTGATCGCCGATGGAATTTCAGCAGCAGTCTGGGCGGAGGCTACGCTCCCGCCGTTGAAACTGGTTGTCGCGAGGAGAAAAGCCAGAAAGGAAAGCCTGCGTGCTGTCGATGCCATGTTATTTCCCTTCACTATATTTTTTTAGGGTTGGAACGAACTGCTCGCGCGCGTTTCACGCCCCACAACACGAGTGGAACCTATACTTTTCGAACAGTACTGGCGGCCGAAGCTCTCAATCAGCATACCCGCAAATCTTACGGGACAATCTTTGCACGGTATTGAGAAGTGGCAAGTACGTTACAGTAACATACGCTGCTACAGAGCTTCGCGGGGAATTTGCCTACTACGCACCGGTCCGCTTAGGGCCGCGGCGTTTGCTGGGATCAGCGGAACTTCTGCTTTGGCTCGAGACGCGACCTTCGCGAATTTATTGGCAAAGGTCCGGATGTGGCGCATCCGGCCCCCCTTCGCTTTGTGCCGGGATACCGGAAGATGTGGGAATTGCCAGGTTTAAGTGGGAAGAGCCGAAAGATATCCATAAGACAAGGCTCTTCGGCATGCTCTACGCGATTTGATACCTTGATAGTTTGACAATGGCCGGGAAAAGAAGACGGCAAGGCTTTCACTGCAGCCAAACAGCGTTGATCGACGGCCACGAGCGGAGATTGGCACCCGCCGAGGCGCGTGCCGCCTTTCTGGCCGCCGCTGAGGAAGCACGGATATTCTTCTTCAAGCAGTAGGTTCGGGCCAACAATACCGTAGCCGGCAAATCGAAACCCGCCGCTGCGGTTCGGACGCAAGCGGCGGGCTGCGGCATCGCTTCTTGGTCCGGTGCGATACCGGGTGACAACCCTGTCACCCGCTTAGAAAACCCGCCTACAGTGGGAAAAGTTCCGGCGCATTCTTGGAACGACTCGACCAGACAATTGCACGTCCCGCAAAAAGCCTCACCGCTACGGAGACAACGGTGAGGCCGGGAGACCCTCGGGCACGCTTTTGCAGTATCTGCAGGGGCGCAACGTGGAGCCAGGGTACGGGAGATCGAAAAAGTTTCGGTCTAACCCAATGGACATTATTCTATTATTAGTAATAACTAACAGACAAATATTTCCCCAAGCTATCCATGCTTTTGTTCCCTCAATGCGCGAATTTTACTTCCGCTGCGGGTGGGGACTGGCGAGGGTGACGAGCTTATTTTCGTCATGTATCCCCTGCTTGTATAGCGTAATAATGGTTGCTGCCGTTTGTTCGGCGTCTTCAGTATCACGCGCGATCTTCCATTTTTGCAAGATGGCATCAAAGGCGCGTTGACAGATGGCCAAGTCTGTTGAATCCAGAATAACGCCAAGCTTACCGAGATATTTGCTTATCATTTTCGAATAATGGTCTTGTTTGCCATCGCCACAATTGGCGGTCAACGTATCGTCTACTTAAAATGACTTCATGACAATACCGTCTCCGGCAGCGGATATTGCAAAAAGAACCCCGCTTGAACGATGGGGAGATAGAAGTGAGAGGGTGGGAATTTTAGCGAAGCTAGATAAGGTCTAGTTCAAGGCGCCGCATGCGGCATCGCGTAAATCTGATCGAAGGAAGCCGGTAACACACCCTTTTCCTTTGGGCGAGGACACAAGCCGCTCGTTCGTAGAGCGGCGCGATCAGAGGGCAGCATTCGAGAAGGTGATCAAGCTCTACGATCCGGGGTTCGAGGCGGCCTCTGCGCCCTCGAAGACCCGCCGTTCGTCACAGGACACGGCGGGCAATCGCGTAACCGAATTCTGAAGGGCAGAAACAACCGCCATCCTGCGCCGCTCGGAGCGCCCGACAACAACGGCAGCGATTGCTGACAAGTTCGCAAGCGAGGCCAACATCGGAAGCGAAGCGGGACGGTTGGAGTTAGCCCTCACGAGTAGGTTTTCCGCTACGCTGAACGTTTTGGTCAAGCGGGGTCTCGTACGGCAAGCTGGCACCGCCGACTGCCGGCGTCACCTCTGGGAGATCAGCCGCTAGGGCTGCTACCTCTCTGCTAACCAGGCTGGATAACTTTTCAAGGATGGATGTCCGAAATCAGGCGGCTGTCTTGCTGACATCGATGCCGCCACGGCCCTTAGCTGTTCGCAGACTTCGTCGAGTTTACCAAAGGCTTCGAAGCCAAATGTCCAAGCAACCTTGCCATCGTCAGTTTTGATCGTTGTCAGTTCCACGTTGCAACCACGGACTGGTAAGTCTTCGCGAACCGGCTTGCACTTCGCGTTCAGCTCGATTTCCCGCGGCGCTCCCTCGCCAGTATCAAATTTTCGTAACCACCTAGCTTTTGAAGTGACTATCGTTGCGGCGGGCAATGTCAGTATTCGTGACGTCCATTTGGTCCAGATTTCAATTTCACCATGAAAGGCGCCTTCTGAAAGTGGCCCGGCGCGGCCGACCAAACCCTTTACCTCCAACCCTGGCTTTTCTCCTCGGGCTTTTACTCCCAACTCGACCTGTTTGGGATCATGTAGGTAGACGTCCTCTCGCAGTTCTTCCCCTCCAGGCGGAAACAGGTGCATGGACGAGTTGACGAACCAGTCATTGAGCTCGGGAGGCACGTCAGTCTCCCAAAACCAGCGAACTTCTGCGGAAACTTCCATTTGCGACGGCCCCCTCTCAGCTTGCCAGCCAGAGCAGTTCTCATCGAACGTTTACACGATACCCGTACGGCTGTTTTCCACATCGCATCGGTTGTGGATGTGCCCCAGTCGGTCCCCCTAGCAAGATTTCCACCATAGCACGTGTCTGCCAATTCGTGAAACTTTGGAAGTGCTCGCAGGGAAGGGAAAGTTCATCGAGTTACCTCAAGTAAACATTTAAGATAGATTGACATCTGTTGGAAATTACTAGACTTTACCTTAAGCGTTTCGATATGCAGATCCCGCATGAAGATGTCGCTCGGCTTCACCGCGTCCGTCAGTTCGCGCCGATCCGCCCCACGTCCCCGTCCCGACTGCAGCTTGAACTCGTGCCCGGTCGGCTAGGCAGAGATCGCCCGACACATCGAAGAGCTGCTCGGCGACGAGGTGGACGACGTCGCCCTCGCGCTGGATGCGCCCATTGATGGCCATCATGCTAGCGCCCAGTCCTACACGCCGCCGCTTTTCGAATAAGCTTGTCCACACGACCACGTTCGCTGACTCGGTCTCGTCCTCGATGGTAATGAAAACCAGACCCCGCGCAGCTCACGATGTTGCGCCTCTGCCGATCGTTGCGGAGAAACGCTACCGGGTGCTCGCGGAGCGGTCAGACCAACGTGACCGTAGTCAGCCACCACATTGTGGCCTTCTGTCATCTTCCGAAGCTCGACCTCCGGCTCGACCTGCTCTGCAATCGACCGTTCCTTTCCGCCGCGAATAGGCTTGAAGCAACCTATCGTTTCAACGCGAGCCCAGCCTAGTCACTCGGGCTTTCTCACTCGCGTCTTTTTCAATGTAGTGCAAACATTTGGAACAACTGGCGCATGTGGAAGTTTGATTGCCACTTCACGAACCCGTGAAAGCGAAAGGACAGTCCTATGACCCAGCCCGTCTCCACCGTCGCGCACGTTCATACCCGTGACGACAATCCGTATCTCAACGCGGCCCTCAACAAGGTATCCTGGGGCGCGGTGTTCGCCGGCGTCGCAGTCGCCCTGGTCGTCCAGCTCCTGCTCAATCTACTGGGTGCGGGCATTGGCGCAGCCGTCATCGATCCCGCCGCGAATGACAATCCGAGTGCGGCCACGCTTTCCGTAACAACGGCAGTGTGGTTCGTCGTCAGCGGACTCATTGCATCCTTCATCGGCGGCTACATTGCCAGTCGCTTGTCCGGACGCCCGCGTCGTTCGACGGGAGCCCTGCATGGCGTCACGTCATGGGCCGTTACTACTCTCGTCGTCGTCTACCTTCTGACGACATCGGTCGGCGCTCTCGTCGGTGGTGTCTTCGCAGGTCTGGGCGGAATTGTCGCTACCGCCGGATCCACGGTTGCAACGGCCGCAACGACTGCCGCTCCGGCACTAGCGGCCGCGACGGATCCGATGGCTGGTATCGAACAGAACGTCCGTGATGCCAGCGGCGGTAACGACCCCGCAGCATTGCGCGACGCGGCGGTCGCGTCCGTTCGGGCCACATTGACAGGCGACGAGGCAAAAGCGGAGGAAGCACGAAACCGCGCGGCCGAAGCCGTCGCCAAAGCCCAGAACATTCCCGTCGATCAGGCCAAGCAGCAGGTCGCCAAGTACGAGCAGCAGTACAAGGACGCCGTGGCACAGGCAAAGCAGAGGGCGACCGAGGCAGCGCAGACTGCAGCGACCGCATTCTCGGCAGGAGCGATCCTGGCATTTATCGCTCTGGCAATTGGCGCAATCGCGGCTTTGACCGGAGGGGCAGTCGGCACCACGCACGTTGTGCGCGACGAGGAAGTCTATATCGCGCACTGAGCGTTTAGATCCCTTTGAAAGGCCGCCTCACCAGGGCGGTCTTCTCTTTGACGGCGGATTGGTCGACGAAGCCTGTACCGCCGGAACCCGCTCGCTCCTGGCGCATTCTCTCACCATGGCTAAGCGATCTCATTTTCTCCGCATGTCGGAAACCGCGGTAATGTTGGCAGGACATCACCTCATGCTGGCCGCGGTCGTCCTTGCCGTTGCCTCGTGGTGTGTCTTCGGGCTCGCGATGGGATTGCCTGACCAATGGTTCCTGCTCTCAAACGTTCTCGGAACCATGACGACGCTATTTCTGCTGCTCCTGATGCAGCACTCGCAGAATCGGGACATGCATGCACTGCAGGCTAAGGTCGACGAACTGATCCACTCAAGCGATGCCGCGAGGGACCACTGGATCGGTGTTGAGCAGCATGAAATACACGAGCTCGAACAGATGATTGAGGATCGCCAGGCGGATGCCTGATACGATCAAGATGCAACCTCGGCCTTCCCGTTCGCAACATCTTCGACGCACTCGGCCTTCTCCGCAAGTGTCTTACTCATCTCACGCAGCTGCTGTTCGTCCAGCTTCTCAATTCCGACGAACTTGTTTTGCGCCTGTGACGTGAGGATCAGCTCGTCCAGCTTGGCCTGCAGAGCTTTACCGTCGCGGTTCTGGGAGTTCTGGAGCACGAAGACCATGAGAAATGTTATGATCGTCGTCGACGTATTGATAACGAGCTGCCATGTCTCGGAGTAGCCGAAGAATGGTCCGGATCCCGCCCAGACGAGGACGAGCGCAACCGCTCCGACGAAGGTGGCCGGCTTGCCCGACAGGTCGGCGATGACCGTTGCAAATTTGGAAAAGAATTTCGACATCGCGTTTTCTCCGCGCCACAGTGGCGTTCGATAACGCCGAGATCATGCCGCTGTTCCGCGCCATACGACAAAATCCAGCCTGGTGCCTTGTGCCGCCCTGCCCCATCCGCCTTCGGTAGCGACAAATCCAACCTGAATTCTTGTTGGGCTGAAAATCGTCGAAAAGGTCAAGGTCGATGGAACAACGGTGATGGGTGGAAGTTGAGTCTGCCACCGGTCAATGCTGTGCTCTCCGCATAGAACTTCCTGGCAGTAACGCCGACCGGCTCTCTCTCTCTCTCTCTTCCTTTGCGGATTGAGACGACGTCCCGGGGACGGGACGTCGTTCATTTCTTGCGGGAACTTCCACCATCACGCGGAGTTCGGTGACCGCGCTACTGCCACAGGAGGACGCCATGGCTACCGAAAAGACCATCAACGACCTTTTCCTTGATACGCCCAAGGACATCTATTTCGCCGAAAAACAGACCCTGAAGGCCCTTCCCAAGATGGCTCGGGCAGCCCAGTCCGAAGAAGGCAGAGCTGGATTCCTCAAGCATCGCGACGAAACACAGGGACAGATCGAGCGCCTGGAGCAGGTGTTCGAGCTGATCGGCAAGCCGGCTCGTGGCAAGACCTGCGAAGCGATCCAGGGCATCCTCGCCGAAGGCGAAGAGATCATGGAGGAATACAAGGGCTCGGTCGCGCTCGATGCGGGCTTGATTTCGGCTGCTCAGGCGGTCGAGCACTATGAGAGTGCGCGTTATGGCACCCTGATCGCCTGGGCCAACCAGCTCGGCCTCAAGGTTGCGGTGCCGCTTCTTCAGGCAACCCTTACGGAAGAGGATGCCACTGACAAGAAGCTGACGCGACTCGCAGAGGTGTCAGACAATCCCAAGGGTAAAAGGGCCGCCTGAATAGAGGTAGCCACCCAAGAAGGCCGTCCCTTGGGCGGCTTTTTCCCATTTCGACCGAGTACGACATCCTAAGGGGAAGCAAGACAATGGCCAGGAAATCTAAAATAACACAGTCCGACACCGTCACCATCCACGCTCAAAAACTCCACCGCGGCGAAGGCGGCGAGCTCCATCAGTTCGCGGAAGACGGGCAGCCAATCCTGACAACCGCCCAAGGCGGCCCAGTTGCCGATGACCAGAACTCCCTTCGGATTGGTGCGCGCGGTCCCCTCGTTGTCGACGACTTCCATTTCCGTGAGAAGATCTTCCACTTCGACCATGAAAGGATTCCTGAGCGTGTCGTCCATGCACGGGGGTACGGCGCCCACGGGTTCTTCGAAACCTATGAATCGCTCGCTGCCTACACCAAGGCGGATCTCTTCCAGCGCCCGGGTGAGAAAACCCCCGCCTTTGTCCGTTTTTCAACTGTGGCCGGTAACAAAGGATCTGCGGATCTCGCCCGAGATGTCAGAGGCTTTGCAGTGAAGCTCTACACCCAGGAGGGCAACTGGGATCTCGTGGGAAACAATATTCCGGTGTTCTTCATTCAGGACGCCATTAAATTCCCAGACTTAATCCATGCCGCCAAGCAGGAACCCGATAGAGCGTTTCCACAGGCACAGACGGCGCACGACAATTTCTGGGACTTCATCAGCCTGACGCCGGAAAGTATGAACATGGTCATGTGGATCATGTCAGATCGAACCATCCCACGATCCTTCCGTTTCATGGAGGGTTTCGGCGTGCACACCTTCCGGTTCGTTAATGCCAAGGACGACTCCACCTTCGTGAAGTTTCACTGGAAGCCCAAGCTGGGTCTCCAGTCGGTCGCCTGGAACGAGGCGGTCAAGATCAACGGCGCCGATCCGGACTTCCATCGCCGGGATCTCTGGCAGTCGATTGAGTCCGGCAACTTCCCGGAATGGGAGTTGCAGGTCCAGCTCTTCGACCAGGACTTTGCTGACAACTTCGACTTTGATGTCCTCGACCCGACAAAAATCATTCCTGAAGAAATACTACCGCCACAGCCGATTGGACGCTTGGTGCTCGATCGCATGCCCGACAATTTTTTCGCGGAAACCGAGCAGGTCGCGTTCATGACCCAGAACGTCCCACCAGGGATCGACTTCAGTAACGATCCGCTGCTGCAGGGCCGCAACTTCTCCTACCTCGATACGCAGTTGAAGCGGCTTGGCGGGCCGAACTTCACGCACCTGCCGATAAACGCGCCGAAGTGCCCCTTCGCGCATTTCCAGCAGGATGGTCACATGGCGATGCGCAATCCGGCTGGCCGTGTCAACTATCAGCCGAATTCCTTCGGCGAAGGTCCTCGGGAGTCGCCGGTCAAAGGTTATCGCCACTTCCCTGCTGAAGAGCAGGGTGCGAAGGCGCGGCTGCGCCCGGAAAGCTTTGCTGATCACTATAGTCAGGCCCGGCAGTTCTACATCAGCCAAACTCCGCCGGAGCAGCGCCATATCGCAGCTGCGTTGACGTTCGAACTCTCCAAGGTTCAGACGCCGGCCGTGCGCGAACGGATGGTCGCTCATCTTATGAATATTGACGAGACGCTTGCGTCCACCGTCGCCCAGAAGCTCGGCTTCCAAACCATGCCGGAGCCGGCCGATGCAGCGATGCCGACCCGCCAGGATCTTGGAGCATCGCCGGCCCTCAGCATCGTCGAGCGTGGGCCGAAACGCTTCGAAGGACGGAAACTCGGCATTCTCGTGACCGATGGCGTCGACGCGAAGCTGCTGAATGGCCTGACGGCAGCGATAACAAGGGAAAAAGCCATCTATGAGCTGATCGCGCCGAAGGTGGCTGGTGTTACGGCCTCCGACGGGACATGGATAGAGGCCCACCACATGATCGATGGCGGACCGTCTGTCCTCTTTGATGCTGTGGCTCTGCTCACGTCGTCCGCCGCTATGGACGACGTGGTGAGCGAGGCAGCGGCGCGCGACTTCGTCGCCGACGCTTTCCAACACTGCAAGTTCATCGGCTACGATCAGTCGGCGCTCCCGCTGCTTGAAAAGGCAGGGATCGCCGACGCTCTAGACGAGGGGGTTCGGGCGCTGCCTGGAGACGAGGGGCTTGCCGCCTTCGTGGCCGAGCTTGGCAAGCTGCGCGTCTGGGGACGAGAGCCATCCGTGAAGCTTGGCAAGGCCTCGACGCCGGTCGAAGAATAACTGGCAAGGCGCGGCGCCCTTGCCGCGCCAGCTAGACAAGCGGTTCCTGGCCCACGCGAACCCCGGCAGTCCCGGGCCAAGTTCGTCCCGGATGCCGGTCCGGCTCGGCAGAAACAAAGCGCTAGTGTACCGACTCCGAGGTCGCGGCGTTCACCTTGGTCGACCAGATACCGACATAGGTTCCGATGAGCATCGTCGCGATGTCGTCAGCCGTTCGGTACCCATGCTCGTAAAGATCGACCGCCGCGGCGCGGAGAACGTGCGAAGCCCGATCGTCAGGTGACACCTCGTAGAAGCGATACCATGTCTGGACTGCTTCCGACGTCAATCTGTATTCAGAATCCTGCTGCTTATTCATAGATGCCTCCGTCCCGGAGAAATCTAGGGCGATCAAAATTAGTTCCAAACATTTCGCAGTATGGCAGCCGAACGGTGCGCGGATACGGCATTAGGGAAGCTCGCATGACACGGGTCCGACAGGATAGTCGCCATCGAACGCGATGAGGCTCACGAGCCGGCCATCACGCCCCCCCTTCCAGGAGTTTAGGACAACGGAGCTGGCATCGCTTGGAATGTTGTCTGCTGCCCTGGACCGCCATGTAGTGAGCGATGACGACATCGTCCTCGTCGCCAGGGGCTTTCCGTTATTGTATTCCGCGGATCCGACTTTTGCAGGTTCTATCGAATTGGGCGGAGCCGCGGCGGCGGCTTTAAAAAGCGCCGCCCGTCACCGGATTGACGATCGGGCGCTCGCTTTCATCCTTCGCTCCCGGCTTTTGGACGGTAGGAGGAGCGAGCGATTCCTTGTCGGCGGGCTCGGGCTTTTCCGGTATCGTGCCAACGTCTTTCGGGCGGCGTTGCTCGGGGGTGGCATTTGTGTCGTTGGTTCCCATGTCGTGCTCCTCTCAAATAAAACACCGAAGGAAACCGTTCGTTCCGCTTCGAGCTCCCAGCCGTTGAGCCATTGGTGCGATGCCAGGCCCCTCATCGTTCCATTGATCCGGCAGCGGTCTTGTCAGGTTTCGCACCCAATTTCGCGATCCGCGGGGGAATCAAGCGAGGACTTCAAGTGCCAACTGGCACTGTTAAGTGGTTCAACTCTGAAAAGGGTTATGGGTTCATTCAGCCGGACGATGGTTCGCCGGATGTTTTCGTGCATATTTCTGCAGTCGAGCGGTCAGGCCTGCAAGGCCTGAAGGACGGGCAAAGGTCAGTTACGAGCCGACGAAGGACCGGCGGTCTGGCAAGTCGGCCGCAGAAGACATTCAGACTCTATAGCAGTAGTCCTTCAGCGGCCATCACATCGACAGCTTTCTCGCAGTCTGCGGCGACACTCCGTTTCTTTTCGTGGGACGTGGTGGCCCTACCACTGCGGCCGCGCGGTAGCCGGCACGAAAAAGGCGGCATCTCTGCCGCCTTCCTTCGTATCCTAAAGATTACCACCTCTGACTGCCGAACCAGTCGTCGATATCCTTCTTGGCACGATCTTTTTGGTAGCCGTAGCGCTCCTGGATCTTACCTTCCAGCTGCTCGCGCTTTCCATTGATAACGTCAAGGTCGTCGTCAGTGAGCTGGCCCCACTGCTCCCTCACCTTTCCCTTCATCTGCTTCCAGTTGCCTTCTACACGATTCCAATCCATGAAATTTCTCCTGTCTTTTCATTGGATTAGCTAAACGCGTGGCGACCGAAAACGTTCCGTTATTAGTCTCGCGCGGCTTTCACAAACACCGCCATTTCGCGACTAACGCTATTAGTCGGAACCTTCCCTCCTTGCCGATAGTTTCCCCTTCTCTCAGCAAGGATAAATCACATGGCCAAAGACGAGTTAGACGTCGACACCGGCGTCGCCACGAGACTACAAACAGACGTTCAAAAGGCAGCGAAATCCGCCACCGACGCGGTGACACGCGAGGCAAACGCGGTAGTCGTGGGCGCATCGGATCATCCGTATACCGCTACCGGAATGGCGCTCACGGTGGGCGCACTTGGCTTCTGCATCGGCTTCTTATTAGGCCGGTCGTCCGCCGAAAGCCCTCGATATTGGCGCTAACCACAGAGCATCGCGCAAGGCGCAGCTCTTTAAGCAGCAGTCGTCCTGTGCCGCCGTCCACTCCAGCAGACAAAGCTTATGGAGTCGAGTCGGAACAACATTTCGCTTGCTTGGTTAAATTATTGGTGGCTGGTTGGTCGGTCACCGTGGCGTTCGCCTTCCAGTGAGGCTACGTCATGCCCGCCGCCTGCACTCATCGCCGGGCGGCGGGCGCCAACAGGTGAGGCTTCACTGATCAATCAAGCACAAATCTAAAAGGTAGTATCAGGACAATATTGCCGTTTTCGTCAGTAACCTCAAACCGCATCCCATCCAGAGGGTCGCCCTCGATCACCATATCCGCAATCATTTCCCGGGCCGCCGCAATTGCTTCCCTTTTGGCCGCCTCAATGTTGGGAAAATCGACCCCTTGATCGTCCGGGCTGTAGGTATCGTCACTGCGGACATGAAAAAAATACTTTGCCATTGCGCTGAAACTGATCAACCGCTGGTTTGTTCCCGCACGCAAGACTGTTCGCGACGACGGGTGTTGCCGCGCCAACATCAAGCATGCGATCGACGGCCGCCTTCCGCCGATCTCTGGGAATGGATTATAATATTCGGAGACTTGCGCTCCAACCGACTCTGGTTCTGCTGCCGCTCTTCGCAGTCGGACTGGTCACTTGGCCAATCGCGCGATCTTCCGGAGATCGATCACGGCTGCCGCGCCGGAACATTCAGCCTCAGACGACGGTTTATCCGCATCAGAAAAGGAGGCTGCGGCGATGGAAGACACACGCTCTCTGAAAATGGCAAAAAAATATCTTAGCCTGGGCGGCACCCGGAGATCCAAGATCGACGACAACATCATTGATACCCGAAAATGGGAGAGCGAGCCACAAGAGGCGGCAAAGTTCTGGAAAGAGACCATCGAGCCTTTGAATGACGACAAGAGGAAGCAGGTCGAGAGCTTCCTGCCGTCAATCAGCGATGAATGATCATACGCGACCAGTGGAATGACACATTCGAGGCAGCGTTTTATGAGAACGCATCCCGTAGTGAACAGGTGCCGCTACATAGGCTCGGAGAAGCCGATAACGGAATTCTCATAAGTTTTGTCACCCACCCAGGCCTTCCGGACGCGAACTCATCAGGCCCACTTCCCACCGTCAATCGCACGATAGGCTTTGCGCTACGGCTATCTGGGCCTGCCCAAGAAGAAGCGCTGAAGAACCCCAACGCGTTGACCAATTATTGTTGGCGCGCGCGACTGCCAGGTTTACGCGCCTTTTGCATGGTCGCTGCACTTTCAGCTTCCTGCGCTAAGCGGGCGCGCCGTAGCCGATCGCTTTTCGCTTCTCGTTGCGCTTTTTCTTTTGCAATGATTTCCCTGGCGGCCCTATCCGAATTCGCCATCTTTTCACCCGCCGAAAATCGCTTAGTCCCGTCTTTAACTGCATCCGATGTCATATTGGCTCCTAAATGGCGGGAACAAAAAAGGCCGGGGCGAAACCGCACCGACCTTCCTCACGTCATTTCCGATGCCAGTGCCAGTACATCCGTGGTCAAAAGCCGAAAGTGACTGCAGCGACTGCGAACAACACAAGACTTCGAGCGCTCAGCAACCAAACTGATACCTGTTATGTGGGCAACCAAAGAACATTAACAAGTGGACGTCGGTTTCCAGGCCCGCATCAAAGTGGGATTTTCATTGCTTGGCGTCGACGCGTGCAAATTCAATCCTATTGATTTCCCTGCTTATTTTGCCTTCTCATGGGGCATATGTAAAGTTGCCGAATTGCGCAAGATTATCTCTTGAGCAAATTTGCTTCTGGGCCGCGAGCCTAAGTAAAACCCTTTCGGGCGCGCCTAGTATGGATGCGATCACAGTTTCACGGATGAACGCACCAACGCAGATCGCTGTTCATTGTCCGATGAAAGTTGGGGCCTTGTTCTCTCCGGCCAAAGAAATACTTCGGCGAGAATAGTCTGCGTAACCGTGGCCCATTTGGGAGACCCGACATTCGCCGATGCTCTGCGCGGTTCGACCCCTTCGAGACCAACGCCTAAAGCCAACGTCTAAGAGCGTGGCGGCCCAGACAGGAGCGATTCTTATCATCAATCGTCTTTTCGGGCGGCAGATGATCGGGGGCCGATCGTCTCCGTGGGCTTGATGCGACGACGCGACGGCAAATGTTCCCGGACCGCGAAGTTCACTTTCCGAGCCTCGACAGCCCTCGGAGAATCGAGGAATCGTCATCCTTCCCGACGATCGCCATGCTCACGCGGATATTGCGGGAACAGCTATTTGCCTCTGATGTGTGCGTGGGGCCCGCGATGCGAAGCTTGCAACCCGCCCGAAAATCGGCTTGCTCGGTTTCCGTGGAAAATTGCGGCCGAATGGCGCTGATTCAGATCCGTCTTGTAGATTCACTTTTAGTTCGAACGAGGGCCATCTATAAGTGGTCAACGCAATTCTGGAGCGGTAGATGAGCGATTCAACGATCACATACAGCCCGATGTTTTCGGACAAGCGGGTTTTGATCGTTGAAGACGAGGATTTCCTCGCGGACGAGACGCGCCGAAAATTTCGGGAACTTGGCGCTATTCTTATCGGCCCCATTAGTGATATTAGGAATGCTCTTGAGTTGATCGAGGCCGAAAACGTCGATGCGGCGATTCTCGACCTGCATCTCGGCGCGGAAAGTGTGCTTCCAGTTGTGGAAACGCTTGAGAAGCTGAAGCTTCCTTATTTGTTCGCGATAGGCCGTCTGTCCGTCGTTCCGGTCGGATTTACCGGTTTTACTTTCTGTGAAAAAGCGATCGAAATCGAGTATATCGCCAGGGCGCTCTTCGGGAGGCCAAACGGGGATGCCTGAGGGCGTTTCGCGTCATGTGGATTTTGTGTGGAGCGGCGATGTTAGCCGATGTCCTCGTCGAGTTGCGCGGCAAGCCGCTGGCGGGCTCGGTTGATGCGGCTCTTGACCGTGCCGATCGCACAGCCAAATCTATCCGCCGCATCGTCGTAAGAGCGGCCCTCGATCACCACATATTCCAGTGCCGCCCGATAGTGCTCGGGCAGCAGGTTGCAGGCCCGTTCCAGCTCCTTGGCGCGGATTGCCCATTCCTGCGACGGCGGTTCCACGCCAGACCCGGATACGCATCTCTCGCTGCCGGGTGCCTCGCGCTTGGCAATACGGAACTTCGTGCAGAACGTATTGCGCATGATGGTAAACAGCCAGGATTTCATCCGTGTGCTTGGGTCGAACTGCCCAAGGTTGGCGAGCGCCTTTGTCAGGGTTTCCTGAACCAAATCATCGGCATCGACAGAATTCCTGTGGAAGGTCCTGGCGAAAGCGCGAAGAGCCGGAATGAGATTTACAATGTCAGCCTGCAAGTCGGCTGACCGGGACATGTCGATCAAAACGCTCTCCTCCACCCGCGCGTCATTGGAACAATGCTGTTCTGCAATGCTTTCGTCGCCCGCTTTGCAAACGCCGCAAAAATCTGGTTCGGCACCCTTGCGGATGCCAGTTGATTTATTCCAGCTATTATTGAGCGAGTCGCCGCGATTGCGCCTGACGTCTTTTTGGGCTTTGTCGAGCGCTCTTCGCATCCACTAAGGAACGGCGCCATGTTCAGCTTGTTCCGTGAAGGTCCATAAATATCTTTAGCATTGCCTCATATACAAACCGGCGAGGCAGGTTTTATGAATGGCCGACCTGACTTAGTCGTCGCTAGGAATTGATCTTGTCGCTGGAAACGTGGCTAGGTCGATTATTTTAGCAAATAGCCTTCGTTCGGCTGGCAGCGATCATTACTCGCCGCTGCCGTGGGCTGCTCCGCTTTGCTCGATTTCGTCCGCCTCATCCGAGGCTGGCGCCGGCGGGTGGCAGCGCGGGTCCTTGGCGAGAAGGGAGAGACTCCGCGCGATCGAACCATCGAGGGCGAAATCGTGGGAGGCGTGGTGCACACGCCGCCGATCCGATGCACTATGGATTCATTTATAGACGTCGAAATATGGGGCGTGATGATTTTTCCAAAACTCTTTACTTCCGTTCCTTGGGCGCGATCAAAGACGAGTAACCGGATTTCGGCGCGCACCGTTGGATGGGTTAGCTTTAGGTCCCGAGCGACCATCTTGACGTGTCGCTAACACTAAACTGCTGCGATGCAGAAAGAGCCCGTCAACGGGCCCTTTCATTTTTCATTGCTTACTTAGAGTTCTTGTGGCTCTGTTCGCCAGCTTTGACATGCTGCTCGTGGGAACCACCCTGCTTGCCGGTCGAGCTCGAGCTTTCCTTGCCCGAGGCGCTTTTGCTTCCTTCAGACTTGGAGCCGCTTTTGCTGCCCTGCGTTCCGCTGGTAGATGGCATAATAAAACTCCTTCGTTGCTCGAGATCATGATTGATCTCTGCAGACGCCAACCACGATCGCGAGGAAGTGTTCCCATGACGGCACCAAATTTGTGAAACGGATTGAGAGGCGCCAGCGCAATCCTCTCGCTACCGGCGGCGGAGCATGGAGTGGAGGCCCCTCTTCTGGGAGCGTATCGATCAAACATCCAAGGAGGTTCCCTGTAGAGCTCGCCACACCGCGAAAGGCCGTTTTTGTTGACGCGCGTAGCGATTGCATATTCACTGGCGGTTGCCACAGTTGGCCGGACCGTGTTGCAGGTTCAGGGCCAACCGAGGCCTGGTGTTTGCGGCCACTACTTTTCATCGCTACCCGCGGTGCCTTGCAGCAAAGCCACGTACTCGTTCTCTGGCTGACCGTAAGAACCATCGGCATATTGTCCGTGTCCAGACGATCGTGACACATCAAAACCCATCTTGCCAGCCGCTGATCTATTTTGAACGCTGCGTTTGCGAGGGCTGTGTAGGTCACTTGCGCTGCAAAGACGTAAACGTAGCGAGACAGCAAATTGCTGAATGCCCTGCTTGTGGCAACGATCTCTTGAAAGGCAACGACAGAAAGGCGGTACGCATATCCTTCAACCTGGATCACGATATCGTAAGGATTCGTGTTTGCGCCGACCGACGAGGCTGTTGGGGCAAAACCCTCTCGCCCAAACATGCCGGCTTCGGCTTTCAGGCCAGTCTCTGAGACGGCCAGGACAGAACCGATTCCCGAAGACAGAAAGTAGACTGACTCCAATGGCTTTCCCGCTTGGGCAATCTGCAAGCCTCGAGGCAAATAGACCCTTTCCAAGCGTTCCATAAACGATCGCCGCTCGGTCTTCGGAAGTAAGGTGATCAAGCCGTTGTCTGACCAGAGCCTGTCATCCATCGCACTGCCTCCCGCTTTGCGATGCGCGACGAGATACGCCTTGATAATCGGCCTGTCACGCAGCGCCAATATTTCCGACCCATCAATGGCTCGCCCAAGTACGGGACCAGGCGGTCTTCAATTTCTATTCTGAGACAGCGCCGCTTTACTCGAGGTGGTGCTCCCTTTCTATAGGGAGCGCCGGTTCTCCAATAGGCGCAAAACCAAGTTCCGCTTTCTCTTGCGCTGGACAAGATCAATATCACTGACAAGCTTTGCGCCGCCCTCGCGCCGCTCCAATGTAATTTTGCGGCTATGGAAGGCTTCCAGCTCAGCTCGATGCGCTACGCTTATGATAGTGACCTTCGGCAATTCATGGATCACCATCTCCATCATCTTGTCCTGACTCTTCTCATCGAGTGCTGACGTTGCTTCATCCAGCACGATAATATCGGGATTGTGTAGGAGGAGACGCGCAAACGCGAGCCGCTGCTTTTCGCCACCGGACAACGTCTGGTCCCACGGCGCATCGTCCTCGATCTTGTCGTTCAGATAATCGAGTCCCACCTTGTCGAGGGCTGCTTTGATCGCATCCAGCGTCCAGCTATCGGCGGCACGGGGATAGGCGGCAGCACGAAGAAGCGTCCCGGAAGGGATATAAGGCCGTTGCGGTAACATGAACAGTCGTCTGTCGGCGTGGAAATTGACACTACCGTCACCCCACGGCCAAAGACCTGCGATGGCCCGCACCAGCGTGCTCTTGCCCGAACCGGATTCTCCGGCTACGAGCACGCGCTCGCCTGGTTCGATCACGACCTGTGTTTCCTTGACCACGGCGGTGCCGTCGTCAAGGGACACCGAGAGATCGTTTAGGCTCAGCATCGCTTCGCCTTCAGTTTCACCGCGCTGGATGCGCCCCAAGGCGTTGCTCTGTTCCGCGCGCTCGAGCCCGTCGAGCGACATCATCAGCGAAGCAATGCGCCGTGCACAAGCGTTCCAGTCGGCGAGACGGGGGTAGTTGTCGACCAGCCATCCGAACGCGCTCTGAACGATGGCGAATGCAGAGGCAGCCTGCATTACCTGTCCAAGAGTCATGCTGCCTTCGAGAAACTTTGGAGCGCAAAGCAAAATCGGCACCACTGGCGCAAACAGGCTCGACCCCTGGGACACAAGCGTTGTGCGCATGTGCTGGCCTGCAAGGAGTGCCCATTGCCTGAGCACATTGGCAAAGGTCTTGTCGAGGTCGGTACGCTCCTCCTCTTCACCGCCGAGCAATGCGATACTCTCGCCATTTTCCTGCACGTGCGTCAGCGTGTAGCGAAATTCCGCTTCCGACTGATTTTTGACCTCAGAGACGTGGACGAAATGGCGGCCGATGACCGCCATCGAGCTGGACGTGATCGCGGCGTAGAGTACCGCAGTGATGACGAGGAAGCCGGGAACAGTGACGGTCGAGCCTGCTATTGTCAGAGTTAGAGCCCCACCGATTGTCCAGAGCACCACGATGAAGGTCGAAGCGGACAGAAATGCGGATATGACACCAGCGATGAAATCGACGGGTGACTCGGTGGCAATCCGCAAATCCTCCGAGATACGCGCTTCGGGGTTTTTGTGGTCGCCGCCGATGAGGTTCAACTGATAATAACGGCCGTTTGCGAGCCAGCGCCCTATCACTGCGGTCGTGAGCCAGGAACGCCACCGGCGCTGGATCATCATACGAACGGAGACTTGAACAGTGACAAGGGCGACGCTTCCGAGCACGAGTGGCAGGAACACAGCGCTCAGAAAGTAGACGGTGCTGGCATCGTGTCGCTCTATGGCGTCAAAAATCCCGCGATTCCAGACATTGATTCCATACTGGAAGCCGACATTGACGCCGATCAGGGTCAATAGCCCGATTGAGCACGGCCAAGCGAGCCCGTCGCCGCCGCGGCCCCAGTAACCGCGCGCGCTGATCCAGAAGCGCGTTAGCAGGTACTTTTTGCGCGCCTGCTCGGCCTCCTCAGGCGTCAACTCTCGATCGGGTTCGACGGCATTTGGCGGCGGAGCGACCTCAATCGATGCTTTCTCTTGGTGCGACTTCTCGGCGCCATACGGTTCGGTACCGTCAACAGATTTCAGATCGAATTTAGCGTTGGTCATAGGCACGCAACGGCTTAAAAATCAAAAGGTTTCATGATGCCCGTGTCGAACATGGCATCAGAGGGTTTGTCGAGAAAATGAGGCAGTCGTCGGTCGAACTCGAAAGCCATAGAGGGCCTGTTCACCCCAAGAGCATCAAGCTGGTCACATCTCGGTCCAGCTCTTCGAGAATCATCCCAGGAACTCAGCGAGCCTACCCGTATTCGTGTCCAGAATGGGCCAGAGGTTCTAGCTCCCTCCTCCGGCCGCAGAATGCAGCGATGGAAAGCTCATCTTCGTCTCCTCGAGGGTTCGCTTTCATGATCTCAGCGTCCTTTGGCAGCAAGGCTCTTGCAAGGCGAGAAACCTCAATCCTCCGCTTCCGGATTTTTCTTGCTCTCCTCCAAGTTCAGCAGATCGGCCATGTCCTGAGCCAGTTCCTCACCAAGACCGATGAGCAACGCGCCAAGCATCTCGGCAACGTCCTTTGTGACGGCATCGAATACCGACCAAGTGCCGTGACCGTCTTCTTTCACCGAATACCTGATGGGGGTCATAATTGCTCACCCGAGGGCTGTATGTGCCTAACGCCCCAACCTTCGAAATGTTTTGATAGAAATGACTACTGATCCGGAACATTCAGTGCAGCTTGAAGGCCTTTCTGTGGAGAAATTCTTGAAGATTCATGAGGTAAACCATATAGTTAGCCTCTTCGTCGGTAAGGCAGTCGACGACGAGTCCGGCACTCGGAAAGACGATCTCGACGTTGGACGGCGCCTGTGCGCCGAGGACGAATTCTGATCACTTTCCATACTCGGATTGAGATCACTTTCTCCCAGGAGCTCAGCCAAATGAAGCCGCGCGAAGGTGACTAGGAAAGGTGTCGGGGAAGTCGCCATGTAACTCCAAGCATGAAGAAGGCAACGAGCCCATGCAGACATAAAAAGTTACCCATAGGGGTCGGCCACGCCTTCTGGCTCCCGGATTATGTCTTTGACCTTGCATTCGCATATTCTAAACTAGAAAACTGCTCTATTTCCTCCCCCCGCCGAAAACCCGCGTAGGCGGGGCTCTTTATGCACCCATCACAGGTGGAACGTGCTATCGGTGAGCTATCTAACCTAACTCACTTCCGCACTATGCTTAGCCCCATTCGAAGAGGGACATTTTGTTGGCAATCTTGCCTGCTTGCGGAGCAGGAGCTTTTTTCCTCGGAATACAAGGCCCGCAACGCGTAGGAACAAAGCGCGAGGGCTCACGTTGAAGTCTTACAAAAAAGGATGCAACGATGACCCTGTCTCTGACCTCGAACATTCTCGCCGCCACCCTCTTGCTACTAGCGCTCTCCTCTTGCGGCAACACTATTCGTGGCATGGGACGCGATACCGCCAACGCTGTCAATGCGACGCAGGATGCCGGCCGCTCTGTCGATCGCGCTGCGAAGAACTAGTCCGTCTATCAAAATCGCCCGATACAGATTGAGCGAACGTGGCAATGAAGGCCCCGCATCTTGAAAGAAAACTCGCCGCTATCCTTGCCGCCGATGTGGAGGGATACTCTCGCCTCATGCACAGTGACGAGGAGCGCACCCTTGCGACGCTGACCGCACATCGCGCTATTGTGGACACACTTATCGCGGCCGCCAACGGCCTGATTTTCAGCACCGCCGGAGATAGCGTGCTCGCCGAATTTTCGAGCGTCGTCGACGCGTTTAACTGTGCGGTCGCGATTCAACAGGCGTTGTGGCATGCCAATCAAAAGCTTCCAGAAGACCAGCGTATGAACCTGCGGATCGGTATCAATGTTGGCGACGTCCTGATAAAAAATGGTGACGTTTTCGGGGACGGCGTGAACATTGCCGCACGCCTTGAATCGTTGGCAGACGTTGGAGGCATATGCGTCACACGTGCTGTGCGCGACCATTTGCGGGACCGAGTGAATACAGCATTCGAAGATTTCGGCGAACATACCGTCAAGAACATTTCCAGGCCGGTTCACGTGTTCAAAGCACTTATTGATGTCGGAGCAAACGCTGAGTCGGCGCTGGTGAAGCTACCTGTGGCTCCTCCTATTTCGGAGCCTGCCGGCTCGCCAGCACACCTTGCGACCGCCGGTCCTGAGTCCAACCGAGTAGAGCTCGCGTTCTGGCAGTCATTGCAAACAAAAGATGACCTCGGCGAATACCGGATATACCTTGAACGGTACCCGGATGGTCAGTTTGTCGATCTCGCCAAGGCTCGCCTGCGATCCCGCGAGACTGTTCCCGAGCCGCAAGTCGAAGTGAGCTTTTGGGAAAGTGTACGCGATAGCAATAGCGAAGAAATGGTGCAGGCCTACATTGACCGATACCCGAACGGGGAATTTGTGAGCCTTGCCAATCTAATTTTGACTGATCTTAGATCGCGATCAGGTTGATTTGGTGTGGCATGGCGTCGATTCATGGTTCCCCTTGTGGCATCTAACGCGCGTGTTCGGCACCGTTTGCGCCAGAAACTGTAAAACGCATCGCCCGCCCGCGATCAGGTTTCGCTCGAGACGGGGCGCGGGACAATCGGGCCTGAGAGCCGAGTGATTGAGAATTGGCGAAGCAGCGGGCGGCCTGCATGGAACTTGTTGGCCTCCCCCATGTTCTTATCGCGAACGCTGTGAAAGCCTCCTCGTGCGCGAGAGCTGGGCCGAGCCAGTCACTGGCAGCGGCGTTCGTGTTTCGCTTCGCCGATCGTCACGTGGTGCGTAGTATCCATCTTGGCGATGTTTCTCGCGGTATCACTATGTTCCTACGGTCAAAACTTGCTCAGGTTGTCGTGCTCGCGATCGTGATGGCGGTTCTCGTCGCCATCAATCCCTTCGGGCGAAATCTCGCGGAACCCATGACATCCGGAGGATTTGTACCTTTAACGCCGCACAATGCGTACTGAGTCCACAGGTCGGATTCGATTGCATACCCTGGGCCCGACGATCGCCATGGCAATCTGGCTAGCGCGCTCGATCGCATCGATACTGGGCGCGTCGCCCTCGAGAATAAATATGCCCGCCTCTTCGAATAGAAGGATCCGAGCGTCCTCCATTCCGACTGCATAGGCAATGGCGCAGCCGATAGTTTGGGCTGTTGTGGAAAGCTTTGTATTTGCTTTCTTGTCGACCGAAACGATTGTGTCAAACATGGCATCTCTCCTGAGGACCCAACGTTTCAGGCGCAATTTCGTTCATCCAATGTTCAGGTACGGACGGAGCTCTGATCGGTGAAGCCTGTCAATCGTCTCGATAGCTGCTGCGCGTATGCGGGCGTCGTAATCAAGGGCGCTCGGACTCGACGGTCGCTCCCAAAGTGTCGGCAACGTATGCGCCGCGAGCCCCCATCGGCAACGGCGCGCCCGTTGTCGTATCCATGGCGGTCTGGTGTTCTAGTTCGGCATTCAGCTCACCGCCGACGATCAGAATGGCGATGGACAACCACGTCCAGACAAGAAAGCCCATTAGAGCGCCGAGCGTGCCATAGGTGGCGTTATAGTTGGCGAAGTTATCCAGATAGAACGAAAAACCTAGCGACATGGCGAACCATGCCACAGCCGTGAGAACCGCTCCCCATGTCATCCATCTGAACTGGGCAGGCTCCCGACTTGGGCCGAAGCGATAGACGCAGGTCACTGCGACGACGACCACGGTTAAAAGTAGCGGCCACCTGAGTAGGCGGGCCAGTTGCTCAGTCCATTGATCAAGCCATAGATAAGAAAGAATGATGGGCATGACTGCAACAAGGCTGACCATGGCGACGGCTGCGCCCATCGCACAGAAAGTGAAACACAAGCCAACCAGATTTAGCCGCACCAGGCCGCGCTTCTCCTTCTCTCCGTATGCCACGTTCATGGCGTCGAAGATCGCGAGCGTTCCACTATGCGTGCTCCACAGAGCGATCCCGAGCCCGGCGAGGAAGGTAATACCGAGCGTGCTGTCGCGCCGTGCGAGCAGTGCCCCGATCTGCTCGGCGAAGAGATCGAAGGCACCGGGAGGCAGGACCCCCGCGAGTTCTCGCAGGTGATCGGCAATGGTGGAAGGGTCGGCGACCAGGCCATATAACGACACAAGCGCAGCCAAGGCGGGAAACAGCGCGAGCAGAAGGTAGAATGTCACGCCCGCAGCGATCAGCGTCACCCTGTCTTCGAGAACTTCGTTGAAAACGCGCCACACGACGTCGCGAAGCCCCTTGACGGGAATAGCTTCTGGCACCTCGGCAAGGCGACCGTGTTGGTCGTCGGGATTGGTCGATGGCGTTGGGCGCGAGCGTTTGACCTTCGCGATGGTCTGAATCAGCGCCGCTACAACGGCGCCGGTGGCGATCAACCATGTTACAGTGGATAGCTTCGGCCTGCGGTACGTTTTGTTTCGCAACGTCGTTCTCCAGGTTGTCCTTGGAATAAGGCTGCGATCCGCCGAAGGATGCATGCCGGTTCGTCGGAGGTGCTCCCACCTACCGGTGGTCGCCGCGAACAGCACATCCCTCGCGCTGTACAAGCGGCAGCGGCGCCGATCTCCGCGCTCCCAGTCCTGCTGGATCCTCGTCGCTGCCAACAGGATGCGGTCTTAAGCCAATCGGAGCCGGGGCATCTCATAAAATGAAATCATTCGGTCAAGATCGCGCTCCGGGAATGTGGCGAACTTTATTTTCCGGTTTTGATGTCGCCAAGGAGAGCCAAGCCGCGCCGGTATTTTTCCGCATTCGTGTCGGCTTACTCCCCTGCCAGAGGTTATCCTCGAGGTCAGCTTGTTTGACGGGCAAAGCAAGCGGGTTTGATGCCGCCCGTCTTACGAACTGATCGTCTGCTTCCTCCGGCCGTCGTGTCGGTGCATCGACCGCCGCGATAATTCCTGGTGCAAAACCTTCTTCCTTCAGCCGATCGAGCGTCCATCCCCGCCCCTTGTCGACGACGTCATGAAGGTAAGCCACCGTTCGTGCCTCGTCACCGGAAACGAGAAGTGCAACACGCTGGCAGTGCTCGAAAAACGGCCGGCCGATCTTATCAGTCTGCCTCTCGTGCGCCTCGATAGCGATCTGGATGGCATGATCAAGGTGCTGCATAACGATCAGGGTCCCCCGGTTATCTTCTGTCATTGGGGCTTTTCGCCCGTAGTAATCTCGATTTCCGGCGCGGGCGCATGGGCACTCCGGACACCTCTGGTTCGAGACGAATCAAGATCGCCGCTCTCGCCGGCACCTTGGAGTAGAGCGGCATCATCGCGGTCGTCTTCGTCCAGAAGGTCTTGTAACGTCTCATGCTCGTCCTCGCCATCCAGCTCATCTGCCGCTTGTAGCCAATGGCGCAGATGCGAGCCCTCTGGGCGGCCCTCGTCCTCCCAGATTTCATATGCGCGGCGACGAATTTGCTCGTGCTTGTCGTTGGCCATAACTTCCTCCAGTTTCTTGCCGTGCCGAAATCCCCACAGGCCCTAGTCCGCTTTTTGTCTCAGTGCGTCCGAAACTTTCTTTTTCGCGGGATCGCTATTGCTCTCTCCGACCGCATCCCGAGCCGTATCGGGATTGTCCTTCGCCGGCATGTAGCCGGGAGGTATGTTCTCTTGCGGTCCCTCCCAACGTGGAGATTGTTCGGTGGTACCTGGAGTGCCGTCCTTTGGTGAGTTCGTTCCCATGATAGTCCTCCTTCGCTGAGGAGCTAACACAAAACCGCAACCACGGTTCCAGCTTTGCCAGGTACAGAACCGATTGAGGACAAAACGAACTCGGCCCGGCATCCGCAATGAGGCGGGATTTTCATCGATGCTCGTCATCCAAGCCTGGAACAACCGGACAAAGATCACGTTTGGGTATTCCCATATGTCCAGGAGTAGTCTCATGCGTCACGTTGTTGGCTTTACAAAAACGATCACAGAACAGCCGTTCCATATCATCGAGGATCAATCACTTCAGTTCAGCGTCGGACAATTCGTTAAAATCGCACCGTCCGATGATTGGCTTCAGATCTACCAGATCGGGACACAGGTTTGTGTGGACAGGCTTTATATGACTGTCATCGTCGGTGATCCGCTCCCTGGCGGATCTCTAGGCAATGGCGAGAGTTGGTCGGGTGCTGTGGACTGGACCAAGTCATATCCGCAATGACTTCGCTTTCGAAACTGATTCTCAACAAAGCAGATTGAACACGAGAGCTTTATGCCGCGCTACCTGTCCGCACGCTGGGCATCGGGCGCCTTGCGGGGTATCTTGCCGAACGAATCTGGGCCGGCGACCGCTGGTCTTGAGCCGGCTGGCGAAGCTTCAGTCCGGGGGGCGATTGAAATAAACATTCCCGACGAAGGTCGTTAAAACCGTGTGCAAGGCTCGTCACGCCGAGGACGATGCTTGCCGCCAATCGTGGGGCTGATGGGGCAAAGGTAAGCCTCCAACCCTTGCTGTACATTTTCGTGTGCAATGCAACCAAATCGGCGCGAAGACGTTAGCATCTGTCACTTCCATTCCGGCTTAATCAGTCGGAACAACCTCGCTCGTTAGTCGTCGATGACACCAATCGGCAACGAACTCCCCTCTTCGAGAAGGAGCCCCGTGATCGTCAAGCTTTGATCGATCATTCGGAAATTGTTTTTCGAGTACTTTTGCTACGACCTCGGCGGAGTAGGGCTTTGATATAAAGCTCGCACGTGCTGGCAGTTCGCCAGACTTAGGCATCCCAGCGCCCGATACCACGATGATCATGATGTGCGGCCACCGATTAGCGACTTGCTTGGTCAGATCGAAGCCATCCGTGCACCCCGGTGTCTGAACATCTGTGAATAGAAGTTCCAGGGCTGCGTCGGCGGAGGAACTCGAACGCCTGATCGGCAGTTGCGGCCTCCATGACATGGTAGCCGGCTTCGCTGATGAACGGAAAAATCCCATTCGATGCCGGGGAAGCCTCCTCTCTAGCCGTGCGGCGATGAACGTGGCCAGCCAAAGCAACTCCCGATTCTCATTCGAAGAGAAACTCTGCTCCTGCGCGGGAACATAAAGTCACACGGCGAGTTCGGAGCCCACGAACCTGTGAACTCCCATTCAGAAAAACGAGGAAACCCCAATGAAAACGATGATTTTGGCCACGGCGTTTGTTGCAGCGTCGGCATTGACCGCTATCGCCCAGACGACGCCAGTACCTTCGACGGATGGAAACACTCCTGCAGTGGCGACGCCAGACACGAAGAACCCGACCGCTCCCGTTGCGGGTGCCAACAGCTTCACCGAAGCGCAGGCCAAGGATCGCATCGCGAAGGCCGGCTACACCGACGTGACGGGCCTGAAGCTCGACGAAAAGGGCGTCTGGCAAGCATCCGCGACCAAGGACGGGAAGGCTGTCAAGGTCAGCCTCGACTATCAGGGCAATATCGTCGCCATGTGATTGCCTACAGCGATCGAAACCAAATTCAGGAGAAATCTTATGAAAACTGTTACCGGACTATTCGACGACTATGCGGACGCAAGCTCTGCAGTGAGCGCTCTGGAATCTGCAGGCGTACCATCCAACGACATCAGCATCGTCTCAAACAACGCGGACGACCGCTATTCCACCAACCAGTCCGGTGCCAGGACGGGTGCTGAATCGGGCGCTGGACTGGGAGCGGTCGTTGGCGGCGCCGGCGGCCTGCTCGCCGGACTTGGCATCATGGCCATTCCCGGCGTCGGCCCCGTCGTCGCTGCCGGCTGGCTTGCCGCAACAGCGGCCGGCGCGGTTGCAGGCGCAGTCGCGGGCGGTGCGGCAGGCGGGATCATCGGCGCCTTGACGGATTCCGGAGTGTCCGAGGAGGACGCCAATCTCTATGCGGAAGGCGTCCGTCGAGGCGGGTCGCTCGTGACCGCGAAGGTTGACGACGCCCTGGCCCCGGAAGCCGAGGCGATCCTGAGGCGCTCAAACTGGGTCGACCCCGTGCAACGCAGGGCCGCCTACAAAGAGGAGGGATGGACGAGATTCGACGACTCGCTCGATCCGTACGCACCGGACCAGATCGAAGAAGAACGCAACCGATACCACCGTCCGCCGACGGTATGATCGACGGGACGATATCGCCGTTCGACAGCGAATTCATCTAACTCAAGGAGCCCATCATGGCCAAGGAAACAAAGACTCTCGACGTGCTTTTCCACGATACTTTGAAGGACGTGTACTTCGCCGAAAACAAGATCGTGACCACATTGCCGAAGATGTATGACGCCGCCAAAAGCAAGCAGCTCAAGGACGCCTTCACCAAGCATCTCAGCGAGACGAAGGTCCATGTGCAACGCCTGGAAGAGGTCTTCAAGATCATCGGAAAGAAGCCGGAGCAGAAGACCTGCGACGCGATGATGGGCATCGTCAAGGAAGGTTCCGGGATCATGGAAGAGTATAAAGGCACACCTGCTCTCGACGCCGGTCTCCTCGCGGCAGCCCAGGCCGTCGAACACTACGAGATGTCGCGCTACGGCACGCTGAGAACTTGGGCGCTTGAACTTGGCATGAAGGACGCCGCAAAACTCCTGCAGACTACATTGGACGAAGAACAGGCGACGGACATCGCCCTCACTTCGATTGCGACAAAGGTCGTGAACCAGAACGCTGAAAAGGCGGCCTAATCTGCCAAAGAGGTCCAGCCTGCGCGACGGTTGGACCTCTTTGATTGGGGAAATGCAGGCCGCGCCGCCACATAAAAGCTTAGCGAGAACCAGTCATCCACAATTGGAGTTCGAATTTCGCAAATATTTGGTTGTATTGTCAATTTGTAGTTCTTCTCAAGGTAGCAAATCTCTGCATTGCGCAGCGGAGCGTAGATCAAGCTCATCGAGGTGCCACCACGATACGCGAAAGCGAGAATTGGCGCCTATCGGAAGCCGCAATAGAAGGAAGTGCGACCTAATAGCCTCTGCAGGCTAGACACCAACCAAGCAATCTGCGCATGGCCACGCAGCAGCAGCGGAAACATATCGCCAAGAACACAATTCAGCTCTTCGCATTGAACGGCATCGGGACCTGACATGCGTTCAGCAGCAAGCGCCCAGCCACGCTCGACGCGCCCACCCACATGAATAATTTCGGCTAGTTAGATCGTTGTCGGTCTCTTGACGGCATCCACTATTCCAGCGCGAGGTAACGGCAACCTTGGCGGTTGACAGAACCGAGGCCCATTTGCATAACCGATGAATGGGGTTGCGATCGCCCCACGAGGCTACGGCCGGAGAATCGCGTCCTTTGAACCCGAGCAACCGGAGGGACGCGTTATGCCGTCATTTCTTGAGATTTCCCCCGATAAGCTGAATCGAATTCTTGGAACCCCGAGTGCGCCTGTCATCGTTGACGTGCGCACCGACGAAGATTTTAACCGTGATCCTCGGCTCGTTCCCGGCTCGATTCGTCGTAGCCATGCCGACGTCACTGCCTGGAGCGGCGACCTCACCGGACCGGCAATCGTTGTCTGTCAGCAAGGTCGCAAGCTCAGCCACGGGGTTGCAGCCTATCTCCGGCATGAAGGCATTGACGCGGAAGTGCTGGAGGGTGGATTTGAAGCCTGGATTCGCGCGCGAGGCGTCGCCGTGCCTGTCGACAAGCTGCCTTCACGAGACGAGCAAGGCCGCACGGTCTGGGTAACTCGATCTCGGCCGAAGATCGACCGCATCGCCTGTCCCTGGCTGATCCGCCGTTTCGTCGATCCTGCAGCGGTGTTTCTGTTCGTACCGGCATCGGACGTCTCAATGGTTGCGGACAGGTTCGGCGCAACGCCTTTCGACATCGAAGAGGTATTCTGGAGTCATCGCGGCAAACTCTGCACCTTCGATGTCATGGTAGAGGAGTTTGGTCTTGCAACGGAGCCGATAATGCGGTTGGCGACGATCGTTCGCGGTGCGGATACGGATCGGCCAAACCTTGCGCCTGAAGTCGCCGGCCTCCTCGCCGCCTCGCTCGGTCTGTCCCGCATGTTCAACGACGACCTCGAACAGTTGGAAGCGGGCATGCTTCTTTATGACGCCTTCTATCGGTGGTGTCGCGACGCAACTGGCGAAACGCACAACTGGCCCAACGCCAAGGCGGGCCAATGATATGGCAACCATCGTGGATGAAAATGCCGGGTCCCCCGGAGCGGACAATCACGCGTTGCCATTCTCCGAAGCGGTCAAGGTGTGGGCCAGAGTAGCAGCACTGAGCTTCGGCGGACCCGCCGGCCAGATCGCGGTCATGCACAGGATCGTCGTCGAGGAGAAGCGTTGGATCGGCGAGGAACGTTTCCTGCACGCTCTGAACTATTGTACGCTGCTTCCCGGTCCCGAAGCCCAGCAGCTCGCAATCTATATCGGCTGGTTGCTGCACAAGACCAAGGGTGGGCTTGTCGCAGGAACGCTGTTCGTGCTGCCGGGCGCTGTCGCGATCATGGTGCTGAGCTGGATCTACGCGATCTTCGGCAATGTCGGGGCGGTCCAGGCATTGTTCTTTGGCCTGAAGTCAGCGGTTCTCGCCATCGTGCTTGGCGCGGTTCTCCGGATCGGCAGCCGATCGCTGAAAAATAACGTCATGATCGCGCTGGCGGCGGCCGCCTTTATCGCCCTGGCGTTCTTCCAGGCCCCGTTCCCATTGGTCGTCGTCGTCGCCGGCCTGATCGGCTTTATCGGCGGCAAAGCGGGATGGGCGGCGTTCTCGACGGCGGGCGGCCATGGAAAGATCGGAGATAGGCAGGTCGCCGACGCCGACAGCCTTCTCGGCGAAGGCGTGCCCGCCCACGCGCGTCCGAACGCGGCCTGGCTGCTAAAGGTCGGGGTCGTCGGCGCGATCGCCTGGTTCGGCCCGATCATTCTGCTGTTCGCGTTCCTCGGGCAGCACAACGTCTTCTCGGACATCGCTGTATTCTTCTCGAAGATGGCGATGGTGACCTTCGGTGGTGCGTATGCGGTGCTGTCGTATGTCGCCCAAGAAGCGGTCAACCACTATCGATGGTTGAAGCCCGGCGAGATGTTAGACGGCTTGGGCCTCGCGGAAACGACGCCCGGCCCTCTGATCATGGTGACGCAGTTCGTCGGATTCATGGGTGCCTACCGCGCACCCGGCGGACTGCCTCCACTGCTTGCCGGTACCCTGGGCGGACTGTTGACGACCTGGGTCACCTTCGTCCCCTGCTTCCTGTGGATCCTGCTTGGCGCACCATTCATGGAGACACTGCGCCGCAACAAGGCACTTTCGGCGGCGCTCGCGGCGATCACTGCCGCAGTAGTGGGCATCATCCTCAATCTCGCCGTATGGTTCGCCCTGCACGTCCTGTTCTCCGAGGTCCGGAAAGTGAGCGGCTTCGGCATGTCGCTCGACGTGCCGGTGTTGTCGTCGGTCAACATCCCGTCCCTCGTTTTGACGGTCTGCGCGGTCGTTGCTGTCTTCCGTTTCAAAATTGGCCTTTTGACTGTGCTGGCAGCAAGCGCGCTTGTCGGGATGGCGTATGGTCTGACTTTTGGAGTTTATCAATGATCAGCTCATCTCCACGGATAGCGATCGTCTGGCGCGGCGACCGCGAGGCTCGGCGTGCCGCGACGCCGCGAAACAACCGCTTTCACCGAATCTTCGAAGAACTTGCGGTGGCGGGGCTTAATCCGGAGCCTGCCGTATTCGACGAGGAGTTCGCAGACGAAGTTCTCGATCAGCTCCTTGACGTCGACGCCGTGCTTGTCTGGGTGAACCCGTTGGATAACGGAAAGACGCGGGCGGTTCTCGATCCCCTTCTGCGAAAAGTGGCGAAAGCAGGCCGTTTTGTGAGCGCGCATCCGGACGTGATCCTCAAGATGGGTGTCAAGGAGGTGCTCTACGAGACCAGGCATATCGGCTGGGGCGTCGACACCCATCTCTATCGCACTGCTGCAGAGTTCCGCGAGGCGTTCCTACCGAGGCTTCGAGCCGAAGGGCCGCGCGTGTTGAAGCGGAACCGGGGCAACGCTGGCCAAGGTATATGGAAGGTCGAACTCCTGGAGGCACTGCCAGGTGGTCCAACTTTCGTCCAGGTGCTGGAAGCACGCCGAGGCAGCGTCCCTGAAATGTTAGACCTGGCTGACTTCATCGCCCGTTGCGAGAGCTATTTCGCGGAAAATGGTTGTATCGTGGATCAGCCATACCAATTCCGTCTACTTGATGGAATGATCCGCTGCTACATGTCCGGAGAAAGAGTGGTGGGCTTTGGCCACCAGTTGATTAGGGCGCTGGTAACGCCGTCGGCAGGTTGCACAGAATTGTCGGAGCCCGGTCCGAGGATCATGCATCCCGCATCCGCGGAACCGTTCCAAACCTTGAGAACAAGAATGGAAGAGGAGTGGACGCCGGAAATGATGTCGACACTTGGCATTGATGCGATGTCGTTGCCGATCATCTGGGATGCCGACTTCCTTTACGGACCACCTGACGCTTCCGGCAACGATACCTATGTGCTCTGCGAGATCAACATCAGTTCGGTTTTTGCTATCCCCGACGAGGCCCCTGCGGAGATTGCACGCGCCATGGCATCGCGGTTACGCCTACCCGCAATCTGAAGATGGAGCCCCCGGTAGGCCGGCTAGACCGGTTGGGGAGCGAACAAGTCTTACGCTCCCAGCGCGCGGTACAAGTCTGCATGAGATTTTGATGCCGCGGACCTATTCCGCGGCATCACCAACGTGGATTGGTTACAATTTGTCCAGGAACGACATCAGCTTGTTATCCGCTCTGAAGCGCCCGCTAGCTAGGTCTTTGAGGGGCGTGATCTTGGCCAGCGCCGCCTCCTTGATCGCCAAATGAGCGTGCAGATAAGGCTGGGTCGAGCGGGTGGATTCGTGGCCAAGTTAAAGCGAAATCACCGTGCTATCGACACCGGGATCGAGCAGTTCCATTGCGGCGCTATGTCGCAGCTCATGCGGTGAGATTCGTTTTGCCCGAAGTGAGGAGCGTTGGTGGTGTCCTGGAGCTGAAGAGACACAGGACAGAGGCGAGAGCCTCCCTGAATAGGCTGTAGCCTCAGGTGCCCCTCAGGACACCCCTACGTTCCTCGTCTCGGTGCTTCAGAAGATCAGCCGTATCGTCGGCCTCGTCCTTGTCTTCAAGCCATGCAACCTCAATATCGTGGAGCACGACCACATCTCCGGTGAACACGTCGATCACCGACCAAAACCCAAAGCCTGTCTTCCTGGGGCGAAACCTCCGGGTCTTCATAAGGTGACCTTAATGTGCTCCCCAAGTGTTTGCGATCGTCTTTTTTGTCGCGGGAGAGGTTCAGTGCAGAGTAAGGTCTCCCCTACGGATCAGCTCGTGGCGGTTCAGGAGATCAACCATGTAGTCTGCCTCGTCGGCAGTGAGGCAGCCGACAAGTACTCCATGGATAACGACGGGTTCTCCGGTGAGTACGTCTACCACCGTCCAGTAACTGTTGTGCTGGTTCTTCTTGACGTCGTACCTGAGCGTCGCCATAGGGCGATTTTACCGCTACTCCAGAATGTTTGATAGAAATTTGTGCGTCCCACCGGGTTTGGAATAGATACCACTCCTACTCGGAATGCTCAGTCCCGTTCGAGGCCCTTCCGATGCAGCACGTCTTGCAGGTTCATCAGGTCGACCAGATAGTCCGCCTCCTCGTTGGTGAGGCAGTCGACAAGAAGTCCATCGACAACGACGGCCTGCCCGGTAAACACGTCGATCACCGACCAGTAACTGTTCAAGTCGTTCTGCCTGAGGCCGTACCTTATGGTCTCCATGAGGAACCTTAGAGGGATCACGGAATGTATTAAAGAGATTTCTTATGTATAATCGATGCGAGACACAGCATTATTACGACGGCTTGAAGAAAAATATCCCCGCTTCCTGTGCGGCTGCCAGGAAGGCGCTGCGGGCGTCATCAACCGAGACATTCCCTTCGCGGGCATCAAGCAGCGCTTGTTTGGCGGCCTCAAAAATCTCCCCGGTCTCTTCTCCCACCCACTCCTGCAGCATGTAGTGGAATGCTCTCTCTGTACTGTTGATTGTGACGTATCTGCCGACCTGACGACATTCAATTGTGATTGGTTGGTTCCACCATTGGCGTGCCATTATCGTAACCTCCCGATGGGAAAACAAAAGCACAGCGAACTGGTTCCGTGTGGTGCACTCGGAGCACTGCGGTCGATTTCGACCATCGAAGGAAGGGGCCGCACGGGCCTCCCATCTCAGGGATTACTGAAGGGTAACCTTTGCGTTTCTCAGGCAGTCTTCAAGGTTCAACAGGTCGCACAGCTCATCTGCGTCTTCTCGGTCGAGGGCGCTGAGTTCCTGACCATCTAGTACAACGGTCACGCCGGTGAAGATGTCGTAAACCGACCAGCCATTGCCCCATTGGTCTTTATCTACGTCAAACCGAGGGTGGGCCATGGGTGATTTTAACGCAACCCAGGAATGTTTGGAATAAAATTCTTTGCGACCCATCGGATATGCCGCTCGCGCGGCGACCCCTCTCAGAACGGCGTTTCGTGGGACAAGCGCCGAGGACGAGACAGTAGCTGGGGAAGCATGGTCAGCGCTTGGGAGATTCGATACGCACGCAGAAGAAAGTGCGCAACAGGCGTCAGTGGAAGATCGCTCCAACATCCGGAATACGCCAAAGGGAGCCACCGCCTGACACGCATCAATCAGCCGCAACCGGCTCCGGAAACGTCCATTTCCCGTCCAGTATATTGGGGTGGGGACGATAGAGCCTGACGGTGTAGTTCCAGCCGGGCATGATGGGCAGGCAGTTGATCGTCTTGGCGTCGCAGCCACCGAACTGGATATCGGTCGAACCGTCCGCACCCTTCTTCGCTGTAATGTTGTTGAGCGAGTAGGCGTTTAAGTCGTTCTTTTGGAAATAGCCGTCCGCATTGTAAAGGCTGATGGACCAGAAGCCATCGACGGGAACATCGCCGACATGGAGCTTGTAGACGGTTTTGCCGTCGTTCTTGGGCAGCGTGAAGTTGAGGTAAATTGCATCCTTGGGCGGATTGCCGCCCCATGTGGTGGCGGCCGATATTAGATGTTGAATGGGATCGACCTGCTTTCTGGTTCCGAACGAACGGCTTGTATCGGTCAGCGTCGTTCCAAGATCAATGAGAGCCTTGCGAATCTTGCTTTGGCTCGCCTGGTCCCATTTGGGAACCTCGAACGCACCGACAGACCTCTGCTCGACTATCAGCTCGTCCTGAAGGGCGTGGGCCGCCTCCATGTCAGCGGGATTGGACGGGTCGACCAGCGTCCGCACACCAACCAGCATGTACCGCGTGCCAATCTTGTTCCTTGTGAATGTGTGCGGGCCTGGCTTGTAGGTCGCTGGTGGTGAGTACATGTCCTGGCTGATCGCCTGCATAGACATGAAGCGTTTGCCCGAATCCGGAAGCGTGATTGTGACCGGTCCCGCATCGAGATCGAACACTGCCGCCGAATAGAGTGTGTCACGGTTCTGGCGGATGACCGTCTGTGCGTCGACAGGCGAGAGATCCCGATGATGTTCGAACTTTCCAAAGCCACCTTCCTTCAAGGCGACCGCGCTGAGATAGAGGTCACTCTCGGCGCGAACGAAGTTCTCCACGGTGACAGGTACGGTGTCATCGGCCAAGGTCGGACGAACGAGGCTCACCACGAGCGCGAGGCCAACCGTACCGATATTGAGTATTCGACGCACGTGACCACTCCTGTCTGGATGATCGCTTTGCAGCAAGTCTCGTCAGGATTTGCTCGAAATGGGAAGAACCTGGCCCTATGGCTGTATCAATCCCCGAGTGGAGCGGAAGTACGTTACAGTAAACGCGAGCGTAAATTCGATCAGTGGCCACTATGGGCCAACTGCGGAAGACGGTGGTCTTCCGCTTAGCGCCATCAGGTCGTCCCGCAAAATCACACGCTCTCGAAATAGGTACGTTGGATCAGAACCCATTCGTCAGGGTATGGCTCGTGATCTTGGCGGTGTTCCGTCTGGTACTCACCCCAGCCCTGAAGACTCCAGTATTTCGTCATGACATCGAAATGGCTATGCCCAGTTATCTCGCCAGCCTTCACAGCGTCCTCGGCAAGTAGCGACCTAAACTCGGCTCCCATGGGACCAGCAAGACAAAGGCCAGGGAGCATCTGACCATCAGGCTCCGGGTCGAGCCAGATTTCATGGACCAGTTCGTTTTTCATTGCGATGTTTTACTTCAAGAAGCCCTCTCTCGGAAGAAGCGCAATCGCCGCTCTGGGCCGGAAGCGGAAACCAAACTGGCCTCGAATAGCAAACTTCAGGAAGCAGTCACGCTGCGCCAATTCCCTGTTTCGTCCCTGTTTGAGGCATGGCCGATTGAGTTGAAGCAGTCACATGCTCACGGCGAGGGTGATGAGAAGTTCATCCAACTGCTCGAACTGTTCGGGCATCGCGTCTTCCATGCCGACGAAAGCCTCGTCGAGCGCTTCCTTGGAGGGATAGAGTTCTTGCAGGACAAGCAACGTCCTGCCGTCCTCTTCCTCGAAGGTCACCGTGGTGACGGCGGCGTCATCGCTTTCGTCATTGGTCCAGACGAGGCGCGAAGGCGGCGACACTTCGAGATACTTGCCGAAGAAGGCCATGGAGTCCGAAGCGTCGTGTCCGAACGCGATGCGATAGCTGCCGCCAGTGCGAACATCCATCTCGCAGGAAAGCAGGGGGACGCCGCTCGACTTCGGCGCCCACCACAGCTTGAACAAGTCGGGTTTGGTCCACGCGTCAAACAGGAGGCGAACCGGGCCGTTGAAGGTGCGCGTCACGACGAGTTCGCGCTCGGACCTCCGTTCGACCGCCGTGCGGCCGTTACTCGCTCTGTCTCCCATCGACTTTCTCCTTCCGTTTGAGGGCCTCGACGACTTCATCCAGCGCGTCGAAGCGGGCGTTCCAGATCTGGCGGCGCGCTTCGATCCAGGCCGCCTCTTCCTCGAGCCCGCGCAGCCCGAGCCTGCAGGTCCGCACGCGCCCGACCTTCTCCGTCGTAACCAGCCCCGCCTGCTCCAAGACGCCGACGTGCTTCTTCATGCCCGTGAGGGTCATGTGGAACTTCTCTGCAAGCTCCGTGATCGAAGCATCCGCACTCCCGAGCTGCTCCAGAACGCCGCGTCGAGTGGCGTCCGAGAGCGCGGCAAAGGAGGCATCAAGGCGAGCTGTCGAAAACTGAACCATCTAGTTCAGTGTCTAGCATACGGATCGGCGTCATTCAAGGGGCCGAGATCGGCCACCAGGCGATCGGCGAGCAGCAGACCTTCCAAACGTTCACCATGGGCCGCGTGGCGGCGATTGCGTTATCGTTTACCCGTCCATTTGGGACGTTGCGGCGTCTAACCTGAGTTGGCGAAGTCGGTACAGATTTAACGATTGCTCCAAAAGCTTAGAGGGACGCGCCCATCGAGCCCACATTCAAAAGACATCAAACCGTGGAAGATCATCCGTGGCCGATCGATAAGGAGGGCGTTCAGAATCGAACCCTGATGGGGGATATCAGCGGGTGGCGATGTCCGAAAAGCCTAAACTTGGCGGAGTCTCGGCTTCAGGTCGCCGTCCTGGAAAATCCGAGCCCAAGGGGCGGCGCGTTGACCACGCCGTGAACATCTCCTAATTGAAAAAGGGCGTCACTTCTTTTCCCACTTGGGCTCTTTTCCGCCAAGCCTGCAAGCGCTGCTATTCAGATTCAAAATGCCAATACCCTCAGATCCAGCCTCATTGCGAAACAGATGCCGCTATTTCAGCGTCGACGATCTCATGACAGACGCCTCCTTCGCCGCTGCTCTCCGCGAAGCCGCACTGGAGTTGCTGGCAATCCACCGCAGAGCACCTAGAGTCGTGCGTTATGTCGCCGATCTGCAGAAATAGTTGCTCAGCCAGGCGACATTGGCAATGCATTTCGAGCGGAAACTCAACCCAGCCTGCCCGCCGGTAACAGCTTCCAATCTCGCAAAATTCTTGG
>NZ_JACHZQ010000009.1 GCF_014193655.1 Rhizobium sp. BK313 | reverse complement strand
TGCCCGTCGAACCATTGCCGGATCAACTGTTCGGTATAGGCGGTTGCCTGCATGGCGTTGGTGCGCCGGTCCGAAGTCTCCACCGGCTCGAATAATTTATAGTGCGCCATCTCCTTCAGATGCGAGACTGCGGTGTTGTGGCTGGCGATACGGTTCTCGACCAAGAATTTTGCGAGATTGGAAGCTGTTACCGGCGGGCAGGCTGGGTTGAGTTTCCGCTCGAAATGCATTGCCAATGTCGCCTGGCTGAGCAACCACTTCTGCAGATCGGCGACATAGCGCACCACTCTAGGTGCTCTGCGGTGGATTGCCAGCAACTCCAGCGCGGCTTCGCGAAGAGCAGCGGCGAAGGAGGCGTCAGCCATGAGATCGTCGACGCTGAAATAGCGGCATTCGTTTCGCAATGAGGCTGGATCTGAGTGTATTGGCATTTTGAATCTGAATAGCAGCGCTTGTAGGCTTGGTGAATGGTATGGCGAGTTCATTTATCGGGTCAGTCTCCGCGTGGTCAACGCGCCGCCCCTTGGGCTCGGATATTCCAGCCATCGATGCTCATTGGCAATACCAGCGGGTTGCGGCTCAGCCGACATCGTAGCCGCAACCGCCCCGCTTGTTGCAGCCACGCTCCTCGCACCAGAGGCGGCAAGTCAGTGGAAAAGGCGCGAGAAGCTTTCTTTGTGGTTGCTCGTGAGGCTGACGTTGTCATTATCGACCAATAGGAACGATACCTGCGCACAGCATCGCAAAAAGGCCCCGCTTTGGGGCCCAGCCCCTAACTGAAATGTGGAATCCGACTGGATGCTGGTGCTGAATCGCTTGCGGTTTGGGTATTTTGGGCCGTTTATCTTGATGGAAGTATCTTCGTGAAGCACTCTGCGCACTCATTCGTCGCGACACTGATTTTTGCGACGTCGCGGAATCAGTTGTAAAAGAGTCGCTTTCATCGGGGCTTTCACCACATTTATTCGAGGATTAGATGGTATACACCCTGCATGCCGCACCGGGCTCATGCTCTTTCGCTCCTCACATCGTACTAGAGGAAATCGGCGAATCTTACGCACTTGCTTTGATGTCTCCGGGGCATCCAGAAACTAAATCTGACCAATTCCGCCGGCTAAACCCGAAGGGTCGCATTCCCGTCCTCACCGCTGACAATTTTATCCTGACAGAAGCGCCGGCAATCCTCTTCCATCTCGGGCTAACCAACCCTAGTGCCAAGCTCTTGAGTAGTGCCCCAGACGCAATTGTTCGATCGATCGAATGGTTTAACTGGCTGTCAGGCACGGTGCATGCCGTCGCTGTTCGAATGGTTTGGCGACCGGACTATTTCACCGACGATGGCGAATATGATTCGTTGATCACCAAGGGTAAGCAGCATCTTTCTTCAGCCTTCGCGCTTATCGAAAACAGAATGAAGGAGCGTCTCTGGGTAGTCGGAGACCAATATTCCGTGGTCGATCCATATCTGTTGGTGTTCTATCGATGGGGAAACCGGATGCACATAGACATGCAAAGCAGCTATCCAGCGTGGACCAAACATGCCCGCCGTCTTGAAGACAGACCGGCCGTTCAAGCGGCGCTTTCTCAAGAAAGTATCTCACTATGGGAATGAGGCACTTTCCTGCAGCTCGTTTGTCGCCCATCGCCTGACTTTCGCGATAGAATCGTGATCGCCGATTTATAAGGGGAAGATCTGTCCGCAAAAGTCAGAACTTCGTGAGATATTTGCGATAAGAAGTATTCCACATTTTAGTTAGTGGCTGGGCTTTGGGGCGGGGCTAACGTGAGTGCGGATTCGAGCCTCGGCAAAAGGCCCGCGATAGCAACGAGCAAGTCATTGGTTTGTTCCCAATTGTTGCGCCCTGTCGCTGGCAATTTTGGGAACATTTGCCCTTTCCGGCTGTTCTGTCGCTCAAAGACGGGACGCAAATGGCTGAAGTGATCAAAATCAATTTCAAGCTTGCCTGGAAAGTGCCGGTTTACGTCCGACTTGGGGACGGCTTTCGTGAGAAAGTAGCCGGTCCAGATGCTGCGCTCGAGAACCTTAATCACCGGTGGCCCGAATGTGAGAGCTCTTGGTATTGGGCGGCCAAACGGTGCTGCCTTCTCGCATTGCGCGACGAAACGAGTGTCGATCTTGCACGGCAAGCGTTCGTTGATGCCGCGGCCTATGCGAAAATGCTGGCATAAAACCAGGGCTCATTCAGCAGCCACAGCGCGCACAGCGATGTTTGCCGAACAATCCTTTGATAGTCGGAACAACTGACGAGCGGTTCGATTCCTTTTGCGTGGAACGCAACTTACTGATTCTGATCCTGATCCTGATCCTGATTCCAGTTGCTGCCCAAGGACCCCTTGCAGTAAAGGACAGAGCAACCGCCATCACCGGCTGGTATTAAGGAACGCGCGGCTTCCGTCCCACTCCAGCATTGCGCGCCGTCAACGACATATCGATCGTAAAGAGGCGCTCCCCCAGAAGACGGGGTGGAGTAGCGAAGGATGACCGCTCGCTCCCTATTGAGGGTATCGTGGATGGCTGAGCATGTCATTGAAGCAGAGTTGTATCGACTGATGGCAAGTGCGTCGCCTGCTGGAAACGCGAGCGCTGCTATCATGCAGCCTGCAGTCCATGGGCAACTTCTCAATTCGCGATTTGTCGGTACACCGGGCATCGTCGTCTCCTTCCGTTAATGGACGCATGGTCAACTGGAATGACGGGCCTGATATTTAGTCGCATATTAAATATGCCAAACCGCTAATTTAACATCGCGAGCCACTGCAAGAAACCGGCGCTCGAACACGTTTTCGTGCACGGACAACGTCCCAAAAAGCGGAGCGCACCTCAAAATGGCACGAGAGATGCCGGTCGGATGGTCTTGCTGACAGACGCGCCCGCCGCCCGCCCATGAGTGTAGGCGGCGGGCATGACGTAGCCTCGCATTGCAAGGCGAACGCCACGGTGGCTGCTCATCCAACCACCGGCGATCTAAGCAAGCGATCCGATATGTTGTTCCGACTCGACTCCTTAAGCATTGTCTGCTGGACTGGTGGGCATGAGAAGGGTTCCTCGGAAGTCATCTCGCCCGCTTCTGCGTGAGACAGAACAGCCGCTACGGTCACGCCCGTGCAAGCGCGCGAGATCGGCGGAACCGTGATCCTCGATGGCGAGGCGGTCTTGCTTGACGAGATGGGTCGATCGGACTTCACCGCCCTGTAACAGGCTCTAGGCGGGCGTGGCGGAAAGCGGAGCGCCAGTGAAGCAATCTTCTATGCCTTCGATCTGCTTTACTTCGACGGCCACGACCTGTGCGAGATGGCGCTCTCTGAGCGCCGGCAGATGCTAACTGGGCTGGTCAAGGCGGATGCCGGCGTTATACGGCTGTCGGAAGAGATTGAGGGCGACGGCGACGTTCTTCTCGCAGCGGCATGCGAACACGGCCTTGAAGGCATCATCGGCAAGAAGTTGGACGCGCCCTATCATTCCGATCGGCGCGGCGACTGGGTGAAGATCAAATGCATCCAGAGCGACAGCTTTTTCATCGTCGGATATGAGCCGTCGACGGCTGCTCGGGGTGGTATAGGCCGGCTAATACCGGCTGCGCGCAAGGGCAATAACCTCGTCTATGTTGGCGGGGTAGGGACCGGGTTTAAGCTGCGCGAAACGATAAAGCTGCGCAAGCATCTTGATACCCTGCAGACGTCGAAGCCACCTGTCTGGCAGGGAAAGAGGTGTAGTATGGATCCCGATCGTTGTAATTGAGACAGACGCCGGAACCATCCCACCATGCGATTTTAATTCTGTCTGCTCTTTTGGCGCGGAACACCTAGCTAACGTTACGATGTCGTGTGGCCATGACCTCGCTAGTTGTGTTACAATAGTCAATTGTCGGGGGATGGTGGTATGAGCGCCCCGAGTCCAGAAGATCAGTTAGCGATTGAGCAAGCTGCCACTGCGAAACTCGCCAAGCGATATCGTCGGGCCGCGGAGATCCTCGAGTCTGCTCGGAAACATGCCGACACTCCTTTTCTGCGTGGGGCGCTCGCCTACACAATCGGCGGGGGCGTCGAATACCGCCTGCAGCTGGCGCAGGCGTTGCAGATCGTGATTCCCGAAGACATTCTCAAGCGCCTTCTGACCGAACTGGACCACGCTGCTCGCCTGGACCAGACAATTCCCGACCTGCATTGGGACATTGCCGTTCTTCATGCTCGCTTCACAGGTGATCTAAGTGCAGCCCGGGCAGCGCTCGACCGCGCGCTCGACCGTGGGATGAAGCACCCGATGATTCCTGCGCTTCGGGATCTATTCGCTCGCAACGCCGCACCGGAGGTGCCGGGAGACGACCCAGCTTACCGGGTACGCGAGCTCTTCTTCCGGCTGGTGGATATCACTGCCGACGCAACAATTCCTGAACTTGGCTTCCCTCCGAATGACACCGATCCGCCCCAGTCTTTCGCAGACTATGTGCTGCGCGTCGAAAGGGAAGTGCGCGGTGCGGAGCTCGACCCCGAAACCGATCGGTTGGCAGCGTTGTGGAGGCCGATGCGAGAGGCCGGGCTGGTGACGGCCGACGCGCTCGACTACGGGACTGAACTCGTCTTCCGCGCCGCCGCGGCTGGTTCGGATGACGTCGTGACGCGTTCTGCCCTTGGCGATCTTGCCGTCCTCCTGCGCGACCTGTCGTTCCAGGCGTCGGGGGGAAACCCATCGGGCTCCGACCTCCGCAAGGCCCGCCGCATCGCGCGTAGGGCTCTCGACATTGTGGCGGGCGCGGACCTCGAAATCGACGCGGATCTCCATGGCGATCTTTGGCTTGCCCTTGGGCAGAGCTCGGCAAGGCCTGCCGATCTCCAGCTCGCACAGGCGCTCGACGCATACACGCATGGGCTACAATGCAAGCGTGCGGCCGGAAACAGTGCGGATGTTGCACGCTTAACGGCGCTTCTCAAGAAGATGCTCGACTACGCGATCCAGCAGAGCGTCGGCGCGAGCCTCGGCTTTGCTGTTCTCGGTCAGGCACGGATGGGCGCGGAGGCCGCCTATGCGGCCAGCAAGGCGATCGACGACCGCGGCATGATGCTCAGGACGGGGATGGCATATGTGCATTTGCTGAGCGGATTGGCACAGCCTAGCCTAGCCATCGACATTCTGGACGAGTTGCTCGAGGCGCAGGAGGCAGGCGGAGAGCATTTCGACATTCTGTTCGAGAAGGCGATGCGCCTGTCCGAGGCGCGGCGTCAATCCGAGGCACTGGCTCTGCACGAGCGGTTGAAGGACCGCGTTGAGAGACGTTCGAACAGTGAGCGGTGCATTTTCTGGAATTCCTATTCGAATGTCCTTCGTGAACTACAAATGTTTGGTGCCGCGCTTGACGCGATCCAAAATGCCTTCGCGGCGCGCCCCGAGGTTGGCGAAAACGAGTTCGACCAGCTCGGCTGCATGCTTCATTCGAACCGCGGCACTATCCTTCTGGCGTTGGATCGGGTGGACGAAGCAGAAACGGATGCTGAACTTGCAGCTAGAATCGCAGTACGCTTCCCGATCGGCGAAGACTCGATCCGGATCGGCGAGCTTCGGGTCCAACTGGCTCTACGCAAGGGTGACTATGTCACGGCCTGCACAGAGTGCGACAAGGCGACTGCTCGACTAAACGACAGGATCACGAAAGGCGGCTCCGATCCGGCGGTCTGGCAGTCGATGCTGCATGAGTGGAGCCGGTTCGACGGTATGGGATTGGAAGCAAAAATAAAGAGCGGCAAGCGTCCCGCGGCATGCCTCGCCTTCGCCGAAGCCATGAAAGGGCGACTGCTGTGGCTACTTGGTGATAGGGGCGGCGAAGATGCAAAGGACCGGTTGAGCCCCCAGGCTCTGGCGCCGGCCGTTCAACGCGCCCGTGATTGGGTCGCAGCCGGTAGCGGCAAACGCTGCCTCGTCGCGCTGTTTTGCAGTACGCGGGGGATCGCCGTATTTTCAATCGCTGGGCCAAAGGGCGTGGTTGCGGTGCACTGGATCGGCGGTCCGGTCTACGACCTGTTCCGGGACCGCAGCATAGCGGTATGGGGACAAATGACCGATTGGGCGCTGGACCAGGGCGTGCAAAGTGCCTTGGCTGGCATTGGTGCGCCGCCCGAGCTGCTATTAAACGGCGCCGAGGCGCTGAGCCACCTTCTTCTCGAACAACTCGGAGCGATCCTTTATCAGGCGGTTCCGGCGCTCGCCGACGGCGGAACTGCTTTGGTGCTCATTCCGCACCGCGCCTTGCGGTCGCTGCCGCTTGCCCACTCGCAGCTTCCGGATGGGCGGCATCTCTCCGAGATCTTTGGCGAAGTAACTGTTGCGGCGACGATGGAGTTGTTTGCCAGAATGCTCGACGCCGCGCCGAGCGATGGGGGATCGAGAGAGCTATTTCTCGACCCGGAGGATAACCTGCCTTTTGCTCGGCTAGAGGGGGCCATCGCCGCGCCGGCCCAGGTGCGAACTGGCTGGCAGGCGACAAAGCGCGAATTCCTTCGCGCGCTCCAGACCTCTGGTGCGATTTTCGTGTCTGCGCACAGTGCGTTCGTGCCGACAAATCCTTGGGAATCGTGGATCGCGTTTCACGACGGGCGCCTTTCCTTGTTTGAAATGATCCAGCAGCGCGGCATCCGCCGCTCTCTTCTGATCCTGTCTTCCTGTGAGAGCGGCCAGTCCCAGCAAAGCAATTCAGACGAGCCATTCGGTTTTCCGACAATTCTCCATCAGGCCGGGGTTGTCGGAGTGATCGCGCCACTCTGGCGAGTTGACGACCTCGCGACGTTCCTCCTGATCACCCGCATGCAGGACGATCTCGCCGACGGTGTCGTTCCGGCGCGAGCACTCGGGCGGGCAAGTCACTGGCTGAGGACGCTCAGCGCGCGGGACACGCTGGGGCGCCTGGATGAACTTCGAGGGCGGATGCGCGAAGCGGACGCGGACATATCATTTGACGACGCCATTGCCGCGCTCAACCGGCAGCGGGAATGGCTGAAGGCGGCCTTCATGGGCCCGGAGCGGCCCTTTGATGCCCCACTGTTCTGGGCGGGATTCCAGTATTTGGGTGCGCCCGCGGGATCGTAGGAAAGGAACCTTGGCGATGAAAACAGAGACCGTCGTAGTGTTCGAGCAAACTACCCCGGCAGCGTCAATCGGCCGACCGACGCACGCTCGTGGCGACCGGGACGCCTCCCGAATGGTGCAGGCCGTGGAACTAAGTACGGGGGCCCTTGAAACGGCGCTCACGAGCTTCATCGAAACCGTCAGAGCGATGCTCGAGAAGGTGGACCAGGGCTCCGGCGACTACGCCATGGACACCGTCGAAGTGGCGGCGCAGGTGGGCGCCGACGGCAAGGTTGGCTTTATGGGGGTCGGCATAGCGGCGCAAGCTACCTCCAGTATGAAGATCGTTTTCAAGCGAAAAGCTTGACCGACTTCTGAACCGCTTCGTCTTCGGTGTCTAGAGGTCAATGAGCGCCGAATGTTGGGTCTGACTGTAAATCCGCAGGGAACGCCGCCCCGGTGAGATTCCCGACAGCGATTTGAAATAAATAGCAAAATGGGGATATCTATGGGTCACGACCGGCGCCGACCGTGACCCCTGTTGATCCGGAAAGCCAAATCTATTTCAATAGTTTGAGCGCTCTCTCGACGGGATGCAGCTAGGTGTTCGAACGGCTCGCTGTGATCGCCGCAATTGCGTTTAGTGTTTCGGCATCACGGCCGTAGATGTCATCGTAGTAGTGTACGATTCCATCAGCTGTCGGCCAGGCGGTAAAGTAGGCGACATAGACCGGCAGCTCCTCGGGGACAGGCATCTCCTTTTTTGCTCCGTCGGCGATCTGACCATCAACGAAATCAACCGAGGTTTTCAACACGGCCGCCGCCATCGCCTGAGGATTTTGAAGGCGGATGCATCCGTGGCTAAACATGCGATCCTGTGACGCAAATTTTCCCCGAGCCGGGGTGTCGTGCATGTAGATGGCATGCGGATTGGGGAACAGTATCTTCAAACGACCAAGCGCGTTCTCCGGCCCTGGTGGTTGCACCACTGAGATGTTGTCCAGGGGCTGCGACCAGTCGACTTTTGCCGATGGCATCATTTTGCCCTTAACGGAAACCTTGTAGCCTTCCCGGTCAAGGTAGTTGGGATCGCGTCGCAGTTTCGGTAGCATTTCGTTCTGAATGATCGATTGCGGAACGCCCCAGTCAGGGTTGAACTCGACCGTTTTGATCGTTGCATTGAAAAAGTTTGTTTGATGATCCTGCTGCCCAATCACCGCCTTCATCGAAAGAGCCAGTTGCCCGTTCTCATGGTAATAGGCCATGTACGCAGGCTGATTGATGAAGACGTATCGATCCGGAAACTCCCGAGGAAGCCACCGTAGTTCTTCCATCGCGACAACAACCTTATTGATGTCGGCGAACGTCTTGCTCGAAGCGGACGAGCTGCGAAGAAATTGAAGCTCGATCGCGAGCTGCGCAAATTTTTCGTTGTCTGGCACCACACGCTTGACAACAAGTGACAGGTTTGGAGCCAAGCCAAGCTCATTCAGGGTGGCCACAAGATCCAGACTTTTGCGCTTGAAATCGTAATAGTGCGAGAGCGCGTTCGGATCGATACGTCCGCGATAATTGTCTTGTAGGAACATCAGGAACTTCGCGCTCAGACTCGCCTCGAACTGCGCAAGTGCCTGAGTTCTTTCAGTCGAACCCCTCGGAAATTGAGTGTAGGCCTGCCTAACTGTGTAATCGCCAGCATTGAGACCCCAGTCATCAGCTTGTTTGAGAAAGCTCAGTGCCTGGATTGCCTTAGATGTTGGCCCGCCTGCATCAACCCAAATTGTTTTAGCCTTTGGCTGTCCGTAGAAGCCCTCGATAGCTCGCGCGATGTCATCCGTGGCGAAGATCGATACGCTTCCCATCTCCCGCAGTATTTTCGCTTGTGATCCACCGCCGCCGAAGAGCATCAGCAAGCTTGGCCCGCTGATGGACGGAACAATGTGCACCTGCCGAGCGACAGGAGTGCGGTAATCGCTAGTGTGCTCCAGCTGAGGAGCTAGGGGTGCCGCCGGAGGTGCAGCGTGTGCGGCGTAGGGAGTTGCCGCCAAGGCTCCAACGAAGAGAAGGAGAGTAAGGGCTAGTCGTTGTGCCATATGATAGAACCCCAGTGAAACACGAAACCTTCGCGTACAGCGCATGACATTTGTTGAAGGAAATGCCATTGGTGCTCGAACACACCGAGTGGTTCGGCTAACTGCTCTTCTCTTTTAAAGGCTTATGCAACCAAGCCTGATCAGTTGGGCGGAAAAAGGGCGGGGCGCTTGGCGATCCTTGTCGCCGTGAAGTGGGACAAGCGCGTGACGTTGCTTCGAGGAAGGGCCTTATGTCGGCAGCAACGACGGCTTAGAACGGGTGACCGCCGCTTGTGGCGTTGATGGTCTGCCCTCCCAATGCGAGAGGGATTTCGCTCCGGGTGTGGGGCGACGCTAAAGTTCCGCTATCAATCCAAACTTTCGGTCGGCGTGCTTACAAGAACAGCAGCAGCCTCATTCGCCCTCTGTAGCGCTATGGCGATGTGAATCAGCGTCGACCGCTGACCCCTGAACCGACTGCCATTAAATACATGAGTTTGTTGGTAAATTAATAATATGGGTACGGCCATCATCGGCGCCAGTCTTGACCCCACTCAATTTTCATTTTCTGGTATGTAAATCAAAGCCTTACGCTCTTTTTGCGAGGGGTCAGCCTTCGGTGCCGATTCACAACCTCAGTATCTACCCTCTGTTCGCTTAGCTGATGTCGTGGGCGAGAGCGACACCGTTTGCTCTTGGCGCAAACCGGAGCGCGTGAGCACATGTGGCTGCGAATCCTTGGCCGCTCGTGGCCCAAACAGTCCTGCAGGCTCGGCGAGAGGAACACTGATCTTACAATACGATCTTGTGGTATGATTGCGTTGTCAGTTCGCGTGGACAGAGGCCGGAGGCATTCGATGCCCTTCAATGATCGATCAAAGCATATTACCGAAGGGGTGGCTCGCTCACCCAATCGTGCCATGTATTATGCGCTGGGCTATAAGAAAGCCGATTTCGAAAAGCCAATGATCGGCATTGCCAACGGCCACTCCACGATCACGCCGTGCAATGCAGGACTACAACCTTTAGCGGATGCGGCGATCGCGGCGATCAGGGCGGCAGGAGCCAATCCCCAGGTTTTCGGTACGCCGACGATTTCAGATGGCATGTCCATGGGCACTGAGGGCATGAAGTACTCGCTGGTGTCCCGTGAGGTTATTGCCGATTGTGTCGAGACTGCCGTTCAGGGACAATGGATGGATGGGGTACTCGTCATCGGTGGCTGCGACAAGAACATGCCAGGCGGAATGATCGGGATACTCCGGGCAAATGTTCCGGCAATCTATGTTTACGGCGGCACGATCAAGCCGGGTAGATGGAAAAACGAAGAGCTTTCCGTGGTTTCTTCCTTCGAGGCGGTCGGTGCGTTCATGGCCGGAAAAATCAGCCAGGAAGATTTTGACGGGATCGAGCGGAATGCCTGTCCTTCGACGGGTTCATGCGGGGGCATGTTTACGGCCAACACCATGAGCTCGTCATTCGAGGCGCTGGGCATGTCTCTGCTTTATTCCTCGAACATGGCCAACACTGACCAGGAGAAAATCGAGAGTGCGGCTTCGTCCGCCAAAGTGCTGGTCGAAGCCGTGAAGAAAGGCATCACGCCTCGCGATATCGTCACGCGCAACGCTATCGAAAATGCGGTGTCTCTGATCATGGCAACCGGCGGCTCCACCAATGCCGTTCTGCACTACCTCGCGATCGCCCACTCCGCCGAGGTCGAATGGTCACTGGACGACTTCGAGCGAGTTCGCCGCAAGGTTCCGGTCATCTGCGATCTTAAGCCGTCCGGAAAATACATGGCGGTAGACCTGCATCAGGCGGGCGGCATTCCCCAGGTGCTGAAACTCTTGCTCAATGCCAAGCTCCTGCATGGGGACTGCCTGACCATCACTGGTCGCACGATCGCAGAAGAACTGGAGACTCTGCCGGACCGACCGAGGGTTGAACAGAATGTCATAAGGACCCTGGATGCGCCGCTCTATAGCGAAGGCCATCTCGCGATCCTCAAAGGCAATCTGGCGGAAGACGGGGCGGTCGCCAAGATCACCGGCCTGAAGAAGCTGGTGATTACCGGCCCGGCACGTGTATTCGAAGATGAGCAATCAGCAATGGACGCCATTCTGTCCGACAAGATCAAGCCGGGTGACATACTCGTCCTCCGCTACCTCGGACCAAAGGGGGGACCTGGCATGCCGGAAATGCTCGCCCCGACAGCGGCGATCATCGGCCGTGGCCTTGGCGATAGCGTGGGGCTGATCACGGATGGACGATTCTCGGGCGGGACCTGGGGCATGGTCGTCGGCCACGTCACCCCGGAAGCTTTTGTCGGAGGCACAATTGCGCTGGTTCGCGAAGGTGACCCGATTACCATCGATGCGCATCGCAAGCTGCTGCAGCTCGATCTGCAAGAAGCAGAAATTTTGAGGCGCCGTGCTGAATGGAAACAACCGAAACCCCGATATACCGCAGGCGTGCTGGCTAAATTTGCCGCTCTTGCCAGACCGGCCAATGAAGGAGCTGTGACAGGGTAACATCAGGGGTCGCACGCTGCGGCTGTTAGTGCTTCAGAGATGCGGTCTTGGCGCTCGTGACCCAAGTAGCAGACGTTGCCTGGCAGCTTCAGGCCCCAAAGCGGCACCTGCGCGCCGGCTTGCCTCTGTTGAAGTTGCCCTCCGGCGACCACGGAGGGGTGGGGGACACGTAATGTCTGCTCTGCTGCTGGGGGAACTGTCCCGCGATCAGAGTCGCTTGGCCATCCAAAGGTGCGGCTGGCCCTCGTCCTCGCAATCGACATCGCTGATCTGTGTATAGCCCTGCTTGGCATACAGATCGTGCGCGTATTCCTGGGCATGCAGCTTCACCAGCTTAGCGCCGGCCTCGCGCGCGGCTTCGTCGCTCGCGGCGATGATCACACCCGCCAAACCTCGGCGGCGAAACGCCGGCATTACGGCGACACGGCCCAGCAGGTACGTCTCTCCTGCCGCCACGCCCTCGTCGAGCGCGCATGTGGGCGACTGCGGGCTCTGTGGCGAAAGTGCGCGCTCCAGCGATTCGGGGAACAAGCGTGAGCACCCCGCCAGCTCGCCATCGATATAAAGCGTCACGTGCAAGCAGGAGGGGTTGTCGTCGATGACGTCGAACTCACTCTCATAGCCCTGCTCGTCCATAAAGACAGCGCGCCGCACCGAAAAGGCGTCGTCGCGTACGTTGGTCTTGATCAGCGGAGACATGAAGACCCCTTTATCCATCGGTTCGCTAACGCACCATAATATCGGCAGGCAAACCAAGTCACCCAATTTCCCCGAATGTATCGTTTCGGCGCGCCTAGTCACTTCGTGGTTCGTCCGCTGTCGGCGCACTGATGCCGTCGGAGTTTGGCTTGATCGGCGTCTGCTTTCGGGAAGACGCCACCGAGCGCCCTATGACCGATACGGGGGCGCATAGCTACCGTTAGCAATCCGACGTGAGGACGTCCGCCTTCGGACCGTGAACAGACTGGCAGCTTATGACGTGAAAGGAGGTGAAGGCGGCCCCCTGCGCCTTGTTAGGCGTATGTGACCCGGGATAGAGTCGTTGAAGAACGACATCTCGTAGCGGGTCCAACCAGCGGCGGGCTTGTTACGATATTTCCAAGCTTCGTGCTGCTGCCATTGCCTCTGACATGCGCCCGCCTGAGCTGCCGCCGAGGAGCGAGGCTATGATGATCGTCAACGCGAAACCTCCCACAGCACCTATGAGTGCAAGCAAGACCATGTCGATCCAGCGCGTGTTCTCGCAGATTAGGATCTCTGCTCTCAACCGATCGTGATAAGCAGCGACACAAAGCCGGATCGCCAAGCAACGAATACGGTTGAAATGAACACCATCAGAAAGGCCGCGCCAATGGCGTAGCCGACGTCCTAATCGGACCAATGAATAGGCCCTTGAAGCAACCAGAATGATGTGAAGGCAAGAGCCGAAAGAAGGGCCGATCTCCACATAAGGAATAGCGGCAGGAACGGGCTGACTAGCGCAGAACGACAAATGCGATGAAGGATACCCAGATCAGATTGGTTGCCATCAGGCAATCAAAAGAGGGTACAGTTAAAGTTGAGCAAACGGTCGGTGGGTGCAGCTTTGTAAGTCTTGATATGTTCCGGCTATCCCGTGACGTCGAGGGGCCTGCAGCCGCCTACAACATAGGTCGGAAGTTAATCTTTTCTGCAAGATAAAGTTGCAAGCAGCTCCGCAAAGGCTCTAGTGTCCGGTTGCCTGGGGAACTTCAAATGTCTGCTCTGTTTCGCGTACTTCTCGCCGTCGGCCTGTCGACCGCTATTGCATCCAACTGTCTGGCCGACGAACCGACTTCGTCCGGGACTGGATTCGCCGTGACGGCGGATGGGTGGCTTCTGACTAACGCACACGTCGTCAAGGACTGCCAGCGTATCGAGATCAAAGGGAAGGGCGACGCATCCGATCCCCGGATCGACGCCATCAACGATCTCGCCCTGGTGAAGATCGCGGCACCGGAGCCACTGAAGACTCTGTCATTTCGCAAGGCACCGACAAGACTGGGCGAGGACATTGTCGCGATCGGGTTCCCGTTGCCGACGCTGCTCGCCAATACGGTGAAGGTTACGACCGGAAACGTAAACGCGCTCGCGGGCATTCGAAACGACACCCGCTACATTCAGATTTCGACACCGATCCAGCCGGGGAACTCCGGCGGCCCCGTTGTCGATCGAGACGGGTTCCTTCTCGGTATCACGAGCGCGACCCTTTCAAAGGAGTTTGCCGACGCGAACGATATCACGACGCAGAATGTGAACTTCGCGATCCGGGCGTCCGTCGCCGAACTCTTCATGCAATCCCAAAGTATCGCCGACCAGTCTGGCGACAAGGCTGCCGATCAGCAACCGATTTCGACCGCAGATCTTGCGGACAAGATAACGCCGTCCGTGTTCCAGATTCGTTGCTACGTTAAACCGGAGATGCAGCCGTCGACCACGTCAATCCAGGGAGCCAACGCAATAATGGTTCCGCCGTCACCTTCCGTGCAGCAGCCTGCTAGCGTCGAGGCGAAGCAAGAACCGTCACTCGACGTGCCACAAGCAAGAAGCGGGATCGCGCGACATCCGAAAGGGGCTGCCCCGATTAAGGCCGGCCCCTACGCCGATTCGAAAACGACAGGACAAGCGCTAAACGGCAGCCCGGTGCAGGTGCTCGAAACCGACGGCAACTGGTATCGCGTTTCAACCGGCGCATCGATCGGATTCATGCATTATTCGTGGGTCCGGGTGAACCAGTTCGAGGAACCGCCTGGCGATGGACGGTTTGTCCAGGTCAGGAGCTTCGGAACGCTGGCTGAAGCACAGGCCTTTGTTACGCAATCGTCGATTCCGTTGGCTGCGCACCTAGCGGCAAACGGCTGGATCGCGGTGACCCTGCATGACATCTACGGTCAGCGGGAAGCGAAAGACCTCTCCAACGCCCTGAAGGCCCATGGCCTGATCGCCAAGGATGCGATGGTCACGCTCGGAAATACTTATGTCCGGAAGGTCTGCTGTGACTAGCCGGGACGAAAGCACAGATCATCGAAGCGCTGCGGTGCGAGACTCCACTATGATGGCCTCGACCCCGGACGCCTCTCCGTCGAAGAAGGACCGCCGTGTTTTTCGCCGTACGATATGCGAGCAAGTCTGGATGCCGCCTGCGGCCCCGAGGTGCTCAGAATGATACGCGGTCGAGAAGCCTTCTTCATTGCCGCCATCATCGCCTCTGCTGCCAACGCAGGCAATACCCGCCAGTAGCTTATCCGGAAACTCGCCTCCGCTATGTCTCGTTCCGGTCAAGAACGGCCTGCCAACTAAAGCCGACATCTACTAGTCGTTTCGGCTTTCCCGCCCGAAAAAGTCGATAGTCGACATCGTTTGGCAATTACTGACAAATTTGTAATTGGTCCGGGCTGGATTGCAGGTTTTGTATCAACAAATCGTGATAAAGCTTTCTATCATAAAAGCATCATCCGTATGTCACAGGACCGTCAAGGAAGGCCAATAGCGCTCGGCTACACGCGCCGCTTGCCCAGTGGCGCCAATTCTGGAGCCAGGACATGACGACCGAAATCTCACGTCGAATCTTTCTGCAATCCGCCGCTGCGTCGGCAACACTTCCGTTTTTCGTCTCGGGGGTCCACGCTGCGGACAGAACTGTCATCGACGTGATGACCGATGGCGATACCAATGTGACCGACTGGTGGACAAACACGCTTGCGCCAATGTTCGAAAAAGCCAATCCCGAACTATCGCTGAACGTCGTTATCACCCGCGCAAACGGTTCGAATGATGTGGTCGGCCAGCGTGTTGTTGCCGCGATGCAGGCAAAGACCGATCCTAAGGTTGATTACTTCGAAGAATTCGATCCTCGCCGCGTGCCGGGCGCGGCAGAGTCCGGCGCATTCGAACCGGTCGACACCAAGAAAATTCCGAACCTTGCGCTGGTCAATCCGGGAAGCATCGAAATTCCGCAGGATATTCCCTATCGCGCCAGCCAAGTCTTGCTTGCCTATAACAGCGCCGTGGTCTCGCCGCAGGACGTGCCGAAGACGTGGGCTGATCTGATCGCCTGGATCAAGGGGCATCCGGGCCAATTCATCTATTGCCGGCCCGATAAGGGTGGATCGGGCGCCTATATGGTGACGCGCGCCATTCATGAAGTGAACAACCGCGATTTCTCGCTGTTCAAGGCGGATAATTTTGACGCCGATGTCGCCAAGAAACGTTTTGCCGGCGCCTGGGACATTCTAAAAGATATCGAGCCCTACCTCTACGACAAGGGCTCCTATCCGGCGGGTAACAACCCCACGCTTCAGCTATTTGCCGGTGGCGCGGTATCGATGATCACCGCCTGGTCCGATCAGTCGTTGCAGGGGATCTCGCAGGGCGCGCTTCCCGACACGACCAAGCTCGCCCAGCTTCAGGACCTTCCCTTCTGCGGCGGATATGCCTTCTCGTCGATCCCCTCTCAGGCAGCGCATAAGGATGCCGCCTTCAAGCTCGCCAACTTCATGCTGACGCCACCCGTCCAGGAGCAGATGCTCAAGGACTTTGGCGCCTTCCCGAGCATTGAGTGGTCCAACCTTTCGCCCGACCTGGCAGCCAAATACAAGGATGTCGTCTCCACCAAGATGCCCTCCTTCCCCGGTGGCCAGTGGAGCGCGGCGTTGAACGACGGCTGGTACTCCAACGTCGCCACGCATACTGTTCGCGGCTGATGGTTGCGAGCATAGGCGAGATCAGCGCCCCCGCAGGGCGCAGGCGAGCTGCGCGACAGAATGGCGGTGCCTTGGGCCTGGCGCTCGTGGCGCCGGCTTTCGGGCTGATGATCCTTCTGATCCTACTTCCGGCTTGTCGATCGCTCTTGGGAACGATTTTTCCCGACGGGGCTGCGCTGCCATCGCTCAAGAGTTACCAGACGTTCTTTGCAGACACCCGAAGCGTGTCCAACCTGCTGTTCACGATCCAGGTGACGGTGGTAACCCTGGCCATATTGCTCACGATCGGTCTGACGCTCGCGCTTTATCTGCGCTTCTCGCAAAGCCGCTTCGTCGGGGCAATCCAGATCATAGCGCTCTTTCCCCTTTTTGTGCCCGGGATCGTCATTTCCTTTGCCCTGATCCGCTTCATCGGCCCGACTGGTCTGGTTGCAACGACACTGCATGTTCTCGGCATTAGCGGATATCAGACGCCTTACCTGCATCCGAGCGGCGCCATCATCGGACTGGTATGGGAAAATATCCCGCTGACGATCATGCTGCTGACTGCCGGCCTGGCGCAGATCTCGAACAGTTCGATCGAAGCAGCGCGCGACGTCGGGGCCGGATGGTTTCGTATCCTGTCGCAGATCATACTCCCGCAGCTGACGCGTTCCATCGTCGTCGCGGCATCGTTGAACTTCCTCGGAATTTTCGGATCTTTCACCGTGCCCTACATTTTGGGCCCGGCCGCGCCGCAAATGATGTCAATTTTTATGCAGAACACATTCTCCGAGCGGCATGATAGCGGCGTCGCGGAGACGCAGGCAGCCGTTACTTTTCTGGTATGCCTGCTGGTCGGCGTCATCTACACGGCGTGCGTCTTTCGCGATACCGCGCGCAATGGAAAGGCCGGATGATGACCCGTCGCCGAGGAGGTATTTCCGATCAAGCCGCGGGCGCGCTTCTGCTCGCCGCCTTGATTATCTTCGTGCTTGGGCCGCTTGTCTGCGTGATGGTCTGGGCCTTCGCTGACGTGTGGCGGCCGCCCGCATTCTTGCCCGCGGAATGGGGCTTCAAATATTGGGGTCTCGTTCTCGCGCGGGCGGACGTCCGACAAGCGCTCCCGGTCTCACTGACCATCTCGGCCATCGTCACACTGCTTTCGGCCGTCGTCTGTCTGCCGGCGGCCTATGCCTTCGCTCGACTTGAATTTCCGGGAAAGCGTTGGCTGCTATTGTCTTTCATCGCGGTCAATGCCTTTCCGCGATTTCCGCTCTACGTATCGATAGCGGTGTTCTTTCTGTCGTCCGGATTGATCGGAACATATACGGCCGTCGTTTTGGTTCAGCTGGTCTTTACGCTTCTCTTCATGATCTGGATTCCCGCTGCCGCGTTTCGCGGCGTCGATCCTCGAATGGAAGAGGCGGCCAGGGATGTCGGTGCCTCGCATCTCACCGTGCTTTTGCGCATCACTCTACCGCAGGCGGCGCCGGCAATAGGCGCTGCATTGCTGCTTACATTCGTCAATACTTTCTATGATGTCGACGGAGCGTTGCTGGTGGGTGTGCCTGACGTACGGACCCTGCCGATTATCATGCTTTCCCTCATCACCGGCCAGATCATCGTCCAATATGGTGCGGTTCTTTCGGTGATGTTGTGGGTGCCGTCATTGGTGCTGCTGCTCTTTGCGCGCCGTCTGTTTGAAAGCCGCAGCTTCGCGGCCGGGTTCGGAGCCTGATTGTAACGATGACCACTTTGACGCTTCAAAATGTGACGCGAAAGTTCGGAGAGGCGTATGCCGTCAATCGACTTGATCTCGATGTCGCCGACGGCGAATTCATCTGTCTGCTTGGTCCATCGGGTTGCGGCAAATCGACGGCGTTGCGGATGATCGCGGGTTTTGAAACGCCGGATGAGGGGGACATCCTAATTGCAGGCGCTTCGATGCTGGATGTGCCACCCAATCGCCGCGCAACTAGCATGGTATTTCAGAGCCATGCACTGTGGAGCCATATGACCGTCGGCGGCAATATCGCCTTCGGCCTCAAACTGCGGCGTTTACCGCGTAGCGTCGTCGCGGAGAGGGTAACCTCGGCGCTTATGCTTGTCGGATTGAGCGGCCTCGAAAAGCGTTATCCGGCTCAGCTGTCGGGCGGTCAGCAACAGCGGGTAGCTTTGGCGCGGTCTTTGGTTCTCGAGCCCAAAATATTGCTTCTCGATGAACCGTTTTCGAGCCTGGACGCTCATTTGCGCATTCGCTTGCGCGATGAACTCAAGGCCATTCAACGGCGGCTCGGCCTGACGACCATATTCGTGACCCACGATCAGGAAGAGGCCATGTCGCTCGCCGACCGCATTGTCGTGATGAATCGCGGCGCGGTTGAGCAGGTCGCTGCGCCTGGAATGATCTACGAGCGGCCGGCCACGGTTTTTGCCGCAGGCTTCATCGGCACAATGACCATTCTTCCGGCACGTCTCGAAGACGGTCAAATGACTGCCGGGGCGTTCAAGATCCCATTTTCGCGGCAGTATTCCGCCAACGAATGGACCTTCGCGCTGCGACCGGAGGATTGCGAGCTGACGGCTCCGTCTGAATACGGAACAAGCCCCGGCGTCGTCGATCATGTCGCCGATCTCGGCTCCACACGGATAGCTACGGTGATGATGGAGGACGGCGTGGCCATTAAAACCCAGATCAGCCGCCGGCAGACGATCGCGAAGGACGACCGTGTCGGCCTCAGGGTCAATCGCTTGCTCGTTTATCGCGATGGGCGATCCCCCGTTGAGACGACATTCGCGGCGCAGGTGGAAACACAAACTCCTGATAAAATTATACAGCGAGACGTAACAGCATGAGACAGTGGAATGATGACGTACTTCTTCAGGCGGTGTCGCGTTTGACCCCTGTTGCGCTGGCAGAACGCCAGACGATCCTTGCTGGCCCGTCGGAGGCGGAAAATCATCGTGGCCACTTCGATCGGCTGGCGGTGCTGCGTGAAATCGAAGTTGGCGGGACGCAACGGTCGCGCCATATCGAAGGGCCTGCCCGCATAGCATTCTGGAATGTCGAACGATTGCGCCATATCGATGCCATAACCGCGACGCTTCAGGGGCTCAATGCCGATGTAACCCTTCTCTGCGAAGTCGATCGTGGTATGGCCAGAACGCAGAATCGTGACGGGATCGCCGAGCTTGCTGGTCGCCTTGGCGCGGCATATCTCTACGCAGTGGAATTCGTCGAACTCGGTTTGGGCGACCGCAACGAGCAGGTCATCCATGCCGGCGAAGACAATGCCGAAGGTTTTCACGGTGCGGCGGTGCTGTCGCCCGCGGAAATGGCAAACCCGTTTCTGATAAGACTCGACGCGCGCGGCGACTGGTTCGATGGGACACATGGCGAGCGACGGGTCGGCGGAACGATTGCGCTGGGCGCTAAAATTGCCGTATCTGGTCAGCAGGTGACGATGGTCAGTGTGCACCTTGAGAGCCACTGCGATCCTGATATTCGCGGTGACGAGATGGAGCGCATGCTTCGAATGATCGAGACCATCGCTCCTGGTGAGCCCGTCATTCTCGGCGGCGACTTCAACACGTCGACGGCGCCATTTACGAAACGGCGGGATAATCCGGCAGCATGGCTGGCACAGCTGACAAACGAGCCGGACAGACTAACATTTCCAGACCGATACGAACCTCTTTTCGGATCGGCACACCGGTTCGGCTATGAATGGCAGAGCTGCAATATTCCCGAGGTACCGACGCAGCGGTTCGCTGAAGGCAGTCTCCGACCGCGTGCAAAACTCGACTGGTTCTTTACACGCGGTCTCGAGCCTTCCGACCCGCGGATCGTCGAGGCTGTAAGGCCGGACGGACAGCCGTCGTCAGACCATGAGGCGTTACTCGTCACGATTATCCCTCGATAGGATCAGTGGTCGCGGTACGACGTGGCGCCAGCTAAGATCCCAGCCCCGGACCGAAAACGAGATCTGGGAGTGACGCCTTGGCGGCGATAAAGCGGATCATGGGTAGAGCTGGTCATGCCCTCCGGCGCCCGCCCGAAAACGGCGATCGAGATCGCGGGCGGGACGCCGCACGTTTCCGTCGGGAGGCAAAGGCCAGCGCGCCGATTGCGTTCGAGGCGGAGGCGAAGGTCGCCATGCACTAACGGCGGACCAGTCGTGGTCTATTCGCCTGCCTCGCATCCGAGTTTGACTTCATATTGGACATAGAACGACTTGCGCCGATGGCGGCCTGGAGCGTGCCGCCTTCGAAGGGGCGGCGCTCTAGGCTCGACCGGCCGTCCGCTTTAGCCAGGCCCGCTCTGTTGCAGGAGCCTCGTCGGTGGTGATCTGCGATGGCTTCATGGCCAGCAGTGCCGAAAAATCACGCCACTCGCCATCGCTGAAACCGTTTTGTGGATCTTTCAGCGTAAAGGTCCAGGCATCAACCAGTTTGTCCTCGCTCCTGCAAAGTGCGATCAGATCGAGTCCCTCTTTTGCCGCCTGCAAGATCAACGGCCAGTGGAGATAGATTGTGTCAGGCTCTGTCGGACCCCGCATATCCGCGAGAAGATCGGTTTCGACCGCTTTCAGGCCCTGGTTCCGGTAGATTTCCACCAGCTTGTTTGTTGGATCGATGCCGCGTTTCAGCTGCGGCAGCTTTTCCTTGACCGCCACAATCAGGTCAAGGCTAGCTCCGCTGACGATAACCGACGCTGCAATATTCTGAAAATGGACGGCGAGATGGGCGATGCCTTTTTCGCCGATGCAATCGTAATCGTCCTTCATATCGAACTGCAGCAAGGCTTCCGGATGTGCCGATTGCAACATGGCGGCTAAATTCTCACTAAAGATGAGCCGACGGCTGTCGCCCTTCATTCGGACGGCCCGCAGATCATCAGCGGATTTTTCCGCGATCAATCCAGATCCGGTCGTTTCGCCTTCCAGATCCGGATCGTGTAAAACAACGAAGCCGCCATCCGCACGCACCCGCAGATCGAGTTCCATCGACGCGCCAAGCGCAAGACCCGCTTGCATGACCTCCGCCGAAAAAAGCGGATCCCGCGTCTGCCGTCGCAAGCAATGCCATTTCAGCCGAGTGGCATTTCCACCGCGGACGATTTCCAAACCCTGTGTATCCACGCGCAGCCATCCCGCAGTCGCTTCTGATTGCGCCTTCGTGCCCTGATCCGAGGTATATTTCAAGGGCAAGTGGCGGCCGGCTTGAAGGACATCTCGCTGGCAACCAGGGGAGACCAGCACAGAGCTACCGACCGGGCACTTCGGGCCGTGGGTGAAGGAGAGGAGCGGGTTGAGCGCCGGCATGGTGCGGGAGTGCATGCGGATGGCGAGAGCGGCTTAACCTGAACCGCGAGTTCGAAGAGAACACTCGGCGGCAAATTCACATACCACACAGCAAGGGTCCAATTGATCGCAATATTCCCTCTAAGAGGTGGTCTTGGCTGAGTTTCACTCGGTGAGAGCCAACGCTGCGTTTCAATCCGGAAGATTCAAACCCGCATTCACTAAGAGCGTTCGCATGTGAGAACAGCTCTTTAATCGATTAAAATAAATTCAATCGTTTAAACGTTTTAATGCTGTGATTTACAAAGCATTTCTCCCATGGCATTCAACTAACATCGTTATCAGGGAGGCCTCGATGCAGGAGAATGAAATGGTGCGGAACGAGATACCCGCACATGTAGTCGATCGTCTGGAGAACGAGTGGCGGTTGGTTCTGGTCGAGCCTTCGCCGTTAAAGCCCGCTCCGGAGTTAGACGTAACCGATAACATCATCTCTGCGCCGGCGGACGACCTCAACATACGCTGAGCATCATCGATCATAGTCTCGCCATCACGCGAACCGTCTTGATTTGGGAGCAATGCATCCATCTATTTGGATGCATTGCTCTCGGTATCCGAATTCATCAGATTTGCGGAACCGGTCTTAGCCTAGACTTTCGTGCCGTTTATGCAGAAATCGCGAGCGCGCGCGAAAGAAACTCTTCGCTGGATTTGGCTTGATTGTCCGGCTGGTCGAGAACTGCCTGGCTGACGGCGTCAACGATTGCGTATTTCTCGGCTTGGTAGTTCCAGTATTCCAAGACGAAGTTTCGAGAAAGCCAGAAGCTGCTTTTGCCCGGAGCGCCGACCCAGCCAACGCTTCCGAGTTCTGTCGCCTGCTTCAAAAGCCGCTTCAGATGAGCGCTCGAAATCATGAACTGACTCTGGATGATCTTCGGAGAGATCGGGCCGATCAAGACCTTGTCCGAGGTGGGATCAATCTCGGTGATTCGGGAGATGAGATAGTCCATCACCACGCCACCGGAGGTCGCCCAATTGAACAGAGCGAAGGTCACGCCGGGATTCTTCAGGCTTTCGCTGTCCAGGATCATCTTGGCGATTACAGGCTGCATTCGCAGCACCGACCCGGCGTTGGCGGTCGTCCTGGCCATCCTGTCGCCGTTGTCCAATGCATCGAGAACCAGCAGATGCGTATAGATCCATCGGGCCATGTATTCATGGGTCGTTTCGGTGGGCTCAAGCAAGGTGATGCGGCGGTCGGAACTGGCGGCGATCGGTCGAACGAAGCGATAGGCAGCCATTTCTTTCAGGAATGCAGCCGCCGTATTGCGGCTCGCGATTTTGTGCTTGACCGCGAAATCGACAAACCGACCGGTATAGAGTGCCGGCACGGGATCATCCGGATAGCCGAGAAACAAGGCATAGCCGGCATGCGCCAGAAGCCATCTTTGCTGCGCGGCAAAAATCGAGGCAATGCGAGGGTTCTCCTCGTAGATCGCCATGAGTTCATGCGCGCTGTGCAATATGGCGGACAGGAAGTGTTCGTTTTGGCTGAGTTCTTTCGTTGTGAAGGCCATTAGCGCCAACATTCTTTCATTACTTTAGGACGGGCCGAGTCTTTGTCCCTATATTCGATAATTATATTCTATAAATACTAAAGATTTGTTTGTCTTCTCAGACGCGTTGTTAAGCTTAAGAATCAAGCTTAAGACGCCGGGTCCGATATGTCGCGGAGCACCGCCTGTCGCGATTGCGATGCAGGCAGGATCGTGGCTGCTTTGGTGAAGGCCCCGCTACTTGCCGCCGTGGTCCGCTGCCTTCATCGCTGCAAACGCTTCTGGAAAGCCGTCAAGCAACAGCTTGATCGGTACGCTTTTCCCATCCGGAGTTGTCACGGTAACGGTGGCGGCGGGTTTCGTCTTCATGGCATCAAGCAGGGCGCTATCGACATTGGTTTCGATGAGGCAGCCCTGCGATGTGCAGCGGCTTACGGCCATCGTCGCAGTATACGCACCGCTGACGTCGATCTTGACACCCGGTTTCAAAGCAATGCCCAAGGGGACTGCGATCTGTGTCGCGGTCGACTTATCGTCGACCGCTGCCAGACTCATGACCATGATCACCTGCTTCTTGTCAGGTGAAAGAACGGCCCCCAAAACCTGGCAGCGCTTCACTTTCGTGACCTCGGCGCATTGCACGCTCCACTCCTTCGTTTTGCCGTCGCCTTGCGGCACGGCTGCGGTCGCACTCTGTGGCGCTTGCTTGGACGTTGGAGAGACGCTTGGCGCTTGGCGCCCGCCGCCGGTATTGTCGATGAGTTCCCCGTTCTGCTTGGAAGGGTCATTGAGGATCGGGGCGCCCGTCGTCGACCGCGAAGCAGGCGTCGAAAACAAGGGCGCAGTCGACTCCTGTGCCCGCGTCATGCCGGCATCCGCCAAAGCAAGGGCCGTGACAAGAGCAACCCTTGCAGCTATCCCCATCTTGACTGACATGCATACTTCTCCAATGTTAATCATGTTGACGATTTGTGTTCCATGGAACTCTGGGAGAGTCAAACTGGCGAAAACGCTGCTAATAATATAAAGGCTGCCAGTAAAATTCGAGCTTAAATCTGAATTGGAAAGGAATATACATGACTATATATGGTAAATATTCAATTTACGCCTGCATTTTCTCCGCATTTGTTGTCGGATGCGCCAGTAATGCCACAGCTCAAGCTTATATCAAGCAGGTTTCACCCGGGGAAGCAGGGGCATATATCGCGCAGACCCCGCCGACGGCCCGCGCGGTCGAAGTGCTGCCCGGCCCGATGAAAAAGACCACTTTCTCCGCAGGAAAATCGCGCTCGAAGACTGCAAAAGCCGCATTTAAGCCTTTTCCGTCTGTTGGCCAGGGTTCGACGGCGATTGTCCAGGCAGATGCGGACGCAACGGAATGGCCGACAGTTGGACGGGGAGCCGTCAACAAATAAATATAGTATAGTTTTGAATTGATCGGCCATTCTTACCGGTGCAGTATTTTGGCAAACTCCGTCCCAAAATAAAAATTCACCCAAAAATGAGATTCTGAATTCTCCAAAAATTAGTGATACGTCACCGCTATCGGTTATTCGCGTGGTGCGAATACGAAGGGATAGATACGGGCGACATATATTCTATAAGCAAGATTATAATTGAGATTTATATTTCGTGATATTCGAATATACGTTGTATTGCCTTGAGCGATAATCAACGAAGATCTTATTTCGTCTTGGCAACTGGAATACGCCTAGTAGATTTTTCATATCCCTACGTATTGCGCATTATCGGGGGATTTATGAAATTTCAATTTATTGCAATGTCCACGGCTAGTATGCTCTTGCTTGCAGGGTGCCAGACCGGTCAAAAACTCGACACGCCCGCCGCCGCGCTGACTTCTCCGACCAAAACGACGGCAAAGGTGGTTTCCCTGCCAGCGCCGGAAATGCCGGTGGACGTTGCTGTCTATGACTTCCCCGATCTTACGGGTCAGGCGAAGCCAAACGAAAACTTCGCGGAATATAGTCGCGCCGTGACGCAGGGTGGCGCCGATATCCTGATCGACATTCTGAAGAAAACAGGCAACGGCAACTGGTTCCGCGTCGTGGAACGATCCGGTCTGAAAAATCTCGTCCAAGAGCGGACGCTCATCGAAAACACCCAGAAATCCTACGGACAGAAGAGTGGGCTGCCGCCGGTTCGTTTCGCAGGCATTCTGCTGCAGGGCGGGATCGTTGGTTACGATTCGAACGAACTGACCGGCGGCGCCGGCGCGCGTTACCTCGGCATTGGCGGGGATGTGCAGTATCGCTCCGATGTCGTCACGGTCAGCCTTCGTGCGGTGAGCGTTCAGACTGGCGAGATCCTTGCCTCCACGACGACGACGAAACAGATATTCTCCGTCCAAATTCAAGGCAGCGCTTATAAGTTCGCGACCGCCAACGAATTGCTCGAGGTCGAGTTGGGTCAAGCCCGCAACGATCCCGGCGCGCTCGCCGTTCGTGAGGGCATTGAACTCGGTGTGGTATCGCTGGCTGTCGAGGGCGTGAAGCAGGGACTGTGGCATCTCCGGGATCGCTCGAAGGAACCGGACTTCATCGCCTCCTTCGAAAAGAAATACCAGGACACGCCGCTATCCGGATCGTGAAGACGTTTCGATCAGCGCCAAAATTCACTTATAAATTGTAATTTCTTTGATATCCAAGCTTTGTCGGCACCGTCGAACGTTCAGTTTCGACGGTGCATTTTTGCGTATTATTTTGTACAAATAAGTATACTTTGCACCTAAATCGCTGGATGTAATAACCTATCAAAAGTAAGTAGAAAGTTAAAAGCTCATTTTTGGGTATATTCACTATTGAGATTAACCAATTATTATTTATTCTTATTTGGCGTCTTGCGAAGATACATTTCGAAATGCTAGTAACCGATCGTTAACGCTATAACGCTTGGGGCTGGCACTTAATTGCATCGCTCCGGCTATTGAGGGAGAAGTCCATGAAGTTCTCAATGAAAAGGGCAGCGCTTCTAGCGGGAGTTGCTGTCATCGGCCTGGCGAGCGGTGCTGCTGCAACCGATTTGAAAAAGGATCAAAGCAACGACGCCTTTATCGGCCAGTTGGATAGCCACAACTTTGCCTATCTGTCGCAGGCAGGTCTGCCGAGCGTAAATCCGAATGACGCAGCGGCTGGCGCCAATAGCGGCTTCGTCTATCAGTACGGCCGCAACAACGTCTTCCTGCCGCTGGATGACGGCAAGGCGTCCGATGCGCAGCAGGGCAGCAACATTCTCGGCGTCATGCAGCTCGGCCAGAACAACTTCGTCGGCAAGGATTTCCTGCAGAGCGGTGAAAACACCGCCGGCATTGCCCAGTTCGGCACGCAGAACGTCGTCGACAAGTTCCAGCAGACCGGCCAAGGCAATCGCGGCACGATCTTCCAGGGCGGCCACGCCAACCTGGCGCGCACGGTCCAAGATGCCGGCAACAGCGGCAACGATTCAGGTATCGTCCAGATCAACCCCTTCGATAAGGTCCTGGGCAACTTCGCCGAGAACCAGCAGCTCGGCAACAATTCCGGCGATTCCTTCGCAGGTGTTCTCCAGGCCGGCGCCTTGAACCTGGCCTTCAATACCCAGGAACAGCAGAAGGGTTCGCAGGCAACCATTCTTCAGGAAGGTTTCTTCAACGTTGCTGCGAACGATCAGTCCAACGACTCGGGCCGTCGTAAGAACAACAACACGGCTGGCATCATCCAGACCGGCTCGTCCAACAACGCTTTGAACACCCAGAGCAAGTCTCGGGATGCTAATGCAAGCATCGTCCAGGGCGGCAACGACAACCATGCCACAAACGTTCAGAGCAAGGTCGACCCGACCTCTGCCTCGATCATTCAGGGCGGTTCCGACAACGTTGCCGGCAACTTCCAGACCAGCACCACGGATTCGAGCAGCGCAATCGCACAGTTCGGCACCGGCAACACGTCGGTCGATCTTCAGGATAACGTCAACGGCGCAAAGGCTTCCGTCCTCCAGAGCGGCTTCAAGAACCAGAACGTCACCACCCAGCTCGACGGCAGGAAGATGACTTCCACCGTTATCCAGAAGGGTGCCCGCAACGCCGCAGCAACGCTTCAGTCCGGCAGCGATCATGCTGACGCCAGCACGGCACAGATCGGCAACCGCAACAGCGCCAGCACGGTTCAGTCCGACAGCGAAGGCGCAAGCGCATCCACCCTGCAGACCGGTAATGGCGGCAAGGCCTTCAACGGCCAGTTCGCTTCCGACGGCGCCAAGGCAAGCATCATTCAGGGCGGCGTGAACAATCGCGCAGGCAACGTTCAGAATGATGCGCAGGATGGTTCCAAGGCGACGATCGCACAGGGCTTTGGCGGCTTCAATTCGGCCTTCAACCTGCAGAACGACGTCTCTGACGCCAATGCTTCCATCGCTCAGGATGGATTTGGCAACCAGGCCGCCAACATTCAGCATGCTGACAGCTCCAACGTTTCCGCGACGATCGTACAGAAGGGTGCAGGCAACCATGCTCTGAACAACCAGGGCGCAACCCAGACGGCCAGCTATGTCCTGAGCAAGGGCGGCGAGACGAAGCCTGCGGTGTCCAAGGATAAAGACACGCATACCGTCGAGCAGGGCCGCGGCCGTGATAAGACGACCACAACGACGGAGACGACCACAACCACGTCGTCGAACTTGCAGTGGGGCCCGATCACGGCAACCGGCACCGGCTCTGCGCCGGCTGAAAACTCCGTCGCGACGATCGTTCAGTCCGGCAAGAACAACACTGCGGTCAACTCGCAGGTCGGCAAGGTTATCGTGCCTAGCGACAATGTGACATTGTCCGGAACCGTATCGAAAGTGACGACAACTAATGTCGACACGACGAAGACTGTGAAAACCGCGGGCAATGGAAAGCCTGATGTCACCTCCAGTCATTCCAGCAGCACCGATACGTCTGTGGCGTCGATCGACGATATCCAGAATCGGCTGCCGGCTCAGAAGCAGGGCTTCAGCCTGCCGACGACGGCTTCCGCTGCCAGCATTGTTCAGAAGGGTGATGACAACGCCGCGTTCAATTTCCAGACGGTAACCGCCGATGCGTTGGCTGCGACCGTTCAGATCGGAAACAAGAACACTGCGCTTACCAGCCAGACCGCTTCTCTCGGCGTCTCCGCCACGACGATCCAGGCAGGTCACGACACCGCCGTCACCGTCCAGGATCATGCGTTCCTGTCCGCCGCCGCCACGATCCAGCTCGGTCATGACGACACCGCTGTCACCACGCAGGTCGGCAGCGTCGGCAACAAGGCTCTGACGGTACAGGGCGGCAATCACGACATCGCCTTGACCAACCAGACTGGCAGCTTCGGCAGCCAATCGTTGATCCTGCAGCCGGGCAACCATTCGCTGGCGCTCGTCGATCAGTCCGGTGGTGCCCTCAATAACTCGGTTGTCGCTCAGGCCGGTGACTATTCCAACGCCTGGATCAGCCAGCCGGGCTCGGACAACAGCTCGTCGGTCCTGCAGTACGGTGTCGGCAGCGGCAATGCGGCAAACTCCGCAATCGTCAGCCAGTCCGGCAGCGGCAACAACTCGACCGTTGTTCAGGTTGGCCGCGGCAACATCGCCGTCGTCTCCCAGAAATAACTTCAAACAGGCGGGACGCTCTTCGGAGCGTCCCGTCATTCCGGAGGACCGAAAATGCATCGTTTCGCACAGACTGCGTTTCTATCGATCCTCTTCGGCACGTTTCTTTTTTCGTCTTATTCAGGTGCAGCTTCGATGAACGGCCAGACTATTTTGGGAGCTCCGCAAGATCCTCGCATCCAGCAATGCGGCATCCGCATTAGCGGTGACGATTTCGCCGATCTCGCGCCCTTCATCCAAGCCGCAGCGGATTTCAATGGCAGCTTCGATCTCAACATTGCCAAGACATCGGATGCCGGAACCAGCCAAACGCGGCAGAGCAATCGCATCAAAGCCGGGACGGTCGGCGCCTCGCGCATTCGTCTCGATCTGCCGGCTCGCATTGCAATCGAAATGAACGTCAGGGACGACGCGGGAAAGATGGTTTGCCGCCTTTCGGAAACGATCGATTTGCCCGTCAACAAAACAAAGCTTTGACCACCGGACATCAGGAAGCAGGAGAAACCCAATGGAATGGTCATTAAACGCGATCGCCAAGCTTGCCGCTGGCGCTGCAGTCGCGGTGATCCTCGCTATCGCCCCTGTTGCAAGAGCGGAAAATCTGCTTGTGTCATCGGATGGCTCAACGCCGGGCCTGCTGGATGCCGATAAGGCTGCTCCCATCCTTAACAGTCTGATGACGCCCGTCCAGCCCTTCGTCAGCGGCAATGGCGGCTCTACCACGTCCATCCAGCAGATCGGCGTGAACGACTACGCCACGTCCGGTATTGATGGAAACGGCAGCTTGGCGGTCATACAGCAGTCCGGCACCAACAATCGTGCGGTACAGGCGATCAATGGCAGCAATTCGGCAGCTCTGCTCGTCCAGGGCGGCTCCGACAATTCAGTTGTGCAAGCGATCAACGGCGACAGGGATTTCCAACTGGTCGGCGTATCAGGCAACAACAACCAGATCGCTTACGTGCAGAACGGCGACGACCTCGCCGGCGCGCTCACGATCGGCGGTTCGAACAACACGGTTCTCGCAATCCAGACACCCGCCAGTGGCCGTTACTTGATGCCGGTCGGCATAAACGGTCTTTCGAACGCCACAGTTGTTATTGGCCCGGGAAAAATGTACGTATTTCCCAAGTCTAAGCGATAATATATTTTAGAGAAATTGAAGGAGACTTTCATGCGCGTGATTAATATTGCAGTCCTGACCGTCGCGATCGCAGCTATGGCTGGCGCTGCCTCCGCTTCGCAGCTTGTCTACAAGCCGGTCAACCCAGCCTTCGGCGGCGACCCTCAGAATGGAAGCTGGCTGCTGTCGCAGGCAAGCGCACAAGGCAAGGCTGCGGAAGGCTCCAGCAGCCCCGGATTCTCGATCGATTTTCCTGATTTCGGCAACACGACCCAGCCGACGAACTCGACAACGACAAATCTGCCTGACGTCAATACCAATACCAACACCACGCCGACCAACTGATCCTATCCGGATTGTCGTGGCGAAGGGAGCGGCTGCAGGGCCGCTCCTTTTCAGGTTTGAAGGTCAGCGCTGGCGAATGATTGCAACGTTGTTGCTGCCGCGCTGAGAAATGAACGCCTGATGGCCGGTTCCGACCTGGGTGATGGAAGCGGTGTTCATCGAGCCGACCTGCTGGATCAGGCCGACATTGCCGAACCCTGTCTGATCGATATTGGCAACATTAAACTGGCCGATCTGCAATGTATCGGCGAGGTTGCCGGCCGTAGACCGCGCATCGGCAGCCGGCATCGCTGCAACCATATCCAGAACCGGCTTCATGATCGAGGCAGTATCAAGTGTTGAAAAGCCGGAACCACTTGCCTGCTTAACAAAAGCCGGCGAACTCATGTAGGATTCCGCGGCAACACTTGCCTGAGCGGCAAAAATACCAATAATCATGGTCGAGACTGCAAGTATATTTTTCATTTCTATCTCCCTGTTTGTTTATACATGAATTTGTAGCTGACGTTTATTAAAATAATGACGGATATATTTGGTTAATAAAATATATCTGGCAATTCAAAGAGTTTTAGTTACTATTATATTGATACGGTTGGAGGACGGCGGACCGAAGCAGGAGGGCCTTCTTCCTTGTTTCGATGCGCTGACTTTCCGCTCAGGAGCCCCGCGGCGCCCGACGACATTGGCACGAATCTCACTTGTGCGATCGTACGCGCCTTGCTTCTCAGGGTGTCTGCTGCTAGTGACCCCCCAATATAGCTTTGAAAGGCTCAAGTACCCGGTCGCAGCCCACCCGGTCAAAACAAGGGATCCCAAATTATGAAGACTATCGTCATCTGCTCCGGCGGATTGGACTCCGTTTCGCTCGCCCAGAAGGTCGCGGTGGAACATCAGCTCGTTGCACTCGTCTCGTTCGACTATGGTCAGCGGCATCGCAAGGAGCTGGATTTTGCCGCCGCCTGTGCCACACGCCTCGGCGTGCCGCATCATATCATCGACATTACCGCCATCGGCAGGCATCTGACCGGATCGGCTTTGACGGACGATGTCGAAGTGCCGGATGGACACTATGCCGAGGAAACGATGAAGGCGACCGTCGTTCCTAATCGCAACGCAATCATGCTCGCGATTGCCTCCGGTCTTGCCGCCGCGCAGAAAGCGGATGCTGTCGCCGTTGCCGTTCACGGCGGCGACCATTTCATCTATCCGGATTGCCGGCCGGGCTTCATCGACGCTTTTCAGCAAATGCAGAACCACGCCTTGGATGGCTATGCCAGCGTTTCGCTCTATGCACCCTATGTCACCGTCTCCAAGGCAGACATCGTGACCGATGGCGCAAGGAACGGCACGCCGTTTGCGGAGACCTGGTCCTGCTACAAGGGCGGCAATCGCCACTGCGGCCGCTGCGGTACCTGCGTCGAACGGCGCGAGGCCTTCCATCTCGCCGGCGTCGAAGATCCGACGGAATACGACGATCCGGATTTCTGGGTGGCGGCGACGGTTGGTTTCTCGGCCGAGGAGGTGAAGTAGTGTTTCGCATCACCAAGCAATTCCATTTCTCGGCCTCGCACCAACTCACCCACCTTCCCGCCGATCATCAGTGCGCCCGGCTGCATGGGCACAACTATATCGTCGAAGTGGAGCTTTCGGCTGCCGAGCTCGATGCTGACGGGTTTGTCCGTGACTATCACGAGCTTGCGCCGCTGAAGCGCTATATCGATGAGCGTTTCGACCACCGACATCTGAACGAGGTTCTCGGTCATGATCGCGTGACGTCGGAATATTTGGCCAAACATTTCTACGACTGGTGCAAGCAGCGGCTGCCCGAGACGTCGGCGGTGCGCATCAGCGAGACGCCGAAGACCTGGGCGGAATATCGACCATGAGCGAGCCGCGAGAAGCCCGGATCCGCATCAGCGAAATATTCGGGCCGACAATCCAGGGCGAGGGGATATTGATCGGTCTTCCGACCGTGTTCGTCCGGACCGGGGGCTGTGATTACCGCTGTTCCTGGTGCGATACGCTACACGCAGTCGACAGCGATTATCGCGATCAATGGCAGCCGATGTCGGTCGATCAGATCTGGCGGGAGGTGAGCCGGCTTTCCGGCGGCAGGCCAGTGACGGTTTCGCTTTCGGGCGGCAACCCGGCGATTCAGCCGCTCGGGCCGCTGATCGCCCACGGACATGATTACGGCTACAGCTTCGCGCTGGAAACGCAGGCGAGCATCGCCAAGGAGTGGTTCGCCGATCTCGATGTGCTGGTGCTCAGTCCGAAGCCGCCTTCGAGCGGCATGGCGACGGATTGGGATGCATTCGATGACTGTCTCCGTCTGGCGGCCGGCAGACCGCAGATCGCACTGAAGGTCGTCGTTTTCGATGATCGCGACTACGCGTATGCGCGCGATGCTGCCGCCCGTTATCCGCATCTGCCGATCTATCTGCAGCCCGGCAACCATACGCCGCCTCCGCCCGAAACGGACGACGCAACGATCGATATCGACGGCATTATGGACCGGATGCGCTGGCTCGTGGACAAGGTGACAGCAGACGGATGGTTCGAGGCACGGGTTCTGCCGCAACTGCACGTTCTGCTTTGGGGTAACAAGCGCGGCGTTTAGTGTTTGCGTCTGTTTACACTTGGGCGTTGATCCCGATAAACCGGGCAGACGATGGCTGAGTGAGATTCTAACCATCCGTTTTTGGTCGTTGCGAAGTGGATTTTTTAGAGAGCCTCGGAATAAACTATATCGGAGTTTGGTTTTCGCCAAAAACCTACCCAACAAAAGCTCGGGCTATATCAATTATACTCAGAATGGATGATGGGACGCCAATGATTATCCTATGGTAAAACATAGATAATCTTGGAGGGTGGGGATGGTGTATCTGCGTGACGCCGCAATCGCTGTGCTGAGCGTCACGCTGTTCGCTCCGCTACCTTTGAGAGCCGCCGAGAAGGTCGGCGAGGCGGTCTTGATTAGAACCGAAGTCTCCGGCGCAGGCGGTCCCTTGGCGGTCGATGATCCGGTCCACCGGGACGAGCGAATTCGCACGTCCATTTCCGGCCTTGGTCAGTTCACATTTCGAGATGGCACGAAATTGGCTGTCGGAGCCGGCTCGTCTGTCGTCATCGACAAATTCGTCTTCGACGACTCCGGTTCGGTCAAAAAGCTCACCATTAAGGCCGCGAAGGGGACTTTTCGCTGGATGAGCGGAAATTCCAACTCCTCGGCCTATCAAATCGTGACCCCCGCCGGAACGATCGGCGTGCGCGGAACCGCATTTGATTTTTATGTCGGGCCTAACGGCACGACGGCGGTCGTTCTGTTGAACGGCGCCGCTCAGTTCTGCGGCGCGGGCGGCTGCAGGCAATTGAAGCAGCAATGCGACTGCGTGGTCGCCAAACGCAATGGTCAGATGAGCGATCCGCGCCGGGTCAATCGCGATGTTCTCAGGACGCTTGGCAACCAGCGCGCCCTGCCGTTCCTCTCCGGCGATCAAAAGCTTTCGGGAAGAATGAATTTTGTCGGCGGCGACGGGTGCGGCCTGTCGACTGCGACGAGAGACCGGCCAAACGGCACATCGCCACGTAGCGTTCCAGCAAATAATCCAGCCCCAGCACCGCACGATACCCCTAGCGTCCCCAGTGCGCCCAGCACACCGAGCACGCCCGCCTCGCCACGCGCCGAGGCGCCTGCTGCGCCCAGTACGCCGGAAACACCCAGCACACCCAACGTCCCCAGCACGCCGGACATTCCAGATCCGCCAAGCACACCCGACAAGCCGGGTAAGCCTCACGAGCATGATAACGACGACGGCAAGCATCACGGTCATCATGATCATCGCGGTCATCATGGCAGAGGCGACCATGGATGGAGCGGGCAGGGATGGGGCGATCACAGTTGGGGCAACCAAGACAGCGATGGCCATGATGGCGACCACGATGGCGGGCATCAGCATCGGTAGACTGAGCTCTTTGAATCCGGGACACCCGTCCGCTTTCAATGATTGCACGTGATAGCGGTGTGTTTCAGCATCGATTCGGCAGGAAGAGTCGCGAGCAATGGCTGCGAAATCAGCTAGGTGTCGGCATGGTCGGCCCTGTCTGCGGGCTCGTCGACGAAGTGTGCGGCTCTGCGCGAGATCTGGCGATAGAACTCCTGTAGCAATCCGGTTGCCGCGACCTGCGCCTTAAGCTTTGCAACGCTGACGAGTTTGCGGCTGTTCGTCGACCGCGTTCGCAATGCGTCGACAAGCCGCTTGTGCACAGCTTGAAGCTCAACAAATTCGGCAGATCTTGCCATGTGCGCGTCGCCGACCACCGCAAAAAGCTTGGTTCGCATGCTCTTTCCCTTCAGCGTCAGCGCTCCCGCTTCGAGCAGAGCGCAATCAGACAACAGGCTTGCTGTGGGTTCGGATACCAGAATGTCGAAACTGATGTCCTTGCAGGCGGATTCAATTCGTGAGGCGATGTTCACGGCGTCGCCAACTGCGGAGTAATTGAAGCGTGTTTCGGCACCCATATTGCCCACACAGGCAAGCCCCGTATGTATGCCGATCCCTATACCGACCTGTCGCTCATCTCCGAAGCCGAATGCGTCGCCCTCGTTGAGGCGGGTAAGCGTTTCGCGCATTCCCAGGGCTGCCCGCACGGCTTTACCGGCATGATCGGAGACATCGACGGGGGCGTTCCAGAAGGCCATGATCGAATCGCCGATGAACTTGTCGAGTGTGCCTTCATTCGCGATGACATGGTGGCTCAGCGCGTCGAGTAATGTGTTGAGAAATGCGACCACGGCGCTCGGCGTCATCTCCTCACTAATCTGGGTGAAGTTTCGCACATCGACGAACATGACGGTCAATTCGCGCTCATCTCCCCCGAGACGCAGGGCATTGCGCGTGTGTTCGATGCGATAGAGCAGCGATGGTGAAAGATAATGGCCGAAGGCCCGACGCACGTCGCGCCGCTCCCGGTCGGTCACGAGAAAGCGGAACGCCGTCGCAGCGAAATGCGTGATCGATCCGGCGACGATCGGTGCCAGCGGGTCGAAGAGAAGCCCCGCGTAGACAAAGGCGATCCAGGACGCGGCAAGGGCAAGAAAGGTGATCAGCAGACCGCAGGCGAGCGCGACAGCCGGAGTGACGAACGTGGTCAAGATCACCAGAAAGCTACCCAGCACGGCGATGGACAGGATTTCCAGGCCATTTGCCCAATCCGGCCGGGAAAGAAAGCGGCCTGAAAGAATCTGTTCGACGATTTGCGCGTGCACGGACACACCCGGCACGTTTTCACCAAGGGCGGTCGTGCGGACGTCTTGCAGGCCGGCGGCAGAGGTTCCGACGAACACAATACTGCCTTCGATGGCGGTCTTGATATCGGCGGCGACGTCTCCAGTCGCAAGCACTTTGCTTGCGGAGATGTATCGTTCTTTGGTGTCGGGACTGACATAGAGCCAGAGTTCGCCCGCTGCCGTTACCGGCACCACGAAATCCCCGATCTTGACCCGGGTTATCGTATTCGGTGTGTCTGGCGCACCGTCCAACACGTAAGTGGACGCTCCCTGCGCAACGCGGAGCGCTTCGAGCGCAAGGTTGGGGTAAAGCTGCTTGCCGTCACTGAGGAAGAGCGGAACCGCGCGCACTACCGCGGATGACGCTCCCGGATTGAGGCTAATATGCCCGATGCCGGCGGCGTTGGCTTCCAGTTGCGGCTGCAGCGGCGTCGCGGCCTTGATCGCAGGCGGTGCGCCGAAGGGACTTTCGCCCGTATAGGCAAAACCGGCCTTGACCGGCGGCAGATAGTTTCCCTCATTGGAGAGACCGAAGCCCAGCACCACGGGCCTTCCCGACAGAGATTGGGAAAAGATCTCGTCATTGTCCGGTAGTTGCTCAAGAAGTGAGGGGTCAACACCTGTGACGTCGCGAACGACATTGCGAGGCGACAGGCGATCGGGCTCTGCGAAAAGAACATCGAAAGCGATAGCGGATGCACCCATATCGGAGAGCTTGTCCACAAGGGCGGCAATCCGGTTCCTCGGCCACGGCCATTGACCGAATTCGCGCAGCGACGCTTCGTCAATGTCGATGACCCGGACAGGTAGGTTCTCGAAGGCGCGGGGCACCAGGCGCTGATACTGATCGAATGTCAAATCACGGGCGAGCCTTAGCAACTGGGGATCGCTTGCGCGCAGGATCGTCAGCGCTGCGACAATCGCCAAGCCGATAACGACGCCAATTTGCTGCGCGCGTGTCACCATTACGGTGTCAGTCCCCTTGGTGCCGGTATTCCTGGCAATCAGTACCATCGCGGAAGAAATACAAAGGTCTATTGGTCTGCCCGCTGCGCCAACGAAGAATATGCTGCCTTGTTCCTGTGAATGGCGCAATGATCAACATGCCGAGGAGCTACAGAGCAAGGGCTCCCGCATGATCATATCTAGCATGAGTCTCGGAGATTGCGCTGGCAGAACTGCCGATCCGCTGTTAGCGGATCAGGATGATCTCTGAAGTGGAAATGGTGACTCTTGGATATGGCCTCGAAGACTGTGCTTCCAAACTGAGGGGAGGGAAGCAGGTGATGCGCAGGAATCCCTGCGGCGGGTATGCTTACGGAATAAGTCCAGTCTTCCGATAAGCCCGCACCGTCCGGTCGTAAATCGCTACGTCCCGACATCCGCGCGCGATGAGCTGAGCTCCTTCAATGGCGGCAAAGATCGCCATCGCGTGCTCATTCAAAACATGCTCGGCCGCGTCAGGGTTTGCCAGTTTCAGAACGCGCGCGAGCCAGGCCACGTTCATTGCAGCGAAATCATCGACCTCGCTTCTCACCTCTGGGGGCAGATCGTCCAACTCGGCACTCATGATGCCGCACAGGCACATGCGATTGTCGTTGGCGAGCGCGGCGCGAAAGACTTCGGCGTATCGATCCATGCACCATTTGGGATCCTGGGATTTGACCAGCAATTCGCCCAGATAGGCGGCGCCCTCCTCGGTGTAGCGTCGTGCCAGTGCAGCCCCGAGCGCACCTTTTGTGGGAAAATGATAGTGCACGCTGGCACTCTTGATTCCGACATCCTTCGCAAGCTCGCGAAAGCTCAGCGCATTATAACCGTGCGCCTGAACGGCGGCTTTCGCTGCCGCCATGACCGCTTCGCGCATATCGGATTTCGTCTTCGCCATCGTTGGTCCTCTGTCTATCACTCGATAGATAGTTATTGACAGAGAAAAAGGGAAGCGCTACTTGCGGCATGTAATCTATCTATCGATAGACAGAGAAAGGCAATGTCATGAAAATCTTCGATCGTCCCGGCTTTCCCAATCCGGCTCGCATTCGCATCGTTCTGGCAGAAAAGCAGCTCGAACCGCAGGTCGAGTTCGTTGGCGTCGACCTCATTGCAGCCGAGCACAAGCAACCCGCTTTCCTCGAGAAAAACCCCTCTGGTGTTCTGCCGGTGCTGCAGCTCGATGACGGCACCTTCATCGCCGAATGCACGGCAATTACCGAATACCTCGACAATCTCGATGGCGACCCGAAGCTGACCGGAAAAACGCCGAAGGAGAAGGCCCTCATCCATATGATGCAGAAACGAGCCGAATCTGAGCTCCTCGATGCTGTCGGCAATTATTTCCACTACGCCACGCCCGGCTTGGGGGCCGACCTGCAGGCGTTTAAAAGCCTGGAATGGGTCAGCCGCCAGGAGTGGGGCAATCGCCAGCGCGACAAGGCACTTAAAGGCATGAAATATTTCAATACGGTTCTTGAGAGCCAGCCGTTCGTTGCTGGCGAAGGTTTCTCGATGGCTGATATCACCGTCTTTGCGGGCCTGATGTTTGCCGACGCCGCTGGCGTCGCTGTGCCGGCAAGCTGTTCCGCATTGAATGGCTGGCGCGCAAAAGTCGCCGAATTGCCGAGCGTCAAGAACCGAAGCGGTCAGAACTTCGTTCCCGACGATCTCCGCCGGCTCGGCTTTTGATGTACATGATCCTGCGGGCCGAATTCCAGCTTGGCAGCCGGGATTCACTGGTCTCATACCAAAGGCGTCGCTTTGGCGGCGCCTTTGCCCATGGGAACAACATTTCTACGGGTCTTTGCGTGCATTTCAGCGCAGTCCGCGGAGGACATTCACAAAACCGATCGGCTTCAGGCTGACCGGAGTATTGAAAGGCTCCGGCCTTCGAGCTCGAAGCTCCCTAGGTCGACTATCTCTCTGGCTTGATCCATTGGTTTCGAGGTGGTGATTTCCAACGTCCAGCCTTTGGCATCTGGAATGGCGAAGAGGACAGGTGCTTCGTGCGGATTAAACAGGATCAGCACGTCGTCCCATCCCTCTTCGATGGACTGCTTGCGCGACAGGCGCAGGCCTATCGTCGTCCCACCCGCATCCTGCCATTGCTCATCCGTCTGCTCGCCGCCGCCCGGGTTGAGCCACGTTACGGTCAATCCGTCGCGCCAGCTTTCCCGCCTGAGGATCGAATGCTGTTGTCGAAGCGTGATGATACGTCTGGTGAAATCGCGAAGTATCTCTGCACTTTCGGGCAAATTCTGCCAGTGCACCCAGCTCAGCTCGCCGTCCTGGCAATAGCCGTTGTTGTTTCCCATTTGGCTGCGCCCGAACTCGTCTCCGGCAAGCAGCATCGGCGTGCCGTGGGACAGGAACAAGGTGGCCAGGAAATTGCGTTTCTGGCGGTCGCGCACCGCGTTGATGCCATCGTCCTCCGTCGGGCCTTCTGTACCGTAGTCGAAGCTCCGGTTGTCGTTATGGCCGTCGTTATTGTCCTCGCCATTGGCCTCGTTATGCTTGTCATTGTAGGAGACGAGGTCATTCAGGGTGAAGCCGTCATGCGCGGTGATGAAATTGACGCTAGCCCAGGGCCGGCGTCCTCGAAGGTCGTAAACATCGCCTGAGCCGAGGACACGCGCCGCAAAATCCGGGGTCGTGCCGTCAATGTCCTTCCAGTAATCACGGACTGTGTCGCGGTATTTGTCGTTCCACTCTGCCCAGCCGGGCGGAAAACCACCGACCTGGTAGCCGCCGGGACCAATATCCCATGGCTCTCCGATAAGCTTGACCCTGGACAGCACCGGATCCTGGCCCACAGCGTCGAAAAAGCCGCCGCGTTGATCGAACCCTTGCGGTTCACGACCGAGGATCGTGCCGAGATCGAAGCGGAAGCCGTCGACATGCATCTCCTCAGCCCAGTAGCGAAGCGAGTCCGTTACCATTTGCAGGACACGCGGATGCGACGTATTGACAGTGTTTCCGGTGCCCGTATCGTTGATGTAGTAGCGCGCCTGATCGGGCATTGTCCGATAGTAGGAAAAGTTATCAATGCCCTTGAACGAGAGGGTCGGGCCGAGCTCGTTACCTTCCGCAGTGTGATTGTAGACGACGTCTAAAATCACCTCGATGCCGGCGTCGTGGAAGGCGCGCACCATGTCGCGAAAGCCTGCTATTCCTCTGGGGCCGTAGTAGCGCGAGGCCGGCGCAAAGAAGGCGAGCGTATTGTATCCCCAGTAGTTATGAAGCCCCTTGTCGAGCAGATGGCTATCGTCAGGGAAGAAGTGGATCGGCAGCAGTTCGATCGACGTAATGCCGAGGCTCTTGACGTAGTCGATGATGTCTTTCCGGCTGAGCCCTTCGAAGGTGCCGCGCAACTCCTCCGGAATTGCCGGGTGGAGTTGGGTCAAGCCTTTGACGTGGCTCTCATAAAAGATCGTGTTTGCCCACGGGACCGACGGCTTTTTGTCGCCTTTCCAGTCGTATTCGTTTGGATCGATGACACGGCACTTCGGCATGACCGGTGCACTGTCTGTCTCGTCGAAGGAAAGATCCGTGTCTTCACTATTCAAGGTGTAGGCGAAATGCGCCTGCGACCATTCAACGTCTCCAGCGAGCTCCCGGGCATAAGGATCGACAAGCAGTTTGTTTGAATTGAAGCGGTGACCGTTTTCCGGATCATATGGTCCATGAATTCGATAACCGTAAAGTGCACCGGGCTTCAGGCCGGGAATGTAGCCATGCCAGATCTCGTTCGTGAATTCCGGAAGGGTTATCCGTTCGATCTCCGTCTTCCCAGTTTCGTCGAACAGGCAGAGTTCGGCTCTTTCGGCGTGAGCGCTGAAGAGCGCAAAGTTGATGCCATGGCCGTCGTAGTTCGCCCCCAGGCGCGTAAAGTCACCCGGCTGTATATCCCGCCATTTCATCTCTTGCGTCATCGATGTCCTCGCATTCCTAAGCCCGGCAGAAACCCGCAATGACACGCTTTGTTCCGGCAAATAGCGTGCGATTGGAGTTGCTAGGCGTCCGTAACGAGAAATGAGACCGAATGGTCTGAGAGAACCGATGACGCCAAGACATTGCCGACATCCACCGTTTTCCCGGTCAGCAGATCGCGCATTCGCCCACCGAGCCGTGACGGTATAGTCACGGCTGTGTCTTCCCAAAAATCGGATCTTGCTTCGCCCGAACTGACTGTCCCGCGCTCCTTCATCAAGCGTGAAGCGATCGTTATTGCAGTCTGTTCTCCATGAGTCCGCGCAAAAGCGACGAGATTTTCCTGTCGGCGCCCGACAACCGCAAGCGGAAGGTAATGGCCTTCGAGGAAGAGTTGCGGATGCTCATTGCGGTGCCGCAAGACGCTTGTGATGATGTGACGCTTCAACGATCCGACACGCAGCTCGGTGGTGAAGGTTTCATCCACTTGTGTTGGGCTGAATGCTCGATAGTCGATTGGTCTGCGATTATCGGGGTCGACCAGGCTGAAGTCCAGGCCTTCGGCTCCCTGATAGATATCGGGGATGCCGGGTGCAGTAAGCTTGATCAACGTCTGAGACAGGCTGTTCAAATAACCAAGTTCGACGAACGGGCTCAAGGTCTGTTGGAAGTCCCTCAGAAAGTCCTGGTTGTCGAGAGAAACCAACGCCTTGGCATAGCCTAGCACCGCATTTTCATAGTCGGGACCTTCCTTGGCCCAATCCGTTCGAAGCTTTGCCTCGCGTATCGCCTTTTCGGCATAAGCTAAAAACCGGGTTCGCAACTCCGCTGTGCAGCTTTGTTCGAAATCTTCCGGCCAGAGTCCAGCAAGCGCCTGGTAAAGCATCCACTCGACGTTGGGCTCCGGTGCCGGACCGTCGGTAAGGTCGCTGCGAAATGCCTTGTTCAGTTCGCGCCAGCGCTCAACGCCTTCGGTCCATGCTTCAGGGCATTCCCAAAGAGTGTAGAGACGTGCCCGCGCGTCCTCCCCGCGTTTCGTGTCATGCGTCGACGTCGTTGAGAGGCCACGTGGCTGATGCTTGCGACGGTCCGCCATCATCTGGTGAAAGACGGCAACGCCGCCGGGCGCCTTGTCGGGTTCGCCGCCGACTTCATTCGTCGCAATCAGCCGATTGTATCGATAAAAGAGGGTATCTTCCGCCGCCTTTGCCATGATCGGACCGCTAAGCTGCTGAAATCTGGTTCGAAATTCGAAGGCTGGCTTACCCTCGATTTCCCCTCGTAAAAGACGCCCTATAAGCCCCAAAACCGTGGTTGCCGGCAATTTGGCTCGCGCCTGTTCAAGAGCAGCGTCAAGGACCGTTTCGTCCTGTTCCGTAAGCGGCCCGGCATAGCCGTAGGTGCGGTAGACTGGAAAAGCGACCAACAGTTCGTGAAGTGCTGATGAGATGTCATTATCGGCAAGTTCGGGACAGATGGACTGAATCAGTCCCACGAGGCGCGCTGTCTCGCAAGCAAAATTGCGTCGGATCATCAGCAGCTTTGCGGCGCGCATCCCAGCGCCGAAATCGGCGTGTTCCCCGCCGATCGCCGCATATGCTGCGCCCATTTTCTGCAATCCATCACCGGCAACAAAAAGCTCCGCCATGGCCGAGATGAATTCGTAGCCGGTGGTTCCTGATACAGGCCAGGCCGACGGCAAGGTCTCGCCTCGACTGAGGATCTTTTCGACCACAATATAGGTTTCAGTACCGACGGCCTGACGCAGCCGCTCGAGATAGGTCTTCGGATCCGCCAAGCCGTCAATATGGTCAATGCGAAGCCCCTGCACCTGACCGGAACGGACGAGTTCCACAGTCAGCCGGTGGGTATCCTCAAAAACCCGATTATCTTCCACTCGGATGCCGACAAGCCCGGTGACCTCGAAAAAACGCCGATAGTTGAGATGCCGGGCTGCATCTTTCCAGTGGAACAGCTGCCAGTGCTGCTTGGAAAGCAACCGTTTCATCCTCTGTGAATCCATTGAAAAAGCACGCAGCTTTTCGGTATCTCCGCCAGTTTCCGTCAATACATGGTGGCTGCTGTCGTCACTCAGCGGAAGCCGATTGTCGAAGTAGGCGAGCTTCACGAGATCCTCGGCAGGATCGTAAACGAGTTGGAGTTCGCCGGAGGCCAGAACCTCGTCGACTGGCTTTCCGAGCTGCGGCAATGTCAGCTTCATACTCCAATCGATATCGAAATGCTCCGCATAGGAGCTATGCCTCCCGCGCCTTAGAACGTCGCGCCACCAGGTATTCTCAAGTGAAGCAGCCATATGGTTCGGAACGATATCGATAATCAAACCGAGCCCGGCTTTCTGCAGGCTTGCGACCAATCGGTCGAAACCATCACGGCCGCCTATCGCCGGGTCGATCTCATTTGCATCAATGACGTCGTAACCGTGTGTCGAGCCTTTCGTCGCGGTAAAAATCGGCGAGGCATAAAGGTGGCTGACGCCGAGGCCTTTCAGGTGGGGAACGAGTTCGACCGCACGGTCGAACGTGACGTCGCCACGAAATTGCAAGCGGTAGGTGGACGTCGGAATGCTCATGGTGTCCCTCTTGCATCACTCCGGCTTCTAACGGAGCCAGATGAAATCTGTTCCCCTCCACGGAACACGCGCACCTGAAATGCGTTCGGGATCAGCAGAACTTGAGAATTGTTGGCACGGCGGGAACGGCATGCAGGTGAGCAACATCGAATTCGGTCCTGAGATCAAGGACCGTACGATCAGGTTCCGGTTATGGGCACCTCTGCAGGACCAGGTCAGAGTAAGGATCGAGGATCGAGGGGAATGGGAGATGCAACCGCAAGAGAGCGGATGGCATCTCGCCGATGTGCCAGGAGCTGAGCCAGGTGACCTTTACAAGTTCATCCTCCCGAACGGGATCGAAGTGCCGGACCCGGCGTCGCGGTTCCAGCCAAGGGATGTCCACGGACCCAGTGAAATAATCGATCCGAGGTTCGCATGGCGGGTTGAGCATTGGAACGGACGTCCCTGGGAAGAGATGGTAATTTACGAAATACACGTCGGCGCTTTTACAGAAGCTGGTACTTTTCTTGCGGCGATCGATAGGCTCGATCACTTACGCCAGCTTGGCGCCACCGCGATCCAGCTCATGCCGCTTGCCGATTTTCCCGGTCGATACGGCTGGGGTTATGACGGAGTTCTGCCCTATGCGCCCGATAGCAGCTATGGCCGTCCTGAAGATTTGAAGGCGCTTGTGGATGCAGCACACGACCGTGGAATCTGTGTCTTCCTGGATATCGTCTATAACCATTTCGGCCCGGAGGGGAATTATCTGCCGGTCTACGCGCCTGTCTTTTCCGACAAACACAAGACACCCTGGGGCGGTGGCGTCAATTATGATGGGGTAGGCCGTCGTGTCATCCGAGATTTTTTCATTCAGAATGCAATCTACTGGCTCACCGAATTTCGAATGGATGGTCTGCGGTTGGATGCCGTTCATGCGATCAAGGATGACAGCGGTCTGCACATCCTCCACGAACTTTCCGAAAAAGCCAGGAGGGCAGTCCCCGAACGGCACATCCATCTTATCGTCGAGAATGAAGACAACAACTCAGGCCTTCTGACCCGGGATATCCATGGAAAACCTCAGCACTTCGCTGCACAATGGAACGACGATATTCATCACGTTCTCCACGTCGCTGCGACGGGCGAGACATTCGGCTACTACAAGGATTACGGCGACGTTATCTCGAAAATCGGCCGGGCACTGGCTGAGGGCTTTGTGTTCCAAGGGGAGCACATGGCGTATCGCGGCAAAGCGAGGGGGGCGCCCAGCGCCGGACTGCCGCCCACTGCGTTTGTCTCGTTCATCCAGAACCACGATCAGATCGGCAATCGGGCAATGGGCGACCGGATGATCGCATCCCATCCCATCGAAGCCCTGAAGGCAATTGCCGCTGTTTATCTGCTATCTCCGCAAATCCCGATGTTGTTCATGGGCGAGGAATGGGGTGCGGCCGAGCCTTTTCCTTTTTTCTGTGACCTCGATGATGAGTTGAAGAAGAAGGTAAAAGAGGGAAGAAGGGAGGAGCTATCGCGCCTACCGGGCTTCGAGGCGGATGACGCACCCGATCCGACCTCGGAGAGTACGTTTCGCAGCGCCAAGCTGCGTTGGGACAATGCGGAACGAGACAAGACCTTCGGTGATTTTTACAGGCAGCTATTGTCGTTACGGCATGAAAGGATCGTGCCGCTTTTGGCGGATGCGCGGGGCCACTCGGCGGACTATGACGCAAACGCACCTTTTGTCTCCGTGAAGTGGCGATTTGGGCCATCAATCCTTCGTCTTGTAGCGAACCTCTCTGACAAGACCATTGAGGCGACAATACCGAACAAAGCCTGCTCCCTACTCAGTGTAGGCGATTGCGGGAGCGAGCACCTCGGGCCTTGGGCCGTGATCTGGAGCCTGTCGTCGGTCAAGACGGACGAGTGATGGACAAGAAAAGCCGAGGGGCCGAGCTTTCGTCGACCTGGTGGCGCAATGAAAGGAAAGCTATCGTTTTGATACCGGCGGGGATCGTGGCTGCGATCGCAATCACCGAGGGCTTTTGAGGAAGATGGTAGAGAGCGGCGGCAGTTGCAGTGACAATGAGGCGGGGTGCCCATGCAATGAAGACGAGGTCGTCGTTACCGCCCCATTCACCAAGCCGGAACCACCGTATTCATGCGCGTCGCTGTTGAACTCTTCTACCCATATTCCTTCCGTCTGAACGCCGACACGGTAGTCGCAGCGCGGAACAGGCGTAAAATTCGACATGATGAGAATTGAATAGGATCGGTCTTGCGAAGAGCGCAGCATCCCGAAAACGGAATTGGCCGCGTCATCGACCACGGCCCACTCGAAACCCTGCGGATGAAGATCACCAAATTGCAGCGCTTCCTCGCGGCCATAGATGCCGTTTAGATCCCTTATCAGCCGCTGCATGCATGCGTGCAGCGGCTGGTCCAGGACATCCCAAGTTACAGATTGATCATGTTGCCACTCGCCGGGCTGCGCAATTTCCCCGCCCATGAAAAGAAGCTTCTTGCCGGGATAGCCCCACATGAAAGCGAGGTAAGCTCGAAGGTTGGCGAATTTTTGCCAGTCGTCGCCTGGCATTTTCATCAAAAGGGAGCCCTTTCCGTGGACGACCTCGTCATGGGAGAGCGGCAGCATGAAGCGTTCCGAATAGGCGTAGATCATGCCGAAGGTCATCATGTTATGATCATGGCTGCGGTAAACGGGGTCCTTCGACATGTAAGTGAGGCTGTCATGCATCCAGCCCATGTTCCATTTGATGTCAAAGCCCAGCCCGCCTTCCTCCGTCGGCTTTGTTACCCCGGGCCAAGCCGTGGATTCTTCGGCGATCATGATTGCGCGCGGACATCGTTTATGAACGATACTGTTTAGGTGCTTGAAGAATTCGACCGCTTCCAGATTCTCCCGCCCGCCGTACCGGTTGGGAATCCACTCACCTTCGTTGCGGCTGTAGTCGCGGTAGAGCATCGAAGCCACCGCATCCACTCTCAGGCCATCCACGTGGTAGCGCTCCAGCCACTCCAAGGCGCTGGCGATCAGGAAGCCTTTCACCTCGTTGCGGCCGAAATTGTAAATCAAAGTTTCCCAATCCCCATGGAAACCTTCTCGGGGATCCGCATGTTCGTACAGGGCGCTGCCGTCGAAGTCGGCCAGGCCCCAGACATCGGTCGGAAAGTGTGCGGGCACCCAGTCCAGGATCACGCCCAGACCTGCTCCGTGACACCGATCGACAAAATAGGCGAAGTCTTCCGGTGTACCGTAACGTCCGGTAGGGGCAAAAAGACCGAGTGGCTGGTAGCCCCAGGAACCGCCGAACGGGTACTCCATAATGGGAAGCAATTCTATGTGCGTAAATCCCATGTCGCGTGCATAAGGAACAAGCCGCTGGCTGAGTTCGACCCAATCGAAAGGCCGATTGCCGTCCTGAAGATTTCGAAGCCAGGAGCCGACATGGACCTCGTAGACTGAGATGGCGTCCTCCAGGCCATTTCGCGACTGCTGGGATTTGAGCCAGGTATCATCACTCCAGCGGAACGGTGTCGAGGACGCGACGACGGAGGCGGTGGATGGGGCAGCTTCGCTGGCCCGCGCGACCGGATCGGCTTTCTGGGGAAGGCAGGTGCCATTTGCATCGATAATCTCAAACTTGTATCGCTCGCCGGGTGTCAGCCGTGGAACGAAGATTTCCCAAACACCTGCGGGTGCCCGCAGACGCATGGGGTTGCGTCGGCCGTCCCAGGAATTAAAGTCTCCAACTACCGAAACCCGTCGTGCGTTCGGTGCCCACACCGCAAAGCGAACGCCGGCTATTCCATCAACCTCCATTGCGACGGCGCCAAGAGTCCGGCTCAGATTGTAATGGGTCCCCTCTGAAATCAGATGGAGATCAAGTTCGCCAAGCAGAGGCCCGAAGTCATAGGGATCCTCGGTCAGTTGAACCGCGTCCGGCCATTTGACCTGAAGGCAGTAGTCCAACTTCGATGCGATGGCGGCTGCAAACAACCCGGCCGGGTGAACAAGTTGGCAGGCCGTCACGACATTGCCGCTCGCGGGGTCGACGAGATCCACGGAATCCGCCCCGGGCATGAAGACCCGTACGGTCGTGAACACCCCGTGTTTATGGACCCCAAGGATCGCAAACGGATCGCCGTGGCGTCCTTCCGTTAGCGCCGCAATCGCGTCCTGTCCGACGCCGGCGAGAAGATTGGAACGCTCGATATCCACTAGCGGGCCTCCAGAAGATCAGACACGATGCGCGAGAGGCCCGACAACGGAATCGGTAGCCATTTGGGCCGGTTCCGCGCCTCGTAGGCGACTTCATATGCGGCCTTCTCGAGAAGAAAGGCGTCCAGAATCCTGCGTCGTTGTTGGGGCGGCATGGACAATGCCGCAGACGTCGAAATTGCTTCGAAATAAGCGTCCAGAAAAGCCCGCTCCGCATTCCCTGCGAAACGGGCGATAGCCTTCCGTCGACGCTCATTCTCGTGCTCGATGACCGCATCGTTGTCGAGGTCTGCTGTCGCGACCAGATAGCTAAGTGACCGCAACAGCCCTGCGACATCGCGCAAGGGGCTTGTCTTGGCGCGGCGCTCGGCAAGGTTCCTCGCAGGCTCGCCCTCGAAATCGATGATCACGGCATCGCCTTCACTGACGAGGATTTGGCCGAGATGGAAGTCACCGTGCACGCGCGTCATGAGCGTGCCTCGGACGCTATCTGCCAGCGTATCGGCCAGGTCGATAACCGTCGCCTGACGCTTCAGAAGAGGCGCCGACAGCGCATCAACATCCGGATCGACGGTCTCATCCAGTTCCGAAAGCTTTGATAATGCATAAGAAACTTCGCCGGTGATTGCTTTCCTGAGTGATGCAATCTCGAATTCGGCCGCAGTAACCGGCTTGAAAGCCTCGTCCTCGGTGGGCTGGGCAAGCACCACGTGCAATTCACCGAGCCGCTGACCGATCGTACCGACGAAATTTGTCAGCGATTGGAAGAAATCGTCACGGGGTTGGACGGCCGGATCGCTCAAGACAAACTCGTCGGCGGCGCGGCGGAGATTGTTCAGCAGCCAGTTCCAAGCGTCCCCCTGATTTCGGATTGCGCCCTGGACGATAATGAGCGTGGATCGGCGTCCGCCTGAATCTGTATGCGCGACTTCGCCTAGGAACGGGGCAGTGTGATCATAGCCGGCCCGGGTCAGAAAACGTGTCATCTCGACCTCCGGATGGATGCCGGGAAAAATATGTCTGATCAGTTTGATGATGACCAAATCACCGACAATCAGCGAACTGTTCGACTGCTCTGCCGAGAGCCAACGGATCGGCATATCGCCAGTCATCTCAAGACGATCGAGCTGATCGGTGCCGATGAATTCTATGGTACCTGTGCGGCCTGTGGTATGGGATCGTTCGCAAAGGCCGCGCACGATCCCGCGCGCCATCGCATCCACGGCAAATCCATCCGTCAGGAAGCCGACGCGCCTGCCCTGGCGGAGCCTTCCCAATGCAAGCTGTTGGGCGAGTGCCGGAGGCTGTGTATCATCCCATGCCACGGCAAGCGGAAGCTGATAGGATTCCGTGTGGTTCGTAAGAGCCACCTCCAATTCGCCGAGCACGACACCTTGGGCAAACGGAATCGGTGTCGCAGAAATCAACCGGGCTGCCTGCAGCACCTGGTCTTTCGCCCCAAACCAGCGACGCTTGGAAAGATACGCTGGCAGGATCTCCGAATTCAGGATGTTCGAATGCCTGGGCTCATCCACCAGTTCGAGCAGATCCCGGCGGATGACCATCGTCAGCAGGTCAGGGAGCTGCTCGGGAGGAGCCGTCCGCCAGGCGGGCCCATCCGCGTCGGCGATCAATTGGAACCAGAAGAAGCCGTAGGGCGGTAACGTCAAAAGGTAGGTCAATTGGCCGATTGGGGGAAATGGCGACATGCCCGTCAGCTCTATCGGCACGCGAGCCTCGAACTGCGACAGGTCGAGCTCCACGGCCTGCGGCAGGCGAGAAAGGTTGGCGACGCAAAGAATCGTCTCCTCTTGATATTCGCGGAGATAGGCGAGGATTTTCCGATTGTCCGGCGAGAGGAAACGCAGCGAACCGCGTCCGAATGCCGGATGTTTGCCGCGCAACGCCAGCATCCTGCGCATCCAGTTCAGGAGCGAATGTGCATCCGTGCTTTGCGCTTCGACATTGACGGCCTCAAACCCGTAGAGTGGATCGGCAACCGCAGGCAAAACGAGGCGCGCGGGGTCCGCACGCGAAAAGCCGCCATTGCGATCGGGAGACCACTGCATCGGCGTCCTGACACCGTCCCTGTCGCCCAAATAGATATTGTCGCCCATGCCGATTTCGTCGCCGTAATAGATCACCGGCGTTCCCGGCATGGATAGGAGAAGCGCATTCATAAGCTCGATCCGACGGCGGTCGCGCTCCATCAGCGGGGCAAGACGCCGGCGGATGCCGAGATTGATGCGCGCGCGCTTATCGGACGCGTAAGTTTCCCAAAGATAATCGCGCTCGGCGTCGGTCACCATTTCGAGCGTAAGCTCATCATGATTGCGCAAAAATATCGCCCACTGGCAATTGTCTGGAATTTCAGGCGTCTGGCGCAGGATGTCCGTAATCGGAAAGCGGTCCTCCTTGGCAATCGCCATATACATGCGCGGCATCAGCGGGAAGTGAAACGCCATGTGGCATTCGTCGCCGTCGCCGAAATATTCGCGCGTGTCTTCCGGCCACTGGTTCGCCTCCGCCAGCAGCATCACGTCGCGATGGGTCGAATCCAGCGCTGCGCGTATCCGCTTCAGGATCGCATGGGTCTCGGGCAGGTTCTCGTTGATCGTGCCCTCGCGTTCGACGAGGTAGGGGATGGCATCCAGACGAAAACCGTCGATACCCGTTTCCAGCCAAAAGCGCATCACTTTCAGCAATTCTTCCATCACCAGCGGATTGTCGAAATTCAAATCCGGCTGGTGCGAGTAGAACCGATGCCAATAGTAGGCGCCGGCGACGGGATCCCATGTCCAGTTGGACTTTTCGGTGTCGACGAAAATGATGCGGGTTTCCGGAAACCTCTGATCGGTATCCGACCAAAGATAAAACTCCCGTTCAGGCGATCCTGCCGGTGCCTGGCGAGCACGCTGGAACCATGGGTGCTGATCCGAGGTATGGTTGATCACGAGCTCGATGATCACGTGGATATTGCGCTGATGGGCGGCATCCACGAAGGCCCGAAAATCCTCCATCGTCCCGTAATCCGGGCTGACATTGCCATAGTCGGCAATGTCATACCCGTCGTCGCGGCGCGGCGAGGGGAAGAACGGAAGCAGCCAGATGGCGTTGATTCCAAGCGCTGCGATGTGGTCGAGCTTCTGGTGCAGCCCTGCAAAATCGCCGACGCCGTCGTTATTGGCATCGTAGAACGACTTGATATGCAGTTGGTAGATCATCGCATCCTTGTACCAGAGCGGGTCGAGTTCTCTGTCGCCGTGCATCGTGTCCATTCATGCCTCCCTTGACCGAATGCGCCAGATCGCGAATGGCAGGCTTTGTGGATCAAGCCTGATCCTCTGTTGTTTCCCGGTCCAACTGAAACGATAGCCGCCAATGAGATCCTCGGCGTCCAATGTGCCGCCATCCCCGAGTGACCAATGCCAGAGTGGTATCTCGACCTCGCTCTCCTGCGGGTGGTGAGGATCAAGGGTGATGGCGACAAACAGGACGTTGTCGCGGGCAGGGCTCGCTTTTTCGAAAAAGAGAATATTGTCGTTGCGCGCGTTGAGAAGCGTTAAGCCCAGGTGCGAATGGAGCGCGCTGTTTTCGTTCCTGATCCGGTTAAGCGTCTGGATCTCGGCAATGATGTTTCCGGGGCGATCATAATCCCAGGAGCGAATCTGATACTTCTCACTGTCAGCATATTCCTTGCGCTTGGCGTCCGGGCGTCCCTCGCAAAGTTCGAAGCCGTTATAGACACCCCACAGGCCTGAAAGGGTGGCTGCGAGCGCGGCGCGGATCAGGAAGGCCGGACGAGGGGCGTCCTGCAGAAAGTCGGGATTGATATCGGGCGTGTTGACAAAAAAATGCGGGCGGAAAAAATCCTTCGCGGCCGTCTGAGTGAGCTCCCGCATATATTGCTCGAGCTCCCACTTGGCATTTCGCCAGGTGAAGTAGGTGTAGGATTGCGAAAAGCCGAGCTTTGCGAGCCGGTACATGATTTTCGGCTTGGTGAATGCTTCCGCCAGGAAAACAACATCCGGTTGACGCGCCCGAATGTCGTCGATCAACCATTCCCAGAAAGGAAATGGTTTGGTGTGGGGATTATCTACACGAAACAGCTTTACGCCCTGATCCGCCCATAGCTGCACGATATTCCGCAGCTCAAGCCATAGTCCGGGCACCGAGTCCTTGGTGTAAAAGTCGACGTTGACGATGTCCTCATATTTTTTGGGCGGGTTTTCAGCGTAACGGAGCGTTCCATCCGGTCGCCAGTCAAACCAACCCGGATGCTGCTTGAGCCAGGGGTGATCGGGTGACGTTTGGATGGCGAAATCAAGCGCGATCTCGAGGCCATGGTCCCGCGCCGCTTTGATCAGGCGGCGAAAGTCGTTGAAAGTGCCCAGTTCCGGATGGATGGCGTCGTGCCCGCCGATGGCAGAGCCGATGGCATAGGGGCTTCCTGGATCGTCAGGCCCGGCCTGCAGGCTGTTGTTGCGGCCCTTTCGGTTGGTCGAACCGATCGGATGGATCGGCGGAAAGTAGAGCACATCGAAGCCCATGTCGCGAATGGCCGGCAGCCTGGCGATGACGTCGTCGAAGGTGCCATGCCTGCCCGGATCTCCGCTTTGCGACCGTGGGAAGATCTCGTACCAGCTTGCATATGCCGCGCCCTTCCGCTCCGCATCCACTACGCTTGCCTCCGAGCGAACACGAAATGGTCGCCGGTCTGCTTGGGCCATCAGCTCGGACGTTTGCGAATTGAGCAAAATTGCCGTCCGGTCTGCTTGGGAGGAGCATTCAAGCCTCTGAAGCAGGGTCTGCAGCTCGGTTCGAAGGGTGTCTTTCGTCTCGGCAAGCGCTGCGCGAACGAGGTTCATTCCTTCCTGGATCTCGAGCTTGAGATCGAGCCTCGCCTCGCTCTTCTTCAACAACTCATAGCGAAAGATCGCAAACAGGCTCCTCCAGGCCTCGACTGCGAACTCGTACCGGCCGACGCGTTCCAGCGGGAATTCGGCGCGCCAGCGGTCGTTCTCGACCAGCCGCATGTCCGCTTCGTTCCATGCGGTCGCATCCGTGGAGCGCCAGACCACGGCCGCCGCGATGGGATCATGTCCGTCGGCGAAGATATCCGCTTCGACGAAGACGATGTCGCCCACGATCCGCTTGACCGGAAACCGTCCATCGTCGACCCGCGGCATGATGTTTTCGATTGCCAGGCGGGGCGAAGCAGTCGCCTGTGCAATGTCAAATGTAGGCGTCGTTGTGATTGGCGTTGAGGCCGTTGCCTCCAACACGACGATTTCTCCCGCCCGCAAGCGAAGGGCCGCGTCAACATCATTCGAGAACGGGAGAAAACCCGACGCTGCTTCGCGCAGCGCCATCAAAGGGGCAGGAGCGCTTCGTCGGAGGTCTCTGTTGAGGAGGATGATCCGTACGCGGTCGGCATTCCGAAGGTCTTCTTCATCCGAGTGAAGGAGAGCGGATACCGGTCCGTTTGCGCTGCGAATGAGAGAAAGCGACGAATGAAACCTCGCGCTGCTCAAATTGATTTGCGTGTTGGCGGCACGAATCTCCGACGAAATATCAAAAGCCAGATCATAACGAAGGCCCCGCAACCCCGACCCGTCTCCGTGGGTGGGGTCCAGCGGCAAGGCTGCGCCGTATTCAAATCCCATAGGGACCATGAGTCCGCCGCCAAGCGAGGCGGCAAGGCGCAACGCTCTTATGGATCGTCGTTCGAGTATTTCCCGACTTTCGGTGCCGTGGGCCATCCGCTTGGCAAACGGCGGCTCCGGAAAGGCGATTTGCCAGCCGAGCGGCTGCTGGACGCGGTATTCGTCTATGAACCACCTTTCGTCGAGGTCCCACCAGGCCATCGATGAAAAGCAGCCATCAAAACCGGTTCCGCCTAATGCAGCTCTCGCTTCGAAGGCAGTCCCGGGCGTCCAGGCAAGGAATTGCACGTTCGGCGCCTTTTCCCGGACGGTGGAGATCAGCGATCGCCACAGCTCTGGTGGCACGCGATCGGTGCCCAGGCAGCGATAGCCCGATACCCCAAGCCGGGCGAGTGTTTGCAGCCGTTCCGTCCACTGTTCCAGTAGCTGCGACCGTTGATCGTCTGTGGTGAAAGCGATGATTGAGCTGCTTGCTTCCAGAGGCGAGAGCCTCGGGTCGAGCGGAGGGAACTCCTCGGATGCATCTCGCGCCTCCCTATCAAACACGAGGTCCATCATGAGCGCCACGCCGTGCTCTCGGGCTGCCTGCGCCAAGGCCCCTAAGCCATCGACGAGAGATGTTCCAAGCGAGAGTTCGGGGTCAAGGTTTTCGAGGTTCCGCGGGGCGAACACGCTGTTTCCGCACCGATCGAAAAGAGGAGCCGTCAGAACCGTACCGAAGCCGGTGTCCTTGGCGTGATTGAAAACCTCCCGCCACGCATCGATCCCTCTGAGGAGTAGCGGATTGACGTAGTAGATTTGAGGTGGAGTGCTCTGAAAGCCCTCGTTCGCAGATGATGTCATGGCACGCTGCTCACGTTGGTCTGCAATCAGAACTTTTGTCGACGCTGCTTGTTCCTTTTTTCTTCTCGGGCGTCGTCAGGCAGGCACGCAGAGCGTCGTGTCAAAAACTGCCTTGCGCTAAAAATTTAATTAGGTAAGTTGCCTAACAAAAGCGAGGCAGGCATGATCGTTGGGATAGACATTGGCGGCACAAAAACGCATCTGATGGGTGAAGATGAGCATGGCCGCATACGGGAGCGGACGCTTGCCACCTCGGATTGGCGTGGAAGGCGGGAGGCCGAGCGCGACGCATCGATGCTTGTCTCTCTCGTCGATAGCGTCATCGGAGACAGCGCAGCGGCAGCCGTGGTCATCGGTTCGCATGGTTGCGACACCGATGAGGAGTGCTCGGCCCTGCAAGGGCGACTTGCCAGCCGACTTTCCGGCACAGTGCTGGTCCTGAACGATTCCGAATTGCTTCTACCAGCCGCCGGAAAACCAGACGGCATATCCGTCATTTCGGGGACGGGCTCTATCGCGGTGGGTCGCAATGGAAGCCGGAAGATGATCGCTGCGGGCGGCTGGGGTTGGTATCTCGGCGACGAGGGGAGCGCGAGCGGTCTCGTCCGAGAGGCGGCACGCGCGGTTCGCGCCTCTCTCGATGCTGGCGGCACGCTCGATGGTCTTGGGCGGACGCTGATGGCGGCACTCGGCATCAAGAGCCCGGTCGAGTTGGGGCGGGCGCTCAGCGACATGGGCTCGGCCGCGGGTATCGGCGATCTCGCTCCAATCGTCTTCCAGGCGGCCGACGATGGCTCCTCGCTTGCCTCTGGCGTGATCGAAAATGGCGGTGAGGCGCTCGCCCTGCTTGCTGCGCGGTTGATTGCTCGGGGGGCGACGGAAAGCGACGTTGTCACCGGTGGCGGTGTGATCACGCGGCAGGCGCGCCTCTTTGAGGCATTCAGCATAGCACTCGCAAAAAAGGCCCCGAAGCTGCGTCTCACCCTGCTGAAAGATCCCCCTGTCAAAGGGGCGATCCTCCTCGCGCGACGGCTGGCGACCGGCGAACGCCCGGCGTCACTACCGCTGCCGCACGTCGCAGGCGAGCTTGAAACCACCGATGATGGGAGAGCAGCATGACCGCGCAAAAGATCATTCCCGCTCGCAACTGGGGCCAGAGAGTGGCTGCCACGCTGCTCACCATAGTGGTTGGCCTGCTGGTCTTCATGGTCGCCACGAGCCGTCACATCAACTGGTCGGCCATACCGCAATACATCTTCGACGAAACCATTTTCGACGGCATCCGGCTGACGATCCTGTTCACTGTGCTGTCGATGATCATCAGCATCGTCGCCGGCGCAATACTCGCGACGATGCGGTTATCGTCCAATCCTGTCCTCTCCGGGTTTGCGAGCCTCTATATCTGGTTCTTCCGAGGCACGCCGCTGCTCGTCCAGATCATCTTCTGGTTCAATATCCAGCTATTCATTCCAAGCATCGACATAGGCTCGTTCCACCTAGACACCAATGCCATCGTCACAGCTTTCATCGCAGCCCTGCTGGCGCTCAGCCTCAACGAAGCTGCCTATATGGCCGAGATTATCCGTGGCGGGCTTCTGGCGGTCGACAGTGGTCAGCATGAAGCCGCCAAGGCGCTTGGCTACACCCCAACGCAGGCAATGCTTCGCATCATCTTTCCGCAGGCGTTGCGGGTCATCATCCCGCCGATCGGCAACCAGACGATATCGATGCTGAAAACAACGTCGCTCGTTTCCGTGGTCGCCGCCCAGGATCTGCTGACCCGCGCGCAGAATATCTACGCCAAGAACTTCCTGATCATCGAGCTGCTGATGGTCGCCAGCATCTGGTACCTCGTGATGACGACGATTGCTTCCTGCATCCAGTACGTCATCGAGCGACGGCTTGGCCGATCCACCAATCAGACACCGGTCGTCTGGCGCAACGCGCTACGCCTGATGCGCGCGGAAGGGAGCAACGGATGAGCGCACCCGAAAATGCATTGCCGCCGCTGATCGTAGAGGCGATCGACGTTCATAAATCCTTCGGCTCACTTGAGGTGCTGAAGGGGATCAATCTCTCGGTTCGCAAAGGTGAGGTCGTTTGCCTGCTCGGTCCGTCCGGCAGCGGAAAATCCACTTTTCTCAGATGCATCAACCACCTGGAGCGGATGACGAGCGGACGGATTCTTGTCGATGGTCAGCTGATCGGCTACCACGAGCGGGGTGGCGTGCTTCACGAGATGAGCGGAAATGAACTTGCCGCCCAGCGCCGCGACATCGGCATGGTCTTCCAGCGCTTCAATCTTTTCGCGCATCAGGACGTCCTGACCAACATTTCGCAGGCGCCCGTTCTCAACCGTGGCCGGCCGCGCGATGAGGCGCTCGCCCGCGCCAGGCAACTCCTCAAGATGGTCGATCTAGAAGGCCGGGAGGATGCCTATCCCTACCAATTGTCCGGTGGCCAGCAACAGCGCGTCGCGATCGCCCGGGCGCTTGCGATGGACCCGAAGCTGATGCTCTTCGACGAACCGACTTCGGCGCTCGATCCAGAGTTGGTCGGCGAAGTGCTCAACGTCATGCGCAAGCTCGCAGCGGAAGGCATGACCATGATCGTGGTTACGCACGAGCTTTCCTTTGCACGCGACGTCGCTGACCGCGTCGTCTTCATGGACCAGGGCATCGTCGTCGAGGAAGGATCGGCGCGCGACGTACTCGACCATCCGAAACACGAACGAACTCAAGCATTTCTCAGGCGGATGCACTGACCGGTCGGCAGGCATTGGCTCGAAAGGCCGCACGTCCTCCACGTGCATCAAGAAAAGGGGAATGACATGAAAGCGAAGTTCAATCTGACGGTCATGGTTTCGGCTGTCGCAATCCTTTCTGCCAGTGCGGCATCGGCCGCCGGCCTGGACCAGAAGCTGCACGACATGCTGCCCGAGAAGATCAAGTCGGCAGGCGAGATTAAAGTCGGCACGGAGCCGCAGACGCCGCCCTATGATTTCTATGGCGACGACAACAAGACGATCATTGGCCTGGAGCGTGAGCTGCGCGACGAAATGGGCACGCGCCTCGGCGTGAAGTTCACTGACATGCCGGCCCAGTTCGCCAGCATCATTCCGGGTATCCAGGCGGGCCGCTTCGACATGGGTATGTCCGCCTTCGGCGATTTCGCCGACCGCGAGAAGATCGTCGATGTCGTGAACTATATGCTGGAAGGCACCAGCATCATCGTTCTGGATGGCAACCCGAAGGGCGTCCACAAGCTGAAGGATGCCTGCGGTCTCAACGCCGGCGCCGTGCAGGGCTCGATCCCGCTGGAGCTTCTCGACAAGCAGAAGGGCCTTTGCCCGGCGGACAAACCGTTGAACGTCATGCAGTTCCCGTCGAACGATCAGATCAAGATCGCGCTTCAGAGCGGTCGTGTCGATCTGTCGATGGACACGACCGGCGTTGCTGCCTACAGCCTGCAGCACCAGCCGGAAGGCAACAAGAAGCTCGAGCTGGTCGGTGGCGCCCAATACGCCGTCGGTTATCAGGCGATGCTCGTCAGCAAGGAAAGCCCGCAACTGCGCGACGCGCTTGCCGCAACCATGCAGTCGATGATCGGCGACGGCACCTACGCCAAGATCTTCGAAAAATGGGGTCTCGGCGAAAACAAGCTCGACAAGGTTACGATCAACGATGCCGCGCGGTTCGCCGATTACATGAAGCTCGACGATTAAGGCGCGGGAATTGCAACGACGGCCGGAGGTTCCTCATCCGGCCTCTTTCTCTTTGGTTCAAGTACGGACGTAACGATGACAGACAGAGTGCCATACCGTGAAGCGATCACCCTGCAGCCGGCCGCGCTGGATGCGTGCCTCAAAGCCGTGTCCGGCCGCCTCGAAGCATTGGATGTCGCACCATTGAAGAGCGGGCCGGTCGTTCTCGCCGGCATCGGTGCCAGCCTCTATGCCGCCGTCGTGGCCGCCGCGCAGATGCGCAGTCAGGGCATCCGGGCCTTCGCTCTGCCGGGCACGGACCTTTATGATGCGTCTGTTGATGCCGGCAGCGCCTACATAGCCTTTTCCGCCTCCGGCCGGAGCGAGGAACCTGCGCATGCGATGGAACTGCGGCCTGCGGCCGCCACCTACGGCATCGCAAAGGCCGACGCCACGCCGCTTTCCCGTGTCGTCAAGCATATGATCGCAACCGATAGCGGAGCTGACAGCGGTCCGAACACGACGAGCTATCTGGGTTCGTTGCTGACGGCAGCCCTGCTTGCCGATAAGGTCGGCACGCCGTCCGGTGCGCATTGGCCTGAGCTTTCCGTGCGCGCGGCGGCGACGCTCGATCAGACACGCAAGCAGGCAGACAAGGCCGCAAAGCTCCTGTCCGGCAAGAAATCCATCGATTGCGTCGGCGCCGGCTGCGCCTATGGTACCGCGGGCTATGCCGCGCTGCTCATCCGCGAGGCTGCTCGCATCGCCGCGCAGGATTGGGATACCTTAAACTTTCTGCATGGACCCATGGAGCCCAACGATAAGGACAGCGGTGTCCTGTTGTTCGGCGACGGCCGTGAAGTCAAGCTGGCGAAAGATCTCGCCGCCTTCGGTATCCCGTCGGTTCTGGTGACCTCGCGCACGGATGTCGACGACGAGGCCAATCTCGTCGTCATCCATGTGCCGGGCTTCTCGAAAGGGATTGGCGACGCCATTCTGCAGGCCATCCCCGCACAGCTTCTGATCGCCACGCTTTCGGAAGACGCCGGGCTCCCGGTCTGCAATTTCCGCTACAGGCAAACCGACACCAAGCGGGATGTTTGAGCGCTGTCAGATGTTGATGAGATCGGCAGTCAACGCGCCGGGATAGAGGAAAGCGGCCTTGCTATCCTCGCCGAGTAGTCTTGCCATTGCAAAGTCGATGGCGAGGCGTACCGCGCCCAACACGGTTGCCTGGTTCGACAACTGGCTGACGACCACCTCGACGGGCCAGCATAAATCACGGATGGCCTTCTCCACACCAGGCAGCAGAATGGCATTCTGGCCCACGCCCCCGCCCAGCACGATCAGTTGCGGATCGAGGATGCTGACGCAGGCAGCGGCCAGATTTCCGATATCGCCTGCATGTTTCTCGACGATCGTGCGCGCCGTTGCCGAGCGCTCGACAAGCGCGAACAGTTCACTGGCGCTTGCCGGCGGATTTCCTTCGTGCGCCGGCCAATCCTGCGCCGCACGCTCAAGCAATGCTGCCGAGCCGAGATATGTTTCGACATGCTGCCATCTTGGCTGCTCCCGTTCGGACCAGGGAAATGGCAGATGCCCGACTTCGCCCGCCGCGCCTCTGAAGCCACGGAAGAGTTTGCCTTCAAGTACGATGCCAACACCCACTTTAACGCCGATCTGCATATAGATGGCGAAGGAGTGCTGTTTTGCAGCCCCCTCGTGATATTCCGCGAGGGCAGCACAGTTGACGTTGTTCTCGAGCAGGACGGGAACGCCATAGTTATCCTTCAGCCGCTCAAGGACAGCTATGAACGTGTCCCGACCGGGAAGCCGCTCGATCGAAGGCGAAATTATATTCGGCAAGGCAATTGCGATCGCTCGCAGGGGCGTTGCCTTTCCCGCACAATCCGGAAGGAGCTCGGCGATCACGGTTTCGATGGTCCGGAAACGGTCTTTTCCGGATCTGTCATCCAGGGGATGGGCGACTTCCGCGAGTTTTGAACCGTCCAGCCCACGGGCGATCGCATGCACTTGTGTGGTGCCGCAATCGATGCCGATCACATAGCCGGCATTGGGGCCAAGGCCATAGGAAACCGAGGTTCGGCCCACCTGTCCGCGGTTCACGCCCGTCGGCGCCAGCAACCCGTAGCGCTCGAGTTCGGTGACGGCGGCCGACATCGTGGGTTTGGAAAAGCGCAGCAGGGCGCTGAGCTGGGGACGGGTGGCCGGGCCGTTCACCGCTATGGTCTTCAGGACGGCGCGTGCGCTATCCGTCAGGGCCGGGGAACTCGGTTCGGCAGTGGACCAGACAGGATTCAAGAAAACTCTCGAGGCTCGGATTCTATTCGTTAGGCTGCCTTACCATTGGCCGTACGAAAACTCAAACCGCGACCAAATTAGACTTGGCATCGACCTGCCGCTCAAGAGGCACTGGCGGCGGGCGTGGGGTTTGCGGCCCCGTCATGAATACTTCTCGTTCGCTCGCGCTGCCGAAGGAAGCACGGCCAATCTGCCTCAGCGGATGATGCGCACGCACATTGGCGTGCCGACCTCAATTGCATGACCGGTATCTGTAAGCGCGCCGGTCACGATATCACGCTCAAAGATCGAAATGCGGTCGGAATTCTGGTTCGCGCAGAACAGATGTCGGCCGGACGGCGTCAGTGCGAGATTGCGCGGTGTGACGCCACCACAGGGGAAAAAGTTCACGAGCGAAAGCTTGCCATTTTCTGGATCGACTCCAAAAACGACGATGCTGTCATGGCCGCGATTGGATCCGTAAACGAAGCGCCCATCAGGCGAGATCTGGATATCCGCGCAATGGTTCTGCGACCGAGCTTCCGCGGGAACGGCCGGCTGAACATCGCACGGCGTAAGCGCGCCGTCCGCGGTGTTGATGGCATAACTTGCAACGGTCGAATCGAGCTCGTTCATCACGAACAGCAACCGTCCGTTCGGGTGCAGGGCGACGTGGCGCGGGCCGCTGCCCGGCGTCGTTTTCGTCTCTGTCAGCGGCTCCAGCGCGCCCTCGCCCATCTGCCGGTAGGAGGCGAGGCTGTCGGTTCCGAGGTCGGCGACGATGACGATATTGTCGGCGACTTCGGTGACGCTATGGGCGTGGCTGCGCTCCTGGCGATCCGTGTTTGGCCCGGTGCCAGTTCTAGCGGCGCTCGCGAGCGGTGGTGTCAGTCCGCCATCATCGCGAAGCCCGTAGACCACAACCGCCTGGTCTGGGCCGACCGAGCCCATGCCATAGTTGACGAGGAGCAGCCTGCGATTGTCCCTTGTCACAGCGTTGTGGGCGGTGATGCTGCCGAGTGTCGGCTGCGTATTGATATAGGTGAGCGTGCCGGCGTCGCGGTCGAAGCGGAACGCCGTGACCAGGCCTTCTTTCCAGCCGAAGACTTCGGAATTCGCATAGATGTAGTTTCCACCCGCCGCTACGGATAGGAACGTCGGATTTTCAATCTCGGGCGCATTCGCGAGCTTCTCGACCACAAGAGTCTCCTCGTCGAAACGATAGGCTGATAAGCCTTCGCCCCGGGCACCCTGAAAATAAGGTGCTTCGCGATTGAGCGTTCCGACAAACACCAGAAATTGGGTATCCACTGCATCCTCCTCATGACGACCGACATCTCTGCGCGCAATCACTCCAGCAGCGCCCAAACCGATGTCCGAGCGATATACTGCCGGCCTGAGAGCGAAGCCAAGGGTCTTTCATCCTACTTGCCAAAATATTCCATATGTGAAGAGAGTATTCACCTAAGAAGATATGTCTGCCGAGGAGGATGGCACCTATCTGTTCCCAGACGATTGCTGCAGTCGTCGTCGGCGGTGCGGCGCTGGTTGGCGGCCGCGGCAGCTATCTCGGCACAATTGCTGGCGTGCTGGTGCTGACCGAGATCAACACGCTGCTCATCGGGCTCGACTTGCAGCCCGCTGCCGTTCAAGCCGCACTGGGCTTCATCATTGTGGTTTTGGTCTCACTCTATGGACGCGAACGTCATATCCGCACGACGATCTGACGCGCGTGACATTCAAAACGCATCGGCGCGCATTCTCGCGCACCGATGCGTTTTCGCAACTTTTCAGAGCGCCGCTATGGGATGCGGCGATCCGTCGTAAGCGCCCCAGACCGACTGGTCGAAACAAATGACCGAGCCGGTCATGAGACCGGATTCGGCCGACGACAGGTAGGCGCAGGCGCGGGCCACCTCTTGCGGGTCGACCAGACGGCCGAAAGGCTGGCTCGCTGCGGCCTTTTCCAGCCAGTCGGCCGGCGCATCGTGATATTCCCTCTGGATCCGGTCTTCGCCTTCGGAGGCCATCCAGCCGATGTTGAGGCCGTTGACGCGGATACGGTTGCGCAGCAACGCGTAGGCGGTGTTTTTCGTCAGTGTTTCCAGCGCGCCCTTGGAGGCGCAATAGGCAGCGATGAAAGGTTGGCCGGCCTTGGCCGACATCGAGCCGATGTTGACGATGGTGCCTTCGATCTTCTCGCGCCGCATGATCTTGACGGTTTCCTGCATTAGGAAGAACGGCGCCCGGACATTGACGGCGAACATGGCGTCGAAAAGCTCGGGGCTGGTGTCCAGAATGGTGCCGCGATCGGTGATGGCAGCGGCATTCACCAGCGCATCGACGCGACCGAAGGTCTCGTCGCAGACATGCACGACATTGCGCGCATCCTCCACCTTGCCGAGATCGGCTTTGACGTAGACGACCTCGGTGCCTGTGGCGGCCGAGATTTCCTCCGCCTTGGCCTTGCCCTTCGCCTCGTTGCGACCGCAGATGACGATGCCCTTGGCGCCGCGATCGGCAAAGAGGCGGGCGATGGTGGCGCCGAGCCCCTGTGTACCGCCGGTGACGATCGCGATCTTGCCGTCGAGACGGCTGTGGTCTGTGCTCATGTGGTTTCCTCCCGGAAATGGTCTTATGTGATGTGCGGAAAGCCCCTCGCGATGCGAGAGGCTCTGGTCTGGTAGATGAATGGTGCTCCTGGCGGCCGTCAGGTCAGTTTCTTCTCTGCCTGCTCTGCGAGGGCCTTGGTGAAAGCTTCGTCGCTCCAGCCTCCTTCCAGTGCCTCATGCATCAAATGAGCCTGCGTCTTCGGGGCAAGGCCGCCGATGGGCGGGTCGCGGTCGAGGTTGGTGGGGAAGGAATAGCCTTCGGCGCAGGCGGCGATTGCGTTCGACACTTCCGTCTCGGAGAGCCTGCGTGCGGATCTCAACGCCTTCAGCGCCGGAAACAGATTGGCGCTAATGCGCTCGCGATTGACCGTTTCCATGGCGCGGCCGAAGGCAGAGGAAACCTGCAACAGGTTTGCCACGCGCTTGATATCGGCCGAGCGGTTGTTGCCGGCCGCATGGAAAAGGGCAGGGTTGAAGAAGACGACATCGCCTTTTTCGAGCGGAAGCTGAACATGGTTGCGATCAAAGTAATCGCGGAATTCCTGGCGCTTCAGTGCGAGATAGCCTGGCACGTAAGTCTGGCTGTGCGGCAGGAAAAGGGTCGGGCCGCTTTCGAGCGGCATGTCGCAATGGGCAACCGCGCCCTGCAAGGTCAGAACCGGCGAAAGCCTATGCACATGGGCCGGAAACTGCTCGATTACCTTCGACGACTGGAAACCGAGATGATAGTCGCGGTGGGCGGATTGTGCTGCACCGCCGGGATTGACGCGGTTCACCTGCGCCGTCATCTGGTAGTTCGGTCCGAGCCAAGCTTCGCTGGCAATCGCGACAATGCCATTGCCGTAATATTCCGCGAAGTTTGCGGGATCGGCGAGGCAATGTTTTTCCAGCGAATTCCAGATGCGGTCATTGGCGCCCGGCTTGGCGAAGTGGTCTCCGCCGCCGGTGGCCGTGCGGTGCTGCTCGTTTATGATGTCGTCGAAAATCGCGCTGGCGCGGTCGATGACAGAGAGATCCTCGTAGGCATGTTTGAAGACGACGACGCCTGGGCCTTCCCCGAAGGCTTCACAGATTTCAGCGAGCACGGCGCGGCGACCTTGAGGATCGACAATATCAGCCAGAACCTTGCGGCTGTCGTAGACCAGGACATTTTTCTCGATGTGATCGGCAGTCGGATAGTCGGAAAGCGAGGTGGTCTTCTCGGCCAGCGCCCGGAAATCGCCGAGGTCGCAGGTATCCTCGGTCAACCAGACACGGTCAGCCCGCAATTTTTGAAGATTGTCTGATTTCATCAGGTGCTCCTCCATCTCTGATGAAGGCACTATACGGCAGATGTTGTCCTGCTATAGATCACAAATCCATCAAAAAACCATCAGAACGAACCGCATGTCACATCCATTTCTCGTCAAGGACATCGCCTTTCAAGCGGGGCTCAGCACGGCCACCGTCGACCGGGTGCTGAACGGACGGGCGGGCGTGCGGCGGCAGACCGAGATGCGGGTGAAGGCGGCGATCGCCGAGCTGGAAAAACAGCAGGCCAGTATCGCGGTGAGCGGCCGTACGCTTGCAATCGATATCGTCATGGAAACACCGGAGCGATTTTCCGATGCCGTGCGTGCCGCCTTCGAAGCAGAAGTAGCGACCTTCCTGCCGACGGTCTTTCGCTGCCGTTTTCATTTTGCCGAAGTCATGAAGCCCGTTGAATTGGTGCAGCTGCTCGATCGTATCCGGCTGCGAGGCACGCATGGGATTGTGCTGAAGGCTCCTGATATTCCCGAGATCGTGGCTGCGGTTGAGCGCGCGACCAAAGCCGGCATCACTGTCGTAACCTTGGTGACGGACCTTCCGAATTCTTCCCGAGCAGGTTACGCAGGCGCCGACAACCGCGCCGCCGGCGAGACAGCGGCCTATCTTGTCGGGAATTGCTTTGACGGTGCCTCGGCCAGGGTCCTCGTGACCCTGTCGAGCGGCCGCTTCCGCGGCGAGGAGGAACGGGAGATCGGTTTTCGCCGCGTCCTTCGCGAGCGCTATCCGCAGATCGGCGTGACCGAGATCAGCGAGGGCCATGGCGCCGACGCCGCCACGGGGATCCTTGCCACTCGCGCCATAGCGGCGGATGCGGCGATCAACGCGGTCTATTCCATTGGCGGCGGAAACAGAGCCGTGCTCGCTGCCTTCGAGGAGGCCGGTAGGCAGATCCGCATTTTTGTCGCGCATGATCTCGATGCCGACAATCGTGCACTGCTCGCCGCGAATAAGATCGATTTTGTGCTGCATCACGACCTGCGAACAGACGCGCGTTCGGCATTTCGAGTAATTATGAGCGGTCTGGTGAAAGGACGCGTCGCGCCGGCCGTGCTGTCCGCAGTGGAAATTATCACGCCGTATAATATGCCAGCGGGAAACTGACTCGTCGGCTCTTTCGTCACTTGCCGCGGCCCTTCCACTTCGTCGATGTGACAGAGGAGGTCGGCCGGATCTTCATTGACACGGATCGCCCAACGGCCGCTCCAGGCCACTTTGGAACCGTCCTCCTCCTTCACTAATCCGAAGACGCCAAAAGCCCATTGAATCCGAAACAGATCGCTTCGTACACGCCACAAAGACATAGTCGGCGGGCGCGATGAACGTCCAAAGGGATGGCAGCAATCTGCTTGTCAGCATGGCCTGGGATCGGTTCGAGAGAGCCGCAACAACAAACAAGGGGTTGTACTGGCCTAAATATGTTAAAGTTTTGGTGCGTGACATATCGTCGCGCCATTTTCACTCAAAGCAGAGCACAGGAGAAGATCATGCAACTATTCGTTCAGACTATCCTAGCAGCTGCAATCCTCACTGTTCCATGTGAAGCCGCGGAAATGTTCAAGAAATATGGCTCAGCGGCTGGTTGGGACGTATTTGTCAATGAGAAGATGGGTCCGGGTTGCCTTATTGCAAAGGAGAACTCCGCCGCGGGTACACAGGCGGAGATCGGCATCGATGCGACTGCCGACCTGCGCGGCTATCTGGCGCTCTACTCCAAGAAACCCAAGAACGTTACCGCAGGTGAAAAGCTCTCGGTCGTATTCGACATCGATGGCGAGAAGTTTACGGGTGTAGCTACGGGACAGGAGATGGAGGGGTTCGACGGCGCAGTCGTTCCCTTCAATAATCTCGATTTCATCTATGGTCTTGCCAAGAAGAAAGCGCTGACGATCACCGCGAAAGGACGCGACCCGATAGTACTGAACCTCACTGGTACCGATGCTGCGTTCAAGGCATTGCGTGAGTGTCAGGCCGCTCAGAAGAAGTAATCGGCTGCATGCCCACCGCGTTTCCACGCAGTGGCAATCGGAAATCTTTCCGAACAAAAAGGAGGCGAAAGGGGCTGGTCAATGCCTCCCGCCTCCGTCCACTGCATCAAAATTTTAATGGCTCGACCATCCGGTCAATTACCGACCATTTTCCCTTAATTCGGCGCCTCCGCTACGCCGCAAGCAAGGACTTGGCGTAGCAATCGGATCTCCCGCAACTTTTTGATATCGCTAGGAGGCGATACTCGCCATGTGATCCAGCTCTTTAACAACGTCATCCGGCAGCACCAGCCCGGCGGCGGCGAGGTTCTCCCGCAAGTGACCGACAGACGAGGTGCCAGGGATCAACAGGATGTTCGGCGCGCGATGCAGCAGCCAGGCGAGCGCCACCTGCATGGGCGTGGCACCGAGGCGCGTGGCGACATCAGACAGGGTGGATGACTGCAGCGGGGTGAATCCGCCGAGCGGAAAGAATGGCACATAGGCGATGCCCTCGCGGGCGAGATCGTCGATCAGGGCATCGTCGGCTCTATAGGCCACATTGTATTGGTTTTGCACGCAGACGATCTCGGTGATCCCGCGGCCTTCGGCGATCTGCTTGGGTGTGACGTTGCTCAGTCCGACGTGACGCACGAGGCCCTGCCGCTGGAGATCGGCCAAGACTGTCAGCGGCGCTTCGATCGACCCTTCGGCAGGGCCATGCACGTCGAACATGATCCGAAGATTGACCACATCCAGCACATCCAAGCCCATATTGCGGAGATTGTCGTGCACTGCCGCTGTCAGCTCTTCGCGCGAGAAGGCCGGGTTCCATGAGCCATCAGTGCCGCGCCGCGCGCCGATCTTGGTGACGATGACCAGATCGTCACGATAAGGGTGGAGCGCTTCACGGATGATCTGGTTGGTAACGTGCGGACCATAGAAGTCGCTGGTGTCGATGTGGTTTACGCCACTCGCGACTGCCTCCCGCAGCACAGCCAACGCCGCGCCATGATCCTTGGGCGGACCAAACACGCCGGGTCCCGCGAGCTGCATGGCGCCGTAGCCGAGCCGCTTCACGCTACGGTCGCCGAGGTTGAACGTGCCGGACTGATCGATAATGGACATGATCTAACTCCCTTCAAGAGATGACACGAAGATAGGCGTTGCCGGTGTGTATGAAAATTGGATACAACCGGTACAGGCTGTGCGGAGTAGCGAACAATGAAAGTCGACCTGGGTGATCTCAACGCCTTCGTGGCGGTGGCGCGTGCAGGCGGCTTTCGCGAGGGCGCCCGAGCAAGTGGCAGCAGTGCCTCCTTCCTCAGCGAAGCGGTCCGCCGTCTCGAAACGCAGCTCGGCGTCAGATTGTTCAACCGCACGACGCGCAGTGTCGTCCCGACCGAAGCGGGCAAGGGCTTGCTGGAGCGGCTCGGCCCGGCACTGACCGAGGTGGAGTCTGCCCTCGACGTGGTCAACGGTTTTCGCGACAGCCCGGCAGGTACGTTGCGCCTTAATGTGCCGGTCAGCGCCGCGCGGCTGGTGCTGCCCAGCATCGTTCCGCCATTCCTCGCTGCCTATCCCGACATCCGGCTGGAGGTGATCACCGAGGAGAGCTTTGTCGACGTGCTCGCTGCCGGCTGCGATGCAGGCATCCGCTATGACGAGCGGCTGGAGCAGGATATGATCGCGGTGCCGATCGGGCCGCGCATCCAGCGCTTTGCCACCGCAGCCTCCCCGGCCTACCTCGATCGCCATGGCCGGCCGCAACACCCGAGCGAGCTGCTCTGCCATGCCTGTCTGTTAGGCCGCTTTTCCAGTGGTACGATGACGACACCGTGGGAGTTTGAGCGCGATGGCGAGGTGTTGCGGGTCGATCCCACCGGGCCACTGATCGTGCGGGTGGGCGGAGCGACTGATCTTGCTGTCGACGCAGCGATCGCCGGTACCGGGATCGTCTGCCTCTTTGAGGACTGGCTGCGCCCGCATCTGGACAGCGGCGCCCTCGAGCCCATCCTCGAACCATGGTGGCAGCCCTTCTCAGGGCCGTTTCTCTACTACCCCGGACGGCGCCTCGTGCCTGCGCCGCTGAGGGCATTCATCGACTTCGTCAAGGCATCGGCGCACCGGGCTTGATTGTCTGTCGGCGAGCGGTATGCCTTATCATATCGACGGTGGAATTCCGGTTGACGGAATCGGTTACGGCACGTTCGATCTGATCCGGAAGCTGCAATGATCGTCCCCGGCTGAAGTCATAGGTTTGTCTGCGGAACCAATTGGACTGTCTTTCGATGCGAATGTACGGAATTCGATAGCGAATGCCACCAGCAACAATCGCAGCGAACAGGCTACACGATGAAGCTGTGGCGTTCGATCGGCCGCTTCATGAAGACCTCGGTGTGCTTGATCGCCTCCGGAATGTCTCGGAACGGTGGGCAGGGTGTGAAGCCGAAAGCTTCGTACAGCGACACCGCGCTCTTCATATAAACCGTCGTATGAAGCAGCAGCATCGATCTCGGCCCCTTGCTGGCTTCGGCCAAGATCGCCTGCAGGAGTGCCTTTCCGATTCCGCGCCCTCGAAAGGCTGAGTCTACATAAAATTTGTGGATTTCAGCCGCGCCCTCGTCGAACGGTGCAAGGGCAATGCACCCTGCTGGTTCGCCATGCCATCGAGCCAACAGGAGCGGAGCGTCCGCCTGACTGTACTTTGCTGCCAACGCCTCGTTGTCCTCACTATGGAAAAATGTCGCTACCACCTCCGACGGGATGTCATAGGCGCGGCATGCCTCTGCATCCCAGGCGCCGAACGACCTGCACAATTCGCCACTAATGGTGAAATCCTCGGCAGTACATGCCCTCGAAATCGACAGCATTCGCATGTCTCCTGAGCCAAGCCGACATTTATACGCACTTGCTAATATCCTGAACAGGTGTCCATGTCTCTATTGCTGGTGGCATTTGCTACAGAAGACCGCGAATGTAAGGTGGTCGTCTTTCAATTGGGCCGGAAACTATATGATCGTTCAAGCCTGTCTTAACGGCGCACGCCCCCGCGATTTCCATCCACGACTTCCGCTGACGGCGGAAACGATGGCGTTGGATGGCGCGGCCTGTGTCGATTGCGGAGCAGCCGAACTGCACCTTCACCCCCGCGGGCAGGATGGGCGGGAAAGCCTGTCGGCCGTCGATGCAACCATTCTTGCCGTTCGCCGCGCCTGCCCTGGCACGCTCGTTGGCGTATCGACAGGAGCTTGGATCGAGAGCGACGAGGAGCGGACTTGCCATTCCATCGCCAACTGGAGCGAATTGCCAGATTATGCCTCGGTGAATCTGTCGGAAGCGGACGCCCCGGAAATCATTACCCTGCTTCATCGGCGTGGGATCGGTGTCGAGGCTGGGCTTGCCTCCGTGGCCGATGCGGAGCGCTTTATAAAACTGCCAGACCATGGCCGGGTTTTCCGTATCCTGATTGAGATCGAGGAGCAGAACCTCGGCGTCGCCCGTCAGATCGCGGACGATATTGCCGCGGTACTCAACCGCGCGAATGTGCGGCGCCCCATCCTCCTGCATGGTTTTGATGCTACGGTCTGGCCTCTTGCGGAGCTCGCACGTCAGCGGCGATGGTCGACACGAGTTGGCTTGGAGGACGGCAAGCATCTTCCGGATGGAACAGTAGCATCCGACAACGCCGCTATGGTGGCTGCCGCTGTTGCTATATTCCGCACGCCGAAAGTCTATTGAACATCTTTCCAGCGACCATCCGCGCCATCGCTTGGGACTTTTTATCGTCGCCGGCAAGGCTGGTGGCCGCTACCGCTTATCGCTCTCCAGCACCTGCAACATGGCGGTAATGTAGCCATAGGTGAAAGCGAAGGCGGTGTTTTCAGGGTCGCGGCCGGAAACGCGCGGCACATGATCCGGCATGATCATGTATTGGTAGCCGACATCGGCGTAGGTTTTCAGCGAACGCCACATATCCATGTCGCCTTCTTCCGGAAAGGTCTCCATGAAGGAGAGCTTGTGGCCGCGGATATTGCGAAAGTGGACGTTGAAGAGTTTGCCCCTTTCTCCAAACCAGCGGATGACGTCGAAAATTTCCTCGGCCGGATTGTCGAGCATCTCGCCGACCGTGCCCTGGCAGAAGTTCAGTCCGTGATAGGGGCTCTCATGCATCTGAACGAACTTCTTCAGGCCGTCGACGCTGCCGAGAACGCGCGTGACCCCGCGATAACCAGGCGGCGTGTAGGGATCGTGCGGATGGCAGGCAAGCCGCACTTTGCAGGACTCAGCGACCGGAACGACGCGTGACAGGAAATAATCGATACGCTCCCAATTCTCCTCCTCGCTGAGGATGCCGGCAATCGAAGGAGGCGCATCGTGATCGGCCCTTTCCCAGCGAAATGCCTCGTTTCTCGATCCGCCGCGGCCGATTTCCAACGCGGTGCGCGGGATGCCGATAATATTGAGATTGTATTTGACGGAGGGAATGCCAGCGGCAGCGGCGTTCTCGATCAGACGGCAGATAGAGTCGATCTGGTGATCGCGGCTCGGTCCGGCTGTCAGGATGTCCGGGCTATATTGCTGCTCGATCACACGCGAGCTCAGCGGAAGCTGGATCATATCAAGAATGAGGCCGAAACTCTCGATATGTTCGCGGTGGGCCTTGAGAATATCCAGCGTCCAATCATGCGGATTGCCGGCGGGATCGGCGTTGACGTGCTTGATCCCCAACTGTGCCATGACGCGATAATCATCGTCGTCCCGAGCCTGGAACTGGGTGCCGATATACATATGAAATCCTCCCCTCGAATCTCTCGAATGTTAAGCACCGAGCAGGCGGATTCCTCCCCGCAAAACGCATTCGCGGCAATCCGCCGCGGCTGCAGCAGGCGAATGATTCAAGCCGCATCGGATGCGATGCCTCCGGTTCCGATCTTGACCAAAGCGGACGCTCGCGCGTGCGCCCGGACTGCCGGATATCGCCCACCAGCCTCTATGTCGGGGGCACCGCTGGCGTAAGACCGTGACGGCGCATGATTTCCGCCATCTTGGCCCGGTCCGGCGGACCACCGGCCGCCGCGTTGAGCACCGCGAAAGCCTCGCGGAAATACTCCGGCCCGATCGCTGCCGGCGTGACCACGCAGAGCGCCTTCACGTCCTGGCTGCCGTTGTTGTCGAACCGATGAACGGCGCCGCGCGGAATGCATAGTGTCTGCCCCGGTCCGACGTCGATCTGCTTTTCGTCGACCGTCCAGGTCAGCACCCCCTCGAGGCCGTAGATCGTTTCCTCGTAGTGGTTGTGGCTGTGCGCCGGCGCCGGCAGTCGCAGCGCGGCCTGGACCATAAGCTCGAAGGCCGCAATGCTGCCGTTCGAGTTGTCCGCGGTCAGCAGAAAGCGAACCGCGAGCCCCTTGGTACCAATTGTTTCGTCGGAAGGATTGACGCGAGGGTCGATAGTTCCATGTGGCATTATGGAATTTCCTTTGGTAAACTAAGTTTACTACTTACGAGTAAACTTAATTTACCGAACCGTCAATGCCACCAACCACGAAAGTTTGCCCATGAAAACCGAGGACATGTTGATCGGCGCGCTGCTGCGCGTGCCGGCCCAGGCGATCCAGCGCCGCCTGATCAAGGGGCTCAACGCCGCCGGTTTTGACGAGCTGCGTCTGCCGCATATGGCGGTTCTGCAGTTTCCAGGGCCGGACGGGGCTCGGCCGGGCACGATCGCCGAGCGCGCCGGCATGAGCAAACAAGCCATCAACCAGTTGCTCCGCAGCCTCGAGGGTTTCGGCTACATTGTCCGCTCCGATGTTCCGGATGAAGGCAGAGCGCGCATTGTCCGGTTCACGGAACGCGGACACGCCGCATTCGGGAAGATGGTCGACCTATTGCGCGACATCGAGGATGAATGGCGCGCCGAGCTCGGGTCGGAGCGCTTCGCCCAACTCAAGGAACTGCTGTTCGCCGTCTGGGACAGTCCGTTGGTGCGCTAGGCAGAGTCATTTGGGAGACCGGCCACAAAAGTCCGTCTATGTCCCCACGCCTCTATAGCGAAATGTCCGCTCGTCCGACGTTTAGAGGGACTAAGCGGAATCACTCGTAGATTGCCGAACTGTCGCGATTTTTGAGCACACACACTAGACAGGCGCGTCCGCATCTTTGCCTATGCACACCCGTACGGCATCCATCGGTGCCAGACTTGTACCGATGTTAAGGGCGCCGGGACTTATTTCGTGACATGTGCATTTCATCAATGCATCCGACAGCGAACCGATGCGGATGTTTTTGTTGTCAGTGCCCAAATGTCATTTACAAGCGTTGCTGGGTAGCCTTGTCGAAGAAGTGAACATTCGGCGATTTAAGCGAGAGCTTCACCGTTTGGTTCGGCGTCAACTCGGCGCGTTCTCTCATCACCCACGTCAGTTCTCGGCCCTCCAGCTCCAGTGCTACGTGGGTTTCGGATCCGGTGGGCTCGACCACGGTGACGATTGCAGGCACTCCGTCGTCGGTCGCAAAGGATATGTCTTCGGGGCGAATGCCGATGATGACGTCCCTATCGTCCGACTGAGCCGGGGCCGTCAGGAGTTCGATTGAAGTGCCGCTCGGCAGACGGAGCCTCGGATTCGAGCCGCCTGTGAGCCTGCCTTCCAGGAAATTCATCGCGGGCGATCCGAGGAAGCCCGCGACAAAGACGTTTCTTGGCCGATCGTAAAGCTCGAGCGGCGTTCCGATCTGCTCGACTTTCCCGCCCTGCAACACGACGATCTTGTCGGCCATTGTCATCGCTTCGATCTGGTCGTGCGTGACATAGACGATCGTCGTCTTCAGCCGCTGATGCAGCGCCTTGATCTCGGCCCGCATCTTGACGCGCAATTTGGCGTCGAGGTTGGACAGCGGTTCGTCGAAGAGGAAGACCTTCGGATCGCGCACGATGGCGCGTCCCATGGCGACGCGTTGGCGCTGGCCGCCGGAAAGCTGCGCAGGCTTGCGGCCGAGCAATGGCTGAAGTCCGAGGATCTGCGCCGCCTCACCGACTTTTCGGTCGATCTCGGGACGCTTCGCGCCGGCAAGCTCCAGCGCAAAGCCCATGTTCTGAGCAACCGTCATTTGCGGATAGAGCGCGTAGTTCTGGAAGACCATCGCAATGTCACGATCCTTCGGCGGCAGGTTGTTGACCACGCGCCCGCCGATCGAGATTTCGCCGCCGGTGATTTCTTCCAATCCTGCGATCATCCGGAGAAGGGTCGACTTGCCGCAGCCGGATGGCCCAACGAGAATGACGAATTCGCCGTCCGATATATCAACGTCGACGCCATGGATGATATCCACCGCTCCGTAGGATTTCCTGACGTTCTTGATGGTCAATCCGGACATGAAATTCCTCCTGTGAGCGCCGATCAGTTCTTCTTGCGGATGCGAAGGGCCTGGTATGGTTTACCCGGCAGTTCGACGCCAAAGGCCGCATCCGCCTTGCCGCCGCGCACGATTGCGCCGTGCCGGGTGGGGTGCGGGATCGGGGCTTCCACTTTCTTTGCGGGGGTGATCGTCATCTCCCAAGTGTCGATGATGTCGAGATCATAGTCCGTGCCGTCCTTGGGCAGGCCGGTCGACCAAATGACGGGCTGATGTTCGCCAAGATAGATATAGCGGAGATCGCCATCGTGAGCGCCGGAAACGCGCGTCCAAGGCCATTCGCCGAAAGATGCCATCGGCTCAAGGCCGTTGACGACATCCTGCTCCAGCAGGTCGCGCAGGAAGCCGATACGCTTCCATGCTTCGCCGCGCAGTTCTCCGCCTTTCGCCCACCAGATGAGGTCGTCGGGGTGCGAATATGTTTCGCCGTGACCCGCGTAACCGCCACGCGTCACCGTGATCCAGAAGCGATGGACCAGCTCCTGCGCCGTCAGGTTACCCCAGGACTGGATGATGTTACCTTCATATTCCGGCTCATCGTTGACGACCGGCTTGCCATAGGCGTCCCGCCATTCCTGCGTTCGCTTGACGTCCCAGTTCTGAATGCAGGTATGCGTCACCCAAGGCTTGCGATGGTCGAAGTTCATCGTCGCTTCGCCGTTATGGATCGATTTGAGGTGGCCATAGGGATCGTTCTCCTCGAGAATGTGGAAATAGCGATCCCACTGGGTCATCGGCTTGGTGTCGAGGAGGAAGTCATATTCGTTGGCCAGCGCCCACCAGACATTCCGGTAGGCGGCGAGCCGCGCCGCAAGATAGGCGACATAGCGGAAATCCTGTTCGGCCGACATGTCGGCATATCCCCAGCGATCGTAGGGATGGAACATGATGATGTCGGCCTCGATGCCGAGCTCGCAAAGTGCGGCAACCTGGTTTTCGAAATGCCGGAACAGGACCGGGTTCGGCCGATCGAAATCCTCTTTGCCGTCTGCACCCTTCTCGAAGCAAGCGTAAAGAGGTTCGTTGACGTTATAAGGATAGTCCTTGGGAAACACGCCCATGCGGATCTTGTTGAAGCGCGCTTTCTTCAGCGTCTCGAGCGTCTGCGACTGCATCTCGATCGGCTGGTGCGTCCAGGCGTAGCAGGTCGTTCCGAATGAGAGGAACGGCTTACCATCAGCATAGGCAAAATGAAACTTGTTGCGCACCCGCACCGGACCGTGATTGCCTTCCGAGGGTTTGCTGGCGGTCAGCGAGCCGGTCTTGCCGTCGAGCTCCGGGGTTTTTGAACGCGTCCTGAAGGACCATTCGCCCTCATTGTCAGGCATGAAGCGCACGCGATAGACGCCGTCGCCGTCGTAGAAACCGGGCACACGGATTTCGCGGCTGTTCTGGCTGAACACGGCATCGAATGCCACGTCGAGATAGGGATTGCCGCCTGAAGGGCCATCAAAAGCCGCCTCGAAGACGCCCCATTTTTCGACGGTTGCACTGGACATGATATTCTCCTCGAAAGACTTGCCGATTAGGTGGTGGATCAGCCTTTGACGGCGCCGGAGGTGAGGCCGGAGACGAAGTATCGCTGAAAGATGAGGTAGACGAGCGTTGCCGGCAGCACGGTCATGACGATCGCGGCATTGAGCTGCCCGTAGTCGCTGGAAAATTGCCCTTGGAAGGACATCAATCCAAGCGGTAGCGTCCACATGTGCTGGTCCTGAAGAAGTACGAGCGCCATCGCGAATTCATTCCAGGTCGATACGAAATCAAGGATCAGCAGGGCGGCAAGCACCGGCAGGCAAACCGGCAGGAATATCCGGCGAAAGATAGTGAAATGGCTCGCACCGTCGATCAGCGCAGCCTCCGACAACTCCTTCGGAATGCCTTTGAAGAAGCCGTGCAGGATGAAGACCTGATAGGGAACGCCGAAGGCGATATAGGGTAGGATGACGCCAGGATAGGTATCGATGAGGCCCAGCGAATTGACCAGCGTGAACAGCGGCGCCAGCATGACCTGGAACGGGATCATCGTGCCGAACACCACGAGAAGCAGTAATGCCTTGCCGCTCTTCAGCGGTATCTTGGCGATCGCGTAGGCCGCCATGGCCGACAGCGCCAGTCCCAGCGGAACCTTGATGACGGTGATGATCACGCTGTTGAAGAAGGCGCTGGCGAAATTTCCTCGGCTCCAGGCGTTGCCGTAATTCTCAAAGGCAAAATGAACCGGTGGCATGAAGGCGCCGGTGCTCGTCACCGCGGCTTTCGTCTTCAACGATGTAAAGACGATGAACACGAAGGGCGCGACCCAGATCAACGCGACAACGATCAGCGAGATCCACAAGGCAATCAGGATCGGATCTCGTTTGGGTTTTCCGGCGGCAGCCGTATCGAAGGTGACGGCAATGGATTCGGCTGGCGTGACGGTCATTGCTCGGCCTCCTCATGCTTCTGGGTCCATCGCAGGTAGGGAACGACGATGGCGATGGTGATCAGCAGCAGCACAACCGAGATTGCGGCGCCACGACCAAAATCGAAGATCTGCATCGCCTGCGTGAAGGCCCAGAGCGCAAGCATCTGCGTCGATTGAGCCGGCCCGCCGCCGGTCAAGCCGTAGACGATATCGAAGGCCTTGAGCGACGAGATGATGGATAGCACCAGCACGATCGTGATCGTCGTGCGCAGTGCAGGAAAAGTGACGTGCTTGAAGACGGCCCAGCGCCCGGCGCCATCGATGCGGGCGGCTTCGACCAGCGACTGCGAGACATTCTGCAGCCCAGCCAGGAAGAGAACCATGGAGAAGCCGACCGACTGCCAGAGATAGGCGACGAAGACCGAATAAAGCGCAATATTGCGGTCGCCCAGCCAGTCCTTGATCCAGCGCTGGAGGCCCATGGACGTCAGCATCTCGTTGAAGAGGCCGAAGAACGGGTCGTACATCCATTTCCACATCGTCGCGACGGCGATGGGCGCGATGATGACTGGCAGATAGAAAATGGCGCGGAACGTATTGCGACCGAAGATCTTCTGATTGAGGCTCAACGCCAGGAGAAGTCCCACCATCGGCGGGAACACCAGGCACATGATGGTCCAGATGACCGTGTTCCTGAAGGCGACCCAGAAGACGGGATCGTGCGTGAAGATATATTGATAATTCGCAAGACCGACGAAGGGACGCTGAGGATCGAGCCCGTTCCACTTCTGAAAGCTCAGTATTGCGACATTCAGCATCGGATAGAGCGCAAAGATCGCGTAAATTGCCATAGCCGGGGCGAGCAGCAGGAATGCCTGCACGCGAGGATCATGTGTTCGGTTTCGCAATGACATTCTCATCTGCTCCGGGCGGCCGGCGGCAAGCGCGTGGGCATTTGGGTCGAGCAACAGCCAGCCCCGATTTGCAACCGGGACCGGCCGGCGTCCAGGGAGGACTTAGGTACGACCTGCGATGAAGGCCTGCAGCTGCTTGGCGGCATCCGCCGGCTCGATATTTCCGGCCGCAACGTCATTGATGACGCGGAAATATTCGGTCGTCACATCAAGCGGAAACGCCTGGTCGCCGTTCATGTAGACCTTGCTGTAGGTCTTGAAGATATCCAGCCACTCCGCCTCAAGCGGTTTCTGATTGGTATACTGGACATTCTTGTTGACCGAAATCGAACTGATCTGGCCAACGAGGTCCTGCTGAACCTTGGTCGACAGGAAATAGTCCAGAAATTTCGCAGCCAGATCGGGATCTTTGCTCTTCGTGCTCACGTAGTTGTATTCAGCGAACCCGTAGAGGCGGTTGGTATTCGTCGGAAACGGGAAAATTCCGTAGTCGTCGAGGTTGGCGCCGCTGCCATCCAACTGGCTGACAAGCCAATCTCCCTCCAGCATCATCGCGGCGCGACCGGCTGTGAACAGGCTGTAGGACTGCTTGTTATCGATCCCCATGAACGGCTGCAGCGTGTAGTCCTTCGTCCACTTGGCGAACTCGGTGAAGGCATCCGTCGCACAGGGCTCCTTCGTCCAGTCGGACTTCATCGCCATCAGCGCATCGTGCTTGTCCGCACCGCACTTGGTCTCAAGGATCACGTCCATCAGGCGCATGACGTGCCAGTTGACGGAGCCACCGAAGGTGAAGGCCGGAATTCCTGCGGTTTTCAGCTTTTCGGCATCCGCCAGGAGATCCTCATAGGTTTTCGGCTCTTCGGTGATGCCTGCCTGCTGGAACAGCTTCTTGTTGTAGTAGACCGCCTCGCCCTTGAAGGTGAAGGGAACGCCATGTTTGCCGCCCGGATAGAGGTCTGCGAATGCGGCGGCCGAGGGGAGCAGTTCGTCGTTCCACTTATACTGCGTATAGTATTTATCCAGCGGCAGCGACAGACCGGCCTTGACATATTCGCCGCCAAGGCCAAGCCCGGCCCAGCTAAAATAGATATCGGGTCCCTTGCTGGAGCCGGCCGCCACGCGAAGAGCGGTCTTGTGCTCATCGACCGCGCGCTGCACGATTTCGATGTGGGTGCCGGGATTAGCAGCTTCGAAATCCGTCGCCACTTTCTTGAGCGCGGTGTTTGCGGCGTCGTTGTCGAAATTGAGCGTCCACAGTGTCAGGTCTTGCGCCTGGACACCCGTCGCCGCAAACGCCGCTGCGGCAATCGCAATCGCGCCAAACCGGCTCGCATATTTGGAGTTGATACGCATTTCCCGTCCTCCTCTGAACAATACTGAGGCGGTTTTGGCAAATCAACGGACACATGTCAACTGGTATGATGAGGTCATCATCATTAAGACAAGAAGAGCGCTTTGAAGCACGAGACGACGACGGTTGCCGAGGCCGCTCCCGGATCGATGTGCCCTATTGCGCGTTCGCCAAGTCTGGAAGAACGCCCCTTTGTGGCCACCATATCCTTTGTTGCTTCCGTCCCGGCTTCCGCAGCCGCCAGAGCTTCCGAAAGACAAGCCTCGAGCGACATTCCTTTTTCCCGCGCAGCCCGGCAGGCAGCGGCAGCGGGCGCCCAGGCATCGACCATCGTCTTTTCCCCGATCTCGGCCTTGCCACGGTCCTGAAACCCTCTGGCAAGCGCAACGAACACGTCGACCATATCATCTTCAGTTAGAAATGACTTACCTTTTGCCGCGGCGCCTGCGCGCATCAAGGCTGTTGCGTAGAGCGGACCGGAGGAGGCACCGACGGCGTTTAGAAAAGCCTTTGCGGCCGTATTGAAGATCAGTGTTGGGTCTGATGTCGCCGAATCCAGTGCAGCAACCGCCTTGGCAGCCGCCGAAAAACCAAGCTCCATGGCGATGCCATGATCGGCATCGCCAATCACGCCGTCGAGCTCACACAATCGGTCCCTTTCGCGCGTCATCGCCTCCGCGATGACGTTTAGAAGGGATTTCAGATCGTCGACGGTTATTGTCTTTGTCATCGGAGCACTTCACCCGAACGGAACATTGCGCAATCGCAGGGATGGTCGATCAATCGCTGCAATTCGTCGTCCAAATGCATCAGCGTGATCGAGGCGCCGGCCATTTCCAGCGACGTGCAGTAATTTCCAACCAGCGACAAATGGATTTCTATGCCCGAGGCATCGAGCGTCATCTTGACCTTCCGCATCATGATGTAGAGTTCCATCAGAGGTGTCGAGCCGAGCGAGTTGACAAGCACGGCCACATGGTCACCCCGCTTTGGCTTCATCTCGCCAAGTATCCGGTCGAGAAGTTCGGCAGTGACCTCATCGGCTGATCTCAATGGACCGCGAGCAATGCCCGGCTCGCCGTGAATACCCATGCCGATTTCCATTTCGTCGTCGCCAAGTTGAAAATTCGGCCTGAGCGTCTGGGGCAGGGAGCAGGGCGATAGCGCAACGCCCATCGTGTAGGTCCGGTCATTCGCCCATCGCGCGACCCGTTCCACCTCATCCAGACTGTACATTAGATCGCAGGCCGCACCTGCCGCCTTGAAGATGAAAACATTGCCGGCAACACCGCGCCGGCGTTCCCGTTGATCGATGGGTGCGGAGGCGACATCGTCCGTCGTCAGCACGGTGCGGGCTTCGATGTCGTCCATGGCAAGCATCTCGGCTGCCATGTCGAAATTCATGACATCGCCCGCATAATTGCCATACATGAACAGGACGCCGGCGCCGCCGTCGACCGCCTTGGCGCATTCTATGATCGGGTCCGGTGGCGGAGAGGCAAAGACATTTCCGATTGCCGCCGCATCGGCAAGCCCCTTGCCGACAAAGCCGAGGAATGTCGGCTCATGCCCTGAGCCGCCGCCGATAATTAGGCCGACCTTGCCGGGCCTCGGTCCCTCATTTGCAATGATCGATCGCGGCGATCCCTCCACGGCACGAAGGTGGCGGGGATGGGCGGCAAGAATGCCCGCCAGCATTTCGTCCACCGCCGCCGCGCCGTCATTGATAAGCTTCTTTGTCTTCACGCCAATCCTCCCGGTCGTCTCGATTCGGAAGACTAAGTTGCGCTTCTCGGATGTTAGGTCAATCCATCAGCGCGATCGAGCGGGCCATGTAGGGCTCGAGAGTGAGGACCCCGCCCTTGAGTTTTTCGGCGGGATGGAAGGATCCAAGTTCGACCTGTTGTGCTGTGTGCGTCACGTTTGCCAGCAGCAACTGCGGTGCTCCCTTAGCCGGCACAGTAACGAAAGAAAGGACTGCGGTCGGATCGGATGATGCGCATTCCTGCCATTGGCTGCCGGCGAGGCGGGCTAGCGTAGCGACCGTGTTGAAGATCGGGCGTCTGCCGCCGGTTGGGGACGGTTCATTCTTGCCGGCGATCACGCCGAACGGCCCCGTCAGCGCTGAAAGCGTCAGGCATTCCAATCCGGCGTCGATTACGTTGGCCGCGTAGCCAAGCGCGAAAGCCTCCGCGAAACGGCCATTGTGCCGCGGATCGACGTTTGCCATCGGAATGCGGAGACCTGCGGGATTGTCCATCGTCCGGCTGCCATAGGGGTTCTGGCGCATCGGAATAGTGGAGGGGCCGATGCGATAGGGCTTGTCGCCGTAGATGGCGCGCACCGAGCGCGTGATAAACGGCAGTGCTTCCAGCGTCTGCATAACGCTGAGATCGTCGGCCGCATGCACGATCGGGTTGGTGCAATGGGTGATAAAATCGAGCGGCCCGGAAGGAACGCGCTTGCGATTGAGTTCGGTGAAATAGCTCAGCATGCCGCCACCGAGCCGGATGCCTGGAAAAGCGGAACGGGCCGCCGCATAGACCTCTTCAAGCGGCGGGCATGCTGGCCATTGACTGCCCGGAGGGGTCGATTGTCTGTCGACGGAAGGGGATATGATGATCGCGTCCGGTTTGAAACCCGCCGCATGCATCCAAGCTGCGATCTCCTGTGCTTCGGCCAGCGGCGACTGCCGGCACGGCAATGCGATTTCGAGAGTCGACGTGCCAGCATGAAGCCGGGTGATAGCGCTAAACGCCTCGAAGGCGGCCGCGTCATGACCGGCATTCGGATCGAAATGAAAGAGCAACTCCTGCGGCCCGATCTCCGCTAGAACGGCACGGGCTTCAAACGTCGTCTTCGCCTCTTCCGGTGTGATAATCAGCCCGATCGACGGCATCGTACCGCGCTTGGTCCCCTTCGTGATCGTGACTACCCGGCCGTCGGGCGAGACAGATGCGGGGGTGGTCAACGTCTCCCGCTTGTCGGCGATGCTGAGAACGATGCGCTGTCTGACAGATTGGCCGGCTGCTATCCGATAGGGCCAGGGCAGGGCAAGAGGGCGAACATAGGTCTTATAGGAGGCATCCGACCAGTTTCGCTGGTCTTCCATCTCGAAGGTATCGCCTTCCATGCGGCATTCCGCCGTGACATGCGGCATGACGGTATGCGTGATAGCACGCATATCCTTGAAGGGCTGCCAGGGCTCGATGAGATCGGGAAAGCGCGTGTCCTCGCTACGACCGTCAACATGTTCCACCGAGACCGGTGTACCGGCAACGCCGACGATCGGATGGAGGATGCAGAAGCCGCAACGGTTCGTCTCGAAGCCGGTTTTGGACATCGCTTCCGCTTCGAAGATCACGGCGCCTCCGGCCTTGGCGGAGATATGCACACGGATTTCAAGGTCCGTATCGTCGGGGCCGGTGCAATGCGCAAGGTAACCCACGGAAAATGCATCGTCACCCTGATCGATCTTAAGGTCCGATATCCGTGGGGCATATGTGCCCCAATCGCGGTCGCGGACCAGATAGGAGACGGCGCGGAGCACCTCGGTTCCATCGTAGGTGATCGTGCGGAGATTGCCGTCCTTGAAGTCGACAGCAAGCCTGCCGGCGGTGAGCCGCTTGGGCCGTACTTCGGTCTCACGCGTCCCATAGAGTTGAAATGGGTCGATTTCAGCGGTCATCGCAGCATTGCCTCAATATCGACTGTCCTCCCATGAGCGGCGCTGTCATAGGCTGCTTCGACAAGCGCGAAGGTCTTCAGATTGTCCGCGCCTGACGTGGACGTTTCGCCGCCTGCTGTAAGGCGGTCTGCCCAGTGCTGCTGGATGGCGAGGACGCTTTCCTGGATATTGTGCCATGGACGCGAAGCCCAGGAGAGAAGTTTGGGCGAGGCGTTCGAAACCGTCGTGCCCTCTGCGCTGTTGACCTCGAGACGATAGCCCTGCGAGAGCCGGATCGTTCCCAGCGTTCCATCGATCTCGATCAGCGTTTCGGGAAAGGGCTCTGTTCCAAGCTTGGTCGCGTAGCTGACATCAACGATCGATGTCGCACCATTTTGATGGTCGAGCATGATCGTTGCGACGTCCTCGCCCTTGATCTTCGGATTGACCCGTTTGGTGCGTGCCGTGAGCGTCTTGACGTCGCCGAGAATGAAGCGTGCGATATCGAGCGTATGGATACCGAGATCTTCGATGATGAAGCGCTCGCCTTCGGCAAGGTAGGGTTGGCCCGAAAAAACGTCGTAGCCGGAACGGAAAGAAAAGCGGCCCCAGAATGGTTCGCCGATCGCCCCCGATTGCAGGACGGTCTTCACCGCCTGTATCGGCGTCTGCCAACGGAAATTCTCGTGAACCATCAGAGGGATTCCGGCGTCGGCACAGGCTCTCACCATCGCCTTGGCGTCGCTCAATGTCTTTGCAAAAGGCTTTTGGCAGATGGCCGGGATTTTGTGAGCCGCTGCCATTTCCACCAGCGCACGGTGGCTTTGAACGGTTGTCGCGATATCGACGAAATCGAACCCGCCATCGGCAAAAAGTGCCGCCGCGTCGCTGTAACGCCGCTCGATGCCGAACTGATCGCCGACAATCTTCAACCGCTCGGGATCGCGATCGCAGATCGCGATAATCTGCGCGCCATCGACGTCCTTCCACGCATGCATCTGATTGACCGCGAAGAAACCGCAGCCGATGAGCGCACCCTTGAGTTCCGTCATTCTCAACCTGCCTTTGCCATTTGCATGAGTGTAACGCGCTGCTGGAGACGGCGCTGCGCCTGATCGACAACAACAGCGATGATGATGACCAATCCTTTGATGACCATCTGCCAGAAGGAGGAAACCCCCATCATCACCAGTCCGTCGGACAGGATGCCGATGACGAAAGCGCCGATGATCGTGCCCCCGATCGTACCGCGTCCACCGGACATCGAAGTACCGCCGAGGACGGCTGCGGCGATGGCGTTGAGCTCGAAGCTTTCACCAGTCGCCGGATGCGAGGCCATCAACTCCGACGAAATGACGATGCCGACGATGGCTGCGCACAGCCCGGAGAACATGTAGACGAAGATCTTCACGAGATCGACACGAATGCCCGACATGCGCGCCGCGCGCTCATTGCCGCCGACGGCGAAGATATGGCGGCCGATCGGCGTTGAGCGGGCGACATAAGCGGCGATCAGCGCAAGAACGATGAGAATCCAGATGGAAACGGGGAGTCCGAGCAGCCTTCCGGCGCCGAAGACATCGAAACCGGTCGTGTCGAACTCCGGCCTGCCGACCAGGTTCGGAAAGGTCTGGCCGTCGGAAGACAGCAATGCCATGCCGCGCGCAATGTAAAGCGTTCCAAGCGTCGCAATGAAGGGCGCGACGTTGAGTTTGGTGATAAGCAATCCGTTGATCAGACCGATCCCGATACCGACGGCAAGGGTGATGACGACGATCTCATAGAGGTTGAAGTATACCGTATATCCGATCGGCAATTCGACGCCGTTGAGGATAAGCGCGCCGGTGACCATTCCGCAGAGGCCAACGATCGAGCCGACCGAAAGGTCGATGCCGCCGGTGATGATGACGAAGGTCATGCCCATCGCCAGGAAGGCGTTGAGCGCAACGTGTTTCGACATCAGGATCATGTTTGCGGTCGATGTGAAGTTCGGTGCGAAGATGGCGAAGAAGATGATCACGGCAAAGAGCGCAATGAAGGTCCTGAGTTTCATCAACGTCAGGAGTACAGAGCCGTTCGATCGCTTGGCGGCAAAAGAAGAAGATGTGTCCGCGGTCATGACGCGAGTTTCCTTGTATGTCCGTGTCCCTTGGCCGATGCTGCGACGATGGCCTCTTCCGTCGCCTCATTTCTGTCGAAGACGGCGACCAACTGGCCGTTGCTCAAGACGGCGATGCGGTCGGAAAGCGCCATGACCTCTTCGAGGTCCGAGGTAGAAAACAGGATTGCGAGGCCCTTGCCGGCAAGCTTGCGCATGGTGCGGAAGACGTCGGCCTTGGCTCCGACGTCGATGCCCCGGCTCGGCTCGTCCATCAGAAGAACTTTGGGATCTGTCATCAGCGCTTTGCCGATAACGACCTTCTGCTGATTGCCGCCTGACATCGATGTCACCTCGAAATCGGGGTTGGGCGCCTTGATCGAAAGATCGTGGATCATGTCGCGAGTGGCCTTCTTTTCGGCACCGGCATCGATATGAAAAAAGAAGCGTGCAAAACGTCCGAGGCTTGCAAGCGTTAGGTTGCTGGCGATCGAGAGCACCTGCACTAGTCCCTCGCGCTGCCGATCCTCCGGGATTAGGGCCAGGCCGCGCCGAATCCGCCGGGTGGTGTCGCGTTCGCGAACCTCGACGCCGTCGATGAAGATCTTACCGGTCGAATGCATGTGCCTGCCCATCACGCATTCGAAGAACTCGCTGCGGCCCGCGCCCATCAACCCATAGATACCGAGAATCTCGCCGGCGCGAACGGAGAGCGAGACGTGATCGACGGCCAGGCCTCCGGTTGGCCTCGGCAGGCTGATGTCCTCGGCGCGGAAGGCTTCCTTGCCGATCGTATGGCCGCCGTCCTTGGCGAAATCCTTGGCATCCGATCCGATCATCGATCGGACGATCCATTTCGTATCGATGTCGCGAACCATCGCCTGACCGGTGATCTGCCCGTCGCGCAGCACGGTGATGTAATCGCCGATCCGCATCAGCTCCTCCAGCCGGTGCGAAATATAGACAATCGCCACACCTTGCGCCTTCAACTCGGCGATCACCTTGAAAAGGATGTCGACCTCCGCTGGCGAAAGCGCCGATGTCGGCTCGTCCATGATCAGGATGCGGGCATTCAGCGAAATTGCCTTGGCGATTTCGACAAGCTGTTGCTGCCCGATCGGCAGATCTTCGACCATGGTCTCGGCATTGATGGCCGCATCCAGCTTCTTCAGAAATCCGTTGGCCCGAGCTATCTGCCCCCTGTGATCGATGCCGAAAACGCCGCGCGTGATTTCGCGCGTCGCAAAAATGTTTTCGGCGACCGTCATGTTGGCGAAGAGATTAAGCTCCTGGAAGATCATGCCGATGCCGCGTGCCTGCGCGTCGGCGGGACTGTCGAAATGAACGGGTTCACCCTCCAGGAGGATACGGCCGGCTGTCGGACGTTCGACCCCGGCGATGATCTTCATCAGCGTCGATTTGCCGGCTCCATTTTCCCCAACCAGCACGTTGACTGCACCGCGCCGCAGTTCGAGATTGGCGCGTTTGACAGCGACGATGCCCGAATACACTTTGGACACGTCCTCGAGACGAAGGATGATGTCTTCCTGGGTCGTATCGTTCATGGTCATTGTCCCAACGTCAGGGCCGAAGGGGTGATCAGCGGCAATTGGCCGGATGTGGGCAGCGGAAACGCGCCGGTTACATCGACCGTCTTCCCGGTCAGGCCATCCCTTGGCAAAGCGGCGAGAAAGGACGTGTTCGCCTTCTCATTGAAAGCCTTGCCGAATTGCGCCCATTCGATCTGGTTCTTGAATTCGTTGAAGTCCACGAAATCCAACGCGTCGCGTAGCGCCGTGCCGCGGATCGCAGGACCGATCTGAACCTTCGCATCGGCCTTGCCGTCGCCATCTACATCGACGTCGAGCGTTGCGGCGCGGGTTGCCGTGTCGGCGGCGACGACCTTGCCGGTAAGCTTTACGGCATAGGTCCAGGGCGACGTGCTCTGCTTACGCGGATTGCCGAATTTTGCGCCCGCCTCGTCGGGGTTCGATGCCACAGCCCGCATCACCGTTTTGAGATCGCCAGCGCGCTTTTCAAGGTCGGGTACCGCCTGCGACTGCCAGATCGCATCGACCTTGGCAGCAGGATCGAAGGCGCTTTTTGCCGCCTGCGCGGCCTTTTCCTCGGCCGTCGGCGTCTTGATGATCTTGCAGCCGGGCAGTGCTGCGGCCAGTATGACGGCCACAACAGCGCCTCTGATCCTCAACATGCAATGCACCTCATCCTATAGAAAAAGTCTGGAGAGCGCGGTTTCGCCACGCCCTCCGCGGTGCTCAGTTCGCCGTCAATTCTTTAGCGCGAAGGTCTCAAGCTTGTCGGCATTGTCCGCCGTGATGAGAACGCAATCCATGAGCTGCTTCTCTTCCTTCGGGGCCGTCTTATTCTTGATGTACGCATCGGCTTGCTGAACCGCCATCTGGGCTTGCGCGTAAGCAGGCTGCAGCACGGTCGCCTTGATGCCGCTGGCTTTGATCGAGTCCCGCACATCGTTGGAGCCATCGAAGCCGACGACGATCACATCCTTGCGGCCGGCGGCCTGAAGAGCGGCAATCGCGCCCATCGCCATAGTGTCGTTACCCGAAATCACGCCCTTGATGTCCGGGTTCGCCTGCAAGATGGTTTCCATCTTCGCATAGGCTTCCGTCTGGCTCCAGTTCGCCGATTGCTTGGCAACCAGTTTCAGATCCGGGTAGTCATCGATGACGTCGTGATAGCCCTGCGAGCGGATGCCGGCATTGGTGTCGGACTCCTTGCCTACGAGCTCGACATAATTGCCCTTTTCGCCCATCTGCTTGACGAATTCCTGCGCGCCGAGCTGCGCGCCCTGATAGTTGTTGGAAACGATCTGGGCGACGGCGACGCCGGTGGCGTTGATTTCGCGGTCGATGAGGAAGGAGGGGATGCCGGCATCCTTGGCCTTCTTGACCGCGGCGACCGTCGCGTCGGCGCCGGCATTGTCGAGGATGATGGCCTTGGCGCCGCGGCCGATCGCCGTGTCGATCACTTCCGACTGCTTGTTGGCGTCATCGTCATGCGTCATGACGAGCGCTTCGTAGCCCAATTCCTTCGCCTTGGCTTCGGCGCCGACGGCTTCGGCCTTGAAGAACGGATTGTCATGCGCGGGCGTGATGATGGCGATCAGATCTGCTGAGAAAGCAGGCATTGCGGTGCCCAATCCAAGAGCGCCGGCAAAGGCGACAAGCGTCAGTCTGCGTGTCAGTTTCATGGTTTCCTCCCGATTATGAAACAGGCCCTATTCCCGGTAGGGCGAAGAAGGGAGGGGCCGGCCCTCCCGGGATTTCGCTCAGGTGATGCGACGGATGCTGTCTGCGATCTCCTGGGGCTCGAAGACATTCTTCCAATCGTCGCGCATCAGCGCGGGGATGCCGAATTCGATCGCCTTGTTGCAGGCATCTGAAAACACACCCTCGACCTCGTTGAAGATCACAGCGCCGAGGACGTTCATGTGGCCGAGCAGGAAATCGCGAGCGGCCTGTTCCGGTACGCCGCGCGCTACACACTCGTCCATGGCTTGCCGCATCACGACAAGCAGCGATGCGCAGACAGTTTCTGACAGCCCCGGTTCGAGCATCGCCATCTGCTCGACGGTGACCCGGTGCGAGCGCATGACCGGCGCCCAGATGACCTTGGCGATCTCCTCCCCGAGCGCATAGGCACCTTCCGGCCCCTGCATCAGCGCGGACACGATGTGCTGCTTGGCGAACAGACCGCCGAAGTGGTCGTTCTTCGCCTGCATATCGGTTTCGTCGTTGAAGATCGGCGGATGGCAGGGATGGGTGACGAAATAGGTCAGGTCGTCACGCTTCGGCAGATGGCCCGCAAAGGGGGCCGCGGCGTCAAGGGCGATTACCATTGTCCCCGGCTTCAGCTTGTCGACGATCGCGGCGGCAACCTTGCCGATAGCCGTGTCCGGAACGGCGAGAATGACCACCTCGGCACCGTTAAGGGCGTCGTCCACAGGCACGCATGACACACCGAGATCGTTCTTCAGGCGGGCCTTGCCGGCATCGCTCACTTCGACATGACGGACATCGAAGCGCGAACCCTTCAGATTTTTGGAAAGCCGGTACCCCATTTTTCCGCCGGCACCGAAAAGAGCAATTGCAGTCATGTTTTCTACCTCGTCGATTTTCAAATTGTGGTATCGCAAGTGGTATGATGAGTCAATGAGCACGCCATCATCTTGAGTGGCATCACGCTCATTTTCTAAGCGCTTCTTCCATCCCGGATCTGCGAGAAATACTCGTCGGTCCCGACCTGTCCGCCCTTCAGCGCGATCTGCAGTCCATTGGTCGGTGCGTAGCTGCCATGGGCCACGCAGAGCGGCGAGCCGGGCGTCTGAGGAAGGGGAAGCAATGTGGTCAGTGCTTCCACCCGCAGTTCCTTCAGTGCGTGGCTCGACGTATCGCCACCGGCAATGACCGCACGGCTGAGCTTTTCACTTTCGACGATGCGACGCAGAATGATGCCAAGGGCTTGTCCGAGCCGATGCCGGGCGCCGGGAACACGGTCGATAGCGCCGCCGCGATCGGCCGAAGGACCAAGCGCCGTGTGCAGGATGACGCTGCGGCCCGCCTTCAGGCTGGCAATGCCGGCATTGATCGCATCTTCGATCGCCTGGTCAGCGCTTTCGCCAATGATCGCCAGAGGATCGACATCGACACCGTCGAAACCGTCGGTCATGGCCTTGCGTATTTGCCGTTCGGTTGTCGGTGAAACGCTACCGGAAACCACCGCGAGGCGTTCGACCTTTCCCGGCAAGGCAAAATCGGGGCGTTCCCCGATTAGACCTTCGTTGCGCCAGGTATTGAGAAGCGCGTATTCGACGCCGGAAGAGCCGGCAACGAATGGACCGTCTTTCATTGCGCGCCGCCAAAGCTGTTTTCCGGCAGCGGCCTGCGTTTCGGCGCTGTCGACGTCGATCAGCATGATGCCGGCGTCGTCGGCCGCGCGTTCGTCGACCCGCTGGTCCGCATCCGTAGCTGTCAAGCTCACCAGATCAACGAGGCTGACGGGAAGGGAAGTCTGCCTCCCGAGATGCAGTGCCAGATCGGCTTCGTCCATCGGCGTGACCGGATGGCGGCTCATCACCGGATGCCGATCAATGCGATAGACCTTGCCCTGATAGGCGGCAAAGAGGTGGCCGAAGGCGGTGTAGCGTTTGAGCTGCGGCGCGCCGACGACGACCGGCACGGAGGACTGGGCAAAAAGCTCCCTGCCGATTTCGATCGCCTTGCCGATATTGCCGATCCGAGGGCTGGAATCGAAGGTAGAGCAGACCTTATAGTGGCATATCTTCGCTCCAAGCCCCTTAAGCCATTGCAATGCCGGAGTCAGATGCTGCTGCATCCATTCCGGGGTCTCGCTACGGCTTGTTCCGGCAATGCCGATGGCTCGACATTGGCTAAAACGCCCCAACAGCGCGGCATCGGGGATACCGAGAAAAAGAACCGTCGGAACACCGTTCGATGCCAAGGCCTCCATCACATCGGTAGAACCGGTGAAGTCGTCGCCGTAATAGCTGATGAGAAGATCGTTCATCGCCGTTACGCGCCCTTGCCATCGCTGAATTTCGCGATCGAAGCGGCGAGCTCCGGATGGTCCTTGGCATAGTCTTCGAGCGGGATGTCCGCGACCGCCGCCTGCCACGCCTGCTGAACCGCGCGAACGCCGGCGGCCGGTCCGAAGGGATGGCTGACGATGCCGCCACCGCAGAGGTAGAGCAAATCGGTGGTCCGGCCAGTCCGCTGATAGGTTTCCGGGGCCTGGCCACCCCATTGACCCGAGCCTGCAACAGGAAGCGGGCAATCGGACGGATCGAACAGCGGCGTGCTGATCGCCTTGAAGGACTCGACGAAGCTTTCGTCCGGTTCCCAATATTTGACCCGGATGCCGTTGATCTGGAACTGGTCGACGCCGAGCAGCCGCCAGAATTGCTGATAGACCTTGAAATCCATGCCGGCGCCGGGATGGCGCGTAAGCACATCCCAGCCGTTGCGATGGGCGTGCAGCACCAGTCCCGAGCGCTTGCGAAGGAAGCTCATGCCACCAAAACCGATGGAATTGATGTTGACGACGGCGCAATTGCCGCCGGCCTTCAAGACCAGGTCGTGGTTGCGCATCATCTCGTCGGGATCGGCGTGGGAAATGCCGAAGGCATACATTACCTTTTTCCCGGTCTTCTGTTCGTGATCGAGGATCAGCGGCATGATCGCCTCGACACGCTCCTTAAGAGGCGAGTAGGAAGGGCTCATCAGCTTTTCGTCGTCCTTGATGAAATCGACGCCGGAGGTGACGAGCTCGCCGACCAGTTCGGCCGTCTCGGCAGGGCGAAGACCGAGCGCCGGCTTGACGATCGTGCCGATGATGGGACGTCCATCGACGCCCGTCAGGCGCTTGCTGCCGGCAACACCGAATTGCGGACCTGGATGAGCGCCGCGAAAGGCCTCCGGCAGCTTCATGTCGACGATACGGATGCCCGTCATGCCTTTGATCGAGTAGACGCCGCCGATCGCAATCGTCATCAGGGCTGAAAGATCGGTGCCGATGGCATCGAGCGGAAAGGCGATATCGACGTGGGCGCGACGAAGGGGACCATGGTCCGCGGCAACTTCCGGCCATGTCGGCCGTTCCGCATCCTCGAGCCGGCGAATGTCCAGGACCCGCGCAGCCACCCGCGATTTCAGCTCTTCCGTCTCGCCTGGAACCGGCACAAACGTGCCCGTCGACTGATCGCTGGCGATCTTGTCAGCCATCGCCTCGATCTGGCCGGGCGTTTCGATTCGGTAGGTGATGGTAATGTTCATAAGCAGCAGGTTGCTCCTCTCGCCGGCGATTTTGTCGTGGCGTCAACTCGTGATCTGGTATAATGAGTATTCCAACTTGTGCAACGATTTTTTTGTTCAGGAGGCCCTCAGTCGTTCTGAACGGGCTTTCTCAGCGCTATTCGAAATTGCATAAGGGAGAAAAGCTTTGAGCCAGCGAGATGTCATGAGCCAGCCAATCGAACAGATTGTACGTCGGAAGCTCTCTGACGAAGTATTCGACCGGTTAGAGCGGTTGATCACGTCGGGAGAACTCAAGCCAGGCGACGAGATGCCGTCAGAGCGTGTTCTCATGGAGCGCTTCGGTGTAGGGCGCCCGGCGATACGCGAAGCGATGCAATCCCTCGCCAGCATGGGATTGGTCAGCATCTCGCATGGTGAGCGCGCAAAGGTCCTTCAACTGACTGCGAAATCGATTTTCCGGCAGGTTGATTTGACCGCGAAGATCATGCTGTCCCAGTCTTCAGACTCTCTCGAACATCTGAAGAGCGCGCGCATATTCTTCGAGCGCGGTATGGCTCGAGAGGCTGCACCGCGTGCAACCCAGAAAGATATTGCTGATCTCAGAGATATTATCGAGCGTCAGCGCAAATCTCTGGGGCATGCCGAAGACTTCATTTCGGCTGATATGCAGTTTCATACGCGGATCGCTCAGATTTCCGGAAATCCGATCTTCGTTGCCGTCAGCGAGGCAATGCTGGCGTGGCTAAAGACCTACCATACGGAGATGCTCATCTGGACGGGCAAGGAAAAGTTCACGCTTGTCGAACATGAAGAAATATTGGAGCGGCTGTCCGTCCACGATGCCGACGGCGCGGAAGCAGCGGTGCTGAAGCACCTGGAGAGGTCGAGAGCCCTTTACAGCAAATAGAGAGCGATCGGGTTTCCGCCCAGATTTGTCACTTCGGAAGCAGAATCCTGACTTGTCGAACGTGTTCCTGCGCAGGATTAGCTAGCGATGCCTACCTCGGCGATGGCCCGGAGGGCAGGAGATAGGGACCGCTCAACCGTGATGCCTCGCCAAGAGGAGCCAAGTGCGGCAAATGTGCATCGCAGCAAAAAACTTGAGTCGATGGGGTTTACAAGCCATTCCTTGAATGGGACGGTTATACCTGTGAGTTGCTTGATGCGCGCAGAAATTTGTCTCGCGCGGCGGCGGTGCAAAATGCCAAAAAGGCAGGCTGCGCATCCCTGATGGGCGCTTATCAACCAAATCAATCCGAAGCCGAAATGCGATTTTCGCATTGTGTTCGGCTGTCGATGCAGCGCTCTCACGTGTCGCTGACTAAGCACAATTGGGTTTCGTGATGATATTCGTTCTAGCGCGCACTTTTCTTTGTGTTCTTATATGCACGGCATCGCTTTTCCAGACGGCTGGTGCGAGCGATCTCGTGATCTGGTCACCGGCAAAGGTAGCTCCGCGGACCTACCAGACAACAATCGGCTTTCGACTGCCTATGGCCTGGGAAATGAGCGCTGGCGCCGATATCGGTCTTGGAAGCGCGACCGGAGGAAAGATCCTAACCGGTTCCGAACTCGCCACGCTATGGGGAAAAGCGGTCGACGATCATAGCAATTTTGCGAGCGAATCGCGGCGAGAGGTCGCGGTGCGGCTGGACACGCTGAAGGGCAGCGGAACTTTATATCTTGGCCGCTCGCGAAACTGGATCCTTTCGGAAAATCTCGACATGCAGACGTTGCGTTCGCTGAACGTGAGCTATGTGACGACGCAGGCCGCGCCGGCTTCCGTCACCGCTTCGCAGGCGGTGACGATGATTTTTCCTTGGACGGGAACATCGATCTCGGCGAGCGGCGCGGTGACGGACCTCAATGGCGCCTTTTCCAGCACGTTAGCGTTCAAGCAGCCGATCGCGCCCAATCTCAATCTTACCGCTTCGCTCAGCGATCCCCTGACGTTGATCCCGGCGGGCGATGTACGAGTGGATTATCGCATCAAATGGTAGCTGCAGTTCACGAGGCGGATGCGCTGCGATCAGGTTGACCGTCAACCATGGCGGTCCTTTTCGTCCAGATCGATTTGGCCTTTCTCAGTGAGGATTTCCAAGGCGGCATCGTGTTGCGCCTGGTTCATGTCCTGCACTGTTACCAGCGTTCCACCACGCACGAGCGCCTCGGCATAGGCGGTGCGCTGCTGCTCATTGAAGAAAATTCCTGTCAGCGCGTCGAGGAAGCCAAGATGATCGATCGGCGGAATGTCAGGCCGGTTGCCCGGCGTCATGGTGACGAGATCCTTGGATATGCCGGCGTCCGCTGCGACTGCCGCATTCCCGGGTCCGACGCCCTAGTGGACGCTCGGAAGCTTCGCGACCGCGGCAAAATCCTCGGCCGTCAATTCGCTGATCGCGATCAATACCTCTTCACGGGAGAAGCCGGAGCCGATCGTTCGTTCAATCAAGTCTTGCAAGTCAGGCTCAATGACATCACGGCAATCCTCAAGCCGTTCTTCGGAAACCGTCACGCTATACAAACTCATCCATCATTCAACCCTTCCTTCAACCGTGGGCCGCCACATTGAAGGGCGGCACCGGCGGTGTTTCTTTATCGTGCCGATGATCTTCGTTTAGAAGTGGCAATAAGGCCCTCTCGCTGCATCTTCTTCCGAGCAGCCTTGCGATGTCTGCTGATTGCCTGTGCTTTTTCCCGGATGCGGCGTTCTGAGGGCTTCTCGTAAGCTCGTCGCGCCTTCAACTCTCGGAACAGCCCTTCGCGCTGCATCTTTTTTTTCAGCGCCCTGATTGCCTGCTCGACATTATTGTCTCTAACCAGAACTTGCATTCTGTTCTCCTTGTTGTTGCTATTGCTAAAGTGGTTGCCGATCAGCCGAGCTGCTCGGCGATCAATTCCTGCAGTTCTCGGCGTGTGAGAAGGCAGGGATACGGTTTCCAGTTTTTGTCTGGCCGGTTTACGGCCTCATCGCGCTCGCGCGGCTTCACCGCCGCGGGCGCGGCAGCGATGTTTGGTTTGCTCAATAGAAATCCTTCGCCGACCGTTTGGTCAGCGTAAACGATAAGAAATGGCGGGAATGCCCATCATGCAAATAAGCTGCGGGCACAATGGCTGCAGACTGACGCTCTTGCCGTCGTTCCAGCGAAGCGTCGGCTTCGATGCGATACAAATTCGCCGGTCTCGCAGCCTTCACGGCATTAAATGGGTAGCAGGCCAGGTCTTTGCAAGGTGGAGACGAAGCCCTATCCCGCCTCGGTCTCCGTCTGTTCATAGCGCTCCGTCACCCGATCATGCCTCCTCATCCACTCCAACTCCTTTTGGAGACGGTTCCGTTCGGCAACATGCATCAGTTGCAATTCCTCAAAGGTCGATAGGAGCCCACGGGCTTGCGAGGTGTCCTGTTGGCCACGCGTAAGTACGAAAATGATTTGCTTTTGCCGCGTAATATGTCTGCGGCCTTGGGCCACATGCTGCTTCGCTAGTTTCAGATATTGCTCTACGAGTTGCTTATCCATGCATGATTGTACACCTCGGCGGATGCTAGTGCATCCGGTTCGTCAATTCGCCTTCCGCTGAGGGAGGAAGTGCGAACGAAGCGTGACGAGCAGGTGAGGATTGGACGCTGGACTACGCAGTGTTTTGAGGCCGCGATTATGTCTCAAGCGCAAAGCCGGACACGGGCGAAACGCCAAGGTCGATCTTTGAACCGTGATCACGTTCGGCCATCGATAGCTCGGGAAAATACTACCGCCAACGAGGTTGTTTCGGCGGTGCGTTAGCATGTAGCTCGTGAAGCGGAGCGTGCCGACCTAAAAGCTTGACCAGCTTCTTGGCTTCGGCGGCGTCAACACCGTGTTTTTTGCAATGCTGTTCCACGTCCAGCTCGCGCGGGCCTGGCTGTTTGACCTGTCGGTTTTGCAAATTCTTCATTGGACATTCCTCCTGATAAAGAAACGCTGCCGGGATGCTCATTGTTCATAAGGCACTTCTAAATAAACATACCTCACCATATCATCATGGTCTACACGAGTGATCTCGTGCTGCAGGGCAGAGTTGAACTGCCCTGCCGCGGCGTTCCGCGGCAGGGCGATCCTCCGACTGGTGCATCATGCGCCTTCGAAAGATTTCCCATCAGACGGTCTTGATCTCCCCTCCGTCCATCCGCAGGATGGTGCCCGTCAACCAACGTGCTTTTGGCGAAACGACGAAGGCCAGAAGCTCCGCAATTTCCTCAGCTTCGCCAAATCGGGCAATCCCGGCCTGCTCCAGGAATTTAGCTTTGGCCGCATCTACCGAGATACCATTGGCCGCCGCCGCTTTCTCGATCAGTCCCTGGCGCCGAATGGTCATGACCGGACCGGGGGAAACGCTGTTTACCTGAACGCCATCCTTGAGGCCTCGTTCGGAAAAAGCTTTTGCAAGGGCTTCGATCGCCGCATTAATGGTGCCGATCGCAGCGGTCGCTGCATTCGGCTGTTCGGCACCCGTGCCGGACGTGAAGACGACGGCCCCTTTTGACGCCTTCAGTGCGTCCCATGCCCGAAGGGTCAGGCGCCTTGCGCCATGGAATTTGAGCTCGAGTGCCGTATTCCATTGTTGATCGGACAATTGGAAGAGATCAATGCCGGGTACCGCGCCGGCGATGTTTAGCAGAGCATCGATCTGTCCGAACGTCTTCAGCGTCTCGTTGACCGCGGTATCGGCGGCTGCCGCTTCTGCGAGATCCAATTCAAGTGGTAAGGCTTCTGCGCCAGCAGCACGAATCTCTTCGGCGACCCTCTTCAGGTTTTCGCCACCACGCGCGGCGATAACAACAGCCGAGAAGTCCTGTGCGAGCCTGATTGCCGTCGCCTCGCCGATGCCCGAGCTTGCCCCTGTTACGATTGCGACTGAGTTTGTCATCCCGAACGTCCCTATACGATTTGGCATTTGAGTTCCGCGTGAGATCGTTCCGACATCTGGCCGCTGGCCTTAGAGCAACGGGATCGCACGAGCGGCTAGTCTCAAAGATTGGTTGCAGACATCTTCGCGCCTTCAACGCTGGTATGGCGAGATCGCAGCTGGATCGATATGAATCTCGTCAACAAACGTCTCCGCATAGGAGACTTGCGGGCGCCGGCAACCAGCAGCACAATCCTCGTTCGCAGAATATTCAGACAGCGGAGAGGATTTGGACGCGATGGATCACGACCACGACGATCACCTCCATCACGAACATGACAGCCACTATTCGGACATGCAGGCGAGGGTGCGCGCCCTCGAGACTCTCCTCACCCGCAAAGGTCTGATTGACCCAGCTGCCGTCGACAGGATCATTGATACCTACGAGACAAAAGTCGGTCCAAGGAACGGAGCTGCTGTCGTCGCCCGGGCGTGGATAGATCCGACGTATGCCGAATGGCTCGCGCGAGACGCAACGCATGCAATCGTAAGCCTGGGGTTTGGCGAGCGACACGGTACGCGCATGCGCGCCATTTTCAACACGCCGGAGGTTCACAATCTGGTGGTCTGCACGCTGTGCTCCTGTTACCCCTGGGCGGTGCTCGGGCTCCCGCCTGTCTGGTATAAATCGCCGGCCTATCGGTCCCGGGCGGTGATCGATCCGAGATCGGTCCTTGCTGAATTCGGCGTCGACCTCCCCGCCGAAAAGAAGATACGGGTATGGGATTCAACCGCAGAACTGCGGTATCTGGTCATACCGGAGCGGCCGGCTGGAACTGAAGGTTTATCCGAGGAGGCGCTCGCTGCTCTTGTCAGCCGCGATGCAATGATTGGAACCGCAATCGTGCGTCTGCCGGAGCAGATTCGATGAACGGTCCACACGATCTCGGGGGTCTGATGGGTTTTGGTCCTATCAAGCCTGAACCGGACGAGCCTGTCTTCCACGCCGAGTGGGAGAAGCGGGCCTTGGGTGTGTCGCTATGTGCGGCCTGTCTCGGCGCCTGGACGCTGGATGAAAATCGGCACGCCTACGAACTCATACCGCCACCGGATTATCTAAGCGCGAGCTACTACGAGATCTGGATCCGAGGTCTTGATTTCTTGCTGGCGCGCGAAGGTTTTGCGACCGAGGCGGAACTTTTCCATGGAGCGTTGGAACACGGCGGCAGGAGGCCGATCGGAGACATCCTGCGGCCTTCATCGGTTGACGACATGCTATTCGCAGGGCCGAGCGAGCTACCGGTGTCGTCTCCCGCCGTCTATCAGGTTGGCGATAAGGTTCGAACACGAAACATCAATCCGCTCGGGCATACCAGGCTCCCACGGTATGCGCGCGCGAAGCGTGGGGTAGTTCAGGCCATTCAAGGGGCTTATGCGTTCCCGGATGACAACGCCCATGGTCGCGGCGCCAACCCGCAATGGGTCTACACAGTGGTATTCTCCGGACAGGAACTTTGGGGCGACGACGCAGATCCGTCGTTGTCCGTATCGATCGACGCGTGGGAGAGCTACCTTGAACCGGTCTAAGAAAGCCGCATTCTCCTCAGCGTCCGGGCCTATGGTTAGGGCATCAACTCGTAAGCGGCCTCTAACGCTGAGACAATCTGCTTAGGGCTCGGGCACTTTCTGATATCAGCCTCGATGAATGATGCAGTTATCGTTTTTGTCGGGCTGATTACGAAGGTCGCCGCTATCGGAAACTCGCCGGCATTGTTCCTGTCCGAGGACGTTAAATCTGCGGCTGGCGTTCCCACCCTGCGTCGAAAATCATCCTGGGCGCTGTAAAGCAAGCCGAAATTGCGCGCGACTTCATTGCCGGCATCGCTGAGCAAGTCGAACGTCAGTCCGTGGTGCTCCATGACCTTGATATTCCGATCCGGCAATTGCTGCGAAACTGCCACGATCTGACCGCCCGCGAGGGTGATCTCCGGCAACGCCTCTTGGTATGCGGCAAGCTGAAGATGACTATACGGGCTGCTGAAAGTGCCGCGATGGAACATCAGAACGACCGCTCCGCCTTTCAAACGGTCGTAAAGCGAGACGTTTGCGCCGAAAACATCCGGTAATGTAAAATCGGGTGCGATGGAGCCCTGGCCTAAAATATCGCTATTCTGGATCAGCGTCCGCAACCATTCTCCGTTTGCGTCCATGTTGCAATCCTTGTTCACGGTCTCGGTTTCCCAACGCTTTAGCAGGCTCACCGCGTCCGATCGTTCCCAAACAAGTCAACAAAGTGTTTGCTTTTATTGCGGTGCAGCGCAACGATCTACGTTCCAAGAACGAAGGATCACAGCTCGGCGGGGGATCCAAGGCGTGCGCGCAGTGGCTTGTGCATTTTCAGGCGCCGCCTGTTTTCCATTCCCTCTATCGCAAATGGTCGGGGTCTAGCTCGACCCCGGCCTAACATTGTGATGACGCGCGGTCACGCCAGTCATGCGCTTCGTGAGAGGGAATTCAACGGGCGCTTCAGGCCCAACTTGTCTCGCAACGTCCCCGGCTTGTATTCCGTCTGCACCAGACCGCGGCCTTGCAGCTCGGGAACCACGTCCCGGCAAAAGTTCGTCCAATCCTCGGGCAGGACCGGGAACATCAGGTTGAAGCCGTCCGCAGCACCTTCGGTGAACCAGGCTTCCATCTCATCTGCAATCTGCTTCGGCGTGCCGGACATCATCGGAGCCGTTCCAGCCTTGGCGACTTGACTTGCAATTTGCCGGATCGTCATTCCCTGCGCCGCCATCGTCTTGACCCGCACGAGGTTTGTTCGCTGCCCGTCGAACGTGCTTTCGTCTGGCAGTTCCGGAACAGGTCCGTCGACCGGATAGCCGGAGAGATCCATGCCGACCCAGCTCGAAACCAGGTCGATCGCCAGCCGAGGTGGCGTCAGGCTTTCCAAGAAGTCGCGCTTCTCCTCGGCTTCGGAAAGCGATGCGGCCACGATGGGCAGGATTCCCGGCAGAATCTTGAGACTGTCTGGTGTTCTGCCGTATTGAGCCAGCCGATCGTCGAATTCAGCCCGGTTCTTCTTGCCTTCCTCGATCGACCGCGCCAGGGAGAAATTGATCTCTGCATGCCTGGCAGCGAGATCCTTGCCGTCCCTCGATGAGCCGGCCTGCACGATGACCGGATACCCCTGCGGCGGTCGGGGCACGTTGAGCGGACCGCGCACCTTGAAATGTTTGCCTTGATGATCAATCCGGTGCACCAAAGCCGGGTTGGCAAAGAACCCCGATTGCTTGTCGAAAAGGAGAGCTTCATCTTCGATGCTGTCCCAAAGCGCCTTTGCCGTCTCAAGGAATTCGGCAGCTCTTTCATAACGGAACGCATGCTCGATGTTGCCGTCGCGGCCGAAATTCATCGCCTCCTCGTTCATCCCCGATGTGACCACGTTCCAAGCCGCACGGCCATTGCTGATATAGTCGAGTGAAGCGAAGGTTCGAGCAAGGTTGTAAGGTTCGGTGTAGGACGCCGATGCTGTTGCAATCAGCCCTATGTCTTTGGTTACGGCAGCAAGTGCCGACAGGAGCGTCAACGGTTCCAGGCGCGCATTGGCATAGTGGGCAACGTTGCTTTCGTAGCTGTCCCAGATTGCGACGTGATCCGCCAGGAAAATCGCGTCCAGCTTGGCACGTTCTGCTGCGTCTGCAAGTTCCCGAAAATATTGGAGACCGAAGATGTCCCGACCCGGCGCGGCCGGATGGCGCCATGACATCCGATGGTCGCCCTGCGGATTGAAAAAGAAGCCGCTCAAAATCATACGTCGGTTTGTCATTTGATCTGTCCTTTCAAGTGTAGAGATTGATCCATGGCAATCAGGTTGCTGCGATGCCGGCGCCGCGCGTCGCAATGCCTGCCTTTCCTGTCAGGAATTCCATGATCTCGGCGGCAATCTCATCGGCATGGGTCTCGAGCGCGAAGTGGCCCGTTGGGAAGAACGTCACACGTGCATCCGGCAGGTCGCGCCGGAAAGCCAGCGCCCCCGCCGGTAGGAAATAAGGGTCCCTCTCGCCCCATACCACCAAGAGCGGTGGTTGATGCTCCCGAAGATATCGCTGGATCTCAGGGTACAAGGCGACATTGCTGCCATAGTCGGTAAAATAGTCCAATTGGGGCTCTTCGGCGCCCGGCCGCGCAAGATAGAAATTATCCAGGTTCTGCCCGTCGGGGCTGACCAGGGACGGATCGTCGACACCGTGTTCATACTGGTAGCGGGTCGCGGACGGTGTGAAGGCCGCGCGCAGCGACTCGCGAAACTCGGGTGTCGGCGCTTGCCAGTAGGCGCGCATCGAATCCCAGCCGCTGCTGAGGCCCTCGTCATAGGCATTGCCGTTTTGAGAGATGATCGCCGTGACCCGGTCGGGATGTTTTAAAGCCACGCGAAATCCCACGGGTGCGCCATAGTCAAAAACATAGATGGCGAAGCGCTTGAGCCCCACTGCCTCGGTAAATCCTGAGATCACCTCCGCGAGCTTCTCGAACGTATAGGTAAACGCGCCCGGTTCCGGCATTGCTGAACGCCCGAATCCCGGCAAATCCGGTGCGACGACCCGGAAATCAGTCCCCAGGAGTGGGATGAGGTCGCGAAACATATGGCTGCCGCTCGGAAACCCATGAAGCAGCAGAATAGCCGGCGACTCCTGCGCTCCCGCCTCCCGGTAAAATATGTCGAGGCCGTCTACTTCAGCAAACTTGTATCTCGTCTTCGCCATGGCGTCACTCCTCTCAATGACCGCTAAGTAACCGCTCTAACAATAACTTAACGGTTATATTGTCACAATGGGAGCTTTGCGAAATGGATCGTTTCTCTAGATGGAATAAATCAATGTGCAGCCGTCAGGCTAAAGATCCGTGCTTCGGAATCTCGTGATGGGTAACCGCTTCCGCGATGATCTCCACGACCGCACGCGGCTCGGTGATCGATGGCGTATGATCGGCCGCAACAGAGCGGATCCGGGCGCCCATTCGTTCTGCCATGAAGCGCTGGATCGTAGGCTTTATCATCCGATCCTCTTCCGCCAGCAAATACCAGCTTGGCTTGTCGCTCCAGTTGGTGTGGGTGACAGCTTCCTGAATGCAGGCCACTGCAATCGGCCGCTGAATCGCCGAGAGGATCTTTTTTGTTTCGGCCTTTGCATTCTGCGCAAAAGCGTTCTGAAACCCTTCCTCCGGCATCCATATGAAGCCGTGGGTATCGGGTGCCAACTGCGGCGCTTGCGGATGCGGCTCCTCCCGGTAGAACACATCGGCTACCGTTTCGCCTTTCGCCGGAGCAAGAGCCGCCACCAGAACGACTGACCTGACGCGCTTGTCGTCGATGGACGAAACGACGGCACCGGCATAGGCATGTCCCGCGAGGACAACAGGCGCCGAAGCCCGGTCGAGGTATCTCGTCAGCGCGGCCACATCATCGCCAAGGGAAGTCATTGGGATCGGCGCCGCCAAGACCTCGAAGCCGAGGTCGCGCAAAGGCGGTATCACATTTGCCCAGCTTGAGCCGTCGGCCCACGCCCCGTGTACCAATATTATTGTCGCCCTTTTTTCCGTCGTCGTCATCGGCCGTTCCTCACGCGGTTCCAGTAAAGACCCTGTCTCTGGGCCAGCGCCTCGGCGCCATGATAAGGCTACTCGAGCCGTGAATTTGTTAGGTACTCACCTCGGAAACATCGGGTCGAACGTACAGCAACAGACAAAAAACAATAATGCCCAAGCCAAGCACGGGAAACCAGACTGCGATCAATGCGGCGATCAGGAACAGGATGATCGTTGCAAGCGAACGCATCCGCATCATCCGCCTGATACGATCGGACGAATTCTCATTTGACGGGCGGTCCACGGCTTCCCAACACAGCGCAAGATATGTCGCGTTCACGGCAACGAAAACTAGGGCGTAAAGCGTCACCGGCGCGGAGCCGAGTTTGCTGTCGGCGATCCATGCAGTCGTGAAAGGGATGAGCGAGACAGAGAATAGATGCGCGAAATTGCTCCAGATAAGCCGCGGAGTTGCGATCTCGGCAAAGCGGAGCAGGTGATGATGATTGATCCATACCACGGCCAGGAACCAATAACTGACCGCATAGCTCAAACCCTCCGGCCAGAGTTCACTTAACGCAGCAAAACTAGCTTCATGCGGCGGCCGAAGCTCCAGGACGAGAATGGTGATGATGATTGCAAACACGCCATCAGAAAAGAGACTGAGCCGCTCGACGGTCGGTTTTCGCTCTACCATTAATTTCCTCCGTATCATTCAAAAGTGCCCATGTGGCAAAAAGGACAAGCGCCGGCGCGAAACAGCATCGGCGGCAAAATAATAATAACCATTCCACTGGATTTTAAAAGGTTATTGCATTAACTAAGGTGGGGTGATGCTTCGCTGAAGGATGGGCAGGGCGATCATAGCATGAAAAAGGTGCAAGTTGAGGTGCGATATGACCGAACATAACCCTCCAGCAATCTTCGTCGCGGATGCCGCTGGTCTTGATTTTCTAAATTCCTTGGCGACGCCGGTCGACGAGCCTTTCGAGTGGCTTAACGACGGCGAAGGGCTCATCCAATGGCTTGGCGAGGCCGGTCTCGTTCCGGAGCGGAGACTCCAGTCTATCGCCAAGAACGCTATGCCCGGGGAACTTGACTCGCTGGCGGCGCAGGCGCGTTCGCTGCGCGAATGGTTCCGCGGTTTCGTCAGGGAACACAAAGGAAAGCCTCTTGATACAAGCGCGCTTGAGCAGCTCGAACCGTTAAACCGTCTGCTGGCGCGGGACGAACAATTCCGCCAAATCGTGACCGCGGAAGAGCAGAAAGGCGCGACCGGATTACGCTGGAGCACGGAGCGCCAGTGGAAATCGCCGGATGCCCTTTTGTCTCCTGTGGCGGAAGCGATGGGGGAGCTTGTCTGCACCGAGGAATTCTCGGATATCAAAGCCTGCGAAGGTCACAATTGCACACTCCTCTTCATCGACCGTACGCGCGGCAAGAAGCGGCGGTGGTGCAGCATGGCGGTTTGTGGCAATCGCGCAAAGCAGGCCGCTCACCGCGCCCGTGCGAACTGACGCGACAAATGGTGGCCAAGCGCAATGATGCCTGGCCGCCGAATGTCGGAATATGAACGGGTCAATTCTCAAGGTGCAGGTCTGCTCGCGCAGATCGATGATCCCCAGTTTCTCCCGGGCATTCCTTCCCAGCGATGGTGCCTGGCTAGGCTGGCGGCAGGCCGAAGGCTGGAAACAATTGGGGGCCAAGTGGCCCCACATAAACCGTCAGAGAAGCGATTCCGTCCTCGGCAGGCTCGATTACGTGCAGAGAATGGGCTCGCCACGTAGCGTCGTGGTGGCTGCGGGCATAGACTGCGACCGCTGGCTGGGCGTTGGCCCCGATTGCCACCGTGCGAAAGCCGCCAAAATTGGCCCAGACGGTATCGAAGAAACCACGGATCGCCTCGCGTCCTTGGTACCATTCCCGCCAGGGCGGCATGTGATAGGTGGCGTCCTTACGCAGGAGTTCGATGAAGCCGTCGAGATTGGCGGCCTCCCAGGCCTGCATGTAGCGTTCGAGCAGCAGGCCTTCTTCGGGATTCGGCTGCGACCGACGCATGGGACGTCCCTGAGGATATCGCGCCGCTAGGGTTGCGCGGGCCCGCTGTAACGCGCTGTTGATCGACGCGGTCGAGCCGCCCAGCAAATGTGCCGTCTCGACAGCCGACCACCCCAAGACGTCGGAAAGCAGCAGGGAGGCCCGCTGCCTGGGCGGTAGAACCTGAATCGCAGCAACGAAGGCGAGCTGTACCGCTTCGCGGGTTTCATACCGTGCTTCCGGACCAGGGTCGCCATCAACGAGATCTGGAAGCTCCGCGTCTGGGTAAGGCTCCAGCCAGGCGACCTCGGCGACGGGTCCGCCTGTTGCATGCCCGTGGGAGGGCGGTTGTCCGGGCTGCTGGAGAATGCGATCCGCCCTCGACCTCGCCTTGAGGGCGTTGAGGCAACCGTTGGTCGCGATCGTGTAGAGCCAACCGCGAACCGAACCCCGCCCATCGAACTCCGACCTCGCACGCCAAGCGCGAAGAAATGTATCCTGGACGAGGTCGTCTGCCTCGTGGAGCGAGCCCATCATGCGATAACAGTGGAGCTTGAGCTCCCGGCGATGGGTCGCCGTGAATTGCTCGAAGGCCAGCCGATCAAGGATCGGCTGGCCTTGCTGGCGTGCTGGCTCGAGAGGTGCCTGAGCGTCTGTCATGCGGATTTCCTCGTTCTGAGTCCGGTTTCCATTACGCGCGCCTCAGACGGCCGGCGCAAGCCCGCTCCCGCTCACCGCGAAGGAACCGACTCGCGATTTACCTATTGCGAGCGCGACAACTGCCCTTCCGACATCGGCCGGCGTTTGCATGTCGGTCATACCCGCGATGAAGTCCGCGGGCTGGATGCCCGAATAGGCCGCAAAGCCATCGACGCCGGCCTTGCCCACGCCGGTATCGGGCATGATGCGCATAGGCGCCAGATCCATGAAATGTAAGCCCAGTCCAAGCCGATCCGATTCCTTCTGACTGTAGCCGGCCAAGAACATCTGCATGCGTTTTGCGCCGGCATAGCCGCCGCAAAACGGCGGCCCTCCGCTCAAAGCCGCACCACTGGAAATCAGAACAATCCGGGTCCCCGGCTTGAGCGGACCCCGCAGCGCGGCTCTGCAAAACAAGAACGACGCCTTGACGTCTGTTTCCCAGTTTGAGGAGAACGCCTCCCAGCTCAGTTGATGCACGGGTGCTGCGGGAGGGAGGGCGCCTGCGCAGATCACCATGATGTCCGGTTCCAGCGCTGCGAAGACCTTATCGGGGGCGGAGTCTACAGTCGCATCGACCGCAAGCGTCTTCAGGCCCGGAATGTCCTGGGCAAATTGCGCCAGACTCTGTTGCCCGCGCGCGACGGCCAGCACCGTGGCTCCCTCATTCAGGGCGGCTTCTACGATTGCACGCCCGACGCCTCGGCTTCCTCCCACGACGACAACATTTTGACCTTGTAACGATTTCATAGACCACCTCGCTATCTGGGCCGCTGGACCATCCATGCGCGCCCATTGATTAGGACAGCGCGGGCGGGCGGAAATCATCGGTGCGAGGGCAGAAAAATTTTTCGGATGCCGGCAGGCCTGCGCAAAGCACCCATCGGGTGTAGGCGACAGATGGTGGCGCTTCCGGCCAGCGTGTCGGCCTCATGGCGATATGGTTCACCCCAAGTAGCGAACACTCCAGCAAATAAGAAGCGGGAGAGCGTGGATGGGGTGAAAACGCTCTCCCGCCGCAGCCGCAGCCAAATCACTCGACTGGCTCGTCAGCTCAGATATCGATCTTTGACACTGCCGGCCGAGCGCTGCGGCGTCTTTTATCGCAGCGACTGGTAGGCGCCTTCCCAGTAGAGCAGGGGCCGCCCCGCTTGGCCTTGCCACGTGTCCTTGACCCGGCCAATCACAATCGCGTGGTCATGGCGAAGCAGGATTTCTTCGACTTCGCAATCGAATCCAGCGATTGCCCGCGCGAGCGTCGGGGCACCGGTTTTACGGCTAGCCCATTGCTCTCCCTCATAGCGAGCGGAGCCTTTGACACCACCGCGCCCTGCGAAGCGGTCGGCGAGGCCGATGTCTTCCTCACGAAGCACATTGACTGCGAACGTCTTGTATTTCTGCAAGGCCTGCCAGGACGAGGAAGCCTGGCTAATCCCGAACATCAGACGCGGCGGCTCTGCCGACAAGGAGACAACGGACGTCGCCGTAAAGCCGGCCCTTTCCGCGCCATCACCGAGGGTGACGACCACGACACCGCCCCCTAAAAGGCGCATCGCATTCTTGTAGGCGGCCGGTTCAGCATCCTTCTCATCATCGAGCGAACCGGGAATCCAGAATTCCACCGCAGTCTCCTTGCGCCGAGCGCCGCTGACTTCAGTTCTCCGCAGCTCATTGTCGCCGGCCGATCCCATCGGAAGAACACTCCCGATAGGCATCTTCTCACCGCTCAAATTCGCAACGCTCACGGTCATCTCGCTTCTCCTCTCTACGTAACCTGTTAAGTGACTTTAGAGAGGTTATTTCACAAACGTTGTAACCGGTCAAGATGGGGTAGAGAGGTTTCTCTCGACATTCGCCGTCCACGGATTCAAGTCGATGTCAAAGATCAAGTTGAACGTCGCCAAGCGGCCTTGCACAACAGATCAGCGCTGCATCCCGGCTCGGTGGATCGATAGGCTCTGGAGCATATTGGATGTTTCCACCAATCACGGCGGTCTCACAACGATGGCAGACCCCTGAGCGGCATGACCAGGAAACCGGCACCGAGCATTGTTCTGCCAATTCGAGCAAGGAGCCGTACCTGTCATCCCATCGGACCGTCAGATTACTGTTCACGAACGTAATGGACGGGCCTGAATCTGGCTGATCGGATGGCGGGTGGGGGCTTGTCGTCGGACCGCTCTGCAATGCGGTTCCGAATGTCTCAATGTGAATGAGCTGATCCGCTACTCCCCAATCGCGAAGTTCTTCGCGCAGCGAGGCCAGAAACCCGACCGGGCCGCAGAGATAGAAGTTCGCGTTTTTTAGCACATTGAGCTTCTCGAGAAGCTTGAGGTCGACATGTCCGACCTCGTCGAAATCACGGCCAATTTCGTCGTCAGAACGCGGCCGGCTGTAGACGATGCATCGGCGGACGGCGGGCTCCGCATCCAGAAGCGCCCGCGTCTCCGATGCGAATGAATGGTGGAGGCCATCCCGAGCACCGTGGATCCACCAGATCGGTGTCTTTCCCTGCGGTCCTTTCAGCACCGAATAGAGCATTGCCAGAACTGGCGTTGCGCCGATTCCGGCGCTGATGAGCACCAGCGGAGTGGCAACATTCGCGGACAATGTAAAGGATCCCCTTGGGGAACTGACCTCCAGCATGTCGCCCGCGGACAGTTGGTCATGCAGGTAGGCACTGCCCAATCCATTGAGTTCGCGTTTTGCGCTGATCCGGTAAGTGCCGGCATCCGGATTTCCGGACAGCGAATAGCATCGGATGATCGGCGAGGCATTTCGGCCAGTAGGTATGCGCAGGACAAGATATTGCCCCGGCGCAGGTGCAGGGAGGGGCGAGGCATCCGGCGAGGCCAGTTCTATCGTGCGAACGTCGGCGCTCTCTTTCTTGGTCGCGATGACCCGAAGCGGCCGAAAGCCGGACCAAGCAGGTGCCGCAAGATTGTTCGACGTCAGGCCGGCATTGCTCAGGCTGCCCTTATCTTGTGCCTCCAGCAATGCCTGGAAGGATGATCGCCAACCCATGCTGAGTGCCGGAATATCGAGCGCCTTGCGCAGTTCATCGGCAGGATGGCGGGAGCCGTAGAGAAGGATATCGATGGCAGCGACACTCATGGAGTGCAGGCCTGATGCCAGCTTCTCGATCTCGTCGCCCGCACCGACATCCCCTTCTTCGATCACCCGCATATAGAAGCCGGGTCGGCTGTGTCGCACAACCAATGACGGCATGTCGCGTTGATCCAACCGCAATGCAAGCTTGTGACAAGTTACCCGAGGCTGCGAAACCTCGAAAACGGCGCGCCCGATTCTGTAACGGTCGCCGATACAGACTTCGTTATCCGGCATGCCTTCGACAGTCAGGTTTTCGCCGAATTGACCCATCGGCATCGGTGCGCGCCCGAGAAAGCGCTCCCAGTATAGATAGGATGCAGACTGATAGACCAGGACGGCGCGCTGTTCGCCACCGTGCCCGATGAGATCGGCCTGCCCATCCCCGTCAAGGTTCATCCGCCTCGCCATGACGCGGCCTTTCACGGGTTCCTTCCATATAGCCGTTCGAACCACGGCGCCGTTCACAACAATATCCTTGGGGACACCCACGTTCACAGAGAGAAGACGAGCCATCGCTCTACCTCGCTATCATCGACGATTGAGTTGATCTGCATGCAACAGACTACAACATGGCGCACAATGCTGCGGTTCAAAAACGGCAACATCGATTTCCAAACAAGGAACTTAGAGTTCCGAGATCGAAACAGATTTCACGGCGGCGGTCTGCGATGTTGCGCGGCGCTGGCGGACGGTTTCTTAATATAACCTTCTTAATGGCGCTTGACGGGTTACTCAATATCATGTAACCCTTTCGATGCTTACAAAGAGGTTACAGGAAAGGATGATCCCATGACAAAGGTGCACTATCGGAAAGTGGATGTGGATGGTCTCGGCGTCTATTACAGGGAGGCGGGCGACCGAAAGAACCCGACACTTCTTCTGCTGCACGGGTTTCCGAGCTCCGGTCACATGTTTCGCGACCTGATCCCTGCTCTGGCGGCAGATTTTCATCTGGTGGCGCCCGATCTGCCGGGCTTCGGTCAGACCGATCTGCCGTCACACACGGAGTTCTCCTACTCCTTCGACAACATCGCCAAGGTGATTGACCGCTTTACGGAAGTCGTCGGGCTGAAGCGGTTTGCGATTTACGTGTTCGACTACGGCGCGCCGACGGGCTTCAGGCTTGCGACCTGGCACCCGGATCGGATCACCGGCATCATTTCGCAGAACGGCAATGCCTATGAGGAAGGGTTGAGCGAAGGTTGGAACCCGATCAGGGCGTACTGGAGCGATCCGTCCCCTGCCAATCGCGATGCATTGATGGCATTCCTCAAGCCGGAAACCACAGTGTGGCAATATACTCATGGTGTGACGGATACGACGCTGGTTTCGCCGGACGGCTATTCGCTCGATAACTACTATCTCGCCCGCGAAGGGGCGACCGACGCTCAACTCGACCTCTTTGGCGACTACAAGAGCAACGTCGCTCTTTATCCGGAGTTCCAGGCGTATTTCCGAAACCACCAACCGCGGTTCCTGGCCGTTTGGGGCAAGAACGATCCGTTCTTCCTTCCGCCGGGTGCCGAAGCGTTCAAGCGGGATATCCCGAACGCGGACATTCGGTTCTTCGACACGGGCCACTTCGCCCTTGAGACGCACTGCGAAGAAATCGCAGCCGCAATCAAGGATGTCTTCGTAGGCGTCAAGTGAGTTCCGGAAATTGGGGCTCAGGCAATTGAGCCCCGCCAACGACTGACCAACAGGAGGAAATCATGACAGGCAACGTAGCGATTGTGACGGGCGCAAGCCAGGGTATCGGCAAGGCGACTGCTGTGCGGTTGGCGCGGAACTTCGAGAATATTGTCCTTGTAGCGCGCAACCGGAGCAATCTGGTGGAGACGGCGGACGAGGTGACCAGCGCTGGGGCAAAGCCGCTGGTACTCGACGCCGATCTTAGCGTGCCGGCGGTAGCAGACGAGATAGCAGTGGAGGCAATGGGTAAGTTCGGCCGGATTGATGCCCTGTTGAACATTGCGGGCGCGGTGCCGCAGGTGGACCTCTTCGAGATGACGGACGAGCAGTGGGAAGCCGGCATGGCTTTGAAGCTGCACGGTGCGCGCCGGTTGACGATCCGCTGTTGGGAGGCTTTGAAGGCAAGCAAAGGTGCTGTCGTTCTTACTTCCGGCAATTCGGCTTTGTTTCCGAAGGCGGGTTATGCCGCGGTCGGGACGATAAATGCTGCGATCGTGGCGTTGGCCAAGGCTTTTGCCGATCGGGGCCTTCGGGATGGAGTGCAGGTCAACAGCGTGCTGCCCGGCCCAGTGATGACGGGTCGCCGGAAATCGTACCTCGAGCACTGGGCACCGATCCACAATGTGAGCGTCGAAGATGCCGGCCGGCGATTCCTGCAGGATTCCGGCATTGCGAGGTATGGCGAGCCGGAGGAGATAGCAGAGCTTATGGCTTTTCTCGTCTCGCCGCCGGCGCGGTGGCTGACCGGCGCACAACTGCGCATGGATGGCGGCGAAGTGACGTCAATCTGATGAAGAGAGCACCAGAGGCCGTGGAACAGCGAAAGCGCAGATGGAACGGAATGAGTGTCAACCTGGGCATGATGGTAGTCCCGGTGACCGGGCCAGAGGTGCTGTGCGATCCCGCGGTTGAGGGTGGGCGTTCCGACACATCGCCAGGACCTGCGCCGAAGCTGTGGTTAAGTTTCCTTACACGGCAGTGGCCAGCTTTATTCCACCTGTCGGATCGTGACGGACAGAAATGACGCATCTGGACTCGTCCATTCGCCGGCGGGTGCTGGGCAATTGCCCATCATGCAAGGGCCGCACGGTCGCCAGGCTGCGGACGGCAACGCCCAGCGTTGCATGGAGTTAGCTATGAATGTTCAAAAACAGAATATTCCCCCAATCCACGATGTGGATATCCGGCTTCTCCGCATCTTCAAGTCGGTCGTCGAATGCGGAGGCCTTTCGGCTGCCGAATACACACTCGGTGTCGGGCGTTCCGCGATCAGCAAGCATTTATCAGACTTGGAGGCACGGCTGAAGGTCCGCCTATGCGAGCGTGGCCGATCGGGATTCAGTATCACCCCGTATGGCGAGACCGTCTATCGTGCAACGATCGAGCTCCTCGATGCACTTGATCAGTTTCGCACACAGATATCGGCCGCAAAGGGAAAGCTGACCGGCTCTATCGATCTGTGCTTGATGGACAATTTGCATCTGGAACCCGCAAACCCGGTTGCGAAAGCGCTAAGGGCGTTCGCTCAAAGGTCTGGCTGCGTAACCTTGAACGTCAGCACCGCGGGACCCGAAGAGGCCGAGGAAGCGGTGTCCTCCCGGCGCGCCAACGTGGCTGTGACTTGTTCGAACAGCGGCTTGCCCGGCTTAACCTACAAGGCCGTGAGCGTGCACAGATCGGCTCTTTATGCTTCGGCTGAACACAATCTGGCACAAGCCGGGATGAAAGGACATGCAATTGCCGAGCTTGGCGAGCTCGACGTCGTTACGCGAGCCTATCTGCGCACGGAGCAGTCGCTGATCGGGCGGAGTTCGCGATCTACTGCGATTGCCAATGATCTGGAGGCCGCTGTTCAGCTTATCTTGAGCGGTCAGTTCGTCGGTGTTTTGCCCGAACACATAGCCGAGCCATGGGTGTCACTGGGACGGATGGTGCGGATCCTGTTGAACGTCCCGGCCGTCGAAACCACAACCTACGTCGTCTTTCGGACGAAGTCGAAAAATCTCCCGGTTGTCCAGGCGATTACTCAAGACATCATAACGGCCTACGCAACCACGTCGCGAAAAGGTGAAGGCGGAGGATAACCAAGCCCCCGCCATCGTTGCAGATCGGGGAAACCTACGTTTCCACAGGGGGCATATAAGCCGGTCCCGCGATCCTTAGTCTTACAATATCGATAACCTGAAAAGGAAAAACCATGTCGTCCAAGGGCATAGTGGCACTCGGCTTGGCAATGTTCATCGGCCTTGCCGGTCAAGGACACGCCGCGACTATCAAAGTTGGCAGCAAGAATTTTACAGAGCAATTCATTGTCGCTGAGATCTATGCGCAGGCCCTTGAAAAAGCGGGTTTCACTGTTGAGCGCCACCTCAACCTCGGTGCGACGGCCATTGCGCAAGCCGCGCTTGAACATGGAGATATCGACCTTTACCCCGAATACACCGGGACGGCGATGGCCGCGGTGGTGAAGGGTGATCTTTCGGGTTCCGCTGACAAAATCTATAGCGACGTCAAAAACTACTACGAGTCCAAATTCCATCTCACCTGGCTGGCAACGACGAACATCAACAACGGCTATGCCATGATCGTGAAACCTGCGATCGCCACGAAATACAATCTGAAAACCTTGTCGGACCTGGGGCCGGCATCAAAGGACCTCGTGTTCGGCGCGGAAGCGGGATTTCAGGATCGTGGCGATGGACTCCCGGCACTTAAAAACGTCTACGGCATCGACTTTCGGGAGTTTAAGAACTTTGCGAGTCCGAATTTCCGATACAGCGCATTGTTGAATGACAACATCAACGTCTCGATCGGTTTCGGAACCGACTGGCAGATTGCCGACGACAAGCTTGTGGTGCTGGACGACGACAAGCACCTGTGGCCCCCGTATTTTCTGACGCCCGTGGTTCGCCAGGACACACTTGCCGGGAATCCGAAGCTGGCGGATGTATTGAACAAGGTCAGCCCAATGCTGACGAACGAGAACATGCGCGAACTCAACGCAAAGGTCGACCGCGATAAGGAAGAGCCGGCTGACGTTGCTGAAGAATTCCTGGCCGCCCATGGCCTCTGATCTTTCCCGGTTGAGATGAGGCGGGCGGAGGTCGGCGATGATGATTTGGGCTCCAAAGCATGTCTGGGATATTGTGCTGGCAATCGGCCAGCACTTGGTTCTGTCGGCATCTTCTGCCGCCACTGGGCTGCTGCTTGCGCTGCTGATCGGGCTGGCGTCCGTCGGCCGGCCGCGCATCTACTCGGTTGCCATCACGGTCGCAAATCTGATCTTCGTCATACCAAGCCTTGCGATGTTCGCACTGCTGATCCCGCTGGTAGGATTGGGATTCACACCGGCTTTCATCAGTCTGTCGGCCTACTGCCTTCTGATCATCTTGCGAAACGTCTGGACAGGGTTACGGAGCACCCCAACGGATGTCCTCGAGGCCGCTGATGGGATGGGCTATAGCCGCCGTCAGCGCCTGATCAGGATTGAGCTGCCACTGGCGTTGCCGCTCATCCTGTCTGGGACTCGCCTCGCCCTTGTGATGTCGATCGGGATTGCAACGGTTGCCGCCTTCATCGGCGGCGGCGGTCTTGGAACCATCATTCTGATCGGGGTCAATCAAGAGCATTTGGAGAAAATCCTCGTCGGATCATTGGCGACGGCGGGTCTCGCGTTCATCTGCGATGCATTGCTGCTCTGGGCAGAGCGCTTTCTTCTGCCTTGGAGATGACATGATGCTGGCAACCGTAGTCGGCTGGCTGAACCAGCACTGCGCCGAATTCTTACTGGCGTTGTGGCGGCATGTCATGATGTCGCTTCTTTCCCTCTCGGCGGCACTGGTCATTGGCCTGTTTTTGGCCGCGGCAATCGTCGATCGGGCGAGGCTTGCTTTCATCGTAATCAACATCGTGTCCGGTCTGCGCACCTTGCCGAGCCTTGCCGTTTTGGCGATCACCGTCCCGTTGTTCGGGATCGGCCTGACACCTGCGATCATTGCGCTGACAATCCTCGCCCTGCCTCCCATTCTCCTAAACGCCCATGTGGGCCTCAGGGATGCCGATCCCGATGCGGTCGAAGCCGCCGTTGGAATGGGGATGCACAGGCTTCAGGTCTTGTTGCAGATCCGGTTTCCGCTCGCGGCGCCGGCGATCTTCGCGGGAGGTCAGACGGCAACGATCCAGGTCATCTCGGGCGCGACTTTGGCGCCGTTCATCGGCGGTGGAGGGTTGGGCGATTACATCGTAACGGGCATCGGCATTTTGGACATACCGACACTTCTCATCGGAGCAATCCCGATAGCGCTGTTGGCGCTCGGCGCTGAATATTCATTGACTCGCATCGAACGCAGGCTGTTTTCCGAGGAGCTTTGGCGATGATCAGGCTTGAACATGTGACGAAGCGCTACAGTCCCGAGCGTACATCGGTCGAAGATTTGACGATCGACATTAAGGAGGGCACCACTGCGGCACTTATCGGACCTTCGGGCTGCGGCAAGACGACGGTCCTGCGGATGATCAATCGCCTGCTCGATCCGACGAGTGGAAGGATCCTCGTCGACGGCAAGGACGTGGCAACCGTCGATCCGGTCTCCCTCCGCAGGCACATTGGCTACGTCATTCAGAATATCGGGCTGTTCCCGCATCTTACCATTGAAGAGAATATCGCCGCCGTTCCGCGCCTGCTTGGATGGGACAACTGGAAAATAAAGCAGCGCACCGAGGAACTTCTGCATCTCGTTGGCCTCGAAGCCAATGAGCTTCTGCAACGGTATCCGAAGCAGCTATCGGGCGGACAGCGCCAGCGCATTGGAGTGGCGCGGGCACTAGCGGCCGATCCGCCCATTCTGCTCATGGACGAACCCTTCGGCGCGATTGATCCGATCGCCCGAACGCGTCTTCAAGACGAATTCAAACATATCCTTGCAAAGGTCCGAAAGACCGTTGTCCTCGTAACCCACGACATCGACGAAGCTCTGAAGCTCGGGGACACCCTGGCAATCATGCGCGACGGGCGCCTCGTCCAACATGCCACGCCGAAAGTCGTCCTTCAGCAACCAAGCGATGCGTTTGTCAATGATTTCATTGGCGCGGATCACGCGATCCGCCGCCTTGAGCTGTTCAAAGTCAGCGACGTCATGAGTGGACCGTCAAGGACGTCAGCTACGGCGGAGATCGAGGAGGGGCAAACCCTCCACAGAGCGCTTGCCATGATGATTTCGCTGAATGTCGATTGCTTGTCCGTCGTTGACCGTGCGGGTTCGATCATCGGTACGATTACGCGCGATACGATATTTTCGGCATAAAACGTCGGAAGATTGGAAGACCAACGACAATGATCGGGCTCAGGCAACGTTCGTGAACTGGATACTTTTTCGAGCAAAATGTCTGCGGCTTCGTTTGAACACAAAACGATTCACCCTTCAGACACAATCGAGAATTCTATCGCGCTTGTTGTGACGGGACGCGCCGATTTCCGCGTGGTCGACGACAATCTCCAGCTCATCGACATCGCGCCGGGCATACATATGGAGCGTCACATATATTCGCACACAGCGTTCAGGCCCAGCATGGCAACCGATCTGCGATTGATGGACGCGCGCCTCTTCCGGCAGGAGCGAATGAACCTGATCAACGATATCGAGGCGAATCGGTAAAATGGGTCTATATCTCGCATTCGCCGCGTGGGAGGTGACAGGGATAAACATAGCGCTCGATCTCGGTTTCGTCCCCGGCGACAGCTTTGAGACGATCGTCGAGATTTACCAGCGCGATGAACTTCAACGTGCTTGGCTTGGCCTAAGCTCACATAATTATCGGAGGAATTTCGATGCTCCTGGGCGTGATTGCCGACGACTTTACCGGCGCAAGCGATATAGCAAACACGATCGCGAAAGGGTACCGCACAACGGCGGGGCTTTCGACGACCCAGTTCTTGGGCATTCCCAATGAGCCCGCGCCGGGCGATTGTGAAGCCGGAGTCGTGGCTTTGAAAACACGCTCGATACCCGCCGCGGAGGCTGTCGCGCAATCCCTGCAGGCTTTATCGTGGCTCCGAAAGCAGGGGTGCCGGCAGATCGTGTTCAAATATTGTTCCACCTTTGATTCAACGCCGGAAGGCAATATCGGCCCGGTTGGGGAGGCGTTGGCGTCGGCTCTTGGAGCGAAAGGCGTCATCGTTTGTCCGGCCTTTCCGGGTGCAGGTCGGACGCTTTATCAGGGCAATCTCTTTGTGGGTGACGTCCCGCTCAATGAGTCCAGCCTGCGCACCCATCCATTGAATCCGATGACGGACAGCGATCTGCGACGGTGGCTGCGACTTCAAAGCCAGGAGCCAGTCGGCTTCGTTCCCTGGCGTGTCGTGCGCAACGGCGGAAACGCAATTCGCAACGCTCTTGACGAGGCCGCTCGTCAGGGCGAGGTCCTTGTGGTCGTTGACGCGATCTCGGATGAAGACCTCTTGGAGATCGGCGAGGCGGCTGCTGGAGTGCCGTTGCTGACCGGCGGTTCGGGCATCGCCCTTGGGCTTGCAAGGAACTTCGCCGCCGACAGATCGGCAAGGTCGGCGGGTCGCGGTTTTGAAGGTATTGCGGGGCCGGAAGCGATCATTGCAGGCAGCTGTTCACAGGCTACGTTGCAGCAGATTGCCTATCATGCCCAATACCATCCGGTGATGCCGATCGCGGTGGAAACGGTGATGGACGGTGCTCTCGATGTCTATGCAGTAACCGATTTCGTGCTCGCGCACGGCGGGAGGGCACCGCTCGTCTATTCCTCCGACACACCGGAGAAGGTCGCGGCTCTGCAGGACCGCTATGGCAGGGAGACGGTTGCAGGACGTCTGGACAATCTGTTTGCCGCAGTTGCCCGGGAGCTTGTAAGTCGGGGCATCAGGCGTCTGGTTGTCGCCGGCGGCGAGACGTCGGGCGCCGTCGTCTCAGCACTTGATCTGGATGCGTTGACGATCGGGCCGGAGATTGCGCCTGGTGTACCCGTGCTGACGAACAAGGCGCCGCTCGCCCTGGCGCTGAAATCCGGCAACTTCGGACAGCAGGATTTTTTTGAACGCGCTCTTGCCATCATGGAAGGCAAGCTGCCGGAGGGAGGGAGGCTTACGTGACGGAAGCAAAAATTCGAGAGGAATTGGTGCTCCTCTCGAAATCACTGTTCGAACGCGGTTATTCAGTCGGATCGGCCGGCAATATCAGCGTAGCCGTGGACGATGGGATCCTGATTACTCCAACGAATTCCTGCCTCGGATTTCTCGATCCGGCAAGGATCTCGAAACTGGATCTCAATGGTGTCCACATCTCCGGCGACAAGCCGTCGAAAGAGGTCTTCCTGCACCGAGCCTTCTATGAGACGCGTGCTGCGACTGGTGCGGTTGTACACCTGCATTCGACCTGTGCTACGGCCTTGTCATGCCTTTCCGAGGTCGATCCGGATAATTGCATCGCGCCGATCACGCCTTATGTCGTCATGCGCGTCGGCCAAGTGAAGCTTCTCCCCTATGTCAGACCAGGCGATCCAGCCATGGGCGACATGATACGGGCGCTGAAAGGCGAGGTCACAGCCGTACTTCTCGCCAATCACGGGCCGGTGGTCGCGGGTCCCGATCTCAGGGGCGCTGTCTTTGCCGCCGAGGAGCTGGAAGAAACCGCAAAACTCATCATGATGGTCCGCCAGCTTCCGCATAACACGTTGAACGCGGCCCAAATCGAAGAGCTGCTCGCCACCTTCGTGAAAGGCAAGTAGTTCCTCGAAACCTATGACAAATCGCTCTCGCCGGCTATCGGTAAATGGTGCGAGCGGTAGTGCAGTGCGATAACGCAACGCACCGCCGGATCGCCATGACCGACCATTGTGTGGCGCTGCTTCAAGTGGCTTCATTTCTCATCAGATATTGAGGATTGATAGCGTTGGCGCTACTTTTTTTTAACTAGGTCACTTCATTCGATATTGTAATTTTCATGGGACAACCACGTCAAAGACGAGGTGACCATGAAAGAACTCCCGGTTTCATCGCGGATTATCAAATCCGTTTTTTTCCACCCGGACGACGGCCGACTTTATATTCGCTTCAGGAATGGCGAGGAACGTCTCTTTACGGGCGTTCCGGAAGAGGCTGCTTTGGCTATGGTAGCGGCGTCCTCCCCCGGCCAGCACTACATCGAACATATCCGTACACGCTTCGAGCGCGTTGCTTAGGCGCTCGACGTTGGGGTGGGTTACACGTCTGTAGCCTATTTCTCCCATGGGGAATTTTCGCGAAGAGCGCGCTCATTTCGCCGAGCAAAGGCGAAAGCATGTCAATCGACGCAAATGCGTAACCAGCACCTGTCTTTGGCGCATTTCGCAAGTACAGGTTGAACGTTTGACAGCACTAATTTCATTAGCATAATGTAAATGAGAATTTGCAAATTCCCATTGAGTTGGCGTTGCTAATGGTGGGATTGCCGCCCGGAATCGATCAGGTGCAGCCGCTTGAGTTCGTCATTTATTAAATTATTTATACATAATATTCGAAATAGCCATTTGATGCTTGCCGTGCGGTCAGCATCGGGGATATCGGCCCGTTGAGTCCTAGGGCGAGGGGAGATTGAAAGCGATTACGAAGCCGGAAAGTTCCCAGGATAAGACGGAGACCGGAATGGCAGCCAGTAGCGTTTTTAAGTCCGATATACCCCTGCCGGCCAGCAGCGCACATGAAGTGCTCTTTTCGTTTTATGACTGTGATTTCAACCTCATAATGTCGTCCGAGAGGTTCAGGACACTCTACGGTGACGACAAGACCTCTCACGCCACGCTGTTTGGAATATACCCGGAGTTGCAGGAACCGGGTATGAATATATTCACGGAGCAGACGAGCAATGCTGGATGGTCGCGGAATGTACAGTTCCAGAGAGCAGGCGAGGGGTTATCCGATCTTATTCTATTTCGACCGGCCAATGGTTTTGCGGTTATTGAAACAAGGAACTCGATTCGGCAGGATCCGTCGTCCGAAGAGGCAGACAGGGCGCTTCTGCTGCATGAAGCCAATCACGATGCCTTGACCGGTCTACCGAACCGGCGACAGTTCGGTACACGACTACGCGATGCCTTATCTGGCGGACAGAGGGGTGTCGCGCTGATGCAGCTGGATCTCGACGAGTTCAAGCCGATCAACGATACTCTGGGCCATGCCGCGGGTGATATCGTCTTGCAGCAAACCGCCGAGCGTATTCGCAACGTTCTGGGAGCAGGTGAAACGGCATACCGGCTGGCCGGCGATGAGTTTGCCATAATTCAGCTCCAGAATGACCAGCCGGCAGAGGCGGAGCGGCTGGCGGATTCGCTGGTAAACGCTTTCAAAAAGCCATTCCTGGTGAATGGCATCGCAGTGTTTTCAGGCGCAAGTATCGGCGTAGCGCTTGCTCCGCGCGATGGCAACGAGGAAGACCAGCTGATGCGTGCCGCCGATATCGCTCTTTATGCTGCGAAAAGTGAGGGAAGAGGACGCGCTCGAACATTTGAGCCAGCCATGATGATGGTTTTGGAACAGAGGGAGTTGCTACGGCGAAGCCTGCGTGTCGCGCTTCAGCATGGGGAGTTTTTTATTGAATACCAGCCGCTGGTGGACTCTTCCGCTTCTGTCATCGGCTTCGAAGCATTGTTGCGATGGCAGCATCCGATCATGGGTACCATTCCACCCTCCGCGTTCATACCAATGGCAGAGGCCGATGGAATGATGCCGGAAATCGGCCAGTGGGTCTTGGAAGAAGCTTGTCGGCAGGCGATAAAGTGGCCGTCACACTGCACGGTGGCGGTAAATCTCTCGCCTGCAGAATTCTTGACCGGAGGTTTCACGGACCGGGTATCGCAGACGCTGGACACGATCGGACTTCCGGCCGAACGTCTTGAGCTCGAAATCACCGAAGGTGTTTTGCTCGAACGCACGATCAATAATCTCGATACTTTGAATACCCTCAATGTTCTCGGTATTCAAATCTCGCTTGATGACTTTGGCACCGAATATTCTTCTTTGAGCTATTTGAAGAATTTTCCCTTCGACTCGATCAAGATCGACAAGTATTTCATAAAGGACCTGACGAGCGACGATAAAAGCCAAACAATCGTCCGTTTTATCATTGCACTGGCCCATGGGCTGGGAATGAAGGTCACTGCCGAAGGCGTGGAAGATCAAGCTCAAGCCACCTGGCTGGTTGCTGCTGGCTGTGATCGTTTGCAGGGATATTTTCTTGGCCGACCCCTGCCCGCGTCTTCAATCCTAGAGTTTCTCCAGCGTAACGATGCGACCGGGTGGCACAGCCGGGAAAAATAAGCAGTGGGACTAGAGGGACCAGTCGAACTAGTCCCTTGGATAGTCGCGAATATTTGGAAATTCAGGGGGATCGGCCTTGAGCGAGCAGAGCACAGACCGCACCACATTCCCATTTCATCCGATGCTGGAGTTGGAAATGGAAATGGAAATTTTCATGTCGGATTGGCTCCATTGCAATCAGTTGTCGAACTACGTTGCGCGCATGGTGAGTCATGACCGAAGCGATCCCGTCCGGCACGCCAACCTTCTTTCATCCGCCCTAAACGAGCTTTTTGAGATCTCATTTCGCTCGGGCTGTGCTCCGGGGCGACTTCACTGCAATATTTCCCGCGGGGATAACTTAGAGCGGATCGCTTTGACGTTTCCCTGTGCTTCCGAGCAACATCACCTCTACCGTGATGCAACTGCCCACGCTTCGGGTGGCGGCGCTCTGCAAAGATACCTCGAGGCACTCGCTGACGAAAATTCCGCTCAGGAGGACATCGTTTTGCTTGGCTTAGCGGTCAACTATGACGCATCGCTATCGTTGCAGGAGGTGGATGATCAGGCTCTTACCGTGGTTTTGGACATTCCAGTGGAGGGATTACTGAATTGAGTTCGCACGAACCGGTTCCGCTGTTTTCGGCTCAGTTCGACTTAAACAGTCAGGAGTTTTCGCTTTCAGGCATCCTGCGGCCGCTGTCACCTTTCGAGATCGCTGAGACGATCGCCCTACTCGAAAAGAGCATCAATCAAGTTAAAGGCGTGCTCTATATAAATGTTAAACGTCTCATTCATATGAATGCGACGGCGTATCACGCCTTGGCGCGCCTGTTGGTGAATGCCAGCAGGTCACGGCGAGACCTTCGCTTTGTCGTCGTGACGTCCAGTGTCGTTGGCTGGGCGACCAGAACATTCCATCATCTGAATTCCATCGAACCGAAGATTGCGGTCGAGGCGTATGATTCCGCGTTTTATCCGGGCCAGACCTTCGTCGAAGACCAGAGCTTCATTCCTATTTTGCGGACTCAGACGAAAATGACCTGGCGCCATGAACGCGAGATTCTACCGCGTCACGGCATGCACGCTGGCATTGCTATGGCGGACATTTGCTGCGGGATCGGTGATTTCGCCGTATTGGTCCACAAGGAATTCAAGCCGGCAAGAATCGTCGCGCTCGATCATTCGATGGGCAGCCTCGAATATGCACGCAAGGTCGCTGCCGATTTCGATATCCGCGATATCGAATATACCTATGGCGACGCATCGCAAATGCTTCTGGAAGACAATCAGTTTGATCTGGTGACCTGTCGCCATTCGCTGCAAATCTTCAATCGGCCCGACATTCTGCTCAGAGAACTCTACCGCATCTGCAAGCCCGGCGGACGCGTCTACATAACCAACGAAAAGAATTCCCATTGCCTTGGCGAGCCACGCGCGGCAAGCATACAGTGGACGTATAACGAGGTGGCGACGCTGTTCAGTCATTTCGACATGGATGTCGAAATGGGCCCCAAAAGCCGCCGACTCCTGTTGGAGGCGGGTTTCGAGGCCATCGAGATGGAAAGCTTCATGGTCAGCAACCTCGACGGTGATCCGCAAGATTTTGCGGATGTCATCGCCGCCTGGGAGAACGTTTACGCCGGCGAAATGTCTGTCCGCCGGGGCGACACGCCGGAATTCATCAAGCGTTTCCGCCAGGGCTTCCAGGATCACATCTTCGCCGCCCTTCATCCGAAAGGTTATGCCGGCTGGCCTATATGGGCGGCCTCCGGGCGGAAGCCGCTATGAACAGGAAAGTTGGTCGATTTGTCATCCCCAGCATCCGGTCGTTTCGGGCGAAATTCGTCCTCGTAGTGGGAGGCGCCGTCCTTTTTGACCTTCTCGTCAGCGGTGGATTGGCGCTATGGAACGTGCAGCGATTGTCCCGCGACGCCACTTCCGAAGTGGGCCAAGGCCTTGAACGAGCGAGCCAGGATTATATCCGATCCTACGCAGACTCGACGGCCGCTCGTGTCGGGCTGCTTCTCAATCAAGTGCATTCGGATGTCAAAACGCTCGCAGGCGTTCTTCAGTCTCAGATAGATCATCCCAGCCGAAACGATGCGATCGGCGAGGCGCTGGCACGTTCCGAGCCCGGTGCCATCAAGCTTACTTACGATCCAAAAGGTCATTGGGCCCAGAATCTTCCGGGTTCGCCCTCCGTGATCAGCGTTTGGGGCTATTTGCTCGACCAAAATCATCAGCCGTTGCCCGCTGTGCAAAAGGATATCGAGACCAGTACGGTTGTCGACCTCGTTGCGCCGAACTTGTTGAAGAGCGGCTATTCCAAGCTGCAGATGTATTATATCGGGCCCAAGGAGCGACCGATCTTCAGGACGGTGCCTTACACCGATCAGGCGCAGACCTTTGATCGTCTTTATCCCGGTCACAACGAGGCCAATTTCTGGGATTTTTTCTTTCCCGGCCTATACGAATCCTGGCAGCAATGGGCCCGTGATCCGGGTACGCGCCCTGTCGCGGACGACATCACGCAAACCGCACCCTATACCGATGCGATTACCGGCAAGTTGATCGTCAGCTTCTTCAATCCTCTCTGGTCTCCCGACCGCCGGGAGGTTGCCGGCATTGCCGGAGCCGATATTACGCTGGATCAACTGGCCGGGATCGTCGAAAGCGTGAAGGTTGCTAATACCGGCTTTGGCTTCTTGACGATGTCGAATGGCAATGTGGTCGCCATCAATCCCGCAGGCGAAAAGATTATCGGCCTGCGCTCATCGAGCGAGACCGGCGACAAGGGCGTGACCGGCCTTGACCGCTCGTTCCACAACAGCACTCAGAAGGCGTTAGCAACGCTACCTTTGGATCGCGATGGTGTCATTCAGCATATCTCCCTTGAGGAGCAGGGAGAGAAGATCCCTTACCTGGTTGTCGTGAAACAGATAGCGCCAACGAACCTTTGGGTTTCCGGGCCGGTTCAAAAGGAAGCAATGTCGCTCGGAATCGTCGTGCCGGAGCGGGAGATCTATGCCTCTCTTTTTGCCGCGCAAGAAGAAATATCGCGTGCGACAAACCGCATCCTTATCTATCAGATCCTTGCGATCTTGATATCGCTGATGATTGTCACCGCGGCGGTGTTTGCGGTTTCGAAGCGGATTACCAGCGGCATCAGCGCGCTCGCGAGCGCGGCGCGGCGCATTCAGGCAAAAGACTATTCGGTAAGGGTCGATATTCCGTCGCGCGACGAGGTCGGCGAGGCCGGCGTTGCGTTTAACCGCATGGCCGAGGACATAAGTTTTCACACGGAAAACCTCGAATCGCTTGTAGAGGAAAGAACCAAGGAAATCGCCGAGGCGAAAGAGGAAATCTCGGTGCTGAACACGCAATTGAAGAGCGAGAACCTTCGGCTTGGCGCCGAACTGGCTGTCGCTCAGCGGATACAGCTCATGGTCTTGCCGCGCGCGAACGAGCTTGCCGCCATCGAGCAATTGGAGATTGCCGCCTTTATGCGCCCCGCCGATGAGGTCGGCGGTGACTACTATGATATCCTGCAAGACGGAAAAAGGCTGAAGATCGGAATAGGGGATGTTACCGGCCATGGCCTTGAAAGCGGCGTGCTCATGCTGATGGTTCAGTCCGTGGCGCGTGCATTGCAGGAGGCGGGGGAGACCAATCCGGCAAAGTTCCTGAACGACCTCAACCGCACGATTTACAAAAACATCGAGCGAACGAAGACCGACAAACACTTGACCCTTGCCTTTCTCGACTATGACGGTGAACGAATGACGCTCTCCGGCCAACACGAGGACCTGATTGTCGTGAGACAAGGTGGAGAGGTGGAGCGGATCGAAACCGGCGACCTCGGGCTTCCTGTCGGGCTCGATTCAGATATTTCCGAATTTGTCGATACCAAAGATGTCACCTTTGGAAGTGGCGACATCATCGTTCTGCACACGGACGGCGTCACGGAAGCCGAGAACCGGCAGGGCGAGTTGTATGGAATTGAACGGCTTTGTGAATCGGCCCGCGATCTTTATGGAGGTAGCGCCCAGGATGTAATGAACGGCATTCTAGAGAATCTCATGACTTATATTGGGTCGCAGAAGATTCACGATGATATAACCTTGGTTGTAATGAGACATAGGTGATAACATGACGACAGTCGTGTTTGGGCTGGAAGATCTTGTAACAAGCAGCGCAGGCGACGCTACTTTGCTCCGATTGCTGGATGGGCCACTCGATCTAAGTTGGTCCCATTGTTCGATGACATCCGATTTTATCGCTGAAATAACGGCTCTGCGTTACAGAAGTTTGCGTAAGGTCTATCATCAGGTGCGTCATGACATCGGCTACGTAGCCAATGAGCTTATCGAAAACGCTGTGAAGTTTCGCGTGTCCGGTGAGATTGATATTTCGGCTTCGATTGAAGGAGAACGGTTTCGGATGAAGGTCTCGAATTTCATCGACAACGAAAATGCAACGCGTTTTCAGCATCTGCTTGCTCAGCTAACCGCCGATGACCCTTCGGAATTGCTCATTCGGCAAATTGAGAAGAACGCCGCGTTGACGTTCGGCACGGAGTCCGGCCTTGGCTTACTGACGCTGATGAGTGACTATGACGCTGACTTGGCGTGGGTTTTTGATGCGAACCAGCCGAACGGTCGAACGCATCTCGAGACCTATGCTTCTTTGCCAGTCCCTTCCGTCCAAAATCGCTGAGTTTTGACTATGGAAATCAGAGGAGAGGCATTTCGCGTTTGGACCGAAGGATACGTCGTGTTCTTCGACGGTTCCATGCGTTTGGCGGGATCAGATGCTTACGCTCCGATCTTCCAGTTGGTTATGGATCTGCTCGAGAAAAGCCCTGAGCGGCTAACACTTGATCTCACAGGGCTCCAGTTTCTGAATTCTTCAGGCATAAACCTGCTTGCGAAACTGACGATAGAGGCCCGCAAACGAGCCGACGTGCGCATGACGGTGCGTGGTTCCAAACAGATTTCGTGGCAGCAAAAATCCCTTCCGAATTTGAAGAAGCTTTATCGCGATCTAGACCTCCGACTCAATTAATTTTGCAATGTTTGTAACATTCGGCTCTGACATAGCGGGCCGAATCGCCTAACCTTTCGGCGACGGATATTACTTGCGGCAAAAGACAAGGTGCCGCCTTCGATGTAAAAGCAGGGTTGCATAAAATCTCGCAGTGATTGAGGATTTGACACAATTAGCCCTTCCGATGTACTTATAAGTTACTAACATATGAAATTCAATTAGCCCGACAACGCCGTTCGGTTGTATCGTTTCTGTTGTCTGGAAGTTCCCACAAATGGCTTGGCGGCCCCGCCCACAGTCGAAACAATGACTGAGAACAGCATTACTGGAGGTGTCTCTCACTATGTCCAAGGCTGTTTCCGATCGCGGACTGAGTTTTGCCGCACAAAAGGTCAGCCAAATTGATGCTCCGGAGAAGGTGCTCTATTTGGAGTGCTTCGCGCGGATTTCGGATGCTCACGGCGTTGTTCACAGCGCGAGAGATTTTGCGCCCTATCTGGAATCCTCCATGGCTTCCTTCGATCTTGATGCGCGTATGCTGGACCTCATTCTGTCGAATTTGGCCAAAGATCAAAGTCTTGTTCTCGGATGCAACATTTCCGCCGCCAATTTGGCAGCCCCGGACCGCTGGAAGCAGATTTTCCGCCAAATCGAGCGCCATTCAGAACTCGCTCAGCGGCTTGTTCTTGAAATAACGGAAACTTATCCTCTGGTGGGCGAGGGTATCGAGAGGCTGAGGACCGTTCGCGCGCTTGGCTGCCGGGTGGCCATTGATAACTTCGGCGCCGGTTTGGCCACGCCTGCGCGGCTGCTGACAGTCCCGGCCGACATAATCAAGATCGACGCTTCGCTAGTGCGAAATGTCCGGATGTCTCAGAAGGGGCAGAGCAGCTTGCACTATCTTGTCGGATTTGCGTCTTGCGTTGCCCCGATCATCGTTGCCGAAGGCATCGAAAAGACGGAGCACCTGGAGGCTGCACGCGCTTCCGGCGCAACTCACATGCAAGGTTTTCTGTTCGGAAAACCGGCCGCGTTACCAAGTCGGTGAGCTGAGTCGGAAGACGATTGCTCAGGCTTTTGGACCCAAGCGACCAACTTGCCTCTTTCCGCGCTTCCGTATCGATGACCTCAGCAATGGAAGCGATGAGTTCTCGTGCTCGTTCTAATTTTTAATGGATTCATTAATAGAGGCCCGATCGAGCATCATTGGCGCAAGCCCCTGAGTTCCATCAATAAAATCGGCAGCGGGCCAATGCAATGCTGGATATCACCTTGGTCGCGTTAACTTTTTGTTAACCATAGCAGCGATACACATGGTCAACGAATTATTTACATAGATGACCAAAGTGCTAACAGACGCTCGCTCGATCCGCATCAAAGGCCGTTCTTTCCTGGCGGTCATGCTTTCCCCGGATCTTCCCATCGATGATTGGTTGATCAGGCTGGATGATCTCGCTGCGCGTTCGGCGGGCTTCTTTTTGGGGCGTCCGGTCGTGCTCGACCTGACGGATCTGTCGATTGACCGGTCGCAGTTGAAGGATCTGATCGGAGAACTTGCCCGGCGCAATGTGAGCATCATGGGCATCGAGGGTGGACGTCCTTCAATCCTGGGGCCGGGCATGCCTCCTGCGCTCAAGGGCGGGCGACCCGTTTCCGATTTCGAGGTTCCCGTGGCGGAGCCGGCTGTCGAAGTGCGCAGCAGACCAGCGGCGATCGAGACTCGTCCGGCAATACAATCCATCGTCATCCGGGAACCGGTACGCTCGGGTCAATCGGTGATCTTCCCGGAAGGCGATGTCACCGTTATCGGTTCGGTTGCTTCGGGTGCCGAGATCATCGCCGGCGGATCGGTTCATATCTACGGCAGCTTGCGCGGCCGAGCCATGGCAGGGTCGGTCGGAAACGCATCGGCGCGCATCTTCTGCCGGAAGCTTGAGGCTGAACTGGTGGCAATCGACGGCATCTACAAAATGGCAGAAGACATGGCTCCTAACCTTCGTGGACAGGCCGTCCAGCTCTGGCTCGAAGGCGACGCGATCATGGCAGAGAAACTTATCTGAGCCGGCAGCCGGCCAGGACAGAGGAGAGCAAGATGGGGAAAGTCATCGTAGTCACGTCGGGCAAAGGCGGGGTCGGCAAGACGACTTCGACTGCCGCACTCGGAGCGGCCCTGGCGCAGAGAAATGATAAAGTCGTCGTCGTCGATTTTGACGTCGGGCTGCGGAATCTCGACCTTGTGATGGGCGCCGAGCGAAGGGTCGTCTACGATCTCGTCAATGTCATTCAGGGCGATGCCAAGCTTCCGCAGGCGCTGATCCGCGACAAGCGGCTGGAGACGCTGTTTCTGCTGCCGGCATCGCAGACCCGCGACAAGGACAATTTGACGCCCGAAGGTGTCGAGCGCGTCATAAACGAGCTGAAGCAGCATTTCGACTGGATCATCTGCGACAGCCCCGCCGGGATCGAGCGCGGTGCTACCCTGGCCATGCGCCACGCGGATACGGCGGTGGTCGTCACCAATCCGGAAGTCTCTTCAGTACGTGATTCGGATCGCATCATCGGCCTGCTCGACTCCAAGACACTCAAGGCCGAGCGCGGCGAGCGCATGGAAAAGCATCTGCTCCTGACCCGGTATGACGCCAACCGCGCCGAACGGGGCGATATGCTCAAGGTCGACGACGTTCTGGAGATCCTCTCCATTCCGCTCCTCGGCATCATTCCCGAAAGCATGGATGTTCTCCGCGCTTCCAATATTGGCGCGCCCGTCACGCTGGCCGATAGCCGCAGTGCACCCGCAATGGCGTATTTCGATGCAGCTCGCCGGCTCGCTGGTGAGGTTTTACCGATCACAATTCCCGGAGAAAAGCGGAACTTTCTCGGCAAGATATTCGGACGGAGGGCGGCATGAACATTTTTCGTCTTTTCGGCAAACAAAGAACCGCACCAGCGGCTCGAGAACGCTTGCAGGTGCTTCTCGCCCACGAACGCTCATCGGTAGGGTCTGATCTGGTATCACTGCTGCGGGAGGAAATCCTTGCTGTGATAGCCAAACACGTGCAGCTCGACGGCGACAAGGTGCAGGTCAAGATGGATTGCAACGAGCACGTCTCGACCCTGGAGATCGACGTCGAAATCCCGCTAAACGCGGTTGTGCAAGCCGCTTAAAAGAGACGTTCGATAAGCGCACTCAATCAGGCGGTCTTGGACCGAGCGATTGAGCTAGCTGGTAAGACTTCGTCGGAGAAGCCCCTATCTCGGAACGCGGATCAGATAACGGCGTCATCCGCGTTCCCAGAGTGAGTGGGTTTAGTTACGATTGTAGTGAGCAGTAGCTTCGTTCTTAAGCTGTGCACGGAGATGCGACCCACTGGGCGGTTACCAAGGTTATGCTGCCCGCATGCGATATCGGCTCATCCAATTCATCTGGTCGAACCGCATCTCGGGTACTCTTACTTATGGTCGCGCTGCTGCCGCGATTTTGCTACCGCACAGTCAATGTGACAATACCTGCCACTGTGCCCGCCCTTAACGCCAAGTTTAGCAAGTTCGCGCTAAAGTCGTGTCCTAACTTTGGTGATTGGTGCGTTTTACATGGGTTATGGTGCATTGACGGCAACACCTCAGCCGTTATCTAGGGCGATCACCGGGGCAGCCGAACATGAGTAGCGCGATAGACACGCCTGGCTTTGGGTTGACTACGTCGTCGGTGCTGCGCGTCGCTCTGATCCAGAGCGCCGTGGTCTTCGTGGTTGCAGCGCTATGGCAGCAGCGTTGGGGAACTATCGTCGACACCAGCTGGCTCATTAGTGAGGCGGAGCGGGTGCTCGATGGAGAGCGACTCTACGTCGATGTCATCGACAACAACCCGCCGTTTTCGATCTGGCTTTTCCTGCCCGCGATCGTACTGTCGAGATGGGCCGGGATCGCTCCGGAAATCGGCGTCTATCTCTACACCTGCCTCGCAGTGATCGTAGGGCTGGGTTTGTCGGCACTAATCGTCCGGCGAGCGGGCTTCTCCGAAAACCACGCTCTGCTTCGGCTGTTGCCGCTATTCGTCGCGCTCTTCATGATTTTCCCCGGCAACGCCTTCACGGAGAGGGATCACGTGGGCACGGTGCTGTTTCTGCCGTTGCTGGCGATCATGGCCTTGCGGGCGAACACCACACGTCGTGTTAAACCGGGTATCGCCCTGATCGTCGGCGCCGGCCTCTGCGGCAGCATTCTTGTTCTAGTGAAAGCCTATTATGTCGTCGCTTACATTGTGCCCGCGCTTTATGTGGCTTGGCGGCGACGAAACCTGTGGTTACTTCTGGCGCCCGAGAATTGCATCATCGGCATTGTCGGTGTCATCTATGTCGCGCTCATCTTTTGGCTTACGCCAGAATTTATGCGGGACCTCTTTCCGCAAGTGGTGGATATCTACATGAAGGCGCGTGATCCGCTCAGGGTCGCGCTAAGCTATGCGCCGATTTACCTGATGATTATCCTTCTGTTCCGGATGGTTGCACCCAAAGCGCCGGTAACACCGCTTTGTGCCGTGACATTACTGGCTTCACTCGCCGCCGTCGCGCCCTTGATTTATCAGGGCAAGGGCTGGGGCTACCATGCTTTCGCTGCGATCTCACTCGCCTTTGCTGCTGTACTTTGCAGGACAGCAGCGTCTTCTGGCTGGCGTTACAACCGTGAAACGCTCGGACGCGTCGTTCTTTGTGCAATTGTCGTCGTGTTTGCATCGCAGCCTTTTTTGCCGACCCAGAAGCCGGCCGAAGCTTTTGTCGCTGCGATTAAAGCGGCATCGAAGGGGGAGCCGACGCTCGGCGTCATCGGTAGCGACATCGCCGCAGCCCATCCGCTCGACAGGATTGTCGGGGCCCGCTTCTTGTCCGCCAATAACAGCGATTGGCTCGGCGCCCTTGCGTTCGTATTAGCCCAGGAGGCGGCAGCGAGGGGAGAAGCGGCGGATGCCGCGCGTTACCAGAATCAGTCGGATGCTTATCTGGACGCCAAATATGCCGAGTTCGCCCGCCATAACTACGATCTGATCGTCGTCCAGCAGGACGAGCCGCTTTGGACCGATCACGTGTTTGGTCAAGCACGTTTTGCAGCGCTGCTTTCTGCATATCATCCCATTGCCAGGGATGAGCGGTTTATCGTCTATGGCCGCAACGCTCCTGCCGACCAGAGTTCGAAGGCTCGGTGAACGATCCGGAAGCCGTTTGCGGAAATGCGTTTCAGCATGATCAATACCTTTCTCGAAGGAAAACTTCGGTGGTGAGCGGAGTTATCTGCTCCGCTCACTATCATCACGAGAAGAAGTGCCTGAGCGGCGGTACGAAGCGCACCACAATCTGGTCGAAGAGCAGCATGGCGACGACGGCCAGGCCGGTCAGCGGGAAGGCCGCGCCGAAGACGATCACGATCAGCCATAGGCCGATATAGACGGACTTCTGCTGCGGCATGGGTGGCACGCCAAGACGCCCGGCCGGCCGGCGCTTCCACCACATGATGACCGCCGTCACGCAGGAAAGGACGACCGCCAGGCAGGTCGCCAGCATCAGGAGCTGGTTGAACAAGCCCCACTCCTGGCCCTGATGGACGTTGATGCCCCATTCAATTGCTTGGCCGAGCGCGGGGTACTGGTCGAAGGAGAGATCGACGAGCGGCTTTCCGGAATACTGGTCGATATGGATGGTGCGTTCGTCGCCGAGATCGCCGAAATAATGGCTGGCAGTGTAGACACCTGTCTCATCGGAAGGGATTGCCAGGTCGGAGCCCGGCACCATGCCGAGTCCGTGCATAACGTCGACGGCCTTGTTCACGCCAATCGGTTTTGCCGACCGTGCAGCGGCGATGTCCGACAGCGGAACGGGAGCGTTCTCGACAACCCAGCCTGCCCGACTGACGATATTCTGCGTCACCTTCGTCGACTTCGGCACATTGTCCCAAAGCGTGGCCGGCGTGCCGAGATCATGAGCTGTCAGCCAGGCATTGACGTTGGCGCCCCAGTAGCCGGACCAGGGCATGCCGCTGAAGGCGAGGAAGAAGATGGCGATGCCGGCAATCGCCCCGGTAACGGCATGGAGATCTCGCCAGAAGACACGGCGAGACGGTGTGCCGCGGACACTGATGACGCCGCCTGTCTGCTGCCGCGGCCACCAGAGATAGATGCCTGTGACGACGAGCATGAGCGCGAAGCCGCCGATAATTTCGACAATGCGATTGGTCCATTCCCCGAAATATTCCAGGCTGTGGATGCGTTTGACGACCCAGCTGAATTCCTGCTTCGAGCCGACCGAACCGAGCACCGCGCCGTTGTGCGGATTGACATAGACGATCGTCGACTGGCCGTCCGTCGACACGGTGACTACCGCGGAACGATTCCCGGATGGCGCCTCGCGATAGGATGTCGGCTTGGAGCCGGGGATGGCGGCAGCCGCGGCGTCGACGATCTGCTGCGGCGTCAGCATCGATCCGGTGTCGGCGACGATATTGCGTTGGGCGTAGAAGGTATCGGCGATCTGATCCTTGAACAGATAGAGCGAACCGGTGATCGCCAGGTTGAGCATGAAGGGGATGACGAGCAGGCCGGCGAAGAAATGCCAGCGCCAGATCGCCCGGTAGAGCGACATGTTGTGGGAGGTGGCGGCCGCAGGCTCGGCGGCAGTGAAAGCAGACATGGAGAATCCTCTGGAGATCGGCTGGCGGCGCGGGAAATCATGTCTGCGGGAGGGGCAACTATTCCGGTCGCAGCCTCATGCGGATGTGCACACGCGACAGAGATGCCGAGGCAGCCCGTTTCGCGTCGCGATGTCCAGCATAAAGGCAGTCCGCCCGCAGCCGGCACGATCAGCTCTCGTGCATGGTCCGGCCGCCGTTGACGACAAGCATCACGGCTTTCGCCCCGACGCAGGCTCAGGCAGTGATCTGGAGGATGGGAGGAGCGCGAGGGCCGGTGTTCGGCGGATAGAGCTGGCGATGGAAGGCTTCGGTTTTGGGGGCGAGGACATTCTGGCCGATAAAGGCGAGATGCTCGCAGATTTCCGTCAGCGGCATGGGAAGCAGGGCCGCCGAAGCGATCCGGCATGCCTCGCATCCGGGTGCATGCGACTTGCTATGTTCCTTGCCGTCAGGCCCCTTGTAGGTGACGCACAGAACCGGCAGGGTCCCGTCAGGGAGCTGGTATTGCGCCAGCTCCGCAGGGCCGAGCTCATCGGCATTGGAAATCGGCGGTTGATGGGCGAAGCCGACAAACAGCAGCGCGAGGGCGCATATGATGCGCACCATCCACTGCGTTGTCCCGAAGTGCTTCTTCCCCACCGTCTTCCCCATTCCCCCTGGCAGAAGGAGCTCCTACGACGTTGGGCGGACAAGCTCAATGCGGCATTTTGCAGCCATCCGAGACGTTGCTATCCCGCTCGATTTCCCTCGCTGTCGAAGACATGCATATGTTGTGGCGGGAATATCACGTTTACTTTGGGTCCTGCCTTCAGCACGTCGCGATTGAGCGTAAAGACCTTGAACGGCAAGCCGTGGAGCGAAAGGTGGAGAATGATGCCGAAACCGGTCGGCTCGATTAGCTCTGCGTCAGCGCTGATGCCGGAGCCGTCCGTTGATAGAACCACGTGCTCGGGCCGGATTCCGAGTGTCACTTTGGCGCCGGCCGGCAGGTTCGGCGATGCAGAGAGCGGGACGATCGTTCCGTCCTTCAGCGTCATACCGCCGGCCTCGCAAGTTGCGTCCAGGAAATTCATTCCCGGCGAGCCGATGAAGCCGGCAACGAAGAGATTGGCAGGGCGATCGTAAAGTTCAAGCGGGCTGCCGACCTGCTGGACCACCCCGCCATGCATGGCAACAATCCGATCCGCCAGCGTCATCGCCTCGATCTGGTCGTGGGTCACGTAGATCGAGGTCGCCTTCAAGTCACCATGCAGTTTTTTGATTTCGGCCCGCATCTGTTCGCGCAGGCGCGCATCGAGGTTCGATAGCGGCTCGTCGAAGAGGAAGGCCTTCGGCTGGCGCACGATGGCGCGGCCCATGGCGACCCGCTGACGCTGGCCGCCAGAAAGCGCCTTTGGGCGACGCTCGAGGAGCGGGTCGAGCCCGAGCTTCGACGCTGCGGCCGCGACGGCACTTACAATCTTGTCCTTCGCCATCTTCCGAAGCTTGAGGCTGTAGCTCATATTGCCTGCGACGTTCATATGCGGATAGAGCGCATAGGACTGGAATACCATGGCGATGTCGCGGTCCTTCGGATGCAGCTCGTTGACACGGTTGTCCGCAATGCGGATCTCGCCGCCACTGATGTCTTCGAGACCGGCAATCATGCGGAGCAGCGTTGACTTGCCGCAGCCGGAGGGGCCGACGAGGACGACGAATTCGCCATCCTTAATCCTGAGGTCGATGTCGTGCAGCACCTGCACGTGGCCATAGGCTTTCTTGACGTTCTGGATATCGATCGATGCCATTTGACTAACCCTTGACCGCGCCGGCCGTCAGGCCCTGCACGAGATAACGCTGGATGAGCAGGAAGAAGAGACCGGCCGGAATGAGCGCCATGACGCCAGCGGCCATCATCTGCCCGAAATCCACGGAGAATTTCGAAACGAAGGTGAGAAGGCCGACCGGGAAGGTCGCCGCCTGATTGCCGTTGATGAGCATCAGGGCGAACAGCAGCTCGCTCCAGGCGGCCGTGAAGACGAAACCGAGCGTCGCGGCGATGCCGGGCAGCGTCAGCGGCAGGATGATCTGCCGGAACGCCGTGAACTGCGTCGCGCCGTCGATCATCGCCGCTTCTTCCAGGTCCTTCGGGATGCCATCGAAGAAGGATTGCATCAGGAAGGTGGCAAAGGGCACGTTGAAAGCCGTGTAGACGATGACGAGCCCGGTCAGGCTGTTTGTCAGATGCAGCGGCGACAGGATCTTGAAGATCGGCGCAACCAGCATGACCAGCGGAAACATCTGCGTCAGCAGCATCAGAGCCACGATCCAGTATTTGGCACGGAAGGTGAAGCGCGAAAGCGCGTAGCCGGAAAGAGATGCGCAAACGGTCACTGCGATCGCCGTCGATGCCGAGACGATCAGGCTGTTTTCAAAGAATGTCGGAAAGTCGCTGTGTTGCAGCACGAAAGCGTAATGCTCCCATGTGGTGCGCGACGGCCACATGCGCACGCCTTCCGTATAGAGCAGGTCGTTCGGCGTGACCGAAACCTTCAGCAGCCAGAAGAGCGGGAAGAGTGCAAAAACCACGTAGCAAAGGATTGCCAGGCGATGCGCGACGGTTGGGATGATGGATCGTCTCATGGCTCAATCCTTGTTCAGCAAGGTCTGCCGCAGCAGGATGATCAGCATGGAATAGGCAAGCAGCAACACGAGCAGGACGAGTGCGATGGCCGAGGCATAGCCGAAATCCAGCCGCTTGAATGCCTGTGTGAAGATGTAGCTTGCGACGATTTGAGTACGGTCGGCCGGCCCGCCACCCGTCATGACGACGATCAAATCGGCGAAGTTCGAGATCCAGACCGTCCGCAGCAATACGGTGATGGCGATTGTCGGAGCGAGAAAGGGAAGCGTGATCGAACGGAAGCGCTGGAACCAGCCGGCCCCGTCGATCGAAGCCGCCTCATAGAGGTCGCGCGGGATTGCCTGAAGTGCTGCCAGCAGCGTGATCGCAAAGAAGGGAATGCCCCACCAGACATTGGCGACGATCGGTCCCCACATCGCATATTGCGGGTCGGACAGGATGTTGTCGGGCTCCTTCATCAGGCCGAGAGCGAAGAGCCAGTGCGGGATGGGACCGATCACAGGATTGAAGAGCCATGCCCAGTTGAGGCCAGCAAGGAAGGACGGAACAGCCCAAGGCAGAAACACCAACGCCTGCACGATCCCTCTGCCCCAAAACGGCTTGTCCAGCAGCAGAGCAAGGATCAGCCCAAAGATGAATTGCAAAACGACCGAGGCACCGGTCCACCAGAGCGTGTTCTTCAGCGCGCCGTAGAAGGCGGCGTCCTTTGAAAGATCGCGAAAATGTTCGAGGCCAATAAAGCCGCCGGAAAACGGGTTGAGCAGCTGGATATCTCGAAACGCATAGGAAATACCGATCACCAGCGGCACCAGCATGACGGCGATAATAAGGATGAGCGCAGGGGCGCTGTAGAGATAAGGCTCCGAGGCGTCGGCAAGGCGCTTCAGCCACGGCCTACGGTCGTGACGCCTGTCGAGCATGTCGGCGGTCATGGTCATCGGCCAATGTTCCCGTTCGCGGCGTTCGGACGCCGTCTGTTTCATGTGCGAAAAAGCGGCGGCGGATTGCTCCGCCGCCGGGGGACGAACTTATTTCTTGGCGAGGAATTTCTGCTGCGCCTTGGTCAGGTAATCGGCCCATTGATCGGCGAGATCCTTCGCCGAGATATCGCCAAGCAGCGCCTGTTGCGACGTCTTGATGGCGAGCGAATCCTTGAAGAAGGCAAACTCCTCGAGATAGGTCGGCATAACGGTCGGAACCGTGTTCTTGTCGGCCAGCTCCTCGAACCAGCCCTTGAACTGGTCGCCGGCATAGAAGGGATCCTTCTCAGCCGAAGTATAGGCCGGCAAGGCGCCGATCTTCTTGTTCCATTCGAGATTGCCTTCCTTGCCTTCAAGGGTAGCGATCAGCTTCCAGGACAGATCCTTGTTCTGGCTCGTTGAGAACATCGACCAGCCGGCATAACCGATCGTCGGGAAGGACTTGCCGTCCGGACCCTTCGGCAACGGAATGACGCCGAAATCGTCCTTGTTCATGCGTTCGGCGATGGCGATCAAGGCATCCGGATCCTGGTCGAGGAAAGCGCATGTGCCGGAATAGAAGCCGGCGACGACTTCATTGAAGCCCCAATTGACGCTGTCCTTCGGGGCATATCCCTTCTTGTAGAGATCGACCATCCATTCGATGCCCTTGGCCCAGCCAGGGCTGTTCATCGTCGAAGTGCCGTCGTCCTTGAAATATTTGTTGTCGCCGGCCATGGAGGCCGCGAAGATCATCCAGCCGTTCAGGCCGCCGGGGCCGCCGCGCATGCAGTAGCCGTATTTGCCGGGCAGCTTGGAGACCGCCTCGGATGCCTTGACGAAATCGTCCATCGTCTTCGGCGGCTCGCTCACGCCGGCCTGCTGCAGAAGCTTCTTGTTGTAGAACATGGCGCGCAGATAGAAGCCATAAGGCAGCATATAGGCCGTATTCTTCACGTCGCGGCCGAGTTCGAGGGCTCTCGGCGTCAGCTCGCTCGTATGCTCCCACTTGGCGAGATAGGGCTCAAGGCTCTCCAGCATGCCGTTATTGCCATAGAGCGACAGCCAGGTATCGGGCATTTCCATCACGTCCGGCGTGTCGCCGGCCGAGACCATGGTCGCGAACTTCTGGAAGGCTTCGTTCCAGGGCAGGGAGATGATGTCGACCTTCGTGCCCGGATTGGCCGCCTCGAACTTGCCGACGATCGACTTGAGCGTCTCGGTGCGTTCCGGGCTGGTGATGACTTCGACGAGTTTCAGCGTGGTATCGGCGAAAGCCGTGCCCGCCATCATCGTGGCGAAGAGTGCTGCCGTGATCAGTGTTTTCATGCTCAGTTCCCCCTTTTAGGTGTTTCTCTCGGGTTGAAGGTTTTATGAGGCAGCGGCGATCGCTTCCTCGATATCTCTCCACAACGCCTCGGTTCCTTCGAGACCGACATGGAGACGTACGGACCGCGGGTGAATACCAAAGGTATGCGCGGAATTCGGCTGTGCCTTCTGCTGCAGCACGACCTCGCCCGGTACGATCAGGCTTTCGTGCCCACCCCAGCTCACTCCAAGTTTGAAGAGCTTGAGGTGGTCAGCGAAGGCTCTGATATCGACGCCTTCGCGGAAGATAAATGAAAACAGGCCCGACGTGCCGTTGAGGCCAGCGGGCAAACGGTTGGCAAGGCCCGGGTGGCAGACCTGTTCAACGACGTCGAGATCCTGCAGCCGCTTGGCGATCGTCATTGCGGCCGCCTCATGCGCCCTCATGCGGATCGGCAGCGTGCGAAGGCCGCGGATCAAAAGCCAGGCGTCGAACGGCGAAAGCTTACCACCGAGATAAGGGTATGCCTCGGCCTTCAGGCGCGCAATCATCTGTTTTGAGCCGGCGACCACGCCAGCAACGACATCGCTATGGCCGCCAAGATATTTGGAGGCGGAGTGGATGACGAGATCGACGCCGAGCGTCAACGGCCGTTGGAAATAGGGGCTGGCCCAACTGTTGTCGATCATCGAAACGACACCATGTCGCTTGGCGAGCGCGGCGAGCGCGCCAACGTCGTGGGCTTCCATCACCCAGCTTGTCGGGCTTTCCAGATAAAGCACCTTGGCGCCCGGAAGCGCCTTGGCAACGGCTTCCTCGTCGCGGCCATCCACATAGGTTACCTCGACCTTCATGCGCTTCAGGATCGTGCCGAAGAGGCGGAAGGCATCCGGATAGACGTGCTTGACCGCGACGATCCGATCACCCGGCTCGACGAAGCTCAATACGGCAGACGAGATCGCTGCCATGCCGCTCGCAAAGCCGAGTGCATCCTCTGCACCTTCGAGCTTCGCCAGCATTTCCTCGAACATGCGCACGGTTGGGTTGAGGCCGCGCGTATAGATCGGCCGTACCTTCTCGCCGCGATAGGAGGCGATCATGTCGTCGTAATTGGAAAAGGTGAAAAGCGATGTCTGGAAAATCGGTGGCACCACGGCCTCGGCAAAATTGCCGTCGTCATGGGCCGTGATGAGAGAAGCAAGATCGAACGGCTCTAGCCCGTCAGTCATTTGGACATTTCCTTGATGTCTTCCTCGACGACGTCGAGAATTTTCAATGTTTCGGCGCGTGCCGCCTCGGAATCCTGGGCGACGATCGCGTTGAATAGCGTGCGGTGATAGGGGAAGGACCGCCGGGCAAAGTCCTGTCGGTCGAAGGGATGGGTCCAGAAGCGCTCGAAGGTTCCGCGCATCTGTTCGAGAAGCTGCTTGAACAATGGATTATGGGTAGCGTCGTAGACGGCAAGATGAAACGCAAGGTCCTCCGGACCGGAAGTGCCCTTTGCGATGTGGACGCGTTCCATCTCGTCGAGCTTCTCCTCGATGATCGCGATATCCTTAGCGGTGCGCTTCTTGGCTGCGACCATTCCGGCCTCGCATTCGATGCCGCGCCGAACCTCAAGGGTCTGCAGCAACGCATCGCGCAGATGCGCCGTGTCGAGCGACAACGGCATATGGATCGTCGCCTTGGAAACCGGCTTCAGCAGATAGGTGCCGCTGCCCTTGCGGGTTTCCATCACGCCCAAGGCCTGGAAATGCGTGATCACTTCCCGGATTGTCGAGCGCCCCACTGAGAGGGCAGCCCCCAATTCACGCTCGGTCGGCAGCCGGTCGCCCGCCTGGAGCTTGGAGGACTCGATGAAATCGGACAGCGCGTCGATAACTTGCTGCGTCCGGTCGATCGACGGGAGAGGTGTAAGCATTGCTTTTGCCATGAGCGCAAATTGGTCTGACATCTGCCATCAGGTCAATCCTTTTTCTCAGTCATCAGCTTTTTTTCTCATAGGAGGCGCAGTAGGATCTTCCCAGTTGCACGCGAAATTTCCAAATGTCCGTTAGCCTCTTCCAACCGGCATTCTGGCAAGCAGAAAGTTGAAAACGGTGCTGGCAAGCCAAGGGCTGAGATTGGAAGTTTGTCGCCTTTTAAGCGAAACCCCGCCTGCTGGTCCGCTTGCTGCGCTCTTCTAACCCTGGTGAACTGAGACCGCGGGGTGGGTAGCATCACCCGGCTAATCTCTTGGGATCGTTCCTATAAGGATGCGATTGTCGCCTTTATTTGAGCACCGAGTGCACTGTAGACATGCGGCCAGTATGATAAGCGAAAGATGCTTTCCGTGCTTCCTGGAAATATTATGGCGATCCAGTGGTCTCGCGTGACCGCATTTCGCGCATTCTCCTGTCAACGTGAACCACTGCGGCAATGTGTGCAAGGTTGCGTCACAAAGGTCCGTGCTGCTGTGTGCTATTAGATTTATACCCTTGCGGTGCCTCATTGCCTGGAGAGCACTCTCTTAGCCCAAATGTTCTCTAAATGTTCTGTTTTTTGGGGCGGAGAGTCAAGTGCAAACGACCACTGCCGGACATCAAGCCAGCCGTGGCCTTCATTGTCGCCGCTGAAAGACTCCCGCGATCGGCTCCGAAGCTGGCCATTACGAGCGTTGCTCCCAAACCAAACGCAATATGGACGCTACACGTTGCGAAGGAGTACAACGGAATGACCCACGCTGCTGCTGTCTGGGTGAAGGGAGATGATATGACAAAAATTCCGCCGCTCACCACTACGACGTCGATGGACCGTGCCCGCGAAGCGGTGACGGCGATGGAAGCTATCATCCGAGAACTCGTTGCGGATGCAAATGCGGCCGGATGGGGTTCGAAGGAAGTTCTCAATGCAATCGTCGAAACGGCGAATAAGCAGAGGCTCGCCTATGAGGAAGATCCAGACCCCTCGGACGGACCCGCGGTAGACGCAGTGAAGGATCTGCAAGTTGGACACGGAGAGGTTTATGATTGAGCGGCTTTGTTCGCCAGCAAATTCACGTTGTACAATACGAAGCCCGTTGGTCGCGAGGGCGCCGCGATCTTGCCCGTCAATGCTGTCCTCACCTTCTGATCAAATCAGGAATCGCGAAGGAACCTTGCAACCATCCCAATGCGAGCGCGAAAACGACGCAATCCGGGATAGCGGGTAGCTGACGGCGCTTATGACACCAATCTGCCGCCGTGCAGGGCGCGGTTCAGCGAGATCGTCCGCAGTATGCTTCATCCGACGTGCTGCAGCACGACCTTTCCGAAGCGGGACTCGGCTGCAAAATAGCGCATCGAGTTTGCAACGTCTGTCCAGTCGAATACGCGATCGATCACCGGTTTGAGGTCGAGAGCTTCTATGGCACGGTTCATGGCCTCGAACGATTCGCGCGATCCAACGGGAATGCCGCGGACCTCTACTTGCTTTCGAAAGATATCGAGAGGATTGATGTTACCTTCTGAGCCGCCCAGATAACCGATGACGTTGATCTGACCCCGACGGGATGCCGCCTTCAGTGACTGCTCGAAGCTCTGCGGCCCCCCGACCTCGATGACGTGATCGACACCGCGCCCGTCAGTCATATCGAGAACAGCGGCGGACCATTCCGGTGTACGCCGATAGTTGATCCCGCCGAACGCACCGAGGCTCTTTGCGCGCTCCAGCTTTTCGTCGCTGCTGGAGGTGACGATCACACGCGCGCCGCTCGCGCGGGCGAACTGCAGTGCAAAAAGCGATACGCCCCCGGTTCCCTGGACAAGAACGGTTTCTCCGGCCCTGATGTGCCCCTCGGTCACAAGGGCTTGCCAAGCGGTGACGGCGGCGCAAGGCAAGGTCGACGCTTCTATATCGCTCAGATTGCGCGGTGCGAAAACGGCTGCTTGTTCATCGAGAATTGCATATTCCGAAAGAAGCCCGTCGAGCGGGCCGCCGCGTTGGTAGGAAGGCTCGGCCATTCGGAAGGAGCCGCCAGTCCAGCGCTGCCAGAACGTGCTGCAGACCCTATCGCCGATCTTGAAACGCGTCACGTCTTCGCCGATGGCAATGACCTCACCGACGCCGTCCGACAAAGGGACGAGCGGCAGCCGGAATGCCGTATGGTAATGTCCATGCGCAATTTCGAGATCCCGATAGTTGAGTGCCGTTGCCTTGACGCGGATCAAGATTTCCTGGCGCTCGGGCTGCGGCATCGGGCGCTCTTCCAGTGTCAGATTGTCGAGGTTGCCTGCCTCATTGAGGACGATCGCTTTCATGAAATTTCTCCGGGCTGATGTATCCATGCCGGGAGACTGGACTTGATCTCTACGATATACAAATTCATAATATGCAAAATAATTATGCGGAATGAACATGTTTGACGAGATGCGGACATTCGTGTTGTTTGCCGATGAAGGATCGGTGCAAAAGGTCGCGCAACGTCTACCGCTGACCCAGCCCGCCGTCAGCCGCCAGATCCAGCGGTTTGAACAGGCGCTCGGCATCACGCTGCTTGACCGCCGACAGAAGCCACCGGTGCTGACGCCGGCAGGACAGGAAGTGCTGGCCCGCAGTCGCGATATCCTCGCTGCCTTCGAGAATATGAAGGCCGTCGCAGCGGCGCCGGAACCAAACGGCTTGTTCCGGCTTGGTGTGGCCAAGGGGCTAGCACATGACAGTCTTGCCGGAGAACTCGGCTCGGCAACGGCACGTTTTCCCAGGGTGTCGATGCGGCTAAAATCGCAATGGAGCCATGAGCTTGCCGAGCAGTTTCGATTGGGGCATCTCGATGCCGCCATCCTGTTGTCCGAGCGATCCCGTTACCCGCAAGCCGAGAATATCGGCGACGAAAAACTGATCGTCGTCGGCGCGAACGGATCCAGCATCGCCGATGATCCTGACACCAGGGCGTGGGTACTGAGCCCAGAACCCTGCGACGCCCGCCGTTGTCTCGCAGAGTTGCTGGCCGGCCAGCGCCAACCCCTGACAATTGCAGCAGAAATCGAGGATGCAGGCATGCAGCTCGCGCTGGTTCGCAGGGGCTTCGGTCTCGGGTTGATGCCCGGGCGCCTGTTTGAAAGCTCGTCGCCGCATGGCATCGAGAGGGTCAACATAAGCGACCAGGATCTGCATCTGGACGTCGTGATGCTGCGCTCTCCGCATCTCGGATCCATGTCGAAGGTCGCCGATGCGATTTCGACCGTTGCGCGCGGTTTTATCACTGGCACGCAACCCGTTATCAGCTAGGCCCACGCTCTGAGGAAGACCGGTGGGCGCCGCTTCATACGCGATCAATTGCAAGCGAAAAGCACTACCGAGCCGTTCGCTTGCAATGGGAAATGTCAGTGGTGGCAACAATCTCCAGCGTCCGCAGGCACTGGCGGAGCGAAAGCGGCGAATTCCTGCTCGAGCGCTTTTATGACGCCGCCGCGCCACCCACCGGCAATTCGCTCCGAGTAGGGGTCGGGGAAGATATCTTCCTCACCTTTTTCCAATCCGTCGAGTATTCCCGCTGCCACCAGGCCGGGCGGCGACTTCGGAACGTCGAAGCCGCGCGTCATGTCGGTATCGACCGGACCCGTGAAGCAGCTATGCACCGCCACCCCGCGGCCTGACAGCAGCGCTCTGAAGGCCTGCATGAGATTATGTGCCGCGGCTTTCGAAATCGAATAGGCTGGCGTGGACGCGACCGGCACCAGGGCCGACAGAGAGAGGTTGTTCACAATAGCACCCCTGGAGCGCGTCAACGCCGGCAGAAGGGCTTGGGTTACCTTCAGCGGACCAAAGAAGTTGACCGCCAGGTGGCGATTGATGATTTCCACATCGCTAAGATCGTCAGGCATGAAGATACCGGCGTTGTTGATGAGGATATCGAGGCTCTTTATGGCCTCGGCCGCCTGTCGGACGTCATGCTCGTCGGTGATGTCAAGTTTGACGAAGATGACGCGTTCATCGTCATGATGCTGTTCGCCGCGTGATCCTGCATAAACGCGCTTTGCGCCGCGCCGCAGTACTTCGTTCAAGAGAGCCTGGCCGATGCCTCGGTTGGCACCGGTGATCAAGACCGTTTTGTTTTCGATATTCAAGACGTGCTCCTATTACGCTGACCATGCCATCAGGAGTGGTTCTCTGATGATCATGACGGAGATTAGGATCTGGCGACGAATGAGCGGGAGTAACAAGTCTGGCGGGGTTTTGGGGAGCGGCCACACCTGGCCGAAAACGCGCAAGCCGGTTTCAGATGCTGATGCACATCCGCTTGGGCATCGGGTGTCCTGGTCGTGGGAATGTCGAGGGAGGCGCCATGGGCCTTCGGTATGAAGCCTTCGATAACCTGTGGCGCGAGCGGCGGCTAGGCATATCTAGAAAGTCTCGGCCCGTGTCGAAGGACCGGCCAGATCGGTGTTTCTCCCGGATCTGGCTTTAGCCCTGCCATTTTCGGGTGCCCGGCAGCTACCAATCGAGACGGACAGCGAGTTTTCCAACGGGCCCATTGGATTGGGCATGGTAGGCTTCGGCAACATCGCCCACGCTGAATGTCTCAGCCACCACGGGATCGATCCGTGCAGCCTTTATGGCCTGCATGACCTTACCAAAATCCTCCGCTGATCCTGTGTTGTTGCCTTGGATCCGCAGCGCCTTGACGATGATCGGCATCAGATCGATCTGCAAGTTCGTCCCGGTGACGAAACCGATTGTGAAAATCACACCCCCATACCGGGCTGCAGACAGCGAGCGCGTAAATGTCGCCGTTCCAACAGTGTCCAGGACGAGGTCGGCACCCAATCCGCTGGTCAATTTGAGGACCTGCAAGTCCCAGTCGGGAGATTCATTGTAATTGATGGTTTCATCCGCTCCCAGTTTGCGGGCGAGTTCGAGTTTCTCGTCTGAAGAAGACGTGACAATTGCGCGTGCCCCTCTTGCCTTGGCGAGTTGCAGACCAAAGATAGAAACGCCGCCCGTTCCAAGAAAAACAACAGTCGAGCCAGGACCGACATCGGCGCACACAAGCGCGTTCCAGGCGGTCGTCGCTGCGATCGGTACGGTTGCAGCCGCTTCCCAGGATAGGTGCTCCGCCACCTTGACAACGGAGCCTGCATCGACGGTCGCGATTTCAATGAGGGAACCTGGGCGTGACACGCCGCGGGTTGCGTTCGCTTTCTCTATCGTTCCACGTCCCGCAAACCAGATCGTCTTCGGATGCAAAGCAACGCGGTCGCCAACTGCAAGGTCTAAGACATCGTCGCCAATTGCAATTATCTCGCCAACGCCGTCGGCAATAGGCACAAGCGGAAAGCTGATACCGGGATATTTCCCGAACGCGACGGCGAGGTCGATGAAATTGAGGCTGGCCGCGTGCATTCGTACAAGGACCTGACCGTGACCTGGCGGCAGCGGATCGGGAAGTTCAACTCTGGTCAGGAGATCCAGCGAAGGTCCATTCAGCGTAATTGCTTGCATGTGCATTCCTTTCGGGAGGTTTGAATGCTTGCAATGTGATCGCTGCAGTAATTTTGTGGAATGGCGATAAATTGCAGTGTATATCTGCGATTTATGCAGCAATTGTCTCCTCTGCCCGATATTGAAAGTTTGACTGCCTTCGTCGCCGTTGCCGAAGATGGCTCCTTCAACGCAGCTGGCCGACGGCTCCACCGCGACGCTACTGTCGTATCCCGGCGCGTCCAGAACCTGGAGCAGAGACTCGGCGTTCGGCTTCTGGAGCGCTCCACCCGCAGTGTCGCGCTGACCGAAGCAGGTGAAATCTATCTTCAGCGCATCCGACCTTTGCTCCAGGGATTGATGACCGCCGGCCAAGAAACGGAACGATTTTCAAACGGAGAGCCGCAAGGTCGCCTTCGCCTTGCTCTGCCCGGCAGTTTCGGCCGAATGTGGCTGATGCCATTACTTGTCGAGTTCCGCGCAGCCTATCGCGGTGTTACACTCGATGTCGCCTTCTCGAACCGTTTCGTGGACCTAATTGGCGAAGGATTCGATCTCGCCGTACGCCTTGGGGTATTGCCGGATTCGCGGCTCGTAAGCCGCAAGCTGGCGGATCGAAAACGCATGATCGTCGCATCCCCCTCCTATCTCCAACGGCATGCGGCACCCCCGACGCCAAACGATCTCGCCGGACATGATTGCCTGATTTTCTCTGGAAAGCCGAACCCATATCTTTGGGAATTTATAATGCCGAGTGGGGCGCAACTTTCGGTCCCGGTTTCCGGTCCCTTTATCTCGGATGACGCCGAAGCATTGGTGCTTGCGGCAATCAGCGGACATGGCTTGCTCTACGCGACCGACTGGCTCGTCGGTCGTGAGCTTACCGATGGGCGGCTTGTTCGTATTCTCGAAGACTATCCGGTTCCCGACGAAGGCGGTGTCTACGTCGTGCATCCATCCACGCAACTTGTTCCCAATAAGACACGCGCTTTCGCCGATTGGATCACCGACCGGTTCTCCAAAAGCCTTCCCTGGTCGCAAGCATAGGGATCCCGCGATCGACGAAACGGCTACGCATCCGTAACGTGCCCAAGGATCGGCTTGGGGCTCGCTGCGGTGCGCACGCAACGGCAACTGCTTTGCGAGTCCTGAGATTACGAGTGGGCGCATCGACAGATTATTGAAGACGGGCACGCGTAGAGGGTTTCTGATCGATTTTCTTGTAGCGTGCACCGACAGCGTTAGGGAGATCCAAAGGCAGCGGACGTCAGAGTGAAAGGCTGACGTCCAAGTCAATCGGAAGTGCACTGGACAAAGTGCCAAGGCTCATGAGACCGGTTTTGCCCGTCTCAAGCCACGAGGCGTCTCCCCGATTTCTCGTCGCATCCAGTGCGCGAGATGAGACTGATGCGCGAAACCAGTCAAATGAGCCACTTCGCTGATGCTGTTGTCGCCTGCGAGCAATAGGGTTCGAGCACGGTCGACGCGCCGCCGTAACACGTAGCGGTGAAGTGTCGTACCCATTGCCGCTTTGAACCAGGTTCGCAGATGAGAGCTGCTTGCGCCTGCGATGCGGCTAAGTTCATCGATCGTAAGCGCCTCATGCAGATTGGCATCTATGTACATGACGACGCGGCTGAGTTGATCATGCGACAACCTAACCGTTCGCTCGGCTCTCGGGTCATCAAGCCCGAGCAGGCGGACCGCGAGCGCCACGCCGACGCCATCTGCAAACAAGTGTCCGCTTGGCAATCCGGCCTTCAGGTCGCTTTCCAGCGCCTGGGCAAGGTATTGGATACGCATGTCGCGAAGCAAGTGCCGTGTGTCGAACCTCCGCAAGCTTGCCCCTGTGCCAAGCTCGGCCGCTACGCCCTCGAGCAGGGAGGGCGTAAGGCGAATCTCCAGTGTGTCGAAGGAGGTCTCTGCCTCGAACCCCGCCTCCCGGCCTGCTGGCACAATATCCACGTCTCCGGCGCGTCTTATGAAATATTTCGCGACGTCGTTACAGTAGGTCCGCGTTGCGGCGCTGGCGTGAACCATGATGCGATGATGCTGCGCTTTCGGCAGGCGATAGGTTCCTGCCTCCACATGTCGCGAAGAAGCTGTGACCCGCGCGTCAGGATAAGGTGAAGCAGATTGCAGGTGCATGTGAACTGCCCTCAAATTCATAGCGGATTCTGCCTAACATTTGGCAATTCCTGTGCGATTTTCAATCCGATTGCCCGTTAAGTGAACCTCATCACCAGAACGCGAAGAGGTTATCATGAGTTTCTATGTTGTCGTGGGTGCAGGTCCGGTAGGGACAGAGACAGCTCGCCTGCTTGGTAAGGAAGGCCATGACGTCGTCCTGACAAGCAGGACGGTGAACTCGATCGGGCTCGAGGGTGTGCGGTTGGTACAAGCGGATGCCACCGATGCCGTTGCCCTCGCGAGCATCAGCGAGGGCGCGGACGCAATCTTCATGTGCGCCATGGCCCCGTATCATCGGTGGCCAACTGATTTCTTCCCGATCATCGATGGAACGGTGCGAGCAGCCGAATCCGTCGGCGCGAAGATCGTCCTCCTCGGAAACGTCTACGGCTATGGCGAGCATGCAGAAAGCCCCCTGCGACCGGACCTTCCACTCGATCCCACGAGCAGAAAAGGTACCGTCCGGACGATCATGTGGCAGCGCGCCCTTCGCGCCAACGTCCCCGCCATCGAGATACGATCGAGTGATTATCTCGGGCAAGGCGCGGTCACCTACTTCTCGCTGCTGGCCCTGCCGTCGTTGCTTGATAAGAAGCCGGTCACCTTCCTCGGGGACCTCGATGCCAATCACGCTTGGACCTTTACCAAGGACGTCGCGCGAACCCTCGTGGCGGCATCCCGCTATTCCGGCGACTGGGGACGCGCGTTTCACGTTCCTTCCCAACATACCTCGCCTCGAGAGCTTATCGGGCGATTTGCGAATATCATTGGCACAGACATCCCCGAAGTTCGCACATATTCCGCCGAAGAGATGGAGACGGGTGGAATGCACGAACTCCTGGAGATGACCTATCTTTTTGAACGACCGCTCATCGTGGATTCAGCAGAAACCGAGCGGCTACTTGGCGTACAGGCAAGCAGCCTTGAGGCGATGATCGAAGACGCCCTACGCGAATTTGGGTGACCGGTTGCATGAGTATCACGGCTATTGGTGAGCTGACTGTGCGTTCACAGCGATCAGGCCAACCTACACGTTAAGGCAAACCTTGCCGAAATGTTGGCCCAATCCGTAATAGTTGAACGCGCCGGCGATCTCTTCCAGCGGAAAACTGCGGTCAACGATGGGCCTAATACGATTTACGTCGATGGCACGGATCATGTCTTCTTGATCTGCACGGCTGCCGATGGAGATCCCGCTCACTCGAATCTGTTTGGAAAATAGCGCCGGGATCATCAACTCGCCGGCAAAACCGGTCAACACGCCGATGAGCGCTATATGCCCGCCCGTTCTGCAGGCCGCTATCGATTGCGCAAGGGTAGCAGGTCCTCCGACCTCGATGACGTGATCGACGCCGCGCCCGTCCGTCAGATCTCTTGCCTTCTGGCCCCAGTCTGGCACGGCCTTGTAATTGATGACGACGTCGGCTCCAAGACGTTCTAGTTGCTCCAGCTTCTCCTCGGACGATGAGGTCGCAATGACGCGGGCGCCGGCGGCCTTCGCGAATTGCAGCGCAAACAGCGACACGCTCCCTGTTCCAAGGGTCAGGATCGTGTCGCCGGGTTTGACCTGGCCGCACACCACCAAACCTCTCCAGGCAGTCACCGCCGTACAGGTGAGGGTTGCCGCTTCCAGATGTGAAAAGCCCACCGGTGTCTTCGTAAAGGCATGGGCCGGCATGCACACATATTCGCAGGCAAAGCCGTCGAAATGTTCACCAGGTATATCCCGTCGGGTGGCGGAGGTGATGTCGCCCGTCAACCAGTAGGGATAGAATGTGCTGACGACGTTGTCTCCGACTGCGAATTCGCTCACCTCGTCGCCAATCGCAATTACCTTTCCCGCACCGTCTGAGAGCGGAACGCGGCCGTCATCAAAAGGCACTTTACCCCGGACGACAAAGTCGTCGCGCAAATTCAAGGAGCATGCCTCTATTCGTACCAACACCTCACCGGGTCTTGGTTCTGGGCGATTTTCCTCGATGATTTTGAGGTTTTCCAGGCCACCCGGGGCTCTCAATCTAACCAATCGCATCGCGGTCCCCCTTGACATTTCCGGCAATGAGATTCCGCAGGCAGCCGTTGATGTAATAGCTCCATGCGTTCGAACAGTCGTCGAAACATTCGGCGCTCGGAAGAAGGCCTGCATGGGTGAAGCGGACCTCAGTCTTGTCACCCTTTGTCGCGATATCGAAAATAATGTCGGTGCCGTTCCACTCGGCTCGGTTCTGAACGAAATTCAGCTCGGCCTCCACGACATGCCAGACAATCCGCTTCTGAGGTGTCATCTCAGTAATTCTTTGTCTGCTGCGATGTAGGTCTTCGTAGCGATAGGTGAATTCGTCGCCGACTTCGGTGGTGTCGCCTTGCAGGTCCCCCGACCACCACAAAGGCACGTTATTTATGGCGTCGAAGGCCTGTTGCGGAGTCTGATCCACTTCGAAACTGGTGGTATAGCCTTGATCATTCATGGATTGTCATTCCTTCTCTCGACGAAACCTGCAGGTAGCGGCCATCACAGCTGCTGCATGGTTGGAGCGGCGCTTGAGAACGAAGGTTCAGGAAGCGCGCGCCAGCTGTTCTGGTCGGGCAATTGATAGGCGAGGAGTAGGGATGGGTGAGAGTTACATTTGTGACGGGTTTCAAAGAAAATCCCCGCTCTCTTGCAAAAAGCGGAACAACCACTTTCGGCAAGAGAGCAAAAGTTCGCTGACGCTGCTGGTCCGGAGAGCGGGCGAAGCGAATGCAGGCAGGAGGGATTGCTCCATCACCCGCTTCGTCTCCTACCGATTTGAAACCAAGTTGCATAATAGTGATCGTTGGATTGCTCCTAGAGATCGTAGGGCCATTCAGCAGCAACGAACCGATACTCGCCCTTCTCCAGGGCGACGTGGCCAAAGCCCGGAAAGGGCAAGTGCATTCCCGCAACCAAGATGCGGTCGTGCGCGGCCTGATCAAAAGCACGTTTGCGGGATGCTGTCGCCAAGGTGCCGTCGACATCAAAGGCCGGACCCCATTCCGGATGGGCGAACTGAAAGGCCGCGTGGTGCACGATATCTGCCCAAATAAGGAGCGTATCGTCTCCCGAGTGAACGACAAAGCCGGTATGGCCTGGCGTATGGCCGGGAAGTGGCACTGTCCCCAAAGCGCCAAGCAGCTCGGTCTCTCCTGAAAACTGCGTCAGACGCTTTTCATAGGCTTTGGCGACGGTTCGAGCTCCGGAGAAAAACGGCTTAAAAGCGTCAGGTGCTTGGTTGAGGGCGGTATCGTCATGCCAATAGCGAAAATCAGCTTCGGACACGATCATTTCCGCATTCGAGAAGACTGCGTTGCCATGGGGATCGATGGCACCACCAACATGATCAGGATGCATGTGCGTGAACAGCACCGCGTCGATCTGCTCTGGCTTGACCCCTACGGCTGCGAGCGCCTGCGGGGTTCTTCCGAGCGTTGGCCCGAAAAGGCCAGCGGCGCCGGTATCGACCAACACGAGCCGTTCGCCGAGATTGATCAGAAACGCGTTCACTGGGCTCAGGCGTGGTGAAGCTGGCTGGAATTGCTTCCAAGCAAGGCGAGCGGCCTCGTCTTCCGGCGCTTTGAAGAGGGCGGCTGGCATCTCCATATATCCGTCGAGTAAAGCGGTGACTTCGATTGTTCCAACTTTGCGGCGGATGACTCCGGGCATCTGGACGGTAGCAAGTTCGGTTGAGGCGTTGGCCGTCCTGATGTCACCGATAGCTGTTGCCATGGCGAGGCCAGCGGAGGCGGCGAATAGATTACGACGTGATATAGGCATGTCAGCTCCTGGAGGCTTTGAGGAATGAGCTGGACGGCTATAGCGCTATTGGCGAGAATGATTAATTCTGCCAAAACTGATAAGATTTATTTCATTGGCTTATAAATGGGTGCTGGGTTGGATCGCCTCTCGATGCTGTCTTGTTTCGTTTGTGTCGCCGAGAATGGGAGCTTCTCGGCCGCAGCACGTGACCTTCACCGGACCCAATCATCGGTTAGCCAGCAGATTCGCGCTCTGGAGCGCCAACTCCAGGCTAGATTGTTTGATCGCACCACGCGGAAAGTGGCATTGACGGAGGCGGGCGCCGTCTATCTCCAACACGTGAAAGGTGTCTTGGAGCGCATAGACGAAGCCGATCAGATTGTCAGCGATCTTGATGCGGGAATCACCGGACGGCTGGCGATCAGTGCACCCATCAGCTTTGGTACGCAGGCCCTTGGTGCATATCTATTTCAGTTCAGGGAAAATCATCCGGATATCGATTTGGACGTCTCCCTGTCCGATCGGTTTGCCGATGTTGCTGCCGAGGGGCTCGATCTCGCGATCCGCATGGGAGTCGTGACTGAAACACAGCTGATCGTTAGAAAGATCGGCTTGCTGAAGCGCAGCCTCGCTGCAACGCCGCAATACCTTGACCGTCGCGGACGACCAGGTCACCCAAACGATCTCGAACATCACAACTACGTCGTGCGCTCCTACCTGCAGGGCGCCGAACAGATTCGCCTGACGGGGGCTCAACAGGAGGTGATAGATGTACGCGTCAAACCGGTGCTCAGATCGGACAATTCCCATCTTATATGCGAGGCCATTGCGGCGGGCATGGGCATCGGGCTCGTTCACGATGTCCTTCTGGAGCCGATGATTGCATCAGGAACGTTGGAAAGAGTGCTTCCCGACTGGCTCCATGAACCGCAGGTCATTCAGGCCGTCTACCCTTCAAATCGTTATATTCCAAAGAAGGTCCGTCTTTTTGTAGATGGTCTGGCTGGATTTCTGCGGGGGAGCGGCGCACTCGCCGAATAGAGTCGCGCCTTGCAGCGTAGACCACAGGACACGTTCGCTCTGTGAGCTCATGTCGTTCGAATTCGTCGATCGTAAGCTACGAACTGCAGATCAGTCGTCGAGGCTGCCGTGACTGAGGTGATGGTTACGGCAGACCTCATGAGTGAGGTAGGTTAGCTTCCCCGCTACGCCGGAGCGCGAGACAGTATACCTTGCAACGATCGATCTAATGGACGCGTTGGATCAATTCATACCAGCGGATCGCTATCGACCGAGGCAAACATACCCGTGCGCGCCATGGAAGCACACGCTGCCCGGACGGCCTCTGTGGCTTCCGGAAACGCGGTCGAGGAACCGGGAATTGACCCAGCCGTTGCGCGAATGCCGTGGCTGGATGTGGCACCATCTCCGCGACGACGAACAGCGGGTGACGTTCACCCTGTCTCCTCTCCGCACCTGACCGACGGAGCGATATGAGGTGCCGGGTCCCGATCGAACTTGCGTCGTGCCGGTCACGCGCGCGGTTGCCGCTTCGGCGGGAAGAGCTCCCGTCAACGCAACAGCACCCGCAAAGAAAGCGGCCGCGGCTATCCTAATCATATTCATGGATCACTCCTGCCTTGAGATGACGCCACAATACCGGCGTACCGGCGTTTTCGCTAATGTATTTTCCCTTTTGAGAGGCACAGCGCTATCAAGCGCAGGGCTGGCTGTCGGCCCGAAGACGACCCGTAGGCTTGTGAGGCGACCGCTTCTTACTGGATCATTGCAAGAATGGTCGCGCTTGCCTCCTGCATTGTCAGGCCGTGATGGAATGTGCCGCGTTCAAGGAAGTTGATGGTCTCGACAACCACGATTGGATTGAACATCATGAACGTATGCGTGGCATGCAGGACCAGATGGTCAACCGCGCCATCCAGTCGCGTTGACGCGACGGAGACCTTTCCATCATTCGGCCCTTCGATGATGGAATTGAATACCGGATTAACGGATACGTCGCCGGCGATGATCCCCACTGGATAGTCAGGCTTCGGCAGAAGCTGCGGCATCGCTTCTGCACCGGTTCCAAGCTGGAGACCAGCCGGGCCGTTGATCCAACGAAATGGTGGCATCTCGCCGAAGACATCCACGATCTCGGAACCGTTGTTGGGCGGGGCGAGCATCACAACCTGCCCCAAATTTGACGGCCGTGCGTGTGCCAGCCAGTAGCGAACCAGAATTCCTCCCATGGAATGGGTTACGAAATTGACCCGGCGTGCGCCGCATACTTTGACGCAATCCCCCACGTAGTTTGCAAGCTCGGCGATTGGTGCACGCGTTGAAGGATATGCTTTGTTGACGACTAGAAATCCCCGTCGCGCCAGCACTTTCTCGATAAGCCAAAAGGATCCGCTGCCGCGAGCAAGCCCGTGCACCAGCACGACGCATTCCGCCTCGTCTTCATTACGATGGATCGCCATCGTTCACTCCAACAAATGATCACCCCGTTGGCGACAAGCATCGAAAGAAGATCGTCGCGACCAGTCTGAAAGCGTGTCGGACAAGTCTTTAGCCTCCTCGTCCTTCGTAGATGGGTTCCACATCGGCCTTTCTAGACACCCCGCCAACTTTTTCCGGCTTTTCGAAAGGGCTGCTTGAGGGAGAGGGGCTGATATTGGGGCCATCATCTCACATCCGCTGCGACCCGTGCATCGATATAGTGCTGGGGCGCATAGACATGACTGTATCCCATGGGCGTTTTATTTGTGACGAGCATATCAAGTATCAACTGGAAGCCGGTTTCGATCGGATACCATCTAAGTTGTGGCGACACATCGTGCTCCAGCGGCTCCGACATCCAATCCGGCGCTTTGTAGAAATCTTTGAAGTTACAATCGCCGAGCACCCAGGCCCTAACGTGAGAGCAGCGAGCAATGACGGCGATTTATGCGAGAAACGCATAAATTGCATGTTCGATTCTCGTTTGTGGGTTAATTCAAAAGCAACGTAAGGTTCACCGATTAAAGATCGAAGCTCACAAATGAGCTCGGGGGACCAGAATTTGAACAAGTCAGCGCTATCAGACGTGAACGCGCTTGTGATCGTGCCGCAGCGAAAGATCGGCACAAAGATCATGGCGGCGATTTGCATCATTCTGCTCCTTCTATTGGCGAGAGCCTTCTGGAAGGGAGACATTGGCTGGAGCTACGTTTCTGAGAATCTCTTTTCCAGATCCGTTCTGGCAGGGGTCGGCAACACGATCATTATGACGTTCTGCGCCATGATCGTCGGCATCGTCCTCGGCGTTGTCGCCGCTATCATGCGCATGTCTGATAACCCGGTCTTGCGCAGTATTTCTGTCGGTTACGTCTGGCTGTTCCGCGGTGCGCCCGCCCTGCTGCAACTTCTGTTGTGGTTCAATCTCGCTCTCATTTTCCCGACAATCGGCATTCCAGGATTGTTCTCGATCCGGACGGTCGATGTGATGACCCCCTTCGTCGCCGCACTTCTCGGCCTCGGAATCCAGCAGGGGGCCTATACCGCGGAAGTCGTGCGTGCCGGCATCCTGTCGATCGACAAGGGACAGATGGAAGCGGCCCAATCGATCGGCATGACGAAGTTGCGGGCCACGCTGAAGATCGTCCTGCCGCAGGCCATGCGCGTCATCGTTCCTCCCATCGGCAACGAGACGATCGGCATGGTCAAGCTGACGTCGCTTGCTAGCGTCATCCAATATTCCGAGGTGCTCAGAAGCGTGGAGGACATCTACTATGTCAACTCGCGCGTCATCGAACTGCTGATCGTGGCCACCATCTGGTACATGGTCGTCGTCACCATCCTCAGCATCCTCCAGATCTACATCGAGCGACATTTTTCGAAGGGCTGGGGCCGGCGCGACGCTTCCCATCAGCAGCCAGCCGGCCAGGCTCTGGCGGGGGAGGCAGGCTAATGGATGCGATCATCAAGGCACACGGTCTGCAGAAATATTTCGGAACGTTTCATGTGCTCAAGGACATCGACTTCGAGATCATGAAGGGCGAGGTGATCTGCATCATCGGACCTTCAGGTTCGGGAAAGAGCACTTTCCTGCGGTGCATCAACCAGCTCGAACCGATTGATGCCGGCTATGTCATGGTCGACGATGAAATCGTCGGCTATCGCCGCGACGGTAATCGATTGTTTCCTCTTCCGGACCGCGAGATCGCCCGCCAGCGGCAGGCCGTGGGCATGGTCTTCCAGAAATTTCACCTCTTCCCGCATCGTACGGTTTTGCAAAACATCATCGAAGGTCCGGTCGGCGTTCAGAAGCGGCCGCGGCAGGAGTGCATCGCCGAAGCGCGCGTTCTTCTCGAACGTGTCGGTCTAGCGGACAAGGCCAACGCCTATCCGAGCGAGCTTTCCGGCGGACAGCAACAGCGCATCGCAATCGCAAGGGCGCTGGCGATGAAGCCCAAGGCGATGCTCTTCGACGAGCCGACATCGGCGCTCGACCCGGAACTTGTCGGCGAAGTCCTTGGCGTCATGAAGGAGCTTGCCGCTTCGGGCACGACAATGATTGTCGTCACCCATGAGATCGGTTTCTGCCGCGAAGTGGCCGACCGCATCATCTTCATGGACGGCGGCACGATCGTGGAGGCAGGAACAGCCGCCGAGATCCTTGAAAATCCAAGAAATCCCAGAGTGAAGAACTTCATTTCTGCGGTGCTTTAACAACAAGAACCTTGAAGAAAGATCATCAGAGGAGAAATTGATGAAACGCATCCATCTCGCCATCTCGGCGGCGCTGCTGTCCCTCGCCGCCACCACCGCATCGGCAGATTCGAGCCTGAACCTTCTCAAGGAAGGCGAACTGCGCATTCTGACTAACCCCATCTATCCGCCCATGGAATTCGTCAATCCAGACAGCGGCACCATCGACGGCTTCGATGTCGATCTTGCAAATGCCATCGCCAAGAAACTGAATCTCACGACCGTCTTCGTCACCTCCGCATTTCAGGAGCTTCAAAGCGGCCTCCAGACCGGTCGTGCCGACATGATCATTTCCGGCATGAGCGACAACGTAAAGCGCCAGGCGAGCATGGACTTCGTTGACTACATCACGAGCGGTCCCATCCTGTTCACCGTCAACGCCAACGCAGACAAATACAAGCAGGCGAGCGATCTGTGTGGCAAAACGGTCGCAGGAAGCCGAAGCACCTCCTTTGGCGAAAACGTCAAGGATTGGAGCGCGGCCAATTGCGAGGCCAAGGGCAAGTCCACGATAGCCTTCGAGGGTACGGCAGATTCAAACGCCGCCCGTCTCGGCATGAAGCAGGGTCGCTATGATGCTGTCGTCCAGGGGATCGAGACGATCGCTTACCAGATGCGGCTTGAGCCCGATACGTACAAGCTGGTCGGCGACCCGCTGCTCAGCAACGATACGTTCGGCATGGCGTTCAAGAAGGACAACACCGCCCTTCGCGATGTGGTTGCCGGGGCCTTCGATGCTCTCATCAAGGATGGCACCTACGATCAGATCCTCAAGAAGTGGGGGCTAGTCCACAATGCCGTTCCAAAGGCTGTGGTGAACGGCGTCAAGTAAGCGCCACAAGAAGCGCCGCAGCAAAAGCGGCGCTTCCCGATCCCATGCATGCAACGGTCAGCCGGGGTGCCATTGCGCCCGCGGAAGGATGGTTGCGCCTCAAACACAACTGAAAGCGCATGCAAAGTCCCATGACTGCGAAGACTGCAACCAATTCGGCGGCGAAACCTGCTCTCTGGCCGGAAGGCCGGCAGTCGGCGGTAGCGCTCGCCTTCGACGTCGATGGCCCGACCGGGGATGCGATGCTCGACGGCTCGCTGCTGTCCAATCCCCGCTACTTCACGCAAGGCGCTTATGGTCCCTGGCGTGCCCTTCCAAGGCTTCTCGATCTTCTCAGCGAATATGGCCTCAAGGCGACGTTCTTTGTGCCGACCTGGGTCGTCGAGCATTGGCCATCGCAATGCGAACGCATCCTCAGGGATGCCCACGAGATTGCCTATCACGGCCACTATCATGAGGTTTTCATCGATTGCAGCCGGCAGCAGCAGCTCGATATCATGGAGCGTTCCCGTGAGATCTTTCGCAAGCGGCTGGGGGTGACGCCGGTCGGCTTCCGCACGCCCTCGGGCGACTGGAGCGAGGAAACCGCCGAACTGCTGCATGCCTTCGGCGTGATCTACTCCAGTTCGATGCGTGGCGATGATCGGCCCTATTTCCACCAGGGGGCACATGGCCGCGGACTTGTCGAGATTCCGGGGCGCTGGGATATCGATGACTATACCGCTCTCGCTTACAGCGAGGATCCCGACTTCCCGATCGGGCTCGACCGGATATCCGGCTACGCCGACGTCCAGCGCAATTGGTGCGCCGAATTCGAGGGTTACCATCGCGAAGGGCTCTGCTGGACGACGATCCTGCATCCAAAGGTCTGCGCCAAGCCCGGCCGGCTTGCGATCCTGGAGGGCCTTTTCAAAGCCATCACCGCGCATGGCGACAGCGTCTGGACGACGCGTTGTTCCGAGATCGCGAAGTGGTGGATTGAGCAACGTCCGGAGATTGCCACATGACCAGCACTCCTTCCGAAGGCTTCTGGCCGCAGGGCAAGAGATGCGCCGCAATCGTCTCTGTGATCTTCGATGACGGCCTCGATGCAATTGCGCAGGCGCCTGATCTGCGGGGACGCAGCAAGAGCTATTCGGTCTGGCAATATGGCGCCATCCGCGGTGTGGAGCGCCTGTGTAATGCGTTCGCCGCCGCCGGCATGTCGACGAGCTGGTTCGTGCCCGGTCTCGTGGCGGAAAGGCATGAGCGGCTTCTGCGCGATGTCGTGTCGGCGCATCACCAGCTCGAAAGCCACGGCTGGGCCTTCGAGCGCTACGATGCCATGCTGGCGACCGCGGCCGTGGAACTCCTGCAGCGCAGCCGCGAGACGCTGAGTTCGATCGCATCGAACGATGTCTCGGGCTTTCGGCTGCCCGCAGGCAATTGGCCGCGTCACTTCGACCGGATGCTTCTCCAGGCTGGCTATTCCTGGTCTGCATCCTTGAACGGCGATGACGTACCTTACAGCCATCCGTCGTCGCTCGTGGAAATTCCGGTTCACATCGAACTCGAAGACCGACCTTACTTTCAATTCAACTTCACGCCGGCCTTTCCGAAGGGCCAGGGGCGGATTCCGTCCTACGAGGCGGTGCTCGGCAACTGGATCGCCGAGTTCGACGCCTACCGAAAATACGGCCTTTGCTATGTGATCCAGCTCCGCCCGGAATGGACGGGGACACCTGGCAGAATTGCTCTGATCGAGGAGTTGTTATGTCACATCCGAGGCTTCGACGACGTTTGGTTGGCAACGGCCGCCGAGGTTGCGCGTTGGCATGGCCGCAAGGGCATCGCCGCACCCGGCGATCATCCAATCAATGTCTATGAAGCCTATATCGGCGAGGAGCAGGCCGGTGAGCGATAATCTGACACGCCTACTTGCCGGCCACGTATGTTCAACGAGCTTCAATGCCTTTCCCCGTGAGACCATTCACAAGGCAAAGCTTCACATTCTCGATACGCTTGGCGCAGCGATTGCCGGATCAGCATCCCGCGAAACCCGCACCGTGCTGGAGGTGCTTGGCATTCAAGCCGGAATGGGGCGTTCGTCTATCTGGGGACGGCCGATCTCGGCGGACGCAAGGACCGCCGCACTCGTCAATGGTGTTTCGGCTCATGCCTACGAGCTCGATGACAGTGGCGGCTGCGATCATTCCGGCGCTGTCGTCCTGCCTGCCGCACTCGCTGCACTTGGTGATTGCGATCGGCCGTTCAGCGGCCGCGAGCTTTTGCGCAGCGTCCTGCTTGGCTACGAAGTCGGCCGTCGTGTGCTGGAGGCGGTCGGCGGATACGAAGAGCACAACGGCCTCGGTTGGCATTCCACAGGCACGTGCGGTGCATTTGGCGCAGCCGCTGCTGTCGGCACTATGCTGGATCTCGATGCAGATGCCATGACTTCGGCGCTTGGCACGGCCTGTTCTTTCGTCGGCGGCACCTGGGCTTTCATTCACAACGGCAGTTCAACCAAAAAGCTTCATGCCGGCCGCGCCGCCGAAGGCGGGCTTATGGCCGCCTATCTGGCAAAGAGGGATTTCGAGGGGCCGGACAGCGTATTCGACGCAGAGCGCTGGGGTAGTTTCTTCGCAACGTTCGGCGCGGGCAGGGGAGATCCGCAAGCCCTGGTACTCGATTTCGGGATGAACTGGCGGCTCAATCGCTGCTCCATCAAGCCGCATGCCACCTGCCGCGGCACGCATGCTGGGATCGACGCGCTGGATCTGCTGCTTCAACGTCATGGTCTCGACGCTGCCGACATTGAGGCTATCGAGGTGGATATCAGTCGCTTCCAGTACGGCATGTGCGGTGGCAAGACGATCGAGTCCCGCGCTCAGGCGCAGATGAGCCTGCCCTATGCGCTCGCCGCCAGGCTGCGTTATGGCAAGGTCTTTCTTGCCGAGCTGGAAGAGGCGGCCTGGTCGGCAGCGGCGATCGGTTCGTTGATGGATCGCATCACTGTTCGGATCGATCCGGCGATGAGGGATGAGGACGAGCCCGCAATCACCATCGTGACTGACAATCGCGAGCGGCACCGCCTGATTGTCGAATTTCCCCTGGGTGGACCGCAGAACCCGCTGAGCGATGAGCGGCTCATCGGCAAGTATGCCGAGCTTGCCAGCATGGTGCTGCCTTCCCATAGGGTCAATGCCTTGTGTGATTTCGTCCTCGATCTGGAAAGCCGGGCCGACGCCCGCAGTCTGCTTGATCTGCTTCAATAAACGACGCGCTCGGAGGCGGGCTGCGTCCTTTCAAAAGGGAAGACCGAGATGAGAAACCAGACGGCCACGACATGGTCCCCACTTTTCAAGGAAGCCGTTTCCAGGGACTTCGAGAATTTCCACGAATGCCTTGATCAGGACAAGCGCATAGCATTGCATGACGTTGCAGGCTCCAAGGTCCATGCCAATATGCTGGCCCGCGCCGGCATCATCACGGCGCAAGAGAATGCTCAGATCCAGACCGGGCTCGACCAGATTGCAGAAGAAATGCGTTCGGGCGCGTTCGAGTGGAAGAGAGAGCTTGAAGACGTTCACACCAATGTCGAGAACCGGTTGACCGCCCTGATCGGCGATGCTGGAAAGAAGCTGCATACCGCGAGATCGCGCAACGACCAGGTTGCAACCGATATACGCCTTTATGCACGCGAGCAGCTGGATCTGCTGGCCGCTGATCTGAAGACCCTGGTCGGCGCCTTCGTCGATCTTGCCGAGGAGCATGTCGATGCGATCATGCCCGGCTTCACGCATTTGCAGGTGGCCCAGCCCGTCACTTTCGGCCATCACCTGATGGCCTATGCCGAAATGTTTTTGCGGGATCTCGACCGGGTCGGTGCCGCGCGGGAGCGTCTCAACGTTTCGCCGCTTGGCGCCGCCGCGCTGGCCGGTACGGGCTATCCCATAGATCCTGAGTATAGTGCCGATCAGCTTGGCTTTTCGCAGTCGTTTGCCAACTCCCTCGATGCGGTTTCAGACCGCGACTATGTCGTGGATGTTTGCAGCGCCGGCGCAGTGATCATGGGACATCTGTCGCGCTTTAGCGAGGAGGTGATCCTGTGGTGCACGCCGATGTTCGATTTCATCGAGGTGGGCGACCAGTTCTGCACCGGCTCCTCCATCATGCCGCAGAAGCGCAATCCTGATCTGGCTGAACTCGTGCGTGGCAAGGCGGCTCGCGTCATTGGCAATCTTGCATTTTCCGCAGCGCTCATGAAAAGCCAGCCGCTTGCCTTCAACAAGGACCAGCAGGAATCGAAGCCGCCGCTGACCGACACCCTCGAGACCGTCCGCGCGGCCGTCAGCGTTACCGCCCAGATGATCCCGACCATTACGGTGAAGCGCGACAAGATGCTGTCGGCGGCCAAGCAGGGCTATTCGACGGCGACCGATCTGGCCGACTATCTCGTCCGCACCGGAATGCCGTTCCGGGACGCGCACCATTCCGTCGCCGCGATCGTGGGCATGGCACGCGACAAGGCGCTGGCGACGCTCTCGGGGCTTTCGCTCACCGATATGCAAGCCTTTGCGCCGTCCATTCGCGAAGACGTCTTTGACGTGCTGACAGTGGAAGGATCGGTCGCCAGCCGCGACCATAGAGGCGGGACGGCGCCGCGCCGGGTCAGAGAGGCCGTATCGACTGTGCGCCGCGCAATCGCCTGAGCCGCGTCCGGTTGCCATCCGATCCGCATGCTTTAATGCTTGTTGCGTCAATCAGCGGCGTGAAGGCAAGGGAACGAATGGAACCGAGATTCGATCACAACCGGCTACCGCCGCTGCAGACGCTTCAGACCTTTTCGGTCGTTGCGGAAACGGGCAGCTTCACGGCGGCGGCAGCCGAACTCAATCTCAGCCAAAGCGCAATCAGCAGGCAGGTTCAGCAGCTTGAGCATTATTTCGGGTGCAGCCTGTTCGAACGCCATACGCGTAAGGTGGCGCTGACGGAGCGCGGTATGGCGCTGATCCCGATTGTCGACACCCTTCTTGCCTCACTGAAGACTTCATTCGAAGCAACGCGGACGACCGTACGCTCGCTCACGATCCGCATGCCGCCGACATTTGCGCGTAAGTGGTTCCTTCCGCGCCTGCCGGATCTTCACAGCCATCATGAAGATCTGAATATCAACATCGACACGGCCTGGTTCCTGCGCCCCACTTTCTCGGTCGGCGATATCGACATGCTGATCACCTACGGCAACGGCCATTGGCCTGGTATGGATGTTTTGCCGCTATTGCGCGAACGGCTGACGCCGATGTGTTCCCCACAACTGCTTTCGAAGCTCGGTGATCCGCCGGCGGTAAAGAATCTGCAAAACTGCGTCCTGCTACATTCCAACCCGCGTCATAGCGATTGGACGCTCTGGCTACAGGCCGAGGGCGCCTATTCTTTCCATGCGGCTCGCCATCAGGTCTTCGACACGCAGGATTTTGCAATGACCGCTGCGGCCAGCGGCTATGGTGTGACCATGGGCGATCTTGCCTTTTCGCAGCAGGATCTGGAGAGCGGCGAGCTGGTGGCCCCTTTTGAGCGGATCATCGATAGCGGTTATGGCTACTATGCCCTATGGCCGGCCCGCGCCGATGCGCGCCAGAAGGTACGTGCATTCTCGGATTGGCTCGAACATGCTTGCGGCGAGATGAACAATGTAAGTGGAGGATTAGGTTGAGCTGCTTTGCGAGGCGTTGAGGCTCGGCAAAACCCGCTTGCTCACACAATTCGAGAAACCTCCCTTCACCGCGTGAGCTTGCGTTTATTCCAAGCTCGACGATGCGGTCATGCTTCCCAGCATATTCTTGCTCCTTTCGCCGCCTCCATTCGCAGGCACCGACCAACCCGTGAGACACTCTCGACAAACTGGCCGTCGCCGGCGAAGCGGCTTTTGAATATCTGACGCTTTCCCATCCCCTCGCAGTTCGATCCGATCGCGGTCGACGGAGCGCAGGAACGAGAGAACCGTTCCACCTCAAGTGATCGACACAATCTCCAGCTCGTTGTTGCCGACCACGGCTACGTCCCCGACCGATTTCCCCATGAGAGATCGAGCGACTGGCGAAACGTAGGAGATCGTCCCATGTTTAGGCTCGGCTTCGTCTTCTCCCACTATGCGATAGGTCTGCACGCGCCCGTCGTCTCGGCTGAAGGTGACGGTGCTGCCGAAGGCGACAGCTTCATTTGACGCTGGAGCTGTCATCACCTCAGCAGTCCGCACCCGCTCATTGAAATAACGCAGGTCACGAAAAGGTACCGCCGCTTGACGTCGCCGCTCGTTCACGTCTTCGAGAGCGTTTGCGGCCTCGTACTGTTCGCGAGCCTCCTGTAGGGCGACGTTCAGCGCCTTCCATCCGTCTTCGGTGACCAAGTTCGGATGAGGCGAAATAGCACGGTCGGGAAGCTGCGTCTCCGCAGCCGTTTCGGCACTTTCCTCTTTTGTGAAAGCGACAGCCATGATGCGATCCTCCTACCAAATCATTATAGTAGAGCGGCTACGGAAACCAAGACGTCAAGGCGCCTCCCGCTGTCACCATCGGGAGGCCCTGTCCGTTGCAACTCGTCCACAGTCTACCGCATGTCGGAGAGGTCGATACCGTGCGTGTCGAACCACCATTCCGGACTCATGTCGGAATGTTTTTCACTGAGACGCAGATATTTGGCGCGCAGACGTTTCTGACGTTCGACCTCCTCTTCAAAATAAGGATGATCGAGCATGCCGCCCATCATATGGATGCGGCGGAGCAACTTTCGCAGCACGTATCCTTGTTCCTTGTTACCCGCTCGGTAGCCACTCTCCACGATCTTCACGACAGTCTCGCGCAGCGTGCCAAGCGCATCCTCTGGCGGCGTGCCGTTGACGATCATGTCGAGGCGTTCGGCACCGAAACCGACGTCGATACAAGTTCCGAGCGGATTGACGATGTTTCCGATCTCAATGCCATTTTTATAGAACTCGGTGCAATATCCGCTGATGCTGCCATCACTCCATTTGCATTCTGCATCTGAAATCACGGGCAAGCGGCCGCGATAAAGCGGAGTCCATTCGTCCAGGCGATCGGGATGGATTGTCACATGGTCAGGTACCAGACCGAGTGTTCCAAGGAACTCAATCCAGAAATCGATGGCGTCGCCAACGGTCATCTCCCTGAAGGAGAAAAGACCGAGCATCGTGAAGTGGAGAAAGTGCGTTCCGTCTCCGATCTCATCGAGGTCGCCCATGCGCAGGCAGGCCTGGCTGTTTGCGACGGTTCCAATGTAGGAGGGATCGGAGAAGAGGGGCTTGTACTGCTGCATGCCAGCGCTGCAGAAGAGCGTGGTATTGTCGTGCGGCCGTACGGATTCAATGCTGGTAAAATTGATGCCCTTGGAAAGGCAGAAGTCTTGGTATTGCTGGATCAGGCGTCCCGCGATGACATAGGCAACCTCCTTTGTTGTTCGTGTGCCTTCAGTAAACATAGCGACCTGAGCTGCAAACGGCAATCTGCTCCTCGCAGGCCCATTCATTCAATGACTGACGAGCTTGAGCGAATACGAACTAGGCCGCAGACTCATAACTGCGCGACTGTAGACGTATTGAGGCAATATCGGCCGCTGCCAAGAAGAAGCCGATCAATTTGCGATCCTGTCCGCCGCTTTACCGCCAGTGCGCCACACCTCTTTGCAATGTATAGGGGCATGACTAAAGCGGCATGCGCTCACAACCAAGCGCAAATTGGGCGCTGAGATCCTCGCACCCCGGCGGCATCAGCCTCTCCGATGGCGATGAAATGGATCTGCAAATGAAATGGGCGGATTCCGTGGGAATCCGCCGTTGAATCATGAACTTCAGCAAACGCTTCACCGACCACGGCCAGGCTCGATCGTGACAATACGCGTCTGTATCACGGGAACGCTCCGAACTGGGCGCTGTGAAGCCTGGCATAACCGCCGCCGCTGGTCAGCAGTTCAGCATGCGTACCCTGTTCGACGATGCCGTTCGATCCCATGACAATGATGCGATCAGCATTGCGGATAGTCGTCAGCCGATGCGCCACCACGAGGGTCGTACGGCCCTTCGAGAGGTCCGCCAGCGCCTGCTGGATGGCATACTCGGTTGCTGTGTCGAGCGCAGAAGTTGCTTCGTCGAGAATGAGGATTGGCGGGTTCTTGAGGAAGATGCGCGCAATGGCCAGTCGCTGCTTTTGCCCGCCTGACAGCTTCACGCCGCGTTCGCCGGTCGGCGTATCGAGACCGTCCGGCAGGGAACGGACGAATTCGTCCAGCGATGCGCGGCGCAGCGACTCCATGATGTCCTTGTCGGTCGCGCCCAGCCGCCCATAGGCGATGTTTTCTCGAATGGTCGATCCGAACAGAAACACGTCCTGCTGCACGATGCCGATCTGGCTGCGTAGGGAGGCCTGCGTCATATCGCGGATGTCGATGCCGTCGATGGTGATGCTGCCGGCCGTCACGTCGTAGAAGCGTGGCAGCAGCGAGCAGATCGTCGTCTTGCCTGTTCCCGAAGCGCCGACGAAGGCTACGGTCTCTCCGGCAGAGATTTGCAGGTTGAGGCCTTCGAAGATCATGCCCTGATCCGAATAGCCGAAGCTGACGTTTTTGTAGACGATATCGCCCTTGAGATGATCGACCACAATCGCGTTCGGCCGGTCCGCGAGGTCGGGCTGCGTGTCGATCAACGACAGGAAGCGTTTAAAGCCGGCGATGCCCTTCGGATACATCTCGAGCACCGAAGTGATCTTGTCGATCGGGTGAAAGAAGACATTGATCAGGAGCAGGAAGCTGACGAAGCCGCCATAGGTCAGCTCGCCGGAAACCACGAACCAGGTTCCGGCCACCATCACCACGAGCTGCACAAGGCGCGTGCTGAAATAGCTGAGCGCAATGCTCGCAGTCATATAGGCATAGGCATTAAGCTTGGTGGCCTTGTAGTCCTCGTTATTGCGGGCAAAGAGCCGGCTTTCGTAATCCTCGTTGGCGAAGGCCTTGACGACACGGATGCCGCCGACGCTCTCCTGCACGCGGGTGTTGAAGTCGCCGACCTTGGTGAACAGGCTGCGCCAGTTCAATGTCATCCTGGCGCCGTAGCGGCTAACAAGCCAGGTCATGAAGGGCACGATGATCGTCGTCATCAGCGCCAGCTTCCACTGCACCGAAAACATCAGCAGGAAGGCGCCGATGAAGGTCATGATGGCGATGAAGACGTCTTCGGGTCCGTGATGGGCGATTTCGCCCACTTCCTCGAGATCCTTGGTGACGTGTGTAATTAGATGCCCGGTTCTGTTATTGTCGAAATAACGGAACGAGAGCTTCTGGATGTGGTCGAAGGCCTGGCGGCGCATGTCGGATTCGATCGAGATGCCCAGCGCATGGCCCCAGTAGTTGACCACAGCCATCAGACCGGTGTTCAGCGCATAGACGATCAGCAGCAGCGCAGCGGTCGCAGCGATCAGACCCCACTCACGACTTGGCAGCAGTTCATCGACAAAGAGCTTGACCGCCAGCGGAAAGCCCAATTCGAGAAGACCAGCGACGACCGCGCAGCCGAAATCCAGAAAAAACAGGGTCTTATAGCGCGCATAATAGGAAAAGAAGCGACGAAACATGAATGCCCTCCAAGGGCACGAGAGATCATATTGTTAGACAAGGATGGACTGAACAGCAGTCCGCATTCGGCGTCGCTGTTCAGCGCTGATTGGTGCCGAAATTTCTCATCTAACTGATCTCCCTCATGAGTCGCACAGGCCTTATAGCCGACGAGCCAGGCGCTGTCATCCCCAACTGCAGGTTGGCGTCGTGACGCAGCTTCATTTCTCTCGGTTTATTGCGGCATCATCGCCGCGTGTCGATCTGAAGGCCACGACACGCGGCGATGCTATGCAATCCCAATCAACGCGCGTTGTATTTCGCGTCGAGTTCTTTGATTGCCTCGACATTTCCTGCCGAGCGGCCCTGCTCGTCGAATGTGTGTGCGAGGAAGGTGTCGGCGATGGCCTTGGCAAGTTCCGGTCCGATGACGCGGGAGCCCATCGTGATAATCTGGGCGTTGTTCGAAAGTGCGGCACGTTCGGCCGAATAGGTATCGTGCGTCAGCGCGGCGCGGATGCCGGGCACCTTGTTGGCGGAAATGCTGACGCCGATGCCGGTACCGCAGACGAGGATCGCCTTATCATAGGTGCCGTCGAGGACGCCCGACGCGACGCGATCGGCAAGGTTCGCGTAGAACGGGTCCGGACCGGTATCCGTGCGCGACACTTCCTGCACGTCGTAGCGGTCCTTGAGGTGCTCGGCGAGAATTTTTGCGAGGCCTTCGCCAGCGCTGTCTCCTGCGATTGCAAGCTTCACTGTTTATCTCCTTGGAGTTTGGCGGTGCATTGGGCAAGGATGCCGAGATAACCCTCGACGCTCCAGGCCGAACGACCGATGAAAAGCCCGTCGATGTTTGGGCACGATATGAGTTCTTCACAGTTCCCCGGATTGACCGATCCCCCATAGAGACAGGGGATTCGGCGGCCGAGCACATCTTGCGCGATCGACACGATCTCGGCTTGGCGTGCATCGGCATAGTCTGGCGATGCGGGAATTCCCTTTTCGCCGATTGCCCAGACAGGTTCGTAGGCAAGAAGGATCTGCGCGCCCTTCTGCGCCGCGGACAGCTTCGAAAAAGCGCCGAGAACCTGAGTTTTCAAAATGTCCGTTGCCCGGCCGCTCTCCCGGTCGGCCAGTGTTTCACCGATGCAGATGAGCGGGATCAGACCGTGGCGGATTGCGGCTTCGGTCTTCAGGCCGACCGTCTCGTTGGTCTCGCCGAAATGTTCGCGGCGTTCGGAGTGGCCGAGCTCGACGATGTCGAGATTGCAATCCCTGAGCATGAGAGGCGAAATCTCGCCGGTCCAGGCACCCTGATCGGCCCAGTGCATGTTCTGCGCACCCACCTTAACGGAGGTATCGGCAAGCAGACCCTTGACCTCCCGCACCGCGGTGAACGGCGGAATGACGAAACGCTGGATAGCCGGATCTCGCCCACCATCGGCGGCGCGCAGCGCCTCAGCATAGCTGCTGGCTTCCGCCAGCGTCTTGTTCATCTTCCAACTGGTTCCAATCCAGAATCGAGGTGCGGCGCTCATGTCGTCTCCCAGTTCGAGGCGATGGTCAGGTTGATGTTGGCGCGTTCGAGCTGCTCGATGGCGGCAGGCTCGGGGGCGCTGTCGGTGATGATGACGTCGAAATCGGCAAGATCGGCCATGACATGCAGGGCGGTATGTCCAATGCGCTGGTGATTGACCAGCAAGCAGGTCTTGCTCGCAGACGCGATCATCGCCCGCTTCGCGCGTACCACATTGTCGTCCATGTGATAGGCAAGGGTGCCGGAAACGGCGGGCGTCGAGATGAAAGCGATATCCGCTCTCAGACGAAACAACGCTTCCTCTGTCACCACACCCAGAAACGCGTTGAACTTCGGGGAGTATATGCCACCCAGCGCAATCAATGTGATGCCGCTTTCGTTCTTCAGCCTCTCGATGATTGCGGCGTTGTTGGTGATCAGCGTCAGCGGCCGTTTCTGAAGCAACATCTCGCCGAGAACGGCGGCCATGGAACCGTCGTTGACCATAACTGTCATGCCAGGCTCGACAAGCTCCAGTGCGCGACGCGCCATGGCGATCTTGGCTTCATTTCCCTGGCGCTCGCGGATGCGGAAGTCGCTTTCGAACTGCACACCCGCGTCGATTGTCGCGCCGCCCCGGATCTTGCGGACGACGCCGGCCTGTTCGAGATCGTCAAGGTCGCGATGGATGGTCATCTTGGACACGGCAAAGCGATCGGCCAAGTCGTCGAGGTCGACGCTTTTATGCTCGATGAGCAGGTTAATGATCGATTGTTGCCGTTCTTCTCGTTTCACCTTGGCCTCCGGTTCTCTCCGGATTGGATACTCCAGAACATAACACGTTTTTCACATATTTCCACGCTTGTTTTGTTACTTTGTTATATTTTTATGTGATGTGCGTGGGTTCCAAAAGCGCCTGGGCGGTTCGTTCATCGGTAATCAGGCCGTAAAGACACCGGCTCTTCAGGACTGCGCGGATGGCCTCGGCCTTCGCAACACCGCCGGCCAAGGCGACCAACCTCTCGGTTTTCGACCGCGGCAAGGAAGCGGACAGGGTTCGCGCCGTCAGCGTCGTCTGGAGGATGCGTCCGTCAGCGTCGAAGAAATGCCCGAGTATCTCGCCCACGCCGCCCGATGCCGCGATCTCCGCGATCTCGCGCGGCTCCACCATGCCGGAGAGGACAAGCTGCGCATCGGTATCGACCGTGCCGAGACCTACAAGTTTCAGGTCGGCGTTGTTGGCGAGATCGAACACTTCCTTCACGCCGCGCTGGGCAAGCATCACTTCCCGGTCCTCGCCGGTATTGGCGAAGAAGGGCACCGGCATCATATAGGCGTGCGCGCCGGTTTTTTCGGCGATGCGGTGCATCACATCATAGGGGTTGGCCACATAGTTTCTCGACAGCCCGCCGAGCATCGAGACAAATCGCAGCCCCTTCGCGTTCAGCCGCGGCATGTGGTGCACGGCCGATGACAATGTTCGGCCGTGGCCGAGACCGATAACCTTGTTGTCGCCGCGCTCGATCTCCCGCTTCAGGAAGCCGGCGCCAGCCTGTCCGAGGGCGCGAAACTCGAAGCCTTCCTCGCCGAGATCCGGCGCCACCTCGCAATATTGCAGGCCGAAACGTTCCGCCAGCCGGGTCTCGAGCTCCACGCATTCGACGATATCGCCATCAATCGTCACCTTGACCACGCCATCGGCGACCGCCCGTGCGATCAGGCGGTGTGCTTTGACGGACGGCACGCCAAGGCGCTTGGCTACCTCCGACTGAGTAAGCCCGCCGGCGTAGTGCAGCCAGGCGGCGCGCACGGCGAGCGACTCATCCGCATCGGCCATCGACGGTCCCCTTCCATTCGCTCTTACGTTCATTCTCAATCATCCTTTTGCAGCCGGCGCATCTCGAGACGGGCTGACGGCAAGAATCAAATGCGCTGCCCTCTCCCTGATGTCCTAGGGCGGTTCGGCTTTTCACGAAACCGCTGAACCGCTCCAGCTCATCGCTTTCCAGCAATTCCGACGGAAACACGTCCCGTATTTTTCTGGAACTGCTCTGGAGCGTTGGCGGCCACCAGCAACTAGATGCGAAGGTCACCGGCGCCGGTGTCGATATGAGGCGCCCAGAAGGCGATGCTTTCGGCGATTTGGGAGACAACCTGACGATCATTGGGCTCGCGCTCCTTGAACGACAGCTCGAGACAGATTTCGTTGTTCTCAGCACCGCCTTCGGTGAACGCCTGTAGCAACGGCGCGGGCTGGATACGACCCTTGGCGTTGAATTCCGCCGTGAACGGCCGATGGCCTCCCTTGTCCATCAGGCTTTGCTTGATGTGGATGATCGGAGAAACCTTGGGAACGGCGCGCGCCCAGGTGTAGGGATCGTAATCGTCAGGGTTTGCCGATGTGACATCGCCATGATCGATATCGGCCATCATCCACATCGGCACTGCGAGATTGGCGGCGGTCAGGCGGTCCTGCAGCTTAATGCATTCTTTGATCGTCTCACCGAATTCGCGGCCGATGCTCATCGGCTCCCAGAACACATAGGAAAGGCCAGCCGATCGGGCGTGCTCGGCGACTTCAGCCCAGCAATCGATCGCGATCTGGATAAGGCTCTCCCGCCGTGCTGGATCATCGAAGTCCTTGTAGGTGAAGATAGCGAATTGCGTGCCCACCGATTGTCCGCCGAGATCGGCAATGATGTCGGCGAAGGTCTTGAACCAGTCGACATAGTAACGCCTGACATCGGCGTCGGGATGGCCGAAATGGTTCAGGCGCCCATATGGACCGGTCATGCCCGAGGTCACGCGAACGCCGGTGCGCGCTAACGCGGCCCGCATTGTGCGGGTCAGCCGCCGGATCACCGGCGCCTGCCAGCTCGGATTGATGAACTCATGCGTCAATTGCAGATCGCGGATCCTGAGGTCGCGCGCGACCGTCTCGATGAGGTCGTCCGGCTCGGCGAAACGGTTCACCAGCGGATTGGTGTTGAGTGAAAGTGTCAATGGCATGGGGGTCGGCTCCTCGGATGTGCGGATGTCTCAGGCGGCCAAAGCCAGTTCGCTCTCGAACCAAGCCGAGAAATCCGCTTTCTCCTTGGCAGTCATATGCAGGCCTTCCTTGGTGCGCCGCAGGAGAACATCGTCCACGGTATGCGCCCATTCGTAAGCGACGAGATAGCGTACCTCCGCCTCATGGAGATTGCCGCCGAAATGGCGGCCGAGGCCGGCAAGGGATGTGGCGTCACCTACAATCGTCTTGGTCCGCGCGCCATATAGGTGGCCGTAATGGTTCACAAGCGTGCGCGGCATCCAGGGATAGGCTTCGCGCAGCGAGTCGGCGAAGCTGGTGTAGTCGGCATTCGGAATGTCGCCGCCGGGCAATGTCGCGGAACGGGTCCAGTCGCCGCCCATCTTGGGAAAGAATTTGGCGAGCCTCTGCAGCGCGTGTTCGGACAGCTTGCGGAAAGTCGTGATCTTGCCGCCAAAAACGTTGAGCATGGGTGCGCCACCGGTCTCGTCGAGATCGAAGACATAGTCGCGCGTCACAGCGGAAGGGTTGCCTTGCCCGTCGTCGAACAGCGGACGAACGCCGGAGAAGCTTGAGATCACGTCGGAACGGCGCAGTTTTTCCTTGAAATAACGGTTCACGGCAGCGATCAGATAGTCCATCTCCTGCTCGTCGGCCTTCACCTCTTCCGGCTTGCCTTCGTAGGGAATGTCCGTGGTGCCGATAAGGGCCATGTCGCCTTCGTAAGGGTTGATGAAGATCACGCGCTTGTCATGGTTCTGAACCAGGTAGGCGTGTTGTCCGCTCCAGAATTTCGGAACGATGATATGGCTGCCCTTGACGAGCCGGACCTTGCGTTGGCTGTTGGAGCCGGCGACGCGGCCGATGATATCGTTGACCCACGGACCTGCGGCGTTCACAAGGACGCGTGCCCGCACCGTACGGACGTCGCCGGAACGCTCGTCGCGCATCTGGACGATCCAACTGCCGTTGTCGCGCCGTGCGCTAATGCAGGCGGTGCGCGTCAGGATCTGAGCGCCCTTTTCGGCGGCATCGAGGGCATTTAGCAATACGAGTCGCGCATCGTCGACCCAACAGTCGGAATACTCGAAGCCCTTGGTATATTGATCGACGATCGGCGTGCCTTCCGGATCGCGGCTGAGATCGAGGGAGCGGGTGCCGGGCAGCCGCTTGCGGCCACCCAGATGGTCGTAGAGGAAGAGGCCGAGACGGACGAGCCAGGCGGGGCGATCCGTCGGGCTGTGCGGCAGCACGAAACGCATCGGCCAGATGATGTGGCTTGCGGAATTCAGCAGGACCTCGCGCTCGATCAGGGCTTCGCGTACCAGGCGAAACTCATAATATTCAAGATATCGCAGACCGCCGTGGACGAGCTTCCCGGATCGTGACGACGTGCCTTCAGCCAGATCGTCTTTCTCGCAGAGCATGACGGAGAGGCCTCTACCGGCCGCGTCCCGCGCGATGCCGGCGCCATTGATGCCGCCTCCGATCACGAAGAGATCGAGGATTTCGGATTCAGTCATTTCACGCTCCTTAGGATGCCTTCTGCATCAAAAATCATCTGTCCTGCCCACGTGCATGGCTTGTTTATCCCTATGGTTGCTCAGCGAGCATGTCCCATGCGGGTGTGATTGCCTGCCGTACGTCCAGATAAGCTGCGAACAATCGATCGTAACGGCGCGCCTGTTCCGCGTCGGGCGCTTCGGCTTCGCCAAGCAGCGGCGTGACCCATTCGGCAATGCAGTCGTCCATGTTCGCATAGGCACCGATTGCAACCGCGGCCATCATGGCAACACCTGCGGCTCCCGCTTCCTGACGTTTGGAGACCCTGACTGGGGCGTTGACAGCGGCCGAGAGCGATTGACGTAACGCGCGGCTTCGTGCGGCTCCGCCTGTCATCCGCAGTTCAAGCGGCATGTCGCCCATCGCCGCGTAGCAATCGCGCGTCGCCATGCCGAGCCCTTCGATCACGGCGCGAACCAGGTCTGGAAAGCCGTGGCGAATGGAGAGCCCAGTAAAACCGGCGCGGGCGTGGGCGTTGACGAAGGGGCCGCGTTCTCCCGCTTCCGAAACATAGGGATGATAGAGAATGGAGCCGGGGCGGCTTTCAGCGAACCATGTGTCTATTCTGGAAACGAGGTCCGAGGCGGCGACCGGCTTGCCGGCCTCCGACATCAGGTCGGCGGCAATCTGCAGAATCCAGTCGATATTGATCGTCGCACCCATATTGGTCTGAACCTGGGTGACGATGCCGGGTATCGGCAGGGTGATCACATAGCCGGTGCCCTCGGCATTGAGCTGGACGTCGGAGACCGCCTTGGCGCGCATGTGCACGCCCGTCGAACCGATCGTCGAGCAAGCGGCATTCTGGCCTGCGGTTCGCACTCCGGCACCGAGGGCGGTCATGACCATATCGACATAACCGAGACAGACGGGCGTGCCGGCCAGCAGGCCGGTCGCGTTAGCCGCATCGGCCGACAGCGGATGCGTTGTCTCGGTTCCTTCGATGATATCGGGCAGAAGGGACTCTCTGTGATGGAGGCCGAGTGTGTCGATGACGACGGAATCGTAGCGGCGCGTGCGGAAATTGCCAAAGGTGAAGCTCGCCTCCGACGGATCGGTTGCGCGAACGTCGGTGAGATTGAGATAGAGCCAATCCTTGCAATGCAGGGCCGTCTCGGCACGATCGAGAAGCTCGGGCATGTAGCGGTCCATATGCGCGAGCTGCGGGCCCTGTTGGCAAGTGTTGAGCCCGGTGCCGGTTGCCTCAAAGCGTCGGCGATTGTCCGCGTGGCCGTTCAGGCGATTAACGGTCGGGGCTGCCCGTGCGTCGAGCCAAAGCCAGGCATCGCAAATGGGCAGGTTGCCAGAGCCGACGAGCCAGGTGCCGTCGCCTTGGCCGGTGACGGCGATGGCGGCAGTACGTGCCGCAAGGTCGTTGACCTTGTCGGCGAGCCCGCGCAGGGCGCTGACGCAGTCCGACCATGTGCGGCCGAGCGGCTGTGTGGCGGAGCCGTCATCCCCCATCGTGTATTGGTTACGCGCGGCCGCCGATGCGATCTGCCGACCGGAAAGCTCGAAGGCCACGGCCTTGATGACGGAGGTTCCCGCATCAATTCCGATGATAATCGTTTCGTTACTAGGCATCGCGCGAGAACTCCCGCACGCCAAGACGTGACTCAGCGGCTGCCAACACTTGTCTCAAATCCATTCCGTGTTCCTCCCCGATCTCCCCCGGCCTGCGATGCGCAAACCCAAGCCGGCAGTGGCGTCCACCGTAACGGCGCGCTGCCGGGCCGCACCATCGCCCTCTTTGAGTCGCGCCGGGGCGTCGCGTCAATAAGCCAGCATTCGCCCACCGTAAGCTACGATCAGATTATAACACAAAGATATCACAGCATGCGTAAAATTTTTCTGGCAATGTAATTTTTTTCATATAAAATAGTTGATGTCAATTGCTTCCGACCCCCCGGAGGCAACTGAAGTAAGGATGACGAGAATTGCACCGCTTGGTCGACAAACGGCCTCAGCCAAAGTGCAGCTCATTGAGCAGTCTAGTGATACGGCGCCAAATTACCATTGATATTCAATGGCATATTTTGGCGCTTGTTCATTTGTGAGTCTTGAGCCGAGCAAAACGGATGCCAAGATGCTTACGATCGCGGCGAACGTGATGACTATTCCGACCCGTGCTGTCTCGCAAACGGAAAATGCGTTACGAAGCCGCTGAAGCGACGAAGGGCAGTTGACATGGCAAAAAAATTATAACATGGTTGGTGGCGTTAATAACATACTTCTATCGTAGTCAACGTCATGTGACGTTGTTGCGAGGCTAGGTGATTGGAGGAGACAAGCACCGGCAACCAAGGAGGAACTCCGATGAGCCATTTCGTTTCAGGATACGGTCCGGCTTCACGCCACGATGATCGCGTCGATGGGCGAGGCAAGCGCCGTTCCGTCCGGGCGCGCCGACAGCGGCTTCGATGACCGTCGTCAGCCAGCTAAAGTGGTTCGCTTTTTCCGTTTTCTTGCCAGCAGGGCAATCCGGCCGATAGCGCCGAAGGTCTTTCGAACATGAGTGCACAAATTCAATACGCGGCTTCCAAGCCGAAATTCACGTTATTGGCCGGCGTGGCTGCGGTTGTGATCGTCGTAGCGGCGATCGCTTTCGACACGACCGTCGTCAAGATCGGCTCCGTTCATGACGTGCGCGAGCAGGCGTTCTCACCGGAGGCCTATGGCGCTCAGGAATTCCCGAAGGTGGTGGCGAATGTCGAGCAACGTGCAGTCAATGCTGTCGATCTCGCCAACGCGATCGCGGCTGACAAGAAGGCGGCAGGTGACAAATACGGCGTAGCCACGAGCACAGGTCCGGTCATCCCGGTTTCGCTGACCGGCGTGTTCGGCGCGCGAAAGGCCAACTACAACGAGATCAAGGTCGACGGATTGCCGGGCGATGTCGTCGTGCGCGTCCAGACAGGTCCGGCCGTCAACGGCACCGACCTGCGCGATGCCACGGGCGCTATCGAATTCGGCCAGTTCACCAATCAGATCGAGTACCAGGATGCCGGCTCGGCAATCAACAATGAGATGAAGAAGACCGTTCTTGCCGGTCTTGACGTGGAAAATCTCTCGGGCAAGACGGCATCGATCGTCGGCGTCTTCAAGCTCATCAATCCCAAAAACTGGCTCGTCACTCCGGTCAAGGTCGAAGTCAAATGAGTGCAGCGCCGCAAAATGAGGGCGCACGGGGCGAGGTCGTTCTTGCCGCCCGCAACATCGCAAAATCCTATGGCAACGTTCATGCTCTGAAGGGCGTCAATTTCGACATCCATCGCGGCCAGGTGACCACTTTGTTCGGTGAAAACGGAGCGGGCAAGTCGACGCTGATGAAGATCCTCTCTGGCGTCGTTCAGCCGAGCTCCGGCGAGATCGTCCTCGACGGTCAGCCTGTTTCGTTTTCCTCCTCCACCCATGCCCGCGAGTGCGGTATTTCGATCATCCATCAGGAGTTGAGCCTCGCTCCCAATCTCAATGTCCGCGACAATATTTTCATGGGTCGCGAGATCATCAAGAGTGGCGGCGTGGACTTTGCCGAAGAGGAGCGCCAGACACGCGCACTGATGGCGGAGCTCGAGGAGGAGATCGATCCGTTGACCGCCGTCGAGGATCTACGCCTCGGCCAGCAGCAGATCGTCGAGATCGCGCGCGCTCTGTCGGTCAATTCGCGTATCCTCATTATGGACGAGCCCACCTCGGCGCTCAGCGCCAGCGAGGTGGAGGTTCTCTTCAAGGTCATTCGCGATCTGACGAGCCGCGGCGTCTCCATCGTCTATATCTCCCACCATCTCGAAGAGGCGCTTCAGATCACCCACCATGCCGTCGTGCTGCGTGACGGCAACATGACAGCTTATGCCGATCGCAAGGACATCGATCTTGAATGGATCGTTCGCAACATGGTCGGTGAAAACTTCGATCTCGGAAGTCCGCCGACCGGCCACAAGATCGGTGACGTAGCACTTGCGCTCGAGGATTTGACTGTTCCAGGCCCTTCCGGCGCTGCCTATAAGGCGGTGGATCGTCTTTCGCTGCAGGTCCGCGCCGGCGAGATCGTCTGCATATATGGTTTGATGGGCGCGGGGCGTACCGAGCTGCTCGAATGCGTCGCGGGACGCCTTCGATCGAGTGGCGGCAGGGTTCTCCTCGAAGGCCGCGATGTCGCCAATCTCAACATCGCCGGACGCATCGCCAACGGCTTGGTACTGGTGCCTGAAGACCGCCAGCGTGATGGCCTTGTCCAGACGATGACGGTCGGCTCCAACCTTTCGCTCGCCAGCATCGCCGCGTTCACGAAAGGATTGCTCACTTCCGGCGGGCGCGAACGGGAGCTGGTAAACGATTCCATCCGCAAGGTTCATATCAAGACGGACGGCGGCGACGCGACAATCGGCTCACTTTCGGGCGGCAACCAGCAGAAGGTCGTGATCGGCAAGATGCTGGCGACCGAGCCCAAGGTCATGCTGCTCGACGAACCGAGCCGAGGCATCGACGTCGGTGCAAAGGCGGAAGTATTCAAGCTTTTGGCCGAACGCGCCAAACACGGTCTGGCGGTGATCTATTCGACCTCGGAAGTCGGCGAATGCCTCAGCATTGCCCACCGCATCATCGTCATGCACCGAGGCAGGATATCCGCCGAATTCGGTCCCGACGTCACTAAAGAGAAAATCATGGCCGCCTCGGGCGAAGCAGTGGTCGCGCACTAGCCGGCAATTATGGAGCACTGATTATGTCAGTCACGAATATCACTGAAAAGAAAGCGGTTGCGAACGGGCAGAAGCGGAACACCAATCTTATCCGGTTGATCCTCGAAGGCCGCGCGTTCTTCGCGCTGATCGTCATCATCGCAGTCTTTTCCTTTCTGTCGCCCTATTACTTCACGCTGAACAACTTCCTGATCATGGCCTCGCATGTCGCGATTTTCGGCATTCTGGCGATCGGCATGCTTCTGGTGATCCTGAATGGTGGCATCGACCTTTCCGTTGGCTCGACGCTGGGGCTTGCGGGTTGTATCGCCGGTTTCCTGATGCAAGGCGTGACGCTGTCGAGTTTCGGCGTCATCCTGTATCCGCCCGTCTGGGCGGTCGTCGTGATCACCTGCGCGCTTGGCGCGGTCGTCGGAGCGGTGAACGGCATACTGATCGCTTATCTGCGCGTACCGGCCTTCGTGGCGTCGCTTGGCGTTCTCTATGTTGCACGCGGCGTCGCGCTGCTGATGACCAACGGTCTCACCTACAACAATCTCGGCGGCCGTCCGGAACTCGGCAATACCGGCTTTGACTGGCTCGGCTTCAACCGCCTGGCAGGCATTCCGATCGGCGTCATCGTATTGGCGGCGCTGGCCATCATCTGCGGCATCGTTCTCAGCCGCACCGCTTTCGGTCGCTGGCTCTATGCTTCCGGCGGCAATGAACGCGCGGCCGACCTGTCGGGCGTGCCGGTCAAGCGGGTGAAGATCATCGTCTACGTCCTTTCTGGCGTCTGTGCCGCCATTGCCGGCCTGGTCCTGTCGTCGCAGCTCACCTCGGCCGGCCCAACGGCAGGCACGACCTATGAATTGACCGCAATCGCAGCAGTCGTGATCGGCGGAGCGGCGCTGACCGGTGGCCGCGGCACCGTTCGCGGTACGATGCTCGGTGCCTTCGTCATCGGCTTCCTGTCGGACGGTCTCGTCATCATCGGCGTGTCCGCCTACTGGCAGACCGTCTTTACCGGTGCAGTCATCGTGCTCGCCGTCCTCATGAACAGCATCCAATACGGACGTCGGACCAAGTCGGCCTGACGATCGCAACTGAACTTGTCCACGACGGCGGACCTGCTTCGAACAGCCTGCCGATTGCGGAAAGCACCGCCGGTTCGCCGGCATTATCTGAGCTCATCAAATGGGAGAGAGACTAATGTTTAGAAAAGGTTTGCGCATTGTTATGGCGGCTGTCGCGGTGGCGCCGCTTCTGACCGGAGCCGCATGGGCCGCCGGCGGTCAGATGACGATCATCGTCAATGATCCGGCCAACCCGTACTGGTTGACGGAAGGCAATATCGCCAAGGCAACGGCCGAGAAGCTGGGTTACACGGCAACCGTCAGTGCCCACAAAGGCGATACCAACACTGAAAGCAATCTGATCGACACCGCAATCACCAACAAGTCCGTCGCCATCATCCTCGACCCAGCGAATGCTGACGGCTCGGTCGGCGCTGTGAAGAAGGCTGTGGCTGCCGGCATTCCGGTCGTCCTGGTCAACGCTGAAATCAACCAGGAAGGTCTCGCCAAGGCTCAGCTCGTCTCCAACAATGCGCAGGGTGCTGCGCTCGGCGCCCAGCAGTGGGTCGAAAGCGTCGGCGACAAGGGCAAATACGCCGAGCTGCTCGGCGCTCCGTCCGATAACAATGCCGCAACCCGTTCCAACGGTTACGAAACGGTGCTGACGCAGTATCCGGACCTCCAGAAGGTCGCGAAGGAAGTTGCCAATTGGGATCGTACCCAGGGCCACGACAAGATGCAGTCCATGCTGCAGGCCAACCCCGACATTATCGGCGTCATTTCCGGTAACGATGAAATGGCGCTCGGCGCGATCGCCGCGCTGAAGGAAGCAGGTAAGCTCGCCAAGATCAAGGTCGGCGGCTTCGACGGTTCGCCGGACGCGGTTGCCGCGATCAAGGCCGGCGAACTGCAGTACACGGTGCTGCAGCCGGTCGCGACGTTCTCCGCGGAAGCTGTCAAGCAGGCCGACAACGTCATCAAGACGGGTAGCACGGGTGCCAAGAGCGAAAAGCAGCTCTTCGATTGCATCCTGATCACCAAGGACAATGTGGACAAGTACACGGCTCCGTTCGTCCTGTCGCAGTGATGACAACAAGGGGCGCCGGCAGCGGCGCCCCTTCATTCAGCCGCTGGAAGTTCGCAGAAGGCGGCCAAGACATGCGCAATGCAAAGGGTTGTTCTATCTCCTCTTTTTGCCTTCGCACTGCATTCGCTGTACGAAACTGACATCGACGAGATTCAGCGGCAGAGGCTCAAGTGACACAGAAGACAGGCTTAGGAGCATCCCTCTTGGACGAATTGCCAAGTGACAGCCGGCACACCCGCCAGCTCGTTCGCCGGCAGATGATTGCCGAGGCGGTCATGACGGAAGGCTCCATGCGTATCGAGGACCTGACCGATAGGTTCGGCATCAGTCTGATGACCGCTCACCGGGATGTTGACGAGCTCGTAAGCCGCGGCCTTTTCCGCAAGACGCGCGGCATCGTCACAGCCGCCGCAACCAGCCTTATCGAATCGAGCGACGTCTACCGTTCAAATCGGCAGGCGGCCGAAAAGAAAACGATAGCCGCTGCGGCGATGCGGTTCGTGGAGCCAGGCCAGGCGATCTTCTTCGATGATTCCACCACCGTGCTGCAAATGGCCGCCCATCTCTCCGCCAAGGTCCCGCTGACGGTGATCACCAATTCGCTGACCCTCATGAACACGCTCAAGGGGATGCATGACGTGACGCTTCTGGCCCTCGGTGGTCAATACTATAGTTGGTGCAACGCCTTCATGGGCCGTATGACGATCAACGAAATCACCCGGCTGAGGGCCGATACCGCCTTCATTTCGATGTCGGCGATCACCGACGACATCGTCTTCCATCAGTCGCCGGAAATAGTTGACACGAAACGGGCGATGTTCGACAGCGCCGTCAAGCGCATCCTTCTTGCCGATCACACGAAATTCGAGCGGCGCGCGTTGCACAGTTTCGCGGCACTCAGCGAGTTTGACGCAGTGGTTGTCGATGACAAGACGCCGGCCGTTCACATCGATCGTATGCGGTCCAAAGATATCAACGTCGTCATCGCCAGGGGCGATGGAGGCCGATCATGAGGGTGGCGATGACAGCCGGGGCCGGAGAGCGGCCGGCCATTCGCCGCCCGGATCATGCCTGCGGCCTTTCCACTATCCGGAGTAATGAGAATGCCGAGTCTGCTCGGAATTGATAGCGGTCTGACCGTCACCAAAGCCGTCATCTTCGATGTCGACGGGACGCCGATTGCGGTGGCGCGCCGGCGCGTTACGCAGTTCATACCGAAAGCCCGGCACATCGAACGGGACATGGATGAGCTCTGGACGGCGACGGCGGACGCGATCGCCGAGGCGATCAGCCTCAGCAAGCGCCCGGCGTCCGATATCAAGGCGGTTGCGGCAACCGCTCACGGCGACGGCATCTATATGCTCGATCGGTCTCGCAGGCCGCTGGGTCGTGCGATCCTGTCGCTCGACAGCCGGGCAGGAGACGTCGTCGATCGCTGGCTCGAAAGTCCGGTTGCAGATGAAGCGATAGAGCTTACCGGGCAATTGCCGCATGTCTCGGCGCCATCGGCGCTGCTTGCCTGGATCATGGAAAAGGAACCGGCCCGCTTTGCGGAGATCGGCCATATCATGAGTTGCAAGGACTGGCTGCGCTTCTGCCTGACCGAGGTCATCGGCACCGATCGGACGGAGGCAAGCACCTCCTTCACCAATGTCCAAAGCCAGGATTATTCGCAGGATGCGCTCAGGCTCTTCGGGCTGGAAGCGCTGGCCGATGCCCTGCCGCCGGCCTCGCGCTCCGACGAGATCGTCGGCCATGTGACGCGGGCGGCCGCTGCACGCACGGGCCTTGCCGAGGGAACACCCGTCGTGGCCGGCCTGCACGACGTCACCGCATCGGCTCTCGGTGCGGGTGGCTACGCCTCAGGCGTGGTTGCGGTGATTGCCGGCACATACTCGATCAACGAAACCTTGTCTTCCGAGCCGCGCGTCGACAGACGCTGGTTCTGCCGCAATGCCATTGCGCCCGGTCAGTGGAACAATATGTCGATTTCTCCGGCATCGACGGCGAACTACGATTGGTTCCTTGACCGGCTTTGCGCCAGCGAACGCGCAAGCAGCGAGGCGTCTGGTGGGTCGATCCATGCGCTGCTGGCGCACGAGATAGACGCTGCGTTCGCGCGTCCCTCGACGGCGCTTTTTCACCCTTATCTGTTCGGCTCGCCCTATGGCGCTTCTGCAAGCGCTGGCTTCTTCGGCCTGGGTGGCTGGCATGATCGCGGCGACATGCTGCGGGCGGTCCTTGAGGGAATTGCCTTCAACCACAAGATCCATGTCGATGCGCTGCGTGATGGTTTCGCCTTTGGGGAGGCGCGGCTTGCCGGCGGCGTTTCCCGCAATCCGACCGTCGTCCAGATGTTCGCCGACGTCCTTGGCATTCCGGTGACGGTGACGGAGACAGACGAGGCAGCGGCCTGGGGCGCGGCTCTTTGCGCAGGTGCGGGCATCGGTCTCTATGCCGATCCGCAGAGCGATCCCCGCGATGTCGGCAAGATCGCCAGAACCTGCCATCCAGACGTATCCCGCAGCATCCACTATCGCGAGAGATACGATCTGTTTCGTGAGATCGCCGAGGCGATGACGCCAATCTGGCCGAAGATCGGCCGCCTCGCGTCCGCTGAATCGCGCGACTAGGACAATTGACCGCCGCGCGGGCAGATCGCGCTGACGGTAGTTCAGTAGGAAACAATGGTATGACCGATATCGCCGCCGATCTGAAACAACGCTTTGCGACATTGCCGGACAAGGACATAGACGTCGTCATTCTCGGTGCCGGTGTGAACGGCGCTGGGCTTTTTCGTGATCTTGCTGCCCAGGGGATCAACTGTCTCATCGTCGACAAGGCCGATTTCGGATCGGGAACAAGCGCCGCGCCTTCGCGCCTCATTCACGGCGGTCTGAAATATCTGGAGACGGGTGAGTTCGGCCTGGTTGCCCAATCAACGCTGGAACGCAATCTCCTCCTTCAGAACGCGCCGCACTGCGTCGAGGCATTGCCGACCTTCATCCCGATTTTCTCGTGGACGCGAGGCATATGGGCGGCATTGCGCACACTGACGGGCTCGACGACAGCGCCCCGCAGCCGCGGCGCCGTTCTCATCAAGATCGGGCTTGCGCTCTATGACTTTTTCGGGTCGCGTAACCGGGTCATGCCGCGCCACCGCTTCATATTGAAGAAGCGCGCGCTCAAGGAAATGCCGTATGTCACCCCTGATATCGTCGCGGGCGGCATCTACTACGATGCCAAGATCAGCCGGCCGGAACGACTCGTCTACGAGCTGGTCATGGATGGGCTTCAAGCCAACAAGAACGCGCTGGCGGCGAACTTCACCACGCTGACGTCTTCGGTCGAGGGGAGGCTCAGCTTCAGCCGCGCCGACGGTACAACATTTTCGGTTGCTCCGAAGCTTGTCGTCAATGCCGCCGGCCCTTGGATCGACCGCGTCAACGACGCACTCGGCGCCCCCTCACGCCTGATCGGTGGCACGAAAGGCTCGCATATCCTGCTCGACCACCCCGAGCTCGTGCGCGGACTGAACGGCCATATGATCTACTTCGAAGCGGACGACGGCCGTATTTGCCTCGTCTATAGCTATCTCGGTCTTGCTTTGGTCGGTTCGACGGATATTCCCAGCGACGATCCAGACAACGTCCGGTGTGAAGAGCCAGAGATCGACTATTTCCTCGAAAGCGTCCAGTCGCTGCTGCCGGGTCTTCGCTTCGGGCGGGACCAGGTGGTCTATAGCTATAGCGGCATTCGCCCTCTACCGGCTTCGGACGCATCGTCGCCGGGACTGATCAGCCGCGACCATTCCGCTCCGGTGATCGAACCGCAGTCAGATCGTCCGTTTGCGATCGTCTCGCTCGTGGGGGGCAAGTGGACGACCTTCCGCGGCTTTGCCGAGGAGGTTGCAGATCTTGTGCTCCAGCGACTGAACCGCACTCGGAGCCAATCCACAAAACATCTTGCGATCGGCGGCGGACATGATTTCCCGGCGAATTCGACGGCGCGCGGAGAATGGGTGCGCGCTGTTGCGAAGCGAACCGGTGCAGCGCCGGGCCGGATCGACCAGCTCTTGAGCCGCTACGGCACCACCGCCACAGCGATCCTCGATTATCCATCGGCACACACTGATGCCGCGCGCCTCGCCGGGGCTCCGCATTACAGTGCTCTCGAGATCGACTGGATCGTGCGGCAAGAATTCGTCATCCACCTGTCGGACGTGGTGTTCCGGCGGACAACGCTTGCGATCGAAGGCGCGCTGACCATGCAAGGGTTGCGCGACATCGGTGCAATTGCTGCCGAAGCGCTTGGATGGACGGAACAAAGGCTCGCAGCCGAGATCGAAGACGTCACCGCTATCATGTCAAAATTTCATGGCCGGCGGCTCGATGACGCCGCGGCGCATCTGTTTTCGGAAGCCAGAACGACTGCAGGCCCGGCTTCCGGCTGAGGTGCCATCCTGTGGATTAGCCCGGCGTTCAAAGGAATCGCCGAGCCGCTGCATCTTTTTGTTTTGAACAATTCCGGACGGAAAACCGCTCAGCGGTTTTCCTGGAACGACTTTAGGAGAAGACCGGGTCGAGCGCGCCGGACTTGTAGCGCTTGGCCATCTCGGTGACAGGGAGCGGCCGAATACGGGCAGCATGGCCCGCCGTTCCAAACTGCGCGAACCGCTCCTTGCAAAGCTTCGTCAACGCCGCCATGGCGGGCTTCATATACTTGCGTGGGTCGAATTCGCTCGGGTCTTCCTGCAACACGCGGCGAATCTGGCCGGTCATGGCCATGCGGCCATCGGTATCGATGTTGATCTTGCGCACACCGTTCTTGATCCCACGCTGGATCTCTTCGACTGGCACGCCCCAAGTGGGCTTCATCTGGCCGCCGTACCTGTTGATGATCTCCTGGAGTTCTTCCGGAACCGAGGACGAGCCGTGCATCACCAGATGGGTATTTGGCAATTTGCGATGGATTTCTTCGATCACATTCATCGCCAGCACCTTGCCGTCGGGCTTACGGGAGAACTTGTAGGCGCCGTGCGAGGTGCCCATGGCGATCGCCAAGGCATCGACCTTCGTTTCCCGCACGAACTTGACCGCCTCGTCGGGGTTGGTGAGAAGCTGGTCGTGCGAGAGCTTGCCTTCGGCGCCATGACCGTCCTCGGCCTCACCCATGCCGGTCTCCAGCGAGCCGAGCACGCCGAGTTCACCTTCCACCGAGATGCCGCCGAGATGCGCCATATCGGTGACCGTCTTTGTCACGCCGACATTGTATTCCCAATCGGCCGGCGTCTTGGCGTCGGCCTTCAGTGAACCGTCCATCATTACCGAAGTGAAGCCGGCTTGAATGGCTGTCATGCAACTGGACGGGTCGTTGCCGTGATCCAGGTGGACGCAAAGCGGGATGTGAGGGTAGATCTCAGCGACGGCATCCATCATGTGCTTCAGCATGATGTCGTTGGCGTAGGCTCTGGCGCCGCGTGATGCCTGCATGATGACGGGCGCGTTGACGGCATCGGCGGCCTCCATGATGGCGAGTGCCTGTTCCATGTTGTTGATATTGAAAGCGGGTACGCCGTAGCCATGTTCTGCGGCGTCATCGAGCAACTGCCTCAACGTGATGCGTGCCATTCAAGCTCTCCCTTTGCCATTGCGAGCGATTGCGATCATTTGATACTGTCGGGATGTCATTTCGGTTGCATCGGAGCGTGGCTCTGAGGTCGCAGGAACGTCCCGAAAACTTCATGGAAGGCTCATAGCATCCCACCAAAATTCATAACAGCGTAAACTAACAAGATCACATAATTTGTGACACTTTGTTTTGCGTCGTGAAAGTCGCACAGAATTCAGTCCTTCTGCCGTGTCAAACGAGAATACCTCTCTACACTTTTGGGCGCACTTTGCTAATAATTTGATTATTATGCGTTTTCATGCATTTTTTCCGAGAAAAGGCTATTCGGCCTTTTTGCTGCAGGTCGAGCAAACTCGCCTCAATTTCCGTGTGATGGGATTGGTTCGCCAGCGAGTGGCCGAAGATGCATCCGTGAGGTCTCGTGCCCCCCGACATTTGAGGGTTAGAGATGCACAGCGGGAACCGACTATCGTGCAGGACGTCAACAGCAACGCCAAATTTGCCGGCGCTTGAGCCTCGCAGGCAGCAACCGTGTGACTTAACGTTCAGGATCGGTTGAAAGCGACCAAGCGACTTGACGGGAAGGGGGCGAACTCACGGCGGGCCGCCAGCATGTTTCCTGAAGGTCGCGCTGCGCGTCGTGTCGCGGGCGGTGCCGCTCGGCTTGCAAGTCATGTCCGGAGCCCTGGCAGCTTTCATCGTAAAAAAGGGGGGATTGTGTCGATGGCCTCGGAGGACAGAGCACGATAGACCCGAATCCAGAACAGAGCCTCGTTTGTTCGTTGGCTTCGTTCGGCGATCAGTGCCCGTATCAACGCTTCCGAGCCGGCCATATCGTGCCAGCTCGTTTTTAGTCCATTGGCGGCGTGGCCCACCGCCTGCTCGGCTTCGTCCGCTTGGCCCATATCGCTCTCCTGACATCAGGATAGCGGACCACCTTTGCAGACGTCATTCCCCTCATATGTGGGGAGATCCCCTTGTTTGTGGAACCAATCTCGCGGTAGGATGGTGGCGCAGCTGGGTCATGAGTCATGCGGGGAACTTCCGACAACCCAAGATTCGAGCACGTCTTCAACGAGATCAAAACGGCGTCCAAAGTCGACGCCGCCATTCGGTCTCTGCAGGCGGCATACGATGTCGACTACGTGACTTACCATCTCGCGCAGACCATCATGGATACGATCGACGCGCCATTTGTTCGCACCACCTATCCTGATGCCTGGGTCTCTCGATATCTTCTCAATGGCTACGTCAAGATTGATCCCGTTGTTAGGGAAGGCTTTCTTCGTCAACTTCCGTTCGACTGGAGCGAGGTGGAACCTACGCCGGAGGCCTATGCGCTATTGGTCGACGCTCAGAAACATGGTCTCGGCGGCAATGGTTATTCCATTCCCGTCGCTGACAAGGCTAGACGTCGGTCGTTGCTTTCAATCAACTCTGGTTTGCCGGTTGATAGTTGGCAAGAGTTGGTCACAAGTTGCCGAGAGGAATGGACAGAACTCGCGCATCTCATCCACGGCAAAGCTGTGCTGGAACTTTATGGCGAGCATGATCCAGTACCATCCTTGAGCCCAAGGGAAATCGAGTGCCTGCACTGGACAGCACTTGGCAAGGACTATAAGGACATCGCGCTGATCCTCGACATCTCCGAACATACGACGCGGGATTATCTAAAGACGGCGCGGTTCAAGCTGGGTTGCGCCACCCTCTCGGCTGCTACAACGAAGGCCGTGCAGCTCCGTATCATCACTCCCCTGACATATCCCCTCAAATGAGGGGCTCCATTTGCGGGAATTTGCGATCACGGTTTTCCGGCTCATCCTTGCCTTGCGACAGAAACTGTTGGAGGCGAAAATGTTCATAGTTATTCAAGCACATGAATATCATAAATATGCGAGCATCCTCGATCAGATGTTCCGCCTTCGCAAGACGATCTTTGCGGATACGCTCGGCTGGGACGTAACCGTCATCGGACCCTACGAACGCGATAGCTATGACGCGCTCGGCCCTGCCTATCTTGTTTGGTGCGACGAGCGCCGGATGCGGTTCTATGGCGGGATACGGCTAATGCCCACGACAGGGCCGACGCTTCTCTACGACGTCTTCAGAGAAACGTTTCCAGCAGCAACTGACCTCGTTGCCCCGGGGATCTGGGAAGGGACGCGCATGTGTATCGATGAAGCTGCCATCGCAAGTGATTTTCCCGATATCGATGCTGGCCGGGCATTCAGTCTGTTGTTGCTCGCACTTTGTGAATGCGCACTCGATCACGGCATTCACACCATGATTTCCAACTACGAACCCTATCTCAAGCGAGTGTACAAGCGGGCAGGTGCCGAAGTCGATGAACTTGGCCGTTGCGACGGATATGGGAGATATCCTGTTTGCTGTGGTGCATTCGAGGTCTCGCAGCGCGTCCTCGCGAACATGCGGCACATGCTCGACGTGTCGGCTCCGCTCTATGTTCGGCCCAAACCCATACGATCCGTTGCGACCCGACTGTTGGAGATGGCGGCATGAGAAACCTGACCTTCGTGTCTGGAATTAGGAGGCGCCCATGCCCGACGACGATAGTCTGAGAGTGCGTGAATTTGTCAGAATGTTCCGGCTGATTTCCACAGCGAAGGAGGCAGCCGAAGCGCTACAGCTTCGCAACCTTGTCCACCTGACGAATATGGCGCTGTTGCAGGTGGCACTGGACTGGGATGGTCTGGATCCGGAGCGTGACCCGGATATCGACCTAGGAGGGCTTGTTCGCGAGAAAGCGCGTATCGCGATGAGGAACGGCAGAGAGAACCTGCTCGTTCTCCCTCACACCTAAACCCCTGATGTAGGCGTCGGGACATCAAATGTCATTGGGTCGGCGTCTTCGTCGACCCATTCTCGGGATGGCTAACAAAAATAGCAATATCGACCGAAGCAACGTGTCGATTTGGGTCGGCCATTCAGGTGGAAGCGGCAACCTCAGCGAAAATGCAGGAAAAACATTGTCGGTCCCACCAGGGTCATGGCAAAGATGAACAGCGATATACCAAGCTTCAATACCCGCATGCGGCGTGATTTCACGCCATCCCAGTCGTAGCCCATCACTATATCCCCCTTCTTTATTCGCACCGATTTAGACGGCGCATTAGGAGTATCTTGTATGAGGGATGTGCGAAGCTTGCGACTTCGCTGCAGCGTCTTGCCTATTCCGCTATGCCCGATGGAAAACTTCGTCTGTGAGAAGCAAAAGGAAATTCTCGTCGTCCAGCTTGTTGGCGATCTGACCGTCTTCCGTCATGTAGTCGAACACGGGACCGCCCGGCCGATCCGAGAAGGTAAACTTGGGCCATTTTAATTGTTCGATAATGACGATGCGGCGCCCGGCGTCATTTTCGCACGCTATTCTTCGCGTCTCCTCGAAATAAGTCATGGCGACACCTCAATAATATTTCCGAAGTGAAGCTTAGGACGCGCATATTGCGAGTCAACCTGGCCATCGTGAGTATCACAGAAGTGTTATCGCGGGGCTTGGAAGCGAGCGCCAGGAATCGAAAAAAATGCCCCGCCGGAGCGGGGCAATTGGGGTAACGCGACTTGTTAGTGCCAAGTCTGTTTAGTGCCAAGTCTGTCGACCGTACCAGTCATCAATGTCACGCCGCGCACGGTCTCTTTCCAAACCATAGCGTTCCTGAATCTTGCCCTCGAGCTGGTCTAGGCGACCGTCGATCTGATCAAGGTCGTCATCGGTGAGCTTGCCCCACTGCTCTTTTACCTTTCCTTTCAACTGCTTCCAATTTCCTTCAACTCTGTTCCAATCCATGATTTTCTCCTCGTTATCTCGGTTGCTCATAAAGAGATAACGCAGCTTGGCTAGCTTTGTTCGGAAAAGAAAACTGCCGCGAATGGCGAAAAGTTGCGTCTGATGACGAGGCGAGGGGAAGCGCATCGACGGCGTCGATAACAGGCCAGATGGACTTGCGAAAATCTGCCGTCAGGATGCTTCCATCCAATCAGGTAAGTCAAACGACGTATAGAAGTTGTCATAATAATATGTTCTAAATCAACCGTCGGACGTGCCCGCGCCCGACAGCTGGATTATCATTCGCCCTATCCATCACCGGATAGGGCTTTTTTTGTCTGAGAGGGAGCCTTCTGCCGTCCGAAGCGATCATCGGAAAGTCTAGGACTTCGTGTCCGCTATTCTTTGGGCCCGCCGCAAAGCTGGGCACGCAAGCGGCAGGTCAGGCGTCGCTGCTTGGTTCATGGGACGTGATGGCGCGCCCCTGCCGCCCGCCTTCAAGACCGGTAGGAGGTGGGAAAGTTCCAGCACATTTGGGAAAACCCGGCTAAAGAACTGAACGTTGCACAATGATTTCATGGCGGGACTGCAGTCCCTTAGCCGGGTCGTTGTTAGAGACGCTACTTCATTCCTACTTTTATGGTCGCCGCACGACCCGCATTACCAGCGAGACGATGAACAAGACCAAGAAAAGGAAGAACAGAAATTGCGCGATCGAAGCAGAAGCGCCCGCGATGCCCCCAAATCCGAGAACACCGGCAATCAGCGCCACAACAAAAAACACCAGAGCATAGTAGAGCATCGTGGTCTCCTTTCGAACTATGTGGGAGATAACGGAGCTCATCGGTATTGGTTCCCAGACGTCATGCCTGCGCCAACCTGGCTATGGCATTGATCTTTCAAGCGGAGCCAACGGATGCCGGCGATAAACAGGTTTGACGGCAACTATTCGCAGGCTATCCAAATTCGACAGCACGTTGGAATGATCTATCGCCTTCATTGGGTTCCGGCGGTTCCGCTGCCTGAAGGTAGAATTTGACAGGCGCCGTCAGTACGAACCAGATGCTTGCTCCGAACAAGTAATACGCGCCCGTCGAGTCATCGGATCCGGCGAAGAACGGAAGACCGGCGGACACGAACAAGACGGTCATTCTTACTGACCATTCTGTCTCCCGTCTTGTGAATGCATATGTCCGGAGTACGGTATATTCTCGTCGGCCATATGTATCTGTCTTTCTCATTGAGAAAAGGAGTTTCCATACGGAAGGAAGCGCGAGCATGATGAGAGCCGAAGCGCTGAGCAGCAACCCGGAGCCGTGGAGAAAATATTGAGCGGCAATTAAAAGAACCGAGAGCACAGCGAGATGCCAGGTCGGCTCGAGGCGCTCCGGGGGCTGTCCGGAATAAAGATGCCAAGTTCGAAGCCAATTGGCCGCGCCATCAAGCAGCGGCTGATCGATGTAGCGATTGATCCATTCCATACGTAAGTGGTCCCATTGCCCGAAGAGAAGGGAACACCACGCAAATCGGTCATCATCGTGGCAACACCATTGATAACCGGCGAACGGCCGCCACGGCAGGCGCCGGGAACTTCATGAACAATCTGCCGTTTATAGCCATCTTTCATCGGAGGACACCATGCAATTCACCAACACAGCTATCGCGTCAAATGGCGCGGCCGCTACAGTGGAAATCATCGGCGAAGGAGTCGAACTTTGAACACCGCCAACCTCCAACTCGAAGGTCTCGTCACCGCGATCGCTTCAATCAATGCCCTTCTTGTCGACAGCGGCATCGTTTCTCGTGGCGAGATGCAGCAGGCTTTGGAACGTGCACAGCACGGCGTCAACTGCGAAGCCCGCGGCCTTTCAGAAGCCAACCAAAAGGCGATGCTCTTCCCCATCCGCCTGCTGCTCCTCGCCAATGAGGACTCGGGTCAAGGGAAAACCAGGACATTTGCCGAATATGCGGAGGCCGTCGGCAAATCATCCTGAAGAATGGCATTGTGTGTGGACATGGCCGAGAAGAATCCGGCAGCTCTAGCCGTCGGGCCGACGCTGTTTGCGATTCCGGCTTGCTGCGAAACGAGGCTTTCGGCTGAGGCCACGCGCTGATGGAGAGACTGGCCTCAGCCGCTCCTAACCGTTAATTGTCTCTAAATCAGGAAAGCCTATTTTCCGAATATGCGAATAAGCACAATTACAAACTGGGCGTATGGCATCACGGTGCTTCTGACCGTTTTGTCGGGTGCCGCCTTCATCCTTTCGGCATATAGCGCCACTCAGGAGAGGATAACGGTTCAGGAGCATCTGGCTCTTGATGATCTGGGGGAGGAACTTGCCCTTGGGGCGGAAGAAACGACGGACGAAGCGCGTCTCTATGTAATGAGGGGGGAAGACCGGCATCTTCAAACTTTCCAGGGTAAGGAAGGAGAAGAACGCCGGCGCGAAACCGCGATCGGGAAGGTCCGCGCGCTTGGCGCGTCTGCCTCCGAATTGGCAACGCTCGACGAAATCCAAGCCGATGCCGAAGCTTTGGACAAAGTCGAAGAGGCGGCTGTGGCGGCCTATCGCAGCGGAGATCAACAGGGTGCCCGGCAAACCTTATTCGGGCCCGATCATGAGCGCCTTCAGACGGCTCTCCTCGACGCGGTTGCACGCTTTCGGGAATCGACTGCGGCGCGTATGGAAACTGCGATGAACGACGCGCAGTCGAGCAGCGATTTTTGGAGTTCCACCGCAAAGACGCTGCTGGCTCTCACCGCCGCGGTTTTCCTGGGCGTCCTCTATTTTGTGCTGAAGCGCCGCGTCGCCGTACCGCTTATGCGCATGACCGGGATCGTAAACAGGCTTGCAAAGCAGGATTATGAAGTCGAGGTCCCACTCGATCGCCGGCGCGACGAAATCGGCGAGATGAATGAAGCGATCCACATTTTCCGGGAAAACGGGATCGAACGTGAGCGGCTCGATGCTGAGCGACGGCGAGATCAGCAGACGAAAGATTTGATCCTGCAGATGATGCACAGGCTGCAAGCCTGCCAGGCCCAACATGAATTGGCTGCGGTTGTTGCACTGTTTGTGCCGCAGATCTTTCCGCATTTTTCCGGCCACCTCTATGTTATGAACGAGAGCCGGACGATGCTGACGCGGTTCAGTAGCTGGCTCGATCCGCGTCGTTCTGAGCTATTCTTTCCTGCAAGCGCCTGCTGGGGCCTTCGCCGCGGACGACCGCACGTCAGTGATGCGACCCATCACGATATTGCCTGCCAGCATCTCGATGTGAAGGAAGTCGCGGGCTTGTGCGTGCCGCTGACCGCTCAAGGCGATGCGATTGGTCTGCTTTATCTCGAAGAACGCGATCAATCAGAGGCAGCCTCCGAGACATCGCGTCTCTACCTCGAGCTCATCGCCGAGAATGTCGGCCTTGCGATCGCCAATCTGCAGCTTCGCGACAAGCTTACGAATCTTGCGGTCCGCGACGCGTTGACCGGCCTTTTCAACCGGCGCTCACTCGATGAGGCCTTAAACCTCTATTCCAGAGAAGAAGCGAACAAGCCCCTTGTCTGCATGATGATCGACATCGATCACTTCAAGCGCTTCAACGACGAACATGGGCACGACGCAGGCGATGAAGTCATGCGATACGTGGCCCAGATCATGCTCGACACAGTGGGCAATGCTGGAATAGCCTATCGCTTCGGGGGCGAGGAGTTCACAGTGCTTTTGCCTGGAGCCAATGAAGAAGAGGGCCTTCAGTTGGGCGAACAGCTCCGGTCGATTGTCTTCGCAACGCCCTTGGCCTATCGCGGGCGTGTCCTCGGCGCGGTTTCCATTTCGATAGGAATCGCATCATCACCAATCGCCGGGTCGGTAGCCACACTCTTACAGCGAGCCGATGCGGCCTTGCTCGAGGCAAAAGCTCATGGACGAAACAGATTAGTTTCCGCCGCTGCCGCATCCGATGAACGAGCTATGAAGCTGCGATCGAGCTAAAGATGATTGCGGCGGTGTCGTCGCTCAACGGTTGCTCCCGCGTATTCAAGATCGCTTTTTGCCGGAAATGAACCGGTATGTTCGCCGACTGCTTCCCTCAGCGCATCGTACTTTGGCTCATCGTCGCCCTCGATCTCGGTTTCCTCAAAGTGGAACTCACCGCTGATCTGTCTTTTTGCACGTTCCCAATGCTCGAGATCTCGACCTTCTTGTCTGCCTTCGTTTTCCCAGATGGCATATGCCCGTTCTCTGATTTCCTTTTCGAGGTCTCGCGTTTCTGGCTTTGCCGCTTGTGACTCATCGGTTGTTCGCGAACTGGTTGGTATGTTATCTGCCATGGCTCATCTCCTATTCGCTTATCAATCGACGTAAGGGGAGTATGTTCCGTGGTCGCGCCTACCTTTTGCGCTTCGATTCAAAATTCCTGCAGCGGCATGTCATGACCTCATGCAAACGCCCTCAGCGATTTACTTGAGCATGATGCCTTTGGCAGCAAGGCCTCGTCTCAGCCGCTCGATCGTGGCGTGGCGCGTCTCCGACCAATCCCTCGTTTTTGCCCAATATTCGATCACTAATACCGTCTTGTCGGCGGTAAGATCGTCCGAATAGACGTGGGGCGGCGGATCCTTTCGCACACGTTCGTCCGACTTTACAAGCTCGAGGAGCGTCTGCGTCACAGCGTCGATGTCGACATCATTGCCGACGGCGACCGACAGTTGCTGACGCCGGCTTACTTCGCGGCTGTGATTTGTGATCGGTGTATTCCAGAGCGTGGAATTGGGAGCCATCAGGTAGAGGCCGTCCGCTGTTTTCATTTCGGTTGCGAACAAACCTATCTCGACAATGATCCCTTCGACGTTGGCGGTCTGGATATACTCACCCACACGCAGCGGTCTGAGCACCAGAAGCATGATACCGGCTGCGATGTTTTGAAGCGTGCCTTGCAAAGCCAAGCCGATTGCCAAGCCGGCAGCGCCGAGAGCAGCAACGATCGACGCCGTCTGAATACCGAACTGTGCCAGCACAGCGACAAAGACAAAGATGAGAATACTGTAATGCAGGACGTTTTCGAAAAAACGGGCAAGCGTCTCATCGATCCCATGTATTTTCGATAGGCCTTTATAAGCCCACCGGCTGAACACTCCCGATAGAATCCAGCCGGCAATGAGAAGAATGACGGCGCCGAGGATGGAGAAGCTGTATTGTACAACAAGCGCCGCTGCTTGGCTGAAGGCGGCGCGCGCGGCAAGGATAAGGTTGACCGGTTGATTCTCCATCGGAAAAGCAATCCTTCTAAGACAATGGCGATTATAATTTGATCTGAAATAGTTCGTTGAAGCCTTTTTCAACGAAGATGTTGCAATTTCTGCCTAGATAGAGCCAAGCATCCCGATCGGTATTGAAGATGGCGATGTTACAGTCGAGTTCTGATGAGATCTTCTTCCTCATCACGCTGCCGTCCGCCAAGAGCGGCTGCCGCAGAGGCAATGAACGCACCAATGATCAGCGACAGAGAGCCGAGCAAGGTCGTCGTGACTGCCGCCTTGCGCGCTTGATCCGCGGCTTTTTGTGCGGCCGCCTTGGCATCGTCGATCCGCTTCAATACGACATCAACACGCGCCTTGGCATCTGCGTCGGATAGGCCTGTTCTCGATGCGACGACAGTTGCAAGATAATTCTTGTCGTCGTCAGAAACCTCGCCTTGCGCCACGCTATTGAGCAATATGCGTGAAATCTCTGCAGCCGAAGCATTTTCGTCGGCAGTAGCTCTCGTGCGGTTCTGTTCGGGACGAAGCAGCACATCGGTGAAATACGAGGTGGAGAGATCGGCGGCCGGCGCGCCGGAAGAAGCGGCAGCCGCCGTTCCGGCGACACTCGCGGTTGTAGCGGCGGTGCTGACGGCCTGTGCACCGGCTCCTGCCAGCGATGTGAGCGATGACGCCAGAAAACCAGCAACGAAGATAGTCGCCAGTGCCCAGCTCATAAAGCCATGAGCCGTGTCGCGAAAGAAGACCTCATCGGTATGGACGGCGGCCCATTTTGTGCGAAGCCGGCCCGTGAGGTAGCCGCCGAACGCCGACGACAACCACTGCACGACCACCAGCCAGATCGCTGCAGTAATGCCGATCGAGCCTGCTGACGCGCTCTGAGCTGACCAAGGCGACACCATAGTAAGGCCAACGCCTGAGCCCAGCAAAAGCAGAATAAGAGTGATCCCCGTGGCTGCGACAGCACCGCCTATAATGGGACCCCAGGAAATCGCGGAATTGGCTGACTCGACCGGAGCCACTGAGCCTTCGGGCCTGTTCATAGAGACGGACATCATCGCCTCCTATCGCATGAAGAGGACAAGAAGGATGACGATCGGCAAAGGGATGCCGAGAAGCCAAAGAAGAATACCGCGACCCATGATAAGACCTCCGACTGCGTTGATATGTGTAGCGGGTGAACGCGGGCTATGGACCTTTGTTCCGTCAGCGGAAAATCCAATTGGAAAGCAATGGATTATATCGAAGATCGCAATTTGGGTGTTGAGGAAGTCACAATCGCGGACTTGCGCTACGACTTCTTTCTACTCCGGAAATCTGCAGCGAAAGCGCCGCCGACTGTGTTCCCGACCCGGTGACATGACCAAGGGCCAACAGTTGCCGTCGATGGGCAGACGTGCGGCTCTGGCAGATTGATCGCTAGTTGGAAGACAAAGCCTTTCGGCCGTCGCGCGGCGCACGACATGAAAAGAACTCGCAGCTTTCTGGCGGTTAGCGACGAGTTCTCCTCATTCAGTCTGCCACAAGGCAGTCATCTGTCCGCCTTGTGGCTCCGTGAAATTCTTCGACTCAGTACCGCCCCGAATTCCACTGAATCATTGCCACATGCCAAGGCGTCCAAATAGTCGCCAATATGTACTAGCGCTTTCGATCGACCGGAAGTTCCGACGGGTGATCCGGTCAAAGTACCAAGCAAAATATCACCGTACCGTACCGATTTTCTTTGATCATTCGCCTGTCCGGCGAATGCCGAAGATCGTCGCCTTTCACCTGTTTTACGGCGGGGCGATCTGAGCTCGAACCATGGGGGCCATATTAGTAATCGCCCGTCACTTGACATTTGTCGACTCGTAATCGAATAATGTCAGAAATCGACATCGAGGCAGAGGCCCGCGACGTCGATCGGCATCCGTCATCAGGATTGCCGAGTGCATTGCGGAGGAGAGCAGGTGGAATTTTTGCTGGAGGTGGAAGGGCTGAAGAAGTCCTTTGGCGGTGTTGCCGCTTTGCGCGAGGGTCGCTTTCAATTGCGCGCCGGCTCGGTTCACGCCCTCTGCGGCGGCAACGGTGCCGGCAAATCGACCTTTCTCAAAATTCTGATGGGCATACACAACCGCGACGCCGGTTCCATCCGTCGGCGTGGCAAGGAAGTGGAGTTTGCTGGTCCCGCCGATGCGCTGGCCTCAGGCATTGCGATCATCGAGCAGGAGCTCAGCCCTGTTCCTCACATGAGCGTTGCGGAAAACATCTATCTCGGTCGCGAGCCGTCGACCCGTTTTGGTGGCATCGATTTTCGCAGCATGAACCGCGCTGCGCAGAAGCTCTTGGACGATCTCGAATTCGATATCCGCGCCACGCAGTACATGATGAACCTGTCCGTTGCGCAAATGCAGCTCGTAGAGATCGCAAAGGCGCTCAGCCACGACGCCGAGGTCATCTTCATGGATGAGCCGACCTCGGCGATCGGCGAGCGGGAGGCGCAGCATTTGTTTGCGGCCATCCGGCGCCTGCAGGCGCAGGGGCGCGGCATCGTCTATGTCTCGCACCGCCTGTCGGAAATCTTCCAGATCGCCGACTCCTATACGGTCTTTCGAGACGGCGCCTTTGTAGGCAGCGGCGCGCTGGCGGATATTGAGCGGCCCGATCTCATCCGCATGATCGTGGGGCGCGAGCTGGCCGAGGAATATGTCAAGACGAACGCGCCGACGGCGCAAGTCGGTCTGGAGGTCGCTGCGCTCACCTGCCCGAACAAGATTGAGGACATTTCCTTCTCCGTCCGCAAAGGCGAGATTTTCGGCATCTACGGCCTCATGGGGTCCGGGAGAACGGAGATCTTCAATTGCCTTTTCGGTCTCGACAAGCCTTCGGCGGGTCAAATCACGATCGACGGCGCCGGGGTTTCCATTACGAAGCCTGCGGAAGCGATGGCGCACGGGCTGGCGCTCGTCACGGAGGACCGAAAGCAGACCGGGCTCAATCTGTCGGACTCGGTGCGGGCGAACATCTGCATGGCAAGCCTGCCTGAGCTGAGCCCGGCTTTTGCGATGAACCGGCCGGGCGAAGTGGAGGCGAGTCGCCGGATGCGGGAGCAATTCCAGATCAAGGCGGCGCAGGACACCATGCCGGTTTCAGGCCTTTCGGGTGGCAATCAGCAGAAAGTCGTGCTCGGCAAGTGGTTTCTGCGCAATCCGAAGGTGCTGCTGCTGGACGAACCGACGCGCGGCGTCGATGTCGGCGCAAAGCGCGAAATCTATCGCATCATCTGCGACTTCGCCGAAGCCGGCGGAACCGTCGTGATGATCTCATCGGAAATCGACGAAGTTCTCGGCATGTCCGACCGCATCATGGTGATGCGCGCCGGCAGGAGTGCCGGGATTTATAGCCGGGAGGAGACGGATGCCCAATCACTCGTCCACCTATCGACCTGACGAGGGTCGGAGCAATCCTTCGGCAACAGAGGAGCTAGTGGTGTCAGTTAGCGAAAATGACAATAAGAGTGCGGGCAGTTGGTTCGGTTCAGACCAACGACGGCTGCTGATTCAGGAATACGGCATCTTCCTGGCCTTCCTGCTGCTGGTCGGCGTTCTCGCCTTTTCGAACGAGTACTTCCTGACCGCGGGCAACATTTCGAACATCCTGCTGCAGACCTCGATAAATGGGGTTCTGGCCATCGGCATGACCTTCGTGATCCTGACGCGCGGTATCGATTTGTCCGTCGGATCGGTCGTGGCGCTGGCCGGTATCGTCAGTGCCAGTTTTGCGACGACATCCGCAACGGCGGGCATCGTCGGCGCGCCTTATCCGGTCGTCGTCGACCTCGGTATCGGCCTGCTGGTCGGCATTGCCTGCGGTGCGGTATCGGGTGTGATCGTCTCGCGCTTCTCGGTGCCGGCCTTCGTGGCAACGCTTGGCATGCTTTCAGCGGCACGCGGTCTGACGCTCATCTATGGCGAAGGCCGCCCGGTTCCGGCGCTTACACCAGCTTTCCGCTGGATCGGCACCGGCGACTTCCTCAATATACCAGCGCCGGTGATCATCCTCGCCGTCGTGTTCGCCGTTTCGTGGTGGATCCTCAACCGGACCCGCTTCGGCCGCTATATCTACGCTGTCGGCGGCAATCCACATGCCGCAAAGACCTCGGGCATCAACACCACCCGCATCCGCTTCATCGTCTACGTCATCTCTGGCGGCCTTGCCGGCATTGCCGGAATGCTGCTCAGCGCCCGCACAGGGTCCGCGCTGCCGCAGGCGGGCGTTGCCTATGAACTGGATGCGATCGCGGCGGTGGTGATCGGCGGAACCAGCCTTTCCGGAGGCGTTGGTCGCGTCACGGGAACATTGATCGGCGCATTGATCATCGGTGTCATGAACAACGGTCTCGATCTCATGGGAATCCAGTCCTACTACCAGCAGGTGCTGAAAGGCGCTCTGATCGTCGGTGCTGTGATGCTCGACCAGAAACGGAATTTTGGAGCCTAAGCTCCGACGCAGAAATTCGGGGCTGGCGCGTTGCCGACCCGTCTCAAAGGCAAGCCATGCCGGCAGCCTAAACCCAAGGTGGAGGAAATGAAATGAAGAAACTTTTGATTGCGCTTGCGTCGGCAACCGCGCTGCTGGCTTCATCGGCCGTAGCGCAGGAGAAGATCAAGATTGGTGCCGCGCCCTACGGTTTGAACGCTGAGTTCATGCAGATCTGGGCGGCGGCGCTCCAGGACCATCCGGCGGTCAAGAGCGGCGAAGTCGAGTTGACAGTTTTCGACGGCCGCTATGATGCGCTGGTCCAGCAGGATCAGTTCAAGACGATGATCACGCAGAAATACGATGCGATCATCTTCGCGCCGATCGATGTCGATGCTGGCGCGGCCGCCGTACAATCGGCCGTCGATGCCGGCATTCCGGTGATCGGCTCGAATACGCGCGTCAATTCCGATCAGCTCACGTCCTATGTCGGTTCCGACGACACGATCTCCGGCTACATGGAAGCCAAGGCCGTTCTCGACAAGATCGGCTGCAAGGGCAATGTGGTCATCCTGGAAGGTCCTGTCGGCCAGTCCGCACAGATCCAGCGTCTGCAAGGTAACAAGAAGGCGCTTGCCGAGTGCCCGAATGTCAAGGTTCTCGAAGACCAGACGGCGAACTGGTCGCGTGCGGAAGCCCAGACGCTGATGGAAAACTGGTTGACGGCCCATCCGAACCAGATCAATGGCATAATCGGTCAGAACGACGAAATGGCTTTGGGTGCGATCGAGGCGATCAAGTCGGCTGGACTTGACGTCAAGAGCTTCGCCATTGGTGGTATCGATGGTGTTACCGACGCGTTGCGCGCCGTCAAGGCCGGCGAAATGACATCGATCCTGCAGGATGCGCGGGCGCAGGCGCAGGGCGCGCTTGACCTTGCCATCTACCAGGCGAAGCATGGCAACTACAAGCCGGAGTCGGATATCTGGACGACTTACAAGGACATGCCGTGGAACGACGGCAAGGACAAGAACTATAATGTACCGTGGACCCCGGTTACGGCACAAAACGTCGATCAGCTTCTTGCGACGCGCAAATAATCCATCCGTGGGGTGGGCTGATGCCCACCCCCAATCCTTACAGGTCGGGAAGAAAGTCATGACTGATTCAAAACAGATTGATCTGAATTTTTCGCTGAGCGGCAAGGTCGCTCTGGTCACCGGCGGGGCCTCCGGCATCGGCAGCGCCATAGCATCGGCATTCGCTGCCAAGGGTGCCGCTGTCGGCGTGATCGATATCAATGAATCGGTCGCGAAGTCCAAGGCCGACGAACTCGGCAATGGCGCGAAATCTTTCGTCTGCGATGTATCCGATCCGCAATCGGTTGAAAATGTGATCGCTTCGGCCGAAGCCGCTTTCGGACACATCGACATCGTCGTCAACAGCGCCGGCGTGGTCATGCTGGCACCCGCGGAGGATCTTAGCCTCGACGCCTGGGACAAGACCATCGCCATTAATCTCAAGGGAACGTTCCTGGTCTCCCAAGCTGCCGGACGGCGGCTGATTAAAGCCGGCAAAGGCGGGAAAATCATCAACATGGCTTCGCAGGCCGGTACCGTCGCCATCGACCAACATGCTGCCTACTGCGCATCGAAATTCGGTGTCATCGGCCTTTCCAAGACACTCGCCGCCGAATGGGGAAAACACGGTATTACCGTCAATACGATTTCTCCAACCGTCGTTCTGACCGACTTGGGCAGGAAGGCCTGGGACGGCCCACGTGGGGAAGCGCTGAAGCAGCGCATTCCAACCGGCCGCTTCGCCTTTCCGGAAGAGATAGCGGCGGCAGCGGTGTTTCTTGCCTCGAACGGCGCCGACATGATCAACGGTGCGGACCTTCTTATCGATGGCGGTTACACCATTGTCTGACGCGCGGAAAATAGGAGCAACAATGCAGCGGTTCATCAACAATCCGGACGAGGTCGTCGAAGATACGGTCAAGGGCTTCGTCAAGGCGCATGCGGATATCGTTCGGCTCGGCAGCAATCCCCGCGTAATCGCCGCGCGGCATGCGCCGGTTGCCGGCAAGGTCGGCGTTATCACAGGCGGTGGCTCCGGCCATGAGCCTGCTTTTATCGGCTATACCGGACGCAACATGCTCGATGCGGTTGCCGTCGGCGAGCTCTTTTCGTCGCCGACCGCCAAGAGCTTTCTCGACGCGGCGCGGGAGGCGGATGGCGGCAAAGGCGTGGTCTGCCTCTATGGCAACTATGCCGGCGACAACATGAACGTGAAGATGGCGATCAAGCTTGCAGCGAAAGAAGGCATCACCATCGAGACGGTCGTCGCCAATGACGACGTATGCTCAGCAGGGCCGGACGAGCGAGAGAAGCGCCGCGGCGTTGCCGGCGAGATTTTCATGTGGAAATGCGCCGGCGCAAAAGCCGGGGAGGGAGCTGGCATCGAGGAGGTGCAGGCAATCGCGCAGCGGGCGATCGACAATTGCCGCTCCATCGGCGTCGGCCTTGGTCCCTGCACCCTACCGGCCGTCGGGCATCCGAACTTCTCGATCGAGCCTGGGACGATGGAGGTCGGCATCGGCCACCATGGCGAGCCGGGCGTGCGGGTGGAGCCGCTGAAATCGGCGAGCGAGGTTGCGCGCGATATGACGAAGATCGTTCTCGACGACCATAATCTTTCCGCCGGAACCGAAGTCGCGGTGATCGTGTCCGGTCTAGGCGCCACGCCTCTCAACGAGCTCTATATTCTCCATGACACGATCGAATCCGAAATCACCGGCCGCGGTCTGAAGATCTACAAAACCTATATCGGTAACTACTTCACCTCGCTTGAAATGGTGGGTGCGACGCTCACCGTGATGGCGCTCGACGAGGAGCTGAAGCGGTTGCTGGATGTCGATGTTCAGTGCCCGGCCATGCTTTGATGGGAGAGACAGACGAGATGCAGACTTTTCAAAATGCCTCCTCGGGAGATATCGTTCTTTCTCTGGCAGACCAGATCATCGAGAACCGTGCCTATCTCAGCGAGATCGATGGCAAGATCGGCGACGGCGATCATGGCGTCAACATGGCCAAGGGTTTCGGCATGGCGGCAGAGAGGATCAAGGGCAATGACATGTCATTGGCCGCTGCACTTGATACGTTGGGCACCGTGCTGATGACCGAAATCGGCGGCTCCATGGGGCCGCTCTACGGCGTCATGTTCACCCAGTTCGCTGAAACGATCGAAAAGGTTCCGGCCATCGATGCGGCAACTTTCAGTGCAATGCTGCATAGCGGTCTCGAGGGTATCCAGGCCATCGGTTCGGCAAAGGTTGGCGACAAGACCCTTCTCGATACGCTTGTGCCCGCGATAACGGCGTTCGACGCCGCCAATCGCGATGGGAAGCCGTTCTCGGAATCGCTGAAGGCTCTGGTCATCGCCGCTGAGGCGGGGCGCGACAGCACCCGCGATCTGGTGGCCAAAATCGGCCGGGCGAGCCGGCTGGGCGAGCGCTCGATCGGCGTCCTCGATGCCGGAGCGACATCCTGTGCGCTGATCCTCAAAGCGCTCGCGCTTGGCATCGACGCCAGGCTTACGCCGGCAGCATGAGTTTATGGGCTTTGGTGAGAGCCCATGATCCTCCCAAGCATCACCTTTCCGGCCGCTTCGGCGGCCGGAAATCATAGTGCGTAGACATACGTTGAAAACTGCAGCCTTTACGCTCATCTTCGCGGTCGATTGTGGATAAAGGGAAACCGGACAGCATGACCGCCAAGACATCATCGGCACGAAAGAATGGGATTGCGCGAGGCGGCACCGCCGAAGCGGCAGAGCCTATTCCGCTGCGTTTCGGCGATGACCCTTATGTCTGGGCGTGCTGGCTCTATTACGAAGACGGCATGACGCAGGGCGATATCGCCGAGACGATGGGTATCTCCCGAGCGACGGTCAACAGCTATCTCGCGGATGCGCGCGCGCGCGGCATCGTCAATATTTCCATTGAGCCGTCCCGGCTTAGTTCCCTGACGATTGCCCAGGAATTGAAGCGGCATTTCGGGTTGCAGGACTGTCTTGTCGTGCCGAGCGACGACAATAGCCGTCCGCTCATCGATCGTTTGGGCGTCGCAGGCGCGCAGGCGCTGCAACGAATTTTGAAATCCGGCGACACACTGGCGGTCGTCTGGGGTCGCACGGTCATGGCTGTCGGCGAGCATGCATCGATCGCAGGCCTGCAGGATATGACGGTGGTACAGGCAACGGGTGGAACCAGCGCAACGTTCGGTTATACGCCGGAGCTTTGCGCGGCCGCCTTTGCCGGCGCCGTCGATGCGAAGCTGATCAACATCGCCGCCCCCGCCATCGTTTCCGCTTCGGAGGTTCGGGATATCCTGTTGCGCGAGCCTCTGATCGAAAGCCAATTTGCGGCGCTCTCGCAGGCCAACAAGGTGATTTTCGGCATCGCTTCGATGCGCCCGAATTCAACCATCCACACCAGTGGATTTTTCGAGTCGGTATCCCTGCAGCAATATCTGGCGAAGGATGCCGCAGGCGTCGTCGCCGGGCGTTTTATCGATGGGCAAGGGCACCCGGTCGCTGGGCCGCTTGACGAGCGGACGATCGGGATATCGCTCGACATGCTGAAGAGGATCGGCTTGCGTATTGCCGTTGCCGGCGGGTTCGACAAGGTTCCGGCAATCCTTGCCGCGCTTCGCGGCGGCTACGTCAATGTCCTCATCACCGATGCCGCCACCGGTCGCGGTATCCTCAACGCCGACGGCGTTACCGAGGTCGATCAGAAACTTTCCCAGCGCCCGAAGACCGACATCGTGCCGCTGCCGAGCGCTGTCCGCACCCATATCAAGAAGTTCCTGAACGATCCGGACGATGTTGTCGAGGAAATGCTCGACGGCGTGGTGAAGGCGCACGCCGCCTATATTACCCCGATCGACAGCGCCCACCGCGCACTTGTCGCTCGCATGGGCCCGAGGCCCGGAAAGGTCGGCCTGGTGATTGGCGGCGGCACAGGACATGAGCCTGCGTTCCTCGGCTACGTCGGCAAGGGTCTCGCGGATGCCGTCGCCGTAGGGAATATCTTCTCGTCGCCTCCGCCTGGCCCGATCCTGCAATGCGCGAAGGCGGCGTCCGGCGGCAACGGTGTGCTTTTTGTCTACGGCAACTATGCCGGCGACGTCATGAATTTCGAAATGGCTGCTGAAATGGCCGCCGAGGACAATATCGAGGTCCGCACAGTCGTCACGACGGATGATATTGCCTCGTCGCCGCGGGAGGACAGAGACGGCCGCCGCGGCGTTGCCGGCAACTTCTTCATTTTCAAGATCGCAGGCGCCGCCTGCGACCGTGGCCTGTCGCTCGATGCTTGCGAGGCCGCGACACGCAAGGCGAATGCGCGGACATTTACGATGGGCGTCGCTTTGGAACCAAGTTCGCTCCCGCAGACCCGTCGCCATAATTTCGAAATGGGTCCCGATGATATCGAAATCGGGATGGGTATACACGGCGAACCCGGCGTGATGCGCGAAAAGATGATGACCGCCGATGCGGTGGTCGACATCGTCATGGACCGGATATTTGCCGAGATGAAGGCTGTGGCGGGCGATCGTGTTGCGGTGCTGGTCAATTCCTTCGGGGGAACGCCTCTGATGGAGCTCTATATTCTCTTCAGGCGTGTCGAACAGCGGCTGAGTGCGAAAGGTATCAGGATAGAGGCAAATTGGGTGGGGCACTACTGCACTTCGCTTGACATGGTTGGCGCATCAATAACGATTCTGCATCTCGATCAGGAGCTGGCGGAATTGCTGCATCATCCCTGCGATACCGCTTTCCTGCGGATCACGAACTGAAAATGTGAGAGATGCGCCCGGCTGACATGGGCCGCATCCTGCTCGAATTGGGAGGACAACGATGTCGGAAAATGCGGCGCGCCGCCTTAGCAGGATGTTTCATCGCATATCCATTGCGATTGCGGCAGAGAAGGATCATCTCTCGGATCTGGACGGCGCCATTGGCGATGCCGATCATGGGATTACCATGGCGCTCGGTTTCCAGGCGGTAAACGGAGAGCTGGCGAAGCTCGACCTCGACCACATGCTTCCGTCTGACGTGTTCACGGTCGCGGCGACAGCCTTTCTCGATGCTGTCGGAGCGTCCACGGGGCCGCTTTATGCCACTGCATTCCGACGAGCGGCACAGGCCCTGAAGCAGGAGGAAAGCCTTTCGCCCGCCGGCCAAGCCGCGATAGTCGAGGCCATCACGGCGGGCATCAAGGAGCGCGGCAAGGGGCAACGCGGCGACAAGACGATGCTGGATGCCTGGATTCCCGCAACCGAGGCGGCCGTCGGCGCGCGGGCGCGCGCTGCCGGCCTATCGGAAATGTGGGACGGCATTCTGGACGCTGCCGAGGCGGGTGCGAACTCCACGCGATCCATGGTCGCGACCCGTGGAAGGGCAGCACGTCTTGGTGAAAGATCGCTCGGCCATATGGATCCGGGTGCAGCTTCGGCGGTCATTATTTTGCGCGCCATGAGAGACGCCCTGATTGAACACGGGGTGGACGAATAGTCCAGGTCGGCGCGCTTCAGGTTTTTGCAGACGGGGAGGTCCGGGCGGCCCGATTGCGTGCCAGCCGGCCGCAATGACCAGGTCGGAAAGTTGTCCGCGCGATCGGCCTTGCCAGAAGCGACAAAATCCGAAGCGGTTCTCATAAATAGAATATAATTTCTATAGATTATAGTATTTGCTGCTAGCCTCTCCTCACAGCTATCGAGGAGAGAATGATGACCGGCAGACAACGCCAGCTAAAGCTTGGAGCTTTCCTTTATCCGACCGGCCACCATATCGCCGCATGGCGTCATCCCGATGCGCAGGCCGACGCCGGTTCGAATTTTGCGCATTATGTCGAGCTTGCGCAGATTGCCGAGGCGGCAAAATTCGATCTCATCTTCATGGCGGACGGCGTCGGTACACGTGGCACAGACACGGAAGCCCTGCATCGCACAGCCACTCGCTATGTAGCGCAGTTCGAGCCGATCACCCTGCTGTCGGCTCTTGCCGCCGTCACCAAGAATATCGGTTTCGTCGCAACAGCCTCGACCTCTTTCAACGAACCCTATCACATCGCCCGTAAATTCGCCTCGCTTGACCATATCAGCGGCGGACGCGCTGGATGGAATCTCGTCACCTCCTCCAGCGACCACGAAGCTCACAATTTCGGGCGGGACGAGCACTACGCCCATGCCGAACGATATGAGCGGGCCGAGGAGTTCGCCGACGTCGTGCGCGGTCTCTGGGATACCTGGGAGGAAGACGCTTTTCCGCGCGACAAGCAGAGCGGGATCTATTTCGATCCGGAGAAGCAGCACATCCTCAACCACAAGGGCAAGCACTTCAAGGTCCGCGGTCCTCTGAATGTCGCGCGTGCGCCGCAAGGTCATCCCGTGCTGGTGCAGGCGGGTTCCTCCGATCCCGGCAAGGAGCTCGCGGCCCGCACTGCCGAAGTCGTTTTCACGGCCCATCAGACCATCGGCGATGCGAAGGCCTTCTACGCCGACCTCAAGGGGCGCCTTGCGAAATATGGCCGCCGTCCGGATGACCTCAAGATCATGCCGGGCATCTTTCCCGTTGTCGGCCGCACGGAGGCGGAAGCGCGGGAGAAATTCGAGCAGATCCAGGGTCTTATCCATCCCGTTGTCGGTCTCTCCCTGCTCGCCGGCATGTCCGGCGGGGTCGATCTTTCGCAATATCCCATCGACGGCCCTGTTCCGGACCTGCCGGAGACGAACGCCAGCAAGAGCCGGCAGAAGCTCCTTCTCGATCTTGCCCGCCGTGAAAATCTGACTATCCGCCAGCTCTATCTGCGTATCGCCGGCGCCCGCGGCCACTGGCAGATCGTCGGAACACCGGTGCAGATAGCCGACCAGATGGAAGAATGGTTCAAGACCGGCGCCGCCGACGGCTTCAACGTCATGCCACCGCATCTGCCGGCAGGTCTCTACGATTTCGTCGAGCACGTTCTGCCTGAGCTCCGCCGCCGCGGCCTTTTCCGCAGCGAATACGAAGGCAAGACGCTGCGGGAAAATCTCGGCCTGCGCGTGCCGCAACATCCGGCCCATGCGGCCGTTGCTGCCGAATAGGCGGGAGGAGACGATGAGCAATCCTTCGCATCTGAAGATCAGCCATGTGACGCGGCGATTCCAGGTCAATGGCGAAAGCCTGACGGCACTGGACGATGTCAGCCTCGATATCGCGGCGGGCGAATTCGTCACCATCGTCGGCGCCAGCGGCTGCGGAAAATCGACGCTGTTACGCCTTGGCTCCGGCCTCGATGCCGCCACGTCCGGTTCGATCACGCATGCCGGCAAGCCCGTCACCGAACCCAGCCTTGACCGCGGCATCGTCTTTCAGGAGCCCCGGCTTTTTCCATGGCTGACGGTCGCCCGCAATGTGGCGCTCGGGCTGGAAAATTCCGGGCATGGCAAGGCGGACAAGAAGAGGCTCGTCGACGAGCATCTGGAACTCGTAGGGCTTTCCGGCTTCGCCAAGGCCTATCCACATCAGCTTTCGGGCGGCATGGCGCAACGCGCCGGCATTGCCCGCGGACTGGTCAATCGCCCGGATGTGCTGTTTCTCGATGAGCCCTTCGGCGCCCTCGACGCCATCACCAAGGCGCGGCTCCAGGACGAGTTGCAGGAGATCTGGGCCAAGGAGCGGATCACCATGGTGCTGGTGACGCATGATGTCGACGAAGCGGCTTATCTCGGAGACCGCGTCGTCGTCATGTCGCCGCGGCCCGGCCGCATCCGTGAAATCATTCCGGTGGAATTGCCGCGCCCGCGCGAACGGACCTCGAACGCGCTCGCCGAGGTGCGCAATCGCGTTCTGGAAAGTCTCAATGCCACGACGCAACCCGCGCCTGGCCCACGTGCCATTCCGACCGGTGCGGGTCAGCGTCAGGCCGATGCCAGACCGGCCATCGCGGTCGCAAGATAAATCAGAAAACGGAGCATCCATATGAAACTGACAAATATTTCCCGTCTGGCGGCCGGAGTGGCATTGGCCCTCGGCATTTTTGCCGCGTCCGCCCATGCGGGGGAGCCGCTGGTCATCCATATCGGCTACGCCGCAATCGGTGTCGACAATCGCCCCTATTCGGAAGGCACCTCGGCAGCGACCGCCCGCGCCGGTGAATATCTGGAGAAGGAGTTCGCCAATGATCCGAACGTCAAGATCGAATGGACCTTCTTCAAGGGCGCAGGCCCGGCGGTGAACGAGGGCTTTGCCAACAACCAGCTCGACTTTGCCTATCAAGGCGACCTGCCGTCGCTGATCGGGCGTGCTACCGGTCTCAAGACCAAATATCTTCTCGCCAGCGGCGCGCGTAAACCGCTCTACCTTGCTGTCGCCAAGGACTCGGGCATCAAAAAAATCGAGGATCTGAAGGGCCGCAAAGTTGCCCTGCAGCGCGGCACGAACGGCCACCTGGCTGCGATCAAGATCCTGCAGGCGCATGGGCTTACCGAGCGCGACCTCCAGGTCATCAATCTCGATAGCGCCGAAACGGTGGCGGCCCTCGCGAGCAAAGATATCGACGCCGCTTTCGGCGACACCGACCTGATCAATCTTGCAGCCAAGGGCTCCGCCGACATCGTCTACACGACGAAGGGCGACGATCCGCGCTTCGGCCGCAACGCCGGGATCATCGGCCGCGAAGCCTTCATCGACGCGCATCCGGATATCACGCAGCGCGTCGTCGACGCTTTCGTGAAAGCGGCCCAATGGTCCTCCGACGAGTCCAATCGCGGCGCATTGCTGGAGCTCTGGCACAAGGCTGGAACACCGATCCCCGTGCTCGACGAATTTTTCCGCAACGACAAGCTGGCCTACCGCAACTCTCCGCTGATCGATGATCTGCTCGTCTCGCTGTACAAGGAGCAGGCGGTAAAGAGCAAGGAATACGGCCTCATTCGCCGCGATGTCGATCTCAACGGCTGGTTCGAGCCGAAATACCTCAACAATTCGCTAGAGCGGTTGGGCCTCAAGACATTCTGGCAGCCCTATGGCGCGGATGGAAAACCGGTCGCATCCTGACCGCAAATCGTTGGACAGGGTGAAGGAGGCGGGCATGACCGCGTTTCTCGAAACAGCCGGGCATGCTGGCATTCAAACGTCCTCGCCATGGCGCAAGCGTTTGGTCATTGCCGGGACCGGCCTGATCTTGCCTCTTGCGCTGTTCGTCCTCTGGTGGATCGCCTCCGCCAGAGGCTGGCTTCCCGAACAGATCCTGCCGCCGCCCGATTACGTCTATCAAACGGCGCGGGACATGATCGCCAGCGGTGAGCTCCTCTATCATACAGGCGTCAGCCTGCGCCGCGTCGTCATCGGCTTTGCCCTTGGTGCGAGCGCCGGCCTCGTTCTCGGCATCTCGATGGGGCTTTCGGAGAAGGTCGAGGATTATGTAAAGCCGCTTTTCCTCGCCTTCGCGCAGATTCCGACCCTTGGCTGGATACCGCTTCTCATGCTGCTCGTCGGCATCGAGGAGACCCTGAAGATCATCATCATTGCCAAGGGCGCGATCGTGCCGATGACATTGAACACCTTCACGGGCATTCGCGGTGTCTCCCCGAAATATCTCGAGGTCGGCAAGGCGCTGCGCTTCAGCCGCTGGCAGACCCTACGGCTGATCGTCCTGCCCGGCGCCGTGCCCTCGATCTTCACCGGCATTCGTTATGGCCTCACCCATTCCTGGACCTCGCTCGTCGGCGTCGAACTTCTGGCCTCCTCGGAAGGGCTCGGCTACCTGCTGGTATGGGGACGGCAGATGTTCTGGCTCGATACCGTCATCGTCGCGATGATCGCCATCGGCGTCGTCGGTTTCATCATGGACAAGGGCCTGGACCGCACCGAGACGCTGATCCAGCGCTGGAAGCGACAGGAGATCTGACGATGGCCACCGCAAGCAGAGCTGTCCGGTTACGCCGGGGCATAACCTTACCGATCCTGATGCTCATTGCCTGGGAAGTGTCGAGCCGAACCGGCCTCGCCGACCCACGCTTCCTGCCATCCCTCGAAGACGTCGCCCGCACGGCCAAGCGCGAGCTGATCGACAACGATCTCATTGGCGAACTCGGCTTCAGTCTGATGCGCAACATCGCCGGCTTTCTGATCGGCTGCGTTCTCGGCGTCAGTTTCGCGACTCTGCTGGCGCTCTCGCGCCGTGCGGACAGGCTGGTGATGCCGACCTTCAACGGCCTGAAGCAGATCTCCCTTCTTGCCTGGATACCGCTGATCTCGGTCTGGTTCGGTTTCGGGGAGCAGGCGAAGATCGTCTTCGTGGCGCTGGCCTCTTTCATTCCTATCGTTCTCAATACCTATGACGGCATGCGGGACGCGCCAGACGATCTGATCGAGGTCGGGCGCGCCTTGAAATTCAATGCCCGGCAACGGGTCCTGCGCATCTATCTTCCCTCAGCCATGCCGTCGATCGCAACGGGCGTGCATCTCGGCCTGATCTATGCATGGCTTGCGACCGTGGGAGCCGAATATTTCCTCGCCGTCGGCCGAGGCGTTGGTGGTCTGGTCATCGCCGGCCGCGAGCGGTTCGACATGGCTCTCGTGATGGTCGGCGTCCTCGTTCTCGGTCTTGTCGGCTTCTCATTGAACCGCCTCGCCCATGTCCTGGAATCCTATCTGTTGCGCTGGCGGCCGAAACAGACGTCCTGAGGACGGAACAGATTTCTCGTTTTCCAAGCAAGGAAAGATGGTCGTTTCTTTTAATCCACTATTTTTATAGACAATATTTGGTCATCCGCTGCCGCTGAGTGACCGATGGAAAGGCGGCTTCGGGCTTTGCATCACGAGACCAGGCTCAACAAGATGGAGGACCGCATGAAATTTGATTTCATCAGCCGCTTGAAGATAGCCTTCAGCCGTCTTGCGCTTCACCGGGCACGCGAGCCGAGCGCTTCCAGCACACCGATCAAAGAAACGATCGCTTCAGACGACGGCCGTGAGCGATCGGCTCGCGATTACGAGTTCTATTATTGGTGCTCTACGCCGGCACCCTGGTATTGAGAGGAAAAAGGTGATGGCGCTGGCTTTCGATCTGCGACGACCGGTTGCAAAACGGCTTCCGAACGGCATTCGATCCCATCTTGTTTATAGTATCGAAGTTTGCTCCGTCGTCTCGTCCTTCGTATTTCTTTTCGCGCTCGTGGCAGGAGTGTTCTGATGCTCCTCCCTCCTTATTGTGAACGCTTTGCGCGGTGCCGGCCATACCCTCAAATCGCGATGATGAGGCCGCAATGAGCAGAGTGCTGATCTTGCCGGGTCTGTTCGGGTCGGGAGAAGGGCATTGGCAACATTACTGGCTACAGGATCACCCGGACGGACGTCTGGTGGATCAGGGGGATTGGGATCATCCAAACCTTCAAGACTGGATGGCGAGGCTTGATGCGGCGCTGGAGGAGGCGGGGGAAGCCTACATCGTTGCTCACAGCCTCGGCTGCCTTCTGACGGCGAGATTGGCCGACCGGGCAGCGGCGCGACGAGTCAAGGGCGCGCTGCTCGTCGCGCCCTGTGATCTTCCGGCGACCGAGGCGCTTCATCCGGGGCATATCTCTTTCGGCACCATGCCCACCGAGGCATTGCCTTTTCCCAGCATGACAATCGGCAGCCTGAATGACATATACATGACGCTTGACCGCCTTACGATATTCGGGCGCCTCTGGAACTCCGATATCCGGAATATCGGTCTTGCGGGCCATATCAACGTCGCGAGCGGTTTTGGGCGCTGGCCGAGTGGATATGGCTTGCTCGAGATGCTGAAGGCGCGCGCCCGGCACCGGAGACCACGGGGTTCGACCTCGGTGACGGCCGCGACCGTTTAAGAAGAGGCTTTTCTTTGAAAGCATTAAACGCCATCCTGTGGCAGATTCTTTAACCCAACTTTCGTCGTCAGCAATTTCGGCAGGGACGACGATCCGATAATTGGAGGACCTACCATGAGCCTGCGTATCAACGATATCGCACCCGATTTCGCCGCCGACACGACCCGCGGACCGATTCAATTCCACGATTGGATTGGCAACGGCTGGGGCGTGCTGTTCTCGCATCCCAAGAATTTCACGCCGGTCTGCACGACCGAGCTCGGGGCAATGGCAGGTCTCGAGCCGGAATTCGCCAAACGTGGCGTCAAGATCATGGGCATTTCTGTCGATCCGGTTGAAAGCCACGGCAAGTGGAAGAACGACATCAAGACGGCGACCGGCTTCGATGTCGAATATCCGCTGATTGGCGACAAGGACCTCAATGTCGCCAAGCTCTATGACATGCTGCCGGCCGGCGCTGGTGAAAGCTCGGAAGGCCGCACGCCCGCTGACAACGCCACCGTGCGCTCGGTCTTCGTCATCGGCCCCGACAAGAAGATCAAGCTGATCCTCACCTATCCGATGACCACGGGCCGCAATTTCAATGAAATCCTGCGCGCCATCGACTCCATTCAATTGACGGCAAAACATCAGGTGGCGACGCCGGCGAACTGGCAGCAGGGCGAAGATGTCATCATCACCGCCGCCGTATCCAACGAGGACGCCATCACACGTTTTGGTTCGTTCGATACGGTTCTGCCCTATCTTCGCAAGACGAAGCAGCCGTCGGCGTAAGCGGGCCACGTCCGGAACGCGGCTTTGATCTAGGTCGCGTTCCCCATCTCGATGATCTGGCTTCTAAGCAGGGGCTCAGAGTCCGTTTGAGAACGTCAGTGGCTGATACGTCGGAGCAGAAGACCGCCCATTGCGACATGGATCATGGCTTCTGACACGTCGATGCGGGTGGCGGTTTCACCATTTGTCTTTGTATTGCGCTCAGCTGAGTTCTTGGGCGAGTCCGATGAGAAGCCCTTCAGGCCCACGGATGTAGCAGAGCCGATACGCGTCTTTATACTGGACTACTTCGCCTACGAGCTGCGCACCGCGCGTGCGGAGCCTTTCAAGCGTCTCGTCGATGTCGTCCACCGTGAACATGACGCGGAGGTAGCCTAGGGCGTTGACCGGGGCGTTTCGGTGATCTGCGACGACAGGCGGTGTGAAGAAGCGGGAGAGCTCGAGCCGGCTGTGGCCGTCCGGTGTGCGCATCATGGCAATCTCGACACGCTGGTCGCCCAGTCCAGTGACACGTCCGGCCCATTCTCCTTCGATCGTGGCCCGCCCTTCGAGCTCGAGGCCGAGTTCGCGAAAGAAATCAATCGTCCCTGCGAGGTCTTCGACGACGATTCCTACGTTGTCCATCCGCTTGAGCGCCATGTTTCCAATCTCCAAGGTGTCCTTTAAATCTACAAGGTGTCGCCTAGTCTAACAACGGACGCTTGAGGTGCCCCCAACACCGGCGGCCATCCGGGCCTGAATCGCTGCTGTCCACATCGCCTGAATCATGGACCTCCTCAAAACCGCCACCCCGATATCAAACGGTCTTACCAGAGCCTGCCCCGTTACTTCTTGCCGGCCCTTACTGTGTCTTTTTGATTGGGCTGTGACCGGCACCGGCTTGGACGATCGCTTCCGTCCAGCCTTGTGTCTTCAGATCGCTGCGGATACGCCATTTGAGAATTTCGTTGATCAGCGAACGTTTCGTATCCTGATGTTCGGCTTTATCCCACAGATCGTCTACCTCCTGCGGATCGGCGACAAGGTCGAAAAGCTGACCTTCGTCGCTCTCGACAAAGTGGACGAGTTTCCAGCGCCTGTCGCGGATCATCGTCATGAACTCGGTGCCGCTGAGGATGCGGTCACCCGCATGTTCAGCGAAAACGAATTCTCGCCCTTCCGTATGCTTGCCTGTCAGATAGGGAAGCAGCGAGCGGGCTTCCATCCATTTGGGTTTCTGCAGGCCCGCTAGTTCCAGGATCGTCGGCCCGAAATCGAACAGCGATACGAGATCGTCGACGATACGCCCGCACTCGACGCGGCCCGGCGACCAGACGATGGCGGGAATGCGTACGCTTGGCTCGTACATCGTCCATTTCTGGCTATGTCCGTGATCGTTGAGGCAATCACCATGGTCGGATGTGAAGATGATGACGGTGTCTTCCAGTACGCCGCGCCGGTCGAGCGCCTCGATCAGCTTGCCGATTTGCGTATCGATCATCGAGACATTCGCGAAATAGTGCTCGCGCTGGCGGCGCAGTTGCTCCGGTGTGGGATTGACCAGGTGCACGATGGCGTCATGGTCGACGGCAATGTGCTGTTCGCGGAGCTTTTTCAATGCGGATGGCTGACGATCGATCGCCGCCTGGTCGCGAATGGCTTCCGGCAAATCGCGATCCCGGTATTTGTCGATATAGTCCTGGGTCGGGTCATACGGCGGATGCGGGCCGGGAATGCCGATCTGCAGCAGGAAAGGCTCCTCGCTGCGATATCTATCAAGCCACATCGCCGCAAATTCTGGAACGAAATTGTCGGAGTGCAGGTCCTCCGGTAGCTCCCAGACGAAGGCCCCCAGCCTTTCACGGTAGTCCTCCCGCTGCCGGTAGGTGACGCGACTGGGTTTCTCGTAGCCCCTTGCCCAGAAGGCCTTGTCCCAGTTGTCGAGATAGAAAGGCAGGCGCTCGGTGGCGCGGTCCTTGTTTTCGACGACATGGCGTTCGTGAAAGCCGAAAGAATCCTCGAATGGCGAGGTATGCATCTTGCCGACGTTCACACAACGATAACCCGCCTCCGCAAGCTGCTGAACCCAGGTATGCGTCCATCGCTCGTCGTTGCGAAAGACGCCGTTGGTGTGAGGATAGAGGCCGGTGAAGAGGCTCGCCCGAGACGGGGCACAGGAGGGCGAGGTTACGAACATATGGCTGAAGCAGACGCCTTCGCGCACCAATCGGTCGAGATTGGGCGTGTCCATATAGTCAAATCCGGCCGCCGCGATCGTGTCGTAACGCTGCTGGTCGGTTATGATGAAAACGATATTGGGCGCTTTTTTCCCGTCTGGCACTTCATTCTCCGTGTATCGGACCGTGTGAGGCCGCCTTTTAGATTTCGCCGGTGCTCTCCCGAGCGATGAGCTCCCATTCGACCGCAACAGTTCGAGGTTCGCCGCCGTTGATCCGTGAGAGAATGGCGTCGGCGGTGAGCTGGCCGATCCGTTGGCGGTTCGGCCGCACGGTCGAAAGGGTCGGAGACATGCAATTGGACGCTTCGCTGTCGCCGAACGCGATGACGCCGATATCATCGGGAACCTTCTTTCCGCGCTTCCTTAGAGCGCGCAGGACGCCGAAGGCAACGACATCGCTGTTGCAGACGATGCCGTCGATTTCCGGATCGGCATCCAGAAGGTCGTTTGCAAGCCTTTCGCCCAGGTCGGGGTTTCCGCTCTCCTGGCTGGTCGATTTAACGACGGAACGGAGCCCGGCTTCGGAAATACGCCGCGCCACGCCCCGGGCGCGTTTTTGCGCCCGCGTGTCGTTGTCGCGGACACTTCCGACAAAGGCGAGCTTGCGGAAGCCACGTTCAATCAGGTGTGATGCCTGTGCGGCACCAACTGCCTCGTGATCGATGCCGACAGCGGAATCGATAATGTCGCCGCCGATATCCCACATCTCGATGACCGGCATGCCGGAGGCACGAAGAAGCTCAACGACCTTGGGCGGGTGGTCGATGCCGATGATCGCGACGGCGGCTGGTCGCCAGCTCAAGATCGAGCGGACAAGCCGGATTTCCTGGTCGGGATCGTAACGTGTGTTGGCGAGCATCACCTGCAAGCCGCTTTCGAGGAGGGCGGACTGTAGCGTGTCGATGATCGTCGCAAATTCGGAATAGTAGAGAGACGTCACCACCACGCCGACGATGTCGGAGCGGGTTCCGGCCAGTCCTCCCGCCAAGCGATTGGGAACGTAGTTGAGCTCTTCCATCGCCTTGTTGATCTGCCGCCGGAGTTCTGTCCGTACGGTATGAGGCGCTCTCAACGCCCGCGACACCGTATTGACCGAAACGCCGACTTTGCCCGCAATCGATGCAAGTGTCGGTGCGGCTCGGCTCTCGTTTTCCTCCGTGTCGGCATTCATCAGGGCGGAGAACCTCTCGCAAAATGTCGGAAAGTGAGCGTTGCGTTAGCGGTAACTTTATGCCATCGTTTCAGTGAGGAGACAAGAGCGGATGCCCAATCGAGCCAAGTGCGACCACTGGGGAACTGGTCAAGAATTCACAGTGCGGGCGTCCCGAACACATCATTCCAGGGAGCATGTGTGCTGATGGCTGACAAGCCGAACATCATTCTGATCATGACCGATCAGCAGCGTTATGATTCCATCGCGGCGCTCGGATTTCCCTATGCCTCAACGCCCAATTTGGACGCACTCGCCAAAAACGGTGTCACCTTCACGGACTGCCACATAACGGCTCCGAGCTGCGTTCCATCACGAGCCAGCCTCTTCACCGGATATTACCCGCACACGACCGGCGTTCTCAGCAACGGTCAGGCCTGGCAGCGCACTTGGGTCGAGCAATTGCGCGATGCCGGCTATCGTTGTGTGAATGTCGGCAAGATGCACACCATTCCCTACAATTCCGATTCCGGCTTTCATGAGCGTTATGTCGTCGAAAACAAGGACCGCTTCATGGAGGGGCGCTGGTATTTCGATGAGTGGGACAAGGCGCTCGCGGCACATGGACTGGTCAAGCAGCAACGCGAATTCTACCGCAAGCGCGACGACTACAGGGAACGGCTCGGCGCCTTCGATTGGGAACTGCCGGAGGAGCTGCATTCGGATGCCTTCGTTGCCAACATGGCTAAGTGGTGGGTCAATACCTATCCACCGACAGAGCCGCTTTTCCTTCAGGTCGGCTTGCCAGGTCCGCATCCGCCTTACGATCCGCCCGCGCACTACTCCGAAGCCTATTTGCAGCGCGATGATCTTCCGCTGCCGAAGCCGACAAAGGAAGAGCTGGAGTCGTTGCCGACGGTGCTGAAGGAAAAGCGCGTCCATGACGTGGAAGTGGATCACGATTCCGTCGTCTGGAGCCTCGATCCGACGCCTGAACAGATGCAGCGTCTTTGGTCGCACTATCTCGGCAATGTGACGCTCATCGACGAAAAGATCGGCGAATTGCTCGAAGCGTTGAAAGAGCGCGGCTATCTTGACGATGCGATCGTCATCTTCACATCAGATCACGGCGAATGCCTTGGCGACCACGGACTGATCCAGAAGTGGTCGATGTATGACGTCGTCACGCGCGTCCCGACCATCATCTGGTCGACGGCCGGCCGGTTCCAGGGCGGCCGTGAGGTCAACGGCCTTTGCCAGCTTTTCGATCTCGGTCCGACGATTCTTGAATATGCGGGCATCCAGCCGCCGAAATCCTTCGAGGCACGCAGCCTCAGGCCGGCCCTTGAAGGGGGAGACTGGACGCCGCGGACGCATGTCTTCTGCGAGCAGGCCGGCGACGTCACGCTCACTGGCACTGATTTCATCACCGGCGTTCGCAGCGACCGCTGGAAGCTCGTGCATTTCAAGGGATCGGAGGAAGGCCAGCTATTCGACCTCGAGAACGATCCGAAAGAGGTACACAATCTTTGGAGCGATCCTGCTTACGCCGGCAAGCGGCAAGAATTGCTGGACGTGCTGCGCGATTGGCTGATTGAATCGAATTTCCGGACGCGGGATGTGATGGCAGGTGCACGGTGACATCCGCCAACTTGTCACATCACCCAACCGCGGTGGGTTCGCCCGACACCATGGTTTGGATAGAAGGCGGCAGTTTCCACATGGGCGCCGAGAATTTCTATCCCGAAGAAGGGCCAGTTCATCGCGTCCGTGTCGATGGCTTCTGGATCGATCCCGCGCCGGTGACCAATCATGAGTTCGCCCGCTTCGTGACGGAGACCGGCTATATCACGGTCGCCGAACTTCCACCGGATCCGGCCCTTTATCCCGGTGCTGATCCGGCTATGCTTCGACCGGGCTCCCTCGTTTTCCGGGGGCCGAAGCGCCGCGAGGATATGCGGTTCTGGGGCGACTGGTGGCACTATGTTCCAGGCGCGTACTGGCGTCGGCCCGACGGCATATCCGATCTTTCCGATGAACTGATGGACCATCCCGTCGTTCATGTCGCCCATGCCGATGCCGTAGCCTATGCACGATGGGCGGGCAAGTCACTGCCGACGGAGGCCGAGTGGGAATTTGCCGCGCGCGGCGGACTTGATGGTGCCGACTATGGCTGGGGCGACGAATTCGAGCCGGACGGCCGGAAGATGGCGAACGTCTGGAACGGTGCGTTCCCCATGCAATCGACTGGCGCCGGAGCATTCGGCACATCTGCCGTCTGTTCCTATCCTCCGAATGCCTTCGGCGTCTTCGATATGATCGGAAACGTCTGGGAATGGACGGACGACTATTGGATGGACCGGCACACCGACGATGCGGCGAAACCTTGCTGCGTTCCGGTCAATCCGAGGATCAGCGACGCCGCGCAGAGCTTCGACCGGCAACAGGCGGCAATTCGCGTTCCGCGAAAGGTGCTGAAAGGCGGATCTCACCTCTGCGCACCGACCTATTGCCGGCGCTACCGGCCGGCCGCGCGCCATCCGGAAATGATCGACAGCGCGACGACCCATGTCGGCTTTCGTTGCGTCGTCCGGAGCAAACCAGGCGATGGCAGCTTTGCCGGCGCCGTCGAAGGGATTGATGGATGAGCGCAACAACGACTGAGACTTCAACCGGCAAGGACCGTTCGGTCCGACCGTTTCTGTCCCGCCCAGTTGGCATGTTCGCAGTCAATGTGCTTGCGGTCCTTGCGGGCATCCTTTTCTGGGGTGCTGTGACATCGCAGGGTATGGTCGGGCTGCCCGGACCGATTGCGGTGGCCTCCCAGGCCATAACTCAGGCTGAGAACGGTCAGTTGTTTTCGGATGCGCTGGCGAGCGTCGGTCGCGTTCTGACGGGCTTTGCGCTCGGCGTTATCGTCGCCATTCCGGTTGGCTTTTTGATGGGCTGGTATCGTGTCGCGCGCGCCATCATCGAGCCTTACGTGCAGTTTTTCCGGACCATTCCGCCACTCGCTATCATTCCGCTTGCCATCGTCACGATGGGCATCGAGGAAACGCCGAAGATTTTCGTGATCTTTCTGGCGGCATTCCTGTCGAGCGTGGTCGCGACCTATCAGGGGGTGATCAGCGTCGACAAAACCCTCATTAATGCGGCGCGCGTCCTGGGAGCAGGGGATTTCACCATCTTCCGACGCGTCATCATTCCCGCATCCACGCCTTACATCATGGTTGGCGTCCGCATCGGGCTTGGCTCTTCCTGGGCAACCGTTGTGGCTGCAGAGCTGATCGCCGCGCAGTCGGGGCTGGGATTTCGGATGCAGCAGGCTCAGCTCTACTACGACCTCCCAACCATCTTCGTGAGCCTGATCGCCATCGGCGTCCTCGGCCTCATCATGGACCGCATCGTTATGGCCGCGGACAGGGTGCTGACGGCCTGGCAGGAAAAACTATGACGACGAAAATCTCGTTTCAAAACGTATCGAAGAGTTTTGAGCTTACCGGCCAGAATGCGTTCGTGGCCTTGCAAAACCTGAACCTCGATATTGAAGACGGGGAGTTCATTACTGTCGTCGGGCCGTCTGGGTGCGGCAAGTCGACGGCGATGAATATCGCTGCCGGCCTCACTGCTCCCTCATCCGGTCAGGTGGTAGTCGATGATGTCGCGGTCAGAGGTCCGGGCCCGGAGCGCGGTGTCATCTTCCAGCAATACGCGCTTTTCCCTTGGCTCACCGTGCGGGAAAATGTGGAGTTCGGATTGAAGATCGCGGGACTTCCCAAAGAAGAGCGCCGCAAGATTGCCGATCACTTCATTGCGCTTGTCGGTCTTACCGATTTCAGCGGTTCGCTTCCGAAGACCTTGTCCGGCGGCATGAAGCAGCGTTGCGCGATTGCGCGGGCCTATGCGGTGAATCCGAAGATTCTGCTGATGGATGAGCCTTTCGGTGCGCTCGACGCACTGACCCGCGTCCAATTGCAAGACCAGCTTTTGACGATGTGGAGCAAGGAACGTCGCACGGTGATGTTCATCACCCATGACGTCGATGAGGCGGTCTATCTGGCAAGTCGTGTTGTCGTCATGGCTGCCCGGCCCGGGCGGCTTTACAAAATCATACCGGTCGATCTGCCGTTCCCGCGCACCGAAGAAATGAGGCTTTCGCCTGAATTTGCCGAGTTGCGTAATCAGGTCTGGCGGGCGGTCTATCATCCCGCATCGCATTAGTGCGCAGACGATCACAAGAAGGAAATGGTCATGCTGACGAGACGTAATTTCATGATGACGACGGCAGCAATCGCTGCCGCCGGCAGCCTGCCGATCGCCCGGTCGGCACGCGCAGCATCGGACACGATGAGCATCGGCTATATCGCGGACTTTCCCAACGCCAGCGTCTTTGCAATCGCGGAAGACCAGAAGCTGTGGGACGCAGAAGGGGTCAAGCCCGACCTCAAGGTCTTCACGAATGGCCCGATCCAGATCCAGGCCATGGGGGCCGGCAGTTTGAATTTCGGCACCATCGGGCCGGGCGCGCTCTGGCTGCCGGCAAGCGGCCGTTCAAAAATGATCGGTGTCAACGACATCGGCTTCAGCGACCGTGTGATTGCCCAGGCCAGCATAAATTCCATCCAGGATTTGAAAGGCAAGAAGGTCGGTGTGCCGCAGGGCACTTCCGGTGACATGATCCTGCGCATGGCGCTCACCAAGGCCGGCATGTCCATTTCCGACATCCAGGTCGTGCCGATGGATCCGAGCACTATCGTTGCTGCCTTTTCGTCCAAGCAGATAGAAGCGGCGGGCATCTGGTATCCATTGATTGACGCGATCAAGCCGCGCGTTCCGGATATGAAGGAGCTCGCGGCAAACAAGGATTTCTATCCAGCCACTTCGTTCATCAACGCTTTCGTCGCTCGCAATGAAATCGTCCAGGAAAATCCGAAACTGGTCACGAGCTTCCTTCGCGTCATGAAAAAGGCCATGGACTACCGGGCCGCCAATCTCGACCATTCCATCGAATTGACGACGGCTTTCCTCAAGGCACCGGCGGACACGACCGCCAAAGTCGCGCGGAGCCGGAAGCTGCTGACAAGCGCCGAACTCGACAAATTTACCGAAGACGGGACGATCAATAAGTGGCTCACCGACTTCAACAAGATGTTCCAGGAGTTCGGGACAGTCAAAGACCCGCTTCCGCCGGAGCAATATTACGAGGCAAAGCTGTTCGCCTCGGCATAAGGCATAGCTGGTGCTTAAGAAGCGGGGGCAGAAGGGAGCTCGCTGTCACCGCATCTGATTTGGATGACGTTCCAGCGCCTCCCGCGATTCACGCCAGAGGAGAATATTAGACGCCAGCCACAATCGGAATCCATCGAGTCAATCACACGGAAACCGTGTAATTCAGTAGAGCTGAATGCTCGATATAATGAAATCGTTGGAAATACTTATCCGATTTCTATGCCGATCATCTTTAAACCTATAGGCGCAATGCTTACCTCCCTCATCGTTATGTCTATCAAGGCAACACCGATGTGAGACCACTCACGACCACCCGTCCCTCGTGGGGAATCGGGACGCGCGGTCATTTTCCCAGACAATGAGCAGCCCAAGCGTTCGACACGCCCTTAGTGCGTCGAGCGTAAAGGCGCGCGCAATCTCCCCGTCTTATCAACCAATACCAACCGGGCGGCCGTCGGATGGACGAACCCGTGCGCCCATAGGAGAGAAAAGATGGACCCCCTGCAATATCTCAGCCCGACGGAATGGATGGCGATCGAAATCGCTATTCCTATCATCGTGCTGGCAATCCTGTTTCGCTGGAGCGGCATAGTTCGCTATGTCCCCAACGACAGGCTCGGCATTCTCGAAAAGCTCTGGAGTTTTCGCGGCTCCGTTAGGAATGGTTTTATCGCGCTTAAAGGCGAGGCCGGTTTCCAGCCCGAAGTCGTGCGCGGCGGCCTGCATTTCTTCATGCCGTTTCAGTATTCGATGCATCGCGCCAATCTCGTCACCATTCCGCAGGGTCAGATCGGCTATGTCTTTGCCCGTGATGGCAAGCCACTGCCTCCGACACAGACGCTCGCCTCCAACACCGAGGCCGATGATTTCCAGGATGTGCGCGGCTTTCTCGAAAAAGGCGGACAGAAGGGACCGCAGCGCAAGATCCTGCGTGAAGGCACCTATGCCATCAATCTCGCGCAATTCATCGTCCTGACCGCCCAGTCGACCCATGCCGTTAATTTGAGCTCGTCGGAACAGAAGCTGTTTGCTGACATGTCCAGCATAATCACGGAGCGGGACGGCTTCGAGCCGGTCGTCATCCATGACGCCGAGGACATGATCGGCATCGTCACCATCCATGACGGTCCGGCGCTGCCGGATGGCGAGATCATCGCGCCGACCGTCGCCAACGACCCGAAGGACCCGAACTTCCACAACAATTTCCAGGATCCGGAGAAGTTTCTCAACGCTGGCGGTTACCGCGGCCGGCAGCTGCAGGTGCTCGCCGACGGCAGCTACTTTCTGAACCGCATTTTTGCGACCGTCGAACTGGTGGAAAAGACCATCATCAGCGTCGGCACCGTTGGCGTCGTCGTCTCCTATAACGGCCGCCATGGCACGGATATATCCGGACAGGCCTACCGTCATGGCGAGCTGGTCGAAATGGGCGCCCGCGGTGTCTGGTCGACGCCGCTGCTGCCGGGCAAATATGCGTTCAATACCTATGCCGGCAATATCGTCACCGTGCCGACCACCAACTTCGTGCTCAAATGGACGAAAGAACAGTTCGGGGAACACAGGCTGGACGAGAACCTGTCGGAAGTGTCGCTGATCACCAAGGATGCGTTCGAGCCTGTGCTCCCGCTCTCTGTCGTCGTGCATATCGACTATATGAAGGCGCCACTCGTGGTGCAGCGTTTCGGCGACATCAAGCGGCTGGTCGAACAGACGCTCGATCCGATGGTCTCGGCCTACTTCAAGAATATCGCTCAGACAAAGACGCTGATCCAGCTTTTGCAGGAGCGTAGCGATATCCAGCGCAAGTCGGGCGAGGAAATGCGCGAAAAATTTGCCTCCTACAGTCTCGAACTGCAGGAAGTGTTGATCGGTACGCCGCGCGCTGCCAATGGCCAGAACAGCATAGAGCAGATCCTGATTCAGCTGCGCGAGCGTCAGATCGCGGTCGAAAAGGTCGAGACTTATAAATTGCAGGAGGCGGCCGCTATTCAGGAGCGCACGCTGCGTGAGAAAGAGGCGCTCGCCGAGCAGCAGGCCAAAATCACTTCGTCGGCGCTCGCCATCGAAATCAGCGAGAACGAAGGTAAGGCACAACTCGCCCGCACCCGCCAGCAGGCCGAGACCATTCAGGTCACGGCAAAGGCAGAGGCGGAAAAGGTGCGCCTTGCTGGCCAGGGCGAGGCCGACCGGATCAAGGCCATCGCGCTCGCCGATGCCGAACGCATCAAGGCGACCGGTTTCGCCGACGCTGAGAAGGTGCGCGCCGTGGGTTTGGCGGAAGCCGAAGCCACCGAGAAGAAGGTCGCGGCTTTTGGCGGGCCGGACTATCAGCTCAATTCGCAGGTCCTCATGCGGTTTGCGGAGGCGATCGAGAACGGCAGGTTGCCGCTCGTGCCGCAGATCCAGCTTGGCGCCGGGGGCGAGAAGGGTGGTGCAAACGGCCTGGTGGAAATGATGCTGTCGATGCTGGTTACCGACCGTCTTGGCCGGCAGGTTCAGCCGGCGGCGGTGTCAGCGCCTCAGCCGATCGAACAGGACTGACTGTGGATAGGCCGGCTTTGCCGGCCCATCTCGAATTTACCTGTGATCAGTCGCTGGGATCCGGATGGGTGGCGAGCCTCAGATCGATGAGGCCGCGATTTCCATCCCTGTTGCCGGTCGCGGCCACGGCGTTGAATATTCGCTCCGCGTCGTCGTACATTTTGAGATTGAGATAGCAGTAGCCCCGCAGAACCATCAGATCGGTGCGCTCTTGCTGCAGTTGCGCGCGTTGATCAAGATAGATCAGGGTTTCCTGATAACGTTTGGCGGCAAACGCCGTGAGGGCGCGATCGGCCAGAATGGCAACCTGCAGCTCAGCCGCGCGTTGGCGACTAAGAGGGGCCTTGGCCGCAGCGACAGCGGCATTGTTGGCGAGCCCTGCGCGCAGATAGGCGAGGCTTTGCCCGTAGGCTGCGTCTTCGCGCACCTTGCCGGCGGGGCCGCTCAAAGCGACCTCGAAAGCTTCGATCGCTTCCATCGGGCGGTTGAGGTCCATGAGGCACCAACCGCGGGACAGGGCATCCGCCGGATTGAGGCGCTGGGCATTGATCGTTGTGGAGCAACCGCGCGGCCCGCGTACGCCGCGTCGAACCGTGATCTGCCTTTGAGGTCCGCTATATCCTGTGGGCGCGAGCGTGCGCTGGCGCGTGTTGATATTGGTCTCAGCCATGGCAGGAGAAGTGGCGAGCGGCGGCGGGCTGGTGGGCGTAACGGTCGTTTGCGGTACCGCCTGATTTGGCGAAGGCAGCGGCGCAGAGCCGATGGGTGCTCGAGGCGTGGTTTCGCCGAGCCTGGCGATGCGCTCCGAACGGCCGGCCCACAGGCGTTGAATTTCCGCCACACCTTGCTGGTCGTTCAACTGATTGCGGGTGATGACCAGGCCATAGGCCGATGGTTCATCGTCGGGTTTCCAGCGCAACGCGGTTTCGAACCAGCGCGCAGCGGTTTGCGGCTGGTTGAGCGAACGCGCATACCAGCCGAATTCCTGTGCGGTCGGTACGTATTTTTGCTTTATGACTTCGGCGGCGATACGGCCGAGCACGTCTTCGCTAAGATTGGCTGGCGGTTGCAGCGCCATCAGATTGGCAGTGGCCGCAAGGTAAGTTGCTGTCGCATCCTTTGTCTCATTGCGCCATCTGTACATGACGTCTTCAGCTTCCTTTGGCTTGTGATCGGCGATCAGGATCAAGGCCAAACCTTGTGATGCCGAGGCAGAATCGTCCTTGGTGCGGGCAATGCGAAACCATTTTTCCGCTTCGTCATGGTTCTCGCGGCGCAGATGGTACCAACCGAGGAGCAAGGCATCGGACGCAAGACCCTGGGTCTCAGCCGCGCGTTCGACTTGAGACAGGTAGTCCGGCGCCACGGACAGTTTCGGATCATCGTTGCCCTCAGCGACGAAGCGGCGCGCAAGGTCTGTCCGGATGCTGTCCAATTCCCGGCCACCATTGCCATCGGGTTTTTCCAGTGCAAGAAGCTCCTGCATGGGCTCATAGGGCAGCAGGGCCGACGCCTTTTGAACGGTTGCGAGCCTCTCCTGGGGATTAATGCAATTCTTCAGGATGTAGACATAAGCGTCCTGGCCACGGGTAGTCCGATTGGTCTTGATGAATGCTTCCGCGACCCGCCACAGAATGTCGATGTCACTGCAGGTGAGCAGACTGGGCGTGTTGGCACCGATATCGACCACGGTTGCATATTGCTTGAGATCAGACGCGTTGACCAAACGCGCGCGCGCTTCGGCAACATCGAGGCGTTCCAGCAAGTCGGCAGGCGGCTGCCATCCGGCTTCCGCCACTTGGCGATCCGCGATTGCTTTATGCAGTTCGGCGTAGCGGCCTTCGGAATAGAGCTGCCACATCGCCTCGAGCTGCTTGTCGCTGTTTTGCGGGATGGCCAGCGGATCGGCGGGCGGTACCCAATCCGGATAAAGCGCTTGAAGGCGGGAAATTTCTGCCTGCAGCCGGGCTTTATCGCCGCGGCTTGCAAAATAGCGAAGTGCGCTCTCGTCGACTTTCGGCGGTGGCGCGGCCTGTGGTGTCGTCGATTGAGGCATCGCTTGGGCAATGGCATCCGATGTGCCGGATGTCGCTTGCGAAGCGGCCGGTGTGTCGGACAGAACTGCGGAAGGTGCTGTCGCTTGGATGCGATCGGCGACCGCTTTCATATCGATTGATTGTGAGTTGAAGGCTGTATCGGTCGGCTTGATGCTTCCGGTCTGCGCAACTTGGCTATCCGGACGATTCTGCGCGGCCAAACCCAACCCCTCTTCAAGGCTCCCACGGTCTTTCATCGCGATGACAAAACCTGCCACAACGACGGCCACGGAAACCGTAAGTAGAGAGGATCTTATAAACACTCCGGATGTTTCTCCTCAACGAAAGCCAAGCCCAACAGTTGAAGGGTCGACGGGTAGTAGAGTGACGGTACAAACTGGCGGACCGAAGCGGGCAATTTCGCCCCGGTTGTTACACACGCAACAACATCGTTAACAATTCGATAACCTGGGTCCGTAAGGGGCTGCTTTGGATTGCCCGTCGCCAGATCGATAGTGGCTGGCTCATCGCCTTCGAACGTCATACCCGCCTGCAGCCGTGTCAATAGCGCCTGGTCAGGTATCCCCGCTCGCGCAAGGTAAAGTGGGATGCGAATGGCATTGTAGCCGAACTCGGCCTCGAAGCCGTCAGCGGGTCTGGGCTTGGTGCGCAGGCTCACCCAGTCTGCCGGCAATTTCCGCGGCCCGACCTGCATCGAGCGAAGCAGGGACAGGCCGTCATCCGTCAGCTTTTGCCATTCGTCGGAAGGCGCCAGCAGCGCCATAACAGGGATGGCTTCGTAAACCCAGTAGGAGGGATTGACGACCGGCCCGTCATCGCGTTCGGAAGCTGTATAGCCTTTGATACCGGGGAGAAGCAGCGTGCGTCCGCCTGCGTGGACTACGGCATGCGAAAGAAGCGCTTGCGCTATCATCGCCGCCGCCTCCAAATATTCATTCTTGTTCCACGCCGATCCCGCCAGGGCCAAGGCGTAGGCGATCAGCATGTCACCGTCGGAGGCATTGTTCGTGTCCGTCACGTGGGGAGTGACCGCCGGGTCCCATTTCCAGGCGGCGAGACCATCGTCGCGCAGCAGCAACTCGGTTCGCGTGAAATACCATATTTGTTCGAAATCGGCAGGGCTGTTGGAAAGATAGGCAAGCAACAAGCCATAACCTTGCCCCTCGCTGTGACTGATATTGTCGTTTCCGTTGTCAACGATGCGGCCGTTCGCATCGAGGAATTTCGCCTTGTAGGCCGCCCATGCCTGCGGATCGATCGCAGCGTGTTGCGCCGCAAGTTGCTGGCACATCGTCATCAGAGCGATGCCACCGACGATAGCCATGGTGCGCCAGCGTCTCATCCGCGCCTGCCGATCTTTGCGAGGATTCCAGACGTTGCGACGCCGATCAGCAAAAAGAGGACGATGAGAAGAAATGCGTAAGACAGAATGTTGGTCGAAAGCCAGTTGGCGGCAATCAGACGGTAGTTGGTAAACGACCAAGGCTGAGACATGACAAAGTCGAAGCGGCTGACGGGTACCGTGTCGACCTTTCCGGTCTTGCTGGAATAAACGGTGATGTGACCGGCGATCTGCGGCCAATCGAGCTGGGACGTTATGGCTTCGACGCCCGTTCGCAAGTCTTTTGCTGAAGGCGCGGTGACGATCGTCCAGGAGGACTCGCCTGAGGCGCTTGTTCCCTGGGCTATCATGAAGCTGTTGAGATTCGAGGGCGTGAAGACCTTTTCCGCACCGGGAATGAACTGCAGGGAACTCAGCGAGATGTCGAAGTTTCGACGCATCCAATCCTGAAACAATGAAATCTGGCGCTGCAACGCACCGCCGCCAATTCTGGAGCGCCACTCGTCGAATGTGACTGCCGTTTCCGGCTGGGCGCCTTGACCGGTTGTTACCGGGCGCCAGGATGCCTGGCTCGTCGTAGCGATATTCATTTGCGCTAACGTCATCGTTGGCATCTGCGAAATCGAGCCCATGAAGATCGCGTCGCGGTTTCCGATGCCACTCGGCGAAGCGATGAGATCCAGCGCGATCGGATGTCCTGCGACGACAGCCATCTGCCCTAGCAATGTCGCGGTTGCAGACAAGGTGTCAGGATCGGCCCGGTCGATGAAGAGGGCCACCGGTACAATGCCGCGGTTGTATGGATAGCCCGTGCCCGCCAGCGCCGCGAGATTGGGGCGCTGAGCGACCCTGGCGAAATCCGGCATATGAAACGTGCTCGTATCGAAAAGTGCAAAACGCGGCGTTGTGCCGGAGGTGGTGCCGGGCACGCAAGCTTGGTCTTCGTTGGTCAGCAACATCGCTTCCAGCGTCACCGTATTGAGGCCTGGCTTGAAGTGACGCATCGTCACGCGAATGGGCAAATGCCGGAAAATGCCGCCACCGGTCGCGGTAATCGGCTTCGTGGTGGCAATGCTGCCGTTGACATACACATCGATATGGCTTCCCGGCAGAACGTTTTTCGCATAGGCGGCATCAAGAAGGATGGTCGCCTCACCATAGGCATTGGCATAGAAGTCCGACGGGACTGCCACATTGAAGCTGGTGTGGAAGCGGCGACCCGAAAATTCCGTTGTGTTGATTCCCAATTGCGAGAATGAAAGGCTCGTATCCGAGAAGAGGAATAGTGCGTCCGGCGCCGTCCAGCGCTGGGTTACCAGGATATCGCGACGGACGCTCGGGTCTCTGTCGGTCGGAGAGACGATGGTATCGATTGCGCCGGAAACCGCCTGCCAGGACGGTCCGCTGATGAGAAGGATCGTCGAGCCGGTGCGTGGATCCTTGACGAAGGTTGCCAATGCGGCGGTCTGTGCTGCCGCAGGTGCCGAGAACAAAGGCTGCAGTTCGGCGGGCGTCCCGACAAGCACCGTCATCTTTCCAGGACCGGCCGGAGGCAACGAGTCCGTGCTGAAAGAGAAGGTTTCATTCGGCATTCCGCTCAGCAGCGAAAGGCCCTGAGCCAGCCGCAGCAGCGGTTTTGTGGTGCCCGGCTGCGCCAGGGCCGGTACGACGAGGTTAAATTCAGTTTTGCCGGCGTCATCGACGCCGATTGCGCGGATCGCATCCGTGCTCGATAGCTTTTGTGCGTCCTGTTCGGCGAAGCTCAGATAGGTCTTGGCGGGATCGATATCGGACCAGAGCTCGTAGGTCGATTGGATGGTGCAATCGGTTCGGTGGCGCTGTGTCACTTCAAAGGTCACCAGATTGGCGCCCGGTTGCAGCAGGCCGCGCGGGACGTCGAAACTTATCGCCGAAGCGTCATCCGGGGAGCCGATCTGCTGCTGGCCAATTGCACGATTGTTGAGAAAAATGGTCAGTTGCGAAGCTTCGGGAGCAACGACGACGGCATTCTGATAGGCGAAATTGAACTTGGCGGGAGCGGCGGCCTGTTCGGGAGTGAGATAGAGCGACCATGATTTCCGATCATATTCGCCTTCCAATCGAAGATCTGCGAACGGCACCACATATCGGCGGAATTCGGCGGCCGCGGGCGTTGCGGTTGCCTGTTTCACCGCCGGAACGCTTTGCGCCGGTATGACGGGCGTGATCGCTTGCGGGACGACTGCTGGCGGCGCGGTTATTTTGGGTGTGGTCGCCTGTGGGGTGGTCACTCGCGGGGTGGTTTTTTGCGGTGTGATTACCAGCGGCGCGACTGTTTCCGGCGCGATCGGCTTCGAACCTTTCGGTCGCTCGCCGGACATGTCGAAAGGCGCCGTCTGCGCATGAACGATCGTGGCGGCGCCAAGCAGGAAAATCAGCGCGGAAAGGACGCTTTTCATCAATTGCTCGCCTTTACCCCTTGCTGCTCCGCCTCACGTTCGGATCGCATGCTGCGGAAGAGATAAAGCAAACCGCGGCTTGTCTGGTAAAGCGACAGTCCCAGAAACCAGATCGTTCCGCGAATGATGCCGGGATTGCGGCGACGCGCTTGCTGGAACTCTGTCCATTGATCAGAGTTTGCAAACACCAGATCCGCAATCAGACGATGATCCAAGGCACCCTTGGGAACATATTGGCACCCGATTGTCGTTATCTCGCCGGATCGCTGGATGTTGCGGACGATAACTGGCAGCGTCTCCATTTCTGCGCCGCTATATGGCTGAAAGCGGAGAACTCCATCCGCACCCACGACTATCGGGTCAAGCTCCTTGTTGAAGACATTCAGCCGCGCGCCGTGAACGGAAACGTCCTCGATCGAGGCGGAATTCCACTTGCCGTTGATGCCGAATTCGCTGCGACGATTGACCCTGACGCGGCGTGAGGATGCTCGCTCGCCACGCTCCGAAACGACGCCAAGTGCACAGCCGGACAGGATTAGGTTGATCATATTCCAGCCGCCGACGACCAGTGTTACATCCGCCTTGTACGGTTCAGCATAGACACGGTATATGGTTACCGCAACCGCGATGATCTGGACGGCGAAAATGACAAAGAAGGGGCGGCTGATTTCGGAAAGACGGCTGACGGAGATCGATTCGTCCTTGGCAGTGACCTTAAAAGTCGGCTTTCGCGGATTGAGCATGACCGAGATGACGGCAGGCAGCAAATGCACCGTCTGGACATATTCATAGAGTTCCGAAATCCACGGCCAGCGGAAGGAACCATAGAGATAGTTCTGCATCATCAGGTTCACGAGCATGTAGGCAAGCGTATAAGCGAGAAATTCGCCACCGGACGCCGTGAAGATCTCGAGATCGAAGAAAAGGTAGAAGAGTGGTGCGAACAGGAAAATGGTGCGAGGAAAAGGAAAGAGCCAGAAGAGCGTGGATGACATGTAGCAAAGACGTTGCGGCAGCGTGAGGCCGCGCTTCAGCAGCGGGAAGCGGAAGCGGAGGATCTGCATCATGCCCTGGGCCCAGCGACTGCGCTGGCCAATGAAGCTCGCAAATGTCGCGGGCTGCAAACCGGCGATCAGCGGCCTGTCGACATAGATGCTGTTCCACCCGCTGCCATGAAGAGCCAGCGCTGTTTCGCAATCCTCGGTGATACTGATTCCACTGAAGCCCTTTTGGGATTCCAGCGCAGCGCGGCTCAATACAGCCGCCGAACCGCAAAAGAACGCCGCATTCCACTTGTCCAGACCGCGCTGGATGATGCCGTAGAACATCTCGTTCTCGCTCGGCATGTTGTCGAAAGTCCGAAGATTGCGCTCCAGCGGATCGGGATTGATGAAGAAATGCGGTGTCTGGACGAGAAAGAGCTTCGGGTCGTCTTCGAAATATCCGACGGTTTCGAGCAGGAAATCGCGAGCCGGGGCGTGGTCGGCATCGAAGACGGCAATTAGGTCGCCGCTCGAATGCTTCAGGCCGTTATTGAGGTTGCCGGCCTTGGCATGCTCGTTGCGATCACGCGTCAGATATTCGACATCGAGTTCTTCGCAAAGCTGTTTGAGTTCGTTGTGGCGCGCGATCGCAGTCTGCGATTCCAGCAGTTTGGTGGAGTTGCGCTTCTGCAAAGTACCACCATCGTCGAGCAGCCAAACCTGGAGCTTGTGGGCTGGATAGTCCATCGCCTTCGCGGAGGCGAGCGTATTGGCAAGAAGCTTTGTATCTTCGTTGTAGGACGGGACGAAAACGTCGACGGAAGGAAATTGCTGTACCTTGGATGCGCGTGCGGGGCGCGACGGCAGGGGCGTCGCAACGATGAAAAGGCTGAGCATCAGCATGGCGACGTTGTACATTTCTGCAAGATAGAGCAGTAGGCCGGGGATGAAGTTTTCCGGCTGATTGAATGGCGGCAGCGTGTTGGTCGTGCGCCAATAAACGTAGCGCAATACGATCGATGTACCGAAGGCAAGAGCGATCAGTCGCCAGGTTCCTTGAGCCTTGAGGATCTTGATGATCGCCATGAAGGTGACGACCGCAGTGCTGGCGATGAGTTGAGTCTGTAGGTTAACCGGCAGTGTGATCAGTACGATCCCGCACAGCGTAACCACAACCCATATCAAGATGCTTCGTGCTGTATGCATCGACGTCCCTTCAACGGTGCTAAGCCGGGCGCCTGTCGGCGCTCGAGGTTATTTCACTATCTCCGGCAGGCGGCGGTGGTGACCGCGTCGCCGATACAGTCTGGCGATGGTACAATTGTACCGTTGGTTCCCATCGTTCCCGTCTGACCCTGTCCGGGTATTTGTGCTGGCGCGGTCGTGACACCTGTCTGGGGCATGCCACCTTGCTGGTCGGGCAATGGTACGCGAGGGCCGACCGCTTGAGGCGCAGTCACAGTGACTGCCTGCGGCTGGACGACGACCCGGCGGCTAACGATTGCGGGGCGAGCCGCAGCCGGCCTGGATTCAAGACCGACAGCCATCGCACCGTTGCGATAACCGCCCGCATCGGGATAAATCGGATCTCCAGGACGGCCCAGCAAAGCATCGGCTCCCCGAGGAGCACCATAGGGGTTCAAGCTCTCGCCTTCGAATCCGCCGGCGATCGTATAGCCGTAGACGGTGCCCAGGAGCTGGCGCTCGGTTGCGTATGCATCACAGAGCCGGAGTCGAACCTGGACCATGCTGAAGTTGCGCTGCTGTGCGGGTGTAGAGCGACCCGCACGGATTTGCTGCCAGGCATAGATGCACGTATCGCCAGCCCGGCTCCGGCCCGAAGCATAGCCAAAGGGGCCGTAGCTGTTCTGCACGAAGGTTGTGGAACGCGCGAGCCGGACACCCGGTACAGTCGCAGCCATTTCACGCGAGACCGCACCTTCGCTGATCATTTTATAAGGGGTGCTGCCTAATCCAGGGTTTGATCCGGACACTCCGAGAAACTGTACCTTGAGGAAATTCTGACCGGGAACCGACGATGACGTGGAGAGCGAGATCGTCTGATCTACATCGCCTCCATGCTTCTGTTCGATCACGCTGACGATGGCAGGACCGCCGGGCGGCGGGAATGCCAGCGCTTTCTCGCTAGCGACGGTTTCGGCACCAGCCAATTGACGCACTCTACCCGTTGTCGTGCAACTGGTCCCCAAAATGGCCAATGTTATGAGTGCTATTATTTTGAGTAGGTGCATCTTTGGGATCGCGGCAATCGTTTATCGTTATTTTCATGGGCAAATTACGCGATGAAATTTGAAATCAAGCCCCTGGGATCGATATTTAGGATAAGCGCAATTATGGTTAACTATCAATTAACGAAAGGAAGGATTAGGTAAATCAGTAGAACCGAAACAACGGTTTCCCCTGTTTTTTGCCGAAGCGCTACCGCCAAGCCGCCCACTGGCCGGGCAGCTGGAATGAGGCGGCAATGCATCAGATGGAGACGATCTTTAAGCAAGTCGGCATTTTAGCTTTACGAACTTTCTCCGGCAGCGCATTTAGGTTCGACGCTCTGAGTCCTTGCTAAGAAGCGGGTAATGATTTCCCCAAACAACAACGGCACAAGAAAACTCCTTGACCAGTTCGGCCCAATGGCGACGGACACGCAGGTGTTGGTCGCACTCTATGATGCCGAGGATCGACTGCAATTTGCCAACCCCGCATTTCGCTCGGCCTTCTTTATCGCGGCGGATGAGCATCCGTTTTGGGCCGATCTGATGCGGCGCAATTATAGATTGAAGCAAGGGACCGTGATTGCTGCGACTGATTTCGAAGAGTGGCTGCGCTCCACGCAGTCGCGACGCGGCAAGGTGAGCTTTCGCGCCTTCGAGACGGACTTACACGATGGTCGTTGGCTCTGGATGACGGAGACCGTGCGCGAAAACGGCTGGATGTTGTGTATCGCCAGCGACATCACTCGGATCAGGGCGGACGAACGCGACTTGCGGCAGGATCGCGATGTAGCGATCAAAGCCGCACACACCGATGAGTTGACGGGTGTTGCCAACCGGCGCTTCGTTATGGCGCGGCTGGAAGAACTGCTTGCAATACCGGCGCCCGCCGATCAAACGCTCGGATGCCTCGCCGTCTTCGATATCGACAATTTCAAATATATCAATGACCGTCTTGGCCACCACACCGGTGATGTCATCTTGAGAGACTTCGCCGGGACGATCCAGGCTCACGTGCGCCGAACAGACTGCTTCGGCAGGGTGGGGGGAGAGGAATTCGTGCTGGTCATGCCACGGACGCCGGCTGATGAAGCCGCAAACATCATTCACTGCCTCCTTACAATAGTGCGTGACAGCAGGCCCCTTCCGGAGTCATCAAGTTTTTCCTACACGTTTTCGGCGGGCCTGGCTGTCGCCAGGAAGGGCGACACGCTGGCAGAAATTTACCGACGCGCTGATCTTGCGCTCTATAGCGCGAAACTCGCCGGCCGCGATAGGCTGCAGATCAATATAGACATGCCTTCCGAAGGAAAACGATGACCTCATTGCGCTCTTTTCGCGCGACTGTTCTTCGTTTTAGCCTGACGTACTTATACTGAACCTTTATGGACAGGCCAGAATGACGGTGCAGTGCTCGCTCCGGTGCGCCCTCGCTTGCGTTGGTCTAGGAATAGCAGGATTATGAAATGGGGGACTGTTTCTGGCTTCTTGGAAACAGCGTGACCGGATTTGCACTGGATCCGGCGCGATGAGGACTGAAAGTGAACCGAGCTGGCAACGAAATCATGAGCGAGATTCTGATAGCTGTCGAGGCGTTCGGTTTGTTGGGGTTGAGTGCGGCCGTCGGATTTTTCCTGAGGCAACGGCTGTCAGATCAGCATCTCTCGGATCACAATATCGAAGCACTGCGGCTTGTCACAGGTCTGCTTGTGACCTTCACCGCCCTGGTTCTTAGCCTGCTCTTGGCATCGGTGAAGTCTTCCTTCGATACCACAGATCGTGATCGTCGCATGTATGCCGCAAGCCTCGCTGCATTCGACCAATGTCTGCAGGGCTATGGAGCAGAGGCCACAGCTATGAGAGGTGTTATACGCGAATATACCGCCGGCGTTATCGCGAGCACCTGGCCTGAGGAGGAGAAGCCGACCGGCGTTACGCTTCCCAATCTGGCAGGCGTTGCTCGCGTTGGTGAGGATCGTACTTTGAGGGCGCTCATTACCGGCGTCGGGCTGTCGCTTGCCGCACTTGAACCTAAAGATGCATTTCATCAGAGCCAGCTTGCGGCTTGCCGCCTCGCCTACGACGACGTCATGCACCGGCGCGAGGCGGTGATCGAGGATGCAGAAGGAACGATGTCAGGTCTTTTTTCGCGCGTATTGATGTTTTGGCTGATGTTGGTTTTCGTCAGCTTTGGCCTCCAGGCAAGACATAACCGCTTTACGATCGTTGCGATCGGTATTGGGGCGCTGGCGATTTCGACCGTGATCTTCGTCATCGCCGATCTCGACAGACCCTATGGCGGCCTCTTTGGAATACCGAGTACGTCCATGCGGAACGCGCTTACGGATATGTCGCGTTAGGAGGCTGACGCGCCACGCTATCATAACGGATATGCTTTGCCGTGACGGCGGTGCGGGCGCCGACGCTAGACCGGACGTGGCTTTATCAACGAGAATGCGTCTTACGCCTGAAGACATTTCTGATACAGTTCTAGGGCGTATTTTCGTTTGGACGACAACCGTTCTCGGCGATTGGATGGGGCGTATGACCCTGGATTTCGAAGCGATCTTCAAACGCGAGTTGGATGTCGTCAACTTCCGGCGTCAGTCACTTCAGAATGGCGGCGTGGAAGCGAATCGAGCCGAACGCCGTCCCACAATGGAAGGCGCTGAGAGCACGAGGTTTCACGTCCCCCGTCGTCCGGCGAAACTATCGCAAGACCATACCGGGGCAGGCAAACGTGGTACGGTCCGAATGGAGACCGGCAGCAACCTGACCGGGCTTTCGTTTTCCGGCGGCGGCATCCGATCCGCCGCCTTTTGCTTGGGGGCCTCGCAGGCGTTGGATTCGTTGACGCGCGACGGCGAGCCACATGTTTTCGACGCCTTCGATTATTTCTCTACGGTGTCCGGCGGCTGCTACGTCGGTACATCCATCGTCTCGGGCATGATGCAGGAGCCCTATACGTTCCCCTTCGCCAGCAAGCTTGATTCACAGGAGACGCCGGAAATCCAGCATCTGCGAAACTACTCGAACTTCCTGGTCCCGAACGGAACGATCGACTATCTGACGAGCTTTGCGCTCCTGATGCGTGGATTACTCGTGAACGCGCTGATCGTCCTGCCTGCCCTGCTTGCCCTTGCCGTATTCACTGTGTTCTGCAACCCTCGCTCGACTGATCTGGGGCAGCCGGATATCGTGGGCTATCCGCTCAGCGGCAGCACGCTTCCCTTCATCATCGTCAAGGGCCTGGAAGCTTTCACATTGACGATCAATGTGTCCGTCGTGGTGTTATTCCTGATGTTCCTCAGTGCGATCGCGACCTCCATGACATTTCAGACCAGCCGGCTAATGATGCGTGAACGACTTGCGTGGGTACTCGGCGGACTGGTGGCGCTCATCGCCGGCGTCTTTCTCGTCGAACTGCAGCCACTCATCCTCAGTGGCATGTTCGAGGGGGCAACGACCTCTACCGCTGAAATCGCTGGCCTCGAAGACGGCGGCATGAAGAGCGTCCTTCTGGCGATTGCGCATATCGTGCCCGCGCTTGGTGGCGTTCTGCTTCCTACAGCCCTTGTGTTGATAGGTGCTGCACAGAAGCTCGCGAACATCGCAAGAGCGACGCTCGGAGAGGCGACCTGGACGGCGACGATGCAGAAATATACCAGCCGCATGGCCCTCTATCTTGCCGCCGTTGTCGTGCCCTTGCTGCTGTGGATCTCCTATCTCTATCTCAGTTTCTGGGCGATCATGCCCGCAGCCGATCCGGCCTCCGCTCCTCCGCCCGCTCCAGTCGCTCCGTCATGGCTCTCAGCCGTGTCTGCCCTTGTCGCCATCCACGTTCCTGCCATTAGGAGACTCGGCGAGATCGGCTCGTTTTATCTATGGGTCGCGTTGGTACTCGCCTTCGTCTGCCTCTTCATCGGTCCCAACTCCAACTCGCTCAACCAGCTCTACCGGGATCGTCTCAGCCGAGCCTTCCTATTTGAGCGCGTGCGTCTTGGAAGCAACAAGCCGTCGATCGATGTCGACCGGTGGAAGTTCTCGTCGTTGAAACAGTTCGATGCCGAAAGAGGCCATTGGAACAAGGGAGCGGCCTATTCGCCCTATCTTCTTGTCAACACGACAATCAATTTGATCGCGTCGAAAGCCCTCAACAAGCGCGGCCGCAATGCCGACAACTTCATCTTCAGCCCGTTGTACGTCGGCAGCCAGGCGACGCGCTATGTGGCGACCAAGGAGATGGAGGATGCCGTCCCATCGCTCAGTCTTGCTACGGCGATGGCCACGTCCGGTGCGGCGGCATCGGCGAACATGGGGAACCATACCGTCAGGATCTTGACCTTCAGCCTTTCCTTGCTGAACGTCCGCCTCGGCTATTGGCTTGCTAATCCGGCAAAGCTCGACGCATTGCAGCACTGGTGGAACCGATGGTGGTCGAATTTCGGTACCTGGTATTTTGCCAACGAAACTGCTGGCCGTTTGGACGAGAAGAAGCTGAACGTCTATCTTACGGACGGCGGCCATGTGGAAAATCTCGGCATATACGAATTGCTGCGCCGCCGCTGCAAGGTCATTCTGGCCATCGACGCTGAAGCCGATCCGAGCATGACCTTTGAATCCTTCGTGAAGCTCCAGGTCATGGCGCGTATCGATCTCGGTATACGCATCGAACTCCCTTGGCAGGACATCCAGAAAAGAACTCTGGAAGTGACGAAGGAGATGGCATCCGACGGAGATGGGCTGACAAAATCCAAGGGACCTCACGCCGCAGTCGGAGTCATAGAATATGGCGAGGACGAAAAGGGCATATTGCTCTACATCAAGTCATCGCTGACCGGCGACGAAAACGACTACATCTTGGACTATAAGAGGCGGAACCCGACGTTTCCGCACGAAACGACACTCGACCAATTTTTCAGCGAGGAGCAGTTCGAGGTTTATCGCGCGCTCGGCTTTCACGCAGTTCAGCACTTTCTCAGCGGAGCCGACGATTTCGCACAGCCATCTGCTTTACCGGCCGGCTGGAGCGATGAGCTTGCCGCTGCACTCGCATTGCTCAACATCCCGACGTCAATGCGCGCTGCCTTTGGCGCACGACTCTAGAAGCACGCGACGCGCATGGCCCTCCGAACACCATTCCTGAATTTGCAGACCGGCAGCGGTTGCGGCAGGACAGAATGGATATGCGATCATAAATTGCTTTAGAAACCTGCGTTTCGTACTGTTATGGCAGAGAAAACAGGAGCAGCCGTTCCGTACTATTTGCTCGTGGTAATCTGAGGTTGAAGTTTATTTCAAAATGCGCAAAGATGATCTGAACGATAAGGGATGGCGCCATCATCCCGCCCAGTGGCAGTTTCATTCGACAGCATATTTCAGCTTCGGTTGCTTGGATTTCACGCGCGGAACGCGATGTGTCCAGGCAGTAGATTCGGCTCTTATATAGATATTTCCTAATTTTGCGACGCTTGAAACGCAGCAGCAGTGTCTTTCCGCATTGACAGTGCGGTGGGGAAATAAACGCGCCGGTCAATCTGTGCGTTTGGAGGGCATTCTCGATGAGAGTCTACGAGGCGATCGTGAAGGCACTTGAGGGAGTGGGGGTCGGCGCCGCCTTTGGCGGAGCGGGCGAAAATGCCGCCGGTTTGATGCTTGCCCTCAAACATTCCTCAATCAAGCCCGTCATTACCCGGCACGAACAGGCGGCGTCATTCATGGCGTGCGGGTATGCGATGCATTCGGATAATTTGGGCTTTTGCTTTGCGACCGCAGGGCCGGGCGCCTTCAATTTGTTTTCCGGGCTGGCGGTTGCCATGTCTGATTCCTATCCGGTACTGGCCGTTTCTGGCTATGCCTCTCTCGACTGGAAGGGAAAGGGCGCATTGAACGAAACCTCCGGTGTCAGTCGCACCCCGGATTCCCAGGCAATGTTTGCGGCGACCACGAAGAAGTCATTTCTGCTGACGGATGCAGCCAAGACCTGCGATGTCGTCGAAGAGGCTGTCAACCTGGCCTTCGACGGCCGCCCCGGACCAGTTCACATCCATGTCCCGGAAAACCTGACGCATCATGGCATCTCTGTGGACAACTATCGCGAGATCAATCTCCAGCGACGTCCGGTGATACCGGATTCCAAGCGGGTGAGCGAGGTTGCCGAGCTTCTTGGAGATGCTGTTGCCAAGGACAAGAAGATATTGGCGTTGATCGGCTTCGGTGCCGTTCGCAGCGGCGCCGGACCGGAGTTGACGGAACTCCTGCATCGCTACCAGATTCCATTCGCGACGACGCTCGATGGAAAAGGCATCATCTCGGAGCGTCATCCTCTTTCTGTCGGCGTGTTCTGCGATAGTGGTCACAGCGCCGCGTGGAAGGCCTTCCTTGAGGCCGATGTGATCCTTGCGGTTGGGAATTCCTTCGCGCAGCACGCCACCTTCAATTTTCGCGATGATCTCCTCACCGGCAAGACGCTCATCCATATCAACATCGATATCGGTGAAATAGACAAGGTCTATAAGGCCGATGCTACCATCATCGGCGATGCGAAACGCGCGGTCGCGGCGCTCAACAAGGAAATATGGCCGAAGGCTGCGGCTGTGCCATCGAGACCTGCCGTTGGGCGTGACTATGACGCGGAACGGATCGTCCATCTCCTGGATGAAATCCATCCCGGACAGCTCGCCCAAGCGGTCTCCAAGCGCCTGCCGCAGAATGCCATTGTGCTTGCGGACGCCGGCACACACCTTGCCTGGCTCGGCTACTATCTGGAGCTTTCGCCGGGACAGTTCTTCCGGAAGCCCGGCGGGTTCGGGCCGATGGCGGGACATGTCAACGGCGCGCTTGGTGCCAAATGCGCCAATCCCGATCGCCCCGTAATCGTCGGCTGCGGCGACGGATGTTATCTGCTGTCGGGTTTCGAGCTTCTGACCGCCGTTCAATACGACATCCCTGTCATCTGGATCATTTTCAACGATGGCGAGTTCAAGCTCATCAAGCTTTACCAACTCCAATCCTACGCGGAATCGGCCCTGGTCGAATTCGGCAATCCGGATTACGTCGCCTATGCCAGGGCCTGCGGTGCGCAGGGATACAGGGTCGAGACGATCGAGGAGTTCGAAAACGCCTTCGACGAGGCACTCGCACTAGGCAAGCCGGCAATCATCGACGCCCACATCACACGACTTGCGCTGCCCCACTACAGTCCTTCGCCAAAAGGGCTTCTGTCCGGTATCGCGGAAATGGTCGAGGATCGGATCGTCCCCGGTCGGGGTACGCAATAGCCACTTTATTCGTCGGCGCGATGCGTCGAAATGAGAAGGCGTTTCCCTGTCGCATCGCGGACGGCGCCGGGAAACGGGGATCGTCCGCCGCTTTTCAATCGCATGCATTCCCATCGATACGATGTGCCCGAAAGCCATTGTCCGATGCGTTCATGGAGGGCGAACGATAATGGAGTGGAGTGAATCCTATCAAGGGGGTGTGGAGGCCGAGCGCTTGATGTTCGAGCGGCTCGCTCAAGATATGATGCGTGTCCAATATAAGACGCGCAGCTATGCCAAGGCGGCCGATATTCAGCGGGCGTTTCACAGCAAGGCCGTCTTTGCGGCTATCGACGCCGAGCTGACGTTCGTCGATGATTTGCCCGTAGATCTGAGGGTTGGTTTCGCTGAGCCGGGTAAGAGCCATCCCGCGATACTGCGCCTGTCCAATGCCAGCGGCTACGGTCAACCGGACTACAAGCCCGATCTGCGAGGATTGGCGGTGCGGATCAATGTCTCGGACCAGGAGCAGCATGATCTGTTGGCGACCAACTTTCCGGTTTCACATGCTCGCGATGCCAAGCAGTTCGTTGCCTTCGCCAAGGCGACTGCGGGAGGAGGCTTAAGCCGCCTCCTGGGGGTAATCGGTCTGGCCTTCACCTTCGGACCCTCCGAAACCCTGCGCATGATCCGCAACGTCACGACCGGTCGCAACAGGAAAATCCGCAGCCTGGCACTCGAGACGTTCTGGAGCCGCGGCGCGATCTGTTGGGGGGAGAAGCTGGCGGTGCGCTATCTGTTCCGTCCAGCACCGAATGCGCCGCATGCTCCCGATCCCTCCGAGACCGATCCTGGCTATCTTTCCACCGAACTTGCCCGGCGTCTGGAGGTCGGGGACATCAGCTACGAGTTCTGTCTCCAGCTTTTCGCCGATCCGAAGAAGACGCCAATCGAGGACACGTCCATCGAATGGACGGAGACCGCCTCGCCTCCGATCAGGGTGGCAGTCCTCAAGATCAGCAAACCGAAGACTGGCGACGCCGAAGCGATCGCCAATGCCCGCCTTGTCGACGAACTGGCTTTTAATCCTTGGAACACGACCGAGGCCTTCAGGCCGCTCGGCAATCTCAACCGGGCGCGCAAGGTTGTCTACGACGCCAGCGCCGCCTATCGCCACAGCTTCCGCTGGACAAGCCCGGTGCCGTTTCGCAACCAACTGGCAGGGCGCATTGCGCGTCGCGCCTTTCTGGTCATCAACCGCTACATCGCCTGGCACCGACTGCCGCTGCGGCTGAGCCTGCTTAATCTCGACGCTTTCCGCTACGTCTTGCGTGAAGAGAACCTGATCGGAACCGACCCGGTCGAAGCGCCGCCGGTCGCTCGCCCGACACCGCCGCCGGCGATTGCTGAAGGCGAGCGGCAGATGCGGACCTATGACGGCACCTTTAACGATCTTTCGGCGCCGAAGATGGGCGCCGTCGGCTCGACTTTCGGCCGCAATCTGAAACCGGTTTTCGCGCCCGAACTGTTCGATACACCCAATCCGGTGGTGGTCGCGCAGCAATTGTTGCATCGAGATACGTTCATTCCGGCGCGCTCGCTCAACATCCTCGCCGCTGCGTGGATCCAGTTTCAGGTTCATGATTGGGTCAATCATGCCCGTCATCCCCTTGGGGAAAAGGACGTGGTCCTTAACCTTCCCGCTGGCATGAAATGGACCAGCGAGGTCGGCGGCAAGCCGGAAGACGTCATGCGAATTGCCGGAAACATGGAGATGGGCGGCTATGACGGCAAGCCGCCCATCTATTTCGGCAATGCTGCCTCGCATTGGTGGGACGGATCGGAGGTTTACGGTCCCGACAGCAAGAAGGCCAAGGACCTGCGAGAGGGTCCGAAGATACGCCTGGTCAACGGGCACCTGCCCACTGATGTTCATGGCTTCGAGGTTACCGGCTTCAACGAGAGCTGGTGGCTCGGTTTGAGCGCCATGCACACGCTGTTTGCACGTGAACACAATCTGCTCTGTGACGAGCTCCAACGCCAATACGGCAATTGGGATGACGAACGCGTCTACCAGACCGCCAGGCTGATCGTCTCGGCACTGATCGCCAAAATCCACACGGTCGAATGGACGCCGGCGATCCTTGCCACCAAGGCGATCGAAGTCGGCCTCTCCAGCAACTGGAACGGCCCGCCGGCCAACGACTGGCTGACGAAGGCGGGACTCTGGCTTGTAGACGCCCATGCATCCACCGGCATTCCGAAGACTATGCCGGACCATCACGGCACGCCTTATTCGCTCACCGAGGATTTCGTCACTGTCTACCGCATGCATCCGCTGCTGCCGGACGATTACTGCTTCTACAACCATAGGACGGGCGCCAAGATCGCCGAAAAGAGCTTCATGGATATACAAGGCCCGGGCGCCGACGAGATTATGCGCCAATATGGTCTTCGCAACTCGCTCTATTCCTTCGGAACGGCCCATCCCGGCGCCATCACGCTGCACAACTTCCCCCGTGCACTTCAAGCGTTCACCCGCGACAAGGAAATCATCGACCTTTCCGTCGTCGACCTCGTGCGTACACGGCGCCGTGGCGTGCCGCGCTACAATGATTTCAGGGCCGGCCTGCACCGGCCGCGGATCAAGCATTGGGAGGAGTTGTCCACTAATCCCGAGGATGTACGGCTGCTCAAGGAGATCTATGGCGACATCGACCGCGTCGACACGGTGGTCGGCCTCTTTGCCGAACCGCCGCCAACCGGTTTCGGATTTAGCGACACCGCTTTCCGTATCTTCATCCTCATGGCTTCGCGCCGGCTGCAGAGTGATCGCTTCCTGACAGTGGACTTCCGTCCGGAAGTCTATTCGCCCTTCGGGATCGACTGGATTGCCAACAACGGCATGACGAGCCTGATCCTGCGCCATTGCCCGGATCTCGCGTCGATGCTGCCGCGCACCGCCAGCGCCTTTGCGCCCTGGCGGCCGGTCCTTTTCGGCGGCGAAAAGCAAGATCTGGAAAAGAGGGCATCATGACGGATATACCTGGAGCAGATGACCTTTCGCCAACGGGGAAGGCTACAGCCAGAACCTCGACCGGTAACCGCGGTCTTGATGCGCTTTTCCGCAGACCGCTCATCGAGACGATATGGCGACGGCGCACCCATCGCGTCAGCCAGGGGAGCTCGGTGCTGGCCGGCACGATGAGCTACGAGTCGGAGCAACAGCGCGAACCTCTTTCGGAGCTCGAGGAGGCGATACTGATCGCCATCACCGGTTCGACAGGGCTCACCATGCCCGACCGCCCCTTCGAGGATCCGGCCACGCATCGGCCGATCATGGCCAAGCCGAACCTCGTCATGGAGGGCCGCACCGCCGGCAGCCCCGACAACGCTCAGGGCACGCATTTCTTCATGATCAACGACAGCGGCACCTATTTCATCCGCAAATTGCCGCCGCCACCAGAGGGCGAAAAAGGGCTGACGGCGGAAAGGCTGATAGCTCGGGCAGCGGAGGCAAAGGTGCGCATTCTGGATCACCGGCTCGATGTTCCGGACGGCAAGCGCGCCTTTCCGGCTTATCTCGACTCCAATCGGTTCTTGTCGAACCTGCCGGGCACAACGATCTTCCTGCCGGTCGTCGACCTCTCTCGGCAATATATCAACGGCATGATGTACCTTCTGACCCAGCCGGACGGTGCCCGGCCGGCAATCGTGGACGACCGCAACTTCTATCGGCTCGCAGGAGTGAAGCGCTGGGTGGACAAGGGCTTTCTGAACAAGGATATCAAGGTCCCGCTCGGCGTCATTGGCTCGCTGCGCACGCAGATCGAGGCCGACCTGCTTTTGCAGAATATTTTCCTGACCGCTGACGCCATGGGGCTCGGCGCCTGGATCCATGCCTCCATCAGCCCGCCAGTCCTCGTCGGCGATCCGAAATTCGTGAAGACTTACGGCGCCATGCTGGGCTTCGACGTCGTGACGCCACGCTGGCGCCTGATGGACATTCTGCGCTGGCAGGTGCCGCTGCCGCGTTATTCCAACCTGCGCAGCAACCCGATCGGACTGCGTTTCAAGGGCGAGCACCTGATCAAGGGCATGTCCCCACCTTACTATGACAGCATGGCTGACGCCGTTACTGCTGTCATCGAGGAGAAGTTTGGTAAGAACGGTCTCTTCAATGACCAGGCACTCTTTGCCGAGATCTACAAGGATGACTACGGCAAGCGCTATCTGGCGGAAGCTGCCGTCTACAATGCCGACGTCATCGGCTGCGCACGGGACATCTGCACCTATATCTACGAGACGCATGGCCGGTTCCCCGCGCATTGCGATGCGATCCACGTGCCGGGCGTCTGGCTGCAGGCGCATCACGTCGAGATCGACTACTATGACCGGTTCTTCAGAAACGGGCTCACGGACGTCCACCGCTCCCATCATCAGGACTGGCATTGATAAGAGCACGTGTACGCTTCTGGGCTTGGTCAAACTACGCGGGATGCCTTTTGGCGTGATTTGCGTTCCGTAGTGCAAGGGGAGGTTTTGTATATTATAATTTTCTCACGCAGCTTGGGAGGTCGCGATGAACGACTTATGCGTGATATTGGGAGCAACGGCGATAGTCGGCTCCGGTTTGGGTGCAGTTGGCGCTGATGCCCGCGAATTCCGTTCCGAGCGTGTTATATTCGCTGGTCCGATCAGAATTCCGGATTCCGCCGGCAGCGATTCCGCCGCCCCCCAGCTTGCATTTCCTGCGGAGATCAATGACGGGAAAGCCGCCGATCGTCCAACGGGTCCTTTCATTATCGACAGTCAATATGTCCGCAGACCGTTCATGTGGCCTTGGGCTTCGTCGCCGACCCAAGATAGGTCGAACAGGGAAACACAGCGGAGCTATGGAAATCGCAACGGCGGTAATGGCGGCGGCAGATCAGGTGGTTCTGGAGGCAGTGGCAGCAGCAATTCCGGCGGCGGAAGCCAGAGCGGTGGCGGCAACATGGGTGGTGGCAACTCGAGCGGTGGCGGCAATATGGGCGGCGGCAGCTCTGGCGGCAGCGAAGGCGGCGGAATGAATTGATTTCGAGCCGACGGTTGGCGGAGACCCAGACGGCGAAACGAGAAAGATCGGCGGCAGCAATGCATGCGAGGGCCGGCCCGATCGGGAATATACGGAACTGCTGTGCGCATTGATCGACATTGTCTACGGGGCGGGCAATCCGGGCATGAGTGAGAATTGGGCGATCTGCATAGGGATAAATCGCTACGACAATTTGAGGCCGCTCGAGTACGCTCAACAAGATGCTCAAGCGATGTGCGATTTTTTCAGCACGACAGCACATTTCAGCCGGGTCTACTATCTCGCCGAGGAAGCGCCGCCGCTGCCGTCGGATTTCGGAAGCCCGCTGCAGTCTCGTCCGACCTTCGGGAATCTGATGCGTTTTCTGCGAGTGCGTTTCGAACAGCGTTTCCTTCGGCCGAGCGACAATCTCTGGTTCTTCTTTGCCGGCCACGGGCGGCGAGAGCGGGACCAGGACTATCTGCTGCCGATCGATGCCGATCCCGGCAATGTCGAGGAAACCGGGATTTCGGTACATCACATTGCCGAGCGACTGAAACGCAGCGGGGCAGACAATGTCGTCCTTCTTCTCGATGCATGCCGCAACGAGGGCGCACGCGACGGTGAAGGTCTCGGTCTCGACAGGCAGCAAGGTGCGGTCACCGTCTGCTCCTGCAGTCCGTCAGAATTCTCCTATGAGATCGCCGAACTTCGTCACGGCGCCTTTACCTATGGGCTGCTCGAAGGTCTCAGAATGGAAGGTCAGCAGAACTGTGCGACGGTCGAGCGGCTGGACAACTATCTGAAATTCGCGGTCCCAGACCTATGTCGCAAATATGGAAAGCCCCGTCAGACGCCCTCGACGTTTGTCGAGCCGCTTGCCAAGCGCCACTTCATTTTGCTTCCTGCGCTCGCCTTGCCCGAAGACTTGGAGCCGCTGAAGCTCGAAGCGCTGGAGGCTGAAGCGAACGGAAATTTTGCCGAAGCCGAGCAGTTGTGGTGGCGCATCAACGCTGTCGCGCCGGCGGATGCACAGACCAGAGAAGGTATCAGGCGCGTCACCTTGAAGCGCGAGCCCGACAGTGGCGATAATCGGGGCGTCACGGGATCGCCTCAGCAGATCGCAAGCCGGGGAAATGCTGTCACTCTTCCGAAGATCCCGCGGCGAACGCTTCTCTATGGAGTAGGGGCCACGGGTCTTCTTGCATCGATCGGGGTAAGCGCGTGGGTGGTTCGCAACAGGGGGACGTTGCGCCCTTCGCCCATGCGCGCGGAGACGGTGCCGGTGACGACTGTCGATGCCATGGGCGAGATGCTTGATACGCGCTGGGAGAGTGTTGAAACCTTCAGCCAGCCGATCGATGCCGACAATGCCGTTGAATTCAGCGTCCTGCCGGCCCGTACTTTCAAAATGGGTTCGCCAAATGACGAGCTGCTTCGCGTCAGCAAATTTGAGCAGCAGATTGAGGTTACCATCGGCCGCATCGCTGTCAGCCGCACGACGATCACCCAGCGAATATGGCGTGCCGTACTTGCTGCCCATCCCGACCAGATTAGCATTTCTTTATTGGCCGCGCCGTCCTCTTTTCCTGGCGATGACCGCCCCGTTGAAACTGTCACCTGGCAGCAGGCGAACGAATTCTGTGCCAGGCTCTCCAATCTGATGGAGCGCATTATTCGGTTGCCGAGCGAAGCCGAATGGGAGCGTGCCTGCAGGGCGGACACGACGACGGCCTTCCACTTCGGGCCAACCTTGACGCCGATGCTCGCCAACTATTGCGGGACGGGCGGCGCGGTTTGCGGAATGAGCTTTGGTGAGAACGTCTCCCGCCCAGACTATGCCGACGTCGCTTATCCTGATGGTGCCTATGCCAAGGGGCCGCCAGGCACCTTTTACGGGTCGACGAAGCCTGTGCGATCCTATCCGCCGAACCGTTTTGGCCTCTTTGAAATGCATGGCAACGTCTGGGAGCATTGCCTCGACAACTGGAATCCCGATCTGGGATCGATACCGCGCGACGGCAGCCCCTTTGTCGATCCCAAATCCTCCGTCCGTGTCCTTCGCGGCGGCTCCTTCTCGCACAACCCGGCGATTTGTCGCTCGGCATATCGGGACTGGATGAAGGAGACCCTGACGGGATGGGAGGGGAGGGTCGGTTTCAGGGTGGTTTGTGTGATTTGAGCGGCATGCGGATGAACTTTCCAGTGTACGTCCGTTAACGGGACACGACAGGAGCACGTGACATGAACAGAGAAATTACGATCATTACCGACGCAACTTCCTCGCCCGGCGTTGCTACCGGGCCTGTCATTGGCGATCAGGGTGCACGGAGTGGCGACGATATCGGCGGCGGTTTCGGCTCCATCCTGGGCTCGCCGTTCAAGGCGGTCAGCATCGGCGCGGATGCGCTAAAGGATCAGATGACCAACCTGCTCGAGGTCGTGCAACACATCTTCGATCAGCCGCTAAGCAGGCTGGCATTGACGCTCGATGAGGTCGAGCTTTCGGTGGAGATCAGCTCGGAAGGCGAGGTGCGCGTCTTTGGCAGCGGCGGCAAGCTGGGCGGCAACGGTGCGATCAAAATGGTCTTCAAGAGACGAGAGACGCCTATTGCGGTGCAAAATCCCCTCGATGCAAGCGGAGTTCCGGACGGAGCTCGGCGGTCATAGCAGGGATGATTGCCGAGATGGTATCCGCTTGCTTTTGAACGACAGCTCTTCAGAGGGAAGAGGTAAACAGCCGGCGTCCATGCCTGAGGCGTCATGGGCCGGCCGGCGGTGGCTACATCAGCTCGATCATCTGCTTGAAGATCACCAGGTCTTCCCGGGCGTCGGCGATCGAGGTCTTTGGCGTCCGTTTCCGGGCGATATTCGCATGAAAGTCACGCCACTCGACGCCAAAGGAGTCGTAGCGCGTCGGGAAGCTTTTATCCTGCGAACATCCCGCCTCGCCGTGCTTCTTCTGCACCGTCAGGGTTGCCGGCAGATGGCGGATATAGGGTGTGTCGTAGTCGATCCGAACCACCTCATCGGGAGTGTTGACCTCCAGATGCGCATCGAAGTGAGGAATGCGGTCAACTGCGGTTTGGAACTGACATACGAAGTGGCCATAATCGAAGCTTGCGGTAATCGCTCGCCCGCCATTGCGAACCGTCGCGCTGATGACGCTATCGGGTTTTCCAATAAGTTCGCGCATCGCCGAAATATCGTGGCTGCTCAATCCGAGAAGGAGGTTATACGCCGCCGCCTTCGGACCGTCCGAGAAGCCGATCGCTCGCTTCACCGCGTCGGACAGCGCCGACCGCCCCTGTGCGACAATCGAGGTGTCCACATCGTCGCCGCGCACGACCGGTGTAGTGCTATCGATGATAAGCGAATTCTGGCCGATGACATCGTGGACGCGGGCAAGAATGATGTCTGCGCGAATAGCCGATATGCGTTCGACCGCCTCGGTAAAGGCCGGCGCATGACGGCGCATGAAGCCGACCTGCGCCGTCACGCCATATTTTTGTTCCGCAGCGAGCAGTTCGTCGGCCTGGTCGAGCGTGATGCACATGGGTTTTTCAATGAGGACGTGCTTTCCCGCCTTCATCGCTTCGAGCGCGACCTCCGCGTGGAAGACATTCGGATTTGCGATCAGTACCGCGTCAACCTCTGATGCGTTCAGAAGGTCAAGATATGACGTGAAGGTTTTGACGCCGGGAAGCGAGGCGCTCACGGCATTCAGCACGTTTCGGCTGACGTCGCACAGCGCGGTGACCCTGAAGAGGTCGCCTAGATCTCGCAAGGTCGGCAGGTGAATGATCTGGGCGACTTCGCCGCAACCGACGACGCCGACACGAATGGGCTCAGCCATAACATATCCTTTCACGGGTTGAACTATGATCAGCCTTTGACGCCGCCGGAGACGGCCCCGTAGGCGATGTATTTCTGGACAAACAGAAAGAGGATGAACGTCGGGACCAGGGTAACGGTCGCGGCGGCCATGAGACTCCCCCAATCGGTCGAGTATTGCTGCATGAACATCCTGATGCCGACCGGCAGCGTCATGGCGCTTTGATCTTTCAAGAAGAGGTTCGCGACGAAGAATTCGTTATAGGAAAACAGGAACGAAAAGATCGCGATGGCTGCGAGACCGGGGCCGGACAGCGGCAGGACAATGCGCGCGAAGGCGCCGAATGCCGAGCAGCCGTCAATGAGGGCAGCCTCCTCGAGTTCGCGCGGAATGCTGTCGAAGAACGACCGCGCCATCCAGGTCGCAAAGGGCAGATGGACGACGCTGTAGAGAATGATGACCGAGAGAGGACTATTGATCAGGCCGAGCGAACGGAAGAGCACGAACAGGGGAATGAGCGCCAGGATGATCGGAAACATCTGCACGACGAACAAGGCCTGCGAATAGATCGCCGTTACCGCTCCGCGGTAGCGGGACAGGGCATAGCCTGCCAGCGAGGCGATGGTGGCGCTGACGATCGTGCTGGCGAAGGAAATCAGCATGCTGTTGGAGAGATAGGTCCAGAATGCTGTGCGCTGACTGAGATACAAATAGTTGGCGATCGTCGGCTGCTCGGGGATGAGGCGTCGCGCCGTCATCAGTTGTTCCGTCGTCTGGAACGAGTTGAGCACCATCAGCAGGATAGGCAGATTTATGACCAGCGTGGCGGCCGCGAGCACGACAAACAGAATGCGACGTCGCCTGGCGGAGGTGCGGGGATAAGCCATATCAACGCTCCCTTTGCGCGCGAAGCATGAAGACGATGAGAACCATGAGGATGATGAGGGTCGTAAACGACACCGCCGATCCCATGCCGACATCGTTGCGGCCAAAGGTGTAGCGGTAGGCAAGCAGCACCAGGTTCTCAGTGGCGTTCGCCGGACCCCCCTGCGTCAGCAGCCACGGCGTATCGAAATCGTTGACCGTCCAGATGGTCATGAGCAGGCACAGGACGATCGAAATGTTCTTGAGCTGCGGCATGGTGATGTAGATGAACGACTTCCATCGTGAGGCGCCATCGATCGCCGCTGCTTCATAAAGCGTCCTGTCGAGCCCCTGGATCGCGGCCAGCAGCGACAGCATCATGAAGGGGAAGCTTCGCCAAATCTTGATGACGATGACGACGGCGATAGCCCATCCGGCATCGCTCAGGAAGAAGATGGGACTGCCGCCGAAGGCGCGTATGATCTGGTTTGCCAGGGCGTTCTGATCGGCAATCAGCCACCGCCAGCTAACGATCGACACGATCGAGGGCACGATCCATGGCAACAGAAGAGCGACCCGGAAGAAACCGCGAAACGGCAATTCCTCGTTCATCAGCAGCGCCAGACCGAGCCCGAGCGCATAGCAGCCAATCACGTTGAACAGCGCAAAGATCAGGCTGAACAGCAGGGCGTTGCGAAAATCGGGGGCGGCCAGCAAGTCGATGTAATTTTCGAGGCCGATGAAATCGCCCTGCTTCAGCATCGTACTGTCGGTAAAACCATAGAGGAAGCCCAGGATCATCGGATAGGCAATGACACCGACGATCATTGCCACCGAGGGCGCGAGCAGGAGATAGGGAAAGCTGTTGGACGACTTCAACCAAGCCCCGACGCCGGTGCGTCGGGGGTGGATGCCGTCGTACACCCGTGGTGGTGCGACGGACATGGTCTTATCCCTTGACGACAGATTTCAGTCTGGCCTCTGCGGTGTCGAGGACACTGTTCAGGTCTTTGCCCTGCCAAAGCTCCTGGGCAAACGACTGCATCACCCCTTCACCTTCGAGATCGTTCAACGACGGAAAGATTCCCGACGCATTGGTGGCGGTTGTTTTTCCGGTCGGGATGTAGTTGGCGATCACATAGGATAGCGGCTGGTTGTTTGTGAAATAGGCATCGGCCGATATCGACTTGCGTGCCGGGATCTGCCCGCATTTGCCTTTCGACCACAGCGGCGTCTGGTTCTTGGACCACCATTTCAGGAAAGTTTTGACTTCATCGGGATGCTGGGTCTGCTGGTAGATCATGATATTGTTGACCCAGAAGATCGTTCCCTTGTCACCGTGCTTGCCCGCAAGCGGTTCGACGATGCCGATCTTGCCTGCGGCGTCGCCGGCCTGTGCGATCGCCCCCGGGCCATCCAGCATGAAGGCTGCCTCACCACGGTAGAAGGCGGCGCGACGGTCATCGCTGCTATAGCCCGTGCTCGCCGGACTGACCGAGCCGTCCTTGACCATGTCGGCGAGCGCCTGGAAAGCTTCCATGTTGCGCTCGCTGCGGAGATCGAGCTTGCGATCCTTGTCGAACAGGCCGCCGCCATTGTTCAGGATGGCGTTGTAGAGATAGTGCGATCCGCCGGTGTCGCCGGAAGCGACGATCCCGTATTTCCCATCCTTGGTTAAGGTCTTGGCCGCAGCGCGGAGCTCATCCCAGGATTTCGGCGGTTTGACACCGGCCTGTTCGAGCAGATCCTTGCGATAGAACCAGACGCGGATGTCGAGTCCCCACGGCAGGGCGACGTACTTATCCTCATAGCGCAAGGTGTCGATCGTATTGGGCAGAAAGTCGTCGGCTTCTCCCGAGCCTTTGATCTCACTGATATAGTCGTCCATGGGACGGATCGCGCCCTGGTCATAAAGCTGCACTGCCTGATAACCGGCTCCTGTGGAGATATCGGGTGCGGTGCCGGAGCCGATCGCGGTGACAAATGTCTGATACCAGTCGGACCACGGGATCGAACGGTAGGTCACCTCTATCGACGGGTTTTCGCTGTTGAATTTCTGGACGAGCTCTTTTGCAGCGTCGATATATTCCGGCGGCCCCCATATCATGTCCCAGAAATTCAGTTTGACCTTTTCCTGTGCGAGCAGAGGAAATGGAGATGCTGCGACGAACATGGTTGCTGCCGCCGAGGCCATCAATTGGCGGCGCGTCAAGGCAATGCGATTGAAATTTGTCACGATGGTTCCTCCCAATTGTGCAAATCAAGCTTCGGTCTTCGTTATGCTCCTCCCGACCTCCTTTGCCGGCTTCAATCAGTTCTTACGAACCGGACCTGTCGAATCGCGAACGATAAGATGGGTCGGAAGTGCGATGTGCTGCGGCGTGATGGTGGGATCGTCTATCGCCGCAAGCGCGTATTGAACTGCCGTCCGCCCAAGTTCCTCCATCGGCTGGGCAACAGTCGTCAGCCGTGGCGCCAACATCGGCGCCAGCGTGTCGTCGTAGCCGACAACGGAAATATCATCGGGAATCCGAAGCCGCGCTTCATAGAGCGCCCGCATCGCACCCGCCGCGATGATGTCGCATCCGGTGAATATCGCCGTCGGCCTGTCTGCCAATTGCAGCAGCGCTTGGGTATCGCGATAGCCGACGACATTTTCCCCCCGCTCGTCCCTCACGATGTAGTGGCCAAGACGGATCAGCGCGGGATCCGGCGCGACTCCGGCTTCGGAGAGGACATGCAGATAGGCGTCCAGCCGTTCTTCCTCGACAGATCTCTCTCGACTGACCGACCTGCGGTTGAGCAAGGCATCCCCGCCAATGAATGCGATACGGCGATGACCAAGGCCGACGAGGTGCCGCATGGCGGCTTCCGCGCCCGGGCGATTGTCCACCAGAACGGAATGGGTATTGCTCGACCGGTCCCGCTCGATCTGAACGATCGGCATCCTGGCCTTGTGCAGGAGGTCGAGATTGCGCGCATCGAGAGCGTAGGTGAAAATCACCGCATCGACCTGACGCTCTATGAAGCGTTCGATGCCCTGACGTTCATGTTCCATTGTTTCGTCCTGATTATACAGGAAGACCTTGTAACCAACCGACAATGCCTGTTGCTCGACGCTGCGAGCCACATGCGCGAAAAACGGATTGTCTGTGATCCCGAGCGCCATGTGCCCGATCGTAAAGCTGCGCTTGGCGCGCAGGCCGCGGGCGAGCACATTCGGACGATATCCGAGCAGCCGCGCAGACTCCTCGACGCGGGCTTTGGCTTCCTTTGCGACATAGCCCTTCTCGCTCAAGGCCCGCGCCACCGTAGCGCGGGAAACCCCGGCGTGGCTGGCAATGTCTGAAAGGGTAACGGACTTGTCGCTCATGTCGCTGATGCCAGAAATGCGATGGATTTATCGGAGTGTGATATCGATCTCACATTTTGGCAAGAGATATTGTGAGATCGATATCACTTTTTGTCAGCGTGACTCTTATCCCGCCGGGACGGCCAGGGTTTGGGAGCTACGCTTCACGTGTCGGTGCAATGTGGGGATGCAGGCGCGGCCCATCTGGTCACAGTCTGACATTGTCGCGTAGGAACTCCAGAAGCGCGCGGACGCGCGCCGGCAGCGGTCCGCCCTGGCCGATGTAGACAGCATAAAACTCCTCGATATCGCCTGGGTTGAGCTCTTCGAGAATGGCCACCAAACGGCCCGCATCGATATCCGCTTTGACTGTGAACGCCGTAAGCCGTGCGACGCCGGCACCCGCAAGCGCGAGATGGCGCATGGCTTCGCCATCGCCGACCTGCAGGCCCGGCATACCGGGAATTGTCACTGTTTCGCTGCCGCTCCGCACGGGCCAGTCTTCGATGGCGCGAGAATAGGAAAAGCCGATCCTGCAGTGCTTTTCGAGCTCGACGATTGATTTCGGAGCACCGTGGCGGCGGAGATAGTCCGGCGAGGCCACGATGATCTTGCGCGCGGCACCGAGTTTGCGAACGATCAGGCTCGAATTCTTGAGCGGACCGGTTCGAATTGCAACATCGGCCCGCTCCTCCATCAAATCCACGACCCTGTCGGTGTGAAGGATATCGAGCGAGACGGCGGGATGCAGCGCCATGAAGGAGGGAATGAGCGGCGCCAGCACATGATTGCCGAAGGAACCGCTGGTGTTGATGCGGATACGTCCCGCAGCCTGCTCACCGGCTGAAGCGTAGCGCTCGGCCTCGGCAATATCTGCGAGGATGGTAACGCTGCGCTCATAGAAAGCGCATCCTTCCGGCGTCAGTTGCAGGCGCCTCGTCGAGCGGTTGACAAGGCGTGCGCCCAGTCGGGTTTCCAGACGGCTCACCAATTTGCTGACAGCCGACGGCGTCATGCGGCAGGCTGCCGCCGCGGCGGTGAAGCCGCCGAGTTCGACGGCGCGCACGAAGACTTCCATCTCGCCCGAGCGATTAGTGTCCTGTCGGCTCATGATGAATTCAAATCACAAATGAGTTTCGTCTAGGCAATCTATATCATGCTAAGGGGAGCGTCTATCTCTGTTGAAACGACAGGAGACAGATCAATGGAATACAGAAATCTCGGCGCATCCGGCCTGAGGGTGCCGGTGTTGAGCTTTGGAGCGGGCACATTCGGCGGCAGCGGCCCGCTGTTCGGCGCCTGGGGGACAACGGATGCGACGGAGGCACGGCGTCTCGTCGATATCTGCCTCGAAGCCGGCGTCAATCTCTTCGATACAGCTGATGTCTACTCTGCAGGGGCATCCGAAGAGGTGCTAGGCCAGGCGATCCGGGGCCGGCGGGATGCCGTGCTGATCTCGACCAAGACCGCACTTCCGACCGGTGACGGACCAGGCGATTGGGGCACGTCACGCTCGCGGCTGGTCAAATCTGTCGAGGATGCCCTGCGCCGTCTCGGCACGGACTATATCGATCTGCTGCAATTGCACGCCTTCGATGCCTCGACACCGGTCGAGGAAACGCTCTCTACGCTCGATCGTCTCGTAACAGCGGGAAAGCTTCGCTATATCGGCGCCTCCAATTTCGGAGGCTGGGAGCTGATGAAATCGCTGGCCGTCTCGGAAAGGCATGCCTATCCGCGCTACGTGGCGCATCAGGTCTACTACTCGCTTGCCGGCCGCGACTACGAGTGGGAGCTGATGCCGCTTGCCGCTAACCAGAATGTCGGCGCACTGGCGTGGAGCCCGCTCGCATGGGGCCGGCTGACGGGCAAGATCCGTCGTGGCCAAGCGCTCCCGGAGAAAAGCCGCCTGCACGACACCGCGGCCTACGGCCCACCGGTCGATGACGAGAAGCTCTTCGACATTGTCGGGGCGCTGGATGGTATCGCGACCGAGACGGGCAAGACGGTACCGCAGATCGCCATCAATTGGCTTGTCAGCCGACCGACCGTTTCAAGCGTCATCATTGGCGCGCGCAACGAGGAACAGTTGCGGCAAAATCTCGGTGCAGTCGGCTGGTCGCTGACGAAGGAGCAGACCGACAAGTTGGATCGGGCCAGTTCGGTGACGGCACCCTATCCCTATTTCCCCTACAGGCGCCAGGAAGGGTTTGCCAAATTGAATCCGCCGCTTGTTTGAAGTTTTTGCTTAACAATAAGATTCTTATATATCATATTGGTAAAACAGAATTTCTAAATGTATCGGAAAGCCAAATTTCAACGGCTTTCCCGATGCATTCTCACCGCATCGCCAAACGTCTGGAATAGGGCACGGTTCACGGGATTGGTTTGCGGGTCGTATTCGGCATGCCATTGCACGCCGAGCGCAAAACCCCGGGCATCTTTGAACCGGATCGCCTCGATCGTACCATCCTCGGCAATTCCCTCTGCGACGACGCGCTCGCCGAGCTCGAGAATGCCTTGTCCGTGAAGCGAGTTTACCCGGATTATATCCCGGCCAAAAATGCGTGCGAACACTCCGTCAGGGACAAGCCGGACATCGTGGCGGTCGGCAAAAACCACCTCCATATCAGGGTGGATTTCGCCATTCTCCAGGCGCGGCATCCGATGGTTCATACGTCCGGGCAATTCCCGAATTTCGGGATGCAGCGATCCGCCGGCAGCAACATTCATTTCCTGAAAACCACGGCATATGCCGAAGACCGGTAAACCTTGCGCAACGCAGGCTGCGATCAACGGCAGCGCCACGGCGTCACGATCCTCGTCATACGGTTCATGCTTGGGATCCGGCGCGGTGTTGAAATGGGTTGGATGCACGTTGGCCCTTGCACCTGTCAGCAGCACACCGTCGACGCTCGCCAGCAAGTCCGGAATGTCGGTGAGTTCCGGATTGCCGGCAAACATCAGCGGCAATGCGCCGGCAACCTCGGCTATGGCCCGAAGATTATTTTCTCCAACCTGTTGGGCGGAAATTCGGTTCTCCACGAAGCGAGTGTTCCCGATTACGCCGATCACAGGTCTCGTCATTCTGATCTCACCCTTAAGCCACGCCAGCCACGCCGAAATCATTAGGCTCATCTGCGAGGTCAATCGACCTCATCGCCGATCATGCGGCGAAGTCGAAATCGGTTCCCGACTTGGCAGGCTCTGTTATCACAACGGATATCCTTTGCACCGACGAAGGCGCAAGAACTATCGCGGCCTCAAAGTCAAATACACAATTTCCAGATCTGAACAGAGCGGCGATGAGCGACAGGGGGCAAATCGGGACTTTGCCTTAAGGCATTTGAGAGAGCTCGATTGTGGGCTCACTGGTTTATGTCCGATGGGATGGTGCCCGGAGCGGACAGCGTCCATTTCGCCCGCCGAATTGCGTCCAGTGCGATCACCGTCAGTACGACCGCGGCCAGAATGAGAAGGTAGCCACCGACGGCGCGATAGACAACGACGCCCAGAATGCCGCCGATCAGGAAGGCAGCAATTGTGTATAGGTGCAACCGGAGCTTGGTCAGGTTGTGCCGAGCCTCGGCCTTGGGCTCGCGTCCGCATAAAATATCGAAGGCAATCCCGAGCTCGATTCCGAGATCGGTGGCCATCCCGGACACATGCGTAGTACGCACGCGGGCATCCGAAATGCGGGTGACGACGGCATTCTGCACGCCCATCAGGAAAGCAAGGCCGAGAATAAGAACCGGCACGCGCCAGGTGGCCAGCAGCCAGAGATCCGCGAAGCCGAGAAGGGCGAGCAGCGCCGCTTCGGTCAGAATGCTGTAGGCATAAATGGCATGGACGTCACGGCGACGTCCTTCATTGACGATCAGTGTCGACACCGCCGCACCGAGCACGAATGCCACCACGATCCCGCCATAGAACAGCGCGGAGAGCCATTGGCCAATGGCGAGATGATCGGAGAGCGTGGAGACGTTGCCCGTCATGTTGGCGGAGAAGAAGCCGACGGCGTAGAAAGCCGACGCGTTCAGCGCGCCGGCGATCGCGGCAAGCGAAGCCGCAAGCCCGCGGTCGATCTTTTCGTTACGATGAGAACCCTGTCTTACGAGCATGTGGCGTGAGCTATCGGCGTGACGGCATCGGAACAGCCGCGAGGATGGGATTGTTGTTTAGGCGCGTTTTCGTTGCTTTGCGGGGATAGCTTACTCCGAGGCGCCACTTTTTCACAAGTGACCGTTCCTGTCGGCGATCAGAAGTTTGCTGGCGGATGAGGTCTCGCAATGGTTTGGGGATACGGCTGCCACGGAGGCATCCGTATCCCCCAAGTCAAAAATCTCAGCGCGGCGTTACATCGAAGCCGAACCATTTTTGCGAGAGCTTCGCGATTGTCCCGTCGGCCTTGGCGGCGGCAATGGCGTCGTTGAACATTGCTTTCAGTTCCGGATCGGTCTTGCGCAGGCCGACGGAGCTGCCGCGTCCGAGCAGGCCGCCCTGGAAGCGCGGACCGGTCAGCACGAAGTCCTCGTTGCCGGGCTTGGTGGCGGCTGTCGACAGGTAAGCGGTCGAGGCCATGATCAGGTCGACGCGGCCGGCCTTGAGGTCGAGGTCGTGCTGTTCAGTCGTCTTGTATTCCTGAATGGTGACGACGTCCTTCAGATATTTCTGCAGGAAGGTCTCGGCAATTGAGGCCGTTTGCACGCCGATGGTCTTGCCCTTCAGCATGGGTTCGAGCTGCTTAAGCGCATCGATCGCGCCTTGTTCGTTCGATGCGAGCGAGAAGACCTGGTCCTTCAGCGCCAATTGCGCCAGCGGATCGGACTTCAGCGTGGCGAAAGTCTGCCCGGTCGTGCCGTAGGAATCACTGAAGGCAATGACTTCCTCGCGCTTCGGCGTCGCCGACATGCCCGAAATAATGGCGTCGAACTTGCCGGCCTGCAGCGCCGGGATCATACCGTCGAAGGACTGGACGACGGTCGTGCATTCCACCTTCATGTGGGCGCAGAGATATTTGATCAGGTCGATTTCGTAGCCATCCAGCGTGCCGTCCGACTTGGTGAAGTTCCACGGGCGGAATTCACCTTCGGTGGCGATCGTCACGTGCGTCCATTTCTTGTCCTCCGCATGTGCGACGGTGGACGCGAAGACAAGCGTTAAAACGCTGAGAGCTTTCAGCAGAAACCCTATGTATTTCATTGTCATTGTTCCCTTTTTTGTTGTCGGATGGTTGGCTTATTTGGAAATAAACTGGCGGAAGCGCTCCGATTTCGAGCCGGCGAAAACCTCATGCGGCTCGCCGTCTTCTTCGATCAGTCCCTTGTGGACGAAGATCACACGGCTGGAGACGTCGCGGGCAAAACTCATCTCGTGCGTGACGATGAGCATGGTGCGTCCCTCCTCTGCGAGCCCGCGCATGACGCGCAGGACCTCGCCCACCAATTCCGGATCGAGCGCGGATGTCGGCTCGTCGAACAGCATCACCTTCGGCCGCATGGCAAGTGCGCGGGCGATGGCGGCGCGCTGCTGCTGTCCACCGGAAAGATGCGAAGGATAATGGTTGCGTTTGTCGACGATGCCCACTTTGGCAAGCAGTGCCTCCGCCTCCTCGACGCATTCCGCTTTAGAGCGGCGCTGCACATGGATAGGGGCTTCGATGATGTTTTCCAAAACGGTCTTGTGGCTCCAGAGGTTGAAGCTCTGGAAGACCATGCCAAGCCTGGAGCGGATGCGATCCACTTGCCGGCGATCGGCCGGGTGCATGCCCTTCCGGCCGGACTGCATGTGGATGGTTTCACCGGCTACCGTGATGTCGCCGGAATCGGGCATTTCCAACATGTTGATGCAGCGAAGGAAGGTCGATTTACCTGATCCGGACGAGCCGAGAATGGAGACGACGTCGCCTTCCTGGGCGTCAAGCGATATGCCCTTGAGGACTTCGACCGGGCCGAAGCTCTTGTGCAGGTTCCTGACGCTCAGCGCGGGAGCCGTATCGGTCATGGCGCATCTCCTTCGGTGGTCGATACGAGAAAGGGTCGCGGCTGACGCAGATGCGGGCTCAGCCAATATTCGAGCAGTTGGACGAGGCGGGTGAGCAGGAAGTTGATGGCAAGATAGATCGCACCCGCAACGACGAAGACCTCGATGGCGCGATAGGTCTCCGAGATGATCTTGGCCGCAACGCCGGTCACCTCCATCAATGTTATGATGGAAGCAAGCGAGGTCGCCTTGACCATCGAGATCATTTCATTGCCATAGCCCGGAAGCGCCTGGCGGATGGCGAGTGGGAGGATGATGCGGCGAAACTGCATGAAGCGCCCCATGCCGCAGGCACGCGCCGCCTCGACCTGGCCATGCGGAACCGACAGCAGACCGCCGCGAATGATCTCGCTGGCATAGGCGGCGGTATTCAACGTGAGGGCCAGGACGGCGCACCAATAGGGTTGGCGCAGGATCGGCCAGAGAATGCTATGACGCACTGCCGGGAATTGACCGAGGCCGTAGTAGATCAAGAATATCTGCACGAGCAGTGGCGTGCCGCGGAAGATGAAGACATAAAAGCGCGCGAACCAGTCGAGGGCCGCAACGCCTGTCAGACGCGCCATGGCGAGCGCCAGCGCCAGTACTGCGCCGAAGAGGATCGACAGGCCGGCGAGCGAAAGCGTCAGCGGGATGGCCGCGATCAGGCTGACGAAGGTTTCGCTGAGGAAGTTCCAGTCCATTAGGCCCTCCTGACGCCGCGGTTGAAGTAGCGTTCCGCCTGACGCATCAGCTCGCCTGAAATCGTCGATATGGCCAGATAAAGGAGCCCGGCGATCAGGTAGAAATCGAAAGGCAGGCCGGTGGAGCCGGCGCCGACCTGCGCCTGGCGCAGCAGTTCCGCAACGCCGGTGATCGAGACGAGGGCGGATTCCTTCAGCACCACCTGCCAGACATTGCCGAGACCGGGTAGTGCGTGCCGTAGGGTCAACGGTGCGACGATGCGCCGGAAGCGCAGCCAGCGCGACATGCCGCAGGCGATCGCCGCCTCGATCTCGCCGCGGTGCACGGCTTTGAAGGCGCCGCGAAAAACTTCCGTCTGCTGCGCACCCGATGTGATCCCGACCGCCAGTGCGCCCGCCAGGAATCCTGGAAAGCCGATAAAACCCTCCGCACCAAACAGGCGCCCGACAGCCGTTACCGCCGTGCTGCCGCCGAAATAGAGAAGGTAGATAACCAGTAGGTCGGGAATGCCGCGCAAGACGGTCGTATAGGTATCGGCGGCAACGCGGGTGGCACGGCCACCCGAAACCTTGGCCCAGGAGCCGAAGCCGCCGATGACGATGCCGATGGCATAGCCGGCAATCGCGATGAGAATGGTCATCCAGGCGCCGGCAAGCAAGGCTTTCGCCCAGCCGTCGGGTCCGAAGCTCAGAATGTCGAAGAAACCCGGCTGATTCATTGTCGAACCAGTCGGACGCTGGGGGTCAAGACAGGGATTGGAATTGACATATCCATGATCTCGCTTGTGGAGGATGCCTTCCGGCCGGGCTCATATCCTGCAAAGCCAGTTCCTGCACGCCGGCGAGCGCCGTCATGATCGGAAATGGCTGCCGGACGGAAAATGCCTCAGTTCGTTCCGAAGGTCGGCGTCAGGTCAAGCTTGCTCCACTTTTCGGAGAGCGTCTTGATGGTGCCGGCCTTAGCCGCGTCCTCAATTGCGGCATCGAACTTCGCCTTCAAGTCGGTCTCGCCCTTGCGCATGCCGATGGCGACTTCCGTTGCCAGCATGGCGCCCTTCATCAGTGGGCCGGACATTTCCAGGTCTTCGTTTCCGGGTTTGGCAAGCGCCGTCATGCCGTAGACACCACTGTCGAAGCCGGCATCGATGCGGCCAGCCTTGAGGTCGAGATCGCGCTCGCCCGAGTTCTGATAGGAACGGACACTGACATTGCTGCCGAAATAGGCGTTGATGAGCTGTTCCTGGCTGGTCGACTGCACGACGCCGATGGTCTTACCCTTCAGTTTGTCGGCGATCTCAGCCATGATCGGATCTGCCGCCGCCTTGTCATTGAGGTTCAGGCGTTTGCCGGTGTCGGGCAGCTCGTCGACCGTGCCGCCCTTCAGCAACAGGAAGGATGCGACGCCGCTGGCATAAGGCACGGTGAAATCCACGACCTGCTTGCGCTTCTCATTGATGCCGAGGGTCATGATGAGATCGTATTTCCCGGCGTTGAGGCCGGGGATCATGCCGGCCCAATCGCCGGCGATCAGCTCGCATTCGACCTTGGCGCGAGCACATAGGTCGTTGATGAGATCGACATCCAGCCCGGCGAGCTTGCCGCTGGAATTCATGAGATTCCACGGAGGAAAGGCACCTTCGATGCCGACCTTGACATGGGTCCAATCCTTGGCATTCGCGGCGACAGGTGTGAAAGCAAGGGCAACGGCAATGGCCGTCAGGATAAATTTCTTCCTCATTTTTCATTCCCCTTTTCGGTGCGGCGTCGTTGCCGCCGGTTGTGTAGAGCGTTGTCCGCCCCTTGTCGGTTTCGTTAGTCGAGAGCGCCCTTGAGGACGGCATTGGCTTCGCGCAGCGCATGCGCGATGCGATTGCGGGTCTGACGCGCATGAACGGCATAAAAGGCCGTGTCTTCCGAATGGGCCGGCAGCCGCGCAAGTTCCCGTATGCCATCGAGCGACGGCCAAGGCGCGTGCGGCAGAGCGGAATCCGGATGGAAGCGTTCGCCGCTGGTGTAGTTGAGCGGCACTAGCAGACGCGATGCGCGCATCAGGGCTGCGTTTATCCGTTCTGCCGCAGCCTCTATCGCGCCGGCCGAATGCTGTGTCAGCGCCGTCGCCCACCGCTCGAGGTCTGCGGTTGAGGTTCGAAGCGCGCCGATATCCAGCCGCCCGGAGAGGTCTTTATCCAGACGCGCAAGCTCGTCGCCGAGCGACCGCGCATAGACCGCATAGTCGAAGGGTAGGACCTGAGCCGTCAGCAGGCGGTGCAGCACCAAAAGGATGATGCGCGTGTCACGGACGAGGTTGTCCGGGTCGATATGCTCGGCGGTGTCGTGTGGCGTATGCCACCACCAGCCGAGCGCCGTCAGCATCTTGACCGGGGAAGGGGGCTGGTGGCTGAGGCTGCCGAACATGGAGGGAATGCCGACGCCCCAGAAGGATTGGTCGGCGGCGCGGCCATGGCGCCGACCGGCATGTTTCTGGCCCGATACGGCTTCGATCGCTTCGGCCGCAACGAACCGCAATTCGTCGATGACGCCGGAATTGGTCAGCACGGTCGCGCCTTCGCCGCCGGTGGAGTCGACATTCACATGGGCGACGCAACGGCGGTCGAGTTCGTCGAAATACTCGTCGGCATACCAGGCCGAGCCGGAATAGCGGCCATGCGAATGACCCGACCAGAAGCAGATGCGCAGCCCACGCTTCCAATCCTGTCGCCCGGCGGCCAGCAATCGCGCCGCTTCGAGCATGGTTGCATTGGCGCCGCCATTGTCCATAACGCCGAAATGCCAGGTGTCATGATGGCCGGAGAAGAGGACGAAGGGGGCATCTTCGGCGCTGCTGTTCGGACCGAGTTCGGCAACGAGGATGGGCGTCTTACGCCAGCCGGTATCGACTTCGGTTTCGATCGAGGCGCGGATCGTCTTGCCGCCGGCGAGCCGTTTGTGAAGACGGTCGCCATCTTCCAGTGCGATCGTGCAGATGGCCGTCGTCGGGAGCTTGTTGCGCGTATGCTGCGAGGGACTTCCCCAGACGGGCGAGACGCACATTTCGTAGAGATGTTCGTTGGGGCTGATATGGATCTGCCCGATGGCACCGGCAGCACTTGCAAGTGCTGCCACCTCCTCGGTCGCGATGCCGTCGACAAGCACGATCTTGCCGCGGACATCCAGGCTGGAGAAGTCAGCTTCATGTCCTTCGCCAACACGGATCAGTTCGGCATCGATACCGCCGACCGGTGTCGATATGGACATGGAATGGGTGATGCAGCGCAGAGCCTTGCCATCGATCTCCACCCCGGCTTTGCCCGGCAGGCTAATGAAGGCATCGTGGGATAGCAGCCGCGTGCGATAGCCGTAAGCGTCCATTTCAGCCTGGAGATAGCGGAAGCTCTCCAGTTCCTCGGCAGTTCCCGAGAGCTTTACGCGCCGGGAGAATTCGCGGATATGCGCCATCAGGCGGTTGGTATCGGGCTGCAGGCCGCCGTCAGGCATTGTTCTTCTCCGGCAGCGGCGGCTCGACGTCGTCGGGGATCGGATTGACGAAAGGGGTGCCGTCGAGACGGGCCTTGTGATCCGCCTTGGCCGCTTCGATAAGAGCTGGATCGCTGATGAGATCGAGGGTGGTGCTCGCCATGATCTTTGCTGCATGCTCCATGCCCTTATGAGCAGCGGGCAGCTTTCCCTGCGCGACAAGCTGCCAGGAATGGCCGGGTGTGCCGATGGCATAGGTGGCGCCGCGCATCTGCACAGTGGGCACCACCCAGCTCACCGTTCCGACATCCGTCGAGCCGACCAGGGTGCCGTCGCCGGCATCAAGCGGGAAGACGATGTCGCAAAGCCCCTTGTTCTTCTTCGGCTTCAGGCCGAAGCGGCCGTAGGAGGCGGAGATATCCTCCGCGCTAAAGGTTTCCTGGAATTTGCGTGCCGTCTCTTCATCGGCGCTGTCGAAGGCCGGCGGCCCGAGCCTTTCGAGATTGGCAAACATCAGCTCTTCCAGCGGCGTGTTGCCGACCAGATTAGCATCGCCGCTGATGATCTCGCTGCGCACGGTGGTCTCGGTCATCAGGGCGGCACCTTCGGCAACCTTCTTGACGCGCGCGACGAGGCTCAACAGTTCGGGGAGCGTGCGAGCGCGTACCAGATAGCGCACCGTCGCCCGCGCCTGTACGACATTGGGTGCTGCGCCGCCGGCATCGGTGATTGCGTAGTGAATCCGTGCCGTCGACGGCATATGCTCTCGCATATAGTTGACGCCGACATTCATCAGCTCCACGGCGTCAAGCGCGCTGCGGCCAAGATGCGGTGTTGCGGCGGCATGCGATGCGCGGCCGGAAAAATGGAAATTGATCTCGTTGCAGGCAAGCGAGATCGGATTGTTGACACCGGCAAAGGCGGCCGGATGCCAGGAAATAGCGATGTCGACGTCGTCGAATACGCCGGCGCGCACCATGAAGCCCTTGGACGAGCCGCCTTCTTCCGCGGGGCAGCCATAATAGCGAACCCGTCCTTTCAGGCCGTTTGCAGCCAGGAAATCCTTGACCGCGGCGGCGGCAAGCATCGAACCCGATCCGAGCAGATTGTGACCGCAGCCATGGCCATTGCCGCCAGCGACGAGCGGTTGCTCCTCGGCAATCCCGGCTTCCTGGCTGAGACCGGGAAGGGCGTCGAATTCGCCGAGGATCGCAATCACAGGACCGCCTTCGCCGGCTTCACCCATAACGGCCGTTGGCAGCCCAGCAACGTTGCGCTGAACGCGGAAGCCTTCCTGCTCGAGGAGAAGTGCGTGCTCGGCCGAGGAGCGGAATTCCTCATAATTGGTTTCCGGCATGCCCCAGATGCGATCGCTGAGATCAAAGAAAGCCTGGCGTTTTTCTTCGACCGTATCCCAGATTTCTGATGAGTTTTTCATGGCGTTTCGATGAGGCTCGGATTATAGAGTTACCAAAATTGGCGCCAATTTAGGGTACAAAAATTTTTTGCGCAATATATCGGCATGGATATTTTTTCATCAGCGGGAGCTTTCGGTGCGTTGTGTACGACCGGCTACAGAAGTCCATGCCAACGTGATATCGATCGCAGCTAGAGTGGCAGGGGAATTGAGATGAGCGATGTCGGATTGAAGAGCGGCGAGACGGTTGTCGAAGACGAGGCAACCCGTGATGTCACCGATTTCATTCTCCAGGATATCCTCGGGGGATTGCTCCCTCCCGGAACTTGGCTCAAGCAGATCGATCTTGAAAAGCGCTACGGGTGTACGCGGCCGGAAGTGCGCCGCGCACTGGACCGGCTGGCGCAGAAGCGGCTTGTCGAACACGTGCCCAACCGGGGCTATCATGTCTATGAGCCGGACGGCCGCCGTGCCGCCGAAGTCAGCGATATCCGCGTGATATTGGAGACGGCGATTGCCGGCGAAATCGTCCAGAACGCTTCGCCCGAGAGCATCCGGAAACTACGCGCTCTGGCCAAGCGGTTTGATGAGATGATTCTCCTCGGCACCATGCTGGAGCTTTACGAAGCCAATCTTGCCTTCCACCGCGAATTGCTGACGCTCGGCGGCAACAGGGAATTGGTGGAACTGATCACCGAGATCCGCCAGCGCACCTCTTCCGCGCCGGTTTCGCAATGGCGCACCCGTGCGCGCGTCGAACAGTCAGGGCGGGAGCATCATCTGATGATCGATGCCATTGATGCCGGGGATGTCGAAGAATTGAAACGTCTGACGATACGCCACATCCGCCAATCCTAAGGTCCTCACGGACACCATCATCCAAAGATTGGCGCCTCAACTTTCGACCTTGAATTTCTCCAACGCGGCGTGGTTGAGGTCGAAACCGAGGCCGGGGCGCGTCGGAGCGCTGATGGAGCCGTCGGCGTTCACCTCGAGTTGCTGGTGGAACATCGCGTCCTTCAGACGATTGAGGCTGTTGTCGTAATATTCGACGATCAGCCCGTTCGGCACGGCGGCAACCAGATGGACGTGGATTTCCTGGTCGCCGTGCGGCGCAACCGGGATATGGTTGGCATCGGCATAGTGGGCGCATTTTTGCCATTCGGTGATGCCGCCGAGAATCTGCGCGTCGGCGTTGAGCACGTCTGCCGCGCCCGCGGTGATCAGGTCGCGGAAACCGGTGATGGTATATTCGTTTTCGCCGAGCGCGATCGGAATATCCGTCCTGCGAACGAGGTCAGCAGCACCGGCATTGTCTTCCGGCGAAAGCGGCTCCTCGAACCAGAAACAACCGCGTTCTTCGAGAAAACGAGCCATCTTCAGGGCGTCCAGGCGGTTATAGGCATTGTTGGCATCGGTGAGGACCGAAACACCGGGGCCGACGGCTTCGATGACCGCATCGACCCGGGCGAAATCCTCATCCAGCGGCACGGCGCCGATCTTCATCTTGATTGCCTTGGCGCCTTTTGCCGCCTTGTCCGAAACTTCCTTCTGCAGGCCGTCGAGGCCTTTGCCCTTGCCGTAGTAGCCGCCCGCGATATAGGCCGGCACCGTATCGCGATAGCCGCCCAGCATCTGATGAACGGATCGGCCGCATTCCTTGCCGATAGCGTCCCAGACGGCGATATCGACGGCGCTCTGGGCGCGGGTTTCGAGGCCGCGACGGCCGAACAGCTTCGGCTGATAGATGAGTTTCCAGATCCGCTCGGTGTTGAGCGGCTGACCGACGACGAGCTGCGCTATTTCCCGCAGAGCCTCGTAGACGATCTTGCCACCATGCGTCCATCCGAGGCCCACGATCCCGGATCTGGTCTCCAGCTCGACAACCACGATTTGCGTATGGGTGTAGGTATAAAGGCCGTTGGTGATTGGTTCGTCATAGGGTGCGGCATAGGCGGTGACGCGGGCAGATTTGATGGTCATGAAATCCTCTTGAGCTCTTATAAGGTCGTCAAAGGGTTTGGCCCGGAATGCCGTGGGATGGCTGTGTTCCGCTTTGCGGCGCGATGTCAGACGTGAACCTGTGCGTCTCCGCCATCTTCGCCAAAAGGCGGTCGCGCGCCGCGCTGACGTGATCGAACACGGCGTCGCCCGCGGCTTTAGGATCCTTTCGTTCGAGGGCCACGACCATTTTTTCATGCTCGGCGATGACAATTTCGTAAACGTCGGGCGTATAGCCGCCGAAGCCGTCGCCAACACTGCGCACAACGCGCGTTCGTCCCTCCAGAATGAGCTCGGCTTCGGGATTGCGGGCGATGGCATAGATCCGCTTGTGGAATTTGACGTTCTCAAGCGCAGCAGGCACCCCGCCGCCGCTGCGGATCAACGCGGACAGGTTCTCATGCAACTCTCTGATGTCGCGAATGTCCTCATCGGTCGCCAGTTCCGCCGCCCGATGCGCGAGCAGAGATTCGATGCCGACACGGATGTCGTAGATATTGCGGATGTAATCCTCGGTCACTGATTCGATCTTGAAGCCGCGATGGGCGAGCGAGATCAGGATGCCTTCACCCTCCAACTGACGCAGCGCTTCCCGGATCGGCATATGGCTGACGCCGTAGCGCGTTGTCAGCGTGTCGATGGTCAGATGCATGCCGGGCAAGAATTCTCCTGAGACCAGATCGGCCACGATCGCCCGTTTGACACGCAGATAAACCGGTTCATTGAGCGGGGGTATGCTGGCCAAACTCTTGGAACTCACCCTCATCAATCACTCCTTTTGTTGCTCGCAGGCTGGATCATAGACGAATAGTCGGGCTCTTGCACGAAATCCTATATTTGCGCAAATCTTCCGATCGAGCGTTGACTCATCCTATATTTGCGCAAATATAGGATAGCAAGTGGCGATAGGAGAGGAGCCTGTCGCCTTGTCAGGGAGGAATGCGAATGACGACCGACAATAATGGCGTGCCCGGATTCCGTCGGGAGATTTCCCGGCGACATTTGCTTCAACTGGGTGCAATAGGCGCTGCTGCCGCCGCGATTCCCTTTTCCGGCCGCGCTCTGGCCCAAGCAGCGCCGGACGCCGATCTGATCGCCGCCGCCAAGGCCGAGGGAACGCTAACCTATTATCATACGACCGCGATCGACATCACGGCGACCTGGACGTCGGCCTTCACCAAGAAATATGGCATCACGACACAGAATGTCCGCGGTCCGAGCTATCCGCTCTTCGATCGGTGGCTGACGGAGGAGCGCGTCGGCCAGCACATTGCCGATGTCATCCAGATCACGGATACGGTGCTCATCGAATCCGCCCATGATGAGGGGTTGATCGGCGAATATACGCCTCCCTCCGGCGCTGGCATTCGTCCGTCGATGAAAAAGGAAGGCATCTGGTACACCATCTTCGTCAACGCGATGGGGATTGCCTGGAATTCTCAAAAGGTCACGCCGGAAGAAGACAAATTGATCCGCGAAGGCGGCTGGCAGGCCCTGACCGATCCGCGTTGGACAGGCCGAATGGCCACCTCGACGCCGGCATCCGGGGGCAGCAGCTATTCCTTCGTCTATATGTTTCTAGGCGGCAAGCGCGACCAGTTCGGTCCTGCTTATGAGGCCAAGATCGCTGCTTTGAAACCGCAGATCTATGAAAGCAAGTCGCCGATGTATGACCGGGTCGGCGCTGGCGAACATGCGATTGTCGATCAGGCGTCGCAGAGCGATATGGGCAATCTCTATCTCAAGGGCGCGCCGATCCGCTGGATTTTTCCGTCGCCGACGCCGGCCAATCTCACTGTTCAGGCGATTTCCGCCCATGCGCCACACTCCAACGCGGCGAAACTCTTTCAGGAGTGGGCCGCAAGTCAGGAGGGGCAGGCCGAGTGGTTCAAGCTCTCCGGCGTTGCGTCTGCGCGCGAAGATACCGTCGATGGCCGCAAAGCGAACAAGGGCGACTGGTACAAGGAGGATTGGTATGCCGACCCCGCGGACCTGTACCTCGATTACCTGAACGATCCCGGCTACGTCGATCCGGCCAAACCCATCATCGCCGAATGGAACCAGATTTTCGGACGGTGAGGTAGCGACGTGTCGATATCGCAAACACAAGCGCAGGTCATCCCGGCCGGTCGCTCCGAGCGCTTGCGGAGCCGGCGCGGGCTGGCTCTGCCGCTGGCGCTCGGCATTTTGCTGACCGTACTGGTGCTGCTGCCGATCCTGTTGATGTTCCTCGGCGCGATGCGGACGGGAACCTTTGTCGATCCGCGCGCACAGTTTTCCCCGAGGAGCCTGCAGACCGTCTATACGACGCTGCCATATCTGAAGACGCTTGCCGTCACCATCGGCGCGTCGCTTCTCGTTTCGCTGATCGCCTGCCTTGTCGGGATCGCACTTGCCTGGCTGCTGTCGCGGACAGACATCCGGGCGCGGGGCTTCATGGAGCAATGCGTGATTGCGCCGCTCTATCTATCGCCCTTCGTCGGGGCTCTCGCCTGGCTGATCCTGGCCTCGCCGAACGCGGGCTTGCTCAATGTTATGGCTCGCGACCTCCTCGGCATCCAGGGCGCCGTGATCAATGTCGTCAGCGCCACGGGCGTCATTCTGATCATGGCCCTCTACAATGTGCCTTATGCCTATATGACGGTGTCCTCGGCGCTGAAGGGCATGGATCCCTCGATGGAGGAGGCGTCCTATCTGAACGGTGCCGGCACGTTTACGACGGCCTATAAGATCACGCTTCCGATCGTCCGCCCGGCCATCATCTCGGCCTTCTTCTTTGTTTTCGTGCTGACCTGCGGCACCTTTTCCATCCCGGCCGCGCTCGGCGGCACGCAGGCTATGCCGTTCCTCGCCGTCGATATCTACCGCGCCGTCGCCACTTTTCCGCTCGATTATTCGCGGGCGGCGGCGATCGGAACGCTGCTTTTCTGGATATCGCTGATTGGCGTGGCTTTCTATCGCTTTGCCTCGCGGGTTGCGACGCGTTTCGTCACGGTGACCGCAAGGGGGTATCGTACCAGGCTTGTCCGGCTTCGCGGCTGGCAGTTCGCCGCGCTGCTCTTTATCTTGGCCTACGTCGTGCTTGCGATCATCCTGCCTTACCTGGCGCTGCTCTATGTCGCCTTCACCAGCTTCACCTCGTCGTCGATCCTCGAAGCCCACTTCACGCTTGCCAATTTCAGGGCGGTTCTCGGATCGGTTTCCGTTCAGCAGTCAATCTGGAACACGCTGCTGGTCGGCATCCTGTCTCCCACGTTTTGTGTCGCGCTCGGCATCGTCCTTGCCTATGCGGTTCGCCGCCTGCGGGTGAGGGGCGGCGATATTCTCGACTATATCGCGATGTTTCCGATCGCGGTGCCGGGCATCGTCTTCGGCACCGGCATCTTTTGGACCTATTTGATGACGCCGGCCTATGGAACGATCTGGATCCTCGTGATCGCTTTTGTGGCGTCCTACATCCCCTTTGCCTACCGGATGATCGACACGTCGATGATCCAGATAGACAAGTCGCTGGAAGAGGCATCGTCCGTCTGCGGAGGGTCGCATTGGCACACGGCGCGCAAGATCACTTTCGTGTTGATCAAGCCGGGCGTGCTGTCAGCCTGGATCCTGGTCTTCATTTTCTCGATCCGTGAGATCAGCGCAGCGATACTGCTGGCATCACCGAGCAACAAGGTGCTGTCGGTCATGTCCTGGGACTACCTCGAATTCGGCAATGTCCAGAACGCCACCATCATCGGCCTCCTGCAAACCGCGATCCTTGGCGCCGGTATTTTCATCGGGCGTTTCGTGCTGCGCGTGAAGCTGTCGCAGGCCACCTAAGAGGAGGAAGTCTCATGGCTAGGCTGAGGGTCGAAGATCTTGTTGTGGCGTATGGCGCCGTGATCGCCGTCCGCGATATTTCCTTCACGGTCGAGGACGGTGAATTCGTCTCACTGCTCGGTCCGAGTGGTTGCGGCAAGACGACAACGTTGCGATGCATCGCCGGTCTCGAAGGTTCCTCCGGCGGAACCATCCGCCTGGGCGAAGCGACTATGGCAGCGGACGGCCGTGATGTACCGCCCGACAAGCGGGGCATCAACATGGTCTTCCAGTCCTATGCGGTCTGGCCGCATATGTCGGTCTTCGAGAACGTCGCCTATGGGCTGCGCATCCGTCGCGAGCCCGCTGCCGATATTGAGAGGAAAGTCGGCGAGGCACTCAAACTCGTCGGCCTTGACGGCTTTGCCGACCGCTACGGAACGGAGCTGAGCGGCGGGCAGCAGCAGCGCGTGGCGCTTGCCCGCGCCGTCGTCACCTCGCCGCGGCTGTTGTTGTTCGATGAGCCCTTGAGCAATCTCGATGCCGGCCTGCGTGACCGCATGCGCTTCGAATTGGTGGAACTGCAGCGCCGGCTGGGCCAGACTTCGCTTTACGTCACCCATGATCAGTCCGAAGCGATGCTGATGAGCGATCGCATCATCCTGATGAAGGACGGACGGATCATGCAGTCGGGCACGCCGCGCGACCTTTACGAGCGGCCGGCCAGCCGGTTCGCTGCCGAATTCATCGGTAATGCCAACATCGTTGAAGCCGAAGTCGTTCGCTCCGCCGGCGATCGTACGGCGCAGGTGGCACTCCCCGGCGGCGTAACCGTGGAAGGGCATTTTTCACGCGGACAAGACGCCCGTGCGTCAGGTGCGGTTCTTGCCTGCATCCGGGCCGAAAGCATCAGCCGTATCCCCGGCGACGAGACCGGCGCGAATTGCTTCGATGCGCGCATCGAATCCCTCGGTTTCCTTGGCCCGCTCGTGACATGCAGTTTGCGGTTGGGCGAAGTGACGCTGCGCGCCGAACTGCCGGCGCGCCGGCCTCCCGCAATCGGCGAAACCATCCGGATCCGGATCGAACCCGACGACGTCATCATCATCTCGGAACATTGAGCCGCACGCCTTTGCGGACGAAACGGCACGAAAGGATTTGCACATGCGCATCGAAAGCATCGAAAGCATTTTTATCGACAAATATTTCTTCGTCGAAATCCGCACGGATAACGGATTGGTCGGTCTGGGTGAGGGCGGCGCCTGGGGGTTTCACGAGGCGACGGCCGGCGCGGTGACCCGCTTCAAGGATTACCTCCTGGGCGAGGACCCGCTGCGCATCGAACATCACTGGCAATATATGTATCGCTGGGCGCATTTCCGTGGCTCGGCGATCATGGCAGCAATCAGCGCCATCGATATCGCTCTTTGGGACATCGCCGGCAAGCACTTCGAAGCCCCGGTACACGCTCTTCTTGGTGGCAAGGTACGCGACAAGGCGCGCGCATACTACCATGTCTTCGGAGAGACCAAGGAGGAGCTTTTCGCTGGCATCGAGGATGCCAAAAAAATGGGTTTTACCGCCGTCGGTCACCTGACGCCCTTTCTTGATTCCCGCCGCGAGGTACCCTTTTTCCAGACGCATGCGCAGAAGATCGGCGACGCCATTGATACGGTGCGCGAATATCGCAGGATTGCCGGTCGTGACATGGATCTCTGCATTGAGATCCATCGACGAATGGTTCCTTTCGAGGCTGTTCAGCTTGGCAGGGGTATCGAGGAGTTCCTGCCGCTGTTCATGGAAGATCCGGTCACGCCCGATAATCTCGATGAAATGGCCTATGTCGCCGACAAGATCGGCATTCCGATTGCGACCGGCGAGCGCATGACGTCGCTGTGGGAGTTCCAGATGCTTCTGGCGCGGAATGCCGTACAGATGGTTCGCCCCGATGTCTGCATCGTCGGCGGCATTTCCGGCGCCCGCAAGATCGCGGCCCTTGCTGAGGCGTCGCATGTCGGTGTCGTGCCACACAATCCGTTGAGCGCAGTGTCGACGGCCGCGTGCCTCCAGATTGCGGCGACTGCGCCGAACTTCGTGCTGCAGGAATTCCCGAACGATACATGGGACGTCACGGATAAGCGCCCGGACACGGACAGTTTCCTCGCCGGCGCCTCGCAACATGACGGTGAGGGCTTTCTGACGATCAGCGACGAACCGGGCATCGGCATCACTCTGCGGCCGGATGCGGCACAGAAATATCCGTATCGCCCCCGAAAGATGCACACCCGTCTTCATGTCGACGGCTCGGTCGTCGATCAATAATGGAGTGCTACTCAAGCTCGGATCGCAGCGCGTTTGCCAAATACTCGGTGAGCGCGCGCGCCTTGTGGGATGGCTGACGACCGCCCGGAAATACCGCATAGGCATCGACCGGATTCAGGGTGTAGTCGTTGAGAACAGGCACAAGAGTTCCCGCGATTAGCTCGGCACGGCACATCCATAGCGAAACGAGAGCCAGTCCCAGGCCTTCGACCGCGCAAGCAATCAGGCCGCTGGCGGCATTGACCCGGATCCGCCCGTCGACGGCGATTGAGGTCACGGTGTCGCCGTGCTTGAACGACCAGCCTTCGGTCCAGGGGTCAGAGGGTCCTCTCAGGCAATCATGCTGGGCGAGCTCTGCGGGCGTCGCCGGAGTGCCGCGGCGAGCGAGATAGTCGGGCGAGGCCACAATGAGGCGCCGCGCGCTGGCCAGCCGACGAGCAACAAAGCTCGAGTCCGGCTGCCGGCCGAGGCGCAATGCCATGTCGACGCCTTCGGCAACCAGATCGTCGAAACGATCGGCCATCAGCATATCGATCGTCAGCGCCGGATGTCGATCCAGGAATGGACGGAGCAGGGGCGTGATTTCCCGTGTGCCGAAGGCGACGGGCAAAGCGAGGCGCAGAACGCCCGAGAGACTGTCGGCTCCTCGCGCGGCGCTCTCCGCCTCGTCGAGCCCGTTGAGAATGTCCCTTGCCTGCTTGAAGAAAACCCGGCCGGCATCCGTGGGCATCAGCTTACGGGTGGTTCGCAGCAACAGCTTGACGCCAATACGTTCCTCCAGGTCCGCGATATTGCGCGACACGGATGGTTGGGAGAGACCAAGCTCCCGCGCAGCCTTGGAGAAGCTGCCCGCTTCGATGGCGCGGACGAACAAGGTCAATTGCTGAAGTCGATCACTCATACGTCAGGCGTATAGATCATATCCGATATCAATGGATACCCGCTTTTTGCGGAATGGGTCATTTCTTGAGTGTGCGATCGGCATGGGCTGATCGGCCGAGCCAAGGATCATGGCAATGTCCCTTCAAGATCGCCTCGACGCTTTCAAAGAGGATTTCGAGTCCGGGGATCCCCCTTACAACATTCCCCGCACCATCATCGACGCTTTCCATCGCTCGACGGCGGCGCTGGTTGCGTCGGGCCAAGCGGAGCGAGCCCTGAGGGCTGGTGACGTCGCCCCGGACTTTACGCTCGGAGGCTCCGATGGCACGCTGGTCAGCCTCTTAGATTTGCTCGCCAAGGGCCCCGCCGTGCTGACATTCTTCCGCGGCGCATGGTGCCCCTATTGCAACCTGGAACTTTCGGCTTTGCAAGAGGCGGTGCCCGAGATTGTCGCCCGTGGCGCTAGCCTCGTTGCCATTTCTCCGCAGACCGCCCCTCATAGCCGCAAGTCGATCCGTCAGCATAATTTGACTTTCCCCATGCTGAACGATGCCGGCGGCGAGCTGGCGGCGAAGTTTGGCCTTCGTTGGAAGCTCTCCGAAGAGATGATCGCCGTTCAGAAGACCCTTGGCGCCGACCTTGAGGCTTTCAACGGCAATAGCTCGTGGACCCTTCCGATGCCCGCCCGTTACATCATCGATCGCGACCGTGTCATCGCGTATTCTGAAATCAATCCGGACTACACCAAGCGGCCGGATCCTTCGGAACTTCTGCCGACCCTCGACCTTCTGGCGAGCCGACGTGCAGCATAAAGTCCCGCAGGTCCATAGCTCGACCATCGGTACCCTCTCGGTGGTCAGCAGCAGCGCCACCTCACCTCGATCGGGCCGATGGCTGCGATCTGATTGCATCAGCGTCAATGATTCTTGAAGGAGGAAACTCTATGTCTAACCCAGAACAGTTCGATACCCTGATCCTCGGCAGCGGGCAGGGTGGTAAGTTGCTTGCCTGGCACCTGGCTCGTTCAGGGCAAAAGGTTGCCGTCGTCGAGCGGCGTTGGGTCGGCGGTTCCTGCCCCGCCGTCGCCTGCCTGCCCAGCAAGAACGAGATCTGGAGCGCCAGGGTCGCGCACGTGGTCCAGAACGCCGCCCAGTTCGGCACGGTCACGGGTCCCGTCAAGATCGACATGACCAGGGTACGCCAACGTAAACAGGAAATGGTCGATCGCGAGATTGCCTTTCATCTGAACGCTTATAAGACCAGCGGTGCCGAGCTGATCATGGGAAGCGGACGTTTCGTCGCCCCCAAGACCATTGAGGTGGCGCTGAATGACGGCGGTACACGTTTGCTGACCGGCAACGAGGTCGTCGTCAATGTCGGCTCGCATGCCGCTATCCCGAACATTCCCGGCATCGAGGCCGCCCGTGCGCTCACACATATCGAAGCGCTGGAACTCGACTACCTGCCGGCGCATCTGCTTGTGCTCGGCGGCGGATATGTCGGCATCGAGATGGCTCAGGCCTTTCGCCGCTTTGGCAGCCGTGTGACGATCATCGAGCCTGGCCAGCGACTGATGGGCCGGGAAGACGCTGATATCGCCGAGGAAATGCTGCGCATTCTGACGAGCGAAGGCATCGAGGTGCTGCTCGGCGGCGAACCGATCAATGTCCGTGGCCTTTCGGGCGACGAAGTAAGTGTGACTGTGCGTACGGCCGCAGGTGAACAGCGGATCGACGGCAGCGATCTTCTCGTTGCCGTAGGACGCATTCCCAATACGGCAGATATCGGCTTGGAACAGGCCGGCATCGAGCTGAACGGTCGCGGTTTCATTCGCGTCACCGAGAGGCTGGAGACTGCCGCCTCCGGCGTCTGGGCGATCGGCGAATGCGCCGGCAGTCCGCAGTTCACCCATGTCTCCGTCGACGATTTCCGGATCGTCAGGGACAATATGGCGGGCGGCAACCGCAGGACTGACGATCGGCTGGTTCCCTATGTCATGTTCACCGATCCACCGCTTGCCCGTGTCGGATTGAGCGAGGGCGAGGCGCAGCGTCAGGGCATTGCGGTGCGCATAGCAACGCTGCCGATGAGCAATGTTCTGCGCACGGAGGCGACGGAGGAAACCGAAGGCTTCATGAAGGTGCTCGTCAGCGCTGAGGACGATCGCATTCTCGGCTTTACGATGATCGGCTCGGAGGCCGGCGAGGTTATGGCTGCGGTCCAGACCGCTATGCTGGCCGGTTTGCCTTACTCAAAGCTTCGCGACGCCGTTATCGTCCATCTCACTATCGCTGAAGGCCTGGGCCCCTTGTTCGGGAACGTAGCTCCGCGGTCTGCACGATAGTCACGCTGCCATGTTCGATGAAAAGGCCCGGGATGATATGCCATCCCGGGCCTTTTCGCTGACCGCCCTGAGCAGGGCGAAAAATACGCGATCGACGCAGACGCTAAGGAAGCCGATAGTGGCTTCCCGACACGCCGATCCCAACTGGCAATATCAATTTCGCGAACGAAGCCAATGTTTCAAGATTATCGGGCGCGTGTCGGAAGGGAAAGAGGCAGGCCTTCAAATGCCACCGACGTCTCTTGAACATGAAATTGATGACGACATATTCCAGAACGACTCGAACGGCATTCGACAGGAGGAAGAAAATGCTGATCAACAACGTTCCATGGACGCGGCCCGTCACCATTCGATTGCAATGCGGTCTGGAACGCAGCTTCACTGGCGCCTACGATGCGCTGGATTTCCTCGAAAACGAGTGGCCCCTCCGGCATGGAGAGCGCTATGACCGCGCAGTCAGGACATGCCGCGGAGCATTGAATGGTGCGATTCCCTCGGTCATTGCGCGCGAGTCTTTCCTGGCCGCGTGCCTGGAGGCCGATATGCCGGCGGTGATGGCGCCTCGCAAGGCGGGGCCGCAGCCAACTTTGGGATCTTTGCGGACGTCACGCTATAGCGCAATTTGAGCAACAGCTCCGCCCCAGGGCGGAGCTCCCTACTGGCGGATATAGATATTCCCGTCGTCAGACGCCCAACGAACGGAGTGTCTCCGGTTCGCGATGTCCGATATCAGCAACATTACACGTTGGAGAAGACAATGCCTCCCGAAGAGATGAACGACGTATTGAGGAAGCTTCCGCTTCGGATCGGTGCCTATGTGCCCGAGGACCTGCTGGAGGATTGGTTTGCCCCGGGGACCGGCATGAACCCGGTCAGCAAGATGGCCCTCGAGAATGCCGAGGCCTATGGCCGGCGCTTCGAATGCGAATTCAAATATTATCCGGAGCGCTATGAGGGCGTATTTTGGAAGTTCGTGCCGGCGATGTAGGTTTCACAACAACTCAGCGCGTGCCGCACAATCATCCGAGCTTGGCTATATGCCGCGATTGGCGATGATCCAATCGACAGCGGCGGAAATATCGCTCACCGTTGCCGTTGGCTGAGGTTTGAAACGCTTTTCATCGCCGCGACGGTACTTGCCCGTGCGGACCAGCACAGCGTGCGAAAGTCCGGCCCGCAAGGCCCCCGCGATATCGGTTTCCGCATCGTCACCCACCATCACGGCTTCCGCTTTCGAACAATGCATGCTCGCGAGCGCGGACAGGAAGAATTCGGGCGAAGGCTTCCCCAAGACGACAGCACGCCTTTGGCTTGCGAACTCCAGTGCCGCCACGAATGCACCTGCATCGAGACTGAGCTTTCCATCCGCATCCTTGAACGTCCGATTCGGCGCGAGTGCCAGGAAGTCCGCGCCCTCGATCAATTCTCGAAATGCCGTGTTCAGCGTCCGGTAGTCGAAAATCTCGCCGGCATCGCCAACGACGAGAGCCTTGCCTTGGCTGCCGGTCAGACCGTGGAAGTCCGGCGCCAGATCAGGATGGACCAGAAGGTAGGGCGATCGGTCATGGCGGCCAAGCCACGCGCGGGCCGCCTGCGCAGGTGTGAAGAGCTCGTCGCTCGTGACGGAGAGGCCGAACCCATCAAGACGGTCCAGAATGGCCTGCTTGCGTGAGCGTGTCGTGTTGCTCACGAAGCGGATAGGAACGCCTGCCTCATGCAAGCGGGTAACGGCGGCTCTTGCGCCCGCGATAAGGTTTTCGCCATCGTAGATGACGCCTGCGAGATCCAAAAGCACGCAACTGATCATCGAAGAAGATTACCTTGTCTTCGTATCATCCGGGCCTTGCCGCCCCCTCATTCGGTCCCGTTTTCCACTTTGTCCCTCGTATGATCCAGGATTTCAACTGGATTGCTGGCCAAATGTTCCGGAATGTCGAGCGCCCCACGTATCGCCGCTTATGCTCGACTGTTTGTCGTTATCTTCCGTCGATCCCTCCGGTGAGAATAATTCCAAGAAGAGCGCCGGAACAATGTCCTTTGCCGCACGGTTAACGCCGAAGCAGGCGAGGGCACGACAGGCGCGACAATAACGAGTCTTGGGAACAAGGTTCGCGGCTATCGCCCCCGCATATATCAAGCGCAAAGCAACATTGGTTCAAGTGGAACGGTGCCGGATCGTTCAAACAAGGGGTGTGGCGATGCAATCCAAACTAACACTAGCGACTGCAACGATAATAATTGGATGCCTGATGGCCTCATCGGCATTGGCAAGAAGCGACAAGCAATTTCTGAGCGACGCGATCAAAGGCGACAATGCGGAAATCACACTCGGTCAATTGGCTGCTCAGAAGGGTGGGAGCGACGGTGTGCGCTCGTTCGGGCAGACCCTTGTCACCGATCATCGCAAAGCAAAGGACGAAGCAGCCGCCCTCGCTGCGGGTCTCGAAGTGAAGATTTCAGAGGGCGTCACGGAGGAGGCGCAACAAGAGTTCGACAAATTGCAGCATTTGACCGGCCCCGAGTTCGACAAGGAGTTCGTCGGCTTCATGACGGCGGAACATGAGAAGGTCATTTCCGAGTTCAAGGAGAAGGCTGGCGAGGGCAACAGGCAGGTCCCTGAACTTGCGGCGAAAACTTTACCGACGCTGCAGATACATCTGCAACTCGCGCAGTCCCTGAGTGGGCGTTGAGCACACCGCTCGATGGTGACAGCAGATTGAGTCTCTTCATAGACTCCGGCTATTGATCTCCGCCGAGCGCCTCGCGCAGCTCGCGGACCTGCTGGTTCAACGCGTCGAACCGCTCAGGCGTCATGCCCGAGCGCCCCATCAGGGTCTCGCCAAGACAGCTACTCCGGGCGAACAGGGCGCGGCCGGCCACGGTGAGCCAAACATGGACCTGGCGCTCGTCGACCTTGCTGCGTCTGCGTTCCACATGGCCCGCTTGTTCCAGACGCTGCACCGGCGGTGTGATCGTGCTTGATTCCAGTGCGAGCCGATCGGCGATCGCGCCGACCGTCAGCCCATCTTTCTCACCTAACGTGCATAGAACAAGATATTGCGGATAGGTGATGCCCATCGCATCCAGCATCGGCTTGTATGTCCGGTTGATGGCTATGCTTGCAGCGTACAGCGAAAAACAAAGCTGATTGTCCAAGGGGACGGGCTTGAGTTCGGACATGGATGTCTTCCAATTGGCACGCCTCTTTCTATATCACGAAAAATGATATCGCGATAATTTTTTTATAGACAACAATTCGAAACAGCTTTAAGCATGTCGATATCGCGATAACAAATCGCGTGATATTCAATTAATGGAGATTGAAATGAGCCAGTCGATCAATCAAGCTACCCGCCGAGGTGTCATGACGGCCGGACTTGGCCTGGCCGCTACGGCGGCTGTCATGCCCTTCGCTCAAACCGCACAAGCCTCTTCCGTAAAACAGTCTTCGAAAGGTAAGGACATCATGAGCAGCAGCACGATTACGACCAAGGACGGAACGCAGATCTTCTACAAGGATTGGGGCACAGGCCAGCCGATCGTCTTTCATCACGGTTGGCCGCTGAGTGCCGATGACTGGGATGCGCAGATGCTATTCTTTCTGAACCAGGGCTTCCGCGTCATCGCCCATGACCGCCGCGGCCATGGCCGCTCGAGCCAGACAGCGACCGGCAATGAAATGGATACCTACGCTGCTGATGTCGCAGCGCTGACTGCCCACCTCGACCTGAAGGGCGCTATTCACGTCGGCCATTCGACCGGCGGTGGCGAAGTTGCCCGCTATGTGGCCCAATATGGCGGTAATGGCCGGGTCTCCAAGGCGGTGTTGATCGGTGCGGTCCCGCCGATCATGGTCAAGTCCGAGAAAAATCCGGGTGGTTTGCCGATCGAAGTATTCGACGGCTTCCGTGCAGCACTTGCTGCTAACCGTGCTCAGTTCTTTCACGATGTTCCGGCTGGCCCATTCTACGGCTTCAATCGTCCGGGTGCGACAGTCTCGCAAGGCATCATCGACAACTGGTGGCGTCAGGGCATGATGGGCGGCGCCAAGGCCCACTACGACTGCATCAAGGCCTTCTCGGAAACCGATTTCACCGAGGATCTGAAGAAGATCGATGTGCCCGTGCTGGTGATGCACGGCGACGACGACCAGATCGTGCCGATTGCGGATTCGGCGCTTCTGTCTTCCAAGCTGCTCAAGAACGCGACATTGAAGGTCTATAAGGGCTTTCCGCACGGCATGGCCACCACGCATGCAGACGTGATCAATGCCGACCTGCTTGCCTTCTTCAAGGCATAACGATCCTCAGAAAATTAGAGCGCCCGCCGGGAGGCGGGCGCAACGTGCTAAGCCGTCTCACACAATTCCTTGTAGGCCCACAAAAACGGCCGCGCCGCATGCCAACAAAAGCAAGGGATTGATGCGGGTCAACATGAGAACCGCAGTCGATGCCAGCGCGATACCTTCGGCCAGCCGCCCGCCGTCCATCGCTTGGAAGAGAATGTAGGTCGCAGCCAGGATCATGCCGGCCGCAATCGGCCTCAGGCCGGTCTCCAGGGCAATCTGCCAGCGCGCGCCCTGGAAACGCGACCAGACATGCGCGACGCCGTAGATCAGAAAGGCGGTAGGCCCGAACAGGGCGAGCGTTGCGATGATGGCGCCCCAGAAGCCTGCGACCTGCCAGCCGATCAACGTCGCCAACAATGAGCCCGGTCCCGGGGTCATGCGCGAAATGGCGAAGGCGTTGACGAATTCGGCTTGCGTCATCCAATGGTGGACGTCGACCACCTGGCGGTGGATGTCGGCAATGGCGCTTTGCCCGCCGCCGATCGTGACGATGGAAATTGGCGCGAAGACGGTCAGCAGCCCCCAAAGCGGATTTGACATCGATCCGACGTCCTCAGGCGTTGAAATAGGAGAGGGTGACGCTGACCGATCCGGCGCCCAGCACCGTCCAGATCAGAGGCCAGTGGAAGATGCCGATCGCAATAAAGGTGGCGACCATGAGGGCAATCGGTATGGCCTTGCGCGGAACGCGCCAAGCCGCCGTCAATCCCATCGACAGAGACAGTCCCACAGCCGCCGCGGCCGCCCCTTCGAGAAGCAGATGGGTGACATCGAACCGCATCAGGGAAGCAAATAAGGTGCCGAGAAGGACGATGACGATCCCGGGCGGGACGATGATGCCGAGAAAGCCGGCGATAGCGCCCTTGCGACCGAGCATGCGATAGCCGATCCAGATAGCCAGGTTCTTGATATTAATCCCGGGCAAAGCCTGCGAAATGGCGAGCCCATTGAAGAATTCTTCTTCCGTCATCCATTTCCGCACTTGAACAAACTCGCGCAGAAACCATCCGCTTAGTCCGCCACCAAAACTCGTTAGGCCGATGCGGGCGAAGATCAGAAACAGTCCGAGAGCGGTCGGGCTTTGGTCTTGCGAGTTCCGCATGATGAGCGCGTCCTTCTGTGTGTGCGGTAGCTGCAAATGGAGGTACGGACGCATCGTTATTATTGACGACCATGGCCTTTAGCAAGCGATGGAGGTGCGACAATTTCGTAAATTGAAAATTGTTGACAATCTACGAATTGCGATTTACCACTTTGACCATGAAGACACCAGATCTCGATATCCTCCGTTTCCAGTCCATGACGAGCGTGCTTAAGCACGAGATCGAACAGCTTGTTTTGTCAGGCCATTTCGCCAGTGGAGAGCGTCTGAACGAGAACGCACTGGCGGCGCGCTTTCAGGTGAGCCGCGGGCCGATCCGTGAGGCATGCCGAGCGCTTGCCGAGAGCGGGTTGCTCGAACTCATCCCAAATCGCGGCGTGTTTGTGCGCAGCGTCAGCGAGGAGGAGGCTCTGGATGTCTACGACGTGCGTGCCGCGCTTTTCGGCTTGGCCGCCAGACTTTCGGCTACCCGCATGAGCGAAGCCGACGTCGGCAAGCTGGACGAGCTGTTGGATACGATGGACAGGTTTGCCGAGCAGGGGTCGCTAGACGAATATTACGCGGTCAATTTGAAGTTCCACCAGGCGATTTTGCAGGGGTCGGGCAACAAGCGGTTGGTTGACGACTATGCGGCGCTGATCAAGGAGCTGCATCTTTTCCGCGCGAGGGGCCTGCTGCATGGCGGCGGTCTCAAGCGCTCGAACTTGGAGCACCGGCAAATCGTCGATGCTCTCAAGGCGCGCGATCCAGAGGCGTCGTCCAAGGCCGCCTTCGACCACGTTGAACGGGGTAAGGATCGAATGCTGCATGTCGAAGATCCCGGTAAGGCCAAGGAACTAACCGACAAGACTGCCTAATTCATCTTCTTGCTGGGATGGCGCTGTGAGCGACATTCAACATCCAATTGCGATGGGAGGAAATATCGCATGGGAATTAATTTTAAACTTAAAGCAATTTCATTGGCGCTCGCGCTCGTAACCTTACCCGTCGGCGCTGCTGTCGCTCAGGAAAGCTATCCGGCGCCGATCGTCAAGCTCGTCACGCATTCCAGCCCCGGCGGCGGCAGCGACGTGTTTCTGCGTGAAATGCTGCCCTATCTCCAGCCCTATCTGGGCCCGAAGCTGGTCGTCGAAAACGTCACCGGCGGCAGCGGCGCCAAGGCCATGTCGACGGTAGCTTCCTCGACGCCTGACGGTAGCTGGTTCTATGCGACGACGCCGACCTATATCTACACTTCGCTGCTCAGCACGCCGGAGGCGACCTACAAGGATATGGAGCCACTGGTGAACGTCTTCTACGATCCGGAGGTGATCTACACCTCGGTGGATTCGAAGTTCCAGACGCTGCCAGATGTCATTGCCGCCGCCAAGCAAGGCCGCGGCAAATGGGGTGCTGCGAACCCTGCCTCGCTCGAGCGGCAGGTTCTCGAGCAGATCAAGGCGAAGACCGGCGTCAACGCGTCCATCATCACCTTCGAAGGCGGCGGCGATATGCAGATCAACGTACTGAACGGCACGCTGGATATCGGCGTCGGCGAAATTGGCGAAATTCGCGCCCAGCTCGACGCCGGCAAGCTGCGCATGCTGGCCGTCGTCGGCGACCACCGTCTGAACCTCTTTCCCGATCTGAAGACGGCAAAGGAGCAGGGCATCGACGTATCGGTGGTCAAGTTCCGCGGCCTCGCCGGCCCGAAGAACCTGCCGCCGGCGGTCATTGCGGCCTGGGAAGCGGCGATCCCGAAGCTGCTCGAAGACCCGAAATACAAGAAGATCTATACTGAAAACGATCTTGAGCCGGGTTTCATGAAGCATGATGAGTACGTCAGCTTCATGAACAAGTTCGGCAGCGATACGCAGGCCTTTCTGAAGGCTTCCGGCGTTATCCAATAACAGGCGGCGGCGTTATCGCCGCCTGCTTTCCCTTCGAGTTCAAAGGCTCCGTCCCATGAAACGCGATCTCGTTTGCGGCATCCTGATGCTCGCGCTCGCCATAGCCTATTACAGCGTTGCAGCGGCCATCCCGCACAGCATGCTTGCCGACTCCGTCGGCCCGCAGGGGCTGCCGATAAGTTACGCTATCGTGCTCGGCATCCTTTCGCTGCTTTTGATCGCCAATACGCTTCTCGGGCGCGGCGGCGGCATTCAGGCCATTGTCAGCGCCAGCAAGAGCGCTGGTAGAAGTGACCGCTACGCCGCATTGCGTGCCTGCGGCATGGTGCTCATGGGTGCAGCCTATGTCGCTGTCCTGCCTTGGCTTGGCTATATCTTGTCATTGGCCCTGCTCATCTTTTTTGTCGCCTGGTACCTGGAGCGTCGCCTGACGCGATGGATGCTGCCGATCGCAGCCGCTGGCGGTGTGGTTTTCTGGGTGATCTTCGTTGAAATCCTGCAAGTTCCGCAGCCTGCCGGGCTGTGGCCGTCGCTGATCTAAGGAGGACGGCATGGCTGTTTTCATGCATCTGCTCGATGTCCTGACCACTCCGGGCATCATCTTCGCAGCCTTTGCCGGCGTCGCCTGGGGCGTTGTCGGCAGCTCGATGCCCGGCATCTCCGCATCGATCGCAATGGCGCTCCTATTGCCCTTCACTTACGGCATGCAATCGTCGATGGCGATCGTGCTTTTGGCGTCGGCCTATTTCGGTGCGGAATATGGCGGCTCCATCCCAGCCATCCTGATCCGTACGCCCGGGACCAATGCGGCAGCAGCTACCGTTCTTGACGGCTATGCGATGAAGCAGCAGGGACGTGCGGGCGAGGCCCTTGGGATTTCGCTCTATTCCGGTATTCTCGGGGGCATTTTCGGGCTGGTTGTCCTAGTACTGCTCACGGAACCATTGTCGCGACTGGCGCTGGCCTTTCATCCGACCTCTTATTTCGCGCTGGGTATCCTCGGTCTTAGTGTCATCGGTTCGCTGGCCGGCGAAAATCTGATCAAGGGCCTGATGGCCGGCGTTCTCGGATTGATGATCGCGGCCATCGGCACCGATCCCGTGACGGGCCTCAATCGCTTTACCTTCGGCAGTCCGGAACTTCTCTCCGGCATTCCGCCGATCCTCGTTCTTGTCGGTCTCTATGCGCTCAGCGAGCTGATGACGACCGCCAGCGAACCTGCATGGGAAAAAGCGGACGCGGGTTCGGCCCGCATCAGGTTCCCCAGCAAAGCCATTTGGAAGCGCATCTGGCCGGCACAGCTGATCGGCATGGTTGTCGGTGTGATCGAAGGCGTGACGCCCGGCGCCGGCGGCACCGTCGCAGCTTTCATTGCTTATAACGAGGCCCGTCGCTGGTCGCGCCACAAGGACGAGTTCGGCAAGGGCGCGCCGGAAGGCATCGCAGCACCTGAAACCGCAAATACCACGGTTTCCAAAACCGCTCTCATTCCGTTGCTGAGCCTCGGCATTCCCGGCACCAACTCCACGGCGGTCCTCCTTGGCGGCTTCCTGATCCAGGACCTCGTTCCCGGCCCCATGCTGTTCGTGCAGCATGCCGATATCGTTTTCGACCTCTATGTCGGTCTCGGCGTCAGCGTTATCGCATTGCTGGTCGCAGGCTATGCTTTCATGCCGCCCTGCATCTGGCTGGTGAACCGGCCGAAATCCTACCTGATGGCCTTCATCTTCGCGCTGCTGGTCTCCGGCGTCTACGCGATCGAATACAGCCTGTTCCAGGTGGGCGTCGCGCTCTGCTTCGGCGCGCTCGGCTACGGCATGCGCTACTTCCGATTGCCCTTCCTGCCGATGGTGCTGGGCGTCGTTCTCGGCTTCCTGATCGAATCCAACTACCGCCGGGCTCTGGTCCTGTCGGACGGTGATTACTCTACCTTCGTCACCGATCCGATTTCCGCCGGCCTGCTCGCCGTCGCACTTCTCTTCATTGTCGGCTCGTTCGTCGGACATGTCCGGGGCCGCCGCAAGAATAGCAAGACAGCGCAGTCTTCCGAGCCTGTGCAAGAGTCCCAGATTGTGAAAGGCCACTCGTGAACCAGCATAGCCCTCTTGCCACAACCACTATCGCCGAGACCCTGGCACGGTGGATTGTCGGCCTCTCCCGTGACGGGATTTCGCAAAAGGCGATCGACATTTCCCGTATGTTGATCATCGATATGGCAGGCCTCGCGATCGCTGCTCGCAAGGAAGACTATGTCGCCGCGACAATTGCCGCGACCGACAAGGGTGTCGCGACCGCGATCGGTCATAATGGCGGCTTCGATGCCTTCAGCGCAGCGCTGATCAACGGCACTGCCGCGCATGGCGAGGATTTTGACGATACCTTCGAGGGCGGCCCGGTTCATTCCGGCGCCGTCATCGTGCCTGCCGTGCTCGCCGTTTGCGAGCGCGAGGGGCTCAGCGGCGACAGGCTGCTGAAAGGCGTTGCTGTCGGCGTCGAGCTTCTCTGCCGCCTGAGCTTGGTTGCACCGAAGGCGATCCATACTGCCGGGTTCCATCCAACCGCCGTGATCGGCACGATCGCTGCGGCCGCTGCTGTATCCGCAAGCCTCGATCTCAGCGAAAGCGAGACGGTTTCGGCGATCGGCATCGCCGGCAGCATGGCGGCGGGCATCATCGAATATCTGGCCGAAGGCACCTGGACGAAGCGCATGCATGCCGGCAACGCGGCCCAGTCCGGCATCCGGGCTGCGCTGATGGCACGCGGCGGGTTCCTCGGTCCCCGCACGGTGATCGAAGGTACGCATGGTTTCTTCCATGCTTTCGCACCGTCGCGCGCGCCTGATTTCGGCGTCCTCCTCCGCGATCTCGGTCACGATTGGATCATGGAGACCATCGCCTTCAAGCCCTATGCCTGCGGGACGATGACGCAGCCGTTCATCGACTGCGCCATCCAGCTCGCCGAGACGGGCGTTAGCGCCGATCAGATCGTCGAGATCGTCTGCGATGTCGGCGAAGGTACGGTGCACCGGCTATGGGAGCCGCTTGCCGTCAAGCATGCGCCGCAGACGCCCTATGCCGCGAAGTTCTCGACGCCGATCTGCATGGCCTTCGGCTTCCTTGATCGCAAGGCGGGGCTCGCGCAATTCACCGAAGAACGCATCGCCGATCCGGCGGTGAGAGCGCTTGCGGCGAAGATCCGCTATCGCATCGATCCGAACGACGAATACCCCAAGAACTTCACCGGCCATCTGCTGGCGACGCTCTCGGACGGTTCGCAAAAGGAATTCCGTCAGCCCTATATGCGCGGCGGCAAGCATGCGCCGCTGACGGTCCAGGAGATCGAGACCAAGTTTGTCGATAATGCCGTCTATGGCGGTTGGAGCCGCGAGACGGCGCTCGCCTTCCTCGATCTTTCCCAAACGATCTTCGACGGTGCCGATCTCGGGCGGGTAAAGGAGTTTGCGCTGTGAGCGAACAGAGTCTCGCGGGCCGGGTCGCAATCGTGACGGGCGCTGCCCGCAACATCGGCCGTCAGATCGCGCTCGACCTGGCATCTGCCGGCGCCGCTGTTGTGGTCAATGCCCTCAGTTCCCGGGCAGAAGCGGAAGCTGTTGCGGCGGAGATTAAGTTCGCCGGCGGCCACGCGATCGTAACGCTGGCGGATGTTGCGACGGAGGAGGGGGCCACCCGGTTGGTCGCAAGCGCGCTTGACACCTTCGGCAAGCTCGATTGCGTCGTTAACAATGCCGCCGTCCGACGCGAGACACCCTTTGCCGAATTGACCTTCGCAGAATGGCGCGAGGTGCTGAGCATCATTCTCGACGGTGCCTTCCTGGTGGCGAAGGCCGCGCAGCCGGCGCTTGCGCGTTCCGACAATGCGGCGATCATTAACATCGGCGGCATGTCCGCCCATACGGGCGCGGCCAACCGCGCGCATGTGGTGACCGCCAAGGCCGGCCTCGTCGGACTGACGCGCGGGCTGGCGCATGACCTTGCGCCGCAGGGTATCACCGTCAATTGCGTCGTGCCCGGCATGATCGGCACCACCCGCGGGCGTTCCGCGGCACAGAATCCAAGCCATCATGCCAGCCATACGCCGCTGGTCGGTCGCCGCGGACGGCCGGAAGAGGTGGCCGCCCTGGTGCAGTTCCTCGCCGGCCCGAACGCTCGCTACCTAACCGGTCAGACGATTCATGCGAATGGCGGGGTGTTCCTGCCATGAATTCAGGTTTGCACGATCGCGCCGAGGGCGGTCCTGCGATTTAAACGGCGACTGCGGCTTTCCTAAAGCTATGCGTCCCATCCCAAGACATTGTCGATTTTGAAAAGGAATACCCATGACTGAAGTGACCCGGATTCTTGCGCGCTATCTGGTTCAGGCGAAGCCGGAAGATGTGCCCGCGGCCGTCAAACAGGAGGCCGTGCGCTCGTTTCTGAACTGGCTTGGTTGCGCGGTCGGCGGTTCCATCCATCAGACCCTCGATCGCGCGACGGAGGCGCTGCGGCCGTTCATGGGCGCAGGCCAGGCAACCGTGCTTGGCCGCGGCGAGAAGACCGATATCCTCAACGCCGCCCTTCTGAACGGCATTTCCAGCCACGTTTTCGATTTCGACGATACGCATCTGCGCACGATCATCCATCCCGCCGGTCCCATCGCCTCGGCCATTCTGGCCTTTGCCGAACATCACCCGGTTTCCGGCGCCGATTTCCTGCACGCCTTCATTCTCGGCGTCGAAACTGAATGCCGGATCGGCAATGCGGTCTATCCCGCCCACTATGATATCGGCTGGCACATCACCGGCACGGCCGGCGTTTTCGGTGCGGCGGCAGCTGTGGGGAAGCTGCTGAAACTCGACGAGCAGCAGATGGTTTGGGCGCTCGGCATCGCCGGCACGCAATCTTCGGGTTTCCGCGAAATGTTCGGAACGATGTGCAAGAGCTTCCATCCAGGCCGCGCCGCACAGAACGGCATGACGGCGGCGTTGCTGGCCAAGCAGAACTTCACCAGCTCTGATCGTGTGCTGGAGGCGCCGCGCGGTTTCGCGCATGTCATGTCGACCGCCCGCAACTTCGATGAGATTACGCAGGGCTTGGGCGAGCATTTCGAGATCAGCCTCAACACCTATAAACCGTTCGCCTGCGGCATCGTCATCCATCCGGCGATCGACGGTTGCGTACAGCTTCGCAATGAACGCGGCCTGAAAGCCGAAGATGTCGCCTCGATCGAACTCGAAGTGCATCCGCTGGTGCTTGAACTCACCGGCAAGAAGACGCCGCGCACCGGCCTTGAAGGCAAGTTCAGTGTCTACCACTCCGCCGCTGCCGCAATCATCTATGGCGCGGCCGGCGAAGGCGAATATGACGACGACGTGGTGCGTGATCCCAAAGTCATCGCGTTGCGCGATCGGGTGAACGCCACCGCGAGCCAGAGCATTCACGAGGACGAGGTGAAGGTGCGGCTGACGACGACCGATGGCCGCGTTCTCGACAAGCATGTCGCCCACGCGATCGGTAGCCTGAAGCGGCCGATGAGCAACGCAGATCTCGAAGCGAAATTCCGCGGGCTGGTGGAACCGGTGCTTGGTGAGGCTGGCACGGCAGCGCTTCTCGAACTCGCCTGGAAGATCGGCGAACTCGCTGATGCCTCCGAAATCGCTCGCGCCGGCGCGAATGTCGGCAAGGTACGAAAGGCGGAGGCAGTCTAATGCTCAGCATCGGGATATTGAATGGCGACGATATCGGTCACGAAATCGTCCCCGAGACGATCGCAGCCATGCGCACAGCGGCAGCCGTGACGGAGCTGGAAGTTGCCTGGACGGCGCTGCCCATCGGCCGCGCTGCCTATGACGAACTCGGTACGACGATGCCGGCCGATACCTTGGAGCGGCTATCGAAGCTTGATGGGTGGGTGCTGGGACCGATCGGTCACCAAGCCTATCCGAAGAGCCCATCGGCGATCAATCCGCATCCGATCCTGCGCAAGCACTTCGATCTCTACGCCAATATAAGGCCGGCACGTTCCTATCTGAGCCTTCCTTGTGTGCATCAAGGCGTCGATCTCGTAATCGTGCGGGAGAATAACGAGGGCTTTCAGCCGGACCGCAATGTCGTCGCGGGGTCGGGTGAATTCCGCCCGAGCGAGGACATGACGATTTCGGTGCGTGTCATCACGCGCAACGGCTCTTCCAAGGTCGCCCGTGCGGCTTTCGAATTGGCCCGAAGCCGCCGCAAGAAGCTGACCGCCGTTCACAAGGATACGGTGTTCAAGCTCGGCTGCGGCATGTTCGCCGAGGAATGCCGTCGCGTCGCCGAAGATTTTCCGGACGTCCAATATGAAGAGACGATGGTCGATACCTTCGCCATGCGTCTTGCGATGAAGCCACAGCAATATGACGTCGTCGTCACCACCAACATGTTCGGCGACATTCTCTCGGACGAAGCAGCCGGTCTTGTCGGTGGGCTCGGTATGGCGCCGGGCCTGTGCGCCGGGCCGGACCTTGCCATGGCGCAGGCGACGCATGGGTCTGCGCCTGACATCGCTGGAAAGGGCATCGCCAATCCCTTCGCCATGATCGTGTCTGGCGCCATGCTCTTCGACTGGCTCGGCCGCAAGAAGCAGGAGCCGAAAGCGACCAGGGCGGCGGCGCTCATACGCGAAGCAGTCGACGCGATCATCGAAGAGAAACAATTCGTCACCCCCGATCTCGGCGGCCGATCGTCTACGAGTGAGATGGGCGAGGCTATCCGATCGAAAATCGATGCGCTGGCCTAGCGTATAGCTGTCTCAAAACTTACCGATCGGAATGTTCTGGCTCGACAACGTGCTGCACTTCCCGATCGGCAAGGTTCGATATTGCTGGCCGCCCCTCTGCGAACGGCGACCGCACTCCGTTTCAGCTATGACTGGCGGAGAAGCAATTCCTCTCCGCCCAGTCACATCATATTTTACCGACCACCTTCGATCTTGCGATGACGCTGGTTGGTGCCGCCCTTGCCGTAGGGGTAATCCGACGGTTGCGGTGCGCTGACCTCGTTGAGCCTGGCCATCTCCGCTTCCGATAGTGTCAGTTCCGCCGCGCCGAGATTGTCGGCGAGCTGTCCGGGCGTGCGGGCGCCGAGGATGACGGAGGTCACGGCCGGCCGTGCTGCCGTCCAGGCGAGAGCCACCTGCGCCATGCTGACGCCATGCGCCTTGGCGATCTCCTCAACGGCGGTGATGATCGCCCAGGTCCGTTCCTGCGCATTGCGCGCCGCATAGGATTCGCTGCCGCGATTGGGGTTTTCACCGAGGCGGGTCGCTCCGGTCGGCATCTGGTCGCGTTTGTATTTGCCGGTCAGCCAGCCGCCACCAAGTGGCGACCACGGCAGCAGGCCCATGCCGGCATCTTGGCAGGCCGCGACGATTTCAAGCTCGATATCGCGGACGAGCAAGTTGTATTGCGGCTGAAGCGTGACCGGCCGTGTGTAGCCGCGCGCCTTGGCGATTTCGACGGCCTTGGCGATGTGCCAGCCGACATAGTTGGAGAAGCCGTAATAGCCAATCTTGCCGGCAGAGACGGCATCATCGAGGAAGCGCAGCGTCTCCTCGATCGGGGTCAGCGCGTCCCAAGCGTGCATCTGATAGAGATCGATATGTTCGACGCCGAGGCGCCGCAGCGAGTCATCCAGAGCCTGGTTGAGATGCCGGCGTGACAGACCGATATCGTTCGGCCCGTTGCCCATCGGGAAGCGTCCCTTGGTGGCGATGACTGCCTGCCGCGCCTCGCTCGGCCGCGCCTTGAGCCAGCGTCCGATGATCTCCTCCGATTTGCCGGCACTGTAGACATCGGCGGTGTCAATGAAGTTGCCGCCCCAGGCGAAATAATCGTCCAGCAATCTGTGAGATTCCGCTTCGTCCGCTTCTGCGCCGAAGGTCATGGTGCCAAGGCAATATGCCGTGACGACAGCCCCGGTGGGGCCGAGCTTGCGATAATCCATTCCTGCCTCCTCTGGTGGAGCACCTGCATCCGATCCGCAAAGCGGTCGGCAGAGCGAGAGCCCCGTGATCTATAGCGATGTTGTGCTTGAGATGGCCTCCGGCCATCGAATGACGTTCGGCGCTCCACGCTGCAGCGCAGGGGCCGTGACGAAACATAGCCAATCAAATCGCCGCTACAAGTGGGTTCGGAAAAATAAGCTACGTTGATTATGGTGGGATGGATCAATCAAAAATCTCGGGTCTTTGCGCCAACAGCAGATCGATGGTGCGGAAGACCTGCTGAAGATGTTTGGCCATGTGTTTTTTGGCAGCCGAAGAATTACCGGATTCGATGGCGGTCACGATTGCCAGATGCTGCTCGTAGAGCTCAGCCAAATGGCCAGGCTCAGGCAGGCTCAGAATACGAACCCTGTCGAGCTGGCCTTTGACATTCTGAATGACCTTCCAGGCCCGTGTCAGATTAACGGATGCAGACAGGATAAAATGGAAATTTTCATCCTCCGCCAAGAATCCGTCCAGATCGCCATTGTCGACCGCGCGCTTCTGCCGCGCCAGGCTCTCATGCAGGCGGGCGGTAACGGTGGGATCGGACATTTCGGCCACCCGTGCCACCACGGAGACCTCGAGCGCCTCGCGAATGAATTGCGCTTCCAGGACTTCCGAAACACGGATCGGCGCAACGAATGTGCCGCGCTGGGGAAAGATATCGACCAACCCGTCCTCGGCGAGCTTGATCAGCGCTTCGCGAACCGGCGTGCGGCTGACGCCCAGCATGAGGGCGAGTTCCTTTTCGCTCAAGGCTTGCTTGGGCGCGAGACGGAGATTGAGGATCGACTGGCGAATATTGCCATAGATCTGCGGCGCCATGGGCAACTTCGGATCGATCGCAAGCAGGGATGTCGACTGTCTATCGGTCAGGGCCAATGGCGTTCTCCGGTGTGAGGTAGAGCGTCTCAACCACAAGCGTATGGCTGCGCTCGCCTCCTCGCTTCATTGACATATTACCATGGTAGTGTATTTGAATCGAGAGCGAATTTTGCCTGGTTTGGCGGCGTCGGTTTTCAAAGGAAAAGTCAGGATGAGACATACCTGGAGATGGTTTGGACCTATCGACAAGGTCAGCGTCAGGGATGCCGTTCAGGCTGGCGCGGACGGTATCGTCAGCTCCCTCCATCACATTCCAACCGGTGTCGCCTGGCCATTGGAGGAAATCCGCAAGCGGCAGGATGAGATCCGGCAGGGCGGGTTGGAGTGGGAGCTGGTCGAGAGTATTCCCGTTTCCGAAAGCATCAAGACCATGTCGGGCGATTGGAAAGAGCATATGAAGGCGTGGACGGAGACGCTGCTCCGTCTGGCCGAGGCTGGAATTTCCACCGTCTGCTACAATTTCATGCCCGTTCTCGATTGGACCCGTACCGACTTGCGCTGGACGACGCCCAGCGGCGCAAAGGCCATGCGGTTCGATCTCGTCGACTTTATCGCCTTCGATCTGCATATCCTGCAGCGGCCGGATGCGGCCGCCGATTATTCCGCGGAATTGGTAGAGGCTGCCGCTCAGCGCTTTGCCGAGATGCCGGAAGAAAGACGCCTGGTTCTTTCGCGCAGCGTCGGCGCCGGACTTCCCGGGCAGGCCGAGGCCTATACCTTGTCGGAACTGCGCACCGAACTCGCACGCTATAGCATGATCGATGCCGAGCGCCTTCGCGGTCATCTGGTCAACTTCCTGTCCGAGGTCGTGCCGGTCGCGGAAGAACTGGGTATGCGGCTTTGCGCGCATGGAGACGATCCGCCGTGGCCGCTTCTCGGCCTGCCGCGTATTCTTTCGACCGAAGAGGATTATGCGCGCATCCTCAAGGCCGTCGACAGCCCCGCCAACGGTGTCACCTTCTGCACGGGTTCGCTCGGCGCGCGCGGTGACAACGACCTGCCGGCGATGGTCTCGCGGCTGGCTTCGCGGATCCATTTCGTCCACCTGCGCAATGTCCGTCGTGAGACGACGGTGCAGCCGGGCTCCTTTTTCGAGGATGAACATCTTGAGGGAAACGCGGATATGGTCGCGGTGATCGCCGCGATCCTTTCAGAGGAGCGGCGGCGGAAGGCCGAGGGGCGTGCGGATCATACGATCTTCATGCGGCCTGATCACGGCCAGGAAATCCTGGATGACTTGGCGAGGGGTGCCCAGCCGGGCTATCCTGCTATCGGCCGGTTGAAGGGCCTCGCAGAACTGCGTGGCATCGAGCGTGCCTTGTCACACCCCCAATATGGATTGGCCCGCTAATGGAACGATTGACCGCTCGCACGCAACTGCATGATTCGATCCACTCTCCTGCTTATGATAGGCAGGCGCTGAAGCCGGGGATCGTTCACATCGGTCTCGGTGCCTTTCACCGTGCGCACCAGGCGGTTTACACGGATGCGGCTCTGGCTCATGCGTTCGGACATTGGGGCATTGTCGGCGTCAGCCTGCGGTCGACGGAGATCGCACACGATATGCAGGCGCAGGATTGCCTTTATAGTGTTGTTGCACGCGACCGCTCCGGCGATAGCGTCCAGGTCGTTGGCTCGATCGTGGAGGCGCTTGCGGCCAGCGAGGACGGGGAGGCTGTCCTTGCGAGGCTCGCCGATCCGGCTGTCCATGTCGTTACGCTGACCGTCAGCGAAAAGGCTTACGGTATCGATCCCGTCGGCGGCGGGCTCGATCACGCTCATCCCGCAATCGCCAGCGATCTGAAATCGCCGACCCGCCCGACCGGCGTGATCGGTTATCTGGCGGAAGGGCTCGCACGGCGACGGGATGCCGATTTGCCGCCGTTCACTGTGCTTTGCTGTGACAACCTGCCGAGCAATGGCCGCGTCGTTCGGCGTCTTGTGATCGAGATGGCAACAGCACGCGATCCCGGTCTGGCGACATGGATCGCGGAAAAAGTGTCCTTTCCGTGTAGCATGGTGGATCGTATCGTTCCGGCCGCGACGGCGGAAACCCGCGCCCGTGCTGAAAGGTTGCTGGGAGTGGAGGACAGACTGTCCATCGAGGCGGAGACTTTCTCGCAATGGGTGATCGAGGATGATTTCGTTTCGGATCGCCCCGCTTGGGAAGCGGGCGGCGCCCTCTTTGTCAAAGATGTCGAGCCCTACGAGAAAATGAAGCTGCGGCTGCTGAACGGTTCGCACTCGCTGATCGCCTATCTCGGGCAATTGCAGAAGCTCGAATTCGTCCGCGACGTCATGGGCGTGCCGGAGAATGTCGCGCTGGTCCGGCAGCACATGCAGGCGGCGGTTCGCACGCTCGATCCCGTGCCCGGCATCGATCTCGCCCACTATATGGACCAGCTTGTGGAGCGGTTCGCCAACCCTGCCATCGCCCATCGCACGCTGCAGATCGCCATGGACGGCTCGCAGAAACTGCCGCAGCGCCTCTTTCAGCCCGCCGTCGACGCCCTTTCTTCGGGAAGTGATGGGGCGGAATTCGCCTTTGCGACGGCTGTCTGGATAGCCTTTATCAAGCAGGCCGATACCTTGAATGATCCGCGCTCCGCGGAGCTGTTGAAGGCCGCGGCGGACGTAGTGCGGACGGACGACGAGACGGACTCTTTCTTTGCCGTGCCGGGGCTTTTCCCCAAGGAATTGCAGGCAAACCGAGCCTGGAGAGACCGGGTGAATTCGCTCCTGAAATCCCTTCGTTGAGACAAGAGGCACTTTGTCGATCGTATCCAAAAAATGGTCTTGGCCCTCCAGCATCCTTGGATACAAAGAGAAGGGATTCATTGCGAAAACGGGGTGCGTGACGTAAAGAACCTCACCCCCGAATCTCCGTTTTGCTACTCTGAACCTATCCGCCCATGGACCAAACCCCTACGACCCGAATGCTGGCCTGGGCACGCAATTCGACGATCTATCGTCTTGAACGCAAGATGATGACAGAGAAGCAGTTGTTCGATGCGATCACGAGAAAAGCGAAAGAGAAGTTCGAAGGTATCAGCGAGGCCCAGATCAAGGCTGTCGCTGATTTCGCCGTCAAGTTTGCCTACGATCAGAATGCGCTTAACGATGTTGCCTATGCCGAGATCAGCACACGGTCTGCGGTGCGTTCTGGCAAATCAAGGAAGGCCATCGCCTACAAGCTCGCTTCAAAAGGCATAAATGGCGATATGGCGGTGACGGCTTTGGATGCTACGAACGACGTGTTCGCGGCTGTCGTCTTTGCCCGCAAGCGTGGCTTCGGCCCGTTTCGTCGAAATGAACTCGACGAGAAGCGAAAAGCGAAGGAATTGTCCGCATTCGCCCGTAACGGATTCGGCTTTGAGATCGGTAAGATGATTTTCGATATGAGCCGCAAGGAGGCCGAAGAGCTCCTGCATTCCTCGTCGGTTTTTTGAGCGAGGCGAACGGGGTTCAAATGCCTGTCAGCCGGTACCGCTGGCGCAAAGTGTCTGAACTGAGATCGGCTTGGCGCAATTGTCGCTTCACGAGATCCGGCATGACCATATCGTTGAATGCCTGCAGGTCGCCGGGCATGACGGAACACATGACGTTAAAGCCGTCGGCCGCGCCTGCTTGAAACCATTCCTGAACGACATCGGCAATGTCACCTCCCGTACCGACGGCCAGCAGATGGCCACGGCCGCTGGCGAGCCGCAACAGCAATTGCCGCAGCGTCAGGCCGTCGCGCTTCGCAATGCTGACCAGAACCGTCACGCGGCTCTGGCTCGACTGGTTGGCATCCGCGCGGGCGAAATCCTCCGGGAGGGGAGAATCGAGATCTGCTCCGCTCAGATCGACGCCAAGAAACGATGACATCTTGGCGAGCAGATGTTCGGGCACGGCGAAGCTGTTCATGTCCGCGAGCCTCCTTTCCGCTGCACCACGCGTTTCGCCGACGACGGGAATAATACCTGGCATGATCTGCAGACTGTCAGGCGGTCGTCCGGCCGAAACGGCTCTCGTCTTCATCTCGGCGTAAAACGCCTTGGCCTCATCGATCGAGGACTGAACGGTGAAGACGATATCGGCATGGCGAGCGGCGAAATCGCGGCCGGCCGCCGACGAACCGGCTTGCGCAAGGATCGGTCGTCCCTGCGGCGGTCGCGGAACGTTAAGTGGCCCTTTGCTGCGAACATAAGGGCCGACATGATCGATGGCGCGCACCTTGGCGGGATCGAGATAATGACCGCTCGCCTGGTCGGCGATCCGCGCATCTGCGTCCCAACTATCCCAAAGTTTCTTGACCGCTTCGACGACATCGTCGGCGCGCGCATATCGCTCGGTGTGCTCCGGCATGTCGTCAAGGCCGAAATTGTGGGCCTCAAGGGCATTGGATGAAGTGACGATATTCCAGCCTGCGCGACCGTTGCTGATATGGTCGAGCGATGCAAAGCGCCGGGCGAGATGAAACGGATGGTCGAAGCTTGTCGACGCCGTGCCGATCAGGCCGATGCGGCTGGTGACAGCCGCCAGCGCCGAGAGGATGATGAAGGGATCCATGGCATCGGAGAGGTGCCGTGCGGCTCCCTCCTGCAGCGCCAGCACATCGCCAAGAAACAAAGCGTCGAAGCCGCCGGCTTCCGCCGTTCTGGCGATATCGGCCCAGTAGGCGAGGGTGGTGATCGCACGCGGATCGCTTTCAGGCAAACGCCATGCGGCTTCGTGGCTCCCGAGGCCGTAAATGACCGCATTCAGGTGAAGACGGCGCATGATCAGACACCGCTCCGAGGGCCACGCAGCAAGGATATCTCGCTGCCGGCATTGTCACCGAGGGCAGGGTAAAAGGAAAATTGCATGCCCGAAAACATCGCTCGCCTCGCTCCGCTGGTATTATCCAGATCAGCTCAAGAGTTTGCGGCCATGGCGACCCCATCTCAGCCCCGGCAATACGGAGCACCCCTGTCGTTGGGAGCACTTAGGACAAGTCTGGCGTTCTTTGCAAGGGCCGTTGAAGCTAGCCTCGGTTCGATGGCAATCGGCCCAGCGCACCGTGAAACAGTTCGCCAGTTTCATTTGCTCGGCGGAACCGCCTTACAGGTCAGGAATGCTGTCGACGGCCTACCGGGTTTGAAAGTGAGCGGCCGGTTGACGTTGATATCGGACGACATTTCGACGCGGGACAATTTATGGGGGAAATAGAGGATCGCATAGTATGAAGGTCCCTCAAAATCCTTGCCAACGGTTCCAACCACATATGGAATGCCGCTGCGCTTCTTATAAACGAAGTCCATGTCTGTAATGATCGATGGCGTTTCCATTGACCCTTTCTTCCCGTGAACTTCCATCCCAAGATCGTCGGGACACTTGGAACCATCCGACATCTTGAGGCAGTCACATTTGATGTCCAATCCGTCTCGGACTTTTGCCGCCGCCTCACTGGCGACAGGTGCGAGCAGAAGAGCCAACGCGGTTGCAATGAACCTGACTTTCATGAGCGGAATCCTCGGTCGATTTGTCATTGTTCGCGTGCACGGCAGAGAAGCTGCTCAAAAATGCGGGCATTGCGCGCGCCATGCTCGCCGTTGTCCAGCTTGGCTGGGGCAGGAATAAAGCCTTTTTCATTGTATCTAGTGTCATCACATGGCTTGGCGGCCATGCAATTGGCGTTGATGATCGCGCGCGCGGAACCGTAGTCGACTTTCTGATGGTTGATGAAGTCGGCGAGAAGAATTGGAGTACCGCCGCCGGCGCCCTTCGCGGACGAGCGGTATGTTTCCAGCCAGCCTTCGGTCATGGCGCGTACCAGAATCTCGTAGGAGTTGTCGGTTTTGAGTGCCAATTCCGGATGGTTGACGAGATCGATATTCAGCTTTCTCCCCGCCAGTCTGTATTTGTCTTCGTGGGTCAGCTGGACCCAGCCTCTTCCGATAAAGTTCGGATAGTAGGAGCGCTTCTTTTGAGCTGCGCCAATCGCCTCAGTGGTTGCCGGACTGAAATTCTGGCTTCCGGTTTCCAGGCTCACCGTCGCGAGGATGTAAGCGCCTGTCGCTATGTTATTGATCCGACTGTCTTTTGAAAGGCGTGCCACCAGGTCGCTGATATTTTTGTATCTGGCATCGCAGCTTTTCGACGTTGGCTTGTCGCAGAATTTTTCTCTGAAGTTTGTTTCCACCTTTGAAAATCTTACGGTGGTCATGGAGGCATTGGCGCATTGGTTGGCATTTTCAGCAATTGCTGGAAACGCGAAACCAAAAGCAGCAATTGCGGAAACTAGCCGTTTTAACCACTTTGTCATATGGGTTCCCCAGAATAACAATAATAATCAATATATAGTTGTATTAATAATCAGAATTTGCTGCATTTTGTCCAGTTAATTTCAATTATGCGCTGTATCGCAATGGCACTATCAGCTGTTTGCTTGTCTCGGGAAGGCAGGCGAGAAATCGACATCAAAAGTCGGATCTTGATTTTTCCGAATATCCGCGCCTGATTGAAAGCGGTGTCCGACCCCATTAGTCTTGCCGCCACTGGCATCATTCTGTGGGGATCTGTGTGAAATTAGGTATCAGGCTTTTTCTTCTGGTGGGCTGTTTCGCTTCGCCAATAGTTGCGCATGCACAGTGGCAGGCAGTCGAGAAAGTCCAAACCTACGCCATTGCCGGGACGTCCGGAGCGGAACTTTACGAGTCGATCGGCGAACGCGGGCCTGGGGTTGGTGGCAAGGCGCGCGCCATCGCACATACGAGCTTTAGACTGACATGGACCCGGAAATACGAACCGCAGGGTGATGCCTGCATTCTGGCTTCAGCACAGCCGAAACTGATAATCACTTACGTGCTACCTAAGCCTTCGGCGCAACTCCCAGCTTCCACCAGAAGAAGCTGGGATACATTCATCGCCGGAGTGCACAAACATGAACGCGTGCATGGCGAGATGATCAAGGACATGGTGAGAGAGATCGAGGCGGCAAGCATAGGCCTGTCCGCCGCAAATGATCCCGGTTGCCGCAAGATCAGAGCCGATCTGACCCAGCGGCTATTGGAAATCTCCAACAGGCAACGGCAAAGGGCTCGGGATTTCGATAAAACCGAACTTAGCGACGGCGGCAACCTGCAGCAACTCGTGCTGGGATTGGTGAGGGAGCAGTAGACCCCGCCGGCGCCCCTATTGCGCCGCGGCCAGATAGCTGTTGCCGATCGAAAGGGCTTCGGCAGTGCGCACGAGCTCCGCGCCCAGTGCCGTCTTATGGTCCTCGGAAACATCGATCGGCAAGACGAAACAGATGGTCGCTTCGACGATGCCGTTCGAGTTCCAGATAGGGGCGGCCATGCATTGGGTGAAGCTGTTGATCAGCCCTGTGGTGATGATCAGCTTCTTTCTTCTGGCTTCGCTGCATTCGCGCGCAAAATCCTCAAGGTCGACCGAACGTCCGTCGGGAAGGGTCAAGTCGCCTTCCTCCAGCAATTTGCCGATTTCCTCTTTCGGCAGATGCGACAGCAGCAACCTTCCCGATGCGGTCCAAGGGATCGGCACCTGCGACCCGATTTCGGAGCTGATGCGGAGCGGTCGGGAGCCTGGGGCGGCATGAACGATCGCCTGCTTGTTCCTGTGGCGCACGCAGAGCTCACTCGTCTCGCCCGTCTGCTTCGATAGCCGCTCGACTGCTTCCCTGCCGCGAATGATGATGTCGTTTTCCTGCAGGTAACGCGTGCCGTAAAGGTAGAGCAGCTTGCCGAAATAGACCCTGTTGTCGCTGCCGTTCGTCTCCAGAATGCCCGCGTCCGAGAGGATGCCGACGAGGTCATAGATGGTCGATCGCGGTGCGTCGATCGCCTTCGGCAGGTCGGCGAGCCGAACCGGCTGCCCGGCCTTGTTCAGATAGCCCAGCAATTTCAATACCCTATCGATACCACGCTCACGGGGGCCATGAGCTTCTCGTGTCTTTCGCGCACCCTCGTTATTCGAAACCATGCCAGAAATGCTCCATTGCTGCCGCTCTGGCATTGCGCCAGCGTCAAATTCGGTATATCGTCCTAAATATAAGAAGCGTGTCTTGTATATAAGACAACAGGCTTGCGAAAACAAGCTTGATAACGGGAACTTTATCTCAAACTTGGAGGCTTACATGAGCGATATTTCGCAGCGTCGTGACTTTTTGAAGCTGGGTCTGGGTGGCCTGGCGGTCGGTACTGCAGTCGGCCTGATGGCCAGCAGCGAAGAGGCAGCGGCTCAGGCAGCAAGCGACAGCCTGTTGCGTACGGTGCTGGATCGCGGCCACCTGATCGTCGGCACCGGCAGCACCAACGCCCCCTGGCATTTCGAGAACGATGCCGGTGAGCTGGTCGGCATGGACATCACCATGGGTCGTATCCTTGCCAAGGGCCTGTTCGACGATGAGACCAAGGTCGAGTTCGTCAAGCAGGATGCACAGCAGCGCATTCCGAACATCGTCACCGGCAAGGTCGACATCACCATTCAGTTCATGACGATGTCGGCGCAGCGCGCGCAGCTCATCAACTTCTCCAGGCCTTACTATGTCGAAGGCGTAGCCCTGTTGACGCGTCCGGACGCCGACAACAAGACCTTTGACAAGCTCTTGGCCGGTGGTAGCAGCACGCGCATTTCCATTCTCCAGAACGTGGATGCGGAAAAGACCGTTCACCTCGTTCTGCCGGATGCGCAGGTCATGCAGATCGACACGCAGGCAAATGTCATTCAGGCATTGGAAGCCAAGCGCGTCGACGCGGCCGCAGTCGATTTGTCGACGGTACGCTGGCTCGCATCACGAACGCCCGATCGTTATTTCGACGCCGGCAAGCAGTGGAATGCCATGCTTTATGGCGCCGGCGTCCGCCAAGGCGATCTCGACTGGCTGTATTTCGTCAATACGGCGTTCAATACTGCCATGTTCGGCCATGAGTCCGCGCTCTACGATGCGGCCTTCAAGGAATATTTCGGCCTGGACGCACCGGTCCGCAAGCCGGGTTTCCCCGCCATCTGATCTGAACGGAGCCAGTGCAGCCTCGGCTGGCGCTGGCTCCTCAGCAGACATCGATCGCATCCCGGGAGACGGCGGCCGGCATGGGCTATCACCTGAATTTCAATCTTATCTGGCGAAACATCGACAAGCTGTGGAGCGGGCTTCTGCTCAGCCTCGAGCTTGCTGTCATTTCCATCGCCATCGGTGCCTTGATAGGGCTTGTCCTCGCCATCTGGTATGTGTCGGCTGGCAAGGTTGTCCGCGGTTTCATCGCTGCTTACGTCGAATTCATCCGCAATGTGCCGCTGATCTTGCTCGTCTATCTCGTCTTTTACGGGCTTCCGACCGCGGTGAACATTGCCTATAGCGCGACGGCATCATTCGTCATTACCCTCTCGGTTTATGCCGGTGCCTATCTCGTCGAGGTATTCCGGTCCGGCCTCGAGGCCGTGCCGCGCGGCCAGATCGATGCGGGCAAGGCGATCGGGCTGACGCCGTTGCAGCGCCTTCTCTACGTCCGTCTGCCGACGATGACGCGAATTACCCTGCCTGCGCTATCCAACACATTCATCTCCCTGTTCAAGGATACATCGGTAGCCTCGGTCATTGCCGTTCCAGAGCTCACATACGGGGCGCAATGGATCAATTTCAATACCTTCCGCATCGTCGAGGTCTACATCATCACGACCCTGATGTATCTCGTTACTGGCTATCTCATCCTGTTCGGCCTGCGGCGGCTGGAAGGCCATTTCAGGGTGGAGCGTTAGAATGGCCGCGATCATCTATGCCCTGCCGTTCCTCCTGAAAGGCCTGCTCATCACGCTCTGGGTCTCCGCGATCGTCGTCGCGCTTTCGCTCTGCATCGGCATCATCTTGGGCGTCGGGCTGATCTACGGCCCCTGGCCGGTCAAGCTTTTCGTGCGCTTCTTCAGCGACTGTATCCGCGGCATTCCGATCCTTGTTCTCATCTTCATCGTCTATTACGGATTTCCGGCGCTCGGCATCCACATCGTCGCCTTCTGGGCCGGCGTGGTTGCGTTGACGCTTTTCAAGTCAGCTCAAGTCATCGAATATGTGCGTGGTGCCGTCCTCTCCATCCCCAGGGGACAGATGGAGGCCGGCATGTCCATCGGCCTGACATTCGTGCAGCGCCTGCGCTATGTCATCTTTCCGCAGGCGACGCGCCGCTTTCTGCCGCCCTGGATCAATGGGGTCACCGACGCCGTCAAGGGTAGCGCGCTGATCTCGCTGCTCGGCATCGTCGACCTCATGCAGTCGATCAACGAGGTGATCGGCCGGACCTATGAGGCCATGCCGCTCTACCTTCTCGGAGCCTTCATCTACTTCGCGATCAACTACAGTCTCTCCAGCCTGAGCCGGAGAATGGAGCGCCGCTACTCCTACATCAGGGATTGACCGTCATGAACAACACGCAATCTGCCACGCCGCTCCTCAGAATACGCAATGTTGCCAAGGCGTTCGGCCCCGTCCAGGTTCTGCACTCCATCGATATGGATGTCGCCAAAGGCGAGGTCGTCTCGGTCATCGGCCCGTCGGGCAGCGGCAAGACGACGCTTCTGCGCTGCGTGAACTTTCTTGAAAGTTACGACGGCGGATCGATCCAGATCGACGGCGTCGAAGTCGGCTATCGGGACGACGCCAATCAGCAGCGCCGCGGCGAGAAGGACCTGGCGCGCATGCGTGCCGAAACGGGCATGGTGTTTCAGAGTTTCAATCTCTTTCCGCATCTGACTGCTGCGGAAAATGTGATGCTCGGCCTTCAAAAGGTCCGGGGCAAGCCCAAGAAGGAGGCGCGGGAGATAGCCGAACATTGGCTCAATCGCGTAGGTCTCGGGCACCGGATCGACAACCTGCCGTCGGAATTGTCTGGCGGTCAGCAGCAGCGCGTCGGAATCGCACGCGCCGTGGCGATGGACCCGAAGATCCTGCTGCTCGATGAAATCACCTCGGCGCTCGACCCCGAGCTGGTGAACGAAGTTCTCGATGTTGTCAGGCAACTGGCCGAGGAGGGCATGACGATGCTGATGGTCACGCATGAAATCGCCTTTGCCCGGGATGCCAGCGACCGCATCGTCTTCATGGCCGATGGAAAAGTGTCCGCCCAGGGCGCGCCGAAGGACCTTCCGGCGCTTGTGGCGGAGAATGAACGGCTGAAGGCTTTTCTTTCCCGCTTCCACGCGGCTGCGGCCGTCTGAGACTGAATGGGAGAATGGAAATGACGCCTCACGATCGGTTGAAGGCTCTCGGTCTGGAACTCTTTACGCCGCCCACGCCAATCGGCAATTTTCGCAATTTCGTTCGATGCGGTTCGCTGCTGTTCATTTCGGGGCAGGGGCCTGTGGATGCCGATGGCACGCTGCGCACCGGCAAAGTCGGGCAGGATGTGGATGTGGAAACAGCTTATCAGCATGCGCGGTTGACGGGGCTCAATGTTCTATCGGCCTTGTCGGCCAGTATTGGTGATCTCAGCCAGGTCAAGCAGGTCGTGAAGCTGCTGGGGTTCGTGAACGCTACGCCGGATTTCACCGACCACCCCAAGGTCATAAACGGTTGCTCGGATCTGTTTGCCGATGTCTTCGGCGATATCGGCATGCATGCACGCTCGGCGATCGGCGTTGGTTCGCTGCCCAACAATATCACCGTCGAAATCGAAGCAATTATCGAAATTCAGAGTTAGAAGGCCCAATCCAATGGTTGCGACTACAAAAGGCTCCGAACAGCCGATCAGAGAACGCCTCAATCTCCGGCCCATCATCAACGTCTCCGGCACGATGACCGCCTTGGGTGCGTCGATCATCGTGCCGGAGGCGATCAAGGCGATGAGCGAAATCGCCTCGCAGTTCGTGGAGATGGACGATCTGCATCGGCGCGCGAGCGAAGTGATTGCGCGCCTCACCGGTGGGGAAGCCGGTTTTGTCACCGCATCCTGCGCGAGCGGCATCAGCCTATCGCTGGCCGCGGCGATCACCGGCGACAATCTCCTGGCGATCGAAAACCTTCCGGACCGGACCGAAGGATTGAAGACAGAAGTCATCGTGCAGATCGGCCATATGGTGAGCTTCGGCGGCAATATCGACCAAGCCGTCCGGCTGGCCGGTGGCAAGGTCATTGCAGCCGGGACCGTCAGCGTCGTCAACGACTATCACGTCGCCGACGCGATCAATGAACGTACGGCCGCCGCTCTCTACGTGGTTTCGCACCATACGGTGCAATACGGCATGCTCTCCTTGCCGGAGTTCGCGGCCATCTGCCACGCCAGAAACGTGCCGGTCATCGTCGATGCCGCATCCGAGTATGATTTGCGGACCTTCCTGCAGCAGGGCGCAGATATCGTCGTCTATAGCGGGCACAAGTTCCTCGGTGGCCCGACGACAGGCATTGTTGCAGGGCGAAAGGATCTGGTGCGAGCCACTTTCCTTCAGAACCGCGGGATTGGCCGCGGCATGAAGGTTGGGAAGGAGAGCATTGCCGGTGTCATGGCAGCGCTTGAGGCGTGGGAGGTGTGCGATCACCACGGCATTCGCCGCCGCGAGCGCGAGGCGCTGGATCTATGGAAGGGCACGCTGGAGGGGCTCGCGGGTATCGAGGCGGTGATCGTTCCCGATCCGACCAACAATCCCTTGGACAGGCTGGAAATCAACGTACTGCCGGAGAGCGGCTTTACGGCGGCAGGACTTGCTACTGCCCTTGCCCGCGCGCAAATACCGATCATCGTCCGCAATCATGAGGTCGAACGCGGGCATTTCTTCCTTGATCCCTGCAATCTCCACCCGGGAGAGGCCGAGACCGTTGCCCGCGAACTCCATTCGCTGTTGTCAGCCAAGGAAAGGCCGTCGGACGCGATGCTGGTGCCGCAGAAATCGGCACGCAACATTCGCAAGTGGCCGGACTGAGCGGGGAGGCATGCCTTAAACGGCATCGGCTCCAATGGCGGCAAGTGCGGCGCGGGCGACTTCGAAATCCTGATCGCCCGTGCCTGACCCTACGCCGATCGCACCGGCAAGCCGGCTGCTGAAACGGATAGGCAGGCCACCCGGCAGATGCGTGACGCCGCCCTGCGAGGCAATGCCGGCGGCGGTTCCGAATTCGAAGGACATGGCGCCCGTCGGCGCATTGCTTGAGGCGGCTGTGCGGGCCTTGGCGCGAGCCGTGTGCATGCTCAGATATTTCGCGCCATCCATCCGGACGCTGGCGATGGTTTCGCCGCTCGCGTCGACAATGAAGACGCATTGCGGGATACCGATCTTCTCGGCATGGGCAATCGCGGCCGCAAGAGCCTGGATTGCGCCGGCGTGGGACAGGATCAGGGTTTCGCGCGTAACGGACATGGGCTTGTAACTCCTCAATATCAAATTCTTACGGTGAACACAGGCCGTGCGGCCGCGCCAACGGGGATCTTGGCGGACGCCTGCTCATGCGCCACGCTGGTGGTTCCTAGCTAGACCGGCATTCTCCTGATTGGCAACGTGGAGAAACGAAGTCGTCCACGTGAAGTCTGGTGAAACTGATTTTCCGGAAAGGCATAAACCTATTTACCTGTTCCTCTTGATGGCGTTGGAGGCCCCTATCCACCTCGCCCGGTCTGGACCAGTGCGCTTGATATCATGCTGACGGCTTGCCCCTGTGATCGCCTTTCGCCATTGTCGCCGCACGGCAAAAGAGTGCTTCGGGGCAGATGTGAAAACGCGGGCGAGAATCGGAATTTTGGAAGTCGCGCGGCTGGCAGGTGTCTCTGCTGGGACGGTTTCGCGCGTCTTGAACGGTCGTGCCGATGCCCGCATCAGTATCGAAACACAAGAGCGCGTCAAAGCGACGGCGCGCGATGCCGGCTATGTCGTCAACCGGCTGGCGACTTCGCTCAGAACCCACCGAACGGGCGTCTTCGGTGCGATCGTCGGCAGCCTCTCTGGGCACTATCAGCCGCATCTGACCAGCCGCTTGCAGGCGGTGGCGCAGAGGCGCGGGGTGGAACTGCTGGTGGCACAGGCAAAAGCCGATGCCGGCGAGGTCGCTGGACAGTTGAATCTGTTCCAGGACGATTTTTTCGACGGCGTGATCATGGTCAGCGATCTCCCCGGCCATGAAGCTCTGTGCGAGCATCTCGACCGGATGGGCAAGGCGCATGTCACCCTGTGCGGCGGTCTTACGGGCCCGAAACCGGCGGTGCTGGCCGATGATTGGATCGGCATGCGCATGCTCCTCGATCATCTGATAGCGCTCAAACACCACCGTATTGATTATGTCTACCGCGTAAGCCGGCTCGCCTTGAGTGATCGCCGATCAATTTTCCGGCAAATGGTCAGCGAAAGCGCAGGCGAAATCAAAGGGGATGTTCTTTCCTTCGAAAGGGCGGACATCGACCGTGAAGTGTTCCGGCGGATACTAACGGCCCCGTCAACGCGGCCGACGGCGTTGATCTGCGGAAGCGACGGCCTCGCAATCGAGGTCGTGGCGCTCCTGCGGGAGCTAGGACTGAAGATTCCAGATGATATTTCTGTCGTCGGCTATGACAATGTGCCTGATACGGCCTATTGGTCGCCCCCTCTGACGACGGTGGCACAACCGACGGATTCTCTTTGCGAAGCTTCGCTCGATCTGCTTCTGGAATTGACGAACCTTTCAGCGGATGCCCGGACCAGCATGCGACCGATGCGTCTTATTCCGCCCGAACTTGTCATACGTGCGTCATCGGACTTCCCTAGCTTGCAGCACATTCCTCCTGCGTAGTTTGAAAAGCAATTTTTCACCGCAGGTTATGCTGTTTCTATTGCGCAAACGTTTGTGCAAACACCAACAGGAGAGTCTGCTGATGTCCGAAAACACGCTCACCGGCCTCAATACGGCCATCACCCGCCGCACGACTTTACTCATGGGAGCCGCGGCTGGCCTCTCCGCTTTTGTGCCGGCGCTGCCCGCGGCCGCGGACGATGCCGGCGACAACCGGCCTGAGCTTCGCATCGCCGTTCAGCAGAACCCGACCTCGCAGGAGCCGGTCGATGCTGCCAGCAACGTCGCCTTCCGCAACAACTACTCGATCCATGAGACGGTTCTCGCCATCGACATGCGGGGCGATTTTTCCGTAAAGCCTAATCTCGGGACCTCCTGGACCTGGGTTTCGCCGACCATTCTGGAAATGAAGCTGCGTCCCGGTGTTATTTTCCATGACGGCCGCGAGATGACCGCGGACGACGTAGCCTTCTCGTTTGGTCCTGAGCGACTGCTTAACAAGAATGCGCCGGGCTATCCGGTCTACCTCACCAGTTTCACCAGCCTCGATCACGTCGAAGTGGTCGATCCGCTGACGGTGCGTTTCATCACCAAGTTCCAGGACCCGATCTTCCTGCAGCGGCTGGCATGCTATGCCGCCGTCGTCATCAGCAAGGATGCCTGGCTAAAGAATGGCGGAAACTGGACGACCTGGCGCCAGAAGCCGATCGGCGCCGGTCCGTACAAGGTCGAGAGCTACGCGACGAACGAAAACGTGGTTCTCGCCTCCCACGATCAGGCGTTCCGCGGCAAGCCGGCCGCCAAGCGCGTGACCCTGCGCATCGTGCCGGAAGTCTCCTCACGCATCGCCGGTCTTCTTGCCGGCGACTATGACATCGCAACCGACCTGCCGCCGGATCAGTTGTCCGCTGTCACCGGCAGCCCTGGCCATTCGATCGTCGGCGGCCCGGTTCCGAATCATCGCATCCTCTATTTCGACAAGACCAATCCGGCGCTCAAGGACCCGCGCGTCCGCCAGGCCCTCATCCTCGCTATCGACCGGCAAGCCATCGTCGATTCGATCTGGGACGGCCGGACCCGTGTCCCGAACGGCCTGCAGTTCGAGCTTTACGGCCCCGTCTATCTCAAAGACTATCCGGCCTATAAATACGACCCGGATCAGGCCGCCAAGCTTCTCAAGGACGCCGGCTATAACGGCGAAGAAATCGAAGTCCGCTCGCAGAACAATTACTACACGGCGGAAAATCCGGTCACTCAGGCCGTGGTCGCCATGTGGCAGGCGATTGGCGTCAATGCGAAAATGAAGTTCGTCGAGGGCGGCAAGTTGTTCGAGAATGCGCCTGGCCGCGCGACCGGCAACTGGTCGAGCACCGCGCAGATCCCGGATCCCTATATCTCCTTTTACACACAGTTCGGCTCGGCCGGCTCTTTGAACTCGTTCAAGATCTGGCAGAATGCGGATTTCGACGCTCTTGGCGCGAAAATGGAAAAGGCCGTCGATCCCGCTGAACGTGCCAAGATATTCCGCGACATGCTGCAACTGATCGAATGGAACGATCCGGGCGAGACGGTACTGCATCAGAACGCCGTCTTTTACGGCATTCGCGACGGCATCAAGTGGCAGCCCTTGCCGGCCTTCCAGATGGATCTCGGTGCCGGCAGCCTTGCCTTCGAAGAGCAGAAGAGCTGAGCCGTTCGCTATGGCCACTCCTATCCTTTCGGTCGACAACCTGAGCGTTGCGTTCCGGACAAAGGCCGGCTGGTCCCATCCGGTCAACAATGTCTCCTTTGACCTTGCCGAGGGTGAAATCCTCGGCATCGTCGGGGAAAGCGGCTCAGGCAAGAGCGTGACATGCCTTGCTCTTGCGGGTCTGCTGGGGCCGACGGCGAGCGCGACAGGCTTTATCTCCTTCGAAGATGCGATGTATGATGTCGGCGAGCTCGGGGCGATGGCGCGCTCGAAACTCCCCTCCATCGGTCTGATCTTCCAGGAGCCTGTCTCCTGCCTCGATCCGGTCCGCACCATCGGTTCGCAGATCGCCGAGGCCGCGATGAGCGCCGGCATGTCGGCGACCGAGGCGAAGGCCGAGGCGCTCCGGCTTTTGGCGGAAGTCGCCATCCCGCAGCCTGAGATACGTTACAATGCCTATCCGGCCCAGTTTTCCGGCGGCATGTGCCAGCGTGTGATGATTGCGACCGCCCTCGCCATGCAGCCGCGGCTGATCATTGCCGACGAACCCACCACGGCACTCGACGTCACAGTGCAGGCGCAAGTGGTGGCGCTGCTGGTCAAGGCGGTGCGCGAACGCGGCATCCCCATGATCTTCATCAGCCATGATCTCGATCTCGTCTCCGAGGTCTGCGACCGCATCGCGGTGATGTATGCGGGATCGCTGGTCGAGATCAACAGCACCGAAGACATCTACGACAATCCCCACCACCCCTATACGCGGCTGTTGCTGGAAGCGATGCCCGGACACGGCACGCCGCTGGAAAAGCTGGCGGATATTCCTGGCGAATTGAAACTGCATGACGCCATGCCTTCCGCGTGCGCCTTCGCGCCACGTTGCCCGCGTGCCGAAACGCATTGCGCAACGGCGGTTCCGCCCCTGATTACGGGCGCGGCCTCGCTCGCCTGCTTCAATCCATGGAGCGCACATGATGCCTGAGGAAAAATCACCGCTGAATGGGAGTGGGACGGAGATCGCTCTCGCCGCCTGCAACCTGCAATTTTCCTATTCGCCCGGCTTTACGATATGGCCCCGCCGAACCAAAGGCTTTCATGCGATCAGGGATGTCAGCCTTGAGCTGAAGTCCGGAGAGACGCTGGGCTTGGTCGGAGAATCAGGCTGCGGCAAGTCTACGCTCGCCTCGCTTCTCTGCGGCGACCGGGCTCCGACGTCGGGTGAAATCGAACTCTTCGGCAAGTCCTTCAGCGGCCTGATGAAGCCGAACCGGCGCGGGCTGGCGAAGCACTTGCAGGTAATCTCGCAGGACACCCTGGGTGCGCTCGATCCGCGCCGCACCGTTGGGCACCAGATGCTGGAGACGCTGGCGATCCACACGATCGGCGAGCCGGCAAGCCGACGCGACCGCGCCGCCGAAACGTTCAAGGCCGTCAGCCTTCCTGTTTCGGCATTACAGAAGTTTCCGCACCAGCTTTCCGGCGGCCAACGCCAACGCGTTGCCATTGCCCGCGCCCTGATCGTCGAACCGCAAATCCTACTGTGCGATGAGCCCGTCTCTGCGCTCGACGTGTCGGTGCAGGCCCAAGTTCTCAATCTCCTGCTGGAACTTCAGAGTACCCGCGGTCTGTCATTGCTGTTCATCAGCCATGACGTCCGGGTCGTTCGTCATGTTTCGCATCGCGTGGCGATCATGGAGGCGGGACAGATCGTCGAGACAGGCGCGACGGAAGCGGTCTTTTCGAATCCCACCCATCCCTACACCGCGAAGCTTCTGTCCGCTGTCCCGCGCGGACGGCGGCAGAAATTGCGTCAGACAAATACCGTCCTTGAAACGCTCTGAAGGAGATCCGCCATGTTCCAGGCTGTCATGCGCGCCCTCCTGCGGGCCGTCGTCACGCTTTTCCTCGCCATCACTTTTACCTTCATTATCCTGCGCGTCAGCGGCGATCCCCTGCATTCGCTGCTGCCGGTCGAGACGCCGCCGGAGGTGGTGGCCCTGATGCGTCAGCAATGGGGCCTCGATCAGCCGCTCTACATCCAGTATTTTTCCTATCTCGGCCATCTTCTGCGCGGCGATTTTGGCACGTCGCTGCAGAATGGGCAGAATGCGCTGGCGCTGGTTCTTTCCAAGGTTCCCGCAACGCTCGAACTGATGGGGGCCGCTCTGGTGGTGGCATTGGGCGCCGGCGTGCCGCTCGGCATTCTGGCCGCGCAGAACCGCGGCAGCCTGATCGACCGCCTTGTCATGGGGTTGGCGGTGCTGACGCATTCCCTGCCGAATTTTCTGGTCGCCATTTTGCTGATCCAGCTTTTCGCCGTGTCTCTGCGTCTGTTGCCGAGCGGCGGCGGGTCGACGCCGGCGCATCTCGTCATGCCGGTTATGGTCATCGGCCTTGCCAATGCCGGCATCATCGCTCGCTTCGTGCGTTCCAGCGCGTTGGAGGTATTGGGACAGCGCTACATTCTGGCAGCTCGCGCCAAGCGGATCGGCGAGCGGGCCGTGTTGCTGCAGCATGTGATGCCCAATGCGGCCCTGCCGCTTTTGACCATGCTTGGTTTCTTGGTCGGCGGCATGATCGGCGGTGCGGCTGTTGTCGAGACCGTCTACGCCTGGCCGGGCGTCGGCCGTTTTCTCGTCTCGTCGGTGGCGCAGCGTGACCTCAACATCGTGCAGACTATCGTCATCCTCATCACCGCGACCATGGTGAGCGCCAACCTGCTCATCGACTTTCTCTACATTCTCGCCGATCCGCGTTTGCGGCATCGGGCGGCGGCCTGATCCGCATTTTCGAAAGGGATGACCATGGCGAATGTAGTGACGAACATCGACAGTTCGGCGAAGACGAAGGCCGAGAGATTGTCGCGTAGCGCGCGGCTGGACCTGACGACCGTAATCTGCCTGGTCGTTCTCGTCACCTTCATCGTGCTCGCGGTCTTTGCCAATGTGCTTGCACCCTACGGCTTTGCGCAGATCGATCTGCATGCTCGAAAGGCACCGCCGTTCCTGTTCGGAGGTACTCTAAAGCATGTTCTCGGTACCGATGAACTCGGGCGCGATATTCTGAGCCGGGTCTTCTACGGCGTTCGCACCAGCCTTTTGATCGCGCTCGGCGCCTCGGCGATTAGCCTGCTGCTCGGCACGACACTGGGCCTTCTCGCGGCGTTTCGTCGTGGGTTTGCCGATATGCTGATCCGCGTCGCGGTGGATTTCCAGGCATCGATGCCGTTCCTCATTATCGCGCTCGCCGTGCTTGCCTTCTTCGGTGACAATCTCTGGCTCTTCATGGCGCTGCTCGGCCTCTACGGCTGGGAACGCTATGCCCGGCTCGTCCGCACCATGACCGGTCTGGAGCTGGAACGAGGCTATGTCGCGGCGCTGAAACGCAACGGCGCGAGCACAACGCGCATCGCGGTCATGCATGTTCTGCCGAACATCCTCTCGGTCGTTCTCGTCAATTTGACTGTCGTTCTGCCAGACATCCTGATGCAGGAATCGGCGCTGAGCTTCCTCGGCCTCGGCATCCAGCCGCCCATGGTCAGCCTCGGCAGCATGGTAGGCGCCGGCCGCGACTACGTGATGACCGAGTGGTGGATCTCAACGTTGCCGGGGATCGCGATCTTCCTGCTGTCACTGTCGATCAGCCTGATCGGCGACTACCTGCGCGACGCTTTTGATCCGACGCTGCACTGAGCTTCAAAAAGCCTTTTCATAACCCAAGGAGAAATTCCCGTGCCTTTGCCTCTTCATGCCGCCCGTCAAGGATCGCTCCGTATTGCCGCCCATCGCGGCTTCAGCCGGCACTTTCCCGAAAATACGATCCTTGCCTATCAAAAAGGCGTGGATGCCGGCGCCAATGAATGCGAGATCGATCTGATGCTGACCCGCGACGATAAGATTATCGTCATGCACGATCGCACCTTGGATCGAACCACTTCCGGCTGGGGCCTGGTTGCCGATCATGATCTGGACGATATCCTGACCCTCGACGCAGGCGCGAAGTTCGATTCGCGTTTTGCCGGAACACGGGTTCCGACATTTGCCGAAGTCGTTGCCTGGGCTAAGCGGACCGACACGCGTCTTGCCGTCGAGATGAAGGAACGTGCGCGCCCGGATCGAATGACGGATATCATGATCGAGGTGATCAAGGACGCTGACGCCTTCGCTCATGTCGCCATTTCCTCCTTCGATCATCACGATCTGCAGCGCGTCAAGCAAATCGAACCGCGCCTGCAGACGGAAGCGATCGTGTATCACCGTCCGCTTGGTCTCATCGACTCGATGCGCGCCGGCAACGTCGACGGCGTCTCGCTGGAGCTCAACCATTTTCACCGTGCCGATGCCGAAGCTCTGCGGGAAGCGGAGATTGCGGTGCGCCTGAGCCTGCCTCTCCCGGAAAAGCTCGCCGTATTCTGGCAAAGCGGGCGTGACAAGCTGCCGATGATCCGCAGCTGCATCAAGGATGGGCTCATCGACGCCCTGATCGGCGACGATGTCGACTTTCTTTGCATGTTGGCCAAAACCGCGACAGAGATCGAAGACTAAGCCTCAACTCTGCACGGATCTGTCCGTCAAAGCAGCAAAGCTGTTGAGGATGCGTATGGCGGCGGCGGCGGCGCCATAACCATTATCGATATTGCAGACCGTGATGCCCGCCGCGCAGCTCGCGAGCATGGCGTTGAGCGCGGTGCGGCCACTTTCCGCCGCACCGTAGCCGACGGAGGTCGGCACAGCGATCAGGGCGCTGGAAACAAGGCCCCCGAGCACGCTTGCCAAAGCCGCATCCATGCCGGCAACCGCAATGACGACGGGATGGCGGCGTATATCTTCGATCCGGTCCATCAGCCGCCAGAGGCCCGCAACACCGACATCCGTGATGACGGTCGCGTCGATCCCTGCATGGCGCAGCGTACGCGCCGCTTCACGAGCGACCGGCGCATCCGAAGTGCCGGCTGCGACGATCGCAATCTTGCCTGACATCGCGACCGGCCGGAGCGGACCGAAGAAACCGGTGCGGGATAGAGTGCAATAGTCGATCGCCTCTCGCAATTCGGCAGGCAGTTGCGCCAGTTTGTCCGCGTCCAATCGTGTCAGCAGCAACCCGACGCTCCGATCCCTCGCACTTTCGAGGATGCCGGCGATCTGACCGGCACTTTTGCCGGCGCAGAACACCGACTCGTCGAGGCCGATACGGCCGGCACGGGCAAAATCGAAGACGACATCTTCGCTGGTCACGATTTTACTCCGATGAAGGCGCTGCCATTGCGATAGGGCTCGAAGCCGATGGGCTTGCCGGAAAGGGAAGCCGGCAGCAAGCCGGCGATGGAACGCGACAGGGCGTCGCGTTTCTCGTCATCGGCGTTTGCGAGACTCGTTGCATCCATTTCGATGACCACGCCGTTTCGACGGACGCGACAACGGACCGTCTGCGGCGCCAGCTTCTCGCTGACGAGACGTTCCACACCATGGATCGCCTTCAACACCTCGGAATCGATGGCGATCGCCGTTTCCACTCGGCTGGAGAGGCAAGGAGAAGCCGGCAGCTCGGCAAGTTCGCCGAGGCCGAGGTCGCGGGCGAGCGCGCGAACCGTCTGCTTGTCGATGCCCGCCTCAAGATAGGGATGGCGTACGCCGTGGTCGCGTGCGGCATCGAGGCCGGGGCGATATTCGCCGAGATCGTCGGTATTGGCGCCGGAGAGGATAAGCCGGTCGGATAGGCCGGCAATCGCGCTGTAAAGATTGCTCTTGCAGAAGAAGCAGCGGTTGACGGGATTGCTGAGATAATTGCGGTCGCTGAACTCGCCGGCATCGAGAATGCGCAGCGTCCAGCCTTCGCGTCCGGCCCATTCCTTGACGCGTTCGGTTGCTTCCGGCGGTACGGCCGGGGAGACCGCATGCATCATGGTGATGCGCTCCTTGCCGAGAAGCCGGTTGGCGAAGACGGCAAGCGTCATGGAATCGACACCGCCGCTGACGGCGACGGCGGAAGGCCCGAGTGAAGAGAGAACGGTTTCCAGGGCGGCTTGCATCAGTCTTCCTCTTCACCTTTCCGAACGGCGGTATCTGCGATGTGGCGCAGCCTATTGCGGGCCGCACTTCCAGCTACATCGGCGAGATCGTCGGCTTCGACCTTGGCGGTGCGGCCTGTGGGTCGTTCGACGACCTTTAGCCGTAGCGTCCGGCCGTCGGCTTCGGTCGTCGCCGCCTGCCGGGGCAGGGTGCTGCGCTCCACCAGAATATGACGGACACCGATGGTCGTGGTCTCGTCGAAAATGCTTGCCAGGATATCGTCCCGCGCGGCAGGTTCTGCGAGAATGCGCAAATGCGTCATCATCCGACCCTTCTTGCCAAAAACCGGCGCCTGGATAACGTCGAGAACGCCTGTCTGCGCACGCAATCGTTCGACCGCCTGTGCGAGGTCTTCTCCGGTCTGATCGTCGATTTCACATTCCAGGACAGCGACCTGGTTTTTCAGGTCGGTGTAGGCTTCCGCACTTTCGAAGGCCAGGATACGTAGGCAGTTGCTGATGCCCGGCAGCCGGCGCGTGCCGAAACCGTAGCCGGACCCCGTTAGGGTTCGTGGCTTCGGTGGCACCGGCGTCCGGCCACAGAGATAGGCGAGAATGGCGGCTCCCGTCGGTGTGACGCGCTCGCCGCCGATGCCGTCGTCGATCGTGGAAAAGCCTTCGAGCAGGCGAGCCGTGGCAGGCGCAGGAACGGGAAGCAGACCATGATCCGTGTGCACCCGGCCGCCGCCGAGCGGCAAGGGGCCGACTGTCCAACTGATAGTATCGAATTGCGATATCAGCCACGCGGCAGCAACGATGTCGGCGATCGAATCCCAGGCGCCGACCTCGTGGAAGCTGACGGCATCAGGGTCGACACCATGTACTTTTCCCTCCGCTTCGGCGAGCCGGGAGAAGATGCCGACGGCGTGTTTTACGGTGTCGCGGTCGAGCTTGGATGTGATCAGGGCTTCGCGGATCAAGCTCCAATGCGTGTGATGGTGGCTGCCGTGCACATGACCATGTTCATCGTGATCATGATGCTCATGCGAATGGTGATGATGGTGTTGATCTTCCGCGATGCGCCTGTTGCCATCGCGGCGCACAAGGAAGCGGTGACCGGTCAGCACACCGTCATTGTGAGCGGCAAATTCGAATTCCACATCTTCGATCAGCGGGCAGAGAGCAAGCGTTCGCTTCAATCCCGCCTCCAGATCTGGCCTCAGGTCGAGCAGGGCGGCAGCAAACATATCCCCCGCGATGCCGCCGAGAGGATCGAGATGCAATTCGAGACGTTCCGGTATCATGGTCGGCTCACGCGGCATAACGGGGAACGACATAAGGTCCCTCCGGAATGATGGCGACGGTGGGATCGCCGGATGCTGCGATGCTGCGGTCGATTGCTGCCTTGATATCGTCGATCATCGTAACACCGGTCAAGGTCCGGTCGTCGCCGGCAAGCCCAGTGGTATAGAGCT
>NZ_JACHZQ010000008.1 GCF_014193655.1 Rhizobium sp. BK313 | reverse complement strand
GAGCCGGCTGATCTTGTCATTGCGCACAACGCCGGCTTCGATCGGCCGTTCTGCGAGGCATTCTCGCCCATCTTCGCCGGAAAAGCCTGGGCCTGCTCGGTCTCCGAAATCAATTGGTCGGCACGTGGCTTCGAGGGCACCAAGCTCGGCTACCTGATTGGGCAGGCGGGCTACTTTCACGAGGGCCATCGGCCGTCGACGACTGCTTTGCCCTGCTTGAAGTCCTCGCGCAGGATGGAGGAACGGGACAGGCGCCGTTTGCCGAGCTCCATGAGGCGAGCCAGCGATCCCGCGTTCGCATCTTCGCCGAAAACAGCCCGTTCGACATGAAGGATCACCTGAAAGCGCGAGGCTACCGCTGGTCTGACGGTAGCGGCGGTCGACCGAAGTCCTGGTGGATCGAAATTGCGGAAGAGGGCCTCGACGACGAACTTCGCTATTTGCGCGCGGAAATCCATCGCTGGGATGAAGCCGATCCACCGACCAAGCGGCTCACCGCATTCGACCGATTCAAGGCCTGACTATCGTCGTTCGCTTCCTGCATCACGTAACGACCGGGGCGTCGGGAGCGACACAGAAAGTTTCGTGTCTCAAGGTGGCGACGACGTAGACACTTTGAATTGGCGCGGACTGAGGAAAAGCACAGCAGCGGCGAAGAGTGCGACCAAGGACGCAATCTGTATCACGGTTCGAAACCCATAAGCCTGGGCGATAAGCCCAACAGCGGGGCCGGCTAATATGCCACTGATCATCAGTGTGTTCCAATAAATTGCGGTCGCTCGCGCCGGACGATCTTCTGCGTGGGATTGGACGAAGCTGATACCAAGACTGGCATAGAACCCGTAGTAAAGCCCCTCCATTGCAGCACCTGCCAGCATTTGCGGATAGGTCTGGACCAAAGCCAGGATATGGATGGTGACCACCGCGAACAGCGATGTGGCGATCAATGGCGTCCGAATTCCAAACCGGGCGATCAGAATTGGGGTTGAGAAAATAGCCAGCACTTCCACAAAGGTTTTGACGCTGAAGGCTATCCCGGGTGCATAGCCCGGCAGCCCGACCTCCTGCACGTAGAAAAGAGGCAGAGCCGAAAACGTCAAAGAGTGAGCGGACGACAGGCAGAACACAAACGTTGCAGCAAACCAAAGGCCGGGATTTGCACCATCCTCGTCTCGGTCCTTTGCGGCTTTATCTTTGGAGTCGGCCGTAGCATCCCGTGGCGCCACCCACCACCAAAGTGCCAGCCAGATGACGGCGAGTGTGGCACCGAGCCTGAACACCGCAAACTTGCCGAGTTGATCGGCGATGAGAAAGGATACCGCCGGCCCGACCATCCAGGCTGTGGATGTGGTGGCGCGCATGAAGGCATTCAGCCGGCTTCGTTCGATCTCGTGCTGCTCGGCCAGACGGGCTCCAAGGCTGAACATCGTCGACACCGCGCTTGCACTCAGTCCGAATCCGACCACGCCGAACGTCAGCACCGTCCAGAAGGCCGGAATGACCGACAGCGCGAGGCTGGCAACCAGATACCCACCCAATGCAATCCCGATCAAAGGAAAGGCGCTTTCTCCACCGTCAATAAGGCGGGCAAACTGGCGATTGACAATGATCGCCAGGCACGAGAGCGCCCCGGCGTAGATGCTGATCGTCCATGGCGGGTACCCCAGACCCCCGACGATGAAAAAGCCCATGAACGGCACGATCATCGCGCCGCAGACGGTTCCGACGAACAGCAGGAGCAGGAAGGGCACGAGCGCGTAGATTTGGAGGCGAGGCATGGAGACCGAATGGCGGGAAGATCGGAGGTCTTTTCTATGGCACGGCACAATGGGGGATAGCAACCATAACGTTTGCTGCTGTCGCAGCCTGCGCCGTAAGGTCATTCGAGGCGCTCATCACATCGCCCCCGGACAGCTTGACCATCTCGGCCCCGCTGGACAGTAGCCATCTCGAGCACGCCCTCGAAGGTCCGTACGTCCATTGGCGCCCCCTTGACAGTCGCCCGTCGCGCCGGCAGCACCAGCGCTGCATCGGCCGTCCTGCCGACGAGATCTAAGGTATGGGAGAATCGGGTGTCTCTGACACTTAGCGCTATCGGGGCAATCCGAGATCCTGTTCTTCTGTGTTGAGGACGGCCCGGCAGATCTTGCTGAAGCTGTCGTCGACCATCGCGGCAGTCGCTTCGGATTCGAAGACATCCTTGCTGCTGAAAATCCGCGCGCATTCGCCCCTCCAGAAGACATAGCTATCTGGGTGGACGCGCAAATTCGCAGCCTCTATGAAGGCGAGAAACAGCGAGCAGGTGAAGGCAAGGGCACTAAAGGAGACGGCGTTGCCGCGGCTTGTGTCCGTGTAAAAGAGATAGGTCACGACCCCGCCCAAGAGGCCGAGGGCGGCTGAAATGATTTCGCCGGCCGCGCTCTCTCGACTCAATCCGCCGACAATGCCGGCGGTTGCGCCAATGGCCGCCAATGCGAGGACGACCAGGCAAATTGGCCTCGCTGCCTCGGTGCCCACGACAAATCCGGCGATGACAGCCAATGCGACGGTGACGCCCAAAACGATCACAACCCAGGCGATAAGGGGATCAGCCATGGACCGGTCCTTTGTGCTCGGATCCCCCGCAATGAGCGCCGCAGTAAAGCTTTTGAGGAGAGCCTTGATTTTCCTTTGATGCCCCAGTGCTGAGCGGAGCGCCTATCGTCGTCTTCCTGCAGTATGTTTCGTAATATTTTTGCATCTTCAAATCCTTGTGCTGAAGAAGGCAGGCTTGGTAGTCGTTTTCCTTACCTCGGAGGACCGCCTCGATGTCATTCGTTTGAGGCTTGGAATCCCCAGCAATGGCTCCTCCTGTTGAAAGAGTGGCCAATACCAGCAGTGGGGCGACGCGCGTAAAAATCATGAGGTCGTTAGGTCCCCTGTCCCTCGCACGCGCTGCCGCAATAGGTTTTATCGGTCTTGCGCCTCATCTGTTCTTGCTGTTCCTTAGGAATTCCCGTTGTGACTGGTGGAAAGACTCTCAGACCCTTGCATTTTGCTTCGATATAATTCTTCATCTTCAGATAATTATATTGCAGAAGGCAGTTCTGATAGGCACTGTTCTCTTGCGTTTCGGCGGTCGGGGCCGAGGGGTCGGGTTTCCTCTGCGTCTCTTGCGCAATCGCAATCGCTCCGGTTGAAAGTGCCATCAGCATCAAAATCATGGCGAAACGGAAAAGCATGATCGCCTCCTTGCCGAGATAGAGGTCCCGAGTCTGCGCTTCTCCCGGCCGAGTTGCAATTGCCCATAACATACTCATTCTGGATGGTCGTCATTGCCTTACGCGCTTCAGTCGGCAGCGCGGTATTCCCAATGTTCTTCGTGCCGACTTTCTCTGCGGAGCGCGGACGCAGGATGCTTCGCGAGCGATCGTCCCGCTTGCAAGACTTTACGCCTGCCGGAGATGGTTTCGCGTGATACGTGTAAAATGCCGAGAATCCTGTCTATCCCGCGATCATCGTCGAGCGCACCAGGGCATTCTCCTGTGGGTTCTTCGCGAAGCGGATGCCGCGGCATTGCCAAGCGGTGATCGTGTCGTGCCCTCGTCTTTTTGAGCTTGAACACCGTGCGGATGAGCTCCTTCTTGAGTGTTACGGGCGGCTGGGCATAAAGCTCCCTGTCTCCGCCCTCGAACAGTTTCCCGGATTTCCGCCGAAAGGACAGCAGGTCGGCTCTGGCGCGATCAGCAGGCCCATGGAGTTGCGAGGTCCATACCACCGGCATTTGACGCAGTTCAAACTGTGACGGGCTCCCATGTTAACAGTGACAATTCCTCGAACCATTTCAATTCATTGGTGAGACAAGGAATCCGATCTTGCGAGCAACGATACTTGATCCAATAGAGACGTGAACATTGTACCCGCAAGGCTCGTTGAGACATGTTGCATGCCATGGGAAGGCAAACTGTGTTGCCTTCCCTGATGTTTACTGGCGCTTTTTGCGCCAGGGCGCATTCTTCTGCCAGTCGCCGGCCATGATGCTCCCGAATGGGATGACCTCGTCGACCACCTCGGCCAGACCGTAGTGCTCGATCTGCGCCCGCACATTGGCAGCGCTCTTGTAAGCGGTCGGCAGTTCCGACACATCCGCGAAGCCGGAGAAGAAGCGAACATCGAGGCCGCTTGTCTCCTTTTCCAGAATGGCTGCGATGTTGTTCGGGCTGAGACCACGCGCATCCGCTCCATATTCCGCAGACAACTGCCTCATATGCGCGCTACGCGAAACGTTGCGGCCGGCGCCATGCGGCGAGAAGCCGAGACCATGCGCGGCGTTGGATCCACGAACGATCAGGATCGGTTCCGCCATGTTGAGCGGAATGATGGTCAGATCGGTCGCGTCATGCGCCCAGTTGTCAAAGGCAGGGGTCGCGCCTTTGCCGTGGTAGAACAGCCCATCCGACTTCCGGAAAACGAAATTATGTTCGTTCCAGAAGCGATCGGCGACCTTGGCCGAGAGCTTTTCCGCCGCCATGTCGTGAAGGATATAGTGGTTCTCCTTCGTCCACTGGCGGATCGTCTGCAGTGCCGCCCAGTAGGCGTCTCCTTCCTCGGTGTCCGCCGGGATCCAGGCATTCTCCCGATGGGTCTCAGGCGACAGTCGCTCGCGAAACCGGTTTGCGACCTTCATGCCCTTGTCGTAGAGCCGGGCGCCCGGTGCTCGCGACCCATGATGGGTGACAAGCGCCGTTTCGCCGGTCGACTTCATGGTGCCGACATAGGCGAAGTGATTGCCGTCGCCCTGCGTCGCAAAGTGCTCGATGCCGGCACTCAGCACACCATCGCGCAGATAAGGATTCTCATCAAACGCCGAAAGCGTCGCATTTGAAGGCTTCAGCTGTGCCCCGCGCGCGCGTCCGCCCGGACCGAAATGCGTCACGGAATGCACGGCATCCAGCAGGGATTTCGGATCCACGCCCGGAAAGATCGAGATCGCCATCGAGCAGCAGATGTCGGCCGAATGCATGCCGGGATGGATCGCTTCCGAAGCGACCACGCCGCCAACCGGAATTGTTCCGATCGCACCCGCCGGGCAGGCATCCGGCATGATTGCCGCGGAGCGGACAACCGGTGTGCGCACCAGCGCGCGCATCGTCGCGTTGACCTTCTCGACATTGTCCTGTTCGAAGGCGTTCTCAGCGCGGATGTTGGAATAGATCTCGATATCGTTGTCGGCCCGCAAGGCGAGCGTCGGCCCTGGCTCAAAGGCCTTTGCCGCTTCCAGCGCATCCGCCATTGAGCCACCGTTGCTCAAAACCGCATTGGCCGCATCGAGAGCCGGGCGAAACCATTTTCCCTGGCTTAGGCCAGCATCGATCAAATCCTGTCCGCTCATCACCGTTGTCATTGTCTTTTCTGCTTCTGCAGTCCTTCTGTTTAATTTGCCTGCGCGGAAAACCGGGCGGGCTGGTTATGTTTTCGTGCCGGCTTTCGCCCGGCTGTTCGACCCCGTTGGTCAGTAGTCATGCAGCGGCGACGAGAATGGACGAAACCGGATGGCCCCGCTCGTGCCAGAGAGCGTATGCCCAGGAGGAGTCGAACCTGCCGGACCATCCAACTTGGCGGCTGTAGTTCCGTCCGGCATTCGCCGCTGCATGACTGGCCATGGCGACAAAAGATTAAGGAAACATCTTGCCGCTCCTCCCTCGCAGCATGCAGCGGCAGGCGGGCCTCGAACCCGCACCCCTTTGGAGCTACCGATGTAGTTTCCTTGGCATTCGCCATGGTATTCGTCCGTGACGACGAGAGTTGGTGAAACGTCCTGCTCTACCGCTGAGCTACGGGTCCATGAATATTCAAGAACCCGACGGGATTCGAACCCGCGACCTGGAGATGAATGATCTGTAGTTTCAACCGGCATTCGTCACGGCTCCCCGCGCCGTTTGCGGCGCGGGGGTATTGCTTTGTCAGAGCTCGATCGCCTCGATGGCTTTCACCCAGCCGTCGGCTCCTTTGCTATTGGCGGCGAAGGCCGCGATTACCTCATAGACGGCGTCCGAGAAGCCGCCGATGTTGAGCACGTCTTCCCGCGTCGGCGCCTGTGTCGTTGCAAAAGGCTGAATATCGAGGCAGACCAGCTTTGCAGCCGGATTGACCCTCTTGATCCTTGCCCATTCCGTCATCACAGCTGTCGGCTGGCTGCCCTTTCGCGCATCCATCCAGGACTGGTTGTCCGAGATGAACACCACGAGATCGACCTTGGCATTCTCGTTGGCGAGCTTCCGCAGCGGCGCCGAGCAGTTGGTTCCGCCGCCACCGATTTTTGCCAGCTTGTCGGCATTGGTCATCACCGAATCCCGCTTGTTGAGATTGACGTGCACCACGTCATTCTCGAACGGCAACACCCGCGCCTGCGGATTGCGCTGCAGGAACGCCGCGGTCATCAGACCGGCGACATCGATGCAGCGGACCGAGGACGTCGCACCCTTCCGAAAGCCGGTGACGGGCGAGCCCATGGAACCCGACACGTCAGGGCAGAGCACCACGGTGCCCGTCAGGGGCGGCACGTTGGCAATCGCGATATCCATCGCATCCTGAAGCGCATCCCGCACCACATCCGGAACCTGGCCATCGACCATCTTCCACGCCATCATGAGCTGATAGGGGAAGACCTTTGCCTTGCGGATCTCATCCGGATCGGCTAGCCGCGCCGCCAGCGTCTCTGCAAAACCCTTCACCTCGAACACACCGTTGCGTGCGAAGGTGTTGAGGTTCTGCCGCACCATCTGCCAGCCGCCCTTGCGGGCGATCTCGACCCAATGCTCCCGCGTTAGAGGCAATGAGGTCAGCATCTGGAACGGGACCTCCGGAACTTGGCAGGTCTGGTCACGCCGAAAAGCTTCCAGTGCCTTGACGAGATCCGGCAGCGCCGCATAGTCGTACGGCTTGCCGATCGCCCAGGCATAGAGCGCCTTGCGCTCTTCCGTTGTCGGCTTCGGATGCACCATGCGGACGACATCGGCGAGCGAAGGATCGGTTCCGACCATCGCACGAAGGATCTGTGCGGTGCTGGCCCGTTCGAGCCATGCCTGCACGACCTTCTTTGGTCGTGTGCCAAGCGACTTGCGACCGGTGGCGCCGGAGCGCATGACCTGCACAAAGCCGCGCAGCATCTTGCCGCTCTTCACTACGCGCGGGAACGCACGGGCGAAGCCATCGCTCTGAAGGCTCGAGAGCATGGCGAGCAACGTCACCGGCATGTCCTTCATGTGACCCTTTTCCGCCGCGTAGATAGCTACCTTGGCGAGGAACTCCGGCTCGACCTGAAGGGCCAGCGTCTTTACCGTTTCGAGCTGCTCGGCTCCATCCGTGTAGAAGGTGCCGTTGAATGTGCCGGTCACAGCATACTGCGCCAGCGCGTCGCGCGGCGTTAGCTGATAGGCCGGCGCGGCTTCATGATTTGTCGTATCCGCTGCCGGGAGCAGTTTCCCGAAGTAGGATTTGAAGATTGCCTTGTTGACCATAACGGCACCTCTTGTTTCGTTCGTGCCAGGTACATTTCAAGAGGCGTGCCAGTTTGGAGAAAAGGTCGGGAGAAACGAGAAGCTTTCTTCTATCTGTTTGTTTTAACGCGGGAAAAAATTTTGACTCCATTCTTGAAATGCATGGTTGCAAAAATCCAGAGCCTGGGAATATTATTCTACTGTATAGACTTTTATAATTTTGGATAATCGATGAAGCGCCGCGTTGCCATCAGCATATTGGGAACCACTCTGGACGCGGGCAAATGGGAAAATCGTTGGAGCCGTTGGCGGCCCAATGTCGCGCTCTGCCAACAACCGGGTCTGTTCATCGACCGGCTGGAGTTGATCTACGACAACCACGCGCAAGCTCTCAGTCATCGTATCGTTGGCGACATCGCAACCGTTTCGCCGGCGACAGAGGTCAGAAGCAATGTTATCAACTTCCGCGATCCATGGGATTTTTCAGAGGTCTACACAAACCTCAGGGACTTCGCGCGCGGCTACAGCTTCGACCCTGACACCGAGGACTACCTCGTCAACATCACCACTGGCACGCATGTGGCACAGATTTGCTGGTTCCTGCTGACCGAAGCCCGCATTATTCCTGGTCAGCTGTTGCAGCTTTCGCCCCCGCGTGAACGCGAGCCAGCGGAGGATTTCGCCGGCACACATCGGATCATCGACCTCGACCTTTCCCGCTACGACGAGATCGCCAAGCGCTTTGCGTCCGAACGCGAAGACGCGGCCTCCTTCCTGAAATCTGGCATATCGACCCGCAATGCCGCCTTTAACAGGATGATCGATGAGATCGAGAGAGTGGTGATCCGCTCGACGGCGCCCGTTCTCCTGACCGGGCCGACCGGTGCCGGCAAGTCGCAACTTGCGCGCCGGATCTACGAGCTGAAAAAGAGCCAACGCAAAATCAGCGGCCCCTTCATCGAGGTCAACTGTGCGACACTACGGGGCGACCAGGCGATGTCTACGCTGTTCGGCCACGTGAAAGGTGCGTTTACCGGCGCTGCGGGTGAGCGTGCTGGTTTGCTCAAGTCGGCTGACAAGGGCGTTTTATTCCTGGATGAGATCGGCGAACTCGGCCTTGACGAACAGGCCATGTGTCTACGCGCAATTGAGGAAAAGAGATTTCTGCCCGTCGGTGCCGACCGAGAGGTCGCCGCAGACTTTCAGCTGCTTGCAGGGACCAATCGCGACCTCGGCGAGGATGTCCGCAAGGGAAGGTTCCGCGAAGACCTCTATGCCCGCCTCAATCTTTGGACGTTCCAGCTGCCGGCGCTACGCGAGCGCAAGGAGGACATCGAGCCCAATCTCGACTTCGAACTCAAGCGCTATCTGGAGCGGGAAGGCGAAAACATCACCTTCAACAAAGAGGCCCGCGATCGCTACCTGACCTTCGCCACCAGCCCGCAAGCCGTCTGGAGCGCGAACTTTCGTGATCTGTCGGCCTCAGTGACACGCATGGCAACACTCGCGCCGCATGGGCGCATCACGACCGACGTTGTTGATGGCGAGGTCCAGCGCTTGAAGGCTTTTTGGCGCACCTCAAATGACGATGACCCAACCGATGCTATTATCATGGAACTGCTGGGCCCCGAAGCTGCGACTCGTCTTGACCCCTTCGACGCAACGCAACTTGCCACCGTCCTTCGCACTTGCCGCGAGCACGCGACCGCAAGCGCTGCCGGTAGAGCACTGTTTGCCAATTCGCGCCTGGAGAAGAAAAGTAGCAACGACGCCGATCGCCTGACGAAATATCTTGCTCGCTTTGGTCTTAGGTTCGAAGAAATCAAAAGACTATGAGCCGCCTGTGGCAGGCACTTCATTGTGTTTCGGTGGAAAGTCGCCGGGCCGACTCTTTACGGGAAAGAATGATCACGATTTGCTGCTTACCGTTGCAGACCTCGTGACCTGATATTCATCACATAACGCAACCACCGTTTGAACTCAGTGATAAATCGATTTCGTGCAGTCGCGAGACGAGATCGGCATCGGCAAAAGAAAATTTACTGGCGGAAATCAACTCTGCGCAGGCTTCTCGTAAAAAAGTAAGCTTCTGATCGCCGTTTTCGCGGTCGGCCATCGTCTCCAGCACCTGAGCCAGTTTTGCATGAAGGGAGGAGTTCTCCGGCACACTCCTGATCGCCGTCTTGTAATTCTCGAGCGCATCGTTCAACCGACCCAGCTGTAGCAGTAAATCGGATAGCTCGATGTAAGTTGGCGCCAATGTCCGTGCGAGATGGATAGTCTCCCGCAATTCCTTGATCGCCTCGTCCACGTCACCATGGCCGCGCAAGGCAACTGCAAGATCTTCGTGATAAATAAAGATGGTCGGCGCCAATCTTATTGTTTCGCGAAATTCAGCAATGGCATCCTCAAGCTTACCCTGCCGCATAAAGGCTTGGCCAAGCGCCTCATGGTTGTCGAGATTGTTAGGACTGCGTGCGATATCGGCTTTGATGCGGGCGATATCCTCGGCGGCCACGGCGTCCGCCTCGGCGATACGTCCCGCAGCGCGCAGCACCTTCTGCAAGCCTTCCTTGGCCATTATATCAGCGGGATCCTGTGCAATAGCGAGCCGGTATTCATCAATAGCCTCGTTGGATCTGCTCTGAGCCTGATAAATATCGGCAACGCTCCGGTGATAGGCATGATGCTTTGGGTCGAGCCTGGTCGCCTCCTCATACTGGGCTAGTGCCTGATTCCATTTCCTCTCATCCGCATAGAGACTGGCGAGGTAGAAGTGTGGCGCGTATGCATTCGGAAACGTCGAGATTGCGTCGAGGTAAGCCCGTTCGGCTTCATCATACTTTCTAGTGGATTTGAGTTTGACGCCCAGCCGCATGCGGGCATCCAGATCTCCTGGAGCGAGGCGAATTGCTTCGCGATAATGCGAAATGGCCTCGGCATCCGCGCTGGGTGACCCCGTCAACTGGCCGGCGAGGCCGAGATGGGCGGTGGCGCTGTTGCCATCAAGGCGAAGTGCTTCGCGGTATTCTGCCAGCGCCTCCTTTTTGGCACCAGAAACGCTCAGCGCCAAATGGCGGGCCAGAGCGAGATGCGCCAGGACGTTCGCCGGTTCGACGCGTACCCATTCGCGATAAGCGATATCCTCATAATCGATATCCTGCGCGAACCCAAGGTGAGCGGTTCGAAGCGCCGGATTTTGCAGTATCGCATGCGTCGGGTCCGTATCGATAGCCGCCTTTAATTCGGAGACGGCTTCCTCCTTTTTTCCCTGGGTCGCCATTAGTATCCAAAGATACCCATGGGCTTGGGCGGCTTTTGGATCGACTTGGACCGCCTGACGCATCTCAGCCTCGGCCTTTTCGAACTTGGCCTGAAGCATGTAGATGGACCCCAGCCAAATATGCGGTTTGGCCGATTTCGGCGACACCAAAATCGCCTGCTGAGCCTGGGCGATGGCGTCCTCGTATTTTTTCTGAATGACCAGAACAGCGAATACCTTTTCCTGCGCAGCAGCCGATGAGGGATCCTCCTTCAGTGCCGCGCGGTAGACCTCGACCGCATCATCCCATTTATGCTGTCGCACCAACTGGTCGCCTTGCGTGAGGAGCAAGGCGATCTTGTCAACAGACGCAGAAGGTAATGCTTCTGCATCTCGCTTGGCATCGCTTCCGGTTTGCTCGGTTAGTTGTACTGTCACGAAAAGTGCATCGGCAGAGATATTCAGGTCGGCAGATGGAGCCGCGTAGGGCGACGAAGCGACACCAACGATAAAAAATGGCAACGCGATTGTCCGGAGAGAGCACAAAGTTGAAGCCATGGTGACATTTACTCGAAGGTTATGTTCTCGGTCGCCTTCGGGAATGCGAAATCCGAGATGATCGTGCGCAGGATTCCGAGGCCTTGCCGGGCAGTATTCCGACAATTGCCCACTAGCTCCAGTCCAATTAGAGGGCGCGGCGTTGTTTTCCCGTTAAACGTTATGACCTCTCCCACTTCCCGCAAAGCAGCCGGTGTAGGGGGCGGCTATCCCAGGCGAAGAAGCACGTCAGTTTGCGAGAAGGCTTTCAGGCCATGGGCTTTACGCCTCAGCAGATCGATGACTTCTTTGCCGCGGCTGAGAAGCTCTAGTCTTGATGACGGGAGTCCCACGTTCCCGACCAAGGGTTGCTCCGGGACTCCCGGCCGTCGCGTAGGTGTCCCCGCTTCAGCGCGTGCAATAAATCGCCCGTTGCCGGGTTAAACCAGAGCAAACCTCCTCGAGTCAGAAATGCGAGATTAATATCCACTGAGGCGTGTGCCGTTTCAGATCGCGGCCGCGCAAACACCCTGGCATCAAACCATGGGAAGGGAAATTCTTCGCTCCGCGGCGGCCGGGCTTCAGTGGTGCGAACGAAGCAGCACCATTGCCGGGCCTGCGAGAGCCGCAGCCGCGATCACGAGTGAAATCCCCACCTTTAAGGCCTTTATCCGGCGCGTCCTGACGCCGCTCCAATCGTACGCCAACTGATCCCCCCAAGTGCTGCTCAGCGTAAAGGACCTAGCGGCCTCCTACCGTAAGGCAAGGGGATCTATCCCCTTAAAAGGAGACGCAACCGAATGAAATGGCCCTACCTCGTGGCAGGGAGGTAGGGCCAGGGAACCGGGTACGGCTCATGCTGCGCGAGCAATTTTCCGGGGGGGGGGCGTCTTGTTCGCGCGAGGTTTGTTACCACCGCAAGATGAAACCAAGCTGAAATCCCGCTGAAGAAAGGAAAACATCATAGATCGCGCGAAGTTCTTCACCGCGGTGCGCCCAACCGTGTTTGACGGCCACCTCGCTTACATCCTGGCCATCCGATGATCGAGACAGGCGGCAGTTTTGTGCCAATCAGTGAGAACCCGAATTACAACGCCGTCGGGCTGCCGAAGACCTTCCCGAAGTACTTCACGGCCGCACAAATAGGCGCGTACGCCCACCAGCGGCAACGCATCGCAAACCGTGCCTCACGGCTAAGGTCGACATGCTGATTGAAGCGTCAAGACGATCGGAGGAGAAATCTGACGTAAGCCGCGCCTCTATGCATCGGCGCATAGATGAAATGGTCGACAGGGTAATCAAGGTCGAGACTTCGATGGCCACCGTCCAGGACGACATTTCGGAAATGCGACCTGTCACGGACGATGTTAAGCGCTGGAAGCTTATGGGACTCGGGCACTCGGAGTCATCGGGATAGGCGGCATGGCGATGGGGGTGAACATTTGCCGATGCGATACGGCGAATCCGCAGCGGCTCGCGCTGACAGAAGAAGGTAGCGACGGTTCGACTCTTTTCAAGGCGTGGGATCGCCACGAATCGACCTAAAAGAACGATCCTGTCATCTCCGGAGGACCTTCAAGAGCATGGCTCGTGAATTCAACCGCGTTGCGCAACGTATCGCATGGGATCGGGCCGCCGAGGCAGATGCGGACAGCTTCGTTTGCAGGACTCGGAAATCGCCTTGAGCGGAATGCCCGATGCGACCATAGTTTCGATCATCGGCCGCAGAAACAGCCCGTTCGGTACCGGCCGGGTGATATCGCAGATCAGAATGCAGGCGCCCGTGCGCCCTCGCGCCAGTTCGGCAAGTGGCGCCGAGCCGACCGGGGCCTTCAGCGCCGCCGCAATCGCCGCACCCGGATCGGCCAGCTTCGGCAGCGGCTTCTTGCGCACCAGCGTCGCTCTCGCATCCACAGGCAGGGCAATATCCAGGTGGCCGCGGCCGTAGGAAAGGGTAGTCGGATCCTGCGCCATTGATTGTCCTCCGATTCAAGCCTAGCGGATCAGCAGGTCGAAAGGCGCAGCATCGTTCCAGCTGAAAGCGCCATTCGGCTGTTTGATGAGTTCGGGAAAATGTCCCGGCATGATGCGGTCGGCACGATCGAGAATCCGCTCGATGGTGCGGGTACCGTTCTCGATCGTATCGAAGGCCATGTCGCAGGCCCGGATGATCGCCTCCTTCGCATATTTGATCGCATCTCCGGCAATGACCACCGTACCGCGATCATCGGTCGCAAGCTCGAGCGCGTAGCATCCGGGCGTGTGGCCGGGTGCGGGAAAGAAGCTGATGCCCTCATCGAGCATCCCTTCGCCTTCGATAAAATCCACTCGAGATTTCGACAGCTGCTGGCGGATGCCCCAAGGCACCAGCAGGTCGTTCGGATGGGGATTTTCGACATAGTCCCATTCTCTGCGGCTGACGATGAACCGGGCGTGGGAGAACAGATCGACATTGTGGGCATGGTCGAAATGCAGGTGGGACAGGAAGACGACCGGGATATCGGCTGGTCTCAGCCCCCGGGCGGCGAGCGCCTTGATGAGCCCTAACCGGGAAACATAGCCGCCGGTGTCAAACAGGATCGGACCGCTTTTGCCTCTAATCAGGGTCACGTTCGACATTCCGAGAAAATCGTCTTTCAGTCGCAGGTTGTTTCCCTGGACGAGCAGATCATAGGTCGGTTTCATCAGGGCACCTTTGGTTGTGCGATGTCGTCTGCCACAGCTACCGGCGCTGCGATACCGTGGGCACGCCGGAACGCCTCGAGTGGTGGCAGGATATGATCGACGGCGAGGGTGACGAAGCCGTCGCGGTCGCCGACTTGCAACTGCTCGATCATACGTTGGTGATCGCTGCGGGAATGAGAGAGAAGCACCATGTCGCCGACGCCGTACCAACGAATTCCGGTCGTTTCCACCCAGAGCCTTTCGATCGTGTCCGCCAGATATTTGTTCGGGCATGTCTGCCAGATACGGCGATGGAAGGCATCGTTTAGGATGTTGACGTCGATCAGCCTGCCGGCATCAAGCGCCGTGCAATACTGCTCGTGGATCGCTTGCAGATCGGCAATAGTTTCGGGATCGGCTGGCATCGGGAGCCGCCGCCCCGCCTCCGCCTGCAAGATGATGCGAACGTCATAGATCTCTTCCACTTGCTGCACGGAAAAGTCGCGGACAACCGCACCCTTGTTTGGTCGGCGTGTGATCAGACCCATCTGTTCAAGATTGGCAAGGACCGTCCGAACAGTGTGCCGTGAGGCATCGAACTTCCCCATGATGTCGTCTTCAACCAGATGTTCGCGTGGGCGCAGCCGACCGATGATGATGTCCGCTTTTATAGCTTCCACCACCTTGTTGATCTGTGCGTCGGTTTTGCTGCCCAAGTTTTTTCTCCTGCGTCGTCATCGTGTCTGCATATCTAGCCTGAAGACGACTTCAATGCCCCAGGTCTTCGGTTTTATGCACGCGAAAAATCAAGCGATAGTCGCAATATAACTCGTAGAAAATATTATTGACAATCATGTATATGAAAATATATCTAATGTCGGCAAGCAGGCGGAGCGACCTGCGGAGGATCACATGCCGTCATTTTCAGTCATCAACGGAGTGAGGGCCGCCTGGTCGCTGACCGGGCCGGAAGGCGCTCCCGTTGTGCTGCTGGCAAACGGGCTGGCGGCCGACAGCACGATGTGGGATCCTCAGATGGAGGCTTTCGCGAGCACGTACCGCCTGCTGCGGTACGACATGCGCGGGCATGGAGAGAGCGAGGGAACGCCTGGAGATTATTCGCTCTCGCTTCTCGCCGATGATGTCGTCGCCCTTCTTGACGCATTATCGCTCGAGCGCGTCCATCTCGTCGGCTGCTCGCTCGGCGCGATGGTCGGTCAGTTCATGGGCGTGCACCATTCCTCGCGCCTGAAGAGCCTCACGCTATGTGCGACATCCAGTGAAGCGCCAAAGTCGACTTGGGAGTCGCGCGTGGCCGCGGTTCGCAAACACGGCGTGCCGCCGCAGATAGAGGCGACAATCGATCGCTGGTTCACGCCGGCATTCCGCGACGCTCATCCGGAGACGATGAACAGGATGCGTGAGATGGTGCTGCGCACGACGCAGGACGGTTACGCGGGATGTGCTGCGGCAATCCGGGACATGACCTTGTCGAGCATCATCGCGGCTATCGAGCTTCCCACGCTGGTGGTTGCGGGCGAACACGATCTTTCGACGCCGCTACCGACCCTCGAGCGGATTGCCGATACGATCCCAGGCGCTGTCCTGGTGACGGTCGCCGATGCGGCACACATGCCGACGATCGAGCAGCCAGAGGAATGCAACAGAGTGATCATGGATTTTCTTCAATCCGTCGACGACGGGACCGTGCGCGACCACACCCAACGGATCCGCGCCTGACGGCTGCATAGACGAAAGGATAGCGATCAACATGACAGGACGTTTGAACGGCAAGCGCATCATCATTACTGGCGCCGTGGCCAATATCGGCAAAGAGGCGGTCGTCGGCTTCGTAGCCGAGGGTGCGCGCGTCGTCGTCGGCGATCGCGATGAGCAGGCCGGCGCCGTACTCGTTAAGGAGCTCGGAGACGCCGTCAGCTTCGTCAAGGTCGATCTCTCGTCCGAGGCCGACATTAAGGCGTTTATCGAGACGGCGGTCGGTCGATTGGGCGGGTTGGACGTACTCGTCCAGAATGCCGGGGTTCAGCATTCGGGGCAGATCGTCGATTTCGACGTCGCGCGTTGGGACGCACTTTTCACCGTCAATGCCCGGGCGCAATTCCTGGGTGCCAAATATGCGATCCCGCATCTGAAAGCGTCGGGCAAGGGCTCGATCATCAATACGTCGTCGCTGGCCGGCAAGCGGGGCGGCCCTGGACTTGTCGCCTATTCGGCATCGAAAGGCGCCGTCGTCGCCTTTACCACGGCGCTTGCGGTGGAGCTTGCGCCGGACAATATCCGCGTAAACGCCGTTTGCCCCGGCTGGGTCGACACCGCATTCAATAAACCGGCCATCGATTTCATGGGCGGGCAGACAGCGCAGGAGGCCAAGATCGCGGCGCTGGTTCCGCTCGGCCGACAGGCGACGTCGGCGGAGATTGCGCCGCTCTTCGTCTATCTCGCCTCCGAAGAATCCTCCTACATGACTGCCCAGTCCATAGTGATCGATGGCGGCGTCTACAATTCATAGGAGACGGCGCCATGGCCAGAGACGATAGGGCAGGGCCCACATGCTGAACTCGAGTGCGACATCCTCCGCTATATCCGTTCGTCCCACTCTGGTTATGCAGGACATCTCTAAGGCGTATGGGGCGACGATTGCCGTCCGCCGTGTTTCCTTCGATATCGAGCCGGGCGAAATCCACGCCATCCTCGGCGAGAATGGCGCCGGAAAATCCACCATCGTCAAGGTCTTGAGCGGTATCGTCACCCCCGACAAGGGTGTTCTGAAGCTCGACGGCGCCGATTTTGCGCCCCGCACTCCCATGGATGCCCGCGCGGCCGGCGTTTCCACTGCTTTTCAGGAGCTCAGCCTGCTGCCGAACCTCACGGTGGCGCAGAATCTGATGCTGCCTCATCAGATCAAGGGAACGCTCGGCCTCAACTCGGCACGCGGCAGCCGTGAACGCGCATCGCAAATGCTCGCTGAATACGACCTTTCGCATATTCATCCCGATCTGCCTGTTCGATCGCTCTCGCTTGCGGAAAAGCAGCGCATCGAGATCATGCGGGCGGTCAGCCGCAATCCGAAGCTTCTGGTTCTTGACGAGCCAACGGCCGCTCTCGCGGAGCCGAAATGGCTCTTCGACATTCTCGCGCGCGTGACTGCCGCGGGGACAGGCGTGCTCTACATTTCGCACCGCCTCTCCGAAGTGCGTCGCCTATGCCGGCGCGGCACCATACTGCGCAACGGCGAAAGTATAGAGACCCTCTCGCTGAAGGGTGTCGAGGATGACCGCATTTTCGAAATGATGGTCGGCTCTGCCGTGCGCGCCCACAAACCAAGCGGCGCCGGTGTTTCGGCAACCGCCAATCCGGTCGCTGTGTCTGTCAAGAAACTTGCCGGTGGAAATGTGCACGACGTCAGCCTGGATGTGCGTCGCGGAGAGATTGTCGGCATTGCGGCCCTTGAAGGTCAAGGCCAGCGCGATCTCTTTCGGATGCTGGCGGGCCTGACGAAAATCGATAGCGGCGAAGTAACGATCGATGGTGAACGCGCTGTTCTTGTTTCTCCCGCTGCAGCCGTGAAAGCCGGGATTGGCTTCGTGCCGGAGGAGCGCAAGACGGAAGGCGTCTTTCTGGGGCTGCGAACGGATACCAACATGTCCCTCTCGCTTCTGCGCGTCCTCAGTCGCTTCGGCGTGATGAACCGGGCGCGAGAGCGTCAGGTCGTCGCCGATGAAGCCAAGCGCGTCGATCTGGCGGAACGTTATCTGAAACTGAAGATCGGCGAGCTCTCCGGCGGCAATCAACAGAAGGCGCTGATCGGCCGCGTCGTCGCGTCCGGCGCCCGCAACCTCGTGCTGTTCGATCCGACGCGCGGCGTCGACGTGGGCACGAAAGCCGTCATCTACGGTGTCATCAGGGATTTTGTTCGGGAGGGCGGCTCGGCGCTGGTGTATTCGACCGAGCTTTCGGAGCTTGTTCATCTCGCCGATCGCTGCGTCGTCATCTATCGCGGCCGCGTCGCCGGCGAGGTTCCGGGCGATGAACTTTCGGAGCCGCGCCTCGTCGCCTTGGCTACAGGACAGAGGACAGGCCATTGAGTGTGGAAATGAATATGCTTCGGCCTGAACACTGGTATCGCCGCCTTTTCGGCGATGGCACTTCGGTCATCATCGCATTGCTGGCGGTGCTGTTTGCGATCTTCGTCTGGACTCAGAATGATGCGCTGACCCAGTCGGTGCTCACCGATATTTTCAACAACAGCCTGCCTCTGGCTCTGGCGGCAGCCGGCGGGACACTCGTCGTGCTGACGCGCGGCTTCGATCTCTCGGTCGCGGGCGTCGTTTCCCTGACCAACGTGCTCGTTGCGGTCTATGCCGGAGACGGGCCGCTCGGCGCGCTTGGCGGCCTTGCGATCGCGGTCGTTGTCGGTGGCCTGGTTGGTGCCGTCAACGGTGTGTTGATTGCCTATTTGAATCTCCAGTCGATCGCTCTGACGCTGTCTTCGATGATCGTCTGCTCAGGCGCCGCACTCCTCATTCTCGATGCGCCGGGCGGCAACGTGTCGGATTTCATGGTCTACGGCCTCACCGACCAGTTGGCGGGCGTCATTCCCGTCGCGCTGGCTATTGCAGTCGTCGTCTACCTTATCTGGGTCGTTCTTCTGCGCACCAACTGGGGTGTCGGACTCTATGCGATCGGGGCCGATGAAACGGCTGCGGTTCTGGCCGGCGTGCCCGCCGCTCGCACAAAAGTCATCGCCTATGTGCTCGCCGGTGTCTGCTACGGGCTTGCCGGCTTCATGCTGACGGCTCTCACCGCAACTGGCACGCCCAATGTCGGCGATCCCTACCTGCTGCTGGTCTTTGCCGCGATTGCGCTCGGAGGAACGTCCTTCTCTGGTGGGCGTGGCGGCATTGCTGGTTCGATGCTCGGCGCGCTGACGCTGACGCTTCTTCAGAAGGTGCTGTTTTCGACCGGCGTATCGTCCTTTTACACGGGCATTTTCCAAGGCGCGGTCATGATCATCGCTGTCGTGATCGCCGCCGTCTCCGCGCGCTTTTCATCGAACCGGGAGGGCCACGCATGAGCCAGGAAACTCTGGACAACAAGAGCGGCCGGCCGGTCGATACCCGTGGCGACGTGGGAAATGGCAGAGGTTTCCGTCTTGACCGGGATGTCCGCAATGCGATTGCGCTCTTCGGTGTTTCGATCGTCCTCATCGCCGCGTCGCGCGTGCTCGGCCCAGGCTTCGGCAGCCTCGCGCAGATCGAAGCGATCCTTCTGATTTCCAGCTTCTTGATGGTGGTCGCCTTCGGTCAGCAGATGGTCATCCTCATCGGCGGACTCGATCTCAGCGTCGCTTCCATGGTGACGCTTGGCGGCGTTCTGACCTTCAGCTGGATCGGCAATTCCGGCGCGGCGCTGATCTGGGGCGTGCCGGCTATCCTGCTGCTTACCGGCGCGATCGGCGCATGCAGTGGCATCGGCATCAGTCTTCTCGGCGTTCCGCCCTTCATCATGACATTGGCCATGGGGATCATTCTCTATGGCGCCACGCTCGGCTTTACCCAGGGAACGCCAAGCGGCGCAGCCTCGCCATTCCTGTCGTCGCTTTTCGCCCATACCCCCGTCGGCGTTCCCATGTTGTACCTAATGGTTCTCGTCGTTCTCGGGGGATGGTTTCTGCAAGTCAGGACCAGTTTCGGTCGTAAGCTCTATGCCCTCGGCACCAATCCAATCGCGGCATATGTCGCCGGCCTTCCGGTGCTCAGGCTGACGATTCTCACCTATGCGATCAGCGGCGCCAGCGCCGGCCTCGCTGGGATGCTGTTGGTCGGTTATGTCACCGGCGTCACCCTGATGATGGGGCAAAGCTACCTTCTACCCTCGGTTGCTGCCGTTGTCATAGGCGGAACCTCGATTGTCGGCGGGCGCGGGATCTATCTCGGCGCTGCGGCGGGCGCGATCCTGCTTACCACTCTTTCAACCATCGTCTCCTCTCTCGGTATCGCCGAGGGATGGCGGACCATCATTTACGGCGCGGTCATTTTCGTCGCGCTGGTTCTTCTGCGTGATGATCTGCAGGTATTGCTGAAGCGCAGCCTGCCTGATGCCGGGAAGAAATAGCAATTCGGCTTGTACCGAACAACCGCCTAGTCACGGGCATTCAAGGGAGAGGAAAATGACCGATCGAATGAAAAGCAGGAAGCGCTTCGCGATGGTCGCCGCATTCGCGGCGCTTGCGGGGCTCGCATCTCACGGCTCCGCCGATGCACAGGACAAGAAATTCAAAGTCTACCTGAGCATGAGCTATAGCGGCAACGGCTACCAGACGGAAACGTCCAACCTCATCAAGGCCCTGGCAGCAACGCCGCCCTACGACAAAATGGTCGATCTGAAGACCGTGATCTCCGGCACGGACGTTCAGGCGCAGGCTTCGGCGTATCAAAGTATGGTTTCTGCCGGTGCAGACGCCATCATCACCTTCCCGATTTCCGCGACCGGCCTTAATCGTGCGATCCATCAAGCTTGCGAGAAGAAGGTTCTCGTCTATACCTATAGTGCCACCGTTACCGAGCCATGTGCCCGCACGGTCAGCTATATCACCGCTGGTTTTCCGCAGAACACCGCGCAATGGATCGTTAATAAGCTGAACGGCAAGGGGAATGTCTTCGTCGTGCGCGGCGTGCCGGGCAATTCCGTCGACAAGATGAACTATGACGGCGCGATGAGCGTCTTCAAGAAGTACCCCGGTATCAAGGTTGTCGCCGAATACAACGGCATGTGGAGCAGCCAGACGACGCAGCAGGAAACCGCCAAGGCGCTTGCCGCCCATCCTGACGTGGACGCAATCTTTGCGCAAAACGGTGAAGACGGCGCGGTCAAGGCGATGATCGCCGCCAACATGCAGAAGCTGGTGCCGGTTACCGGCGAAAACACCAACGGCTTCCGGCTTGCCCTCGCCGATCCAGACCTCCGCAAGCGCGGGCTAGACGGCATTTCGTCCGGCGATCCCATCACGGTTTCAGCGCTGGCGTTCAAGCTGATGATGGAAGAACTCACCGGCAAGCGTAAGGTGACGGTGCACAACATCCAGACGCCTCTTCCGTGGGTCCCTGCCGATCAAGTGAAGGTTTGCGCCGGCGACAAGTTCGAAGGCGGCTGCAACGCATTCAAGCCTGATCTCGTCCCGGATTCCTTCAACACCGAAATCTTCGATCCTGTTCTCTTCCCCGAACTGTCGCTGGCTTCGGCACTCAATGGAACGCCGACCCCCGGCGCAACTATCCAGCCGCTCCCGGCGAATATTGTCCAGGAAGCACCGAACGTTCCGGAAGTAAACTGCAACAAGTGCGAAGCGCCTGCCGACCTTTACAAGCTTACGAAGGTCAATGCTACGGTTCAGCCCTGAGGACCAGCCGCCCACAAGCGATCCGTTGATCCGCGTCGCAGCTTCATGGCTGCGACGTTTCCACAGGAGAACCAGATAATGACTATCCTCGAATGTGCGCCGGCCCGAGCGGTCAGCCGCCGGCCCATTCGCCGGTTGCCGGCAGGGGCCGTCGATTGCCACTTTCACGTCTTTGGTCCGCAAGATCGGTTTCCCTATGCATCCGGCCGTAGCTACACGCCTCCCGACGCATCGATTGGCGACTATGAGGTCCTCGCCGAGATGCTTGGATTTTCGCGAGCAGTCATCGTGCAACCGAGTGTTTATGGACTCGATAACAGCCGTACACTGTCCTTCTTGTATGAAAGCCGCATCCCGGCACGAGCTGTGCTCGTTCTGGACCCAAGCGTTTCGGAGAACGAACTGGAAGCATTGCATGAGTCTGGTGTGCGGGGCGTGCGCCTCAATCTCGTCTTCGCCGCCGGGCTTGCGATGACGGCGGCTGCTGGTCTTGCAGACAAGATCCGAGATCTAGGCTGGCACCTGCAGTTTCTTGCCGACGTCTCGCAGATCGAGGATCTGAAAGCTCTGGTTTCCAGATTGGACATCCCGATAGTATTCGATCATCTCGGGCACGTTCCGGTAGAGAGGGGTGTCCACAATCGCGGGTTTCAAGACCTTCTAGGTCTTGTGCGCGACGGGCGTGCGTGGGTAAAAATGACAGGCGCCTACCGGGTGACCGCAATGCAGACGCCGCCTTATGACGATGCCGCTCCCTTTGTCGAGGCGCTTTTGAAAACCGGTCCGGGACAGCTTGTCACCGGCACCGACTGGCCACATCCTTCTATCACCGTGCCGGTGCCCGACGATACCGATCTCATGGACATGTTCGGAAGTTGGGTTGGTGACGCAGAATTACGCCAGAAGATCTTTGTCGAGAATCCCGAACGGCTTTACGGATTTGACGCCTGGCCGACGTGACAACACGCCTGACAACCTACTTTGTCTCATCATGACGAAACCCTATCGAGGCACGCTTGGCGCAACTCCTATGGCGATCGCCATGTCTAATGCCTCCGACTCCTTTAACGGCGCCGCTCCTGCGCTGCCAGCCATGATTATGCGCTTGGACCGGATAGGATGGCGCCGCTGTCAGACGCCTGGAAGGGAAAAATAGCATTGCTTATTGATGGCGGCGGTGTTTCGGCGTGTGAAGATTTCGCCTTGCACTTTAAGGATGGCGACCGTGGCCCTGTTCTTAAAGAGCCGTCTTTCGGGTCGACAGGCCAGCCTGGCATTGTAGTCTCGATAGGCCCCTGATGCTGTCCTCGAAGATTGAGGAGCGAAATGGACGCAGACAAATGGCTTTTACGCGTCAAAATAACGGTTTACCGGTTTGGAGTCTAAATGAGTCGCCGCCGGTTCGAATCTGATCAGGAGCGAACCGTCTCCACTGATGAAGATATGCTGAACCAGCGGAAATGGGAAAAACTTACGGCCGACAATGCACCTTTCCGTGTCGTATCAGCAGATGGTTTGGCGTCCGCACCTATCGATCATTTTGACGCGTTGCTACTGGCGCAGGCCACTTCGGAGTGAAGAAAAGTTGCCTTTATAGTCGGCAACGCGCTCGGCCTGAGCTGCGACCCATATTTGCAGGTCGGCGACATGGCATTGCATGAGCGCATGATTGCTTTGGTTGAGGAGGGTGCGCTTATCGCAGATGGCGATCCATCGAAAATGAGGATTTGCCGAGTCCGGCTGCCAAGCTAACATTGCAGGGCAATCAGCAAATGCCATTTAGTCGCAATCCTTGCAAACTGAGTCCCAACATTTGTGTCAATGTGCGAGCGAGACAGCGCTTACGGCTCATTGTGTAGTTCGCCACATAGGTCTGGCAAAAAACCTGAAAAACCAACTGTCCAGGAATGCGTCCAGGCCTGTCCATGTTTGCGCAGAGCCAGGGCTCGATCCTTCGTGAAGTGATCAAACTGCTCGTCGTTCGATAGCCTGCGGGTGTCCTCGCGCCATGCCATCGCAGCGCCTCTACAAGCGCACATTGCCTATCCAAAGTCCAAGGGTTGTGCTATTTATATTAGAACTCGCTAAGGTGAAGCCATGCGCCAGTTGCTTGCATCGGCTGTGTTCATTTTCGCGGCGACAATGACGGCCGCGGGGGAACCCTTGTTCGATGCCGTTGCGGCTGGAGATAGCACAGCCGTCGAGCAGGCCTTGGCCTCGGGTATAAGTGTGGACAGCCGGACCCGCGATCAGGCAACACCTCTCATGAACGCCGCGCTCGCGGAGCAACTCGGCATAGCCGAATTGCTGATCGGCAAAGGTGCCGACGTCATGGCGCGTAACTCGGGTGGCTTTACGCCGCTTCATGCTGCCGCCTTTTCCGGCAGCTTGCCGATCAGCAAACTGCTGCTCGCCCACGGCGCGACGCTCGATGACGCGGCCAATAAAGCGGGTGTGACGCCGCTGATGGTCGCCGGTGAGGAAAATCACGTCGCTCTCGCCACGTTTCTGCTCGCTGAGGGGGCCGACGTCGGTCATGCGGAGGCTCACGGCTACACGCCGATCACGCGGGCGTTCTGGAAAGGCAACACCGACATCGTCCGGCTGTTCAAGCGGCATGGCGCGACCTGCCCTCCGGCGAGCCTCCTTGGCAAGGAAGATTACGCGAAGTGCATGGAAATCCACGATTGAACAGGAGGCACAGATGGATGTAGGGACCAGAAGCGGTGTACGAGCGATTGGTCGCTCTGTGGCGGTGATCAGTTTGGCTGTAGCAGCGGCTGTCGGCGGATCGTCGGCCTTTGCCGACGACTCGGTAAACACCGGGTACTTCGGCGGCGTGGCGATCATGGGATACGACACGGTCGCCTATTTCACCGAAGGCAAAGCGGTGAAAGGCTCCGAGAAATTCTCCTACGAATGGCTGGGGACGCCCTGGCATTTCGCCAATGCAGAACACCGCGAAATGTTCATGAGTGAGCCGCTGAAATACGCGCCTCAGTATGGCGGCTACTGCGCGGGCGAGGTGACCCACGGGTCTGTCACGGTCAACATCGATCCAGAAGCGTTCAAGATTGTTGATGGCAAGCTTTACCTCATCTACGACAAGGGACATGCGGAGGGGTTCGCCGCCCACGCGGTGGACGCCGTGGCTCAGGCGGATGGCAAGTGGCCGAGGGTCGCAGCCGATCTCGAACTGGATCAGTATCACTGACCGCAGAACGCATCTATTTGACGGGCGAAAAATAGAAGACCTTGGTCGAGTTCACGTAGGTATAGCCGGTTTCGTCGGGCGAGTTTGCGCGTCTGTAGACCGGGCCGCAATCGGCTCGACCAAATGCATTTTCACTCTGCTCGCAGAGCAGGTCGCCATTGACGGAAACCGTCTCCGTCATCATCTGTGTTGCCGAGCGGGTTGCTGCCTTGCCATCGAGGCCGATTTGCATGAGCGCCGGGCTTTGCGAGGGCTCGGTCTTGCCCCGCAGGAGCTTTCCCATGACGGTGGTTGCGATCTCGTCGCCGTTCAACCGATCCCGTTCGTCTCCCTTGAAACCGAACGGCCATTCCGGCAGGCCGGCCTCGCGCAGCGCATCGAGGATAAACGATAAATCCTGCTTGCGGAAATGGGCATTGCCAAGCCGCCAGCCCGCCAGACAATCGCGCCCGGTCTGAAGGCGGACTCCCTCTGCGACAGCGGCACGGGCGTCATCGAGGCGACCGGCACGGACATAGGCCAGGGCGAGGGGAGTGACGAATTCGCCGTTCCCTGGAGAACCGTCGCGAGCGCGTTCGAAATTGTCGAGCGCCTTCGTGTAATCGCGTTGCAGATAGAAAACCAGGCCGGCAGTGTACCGGTCGATAGCCGATAGGTTCGGGTCGTACCTCAGCGCCGTCTCGACGGCCGCAACGGCTTCGGCATGATTGCCCGAGATCAACTGGACGTATGCGAGCGCCATATAGGCTTCGGCGTCGGTGGGGCCGAGCGACACTGCCTGCTGCGCCGAGGCGATCGCCGGCTCGTAGCGGCGGTCGACGACCTGAATGACGGCAAGAACGGCGTACGGCGACGAAAGATCGGGGTCGAGGGCCAAGGCGCGACTTGCCTTGTCGTAGGCCCGTTTTCGCGCCAACGCGCTCTGGAGAACGTCGTCGTAGGCGCTTCGCCACACATAGGCGGTAGCACGCGCGTCGGCCGCGAAGGCCTCCGCAAAACCGGGGTCGAGCGCCTCCGCCTTGTCAAAGAGCGCCAGTGCCTCCAGCAACCGGGAACGGCGGCCGGTGCGCGCTGCCTGCTCGGCACGCAGGTAGTAGTCGTATGCTTCGAGATTGGCGGTCGGCGGACGGGCAAGCCGCTCAGTCTCGGACCGCGTCAGCTCCAGGCCCAGCGCTTCGGCGATCTGCCTGCTCATCTCGTCCTGCACGGCAAACACATCCGCCCCGCGGTCAAATCGGTTGGCCCACAGATGGTCGCCGCTTGCCACATCGATCAGTTGCGCATTGACGCGGATTTGATCGCCGGTCCGTTGCACACTGCCCTCGACGACAAAGCGCGCACCGAGATCGCGTTTGATGTCCGCCAAAACGTGGGGCTTGCCTTTGTAGGCAAACACCGAATTCTGGGAGATGACGTCAAGGTCAGAAAGCCTGGCGAGATCGGTGATCAGGTTGTCGGTGATGCCATCGGTGAAATAGTCCTGGCCGGGATCGCCACTCAAATTTGTGAACGGCAGCACCGCGATCGATGGACGTTGCGGCGCAAACGGCCATTGCCACACGAAGACAATCGCCGCGGTCGCGATCAGCAGCGCTGCGAGCGTTGCAAGGATCAGCCGCCGCCTGGGCGGGCGGGTAGGGGCGGCGACGACCTTGCCTGCCTGAGAGGGGTCTAACAGAACGCGATAGACGCGAACAGGATCGGCTAGGTTCTTCAGCCGCTGCTCACCGAGAGATGAAAAGCCGACGTCGGCCTTGTGCACCGCATGGTCGAAAGCGGTGCCGGATATGCAAATTCCGCCGGGCTGAGCAATACCCTCCAGGCGCGCAGCTATGTTGACGCCGTCGCCGTAGATGTCTTCGCCTTCGACAATGATGTCGCCGAGATTGACGCCGATGCGAAACTGAATTCTCTTTTCCTCGGAGGTGTTCTGGTCGTAGCAGGCCATCTTCCGTTGGATGATCGCGGCACATTGGACCGCGTCCACGACGCTCGCGAACTCGACAAGGGCACCATCGCCCATGAGCTTGATGATGCGGCCGTGGAATTCCGCGATGGCGGGATCGACCAAGTTCCTGCGACATGCCTTCAACCGCTCCAGTGTGCCGCTCTCATCCTCTCCCATGAGGCGGCTGTAGCCGACCACATCGGCGGAAAGTATAGCGGTGAGACGCCTCTCCATGTCTCTGGCCATCCTTTCGATGTCGTAAGCGAGCCGGATATCTTATCACGTCGAAGGCGCGCAGGCACCGCAGCCTCAGTTTTCGTGAAGTTCTAACAACGCTTTCGTGGCTGTACCCTCAGCCGAAAGCCCTTCAGTAAGGCGATCGGGGACAACGCGAAGTTGCCGCTGCGGCTGCTGACGATCTAAGTACGGCAGCTCCGACCAGCACGTGCAAAAAGTCAAAAACATCTTGCCAACCCGGAGCCGTCCACACATGGCGCATTCGAGACGGACGAAGGGACCGATTTTGCCCCTTGCGGGCTGTTTTCCACCTGACCCATGCGGCACTCGCGCCGGCTCGGCCCATGTGGGGTTCGGTCAGGTCGTCATCGGGGGAAAGGTCGTCGAGATGACCTGCTACGATCACTATCTCCATCACAAGTACTTCGAGTGCAATCACACGGAAAGCATGATCCGGTTGGAAAAGTGGTTCGGCTCATTCCACGACGGCTCCAAGGAATTGGAAACACGGATGAACGAGCATTTCCCGGCACGTGCCGGCAGGCAGATGGTCACGCGAAACAGCGCCTAACAGCGGGGGGCCCGGGGGCGTGTATTGCTCCCGAAGGACCGCCGGGTTGCCTTGCAATCCGGCCATCGCCTACAGATGGCGCGAAAGCCACCGTTCGGGCGGCGCTGCGCTCAGGTGATCGCACCCACCTGCCACGGAACGAATTCGTTGTCCCCGTAGTCATACAGCTCGCTGACGGTCTTTTTCCCGGAAGCCGTGGCAATAACGTGTTCAAATATCTTTGAGCCCGCTTCCTCGATCGTTTCCGCCCCGGTCGCGATACCGCCAGTGTCGATATCCATGTCTTCGCGCATGTGTTCGTACATTTCGGTATTCGTGGCGATCTTGATAGTGGGGGCCGGCTTCCAGCCCGAAACAGAACCACGTCCCGTCGTGAAGCAGACAACATTGCAGCCGCCGGCAACCTGACCCGTTACGGCCACCGGATCGTAGCCTGGGGTATCCATGAAGACGAAACCGTTTGCGGCGATGATTTCCCCGTACTCGTAAACCGCCTTCAAGGGCATGGACCCGCCTTTGGCCACAGCTCCGAGGGACTTCTCGAGGATCGTGGTGAGACCACCCTGCTTGTTGCCGTAGCTCGGGTTGTTGTTCAGTTCGGCACCGTTGCGCTCGGTATAATCGCGCCACCAGGCGATGCGATCCAGCAGCTTCTGGGCGACTTCGGGGCGGACCGCGCGCCGCGTCAATAGATGCTCGGCTCCGTAGATTTCGGGTGTTTCGGCCAGACAGGTCGTTCCGCCGTTCTGCACTATGAGATCGGAGGCGTACCCCAGCGCGGGATTAGCGGTAACGCCGGAATATCCGTCCGACCCACCGCATTCGAGGGCGACCTTCAGGCCGGAAAGAGGCTGCTCAGTCCGGACAGCTGAATTGACCGACGGAAGCATCTCCTTGATCATGCCGCAGGCAGCGTCGATCGTTTTCCTGGTGCCGCCCATCCCCTGGATGGTCAGCGTACGGAAGCGTTCGCCCTCCTCCAATTTGTAGTGCTCGAGTATCGGCTGGATTTGGTTGGTTTCACATCCTAGCCCAACCATGATGACCCCCCCGAAATTCGGATGGCGAGCATAGCCCTGGATGACGCGGGTGAGATACAAATACCCTTCGGTCTTGGTGCTAACCGCGCATCCAAGTCCGTGGGTCAAGGCAACGACGCCGTCGACATTGCCGAAGCCCTCGAGACCCCCCATCCTGTTGAAATGGTCGGCGACGTAGCGCGACACCGTGGCCGAACAGTTTACCGTCGTCAGCACCCCGATGAAATTCCGCGTTCCGACGCCGCCGGCCCCGCGATCGTATCCCATGAACGTCCGCCGCTCGGCCGGATCGACCATGCCGACTTCGTCTATCTCCGTCGAAAAATGATGCTGGGCGTGGCTCTCCACCATGGCGAGATTGTGCAGGTGAACATGGCTGCCTGGCTGGATGTCCTGTGTCGCTACTCCGATCACCTGTCCGAACTTCCGTAGCTCCGCCCCTTTTGAAATAGGCCGCAACGCAATCTTGTGGCCGCGCGGGATCAGCTGACTGGCGACGACGTCATAAACGCCGGCGGATTCATTTGTGGCGATGCGTCGCCTTGCGACTGCAACATCATCGGCTGGATTTAGAAGGATTGCGGCGGACTGGGCATCGGAGGCCATGCGAAGGTTCTTTCCTCATATTGAATGTACCCACCGAACCCATGAAAGAAATCGTTGTCAATCATTGTTTGCTTCGGCGGTTGTAGGTGACGCGGCAGGCTCCTGAATTCGGATCGGCTTAGGTCCGTGCGACTTGATCCGGGGAGAAAAAGATTGTCCCCTCGGGAACCGCTAAGGGCGTTTGAGCACTTTGAAGGCAAGAAATTGCGTCTTCTGGTCCTTCGAGAAATTGTTGTCTGCGACGAAGACTAGCAGATCGCTGCCATCCGAGCCCTTGGCGAAAGTCATGCCCTCGATATTATCAGGCGTAAGCCCAATTGCCCGCATGTCGAGCACTTGGGCTTTTCGCACTGGCACGATAGACTTATCGCTGCTCGCGAGGGAGCCTATCGCAGAAATGTCGGTCGCGCCGTCAGTGTCGATCATGTAAACTTTCGCAAAATTGCCATAGCCCGGCGAAGCGCCTCGCTCGATTACAAGCATCCTGTGCTCATCGAGAGCCAGCATTTCCGAAACCCCATTATCGTTCCAACCCGTGCCCGCAGTCGGCGGCTGGGGAATTGGGGCAACTGTGTAAGCATATTCCGCCTTAGGCTTTCCGTTTGCGGTGTCATATCGGATTATGCGAGCAAGTGATCCATGCGTCAGATCTGCAATCGGGCCATCCTGCTCAAGCGCAGATTCTGTCCCCACGATGAGATCTCCGCTCGGAAGGAACGTCAAAGACTCAAAAGCAAGGTTGTCGCGAATGCCCGTGGACTTGTCTGCGGTCGGAGCAAATCCTTCGGGCAGCTCGAATTCCCGCTTGAAGGAGCCGTCTGGTCCAGTGACCCGCACGAAGGGCGGCAGCAATTGCTTCGCGTCACCTTCGCTTGACCAGTAAATGCCGTCCTTTCCGAGGCGGATTGCCTCCGGATCAACGGCCCGCTTTGCGAAGGCCTGCCCATTCTTGTCCTTGAAGATAACGGTCTTCAGTACCTTGACGTCACTGATGCCGGCGGCGGTCGCATCAATTGACAGCTCATAATAGCGAGCAGGAGCCTTTTCGGACCGGTCGTCGGAAATCGCGATGTAGTGATTGGAGGCGGGATCGAAATCTAGTCCCGATATTCCGCCGAATTCGATGCCATCGAATTGCGTACCAGTCGGAATCACGAATTCCCCGGCGAACTGAAGACTGATCGCCGCTTTACAGTCGCCAAACGGACAGGGCGTCGTGACGGTAACGTCCGTGTCGGCGGCGTAAGCAACTCCAGCAAGCACGGAAACGAGAGCTGCTGTTGATAGCAGGAATTTAATCATCGTAACACTTGGGGCTAATGTGATCGTTGCACGATCGGTTCTTGGAAATAGGAGACCTCTTTTGTCCTGATCGTCCCGATTGATTGACTACAGAGGGCATGCGATTTTCACGCATCCCACAGTTGTCTAAGATATATAGATCAACTAACGCGCGAGATCGGAGCAATCGTAATAGCTTCAAACGCTTCGTTTATCTCCTATTGGAATGCCGTTTCGAAGAAGCTGCGCAGCTTGCGTGAATGCAGCGTTTCCGGCGGCATCGCGGCCAGCTTCTGGATGGCGCGGATGCCGATCTGCAGATGCTGGTTCACCTGCGTCCGGTAGAAGGCGGTCGCCATGCCCGGCAGTTTCAGCTCGCCGTGCAGCGGCTTGTCCGAAACGCAGAGCAGTGTGCCGTAGGGGACGCGGAAGCGGAAACCGTTGGCGGCAATGGTCGCCGACTCCATGTCCAGCGCCACGGCGCGGGCCTGCGACAGGCGCTTGACCGGGCCTGCCTGATCGCGCAGTTCCCAGTTGCGGTTGTCGATCGTTCCGACCGTGCCGGTGCGCATGATGCGCTTCAGCTCGAAACCTTCGTAGCCGGTAATCTCGGCAACCGCCGCTTCCAGCGCCACCTGCACTTCGGCGAGCGCCGGGATCGGCACCCAGACCGGCAGGTCGTCGTCGAGGACGTGATCCTCGCGCATATAGGCATGCGCCAGCACATAGTCGCCGAGCCGCTGGCTGTTGCGCAGGCCGGCGCAGTGACCGAGCATCAGCCAGGCGTGCGGGCGCAGCACCGCGACGTGGTCTGTGATCGTCTTGGCGTTGGACGGGCCGACGCCGATATTGATCATGGTGATGCCGGCGTGGCCCTTCTTTTTCAGATGGTAGGCCGGCATTTGCGGCAGCCGCGGCGGGCTGGCGCCGGCCTCCGGCTGGCTGGAACCGGCCGGCGTGATGATATTGCCCGGCTCGACAAAGGCGGTGTAGCCGTCACCACCGCCCTTGGCCATCAGATCACGCGCCCAGTTGCAGAATTCGTCGATGTAGAACTGATAGTTCGTGAAAAGTACGAAGTTCTGGAAATGCGACGCGCTGGTTGCGGTGTAGTGTGCCAGGCGGGCAAGCGAGTAGTCGATGCGTTGCGCGGTAAACGGCGCGAGCGGCGAGGGCTGGCCCGGCGGCGGAATATATTCGCCATTGGCGATCTCATCGTCGGTGGTGTTCAGGTCCGGGGTATCGAAGAGATCGCGCAGCGGAATGTCGTCGAAAGCGGCAGCGGAAGCTTCCACATGTGCACCTTCGCCAAAGGCGAAGTGCAGCGGGATCGGCGTCGTCGACTCCGACACGATGACCGGAACATTGTGGCTGCGCATCAGCAGCGCGAGCTGTTCCTTGAGATAGTGGCGGAAGAGCACCGGTCGGGTGATGGTCGTCGTATAGATGCCGGGCGCCGTCACATGGCCATAGGAGAGGCGGGAATCGACATGGCTGAAGCTGGTCGTCTCGATGCTGACCTGGGGATAAAAGGCGCGGTAGCGCGCCGTGATCGGCACACCCTTGGCGAGCTTGCCGAAACTGTCGATTAGGAAAGCGGTGTTGCGCTCATAAAGTTCTGTGATTGCGTCAAGGGCTTTTGCGGGGTCGTCGAAGCTTTGCGGCGCCACCGTTGACGGCGTGTCAGTCGCGGAGATCATTGCGCGGCCACAGCTTTCAGGAACATGTCGCGGAATCGGGCTTTGTCGAGGTCCAGCACGACACTGATCTTGCCTGCTCCCTCGGGAGCGCTCTTGTCGCCATATGTGATGAACTGTCCGCGCTCGGGACCGTCGCTGGTGTCAACGTCGGCAAAGACATCGGCGCTCCGTGTCGCGAGCGTCGGATCGATCGCAATCGCGGTCGTTATCTCGTCCCACATCGGCAGGTCTTTCCATGCATTTTTCGTGAGATATTCCGTCAGCGCGGGGGAGCCGGTTTTGATGTCGTTGATCAAGCCGTCATCGACGACGACATCGCTGGTCACAAGGCCCGTCGCCACGATGGAGGGAAAGCCAGCGGTGAGGACAATATGCGCCGCTTCAGGATCGAAGATTGAATTGAAAGCATCTTGGGAGACCGCTTTTCCGGATACGGGATCGAAATTCGCCTTTGGTGCGCCAGTCAGATAAAGGCGCTTCACCAACGACGCGAATTGAGGATCGGTTCGCACCGCGAGCGCGATATTGGTTGCGGGCCCCGCAGAAATGATGCTGACTTCATGCGGATACTTGTGGACCTGTTCAATAAGAAAGGCGACGGCGAACGTCCCCTGAGGCTTGATGGTCGGATTCGCCTCCGCGAGTTGCGGCACCGCGGATGGATCAAAACCCGGTTTCGTACCATCGGTCTCCGGCTTGTTCCACGCGCCTTTCCAACTCAATGCTCCATAGCGCGCTTCCCAGTTCGCAAGCCTGGCAGGAGTGTTCACAAGCGGCATCAGCGCCCCCTGATAGACCGGAATCTCCGAATGGCCGGCGATTTCCAGAAATCTCAGCGCTTGCGCGACCCCCTTGTTCATCCACTCATCGCCGGTTACCCCGGTGAGGCCAAGGAGTTGCGCATCCGGATTGTGCATGAAGAACAGGATCGGCTGCAGATCCGACCCTCCGGGACCGGCGAAATCCTGATCAAGAATGAATTTGGCCTGCTCGGCCCTCGCGGCTCCGCCACCGGCCAAGCCCAGGCAAAGCGCCACAACAAAGCCCGCCGTTCGAAATTTTGAACTGCTCATTCTGATTCCCCTTTGATTCAACGATGTAGCGAATGGGAACAACATCGAAATCGTTCAGTCTTCCCGATTCTTGCTTGGTTTTGGCGATGATAGCGGTGATTGGGGGATTGTCACGACCGCGAAAATCTGAACTTCTGTCCAAGTTCTTGAACGCGGAGGCATGCTTGCAGATCGACGACATTCGCGCCTTTGAGCGCATCGCCGCGTGCGGAACCCTCTCGGAAGTCTCTAGGCGATATGGCAATGCAAAGAGCTCACTGAGCCATCAGTTGCGTCGGCTGGAAACGGAGCTGGGTACGACGCTATTCGAACGCAAAGGAAGCCAGCTTGTGCTGACAGAGGCAGGAGAAACCTTCCTGGAACACGCCAGAGACATCGCCCGGGCTTGTGAGCGGGCGGAAGACGCTGCCAGAAGCCAGCGTGGCGGCGCCGTAAAATTGAGGATCGGCACGACCGATGAGCTCGGCACAAACCTGATGGCTCCGATGTGCCTTAGCTATATGAGACGCAACAGAGATATTTCGCTTGACCTCCTAGTGCTGAACAAGGTGGACCTCTTCCATCGCGATGCCGAACTCGACTGCATCCTTTTCGCAGGCCCGCCGCCGGAAGAAGAAGCAAAGAATATGATCCAGAGGCGCATCGCCCGCTATGTCAGCCGGATGTACGCGGCGCCAGATCATCTTGCAGCCTACGGGACGCCGCACACCCTCGATGATCTTCGACATCACCCTCTCATCGAGAACAGGGGTGCTGGCGGATCTCCCGTCTGGTCGATTTCGAACGACCGCGAGAGAGCTGTCATCCGACCCGAAGGCCCTGTCGCGTCAAATGATAACTGGGTCGCTAAACTCAGCGCAATCCAGGCGGTGGGAGTCGGCTTTTTTCCTGACTGGTTTACCGTAGACGAGGTTCGCGCCGGGCTGTTGGTTCCGGTAATGCCCGAATGGCACTCGGATGTCGTATCCATCAGTGTACTCTACCACACTCATCGCTTTTCCAACCCGCATATCCGAGCTTTGGCAGACTTTCTTGCCGGTCGTTTCCAGGGCTTTTACCACTTTCCCTACCGCGAAAATGATCTTGAGCTTTTCGGTATCCAACCGAGCTGACCGGCACACAGCTAATTCCAAGCTACAGCGATCTCGAACAAGGTGTCGTCGTCGAGTGGGACAAGCTCGGCAAATGGGCCGAGCAATTTGACGCGCCCCTCAACCGCATTAATGACGAAGAGATGAGCCAGTTCCGCGAGACATAGAGCTCGAAAGGAATGACCCGCGAGACAGCTAATTTTGGTCAGACCCCCGAAGCATCATATCGGAGTCCCGATAGGGATAGTGGTAAAAACCGTTGAACCTCTCCAGCACGAAAGCAATCAGGGAATTGATGTGCGGATTCCGGTGTCGATGTGAATGTCTGAGGGCCATGAGCGGTCGCGGATCTGTCACCCAGTCATTCAGTACGGGTTGCAGTGTCCCCGTTCGGATTTCGTAATCGACGAAAAAGTCCGAAAACAAACCAATGCCGCGATCGCGGACTGCGCTCATTTTTACAATCCAGTTGTCGTTCGACGACAGATAGCCTTCCGGCCTTATAATTACGCGACGGGCTCCGTTGGAAAGCGACCAACGTTTTGCGCCGGTTTCGCCATTGTTCAAAATGAGATCATGCGCTTCAAGGTCCTCGGGAGTTTGAGGCGAGCCGTGGCGCTCGATATATCCTGGAGACGCGTACAGGCGGCTAACATATTTTCCGAATCGGCGCGCTGTCATGTTCTTCGCCTCCTCTTCAGGAGGGTCGCCACCGTATATGATACAGTCCAGATCTGAGTCAGGATGAAAGAGTTCGCTGACCCTCATGATCCGGAGATCAAGGTTCATTTCGGGGTTGTCCCGGCAAAAGTCCAGAACGAGTGGTCCGACAAGGGTTGTACCGAGTTCATCGGGCGCCCCAATCTTGAGATGGACGGCCTTCGACGAACGTTGTTCCAGAATGGCGTCTTCCGCGAGTTCACACGAGCGCGTGACGTTTTTCGCATGCGCAGCGAGCACTTTACCGGCATCGCTGAGTAGCAGCCGGTTTCCGGAGCGCTGAAAAAGATCTACGCCGAGATAGCTCTCCAGCCTGCGAAGGCTATGGCTGAGGCTCGCTTTCGGAAGTGCGTGTCTTCGGGCGGCTTCGGAGATCGATTCACAATCGACAATTTTCGTAAAGGCACGAAGGTCTTCGAGTTTCATCTCACACCGTTCAAGATCTTAGACGACAGTCTGAGTATCGCGCTCCTGACGAGGGTGTCAACATTTGCTAAGTATTGAATGTCAGACGATCTAATCAAATACCAGCGACAAAAGAGAGCGGGCTGACCAAAAAATGGAACGATTTTAGCCGCCGCTGCCTCCAAAAAAACGAATGCGAGGCGATGGTGTAACTCGGAGGTAGCCTACCGTGGAATCCCTTCTTCATCCGAAGCGACGCGACATCCTAGTCGGCACGCTCGCTGCTAGTTTGATCGCGGCATCGAGCGGACGTCTACTAGCGCAGGACGGCACAACAAAAATCAACATGGCGCTGGGCTGGGTGCCGACTGTCCAATATGCTGGTCTTTGGATTGCAGACGCGCGCAACTATTTGAGTGACGCACATATCTCTCCGGAGTGGGCGCCGGGCGGCCCAAATGCCCCAGATCCGCTCGCGCAGCTCGCCGCCGACAGTGCACAGATTGCTCTTGGTGAATGGCTCCCGTTCCTCGATGCCCGTGCAAAAGGCAATGACTTTGTCATTCTTGGCGCAATCTACCAGAAGGCACCGAATGCGATCATGTCGCTCGCGAGAAAGCCGATCCTAACACTAAGGATCTGGTTGGTGCGAAAATCCTCGCTCAGAATCCGAACGACAAATTGATCATCAATTCCATTCTTGGTCGGGCAGGGTTGCCACTAGAATACGAAATAATTCCAACCGGGTTTTCGCCCGATCCTTTGATGAACGGAGACGGTGACGCATATCTTTCGTTCGCCATCAATCAACCTATCATTCTCGAAAGCATGGGCCTCAAGCAGGACAAAGATTTTTTCGTCAGACTTTATGCTGATCTCGGTTATTCGATCCCCGGCGGCTTTCTCATGTCCAAGCGTTCGTTTGTCGAAAAAAATCGAGCAGCGGTCGTTGCCTACCTGAAGGCTTTTGCTCACGGGTGGAGGGACAATGCCAAGGATCCTGCTTACGCAACAGACTTGACTGTCAATAAATATGGCGCGGATCTCTCGCTCGATCGCGCACAGCAGTTGAGGCAAAACGAGTTGCAAATCCCTCTCGTCATGCGCAGCGGCCAACCGGATTGCATTTGGTTGGATCAGGACGCTGTCGCCGACGGTTTGGCACAAGCGGCCAAAGGAGCTGGTCGGCAGATGCCGCCGATCGCAGACATACTCGTCTTAGATCCGCTGAAAGAAGCTTTCGCAACCCTTTGAACGGCGTGCAACCTCAAAGGTTTGGGAGTGAGGCCATATGAGCCATATATCTACAATCGGCATCTCCGCCAAGCGCCAAGCCTCTGGGCAAGCCGATGTGTTGACACTTGCGGATACCAGTCCTGAAGCGGCAGCGATCGAGATTGATCACTGCATCAAGAAATTCAGGCTTGGTTCCGGACCTGAAATGACTGCACTGGCGGACGTCTCGTTGAAGATTCGAAGCGGCGAGTTCGTCGCTATTATCGGCCCATCTGGTTGCGGAAAAAGTACGGTCCTGAGACTTATCGCGTCGTTAGAACAACCTACGAGCGGTCACGTGTCGATAAAGGGAAACTCACCTAGCGAGTTGGCCGATCAACATCGCCTTGGCGTTGCGTTTCAAGATCACGCGCTTCTTCCCTGGCTGACGACAGAACAAAATATTGCCTTGCCCTATCGCCTTGCCGGTAAAAAAACCGATCATGACAGGGTCAAGGATCTTATTCGGCTAATCGGACTTGCGGGTTTCGAAAAAGCACGTCCGAAACAGATGTCCGGCGGGATGCGGCAGCGCGTTTCAATCGCGCGTGCGCTCGTCCTGAAACCGGAGGTGCTTCTCTTGGACGAGCCGTTCGGCGCTCTGGATGCCGTAACCCGCCGTCAGATGAATATTGAACTGCAGCGGACTTGGACGGAGCTACGCACCACTACGCTATTGGTTACGCACTCAGTCGACGAGGCCCTTTTCCTAGCTGATCGAATCTTCGTGATGACGGGAAGGCCTGGGCGAGTGCTCCAAGAAGTTTCGGTACCGTTTGCGCGGCCACGGACACCGGAAATCATGCGAAGTGAGGAGTTCCACCGGCTGGTGGACAGTTTGACGCTTGCTTTGGAGCCTCATGGAGCGCCGCAATGACCAATCCACGGCGAATTGCGGGAGATGTAGCTCTAGGATTTGCGGGGATCCTTGTCGTATGTGTCGCATGGGAGGTGACAGGGCGGTACAAACTAGCTGGACCATCCTGGCCGGCTCTCAGTGCTGTGATTGGCTTGCTCATCGATCCCGCACAACGCCCGGCAGTGATGAGAGCAACGACCGCAAGTTTTTCCAGAGCCGCAGCTGGATGCGCGCTTGGAACAGCACTGGGGATAGGCTTTGGTGCGATGGCTCATATGACGACTGCCTTGCGGCCGGGGCTCGATCGGCTGATAAGCACGATTAACGCCGTTCCCGCAATTGCGCTCGCGCCACTCTTCATTTTGCTGCTATCTCGCGAATACACCGGTATGGCGATCGCCACGCTGAGTGTGTTCTACATCACATACGTGGCGACGACGTCGGGGCTTTCATCGTCATCGGCTTCCCATCGGGATTTCTTCAAAGCGTTTGGGTCAAGCAAGTTTCTGCAGTTAATCTATCTTGACCTCCCAGCAGCGTTTCCAGTTCTTGTGGGGGGCTTGAAATACGCGGTCCCGGCAGCGCTTCTTGGCGCGATCCTGGGAGAATGGTTTGGATCGTCACGTGGTTTGGGACTGATGATGATCAGCGCCATGCAAAACTTCCAGATACAGCTTCTCTGGGGCGCGATGCTTATCACTGCCCTCGGAGCCATGATCGCGTTTGGCCTGCTTAGTCTTGGCGAGGCCATTTTGAGGGGCCGGTTCGAATGATTTTTTGCTTGAAGTTCGCGAAGGTCGCTTTGAAACGTTACTGGGGTATCGCCGCGCTGCTCGTGTTTTGGCAGGTCGGTGTCACATGGTCCGGCCTGAACTCAATCGTTCTGCCACCGCCGACCGCCGTCGTGGCGGACATCGTGTCGAATCCGACAATCTATGTCGAAAACAGCGTTTATACGCTTGAATTGGCGCTCGTGGGCCTACTGCTTGGGACTGTCTTCGGAACTGCGATGGCGGTCGGCGCATGGTCTTCAAGGGTGTTGCGGGGGATGTTTCTTCCGCTTGCGCTCTTCCTCTCGTCCATTCCCGTGGTGGCGATCATCCCAGTGATTGCACGCCTGCTTGGCTACAATATTCTGACCGTGGGCGCTGTGGTGGTGATCATCTCATTTTTCCCCGCCTTCATTTTTACATCCACTGGTTTGAAAGCTGCTCCTGCGGGAAGCGGCGATCTTTTCAAAGTGTTAGGTGCGGGCCGGTGGTCTCGTTTTGCCGCTCTGGCTCTCCCGTCTTCCGTTCCGAGTTGGATGACGGGCTTGCGGATCGCAGCCCCTCCAGCCGTGCTTGCTGCGATGCTCGGCGAGTACCTCATCGGTAAAGATGGTCTTGGCTATCTTTTTCGGTCAGCAGCGGCGGATTTTAATGTTGAGCGCGCGTTGGGAGTGAGCGTCTTGGCGACCATCGTATCGGTATTGAGTTTCGGTGCGGCACGTGCCGCGGAAGAGATTGTGTCAGAACGTTTTCGGTAACGTCGACGGCGCCACGCAGCAGCAAATGGTTGGGAATGAACGGTGAGACCTCAGGTCCACAGTCGTAAGGTATTGTCATGAAAGATCTGCTTTTAAATGGCGAGGACGAAATCGCGATCCGCCAACGTCTCACCCTCGTTGCGCTCGGCAAGGTCTCTGCAGATGTTGTGCTGCGCGTAGGTAAGTTGTTTGACGTTCACACGCGCAGCTGGATGATCGATCACGAGATCGTCCTCAGTGGAAAGCGGATCGCTTACGTTGGACCAGCCGGCAGCTACAAAGGGGAGGCGGGCAAACGCGTTTACGAGCCAGACCTGATGGCAATTCCGGGCATGGGCGAAGTTCACAAGCACATCGAAAGCTCGCATCTGACGCCGGAATGGGAGGCAGCCCTCGTTCTGCCTCGAGGCAATACTTGGACATGCGAAGCAAGCCATGAGTTTTCGAACGTTGACGGGCCGCATAATCTAGAATTTTGGCTTGAACCGAGACTACGCGGGTCTCCGCTTAAGATTTTTCCGTTACCTGGATCGGCTGTTCCTCCGACCGCCTTCGAACATGGCGGAGGATGGTTTGGCTTTACGGAACAGCAGCGATTTATCGCGGAAAGCATGATGGTCGCCGGCTTGGACGAAGTGATGGATTGGCCCGCTGTATGGAATCCAGCCAACCCGTCACATGGCCGCTTATGGGGCATGATCCGTGCGACATTCGAAGGCAGAGGGGTGGTCGAAGGCCACGCGGCTGGTATGCGTGACCTTCCTTCGATCAACGCCTTTGCGGCAAGCGGAATTGCATCGGATCACGAAGCTTGGACGCCAGACGAATTCTGGGACAAGCTGCAGCGTGGTCTGTTTTTGGAACTGCGTCCGTTCAACATGCCCGAGGTGATCCGCAGTCTTCTTGCCCGGTCCCTCAGCGACTGGTCGCAAATCGCGTTCACGACTGATGACCGAAGTGCATCAGATACGCTTCGGCTTGGTGCGACAGACTATAACGCTCGGCTTGCGATCGAGGCTGGCCTGGCTCCGGAAATAGCGATCCAATGCGTAACGTTGAACCCGGCAAGACACATGCGACTGACCCCCTGGGTGGGAAGCTTAGCTCCCGGACGCTTTGCAGATATTGTTCTCCTTTCTGACCTATCGACATTCGAGATTGAGAAGGTCTGGGCAGACGGGACACAAGTATCGGAAAAGAAGCGTTACCTTCCGCAAGTCCCGCGGATTGAATGGCCAGACTGGGCTGCAAACACCATTCACATTGGCAGATCGATCGTTGCGGAAGACTTTCGGATCAACGCCGAGGCCGGACGTGAAACGATGAATGCTGCAGTATTGCGGCCCTATCACTGGGCCGATGAGTTCTTGACGTTTGAACTTCCCGTACGTGCTGGTGTCGTCCGCCGCGATCCAGATCGCAATATCACCAAATTTTCAATCGTCGATCGCTTCTCGGGAAGCGGTGCCGTCTCCAAAATGTTTTGGCTTGGCTGCGGGCCGCGAGATCCAAACACGGCGCTCGCATGTTCTGTGTCTCACGACAAACACAATATCTGGTGCATTGGCTCCTCAGACGAAGCCATGGCGTTGGCGGTCAATGCCATCGCAGAAAACCGCGGAGGCTGGGCACTTGTCCGCGACGGCGTCGTAGCGGCGACGGTACAGTATGAGATTGGTGGCCTCATGTCTTGTCGTTCCGCCGAAGAACTCGATCAAGAGACGGAGCGGTTTCACGCGGAAGCTAGCAAAGTCGACTGGATGTATGAGCCTTCCTATTCACCCCGTTGGATTCCTGGTTTTCCCGAGCGGCTCATCTTCTGCACCCTTACCTGCGCGCCTTGGCGGTGGGTGCTCGTCGCACCAAGGGCGTCGATCCCCCAGGGACTTGTCAATGTGCAAACCGGCGCTGCCCATCCTGTCGTCTGGTAGCTGCCGGCAGCAAGAGCTTTGAACACAAAACGGAAAATCTGAAGATGTTTATCGATAGCCATTGCCACCTCGATTGGGATGAATTTGCAGACGATCGTGAAACAGTCCTAGCCAGGGCCCAAAAGCTCGGGGTGGAGAAATTTCTGACCATCTCGATAAGAGTGCGAGAATTCGATCGGGTTTTGCGAGTTGCCGAACAGTTCGATCAGGTGTTCTGCGCTGTCGGAACTCATCCGCATTTCGCGCATGAGGAACCAGATGTGACGACAGAGGAACTGGTCGCGCTCTCACGCCATCGAAAGGTGGTTGCGATCGGAGAAAGTGGCCTGGACAGCTTCCTGTGCAAGACGCCACTGGAAGATCAGCGTCGCGCTTTTGCCAATCATATCGCCGCCGCTCGTCAAGCACAGTTGCCACTGGTCATCCACTCGGTTCGGGTTGACGAGGAGATGAGCGAGACCCTGGTTTCGGAAACTCGAAAGGGAGCTTTCCCGATCATCATGCACTGTTTTTCCGGTGGTACAAAACTCGCCGAGACCTGTCTTTCACTCGGCGCCTACATTTCATTCTCCGGGATTCTTTGCTGGGAAGAGGAAGACGAGTTGCGGAGCCTCGCCGCAACGATCCCGGATGACCGGATCCTGTTGGAAACCGATGCCCCGTCACTTTCTCCCATCCCTAAAATTCAATCCCGCAACGAGCCAGCACTGATCACTCATGTTGCCGAGACGCTTGCCAGAGTAAGAGGCCAAAATGTGAACGCGGTCGCCGCTCTGACCAGTGAGAATTTCCGTCGCGTTTGTCGTAAGGCGTTCAGCTAGCATTCTGCCTGGGCTTTTGCACAATTTCGAAAGTCTATACTGCGGGAATTCGAGATGGCATCATTAGCGCTCATCCACACGGTGACGACCTTACCGGCAATGTTCCAACCGCTTGTCAAGGAAGCACTTCCTGAATGGCACGCCTTCAATATTGTCGATGAAAGTCTGCTCCAGACGACTGTTGCGGATGGGTTCTTGGCGCCCCAAACGAAGCAGCGTCTCGCAGGCTACATTTTTTCGGCAGCGCAGGCGGGGGCGGACGCGATCGTGGTTACGTGCTCGACGCTCGGTGAGGCAGTGAATTCGATCCGTCCGATGTCAGCAGTCCCTCTTTTTCGCATCGATCAAGGAATGGCGGATGAGGCTGTGAAAATTGCCACGCGGATCGGAATCCTCGCAACTTTGCCGACAACCCTTGAGCCGACGGGCACGATGATCAGAAGAGCGGCCATAGCCGCCTGCAAGGAGTGTACCGTCGTGGAGAAACTATGCAGCGGAGCTTTCCAGCTTCTCACGGGGGGAGACAAAAAAGGTCATGACGCATTGGTAATGGAGGGATTTGAAGAATTGGCCTCGCAGGTGGAAGTAGTCGTACTCGCCCAGGCTTCTATGGCGCAAGCACTCGCGTCTCTCAAGCGACCAGGAGTGCCGTATTTGACGAGCCCAAAGCTCGGTATAGCCCAGGTAGCCCGGAAGCTCAGATTGATGCACAATCAGACTTAAGCGGCCGGTTCTTGCGATGGTTGAATATCATCGCCATAACGAGCGGGTTCATGGTCGCTCCTCGAAAAGCAGTATGAAGCACCTACTTTAGCAACCTGCACGATCCGCTCGCATCGCTGTTATTCAACTCAGAGTGGATAACAGGTCAAAAGAAAATGCGCATCGGCTTTCCTCCACAAAAGCCTTCACTGAGGAATTCTCGTCTAACGGTGGCCGTTCAAGACCGCATACGGTGGCGCTAAATATTTCAAACTGAGTGATAAACGATTGTGGCCCCTCCCGGGAAAAGGAAGTGGCCACAATCTTTCAATGTTTCATGAGCGGCTGGGCCGTGTAGTGTCCCACAGGCGACTGGTCACAACGGACCATCCAGCGGTCCAAGATCGCATTCGAGCACCTTGTCCATCATTCCGCGCATTAACAGGGCTTCACTTCCGCCATAAAACTTCTCGAACTCCGCTTGGGCTCGATCCCAATTCGGTCGACCTTCCGCGATCCGCTGCAGTCCAGCCTCCGTGATCGAAATGATGCGAGAGCGCCGATCTGTTTCGCCTACGGTGATTTTCACAAGGCCATCCCGCTCCAGCAGGCGCAGATTTTGGGCGATTGTCGCACGATCAATCGCCATGAGTTGGGCAAGTTGTAACATCGGCATCGGCCCGCGATGTTTGAGGAAGGCGATGAGGGTGTACTGCGTTGTCTTCAATCCGATGGGAGCAAGGCAACTATCATAGTAACGCGTGATATATCGCGCCGCTCTCCTAATCTTCGTGCAATTGCAGAGAGATGGGATTTCTAGATCGTCGATTGTTTCTGTGTTCACTCTTCTCACCGTCCAATTTCATCAAGCCCATTAACGCCTCATTTTGACATCACACTGCCGGACGCGGACCAGTCCTTCTGATCAATCGGAGACCAATCGGTGGCTTGACCGTCGAGGCGATGCATACGGGCAGTGGCGCGGGCTGCCAAAGTTTCCGGATCAAGCGGCGTCGTGAATACATTGTCAACTAGCGAATATTCTGCTGCCAGTCGTCCGACTGGAGCAAGAGCTGCGGTATCGACCCGCCCATTGGCGAGATAGGCGTCGTCACGGATGTGAAAGCGGACTACACGTCCCCAAACGACGTGATCCTCAAGGTCTCCGACTGTGAAGATGCGATCCACCTTGCACTCCATCGACACTGGCGCCGCCGCGACGCGTGGTGGCCTGACGACAACGCTCGGCGCCTTTTCCAGGCCGGCAAACTCGAATTCATCCACTTCGGCGGAGTGTTCGGCCGCAGAGCGGTGCATTGCGTCGGCAAGCGAAAGCGTGACGAGATTTGTCACGAACTCGCCGGTATCACGGATATTTACATAAGTGTCCTTCAACGTCACGCCATCGGACTTGTGTTGGATCGTGATCGATACGACCGGCGGCTTCCGCCCGACAACGGTAAAAAAAGAGAAGGGCGCGAGATTTGCCACCCCATCCTTTGACAACGTGCTGATCCAACCGATCGCTCTCGGCACAACGGTTGCGATGAGCAGCTTATAAGTCTGGGCGGCATCTAAATCATCGGCGTCGATAATCATGATGGTTCTCCAATCCGGGTTCAATTGCGAGCGATGGCGGGGAAGAAATGGGCTGCGTCGATCTGGCCACGCAGGCTCTCGCCCAAGCGGGTCGAAAATTCGATCAGCGCCGGCAAAGGCCGATGATGAATCGCGATGTTTCGGATCTGCCCCGCGTCATTCCGCGTGAGGATTGTGACACCGAACATCTCGACACCACCAAACGCCTTCGCCGTCCATTCGATATATTGACGTGCGCCAGCGCTTGCTTGCTCGGTGAAGACAAGGTTCTCATAGAGTTTGCTTGCCGCCTCCATGACCCGCTTCACGTTTTCGCGGCCGCTCACCGGGACATTCAGGACCGTTGCTTCGAGAACAACCTCTTCGACAAACGCGTCTGCAAAAGCGCTCGAGGACTTTTGCGCAAAGGCACCCTTCCAGTCGCTCGCGGGTTTGGGTTCTGCATCTCTCCCCCAATCGACCGATGCTAGAAAACCATCGACGAGTTCAGCCAGAATTTGGGGGCGTTCGACGTGAGCCCAATGCCCTGCATTAGCAATGGAGGCTGACACCGGACGGGCGAAGCGCGATGCAATGCTGTTTGCCATCGCCTCGTTGACGAATGGATCGTCCTTGCCCCGGACAATAAGGACCGGACCACTGAACCGGCTAGCTGTCTCACCCGTGGGATCGCCTTCGTTCCAAACATCGACGAGGCGTGCAACTGTTGAGGGCGCTACGACGTCGCCGAATTGCCCAAGCCGCTCCAGATCTTCGGCAGTGAGTGCGTGAGACAGTGCCCGCCGCTGCTGGCGTTGCACGCCTGGGTCAGCGCCAAGTTGCCGAAACGGCCGAATAATCTCCTCCGGAGCTTGCACGCCGCCGAGCGGCACAGGCGTGACAAGCACCAGGCCTTTCGTCAGCTCCGGATGGTCGGCCGCGACAAGCTCCGCAACCTGCGCCCCCATGCTCTGGGCGATGATTACAACCGGTTTTCCAATAGCCTGGATGATCGATCCGACCTCCTCGGCGTAACGCTCCAAGGAAATCGGCCAGGTATCCCCGCTTCGGCTACCCATTCCCGGCAGGTCGAAAGTGACCTTCTGCAAGTTCGTTGTCGTCAGCGCGCCTAATAGCCGCTCCCAAACACCACCTGCGTCCAGGAAACCGTGCACGAATATCGCTACATGTTCGCCGTTCCCGTGGCTGGAATAGGCAAGTCGCGCCTTACCGCCCTTTGTATCGACCATTGGTTTGTCTCCTTCTCCTCGTCAAGACGCCCCTTGCGCCCTCCGTGCTATCCTGTATAGTCTGATATAAGACTAATTGCAATATAGTCTGATATCAATCTTTCAGAGGAGCCAAAATCATGGCTGAGCGCAGAAATATCGAGTTCGAAATCGAGGGTGGACTGAAGCTCCGAGGATGGCTTTTCACGCCAGGTGGCCCCGGCCCCCATCCCGCGATTACAATGGCGCATGGATATGCGGGTGTGAAGGAACATGGCCTTGAGCGTTTCGCGATAGCGTTTGCAGAAGCCGGTTTCGTGGTGTTGCTGCATGACCATCGCAATTTCGGAGCAAGCGATGGCGTGGAACGAGGCGACGTTGATCCCTGGCGTCAGATCGCTGACTGGCGACGCGCGATTTCTTACCTTGAAATCCAACCCGAAGTCGATCCCAAGCGGATTGGCCTGTGGGGAACAAGCTATGCCGGTGGCCACGCCATCGTCCTCGGCGCTACCGACCGACGCTTGAAAGCCGTTGTCTCGCAGGTACCAACGATAAGTGGCTTCGAGCAAGGTCTTCGTCGCATCTCACCGGATGCAATTCCAGCACTGGAGGAAGCATTCTCCAACGACGAACGGGGTCAACTGCGCGGGGAACCGTTGCGCCGCCAGCTCGTGGTGAGCGACGACCCCAGTGTTGCTGCGTCTTACCGCAGTAAAGACGCTATCGAGTTCTATCTGCAGCCTTTGCCGGCTGGTGCCTGGGAGAACACGGTTACGATCCGCTCGACGCGCGCCGCACGCATGTATGAGCCGGGAGCTTGGGTACCTCGTGTATCTCCGACGCCCTTGCTGATGGTCGTGGCGTTGGCCGATACGATCACGGTCACAGATGTCGCACTCGCCGCTTATGAGCGCGCCCTTGAGCCCAAGAAGCTGGTCACAATCCCTGGTGGTCACTTCGACCCGTATCTGTCGCAGTTCCCGATGGCAAGTGCAGCAGCAGTTGCCTGGTTTCGTGCCCATCTTCTTGACGCGTAGGAGAACGAAAAATGTCGCATCTCGTCTATCATATCGAGGGCAACCTCGCGACGATCACTTTGACAAACCCGCCGCAGAACCGGCTGTCGCCGCAAATGCTCGGCGAGCTGACCTCAGCGCTGAAGGCGATCGGTGGCAGCGGCGCGCGAGCGCTGCTCCTTTGCGCCGAAGGCGAGGACTTCAGCTTCGGTGGCGACATCGTCCCTTGGCCGGATATGAGCCACCGGGAACTGCGCGTCCTGCTCGAAGACTATATGACAACGTTCAATCAGTTCGAGCGCCTGTCAATACCGACTATCGCAGCCGTGCAGGGACTATGTTTTGGCGGCGGACTTGAGCTGGCCGTTCGAGCCGACGTCATCTTCGCCGGCGACACTGCTCGCTTCGGGCATCCCGAGCAATCGCTCGCCATCGTCACGGTTCTTGGCGGCATCTACCGGGTCGCTGAACGCGCCGGTCGATCGCGGGCGATCGAATGGGCACTAACCTCCGAGCAGGTTCCGGCTCAAGTGATGGAGCATCATGGTGTCGTCAATCGGGTCGTTGCGAATGATAAGTTGTTCGATGAGGCAAAGGCCTTTGCACAAAAACTCGCGAACGGACCGACTCGCGCCCATGCAGCTCACAAGGCTCTGCTGCGGATATGGGCCACGGGAGGCATTGCAGCTGCCGATGAAGCCATGGCGGATATCGCCATGCCGCTATTCGAGAGCGAAGACGTGAAACTAGCTCTGCCGGTATCGGTCGAGGCTTTCAAGGCAAAGGCACCTCGCCCCGCTTTTCCGTTTAAAGGGCGATAGGCCAACTCCCGGTAAGCAGGAAAAAATCTCCAAAAGAAGGAGATCATAGTCAAATGCAACCGAAGTCGACGCGATATCAAATCGCTGTGCTGGCAATGGAACCTCTCGACGCGGCTGTCGATCGCGGCGAGGACGACGTCCACCCCCAAACTTGTACGGAGACCTCTGTGACTAGGTCCATCATCTCTCAACGAAAGATTAGTGTCGATCACATCAGAATCGAGTGCTCGGCCAAACTCGAAGACGTAAAAGCGACCCTTGAAAAACTCGTTCCGCAACTAGACCCTAGCATTGCGGAAATGCTCCGAAATAGGGATCGCGAAAAAGTGGAATGGTTGCAGGACCATGGCCCAAAACTCTTTCTGTTCCTGATACGCAATCATGGAAGTCTGCTCGAAATTGTGGGCAGACCCCGCAAAGCCTACCAGTATGAGATCGGCAACCAGATTACGGCATCGCGGATGACGCGGCATGACATCCGATCCGCACTGTACGCGCCATTGCGCATCGTGCTGTACGAAGACGACCGAGGCTTAGCCATCTTTGAATACGACCGGCCGTCGTCCCTCTTTGGGCAATTCGCCGATGACCGGGTGACTGAGGTAGGGCTCGAACTCGATGAGACCCTCAAGGGCGTTCTTCTTCGCGCCGGCGATGCAATTGGCTGAAGTTGCCCAAGTTTGTGCCCAGTACAGAACAGACGTTGACAATTCAACCGAGCGTGATGATCACGAGATTTTGACGCGAGCGCACGTCGGTGCCCGTGGGACACGTTGGGGCCGGCTCGCCAATGCCTTTAGCAGTTTTCGAATACCAGGGATCGCGCACCTGTCCTAAAACGCGGCGGATATGACCTTTGTTCTCCGGAAGAGGGCGCGCAATATCCAAACCGAAGGGGCAAATGGCTTTGCTCTTACGGAATTGGAGACCAAAATTGACTACAACATCGAAATTTGGTCGCGTCGAACGACATATCGACGTCGATAAAATCCCAAGAAGCGATGATACCATTCTGTACGGGAACGGCCAGGGTGTTCTTCGTCAGACCGGTGATCAGCAGCTGGCCGCTCAACCGGCCAAACGGTGGTCGCGGTCGCATGAAGTGGGCCTCCCGCTATCACGCCGGAATTTGATAGCTGCCGGTGCCGCTCTTGCATTCACCGGGTTCCCGCCGATATTCACGCGCCCTGCCAACGCACAGGGTTACGATACCTCCACGATTAAGGCTCTGGTATTCGATGTTATCGGAACCTGCACCGACTACTGGAGCACGATTGTGCACGAGGGCCAGGTCATTAATCGAGAGAAAGGGCTGAACGTCGATTGGGGAGCGGTAGCGACTGCTTGGCACGGATTGTTTCCACCAGGCTTCGCCGACGTCCTTAACGGTCGCCGTCCCTGGCAGAGTTTATCCTCGCTGCGTCGCGAGGCGCTCGACAAAGTGATGAATGAGCAGGGGCCGGGCGAGTTCACCGCCGATGAAATGGCGCATATCAATTCGGTTTGGCAGCGTTTGGAGCTGTGGCCCGACACCTTATCCGGTCTACAGCGTTTGAAGCGGAGCTATACCCTGTCGACGCTGTCGAATGCCGACATGGCGGACATGGTTAAGCTAGCTAAGTTCCGCGATTTGCCTTGGGACCTCATTATGACGTCCGAACTCGCACAGAGTGTGAAGCCTAGCCCGAAGGTGTATCAGCTTGCGCCTCAATTTTTGGGCTTGCGACCCGACGAGATCATGATGGTTGCCTGTCATAAACAGGATCTCCAAGCAGCCAAGGCCCAGGGCATGCGGACGGCATTCATCTCCCGTCCATTAGAAGCAGGACCGTCCGGCCAGGTCGACGCCAAACCCGATCCCCAATTCGACCTGAATGCCGCGAGTTTTGGCGAGCTTGCTGACCTTTTGAAAGCTTAGAGCTCACCCCTGTCGATGTGCGGATCGACTTCGGAATGATTGACTGTCGTGCGCGATCGCGGCCTTCGCGCACGGCAGTCGAGGAGGTAGCGTTTCTTAAACTGTCTCGGGTTCGCCATCTTCTGCCATCGATCAATCGTCGGCTATCTCGATGGGGCGCGAATTAACGCGACACTCAAGTGCCGACATACAAGCGAGATTTCGATCCGCGGATGTCGCCGACAATCGCTTCGGATGCCCGTAATCGTATTTTCGTCAAAACAAGTCAAGTTATGAGGAAAAATTAAAAGCCGGATTAATAGAAAAACCATGAAAATACGTTATGTATTTCAAATATGCGCGGAGTAGTCACGATAAACGGAAATATTACTATCGTAACTCTAAATATTTCATTGAAATACATAAGAAATACCATCGTTAGATATTTGTATTGTTCGGCGTTCAACGACAGATGGCTGCCTCGTGGGTTGCCCGGATGTCGCTGTACACGATGAACCTACGAAGATCTCAACATCCATTTGATTCAAAATAGGAGCTAACATGACGACACAGCCAACGATATCTGACGCCGAATCCATTGATCGTAACGGCGGGGATGGATGGCTCGAAACGAGGCCCGGCGAGCGTTGCAAGATCCGCGTTTCTGCCGCCGACACTCAAGGGGCATATTCTGTCGTTGAGATCGTCTCAAGCCCTGGGGACAGTACGCCAATGCATGTGCATGAGAACGAGGATGAGCACTTTGTCGTCGTGGAAGGCACGGCACGCATCGCTTGTGGCGACAAGACGATCGATGCTCCTGCCGGGTCGGTCATTTCCTTGCCGAGAAAGGTTCCCCACGCATGGGGCAACCCTTCAGATGTGCCTCTTCGCGTCGTCGTGACGACGACGCCTGGCGGAGTGGAAGAGGTTCTTAGGTTGAGAGCGCAAGGCGGCGACATCGATATGAGAGCTGTTGCACAATCTTACGGCGTTTCGGTTGTGGGCCCGCTGCTGCTTCAGGGATAACATCCGGAATGGGATGTTCAGTGATCGAGCAAAGCAAACTGAATTTCCCGATATTGGATCGCAATTTAGTTTCGTCCCGGCATAGTTTGCCGGGACCTCGACGGTTGCGAACATAGCTTTCTCTCGCTTTTCTTGAGCAAGGTCTACGAATCTGCCGCAAGCTGAACCGGACTAGGGATTTGGGTGCTCTTCTCCGCAGCACCTGCCTTTGGCGATCAAAACAGCAGCACCGATATCGCGGGAGAAGGTGGTGACCAACTCGGGTCCACGATTTCGAATGCGCGCCGTTTGCGGACTTTGCGGGGCGCGATCATCCGGAGTTCCAGGAGGAACTCCAAGGCCCGCGCTCGGGGTCGCGTCACAGAGGCAACGGAGCCGGTGGCGACTGTTCGGAATGATCTCTGCGAAATGCGCCAGGCGTTGTACCAACCTCGCGTTTGAAGATCCTGTTGAACGCGGCCTCGGAATGGTAGCCGACATCTTGAGCGATTTCCGACAGCGACAGGTCGTTGCGCTGGATCAGTAGCGTGGCTTTGTGCATTCGCCACTCCGTCAGATATTCAAGAGGTGTTTGGCCAACGACCGACCTGAACCTCGAAGCAAAAGCCGAACGAGACATGCCGGCTGCCTTGGCCAAGGCCTCCAACGTCCAATTGTTCGCCAAGTTGCCATGCATTTCTTTGATCGCCTCGGATAATAGTCGATCGACGACCGCTGCAAGCCATCCTTTTTTGGGCGCGCTGTATTGGCTTGAATAAGCGCGGATCGCATGAATGAAAAGAAGCTCAAAGAGTCGGCTGATCATGGCCTCAGAGCCGAGGCCGGGTTGACTGGTCTCGGTTGCCAGGAGTTCGAGAACGGATTCAAAAGCGCGAGTCCGGCTCTCCTCTGACTTCAAAAGCAGAAAATTCGGCAAAACAGAGAAAAGCGGCTTTGCTTCGAGCGCACTGATTTCGAAAAAGCCGCTAACGAAGGTTGTCAAAGCTCCGTCGCCACCGACCCTGATATAATTTCCAACCCGCCTTTTCTCCACGTCAATACAATCCATCAGAACTGAACCGCTCTGGTCAAACATCTTGTAGGGTGTGTCGTCCAGCATGATGAACAAATCACCCCCACGCAGCGCAACCGGCACGGGTTCAGTCGGTAGCATCAGGACCCCCGCGCCACGGACGACGAGTACGAACTTGACCACAAGCTCACCTGACGATGCCCAACCCCACGGCGCATATGCGTCGATCCGAGTGAACATGGCTCTTCGAACGCGCAATGACGCGCAAATCTCGGTCAAAGGGTCCATACTCCAAATCTCCTCTAAAAAATTGTACGATTGATCAATAAACGCGGACGTTTTGAGCTCGATCGTACTAGAAAATGACAATAAATAGCAAGGCGAAGGAGATCTCTATGGACAAGCGAGATATCGTAGACACCGTCGCGCTACGCAAGGCGCAGTACTGCCGCCATCTTGATACGAAACGTTGGGATGAATTCGCGGCACTGTTTCACGAAACGCCTGAGCTCACATTTTTGGGACCTGAGGGCGAAACAACAGCATCGTTTAGCACCACATCTGAGTTTGTCGCATTGACGCGGTCCTTCCTGGACGGCGCACAAAGCATCCACCAGATTCACAATGCGGAAATCGTTGTCGTCTCGGACCATGAGGTGGCGGCGATCTGGTCGATGGAAGACTACATCATCTTTCCGGCAGGACACGAACACCACCTGCGTTCCATGCATGGTTACGGTCACTATCACGAGACTTGGAAGCGCCAACGGGGCGACTGGGTCATTACCCGCCTTGAACTCCGCCGCACGATCTTTGAACTTCAACACCAGGACAGTCAGGCATGAGCAAGAATCGCATCAGAGTTGGAATCGTAGGTGTGCATCCAGATAAAGGATGGGCAGCAACCGGACATATCCCGGCACTGCGGCTCCTTCCCGAATATGAGATCACGACCATCAGCCATCATGAGCGGGAACTCGCGAATGCAGCGGCGGAAAAGTTCGGCATCAAAAACGCGGTTGCAACGACTGAGGAGCTTGTAAGCCGCCGAGACGTCGACCTGGTCGTCATTTCCGTAAAAGTTCCCCGTCACCTGGACCTCGTCACACAGGCAATCAATGCCGGGAAATCCGTCCTTTGCGAATGGCCGCTCGGCATCAATCTCGCCGACGCCGCGAAGATGAATGAACTGGCAAAGACGAAAGGGGTTCATGCCGCAGTCGGGCTCCAGACCAGGTCTGCCCCCGCGATCAACTTCGTGCGCGATCTGGTCAGGGAAGGTTATGTCGGGACCGTTCGGTCGTCCACACTGATAGGCTCCGGTATCATCTGGGGGGACTCAATGAACGAGATGTTTAAATACACTCTCGATCCCCAGAACGGCGCTGGGATGCTGAGGGTGCCTTTCGGTCATTCGGTCGATGCGGTTCTATATGCTTTGGATTCCCGTTTCGCCGAGGTGAGCGGCACTCTTGCCTCCGTTCGCAAGACGACCCGGATCATCGAAACGGGTCAGGACGCTCCGATGGGTGTACCAGATCAGATTGCCGTCTCGGGAGTTCTGGAAAGCGGTGTGTTTATTAACATCCACTTCCGGGGTGGCCTCTCGCGGGCGACAAACTTCCATTGGGAGATCAATGGCAGTGAGGGCGACATTGTTGTGACGACGCCGGTTGGCTACATCGGCGCAGGTGGGTATCAGGTCCGTGGCGCTCAGGGCGATGACGTCCTGCGCCAGCTCGATATTCCGAGCAAATATGGCGACGATCGGTTCGAAATCGGCATCCCGCAGAGCATGGCCGTCGCATATCAGCGCCTCGCTTCGGATATCTTAACGGGAACACGGCTGTGCCCGACCTTCGAAGACGCGATTGCCCTGCACCGCCTGCTTGCGGACATTGAAAGTAGCGATCGGAGCGCTCATCATGTCTGATACCATGACAGCGTTGGCGATGACCGAGGCGGGTGGACCGGAGGTTCTTCACATCCGGCAGATTGAACGACCACAACTTCAAAGAGAAACGGACATTCTTGTCAGGGTCAAAGCGGCGGGGGTCAATCCCGCCGATTGGCAGAATAGAAAGAATGGCGGTGGATTTGCAGGCAAAGCCGGTGAGATTATTATATTGGGCATTGACGGCGTCGGCGTTGTCGAGGCCGTCGGCGCCGCAGTTCATCACTTCAAGGTTGGTGATGAAGTCTGGTACATAGATGGTGGCTATAGGGGCAACTTCGGGAGCTATGCTGAACTCAAGGTCTTGAACGGTGATTACGCGACACTGAAGCCGAAGTCGCTCGGCTTTGTGGAAGCCGCCGGACTTCCCGTCGCCGCTCTTACCGCGTGGGAGGCCGTTTACGAGAAGGCTGAGATCAAACCAGGTGATTTCGTCCTGATCCACGGCGGTGCTGGCGGGCTCGGGCATCTCAGCATCCAACTGGCACTTTCACTGGGCGCGCGGGTTGCAGCGACAGTATCCAATGAGGATAAAGCGGCGTTTGTGCGCAAATTGGGGGTCGAGCGTGCGATCAATTACAAGCATGAAAGTGTGGTCAAGGCTCTACAAGCCTGGACGGGAAAGGAGGGCGCTGATCACGTCTTCGATTTCGTCGGCCACGGAAATTTCGCGAACAGTTTCGAGCATGTCGCTCCTTATGGCTCCCTGATCAATACTGTGGTCTCCGATTGGCCCAGGGAAACGAATGCCTTGGCCGAATGGAGAAACATCGACGTCAAATTCGTCAATATCGGCTATCCGCAGATTGCTGGACATCACGAATACCGTTTGCAACAAACGGCGGTTCTTAAGCAGATCGCGGAACTTGTCGATTCAGGCAAACTGACGGTCCACATCGATCGCGTCGTACCATTTGCAGGCGTGGGAGAGGCCCACACGGCTCTGGAGACGGGGGCAACGATTGGACGTGTTGTGTTGGATATAGGCGCGTCGACAATGGTTGCTCACACTTGAAGCGTTCGTTGCGAGACAACACCCACCGGCTCGCCTCAGGATGCCGATGGTAAGATCTCAGCCATTCTCACCGACGTCGATGCGGTTTCGATCGGAAGGCTGTATCGAAACCGGGTCCATTGGAGGCATCAATCCGGGGGCGACCCCGGAGCGATGAACATTCGGCACAAGGGTCGTCCGAAAGCGGTCCGGTTTGTATCGGTCAGGCCAACCTGGAGGTTTCGGGGCCCACCGTGACGTCCGGTCTGGGCAGCGTTCCTTACCGCTGGCCCTTCAGATTGGAAAGGCTGGCCTCCAAGATCTCCTTCGACATTGCAGGGTCATCGCAGGCACGCGCTAAAATAACTGCTCCCACCATTTCCGAGAGCGATGACAAAACCTGCTTGCGCTTCAAGCCACCCCTACGGCCGGGCATTGCTCGAGACAGAGTGTCGATGTAAGAGCGAATTCCTCTCGTGAACACCGATCGGATGCTCCCACCGTGTCGCGCAGCATCGGGAGCGAGGGCTGCGAGTGCACAACCGGTACCCGGATGGTCGCAATGGTGCTTCGACAAATAGAATTCGACGATTGCCGAAAAAGCGTCGTCCTTCGAATTTTCTGCAGCGCTTTCCCAACGCTCGCGTGTGCCTTCGAAGGCGCGCTCGCAAGCTTGGGCAGCAAGGTCTTCCTTCGATGCGAAGCTGTTGTAGAAGCCACCATGTGTCAGTCCGGCGCTTTTCATAAGCTCGGTAATGCCGATACCGTCGAAGCCGTGCTCGCGGAACAGTTGCCCGGCAACATCAATAATATGGCGATGATTTCGCTCGGCCTGAGCCCTGTTTACCTTCAAGTCTCGGTCCTCGTCGGTCTGAATGCACCTGGTTATATGTTGGTCAACATTTATCAAATGGGATCTACCGTCGCAAATGCAATGCGCACGCTCGAAGCAGCAGCAGCTTTTCTAACCTGCGCGATCGTTTCGGCGATCATAGGTTTCAGTTGGCGCGGAGAACCTAGGCACGTTTTGAGGTCGGTCCCTTGGAGGAGAACGCATGGCAACTGAGGCGGAGCATGAGATCAGGTGTTGATGGTTCGGCTTTGCAGGCGGCGCCACATCAGCAGCGCGCGCGTTGGTTGCCGTGTTTCTAGGACGGAGTGCTGGCAGGGTGCGATGTTCGCACCGCCTATAATCTCAAGCATCGAGAGCGGAAAACGATATTCAAATCGGCAACCTTGGTAGGCATGGAACGTGTAGCGATAGGGCACAATCTACGCCCCATAGTGGTCTATCCGAAGGATGGGCGAACCGGCATCAATTCCACCACAGACAATCGGGCCTGATCGTTTGGCAGCCCGCCGACCGGGCTGTGATCGAGCCAAGTCAGAATTAAATCCGTGATTTGGGGCGGAGCAAACGGAAGCAATGCGTTAGAAACGCGAAGATGTAGTCGACTGCGACCGCGTGGATGATACCCAGACGCCATCGCAAACCGGACCAACTTGAAGCTGCCTGGGTTCCATTTCGTATTGATGACGCAATAGATTCAGACTGGCCGGTGGGGTGTCCGGAGGCTTTTCCTCCACCCCACCGAGCGATTGTCCGATGGTCTTATGCGCTTTTCACCTCATTGCCGAGATTGACAAGCGACAGCTTCGCGTCCCCAAACAGCATCGACGTCTTTGGATCAACGAAGAGATCGTTCTCGATGCCGGAGAAGCCGGCGCCTTGGCCGCGCTTTAATACGATGACGCTCTTGGCATCGGAGACGTTTAAGATGGGCATGCCGAAGATCGGCGAGGCGGGATTGGTTCGCGCCGCCGGGTTAACGACATCGTTAGCACCAACCACAAGAGCGACATCCGCCTCTCCAAAACGGTCATTAATGTCTTCCATATCGACAAGCTTGTCATAGGAAACGCCCGCCTCAGCTAGCAGCACATTCATGTGCCCGGGCATGCGGCCTGCGACGGGATGGATCGCAAAGCGGACATCACCGCCACGCTTCTCCACCAGATCTGCAAGTTCACGCGCCTGATGCTGCGCCTGAGCTACCGCGAGCCCATAGCCAGGAACAACAATCACGCGATCGGCGAATGCCAGCCGCATTGCCGCATCCTCCGGATCAATCGGGGACATTTCCCCATCTGCGGAATCCTGCTGTCCACCGCTGGCGGGAGAACCGAAGGCGCCGAAAAGAACATTTGAGAAGGATCGGTTCATCGCCTTACTCATTGCAATCGAGAGGATTAGGCCACTGGCGCCGTCCAACGAGCCGACGACGATCAGGATATTGTTGTCGATTGCAAAGCCTGTCGCCACGGCGGCGAGCCCTGCATATGAGTTCAGCAACGACACGACGACGGGCATATCCGCGCCACCAATGGGCAGCACGAAAAGAATGCCGACGAGGCTACTGATTGCAATCATGGCTACGAAGGCGGGAACGCTGTTTGTGAAGGCAATCAGATAGACAAAGCAACCCGCTGCGGCGCAAAGCAGGATCAGGTTCGACACATTCTGAAAGCGGAAGGTGATCGGACGTCCGGGCAGGAGGCCCTGTAGTTTCCCGAAAGCCATTAGGCTGCCCGTTACGGTGAGGCCACCCAGCAGAACTTCGAAGCCCAATGCAGTCACATGACCTCGGCCGATTTCCCCAGCTTCAATGCCGTGGCCAAATTCACCGATCCCTACCAGGGTTGCCGCAAGCGCGCCAAAAGCATGGCTAAGGGCGATGCGTTGCGGCATAGCCGTCATCGGCACCCACATTCCCAGAGGATAGCCAGCAACGGCGCCGACCACCAAGCCAACGACAATCCATTTGTATGAGATTATATCGGCGTGCAGCAAAGTTGCTGCTATCGCGATCACCATTCCGATGGCGGCAAATTGCATTCCTTGTCGTGCAGTGTCCGGCCGGCCGAGCGCCCGAAGGGCCACGATGAACAGAAATGCGGCTGCTAGATAGGAGACTTGAATCAATGTTTCGGTCATATTCATCTAGTCCTCCTTGACGTCCTTTACGGCAGCGGTGCGTCGGAACATTGCAAGCATGCGGTCGGTAATCAGGAAACCACCGAAGACGTTAGCGCTTGCGCAGGCGACCGCGGTTGTGCCGAGCACGATTGCGAAAACGCCTCGATCGGTGCCAGCAAGCACAAGCGAGGCAACGAGCGATATTCCGGAAATGGCATTGGTTGCCGCCATCAGCGGTGTATGCAGGAGTGGCGGAATGCGGCTGATGGTTTGAAAACCGACGAAGCCCGCCAGCATGAAAACAAAAAGTTGAATGGTCGTGGTCGTGGGCATCATGCTTCGGCTCCAATTGTTGGGGTGCTGGTGTTCGGGGCTACTTGTTCAGCCAAAAGCGCGCGGGTGATCGGGTCACTCGCGTCGAGCCGAAAACGGTCCTCCTTGTCGAGTAGATACTCAAGCAGCGCGCGAATGTTGCCGCTGAAGAGACGGCTGGCGTCCGTCGCAAAGAGCGACGACAGGTTTGTCGGTCCAAGAATGTGGACACCGCCGACGTCGACGATGTCGTTGGCCTTGGTTAGGGCACAGTTGCCGCCGCTTTCGACTGCAAGATCGACGATGACCGAACCTTTGCGGAGCCCGACCACCGTTTCCTTGTCGATGAGCAGAGGTGCCGCGCGTCCCGGTATCTGAGCACTTGTGATGATCAAATCCATCGTTGTGAGTTCTGCGGCAAGCGCCCTGCGCAAGCGCAGCTGCTGGTCGTCCGATTGTTCCCGCGCATAGCCTCCGAATCCCTCCGTCGATTCTAATGCGATTTCCGGAAAGACAAACTTTGCGCCGAGGCTTTCGATCTGCTCGCGGGCCGCCTCACGGACGTCAAAGCCATGGGTGATCGCGCCAAGGCGGCGTGCGGTCGCGATCGCCTGCAATCCAGCCACACCGCCGCCAAGAGCGATCATGCGGGCGGGTTTAATCACCCCAGCTGCTGTAGTGAGCATGGGGAGCAATATGTCGAGTACACGCGCGCCTTCCATGACAGCAGCATAACCCGCAATCGTGGCTTGCGATGAGAGGACGTCCATTGCCTGTGCTCGTGACGTGCGAGGCAGGCGCTCCAGTCCGAGATGGGTAATGTCACGCTCCCGCAGACGCCGGTTCAAGTCCGCGTCACGGCCGCCGAGCGAGATGAGCGTACTGCGGCGTGGGAGCTCCTCTATGACCTCGGGAGGCTGCACGGAGAGAAGAATATCGCAGGTAGAGAGGATCTCGGCGCGGCCTGACAGCTGTGCTCCTGCCTCGGCATACGCCTGATCGACAAATCCAGCAGCCGTGCCCGCCGATTCTTCCACGCAGATGTTCATTCTTCCCATGAGCCGCTTCACGTCGGATGGCGTCAGCGCAACCCGCCGCTCGCGGGGTGCGGTTTCGCGAAGCAGACCGACCATTCCAGGCCTGAAAGGCTTTGATGTCATCGCGTGCTCCAACGGGTGTCTTTTGAAAACGCTAATACTGAAAGTTTCGCCCTCATTGTTCCTCCTTGCAGGCATGGGACCTGCGTCTCCGGGTCATGCCGATTGAGCTTTGAAACTAATGTTTGGCGCATTTGGTTTTTCGCCTTGCAAATAGTCTCATATCAGACTTATATACGTTATATGATAATCGCAATATATAATTTTGACCTCCCGTCGGAAATAGAGAACGAAATGAGTGAAAACAGTCGTGACGACCACAAGGACGGACGGTTTGTGATTGCGCGTTTTCTGGCAATAGCCGACGTCGACGACAGGGTTGGAGCGTTCCGTTTGAGGCGATCGACCTTCAAATGGAGGTCAGGCATCAGGTATAAGGTACGGAAAATGTTTTCATATTTTCTGGAAACGATCAAAGAGCCAAAGATCCCTTTCCGCCCGCGTCATGGGCGTTACCCCGTCGTAAGCACAATTCTGATTTTCGCTGCGCGATGGCAATTCGGGCCATAACCCGGCCGCCGTTTATATTTCGTATGAAATATAAAAGCGAAGTGCTGCGTGTTAGCGGCACACATCAAGCCAGTCCGTAAAGCTGGCAAGTAAACCGCACGAAGCCAGCGGCGGTATCGCATTCAAAGAAGGAGAAACATCATGAGAGACTATACTCGCGCATATATCGACGGCGCCTGGGTCAAACCCATTGGTGGCAAAATTGTCGATGTCATCAATCCAGCGACGGAAAAGCCTGCCGGCCAGATCACGTTCGCCACGGCCACGGATGTCGACCTCGCGGTCGCTGCGGCCACTCGCGCTTTCAAGAGCTACTCCCGCACTACAGTTCCGGAGCGCCTTGACCTTCTGCAGAGTATTCTGTCCGTCTATGTCCGACGAATGGACGATTTGGCAGATGCTTTGACTGAGGAGCTGGGGGCGCCGAACAAATTTGCTAAGGATCTTCAGGTGGGCGCCGGTTATATGCACCTCCAGACGACGATCGCAACGCTCAAGGACTTTGCATTCGAGCACCCACAGGGTGGCCGCTCGGTGGTTCGCCGGGAGCCGATTGGTGTCGTCGGCATGATCACGCCGTGGAACTGGCCGATCAACCAGATAATGGTCAAAATCCTGCCGGCTCTGGCGGCTGGCTGCACCAGTGTTCACAAGCCCTCCGAGATCGCTCCGTTTAATGCGCATATCATCGCGGAGATTCTCCACGAGGCCGGCGTACCGAAGGGCGTCTACAATCTAGTGGACGGCGACGGCCCGACCGTTGGTGTGGCGATCTCCGCGCACAAGGATATTGCGATGGTGTCCTTCACGGGCTCGACTGCGGCCGGCATTGATGTGGCTAAACGGGCAGCCGAGAGCGTAAAACGCGTCCACCAGGAACTGGGTGGCAAGTCGCCGAACATCGTGCTCGACGACGCTGATCTCGGCAAGGCTGTCACCGAGAATATTTATCGCTTGATGATGAATTCCGGTCAAACTTGCCACGCTCCCACGCGTCTGCTCGTACCGAGAAACAAGGTTGAACAGGCCAAGTTGATTGCCAAGCAGGTCGTCGATTCTATCACCGTCGGTGATCCGCGCTCGGACGTCTACATGGGACCGGTCATCTCCGCCCGCCAATGGGAGCGTGTCCAGTCAATGATCAAGAAGGGCGTCGAAGAGGGCGCTCAAGTGGTGGCAGGCGGAGAGGGCCGGCCATCCGGTTTGGAGACCGGTTACTACGTCAAGCCCACTGTTTTCGCTGATGTGACCCGCGACATGACCATCGCCCGCGAAGAGATATTCGGCCCGGTTCTATGCATGATTGGCTATAGCGATATCGAGGAAGCCATCGCGATCGCCAACGACAGCGAATACGGCCTCGCCGCCTACGTCCAGTCCGGTAGCACGGAAAAGGCGACCGAAGTGGCAGCCCGCATCGAGGCCGGTATGGTCTACATCAACGGTGCTGGCGAAGACACCGAGGCTCCGTTCGGTGGGTATAAGAAGTCTGGAAACGGACGTGAATGGGGTGAAATCGGCGTTGGCGAGTTCCTTGAGACCAAGGCTCTAATCTACGCCGGCTGAACGCCGTCGACCTTCAAAATCATACAAGCAGACACAACGCGCTGATAGGCGCCTGCCTATCCGCGCGGGAATTGAGGTTCGGTGCGGCGCCGCGTTTCTCGTCGGCCGAGGCGCCTCCGAGACATGAATGGACCTGCTCATGACAGGGCAGGATATTTGGGAGAGTGCAATGAAAGCGTTTCGTGTCAAAGAATTCGGCAAGCCGGTCGTCGAGGAAATTCTTCCCGACCCCGTGCCGACAGGTAAACAGGTCGTCGTGCGCGTACATTCCTGCGGGTTGTGCCACTCCGACGTCCACTTCCAGGAAGGCTACATCAATCTCGGCGGTGGCGGGAGGCTGCCCTTGGAAGCCGCGGGCGCGCATCTGCCCCTGACGATGGGTCACGAAATCTATGGCTATATTTCGGATTTTGGCCCTCAGTCGGGTCTACAGGAAGCGGATCGGAATCGACCGGTCATCGTGTATCCGTGGATTGGCTGTGGTGAGTGCGATGCCTGCCAGGCAGGCTACGACAATGCCTGTACCCGCCCACAGAACCTTGGGCTGCAGCGGCCGGGCGGATATGCCGATAAGGTCGTGGTGCGGGATGCGAAATTCCTGATCGACGCCACGGGCATAGACGCCACAATCGGTGGTGTTTACGCTTGCTCGGGCCTTACATCCTATTCCGCCCTTCGGAAAGTGCCGACTAGGCAGGGCTGGGTTGGGATTATCGGTATGGGCGGCGTCGGTCTGATGGGGCTTTCCATCGCCAAGGGTATTGGATTCGAGAAGGTCGCCGCCATTGACATAAACAATTCACGTCTCGAATTGGCGCAAAATGAATTCGGCGCGGACCTGGTTGCCAACAGTCAAAGCCCTGACGCGGCGACAGTCGTCCTCGATCAGACCGGCGGCCTTCAGGCCATCGTCGATTTCGTCGGCTCGGACCAGACCTGCGCTCTCGCAATGGGATTGCTGGCTCCGGGCGGAACCTATGTCAATGTCGGGCTGTTCGGCGGCCAATTGCGTCTGCCACTTGCAGTCCTATCCTTGAAGCAGCTGACGATCCGCGGTTCCTATGTCGGCTCGCTTGCGGAGCTTCATGAGCTGATAGAGCATGTGCGTGCGGGCAATATAAAGCCCATCCCGGTGACGTCCAGACCGTTCTCCACGCTCAATGAGGGACTTGCGGCGTTGCAAAGCGGTCTCGTCCAGGGGCGGCAGGTTCTCGTAGTCTAACGCGTGTGGCAATGCCCGACACAGGCGTTGCACAAAGCTTGTGTCGGGCAAACGCTCGAAGCGGATCAGTCTGCGGATCATTTTCTGCAATTGATCTTTAGGCCATGCCAAATGATGGACCGGCGATAAAAGTGAACTGTGCAAGCATATGCGGTGCCGGCCTGTTTGGGATGATTTGGAGGACGAAAAGCGCTCCAACCATCGCGCTAAGGTATGGAGACAATGCACATCCTTTGAAAGAGCTGATGGTTTCTGGCGCGGCGATGATGGCTCAGATTGTTGGGCAAGCAATCCCGAGCAATGCGACACGAGGGAGCGAGGAGTTCCCGATGGCACTCTCGTTCACAACTGCGGAGTGGTTAGGCTGTCTCGCCTTTGAAGACTTCAAACCCAGTGTCGATGACGCATTTCTCGGGCGGGCGCTCGGGAGATTCAAAAGCCTTCTCCACCGAAATCTTACCGATCAGGAAGCGGTTGGAGCGGATGGTGGACAGTGCCTGCGGCAATTCACGGCCGATATCGAGGCCGTTGAAGCCAAAGACAGCGAGTTCATCCGGCATGCGGATGCCAGCCCCGAGGCAATGGAAAACGCCGCCAACTGCCATGTCATCATTGGAATAAATGATTGCATCCAGCTTCGTCGGCTGGCTGCAGAGACGGGCCGTCATCTCCCTGCCGGCGCCGACTGAGCTCGGTCCATCGAACATAGCATGAGCCGCGATGCCAAGGCCGGCGTCACGCAGCGCGTCGCTGATCCCGTCGTAGCGCAATCTTGCGCGCCTATCGGCCTTCCAGTCGTGACCGGCATAGCCGAATTGCCGGTAGCCGCGCTCAACAAGATACTGACCAGCGGCGTAGCCGGCATTGCGGTGCGACATGCCCACGGCGATGTCGATCGGCGTGGCGTCGATATCCATCATCTCGACAACCCTGACATCGCTCTCGGAGAGCATGCGATGGGTGGCCGGCGTATGGTCGAAACCTGCAATCAGGATTGCCGCAGGCTTCCATGAGAGCAGGCTGCGAACGATGTTTTCCTCAAGGTTGATATCGTAGTCCGTTATACTGATGACGGGCTGATAATCGCTGCCCCGAAGACCGGCATTGACGCCCTGCAACACCTCTGGAAACACGATGTTGGAGAGCGAAGGGACGATGACGCCGACAAGATGAGAATCCAGCGAAGCGAGCGAGCCCGCAATCCGGTTCGGGACGTAGCCGGTGGCCTGCACAGCCTCCATGACTCGCTGGCGTGTCTCGTCGGCGACAGGGCCCTTATTCCGCATGATACGAGAAACTGTCGATTCGCTGACGCCTGCGCGCAGAGCGACGTCCTTGACGGTCATCTTGCTCTTCTTCGTCGGCAAACGCTGTTTCGGGTGCATCTTTCTTGTATTCCAGTCCATTGGCGCAATGGTTCACCGTGGCGTGATCTCATTCCAATAGCAAGACGCCCGGTTCTATCAAAAACCGGGCGTCTGCTGGGAGGACCGAAGCAATCAGGCGGACTTCACATATTTGCGCCAGGAATGTTCCTGCTTGAAGCCCAGAACCTCTCTTGTCTTCTGGTTCGACAACAGCCCTTCATACTCGCCGAGTTCGCGGGTCAGCTTGACGCCCGGATAGAAGCGCTGCAGAAGTTCCTTCGTCGGTAGGTCGGAGGACGTCTCGTCATTGGCCGCATTGAAGATCTGAAAGCCGAGCCCGTCCTTGTTGACGGCGCGGTCGACGATCTGCCCGAGGTCACGCGCGTCGATGTAACTCCATGCAATCCGCTTGCGGAAACCAGGATCGGCGAACCATTTCGGGAAGAGTTCATATTCATTCGGCTCGATGACATTGCCGATGCGAATAGCATAAATGTCGAAGCCGGATCGCAGCGCAAATGCCTGAGCCGTTTTCTCATTGCAGATCTTCGACAGCGCATAGCTGTCCATCGGATCCACGGGGTAGTCTTCTTCCAACGGAAAATGCACTGGATTGCGCGGTTCATTCGCGAAGACGAGACCGTATGTGGTTTCCGAAGAAGCGATGACGACCTTCTTGATGCCGAGCGTCACGGCCGCCTCGATAACGTTGTAGGTCCCCTGCGCATTGATGCGAAACACCTCGTTGTCCGGCGTGATCATGATACGCGGGATGGCCGCGAAATGGACCACCGCATCCACCGGCTGGCTTCGCAGCGACGGATCGAATTCGTGCAGTCCCATATAACTTGAGAGCGCCTTGAAGACCTGTCCGCTATCGGTGATATCGGTGATAAGTGTACGGACCTTCGGATTGTCGAGAGGCTTGGTGTCGATGTTCAGCACCTGGTGGCCCTGATCGACGAGATATTGAACGACGTGTTTGCCGGCCTTGCCGCTGCCGCCGGTGAACATGATGCGCTTTCCCATGGGGACTACTCCTTTATGTGATGCTGTTGCTCAGGCGGTGGCCGCGAGCATGATATTTTCCTGTGTCGCTTCCGCACGCGGGAAGGTCCCGCTTATGCGGCCTTCCTTAAGGACGATGACACGGTCACTGATAGCCAGCACTTCCGGCAGGTCCGACGAGACGACGATGATGGAAAGTCCCTCGGCGGCAAGCTCGTTCAGCAGTGCGTGAACTTCTGATTTGGCACCGATATCGATGCCACGGGTCGGCTCGTCGACAATCAGGATGCGTGGCTTTCTCGCCACCCACTTGGCGATCACCACCTTCTGCTGATTGCCACCCGAAAGATTGACCACCTTTTGATCCGGGGAAGGTGTCTTGATCCCGAGGGACCGGATGTAGTCGATGCAGCGCGTTCGCTCGCGGCGGCGGTCGACAAAATCGAGACGACAGTAGTCGCCGAGATGGGTGAGGCTGAAATTCTCGCGCACCGACATGCCAAGTACGAGGCCTTGTCCCTTTCGGTCCTCGGTGACGAAGCCCAGTCCCTGTTCGATTGCATCCGATGGGTTCTTGATGCGCACGGCCTGGCCGGCAATCCGGATTTCTCCGCTAGCCGGACGACTGCCGAAAATCATTTCCATGGTTTCGGTTCGGCCCGCACCGATCAGGCCGAAGAAGCCGAGAATCTCTCCCTTGTGGAGATCGAAGCTGATATCGCTGACGCTCGTGGAATGCGACGAGGCCTTCAGCATGTTGAGGTTCCTGACCGATAGCAGGATCTCGTTCGTCATATGCGTTTCGTGTTTGCCGAAGAGTTGCGACAGCTCACGATCGACCATTTTCCGCACGAGGAGATCCCGCGTCATCTCGCCTATCGGGCGACTGTCGACAGTTTCCCCATCACGCAGTACCGTCACGCGATCGGCAATCTCGAAAATTTCGTCCAGACGGTGTGAAATATAGACGATCCCGATGCCCTGCGCCGCAAGCCTTTTTACGACGGAAAGCAGGACAGTTGCCTCGTGATGGCTGAGCGAGGCCGTTGGCTCGTCCATGATGATCATTTTGGAGCGATACGATATCGCCCGGGCGATCTCGACAATCTGCTTGTGGCCGATACTGAGCTCGCTCACCCGTGTCGCCGGGTCTATTTTCATCTCGAGCTCGGAAAGCACGGCCGCGGCATCAGCATTCATCTTGCGGCGGTCGATCAGCCTGGAAGGCGTCAAAGGTTCGCGAGCGAGGAAGATATTCTCTGCAATGCTCAGATTGTCTACGACCGCGAGCTCTTGATAAATAATGCTGATGCCAAGCTGGCGGGCGTGAACAGGATCGCGGATCGTGACGGGTTCCCCCTCAACGCGAATTTCTCCGCCGGCATCATTGCGGTAGACGCCAGTCATGATTTTCATCAACGTGCTTTTCCCGGCGCCGTTTTCCCCCGCGACTGCGTGCACTTCACCGCGGTTGAGCGAGAGGTCGACGCGATTGAGAGCACGAACCCCTGGAAAGGTCTTCGAGATGTTGTGCATTTCGAGAAACGGCGGCATGGTAGACCTGTCTATGGCTAAGCGGCAGGAAAGCGGGTGCGAAGTGTCACTCCGCACCCGGACGGCTTACTTGGTGTAGCTGCCGAGGTTGGCAGCGGTAACGACCGTTACACCGGTGTCGATGTCCTTCGGTGCGGTCTCTTTTCCGTCGATCTGATCAACCAGATGCTCTACGGCAAGCTTGCCCATCGTTACCGGACGCTGGACCATGATGCCGTTGATGAAGCCGTCCTTGACACCGCGAATGGTGTCGGGAAGGTCGTCGAAGGCAAAGACCTTCAGCTTGCCCTTGCGATCCGAAAATTCCTTCTCGGCAAGAACCTTGGCGACGGCCGGTCCGCCGACCTGGCTGATACCGAAGATGCCCTTGAGATCCGGATTGGCGCGAAGCAGTGCCTCGGTTACGGAGACACCCTTGGCAAGATCGTCTTCAGTGCCTTCGGTCGCCGCAATCTTGATCTTCGGATAGGCTTCGAGCGCCTTCTTTACGCCGGCAATGCGTTCATTGAGGTTCGATGCACCCAATTCGCCCGTCACGATCGCGACCGTGCCTTCACCGCCGATGGCTTCGGCCATGGATTTGCCCATGGTCACGCCGGCCTGTTCGTTTACGGTGCCGATATACATGCTGCGGCCGCTCTTGGCGCTGTCACTGTCAAAGGTCAGCACCTTGATCCCGGCCTTGACCGCCTGCTTGATGATGCCTTCGACCGATTTGGGTTCGTTGACCGAAATCGCGATGCCGTCGACATGGCGCGAGATCAGGTCTTCAATGATCTTGACCTGTGTAGAACCCTGCGTGTTTTGCGGCACGACCCATTGGTATTTGACGCCGAGTGCTTCCGCCGCCTTCTGAGCGCCGGTGTTGCAGTCGTCAAAGAACGGAACTGCGACTTTCGGGACGACAGCGACGGTTATGTCCGCCTTGTCTTTTGCCGTCGCGGCCTGCGCCACCACAAGCAAGGAAGCTCCCACAAGCGCGAGCTTTACTGATTTCATAAAAAGATTCATTTCATTCTCCTCCTACAGGGCTCTCCTCGAGCCTCATCCTTTAAGTAACCGAGTGGCCTCAACGTCAGGCCCGTCCTCCCATGATCCGATTTCTGAGTACGTCGAGGCTGACGGCGATCAAGATCACGCCGCCCGTAATGGCCTGCTGCGCATAGGTATTGATGTTGAGCAGAACGACACCGTTTGCGATGACGCCGACAAGTGCTGCGCCGATGACGGCACCGGTCACGCTTCCCACGCCGCCGGACAGACTGGCCCCGCCGATGGCAGCTGCAGCGATCACGTCGAGCTCGGCGCCGAAGCCGGACGCCGGCTCGGCAGAAAGGTAGCGGGAAAATCCGATGACACCGGCGACGGACGCGATCGTGGACGAGATCACGTATACAGAGAGTTTGACGCGATCGACTTTGACGCCACTCAGGCGCGCCGCATATTCGTTGCCACCCGTCGCATAAATATGCCGTCCAAAGCGGGTGCCGCGCATGATGATTGCGAAGACGACCATCAAAATCAGCATCAGCACGACTGGCACCGGCACCGGGCCGATATATCCTTGGCCTAAAAATGCGAAGGAGTCAGGCGTGTCCGGCGTCACCGGGATGCCATGTGTGATCATGTACATCAGGCCGCGCCCGATGCTCAGCGTTCCGAGGGTTGCGATGAAGGGCGGCAACCCGATGACGGTAACCAGAACGCCGTTGATGAAGCCGAAGATGAGCCCGACGCCGATGCCCGCGGCAATGCAGATGCCCATCGGAAGGGCAGCGTCGAAGCAGAGTGCTGTCACCAGAGACGCGAGACCCATCGCCGAACCGACCGAGAGATCGATGCCGCCTGTGATGATCACCAACACCATGCCGATGCTCATGATCGCGGTCAGCGAGAACGCGCGAAAAACACCCATCAGGTTGTCTGTCGTGAAGAAGTAGGGCGTGAACAGGCTGATGATTATTCCGACGGCAATCAATGCAATCAAAACATTGAACTCTCGGACCTGAAACAGTTTCCGGATCTCATCAAGCACAGGCGACGATTGCGTACCTGCTATCGGATGATCTTGATTCGTTGTCGACACGTTGCTCCTCCACACAGGCGCTGCCTTCGAGACGGCGTGCTCCAATGCTGAGCGCTGTCATCCCATACTCGACCATTCTCAAGGCATTTTTCCTCAATGTGGCAGCGCTGTCATTAAATTCTCAGATTTTTTCGCTTGTCAACGAGGCGTGTGCAAGATTTTCGGCAATTATACAGGTGCTGGTGGCGTAGATTGTTCCGATTGCCACGCAGTCAATACAATCTCACGATGTGTTAGATGCACTTTTCTCTATTGTGACAGCGCTTTCATTGTGCTTATGTTGCGCCGACAACAAACGCTTCCGGATTGCCATCATGCCGTCGCTTGCCCTCATCCACACGGTTTCAAGCCTTGTACAGGTGTTCCAGCCGCTGGTATCGACCGCGCTGCCCGGTTGGGGTTCCTTCAATATTCTCGACGAGAGCCTGCTGCGAAACACCATTCGCGATGGTGCTCTGTCGCAAACGACGGTGAAAAGACTCGCTCAGTATGTCTTTTCGGCCACCGAAGCCGGCGCAGACGCGATCGTCGTGACATGTTCGTCGCTGGGTGACGCCGTTGATATCATTCGCCCTTTGGCGTTGGTTCCCCTGTTCCGGATTGATCAGGGAATGGCGAATGCCGCGGTCGCTTCGGCCCAGCGCATCGGCATTCTCGCGACTTTGCCGACAACACTCGTGCCGACCAGGACCATGATTCGAAGTGCTGCCGCGGCGGCCGGGAGAAATTGCGAGATCGTGGAGATGTTGTGCAATGGCGCTTTCGAGCGCCTGGCGCAAGGTGATCGGCATGGGCACGACGAATTGGTGATTGCGGGTTTCAAGGCGCTCGCTTCGCGATCGGAGATGATCGTTCTTGCCCAGGCATCGATGGCAAATGCCCTGGAAGCCCTGGGGCCTGGATCGCCCGACGTGCCAGTGCTGACGAGCCCTCAGCTTGGCATGACCTATGTCGGACAAGAACTGCTGGCTAACGCCGCAGATTCCTGACGAAGGCGATCCTTCGCCCGCATTCTGAACAATGGAGATCGAAATGGAATACAGGACACTCGGCCACTCCGGCCTGAAGATATCCGCGTTGAGCATGGGGACGTTCTCTTTTGCCGGGCGAGGCGATTTTGCCATGGTCGCAAGCCAGGGCGTCAAGGAAGCCCAGCGGCTGGTCGACGTCTGCATCGATGGCGGCATCAATGTCTTCGATACCGCAAACATGTATTCGCTCGGTGGTTCGGAGGAAATTCTCGGCGAAGTTCTGGAGGGACGCCGCGATCGGATCCTCATCTCATCGAAGGCTCGTATGCGCATCGGCGACGGTCCGAATGACGAGGGCGTGTCTCGCTACCACCTGATCCGGGAATGCGAGCGCAGCCTCAAGCGTTTGAGAACGGACCATATCGACATCTATTTCATGCACGAATGGGACGGGCTGACGCCGCTCGAGGAGATGCTTTCGGCGCTCGATACGCTCGTCCAGCAGGGCAAGATCCGCTACATCGGCTGCTCGAATTATTCAGGCTGGCATATCATGAAGGCGCTCCGCGTCTCCGAGCTTAAAAACTATCCGCGGTTCGTCACGCAACAAATCCACTACACGCTCGAAGCGCGCGAAGCGGAGTACGAATTGCTGCCGATCTCGGTCGATCAGGGCCTGGGCGCTATGGTGTGGAGCCCGCTGGCAGCCGGTTTGCTGTCGGGCGCTTTCGGCCGCAACAAGACACCGGCAGATTCTCGCCAGGCTGCCGGCTGGAGCGAGCCGCCGATTCGCGATCAGGAGCGGCTGTGGAACATTGTCGATGTGCTTGATGATATCGCGAGGGTACGCGGTGTCACGCCGGCTCAGGTCGCGTTGTCGTGGACGCTGTCGCGACCCGGAGTTACGTCACTGGTCGTCGGCGGCCTCACGGAGCAGCACTTCAGGGATAATATGGCAGCCGTCGATGTGAAGCTTAGCAGCGACGAACTCGGGCGCCTGAACGAGGTCAGCCGCTTGCCTTATCTCTACCCCTACTGGCATCAGCACAACTTCGCCAAAGAGCGGTTCTGCGCCGGTGATTGGGCGCTCCATGCCGATTACGAGGATCTCGGCAAGGTCTGAATGACGAAGGCGGCCCTAGAGGCCGCCTTTCGCTTTTCCGTTCCGGAACGTGTCCAACCAAAGGAGACCGGATCTCGTGTCGCCAGCCGGGCGGTATTCGCATCCGACGAAGCCCTCATACCCAAGGATGTCGAGTTCACGCAATATGCTGAAATCGTTCAGTTCGCCCGTGCCGGGCTCATGTCGCAGCGGAACGGCTGCAATCTGAACATGACCGATAATTGGCATTAGTTGGCGCAGTCCCGTCAACACGTCTCCGTGAATGATCTGGCGATGGTAGATATCGAACTGCAGCCGTAGATTGGGCTTGTTTAAATCGCGAATGATGTCAGCTGCAAAATCGAAATCATTCAGGAAGTAGCCGGGCATATCCCGTGAATTGATCGGCTCGATGACGACATCGATATCATGCTCGCCAGCACGATCGCATGCGAAGGAGAGTGAGTCGCGGTAGTCGGCAACAGCCTTCGGGCCGGTTCTCGAGGCAATTCCGCTCATCATGTGGAAGCGCTTCGCTCCGGTACTCTTGGCGTAGGAGAGCGCGATTTCGACCGATATCCTGAATTCGTCACGGCGCTCGGGGAGCGTCGCGAGCCCGCGCTCTCCGGCTTGCCAGTCACCGGGTGGAAGATTGAAGAGCGCCAATGTCAGGCCATTGGCCTGCAGCCGCTCGGAGATCACTTCCGGCGGATGCTCGTAGGGAAACAGGAATTCGACGGCGGAGAACCCCGCCGCCGATGCCGCCTCGAAGCGATCGAGGAACGGGACTTCGTTGAACATCATCGTGAGATTGGCGGCAAAACTGGGCATCAGTCAGGCCTTCGGTACACCAGGAAGATCGATGTCAGCGATGCTTGCGAGCAGTCGGGCGATCGAAGCATCGTCATCCCGACCCATCCCCGCCGCCGATGTCATGATGAACATCTGGAGCGCAGCCGAAGCGATCGGCAGCGGGAATTTCTTGTCACGCCCGAGGTCCGAGACGATGCCAAGGTCCTTGTTGAAGATATCGACGGCGCTATGCGGGCTGTAGTCACCTTGGAGGATGTGCGGCACCCGATTTTCAAACATCCACGAATTGCCGGCTGACGCCGTGATGACCTCGTAGACCTTACCGATATCGAGACCCAGCGCTTTGGCAAAGGTGATGGCTTCGCATGCGGCGGCAATGTGAACGCCGGCCAGCAGCTGGTTGACGATCTTGAAGGACGAGCCGATGCCGGGCTTTTCGCCGAGTTCATAGACCTTGAGGGCAATCGCATCGAGCACCGGCCGGACATGGGCAAAGGCCTTGCGTGAACCAGAGCCCATCACCGTGAGTTCGCCGGCAGCAGCCCGCTTCGCCCCGCCGCTGATTGGTCCATCGATATAGTCCAGGCCCAGCTTGTAAGCGCTGGCTGCCAACTGCTCGGCCAACTGGGGCGGCATGGTTGCGAAAGAAAGAATCGTGCCGCCCGTTGCCATGCCGGAGGCTGCTCCATTGTCGCCGAACAGCACACTTTCCGTTTGTACCCCGTTAACGACGACGGTGATCACCACATCCGCATCTTTTGCCGCGGCGGCAGGGTTTTCTTCGGCCTCTCCGCCAGCTTCCGAGAACCGTGCCAGTGTCTCGGCGTTGATGTCGTAGCCGCTCGTCCTGAAGCCCTTGCGCAGTAGCGAAAGCGCTACACCAAAACCCATAGACCCAAGGCCGATGACGCAGACCTTTGAAATCGCCCGTTCGCTCATGTTCCCAAATCCATTGTTCCACTTGCCCGATCGTTCACCAGAAATGGCTTGATTTACGACACTCGGAAAAGTAATGACAGCGTTGCCACTCTATGGTTAGCTTATCGGCGAAACGGATTGCAAGCCTTTATTTGTGACTGATTTGCGTTGCCGGTCGATCATATCGGCACTCATGACGGGAGAATGCCTTGGCGAGGAAAGACGATTTGCTGATAGGAGCAGTGGCCGACGATATCACTGGTGCGACGGACCTGTGCCTGATGCTCTCCCGAGAGGGCATGCGCACGGTGCAATTGATCGGCGTTCCGGAAGCCGGTCAGGAGCTTCCGGAGGCGGATGCCATCGTTGTTGCCCTCAAATCGAGAACCATTCCCGCCGAGGATGCCGTTCAAGAATCTCGCGCAGCGGCGACGGTACTGCTCTCGGCCGGCTGCGAACAGCTTCTGCTCAAATATTGCTCCACATTCGATTCCACCGACCAGGGCAACATCGGGCCTGTTGCCGAAGTGTTGCAGGACCTTACCGGCAACCGTCTGACAATTGCCTGCCCTTCATTTCCGGCCGCCGGCCGCACCGTCTATAAGGGGCACCTTTTCGTCGGCGACCGGTTGCTGTCCGAAAGCCCGCTGAAGGACCACCCTTTGACGCCGATGCACGACCCCGATCTCGTCCGGGTATTGCAGCGTCAGACGAACCGGGCGGTGGGGCTTGCCGATTGGTCAGTGATCTCGAAAGGAGAGGCAGCTATCCGCGCCGACTTCGCTGCCCAGCAAGCTGCCGGCAAGCGCATTCTCATCGTCGATACCTTGTCCGATGCCGACTTGCGCGCACTCGGCGCAGCATGCGATGGCATGAATTTGATTACCGGTGGTTCGGGCATTGCCATGGGGCTTCCGGAAAACTTCCGCAAACATGGAAAGCTCGCAAAGCGTGGCGCGCCGACTGCGATGGCCGGATCACTCGGCCGAGCCGTCATCCTCGCCGGATCGTGTTCGGTTGCGACGCGTGGGCAGATCGACAGGGCGAAGGATGCAGGTGCGCCCGTCTTTCGTCTGGATGTCGATGCGATCGTCAACGGCGGCCAGAGCGCGGCCCAGATTGCCGATTGGGTTCTCGCCCAAACTGGAGAGTCGCCCCCCCTTGTCTATTCCAGTGCCAGCCCGGATGATCTTGCACGGATACAGGGAAAAATGGGCCGGCATGAGTCCGGTGCGCTGGTGGAGCAGACGTTGGGCGAGGTGGCGAAGCAGCTGCTCTCAAGCGGCTTTACGCGTTTTATCATCGCGGGCGGTGAAACCTCGGGTGCGGTCATCAATAGTCTCGGCGTCAAGGCGCTTTCGATTGGACCGGAGATCGATCCGGGCGTACCCTGGACGCGCAGCGTACACGGGCCGGATGTGACGCTGGCGTTGAAATCCGGCAATTTCGGCGCCCCTGATTTTTTCCTGAAGGCCTGGTCCGTTCTCGACAGGAAGCCCGCCAATGAATGAGATCAACCGGGTGCGGGAAGAGATCTGCCGGACCGGGCAATCGCTTTTCGAGCGGGGCCTGACATCGGGTTCGACGGGAAATATTTCGGTCCGACTTGCTGACGGCGGCTGGTTGATGACACCGACCAATGCCTCCATGGGCTCGCTCGATCCTGCCCGGCTGTCGCTCTTCGATGCCGCGGGACGGTTGGTCTCCGGCGATGCGCCGACAAAGGAAGCGTTTCTGCATTTCTCGATGTATGGGGAACGCGGCGACGCCGGCGCTGTCGTTCATCTTCATTCCAGCCACGCGACGGCCGTCAGCATCATGCGCGATATCGATCCTGACGACGTCATGCCACCATTGACTGCCTATTACGTGATGCGGGTCGGGCGCCTGCCGCTCATCCCGTATTTTGCTCCGGGTGACATGGCGCTTGCCGATGCAGTGAAGTCCTTCGCGGGGCGGCATCACGCGATGCTGCTTGCTAATCATGGGCCGGTTGTTGCTGGCACGACGCTCGCCAACGCGCAATATGCGACGGAAGAACTTGAGGAGACCGCCAAGCTCTTTCTGATGCTGCAGCATCACGCCAAGAGAATCTTGACTTCGCAGCAGGTCGATGACCTGCGTAAGCGCTTCAATCTACCTTGAGCATTTCAGTCATCAAGAACGCACAGGAGAATCAAATGACGGCAGCAAACGAGAAGGTTGGCTTTGTTGGTCTTGGCCTCATGGGACACGGCATGGCGAAGAACATCGTCGAAAAAGGATATCCTTTGACGGTAATCGCTCACCGCAACCGCAAACCAATCGAGGATCTCGTTGGGCGCGGCGCTTCGGAAGCCTCGTCGCTCTCGGAACTGGCGGCCAATTCGACAATGATCTTCCTCTGCCTCACGAGTTCGAAAGAAGTTTCAACTGTTATTGAGGGCATGATGGCAACGCTGATACCAGGGACTGTCATCATCGATTGCTCGACCGGCGATCCGACTGTCACGGTCCGCATCGCCGAGGCGCTTGCCGGGCGTCAGGTGCAATTTGCCGATGCGCCGCTCAGCCGTACGCCGAAGGAAGCCTGGGAAGGCACGCTCGACTGCATGGTCGGCGCTGACGAGGCAACGTTGGCCCGTATCAAGCCCGTCATTTCGACTTGGGCGGCAAAAATCGTGCATATCGGTGGCATCGCCGACGGCCATCGCATGAAGCTACTCAACAACTTCATCTCGCTCGGCATGGGGGCGCTCTTTGCTGAAGCGCTAGCTCTGTCGCGAAAAGTTGGAATTTCCGTTGAGCGCTTCGACAGCGTCATTCGCGGCGGACGAATGGATAGCCCGTTTTACCAGACCTTCATGGGCCACGCCCTGGAGGGTAACCGCAATGCTCACCGCTTTACGCTTTCCAATGCCTACAAAGATATGAAGTATCTTGAGGCAATGGCCAATGACGCTACAGTCGCGACCCCTCTTGCCAGCACCGTAAAGAACTCCTACGCGGCGGCGGTCGCCGGCGGCGGAAGCGGGCCGGACGATTATGTCCCCCACCTTGCTGATTTCATTGCAAGGTTGAACAATGTTGTTGATTGAGCGAAGTGAGAACCGCCAGCATCATCCGATGCGTTATCGGCCAATCGAGCGGAGGGAAAGTTTTTAAGTCTGAGCTTTTTGAGAAACATAGAATACCTCAAGCCTCGATAGTACGAAGTATATTCGTTTTTTTGATCTTAGGGCGACGCAATCCACCGTTGAATTCTGCTTTTTCGAGCTTTGAAGAGAAGATACTGTTGAGCTTTCCTCGTATCAAAGCGCGTATACCCCGCGATGAACTATGACGTCCCAAAGTCGGTCTGGCTCGGTGACATGGCCGGCTTGCCGTTCCAGGATGTCGCACTGTGGAGCCCCCGCGCTAGACCGAACGTTCAATCGCACGCGATCCTCATCAGGCCGACATTGCCGCCTGGAGCCGCCGTGTTGATCGATGTCGAAACTTCCTGGACGAGCCAGTTCAGGCAATGGGCCCCGATATCGTTTTTGATCTCGGCTGTGGTCGCCGACTGAACCAGTACCAGAGGACCATCGAGCGCGGCGATCGCCTGGACCATCCTTGTTCCAGTCTGATGTCCACTTGATGCGATGGGCAACGCTCGCCCGCAGATTGTTCAGCACCGACCGAATGCTTGACGCCTCGTCGATGACGAGCTGGTTGCAAGGCAGCCTGATCGTTTCCGATTAGATCTCGCGGCACTGGAGATGGTGCGTCCAAGCGGGTTGAGGTCTCAACGGCAGGCAGTGCGGATGAGACCTTTGCCTGCCAACACTTTGACCGCCTCACGAAGAGCATTGCGGCCGACGCCGAATTGGGCCGCCAGATCTGCTTCCAGCGGAAGGTGCATGCCAGGCTGTTAGTTGCCCTGCACGATCGATCGCCCCATCGATTGGACGGTATCCGCGATGACGCCCTTGGGTAGCAAAGGCTCCTCCTTGAACCAGCAAAAGGCTTTAAAATTCGATCTAGTAATCAGTATCAACGAGGAGCTTGGCGCCATTACCTGCCTGCCGCCATGGTCCGGCAGGTACGCCGGGTCTGGAATGCCTTCTAAAAAGACCGGCAGGCACGCAAAGAGGAAAACGCCCTCTTGAGAAAAAGCATATTGTATGACAATCATACCAAATGACTGTGTAGCGAAGACGCGTTCTAAGCTTCACTATGGAAGGTTTTGACCCTGCGGGGGACGCGGTGTGGCGCGGCAGGCAGGGGATGGTTATGGAGGAAAGAAATTTGTCTGATCAGCCCACAGCGCAAGGCGTATTCGATATCGGTATCAATGGGCGGTTGACACCATCGCAATTCGTGCTTCTCGGCATGCAGAACGTGTTCGGCATGACCGGCATGTTCGTTTTCCCCGGCATCATGGGCCGGGCTTTCAATCTGCCGGCGGACCAGATTGCCTATCTCTATGGCATGACTTTCATCGTCTGCGGCATCATCACCATTCTGCAATCGGTCATTCTATTGCGGCTGCCGATTGCCCAGGGACCGTATGCCGGCAGCTTCGCTGCGCTGTTGACCGTCGGACATTTGCAGAGCGGTGGATTGGGCGTCGCCTACGGCTCGTTCTTCGTAGCATCGTTGATCTGGTGCGCATTGAGCCTACCGATCCGCGGCTGGAGCGTCATCAGCATTTTCGCGCGCTTTCTGCGGGTGCCGATCATCTCGGGCATGATGGTCATGCTGATCATGATCCAGATCGCAAGCGTCGCTTTGCCGAACTGGATCGGTCAGCCGACGAGCCCCGGATTTCCGACGATCAACCTGCTGTCGGGTGCCGTCGCCGTCGTCGGTATCGTCGCTGCCATGCTGTGGGGCGGCCAGCGGTTTCGCCGCGTCGCCATTCTCATCGGTCTGGCGCTGGGTACGCTGTGTTATGCTCTGTTCAGCCCCATTTCTCTTGCGCCGGTCGTCTCGGCGCCTCTTATCGTGGAGCCGAAACTTTTCCCCTTCGGCTACGGTGTCCGTCTGGATTTGGTCATCGTCTTCCTGCTGGTGCTTCTCCCAGCCGGCATGGGCTCCATGGCGCTCTATCAGACGGTGGCGGACTGGGGTGGAGAGAAGCTCACGCCGGGACGCATGTCTGAAGGCATCTTCGGTGTCGGCATAGGCTCGGTGATTGCCGGCCTGTTCGGCGGCTTCAGCACCATCGTCTATCCCGACAATATCGGTATGCTCAGGACGACGCGGGTTGGATCACGTTATGCGACGCTGGCGGCGGGGCTGCTGCTGATCGTCTTCGGTGGCTGCATCAAGTTCGACATGCTGCTGGTGGTTGTTCCCCTGCCGGTCATTTCAGCGGCGGCGACGCTTTTGTTCGGGATCGTCTTCATGCACGGCGTCCATATCCTGGCGCAGGTCGAATGGGACGACCGTCGGCTGATCGCAGCCGGCCTTGCCTTTCTGGTCGGCCTCGGCGGATTGTTCCTGACGCCCGATGCGCTGCATGCCATGCCGTTGGTGTTGCAGATGATCCTGCAGCAGCCTGTGATCTCGGGCGGATTGACGCTGGTCGTCCTGCATTCGCTGCTCTGTTCGGCTTCTCCGGCACGCGCGACCGTTGTCGGCGGAGCGGAGGCCAAGGCAGCCATCAGCAGTGGCCGGGCCAGACATTGAGATCATGTCGCCCTTGAAACGAATTGAGGCCGGTAGGTCAGCCACCGGCCTCAATCGTCAGGATACGAGGGAAACGTATCCCGCCTTTGATCGATAATTCTACGCGGCGGTATCGCGCGTCGGCACGCCGACGCTTGACTCGGCAACACCGCGACTGGCCTCGTCGGCCTGAGCGATCTGCACGATTTCGGCCAGGATCGAGAGTGCGATGTCGCCGGCGCTCTTATTGCCGGCAAAAAGGCCGGCGGGTCCGTGAATCCGGCCGATCTGGGCTTCAGAAATTCCCATTTCCGCCAATTGGCGAACGCGCAGGCGATGCGTCGCTCGGCTACCCATCGCGCCGATATAGAAGGCGCTGGTGCCGAGCGCGGACGGCATCATCTCCAGTTCCCATTCATGATCATGGAACATGAAAACGATGGCCGTCCGCGCATCGGCGTCCATCCTGGGAGGATGTTTCGATCCGGCAAGCGCCACTGTTTTTATCATCTGGGACGCCAGGCGTTGCAGCGTTGGTGGGTCATAGGACCAGACCGTGACATCGAAGCCGCCGATCGTCGCCATGCGCGCCAGTTGCACCGTGGCCGGGCCGACACCCGCCACAATCAATTTCCTCCTCGGCTGGTATTGCCGCAGCGTCCATTCGTCCCCGGCATCATCCGGCATGGGGACTTTCATGACCGCCGGCAATCGCTTCTCCAGCCGCGCATCGATGGCGGCGAGGTCCGCCTCTTTCGTCTCGACATCGAAGACCAGTTCGATGGCGCTGCCGCAGGGGAGTTGGATGTCGATATATTTCGAGCCGCGCCCATAACGGATGGTCCTGTTCTTGCCCTCGGCAATCGCATCCATCGCTTCGGCAACCACGGCGCGCTCGATGCAGCCGCCCGAGAGATAGCCGACCCATTCGCCAGTTTCCGACACCGCCATTTGTGCGCCAATGGGCCGGGGCGAAGAGCCTTCGATCTTGACGAGTGTGACAAGCGCGACCCTTTCGCCGAGCCGCATCCGCTCCAGCGCGAAATCGAGCACGTAGTCGTCAAAGGCTTCCCAACTGCCGTCAGCATTTTTCATGAGACCAGACCCTGTCCTATCGAAGCGACTTGTGTTCCGCCTCGTTCTTCAGAAGTCCGGCGATCATGAAGGCAAGTTCAAGCGCCTGATTGGCATTCAGCCTCGGATCGCAATGGGTGAGATAGCGGTTCGGCAGATCGATCTCGGTCAGGCCGCCGGCGCCGCCTGTGCATTCGGTCACGTCGCTTCCGGACATTTCGATGTGGACGCCGCCGGCGATTGTTCCCTCGGCCCTGTGGATGGCGAAGAAATCCTTTATCTCGCGGGAGATGCGCTCGAATGGCCGCGTCTTATAGCCGTTGCCGGCCTTGATCGTGTTGCCGTGCATCGGATCGCACGACCAGACCACCTGCCTGCCTTCGCGCTCGATGGCGCGAATGAGCGCCGGCAATTTGTCGCCGACCTGATCGTAGCCGAAACGGGCGATCAAGGTTAGGCGGCCGGGCTCGTTGGCCGGGTTGAGGATATCGGTGAGGCGCAAGAGCGTATCGGCCTCGAGCGAGGGACCGCATTTCAGGCCGATCGGATTCTTTACACCGCGGCAGAATTCCACGTGAGCGTGGTCCGGCTGCCTTGTACGGTCGCCGATCCAAAGCATATGGCCTGAAGTCGCATACCAGTCGCCGCTGGTGGAATCGACCCGCGTCAGGGCTTCTTCATAGCCGAGCAGCAGCGCCTCGTGGCTTGTATAGAAATCGGTCCGCGACAATTCCGGATGCAGTTCCGGATCGAGGTTAATGGCCCGCATGAAGGCGAGCGTTTCCGTGATGCGGTTCGCAATCACATGGTAACTCTGACCCTCGGGGCTACCTTCGACGAAATTGAGCATCCATGTGTGGACGTTTTCCAGGTTGGCATAGCCGCCTTGGGCGAAGGCCCGCAGCAGATTGAGCGTTGCCGCCGATTGCCGGTAGACCATCTCCTGGCGGGCAGGGTCCGGTGCACGTGCTTCGGGCGTGAATTCGATGCCGTTGATGACATCGCCGTGGTAGCTCAGCAGTTCGATATCGCCCTGCTTTTCCATCGGAGTCGAGCGTGGCTTGGCAAATTGCCCGGCAATGCGCCCGATCTTTACCACCGGGCGTGAGGCGGCAAAGGTCAGCACGACGGCCATCTGGAGGAAGACGCGGAACATGTCGCGGATGTTGTCGGCGCCGTGTTCGGCGAAACTCTCCGCACAGTCGCCACCCTGCAGCAGCAAAGCCTTGCCTTCGGCCACGCTGGCAAGTCGCGCCTTCAGCGCGCGGACCTCTCCGGCAAAGACCAGCGGCGGATAGGATGCAAGACGTTCTTCGACAAGGCGCAACTGTTCCTTGTCGGCGAAGTCGGGTACCTGCGCCATCGGCCGGTCACGCCATGTGGATGGGGTCCATATCTGCTGCATCTCTTCCTCCCCGATATCCTCTTTTGTTTTTAGGCAGCTTTTGTCAGCGTCTTGAGTGCGTCGGCGATCACCACGGGCACTTCCAGAGGCGAGAAGTGCCGCACGCCTTCCATGATTTCCATCTTCGCACCGGGAATGTGGTCAGCGAGGTATTTTGCCATCTCCGGCGGCGTGGCGTAGTCCTCGGAACCGACCTTGATCTCGCAGGGGAAATCGAATTTCGGCAGAAAGGCACGCAGGTCGGCGGCACCCAACATGGTGCATGTGGCAGCATAGGCGTTCAGATCGTTCGCCAGGAAAACCTGGATGGCGGCGTCGAGAACATCGGGGTTCGCTTCGCGGAAGGCATCGCCGAACCAGCGCGTTTTCTGGAAAGCGATGAGGGAGGAGAGACCTTCGGTCAGTGCCTTGTTGCCGCGCTCGGCCCAGGCTTCCGGTGCATTTTCGCCGTACCAGGCCGTGGTGTCGAACAGGCCGAGCCCATCGACACGTTTCGGATGCCGGCCGGCAAATGCCAGGGTGACGCAGCCGCCCATGGATGCGCCTGCGACCACGGCCGAAGTCCAGCCGACATGATCCATCACATCAGCGATATCATCGGCGAACTGTTCGACGCTGTAAGGACCTTCGGGCTTATCGGACTTGCCGTGACCACGGCAATCCAGGATCAAAACATCACATGCGCCAGCAAGGGCGGCCACAGTCGAATTCCAGAAGCTCTTGTCCATGGCGAGCGAATGCACCAGCACGCAACGGCCCCGACCGTTGCCGGGAACTAGCTGATAGGAAATGCGGGTGCCGTCACGGGTCGTGGCGAAGTCGGATTGTGTCGCTTGGGAGGTCATGTCGGTTTATTCCTGTATGAACGTGGGAAATGCTAAGGCCGCGGCAACGGATATTTCGGCATCCGCCCGCGATGGGAATCCTATTCTGCCGCCTTCCGCGCCGGTCCCTTCGGTAGGTTGAACATGCCGCGCGGCAGGCCCTCCATGAAGGCGAGAACTTCTTCGCTGTCGATCACGTCGGCATATTTGGCGTTGAGATCGCAGAGCGCGATCGCGTGGCTGGCTTCGGATCGCTCGAAACAGGCGTCCTCGACCATGGTGACCCGATAGTTGTAGCTGAAGGCGTCGACGACGGTGGCGCGGACGCAGCCGCTGGTCGCCGTCCCGGCAACGATCAGGCTGTCGCAGCCGAGCAGCGTCAGGTAGCTGACAAGATTGGTGCCATGAAAGCCGCTCGGCTTTTGTTTATAGATGACGAGATCCCGCGGACTGGGGGCGATCTGCGGCATGATCTCGTTGCCGTCCTGGTTGGTGCCTCCAGGCTTTTCGCCGCTGCGGCCGTTTTTCCAGGCCCAGGCGCCGGCATCCCAATTGTCGGCGCGGCGGACACCTGTGGTGTAGATGACGGGCAATTCACGGTCATGGGCGACGTCGATCAAGTTGCGCATGATCGGAAGCGCGTCCCAAGCGGCTTCACCGCCGGATTGGCGCCAGCGCTTGATCGATTCCAACAGAGGCTCGCGGCGATCGCCACAAAAGGCATAGTTGACGTCGACAATCAAAAGGGCCGGCCTTTTGCCAAAGCCCTGGCGCACGCCGTAGCCGGCCAGTTCGAACACGGCCTTGTCCCGCTCGGTCAAAAACTTGTCCCAAATTCTCTCGCCCATGTTCTCTCTCCCTTGAAAAGACGGACCGGAACCCTCTGTGACCAGCACATTACGCAACCCCGATCCGGAAACATTCGGTCCGCGGACTTGACTTATGACATAGTTATGTTTGTATGGCAAACATACACTATGACAAGATGACATCGAATTGCAGCGGGTGGTGAACGGGCTGAAGGTTTGTAATTGGTCAGGTGATCCGCGCGCTTGGCGCCTGTGGGAGGAGAATGCTTATGTTGGCGAAAACGATTATTCGTGGTGGCTCTTTTGCCGTTGCAGGAGCTTTGATGACAGCCGCCGGGTTTGCCTCCGCCGCGCATGCCGCGGATGTGTGGAAACACGGCATCGTCGAAGCGAAGGGCGATTCCGGATTTCTGTTCCAGGCTGCCGAAGGCGGCTTTGCCGCCAAGCGCAATCTCAATATCGACATGGTGGAATTCACCGGCGGCCCGACAGCACTGAAGGCTCTGATCGCCGGAGAACTGGATAGTTTCGAAGCGAGCCCTGTCGTCGCTTTCGCCGCCATGCATCAGCGGGCCGACATCAAGATCATCGGCTGTAACTGGCCGGGCATGACCTATACGATCTTCGCTGCCAAGAATATTGCAACGCCTGCCGACCTGAAGGGCAAGGCTGTCGGTGTTTCTGCGCCCGGCTCGCTTCCTGCGCTGTTCGGCCAGCTTGCTCTTGAGGCGGCGGGCATTTCCGACAAGGATGTCCGATACGCCAATGCCGGCGGCAGCGCCGACCGCGTACGCGCGATCAGTTCAGGCGTGGTCGCCGCCGCCGCCAGCTCGAGCGAGTTTGCCGTCAGCGCCGATACGCTCAACATCAAGCCGCTGCTTTCCGGCGCGGAAGTGACGCCAAAATTCGTCAAGGTCTGCATCATGACGACAGGCGCCAAGATCAAGGAGCGCCGACAGGACATGGTGAACTTCCTTGCCTCCGAGATGGAAGGATTGACTTACGCAGTCAACAACAAGGACGCGATGATCACGCTTGCCCGTAAGGTCGCCCATCTGCCCGACAGCGACAAGACGGCGGAATTCATCTATGACGAGGCCATCAAATACAAGGCGATTGCGACGGACCTGGCGATCCCGCTCGACAATCTGCAATGGACCGACGATCAGATGGTGCGCCTCGGCGCCCTGCGGCAGAGGGCCGATGTCCACAACTTCGTCGACGACAGCGTTCGTACGGAAGCCTTGGCGACCGTCAAGAAATAAGCCGATCTACCAAGGAGGACTCTGCATGGCCCATCTGGAGGTGCAGAACATCATCAAATCATTTCGCACACGCTCGGGCGTCGAATTCGCCCGCGCCCTCGATGGTATTTCGTTCGACGTCGAGAAGGGTGAGATCATCGCATTGATCGGCCCGAGCGGCTGTGGAAAGACCACCGCATTGCGCATCATCATGGGCCTCGAAACGGCAACGTCGGGTCAGGTGCGCGTTGCCGGCCGGCCGATTTCGGGCTGCGGTTACGATCGCGGCATGGTATTCCAGCATGCGGAATTGCTGCCTTGGCGAAGCACCTTGAGCAATATCGGCTACGGCCTCGAGATGAAGGGCGTCAAGGAGCCGGAATTGTCCCGCGCTGCCGGCCATTATCTTGAACTCGTCGGTCTCAATCATGCCCGTACGCTAAGGCCGCATCAACTGTCCGGCGGCATGAAGCAGCGCGCCGGCATTGCCCGGGCACTCGCCATCGACCCCGAGGTGCTGCTGATGGACGAACCCTTCGGCGCTTTGGACTCGCAGACGCGCGAAACGCTGCACGGCGAGCTTCTGTCCATTCACGCCAAGACCGGCAAAACCATCATCATCGTCACGCATGATCTCGATGAGGCGGTCATGCTGGCCGACCGCGTCGTCGTCATGCGCAAAGGCTCGGTCGGACAGATCGTTCCGGTCGAACTCGGCCGCGATCGAGCCGACATGCGCGCCGTTCGCACCTCCGAGGAATATTCGAGGAAGCGGACCATGATTTGGGAAGCCTTGCACGACAGCGAGCGGCAGGCCGCCTAAGGAGTAGGAACTATGACGACAACGGAAGCAGCAAGAACTGTTTCGAAAACCTCCGCCGGCGACAATGTCCGCTGGTCTATGCCGGGCTGGATGATCACGACCATATCGGTCATCATTGCGGTTGCGCTTTGGGAATATTTCGGCCGCAACGCCAACCCATTGCTCGGCACCTATCCAAGCGCAATCTTCGTCGCCTTTCTGGACATGATGCGGGATGGGCGGTTGCTTCAGGCCTTCATTGAAAGCAGCCAGCCTTTTGCGGCTGGTTATATCGCCGCAGCCATAGTCGGCATTCCGGTTGGCCTACTTCTCGGACGTTACCGTTTTCTGGAATCGGCTTTCGGCATCTATATCACCGCCGGTTATGCGACCCCGCTGATCGCTCTCGTGCCGCTGATGATCCTGTGGTTCGGCCTTGGCTTCATGGTCAAGGCCGTCATCGTTTTTCTGCTGTCCTTCTTTCCGATCTGTCTCAATACCTGGTTCGGCGTGAAGGCCGTTCCGAAGACATTGATCGAGGTCGGTACAGCCTTTTGCGCCCCGCAGACGCAGATCATGCGCGGCATCGTCCTGCCCGCGACGATCCCCTACATCATGGCCGGTCTGCGGCTCGGCATCGGCAAGGCCGTCATCGGCATCGTGATCGCCGAATTCCAGACGGCGATCTCCGGGCTCGGCGGTATCATCATCACATCGGCGAATGCTTTTCAGACGGCGGAGATGTTCGTGCCGATCGTGTTGATCATGGTCATTGCGGTGGCGCTGACGGCACTGGTCGGTTGGCTCGAAAAGATCGTTGCGCCGTGGCAGAGCGAAATTGCCGGCCATGACGCGGCCTGAGGCAGATCGCCCATTCCTGCCTATTCGGAACAATAGAAAAGCCGTCGTAGGGGATTTTCGGCGGCTTTTCGCTGTGGGACAGATTTATCCACCGTCATGTTCTTCCGGTCGAAGGCATGGGGGACGCGCCGTGGGGGTGAATGCCAATGCCTGGACCGGATCTATGGAATTTCTCTGTTTCCCTCTATGAAACGCTGGGCGTTTCGGATGCTTGCCTTTCCCTTCAGGACGAAAGCGACGTCGATGTCCCCGTGCTGTTGTTCGCGGCCTGGCTCGGTACCCGCTCCGTTCCACTGCCTGCCGACGATCTGGAGCGTATCGCCGAAAGCGTCGACGCATGGCATGACGAAGTGATCGTTCCCTTGCGAACTCTGCGCAAGCGGCTGAAAACCGGACCGGCGCCGGCGCCCGGCAAGCGGACTGAAGCTTTGCGCAATATGATCAAAGGCGCCGAACTCTCGGCGGAGCGTATCGAGCTCTATGTGCTGGAGGCGGCGGGACTTGCGCTCGCGAAGGCCGACGGTGCCAACCCGCTCGAAAACATGGCCGTCGCCGTCCGCTATTATCGGGGTGGAGATATGAGCGAGCGGGCATCTTCATTGATAGAGACAATCGCCAAGGCTTTACCGCTTCGGGGACGGCCATCTCAGATATCCTAGACATCGGGCGGGACCGCGAAGATTATCTCGAGCGTGGGGTGTCGGAATCTCGTTTAGCCAGTCGTCTTCAAGACAGACAGGTTATGGAGAACACCAATGACCATTACTATCACCGCCTTTGAACGCTCACCCGATCGCGGCAGAGGGCTGGCGCGTGACATGCGCGTTCGCTGGGCGCTCGAAGAAGTCGGCCAGCCTTACGACGTTCGTCTTCTTTCGTTCAAAGCGATGAAGGAACCCGCGCATCTCGCGCTTCAGCCTTTCGGGCAGATTCCGACCTATGAAGAGGATGATCTCGCCCTGTTCGAGTCGGGGGCGATCGTGTTCCATATCGCGGAGCGCCACGCGGGCCTGCTGCCAGACAATGCGAATGCCCGGGCGCGAGCGATCACATGGATGTTTGCCGCGGTTAGCACGATGGAGCCGCCGATCGTTGATCGCGAAGTCGCCAAGCTCCTGGAGGGCGACGAGACCTGGTACGAGCGGCGTCTGCCTTTTGTCGAGGAACGCATCCGTAATCGGTTGAACGAACTTTCCTGTCGCCTCGGCGATGCCGACTGGGTCGACGGCGAGTTCAACGCCGGCGACCTCTTGATGGTGTCGGTGCTGCTCCGGTTGAAAGGATCGGGTATTCTGGACGAATACCCAAACCTCTCCGCCTATGTCGCCCGCGGCGAAGCGCGGCCCGCATACAAGCGTGCGTTCGACGCTCAGTTAGCGGTTTTCACCGCCGCATCGGTCGGCTGACAAAGGTCCGCTCTGGACTCGAAGCCTTCATTCGAGTCTTTCGCCCAGTTTATGGGTCCTGACCCCAGAGCATCCGTGGTGATCCCACTGAAAGCGGATGCTTTAGTCTTCTTTCCAGCGCTTGACGATTGGCAGATGGATGTCGAAGAGGTCAAGGGCGCGGCCGACAGTCTGATTGACTATGTCGTCTATCGTTTGCGGCTTGCTGTAGAAGGCCGGCACCGGCGGCATGATGATCGCGCCGTTGCGCGTCGCCTGGTCCATCAGGGCAATGTGACCGGCATGCAAAGGCGTTTCACGCAGCAGCAGCACCACGCGCCGGCGCTCCTTGAGGCAGACGTCCGCCGCGCGGACGATCAGCTCGTCATTGTAGGAATTGGCAATGCCGCTCAGCGTCTTGATCGAGCAGGGAGCGACGAGCATGCCCGCCGTGCGGAAAGACCCAGAAGAAACGGCCGCGCCGATGTCCCGATAGTTATAGAGCTTGTCGGCAAGGCTACGAATCTCGTCTGCGCTCTGATCCACTTCGTCCGCTGCCGTTTTCAGCGCCGAGGGAGAGATGATCGCATGCGTTTCGACGTCGGATACGTCCCGCAGCAGTTGAAGCGCACGCACGCCGTAGATGACGCCGGAAGCCCCGGTGATCGCTATGATGATGCGTCGCATGCCCTTCGAACTTTCTATGCCTGCATTGAAATCTAGCCGTCGCTTGCGTGCAGTGCGGAGCGAGCGGAATTGGCGACATGGGTTTCCGCAGCGGCATGCGCCGCGCTCTTGTCGCGCTTGCTGATGGCACCGACAATCTGCTGGATCTCCGTAATGCTCTGTTTTCGCCGTTCCGGCCGCACGACCGAGCGTCGGCGAAGCGGCGAGGTGAGAAGCGTCAACTTCTTCAAGAGATCGAAGGCGATCGGATTGCGGGCGCCGGTGCAGATGAGGTCGTAGAAATCGCGCTTGGTGGCCACGATTTCTTCGGCGGTGCCGCTCCGGTAGGCGGCCGTGAGTTTTTCGCTCTGCGCCTTCAGCGCTGTCACTTCCGCATCGGGTGCGTTCTCGATGAACTGCTCGACGATCAGCGGCTCCAGCACACCGCGGATGCGGTAGATGTTTTCCGCATCCGCGGGCGTCACCGTGACGACGGCGAGCCCGCGATTGTTGAGGTCGGTCAGGATGCCTTCGGCCTGCAACTGGCGCAGGGCCTCGCGCAGCGAAGTGCGGGACACGTTCAGTTGCTGGCACAGATCTTTTTCGACCAGCCGCGTGCCTGCCTCGAGAAAGCCGGTCTCGATCGCCCGCCGCAGCGACTGGATGATCTTGTTCCGCAGCGGAGCGGATTCTTGTTTCAATGGCCCAAATGGTTCTCGTTCTGTCGTGTTCATTCTGTTCCCCGCTGACACCATGTCCGCAATTTAACGCCAACCCAATCCCGACGGACGAGCAGACGATCCCACTGTATTGCGCGAAATAGCGATTCACCGTCAAGCGATTGTATCGATCGGACAGATGTTGCGCCCCTCCGTTGTTCCTCCAGCGCCGTCATTGCGAGGGGACCATGGGCGGACACAGGCCTCTTCCCGTGTCCGCCCAAGGGAATCAGCGCTTCTTTTCTATGTCGCGCGCCGGCGTCTCCGGCTTCATGCCGCCCTGGCGGCGGGCATAGGTGTTTTCTCCCGTAGCCCGCCAGTCACCCGTGACGGCGGCATCGGCAAAACCGCTCCAGAGATCACTCCAGTCGCCGAGTGAATAGCCGTGCCACGGCGGCTGCGGCGAAAGACGCGGCAATTGCAGATCCTCCCAGATCTTGCGAGCGCGGGTCATGTAGGGTTCTGCCGGCAGGGCGAGCGGCGGCATCGGCGCCTTCAAGGTGGCGTCGATCAGAAGGGTACCCTCGGCGGTCTTGGCGGCGGATTTCGGACCGTGGCCGCCGGAGCGGTAGGGCGTGATGTGCACGTCGTCTATCATGTTGGCACGATAGGCCAGCGACCAGAACACGGCGTCAGCATTGCGCGAATCAATGTCGTCCGAAACCGCGATGACGATCTTGCCGCACTGGGCCTGCAACGTGGCCGCACCCTGAAGGCCGCGCCAGATTTCCGATTGCGGTGCGCTGCGGTCGAACTCGAGGAAGATGACCTTGCGGATATTGGTCAGCGGCTCATGCATGACGACGCGCTTGATGCCTTTGACGTTCAGCACCTTCTTCAAGTGGTTGAGGAAGAGCGGTTCGTAGGCAACGCGCTTCAGTACGCTTGATTCGCTTGGGGTTACCTGGCTGACGATTGACACCAGCACCGGCTTGCGCTTGCGGGTGATCGCCGTCACCCGCATCGACATGTTGAAGTCCTCGAGGGCGACATGGCCGTGGCTTTCACCGAACGGCCCTTCCGGCTCCAGAAGGTCGGTATCGATCAGGCCTTCGATGACGATCTCGGCGTCGGCGGGGACTTCGAGGTCGATGGTCTTGCACCGCACAATGCGGATCGGCTTGCCGGTCAGCCCGCCGGCAACGCCAAGCTCATCCTGATCGATCGGCAGTTTTTGCGGGCCGGTGAAGAGAACCGCCGGCGCGCAGCCAATGACGATGGCGCAGGGCATGGGCTCGCCGCGCTTCTGGTATTTCAACCAATGCTGATAGCCGCCGGCGCCGCTGAGACGGCTGGCCATCCGCACGCCGAGGCGATCTTCCGCCTTCAGGGCCGCGCGATATGTGCCCATATTGCGGATGCCGTTGTCGGGATCGCGGGTGACGCAGAGCGTCGCGGTAAAATAGGGAGCGCTGTCGAAGCCAGGTGTCGAGATCGGAACCGGCAGGCTGCCGAGGCCGCCGCCTTCCGTCTTCAGAGCGTCGCCGGTGATGACGATTTCCTGGCAGGGAGCGTCGTCGACCGTGACGGGATCGATCGGGTTTTCCATGGCGCGAACCCAGACGTCGCCGATCTCGTCTTCCTCGACGCCGAGGCCGGCGGCATAAATCGCCGGCGACGCGGCGAGAACGCCGACGGCGACCGGGATGTCGTATTTTTCGCCCTTCGCGCCGTGAACGTCAGTGAAAAGAAATCCGCGCCGCTGCTCGTCGGGGAGGCCACCCTGAAATTGCCAGCGCGCAAGCGGATGCAACTCGCTGTCCTTGTCGATCGGAACCTGGATTTTCGTCAGGAGTCCGCGGGCCTCCAGCCGTGCAATGTGCTCCTGGAGATCCAACGGAGCATTTTGCTCTTTCGTCGTCATGGAAATTACGCTCCCAAAAATGCGTCGTCGGGGCCTGAAATGGCCGCCGCCTCCCGCAGAAATGTGTCTGTCTAAACGCTCCCGAAAAGGCTCAATCGAGAAGCACGCGCGAAAACGTTCGTCTTTTTCGATTGCATTACACCGCCATACTGTCATACATTATGACGAAGAGCAACAGCGTGCCGATGGTGATGAAGGTCCGAACCGACCGAAATGTCCCGAGGCAGGTGTCAACGGGATCGAAGAGGTTTTATGGCGAGCCTACTCCAGCAAACTGCGTCGACTGATCGCGAAAACGCACAGGAAAAAATCAGCTATCCCGCGGTGACCCCCGAGATGAAGCTTGTGCAGGAGGCGCTATTCCGCCACGTCGGCAAGCCGATCCCGCGCAAGGAGGATGGACGCCTCATCACCGGCAAAGGCCGCTTCTCGGATGATTTCAGCCTGCCCGGGCAGACCTATGCGGCCATGGTGCGTTCGCCTTACCCGCATGCCCGTATTCTTGGCATCGATACGTCGGAAGCCTTGGAAAGCGCGGGCGTTCTGGCGGTCTTGACAGGTCAGGACATATTGGACGACGGGATTGCGCCGATACCGCACAGCCCCGTTCCCTCGACGAAGTTCGATATGAAGCTGACTGCACCGGACGGCGGCAAGCCGTTTGTCGGTCCACATTATCTTCTGCCGAACGACAAGGCCCGCCATGTCGGTGAGGCCGTAGCCATGGTGATCGCAGAGACGGCGGCACAGGCCGTTGATGCCGCCGAAAAGGTGGCCGTCGACTATGAAGAACTGCCGCATGTCACAAGCACAGCCGCGGCAGCAGAACCCGGCGCGCCGGCGGTGTGGGACGAGGTGCCGGACAATGTCTTCATCGAGACGAAGTTCGGAGATTGGGAGGCGACCGACGCCGCCTTCGCCAAGGCCGATCACGTAATTCGCGCCGATTTCCACATCGACCGCGTGACCGCCGTCACCATCGAACCGCGCTCTTCACTCGGCCATTTCGACGCCGAGACCGGCCGCTATACGCTTTACGCCGGCAGCGGCGGCGCCGTGCGGCAGAAGAACGAACTTTCCAAAGTATTGGGCATCGAGCCGAAAGATCTGCGCGTACTTTCCTTCGACGTCGGCGGCAATTTCGGCGCGCGCAACCGCGCCTATGTCGAGTTCGGCCTCGTGCTCTGGGGCTCGCGCAAGGTCGGCCGCCCCGTCAAGTTCACAGCGACGCGGTCGGAAGCCTTCCTGACCGACTACCAGGGTCGCGACCTCGTGACCAAGGTCGAGCTGGCATTGACCAAGGACGGCAAGTTCCTGGCCATGCGGGCTGATAATCTCAGCAATGTCGGCATGCGCTGCGTGTCGCTTTCGCCGCTGAGCAAGGGGTCGGGTCTGATCACCGGTTCCTATGATATCCCGCATGCCGCGTTGCGCGCCCGCGCCGTTTTCACCAACACCATGTGCACGCAGGCCTATCGCAGCTCCGGCCGACCGGAAGTCACCTATGCCATCGAGCGTCTGGTCGAGATTGCAGCGCGTGAACTCGGCTTCGATCCGCTGGAATTGCGCCGCAAAAACCTGATCCAGCCGTCAGCAATGCCTTACACCAATGCGGTCGGCTCGATCTATGACAGCGGCGAATACGAAAAGAACATGGACCGCGCGTTGGAGATTTCCGACTGGAACGGTTTCGAGGCCCGGCGTGCGGAAGCGAAGCGCCGCGGCAAGCTGCTCGGCCGCGGTTTCGCCAACTATGTCGAATCCTCCATCGGGTCGCCGAAGGAACGCGCCGAAATCGAGATCAAGGACGACGGCACCGTCGAAGTGGTCATCGGCACGCAGCCGAGCGGACAGGGCCATGAGACGAGCTTCGCTCAGGTGGTCGCCGACATGATCCAGGTGCCGGTCGAAAAGGTCTGGATCGTTCTCGGCGATACCGACATCGTCAGCGTCGGCGGCGGCTCGCATTCCGGTCGCTCGATGCGCCATGCTGGCACGGTCATGGCCATTGCGTCTGCCGATCTACTCGCCGAAGGCCGTCGCCGGGCTGCCGAGCTGTTCGAGACGACTGTCGACTCGATCGATTTCGAGGGCGGCTATTTCAAGGTCAGCAGCACCAACAAGGCGATCGACATCTTCGCCCTCGGTCGCCAGACGCGCGCCACCGCCGGGCCGCTTCGCGTCGGCCGCGACAATGAGATGCACACGCCGGTTTTTCCGAACGGTGCCGCCGTCTGCGAAGTGGAGGTCGATCCCGAAACCGGCCATGTGCAAATATCTGCCTATTCGACGATTGACGATGTCGGCCGTTGCATTAATCCGCTGATCGTTCACGGCCAGACCCATGGTGGCATCGCTCAGGGTGTGGGTCAGGCAATGTGGGAACTCTGCGCCATCGATCCGACGACTGGCCAGCCCCTGGCGGGCTCGCTGATGGATTATGGCATGCCCCGTTTCGACAATCTGCCATCCTTCAATTGCGAGATCGCAGAGGTGATCTCGCCGACCAATCCGCTCGGCATCAAGGCCGGCGGTGAGGGCGGCACCACGCCGGCGCTGGTGACTGTGACCAACGCGGTCATCGACGCCTTGAAGGATTATGGCGTCACCCAGATCCCCATGCCGCTGACACCCTTCACCGTCTGGCAGGCGATCCAGCAAGCTGGCACCCCAGGCCAAGCCATAGTGGCAGCCGAATAATTCAGGAGCGTTTTCGATTATGACCGATCTTCAAACCATCCGCATCATCGCCTTTCCGGGCGCTCCGAACCTGCCGACCTTCGCCGCCATTGAAAAAGGCTTCTTCGCAGAGGAAGGACTTGCGATCGAGCTCACGCTGACGCCGAACTCCGTGGCGCAGGCCGAGCGCACGGCCGCCGGCGAGTTCGACATCATCTTCACGGCATTCGACAACGTCGTTGCCTATGGGGAAGGTCAGGGGCCGGCCGGAGCCGCCGTCAATCCGGATTACGTCGTCATCATGGGAGCGACGCAGCTAGAACTTGCGATCGTCGCAGCACCCGATGCCAAGACCTATGCCGACCTCAAGGGCCGTACGATCGCGCTTGATGCGCTCTCCACCGGCTTCGCCTTCGTTCTCTACGAGATGTTTGCACGGGCCGGTCTCAAGCCGGAGGACACGACCTTTGTACCGGTGGGTGCGACGCCGCAGCGCTGGCAATCGGTCAAAGGCGGCGAGCATGCCGCAACGCTCACCATCGAGCCCTTCACCAGCATCGCACGCAAATCGGGTTTCAACGTGCTCGGTCTTTCGACCGAAATCTTCGACAGCTACCAGGGCGGTTCCGTCGCGGCACGGCGGCCATGGGCGAGCGCCAATCCGGAAACGGTGAAGGCATTCATCCGTGCTTATCTCAAGGGTCTTGCCTGGACACTCGATTCGCAGAATCGCGCCGAGGCCGAACAGATCCTGCAGGCGAAGATGCCGGAGATCCAGCCGGCCGCCCTGCAGTCGGTCATGACAAGCCTGCTGTCGCCGCGCTCCGGTCTGACGCCGGACGCCAGGATCCTGCCCGAAGGTATGATGCGCGTCCTCGATCTGCGCTCGCGTTTCGGCAAAAGCGGCAAGGTGCTGACCGATGCGGCAAAATATCTGGACCTTTCCTACTACGAGGCCGCCGACGGCAATCGATGACAAGAACGATAGTGAGGGAGGGGATCCATGGATCTCAAGGGTGAATACCGGATCAGGGCGTCACGCCATGACGTCTGGGCGATGATCAACGATCCGCAGGTGTTGAAGGACTGCATTCCTGGCTGCGACAGCCTCGACGGCAGCCTGGAAGACGGCTTTACGGCGCGCGTCACTACAAAAATTGGGCCGATAAAGGCGACCTTCGACGGTTCGGTGAAACTCAGCAATATTCAGGCGCCGGAGAGCTATACGATTTCCGGTGAGGGCAAAGGCGGTGTAGCGGGTTTCGCCAAAGGCGGAGCGGATGTGCATCTTGCCGAGGCCGAGGGCGAAACGATCCTCTCCTATACGGCCAAGGCGCAGGTTGGCGGCAAGTTGGCGCAGCTCGGAGCCCGCCTGATCGACTCGACCGCAAAAAAGCTGGCCGACGAATTCTTCGCGAGCCTCGCTGCCCGTGCTTCGGCGCCCGCCGCTGCCGTCGAGCAGGGGTCGGCAGCTTACGAAGCGGTCATCGTCGATGGCAATGCGGAGCCGGCGGTAGCGGTCGCCGCGCCGGCCGCTGCCGCACCACCCTCCGTTACGCAGCCGACCGCATCGTCCAACAAGTCCACGCTCTTGCTCATCGGACTTGCCGTTGTCGTGATCGCAGCCATCGTCATCGCTGTGGCTGTCCATTGAAATAATCGAGGTTACCCATGTCCACCGTCACCCTCACCGTCAACAACACGCCGCAGACCAGGGAGATCGAGGATCGCACGCTGCTGGTCCATTTCCTGCGCGATCATCTCGGGCTGACCGGTACTCATGTCGGTTGTGACACGACGCAATGTGGCGCTTGCACGGTCATACTCGACGGCCGCGCCGTTAAATCCTGCACCATTCTGGCGGTGGCCGCCGATGGCGGTTCGGTCACGACGATCGAGGGGCTTGCGACCGGCGACAGGCTGCACGATGTCCAGACGGCCTTCCATGAATGTCATGGCTTGCAGTGCGGCTTCTGCACGCCGGGCATGATCATGGCTTCGGTCGACATGATCCGTCGCCATGACGGCGTGCTCGACGAGCATACGATCCGTCACGAGCTCGAAGGCAACCTGTGCCGCTGCACCGGCTATCACAACATCGTCGAGGCAGTGCTGATGGCGGCGGAAAAATATCGCGGCGAGCATCACGTCGCAGTCGAGTAACAGGGGAGCCGAGGCAACGCCATGTACATGTACGAGACCAAATACCATCGGCCGAAGACGCTCGCAGAGGCCGTCGAGATCTATTCCAACACTGAAGAGCCGGCCTATCTCTCCGGCGGCCATACGCTGATCCCGGCGATGAAGGGCCGGCTTGCCGCGCCCGCCAATCTGATCGACGTGCGGCGGATACCCGAGCTTTCCGGTATCCGGATCGAGGCCGACGGCGTTATCATCGGTTCGGCGACCACGCATGCGGCCGTTGCTGCTTCGAAAGAGATCGCCGCCGTCATTCCGGCGCTGAGCGGCCTTGCCGGCTCGATCGCCGACGTTCAGGTCCGCCATGTCGGCACGATCGGCGGTTCGGTCGCCAACAACGACCCGGCTGCCGACTATCCCTCGGCCGTGCTCGGTCTCGATGCGACCGTCCACACCGACAGGCGTGCCATAGCTTCCGACGACTATTTTGCCGGCCTTTATACGACAGCGCTCGAAGAGGGCGAGATTCTCGCCCGGCTGGAATTCAAGATCCCCGAAATCGCCGGCTATGCCAAGTTCCGCAATCCCGCCTCGCGTTATGCTTTGGCGGCAGCCTTCGTCGCCAGGCATCGCGATGGCCATGTCCGAGTTGCCATTACCGGTGCCGGCAATTCCGGCGTATTCCGCTGGACGGCAGCGGAAGAAGCGCTGACGGCTCACCTTGCTCCGGAAGCCTTGATGGGGCTTCTGCCGGATCCCGCCGATATGATGGGCGATATGCATGCGTCGGCCGAATATCGGGCTCATCTCGTCGCTGTCATGACGCGGCGAGCCGTCGCCAGCCTCGGCGGCGTCGAGATCAACTGACACGTAAGGACTTTGTAGCGGAGGTTTCCGTTACTCCGCCGCAGCGGGTGATGCGGGTCGCATTGCGCGCATCATTGCATTTGCGCTGCGGGCCTCGATGGCCGACATGAGTGCGTGCAGCTCCGTCCGCCGTTTGTCCGCAGCCAGCTCGTCGACGAGTGACAGCCGGCGCAGAACGGTGATCCGGTTGTTCAACTGCGAAAGAATATCGGCGGCAACCCTGTTGCCACTGCCTTTGAGTAGCCTGGCGGTGAATTCGTCCTCGACCGCCAGGATGTCTTCGGGATCCACCAGCGAGTCGAGCTGATGGAGTATTTCCCGAAGCTGCCTGACTTGGAGCTCCGTCGCGTTGCGGCTGAAACCGTCGACAACAAGCCATTCGATCGCTTGGCGCACCGCATAGATCTCCTGCGCTTCTTCGGCACTGATATTTGCGACGACGCGGCCTCTGGGTGGGGCATTGACGATCATGCCCTCGGCCTCGAGATGCTGTAATGCTTCGCGCAGCACGGTCCGGCTGATCCGCATTTCCTCGCAAATCTCGCGTTCGATCAGTTTCTGGCCCGGGCGTAGCTTGCCGGAGAGGATCGATCCCCGGAGGCCGTCGGTCACTTGCTGACGCAACGAGACGGCGCGGGGTACGTTCAATCCGAGATTGGCCATAGACCTATTCCTTTCGAATATTCCCCAGGGCAACACCACCCGACCGTCCTGGCGACGTTCCCAACGGCTTTTGCATCCTGCTGAACATAGTCTTCGTTATATTCGTTCATATATAACGTCAAGTCCAGTGCAGGGCGCGGAGGTCGGCGTCAACCACGTCAGGGAACGCGGAAAAGGCAATTTGCGTATTCCGGCCTGCCCTCGAGACCGGAACGCTGTCGGAAACACGCGTCTGCGCACTTTCAGCTCTCGGGGATGTTTTCCCGAAAAATGACCTGCAGCCGTGGTGGATGATAATCCATCGGCAGACCGCGGATCGCACGGCTCAGCATGGCCAAAGCTTCGCGGGCTTCGACGCGCGGGTTCTGGTCGATAACGGCGTCCAGTGTGCCGTCCAGCAAAAACGCCTTGTTGTGGTCCGTCAGTTCGTGGCCGATGAAAATGATCTGGCCTGCACGGTTGGATTCGATCAAGGCCTGGCCGATCCCCTGATTGCCGGCGCCGATATTGTAGATGCCGGAAAGATCTGGATGTCGCTTCAGGAGAGAAATGGCTTCCTCATAGGCTCTTTCCCGGTCGTCACGAATTTCTCGCAACTCGACGATTTCCAGATTTGGAAAATCCTCGCCCAGGATGTGGCGGAAGCCCATCTCCCGTTCTTCATGACCACGGTAGGAGAGCGATCCGGCAAAGAGCGCAACCTTGTGTTTGATGCCGCCGCCGAGGAAGCGTCCGAGCAGATAGCCAGCAAGGCGTCCGGCGGCACGGTTGTCGATGCCGATATAGCCGATACGGGGCACATGCAGGATATCGGAGGCAAGCGTCACAATCGAGACGCCGGAAGCAGCCAGGTTGCGCATGGCTTCGCGTACCGTCGGATGGTCGAGTGCGATGACGCCGACCCCCAGCGTCTTTCCCTGCAATTCGTGAAGGGTCCGGGCCAAGGTATCGGGGTTGAAGCCCTCTATCGAATGGATATGGACATCGAGTTCATGTTGCCGCGCCGCTTGCCGCTCGATCTGCGCCAGGAGATTGGCGATGAAGGTGTTGGTGCCGGCTGGAAGGACGAAATCCAGCCGGATACGGTTTTGCGGCGACACAAGGGTCAAGCCGGAACCGGCGAGATAGCCGAGCCGCTTTGCGGTCTCGATCACGACCTCGCGCGTTCGCTCTTTGACGCCGTTGCGATTGTTCAGCACCCGGTCCACCGTGGCGCTGGAGACGCCAGCCTCGCGAGCAATGTCGGTCAATGTCGATCGCAAATCGATTCCCTTCTACGCGATGATGGGAAATGATGTATTTCTAATCGCAGGAGATGCAAGGGGCCGAGGGCTGCAAGCCGCGAATATTGCAAACTATCCCCTTGTTCTACACCCATTTTTTCGAGCGTTTATTCCATTGTTGCCTCAATGAGCGGTGACATATTCGTTAGTTTCGATGCATTGTGATGTAATATGATTTGTTATGATGTTGACATCGATCATTTGAGCCGTCAATAATCCTCACGGATCGGCAGAGGAGGAAGCTGCCGACGGGAGGGATCACCACAATGTCAAATCTGTTTCGCATGTCGCGCCGCGACTTGTTGGCGACCGGTGGCCGGGCGCTTGCCCTGACTGCCGCCGCGGGCATCGCCCCGCAATTCATTCGCCCCGGCCGTGCCTATGCTGGCGATGCTCTGGCGCCCGGCATGATCGGCGGCCCGACGGGCTTCGATGGCGCCGAGCGCTATCAGTACGGGCCGGACACGCCGGAAGGCCGCGCGATCGAGGCGATCAAGGAAATGAAGGGTGCCGGCAAGGCGCCGGCCAAGATCGTCCTCGGCCTTTCCGATGGTTCGATCGGGCAGTTGACCAAGCCATTCCCGGCAGGGGCGCCGTCGATCAAGGAGCTGTGGGAGAAGGAAACCGGCATCACGCTGGACATCGTCGGCGTGCCCAATGGCCAGGAATTCACCAAGACGATGCAGGACATTTCCACCAAGGGCGGGTCTTTCGACATCTACGCCGTCGAGTGGAACCGGCTGGGCGATCTCACGGAAACTGGCGGCTGCCGGCGCCTGGCCTCGGGGCACTGAATTACGATCTCTACCTGAAGCGCTTGGCACAGAAGCATCCGAATATCCCCATGATCATCGAGCATCTTGATGAATCGGATGTGCCGCGCGCCAAGAAATTCCTCGACGGCAAACTGCGCGCTCTAGGTCTTTGATGATATCGCGGCCGGGTTTTTATTGGCCCGGCCGTCTCCTACAATACCGAAAGACGGGATGACATGATGGTCGACTTATACGGAGGGACGAAATCGCGCCGCGACATTGCTGCCAGTGCCGGGGCGCTATCGCAATTTGCCGGCGTGCGGCTGATGACGCTCGGCGATGGCGTCGAGCGCGGTATTCGCATGCTTGAGTTCCACAGCGGCACCGGCCTGCGCTTCACCGTACTGATCGACCGGGCCTTCGATATCGCCGATTGCGACTATCGCGGCATGGCGATCGGCTGGCACTCTCCGGCGGGATTCAAGCATCCGGGCCTCGCCGAATATGAGGGCGAGGGTGGGCTTGCCTGGCTGCGCTCCTTCTCCGGCTTGATGGTAACGTGCGGTCTCGACCATATCCTCTTCATGTATGACGAGCCGGCCGATCATTACGTCTACGGTCCGAAGAAGACCGTCAGCCATTCGATCCACGGCCGCATAGGCACGATCCCCGGTAAGCTTTCGGGCTACGGCGAGCGCTGGGAGGGAGATGACTGTTTTCTCTGGTGCGAGGGAATTGTGTCGCAGGGCACCGTCTTCGGCGAACATCTTGAACTCGTGCGGCGCATCGAGATCAAGATGGGCAGCAACGATATCAAGCTCACCGACCGGGTGGTCAATCGCGGCTTCTACCGGACGCCGCATATGTATTGTTATCATATCAATGCCGGTCATCCAGTGCTGGCAGAGGGCTCGCGTTATCTCGCGCCGATCAAGGACGTCGTCTGGGCCGCGCATGCCGGTGAAAACTATCGCAAGCAGGGCGTCGGTTACCGCAGCATGCCGGCGCCGAAGATGAATTTCCACGAGCAGGTCTGGCAGCACGAAATGGCGGCCGATACGAACGGTGAGGTGCCGGTGGCGCTGGTCAACGATCGCCTGGGCATCGGCTTCGAAGTGGTGACGCGCAAGGACCAGTTTCCCTGCATGTATGAATGGCAGAACCTGCAGGCCGGACAATACGCCGTTGGCATCGAGCCCTCGACCAACCATGTGCTCGGCCATGGTGCCGCCCGCGAGCGCGGCGAGTTGATCTGGCTGGAGCATGGCGAAGAGCGCCGCTACAACAGCACCTTCCGCATCCTTCCCGACACGGCGGCGATTGCGGCAAGCGAGAAGCGGATTGCCGGTCTCGCAAAACAGCCTTCCGAAGATTTTCCTGAACCCTCGGGCAACCATCTGCCGATCGGCGGGCGTTCATGACGGAGATGGCGGCAATGATTTCCGTCGCGAACAAGACTATTCTCTATACCGGAGCGGCCGGCGGACTCGGCACAGAGACCACACTGAACTTCCTACGCGCCGGCGCTCCCGTCGTGGCGATCGACAACGATCCCAAGAAGATCGCCAATCTGATGGCTCTGGCCGAGAAGGAAGGTTTGAAGGGGTTGGTCGTGAAAGCGCTCGACCTTTCCGATCTCGCGCATCTGCGTCTTCAGTTGGAGGCGATCTCGGCGGAGGTCGGCGGTTTTGATGTCGTCATCAACAACGCGGCGATCTACCCCTCCAAGCCCTTCGAGGACTATACGATCGAGGAACACCAGGCCGTGCAGCGCGTCAATGTCGATGCCGGCATCATCTGCGTGCAGGTCGCCCTGCCGCATATGCGAGCCAAAGGCTGGGGCCGCATTATCAATGTCGCGAGCGTCACTGCTTATGGCGGTTGGGCCAATCTGTCGCCCTATGTGCAGTCGAAGGGAGCGCTGATCGGGCTGACGCGGGCCTGGGCAAGAGAATTCGGCGCCTATGGCATCACCGTCAATGCGGTCTCACCCGGTGCCTTCCCGACCGATGCCGAGAAAATCCACCCGGATCCCGAAGGCTATACACGCTTTGTGCTCGAGCATCAGGCACTCAAGCGGCGCGGCCGTCCTGAAGACATTGCCAATGCGCTGATGTTCTTCGCCTCGGACGCAGCCTCCTTTGTGACCGGCCAGACGCTGAACGTCGATGGTGGTTGGGTGATGCATTGATCGCCATGAGGTGTGATCCCGAAAGCTGCGAAGCGGTTGTCGAATGAGGTCATGCTCAATCACTCAGATGAAGCCGAGGCTGCGTTGCATGGCGGCCTGGAAATGGGCATCCAGCGCCGCCTTGGCAGCTTCTGCGTCGCGCGCTTTGCAGGCGAGGAGGATGTCGAGATGTTCGCGGAGCGTGCGCAGAACCACCGGCGCGGTGAGCTTGCGGTCGAGCCGCAGCAGGCGGAGATAGTTGTGCATGCGACGGTAGCTCGTCTCGATCAGCGGATTGCGCAGGCTGGCGATGACCGCATTGTGCAGCATCCGCTCCAGCGCCTCCACTTCCTTAAACTGCTCGGGCCTCAGCCCATCTTTTTCGATCGTGGCGATCAGGGCTGTGTGGCGGTCATGGATCGCGTCGATTTCCGCCTCGTCGCCCTGCTCGGCGAAAATCTGGATGGCGGCACGCTCGAGGATGGAGCGGAACTGATATGTTGAGCGCGTCAGCTCCAAGCCGGGCCGCACGAACTGGATACCCGACCGCGGATGGATCTTCAGAATGCCTTCGGCTTCCAGCATGCGCAATGCATCGCGCAGGGGGGCGACAGGAACGTCAACGATCTCAGAGAGTTCGCTCTGCGACACGAAGGCGCCGGCCGGCACCCTGCGCTCGAACAACGCCTCCAATATCCGCTCATAGGCCTCGTCGCTCAGGCGCCGTGCCGGCGCCGCATCCTCGGATCGATTGCTATTTTTTGTTCTCTTCGCCACTTGCACTGTTCTCGCGCTTGCCATATTACATTGCACATCTGATAGATCAGATAAACATTTTAATCGATCAAAGTCCAATCCTCATGAGCATTGTAGCTTTTCGCATCACCCGATTCCAATTCGCCCGCGATCGCGTCATCGGCGACAGCCAGGTACGCGCCGACGACGCGAATGTAGCAGCGCTGGAATTGGTTTCCGATAGCGGCCAGGTCGGGCTCGGTTTTATCCAGACGCTTTTTTCGCCTTTGCCGGACCAGACCGAGATCGAGCGCGTCTTCGCGACGGAGGTTTGGCCGGGCCTTGAAGGACAGAAGGCGATTGCGCTAGTGCATCGGGTCAATCGCCCGCGTGGCGGCAATCAGCGGGCAACGTCGCTGCCTTTCCATGAGGCGCTGCAGGTGGCACTCTGGGATCTGGCTGCGAAGGAGGTTGGACTGCCGCTGCACACCCTGCTCGGAAGTCGCCGCAATCGGGTCAAGGCCTATGCCAGTGGCCTCGATTTCCATCTGTCCGATGAGGACTATCAGGCGCTTTTTGCCCATGCCGCCGCAATCGGCTATCGCGCCTTCAAGATCAAGGTCGGCCATGCCGATTTCGAACGCGACCTGCATCGCCTGACGCTGTTGAAGCAGGTGGTGCCCGCCGGCTCCGAGGTGATGATCGACGCCAATGAAGGCTGGTCGTCGAAGGAAGCGCTGATGAAGCTTGAGGCGATCCGCCGGGCCGGCCATGATCTCCTTTGGGTCGAAGACCCGATCCTGCGGCACGATTACGAAGGCCTGCGCACGCTGCGGCACGCAGCGCCCTGGACGCAGATCAACTCCGGCGAATATCTCGACCTGCAGGGCAAGCGTTTGCTGCTCGAAGCGCACGGCACCGATATTCTCAATGTCCATGGTCAGGTATCGGATGTGATGCGCATCGGCTGGCTGGCGGCGGACATGGGCATACCGGTCAGCCTCGGCAACACCTTCCTTGAGGTTGGTGTGCACATGGCCGTGGCCCTGCCGGAAGTCGAATGGTTGGAGTACTCCTTCCAGAATTTCGATCATCTGGTCGATGAACCCGTCGAAATTCGCGATGGGTATGCCTATGCGCCCGACCGGCCGGGGCATGGCCTTGTTTTAAGTGAAACCGCACGGCGCGATTGGTCGCGGCCGAAGCTTTTGCCGCGCGACCAGCTGGGTGCAGCACCCGCCAATCCGCGTCTTGATCTGACGAAATAAATTTCCGGGCCGCAGGGCTCGCCATCAGTCTCTGGGAGGAACTGAGATGTTTAACACGTTTTCCGCTATGCTCTTGGCCGGGACGGTCCTGGTCGCTGCACCCGTCATGGCGCAGGAAATCACCGTCTGGGACTGGAAGTCCGGCGACCCGGCTGCTGCTGCCTATTATGAGAAGGCCAAGACCGATTTCGAAGCGGCTCATTCCGGCGTAACCATCAAATATGTGATGCAGCCGCTCGATCAATATTACACGCTGCTCGGCACGGCGCTGTCCTCCAATGCCGGCCCCGACCTTTTTCTCATGAACGGCGGCGCGCAAGCCAAGGCCCGCATCCCGGCGCTGTTGAAGCTCAACGACAAGGTGGCCGATCTAGAGAAGACGGTGGTCGGCTGGCCGGAATTTACCGGTGCCGATGGCGGCATCTATGCCATTCCGCTGTCGATCCAGGGCTTCGTCATCTATTACAACAAGAAGCTTTACAAGGACGCCGGCCTCGACCCTGAGAACCCTCCGAAGACTTGGGCCGACCTGACGAAGGTCTGCGCAGCGATCAAGGCGAAGGGGGCGGTTCCCTGTTTCTCGATGGGCAACAAGGAAGGTTACGGCGCCGAATTCTGGTTCTCGGAAATGGCCGCCAATCAATGGACGGCTCAGCAGCAGCAGGATTTCGCCGACGGCAAACTGAAATGGTCGAGCCCGCAGGTAAAAGCCATCCTGCAGAGCTGGGTCGATGCCAACAAGGCCGGCTGGTTCCAGGACGGGCCGAACTCGACTACCAAATTCATGGACGAATATGAAAGTTTCATGCGCGGCGAGGCGGCCAATACCATCGGCCTGATTTCGGATGTGGCGCATTGGAAGCAGTTCGACGATTTCCTTGGCGCTGACAATGATGGCGTCTTCCGGATGCCTTCGCCGACCGTTGCCGCCGACAAGAAGGAAGGCGATCCGATGTTGCCGGTTTCCGGCGGCATCGGTTACGGCATCAACAAGGCCTCGGCGAATGCAGACCTTGCCCTCGAATTCGCCAGGGAACTGGCATCGCCGGCGCCGATGCAGATTTTCTTCAGCGACACCGGCGCAATAGCCTCCAACACCGGGGTCGATACGACAAAGGTGGAGAGTCAGGCCGCCAAGTCCATTCTCGGCTGGCTAAAGACCTACGGTGTGCCGACGGCCCATGCCAACGCCACCGCCAAGGAGCTGGAAGAATGGCATCGCCAGAGCCAACTGCTGCTGAACGGCGACGCAACCGTTGACGCTGCCGCGGCCCGCATGGATGCCGTACAGGCGGATGCGCGGAAATAGCCACAGGATGGAATGACCGGCCGTCCGGGACAGACGTCTCGGCTCGGCTGTCTTGAGAAGGAAATATTCAAGTGGGAAGCAAGGCAGAAAGACGGATCGGCCTGTTGTTCGTGCTGCCGGCGATCGTGCTTGTCGGCCTCTTCCGTATATTTCCGCTGGCCTGGGGTTTCGTCCTTTCCTTCACCAATTCCGACGGCTTCGGCAAATCCGCCTTCGTCGGCATCGACAATTATGTTGCCGTCGCCAACGATCCGGCCTTTCGCGACAGCATCGAAAATACACTGATCCTGATCGCCACGCTGCCGATCTGGGTAATGTTGCCGCTGCTGCTTGCGATCCTCATCCATCAGGGCGTACCGGGCGGGAAAATTTTCCGTGCCGTCTATTTCTTCCCTGCCGTTCTTTCGACCGTCATCATCGGTTCGATCTTCAACGTCGTGCTGCGCTTCGACGGCAGCCTCAATGCCTTCCTCAAGGCAATTGGCCTGATTCCCGTCGATTGGCTCGGCAACGGTGCCACCGCACTCGGCAGCCTGATTGCCGTGCAGCTCTGGGCAACGTTCGGCATGAGCCTGTTGATCTTCATGGCCGGCCTTTCCACCGTCTCCAAAGAGCTGATCGAGGCCGCAAGACTCGACGGCGCCAAGCCGCTGCAGATCTGGGTTCACGTCATCATCCCGGCGCTGCGGCCGATCATCGAATTCGTCGCCGTGGTGACGACGATCGGCGTTCTGACTTCGATGTTCGGACTGATCTACGTATTGACCGCGGGCGGGCCGGGCACCGCAACGACGCTGCCGGAATTCCTGATCTGGCTGGAGCAGGGCAAGATGAACCAGCCGGGCTATGCGGCGGCGATTTCCATGGTGCTCTTTGTGGTGATGGCGGGTCTCGCCTACCTGCAAATCCGCATCATGTCCCGCAACGCGAATTTGTGAGGGGCTGATATGTCCATCTTGGCGAAACGGGAAAAGAGGCTGCTCTGGATTGCCTGCGTGCCGATGACGCTGCTGGCGCTCTCCTGCGTCTATCCGGTGTTCTTCTCCCTTAACAACGCGCTGAAGACTAACAAGGGCTATATCCTCGATCGTTTCGGCCTCGTGACCGATCCGACCTTCGATAATTTTGTGACCGCCTGGCAGCGGGCGCATCTGAGCGACTATTTCGTCAACTCCGTCATAACCACCGGCGGTGCGGTCCTGATTCTGCTGATCGTTTCCTCGCTTGCCGGCTTTGCGCTGGCCATGCTGCGTTTTCCCTTCCGGCGGTTCCTGTTCATGGTGATCCTCGCCTCACTGATGATCCCGGTGCAGGTGGTGCTGGTGCCGTTTTATCGGACGATCATCGCGCTCGATCTGGTCAATACCCGCATCGGGCTGATCATCTCCTATACGGCGTTCTTCCTGCCCTTCAGTGTCTACATGATGACCGCCTTCTATTCCCGCCTGCCGCGTGAGCTGGTGGAGGCCGCCCGAATGGACGGAGCGACCATCCTGCAGATCTGGTGGAATGTCATGCTGCCGATGGGCAAGCCGGCGCTGATTACGCTTGGCATCCTGAACACGCTCTATTGCTGGAACGACGTGCTGATCTCGCTGCTGGTCCTGCAGAAGGAGCGTACGGTCATGGTCGGCATTGCGGCGCTGCGTGGCGAATACACCACAAATGTCCCGTTGCTTACCGCCGGCATCGTGCTCGCCGCGGCCCCCATCGTCATCATCTACGTGGTTTTCCAGAGACAGATCGTCAACGGCATCGCCGTCGGCGCTGTCAAAGGCTGAAACGGATACTTTGAATGTCGCAAATCGTATTGGACAATGTCCGCAAGAAGTTCGGCGCCGTCGACGTCCTTCACGACGTATCGCTGACCATTGAAAGCGGCGAGTTCACCGTCTTCGTCGGTCCCTCCGGCTGCGGAAAATCGACCTTGCTGCGAAGCATCGCCGGATTGGAGGAGATTTCCTCTGGCGACCTTTTCATCGGTGGGAAACGCATGAACGATACCGAGCCCTCGCAGCGAGGCGTCGCCATGGTTTTCCAGTCCTATGCGCTTTACCCGCACATGACCGTCGCTGAAAACATGAGCTTCGGTCTGCGCATGGCCCATCGTCCGAAGGCGGAAATCGATGAAAAGGTCCAGCGCGCCGCCGCCATCCTGCAGCTCGAAGCGCTGCTCGATCGCAAGCCGGCTGCGCTCTCAGGCGGCCAGCGCCAGCGCGTCGCCATCGGCCGCGCGATCGTGCGCAATCCCGACGTCTTTCTGTTCGACGAGCCGCTCTCCAATCTCGATGCGGAACTGCGCGTTCAGACACGAGTCGAGATCGCCAAGCTGCACCAGTCGCTCGGCAACACCATCATCTACGTCACCCATGACCAGACGGAAGCGATGACCTTGGCGCAGAAGATCGTGGTGTTGCGGGCAGGGCGCGTCGAGCAGGTCGGTCCGCCGATGGAGATTTACGAGGACCCGGACAATGCTTTCGTTGCGGGCTTCATCGGCTCACCCAGAATGAATTTCCTGAAGGCAAAGGTTGGCGCCGATGGCCGCTCGCTGCATTTCGGCGATATCGAGGCCACAGCCCCGCGGCTGAACTCGGCACTGAGGCCGGGCGACATCCTGCAGCTCGGCATTCGCCCAGAACATCTGGATGAGGCTGATGGAATCGAGCTGCCGGCCATGGCCGAAGTTGTCGAGAAATTGGGGGGCACCGCCTTCGTTCACGGCAAGCTGGCCACCGGCGAGACGATCGTTGCCGAGAAGCGCGATGTTACAGCCCGCGTGGGAGACGCCTTGATGTTGCGCTTCGATATGGAAAAGGCACGGCTGTTCACCTTGGACGGAGCGAGAATTCGCTGATGGTTAAGCGCATGGGAATGATGATCGGCCTCAAGCCGGAAAAGATCGCCGAATACAAGGCCCTGCATGCCGCGCCCTGGCCGGAGATGAATGCAGCGCTGACCGCGGCCAATATCCGTAATTACAGCATCTTCCTGAAGGAGCCGGAGAACCTGCTTTTCGGCTATTGGGAATATCTGGGCAAAGACTTCGAGGCTGATATGGCTGCGCTCGGGGCAAAGGACGTGACGAAGCGTTGGCTTTCGCTGACCGACCCGTGTCAGCAGCCGATGGCGACGGCGCGACAAGGGGAGTGGTGGAGCTTCCTCCAGAGCGTCTTCCACCTGGATTGAGAGGAAAGACATCATGCGCAAGCGGCGGATCGCATCGGCGGGACTGGATCTGACGGAAATCGGCTTCGGCGCGGCAGGGATCGCCGGCCTTTATGTGGAGTGCACTGAAGAGACGGCGCAGGCAACGCTCGAGCTCGCCTGGCAATCGGGCATTCGTTATTTCGACACGGCACCGTTCTATGGCGCGGGTCTGTCGGAAGAGCGTGTGGGCCGCTTTCTGGTCGGTAAGCCGCGCGAAGACTATGTGATATCGACCAAGGTCGGGCGCCTGTTGCAACCGGCGCCGGCCTCCGCGGTTCCTTCCCATGGTTTCGTCGGCGCCCATGCCCGCGCGATCGAATATGACTATTCCGGAGACGGCATCCTGCGCAGCATCGAGGCCAGTATCAAACGTACCGGGCTCGATCGCTTCGATATCCTCTATGTGCACGACATCGGCACCTATGCCCATGCCGAGGGCGACAATGCTCGCCACATGCAAGCGTTCACGCGCTCCGGCATCGCCGTTCTCGATGAGCTGAAGGCAAGCGGCGTGATCAGAGGATGGGGGCTCGGGGTCAACGAAGTCGCCGTCTGCCTTGACGTGCTGGAGCGGAGCCATCTGGATTGCATCCTGATTGCCGGGCGTTACACCCTGCTCGACAGACGGGCGGAGGAAAGGCTTATTCCGCTCTGTGCCGAACGCGGCACGTCGCTTGTAGTGGGCGGCGTATTCAATTCCGGCATCCTGGCCACCGGGGCGGTCACCGGGGCACGTTTCGACTATGTGGAAGCTAATGCCGATATTCTCGAACGCGTGGGCAGAATCGAATCCATTGCAGCGGAAGCGGGAACTGATATCGCCACCGCTGCTCTGCAATTCCCGTTGCAGAATCCGGCCGTGGCCTCCGTGCTGATCGGTTCGGCCGATACATCGACGCTGGGACGCAATCTGATCTCGCTTACCCGTTCCGTCGAGCCGATGCTTTACGAAGCCTCAAGGGCTTTTACCTTGCGATGAGGCGGCCCCCTGTGTGGTGCCATCTTTTGCTTTGACCAAAATCGGGGATAACGACTAAGTAGTAGGATCGGGCGTTGAGAGGGAGTCGCATGGCAGCGACCATGTTTGTCATGCGAACAGCCGGTGGTGACGTAGCAAGCGGACGGTTGGCATTGCATCGCGGTGCAGAGGTGGCTTCATGACCGAGGTTACCCCCTCCGCCCGCAAAGCGCGGCGAAAGGGAAGCGGCGTCACGATGGCCGAGGTGGCTGCGGCTGCCGGTGTCTCCATGCAGACTGTCTCGCGATACCTCCGTTTTCCCGACACGGTGAGCACTGAGACCAGCAGGCAGATCCAGGATGCGATCGAAAAGACGCATTATGTGCAGAATCTTGCCGCCAGCCACCTTGCGTCCATGCGCAGCAATACGGTTGCGGCCATCATACCAACGCTTTCCGCATCGGTCTTCGCCGAAACGATTCAGCATTTCTCCGAGGTGCTGCACCGCGAAGGCTATCAGATATTTCTCGGCAACACGGATTATCGGTCCGATCGCGAAGAGGACGTGATCCGCAGCCTGCTCGGCCGCCGGCCCGACGGACTGTTCATCATCGGCACACATCATACCCGCAACAGCATCGCACTTCTCAAACGGGCCGGCATCCCGGTCGTCGAAGGCTGGGACATGACATCCCGCCCGATCGATCGGCTCGTCGGCTTTTCCAACGTAGCCGCTATCTCCGAAATGGCCGGTCATCTGACCAAAAGCGGCCGCAGGCGCATCGTTTTCGCCGGTGTCCTGCGGCGGGGCGACAGTCGTGCCGCCGAACGCCGCGACGGATTTGTCACGGCGATCAAGGCGATCTTTCCGGATGAGGAACCGAGACTTTGCATCGCAAGCGACCTGCCTCTTGAAATGGCGTCCGGGGTGGAGCTGCTCAGACGATCGCGTGCCACGTTTCCGGATGCCGATGCGGTGATGTTTTCGAGCGACGTGCTGGCATCCGCCGCGCTGCTCGAAAGCGTCCGGCTCGGCATCGCAGTTCCGGATAGCCTCGCCATTACCGGTTTCGGCGATTTCGAACTGTCCCGTCACCTGAATCCGTCCTTGACGACGGTTTCCGTACCCTCCGATGAAATTGGCCGGCAAGCGGGCCGCCTTTTGCTCGAAGGCATGCGCGGCAAGCTATCCTCGCCGAAACGCATCGACGTCGGTTTCACCCTGAAGATCCGCGGGAGCGGCTGAAGCGCTGCCATGTTTCCCTTGCCGGGAAAATGGGTCAAAAATGTTAGCGCTCACTCTGGACAATCGGAAAAGAAGGCGTAGTTTGCGGCCAATGGGAAGCATGTCGAGGGAGGAATGCGTTTATGGGAGTTCTGTCAGGCATACGCGTGCTCGATTGTTCGATCGCGATGGCGGGTCCCTTCGCCGCGCAGAGATTGGGCGATCTTGGCGCCGATGTGGTGAAGGTCGAACCGGTTACCGGCGAGTGGCAACGGCATGTCTCTGCCGGCGGTGCCGGTGGCAACAAGGTCAACGTCTCCTTCCTGTCGCTCAACCGCAACAAGCGTTCGCTTGCGATCGACCTGAAATCGCCCGATGGCAAGCAGGTGCTGCTGGAACTGGTGAAGAGCGCCGATGTCTTCCTCCAGAACTATCGGCCGGGCGTGGCTAAGCGTCTCGGCGTCGATTACGACTCGCTGTCGGCGATCAATCCGCGGCTCGTCTATGTCTCGATCTCGGGTTATGGCGAAGATGGCCCCTATATGAACCGTCCGGGCCAGGATCTTGTGTTGCAGGGCATGTCCGGCGCCATGCTTTCCGCCGGGCGCGAGGGTGAGGCGCCCACGGCCGCTGGCCAATATCTGGTGGACGCGATCACCGCCTACACGGCCTTCGAGGGCGCGCTTGCGGCGCTGTTCCATCGGGAACGCACCGGGGAGGGGCAGCTCGTGCAGGTCAATATGCTGGACTCGATCACGACGATCCAGATGCAGGAGCTCTCGGTCTTCACCGTCGGTCACAAGCCGCAGAAGCGGTCCACCGAGCCGCATGCGCATGTCTACATCCGCGCGCCCTATGGGGCATTCGCCACCAGCGACGGCTTCATCATCGTCGCCTTTCCCAAGCTTAAGACGCTTGGCCAAGTGATCGGCGAGGAAAGCTTCCTGACGATGGTCGACGAGATCGACACCTGGTCCCGTCGCGACGAAATCTTCGCCAAGACGCGTGAGAAATTGAAGGCAAAGACGACAGCCGAATGGCTGGAAGCGATGCGGGCGGCAGATATCTGGTGCGGTCCGGTCTATGGCTATGCCGATCTGGTCGAGGACGAACAGATCAAGCACAACGGCACCTTCGTGGAATACGAACATCCGACCGAAGGACTGGTGAAGACGCCGGGCTTCCCGATCCGCTTTTCCAAGACGCCTTCCGTCGTCGAGCGCGGTGCGCCGCTAACCGGCCAGCACACCCGCGAAATCCTGGGGGAGGCAGGCTACGATGCGGGCGAGATTTCGGCATTGGAGCGCGCGGGAGCGATCGCCTCGGGAGAGCTGTGACATGCAGCGGCTGGAGGCTCTGACCTGGGATCATCCACGCGGTTACAACGCCCTTGCCGCCGCCGCGCGTTTGCAGGCTTTTGCGGGAAGCGGCCTGTCGATCGCCTGGGACAAACAGCCCTTGGAGGGCTTCGAGTCCCATCCGATCGCCGATCTCTGCGCGCGCTACGATCTCGTTGTCCTCGATCATCCGCATGTCGGCGAGGCGGTTGCCGGCGAATGTCTGCGGCCATTGGAAGAGATTTTTGGCACAGAGGTTATTGCTGGAATCGAGGCTGATAGCATCGGACCGTCATTGTTAAGCTATCGTTTTGCAGGCTCGCATTGGGCTCTGCCGCTCGATGCCGCCACACAGGTGATGGCCTGCCGTGCGGATCTGACGGATGGCCTTACGCCGATCACCTGGGATGAGGTGACGGCACTTTCGGCTTTGACCGGTAAGGTGGCGCTATCGCTTGCCGGCCCGCATGCCATTCTCTCCTTCCTGTCGATCGCCGCCGCCTACGGTGAAGCGCCGGCCGAGGCCGATCCGGATACCCTGGTATCATCCGGGACCGGGAAGGCGGTCTATGAGCTGGTGCTCGATCTCGCCAACCGCAGTCCATCATCCGTGCGCGAGAAGAACCCGATCAGCATTCTTCAGCACATGGCCTCGCAGGACGACGTCATTCTCTGTCCGCTCGTCTATGGATACGTGAACTATGCCGCCCCGGGACAAGGCCGCCTGATGAGCCCTGAGGCCCAGATCGGCTTCATTCCCAGACATCAGGGACAGCCGTCGTTACGGGTGGCTTGGCACGATGCAGGCGTCAATGCGCACTGGGGCCGGTTTTATGACAATACTGCGGAGACCTTGGAGGCCGCCTATGTCCGTCCACGGCATAATGGCTACATCGCTTTCCAGACTCGAGCCTCCGCCTTGCTACGGCAAGCGTTCGATACGCGAGCGCCGGCGCAGGCCATCATCGATGAGCTGCAAACCATCTACCGCCAACACCGTGTCGCCGGTGGCGAACGATAGGAACTGCCATGACCGAAGATGTACAATTTTCCATTGATGGCGCCATTGCCACCATCACCCTCAATCGCCCGCAGAAGTTGAATGCGGTCACGCCCGAAATGGCGGATGACATCGTCGAAGCGGTCAAGACCTGCAACGACAGCGATACGATCCGCTGCGTCATCCTGACCGGTGCAGGGGAGCGTGCCTTTTGTGCCGGATCCGACATTCGCGAGCTCGATACCTATGAGACGCCTTGGCAGTTCCGTAACCGCCCGGATTATTGCGACGCCTTCCGCGCGCTGCTGAAGCCGACGATCTGCGCCGTCAACGGCTATGCGTTCGGCGGAGGTCTTGAAACGGCCATGTCCTGCGATATCCGCATCGCTTCGGACAATGCCCAGTTCGCAGCTCCCGAGATCAAGCTCGGCTGGATCGGCGGTGGCGGGATGGCGGCGCACCTTCTCCATTCCATCGGCGCTTCCAATGCCGCACTGATGCTAATGACCGGCGATCCCATACCGGCCGAAAAGGCATTGCAATGGGGGCTTGTCAGCGAAGTCTTGCCATTGGCGCAGCTTGTTCCGCGAGCCCGCGCCATCGCCGAGGTCATCGCCTCTCGCGCGCCGATCGCAGCCGAAACCGCCAAGCTCAATCTCAAGGCCGCAGTCTCGATGCCGCTTGAAAAGGCGATCGAATACGAACGCGACCTTCAGACGATCTGTTTTGCAACGGCGGACGCCGCAGAAGGGCGCGCCGCTTTCAAGGAAAAGAGGCCGCCGGTCTTCACCCGAAGGTGATGCGGCAGATCCCGACGATCGGATCGAGGCGTTCAGAGTGGGCGAGGTTCAGCAGAGATACCGGGCGACTGCCGAACACGGGTATTCGCCTCACTGCCTATGGCACGATATCCCCGATATCTGGGCCACAAGCGGAAGACAACTGCGAAGATCATATCCGATCCTGTAGAAGAAGCTTCCCACCGGCGCTCCGTGTTTCGTAACTTGTTGCTCTTTGATCTCGGTTATCCGGGAAAACAACGTGCTGAGAGATGCTTGCTCCAGGTCGCCCCTCTTCAGTCCGAAAAGAATGACGGTGCGCCCCTGCAGGTCGGCAGGTTTGAACCAGTAGCCGTACATCAGACTATCTTGGCCGAAAGCGCCCCGCCCCACGGAGGTCCGAACGGCATCGTCGTCCACACGATCATAGAAAGCGATCTCGCTTGCCACGAAATACTTGTCCATTCCAGCCAATAGGACCTGCTTACCCGTTTCCTGCTCGACGCTATGCTCGATCAATCCTGTTTCGCGGCCGAATTCCTGCCATGCGACAGGCAGCGTCCGGATGTTGCCGAAGTGACCGACCATCGGGAATCCGAGGACCAAATAATGCAGACCAAGCCCGTAGACCACGAGCATGGTCGTCACGGTCGGCACCCATAGCCGTTGTAGCACGCCGTCGAATCTCGACACGTTGCTGCTGGCTGCAACAATGGTCGCTGAGATCGCCGGCAGAAGAGCGAGCCAGAGCGGCCCCGTCCAATTCAGCTTGACCTCATGAAAGAGGCTGAATGCGACGAAGACCAGCAGGGGAACGATCGTATAGATCTTGATAAAGACAGATCGGCGGGTGGCGTCAGGGTCCGCCTTGGTGCCGAATATCCCGGCGTTTCTGGTTGTCAGCGCGGCGATCGCAGCCACCAATCCCAACGGTGTCAGCAGGATGGCGGCGCTGCTGATCAGGGCAGGAAGCGAGAAGGTGGTTGCGCTTTGTAGACGGCCCGAACTCTGGAATGCGAACGACGCCCAACCATGCGTCGCATTCCAGTAGATGACCGGCGAGAAAAGCAGGGCAGCGACCGCGACGGCAAGATAAGGTTCGGGACGCAACAACCAACGTTGCGCCCTGGCGTCAAGAAGAAGGAAGAGGAGCGTAGCCGGACCGAGGAGCGCGATCGTATATTTGGAGAGCATTCCGAGGCCCACGCATAGACCAATACCCCACCAGGCCCGACGCTTGTCCCCTATCAGCGCCCGCTCCAGAAAATAGAGCGTCCCAGCCCATGCAGCCGTCAGGGGTACGTCCGGCATCATCATGAAGCCGGTGGAAAAGAAAAACGGCAAGATGGCGACGAGCAGCACGCTGACGAACGCCGCCGATTTGCCGAACAGATTGCGCGAGAACCGGAAAGCGAAGAAGCCGGTCACGATCCAAGCGAGATAAGCGCCGATACGGACACCAAACCCCGTATTGCCAAACAGGCTCGTTCCCGCCCATATAAGCCAGGCGACCATCGGAGGATGATCGAGATATCCGATGTCGAGATGCTGAGAGTAGTTCCAGTAGTAGGTTTCCTCCGGCACAAGATCCACAAGCCCAAGGAAAACCAGTCGTAAAGCAAGGATATAACCCAGCACACCGATTGCCGCCACGCGCCATCGCACGTCGTGTGGCATGCGCGGTCTTGGGGACGGAAATACGAAGAAGGCGTTGCCCAAATAATTGACGATGGCGGCGGCTCCGACGCCGAGAATGATGGCGGCTTGAGGGGGCCATCCGAGAAGCTCGACAGCGCCGGCAAGCATGCCGCCCCGCAGGGCGAAAGCAAGCAGGCAGATGGTCATGAAGCGGATGTAACGTCTCCAATCCCGCTCATGGGGGCTTGGCTCGTTGCTGGCAAAAGCCCACTTGGAGTTCAAGAAATAGTTGGAGATCGTAGCGACGGCGAAGCTGGCGACATGCGCCGTTACCAACCCCAATCCCGCCCCGAACAGAATCTGGAAGATCAGGAGATCGATAGCCAGCCCAATGAGGCCGACGCCTGCAAAACGGGTCGCGTTTCCAAAGGAAACCGCGCCTCCACCAAGGACCAGTAGACGGCGGGCATAGTCTATCATGTGCCCCCATCCGATCTTCGTTTCCCCACGCACTCTGTCGCGAAAGATGATCGGGACCTCGGTTAGGCGAAGCGCATCGCCGCCTTCGGCTATGATCTCCAGACCGATCTTGAAACCGATTGCCTTTGGATCGATCGCCAAAAGCCGCTCTTTGCGCACGGCAAAGAATCCGGACATCGGATCGCGCATATCGGTCAAGGGCCAGGCCAAGGCACCGCCGAGGCGCGAGAGCAGCCGGCGAGACCGCGGCCAGTCCGGCGTGTCGCCGCCCGGCACATAGCGGCTTCCAACCACCATGTCGCTTGTCCCGTCGATGATAGGTCTGACAAGGTTGTGGATCTCCTGCGGCGGATGGCTCAAATCGGCATCCATGACCACCACGATGTCACTGCGGGCATATCTCGCCGCTGCCAAGACATCTCCCGCCAAACCTCCCTTCCCGCCTGAGGCAATAAGCCTAATGGGCGCCTTGACTTCCCATGACCGGACGCGCTCTATCGTGCCGTCGGTCGATCCTCCGTCGGCAATCAAGATCTCCAGTGCGAGGTCACCACCGGATTGCGAAAGCAGGGAGGACAGAAGAATATCGATATTGTCGGTCTCATTGAGAGTCGGAACGACAACCGAAACGGATTGCTGGTGCATCGCGTGATCGGGAGAAACCATAAGCTGAGATGCGTGGACGATACCGGCCGACTTTCGTGGCCGATCTGAAATGTTGTCGGAAGCGCTCACAGGTTTACAGACGAGGAAAAAGCGCCAAGGCGCGGGGACACCAGAGCAACCGTAAACCGGTGCGGTGAGGTCTGAATGCCCAAATAATACACTTGGGCCTGAACTTGCTTCATATGAGACGACTTTCTGTTTCAGTGGGGCGCGACTATCGGCAATGACGCTGACAGCCACCTGAAGACGTCTCTGGGCCTTTGCCGACACAATGGGACAAGCTGAATTGTAGAGCCGGCCGGCCGGTGCTCAGCCATGAGGTTCGAAAGCCATGGTCATTCAAAAGCCATAAAGCTCGGGAGGTTTGTAACGATACAGACAGATCAAGCATAATCTCCGCCACCCGCTGGCCAGCATGTCTGTGACGGCAGTTTTTCAGCTTTGAAGGACTGTTCTTGCTGGAACGGGTTTTATCCACAGGACCTGAATGAGTAGGTTCGCCGCGACCAAAGCAGATTTGCGAGGTTCAATGCGATGCACTCCATCACTGACCGTGTTCCGGTTTCCATCATCATCTCGAATTATAATTACGCGCGCTTCCTGAGACGCTCCATCGACAGTGCTTTGGAGCAAAGCTACGACAATACGGAGGTCATCGTCGTCGACGATGCGTCAACGGACGACACGGCCGATGTCGTCGCTTCATATGGATCTCGAATTAAGACGTGCCTGAGAAAGACCAATGGCGGGCACGCTGCAGCCTTCAACACCGGATTTGCGTCGAGCCGGGGCGAGATCGTCCTTTTTCTGGACGCCGATGATTACCTTTACCCGAACGCGATATCCGAAATCGTCGATGCCTGGGAGGATGATACCGTCCAGGTGCAGTTCAGATTGCACATTGTCGATGAGGATATGGAGGTGAAAGATGTCTTCCCGCCTCCGGAACTCCCGTTCGACTCCGGCGATGTCACCCCGAAGCTGCTGCAGACAGGGCGCTATCAGACCACCGTTACCAGCGGTTTGGCTTTCAAGCGCACGGCTTTGAACGTGATCATGCCGGTTCCAGAGGCTGATTTCCGACAGGGCGCCGATGGTTACCTGGTCACCGTGGCGCCTCTCCATGGACAAGTGACGTCGATCGACGCCTGCCTCGGGGCTTACCGCATCCATGGCGCCAATCATTCCGTCTTTGCGGAGAAGCTTGGCCAACGCGCGCGCTGGCGGGTGGAGCATGATTTTCATCGAATGGAGGCGTTGTCGCATCAGGCGGACGAGATCGGCTTGACGGTGCCGTCAGATGTCAATCTCCATGATCCCATCCATTTGGAAGAGCGCTTGGCATCGCTTTGCATGGACAGGTCCCGGCATCCCATAGTCGGCGATTCCAGATTTGCGCTCGGCGCTGCCGGTGCCGCCGCCAGCTTGAAAATGAATGCGTCTTTCCGACGCCGTGCGATGCTGGCGGCATGGTTTCTGTCCGTCGGCGTACTTCCTAGTCGCATGGCGAAAGCGATCCTGTCATGGAAGCTCGTCGCCTCGTCGAGGCCCGCCTTCCTGCTGCGCCTTTCGAAGACCATACGCCACGCTATCGGATAGGTTTTTGTGGAGTACCCCACAAAGACCGTGCCAAGCCGGTCAATATCCTTCCGGCGTCATCGCTGACCAACTCGGATCTCGCGAAGACGTCGGTTTTCCGCGCCCCGGATCGACATCCGCATGGCGCAATCTAGTTGGGGGTACTACATTGCCTGGGATCTGAGACGGAGAGCAATGAACTTGGCACAAAGAGCGGGCAACGCTGATCTTCCGCTGCATGGAGGGCGGGTGCCGAAATGGCTCGGTGACCGGATGACGCGTTTGGGCGCCGTGATTACCGAGGCCGTGATTCAGCATTACGGGCGTGACGAACTCCTGCGGCGGCTAGCCAGTCCGTTCTGGTTCCAGTCCTTAGGTGCTGTCATGGGCATGGACTGGCATTCCTCGGGCATTACCACCAGCGTCCTCGGTGCGCTGAAACGGGGCCTGACGCCGCTCTCCGGCGAACTTGGGCTGCACGTCTGCGGCGGTCGCGGCGCTCAGTCGCGCAAAACACCGGATGAGCTGGCGGCGATCGGTAATCGTGTCGGCATCGATGGTGCAGCACTTGCGACGACGAGCCGGCTTGTTGCCAAGGTCGACAGCGCTGCCCTTCAGGACGGATTCGATCTCTATCTGCACGGCTTCATCGTGGCGGACGACGGCAAATGGGTCGTCGTCCAGCAGGGAATGAACGGTGATCGACGACAGGCGCGGCGATATCATTGGCTATCCGAAGGACTGACAAGCTTTCTCGACTCTCCACATGCGGCAATCGAGGGACGAGACCAGGGCCGGATCGTCAATCTCGCCGATCGGCGCGCCGATCGATCGCGTGCAGGCCAGCTCGATCTGCTGGCCTCCTTAGGGCCGGACAGGATCGTGCGCGAATTCGCTGCGCTGGAAGCCGAACCGACGGCGGCCGCCGAAAACCATGCGCAACCCATGCTGCCGCACCTGATCATGCCGGCACATCATGATGTCCGCGAGACCGATGTGAACATGCGGCGACTGCACGGAAATCTGGCGGCCGCCGCCGATCGCGGGCCGGTGGATTTCGAGGCCCTGCTGCTGACGCCCGGCGTTGGTGCAAGAACGGTCAAGGCATTGGCGATGGTTGCAGAAGTCGTGCACGGCGCACCCTACCGCTTCTCCGATCCCGCCCGGTTTTCGCTGGCGCATGGCGGCAAAGATCGCCACCCTTTCCCTGTTCCGTTGAAAGTCTATGACGAGACCATCAACGTCATGAAATCGGCAGTGCGGAAGGGACGGCTTGGTCGCGACGAGGAGTTGCAGGCGCTGAAGCGCCTGGACGATCAGTCCCGCGTGCTCGAACGATATGTCACCGGTCCTGATCTCAAGGAGATTGTTGCCGGCGAATTCGACAAATCTTCGCTGTTTGGTGGACGCAGCGTATTCGGCTGGGAGCCTCCTTCCCGTTCCGATGAGGATGATGCGGAAAGACGCTCGCGACCGTTAAAACGTTAAGGGGCGGTCTGCTGGTGGATGTGCCGACCGTTGAGGTTGTGTACAGCTAGACCCAGCGTCAACATGGCCTCCACCTTGATTTTTTCCGCGCCGATGGAACCGAAAAACGCTCTGCATTGTTACAGGCGACATGGATCAACAGCTACGTTGTCTCGCCACCGCCGCGTCGCCTGCCGAGCAGACCACCTCGCCCGGAAGCGCGCTTGTCTACCTTTCCAACCTAGAGGGTGGCATAGCGCGGAAGCCCGGCAAGAATTCATTTCGTTATTATAACAGCGACGGAACGCGGATCACGGATCCCGATGAACTTGCCCGTTTTGCAGCCCTGGCGATACCGCCGGCCTATGCCGACGTTCTGATCTCGCCCGATCCCAATTCCCATCTTCAAGCTGTCGGGACAGATACGCGGGGACGAAAGCAGTATCGCTATCACCCCGAATGGTCGGCCAAGCGCGATAAAGCCAAGTTCGACCAGCTTTGCGCGTTCGGATCCGCGCTTCCAAGGATACGTGAGAAGGTCGATGCGGACCTGCGGTTGAGAAGCCCGACATTGGACAAGGCTTTGGCCATAGTGGTTTTGCTGCTCGACGATCTGTTCATCCGGGTCGGCAACGCGACCTATGCCGTCGCAAATGGCTCCTATGGTTTGACCACACTTCGCAATCGCCATGTAAAGGTCGCCGGTTCGAGCGTGCATTTCAAGTTCAAAGGCAAGTCCGGCAAGGAATGGCGCCTGACCTATACCGACCGGCGCATCGCCAATGTCATCAAGCGCCTCCAGGAGCTTCCGGGACAACACCTTTTCCAATATCTTGATGACAGCGGCGATAGTCGTCCGATCCGGTCGCAGGACGTGAATGCCTATATACAAATGGCATCGGGCGGCGACTTCAGCTCGCGGCAGTTCCGCACCTGGGGCGCAACATGCCTTGCCGCTTGTGCACTTGCGTCCATCAAGGCCGGCGAGACGCAACGACAACGGGCGCGACAGATCAATGAGGTGATCGACAGCGTCGCGGCGCAGCTCGTCAACACGCGGGCGGTATGCCGGGCCTCCTATATTCATCCCAGGGTCTTCGAAGACTTCGAAGCCGGCAGGCTCGTCATTCTGAAACAGATGCGTCCAACGACGAGCGTTCGCCTCTCGCAATGGATGGACGATGAGGAGATCAGAGTTCTCCGATGGCTCAAGGCGATTGAGAAGAACGGATCGTAATTCCTGGCTTTCCGCGAGCATGATGGGCGCCTCATCCTGGATCCCACCGAACTCCTCGGCCAATTCTATAGGAATTGGACGTTCGTCACTTGCGTGTTCACCCGGTGCGACAATCCAGCGGAAATATCCGCGCATTTTTTCGCTGATGCGCGGCAGGTCTTCATGACCATCCCAAGTTCGCGCTATTCGGCTAGTCGGTCCTGATCGTATTGCTCCGCTCCAGGTAGAGGCTGCAGCCAGCGTTCGCGCCGCCTTACCCAAAGTTCGTAAGTCGGAACCAAATTGGTCGGTGCGGTATCGAGGCTGCCGAGCTTGATCTCGGCCTCGACATCGTCATTCGAAAAAAGGCGCGACCCACATTGAGGACAGAACTTCCGGCCTTCGTAGATGGCGGTCTCGCCCGTCGCAGAGAATGCCTCGGCCTCCCAGATGCCAAAGAACGTAAAGGCCGAACCGCTTTCTTGGCGGCAGTCGGTGCAATGGCAGATACCGACGCGTTTCGGCTCTCCGCTGACGGAATAGCGGACCCTTCCGCAGCGGCATGATCCATGTCGCAATATCATTTCAAAGCCTCCCTTTGCATTGACTTGCTGCCGGACGGCATGAGCGCAGCCTGGCGTCCCGTGTGAACCGGAAACCGCCGATATCGGTCAAATGTTCCCGATATCGGAGACCTCTTCGGCCGTGGAGTCTTTTCGAGATCGATATTCTCGCCACGATCCGCTTGGAGATCATGCCCGGCGAAGCAGAACGTCATGGAAATAATGGTGGAGACGACATCGATTGCGGTCGCCGAAAGCAATTTTAGATCGATCCATGGAGACCTCCAAAACAAAATCCTGGGTTGAACGCCGGTATCGCGAAAATGCTCCCCACAACGCCCTGTGTCAGGCGTGCTTGAGACTGGCAAACTCGGCTTGATCGGTATCACCCGAATTAATTAACGAACGTAGTTAATTTTTTAATAATTTTGTGATTACTTATGGAACCACGCGCAGGGCTAACCGTTTCTGCGCCGGACCGGAGGAAACACGATGAATTTCAAAATCGTCACCGCGCAGTCGGAAGTGGAAACCGATGACACCGGAACCTATCCGGACGGTATGGTGGAATTGGAGCACAATCGCGTTGACTTTTCCTCAAGTCGCGAAAGACGCCACCGTAGGTCTCATGAGCGCGACTACGGCGCCGGCAAAAAGCTTGCCCCCATTCCGGTTGGCTTGGTGTAGGCCTCGATCGCTTCGGATGTAGATTTGGCGAGCGGCGACTCGCCGCGATAAGGCCTTCATGGGTCTACCCCTCGGCCATCCGATGCCTTCATCTGGATTGCCATAGCCGATCGTTAAATATACAGCGCCGCCATTTTGCGCCAGGCACCTGCCCGGTGGGCGCGTCCGCCCCAGACATGCAGTTGATGGCCGACCTGCTTATCGACGAGAAGCTGGCTCAGGTGGCGGTTGTTGTCGAGGAAGGGGTCTGCGTCTCCGATGGTGAGGACGATGTCGACCTGGCGCAGCCTTTCAAGCCGCCATTCGCAAGCAAGCCCTGGAAGGAAGTGCGTCGGCGTGTGGAAATAGACATCGTCGTCGTAGTAACCGTCGAACAGATCGCCAAAGGACTCGATCTTCATCGTCAGATCGTAACGGCCGGAAAAGGCGACGAGCTTGCGAAAGAGGTGAGGGTGGCGAAAGACGAGGCTGGCGGCCTGGAAAGCGCCGAGGCTGCAGCCATGCACGATGGTGCAGTCATGAGCGTTTTTCTGCGCCATCAGCGGCAGAACCTCGTTCAGAATATATTCTTCGAAGGCGGCGTGCCGGCGAATGCGATCGGCCGGATGGTGTTGGGATCCGTAGAAGGTTTCGGTGGCCAGACCCTCGATACAGTAGAGCTGAAGATGACCGGCTTGCAATTTGTCGGCAAGGCTGGCGACAATGCCAAGCTGCTCATACTGCCAGAAACGCCCGTCTCGCGTCGGAAACATCAACACCTTGGCGCCGGCATGGCCGAACACCAGTAGCTCCATGTCTCGATGCAGGCGCTGGCTGTACCAGCGCAGGTATTCTCGGTTCATGGCACCTTGAAAAATCGTTCGACCTTTTCGCGAAGGAGCGCATTTTGCTCGCTGCTGCCAACATAGTCGAAATGGCCGGCATCGAGGATGAAGATTTCGTTAAATTTTGGCAGTGCGTTTGCCACTGCAAATTGGCAGGGGGGTGCTACGGCGGGATCGAACAGGGCTGTAGCGGCGAGCATTGGTACCTTGATGCGGGCAGCCGCGCTTGCCGCATCGAACAGGCGCAAGGTTTCGAGCACGCTTCCTTGCTTTTTCTGATAGGCTTGGACGGATTGGGCACTCCCGACGGTCGGCAAGGTCAGCCATAACGGCCGGTGCCCGAAGGTCGGCACGACGAGATGCCCGCGATCGATCCGGCTATCGAACGGGATTGCCAGCGCCCCGATACCGCCGCCAAAGCTGATGCCGCTATAGCCGATATGCCCCGCGAGCCAAGGATAAAGAGCAACAAGCGCCGAGACGGCGATCCACAGATCATCGACGCAGCCGCCGATGATGTAGGAATCCGGGCTTTCGATACCGTGAAGGACATGTCCGCCGGGATCCGCCGGAATCGGTGGACACGCGCTGAGGGACAGCCCGCGAAAGCAAGGAAACAGCATGGCTGTCTCTTTCACCGGCAGATCGAAGTCCGGCAAATTCCGTCCGCCATAGCCGTGCCCGACGACGAGGCCGCGCCGCACCGTCCCATCTCGGGGAAGAAGCAGCCAGCCGCCGATCTGAAATGCGCCGGTCGATGTGTAGCTAACGTCGAGAACGTGCCAGTCGGGATGATTGATCCTGCTGCGGCGAAGTTTCGGCTGGGGGTCGACCGTAACCGCGTGGCGATAGCGCTCGATCCAAAAATCGTCGAAGCCCGATGCTGCCTCGGGCGGCTCGATCGCGAGGAGCTGATCGAGCTGCATGCCATAGGTTGGATCAAAGGCGAAGGGGTGTGTCTTTGGAACGCTCATATGATGCTTGTCTCGTGAAAGGATTGGCGACGCAAGCCTTCAACGTCTGCAATGCCGGCAAAACCACGTCATCTGCCTGGCCGGCCGAAGGTCGAGCTACGCCGGCAGTCGGTTTGAAGGGGAGGGTTGCGCAACAGCGTGACGCGTCTTTGAAGGCTGGAACGCTGCTTTCTAAGCGACCGAAGTTTTGACCAATCCTTCGGTGCCCCCCGTCGTGCCGCCTGATGTCTCGAAGTCAAAGAATTTCTGCGTGACGAGTGCCGCCGCGCCCCGTGCCCAGGAGTTATCCTCCCAATCCGGAAGTAGCGGAGGAGACGCGCGAAAGGTGTGAATGGCCATGGTCGATCTTAGTGGCCCGAAAAGAGCGTCCCAGAAAGACACGGCTTCACCGCCAGTAACAATCACTCCGATGGGTGTTTCGGCCGCGGAGGCCGAGGCGATGCAGGAGGCCGCGAAAACGGCTTGGGAAAGACCCGAACCAGGTCGCGCTCGCCTATGTGTTGCGTCAGCCCTGGCCAGTCATTCCGCTGATCGGTCCCCGTTCGTTGGCCGAACTCAATCACAGCCTCGAGGCCTTTGATATCCAGCTTTCTCCAGTGGAGGTGCGCTGCCTGAAAAATGGCTAAAGTGGTGCGTTTCCAGGAAGAGACATTCGCGTAAGATCGAACGACTGAACCAAATTCATGGCTTCCTCCACGATATTGGCAGTCGACGGCGCAGAGTGCTTAAATTTTCGCCCTCCTCTCTTGAAAACACGTCTTTGGAAGCCAGTTCAAATTTCACCGAACATTGGACAGCTTCGGCACCCGCTGGAGTGTTGTCAGGTCCGGGCAAGGGCGCATTGATCATCATCATTTGTCCTGGAGGAGAACATGACGTTCCGACCGCTTCACGATCGCATTCTCGTTCGCCGCGTCGAGTCTGAAGAAAAGACCAAGGGCGGCATCATCATTCCTGACACTGCGAAGGAAAAGCCGCAGGAAGGTGAGGTCGTTGCCATCGGCCCTGGCGCACGCAATGAGGCCGGCCAGATCCAGCCGCTCGATGTCAAGGCTGGTGATCGCATCCTCTTCGGCAAATGGTCCGGCACCGAGATCAAGATCGATGGTGAAGATCTGCTGATCATGAAGGAAAGCGACGTTCTGGGTATCATCGAGACCCAGGCGGCAGGCAAGAGGGCTGCGTAAGCGGTCTCCCTTCAACCATCAGTCAAAACGTTGCTGCCTATGGAGGAGTGAAAAATGGCTGCCAAAGATGTCAAATTCCACACCGATGCCCGTGACCGTATGCTGCGCGGGGTGGATATTCTTGCCGACGCGGTCAAAGTGACGCTCGGTCCGAAGGGCCGCAACGTCGTGATCGACAGGTCATTCGGTGCCCCGCGCATTACCAAGGACGGCGTCACCGTCGCCAAGGAAATCGAACTGGAAGACAAGTTCGAGAACATGGGCGCACAGATGTTGCGTGAAGTCGCCTCCAGGACCAGCGATATCGCGGGCGATGGCACGACAACCGCGACCGTGCTTGCCCAAGCCATCGTTCGCGAAGGAGCAAAGGCGGTCGCTTCAGGCATGAACCCGATGGACCTGAAGCGCGGTATCGACCTCGCCGTCGACGCCGTTGTCAAGGAACTGAAGACCAATGCCCGCAAGATCTCCAACAATTCCGAAATCATTCAAGTCGGCACCATCTCTGCCAACGGTGACCCAGAAATCGGACGTTATCTCGCAGAAGCGATGGAGAAGGTCGGCAATGAAGGCGTGATCACCGTCGAGGAAGCCAAGACTGCCGAAACCGAACTCGAGGTCGTCGAAGGCATGCAGTTCGACCGTGGCTATCTCAGCCCTTATTTCGTGACCAACCAGGACAAGATGCGGGCGGAATTGGAAGAGCCTTATATCCTGGTTCACGAGAAGAAGCTGTCGAACCTTCAAGCCATGCTGCCGATTCTCGAAGCGGTCGTCCAGTCGAGCAAGCCGCTCCTCATCATCGCCGAAGACGTCGAAGGCGAAGCGCTCGCGACGCTCGTTGTCAACAAGCTGCGCGGTGGCCTCAAGATCGCAGCGGTTAAGGCTCCGGGCTTCGGCGATCGGCGTAAGGCCATGCTGGAAGATATCGCTATCCTGACGGGCGGCACCGTCATTTCCGAAGATCTCGGTATCAAACTGGAAAACGTCACGCTCAATATGCTCGGCCGCGCCAAGAAAATCGTTATCGAAAAGGAAAACACCACCATCATCGATGGTGCCGGATCGAAGAGCGAGATCGAGGGTCGTGTCACGCAGATCCGCGCCCAGATCGAGGAAACCACGTCTGATTATGATCGCGAAAAGCTGCAGGAACGTCTTGCCAAGCTTGCCGGCGGCGTCGCTGTCATCCGTGTCGGCGGCTCGACCGAAGTCGAGGTGAAGGAAAAGAAGGATCGCGTCGACGATGCGTTGCATGCAACCCGTGCCGCGATCGAGGAAGGCATCCTGCCGGGTGGTGGCGTGGCGCTGCTGCGGGCGGTCAAATCACTCGACGGGCTGAAGACCGAAAATGACGACCAGCGCGTCGGCGTCGATATTGTCCGTCGGGCGATCGAAGCACCAGTCCGGCAGATCGCCGAGAATTCCGGCGCCGAGGGCTCGATTGTCGTCGGCAAGTTGCGCGAGAAAGCTGATTTCTCATTCGGCTGGAACGCTCAGACCAGCGAATATGGCGATCTCTACGCCATGGGTGTGATCGATCCCGCCAAGGTCGTGCGCACCGCGTTGCAGGATGCGGCCTCCATCGCGGGGCTTCTGGTAACGACGGAAGCGATGATCGCCGAGAAGCCGAAGAAAGATGCCGGTCCGGTCTTGCCTCCCGGCGCCGGAATGGATTTCTAAAGCTCCCCATGATGGCTCGCCCGGTTGGGCGGGCCACTATCCTTGTTTTCTTCGTACACTTGAACAACTGGCGCAGGGCAACACTGTTCCACAGATTTTGGGTTTACTCCCTACGGGCCGGCGCCGAAAAAGGCCATCCGGGTAAGCTCCGTATAGTGCGATTCCGACACCATCAGAGCGACGAAGACAAGCACCAGGACTGGCGGAACCAGGATGGCATAGATCAACGCCAGGCGTTCCCAGGCCATGTGCATGAAAACGGCAACGATCAGCCCCGCTTTCAGGATCATGAACAGTAGGATCAAGGACCATCTGAGATAGCCCTGAATGCCGAGATAGTCGACGAGGTAGGAGAAGGTGCTGAGGACGAAAAGCAGCCCCCAAACCACCATGTAAAGTTTTATCGGATGCTGCTGTCCGGAATGTGCCTGCGCCTGTGCCATGATGCCATCCTCACCACAGATAGAAGAATGCAAAGATGAATACCCAGACCAGATCGACGAAATGCCAGTATAATCCCGTGATCTCGACGATCTCATAGTTGCCTTTGCGGCTGGTGAAAAAACCCCGTCTTTCCTGATCGAAGTCTCCCCGCCACACCTTGCGTGCCATGATCAGAAGAAAAAGGACCCCGATCGACACGTGGGTGCCGTGAAAGCCCGTGATCATGAAAAAGGACGAACCGAACTGCGCCGCCCCCCATGGGTTCTCCCAGGGGCGGACTCCTTCCCTGATCAGTTTGGTCCATTCGAATGCCTGCATTCCGACGAATGTCGCGCCGAGAACGGCCGTCGCCAACATCAGTGCGGCGGTCTTGCGGCGATCATGGCGGTAACCGAAGTTGACGGCCATGGCCATCGTGCCGCTGCTGCTGATCAAGACGAAAGTCATGATGGCGATCAGGATCAGCGGGATTTCCTTGCCTCCGATCGTCAGGGCGAAAACCTCGCTGGGATTGGGCCAGGGGACGGTGGTCGACATCCGCGCCGTCATATAGGCCAGCAGAAAACAGCCGAAAATGAAGGTGTCGCTCAGCAGGAAGATCCACATCATCGCCTTGCCCCAGGAGACGTTCTTGAACGCCCGCTGGTCCGATGACAGATCAGCCGCGACGCCGCGCAGTCCCACGGGCCGCAGAAGTGGATCGCTTGTCGGTCTTTCTATGGATTCGGTCATCATCGAAACTCCTCAGGTGACCAATTGACGGCAGAGATCGACGAAACTATTTGCCCAGCCGGCAAAGAGCGCAAAAAGGATGAGCCAGACAACGAGCATGAAATGCCAATAGATGGCGCAGAGATCTACGCTCAGGCGGACTTTCGCGAGCATTGGGCTGGCCCGGGCGCGGATTGTCGTCCGTCCGAGCACGAAAAGCCCGCCCAGAATGTGCAGGCCATGCAATCCGGTGATCATATAGAAGAAGCTGTTCGATGGATTGTCCGCCAGCAGATAGCCTGCGGACACCAGTTGCCGCCACGCCAGAACCTGTCCAGCCAGAAAGAGAACGGCCAGTGCGAATGCCACTGCAAGAGCCGTGTTCAGCATCTCGCTGCGGTCAAGCCTGGCTTCGGTTTTTGCCCATTGCAACGAGACGCTGCTGGCGGCAAGGACGGCCGTATTCACCCAAAGCAGTCGTGGGATCGGAATGCTCCACCAGTCGGTGCCGCTGAGGCGCGTAAGATAGGCGCTGATGAGGAGCGTGAACAAGGCGCCGACGACGGCGAGAAAGATGCCGAGACCGACTTTCGCCGTTGTCGCCGATGACCCTTGCATCTGCGGCGCATCGCCTGCCAACCCGGTTTCCAGCCAGGGTTTCGAGGTTAACCGCTGCTTCGCCATCCACCAGACGATTATGCCGGCGATCCCTGCCAGGAAGATCAGAATGGCGCTCATGAGAAGGCCCTTTCGGGCAGTCCGCCCGAGTCCGGCTGGTTCTGCGGCAGGAAGTCCTGTTCCGCTCCGGGGACACTGTAATCATATGGCCAGCGGTAGACGATCGGCAGCTCCTTGCCCCAATTTCCGTGAACAGGCGGCGTTTGCGGTGTCTGCCATTCCAATGTCGTCGCCCGCCATGGATTGCCGCCTGCCTGCCTGCCCCAGCGAAGGCTCCAGGCGAGATTGAACAGGAACAGAACTTGAGCTGCCCCGACGACCAACGCAGCGACAGTGATGTACATGTTCAGCGTATGTGCCGACGGCGGGATGAAGGCCGTTTCGCCCAGCTCGTAATAGCGGCGCGGCACGCCCATCAGGCCGAGGTAGTGCATCGGGAAGAAGATGGCATAGGCGCCGAGGAAGGTGATCCAGAAGTGGATATGGCCCATGGTCACGTTCAGCATGCGCCCCGTGACTTTCGGATACCAATGGTGGATTGCGCCGAAGATCACCAGGATCGGCGCGACCCCCATCACCATGTGGAAATGAGCAACGACGAACATGGTGTCGGACAAGGGCACGTCGACAACGACATTGCCGAGAAAGAGGCCGGTCAGTCCGCCATTGATGAATGTGACGATGAAGGCCAGGGCAAACAGCATCGGTAATGTCAGATGGATATCGCCGCGCCAGAGTGTCAACACCCAGTTGTAGACCTTGATCGCCGTCGGGACGGCGATGATCAACGTCGTGGTCGCGAAAAAGAAGCCGAAGTTCGGATTCATGCCGCTGACATACATATGATGCGCCCAGACGACAAAGCTTAGCGCTGCGATGATGAGGATCGCCCAGACCATCATCCGGTAGCCGAAGATATTCTTGCGTGCATGGGTGCTGATCAGATCCGAGACGATGCCGAAGGCAGGAAGTGCGACGATATAGACCTCCGGATGGCCGAAGAACCAGAACAGGTGCTGGAATAGGATGGGGCTGCCGCCTCCGTGCTGCAACTGCTGGCCCATCTCGACAATGGCTGGCATGAAGAAACTCGTGCCGAGCAACCGGTCGAACAGCATCATGACGGCGGCGACGAAGAGTGCGGGGAAAGCAAGCAGCGCCATGACGGTCGCGGTGAAGATGCCCCATACCGTCAGGGGCATTCGCATCAGCGTCATGCCGCGGGCGCGTCCCTGCAACACCGTGACGACATAATTCAACCCACCCATCGTGAAGCCGATGATGAAAAGGATCAGTGACGACAGCATCAGGATGATGCCCCAGTCGCGCCCCCCCGGTGTCCCCGACAGAAGAGCCTGCGGCGGATAGAGCGTCCAGCCGGCACCCGTTGGCCCGCCGGGCGCGAAGAAGCCGACGACCAACACGATGACTGCGAGCAGATAGAGCCAGTAGCTCAGCATGTTCGCATAGGGAAACACCATGTCGCGCGCGCCGAGCATCAAGGGGATCAAATAGTTGCCGAAGCCACCGAGGAACAGCGCCGTCAGCAGGTAGATCACCATGATCATGCCGTGCATGGTGATGAACTGATAATAATGTTCCGCGTCGATAAAAGAAAAATAGCCGGGAAACCCGAGCTGCAGGCGCATCAGCCAGGACAGCACCAGCGCTACCATGCCGATCGCGATGGCGGTCAAAGAGTACTGAATGGCGATGATCTTGGCATCCTGGCTGAAGACATATTTCGTCCACCAGCTTTTCGGGTGATAAAGCTCCACATCCTCGACTTCAGCGGGTTGGATAACCCGCTCAGTGCCGGATCCGATGTCGACCATATTCCATCCTCCCTGTTCCCTGCTATGCGGCCTCCTCCTCAGGTGCGCATGGCACTTACTTTTCCGCCGACGCCAGCGACTTCGAGAAAGTCGGCTGTTGCTGCAGCCAGGCTTGATAGGCAGTCTCGTCATCGACGACGACTGTGCCACGCATCTGCGGATGACCAACGCCGCACAATTCCGCGCAGAGAACCTCGAAGGTTCCAGTCCGCGTCGGGGTAAACCAAAAATAGGTGACCGTGCCGGGGATCATGTCCATTTTGGCTCGGAATTCCGGCACGTAGAAATCGTGCAGGACATCGATCGAGCGCAAAAGCATCTTGACCGGCTTGCCGGCGGGCATATGCAGTTCGCCACCTTCGACGATGACGTCGTCCAGTCCCGCGGGATCACTCTTGTTCAAACCGAGCGGGTTGTCCGGAGTAACATCACGGGTATCCGCGCGGCCGAGCCGCCCGTCCGCCCCCGGCAGCCGGAAACTCCATTGCCATTGCTGACTGACGACTTCGACCTCGCTGGCATCGGCAGGGACCGTGACGAACTGTTTCCACACGAATAGGCCGGGCGCGAGCATTGCAGCCACCCCAATCGCGGTTCCCCCCGCGAGCCACCATTCCAACCGCTTGTTTTCGGGCTGGTACGCGGCTCGGTTTCCCGCACGGTGTCTGAAGCGGAAGACGCAATAGGCCATGAACAGCACGACCGCCGTGAAAACGAAGCCGGTGATCCAGAAGGTGATGACAATCGTGTGGTCGATGTAGCTCCAGTTCGAAGCGATTGGCGTCCACCACCATGGGCTAAGCAGATGGAACGCGATCGATCCCACCACCAGCAGAACGAGAATCAATACGACAGCCATCGGCTCCTCCCTGACCCGGCCGCGAACATTTCCACAATCCCATCGCGAAACGTTTTAGTATTATCTCATGAACGAGTCGGACGGGCAATTGCAACAACTGCAGCGGTTCATCCCGGCAAACCGCACGGGGCATAATGACGCCTTCGGTAGGATCGGCGGCGTCTGGTCGCTGAGCCGAACCTCGCCGATCCAACCGGCGACGCAGGAAACAACTCGTCCATATCGGGAATCTCACTGTTTTGAGTACTGCTTCAGATAGGCGATCAGATTGGTAATCTCGGTATCATCCTTTACCCCGACGAAGGTCATTTTCGTGCCCTTCACCTTCGCCTTAGGGTCGTGCAAATAGTCGCGCAGCGACGTCTCATCCCATACGAGGCCGGCCTTGCCAGCCTGCAGCATCGCCGGCGAATAGGCGAAATTCGGGTGTGTTCCGGCCGGTCGGCCGAACAGGCCGTTCAGCGAGGGACCGACCTTGTTCTGGTCCGTTTCGGCTACATGGCAGATGGCGCACTTCTTGAAAACGGTGGCCCCGGCGGCGGCATCGCCTTGCTGCGCGAGTGCGCCAAGCGGGGAAGCAATGGCAAAAAGCAGACAGATCGGAAGAAAACGGTAAGACATGGCAATCCTCATTCTCTTCATCGCTATCCCAACCAACGCGACTGCCATCTGGCAGTCGCAACGGCTTGGAGGATGATCCGGGGTAAATTTCATTTGCGATTTGAAGGCGTGCGGTTCGGATAGGCAGGAGCAATCAATTTTCGATACAAGTGCCAGGTCGAATGCCCGAGGATAGGCATGACGACCGCAAGACCGGCAAAAATTGGGATTGTGCCGACAACGAGCAGTGCTGCGACGATCAATCCCCAAAGTGCGACCGGCACTGGATTGGTAAGTGTGGCGCGTATGCTCGCGTCCACGGCTGCGACGGCGCCGACGTCCCGGTCCAGCAGTAACGGGAAGGTCACCACCGTCGTCGCCAATACGATTATCGCGAACACGAAGCCGGCTAAGTTCCCCCAAAGCATGAGCGAGTAACCTCGCGAGGTCGTCAGCACGTCTGACAGCAGGACGGATATCGAGGTCACGCCGGCTTCGTCGACGGTCATGGTGTAAATGAGCTGCGCAACGATCAGCCAGGCAACGAAAAGCGCCAAGAGCATGAGGCCGACCGCAATGATCGAGGGCAGTGCCGGAGAGTGACGAACCTCCAGTGCGTGATGCCACGAGCTATCCAATTCTTGTTCGCGCCGTCGGCTGATCTCGTAGAGGCCGAGGGCCGCGATCGGACCAACCAGGGCAAAGCCCGACATCAAGGGATAGAGCAGTGGCAGGAGGTCGGCACCGGAGCTCCACATGACCAGAAAGATGCCCGCTATCGGATACATGAGACAGAGAAAAACGTAATGGGATGGTTTCTCTCTAAAGTCGTCCAGTCCCAACCTCAGCGCATCGATAAGGTCCGCAACACCTATCTTGCGGACTTCCGGGCGTGCAAATTCGCCGCTCGCACCGGCCATGACATGGAATGCCGCCATAGCACCTCTCCTCCTCCACCATGGTCCGGCTGGCGGTGCAAAGACGCCCGGCAAATTTTTACCGACACGTCAAACCGCAACCGGTGGTCATAGATTTATCAAATCTTATTGCCTTTGTCGCCTATTCCTTAAATTAGATGTTCGTCATTTCTTGCATTGGGCTGGTTGAACTCAGAACGCGTGATTTCGAATAGCTTTCGCGGCGATCCGCTCGCCCGTCGTCCTTCAAGACATCACCAGCACTTTCGCTTTCGTGATCGCGACATTCAGTATTCAGATGAGGGCGGAGTTGAGCCGTGGGCGGCGCACGGCGGGCTCGTGCTAGCGCTCGAATGCTTCTTTCAAGCCGAAGCTCTTGCGTTCCCGCAGATCGAGATCTCCTTCGATATGCGAAATATGGTGGAGCATGAGATGGCAGGCCGTTTCTATATCCCTCCGCTCGATGGCGGCGATGATGTCGCCATGCTCCGCATGGCCACAACTAGAGGCACTCGATTGGCCGTAGAGCGCAATCACCAGCGACGAGCGGGCGACGAGCTCCTCCATGAAGCGCTGCATGATCAAATTGCCGGAGATCGAGGCGAGCATGAGATGAAAATCGCCGGATGCCTTGATCTCGGCGCGGCGTGCCGACTGGCCGCGCTCACTCATAAGCCGGCCTTCTTCGAGCAGGAGCTGCTTCAGGTGTTGAACCTGCGAGGGCGTGATCCTCTTCGCCGCCTCGCTGAGAATACCCGGCTCCACCAGACGGCGGGCGGCAAAGATTTGCCGTGCTTCGTCCGGAGAAGGATAGGCCACGAAAGCGCCGCGGTTTTTCTCGACGCGGACAAGCCCTTCATAGGATAGGGCCTGCAGAGCGGCGCGCGCCAGCGTCCGGCTGACCTTGAACAGATTGCCGACATCGCTTTCCGAAAGTTTCGTGCCCGGCGAAAGCCTGCGCTCGACGATCGCTTCACGAATGGCATCGCGGATCTGCTGTGCACCGGTTTCAGCGGAATCGTTGGTCTGGAGCGCGTCGGCTGTGGAATTCATGAAATCGGATACCTGATAATCGGCGGGATGATAGCCATCTTCGTCGCAAAAGTTAAACGGAATTTGTCGCGCAAACCCAGGCGTGATTGTATACGATTTAGTGCACGTATTGCGGACGAAAGCCTATTTCATGTGCAAACATGTATTTGCCTATCGCAAGGACATCCGTGGGAACTGCAGCAAAAACCCATGAAACACAAGGGGTTGGTGCAACGCAGCAAAACTGGCACGGCAGATGCATTGTCTTTCTCAAACAGAGGGAGACACGATGTCGAAAGCGGCAGAGATCGATATAGCATCCGTTTCGAAGGTCTATGGTACGACGACCGCCGTGCATGCGATCAGCCTGAAGATCCCGGCCGGTTCCTATTGTTGCTTTCTGGGTCCGTCCGGCTGCGGCAAGACGTCGACACTTCGCATGATCGCGGGCCATGAAAGCATCTCGTCAGGCGATATCCGATTAGGAAATATCGTTGTCACCGATTTTCCGCCGGCCAAGCGCGGCACGGCGATGATGTTCCAGTCCTACGCGCTCTTTCCGCATCTCGACCTCATCGACAACGTCGCTTTCAGCCTCAAGATGAAGGGCGTGGACAAGGACGAGCGTCGGGCCAAGGCGCTTGATATGCTGAAGCTGATGCAAATGGAGGCCTATGCCACGCGGCGTCCGGCACAGCTTTCCGGCGGACAGCAGCAACGCGTGGCGCTTGCCCGCGCGCTGATAACAGATCCCGAAGCCCTGCTGCTCGACGAGCCGCTGTCGGCGCTCGATCCGTTCCTGAAGATCCGCATGCGCGCCGAGCTGAAGAAGCTGCAGAAGACGCTCGGGATCACCTTCGTACATGTGACGCACAGCCAGGAAGAGGCCATGGCGCTCGCCGACATCATCGTCATCATGAACGACGGCAGGATCGAGCAGGCGGCTGCTCCGCGCCAAGTCTTCGAGCGCCCGGCAACGGCTTTTGTCGCCCGCTTCATGGGAGACCACAACGTACTCTCCGGCCGGGTGGCATCCAGTGAAAGCGGGATGCTGACGCTGACCGCCCCTGAGGGGCAGACTTTTTCCGTGCGCGGAACCGGCAGGGATGTGGGCGAGGCTATCGATATCGGCATCCGCACCGACCGCGTGCGCCTCCAGGAGGCCTCGGAAAAGACCCTCGGCTTCAACGGCATCGTCTCCAACATCGAATATCGCGGCGCGTCGGTGAAGATCACCGTCATCGGCGCGGGTAGCGACGACTTCACGGTCATCGCGAGCGACGGCGATTATTTCGCCAAACCCGTATCGGTCGGCGATGCGGTGTCTCTGAGCTGGGCCCTGGAGGATGCCATCCTCCTCGGCCGGGTTTCCGCATGAATCGTAAGCATCACAAAAAGGGGAACTGACATGACGACTGAAACGAAGACAACCAAGGCAGCAAAGGGAATCTCCCGTCGCTCGCTATTGAAAACTGGCGCTGCCGCCGCCGGCGCGATCGCCGGCTCCGGCCTCATCACCGGCTTTCCGACCATCTGGGCGCAATCGAACATCACGCTTCGCCAGTTCGGCACCGGCGTTTCGAACATCAATGCCATCGCCGAGAAGTGCAAAGCCGATCTCGGCATCACGCTGGAGATGACGGCAACCGACTCCGACGCTGCGGCCCAGCGCGCCGTCACCCAGCCGGATAGCTATGACATCGCCGACGTCGAATACTGGATCGCCAAGAAGGTGTTCCCGACCGGCGTCATGCAGCCGATGGACGTCAAGAAGCTCAAATACTACGACAAGATCGTGCCGCTGTTCATTAACGGCAAGCTGAAGCCGGACAGCGTCATCGCCCAGGGCACGGCCCCGCACACGGTCGGCTTCGTCGAAGCGCAGGGCTCCAAGAAATTTGCCAAGGAGCCGACGCAGTGGATGACGATGGTTCCGACCATCTACAACGCCGATACGCTCGGCATCCGCCCCGACCTGACCGGCCGCCCGATCACGAGCTGGGCCGATATTCTCGATCCCGCCTTCAAGGGAAAGACCGCAATCCTCAACATCCCGTCGATCGGCATCATGGATGCCGCGATGATCATGGAAGCTGCCGGCAAGATCAAATATGCCGACAAGGGCAACATGACGAAGGCGGAAATCGACAAGACGATCGACTTCCTGATCAAGACCAAGGGTGACGGCCAGTTCCGCGCCTTCTGGAAGTCCTTCGACGAGAGCGTCAACCTGATGGCGTCGGGCGAAGTGGTCATCCAGTCGATGTGGTCGCCGGCTGTTGCCGCCGTCCGTTCCAAGGGTATCGCCTGCACCTTCCAGCCGCTCAAGGAAGGGTATCGCGCCTGGGGCGGCGGCCTCGGCCTCGCCTCGCACCTCAAGGGCGCGCAACTCGACGCGGCTTACGAATACATCAACTGGTACACATCCGGCTGGGTCGGCGGCTATCTCAACCGTCAGGGCTACTACTCGGCCTGCATGGAAACCGCCAAGCAGTACATGTCGGCCGACGAATGGGGCTACTGGATCGAGGGCAAGCCGGCGCAGGGCGATATCCTGTCTCCGGAAGGCAAGGTCATGGAGAAGGCCGGCGCCGTTCGCGACGGCGGCTCGTTTGAAGCGCGCATGGGCGCAGTTGCCTGCTGGAACTCGGTGATGGACGAAGACCGCTACATGGTCCGCCGCTGGAACGAGTTCATCGCCGCCTAAGCATTGCTTCCCAAATCAATCCTCTCCCCGCAAGCGGGGGGAGGAAGCCGCTAACGGAGAGACCGGAACATGGCGACGATCACTTCATCAGAGACAGACCAGGCAGCACAGAAGGCAGGTGGTGGTTTCGGCGTGCCGCTATGGCTCGTCTCCTATCTGCAGGCAGCGCCGCTCTTCCTGATTTTGGGCTTCTTCTTCCTGCTGCCGATCGCGATGATCGGTGTCGTCAGCTTCTGGGACTATGATTTTGCCGGTCTCTATCCCGCCTTCCTGACCACGAACTACACCGACACGCTGGGATCCTGGGTCACCTGGAAGACCTATCTCAACACGCTGAAATTCACCGCCATCGTCTGGGCGCTGACGCTAGTGATTGGCTTCTGGGTCGCCTACTTCCTCGCCTTCCACATCCGCCGCACCTCGACGCAGATGATCCTTTTTCTCGTCTGCACTGTGCCGTTCATGACGTCGAACATCATCCGCATGATCTCCTGGATCCCGGTGCTCGGCCGCAACGGTCTTGTCAATTCGACCCTGATCCAGATGGGCCTCATACCAAAGCCGATCGAATGGCTTCTCTATTCCGATTTTGCCGTCGTGCTTGCCATGGTGCATCTCTACACGCTGTTCATGGTGACGCCGATCTTCAATACGCTGATGCGCATCGACCGCTCACTGTTCGAAGCCGCCCGCGATGCCGGCGCCAGCGGCTGGCAGGTCCTTTGGAACGTGGTGATCCCGCTTGCCAAGCCCGGCATGGCGATCGGCACGATCTTTGTCGTCACATTGGTCATGGCGGATTTTTCGACCGTGCAGGTCATGTCCGGCGGCCAAAGCGCCTCCATCGCGCTGATGATGAAAAACCAAATGTCGCTGCTGCAATATCCGGCCGCGGCGGCCAACGCGGTGGTGCTGTTGATCCTCGTCCTGCTGATGGTCTCCGCCATCCTGCGGGTCGTCGATATCCGCAAGGAGCTTTGAGATGAACCGCGAAAAGCGCAGCTTGGAATTCTATATTCTGGCGATCTTTTTCATTGTCTTCGTGCTGTTTCTCTATGGCCCCCTTTCGGCGATTCTCATCCTCTCCTTCCAGGGACCCGACGGGGGCCTGACCTTTCCGTTGAATGGCGTCTCGCTGCATTGGTTCGCGAACCTGTTCGAGAAGCAAGCGGTCGGCGATTTCGGCGCCTCGTTCCGCCGGTCCTTCATGCTCGGGCTGATGGTGATGATCGTCACCGTCGTCGTCTCGCTGCTGGCAGGCCTGGCCTTCCGCCGTCGTTTCCGCGGAGCGTCGCTGCTGTTTTATGCGACCGTTGCCAGTCTCGTGGTTCCGTCCATCATCATTTCTCTGGGCATCGGCGTCGTTTTCCAGCAGGGCGGCCTTCCTCCGGCCTGGTATTCCTCGGCTTTTGGCGCGCATCTGACCTGGACGCTGCCCTTCGGCGTGCTGATCATGTTCGCCGTCTTCAATCGCTTCTCGCCGGCTTACGAGGAGGCCGCGCGCGATCTTGGGGCGACCTCATGGCAGACCTTCCGCCACGTCGTGCTGCCGATGATCGCGCCCAGCCTGATCGGCGTCGGGCTTTTCGGCTTCACGCTGTCCTATGACGAGTTTGCGCGTACCCTGATGACGTCGGGCACCTACAATACGCTGCCCCTGGAAATCTACGGGATGACCACCAACGTCACCACGCCTGTGCTTTATGCGCTGGGAACGGTGACGACACTCTTTTCCTTCACCATCATTCTCGTGGCGCTCGGGATCATGGCCATGCTTGGCCGCCGGCAGGCCAAGAAAAGCTGAGATCATGCGTTTATTGCTCATCAATCCGAATACCAGCGCGTCCATGACGGAAAAGGCGGCGGATGCCGCCCGCGCCGTCGCTGCATTCGGGACGGAAATCATCGCCGCCACATCGCGGATGGGGCCGGCCTCCATCGAGGGATACTATGACGGCGCGCTTGCGGTTCCCGGCCTCCTGAGCGAACTCAAGGAGCAGCGGACGGCGGGTTACGATGCGGCGATCATCGCCTGTTTCGATGATACGGGTCTCGAAGCCGCACGAACGTTTTCGGATGTCCCTATTCTCGGGCTTTGCGAATCCGCCGTGGCGACAGCCGGCTTTCTCGCCCAGCGTTTTACGGTCGTGACAACGCTGGAGCGTTCGCGCGTTCTGATCGACAACCTCATCCAACGCTACGGCATGGGCGGGCGGGCTAAGGTGCGTGCCTCCGATATCGCCGTACTGGAACTCGAGGATGCCGCATCCGGCGCGATCGGCAAGCTGCGGGCGGAAATCGAACGGGCGCTCGATGAAGACGGGGCGGAGGCGATCGTGCTTGGCTGTGCCGGGATGACCGATCTTGCGCGCGAGCTGCAGGAGATTTACGGCGTGCCGGTAATCGATGGCGTCGCGGCGGCAGTCAAACAGGCGGAAGCTCTGGTGTCGCTTGGTCTCTCCACCAGCAAACGCGGCTCCTATGCCTCGCCGCTTCCGAAGCCGTTCAGCGGCGCGATGAGCGATTTCACCCCAATGCGAGCCTCCGGTTGAGCCATGACCGTTTCATTCGATTGAGGCATTGATCGAAGGGAGTGTGGCGAGCGGATGATCGTCGGTGACGATGGGGCGGCCGTCCTCACTCGATCACGGGCGCAGATCGGTGCTGGAGGCGCAGATCCAGATGGCGCAATTGCGCTTGTCCCTCGACGGCACATAGCTTTGTTCACCGAAGCCGTTACCAAGGCAAACATCGGAATTGGCGACGGCGCGTTCATAGAGCAGACCAGCGGAACTCCACGCCGCCGGATACTGCAGGATAACCGCACGGTTCGCCCGAACGAAGGATTGGATTTCGGCACACGACCTCGTGGCGGTTTGCAGCCGTTCGATTGCGGATGCGGGAGAGGCCGCGAGGACCGCGAGCGCGACAAGCGCGGTGATTTGAGCTTTCATCTGCGTTCTCCTTCTGGGACAGGCGAACTTTCCCACCGTTTCCATCGGCCGGCACCCCGTTCCTTGCTCTCAAACCGAATCATCTCCTTTTATGCGGCGTCTGTCACCATGGGTTGTCGAAAGCGCCATCCGCGATGGTCGCGTGCGGCTTTGCAACTCGACCGATTCGATTGTGGAGCAAGAACCGGAGTTTTGACCCCGCTGGATCAGCCTATCCCTTTGCTCAGGTCGTCGACCGAGATCGATGATCCCTGCTGGATACATCAAAAAGGAAATCCACATGAGCAAAGAAGAAGACAACAAGGCCATCGTCGCGCGCTGGTTCACCGAATTCTGGGGTGAGACCTGCAATCTGTCTGTCGTCGACGACATCGCCGCGCCAGAGATGCTGCTGAAGTACTCATTGCATGAGCCGCGCCGCGGCCATGACGACATCAAGGCCTTCATGACCGGCTTCCGCACGGCATTTCCGAACCTGAATTTCTGGGGCACTGCCGGCCTCATTGCGGAAGGCGATTATGTCGTCGGCCAGTGGGAAGGCGGCGGCACACATACGGGGCCGGCCTTTGCCGATTTCCTGGTTGGCTCGCTGCCGGCTGCGACCGGTCGCAAGATGCATTTTACCGGCACCACTATCCTGCGCATCGAGAACGCAAGGATCGCCGAGGAAATCGGTCTCGACGACGGAGTGACGGCGCTCACGCAGCTCGGCCTCATCAAGGCTGCCTGACGGAAGGTCGCCGCCCATCATCTTGGGCGGCGACCTTTGGGCGATCCTTGGTCATGCAGGAATCGGGTGGCTGTGAGCCTTTCCTGGTGCCACGAATGGCACGCTTACTCCGGATCAGATAGGGACGAATGAACCGACATGACCATGATGCTCAGAAACCGCACGGTCTTCCCAGAAAAGACGGTGGCCGATGATCCGCGTTGGGCACGCATCGTTGCCCGCGATCGGGCCGCAGATGGCCATTTCTGGTATTCGGTGGCAACGACCGGCGTCTATTGTCGGCCGTCCTGTCCGTCGCGAACCGCAAACCCCAAAAATGTGCAGCTGCATGCTACGCTCGCAGCTGCCAGAGCAACCGGCTTTCGCGCCTGTAAGCGATGCAATCCGGAGGGTCTTTCCGCCGACGGTGAGAACGCCGCAATCGTCGCGCGGGTGTGCCGCTTGATCGAAGAAAGCGAGGAAGAACCGTCTCTGAACGAACTGGCGGACGCGGTTGGACGAAGCGCCAGCTATTTTCACCGGCTGTTCAAATCGGCAACCGGCCTGACGCCCAAGGACTACGCCTCCGCGCGTCGTGCGGCAAAAGTTCGTGAGGGCCTTGCAAACAGCAACAGCGTGACGGAAGCGATCTACGATGCCGGGTTTAATTCGAGCGGTCGTTTTTACGAGAGGGCCACCGATATACTCGGAATGACGCCAACCCAATATCGGTTGGGAGGTGCCAATGAGGATATCCGTTTTGCGGTCGGCCAATCGTCGCTTGGCGCGATCCTGGTTGCGTCGAGCAGGAAAGGCGTTGCGGCCATTCTCCTCGGCAGCGATCCCGACGCGCTGGTGCGCAATCTTCAGGATCGTTTCCCCAATGCCAACCTGATCGGTGCCGATGGGGATTACGAGGCCCTTGTGGCGCGTGTCGTCGGCCTGGTGGAGGCACCAGGCCTTGGGATCGACTTACCGCTCGATGTCCGCGGCACGGCATTTCAGCAGCGGGTTTGGCAGGCGCTGCAGGAAATCCCTCCTGGCCAAACCGTCAGTTATGCGGAAATCGCCCGCCGGATCGGCTCGCCCAAAGCAGTGCGCGCTGTCGCTGGAGCATGTGCCGGCAATAGTCTGGCCGTCGCGATCCCGTGCCACCGGGTGGTGCGAAACAACGGTGCGCTTTCCGGTTACGCCTGGGGGGTAGAGCGAAAACGCGTTTTGCTTGATCGTGAAGCAACCCACGGCCACTGATATCCCGATGAGCATCTTCGCACGCTATGACGAATCCGTCGCATTCCTGCGCGACATCGACGATGATTGGGCGGCTCTTGTCGCATTGGTAGGTCCGTGCAGACACGATCCCAAGGCGGCACGGGAGCCTTACGAGGCTCTCGTCCGCGCGATAAGCTATCAGCAGCTTACCGCGAAGGCCGGCGACGCAATCATTACCCGGCTAAAGGCGCTTTACCCGGAATCCGCGTTCCCGACGCCGGAAAATATCATTTCCACCGAGTTCGACCGTTTGCGTGCGTGCGGCTTCTCCGCAACGAAGATCGCCACCATCAGGGCGATTGCCGAGGGCTCATTGTCCGGTTTGGTGCCCTCGCGAGACGTCGCCGCCACGATGGACGATGAAGAGCTGATTGCGCAGATCGTAACGATCAAGGGGATCGGACGATGGACCGTCGAGATGCTCCTGATGTATTCACTAGAGCGCATGGATATTTTGCCTGTCGATGATTTCGGCGTGCGTGAAGGGTATCGAGCCCTAAAATCCCTCGTCGAACAGCCGAAACCCAATGAATTGCGCAGGATTGGGGCCGAATGGGCTCCGCATCGCACCGTTGCATCGTGGTATCTCTGGCGTATGCCGCGCAAGCGAGGCAATGTTCTGACATGAACGCTCCGCTTCAAAACCGCGTCACCCCCTTCGGCGATATCGTGGCGATTTCGCAACGAGGGCTGTTCACGGGCAATCGCGGCATTATCCACGATCCGGCATCCAAAATGCTGTTGAACAGACGCTGGTCGAGCAAGGCATGGCTGGTCTGCAGTTGCGAATACAAGGGTCGTCGCCGCGATGTCATGGCCAATCGGAGCTGGACCGAACTCTTCTTTCTCGATGAGGCGGTGGCATTGGCGGCGGGCCATCGTCCCTGCTTCTTCTGTAGGCGCGACGACGCCAAAAAATTCCGCGCGGCCTGGGCGGGCGCGAGGGCGAAGGCAGAGCTCTCCGCTGCCGCCATGGACGCCGTCCTCCACGGCGAACGCATGGAAGGCGGGCGCAAGCGGATACATCCGCTTCCGGGACCACCTTCCGAGCTGCCGGACGGCACGGTAGTCGTGGCATCCGGTTCGGCTTACATGATCGCCGACGGCCGCGCTTTTCGCTGGACCGAGCATGGCTATGAGCCGTCGCGGAAGCTTGCTCACACAGAGGGCATGTTGACGCCGCACTCCACCTTCATGGCACTTCGGGCCGGCTATCGGCCGATCCTCCACCCGATGATCGGGACTTTGCGATTGGCTCAGCGCGACCGGCTCGTTTGATGCGATCAATTCTCTGGCCCGAGGCTCAGTACCACAGGTATTGCGAAAATCGACGGTGCATCACCGATAACCAAGAGAACTTGCCGATTTGAAAGCAAGGACCGGAGTGAGGACAGACGGCCGCAGCTCTATTGTCGATGATCATAAGGATCATGGAGCTAAGCAAATGAACCTCGTCAACGTGAATACCTCCTCGCGGCCAGAGTTATCGGCGAAGAGCCCAGACACCTCAACCGACATCGCTTATTCGATCGGCGATAACGCCCTAGGCAAAATTCTCGTCGCTCGCAGTGCTGTTGGGGTCTGCGCTATACTGATCGGATCGGACGACGATGAGCTGACGAATGATCTCGCGGCTTGCTTTCCGATGAGCAGACTGATCCCGAACGAGCCGCGCCTCCGCGACGACCTGGACAGGGTCGCTCGGTTTGTCGAGAGACCAGACGCCGGACTTGACCTGCCGCTGGATATGCGGCGCGGCACACCGTTCCAGCGCCGGGTGTGGGACGCTCTTCGCGCAATTCCATGCGGCACGATGGTGACCTACGCCGCGCTTGCCCGACGCATCGGCGAGCCGAAAGCAGCCCGCGCGATTGCCACCGCCTGTGCAGCTAACGCGATCGCTTTGGGCATACCCTGCCATCGGGTCGTCCGCAGCAATGGCACTCTGTCCGGCTATCGCTGGGGTATCGAGCGAAAGCGCGCGCTCATCGACAAGGAAGCTAGGCCATGAATGCTCCTTCGAAACTCGATCCATCGGCCTCTGCGGTTCGGTCCGCAGAGGCGCGGGTCGCCGCATATGATTGGCAGAAGCTGTCCGAGGAGCTGAGTGGGTTCGGCTGCGCCGTCATGGAGAAGCTTCTGTCGCCCGAGGAGTGCCGGAAGATCGCGGATCTTTATCCGCAGGAAGAGCATTTTCGCAGCCATATTCACATGGCGCGCCATGGGTTTGGCAAGGGCGAATACCGCTATTTCAAATATCCTCTACCTGATCTTCTTGGCGGTCTGCGCACGGCGCTCTATCCGCGGTTGGCCGAGGTCGCCAACGATTGGAACAACCGCATGGGCATCGACCGGCGCTACCCTGCGGACCATGCAACCTTTCTCAAGCAGTGCCACGATGAAGGCCAGACGCGGCCGACGCCGCTGCTGCTGCAATACGTCCCAGGGGACTTCAACTGCTTGCATCAGGACCTTTATGGCGACCTCGCATTCCCACTGCAGGTGGCGATCCTGCTCTCCGAACCGGGGAGGGATTTCACAGGCGGCGAGTTTGTTCTAACAGAGCAGCGCCCGCGGATGCAAAGCCGCGCCGAGGTCGTCCCGTTACGCCAGGGCGATGCGGTCGCATTTGCGGTCCACAATCGTCCGGTCCAGGGCTCCAAGGGGAGTTATCGCGTCAACCTCCGGCACGGCGTCAGCCGCCTTCGTTCGGGCATGCGCCATACCGTCGGCATCATCTTTCACGATGCGAAATAACTACAGCGTGGACTCACTAACGCGCAGCGGACCTCGCGCCATTGCACAATGTGACGCATCCGATCGGCAAACCCACTCACCTGGATAGGTTACTTAATTCCGATCACCATCGAATCTGGGCCAACAAGCGGTGCGACCCGCGTTTTTGAAAATCCGATTTCGCGCATCCAAGCCTGACAGGCTTCTCCTGTATAGTCGAAACCACCAGCAGTTTCGATCAGCATATTCAAGCTCATCATGAGGCCGAAAGCGTTTTCGCGGCGATCATCATCGATGATGGCATCATAAACGACGACTGCGCCGCCTTTCGAAATAGCATCAAATGCCTTGCCGAGAAGCACCTTTTTCTGGGCAAGGTCCCAATCATGAAGGATGTGACCCATGACGATGACATCAACCTTCGGCAGAGGGTCCTCGAAGAAATTTCCTCCTCGAAACCGCACTCGGTCATCCACCCCGCTGCGAGCAATAAATTCCTCGAAGACTGGCTTGACCGGGGGCAGATCGAAGCCGATGCCGGTGAGGTGGGGATGGGCGCGGGCGAGAGTGGCGGGTACCATGCCCTGAGCTGAACCAAGATCCATGAAGGTCTTGTAGTCTTTCCATGGGAAGTTGCCGGCAATGGCCTGGGCCGCACCCGCACTTATTCCACTCATCGCGTTCAGAAACCCGCGCAACCGACCCGGATCGGCATACAACGCCGCAAACATGTTTTCTCCCCCACCCTTACTCTCGTTCTGTAATTCACCGGTGTGCAAGGCCTCTGTAAGCGATCCCCAGAAGCCATAGAGCCGGGCATTCGCCATCTCTAGAATACCGCCGATATAAGATGGCTTGGCTTGATCGAGAAACAGGTCCGTGTCTGCGGTGTTGCTATAGATGCCGTTCTCGCGATCCAGCAACTTGAGTGCCACCAGCGCATCGAGGAAGTCGCGGGCTGATCGCTGGTGCAGCGCAAGCTTTTTTTGAAGCGTTGGCAGGTCGGCGGGTGCATCGGCCAAAGTACTAAACACGCCTAGTTCGACGGCACTTAAGAGCGTTTTGGACGCCCAAAAGCCCAAACCAACTCGCATAATATTTTCCGGTGTTGCTGCGCTCATGACTTTATCTCCAAGTTGGCTGTCACCGCTTATGCAGCCGAATGAAATTTCGCCCGTAGTTCGAGCGTGCTACACAGGAATAGTTGCAGGGGCTCGCTACCGCGTCATTTCAAATAACGGCGAAAACGATTACCATCGTAACACTCAGCTGGGTGGACGCAATCTGCGCAGATGGCGGGTCGTCAGCTCCGTTCCTGGCCCTTTTTGTGAACTCTGGCGACGTTTGCTGTGGCGCCGCTAACGGCGGACAGGCGGACATCAGACGTGCCTGACCCAAGCACCCGATTTATGCGTACACCGGCTTAGCCGATCCTCCTAACGAAGGCAGCTAAGACCCGTTTCCGCATCAAAAAGGTGTATCGCTTCATCGTCGAAGGATAGCTTTAGCTTACCGTTGCTGATTGGCGTGCGGGGAGGAAGACAAGCCGTCAATCGCTGATCTCCGGCAATGGCCGTGACGACGAGTTCAGGGCCAGTCAGCTCCGCGATTTCGGGCCTTGCTTCGATCGATAAAGCAGCCTGTTCCAGACGCAGCGCCTCAGGCCTTATGCCGAGAACAAGTTGCTGGCCTTCTTTGACCTTGCCCTTGAAGCGTTCGGGAAGCGGCAGGCAAGTGGCTGCAGCCTCCAACTGCAGCCCATCCGGGCGAACCGTGGTCTTCAGAAGATTCATCGGCGGTACGCCGACGAAAGTTGCGACATAGAGCGTTGCAGGGCTGTTGTAGATCTCCTCCGGCGTGCCCAACTGCTCGATCCTTCCGTCCCGCATCACCGCAATCCGGGTGGCGAGCGTCATCGCCTCGATCTGATCGTGGGTGACGTAAACGACCGTCGTCTTCAGCATCTGATGAAGACGCTTGAGCTCTGTGCGCATTTCCATGCGCAGTTTGGCGTCGAGGTTCGAAAGCGGCTCATCGAAAAGGAAGACTTCAGGCTTGCGCACGAGTGCGCGGCCGATTGCGACACGCTGCCGCTGGCCGCCGGAAAGCTGGCTTGGCTTGCGATCCAGCAGATTTTCGATCTGAAGCAGCTTCGCAGCATCGCGAACGGCCTTGTCACGCTCTGCCGCCGGCACTTTACGCATCTCAAGGCCGAAGCCGATATTGCGGTGGACCGTCAGGTTTGGATAGAGCGCATAGGATTGGAACACCATGGCAATATCACGGTCTTTGGGATGGACGCCAAGAACCGAGCGTGCGCCTATCCGCACATCGCCGCTGGTCGCCTCGGCAAGACCGGCGATGATATTCAGCAATGTGGACTTGCCGCAGCCGGAAGAGCCGAGCAGCACAAGGAATTCGCCACTCTCAAGTGCGATATCGATGCCCTTCAGCGTCTCGACCTGACCATAGGTCTTGCGGATATTCTGGATTTCGAGCGCGCTCATCGTGCGGCCTCCCTGGAAGCCTTAAGCTCGCCATAGCTGCGGGGAAGGGTGGAAATGGCGCGCGATGCGATCTCTGTTCCTGCAGTCAAACACGCAGAAAGCATTTCGCCGCGAGCCAGTGCCGCCAGGAACGCGGCATTGAAGACGTCACCGGCGCCGATCGTGTCCACGACCTTCACCTGAGGCGCGGCAACCGCAACGAGTTCGCCATCCCTGTCGATGGCGATCGCGCCATCGGGGCCACGTTTGACGATGACGATCGCACCATCCGGCATATGCGAGCGAAGATGGCGCGCAGCGTCCGCGGGATCGTCCAGGCCTGCGAGCGTGGTCGATTCCACCTCATTCATCAGGGCGATACCGCAGCGCGACAGCCATCCTCGCGTGGCGGCGCAATTATCATTCGTCCAACCATCGAGCGGCCATCCGGTATCAAGTGCGATGGTTATCCGGTGCTCATCGGCCCAGTCGAACAAGGCGTCGTAGTCTTGCGTCAGGTCGTCTGTCAGGAAGGGGCCGCAGAGAAGAGCATAACCGCCGGAAAGCGTCGATCCGTCGAGAACGGCAAGGACATCGGCAAGGCTAAGACGCGGTAGGTGACCGCGTGTCGTGAAAAAGGTCCGTTCCCCATCTGGATGGGTGATGCCCACTGAAAGCGTCGTTCGCTCGGGTCGTACCGGCCATTTCTCTCCCCGTTCGCCGAAGGCTTCGCGCAGCCAGCGGCCGAACTCATCGTTGCCGACATTGGCGGCGATCTCGAAGTTGATGCCCATCCCATCCCAGGCAAGCGCACTATTCCCCGCCGCGCCGCCGACGCGGAGTTCGTCGTGGTCGACGATGATCTCGGTGCCTGCCTTGGGCCAGGGTGCCGCAGGTCCGAGGATCAAGTCGACATTGACATTGCCGATGACAGCGAGTGGCTTCATTCATTCACTCCGCGTGATTTTCGTCGAGCGGACCGGTGTTCCGGCGTTGTCGACGCGGGCTTCGGCAAAGGCGATCATCAGCCGTTGCGCAACGGGCAGCATGGCGAAGATTGCCGCAAGACCGGTCGCCGCCTCGAAGCCGAGCGTCACGGCTCCTGCCACTGGCTCCTCGCCGGATGCATCGAAGACGACGGTCGGCGCACCGGTTTCCACGGCAGACACGATCATCGCGGTGACAAGGCTTGCCGTACTATCCTGCCCACGAAACAGAACGACGCCGATATCAGGCCCGAGCATTTCCATCGGTCCGTGCCGTAGCTGTCCGCCCTCGAGTGAGAAGCATGGGCGGCGGGACAGCTCGGTCAAACCGAGCGCGAGTGCTTCGGCGACGCCCTGCAGCCTGCGGCCTGATGTGACGACCGTTTCGACATTCGCAAGTGCGGAAAGTGCTGTCGCGATATCGACGCTTTGAGGCGACTTGAGCACGGCAAGCGCAGCCACCGGCTCTTCGCCGAGCGCAGCAAGGATCGCGAGATGGAGGGCAAAAGTGACGGTCAGGCTGCGTGTTGCGGCGAAGGCCAATTCCGTGCCGCCGGCACCGACCAAGGCCGGCGCAGCCCCTGCCAGGAACGATTGGCCTTCGAGCGTCAGCCCGAATGTCTCGTCCGTGCCGCCGGTCTCGTTGAACCAGCGCACCACCTCGGCGCTTTCGCCGGATTGCGAGGTTATGAAAATCGTCCGGCCCGCCAGCGATAGCGGCTGGCCGAGTTGTTCGGAGAGCGGCGCTGCGATCGCATCGATACCCAATGCGCGATAAAGCGGTTCGACCGCGCGGTTGACGGCGTGCGATCCACCCATGCCGAGAAGCAATAGCTTACGCGTTCTCTTCAGCGAGGCGGCCGTCTTTGCGGCCATTTCGGCGGCGCCTTCGTAGGATGCGATGGCATCCGCGTGCTGGCGTGCCATTTCGCGATCGATTGCAGCCAACCCCGCTGGCCGTGTTTGTTGTCCGGTCATGATCACCCCTTGACGCCGCCGCTTGTCAGCCCCGATATCAGGGCACGTTGCATGACGAGACCAACCAGCACCGGGGGCAGGGCGGCAAGCACACCGGCGGTCGCTATCAGTCCGTAATCGGATACCCGGCCACCAGCCAGATCGGCGATGGCGACGGTCAGGGTCTTCGCACGCTGGTCTGAAGTAAAGAGCAGCGCGTAGAAGAATTCATCCCAGGCCAGCAGGAAAGCGAAGAGTGCCGATGTCGCGATCACCGGCATGGCAAGCGGCAGCGTGATGATCTTCAACGTCTGGAACAGGCCGGCGCCATCGATCATGGCTGCGGATTCGATCTCTTTCGGAATGGAATCGAAACCGGATTTCATCAGCCAGGTCGTGAACGGCGCGAGGATGGTGAGATAGACGAGCGCAAGTCCGAAGACGTTGTTCAGCATGCCCAGATAGGCAAGGCCCATGTAGAGCGGCACGGCGAGAGCCACCGGCGGCAGCATGTAGGTGGCGATCACCATGGACAGCGACCAGCCGACGGATGGCGTGCGCGATACCGCCCAGCCCGCCGGGATTGCAAGCGCAATGGCCGCGATCGTCGCCATGGCTGCAACCTCGATACTGTTGCGCAGCGAGGAGGTGAAGGCGGCGCCCGTACTGTTCTCGATCGTCGAGAACAGCAGTCGATAGCGGGAGAAATCCGCTGTTTGCGGCCACCAGCGCAGTGGCTTTGCCGCGAGATCGGCCGCCGGCGAAATGCTCATGACGAACAGCCAGAGGATCGGCGCGAGAATGACGGCGGCCAACACGACTGCTGAGATGTAGATGAATGCGGTGAAGATCGGGCTCTTGCGTTCCATCAGGCGGCACTCCCCACCGTCTTGCGCACCAAGGCGGCATAGCCGGCGGCGAGCACGGTCACCAGCAGCGTTACCACCAGTGCCAGCGAGGCGCCGGATCCGGCGCGCTGGAAGGAGAAGGCTTCCTGATAGACAAGGATCGACAGTGTGCGTGTGCTGTTGGCGGGACCGCCGCGCGTCATGACCCAGATGATATCAAAGACCTTGAAAGCTTCGATGGTGCGCAGCACCAGCGCTACCATCAGCGGACCTGCGAGATAGGGCAGGATCACGAAGCGAAAGCGGGCGATCGGCCCGGCGCCGTCGACCAGCGACGCGGCCGTGATATCGCGCGGGACGGCCTGCAGCGCCGCCAATGCGATCAACGCGACCAGGGGGAAATTCTTCCAGCAATCGGCGACGATCAGCGCCGCCAGCGCGGTGCCGGGTTCTCCCAGCCATGAGCGGTAGGCATCGATCAGACCTAGCTGCGTCAGCGCCGCATTCAGGGCACCATATTCGGGATTGTAGATCAACCGCCAGAGCGTCGCGTTCACGACGGTCGGCAGTGCCCAAGGCAGGATCATCAGTGCGCGCAGCGCCGTGCGGCCACGGAATTCCTGATTGAGCAGCAATGCGGCAAGCACGCCGACCACCATCTCGGCAGCAACGGAAACGATCGCAAAGATGGCCGTCGTGACGAGAGTCCGCTGGAAGTTCGAACCGGAGATCATCTTTGTATAATTGTCGATCCCGACGAAATTGCCTTCGGTGCCGACGAGCTTGGCATCGGTTAAGGAGAGACGGACGGTATCCACCAAGGGCCATCCGATGACGGCGATCATGACCACGAGGAGCGGCAGCATCAAAAGCCACGCGCGGGTTGTCATCCAGGTGCCGGACATTTAGGGCCACCCTTTTTGTTCGTCGGACTGGATTGGAAACGGGCGGCACTTTGCACCGCCCGTCGTAGACGGCCTCAGAGACCGCTGTTATCGGCAGCCGATTTCAATGCATCTTCCGGCGAGGATTGGCCGAGCAGCGATTCCTGGATCGCTTGCTGAAGTGCAGTCGAAAGCTCCTGGTATTTCGGCGTCGTCGGGCGCGGGTACATGGCTGCAAGGCCGACCTTTGCCGCCGCGATCAGCTCTTCCTGTCCCTTGGTGACAGCCGGGTCGTCATAGGAAGACGCCCAGATCGGCAGGCTGAGCTTGGCATATTGGTTCTGCGTCGCCTGCGAGGTCATGAAGCTGATGTATTTCCAGGCTTCGTCCGGATGCTTGCTGGCCGTCGTGACGCCGAGGCCCATCGAACCATTCACGGCAGAGGCTTCGCTCTTACCTGCAACGCCCGGAGCCGGTACGACACCGACCTTCCCGGCTACTTTGCTGTCCTTCGGATCGTTCGCCATATTGTACATGTAGGTCCAGTTCAGCGCGAAGGCGGCGTCGCCGTTTTCGAAGACCTTGCGGACGTCTTCCTCCAGGAATTCCTTGGAGTTCGGATTGGTAAGGCCGGATGTATAGCTCGAAACCATGTATTTCAGGGCATCGAGACCGCCACCCGTCTGGAAGGCCGGCTTGCCGTCCTTCAGCAAGTCACCCTTGTAGGCGCTGACGAGCGTCGTGTAGTCGCAGATGGCGGCTTCGGCCTGTGACCAGCTCCAGGCGATCGGTGTCGCCAGCAGTCCCTTGCCCTTGATGGTCTTTGCCTGTTCGGTGAGCTCGTCCCAGGTCTTCGGCGGGGTCTTGATGCCCGCCTTTTCGAGGATTTCCTTGTTGTAGAACAGATATTTGGTATCGAGAATCCACGGCATGCCGAAATATTTGCCGTCATATTGAACCGTGGTCCAGGCACCGGGCAGCACGCCCTTTTTCATGTCGTCTGATATGCGCGAGGACACGTCGACGAGGACTTTGTTGGTCGCATATTCGGCCGGCCAGATCACGTCGAAGAGGACGACGTCATAGCCGCCGCCGGAGCCCTGGGCCAGAACGGTCTTGTCGTGGAGGCCCTCATAGGGAACAAACTCGAGATTGACCTTGATGTCCGGGTTCGCCTTGGTGAAGGCGTCGGTCATGGCGCGTACGTCGGCTTCGCTATAGGCGGCCTGCGCCATGAAAAGTGCGTTGATCGTCGTTTCGGCAAAGGCATGCGATGCAAAGGACACGCCGATCAGTGCGGCGCCGAACAACGTCTTGTTTATGGATTTCAACATTACACCCTCCAGTTTTTGACTTTCACGCGATTTCCGATGGCGGCTTGCGTCGCGACCGGTTGTTGAAAAGGCAGCCGGGAATCGGATGCCTAATCCTTGTCGGATCATCGTCGGGGCCTCTTCCGGCCCGATTTGTTCCCATGAAACTCTTTGGTTTCTTATTAAGTCAATTGTCTTGACTTAATTACTTCTTCAATACTCTACTGGTGTCAAGAGGGAATTGCGCATGAACGATACCCGCCCGATCCGCGCCAAGAGCGGCACCAATCACGAAGGCACCAGTGCTCATAACCGCCGGGTGATGATCGATGCATTGCGCGTCAATGGAGCGCTTTCACGCGCGGATCTGGCGCGCGCGACGCGACTTGCGAAACAAACGGTTTCCAACATTATCGACGAGCTTGAACGTGACGGCCTCGTTACATCGCAGCAAACGGTACGCAACGGCCGTGGGCAGCCTTCGACGCCCTATGCTTTGGTCCCGGAAGGGGCGTTTGCGATCGGCCTTCAAATCGACCGGCACATGACAAGGGCGATCGCCGTCGACCTCATTGGAAATGTGCTTGTCCGACTGGAGGCGAAGCTCCCCTCGGGAGGGCCGACGACGGGCACCAGGGTCATTCTCGACCTTGTTGCCGCCGTCCGGCGCCAACTGGCAGCCATCGCAGCGCAATCCGAGCAAAGGCTCGTTGGCCTCGGCGCGGCAATGCCGGGTCCCTTCGGTGTCGCCGGGAATGGCGACGACCCCTGGATGATGGAGGCCTGGCAAAAATTTCCGTTGCTTGAAACCCTTGCAGTCGGCACCGGCCTCGACGTCAGTATCCAAAACGACGCCGCCGCGGCGACGATTGCCGAACGAATGGTCGGCGCCGCGCATGGGCTGGATCATGCAGTTTGCCTCTATATTGGCTATGGTATCGGCGCAGGTCTTATCCTCGGCGGCGAGCTCTATACCGGCGCGAACGGCAATGCCGGCGAAATCGGCATGGCTTTGTTGGCTGTCGGAGGCAAGTCGACACCGCTTGAACATCGCGCGTCCCTGGCCTCGCTCTACCAATATCTATCCCTCGATCCGGCCGATCCAGGTCTTTTTGCCAGGATCCATGATCTCGTATCCACCGAGGATCGCCGGATCGTCGAATGGATCGAGGCGGCGGCCTCCGATCTGAGATGGAGCGTACACTTGATCGAAACGGTCTTCGATCCGCAGACCGTCATTCTATGCGGCAGCGCACCGCCGATTTTGGTGCAACGGCTCATCGCTGCCATGGGGCCATTGCTACCGTCGCTCGCCGAGCGTACGGATCGCATAGTTCCACGCTTGCAGGTTGGAATGGCCGACCCTTGGTCCGTCGCGCTGGGAGCCGCCGCCGGGCCGATCAGCCTTGAATTCGATCCGCGCTACGCTGCAATTTTGAAAGACTAGCCTCCCGTTCTTGCCCAAGCGGACTCCGAGCAACGATCTGATCGAAAGTCCAATGAAGGTCGGCGAATACGTCTAAATCGGCGGTCCGAACCCACGTGTTGATCCGACCCTTGTGACAATTCGTTGGCTCTCAAAATCGCCTTGCTGAATCCATTCTCGATCAATCTTTTGAGAGTTCCTCTGGACACTTCCAACCTCCTGCGTACGGCATCCAGCATGATCATCTCATGGTCGAACTCCCGCTCGTCGGTCAAGCTATCCCGGTTCAGCTGAACAAGCTGCTCCTTGACTTCCGGTCACATCAAAGAGGAGCCCGCCTATTCAGAAATCGGCTGCGGGATAACCAATCCGCTTTATGTGACCTTCGACCGCAAACTCGATTAGGTAATTCGGATGATCTCATGGAGTATGTCGCGCTTGTATTAATAGCTTTATCGCATACTACATCGTTGCTTCTGATTTGGCGATGAACGCAATCTTCCGGAAGAGTTATTGTCTCAGGCGGCAGCTCGCCGTTTCGCGAGGTGCTGCCTCTCGTTTGTTCTCAACATGTTCTGGGTAGGCGAGGGAGTCAATACTTCCCGCGGAAGACATCTGCCACGAAATCTGTTATGGTAACACTTGTCTTCTGAATCGGCCATTTCATGATGGAGAGGCAGATGGTTCGCATCCTTGCATTATCGTTCGTCTTCGTCACGCTCGCGCTGTCGACCCTTAGCGCGGCGCCTGTCGATCCGGCCGCTGTGACCTGCAAAGAGTATAATTCGGACAGTCACCAGGGCATGCTGGACATCATCTCGGCGGTGTATGATGCCACAAGAGGCGACCCAAAGCTTGGTGCGCTCGGTGAGAGCAAATTGGGCGATACCATCGACAAAGTCTGCGCTGCAAAGCCAGACGCGAAGGTGATCGACGCGCTGCAATGATCACGCCCGTCTATGCCCCCATCCTCGTACAGCTCCCGCACCGGCAGGTAGGCTCGACCAAGTGTACCCGAGGGGCACTTGAATAGGCATCGGGTCTGCAGTAGCGCTGCTTTCGCAGCCAAATGGTGGGTCGCTTTGATTGAACCACGTCGCATGCTTCTGGCTGCTTCCATTCCTCTCGGCGTCAGTACGGCCGCGGCTCAAGATCCATTGGCCGTCGATCTCAAGCTGGTAATTGCCGTCGATGTCTCCTACTCGATGGGTTTAGAGGAACTGCAACTCCAACGCACGGGTTATGTTGAGGCGTTTCGTGCGCCTGAGATAGTCAGGGCAGTCAAAACCGGGCCGCTTGGTAGGATTGCGGTGACCTATGTCGAATGGGGTGGCAAAGCCATCCAGATCCTGCCTTGGACCGTCATCGAAGACTCGCTTACCGCCGAGCAATTTGCCGAAACATTGCGCCGTCAGCCTGTGAGGCGGATCTCGTTCACCTCAATCTCAAATACGCTCCAGTTCGCACGAAGAATTATTCGCTCTAGTGCCTATCGGGCAAGTCGGCGCGTCATCGACGTCTCTGGCGATGGACCGAACAATGCCGGGGTGCCGGCGCCTGTCGCCCGAAATAACACCGTCGCCCAGGGGATCGTGATTGATGGACTTCCGATCATGTTAAGGAACGCTCCGGATTCGGCATCGATCCCAGATATCGATGTCTATTACGAGAAATGCGTCATCGGAGGTGAAGGTGCATTTGTCGTGAAGGTATCGGACGCCAGCCAATTCTCCGCAGCTATCCTTGCAAAGCTCACGGCAGAGATATCCGGGCTAAACGTCAGCGGCGTCCTGCAGCACCATATGAGACCGAAATCTGCCAAATATGATGAGCCCTACGATTGTCTTATCGGCGAAGAGATGCAGGAGCGTTCGATTGGAAGGTAGATCCGCCAGCGGCACATCAGCAATCTGATTGGCGGCATCTTTTAGAAGAGTGGAGAGGTGCCGGTCAGTAATGTGTTTTCTCGCTTCTTAAGTCCCGGTCATTCGGATCATCTCCGGTCGATTTCAGGATTGCCACGCCCAATTCAGCTTGAACATTGCAATCAACTGTGGACACGCGAAGTGTGGTGGGTCGTTGTCTCCTGATTGTGGTGGTGTCCGGATTGGTGAGCCGCGCGTAAGACGTATGGGAGCGAGCTCGCACCGTGACGCGCTATACAGTGAAGGAGTTGAAGAACGGCCACGTGATCTCGTGGCAGCAGCGTGACGTCAATCGGCCGCCCGACCCCGTTCTAAAACTAACGGCAGTCGCGTTCTTCGAGGGTGTCTATAGTATCGGCAGTGACAAGCAAGCTAGATCGGCTCACTGCAAAAAGATTGCCCTTAGTCTGTCAACATCGACATTTCGGACATCGGCTGGCACTTCGCTCGCGGGATGAGCCCTAAACCACGCTGCCGCTTCCCGCACGCGATCACCATGCGGCGATGGATACGAGCCAAGGCGCAAGATCCACTCACGGACGGTCTCCCTCTCTATGCGTCCTCTTTCGTATCGGTCGCAGACGGATTCAGCTGACGCAATCAGGTCATTGATTTTCAACATGTCGCCGGCTCTCCCGGCCGCCTTCGCCTCTCAATGAGGGGTTTGTGGCAAATCACAAGATGCGATCGTGTTATCGCCACTCGCGGACGATTTCAGATTCAATTTCCATGGATCGCCATCGAAAAAGATGTGCTTCTCCATGAGCGAACTTTCGATGGTCTGGCAAAGCTCCCGAGCGTCCCCACCTTGCGTCCCAACCGAGACGGTGACCGTTTTCGCTTCTTCGGAGTACGTGCACGGAGAGAGCGAAATCGTGGTATCAATCGCTCGGCAAAGCGTCTGCGCGTTAGCGACTGCATCGGTATCAGCCATCACGTGCCCAGCGCTCATCGATACACACAAAGCCACGATCATCAATCGACCCATTCTCTCTGCTCCTTAGGCTCAAGCTTTGCGCCTGACACAAGCGCAAATATCCCAATTTCGCAACCGTGACAGGCCGTCGCGCCTCGTGGTCAAGACTTTGTCTTTGTCTTTGTCTTTGGCTCCGGATCCTCTTCGTTCCGGTAAGCGTCGCCGATTGCCTGGCCGTCGACTTCTCGGCCCCCTGCGGTATGACCGGCTCGCGTCTGCTGACCAAGAAGGATGCCAGGTTCGCCAAGAGCGACGATCTCAACACGTCCGTTGTCGGGATCGATATGACCCGCGTTGCACCGCCGAGAAGGTCGTTCCGACAGTCGTTCCAAACGCCCAGCTTATTCGGCTCTACAGCATGGTTGATCAGACCCCGGCACTGGGCCGCCGGTCGGATCGATGCGATGAGTTTTTGGAACGCTTGCACAGACGGTTGCGGCCGTTCCGTACCGTGGACAACGCATTCAAATTGGTGCGGACCTGGGCACGGAAAAGGTCTCTGACGGCACGACGATCTGGGTGCGTGTAGACAAATCGCCTGGCAATATTTTGGCTTTCGACAACCTTAAAGATCACCGGGACGGCGGCTGGCTGTTTGGTGATGACGACTGGAGGCGTCGGAGGCTTGTGATTGACGTGCCACCCGATGGCCGGCGCGGGGTTCTTATTGAAAGGAACAGGCACGGTTTGGTCTGCGGATTTTACTCTGACGTCAATCGGCGCGGATACAGGCCCGATCAGAGTTCAACCTTCAGCATGTCGCGCGAATCCCGGCGATGCAAAAGATTGGCTCGTTACGCTTCGGGAGGAGCCATTTATCCTCCGCTTCTTCTTCTTCTTCTCGTCCTTTGGATCAGTGAATTCGTAGAAGAATAAAATCGGCAGATCAAACCGTCGAACTAGCGTCAGTTCCCAATCCCTTCTCAAAAGTCGGGCAGATTCATCGCTTTCGATGTCCTAGCGCCAGTCCGGTACGGCTGGGAGCCTGCGTTCTCTCACCAACGGGCCACTGCGCGTTAGGGCGATAGACCGCGTTTCACATTCATACCCTTGACATCCCTCTCAGAGTACTAGAGAAATTCATTGTAGACCTGTATCTATTCAATATAGAACATTAAGCTGAGGTAATGGCCTGCGGAAATCCTGAGGAGTGATGACCGCCTTGGTGCCATGGGCCACATCTTGGGAGGAGCACACATGTTTATCGATCTAAGAAAGATCACGACTATAACCTGCACTCTGTTGGCTTCGGCCACGGCCAGCTGGGCGGGCCAGATCAATTGGTGGGTCACCGAGCCTGGTTACAAAAAGGCACAGGAGCTTGTTCAGAAATTCGAGCAGGCGAATCCCGGCATCACCGTGAAGCTGCAGTCAAACCCCTATGGCGGTTTGGAGGGCAAGACATTGATTGCGCTGAAATCGGGCAGCCCGCCGGATCTGATGGAGGTCCAGACATCCTGGGTGCCGTCCTACATCGCGACTGGCACACTGGAGCCGATTGGCGACACCATCGCCAAGACAACGCCGCTCGATCAGTTTGTTCCCGCCGCCATCAGCAGTGCGTCCGTCGACGGCAAGCTTTATGCGCTGCCGTTCCAGGCCGAAGCATTGGCGATGATCTATCGCAAGGATCTCTATCGCGCAGCAGGCCTCGACCCGGAAAAGCCGCCGCAGACCTGGGATGAGATGATCAAGGACGCGCAGGCACTCACCAAAGTCGAAGGCGCCAAGGCGCAGTATGGCTACGGTATTGCGGGCGGTGGCTCGGAAGGTCAGGGCAACACGCTCTATCGGTCGCTGCCCTATCTTTGGATGAACGGCGGCGGCATTCTTAGCGACGATGGCAAAACGGTCATCGTCAACAGCCCCGAATCCGTCAAGGCGGTGACCTTCTATACGGACATGTACACCAAATATAAGGTCTCGCCGCCGTCTACATTGGAAAACGGCGGGCTGGAGCTGCGCCGCCTGTTCATGTCCGGCGCGATTGCAAGCTATCAGGGCACGCCGACGGAAATCGAGCGCTTCCAGCAGGATGCGCCCAATCTCGACTATGGCGTGGCCATCATGCCGCATCCGGAAGGCAAGCAAACCTCGGCTCTTCTTGGCGGGTGGGGATTCATCGTTCCAGCAAAGCGAGCCAACAAGGATGATACGCTGAAACTGGTGCAGTTCCTGGCGACGGCGGAGAATGTCGGCTACTACACGCGCACCTTTCCGGCGGTCAATGCCGCGCTCGATTTGCCGCGCTTTGCCGATCCGCGCCTGAACGGCTTCAAGGAGATGTTGAAATATGGACAGCCGCAGCCCGCGGTTCCGGGCTGGCTGGAGATTACCAACATCTACTACAGGCACATTCAGGAAATTCTGATCGGCGATTCCACGCCGCAGGAAGCCATGGACGCGGCGGCCAAGGAAATCACCGCCGTCATCAAACGCTAGATCCGGCTTGATCGACCGGCGCCCGATCTCTCGGCGCCGGCACTCCATCTATTCTCACTAAGGTCAATCCGATGCGAGCAACCGCGCGTGGCCAAGGCCCGATAACCTTCATTCTGCCAGCTCTGCTGCTGCTGGCCATTTTCATCGTCTATCCGCTGGTATCGACCGTCTGGATGAGCTTTACAAACGACAGCGACCAGTTCGTCGGACTGGACAACTATCAGAGCGTCGTCGAAGCCGGGCGCACGGCGCGCGCCGTCAAGAATACGATCTATTTCGTCGGGGCCTCGATCGTCGTGCAGCTTCTGCTCGGCACGATCGCCGGCATCGTGCTGAACGAGAAGTTCAAGGGGCAGGCGATCGCCAGGTCGCTGACGCTCGTACCCTGGGTCGTGCCCGGCATCGTCGGCGCCATGACCTGGGCATGGATGTTCCACACCGATTATGGGGTCATCAATTACATCCTGCTCAGCACCGGCCTCATTTCGACCCCGGTGCGCTGGCTGTCGGACCCGAATATCGTTCTTCCATCGTTGATCGCCGTCAACGTCTGGAAGATGTTTCCGTTCGTCGCGATCATGGTGCTCGCGGGCCTGCAGGCCATTCCAAAGTCGCTTTATGAAGCGGCGCAGGTCGATGGCGCCAATTTCTGGCATGAGATTCGCTATATCACGCTGCCGCAATTGCGGCCGATGCTGATATCGATCACGCTGCTGCTCGTCATTGCCGGGGTCAATTCCATTACCATCATCTATTCGATGACGGGCGGCGGGCCTGCGGACCGATCGCTGATCACATCCATCCAGATCTTTGTCGAAGCCTTTCAGTTCTTCAATTTCCACACCGCCAGCGCGCTGTCGATCCTGTTCTTCCTCGTCTCGACGGCGATCATCGTCGTCTACATCGTCGCGGACAACAACAAACGCTCGGCCCAGGAGTAGGACATGTCAAAGAATCTGAATTGGGTCTATATCCCGCTGTTCCTGATCGTCGGCTTCGCGATCATACCGTTCCTGTGGATGGCACTATCCTCGTTCAAGACGCTGGCGGAACTCTACAGAATACCGGTGACCATCCTTCCGGATCAGCCGACGTTCGAAAATTACCACAAGATTTTGTACGAATCGAACGTACCGCGCTACTTCCTCAATTCCACGATCGTGTCGTTGGGGTCGACGGCGCTTGGCCTGGTTTTCGCCATTCCCGCCGCATACGCCTTTGCCCGCATGCGGTTTCGCGGCAGCGCCTTCTGGCAGGTCTGCGTCCTGGTCGCGCATCTGTTACCGTCGGCGACGCTGATCGTGCCGCTTTACATCATGCTCGGCTATTTCGGGCTGTTGAATACGCTGCTTGGCCTGACGCTGGTCTATACGGTCTTGACCTTGCCCTTGAGCATCTGGATGCTGACCTCCTATTTCCGGCACATTCCGGTCGAGCTCGAGGAGGCGGCGTTCATCGATGGCGCGTCGCGGTGGGGCATTCTGTTCCGCATCATGCTGCCATTGTCGCTGCCGGGCATCGTGGTCATCGTTCTCTATGCCTTCGTGGCGACGTGGAACGAATTCATCTTCGCGTTGACGTTCGCCAACGACACCAGCGTCAAGACGCTGCCGATCGGCCTCGCCGAATTTTCAACGGAATACAACACGGACTGGGGCGCGATCATGGCCGCCTCCGTCATCATGACACTGCCGATCGCGGCGATCTTCCTGCTGTTGCAGAGGGTCTTTGTCGGCGGGCTGATGTCGGGCGCAATGAAGGGATAGCGGCACGCCGGTAAGGGCGGGCACAGCTGGTGAGACCCAATTTCTGAGGAAGACACATGAAGATCACATCCATCACACCCTGGATCGTCGAAGCGAAGGGTACGTATTTCGGCGAGTTCATGTTCGTCGAGGTCAAGACCGATGAGGGCATCGTCGGATGGGGGGAGGTCACCACCTCGACCAAGTTGGCCAATCGATCGGTCGCCGGGGTTATCCGGCAATTGGAGGAGCTCCTGAAGGGAAGCGATCCGACGCAGATCGAAAGCATCTGGAACCGCTCCTTCCGCAACTTCACCTATATGGGCAGCCGCGGCGCCGCCTGCCTTGCCATCAGCGGCATCGACATCGCTCTGTGGGATATCCTCGGCAAATCCCTCAACCGGCCGATCTATGCATTGCTCGGAGGCAAGGTGCGCGACGATGTGCTGCTTTACACGCATCCGGATCAGACAAAGTTCACGGACCCCGGCGCTGTGAAGGAAGAAATCATGGGTATCGTCGAGTCGGGGCATACCGCTTTGAAATTCGACCCGTTCCCGCATCTGCGCGGCCTGCAAGTCCGCCGAAACGGCTATCTCGACGGCGAGTTGAGCCGTGAGGCCGAACGGATCGGCGCGGAACTGACAGCTCTCATCCGCGAAACGACGGGTCCCGAAATCGAAATCCTGATCGACGCACATGGGCGTTTCAATGTGCCCACAGCCGTGCGGCTATGCAACCGCCTCAAGGATGCCGGCCAGATCGATTGGTTCGAGGAACCCGTTCCGCCCGAAAGCTATCACGCGTTGCGGCAGGTTCGCGAGCAGATCGATGTTCCGATTGCGGTCGGCGAGCGCCTGCACACACGATGGGAATTCGTGCCGATCCTGGAAAACCAGCTGGCCGACTACATCATGCCCGATGTGACGTGGGCGGGCGGCATCAGCGAACTGAAGAAGATCGCGACGATGTGCGAGGCCTATTATGTCCCGGTCACGCCTCATGATGCCAGCGGCCCAATCAATGTCGTCGCTGGATCGCACGTTATGATCACGACGCCGAATTTCTATCGGGTCGAGACCAGCCTGCATGATCTTTCTTCCTATAACCGCTTCATCCAGGAGCCGCTGGACAATTCCGGCGGCAGCCTGAAGCTCACCGATAAACCCGGTCTGGGAATCGAGATGGATATGGATTTCCTGCGTGCGCATGCGCTCGATGGATACGGCGGCTAAAAGTGTTCGAGAACATCACGGACTGCTCCGGCGTTGCGGGTCGGAACAGTCCCATGTTTGCCGAACACGGCCGTTCAGGAGGAATGCCGTCTCAATTCTTTGGAAATGGCTTGGGCCGTCTTGATCAGGGATTGCCGCATGACGGTCAGGTCGGCGCGCGCATGCGTGCCGAGATAGGGAATCGATATCGCAGCGACGACGTTGCCATCGCCGTCGCGGATCGAAGTCGCCATCGCATGAATGCCTTCGCCATGCTCGCCGACGTCGACCGACCAGTCAGTGGCGCGGACTTCTTCGAGTTCCTCCCGCAGCTTGTCCGGATCTGTGATGGTTTTGGAGGTGAACGAGCGGAGCGGCCGCGACAATATTTTCTCGCGTTCCGCCTCCGGCATGTTGGCAAGCAGGATCTTGCTTGCCGCGCCGGAATGCAGAGGGATGGTGCGACCAGGCCGCACGGTGATCGCAAAATCCTGTGTGCTCTGGGCGCAGCAGACGACGAGCGCAAGCCCATTGTAGACGATCGATACTTTGACGGACTGTCCGATGTCCAGCGACAGGCGCTCAATCGGTCCGACCGCGATCTGCGCGATGTCGGTGCCGCGCGTATCCGTGACGTTGGCCGCGAAATTCATCAGCCGGGGCCCGAGAACATAGGCGCCGCTGGCGGCGCGTTTGACCACGTCGCGCGCTTCAAGCGTGTTGAGGATGCGATAGACGGTCGAGCGCGGCACGGAGAGGCGTTCGCAGAGATCCTTGATGACGATACCCGATTGGCGGAGCTCGATCAGCTCGAGGATGTCGAGCATGCGGTCGATGACCGGAATATGATTCTTGTCCTCTCTGGCAAGGCTGGAGGCGGAATTGGAATCGCTCTTTTGCGTCACACTCATGCAGTCATCCGGTTCTGTGTCGGAGTTTATTATCAAGATCGGCTTGAAAGTTGCAACCCTCCTTCGTTGCACCGCGCTAGCGCGTCGCGGCCAAGAATTGATGTTGACAGCTTCTGCTATCTGTTGTCCTATATGAACATAGCCTGATCAAATGAGAATAGGTAAATCGAATTTTTCGTAAATTTTCATGGCAGGCCACGACATGGCCAAATGGAGGAGAAATCATGTCTGACAATCCAGCCGGCACGTTCCGCATCATGCACACCATGATCCGTGTGGGCGATCTGGAGCGGTCCATCCGCTTCTACAGCGATAATTTCGGCATGCGGGAGGTAAGTCGCAGCGACGTACCGGAAGGCAAATACACGAACGTCTTCATTGGCTACGGCGACGAGGCCACCGATCCGATGATCGAGCTCACCTACAATTACGGCCGTGAATCCTATGAACGCGGGGACGGCTTCGGCCACGTCGCCATCGGCGTCCGCGACATCTATGCCGTCTGCGACAAGCTGAGGGCGGCGGGCATCAAGATTGTCCGCGAACCCGGTCCGCTCAAGTTCGGGAAAATTCATATCGCTTTCGTCGACGATCCCGATGGCTACCGCATCGAATTGATCGACCTGGATACGCGGGGCTGACGGGGCAGGCGCGGTAAGGGTGGCGCGGCGTGCCGGGCCCCCGACAGTGAAGCAGGGAGGGAATCGATGGGACGAGTAGCCATAGAGAGCGTTTACAAGAGATACGGCGCTCTTGAGGTCATCCACGGGTTGAATGTCGACATAGACGAGGGGGAGTTCGTCGTCCTTGTCGGACCCTCGGGGTGCGGCAAGTCGACATTGCTGCGCATGATCGCTGGCCTGGAGGAGATTTCAGGCGGGACGATCCGGATCGGCGAGAAGCTCGTCAACGATCTCGCGCCGAAGGATCGGGATATCTCCATGGTCTTTCAGAATTACGCGCTCTATCCGCACATGAGCGTCGAGCAGAATATGGGCTTTTCCCTCAAGCTGCGCGGCCGGCCGAATGAAGAGATCAGGAAACGTGTGAGGGAGGCAGCAAGCATTCTCGGCCTCGCCAATTTGCTGGATCGTTATCCGCGACAGCTCTCGGGCGGGCAGCGCCAACGCGTTGCAATGGGACGCGCCATCGTGCGCGATCCGCAAGTCTTCCTGTTCGACGAGCCGCTGTCCAATCTCGACGCCAAATTGCGCGTCCAGATGCGCGCCGAGGTCAAGAATCTGCATCATCGCCTCAAGACCACGACGGTATACGTGACGCACGACCAGATCGAAGCCATGACGATGGCGGACAAGATCGTGGTCATGCTCGATGGCAACATTCAGCAAATCGGCTCGCCGCTCGAGGTCTACGATCGGCCGAATACCCGCTTCGTGGCCGGGTTTATCGGTTCGCCGGCCATGAATTTCCTGCAGGGACGCATCAGCCCCGAAAACAGTCAGGAATTCGTGGCCGGAGACGGGACGAAGATTGCCGTTTCGCCTGCCAATGGTGCGGAGGCGGGACGGCCGATCGTACTCGGTATCCGCCCGGAACATATCGAACTCTGCGATGCGGCTGATCCCGGCGCCATTCCCGGCGCGATCGTGGTGGTGGAGCCGACCGGGTCGGAAACAATCGTTCAAGCCGAAACCGCCGGCGCTCCGATCACCGCGCTGGTGCGCGAGCGGATCCATATCGCCCCGGGCGCAAAGGTCGGTTTTCGCTTCAAGCGCCAACACATGCACCTTTTCGATGGCGCAAGCGACAACGGGCGGCGGTTCGGCGCTTGAGATTTTTGGCCCATGGGGGCGTTCGTGATTATCTGAAAGGTTTGGAAATGACGGAAGATCAACAGACGGCGATCGTTGAGGCGCTAAGGAAAGTCCCTACGGCGGCCATCACGGGACAGCTCCTGAAAAAACACGGACTGCGATATCAGGCGATCCGCGGTATCGTACCTCTTGACCAAGGCAATTGCAGTTTCGCCGGACCGGCATATACACTTCGCTACGTTCCTCAACGGGAGGATCTGAACACATCGACCGATCTTGGCTCGCCGGGCAGCGTCGTGCTTGCGGCCATGGAAGGAATTCCGGCCGGTGCGGTCCTCGTGCTCGACATGCAGAAGAACTCCGCTGTGGGAGCGCTCGGAGACGTGCTGGTATCGCAGTTGATCTATGCCGGCGTGGCGGGTCTTGTCGCCGATGGCGGCATGCGCGACGTCCAGCAGCTTCGCAAGCTGGGACTGCCGATCTATTGCTCCGGCCCGGCCGCGCCGCCATCGCCGGCCGGCCTGATGCCCGCCGACGTTCAAACCCTTATCGGCTGCGGCGGCGTTGCCGTTTTCCCAGGTGATTTCATTGTCGCCGATGAGGATGGCGTCGTGGTGCTGCCCGCCCACCTTGCCGCGGAAGTTGCCGAAAATGGCGCCAAGAAGGAACGTCAGGACAATTGGGTTCAGAAGCAGGTCGCCGCAGGCAGCGGCGTGCGCGGCTATTATCCCCCGAGCGACGAGACCTTAGCCCGCTACCAAAGCGAAGTGCCCGAAAGCGAACAGTGACAGGATGTAGGTTCATCCTTGCCGGCGGCAGAGGGTCGAACCGGAGACGACGGAGATAGACATGCGCAAGACGATCTTGGGCCGCACCGGGCTGAATGTCTCGGTTCTCGCGCTCGGAGGCCACGAATATCTGCCGAGCGGCAAATCCAGGGGCTTCAACGAGAACATGGCTTTGGCGGTGGCGCCCGGCCATATCGGTGAGGGTTATGGCGGCCCAAAGCGCGTCGCCCTGCTGAAGACGGCTTATGATCTCGGCATCAATCTGTTCGACGTCACGATCGATTCCGAGAAGGAAGCGCTTGGGCGCAACCTGCGCGACAATCCGCCGCCCTATGACATCGTGGTCCAGACCAGACCGGAGGGCATGTGCTACTCCTATGACAAGAACAATCGCAGCATGCTCGATCTCGGCAAGCTGCGCGCCGAGTTGCAGCGCGGCCTGAAGCTCATCCGCCGCGATGCCATCGATCTCTTGAATGTCGGGCTGCTGGCCTGGTCGATCGACAACGATCCCGAATATCTTCAAAAACTCGCCTACAATATCGGCGAGTTGAAGCGCGAGGGTCTTATCCGCTTCGCCGTTGCCGACTCTTTTTCCGGTGAACGTCTCTATCTCGCGATGATGGCTTGCGGCGCCTTCGATGCCGTGAACCTTGATCTCAGCATCGGCGATGCCACCTGCCTGGAAACTGTCGTCCCAAGAGCGCGCCAGCAAAATCTCGGCGTGACTGCGCGCGAGGTCTTCTTCAAGAGCGAGCTTTTCCGCATCGGCGCCGCCGCCGGCATCGAGGACCGTGGGCTTCTGGCGCGTGCCGCGTTGAAGTGGGTCGCCCAGCAGCAGCCGGATACAGTGCTGATGGGCGTCGACAATAGCGAACAGCTGATTGCGAACGCCAGATCCTACGACACGCCGATGAACGAGGAGGAAGTTCTCGTTCTCAGTGCCGTCCGTGCCCATCCGGACTTCGTGAAGTTCGAGACGGCGAAGCGTATCGAATTCTTCGAGCTCCCGGAAGATGAGACGGCGTGAGCTTCGATTTAACGAATTGAGGCATTCCGATGCCCGATTGTTGGCCGCTTGTTGCAGGCAGATAGGAAAAGAAGATGCGACTGATTCAATTTGAAACCGCCGATGGCTCTCGCGCCGTTGGGCTTGTCGACGGCGAGACCATCCGGCAGGTCAAGGTGTTTGCGACGACGCGCGAACTTGCCCTTGAGGCAATTGCGCGGAAGACGACGCTGGCATCGCTCGTGGGCCACTTGGGGACAGCGGAGCAACATTCTTACGCGACGCTGCTTTCCGAAGGCCGCGTCCTGCCGCCGCTCGATCATCCCCGCGCGACCAACTGCATGATCGCCGGCACCGGCCTCACGCATGTCGCTAGCGCTGCCGCGCGCGATCAGATGCACAAGAAGCTTTCCGATGACGGCGAGGCGAACCTCAGCGATTCCATGCGCATGTTCAAATGGGGCCTCGAGGGCGGCAAGCCTGAAAAGGGCAAGGCGGGCGCTCAGCCGGAATGGTTCTACAAGGGCGACGGGTCGATCGTGGTGCGCCCCGGTCAGCCCTATCCCGTTCCCGCCTTTGCCGATGACGAAGGCGAGGAACCGGAAATCGTCGGCCTCTACGTTATCGGGCCCGACGGCATGCCCTACCGGCTGGGATTTGCCATCGGCAACGAATGTACCGATCACGTCATGGAGAAGAAGAACTATCTCTACCTTCCCCATTCCAAACTTAGATATTGTTCCTTCGGGCCGGAGCTGCGCGTCGGCGAGCTGCCTTCCTCGCTTCTCGGCGAGGTGCGCATTCGCCGAAACGGCGAGGTGATCTGGAGCAAGGCCTTCCCGACCGGCGAGGACAATATGAGTCATTCCATCGCCAATCTCGAATATCACTACTTCAAGTACGATCAGTTCCTGCAGCCGGGCAATGTGCATGTCCAGTTCATGGGAACCTCCGTTGCGTCCTTTGGCGACGGCGTGAAGACGATGGATGGTGATGTCTTTGAAATGGAGATTCCGGAGTTCGGAAAGCCGTTGATCAACGGCACGTTCCGCAGGCCGGAAAAAGTGCGACCCAACGGCGTGGTTGCACTTTAGAGCATTCCGTTTTCAGGGGGCCAACGAAGCCATCTTGGACGTTCACTGAACGTGTGATCTCAGCAAAGGACGAGGGCGGGATGCGGCCGGTCATTGCTTGCAATATGGATGAATATCAGGTCGAGCGATTGCGTGCGCATGAGAGCAAACCGATCCTGCTGAACTATGCCGAGGCTCATTCGGTCTGGGACGTTCCCGCCGATGCGGAGATCCTGTTTACCTTCTTCAAAGGCTGGAATTCGGCCCCGGTGGAGCGCCCGCCAACTTGGCCCCGTAACTTGAAATGGGTTCAGGTGGGCGGTGCCGGGGTCGATGCCTTTCCGTCATGGTTCTTCGATGCGCCTTTGGTGACGACGGGCCGGGGGATCACGGCCGATGCGATCGCCGAATATGCGATTGCCGCGATTTTTGCGCATGAAAAGCAATTGTTCGACGGACTTCGGGTAAGTTCCGCCGAGCAATGGAAAAGTCGCACGCTCGGCCTGGTCTCGGGCAAGCGGCTCGGCATTCTCGGGCTGGGAGCGATCGGCGTGCAGACAGCCACCAAAGCACGCGCGCTTGGAATGGAGGTCGGTTTCGTGCGGCGCTCGTCGGGTATATCGAATTCGGCCGCCGGCCTTCGCCAGTTTGCATCGCTGCGGGAAATGGTCGCCGATGTCGATCATCTGTTGCTCGCTGTCCCGCTGACGCGGGAGACACGCCGCATCCTTGACCGCGATATATTGAGGAACGCAAAACCCGGCCTTCATGTCATCAATGTCTGCCGTGGCGAGGTCATCGATGACGATGCACTCCTAGAGGCACTTGACCAGAACCGGATCTCGGCGGCGACGCTGGATGTTACGTTCCCTGAACCGCTGCCGGAGGGACATGCTTTCTATCATCATCCGCGCATCCGCCTGACGCCGCATATATCCTACACATCCGAGGACACTGTCGAGCGCATGTCTGCGCGGCTGCTCGCAAATCTCGATCGCTATCTTGCCGGCGAACGATTGGACAATGCGGTGGACGCGGCCAGGGGCTATTGACGGCCGAAACTGTCCAATTTCAAAAAACGATCTTTCCGGGAGGTATCATGTTCAGTTCGAAAGTCGCGTTGGTGACGGGCGCAGGGGCAGGAATCGGGCGGGCCTGCGCGAGGCTGCTGGCCGCGCAAGGCGCGACGGTGCTTGCACTGGACCGCAACGAGGAGACGCTGGCGGGAACTTGCGAGGAGATTAGCCGCGCTGGCGGCAAAATCCGCTCCGCGACCGTCGACATCGCCGACTTTCAACAGGTTGCGGATGCGGTCTCGGCTCTGGTCGGCGAGGGTGGCCTGGACATCGTCATCGCCAATGCGGGGATCAATGGCGTATGGGCGCCGATCGATGATCTGCAGCCGCAGGAATGGTCGAAGACCATCGATGTAAACCTGACCGGCACCTACAATACGCTGCATACCACCGTTCCGCTGCTGAAAGCGGGGGGTGGCGGTTCGATCGTCATCATTTCGTCGATGAACGGAACCCGCATTTTCACAACCGCCGGCGCCACGGCCTATGTCGCGACCAAGGCCGCGCAATTCGCCATCGCGCAGCAGCTTGCCCTCGAACTGGCGAAGCATCGGATACGGGTTAACGCCGTCTGCCCTGGGCAGGTGACGACCTCCATCGGCGAGAGCACGCTGAAGCGCAACACGATCGAGGCCGCCATTCCAGTGCAATGGCCGGAAGGCGATATTCCGATCACTGGCGGCAAGCCGGGACAGGCAGAAGATGTCGCGGAAGCGGTGGTTTTCCTAGCCTCGGATCAGGCAAGGCATATTACCGGCACGCCCATCTGGGTCGACGGCGGTCAGTCACTGCTGCGCTGATCGATCGGTCTCTCAGAGCAATTCCAGGAAAAGTGAGCGGCGGTTTTCCGTTGGAATTGCGTGAAAACAAAGAGATAGAGCGGTTCAGCCTTTCCGTGAAAAGCTGAACCGTTCTAGAGACGTTCGCCGTTTTCGCCGAATAGCGATGCTTGCGATGCCTGGAAGAACACATCGATCGGCTGTCGCAAGGGCACTTCGAAGTCCGGCGCCGTACGCAGGGACATGGTGGTATCCGCCGCCGTTGCCCATAGCAGCTTATCCGACCCCATGGGTTCGACCAGATTGACGATGGCGGGCATGCTGACGCTCCTGTCGCTTTTCGACAGGGATATCTGCTCGGGGCGGATTCCAAGTGATGCCCGCGCGTCGGCGGTGGGGCGGCTTGCGAAGGCATAACCATCGAGATCCAGCGTCGGACCGCCTCGAACTTCGAAGCCGATCGAACGGCCTCTGGTCACGACCGTACCGTCGAAAAAATTCATCGCCGGCGAGCCGACGAATTCGGCGACGAAGCGATTGTTCGGCCGGCGATAGACGTCGTCGGGCGTATCGAACTGTTGGATGATGCCGCCATTCATGACTGCGATGCGGTCGGCAAGCGTCAGCGCCTCGATCTGGTCGTGTGTGACGAAGACCATGGTGGTCCCGAGCTCCTGATGGAGCCTTTTCAGCTCGACGCGCAATTCCGTTCTAAGCTTTGCATCCAAGTTCGACAGCGGTTCATCGAACAGGAACACGCCGACATCGCGCACGAGTGCGCGGCCGATGGCGACGCGCTGCCGTTGCCCGCCCGAAAGTTCCGAAGGACGGCGTTTGAGATAGGGTTCGATGCGCAGGATCTGGGCGGCCCGCGCGATGCGCTTCTCGATCTCGGCCTTGGCTACGCCCGCCATGCGTAGCCCGAACGACAGGTTTCCCTCTACCGTCATGCGCGGATAGAGCGCATAGGATTGGAAGACCATGCCGATGTTGCGATCGCTGGGTTCTTCCCAGGTGACGTTGCGCTCGCCGATCCAGATCTCGCCGTCCGCGACATCGATCAGGCCGGCGATCGCATTGAGCAGGGTGGATTTGCCGCAGCCCGACGGGCCGAGCAGGACGATGAACTCGCCGCTGTTGATTTCGAGATCGAGGCCCTGAAGCACCTGGAATGCCTCGAAGCGAATTTCGATGTCGCGGATGGAGATGCTGGCCATGTCTACCCTTTCACGGCGCCCGCAGCGATCCCGCGCACGAACCAGCGGCCCGACACCATATAGATCACCAACGGGACGATTGCCGTCAGGATGGTTGCCGCCATGCTGACGTTGTATTCGATTTCGGCGCCGGACGGCGCGACGATATTGATGAGCTGCACCGTCATCGGACGGTTCTGCAGGCCGCCGAAGACCAGACCCAGTACATAGTCGTTCCAGATGCCGGTGACCTGAAGGATGGAGGCGACCACCAGCATCGGAGCGGACATCGGCAGGATGAGATAGATGAAGATCTGGAAGAAGCCGCCGCCGTCGACACGCGCGGCCTTGAAGATTTCCTGCGGCAGGCTGCTGTAGAAATTGCGGAACACCAGCGTCATGACCGGCAGGCCGAACAGGACGTGGGAAAAGACCAGCGCGAACATCGTACTGTTCATATGCAGCAGCGAATAGGCCCGAACCAATGGATAGAGGAAGATCTGATACGGCACGAACGCACCGAAGAGCAGCACCGCAAACAGAAGATTGGCATGGCGGGCTCGCCAGAAGGACAGCGCATAGCCGGTGATGGCGCCGACTAGGATCGAACATATGGCGCTCGGGATCAGGATGCGCACGGAGTTCCAGAAGCCGACGCTGATGCCATCGCATTCCAGGCCGGTACAGGCGGTCGCCCAGGCCTTGATCCATGGCGCGATGGTCCAGACCTGGGGCGGCGAGAAGACTTCGCCCAACCGGACTTCGTCCATCGACTTGAAGGACGTTACCAGCATGACATAAAACGGCAGGACAAAGAACGCCGATGCCATGATGAGAAACACGTAGAAACCCGCGTTGCCGACGGAGAAGCGCCTTGGCTTTTTTCCGCGTGGCCGTACAGGGGATTTTTCGCCCGATGTCTGCGAGAGTTTTGCGCTGGTGTCCATTTGCGTCAGCTCCGCGCCCGGGACGGTCGAAAATATTCGTGGTAGAGCCACGGCGCGAGAACACTTAGGACGGTAATGAGCAACACGGTCGCCGCTGCCGTCGCCAATCCGATGTTCTGGCGAATGAAGAGATTGTCCATGACGAACTTTGCCGGGACTTCCGACGATATGCCGGGGCCGCCGCCGGTCAGGACTACGACCAGGTCATAGAGCTTGACGACGCCAAGCGAGAGCAGCACTACAGCGGTGATGATATTCGGCCGCAGCAGCGGGATGACGATGTGCACGTAGACGCGCCAGGTCTTGATGCCGTCGACGCGGGCGGCCTTCCAGAGATCGGGATCTACCCCGCGCAGGCCCGCCAGCATGATCGCCATCACCAGGCCGGCGGCATGCCACACGGCGGCGAGCACAACGCAATAGATCGCGGTGTTGTTGTTGACGATCCAGTCGAAACGAAAACTCGTCCAGCCCCAGCTCCGCACGGCATGCTGAATGCCGAGCTCGGGATTGAGGATCCATTGCCAGGTGAAGCCGGTGACGATGAAGGACATCGAATAGGGGTACAGAAGGATGACCCGAAAAATGCCCTCGCCACGCAGATGCTTATCGAGCGCGATGGCGAGCAGCAGCCCGATAGCAAGGGAGATCACGATCATCAAGCAGCCGAAGATGACCATGTTCTCAAGCGAGGTGATCCAGCGTTCGGTGCCGAAGAGACGGACGTACTGATCGAAGCCCGCGAAGCGGGCCACGGGCAACATCTTTGATTCCGTGAAGGAAATCCCGATGGTCCAGACCATGGTTCCGATATAGCCGAAGAGGGCGATCACAGTTGCCGGCAAGAGGCCGACATAGAGGCTCCACTGGATTCGGCGTCGCGTCAGGGCGGCGGCTGGGGTCACGAAGGTTCTCGCTGGTTTGAGAGGGGCGGGCGGGCACGGAGTCTTTCCTGGGTCCGTGCCCGCCTGAGCGTCACTCTTTGAACTTCGCGACCACGGCCGCGTATTTGTCCGCGAACTGTTCCGGGGTCATCGTCTTGCTCGCCCAGAATTCGACATTCACGTCTTCAAGCGAGTTGAGCATGTCCGGCGTCGCCAGCCAATCCGGTCCCGGCAGCTGCTTCTTCGGGTCCTGCAACACTTTGATGCCGATCTGCGCGCAGGCGTCCAGCGTGCTTGGATCGATATCGGTGCGGACGGGCAGGTTGCCCTTCTTGTTGTTGAATGCGATCTGAACATCCTTGGAGAGCAGCATTTTCGCCAGGATGTCCTGAGCCTTTTCCGTATCCGGATTTTGGGTTACCGGCATGACGAAGACGTTGCTGTCAGTGAGGAATGTCTGGTCGCCCATGCCGACGACGCAGCCGTAATCTTTGCCGGCGGTGAGGCCGGCGACATTGAATTCGCCCTTTTCCCAGTCGCCCATGATGTGCATACCCGCCGTTCCGCGAATGATCATGGCGGCGGCTTCATTGAAGCTGCGGTTGGGGCTGCCCGGATCGATATAGTCTCGCAGGCGGCTGAAGGTCTTTGCGGCGTTGAGGAAGGCCGGCGACTTGACGGCGTCGGCGTCCTTGTCGCGCATGATCTTCAGATACACGTCCTGACCGCCGGCGCCGACAAGAACGCCGTTAAAGAGCTGGTTGATCCATGGCGGCTGTGCGCCGACCGCGAGCGGGATCACACCCGCCTGTTTCAGCTTGTCGGCATCGGCGAAAAACTGATCCCAGGTGGTAGGCTCGGTGAGGCCGTTCTTCTGGAAGATGGCCTTGTTGTACCAAAGCCAATTGGGTGTCTGCAGGCCGACTGGGACGGCATAGATGTGTCCGTTCCGGCTCACAGCGTCAAGCACATCGGCCGGCAGCACCTTCCGCCATCCCTCGGCGTCGGCTATGGCATCGAGATTGCGGAGCAAGCCCTGGTCGACGAGTTCGTCGAACTGCTTGCCAGCGTTCATCTGCATCATTGTCGGCGGATCGCCGGAGACGACGCGATTGATGCCGATCGATCTTGCCTGCTCCGGATTGGCGATGGCGTTATCAACCCATTCGCCGCCGGCCTTGGCATAGGCATCGGCTAGCACCCTGACACCAGCCGCCTGGCCGCCGGATGTCCACCAATGCAGGACCTCGGCCTTCAACCCCGCTGCATGCGTATTTGTCGCGATCAGAGCAGCAAATGAAAAAGCAGCAACAGCCACTTTGAGACCTTGTTTCATAATTCTCCTCCCAGAGTCGAAACAGCATCAGTACCTATTATCAGTTATAAAACTATTCCTATTTGAATAGAGCCTGTGAGCATTTGATCATAGTTGGAAGTTTTCGGTGCTGTCAAGTTGGCGTCTGCGGCACAATCGTGTTGATCAACGTGACCAGGTTGAAGGTTCCCACAAGGTCAATGGCGCGGGCGAATTTCTCGGGTGTGAAGGTCAGTGGGGCCAGAGCGGCGTATCCGCCACAACTTCCACCCATGATCGCAATTCTGGAAGGGCCGGCTATGCCTTTGGAGATTGCGGACGCACTTCCAGAAGCTCCCGCCCGAACAGGTCGCGTTGCGGTCACAGGATGAGGAATTCCCGAAACACCTGTCGGAATGCGGCTTGGTTCACACGGTGGAAAGCGGCGATCGTGCGGAAGTCCGGCTTCCGATGCCGCAGCAGCCAGATCACCTCGATGTTGCGATGTGTTTCCGCTTCCAGCCTGCTTCTCAATCGCACGCGGTTGATGCAACCGTAGATGTAAAGCTTCAGGAGGTCGGCCGGATGCGCCTCGGAGGAAGGCTGATTCTGTCCCGGCGTCCAAGTGAGGATGTTGCCCTTGCTGTGCTTGGCACCAGGGCTCTACTTTCCAAGGGGCGCTGGTGACTGCATGTGTAAGGGTTGGCGAGCGCGAAATACATAGATGGAACTCAAGGCCAGTTGTCTGTCTCTCCCCTTTCGACCTGAGGCCTATCCAGGGCCTCCAGGAAACGCCGGGTGTACTCACGACGATCCATCCGACCGTCGCCCTGCCGACCGACGTTTCCGATTTCTGGGGATTTGCCCGGAAATTCGGCGAAGCGATCAAAGTGTCACGGACTATCGAAGCCGCAAGAGCGGGTGCGGTAGCCGTGGCGCATGCGATGGCTGCCGAGCGGGACGCGGCAACTATGCGCCGTTAGTAGACATCGCTTGTCGGCTCAATGGGAAATGCGGACGAGCAGCTTTCCGAAGTTGCTGCCCGAAAGCATTCCTATGAATGCATCTGGGGCGTTTTCGAGGCCGTCAACAATGTCTTCGCGATACTTTATCTGGGCCGAAGCGACGAGCGGACCGATCTCCTGTTGAAAAGCTTCGTAATAACGTTCGACGAATTCGGTGTTGATGAACCCCCTCAAGAGAAGGCTCCGGCGGAGGATCGCCGACATCGTGGCAGGGAGCCGATCCTGCTCGCCTTTGCCCGGATCGTTGTATTGGGCGATAAGTCCGCAGACAGGTACGCGGGCGTATTGGTTCAGCAGCGGAAACACCGCATCCCAGACATGGCCGCCGACATTTTCGAAGTAGACGTCAACGCCATCGGGGCAGGCTCTGGAAAGCTCAGATACGAAATCGGCTGAGCGGTGATCGACCACGGCGTCGAAGCGCAGCGCGTCTTTTACATAGTCGCATTTGTCCTTGCCTCCAGCGATGCCCACCGCGCGTGCGCCGGCCCGCATTGCAAGTTGGCCGACGAGTGATCCGACAGGTCCGGAAGCGGCGGCAACGACCACCGTTTCGCTGGCTCTCGGCTGGCCGATGACCTTCATTCCGCCATATGCCGTGAATCCGGGCATGCCAAGGACGCCGAGCGCAGTGGAAATGGGGGCGCCGTAAGTGTTCACGTGCCGAACGCGCTTGGCGTCCATGACCGCGTGAGTGCACCATCCCGTCATTGCACGAACGATATCACCCGGTTTGAATTCCGGGCTCCCGGACTGCGTGACTTCGCAGACAGTCTCGCCTTCCATGATGCCGCCGACGGGAACCGGCTTGGCATAGGATTTGGCGTCGCTCATGCGACCGCGCATATAGGGATCGAGCGAGAGATAGAGAACACGAAGCAAGACTTCGCCCTCATGTGGCTCGTTGATCTCGATCGCCTCGGTCCGAAAATGCTCGGGCCCTGGTGCGCCTGTCGGCCGACTGGCTAGGACGATTGCTGACGATCTCATCGCGGGTTCCTTTCACTGTGGTAAGCGGCCATGTCCGGGGGATGGCTGAGCTGTCTACGTTTGGGCGGTCTTGAGGTAGCGCTGCGCCGGGGCATTCAAGGATATCTTCGGAACGAGTTGCTGGCGTGCCGCGTCGTATGCCTCCCACTCCGATACATCCGGCAGCGAGGGCAGAGTGACCAATTCACCGAGGTCGAGGCCGGCAAGAGCGGCATCGACGGCATCTTCTGCGCGCATGACGGCGCGGCTGGGCAGATGATCCAGCGATCCTCCGGAGGTTTCCCAGAACTGTGTCGCGATTGCGCCTGGAAGGACGGCCTGGAAGCGCAGGCCGCTTCCGGATAGTTCCTCGTCGAGCGACTGCGTGAACGACACCACGAAGGCTTTTGACGCTCCGTAGACACCGTTGAACATGCCGGGAGCGAGCGCAAGCGCGGACGCAAGGTTTATGATCGTACCGCGTTTACGCTTCGCAAATGCCGGGACGGCGGCATAGACCAGCCGGGTCAACGCGACGACGTTGATCTCGATCATACGTTCCATGTCGTCGACATCGGCTTTCAGGAGCGGCGCGACGGAACCTACGCCCGCATTGTTGACGAGCATGGTGATCGAAGGATCGGTCATCAGGATGGTTTCGATGCGTCGGAGATCCTCCTTCCTGCCAAGATCGGCCGGAACCGGTGTAACGACTCTACCCGTCGATTCCGAGATGGCCAGGGCGACTTTGGCCAAGGCATCTTTCCCTCTCGCCACCAGGACGAGGTCAAACCCCCGCCGTGCAAGCCTGTCGGCGTAGATCGCGCCGATACCCGAAGATGCGCCTGTTATCAGCGCAGTACCATTTGCAGAAGTCATTGCATGCACTCCTTCTTGGCATCGGCCGCGACCTGCGGCGAGGGGGCTGTCAGTCGGTTTTTGTCAGACCAGCTTGATCGTGACGTCGATGTTTCCACGCGTTGCCTTCGAATACGGGCAAATCTGATGCGCCTCGTCGATCAGCGACTGGGCGACGTCGCGCTCCACGCCTGGAATGCCGACGTTCAGGCGAGCGGTCAGCGAGTAGCCGTCGGTGTCGGACAGGTTGAGATCAACTTCGGCATCGATGGTCACATCGCCGGAAAGCGCGATCTTCCGCTTCTGCACGATGAGTCCGATGGCGCTCTCGAAGCAGGCCGACCAGCCTGCCGCGAAGAGCTGTTCCGGATTGGTGCCGATACGCGCCGTGCCGGGCACGCCCAATCTAACGTCAAGACGCCCGTCGGAACTGCGGGCGACCCCGTGTTCGCGGCCGCCAGTAACGTGCGTCTTTGCCGTGTAGAGGATTTTCGAGTTCATTTTCTGGTCCATGACGGGCTCCTGTTTGGTTTCGTTGGGGACGCCCTGCGGGCGGTGATGGCTCATTCGATCAGGCGCGTTGACGCCGATAATCGCTTGGATGAGGGGAGGACGGCCGCATAGCCACCCTCCGAAGCATTTGACTGATCGGTTATGCCGCCGGTGCCATCGTCTCCATGGCAGCCAAAGCTTTGAGGATTTCCTCGGTCGTCACGATGGCGCTGGCGTAGTTCGGCATGTTGATTTCCAGAGCTGCGTGCATCATTTCGTCGGAGTAGTCGGCAACCGCGTCCTTCACGACCGTCACGTCGTAGCCAAGTTCGGCCGCGAACCGCACAGTTGCCTCGATGCAGGTGTGCGCGATCAGGCCGATGACGATCAGTCTGTGGATGCCCCGCCTTTTGAGCTGGTTGTCGAGGTCGGTGTTGGCAAAGCCGCTGGAGCACCAGTGCTCCGAAGCCACGACTTCGCCTGCAGCAGGAACGAACTCGGCCTTGAATTCGCCGCCCCAGGTGCCGAACTCGAAGGTCTTGCGCTTCCAGGCCAGTTTCTGAATGGGGGCAATATACTTCCAGTTCTCGTAGTCGCCTTCGCGAAAGCGGTGGTGCATCGCGAAGAAGACGGGGAGTTTGACCTGCCGTGCCGCCTTGAGGATCTGCTCCATGTGCGGGACGCAATTGTTGGCCTCGGCGACCGCCTGGATGCGCGGCCAGATCTTGCCGCCTTCAGAAATGAAGTCGTTATACGGATCGACCACCAGAAGCCCGGTGATGCCGCGTTCGTAGGACAGTTCGTTCATCGTAATCTCCTTCAGCGTTCAGGCGGCTCTCGAAGATGACTGGTTGCGAAGCGCAAAGCGCTCGATGCTTGCTGCAAAGAGCGGCGTCTCGCCTTTGTTGTGGGCGATCGACATCGGCTGGCGCTGCGTGCGGAACACCTCGAAGGGGATGCCCTGCCGGTCGAGGTTCGCCAACATCTCGTCGGTTGCGAAGGACTGGACGCGGTTGGTGAACTCGCAGCGGTCCTTGTCGATCGCCTTGACGCTCAGTTCCCAGGTAACATGGATGGTCACCCGGCCGGTCGGCGTGAAGACGTCCGAGTCGGAATCGAGGATCAGGTGATCCTTCTCGCCGATCGTTTCGTGATAGTGCTGGACCATAAGGCTGCCGCCGATCGTTTCCACATTGATCGACATGCGCGTGCCGTCAGGCGCGGTCGTGAAGCCGGCGGCGATATGGGCGGGCGAGCAGCCCTGATATTCCTTCTCGGGTAGCGAGAAGCACCACGTCGGGATGTCAATCTTTTCGATCGGCGCGTTGATGATGGCGGTGAAGCTGGAATCGACGATCTGATTGTCACGCATTGTCTGTCTCCTTCTGCGATAAGGGGGTGGGATTGTTGTGTCGGGCGGCGCACACCGCGCCGCCACTGTTGTCAGATCGATTTGCGAAGCGGCTTGAATGCAGCGCGCAGATCGGCTGTCAGGAGCATGGGCTGCTCCCAGGCCGCGAAGTGGCCGCCCTTGGGCGGACGGTTGTAGAAGATGAGCTGCGGATAGGCCTTCTCGGCCCAGCTCTGCGGAGCCTGGTAGATTTCGTCGGGGAAGGCGCTGACGGCGACCGGTATCTTGATGCCACGGGGATCGAAGAAGCCGCCCGACGGGAAGTGGGCGTTGTCCCAGTAGAGGCGAGCGGAAGAGATCGCCGTATTGGTCAGCCAGTAGAGCGTGACGTTGTCGAGGATATCGTCCTTTGTCAGGCCTTCGGAGCTGCCTTCGAAGACATGAGCGATCATGTCGTAGCTGCGGATGTCATGGTCGAGCATCCACGCGGCCAAGCCGATCGGGGAGTCGACGATGCCGTAGAGGGTCTGCGGCCGGTTGTTCATTTCGATCGCATAGCCAAGTCCGTTCTTGTAGAAATCGTCGAGCTGGCCGTAGGCGCGCTTTTCGTCGTCCGAAAGACCGGCGGGAGCCGGACTACCCGCTGCGAGTGACTTGGCAATATCGGCGGGCACGGTTGCCGCCATGTTGGTGTGGATGCCGAGCAGGCCCGGAGGCTCCTGGACCGCCATCAGTTCGGTGACGGCATTTCCCCAGTCGCCGCCCTGGGCGACATATTTCGTGTAACCCAGGCGCTGCATCAGCACGGCCCAGGCCTTGGCGATGCGTGGCGGATTCCATCCGGGCTCGGTCGGTTTGCCGGAGAACCCGTAGCCCGGCAGCGACGGGATCACGACATGAAAAGCATCTTCGGCGCTGCCGCCGTGCGCGGTCGGATCGGTCAAAGGCTCGATGATCTTTAGCTGTTCGATGATCGAACCTGGCCAGCCATGGGTGACGATGATCGGCAAGGCGTTTTCATGCTTGGACTTCACATGAATGAAGTGGATGTCCAGTCCGTCGATCTTCGTCGTGAACTGCGGGTAGGAGTTGAGCTTCTTCTCGATCTTGCGCCAGTCGTAGTCCTTGCCCCAATAGTCGGCGAGTTTCTTGATGGTGGAGAGCTGTACGCCCTGTGAGTGGTCCTTGACCGTTTCACTGTCCGGCCAACGGGTAGCGGCGACGCGACGATGGAGGTCTTTGAGCGCCTCGTTCGGAAAATGAACTTGGAACGGCTTGATCGCCTCATTGGCGGTGGCGGCAAGCAGATGGGACGGCAGAAGCGCGCCTGAACTTGCAACTGCCACGCCCAGGGAGGCGGCGGCTAGAAAACGGCGGCGGTCCTGGTCGATGGCATCAGCGACTTCGGTCTTGATCATGGCTTTCTCCTCGGGGGTGGGGTGTTTCGGTTGCACGTTCGTGCTGGCTGAAACCTACTGCCGTATGCCGAGAAGCGCCCGTTATGCGTTATTAGCTGTTGTTAGGACACGAAAGCGGAGCATGCTAACAATTGGCAATGTTTGCGCATCGACTGTTTTTCTCCCGTTTCGATAGCTTCGAGTAGTGGCATGGTTTGGACTGCTGGACTAATCTCCGCCAGCGCAGAGACGTCGGCGTGAGGGATGAGCCATGGCGATGGCAGCAGTCGGTGATAGCACGGGAATTCGCTTTGGACCGTTCAAGCTGGTGGTAGGCGAAAGACTTCTGACCAGGGAAGGTGTCCCGGTGGAACTGGGCGGACGTGCCCTCGACATTCTTATAGCGCTCGTGACGTCCCCAAACGAAATCGTCAGCAAGAAGGACCTGATGGACCGGGTCTGGCCCGACGCGATCGTCGAGGAAGGCAGCCTTCGCTTCCATATGGCCGGGTTGCGCAAGGCCCTCGGAGATGGCCAGGACGGCGCACGCTATATCACCACGATTGCGGGGAGGGGCTACTGTTTCGTCGCCCCCACTGTAGCCGTGTTGGCCGATCATCGCGATAACCCGCCCGTCGAAGACGCGTTTCCGCATGCGAACCTTCCTCCACGGCTAGCACGAATGGTCGGCCGTGACGTCGATATCATGAAGCTGGGCGCGCAGCTGACGGATTCCCGGCTCGTCACGATCGTCGGCCCGGGCGGAGTGGGTAAGACGACCGTCGCGATTGCGGCAGCGCATCAGGCAGCCGAGGTTTTTGCCGGACACGTGCTGTTCGTCGATCTCGGCGTAGTCGCCGATCCAAGACTTGCAGCGACGACGATCGCTGCCCTGCTCGGACTTTCGGTGCAGGCCGAAGACGCGACACCCGATGTCGTGCGGTTTCTCCGGGGCAAACGCCTTCTCCTGATCCTCGATACCTGCGAGCACCTGGTGGAAACGATCGCCAACATTGCTTCGTCCATTCTGGATGCCGCACCACAGGTGCACATCATAGCGACGAGCCGTGAGGCGCTGCGCATCGATAGCGAGCGCATCTACAGATTGGATGCTCTGGGATACCCACCGGAAGTCACTGAAGCGCCATCGACAGCCGTCCAGCAGTATCCGGCAGCACAGCTCTTCGTCGAACGAGCGATAGCCAGCGGTGCCCAGCTCGACGGGAACGAGGCCGAAGCCGCGATAGTCTGCGACATATGCCGAAAGCTCGATGGGGTCGCCCTGGCCATCGAACTCGCCGCCAGACGCGTCGAGGCCTATGGTCTGGAACAGACCGCAGCACTGCTCGATCAACGGCTGACGCACCTGTGGCAGGGTTTGCGGACGGCCCCGCCGCGCCAGCAAACGCTGCAGGCCACCCTCGACTGGAGCTATGGGCTTCTGTCCGAAACCGAACGTGCTGTGCTGCGCAGGCTCGCGGTGTTCGTGGGAAATTTTCCACTCGATGCTGCTTTGGACGTGGTGACGAACGACACGCTCGAGCGTGCTTCGGTTTTCGCGGCTATCGACAATCTGGTGGAAAAGTCGATGGTGGCCGCCCGCCCGATCGGTGCGATGATGCGTTACCGGCTTCTCGACACCACGCGCGCCTACGTGATCGAACTCAGCAAGGATGATGAGTGGCGGGAACTGGCGAGGCGGCACGCGGCCTACTGCCGCCTTTGGTTCGAAAATAACGGCAGTGAGTGGACGTCGCTCTCGACCCCCTTGGAGCGAGCGCCGCACTTCAATGCGGTCGACAACGTTCGCAGTGCGCTCGAATGGTGTTTCGGGGAGAACGGCGATACGCCGCTCGGAGTCGGCCTTGTCGCCTCTGTTGCTCCTGTCTTCCGTGCGATGGGCTTGCTGCCCGAGTGCCAACGATGGACGGAGCGCGCGCTCCAGTCGCTGGACGATGCCACCCGTGGCACGAGCGAGGAGATGCAGCTCCAGGCGGCGTTCGGAGTCTCGATGATGTTCATGAGAGGCCACAACGAGATGTCGGCTGCCGCGCTGAACAGGAGTCTGGAAATTGCCGAAGCGCGCGGTGACGATCTCAATGCCGCAAGACTGTTGGGACCGATACATTTCTTCCATCTGCGCAGCGGCGAGTTCAGGCGATGCGTGGAATACGCCGAGCGCTGCACCCAGATCGCCGATCGAATAGGCGATCCTGCTGCGACCACGCTGTCCAAAGCTCTTCTCGGTCTCTCCTACTGCCTCGTCGGGCGCCTTGCTGAGGCGCACGCGACACTGGAACCCGTTGTCGAGCACGGTCTCTCGCCAGCCAGCAAGCAGACGCACTACGGCTTCGATCACTACACCTGGGCCAGGATAGGATGGTCGACAAATCTCTGGCTGGAAGGCCATACCGACCGGGCTCGCGCGGTGATCCGCCAATGCTTCAAGGATGCGGAGACGATGCGCCATCCCGTCTCTTTCGCGATCTCGTTGAGTTCGATCGCGACGCTTCTGTGGATCGGCGATTTCGACGTGGCGGAGGAACATCTGGTTTCCTTCATCGCCAGAGCGGAAACCCAGGCTTTCGGCCCTTATCTCTCCATGGGTCATGCCTACAAAGCCGAGATCGCGATACGGCGCGGTGACTTCGAAGCCGGCGTTACGGCACTGCGTAAGCAGCTGGAGGACCTGCACGCCACGCGCTTCGAACTCTTCACGGTGCGGTTCCACTTCGTTCTCATCATGGGCCTGCTGGCCGGCGGGCGATCCGCCGAAGCATGGGAACTCGCGGAGGAAACCGAGCAGTTGATCGAGGAAAAGGGCTACTATTCCTATCTTTCGGAGCTTCTGCGGCTCAGGGGCAGCATTCTGTTGGCGGCACCCGGACTGAGTAACATGGATGCTGAGACCCACTTCGCGCTGTCATTGGACGTGAGCCGCAGGCAAGGCGCTGGAGCCTGGGAAATCCGGGCGGCGACTGACCTGGCGAGGCTGTGGACGGTGCAAGGGCGGACTGCGGAAGCCGATAGGCTGCTTCGACCCGTTTACGAGCGGCTGATGGAGGGGAGAGACACGCTCACTCTTCGTGCAGCCGCTGACGTCCTTGCGGGACTTGGTTAGTCAATCTGGCCCTCGGCTGTCGCCTGATCAGAGACCTCAGGTCCTACCTAACCCGAACGCCGATAATTTTACAGTGCCGTTTAACGAGGTCTCCGATGAAATGTCGTCTCACCGCTACCGGCACCGCCAAGGATAGGGCATGCCAGTGTGGTCGCCCATCAATATTCTTTTCCGTTTTCGCCATCGCCAAGGTTATAGGGCTAACCGGCGCAGGGTCGATCCTGCTGCAGCTTATCGAGGAGCGCCGTGGCATCGACAAGATCTCCGGTCTCGAAGCCTTCGGTGAACCAGGTATAGATTGGGGCGAGAATCCCGCGACCCTTTTTGCCTCGACCCTCGTCGAAGTAGAAACGGGCAAGGCTTGTTGCAGCTCTCAACTCCGCCGATTTCGCGCCCTCGGCGCGGGCCATTACTAGCGACTTTCGAAACCACCTCTCGGCAGCATCGCCGTGTGGTTCCAGGCGCGACAAGAGTTCACCCTTGGTGCGCAGTAGTTCGGGCAGTTTATATTTTGAGCGGGTCATGGCCGTGGTTGCGAACGCCTTCTCCAACACGATTAGCCCTTCGATTGCCTCGCCGAACTGCCCGTGCGCTTGCGCCAGGATACAGAGGCGGAACGCCATGCCCATGTCCGCGCCGGTAGCCGCAACGGCTTCAACGGCTTCGTGCATTTCCTGGATACCCCGTTCCAATTCTCCCTGTTGAGCCAGCGCCCAGCCAATGTGGAAACGGGCTATCCCTGCCATGAGCGGCAGGTCGAATTTTGCGGATATCTCAAGCTGCTGCTGCGCCGCTTCGAGGGCTGCCCTAGGTTCACGGCGCAGGAGGTGGACATTGGTCAAGTTGTTCAGTGCGGTGGCTATGCTGACGGAATGAGACACGTGTCTGGCCAGTGCCAGCGCCTCTCGGACGCGGTGCAAAGCCTGGTCGGGGTAACCGCGAGTCCAGAGAATTTCCGAAAAGTAATTCCTGCAACACACTCCAGGGTCATGACCCGTAAAGACATAGGTCAGGCGATGATCCCGCTCGCGATCATAGGTCGCGATCCCCCAGCTTGTGTGCTTCTCGGCGGCCCGATAGTCACCAAGAAAGAATTTGCTCGACCACACCTGATGATGCGCTTCGAGGAGGAGGCCTAAGTCATTTGCCGACTGAGCGATCCGCAGACATTCACGGCCGAGGTTGTCTGCCTCGCGCAGGTGACCAGATACAAGATGATATGAAGCTTCGCCTCGAACCGCAATAAAGAGTTCGTTGCTATCGCCCAGTTTCTCGCAAAGCCTGCGTGCCGAAGAGAAGGCAAGCAAAACGTCTGGCGCGCCCCAGCCTTTGACAGCCATTGCGGCCACTCCCATGGCGCGCTGCAAATGAATCTCGCGCCGCAATCGGACCTCGTTGCGGGGCAGGGACGCGACCGCTTCCAGTCCCTTTCCGAGGTGATCCAACGCTTCGACATTCGCCGACCGCTTCAGCGCCTGCTGCCCTGCCTTCAGCCAGTACCCTGCGGCCTGATCGGCAAGCCCGGCGGCCGTGTAGTGATGCGCGAGCGTCTCGGGCTCGGTCTCGGCGATTTCCGGGAACTGCAGCTCCATCGTTGACGCGATATTTGCGTGGATCTGTTGCCGTTGGCTCTTGAGCAGGCTCTGATACGCCGCGTCCTGCAATAGTGCGTGCTTGAAGGCGTAGGTGGCCTCCGGTGCGACGCCATTTCGCAAAACGAGCTCGGATTTTTCCAGCTTCTGAAGATCATCCCCGAGCTTGGCGGCATCGCATCCGGTGATTGCGGCCAGCAACCGGTGATGGAAGACACGACCAATGCACGCGCCGATCTGTGCCATGCTCTTGACTGAGGAGGCTCGGTCGAGACGGGCCATGAGTGAATCCTGCAGCGTCGAAGGAATCGCAAGTGAAGGCAATGGGGCCTTCAATCGATAGTGATCGCCAGCGTCGACAAGCAGGCCGGAAACAAGGACGGTCTTGGTCAGTTCTTCGACGAACAACGGCACGCCCTCCGTCCTGGCCAAAATCTGGTCCCTGACTGCCGAAGGCAGGGTTTTGCCGCCGGCTACACGGTCTACGATTGCTGCTGCCTGATCGTGGTCAAGACGGCCAAGCGCGATCACCGTCACATGTGACAATCCGAGCCAGGATGGCCGGTATTCGGGGCGAGAGGTGGCGATCAGAAGCATCCGCAGGTCGCGTAAGCGTGTGATGAGCATGTCGAGCCATTCGGCAGTCGTCGGGTCGATCCACTGCGCATCTTCAATGACCATCACAACGGGCTGGTTTGCGGTCATTCCTTCAAGCAGTTGAATGAGAACGCTGAGCGTACGGGCTTTCTGCGCTTGTGGTGTCAGCGTCGTCGGCGCATAGCGGCCAGTCGTGTCGATTGACAATAGTGTCGCCAAAAGCGAGGCAGCTTCGAATGTGTCCGATGTCGATTGCAGCTTCAATGCCTCAAGCTTGTCGAGCTTCACGCTCGCGCTATCGCTCCGTTCAAGTCCGGCAGCACGCTCAAGCTGTTTCAACACAGGGTAAAGGGCGCTGTTGACGTAGTATGGCGAACAGAAGTAGCGAAGCCGTGCGTGTGGCTCGTTGCTCAGTCGCTCTTCGAAGGCGGCCGTCAGGCGCGACTTGCCAATGCCGGGCTCACCCGACAGCATCACCGCATGGCCTTGTCCTTTCCGGGCTTGCTGCCAGAGTTGAAGTAAAAGCTCGAGTTCCTCTGATCGCCCCACCAGCGGCGTTGCGATGCCGTGCAACGCATCGAAACGTCCATCGACATCGGCCTCGCCGGTAATGCGCCAGGCGGGGACAGGTGCTGCGAAACCTTTAAGCTGGTGGAGACCGAGATCGATCATCTCAAACAATCCGGCAACCAACCGGTGCGTGCCGTCAGCGATCACGACGGTGTTTGGCTCGGCCAAGGCCTGCAAGCGGGCAGCAAGGTTCGGCGTTTCGCCAACGACGGCTTCTTCCTGTGCTGATCCTTCACCTATCAGGTCGCCGACCACGACGAGACCGGTGGCTATGCCTATCCGGGCCGCCAGCGATTTGCCCATTGGAGTCGTCAGGCGAGCGGTCGCCGTCATTGCCGCCAGACTCGCTCGCACTGCTCGTTCAGCGTCGTCTTCATGCGCCCTTGGCCAACCGAAATAGACAAGCACGCCGTCACCCATGAGCTTGGCAACGTAACCGTCGTATCGTGCAATCTGCGTTGACACCGCACTTTGATAGGCGCGTAAAATGTCGCGCATTTCCTCCGGATCGAGCCGTTGTGACAACTCGGTCGAACCTACGAGATCGATGAACATCACGGTCAGCTGCCGGCGCTCGGCTTGGACACGCGAAAGCCCAGTTACGGACACGGAACTCGCTGGCGACATGCCGTCCATCGCGGCAATCGCCGCCAGGAGCTTCCGACGCGGGCCGAGGGGTAAGCCCAGCTCCCTCAGGTCCTCTTCGCTGAGATGTCGCAGCGTATCAAAATCAACTTCGTTGGCGGTGAACGCCCCCGCGTACTTGTCTAGCCCGAGACGGGCCAGCCACGAGGCGATGTCCGACATGACAACTACCTCCTTGTGGGCGGATCATACCATGACTCTCGGTCTCGGGATAAATCCCGAGGAAGATCTCGGCAGGAAAGCAGTGGCGCGTGTTGCGCACATCGCCGGAGGCAGGAGTATTGTCGATCATACCTTCTCGTACGCGGCTACGCCTGCCCAGGCGTTAAGGAGACGCCGTCAGGCGCAGAACTGATCTGACAATCAGATTGACTCGAGAGCGGTGTCGATATCAGCGCAATTGGTCGAACTTCCGCAGATCACCAGGCGCCAGTGAGGGAATTGCCGACAAGGTGAACAGTCTTGGTTCTCCCGCGCTGATCCTGAACGGCGATTGACGCCTGCATTTGCTTAGGCGATTTCCGAAACCAGTTGGTGGCGACGGTGGCGAGGTCTCCGATCATCGGATGCTTGCGCCAATCTGCGAAACGCTGGCTCATTGCCTCAGGCTCAGAGCGATAGAAGAAATCGCCGGATTGGCCGAGGTCGTTGATAGATGGAGCCATTGACAAAAGCGGGCGCTGAAACATCTTCGAAGGCATCGCCAGACCCGGGACACTCTCCGAGAACGTTGGGGCCATGAAGTCGATTGCCCAACCGTCCGCCTCGACCCAGCAGTGAAAGTTTTCTCCAGCGCCAGAGACGTAGCCGTCTTCGCGGTGATCTGCGAAAAGGATGCGTGTTCCTTCCAAATTATATGCGGCGAGCCCGCCCTTCGGTTTCGCTTTTACCTTGTAATGATGTTCGAGGATGAAGGCTCCAAATGTGCTGAAATACATCGACGCTGTGGCGGGATTGGCATCTTCGCCGATCAGCAGGCTGTTGATCACCTTGTAAATCCGATGATAGTCGCTTTGCTTGATCAACACGATCGTTCACCCCATTAGCTCGTGATTTCAGCCATCCCGCATTGCCCATGCGGTCTGGCTGTATCTCCGCTTACCGCTCAGCTGCGGACGGCCGAGGAAAAGTTGGGGGAGTGCGGTATCGTCGTGTCCATTAAGTCCATCCGATACCGGGCCACGAAGTTTGGTCCGGACTATGCTCTTCGCTTTGGACACAAAGCTGCAAGCCCAAGGGCGGCAGCGCCGTATCGGGCACGACCGACGGCAAAGGGATCTCGCCGGCAAGCGAAAGTCTCACCCCTCACGGACGAAACATCCGCCGCCCCATCCTCACTTGCGACCAGAAGTTCTGGCCTTCTTTGGGGCCGAAATGCCGCTTTCCCGCTCAAGCTTTTTGCGGGCGAGTTTACGGACACGCCTAATACCCTCGGCCTTTTCACGAGCACGTTTTTCGGAGGGCTTTTCAAAACGCTCCCGCAGTCGGGCTTCCCTGAAAACGCCCTCCCGCTGCAATTTCTTTTTCAGAAAACGGAGCGCTTGCTCAACGTTGTTGTCACGTACCAGAACTTGCATTCCAAACTCCTAGGGATCACTGACGCCTCATTAGATCTATGGGCATTAATGATCAAGGCTTAGAAGACAGTTTGCTCAGATTACTCTGTCGCCACTGTTTTTATGAACACGGTCGCGAATGGCCTAGAGTAAGCTCAGCTAGCGATTGGTGGGTCAAAAGTTCACATTCCTTCAAGAGCCAGCAGCTGGTTGTGCACTATCACTCGAGACAGACATCGCATAGGTCAGCTTCAAGAAGCCACCCGCTCGATTTCCAAGGGAAACATCCGCTTCAGCTCCATGAAAAGGCTGCCTGTAACGATTGAGCTATTCAATGGAACAAGTTGTTCGGTCGGAAGTTGGTCATTTTCAACCAAACAGGATTCCAACATGCGAATTTTACCGGCCATGGCGCTGGCTTGCGCGACCTGTTTTTCGTCAAGCGCGTCCGCTTCGGAGCAAGCCTTCTTGAGGTCGATAGAAGGGCAGTGGACGGGCGGCGGAGCGGTCCTGACAAAGATCGGCGGAAACAAGGTTAATGTCTTGTGCAGCATGCAATCGGATGCCAAGTCGTCCAGCTTTTCGATGAACGGCACATGCCGGACTCTCGCCATTGTCACACGCAGCTTCACCGCGAATGTCAGGGCGTCCGGCAACTCGTATTCTGGTAGTTATGTCGGAGTCTCTGGTAAGCCGTCTAAACTCCTGGGAAGGCGAGATGGGAACACCATCAATCTCAATGTCACCTGGGCGAGTGCCATATACGGGGATCGCAAAGCGAAAATGACGATCGAGAAGGTCGGAGAGGACGGCCTTCGAATTCGAACGATCGATCAAGATCCTGAATCTGGGAAGTCGATTGTTACCACTCAGTTAGATTTGCGGCGACGTTGAGTTATTAGTGAGAAGCTGTTCACAAGGGCAAAGCCAATCCCTAGCCCGCCTTGTGCATGGTCAAGATGGTCACCCGCCTGAGCAAACATCTGGAAGACCTCGGACTGCATGCCGGCCCGTATGCCGATCCCGTTGTCCATCACCTTGATTGGGACATCTTTATCCACCATTCGCACCGAATTCATGGACGGTCTTGAGCGTATTATCGAGGCCGAAATGCTTGAGCCCGGGCAGATCGTCCGCTTCTTCCGCCTGTGGAAGCGCCAAGCGACCGCGGGTGAAGATAGGCCGAGATCGAGTTGCGGCTGTGCCGAGTTCTATCGCCATTCTGATCGTTGGTCACGGACGAGTGACGGTCAGCTCCTTGCAATTTGATTTTGTCTATTTTCTCATTCCGCCTAAATTGCTCAGAAATTGTGCACAGCTGAAAGTAGTTTGAGTAAACATGCCGGTTGTTCCGTTTTCGCTTTTTGAACCCAGTTCCTTCGCCCATTACATGGATTTGCCGTCCCTGCCACCGCATCGGCATTTGCGACTGAATTTTCTGACGGAGTTTCTGCGCTCCAGCATTACGTTCGATTATGTGTCAGTTGGCGGGCTCAAGCTTGCGGGATTCGAATTCGGCAATGCTCGATCGATCGATTCGAGCATGCCACCATTGATGCTGGAACAATATTTCGAGCGCGATCTAGGTAAGTCTGATCCCCTGGTGCCCGCCGGGCTCCTGGGACGCAGGGCTATCACGGAGACCGAGGCGTCCGACGAATTTGGCATATCGAATGATGTGCTGGCATTGACGCGTCAGTTTGGCGTCATGAATCGAACGCTCTTTCCAGTTGGAACTGACGAAAGCATTTACGGCTGCGTGATCTTTACTCGAGAACAGCCCTTCACGAGTGACGAGAAGCAATTTCTCTCATTCGTATCGACGCCGTTGCACGCAGCTTTGACCAAACCGATCATGGATCGATATGCAAGCCAGCATCTCGAAATAACGCCAGGCGAATTGTTGTGCCTGCAGCTTGCCAGTCGCGGGTACACAAGCGAAGAGATTGCCGTTGAAAGCAGGTACGAAATTCGAACCGTTGACAGCTACATTAGATCGGTAACCAAAAAGCTGGATGCATCAAATCGCGTTGAAGCGGTCGCGGAAGCTATTCGGCGAGGTTTGATCGCCTGATGCCTATCGAGCCAACCTTGACAGGCATCACGGATGCGTGAGCAGCGATATAATTAATATGCCATTAATAATTTGACCGCATTTTCCGACCGACTCGAACAATCCACAAAGAAAATGGATCACGGACCTCAGTTTCGTTTTCCGGTCGGCTCAATGTTAACAGCGCATTCCTTCGCAGCCAGGCAGACAAAGTCGTGGTTCCGCACCCTCTCATTGTTGGGGGGTACTTTTATCTGCTACTTTGCTTGGGCGATTAGCGTCTTTGATGAAAAAAAGATCGTTAGCCCAAGACATGTATCGATACAGCTCGATGAGGCTCTGTCGCTCGGTCTCGTGATCACCATGGCGCTCCTGGCTTTTGGAGCATGGCAATATGTATCCCAGCGGCAGGAGATCGAACGGCGTATCATCGCCGAGCGGCGTGCCCGACACCTTGCCTATCATGACAGCCTGACAGGCTTGGCAAACCGTCGTTCGCTTGAAGAAGAACTGACAATCCTGACGACAGCGGTATTCGAACATGATCCAATCGGCGCGGTCCTGATGCTTGACTTCGACCATTTCAAGGAAATCAATGACGTTCACGGACATGGGGTCGGTGACGAGTTCTTGAAGACGGTCGCCGCTCGCATGCGGCAAGTCGTGCAAAACGCGGGCACTGTCAGCAGGCTTGGCGGCGACGAATTCGCGATAATTCTCAAGATTCAGGATTGGCCCAGCGCGGCGCTTGATGTCGCGTCCCGAGTGATCGCCGCAATCAGCGAGCCGATGGAAATCAACGGCGTCGAATTAACAGCGGAAGTCTCCATCGGCGTCGTCGAAATACCTGACCATGGGACATCGTCGAACGAATTGCTGAGAAAGGCGGACATTGCCCTCTATCGCGCAAAATCGGAGCAAGGCAGCTGCTTCCTTACTTATGATCCTTCCATGGAAGTGGAAAGTCGGCGCCGGCAAGTGGTCTTGGAAGATCTTCGTCATGCGTTGAAATTGGGGCAGTTTCGCATCTTCTATCAGCCGCTTGTGAATAGCAGTTCGGGAAAGACATGCTCATACGAGGCGTTGCTACGCTGGATGCATCCGCAGCATGGGATGATATCGCCGGCGGAGTTCATACCACTTGCAGAAGAAAACGGCTTGATATCGTCGATCGGCGAATGGGTGCTTTACCAAGCGTGCCGCGATGCCGAGACATGGTCGGAATCGACAACCGTCTCCGTGAATGTATCGCCTCGGCAATTCCGAGACGGTTCCGTTCCTTCGATTGTTGAGGCCGCACTTCAAGCCAGCAGATTGCATCCAAGCCGACTTGTCCTGGAAATCACCGAATCCATCCTGCTGCATGAAACGGATGCGAACTTGGAGATGCTGCACCGAATCCGCGCGCTCGGCGTTGTCATCGCCCTGGACGATTTCGGAAAAGGATTTTCATCGCTTAGCTATCTCCAGAGCTTTCCCTTCGACAAGGTCAAGATCGACCGTTCGTTTGTGCAGCACGTTGGGACATCGAAACAATCCGAAAAAATATTGGAGGCAATGACTGGACTTCTCAGTTCACTTGGCATCTCCGTAACGATCGAGGGAGTGGAAACGGAGCAACAACGTGATTGGCTCTCTCGATTGAACTGCCAGGAGATGCAGGGATTTCTTTTTGGCTACCCACGTCCGATCGAGAAATTCATCACGCAAACGAGTTGTAGTTAAATTGAATTGCTGAATATTCTTTAGAGACTATGATAATACTTTCATTTTTGTATCCTTCACAGGAAGCTTAACGGGACATAAAGGTTTCGACTGTAATTTTCACAGAAGAAAAATTGGCTCGCTTTCTGTGAGCTGATCTCCCGCATTCAACGAGACATGACCCTCCTCGCCTCGTCCGGTACCCGCGGCAGAATGACTTTGTTGGTGGGCCCGTCCTGACATTTCCGAAATCATCAGGCTTGTCGCTGACGCGACAGGCGTAGGGGAACCTTGGCATGAAAAACCTTTCCATCGTAGGCAAGTTTGCCGCGCTTTTGGCAGTATTCGGAGTATTCACTCTCGGTGTCGCCACCTATTCTGCAAGCCAAATATCGAAGATAGACGAAAGCTACACCGATCTCTTGAGGCATGACTCCATTGCTGCGCTCGCCCTCGGCAAGGCCGACAAGGCTTTCGAAAACGGTCGGGCAGCGATTGGCGATCTTCTGATGCTGACAGACGATGCCCTCAATGCCAAAGCGATCAAGGAACTGAAGGACGCGCACGACGCGTTTCTGGGCGACATGGACCGCGCGGTCGCGGCCGCCCCACAAGAGGCAACACTTGTTGACCTCAAGGCTGCGGGGCTGAACGTGCTTGACAATGTCTGCAAACTCACCATCCAAAAAGCGATGGTCGCGACAATTGCCGCGGATGTCGCAGCCTCGCAGGCAATATTCCTCCGCGATTGTCAGCCGCAATTTCCGGCATTGAGCGTCAAGATCAGCGAAGCGGCAAAACGGCTCGAGGACCAGGTGGGCATCAGAAACCATGATCTCTCTGACCTCTCTCAGGATACCATCCGCATGACCTTCGCCATCATCGTCGCGGGCCTGCTAGTGGTCATGACGGCCTCATTTTTCGCAATCCGGGCTTGGCTCGTTCAGCCGATCAAGCAGCTGGCCGCAACGATGGTGCAACTCGCGAATGGCGATCTTGCCGTGCCTGTAGCAGGCGCGGATCGGAAGGACGAGGTCGGCAGCATGGCCAAGGCCGTGCAGGTCTTCAAAGACAACGGTTTGCGAGCCCGCCAGGTCGAGGCCGAGGCGAGTGCAATGCGTGACCAGAGCGAGAGAGAACGCGAACATAACGCGGCCGTCCAACGCGCAAGGTCTGAGGAGATGGCAACGGCAACGTCGAATCTCGCCGGCGGCCTGCAGCGGCTTTCAACGGGGGATCTCACCTTCCAGCTCAGCGAGCCTTTTGCGCGTGATTTCGAAAGCCTGCGCTCCGACTACAACGCGGCTGCCGATCAGCTGCGACAAACACTTGCCGCGGTTGCCGAAGCAACCGGCTCCATCGACAGCGGCACGAGAGAGATCAGTCTCAGCGCCGACGACCTTTCCAAACGCACGGAACAGCAAGCCGCGTCGCTGGAAGAGACTGCGGCCGCTCTCGACGAGATCACCACAAACGTTGCCAATGCCTCCAAGCGGACCGATGAAGCACGGTTGCTTGCAAAGCAGGCTAACGAAAGCGCCGTCCAGTCCGGCATCATCGTCGCCGGTGCCGTCGAGGCCATGCATAAGATCGAAAACTCATCGCAGCAGATTTCCAGCATCATCGGCGTCATCGACGATATCGCATTTCAAACCAATCTTCTCGCCCTCAACGCGGGCGTGGAGGCGGCGCGTGCTGGCGAAGCGGGAAAGGGCTTCGCTGTCGTGGCTCAAGAGGTCCGTGAACTGGCGCAACGGTCGGCGCAGGCGGCACGGGAAATCAAGGAGCTGATCCGCAATTCTTCGGTCGAAGTCGAAGGAGGCGTGAAGCTCGTCAGCCAGACCGGGGACGCGCTGAAGACCATAGAGAGCTATATCGTCGAGATAAACCGGCACATGGAGGCAATCGCCACTTCGGCGCGGGAGCAATCAATAGGCCTTTCGGAGGTCAACATGGCGGTGAACCAAATGGACCAGGTCACTCAAAAGAATGCGGCGATGGTAGAGGAGAGCAATGCGGCGAGCGCAACCTTGGCTACGGAGGTCGGTCGCCTTCGTTCGCTAGTTTCTCAGTTCCGGCTGGAGATGACGGAAGCAACGCACGCGGTTCGTAAGACGGGCGACAATGCGCTGGCTATTGGACCAAAACTTGCGTGGTCAAGGCGCCTGTAAGGTCATCTGGTGCAATTGCGATCAAGCAGGGGTGAGTATTGACAAGCCGAAAACGCCGTGAGGCAGGATGAACCTTCTCGAATCTCGCGCGCTGGATGTGAATCGGTACCGAAGGCTGACCGCCGCGACATGAGCGTAAGGTTTTGAATTAGAGACAAAAATAGAAAACTGCGTGGGTCACCATTGGCGCCGGTGTTGATCCCACCAATGCTAAGAGTTTGGCATTTAAAGACGCCGCGCAGAGAGCTGCCACCGCCAATTGGTCTGATGCTTCTACGAAGCACTGGTTGCCCGCCCTACGGCGAGCAACTACTGTTATGACTGCCGTAGCGTTTTTCTACCCGAGCATTTGGGCTCGGCGCCCGCTTTATATCGAAAGTGAAAAAGGGGAAGTGGTCTTCATGCGAAAGCGAATTGGCCGTGAGCTTCCACCATTTGTAAAATAAAAGAGGTCCAACCGTCGCAGGCTGGACCTCTTTGGCAGATTAGGCTGCCTTCTCAGCGTTCTGGTTCACGACGTTTGTCGCGATCGCGGTGAGGGCGGTGTCCGTCGCCTGTTCCTCGTCTAGCGTGGTCTGCAGGAGTTTTGCGGCGTCCTTCATGCCAAGTTCAAGCGCCCAAGTTCTCAGCGTGCCGTAGCGCGACAGCTCGTAGTGTTCAACGGCTTGGGCTGCCGCGAGGAGACCGGCGTCGAGAGCAGGTGTGTACAACAATCCGATCTTCCGTTGTGCCTGATTTAAGCCGCCTGTGCAGCAGTGGCCGGATCGGATCGATTGGTTCAGGTTCAACTTCCATTCAATTTGCCCCATGCATTAAATAAGACGACAGCATTGTTTGCTAGAATCGGCCCCGGCTTAGAAATGCATGCAGCGCCGGCCCTCCGAAGCCGCCCGGCGCTGCAGTGACGAGAGTTTGTCAGGCTGCGGAAATCCGCCGAAGCTCCTGGCGGATCTCCTCGGAATGTTCTCCGAGCGTCGGGGGCGGAAGGAATTCGACCGGAACATTGCCATCGATGGTGATGGCGGGGCGGATGGTGCGTACCTCTCCTTCAGTCGGATGCACCGCCCTGATTTCGAGGTTCATGAACTTTGCCTGAGGGTCTTCGAGTGCCTCATCCAGATCGTAGACCGGCGCACAGGGAACATCGTTAGCGACGAGAGCGTCGAGCCATTGTTGCCGGGTCTTGGCGCGGAACAGCAAGGCAAGTTCGAGCCGCAGCGCCTCGTGATGGTCGACGCGATCCATGCGGGTGGCAAAGCGCGGATCGGCGGCGAGCTGCGGATGCTCCGTCGCAGCGACGAGGCCGGTCCAGAATTTTTCAGGCGAAGACAGATGCAGGGCCACTAGCTTGTCGTCGGCGCAGGCGAGCACATAGGACTGCGATACCGCGGCACGGCCGTAAGGTCCCGGCGTGACGCCGGAATTGAAGTAGTTCGAATAGGGCTCGATGGAAAAATGCGTCATCGCTTCCAGCATGGAGACCTCGATCAAGCGCCCTTTGCCGGTGATTCCACGTTCGATAAGCGCCGCCATGATGCCGTTGGAGGCATAAAGTCCGGTCACCGCGTCGGCGATCGCCGGTCCCATGACCTTGGGAGCCGCGGGATCGACCAGCATGTTGAGGAAGCCGCTCATCGCCTGGGCGACGGTGTCGTAGGTCGGCCGGTCAACATAGGGGCCGCCGCTGCCGAAACCGCTGATCGAGCAATAGATCAGCTTCGGGTTGATTTTCATGAGTCGTTCGGCGTCGAGACCCAGCTTCTTTGCAATGCCCGGCCTTGAATTCTGGATGAAGACATCAGCGGTCGAAAGCAGCTCATCGAAAACGGCAAGATCGTCCGTTTGCCGCGTGTCGAGAGTGATGCTCCGCTTGTTCCGGTTATAAGCCTGGAAATGCGGACTATAGAGACCGCCGCGAAAGCTGCGGAACGGGTCGCCGCCATCCGGCCGCTCGACCTTGATGACGTCGGCCCCCATGTCGGCAAGCAGCATCGACGCATAGGGACCAGTGATGAAACCGCCGCATTCAAGCACGCGAATTGAACGGAGAGGCTTTTCGTTCGCCATTGAATTTATTCCTTGTCTTCTGTTTTTGATGCGGGGCCGTCATAGGCCACGTGTTCCTCGCCAATGCTGGAGAGGGCGAAACCGATGGGACGATCCATTTCCTCCAGCAGATGGGCGAGAAGGCTTGCTGTTCGGCCGATCAACGGAATGCCTTTGAGCGCTCTCATCGGAAAACCGACATCGAGCAGCACGGCGGGAATGGCGCCAGAGACATTGAGAGGCAGGTGACGGCCATAGACATCAGGCACGGCCTCGACGACGGCGATCAGCGCCTCGCAATGGCGTCCGAACGTGCGTCGTTCGCGCGCATAGGCGAGCAAGCGTGTCGAGCGCGGATCTTCTTGCCGGTGAACCGGATGTCCGAAACCCGGGAGCGGCGACTTCGTCGCCCTGAGTTCGGAGACATGCTCGCGCACGATGGTCCGCAGGTCGCCTCCCGTCTGCTCGACCCGGACCACGATGTCAGCCAGCATGCGGCCTGCGACTTCCGAGCTGCCCAGAATGACGGAACCACAGCCGAGGAGGCCGGCCGATACCGCCCCGTGCAGGGCTTCGGGGGCGGCCGCAAAAGTCATGCGCGCCGCCTGCACCGATGGCACGAGGCCATGCTCGGCAAGTGCTACGAGACAGGCGTTCAATATCGCCGACTGATCGTCGGAAGGCTTTTCGCCGGCAATCAGCAGAAAAGCATAGTCTGTGAAGGAGATCTGCCCGATAAGATCGGCGCAGAGATCGTATCCGCGAACGGTGATACGATCGGGCTCGACATGGGCGATGGCGGACGAAGGTTGGAGACGGGTCATCGGCATTTCCATTTTTCGTATAGCGAAAGTTTATTCGTTATACGAATTATCGGATAAGCTCTTGAAAGCTGTCAAGGGAGGACTGGTATCGAAACCAGCGGAAGTTCAGAGAAAGAATGGGCTTTACGCTCTTGCGTTGCCGTCGAGACATCGACGCTTCTGCGCGATTATGTGAGTATCGCCAAAGACTTCGCCGAAGGAAGCGGTCTGGCGATCCTTGACATTCCGCGCTGCGAAAATTAATTCACTGGGCGGAGATTACGGAGATCACATTGGAACTATCCCCCGAAAGTCCCGATTTCGTGACGGCGCTTGCCCGCGGGATAGAAATTCTTCTGGTCTTCAGCAGGGAAAAACCGGAGCTGACGCTGAGCGAAGTCTCGGCGCTTGCCAATGTCGCGCCCGCCACGGCGCGCCGGTCGCTTTTGACCCTCCAGGCGCTCGGCTATGTGAGGAGTCACGGCAGGCGCTTCGTGCTGACGCCCCGGGTTCTGAAACTCAGCGCCTCGTTCCTGTCGTCGATGAACCTGCAGGAGGTTGCGAACCAGTATCTGCAGGACGTGGTCGACCAGACGGGCGACAGTTCCTCCGTTGCCGTCCTCGATAGCGGCGAAGTGCTCTATATCGCCTCCGTCTCCTCGAAACGCTCCGTCCGCCTGACTGCGGGTCTCGGCACGCGCTATCCCGCCTATGCGACCTCGCTCGGCCGTGTCCTCCTCGCCTATCTCCCCCCGGATCGGCTGGATCGATACTTCGCGGAAACCGACCTTCGCAAGCTGACCGAGAAGACGGTGACCGATCCGACAGAGCTTCGCGCGATCTTGGCTGAGATCCGCGCCGCCGGCGTCGCCAGTATCCAGGACGAGCTCGATTATGGCGTCGTTTCGGTTTCCGTCCCGGTGTTTGCCGAGAGTGGCGCCGTCGTTGCCGCCGTAAATTGCTCCACATCCCCTTCGCGGATTTCGCGGGAAGAAATGCTCGCGAGCCGGCTGCCGCTGCTGCAAGTGACCTCGCGCCAGATCTCGGAGACGTTGCGGCACAATCCGGCGCTTGTTCATTCCGTGCTCGGCTACTGACGGCGGAACCGGCCGCCACCGCAGGCATCCTCGGCAGGCCTGCCTGTCGTCACACCCACCTCTTCGTCCCCGAAAGACAGGCAGTCTGCCAGCTACGGGTGGCGGTTTGCGCAACGCAATTTCACGGCCAGTTGACAAACCCGACTCATTGCCGCAACATTCGCACTACGAAAACTTTTTCGCTATACGAAATATCCGCGGAGGCGGTGTTTCGCGGAGCCGGGAGCGTATGGTCGGAAAATAGCGACACATCCGGCTTTCGCGGATCTATGAATGTAGTTTTTAGACAGGGAGGATTTTTATGGCTGCCCCCATGACCAGAGTCGCATTTGCTGCGACAGTCGGTACGACAATCGAGTGGTACGATTTTTTCATCTATGGTACTGCCGCCGCGCTGGTGTTCAACAAGCTCTTTTTCCCGCAGGTGGATCCGTTGATTGGCACGCTGCTGGCGTTCGGCACATCGGCAACGGGCTTTCTCGCCCGCCCGCTCGGCGCAATCGTCGCCGGTCATTACGGCGACCGTGTCGGCCGCAAGGCGTTGCTGATGATCACGCTGGTGTTCATGGGCGGCGCGACCTGCCTTATCGGCCTGCTGCCGACCTATTCGTCGATCGGCATTTTTGCACCCATCCTCCTTTTGGTTCTGCGTGTCATCCAGGGATTTGCCACGGGCGGAGAATGGGGCGGAGCGGCGCTGATGACCGTGGAGCATGCCGGCGATAAACGCCGCGGATTATGGGGAAGCCTCATCACGGTCGGCATCGTCCTAGGGCTGGTGATCGCCTCCCTCGTCTTCAATCTCTTCACCCTGCTGCCGGATGCCGCCTTCATGAGCTGGGGCTGGCGCGTTCCGTTCCTGCTGAGCGCAGTCCTCGTCGTCATCGGCCTTTATATGCGTCTGAACATTGCGGAATCGCCCGAGTTCAAGAAAATGGCGGAACGTGGCGAACGCGAAAAACAGCCGATGATCGCCGCTTTGCGGGAATGGCGGAGCATTCTGACGATCTTCCTCATTCGCACCGCTGAGAATTTCAGCTTCTACATTTTCGCAGCCTTCAGCCTGACCTATGTGTCCGGCGTGCTCGGTTTGCCAAAGACGATCGTCCTCAATGCCGTCATCGTCGCCGCTCTCGCTGAATGTGTGACATCGGTGCTGTTCGGCCTGCTGGCGGACCGAATCGGCAGCAAGAAGGTCATGCTGATCGGTCTGACGATCCAGTTGCTGCTGGCATTCCCGTTCTTCTGGCTTCTGGAATCGAGGTCGCCGGGCCTGATCACGCTGGCCCTGACGCTCGGTTTCGGCCTTGCCAATGGCGCCATCTCTTCGGTGCAGCCGGACTATTTCGCGCGCTTCTTCACTGCGAATATCCGCTACAGCGGCATCTCGCTCGGTCGCGAGGCGGCGACGGTCATCGGCGCCGGATTGGCGCCTGTCATCGCCACGGCACTGGTCTCGTGGTCAGGAGCTTCGTGGCCGGTCGCGCTCTGCATGGGCGGAACAAGCCTGCTTGGCCTTGCGGCGGTCATTTTTGCCGGCCACAAGGGCGACGTTGCCGATCATCATGGGCTCTCCCCCCTGGAAATATCCGGCCAAATTCGCAAGGCTTGAGACTTCCGCCATTTTGGCAGGAGCCCGCCTATCTCGGCTCCTGCTGCCCTTTCTCCTCAGAGCATGAATACCGTCGTTAGCTAGAGGTTGCTGGCAGTCGCGAGGCTTCCAGAAAGGTGGCTAGGAACAAGGGCCCTCTCGACCGACCGAACTGTGCACAGCAGCGGGCCCAGGGACTTACAAAACACTTGACTGCCATGGAGGAACCGGCCGTGTGATGTCGCAGATCGGTGCAGAGCCGACAGGTCCCTCCAGCGCAGATGCGATCGTCGCGCGCGGATCAGCGTCATGGCGTCACGTGGATGGCCGAGCGGCAAACGGCCGCTGCGGGTCGCTTCGGACGTGATCTTTCACAACGCAGCCCTCTCTCATTTTTGACGCTTTTACTTAGCAGTGCCACGAGATATAATTAGTAATTGCTAAAATTAAGTTGAAGCGTCAAAACAAAAAACCTCCGTCTTCGCGCCGGGGGATGAACTAGGGGGGCGAACATGCTTAGCGGGTTCAGCAAGGTCTGTGCGGTAATCCTTTTGTCCGCGAACTGCGCTTTCGCCCAATCTGATCCGATAGAGCCTAAGGCGGGAACGTGGAAAACGTGGGTAATTACGTCGGGCAAAGACTTCCGAGTACCGCCCCCACCGGATACTTCCGCGACCGAGTTGCGGCAGCTCCGTGAACTTCCTGCAGCAAACGATGCGCAGGTCGCCGCCAAGATCAAGTTCTGGGACGCCGGCTCGCCCGGCTATCGATGGATCGACCTGGTCAACAACCGTCTTCTCGCAAACCAAACGATCCCCAATGCGCACCGCGTCTATACCTATTTGACCATCGCGATCTACGACGCCACCGTCGCGGCTTGGGAGTCGAAATACTTCTACAATCGCCCCCGCCCAAGCGAGGTGGATGCGACACTGCCGACTGCGCTGCCCACCCCTCGGAGTCCCGCTTATCCATCTGAACACGCGGCAGTCGGCGGAGCCGCCGCGACCGTTCTTGCCTATTTCTTCCCAGACGAGGCGTCGTCGTTCCAGGCGATGGCCGAAGAAGCGGCGCAGTCGCGTGTCCTTGCGGGTGTCCAGTTCCCAAGCGACTCTTCCGCTGGCCTGGAACTGGGGCGACGTGTGGGAGAGCAAGTGATTGCGCGGGCAAAGGCCGATGGGTCCGATGCCGTCTGGACCGGAACGGTCCCGACCGGTCCGTGCATGTGGGTCGGAGACAAACCCGCCAATGTGACCATGCCAAACTGGAAGCCGATCCTGCTCGAGGCACCCAATGAATTCAGACCGTCCGCTCCGCCCGACTGCAAGTCCGCGGTTGTGAAGGCTGAGACGGATGCGGTCCGACAGTTTGATCGAAAATTCCCCAACAACTACAAAGCGTTCTACTGGCAAAGTCCATCCGGCCTGTTTACCAGTTGGTATGACTACGCAAGCAAGTGGATGTTCGAGGACAAGACGGACTCGAACCCTCCGCGCGCCGCGCGGGCTTACGCGTTGCTCGCAACGGTCCATTTCGACGCATTCATTGCAAGCAACGACGGGAAGTTCGCTTATTGGTATCTGCGGCCCAACCAGCTTGACCCCAGCATAACTCCGCTGTTCGCGGTGCCGCCCTTTCCCAGTTATCCGTCGAACCACTCCACGCTCTCGACTGCCCGGTGCGAGGTTCTTGCGTACCTATTCCCCAGCCGCGCGGAGTTCATCCGCACAGTCGGCAAGGAGGCGGGAGATTCCCGCATCTGGGCCGGCATCCACTATGAAATGGACAACCGGGCCGGTGTCGCACTTGGCAAAGCGGTCGCGGCGAAATTCATCGAGCGGGCAAAAAAAGATGGGGCAGACTAGCGGAAGGGTGGAGGCTTATTTGATACGATCTCGTACCGTCTGCAATTGTGCCTATCGCAGTTGGTCGAGTAATTTCCTCGCATCGACGAGAGCGCGAGGTTCCGAGATCTCAAATTGTGCCGAGCAGATATCGGCGGTGGGTATTCTCATGAGATAGCAGGCGCGAAGTCTACTACCGAATTCACAGTCCCCCGAAGCTGCGGTCAGGTGCGGCTCAGGATCAACGTACCGCCGGTCCTCACCACTACTGGACGGGCAGTCAGCGGATGACAGCCAGCGCCTTCTCAACTGCCGTAATCCCAAGCGAAGGGTTCTCGGTCGAACGTACCCTTTCCTCCTTAGCCGTCGTACGTGGCGGCAAAGCTTCTTAAACGATGCGGATGCGGCGTGTCACCTGGCCATTGCTTTCCCAGTATGTGTGTTTTTTGGCGATCAACGGATCGTCCATTGCCGGTTGAATCTGCCCCGTGGTACCGATCGCGCGTGAGGTCACAGTGTGTTCTCCAGGAGAGGGATTTGCCCAATCCAAGGACCAAATTTTCCAAGCGTGTTCGGCCTCCTCACTGTGATCAATGACCGCTGGTTTCCAGGGCCCTTGATCGATTCTCACTTCGACCCGGTCGATCGGTGCTCCCCAGGCCGCGCCAATAATGCGGTAACCTGAGTCTGTCCGGGTGACTTTGGCGGGTGCGGACTTTATCAGGGCTCGGCCGACTGAGGTCTCGATCCACCTGGTCTCGCCGTTGTGCTCTTCCTCCCGGATGGTGACATAGTCGCGGGCCATCAGCAGGCTCATAAAACGGGTGTCGCGAACCTCGATGGCCTTCAGCCACTTGACGTTGGCGATGCCGTACCAGCCCGGAGCAATCAGCCGCAGCGGGAAACCATTGGGCGTCGGCAGCGTCGCGCCGTTCATTTCATAGCAGAGTAGATTGTCGGGGTTCATTGCATCGGCGAGCGACATGCTACGAGCGAAGTTCTGTTGCATCTTCATGTCGCGTATTTCGACGTCGCCTCTGTCGGTGCCGAAGAACACAACCTCGATGCCATTATCAAGGATGCTGGCTTCCTTCAGAATCGGCGCAAGCGGCGTGCCTGCCCAGCGGGCATTGCCGATGCCGCCGGTGAAAAATGGGAAACCGTGGTTGCCCGAGCATTCCACTGTGAAAACGACCTCCTGTCGCGGTCGCGCCTTGATGTCAGCGAGCGTCAATTTAAACGGCTTCTTGACCAGGCCGCCGATATCGAGGGACCACGATTTCTCGTCAATCGTCGGTCGATTGAAATGCGAGATGCTGAAGAACTTGTCATTTGGAGTTATGAAGGTATTCAAATCTTCCCAGACGAGCTGCGTCTGGATACCGGCCGGATTAGGGTTTTCCGTCGGCTGATCGAGCCATGGAAGGACCTTCTCGCCGGTCTGCGTCGGAAAAGCGTTGACCTTCGAAGCGTATAGACCCGCGATTGCGGCGAGAGCCGCACTTCCTTGAACAATAAATTCTCTGCGTTGAAGATCAGGCATGTGTTTCCCTCCGGACGCCATCCGGAACGGACTGCAATGCGCCTTAGGTGGTAGCCTAAAGGACGGATATGCAACGATTTTTCCCCACCCGGAAATGCCCGAACGAAGTCAAGCGTCAGCTTCGCATATCAAACATGCAGCACCGGACGACTTCTACTTTGCCTCGTATCCTCAATGTGCGTGATTGCTAAATAATAGTCCATAGTCGTGGACAGAATATCCTGACGCAAACTCGCTGCAATGAGATCGACGAGCTTCTCGTGCTCGTCGACGAGACACAGAACGCCGCTTCGCTTTTCCTAAAGCGACTGGATAAGACAGACGCGTCGCATCAGCAACGTCAGCATCCGCGCCAGCACCGCATTGCCGGCGGTCTCGGCAAGCAATACGTGGAAATCGCCCGCGATACGGTTCATCTCTGGCCGCAAATTATCGAAGACGTCGCGCTCGGCAAGCAGATGATCCCGCAGCCGGGCGATATCGGCTGGCGTTGCGCGTTCGCAGGCGAGACGGACAATGATCATCTCGAGGTTTTTGCGCGCCTCGAAGACGTCGCGCGCCTCGGCGATTGTCGGTCGCGATATGAAGGCACCGCGATTGAGCTCGATCTCGACCACAGCCTCGTCGCGCAGACGCTCCAGCACGCGACGGACGCGGGAGCGGGGTACGCTATAGGTGGCTGCGAGCTTGACCTCGTTCAAATGTTGGCCCGGTCTCAGGGTCTTGTCGATGATCGCATCCACCAGCCGGTCGTAGAGCAAGTGCTCTTCCGGCCTCTGCCCCCGCGAACTCTGCACGCTTTCGCGGGCACGGTTTTGGCAGACTTAACCGAGGAGAACGGGGAGGCGCAATGGTCTAAAATCGCGGAGGCTCGCGGAAACGGCAGTTCTCAGCTTTCGCCGCAACGGACGATTGCCGCAATCGGCGCCTCGCCGGGTGCACATTGATGCTCCGTGCCGCCGGAAACGAAAATCGCCGGATCGCCCGTCACCGAGGCAATCACGGCTCCCAGGGCGGCGCGCGCGTGGCGCTCGTAATTGATGTCGGCATCTGACAGCATCGTGTTGCGCCAGCCGCGCAACCGACCTGTCGGGCTTGCCTCGGCCTTGGCGAAAATGGCGGCGATCCCGGCCGACGATTCTCCGGCATTTTCGATGGCCGCGCGGACGCCAGCCGCATCGATCACGTCCTTGAGGACGGCATGGCCGATGCGGAAGTCGCTGGCCGCGCCCGGCGCATTGCCGAACAGCAGCACTTCGCAGGCCTTCAGTTCGCCGCCTGCGGAGGTCGACGCAACGGCCGAAAACTGATCGAGCTTCCGTCCGATCATTGCGTCGGAGAGCTGCGATTCCTCGACCTCGCCAAGCGCAAGCGCAACGCCGAGGCCCATGGCGCCGCGGGCATAGACCTTCGAACCGTTCGGGTCGCGCGTCACCACGGCAACGCCGCGGCTGTCGGCATCCGATATGGCCGCACCCGTCAGAAGCGGTCCCTTCACTTGCACGTAATGGACATCTGCCGGATTGACGACGCCTGCTTGCCGAAAAGCCTCACGGACAGCGTCGGCAACCAAGCGGACATGAATCGTTGTGCCGACCTCTTCGGGTGAGAGCGCACGGGTCTCCGAGATGCCGAGCACAAGCCTTCGCTCGCTGCGCGCCAATGTTTCGTCCGTGCGAGTAAAAATCGTCGCGTGCGGCGAGAGCACCCCTTCGGTGCCGCCGGACCAGACAAAGGCGATGCGGCGGACGACGTCGTCGAATTCAACACCCAGTTTTTTCGCCAGAAGAAGACGAAAGGCGAGCGTCGCATAACCCCGCGTGAAATCGTTGGCACCGCCATTGCCTTCGGTTTTGCCAATGACGGCAACGATATCCGCCGGGTTAACCTCACCTGCGTCGATCAGCTTTTCGAGTGCGGTAACATCGTCGGGCGATGCCATTGCGATCTTGTGGACACCGATTTTCATTGTGTGTGTACCATATTCAATTTGGCGCGAAGACGTAGACGGAATGGACCACGCCCATCGCAAGACTTGTATACCAGGCGACGACTGCCGCAAGTGTCACGACGATGAGCGCGATGCCCCGAGCGCTCATATGCGGCGCGTCGACGAATGTTCTCTGCGGATAGGCGCCAAAGGCGCGGCCTTCCATCGACATCACCATCATCGAAGCCTTGCGCAGGCTGCCGACGAGAAGCGGCATGGCATATCGCTTGGTTTCAAGGATGCGACCGGCAATGCCACGCTTTCGTGCGACGCCGCGCACGGCTTGAGCCGAACGGATGATCTTGATCTCCTCCTCGATCGTTGGAACGATACGCAGGGCGATGAAGAAGGCATAGGCGATGCGATAGGGAACACGCATCTGCGTGACCAGCGCGATAGCAAGATCCCGCGGGTCGGTGGTGCGCACGAAAACCATTGAGGAGAGGATGATGGTGTAAATGCGCAGAGCCGAGGCCAGCGCATAGTCGGCGCTCTCGGCATAGATCGGCTTCGAAAGGATTTGGAAGGCGACCGTTTGGCCCGGCAGTGTCAGACTCTGGACCACCAGGAAGCCAATGCAGGCAATGATGAAAAGCCATGTGCCGCGGACAATTTCCAACGGCGTTAGGCGCGCCAGAACGAGGGCGGTGAGGAGGACCGCGACCGCGATCGTGATCTGTATCCAGGCTATGTACGCGCCGAAGGCAAGGAGCGAGATCCCGATCAGCCAGGCGAACTTCGACAGCGGATCAAGCCGATGAAAGATCGAACGGCCTGCGCGGAATTGAAATGCGTTCTTGCTTCTCACAACACCCTCGCTTGCAACGTGGCGGCCAGGCAGGAAACCAGGGACTCCGATGACAGTACGGGGCGAAGTCCCCGACCCGGATCACGATCCGCCAGCCGGCGGCTCACCTCGTAGATCGGAGGAGCGAGCAGGCCGGAGCTTTCGAGCAGCTCCGCCTTGCCGAAAAGCTCGATCGGGGCGCCATCGAAGGCGATCTCGCCAGAGCGGAGCACCAGCGCCCGGTCCGCCCATTCAGCCACCAGCCGAACGTCGTGCGTGATCATCAGGATGGTCGTACCATAACGCTCGCGAAGACGGGTCATGAGGCCCATCAGCTGCTGTGCTCGTTCGTGATCCTGGCCGATGGTCGGCTCGTCGAGCACAAGAAGGCGCGGTTCGAGTACCATCATCGTCGCGACGCTGAGGCGCCTGCGTTCCCCAAGGCTTAGGCTGAATGGTGAACGATGTCGGTAGCGCGCGAGATCAACGATCGAGAGTACATCTTCCACACGCCTCTCAACCTCGCTGTCGGCAAAGCCACGAACGCGCAGGCCGTAAGCGACTTCCTCATCCACCTGATCGGTAACGAATTGATGGTCGGGATTCTGAAAGACATATCCCACTTCCGCCGCGATCTCGCGCGCGCCGAGTTTGGCGATATCTCTGCCGTTGAGATCGATCGTGCCGACAGGCGCATCGTTGATGCCCACGAGCATGCGGGCAAGTGTCGTCTTGCCGGAGCCGTTGCGCCCGAGCAGGGCGACGATCCGGTTGTTTTCGAGTGCAAGGTTGACATTTTTCAGGATTGGGTTCTTGCGATCGTAGCAGAAGCGCAGCGAGCGGATCGAGAGAAGCGGCAAACCCAGAGGTTCTGCTGCAACGCTCGCGGATCTCGGATCGAGAGATTGTGTCGGCTGCATGATGTCGCAGAGAGCTACGGCCTCGCCAACGGAGAGGGGCACCTGATCACTCGCCAGCGGGCGCCCCGCAGCCTGGGAGAGAGCCATTGCGAACTCTGCGACCTGCGGAAACCAGCTTGCGGTCGGAACGACGCCGGCTTCTTCAGAATGGACGACGCGGCGAGAGGAGAATGCGGCGCGCGGCGCGCCGTCGAATACGATGGTGCCGCGATCCATCATGACGACACGGCTGACTTTATCTGCGAGCTCGTCAACGCGGTGTTCGACCATGATGATCGTCGTACCGTGCTCGCGATTGAGGCGCGCAAGCACGGAGAACACCTCTGCCATACCGGCGGGGTCGAGGTTCGCGGTGGGTTCGTCGAGCACAAGGAGGCGCGGACGCGCGGCAAGGACGGCTGCTATACTGACGCGTTGCTTCTGACCGCCCGACAATTCGAAAATCGACCGATCGCCGAAGTCCGCAAGACCGACAAATTCCAGCGCCCGGGACTGTTCCACCAGAATTTCCGGAGTAGGTCGGCAAAGATTTTCAAGCCCGAAGCAGACTTCGTCGCGGACCCGCGTATTGATGATCTGGGCGTCGGGATCCTGGAAGACCATGCCGACATCGGTTGCGAAGGATGCAACCTTGGTATTGGCCACCGATTTTCCGCAGATAGTGGCAGACCCCTGCAGTGTGCCGCCGAGAAGATGGGGAACCGAGCCGTTGAGAAGATGCAGCAGGGTGCTTTTGCCGCAGCCGCTCGGGCCAAGGATCAGCACGAATTCGCCTTCCCCGACTGTGAGGTCGACATTGTGGAGAACGGGCTGGGCTTCGCCCTCATAGGTGTAGGTGATGCCCGAAAGATCGACCAGATGACGCGCGCGGGATGCACCGCTCTCGCATTTGTCGCTGCCGGGTTCCGCGAGGATCGCTTGTCCGGCAGACTGGGGGGCCGGAGAGAGGGCGCGGTCAAGCGCACCCTCATCGGCGTGAAAGGAGGCGGTGCTCATCGATCAAGCCCGGGTCGGCTGGTTTGCGGCCACGACCGGAGATTGATCCTTGGCGATCGCCGTGCCACGGAGCACACCGGCCTTGGCAAGGCCGTGGGCGATCGGCTTGACGAGGATGATGGCGTAGACCGCGCCGCTGATCATGCGGATCACAAGGGCGAGCAGATTATAAGAAATGCCCATGTCGCCGACGCCGAAGAAATAGACTTCCGGAATTTGCTGAAGCAACGGGGCCAGGGCGCCGGAGAGGGCCAGAACCGACAGGGTCCACCGGCGATAGCCGTAGAAGGCGAAGCCAACGTCGGACATGAAGCCCTGCAGGAATCCGGCGCCGAGAACCATGATGCCGTTCGGATTGCCGGAAAGCACTTGCGCCACGCCGTTCATGGTTTCTGCGATGGTGGCCGCGCCGGGCTTTCGGATGATATAGCCGCAAAGCGGGCCGGCAATGTAGAAGCCGCCGCAGATGGCAGCAAATGCCAGGAAGCCATAGGCGCCGGAAAAGGTCATGAAGAACCGTCCGATCATGGCGTTCGGCGTGCCGAGAACGCCGTTGATGACGCCGATGATCGCCATGATGACGATCTCAAGCAGCGTGAACGCGACGAACGTCTTTCCGCCCTGTCCGCGATTGATGAAGAAGGCAAAGGCGGCGAGTGCGACCGCGATGATGGCGACGATGAGATAGATGAGACCGACGGACATGGTAGGATACTCCGCGAGTTGGGGGATCAGGCTCTCACACCTCCCTGACGGCGCCTGCACCCGCCAAAGGGATCATTCACACGGCAACCGTCTTCCAACTCTCGGGCCTTTGAAGCGGGCACCGGTCGAAGATGGGCGGCTAGATCTGGCGATCGACAATCGACTTCAACAGTGCGTCCGGGCGCACTCCGATGCCAAGCGCTACGGTGAGGGCAGGGTTTCCAACTTTTTAAGTGTAGTCACGCAGCCCCGTGAAGCTGACCGGTTATATACCCTGCCTGCAGCACTGAAATGCATTCTAAATTCAATTTTTACCGCAATGCAAGAAGATAAAGTCGGCAAATTGACGTTAATTTTTAGCCATTTTGCATTCAAATGAAGCATTTGGAAGTAATAAATCAAATTATAGGCATATTGCACAAAATATACATATGCATTGCATAAAAAGTCATCATTCGGCGGCGGCCGCCATGGCGTTTCGTCCACTCAGCGAATCGATAGCGGCCATGACGCCGCCACTCCTGATGGGAACGGCGGCGCTCGTAAGTCCCGCTTCGATCGCGGCGAGGGTGCCTAGAAGCGCAGCATCATTGAAATCTCCGAGGTGGCCGATCCGGAAGACGCGATCGGCGAGCCGTCCGAGGCCATTGCCAAGCGAAACGGAGGATTGGCTGAGGATCGTCGCGCGCAGAACGTCCGCCGAATAGCCTTCCGGCACAAGAACGGCTGTCAGCGAACTGGAATAATCATCCGGCTCGGCGCACCAGATTTCGAGGCCCCAATAGCGAACGCATGCGCGTGCGGCCGCCGCCGCCCTGTCGTGGCGAGCGAAAACCGCCGGGAGGCCCTCTTCCTCAAGCAGTTCAATGGCAACCTTCAGTCCCTGCAGCATGTTCGTCGCCGGGGTGTAGGGAAAATAACCTTTGCCGTTCATGGCGATCATGTCCTCCCAATCCCAGAAGACGTGCGGCAGCCGGGCGTTTTGGGCCGCTTTGCGCGCTTTTTCGGACACGGCGTTGAAAGAGAGGCCCGGCGGTAGCATCAGGCCCTTCTGCGAGCCCCCGACTGTGACGTCCACTTGCCATTCGTCGTGACGGTAGTCGATCGATGCCAGCGAGGAAATCGTGTCGACCATGAGGAGGGCCGGATGGCGGGCCGCGTCGAGGGCCTGGCGAACCGCGCGGATGTTCGATACCGCGCCGGTAGACGTTTCATTGTGGACGACCGCTACGGCCTTGATCTTGTGTTGACGGTCGCCGCGTAGATGGTTTTCGATCGCCCCGAAATCCGCTCCGCGTCGCCAGTCGCCGTGCAGGAACTCGATATTCAGCCCGAGGCGTGTCGCCATCGTCTTCCAAAGAGTGGAAAAATGCCCCGTCTCTGCCATGAGGACGCTGTCTCCCGGCGACAGCGCATTAACGAGGGCGGCCTCCCAGGCGCCCGTGCCCGATGCCGGATAGATCACAACATTGTCCTGTGTCCGAAATATACGCTTCATTCCCTCGATGACGCCGAAGGTCAGCGCCGGAAAGTCCGGCCCTCTGTGATCCACCGTTGGCTGGGCGATTGCCGCAAGAACCGGAAGCGGCACGTTTGTCGGTCCGGGGATCTGCAGGAAATGGCGGCCGGCTGAGCGCATCGATAACAAACCTTGTCTTGGTGGATGGCATTTTCAGAAATTGCATTATGAATGCTATTTTGCGGAAAACTGCAAGGCAAGGCTCAATAATGTCGTCAAAACATCCAAATTGCACTTTTAATTTCGGGAGATTTGTTTAGAAATACATCGAAAGAAAATCTCTCACCTGCGTGACTTGGCGCAGGCAATGCAAATTCGAGCGGTTCCAACGGTGTGAAACTGCATGCGATTGCTGGTGCAGCGGGAAGGAAGCTGGAGGGCGTGGCCGAGTGAATACCATAGACCGATATCAAGGTATCGTGCGCAAGACGCTGCATCATGAAGTCGTCGTAGACGCGTTGCGCGAGCTCATTCTGGAAGGCGAGTTGGAGCCGCGTTCAAGGATCAACGAAGTGGCGCTTTGCGAGCGTTTCGGAATTTCCCGGACGCCGCTGCGTGAAGCCATCAAGCTGCTGGCGGCGGAAGGGCTGCTGGAATTGCTTCCCAATCGCGGCGCGCGCGTGGTGGCACTTTCCGAAACCGAGATCAGCGAGATCCTGCAGGTCGTCGGCGCGCTGGAGGGGGCGGCTGGCGAACTGGCTTGCGGGTTGATAACAGAGGCGGAACTTAGTCTTATTGAGGCGGCGACCGAGGCAATGATCACGGCCTGGAAGGCTGGCGATTATCCGATCTATTTTGCTCGAAACCGTGAGGTCCACGATGCGATCATGGCGGCGGCACGCAATTCGGCGCTGCAATCGACTTATCGCAGCCTTTCCGGTCGTGTGCAGCGCGCAAGATTTTCTGCACACAAGACCGATGAGCAATGGGCACGCGCCATCGACGATCATCGTCTGATGGTCATGCTTTTGCGTCGCCGTGATGGCGCGGCGCTGGCCCAACTGATGCGTGATCATATCAAAAGCAAATGGCCGGTCATCGCTGCGGCTTACAGCGAGACGAAGCCGTTCAAGCCTGTCGATGGAAAGCACAGCCGCGCGGCGGAGAAAGCTAGCAAGGGGTAGGTCAGGCTGTGGCGAGGGATTCGACATTGGTCGCATTTCCTCTTGCGCCGATGAGAATTGCATTTCCAAAGGACAGACGTCTGACCTCTGTCCAGTTGTGATCGTTACTTCCCTTGGAGTTCGCCATGCAGGCAGGCGTGCATCGTTTCAGTCTCCCCGATCCAGGCGACGTTTCCGCTCTGGCTACGGCGATTGTCGAGGGAATCATCGATCCGGAGGCAATCATTGCGGTGATCGGTAAGACGCACGGCAACGGGTTGGTGAACGACTATACACGCGGATACCTCTCGCAATCTTTGTCGCTTCTGATCGGGCAGGCGACGGGCCAGCCACCCGAAACCGTTTGCAAGCGCGTTCCCTTCATCTTCTCGGGAGGCGTGGAGGGTGTGCTCTCGCCTCACTATACGGTTTTCACCGCATCGCCGGATACCGTGCCGTCGGCCCATAAGGCGCTGGCAATAGGCGTGGCGTTCACACCGGATCTCCGACCGGAAGAGGTTGGCCGGCAACGACAGATCGACCTGACCGCGGAGGCGGTTGCCGAAGCGATGCGAAAGGCGTCGATCGACGCTGCAGATGACGTGCATTTCGTTCAGGTGAAGGGACCGGCCTTTGCGCAGGCCGATATTGCTTCCAGTGTCGCGGACGGCCATCCGCCGGCGACGGACAATCCGGGCAAATTGATGGGCTATGGACGCGCCGCGTCGGCGCTTGGCGTCGGCAGGGCGCTCGGACATATAGCGGAGGAGCGCTCGGTTGCAGAAGCTGTCCTCAAGGACTTCAGCCTGTTTTCGCCCGTTGCCAGCATCTCGGCCGGTGTCGAGGTCAGATGCAACGAGGTTGTGGTGATCGGTCTCAGCCAAAAATGGAGCGGCAACCTGACGATCGCGCATGCGTTGATGGCCGACGCGCTCGATCTCTCCGGCATCCATGCGATGCTAGCGGAACTCGGTTTTGACCGCGGAGCACAGATATCCGCCGCCGAGAGCCGAAGGATAAAAGCGGCTTTCGTGAAATGCGAGGCGTCGCGCGACGGGCTCGTGCGCGGCAAGGCGCATACGATGCTGAACGACGGCGACATGGATCAGCAGCGACATATCCGCGGTGCTGTCGGCGCGATCATCGCCAGCGTGCTCGGCGATACCGCCCTTTTCGTTTCTGGCGGCGCCGAACACCAGGGCCCCGATGGAGGCGGCCTTGTCAGTCTTATTGTCGAACGCGCAGGGAGAAGTTGAGCATGGCAAGTCGCCAGCAGCGTATTGTCGTCGCCGGTGCGGGTATCGCCGGAAGTCTAATCGCGTCCGGTTTGTCCGGGCGGGAAGACGTCGAGGTAATCTGCCTGGAGCGTGTGGGTGCCACCGACCACATGGACGCCGGAACCGGCCTGAACATCGGTCCCAACGCCATTAAGGCATTGAAAGCTGTCATGCCTGAGCGGGCCGATGCAATCGTCAGCAACAGCCTGGCGTGGCAAAGCTGGTCGATCGCGCTGACCAGCGGTCGCAGTCTTATGAACCTCGCTCTGAGCGATGTCGCCGACAATGCCGGCATCCGCATCCGCTGGGCGGAGCTCTATGCGTTGCTTCGCAAGCCGCTCACGAACGTTATCCGCTATGGTGCCGCGCTTTCCTCTTGCGGACGCGACGGAAACGGGCTCTTCGTGACCTATCACGACAAGGAGGCGGCAGCTGATATCAGGATCGACAACATCGATCTCATAATTGCTGGCGATGGGCGATATTCGAGAATCCGAGAGCATTTCGTGTCAAAGGAGGAGCCTCGCTTTCTGGGTGTCTGCCTCTATCGCTTGCTCTTTCCCGCTGGAGCGGACTGCCCGATCGACGACTACGGTCAATGGTTCAATGGGCCGAACCGGCTTCTGGCATTCCGCGTTCCCGGCGATTTCGTCTATTGTGCGGGCTCGTTTCCGATTGGCGACGACGGTGTTGTCAGCGACGAGATGAAGACACCCGAATTTCTGCGCGGCGCTTATACCCCCGAGGGCGGAATGCTCTGCGCCGAGGCTGCCTATCTTATCAGCGCCCTCGAGCAATATACCGACCGCATCCATTGGGCCCGTCTTCAGGACGGCACGACGCGTTATGATGCCGGCGCGGGCGTCGTTCTTGTCGGCGATTCCGCCCATCCGATGGTGCCGACACTTGGACAGGGGGCAACCCAGGCCGTCGAGGACGCGTGCGTCGTCGTCGACGAGGTCCGACGAGCCCTGATGAACGGCGCGTCGCTGGAGGACATACCCGCTAGCGTTTCCGCACGCCGGACGGAGCGGGCCGAGTTCGTCGTTTCGTTCTCTCGCGACGCGACCGACACCATGCTGGCAGGCTCCGACCCGGTTGCGGGCACGCTGAAGAAGCTCGAGCCGGCGTTTACCTCTCGGCTTGAAAGACTGTACCGCGATGTGCCGGTGCCGCTCTCATGAACACGGATCTATGGCAACTCACGGCATCCGAACTCGCTAAGGGTTACCGCGCTGGCACCTTTACGCCGCTGGATGTCCTTTTTTCGATCGAGGCGCGCCTTGATGCCGTGAATTCCAAAATCAATGCGGTCGTCGCTGAGAACCGTGGTGCGTCTCGGGCGCAAGCCGAGGCCGCGACCGCTCGATGGCGATCCGTCACGCCGCTTTCGCCTATCGACGGCGTGCCGATGACTATCAAGGACAACCTCTTTCTGGCCGGCTTGCCGGCGACCTGGGGCAGCAGGCTCTACGCGGACAATGTGCCAACGGCGGACGAGGCACCGGTTGCAAGGCTCAGGGCTGCGGGCGCCGTGTTCATAGGCAAGACGAACGTTCCAGAATTCACCCTGCAGGGATACGCCTCGAACCTGGTCTTCGGCACGACCGGCAATCCCCACGCGCCTGACATGACACCGGGAGGCTCGACAGGTGGAGGTGCGGCAGCAGTGGCGGCAGGTATCGGCCCGATCGGGATCGGGACGGATGGCGGTGGTTCGCTCCGCCGACCCGCCGCCCATTGCGGCCTTTTTGCGCTCAAGCCTTCGATCGGACAAATCGCCCGTTATGGAGGCTTCCCCGAGATCCTTCTGGATTTCGAGGTCGTAGGCCCAGTTACCCGCAGTGCGGAAGACCTTGCCATGATCTTTCCCGTTCTCAAGGGTTATGATCCGACCGACCCGTCTTCGCTGTCGGGGCTCGCGCTGGCCCGACCTTTTCCGGAGCGTGCCCGGATTGCCTATCTGCCGAAAATGGGAACTGCGCCCGTCGATCCGGCCATTGCCAGCGCCGCGGATGCCTTCGCGGCAGAGCTGGCGGCGGCCGGACATCATCTCGTAACCATCGAAACCCCTTATGACGCCGAGAGCGTCGCTGCTGCCTGGGGCACCATTGCCGCGGCCGGACTGCACTGGCATCTGGATGCCGCCGGAACGCGTCAAGGCCTTGGCGCCAACGCGCTGGCGCTCGATGCGGTAGGTGCATCGCGCAGCGCGGGAGACTATGCGGCTGCGATTGCCGTCGCTCGCGCGGCGCGTTCCGATGCGGGTCGGCTGTTTTCCACCTATGACCTGCTTCTGTGCCCTTCGATTGCCGCCCTCGCCTGGCCGGCGGCTGAAGCCTATCCGCCGGAAATCGACGGACAGCCCGTCGGCCCGCGCGGGCACGCCGTGTTCACCGGCTGGATGAATGTGACCGGCGTCTGCGCTGTCAATGTTCCGGCCGGCATGACCGCGGACCGCGGAGGCATCGGCATGCAGCTCGTAGCCGCTGTCGGCAGGGATGCCGAACTCATCGACTTTGTGTGTAATTTGCCGGCTTTACGGACCTCTGGTCCGGTGCCGCTTTCAAGGAGACTCGACTGACATGGCTGAATTTGCGGGCAAGGTGGTGATCGTAACGGGCGCTGGCGACGGGATCGGCCGTGCAGCGGCACGGGAGTTCGCAGAGAAGGGTGCCAAGATGGTGCTGATCGACGTCAAGGGTGTCGAGACCATCGCGGACGAACTGAAAGCCAAGGGCAGTGAAGTCATCGCCGCATCCATGGACGTGCGCGACGGTGCGGCCTGGGGCGAGTTGGTGGAGGATGTGCTCGCCAAGTTCGGAACGATCGACGCGCTCGTCAACAATGCGGGTGTTGCCGTTCCCGGGGATACGGCGGCCGATGTATCCGAGGACGTCTGGGACAAGATCATGGACGTCAACGCCAAGGGCGTATGGCTCGGCATGAAGGCCGTCCTGCCAACGATGATCGAGAAGAAGAGCGGCAAGATCTGCAATGTCGCTTCGACGGCCGCACATATCGGCTTGAAAAATGCCGCCGCCTATTGCGCGTCCAAGGGCGCCGTGCTGGCTCTGACCCGTCAGGCTGGCGTGCAATACGCGCCGCTGAACATCCAGATCAACTCGGTTTCGCCGGGCACCACGATGACGGGCCTTCAGAGGGACGTGACTGAGGAGCAGCGCGCCGCCTTCCTGCCGTTGACGCCGATCGGCCGCTTTGCAGCGTCTGAGGAGGTCTCCGGCGTCATCGTCTTCCTTTGCTCGAATGGTTCTTCCTTCATGACTGGTGCAGACGTCAGCATCGATGGCGGGATGGTCGCGCTATGAACATTCTCCTGACGGGTGGCGCGGGCCTGATCGGCATGGCGGCGCGAGAAACGCTTGCCGGCGCTGGCCATGCGGTGACGGCGGTCGATATCACTGATTTCGGCCGCGGCGACACGATGCTTCGGATCATTGGGCTGGATGACAGGGATGCACTCGATGCCTTGATCCAGGCGAAGAACATTGATGCTGTCGTCCACTGCGGCGCGATCTCGGGGCCAATGATGGCAAGGGGTGAGCCGCTGAAGATCGTCTCGGTCAATATCGATAGGACGGCACTGCTGCTCGATCTCGCCCGCATCCACAGGATGAAGCGTTTCGTGTTTTGTTCTTCGATCAGCGTCTACGGCGATGCAGGTCCGATCACCATCAATGAAGAAACGCAGCTTCACCCGACATCGGTCTACGGCGCCAGCAAGGTTGCAGGCGAGCAACTGGTGGAAGGGTTTGCCTCCGAGTACGGTCTCGACGGCGTGAGCCTCAGGATCGGTCGGGTCTACGGTCCCTATCGCCGTGCCAACTGCTTCCTCAACGATATCATCCGAAACGCCGAAGCTCGGAAGCGGACGACCATCCCCTGCGATCCGGATTTCATCTATCATTATGTCCATGTTGACGATGTTGCCGGGGCCATTGCGGCGGTGCTTGCTGCACCGGCATTTCCACGGCGCTCGTATAATGTAGGAGCCGGTGAAGCGCTGACGATGCCGCAGATTGCCGACGTCGCCGCCGATGCGATTGCCGGTGCGGATATCGAGCTCGTTCCGGGGGCGGACGACGTGCCGGATGTGCAAACCGATTTCGATACAGGGCGCATCGGCCGCGATCTCGGCTGGCGGCCGCGTCTGCCGCTTGCGGCAGGGCTGAGGGCCTATAGGGACGCCATTCTCGCCGGTCGATCCGCCTGATCGACGCAACAGACATGACCTAATCCTACGCTACACCCCTGCTTGCGCCGGGTTGCCGCTGGATGCGCGTCCGGGATGCTCAATTGCAGATCGGAGAGGGCCCAGATTTTAGTGATCGCTACAGATAGCCAAGATGTCGATCAATGTCACCGCCTTTATGCCGCCGCGTGCCATCCGTCTCGGATATGACGGAGGCCTTCGCGATAGACCGCTTCCGGCGTCTCGGCAAAGTCGCGCCAGACCTTTGTCGCGGCGGCAAGGTCCTTGAGCGCCCGACCGAAGGCCTCGATCGTCAGCCAGCCGTCGTAGCCGCTCGCGCGCATCGCCTTGAACGTCTCCGCCCAGGGAATGTTGCCACGCCCCGGTACGCCGCGGTCGTTCTCCGAAATGTGGACATGGACGATGCGGTCACGGTTTCGCGTGAAGGCGCCGATGGGATCGGCCTCTTCTATATTGCTGTGGAAGGTGTCGTACATAGCGCGGATATTCGGATGCCCGACCGCATCGACATGGGCCGCAAGTGCATCCATCGTGTTGAACAGGTAGCATTCGAAGCGGTTCAGCGCCTCGAGCCCGATTGTGACGCCGCGCTTTGCTGCATGATCGCCGATCGCGCGTTGCGAGGAGACCGAGCGCTTGAGTTCTGCCGCGCTCGGCCCGCTTCCGGAAAATTTGCCAAGCGTCGAATGCAGCGGCCCGCTCAGCATCGTGGCGCCGAGCGCATCGCTGCAGTCGATTGCCCATTTCATGTAGTCGATGCCACGTCTACGGGTCGTGGCGTCGGGGGCGATCAGGTTCATCGACGGGTCGCCCATGGCGGAAACGGCGGTCCGTTCCAGGCCGATCCGATCGAGCAGGGCCCCTAGTCGGCGGTAGTCGTCTGGCGTGCCAGAAAAGACCGGGATCTCGACGCCAGCAAACCCTGTGTCCTTGATGTCTCGCAACAGTCCTTCGTGCTTCCGGCTTACACTCGTCGTCCAGAGGAACATGCACATACCGATCTTCACGGTTCCTCCCTTCGGCCCTTGGCCCCACACGGTGGCAAAGTCTTTCACTTCGCGATTTGGTAATACCAAAATTGGAAATCTGGTCAAGCCAATTCCCGTATCGCCCTCCCTCAGTTTGCGCATAAAACCAAAAAAGTGGGATTAAATGTCGGCATAATCAGAGGTATTGTCGTTCTTCACTCCATCTTGCCGAGGGGCGAAAAATGCGCTAGAGCTTTCAACTCATAATAATTGGTCAAACCAGATTACCGACGATGATGGCGCTGACCAACGAGAAAGGTGACCGTTTGCCGCCCCGCTGGCGGTCGAGCGAGCTGCAACAGTCTGGGAGGACTTCATGCATCTTTCGACACATAACTGGATGCGGGCGGAACCGCTTGCCGTCACGCTGAAACGCATTAAGAAATATGGCTATGAGAGCATCGAGATATCCGGCGAGCCGACACAATACGACGTCAAGGAGACGCGCGCGTTGCTGAAGCAGCATGGCATCCGCTGTTGGGGGGCCGTCACGCTGACGCTCGGTGAACGCAATCTTGCCGCCAGGAACGACGGCCAGCGCGCGAGGTCAGTCGACTATGTCAAGAGCGTCATCACCATGGTCAGCGAACTCGAGGGCGAAATCGTCACCCTCGTGCCGGCGACCGTCGGGAAGGTCGTGCCGGATGGGACCGAGGAGGAAGAGTGGACATGGGTGGTGGACGCCACCAGAGAGTGTTTTGCCCATGCCCAGAAGAAGGGCGTGCGCATTGCCGTCGAGCCCCTCAACCGTTTCGAGACCTATTTCTTCAACCGCGCCGCCCAGGCACTGGCGCTCGCCGATGCCGTCAGCCCTGAATGTGGCGTCTGCCTCGATGCCTTCCACCTGAACATCGAAGAGGAAGACATGTACCAGGCGATCCGGCTCGCTGGAAAGCGCCTGTTCGATTTCCACGTTGCCGACAACAATCGCTTCGCCGCCGGCCTCGGCCAGCTCGACTGGCCGAAGATCATCGGCACGCTGAAGGAGATCGGTTACGACGGCGCAGTGACGAACGAGTTTGTCGCAACCGTCGATCGCACGCCGGCCGCCAAATATCCGGATATGGTGGAGCGCAATCCCGTCGATATCTCGCCGGAGCAACTGAAGTTCATCCAGGACCACGGCTCGAGCCTTCTCACCGAGAAGTTCTACGACGATCAGATGCGGATCACTGCCGAGACGATCCTGCCGCTGATCAAGTAACGAACGGAAAGGCATGTGCCCTGCGGCCTGAAGGTCGTGAGGGCGGGGGACCCGACAGATGCGTATCAAGACCGCAAAAGCCTGGTGGGTGAAGATCCCCATCGAGGCGAGCCGCCAACACCGCAGCGACTTCGGCCGGCTGACGACGTTCGACGCTGCGATCTTGCGTATCGAGACAGACGACGGCATTGTCGGCTGGGGAGAGGGCAAGAATGCCGCCGGCAGTGCAGGCACCTACGGCACGCTGGTGGACATGCTGAACCACGAGGTGGGGCCGAAGCTCATCGGCCGTGACCCCGCTGACATCTCCGCCATATGGGAAATGCTTTATAACGGCGTACGCCATGAGATGGCGGCGATTTCCGGTCACGCCATGCCGGACATCGCGCGGCGCGGTCTATCTGTCGCGGCGATCAGTGCAGTCGACATGGCGCTCTGGGACATTCTCGGTAAGTCTCTCGGCGTCCCCGTCTGGAAGCTGCTGGGCGGCCGCAAGGCGGACAGGTTGCCCGCCTATGCCTCGGGGGGTTGGGAGAGTGCGGACCGGATCGGCGAGCAGCTCCAGTCCTATATTGCGGTTGGCGGTTTCAAGTCCGTCAAGATGCGCGTCGGCGCGATGGACCGTGCGCCGCATGTCTCGGCGTCGCGCGTGCGGGCGGCCCGCGAGGCGATCGGCCCCGATGTCGACCTGATGGTCGATGCGCACGGCACCTATACGGTCGCCGAGGCGAAGCGCTTCATCCAGATGGTGGCGGATTGCGATCTCGCCTGGTTCGAGGAACCGGTGATCGCCGACGACAAGCCGGGCATGGCGGAGGTGCGCGCCGCGGGAAACGTGCCGATCGCCGCGGGCGAGAGCGAGGCGACACGTTTTGCCTTCCGCGATCTTGCTATGCTGCGGGCAGCCGATATATTCCAGCCCGATCCGGCCTTCTGCGGCGGCATAACGGAGGCAATGCGTATCAGTTCGCTCGCCAGCGCCTTCAACCTCCGTTTCGCGCCGCATTTGTGGGCCGGTGCGCCCTGTTTCTTCTCTGGCCTGCACCTGTGCGCGGCTTCCCCGGCAAGCTTCGTCATCGAATATTCGCTTGGCGCGAATCCGATGATCCATGATCTTGTCGAGGACACAGTGTCGGTGAAGGACGGTATGATAGAGATTCCTGATAGACCCGGCCTGGGCTTCACGATCAATCAGCGGGTCCTGGAGGCTCACGCGCAAAGACAGTGACGATGAAAGAAAATTCCCTTCTCTCCGATCTCGCGGCATACCTTTTCTCGCACTTGAGCGGCAACGGCCGCACGCCCTCAGAACGCGAACTTGCGGAGCATTTCGGCGTCAGTCGCGGCCAGATCCGCGAGGCGCTGGCCATCCTGGAGGCGATGCGTATCGTCGAGCGCCGCGCCAAGTCGGGCATCTACCTGACAACCACGGAGGCGAGCGTAGAGGCCATGGCCCTTTTTGCCCGCGCCGGCGTGCCGCTCGATCCGATCCTGATCTACGAGACCGTGGAGCTTCGCAAGATCCATGAGATCAAGGCCGCGGAACTCGCCTGCATGCGGGCGACGGCAGAGAATTATCAGCGCCTGCGCGATACCCTCGCCGCGTCCGAAGCGAGGCTTGCCGCGGGCGAGGGGCTGGCACGCGAGGACCGGGATTTCCATCTGGAGATCGTCCGAGCCACCAAGAATAGCGTCTTCTATCGCGTGTGCAGCGTCTACTACACGATGGGCGAGCAGCGCTTACCGATCTATTTTAGCGACGCCGCCCGCAGCCGGCGCTCGCATGAGGAACATATCCGCATCTACGAGGCGCTGCTTGCCCGCGACGGCAATCTCGCCCAGGCGCTGATGAATGCGCATCTCCAAGGTGCGGAAAGCTATTGGAAGGGTCTTATCGGCCGGCCCGCGACGGTCGCCGGATAGGCGTAACCGGCGGGAGAGCTGATGAGCTTAATCTTTTCCACACATCCCCTGCATCCCGCGGCCGAGGCGATGCTTAGGGCTGCTGGCGATCTGCGCGTCGCCTCCGCCCCCGATCCCGAAACGTTACTGCGAGAAGGGCGGGGCGCGGGCATCGTCGTCGTGCGCGCGCCGATCCCGCCGGCCTTCTTCGAGGATGCACCTGCACTTCGCGCTGCGATCCGCCATGGCGCCGGGGTCGACATGGTGCCGATGGATGCGGCGACCCGCGCCGGCGTGCTTGTCGCCAATGTGCCGGCTGTCAATGCCCGGACGGTCGCCGAGCACGTCTTCCTCGTGACGCTGGCCCTGCTTAGGCGCTTCCGCCCGATGGACCGGGACCTGCGGCAGAAGGGCTGGGTGGTGGGGCGGCGCCAGTCGGATGCGGCTGTGGACCTCGGCGGCCGCACCTTTGGCATCGTCGGGATGGGCAATGTCGGCAAGGCGATTTTCCGGATCGCGAAGTTCGGTTTCGATCTGGAGGTGGTCGCCACAAGCCGGACGCCGGAGAGCATGCCGGATGGTGCGCGTTTCCTGCCGGTCGACGATCTCGTCGCGGCGGCCGACATCGTCGTGCTCTGCTGCCCGCTGACGCCGGAGACAACCGGTCTGCTCAATGCCGGGCGCATTGGCCGGATGAAGCCCGATGCCATTCTGGTCAATGTCTCGCGCGGCCCAGTGATCGATGACGCGGGGCTGATCGAGGCGCTGCGCAATCGCCGCATCGGCGGAGCCGCGCTCGACGTCTTTGCAACCGAGCCCCTTCCGCCCGACCATCCATATTTCGGCTTCGACAATGTCATCGTCACTCCGCATCTCGCCGGTCTCACGGATGAGAGCATGATGCGGATGGGAACGGGCGCGGCAAGCGAAGCCCTGCGCGTCATGAAGGGCGAACTCCCCGTCAATCTGCGCAATCCCGAAGTGGTCGAGCACTATCGCCGGCGCTTTCCGGTATAGCTCCGCGCCCCTTCGCGGCAACCCGAAGCGCTGGCCTGCGGTGTCTCCGAGGCCGTCGGCATCTTTTCGGACCTATCATGTCAGCCCGCGTGCCGCAGGCTGACGCCGCTTCCGCTGTCGAACAGCACCACCTTTTCCGGATTCCACGAAAACCGAACCGTATCCTCGATTCGGAGCACCGTCTGCGCCGGCACCGTCGCGTGGATGAACTTCTCGCCGATGCGCAGCGTGACGATCTTGGCTACCCCGTGGTTCTCAATGTCGTGCACCGTCGCCTCACCGGGACCTCCGCTTTCGAGTTGCAGGTCTTCGGGGCGGATGCCGAAGGTCATTGAACGTCCATCCGTTGCGATGCTGTGTCCGCTGCGGAAGGGCAGGCGGTAGCCATCGTTCGATACCGCCTCGCCGCCGGTGAGCTTTCCGTCGATCAAGTTCATCGGCGGCGAGCCGACGGAGCGAGCCACGAACGTGTTGAGCGGGTTGTTGTAGATTTCATGCGGCGTGCCCGTCTGCACGAGATGGCCGTTGTTCAGCACGCCGATCTTGTCGCCCATCGACATCGCTTCGATCTGGTCGTGTGTGACGAAGAGGAAGGTTGCGCCTAGGTTCATCTGCAGGTTTTTCAGCTCGGTGCGTAGCGCCTCGCGCAGTTTCGCATCGAGCGCCGCAAGTGGTTCGTCCATCAGAAAGACGCGCGGCTTGCGCACGATGGCCCGGCCGATCGAGACGCGCTGCATCTCGCCGCCCGACAGCCTGTCAGTCTTGCGGTCGAGCAGGTGCTCGATGCGCAGAGTTCTTGCAACTCGGTCAACGCGTTCCTTGATCTCAGCGGGTTCGACGCGGCGGATGCGGGATTTCAACGGAAATTCCAGGTTCTCCCGCACCGTATAGCGCGGATAGAGCGAATATTGCTGGAGCACCAGGGCCACGTCGCGCTCGGCGACACCCCAGCCGGCGACATCCTGCCCGTCGATGAAGATCTGCCCAGCCGTCGGCTTTTCGAGTCCGGCAATCAGGCGCAACGTCGTCGTCTTGCCGGCGCCGGTCTGGCCGAGCAGCACGAAGAACTCGCCGTCGGCGATGTCGATGTCCATGTTTTTCAAGGCCATGTGGTTGCCGAAGGTCTTGGTGATACCCTTGAGTTCGATGTGCGCCATCAGAGTCTGATCCCGAGTGACGAGCCGGTTGCCGTGTTGAAGAAATGCGCCTGCGCAGGGTCGATGCGGGCCCAGACGGCTTGGCCAGGACCAGGCACGAATCCGCTCTTGGTGCGGGCCCTAATTATCTGGTCGCCGACCTTCAGGTCGACGATATCGTGCGAGCCGAGCGGTTCGATGATATGTGCCTCGACCGGCATGAAGCCCTCGCGGGCCTCGCGCGAGACGAGCACGCCCTCAGGCCGGACGCCGAGCGTCAGCTTGCCGTTTTCCGCCCTCGCGTCCGAGAGGCGGTTGGCAAGGGCGGCGGGAAACTCGAAGCCCTTTGCGCCACCGCTGACCTGCACGCGGGCATGGCCGCCCGTTTCACTGACGGTCGCCTGCGCCATGTTCATGACGGGGCTTCCGACGAACTGGGCGACGAACATGTTGGCGGGCTGCGAGTAGACCTCTTCCGGCGTGCCAACCTGCTGGAGGATGCCTTCGTGCATGATGACGATGCGGTCGGCGAGCGACATGGCCTCCACCTGGTCGTGCGTCACGTAAACGGTGGTCGAGCCCTGCTTGATGTGCAAACGCTTGATTTCCGCCCGCATCTCTTCGCGTAGTTTCGCATCCAGCGCACCTATTGGCTCGTCCATCAGCATGGCCTTCGGGCGTCGCACAAGCGCGCGGCCGATCGCAACACGCTGCATGTCGCCGCCTGATAACGCCGATGGCTTGCGGCCCAGCAGGCCGGTGATGCGCAGCACGCCGGCGATCTCGCGCACCAACCTATCGACATCGTTCCGGCTCATCCGGGTGGCGCGGAGCGGAAAGGCGATATTTTCGTAGACCGTCATGTGGGGATACAGCGAGAACGACTGGAATACCATCGCGATGTCCCGGTCGGATGCCTTGATATGCTGCACCGGCCGACCGTCGATCAGGATGTCGCCCTCATCGATGGTCTCCAGGCCCGCAACGGCGCGCAGCGTCGTGGTCTTGCCGCATCCAGATTGTCCGAGCAGCACGATGAATTCGTTGTCGGCGATGGCGAGATTGAGGTCCTTGATGACCTGGACGGCACCGAAATATTTCTGAATGCCACGAAGTTCGATCTGCGTCATGAACGGCTGCCTTCGTCTTGCTGCTCGTCCCGCGGAATCTTGGTCGTCACCATGAAGGCGATCAGCCCGACGAGCGTCATCGTCAGCCCGTAGCGGTGGAGAAACAGGTTCCAGGGCTGGCAGAGCGCGATGATGCCGAAGATCATCAGGTACTGCGAACCGGGTTCGAGATATTTCTGGTTCAAGGCGCGAAAGGTCATTTGCGGATCGCTCCGAAGCTCATGCCGCGCAGGAGATGGTTCCTGAGCAGGAAGGTGAAGATGGCGACCGGCAGCAGAAACAGGAACGTGCCGGCGGCAATCACCGTCCAGTCCGGCAGGCCGGAGCCGACCTGGCTCGGAATGAAGGGCGGCGCGGTCTGCGCTCTCCTGTTGGTCATGATCAGGGCGAAGGCATATTCGTTCCAGGCCGTGATGAAGCAGAAGACGGCCGTGGCGGCGATACCGGTGGCGGCTTCCGGGATGACGATCTTGAAGAAGGCCTGCATGCGGGTGTAGCCGTCGACGAGTGCCGCCTCCTCATATTCCTTCGGAATTTCGTCAATGAAGCCCTTCATGAGCCAGACCGAAAACGAGAGGTTGAAGGCGGTATAGAGGATGATCAGGCCCCAATGCGTGTCGTTAAGGCCGACGACGCGGTACATGAGGAACATCGGGATCGCCACGACAACGGGCGGAAGCATCCGCGTCGACAGGATGAAGAAGAGAAGGTCCGCTTCCCCCTTCATCTTGAAGCGCGAGAAGCCGTAGGCCGTGAAGGTTCCCATGCCGACGGCCAGCACGGTGGACGTGATCGCAACGATCAGCGAATTCATGAAGCGGTTCGGATAGCCGGACAGCTGGACTTCGCCGCGGCCGTCGCGGACGATTTTCTCGCCGCCGTCAAACACCATCCGCTCCCACCAGGGGGCGGCGGCATATTCTTCCGGCGTCGGCGGTTCGCGCAGTTGCGAGCGCTTGGTGAAGAGCTTCACGAAGGGCGAGATTTCCGGCTTGAAGAGCACCGTCGGCGGAATGGTGGTGGCGAGGTTTCGCGGCTTGAAGGCGGTTGAGGTGATCCAGTAGATCGGCGCCAGGAAGATCAGCGTGATGACCAGCACGGCGGTGATCGCCACCCGGTTCAGCGCGCGTTCGGAGCGGGTTTGGACGGCAGCCATCTCAGCGCTCCTTCACCTTATTGAGGTATTTGACATAGATGTTGGTGATGGCGAGCACCAGGATGAGCACGATGTAGGCGAGTGCGCAGGATCGCCCCGTCTGCCATTCCTGGAAGGCCATCTTGTAGAGTCGGATCGAGATCATCTCGGTCGTCGGTTGGCTTGTCAGGATGTAGGCGAGGTCGAAGGTCTTGAAGGCTTCCATAGTGCGGAAGATGATCGCGATCATCAGGATCGGCGCCACCAGCGGCAGCGTGATACGAAAGAAGGTGTAGAGCGGTCCCGCCCTGTCGATCGCCGCTGCCTCGTAGAGATGCTTTGGTACGGCCGAAAGCCCGGCGAGCGATAACAGCATGACGAAGGGTGACCACATCCAGATGTCCGTTATTGCGACCGCGTAGAGCGCCATGTTCGGATTCGACAGCCACTCGAACGAGCCGAGGCCGAGCGCGTAGTTGATGATGCCAAAGGACGGATCGTAGAGCAGCTTCCAGAAGAGGCCGACCACTGCCATCGACAGCATCATCGGCAGCAAAAGCAGCGTCGTCAGCAGGCCCTTCAGCGGAATGTCGCGGTTGAGCAGCATTGCGGTGCCGAAGCCGACGATCACCTGCCCCGTCACGGAGACGATGACATATTTCGCGGTGATGGCGAAGGTCGTCCAGATGAAGGGGTCGTTCAGCAGCTCGCGATAATTCTGCAGGCCGACGATATTGGCCGGCGCGTTCGACGAGGCGCGGAAGTCGGTAAAGGAATAGCCCAGCGAATAGATCAGCGGAAAGATGTTGAAGACGATCAGGAATAGGATCGTCGGAATGATGAAGAGATTGCGGATCCGGATGTCGCTCATGCCGTGGGGTGCAGCCCGCGATTTCTTGTCCAGCGATGTCATGACAGCGGTGGCCAACACTCTCCTTCTCCTCCGAGAGTTCGGCGCCGGATGCAGGGACGAGCATCACAATGCGCGGAGTTAATTCGGGGCGCCCCGCCCACTCGAACCGCGCCCCTTGGCGCGGAGATGCAGAATGAAAAGGGAGGGGGCTGGCCCCTCCACGGGACGCGCTTGCTACTTGTGGCGTCCATACTTCTCGAAGGTGGCGTTCCAGTCCGTTGCCAGAGAGTCGAGCGCTTCCTTCGCCGAGCCTTGACCGGCGGTAACGAAGGGATAGACACGCTGGTTCATCTGAATCAGCAGTTCGGCGTATTCAGGCGTCGCCCAGAAGTCCTTCACCTTGAACATGGTCTCGTAGAAGGCCTTGTTATAGGGTGTCGCATTCTGGAATTCCGGCGATTCAAGCACCTTGGCGCTTGCGGTGTAGCCGCCGAGTTCGGCCCAGCGCTTCTGGGTCTCGTCCTTGATAAACCATTCGAGGAATTTCATCGCCTCCTCCTTGTTCTGGGAGTAGGAGACAATCGAGATGCCCTGGCCGCCGAGCGCTGCAAACTGTTCACCGTTCGGACCTGCCGGATTGGCAAAGAAGCCGGTAACCTTGGCGTTCGGGTTGGACGCCTCGTTCACCAGAGCCGGGAAGAAGGCGAAGTAGTTCATGCTCATCGCCGCCAGGTTCTCGGTGATCGCCTGGTTGTTCTCGACAAAGAAGGTCTTGGCCCAGCCGGGAGGTGTGAAGCCGTAGAGCTCGCGATACATTTCGAGCGCCTTGACGTTCTTCTCCGAGTTGATGATGCCGTCGACCTTGTAGCTCTGATAGTCGCCGAGTTCTCCTCCATAGGAGAAGATCGCGTTCTCGACACCCATGACGAGACCGTCATAGGAGTTGTCGGTGTAGATGGCGATGCCGTAGCGCTTCTTGTCCGGGCGGTGGAAGAACTCGGCAATGTCGCGCATCTCGGCCCAGGTCTTCGGCGGGGCCAGATCATAGCCGTACTTCGCCTTGAAGGCCTCCATTTCCTTTGGATCTTCGAACCAGTCCTTGCGGTAGGACCAGCCGACGGCGTCGCCTTCAGCAGGGATCGACCAGTACTTTCCAGAGTTGGAGGGGTATTCGGAGTAGTATTTCACCGTCGCCGGGGCCATGACTTCGTTCAGCTTGTGCTTGTTGAAGAAGTCAGTGAGATCGACGTAGTGCCCGGCTTCGGAGGCAGCACCGATCCACTGGCTGTCGCCGACTACCAAGTCGTAGGCCGAGCCCTTGGCATTGAACTCGGTAAAGGCCTTGGTCTGGAAGTCGGCCCACGGCGTGGTCTCGACAGTGACCTTCACGCCCGTTTGAGCCTCGTATTCATTCACGAGCTCCTGAAGGTAGTTTGCCGGGTCCCACTCGGCCCAGAAGATCGTCAGTTCCTGGGCTTGTGCGGCCGTTCCGCAGGCCCACATCAAGCCAATCCCGGCCAAGAGACTCGTCATAGTTTTGCGCATAACGTTTCCTCCCCTTATGCACGCTTCCCGCGTCGTTGCAGGCTTTTCGATCCGACTTTCCAATCCTCCCGGGTGGTGTAGGCGCTTGGGTCCTCCCCGACCCTTTGCCCGTTTCAGTCGCAAGCCTGATTTCTTAGTTTCTTCATCTGGTAGTACCAAATGTGATTGTCGTCAAGACCAACTTTTGGTAGGGCTTCCACCAAAACTGACCTTAAAACTCCTCAATCGGCTGGGTCTTCCTAAAAGCCTCCCGTCGGGCAACCTGATGCCATGACTGATCTGGACTACCACAAAAACGGGAGTATTAATCAATCTGGTAGAACCAGTTGTCGCTACCAGGTCGTGAAGTCGTCAATGTCAGGCCGCGTTCCCCGCCTCCCGAACCGCAGCTTCGACGAGCGCCTTGGCCGCCCATTCGGCAACAGCCTGCGCGCCTTCGGAGGTCAATCCCCAAATATCCTTCAACACGATCAGCACCTCGACACCGAAGACAAGGGAGAGCGCCTGTAGAAGGCGTTCCCGCGACTCGGGCGGCACGGTGCCCTGCAGGGGTGCAGTCGCACACTTCAGCAGATCGACGCGGTGACCACGCTTGAACAGCGGCTCGTTGCCGAGCGTGCCCGCCTGGCGCTGGGCCCACTGGTCCAGCGAAAGCTTCAGCGCCGCTTTAAAGGTGGCCTCAAACTCGTCGATGCGCGGCATCGCGGTCGCCAGCAGGTCGGCGACGCGGGTGCGTGCATCGGGACTGTCGGACGACCAGTCAAGTATGGGCCCCAAAGCTTCGTCCACTACGGCATGCACGAGCACCGCCTGGCTGGGAAAGTAACGGTAGGCCGTTGCGCGCGACACTTCGGCCGCTTCGGCGACTTCGCTTACCGAGGGAGTGATGCCGGATTGCATGAGCCGCGTTGCCGTTTCCAGCATCAGTTTGCGCGTGCGAGCACGCGGGCCTCGCTCGGCGGCGCCAAAAGCTTCGTTGTGTTGACGTGAGACGTTCATTTCGTTATGATACGCGCGTCTCATAAAATTGCAAGCGCCGATCGGTGGCCCAAAAAAGTGGGAATGTGGCGGAGGGGGAATCCGCGGTCGCGGAGGAGAAATGAAGCGGATCTACGTGGTCGGCACGGCCGATACGAAGGGCGAGGAGCTTGCCTATCTGGCGGCTTGCATCGAGGCGGCCGGAGGCGGTGTCGTGCGCGTCGATGTCGGCACGCGTGAGCCTGCGACCGCCGTCGATGTAAATGCCCGGACGGTTGCGGCCTGCCATCCGGAGGGCGTCGCAGCCGTCCTTGCCTGCGACGACCGCGGCAGGGCGGTCGAGGCGATGGGCATTGCCTTCTCGCGCTTCCTCGCCGAGCGCCAGGACATTGCCGCCGTCATCGGTATCGGCGGAGGCGGGGGCACGTCGATCATCACCGCAGGCATGCGACAATTGCGGCTCGGCCTGCCAAAGATCATGGTCTCGACGCTCGCGTCCGGCGATGTTGCGCCCTATGTCGATGTTTCCGACATCGTGATGATGCCCTCGGTCACCGACATGGCGGGCCTGAACCGGTTGAGCCGGGTCATCCTGCACAATGCGGCCCAGGCGATCACGGCCATGGCCAGCCGGCCCGCTGAGGTGGCGGCATCGAAACCGGCTCTCGGGCTTACCATGTTCGGGGTAACCACTCTTGCCGTAGCCGCCATGGTCGAGCGCCTCCGGGCCGACTACGATTGCCTGGTCTTCCACGCCACCGGCACCGGCGGGCGCACGATGGAGAAGCTCGCCGACAGCGGGCTTGTCTGCGGCGTGCTTGACATCACGACCACCGAAGTTTGCGACCTGCTTCTCGGTGGCGTGCTGCCTGCCACACCGGACCGTTTCGGTGCGATTGCTCGCACGGGCTTGCCCTATCTCGGCTCCGTCGGCGCCCTCGACATGGTGAATTTCTGGGCGCCGGAGACGGTGCCCGGGCACTATGCCGGCCGGCAATTCTACCGCCACAACCCAAACGTCACCCTGATGCGCACAACAGCGGCCGAATGTACACAGATTGGGCGCTGGATCGGCGAGAAGCTCAATCTCTGCCACGGTCCCGTGCGCTTCCTCATTCCAGAGAGGGGCGTCTCGGCCCTCGACATCGAAGGCGGCGCATTCTTCGACCCGCAAGCCGATGCCGCGCTCTTTGCTGCGCTGGAGGCGACCGTGAAGCCAACGGCGGCGCGACGCATCGTCCGCCTGCCGCTCCATATCAACGACCCGCAATTCGCAGAGGCCGCAGTCGCGGCCTATCGCGACATCGCCAACCCCTAAGAGACAAGATCGATGCCAGCCATACCTCGCAAGACCATCCTCGAAAAATTCCACGGCATGATAGCAGCCGGCGTGCCGATTGTCGGCGGCGGCGCCGGCACGGGCATCTCCGCCAAGGCCGAAGAAGCCGGCGGCATCGACCTCATCATCATCTACAATTCGGGGCGCTACCGCATGGCGGGCCGTGGCTCGGCGGCCGGCCTGCTCGCCTACGGCAATGCCAACGAGATCGTGAAGGATATGGCGCTCGAGGTGTTGCCCGTCGTGAAAAAGACGCCGGTGCTTGCCGGCGTCAACGGCACGGACCCCTTCGTACTGATGCCGCGCTTTCTCGCCGACCTGAAGGCAATGGGCTTTTCCGGCGTCCAGAATTTCCCGACAATCGGCCTCTTCGACGGCCGAATGCGGCAGAGTTTCGAGGAGACAGGCATGGGCTACGGTCTGGAGGTCGAGATGATCGCCACCGCCCACGGGCTTGACCTGCTGACGACGCCCTATGTCTTCAACGAGAGCGAGGCGATCGACATGACGGTCGCCGGCGCCGACATCGTCGTGGCGCATATGGGGGTGACGACCGGCGGCACGATCGGCGCCACCTCCGGCAAGTCGCTCGATGACTGCGTCGATGAAATCACGGCGATCGCCAAGGCCGCGCGCTCCCTGCGCGATGACGTCATCGTGCTCTGCCACGGCGGCCCGATCTCCATGCCGGAGGATGCGCGCTACATCCTGGAGCGCTGCCCTGGCTGCCACGGCTTTTACGGTGCAAGTTCGATGGAGCGACTGCCGGCAGAGGTGGCGATCCGCAAGCAGACGGAAGATTTCAAGGCGCTCGCCATCGGCGCTGTCGTCTGAGGAAGAAGACGGGAGGAGACCAATTCATGGCGGATGACACGTACTTCAACTATCCGGAGGAGGTGAACACCTTCGGTTTCGATTGGGGCAAGCTGTCGCTGACGGTGGGGCCAGAGGTCAACGGCGCCAGCCGGTTTTCGGGAGGTGTCGTCGACCTGCCGATTGGCGAGGGCCATGCCCGCCACAATCATCCGGGTGCGGAGGAGATCATTTTCATCATCTCCGGCGAGGGCGAGCAGATGGTTGAGGACGAGAGCGGCAATCCTATCACAAGAAAGGTCGGCCCCGGCTGCACCATCTACGTTCCGGAAAGCCGCTTCCATTCGACGAGGAATACCGGCTCTGCGCCGATGCAGCTCTTCGTCGTCTATTCGCCGGCAGGCCCGGAGCTTGCGCTTCGCGAGTTGCCGGACTTCCGCCTGCTGCCGCCAGGCCGCTGAAACCCGGCCATTCATTTTTTGGGAGGAAAAACGGTGAACAACAACGCAATGGATACAAGGCCCACCGTGCCGCCGTTCGATACGGCCAAGCTCGACCGGCTCATGGAGGAGGCAGGTATCGACGTCATCGTCGTCACCTCCAAGCACAACACGCAATATTTGATGGGCGGCTACAAGTTCATCTTCTTCGCGGCCATGGATGCGATCGGTCATAGCCGGTACCTTCCGATCGTGATCTACGAGAAAGGCGCGCCGGACCATTCAGCCTATGTGGGCAACCGCATGGAAGGGGCAGAACACCATAACAATCCGTTCTGGACGCCCGCCGTGCATACGGCGACCTGGGGCACGAAGGATGCGGCCGAGCTCGCCGTCGAGCACCTGAAGAAGATCGGCAAGGCCGGCGGGCGCATCGGCATCGAGCCGGCCTTCCTGCCTTCCGACGCCCGGGACCTTCTTACCTCGCGGTTGGAGGGCGCCCGGTTCGTCGATGCCACGCATGCGCTGGAGCGGCTGAGGGCCGTCAAGACGCCGGATGAACTGGCAAAGCTGAAACGCGCCTCCGAACTGATCACCGACTCGATGCTGGCGACGATCGCGGCGGCGCGCGCGGGCTCGACAAAGACGGAGATCATCGAGCAACTGCGACGGGAGGAAACGAACCGCAGCTTGCACTTCGAATATTGCCTGCTGACGCTCGGCTCCAGCCACAATCGCGCCGCCTCGCCGCAGACCTGGGGGACGGGCGAGGTCCTGTCGATCGATTCCGGCGGCAACTATCACGGCTATATCGGTGACCTCTGCCGCATGGGTGTTCTTGGCGAGCCGGATTCCGAGCTGGAGGACCTTCTCGCCGAGGTGGAGTCCATCCAGCAGACGGCTTTCGCCAGGGTCAGGGCTGGGGCTGCGGGCAGCGAGATGGTCGTGGCGGCGGAAGCGGTGCTTAAGGCTTCGCCGTCGGCGGCCTTCACTGACTTTTTCTGCCACGGCATGGGCCTCATCACCCACGAAGCGCCGTTCCTGATGACGAACCACCCCGTCGCCTATGAGGGCATAGATGCCGACAGGCCGCTGGAAGCCGGCATGGTGATCTCGGTCGAGACGACGATGCTTCACCCGCGGCGCGGCTTCATCAAGTTGGAGGATACGCTCGCCATCACCCCTGGCGGCTACGAGATGTTCGGCGACCGCGGTCGCGGCTGGAATCGCGGCGGCCTCTAGGCGATCGGCTCTCGCCATCTCGCCGCCCCGAGCGACCGGTCGACCAGATTGCCTGGTCTGTCGGCTATGAAGACCCGGCTGCCTTCCGACGAATTTTTCAACGCTTGATCGGGCTTTCACCAAGCAGCTATCGTCGCCGTTTCGAGATAGGCAGAAACGAGGAATTGGCTGCGTAGCGTTACGTTCGTGAAAAGGCCGCTTTGCCAGGAACGTTTCGCTTATCGAAGATCGTGGTAACTAAATCCGCAGCAATCGGCACAAGTTAAGAAAGCGCATTTCGTTGTTGCCGACACAAGGGGATATCGCGGAAATGCTGCAAATGGCGCAAAATACGCTCTCTCTTACGAGAGCGATAGTTCCACAAATCATTGTTGCGCTTCAACCCCCCCACTATCAGCAGGTTAGTCAATCTCTTAGCCAGAAAAATATAGGGGTCCTTGGTCCCAATCCGTTCAAGGCGATCATTGCGACAACCTTCAGCGTGAAATTCGCTCAGTGACGTTGTTCATCGATTTGAGGGCCGAGTGGATCTGAGCGACGACCGCCGCGCCCTCGCCAACCGCCGCGGCCACTCGCTTCGTCGAACCCGATCGGACGTCGCCGATGGCGAAGAGGTTCGGCACGCTTGTCTCCAGGGGATGCGGGTGTTGACCGGACCGGTCTGACGCTGCGTCCGCGCCGGTCAGGATAAAGCCGCTCTTGTCACGAGCCACGCGGCATCTGACCCAGTCAGCGTTTGGATCTGCTCCGATGAACAGGAACAGGTGCCTCAGCGCGAGCTCGAGGTCTCGTTCTGCTGCCGCATCGCGCAGTACGGCGCCTGACAATCCCGTGCGATCGTTGCCGGATACGGATGCGATCTCGCAGCCGACATGAAGGACGACGTTCGACAGGGCGGCGATGCGATCGATCAGATAGCGCGACATCGTCTCCTCGAGCGGCCTGCGCACGACGAGATGGAGCTTTCTAACCTGCGGCGCCAGGTATGCCACGGCCTGTCCGGCAGAATTGCCGCCGCCGATGAGGGCGATCTCCTCGCCCTGACACAACCGTGCCTCGACCGGCGTTGCCCAATAGGAAACGCCTGCTCCTTCAAAGGTGTCGATGCTTTGGACCTTCGGGCGTCGGTAGCGTGCTCCGGAGGCGATTACGACGGTTTTGGCGCGCACGGATCGCCCACCAGTTAGTTGGAGAAAATGCGGCGCCCCCGCGTGCTGCGCCGGCTGGAATTCGAGCACCGCAAGGGGCAGCGCGATATCCGCGCCAAACTTGAGCGCCTGATTGAATGCGCGTCCGGCAAGGGCCTGCCCCGAAATTCCCGTCGGGAATCCAAGATAGTTTTCAATCCTGGCTGATGCGCCCGCCTGTCCGCCAGCCGCACGCTCATCCACGACAATGACTTTCAGACCCTCGGAGGCAGCGTAGACCGCTGCCGCCAGCCCGGCAGGACCTGCGCCGACGATCGCGACGTCGTAGAGTGCTTGCGGGTCAATGTCGGGCGTAATGCCAAGACACATGGCCGCTTCGAGCTCAGTCGGATGTTTCAGAACAGTCCCGTTCGGACAGACCATCACAGGGACATCCTCGGGCGCGACCCCCAACCTCTTGACGAGGGCCTGCCCCTCCTCGTCGACCGTGCAGTCGAGAACCAGATGCGGATAATTGCTCCTCGTCAGGAAACCCTGAAGGCGAGTCAGGGCGGAACTGCCCGGCACTCCGAGAAGGATGGAGCCCGCACCCCCCGTGTCGATCAACGCGACCCTTCGCAGAATGAAAGCGCGCATGACCAGTTCGCCGATATCGGCCGATCCGATGACCATCGCGCGAAGGTGTGGGCCATCGAAGGGCAGGGCGACGCATCCTTCGGGACCCGCCACACCCCTGACGAGCGAGGGGCGGCCCGCGAGCTGGCTGACCTCTCCTGTGAAGTGACCGGGCTTATGGACGACGACCTCAGTTTCGTTCAATGGGCCGTCATGGCGAAAGACCTCAAGCGACCCTTCGAGAACAATCCATATCGGTGCGGCTTTTTCGCCGAAGCCGAAGACGGTCTCGCCCGCTTCGAACTTGCGAGCATCCGCGCTCGCGAAGCGTCGGGCTGTTGCCATCTGATGGGCGGTAAGAACGGGGAACATCTGCTCAATGCGGCTGCTAGAAGTCGACATGGCGGCCCTCCGGTAGTCGTAGTCGGTTTCAAATGTATCGCGGGATCGGACCGTTCTGTGGCGTCTGGTTCGGCAGGTCCACCATCGTCTCGTCGACATAGCACCACCCCCAGCCCTCGGGCGGGTCGTAGCCCTCGATGATAGGATGACCCGTCTCCTGGAAGTGCGCCGTCGCATGGCGGCCTATGGAATCGTCGCAACAGCCGACATGGCCGCATTCCCTGCAAAGGCGGAGATGGACCCAACCCTGATCGCTTTCGAGGCATTCCTCGCAACCAAGCGTTCGGGGGACAACATTCCGGATCGTCATCAGATGTCCGCATGGTTTCATCGAAACGCGTCCCCTCGGCTTTTCACCAGCCGTTCCTCAGGTTGAAGACACAGGTATAGCTACTATCAGTGTCTTCGGTTGTCCACGCTGACAATCTGACATCAATTTCTATCTATGACCATCGGACGTAATGAGCCTAGAATTCCGACCATCAACGCAATCGCTCGCGGGATCTCAACAATGATTGGTTGCCTGTTTCCAGTTCTTCTGCTCCTCATCGGCGGAGTTATCGGCGGGGTGCTGGGTGGCACAACTGGAGAGGTTTGGGGCGGAGCCGTCGGCTTCCTGTTGGGGTTAGTGCTCTTTGCTGTACTTATTGGAGTGCTCGCGCGCGCTCGTCACCGATAATTGACGGCACTTTTTGTTGATTCACAGTCTACGCGCATTGCGCGACGAAGCGAGTGTCGATATTGCGCGGCAAGCGTTCGTTGATACCGCTGCCTATGCGAAGATGCTAGCATAAAGCCACGGCAACCCGCGCGGCAGCTACCTCCCGAGGAAGAAAAGTCAGGTTTGAGCGCGGGCACGTAATACCCTGTCGTGCGTGTTGATCGCCCGACACGCCAGAACGTCCTTCTCCAATATCCAAACTTTGCCGTCTTCACCCTCATGACGGTAGATTGCCGCGTTGGCCATCTGGCGATAGAGATCGGCATACCGAAGCAGGCGCTTGAGCGGTGTTGTGACACAAAACGGTTCGTTTTTGATACTTTTGTCGAAATAACAAAGGCATCTTCCGCGGCCGCAGACCCGCTTGACAAAACCAATCCTGGATTTAGGTACCTGGCACGTCGAACGGTGCTCGCAGGCAAGGCACGCAGATTCCAGGAGAGAAAACCCCATGACCATGGCAACCAAGACAGGCCGTTTCGCGCTCGGCGACCTCGCGCTGCAATCGGGCGAAGTGATGCCCGGCGCGAGCCTTAGTTGGAAGACCTATGGTACGCTGGCGCCCGGCCGCGACAACGTTGTCGTCTTTCCCACCAGCTACACTGCCCAGCATACCGATCAGGAGTGGCAGATTGCGCCCGACAAGGTTCTGGATCCTACGCGCTGGTTCATCATAACGCCGGAGATGTTCGGCAATGGGCTGTCGTCGAGCCCGTCCAACACGCCCGACTACCCGAGCCTGGTGACGACTGCCGACAACGTTCGTGCCCAGAAGCGTTTGCTGGCCGAGGTATTCGGAATCGAGCAGGTAGCCTGTGTCTACGGTTTCTCCATGGGGGCCCAACAGGCCTACCATTGGGCGGCGCTCTTCCCCGAGGCCGTCGAGCGCGCCATCGTCGTGTGCGGCAGCGCCCGGACGGCGCCCCACAACAAGGTATTTCTGCTGTCGCTGCTCGCAACCCTCGAGGCGGCGCCCGAACACCTCGGCGGCGGACGCTTTTCGACAGAGCCCCGCGCGGCGCTGCGTGCCTTTGCCCGTATCTACGCCGCCTGGGCGATGAGCCAGGACTGGTATCGCGCCGGACTGCATTTAAGCAGCACGGATGCCGCGACGCTGGAGGATTTTCTCACCGACAGTTGGGAACCGGGATTCTCCCGGAGGCCAGCCGCAGATCTATATGCCCAGGCTTGTACCTGGATTGCCTCCGACATCAGCGACAATGAGATCTACCGGGGCGACCTGGTGCACGCGCTCAATGCGATACGCGCTCGCGTTCTGCTCCTGCCGGGGCGAACCGATCTTTACTTCCCCGTGGCCGATAATGCTGCCGATATCCCACATCTCGCCCGCGCTGAACTGCGGCCGATTCCTTCCATCTGGGGCCATCGTGCCGGCAGTCCGAAAGACAACGAACTCGATCTCGACTTTCTGCGCCGCGCCGTAGAGGACTGGATGAAATAGTCCGTAGCCGACCTTCCGCCGTTGGAGCAGGCAGATAGAATTCGCCACTGCGCTTTCCTTCCGAACCAGCGAACTGGCCGACGCCTAGCCATTGGTATCTCGGCCTATGCGGCAAAAAAGAGACCGCCTCAGCGGTGATGCGAGGCGGTCAATGTTGTTGCGTCGGTGACGGGGGAGGAAACACACCGACGCCAACTTGTCGCCCAACTGGGAGGAACTTGTTGCGGCGATAATCAAAAGCTACCACGGCACGGCTTCCGCCGAAATTAGACGGAGGTCTACCGAAACTAGACCTATGGATACGACCTCTGCATGTCTCTGATTACATAGGCCGACGCATCGCCATGGGGCGAAATTCCATGGGGTTCCGGAAGTGGCCGTCTTCCGCTGTCGGCCCTTTGCGGTCATGAGGATGAGCCCGAGAGCGGGATCCGTCGCGACGTCGAGCGACTTCAAGCCCTGAAGGGTGTCCTCCCACATCCTGGGCCTGATCTCCTTCAGGCGCAGGATGATATCGAGAAGGCTTCCACGCTCGAGACTGACCGCGCGGGATCCGGTTCTCAGTGTCCGGCGATAGAGGAAGCCGCATTGGCGGCGGTGTTTCGTCCTCAGCTAGACTGCGCGTGTAGTAGGTCTTCCCGGTGAAATCGTCTTCCGCTTCGTCGTACCATCCTCGGAAGGTCACGTGGACCGCAGGGATCGACAAGGAATCATCGAGTTCATCGGCGCTACCGTTGAAGAAGGCTTCGGTGGCTTCGTCCCACCATTCGATGTTCGAACTGAAGTGATCCTGCTGTTCTTCCGACAGTCGGGTTACGGTGAGCTCGATTTCGATTATTGGATTGCCGGCCTCGGCCGCTGCCGGATTGTCTCCCGCTTGTTCCGAGGCCACTTCAGTGACAGCTTCCGCTGCGCCGCCTTCGGGAAGGGCGCCATTACTCGCCAAGTATCGGCCGAGATGGAAATCGTGCTCGTCGATTGGAGGTAGCCTGTTGAGCCGATCCGGTCCCAGGCACAAATCGATCGCCTCCAGAACGGTGGATTTGCCAACGTTGTTGTCGCCAATGAGAACGGCGTGGGCGGGCAGAAGTAAGTTGGCAGTCTTGATGCCTCGTAACCGGCGTTTTTGACCTGTCGATCAGATGATGGGCGTTTGCCTCGCCGCCGCGTGACCGGCTTTAAGCGTTGGGAGGATTCAATGCTTGAACTCTATGCGTCTGGAACCGCGATCACCGCGGTGCCCGACCATGCCGCATAAACACAACACCGCCCGCCATCATCGCATTGACAAGGTGAATTCAAGGTGACGAACTGGCGGGACTATGAGGCAGGTCTTCGCCGACGTGGCAGCCTAACCCTGTGGCTGGCGTCGGAGGCGCATGCATGCGAGGGAAGGAAAATCTCAGATGGGGCAACCCGAAACCGCACAAAGAACCCAGATCGCCCTCGTCACTGGCGGAGGTACCGGCATCGGTCGCTGCATCGCCAAGGCGCTGAGCGCGGAGGGTTATGCCGTTATCATTACCGGCCGCCGCAGCGATGTGCTGGAAAAAGCCGCTAGCGAAATTGCCGCCAAGACCGGCGGCACGATGCGGGCGATCGCCTGCGATATCGGCGTTGTCGAGCAGGTCGCCGACCTCTTCGACAAGGTCAGAAAAGAGTTTGGTCGGCTCGATCTCCTCGTCAACAATGCCGGCAGCGGTGTTCCGGCGATCCCGCTGGAAGACGTCACTTTCGATCAGTGGAGCGGTGTGGTCGCGGCCAACCTCACCGGTGCCTTCCTTTGCACGCAGCAGGCTTTCAGGCTGATGAAGTCGCAAGAGCCCCGCGGCGGCCGCATCATCAACAACGGGTCGATTTCGGCGACGACGCCGAGGCCGAATTCCGCCCCCTACACTGCGACCAAGCACGCAATCACCGGCCTCACGAAATCAACCGCGCTCGACGGGCGGCCATTCGATATTGCTTGCGGCCAGATCGATATCGGCAATGCCGCAACAGAAATGACCGCGAGGATGAGTTCTGGTGTGCTGCAGGCGAACGGAGAAATCGCCAGCGAACCGACGATTCCCGCCGAGCATGTTGCTCGCGCGGTGGTCTACATGGCAGGCCTTCCGTTGGAGGCAAATGTCCTGACCATGACGGTGATGGCGACAAAGATGCCGCTCGTCGGCAGGGGGTAGGGTGTTGAAAACGAATTGGTTGGCGTCCTGGCGGTGATATCCCGGAGGAGGGGATGACCGGCAGGTATGGGACTTGTGCGCATCCGCCATCGGCTCATCGCCGCCGGCCGGAGGACTTCTCGAGAGTGCACATCGACGGTGCTGGCGGCTTTGTCGGAGCGCCGGGTTCTCAGGAGCCTTCGTCGGGAATGTTGAGGATTTCTCCGCAGGCCTTGCAGTGAACAGCATCCCCATCGTGCCGCTGCAGCCCGCATCTGTGGCATGGAAAGGTGACCTTGTGTGGTCGAACTATCGCCTGTGCTAGCCTGACAAAGAGCGAAATGCCGACAATCATCGTGACAACGGAGGTCAGCTTGCCGAGCGTTCCGGGAAGGGTGATGTCGCCGAAGCCAGTCGTGGTCACCGTCGCGACCGTGAAGTACAGAGCGTCCACGAACCCTTCGCTCCCCTCGCTGTTGTAGAAGAACGAGGTGTAGACGAAGCCAGTAATCAAGAAGAGGAAGACGACGAAGTTGATCACTGCCCGCACCACGTCGAGGAAGTCGTCATAGCCCATCATCCGAAGACCTTCTTTTAGAAGCGGGCTTCGCCCAATCGCCCACAGCCGCATCACCCTCAGGAAGGCAAAGTTGAAGAGGACGTCCGGGAACAGAAGGGTAGACAGGACAACGATGTCGATCCAGGTCATCGGGCGCAGGATCCATGCGCGGAAAGACGGCGCGGCGATCGCGCGGGCCACCAACTCGGCAGCGATCCAAATGGCGATCACATAGTCGATGACGAGGTAGGTCGGGCCCGTACGAAGGTAGGGCCCGAGTACGAAGAAGACGAGGATGGCGACATCAACAATTGCGAATATGGCCTGCAGGAGGATCGCATCCTTTCCCTGTGCTCTTTCGAGCCGCCGCAGTCCCCGCAGAAATCTCTTGCGATGCGAGCCATCCATGGTTCGGAAGATGTCCATGCTGCAGAAAATAGCTCATCCGTCTCGTCCATCAAGACGTAGGCATTTCGAATGCCCACCGATACCGCGGGTCACAGAACGGCAACTTTTTGTTGATCTCTGAGGATGGCGCGCTCTGGAGAGAATGTCGATCATCGGCGAAAGTTCTGGCCGCAGTTCTTTCGGCCGCTTGGCGATGACGAGCCAAATCAAGGTCTCTGAGATCGCGAAATTCGGTATCCGGGTGCGCCCGGTCCGTTGCCAGGCTGGGATGGCACCCAGATCCGTTGCCCGCCATTATGAAAATCGAAGGCGGGACTGTCAGCTTCTGGCAATCAGTCCTTCCGTAGCGCAGGGAGTTGTTCGATAGTGGATGCCAGGTGTAAGAGGAATGCCTGTGCCACGACGGACTTCGCGGTGTTCCGGTTATGGAGCGCAAGCGTGCTCACCTCGATCGCCGGATCCAGCGGCCGGGCGACCAAGCCGGGCAGCTCGAGCGATGAAAGCAGAAGTGGCTCCACGACAGCTATCCCGCCGCCGAAGCGCGCGAGCATCATTCCAGAGAGCGAGATACTGACCTGCGCCGCGAAAACCGGAGATACGTTCGCTTCACTGAAGGCGAGGTCTACGAACGTCCGCATCGGCGACTGGTTGAGATAGGTAATGACTCGCTCGTGACGGAGTTCGGCGACCTTGATCGAGTCCTGACGGGCCAGCCGGTGCCCCTCCGGAAGAACACATCCGATGCTGGAGTGGAACAGCGTCTTCGTCGAAACCTCCGGGTGGGTGACGGGACCATAGGCGATCCCGAGATCGACCTCCCGATTGACGACCTTGTCGACGACGATTGGCGACGCGACGGCATAGAGGGAAATCTTGATATCCGGACGGGCCTGCATGAACGTAGCGACCGCGCGGGCGATTACGCCGTTGGCTTCCGGGAAGCAGGCGGCGATCGATAGCGTACCTTGTAGGCCTCCGCGCAGGTCTTGTCCCAGACGTTCTACCGCCCTGACGCGTTCGAAGATTTCGGCGACGTCGGGGAAGAGCGTCAGGGCCTCGGGCGTGGGTTCCAGCCGCGATCCTTTCCTGACGAACAGGCGCATCTGAAGTTGCTGCTCGCAATGTTTTAGCACGGTGCTCACCGCCGGCTGCGTGACATTGAGCTTCCTCGCGGCCCCCGTCACCGAACCAGTGCTCATGATCGCGTGAAACACCTCCAACTGTCTTAGATTCATCCTGCCCTCGTACCTTCAACGGCGGCCCTACGCGGTCCTATTCGCCGCGGCTACAAGCCCGCCAGTGTCTCGGCAGTATAAATACAGTTTATGCTTTTCCCGCAATTCATGATTGGACAGTTATGCTTTTTCCGCGAATTTTAGCGCGTCATGGAGAAATGACGTGTCTCAACAGTATAAAGATTTGCACGACCTCGAACTGAACGAACGCCTGTCGAGTGCCGAATCCCCGGCTCCAGACGGGAAGCCTAAGGAATTCCCGCTGCCAGCGGGATCGTGGGACTGTCACGTCCACGTCTTCGAACAGTTTCCTGAGTTTCCATTTGCCGAGGACCGCACCTTCACGCCCGGCGAGGCCTCGCTCGCGTCGTTGCGCGCGTTCCGCAAAAGCCTTGGCCTCGCACACAGCGTCCTGGTTCAGGCAAGTGTCTACGGCAGCGATAACCGTCTCCTGTGCAACGTATTAGAGCGTGAGCAAGGCGAGAGCCGTGGTGTCGCCGTGATCGATCCGTCGTATAGCTACGGCCGGTTGAAGGAGATGCATGCGCTGGGCGTCCGAGCGGTTCGCCTCAATCTCGAGACATTCGGCCTTGCCGATCCGAGACGGGCTACGATGCAGCTCTCGTCGATGGCGGAACAGGTGGCACCTCTCGGATGGCACATACAGATCTACTCTCGTGCCGAAGTTCTGGCCTCACTCGCGGGCGCAATGGTCGAGCTACCCTGTCCAGTCGTCATCGATCACTTCGGTGGGATCGACGCTGCTCAGGGGCTTGGCCAATTCGGCTTCCTGGCGATGCTGGAGGCGCTCGGAAGTGGAAATGTCTGGTTGAAGCTGAGTGCGCCGTCCCGCGTAAGCAAAACCGCTGAGCACGGCGACCTGGAACCATTTGTCGCGCGCCTGACCGAGGCGCGTCCGGACAGAATGATATGGGGATCGGACTGGCCACACACAGGGGGCTATTCCAATTCGGAGCGGACCCCGGACCGGATCGAGCCCTTCAAGAAGATAGACGATAACCGCAACGCCCGCACGCTCGCGGGCTGGCTCGACGCTGAGCGAAGGCAGGCGCTCTTTGTCGACAATCCGGCGAAGCTCTACGCATAGATCGACCAAGCTAGCCGGAACAACACGACATCAGAACTGATTCCCATGGAGGAGAGCATCGTGCGAGCAGCACACCAAACAGGAAATACATTGGAGGTTTCGAGCGGGCGCGAGGCTCTTGAGCTGAGCACGATGCGGCAGGTCACGTGGAGGATCCTGCCATATCTGATGATCTGCTACCTCGTATCCTACATCGACCGCGTCAACATCGGCTTCGCCGCCCTGCAGATGCGGTCTGAAATGGATCTTGGCAACGACGTCTTCGGGACCGGGGCCAGCCTCTTTCTCGTTACCTACTGCATCTTCTCAGTTCCGGCCAACCTCGCGCTCCAGAAGTTCGGCGCGCGCCGCTGGATCGGCACCATGATGGTCGTCTGGGGCGCCGTTTCGATCGGCATGGTCATGATTGACGGACGCTGGTCGTTCTACGCCTTCCGCCTCCTCTTAGGCGCTGCGGAAGCAGGTTTCCTGCCCGGCGTTATCTTTTATATCTCGCGCTGGTTTCCGAAGGCCTATCGTGGCCAGGTCTCGGCACTGTTCCTTGTTGCGATTCCTGCATCGAGCGCCATCGGCTCACCTATCTCGGCCTCGCTTCTGCAATTGCATGGCGGCCTCGGCCTGAGCGGCTGGCAGTGGATGTTCCTGCTCGAGGGCCTCCCCGCGGTTCTTCTGGGGGTGGGCTTCGTCCTGTTCATGAACAACGAGCCGGAGGACGCACGCTGGCTGAGCCGCGACAGCCGGCAGTGGCTGCAGCATTCGTTGGAAGCGGAACGGTCCCAGATCGCGGAACTGAGCGGCGCCAAGAAGGCCAGCGTGTGGACGGCTCTCTGCAATCCTGCAGTGATCGCGCTCTCGCTCATCTATGCGGGCGTCATATCCGTGGGCATCTGCCTGTCCCTTTGGCAGCCGATCATCATCAAGTCCTATGGCCTCACGGACTTCCAGACCGGACTGATCAACTCGGTTCCATTCTGCATCGCAACCGTCGCGATGATCTGGTGGGGGCGCAGCTCCGACCGCCACAATGACAGGACCTGGCACACTTTCTGGCCGTTGGCCCTGTCGGGCGCCGCTCTCCTGGCGGCGATGGTCTTCCATTCACTGCCGGCCGTCGTCGTCATCCTCACCCTTGCGCTGATCGGCACCTACGCCGCCAAGGGGCCGTTCTGGGCGATGGTCACGCAGTGGTGCCCGGAGAACATCTCCGCGGTTGGCATCGCAGTCGTCAGTGCGGTCGGCAGCATTGCGGCGGCGCTCAGCACCTACCTCCTCGGAGAGATCCAGAAGGCGACCGGCAGCTTTTCCCTGGCTCTACTGCCGCTGATCGCGCTCGCGGTGGTCGCGTCTGTCGTCCTTCTCGTTGCCGGCCTACGACGGCGCGCGCTCGAGAAGGTGTGATCGCACCTTAGCGACCATCACAAGACCGCTGTCGCGTCTGAAGGCGCGGCGGCCCAACAGGCCGACCGGAGGGGCGGCCCTACCGACCAACCACTAAAGTGCGGATAGGAAAAGCTGTGACTTTCGCCCTCGAACTTGCCCGCCTGATCCACGAACGACACACCGGAGAAATGACGCCCGAGGCGATTGCCAACGCGAAGACCGTGATTCTCGATACGATCGGATGCGCTCTGGCGGGCGCGGACGAACCTGTCGTCAGGACGCTTCTCGCCACGCCAGGCCTTACCAGCCGTGGCACGATCTCCCTGTACGGAAGAACCGAAAAGCTCGACCTGCTCTCGGCAGCACTGGTCAACGGCGCGTCGGCCCATGCTCTGGACTTCGACGACGTCAACATTGCCATGGGCGGCCACCCGACCGCGCCGGTCCTTGCCGCCCTTCAGGCCCTTGCCGAGAGCAGGGGAGGGAACGGGCGCGACTTCCTCCTCGCATTCCTGACCGGGTTCGAAACCGAGACGCGGATCGCCCGAGCTGTCAACTTCCATCACTACGACAAGGGGTGGCATCCCACGGCGACGCTTGGTGTATTCGGCGCTGCGGCTGCATGCGCGAAGTATCTCGGCCTTACCGTCGAGCAGACGGCAACGGCGTTGGCGCTCGCAGTGTCGCTGTCCAGCGGAGTGAAGGCGAACTTCGGCACAATGACGAAGCCCTTCCATGTCGGCCACGCGGCGAGACATGGGTTGATGGCGGCCTTGATGGCCCGAGAAGGCTTCACCGCAAGCATGGAGGCCTTCGAACACAAGCAGGGCTTTTTCAACGTCTACAATGGGAAGGGCAACTTCGATCCGAAACATGCCCTGTCGAACTGGGCAGCCCCTTGGGACATCGTCGATCCGGGCATCGGCATCAAGCTGTATCCGTGCTGCGACAGCACCCACAGCAGCATCGATGCGATCCTGATGCTCATGCGTGAACATGGATTCCAAACTTGCGATATTGCGGGCATGAAGACGCTGATCCATCCCCTTAGGCTGACGCATGTCGACCGCCCGGAACTGCGCACCGCCCTCGACGCTAAGTTTAGCGTGCAATACTGCCTCGCGCGCGCTGCGATCGACGGAGCGATCACGTTCGAAAGTTTCGAACCTGAAGCGTACCAAGCAGCCGATGCAAAGAAACTGATGGCGGGGGTCGTCGCAAGGCCGCATCCCGACCTTTCGCAGGCGACGGACGGAAACTATTTGACGGAATTGACCGTCAGCTTGAAGGACGGCCGCAGCTTCCGTTTGCAGCGCGACCGGCCGTTCGGACGGACGAAGGACGATCCTGCCCCGCCGGAGCTTATCACGAGAAAGTTTGAAGGCTGTGCGGCGAAGGTGCTGCCATTTGAACAGGCGGTTGCCTTGAACGAGGCAGTCTCTTCGCTCGACGCTGCCGACAATCTCCACGATCTGACAAATCTTTGGGTTCCGACAGAGAATGGTCGTTTCCGAAAGACCGGCTAACGGATCGATGACCGGACCGAGGCTGATATACAGCGCCTTGTCCCCTCGTCAAAACCCGTGGTTGCCTATCAGCAACCTGAACAAGGCCAACCGATGTCGGGTTATCGCTACAAGGTCTCCCTGCCAAACATCTAGGCGCATTGTGGGATGGCGGCAGGGGTACTTACGTTAAGTTCGGCTCAGCGTCAGGAGCCATGAGTGGTCAGGAGATCAAGCGGCACCCATGACCTAACGGCGTGGATCGACCGTATCGAACGAACCCCGAGCCATCCCAGCACCCGACTAAGCCTGCAATCCCCGGTACGGGCCCCTTCGACGAGTTCGACTGTCCCTTCCAGATCGGCTCCCAGATGTCGCAGAACCTGCCGCGTGACCAAGGGTATGGCCAACCATGGTCCTACTTTTGGGTAGACCGGGGCCACACCTGATCACTTGGTAGCCCAAGGGTGTCCGAGAGTGTAGGCCACCCTATCAGGGAGCCCAGACTAGGGTCGACCATAACTCCCCCGGCTGGTCGACCCTAGACACCAGAGTCCCACCCGATGGGCTTGGCAACCTATTCATTCATACGATGAAATCAAAGTCAACCTCAGATCATCATCCTAATGCCGGATACCCACCCGCGATCGGCCGTTGTCAGTGGCAGGAGTCGGACGGGCCGCCGGACGGGTTTGACCGGACAGAACGCGACGTTGCCTCGAGGACTTGACTGGCGCGGGATCGGCAACCTCGACGTGGGCTTCGCTCGCCGCGCTGAGAAAGGCAGACCTGACTGCGTTCGGGGCGATTTCATCGTTAAAGCACGTAACGATGGCCAGTCGTAGAGCACGCTGCGCCGGGCCGTCGATCAATGGCCAGCGATCGTCGAGGATGGTCTTGGCGACATCCGTCACCGTGGAGATTGTTTGTTTCCAAGCTCCTAGCTTCACTGATACCGGAGGAAAGCTCCGACGGTTCGCCCGTCTGATAAGCCGTCTTCCATGTCGACCCGGATGCTTGAATGAGCGTCGCGTTGGAGACGCCAGCACGTCCTTCTCGAAGATCCAGACCTTGCCGTTCTGATCTTCACCGCGCTGGATCGCGGCTGCAGCCATGTTCCGATAATACCGAGCATATCGCGCGAGTCGCTCAAGTGATGCATCCGGCGGATTGGCGGTTGCTTTCATAGCTTCTTCGGTGACGACGACGATCCAGACGGTCTTGCCATCGGTCACAGCAAGATGGCCGTTTTCGCCAAAGATGATTGGAGCAGGCTTGCAGAGTTCCAATTCGATGAGGGAAGTGTCGGTCATCTACGCTGCTCCTTCTTGCTTTTCAGATTGGCTTCGACGCTCTTGCGTAGGGCGTCCATGATGTTGACCACGTTCGATGCTGGAGGGGTCTCGTCCTTCTTGCCCTTCGTCGCCCTCTTGGGCCTGAGAGCCTTCCTCTTCTCTTCGATGATCGCCAGCAGGCTTTCCTGTATGGGATCCGACACCATCGTCGGCGACCACGTCTTGGTCTTCTGCTTGATGAGCTGCTGCACCAGCGGCGCCAGCTCCGGATCGGACTTCTCGTCGATATCCTCGAAGTAGGATTCCTCCGGACGGACTTCGTTGCCAAACCTGAGGGTCCAGAGAACGATGCCTTCGCCACGAGGTTCTAGAACCACCGCGCGTTCCCGGCGGCCCACGACGAGCTTCGAGACGCCTACGACCTTGTCGGCAGCCATGGCATCTCGAATAACCGCGAACGCCTCCTGGCCGACCGGGTCATCCGGCATCAGGTAGTGGGGCTTCTCGAGGTAGACCCATTCGATGCTCTCCGCTGGCACGAACGTATCGATGTCGATCGTCTTGACGGTGTCCAGCGCCACGGCGTCGAGGTCGTCGTCCGTCAGGATGACGTAGTCGTTTTCGCCGCGGGCATAGCCTTTCGCTTCGTTCTCTTCCTTCACGCGCTTGCCAGTGACGGAGTCGACGTACTGGGAAACCACCCTGTTGCCGGTCTCCTTGTTGAGCGTATGGAAACGGACCTTTTCGCTCTCGCTTGTCGCCGGAGTCATCGCCACGGGACATGTGACGAGAGACAGTTTGAGATACCCTTTCCAATATGGGCGCGGTGCCATGGTCTACCTCCTCAGCTTGCCTTGCGGCGCGGCACAGCGCCCGTCGCGGACTTGGGCGATACTCGGCTAGCTTTCTCGCGGCCCAATCCTGCATTGGCGTTCGCGGCGGCGCGCTTCGGCTTGTCTGTGCCGCCACCCAGCATCCCGGCGCTCTCGCGGAGAGCCTTGAGCAGGTCCTTCGGTTCGGAGACCTTGACCGGCTTCTTCTTCGGAAGAGCCCTGCCTTCGATCTTCGCCTTCACCAGCTCGGCGACGGCCAGCTCGTAGCGGTCCTCGAATTCGGCCGGATTGAACTTGCCCTTCTTGGTGCCGATGATGTGCTTGGCGAGATCGAGCATCTCGCCCTTTATCTTTATCTTCGGCATCTCCTCGAAAGCCTTTGCGGACGAGCGCACTTCGTAATCGAAGTTTAGCGTCGTCGCGATGAGGCCCTTGCCGTGGGGCTGAACGAGGACGGTGCGTATGCGTCGGAAGAGGACCGTGCGGGCGATGGCGGCAACCTTCGCCTTTTTCATGCCGTCCCGGAGCGCAGTGAAGGCGTCCGCTCCGATCCTGTCCGGTGTAAGGTAGTAAGGCTTGTCGAAGTAGACGTCGTCGACTTCGGCGCAAGGAATGAACGCATCGACCTCGAGTGTCTTGTTGCTCTCCGGGATCGTAGCGGCGACCTCCTCCGGATCGATCATGATGTACTGACCGTTCTCGATTTCGAAGCCCTTGGTCTGAGCTTCGCGCGGCACCGGATCATCGGTCTCGCTGTCTACAAAAATTCGGTTCACCCGATTCCCTGTCGCCTTGTTTATGGTGTTGAAGGCAATGCGTTCGGATGTGGATGAAGCCGTATAAAGGGCGACTCCGAATGAAACCTCTCCGAACTTCAGGAAACCTTTCCACTGCGCGCGATGCGCTGCCATGCCCGCCCCTCCGACTCACAACCAAAGCGAGTCAACGGCTGGTCAAGTGATTCGTTCCGAAACAAAATCGAATCTAATGTCAATGGGTCAATGGCGGTTATCAACCGATGATATCGGACAATCAAGACTAGCGAAAAACAGCGAAGCATTCCGCGGAAGTTGTGATTTCTGTGAATCGGTGATGAGCTTGCTCAAAATGGCCGATGGAGAGGCGTCATCCACGCCTGGATCGCTTGCGGTTCGCCAGACAAACCGTCGGATGTCAGAAACGGAAAGCTCGGGACATCGCCAACCTTTACCCTGCTTCTTGAGGTCCTTGCGATTCAGGCAATAACCACGTAGCGGTCATTTGCGTCCGCTTGGGGCCGGCAAGGAGAGGGTGGGATGCCTCGGGCGCAACCATATCCCCCTGTTGCAGAGGCGGCGCTTCAACACGCTTTCGCCCCCATCGTCCGGCAGAGCGTGTGTTCCCAAGTCTCAGCGCCAAATCTGAAATGAAAAGCCCGCCTCCGGCTTACGGTGCGGACTGCAATGGCCGAGCAATCTCTGCCCTCATCCGAAGGACGGGAACCGGGCGCTATGGCCCGGCATTCCATCTCAGGCAGGCGACCTTTGGGTTAGTCTGCGGCGAAGCAATAGAATAACCCTTCACCGCCAGTTCCTTTGAAGGCCTCAACCGTGCAGCCGCCCCGCGTCGAATGCGACGCATTCCAGGACTTGGCCTCGGCTGAATCGTTCAGACCCGTGCGGTCACTGTGGCCAACAATCGCAGCACCATCCGCGCTGCCCATTGTCCAATTGCCACAGGTTTCGGCCGCCGCAGTTCCATCAGCTTTCGAGCCTGTCAGTATGTCGTGGCGGTTGGGTGTATCACCTCTACCGTTGATGATTTCCCCCTTCTCGTTAAGGGCTGACTGTTTGGTCAGATTGTTCGTGTCACCATGGAGCGATGCAACGTCGTCAGCGATCTTTTCGCCCTTGGCGTTATACCAAGGGCCACCACCGATGCGATCCTTGGCGTTTTCCGTATCCGTAGACAGGTAGGCTTTCCAGGTCTTGCCCGTCGACCCGATAGCTCTCGCCAGCGTGTCGCAGTGGGCGTCAGCTCCCTGTAGGCCGCCGAGATCGCCACCCTTCCCAGGATTAACGCTAGTAACAAAGAAACTCATGCTGGTGTCTTGCGCATAGACCACCCCGGACCAGGCCAAAGCGACTGCGGCAACGGCATAACGGCGTTTCATTGGTCTCACTCCCCGATTGCGAAGACTTCGGAAAGCCTAGCGCGAGCCCCTCCCGGAGTAAAATCGAAATGCCGTGATGGCAGCCGCTGGGCGAAAAGATTCGTCGTGAGTACCCTTCTGAAACGGCGTCTGCGCAGCGGATCGCCGGTTGAATGCGGGACAGCCCGGCCGGTTTGATGCCTCCGGCCTCCAGGCCGGATTACTCCGCCTGCAAGGCGGCCATGGATGCAATGACGGCGTCAATGGCCAAGGCGGTCGCGTTGACGGAGTGACCGTCAATACGGTCTCACCCGGCACAATCCATAGCGGCAAACTGGACGTCCGGTTTCGTCAGGTCTCCATAGAGTCGTCATTCAACGGCCATCGCTGTCCCCGGCTGTATCGTGACATTGCCACTAGCATGGAAATCATTCCTAGCGTCACTGGAGAAGGCGAGGGTGGTGTCAGATCTTGACGAGCATAGCGGTCGCATACATGAGCGCCAGCCCCGCCGCGATGCCGCCGAACGCCGCAGGACTGAGGGCCTGCGTGTATTCCGCTCGGTTGCCGCTCCTTACGAGCAGCGCGGTGACTTCGACGATGACCTGTGCGATAGCGCCGGCGCCAATCGCCAGGGCGATCGCGGTCCAGTGCGGCGCGACGGCCAGGCTGCCGAGCCAGATGCCAAGAACCGCAGGGCCGCCGGCCAGCAGCGTCAGACCCACGAAATGAACGAGCTTAGGCCGGATCTTCAGGATGGGGGCGGCGATGCCGATGCCCTCGGTGATATTGTGGAGAGCGAAACCGAGCACCAGGAAGGTTCCGAGCCCCGCCGCGCCTGCTGCGAAAGCGGCGCCGATGGCAAGACCTTCACCGAAATTGTGAAGCCCAATGCCAAGCGCGATGAAGGTGGCAAGAGCCACTCCCGTCGGGGAGCCGCCGCGGCGGCCGACCGCCATGAGGACAACGAAGCTGGCTGCAGCCGTCAGAACGACCATGATGCTTCCCTGGAAGATGGGCGCTGACGCGTTGGCAAATTCAAACGCTTCCACAATTGTATCGACCAGCAGGAACACAAGCAGTCCCACGGTCAAGGCGAGGAGGAACGTCATCGTCCCTTGGCCCGCGCCACGCAGGGCCGGATAGCACATGAGACCAATGGCAACGGGCAGGATGCCGACGAACGCCCCGAGAAGGGCCTGCGACCACAGACTGCCAGATGTCGCAATAGGCGTGGGCACGGCGACGGCGATTTCGTGCTCGAATGTGGCACCGGTATTGGTGACGAAGGTCATGCGATGGGTTTCCCCCAGAACCCACGGGAACGGGAGGCCGATCCAGGCCGTATCGCCACGGGCGATCGGGCCTTGCGGCTCTTGACTGAAGTTCCAATACGCCGCATCCACCTGGACCTGGGCGATCGTCATGGGGTCCGATCCGCCGGCGCGGACAAGCAATCGCACTCCGTCGTGATCGAGGACGGTGCGCTCGATCGTTAGGTTCTCCACCGGCGGCGCGCCGTTATTGAAGCCTTGCAGCGGATTTGTCTGGAGCAGCCAGACGATTGCCACCGCAAGAACCGCGACGGGAACCAGCAGCCAAAGATAGCGAGACAAACAGGAGGCCGGAGTGACAGCGTTGATCTTTTCGTGGATCATGACAGCGTCTCCACAACGTCGAACATGCCCATCCAGCCAAGTTCGGTAAATTCCGATTGATGGGCGTGGAACATGTAGAGCCCAGGCTCATGTTCCTCGTAGGTGAATTCGAGAATTCCCCGTTGTGCCTGGCACTGCACGATGAGATCGACGGTCTTCAGCGTCGGCGTCAGGGTCGTTCCCTGATCGTAGTAGTCGAAGAAATTGGCATGCAGGTGGAATGAGTTGATCGGGTCGAATTCAACGATATTGACGAGGTAGATGCGGACCGGTCGGCCCCTGACGACCTTAATTGGTTCCTTCGCATAGCAGTGCGCGATCGTGTTGCAGGCATAGAACTCGTTTTCGCCATCGAAATTCGTGTCGAAGGCGTTCATCACCATCGCCATTTCCTGCCAACGCGCATTTTCCGGTGAGCCGAGAAGCCGCGACTTGGCAACCTCGATGTGATCGGGGTGGCGGGTCGGATCGGGATCGATGACGAAGAGGCCGTACATACCCTTGTGGATGTGGCGGGTAAGCGGCAGGGAATGGCAATGATAGAGATGGCAGCCAAAGGGTCTGGCATCGAACTCGTAGACGAACTCTTCGCCGGGGCCGACAACACCGGCGCCGGGCACGCCATCCATCCGAGCCGCGTGAATGCCGTGGAAGTGCAGGGAATGAGGGTGCGAGCCGTTGTTGACGAGCTTGATTTTCAGCCGCTCTCCTTCGGTCACTCGAAGGGCGGGGCCGGGGACACGGCCGTTGTAGGTCCAGGCGGGAAACATGACGCCGGGGGCGATCTCGATTTCCTTTTCTTCGACCGTGATTTCGAAGCTGCGAAGTTTGCGCCCGTCCGGCAGGTCGCTCAATTCGCCCGTGTACCAATCGGTGAGCATGCTCGTCGGATCGAAGCCGTTGCGAATATTGTCGACCGTGCCCACGGTGATCATCGCGCCATGCGCGGATTCGTGGGCGGGAGCAACGTCGCCGCTCTTCACTGCGCGCGCCGCAGCGCCATGGTCGCCGGAATGGGCTTCCTCAGCCGCCGTGTTGCTGCTGCCGAAGCTCGTGGCACCGAGCGTTACGACCCCCCCGGCCAGGAGGCTGCGTCTACTCAAGGCCATCTGTGCCCACCTCAGCATGTTAGAGGACACTCCAATTAGCAATTTAAAAGAAATAGAGCATGATAGCATGATTATAGCAAGAGCTATATTCACGATAACTTGCAGATGAAGATTGGAATATAGCTATTGCTACGTTATCGTAACGCAGGAGAAAAATTATAAGCAGGCGGAATTAAATTGAACGAGAAGCATGGTCAGTCGATCGAAATCGAGGGTTCGCTTATCGCCCCCGATACCCAGATGGAGAGCTTCAAACAGGCGCGGCACAACCGCCGCAGCGAACTCGTGGAAGACTACGTCGAACTCATCGCCGACCTTCTCGCCGACGGCGGAGAGGCGCGGCAGGTGGATATTGCCCAGCGCCTCGGCGTCGCCCAGCCGACCGTCGCCAAGATGCTGAAGCGGCTGATTGCGGAGGGCTATATCCAGCAGCGCCCGTACCGGGGTGTTTTCCTCACAGGTGTCGGCAAGGAGTTGGCCCGCGTCAGTCGCGAGAGGCACCAGATCGTGGAAACGTTTCTCTGCTCTATCGGAGTCAGCGTCGAAACGGCGCGGATGGACGCGGAGGGCATAGAACATCACGTCAGCCCCGAGACCTTGGAGGCCCTGAAGAGGTTCACGCCGAAGCGGCATCTTTGAGGACCCCGTTGGATGATTGCCGTGGAATACCCCCAGGTCTCTCCTCCCGGTCCATGCCATTGGGCATCCAGGCTATGTTCGGTGATAAAGTGGTCGGCGGGCACATAGTCTAAATGAGGAAGCGGCACGCGAGCCCAATCCAAGAGATCTCGAACTCTTGACGCGTGTTCACAATCAGCTGCCCGAGAGTTTACGTGTTTTCCTACACCCACATAATTTTGGAACAGCATTTCGTAATGATCAGCTCAATCCAATCCATGAGATGAATGAGACGTGGCGGGGTGCGCTCTACGAGTTTCTTGACGCGCAAGTTCAGGTGGCTTTCAATGGATTACGCCAGAAGGCATCAGCTTTTGGAAGTCTAATCCTCGAACGCATTTTCCCAATCGATTCCAACCCGAAGATGGGATTGCCCAAGACCGACATCGATATTCGACAGGGTATTCAGCCGACAACGATGCGGGCGATCGACAAGATGAACACCATGGCAGTCGAACTCTCCAAGGCGATCGACGATTTTGATCGAATTGCACGTAATCGAATATCGGTCGCAATAAATGCCGCTCGTATTCCTCTGCCGTTGTCCCGCCTCCCTTCGTGGTGATCACGGTGACCGCAACGTTGAAGAACTTCGATACCAACCTGGTACGTGCAGCAGCCAGTCTCGGCGCGTCACCCGTTCGTGCCTTTCGAACTGTCACCCTGCCGCTGATCGCGCCGGGTGTCGTATCGGGCGCACTTTTCGCCTTTGTCTTTTCGTTGGACGAGGTCGTCGTCGCATTGTTCATCAGCGGACCGGTTCAGCGAACATTGCCTCGGCAGATATTCGATGGGTTGAGAGATAATATCGATCCTTCGATACTTGCCATGTCGACGCTGCTCGTCATCATCTCGGTCGTCCTCATGAGCGGTGGGGCTCTTGTACAAAAGCGGGCGGCGGCCAACAGAGCGCCGGTCTGATAATTGGAGAAAACTGCATGATCATCGTCACGGGTGCCACGCACGGAATTGGGCGAGCGTGCGTGAAGACGCTTGCGGCAGCAGGCAAGAAAGTGCTGGCGACCGGCAGGGATGCGACCGCCGGCGCCGAGCTCGCGGCCAGCAATGCGAACATCACCTTCGTCCCGGGAGACGTCAGCCTTGAGCGTGACTGCAGGCAAGTCGTCGAGCACGCCCTCGAGCTTAGCGATGGACGGCTGTCGGGTCTGGTCAACAATGCCGGAATGTCGAAACGCATTTCTTTTGCGTCCGCCAGCCAGGCCGACTGGGATGAGGTCCTGGCGGTTAACGCACGCAGCGCTTTTCTCTTCACGCGTCATGCCCTGGATGGCCTGCGCAAGGGCAGGGGCTCAGTCGTCAATATCGCAAGCGTTGCCGGAAAGACCGGTGAGGAAGGGCTTGCCGTCTATTGCGCGTCGAAGGCTGCGGTCATCGCAATGACCGAGGCTCTGGCACTCGAATTTGGCGAGGAAGTGCGGTTCAACGCGGTCTGCCCGGGACAGATCGCCACGCGCATGATGGAAAAGATCATCGCAGATCCCCTCAGGAAAAAGCAGCTCGAACTGCGTATCCCCGCCAATCGCTTCGGTACGCCCGAGGAAGTGGCGGATGTCGTCGCCTGGTTGTTGTCGGACCACTCCAGCTATGTCAACGGCACCGTCATCACCGTGGACGGAGGCGAGACCGCGGGCTTGCGAACGCCGCGGGTCGCAGATATTTCCGGCGGCTGACCCGTAACATCCGGGGAGCTAGGCTAGGTCCCGCTCCTCGAAATATCTGACGAGGCTCGTCGCGGCGCGCTTGATGTCGTTCTCGATACTCTTGCGCGCCTTCGCCTTGTTCCGGGAGCGCAGCGCATCAAGCAGATGGTCGTGTTCCTCGGCCCCGACATAATCATACGGGATCTCGCGGTAGTAGACATTCAGGATAGGGCCCATAGACACCCACATGCTCTCGATCTGCCCGATGAGCATCGGCATTTTTGACAGTCGGTAGACGCCGAAGTGGAATGACCGGTTTGCTGCCCGCGCCGACCCGAAATCGCCAGTCTTTTCGCTTGCCACGAAGGTGGCGTGCACATCGGCCAATTGATCGATCTGGGACTCCGTCACGTTTTCGGCCGCCAGTTCGGCGGCCAGTCCCTCGAGGGCCATCCTGATAAGCTTGATCTGGATATATCTCGAGAGGCTGAGGTCCGGAACGTTGACAAATCTGCCGGAGCGCAGCTCGAGCGCTTGTTCGCTCACAAGCCGAAGGCAGGCCTCACGGACCGGGGTGACGCTGGTTCCGAGCTGTTCGGCGAGGTCCTGCATCAGGAGCCGTTCCCCGGGAGCGAAGTTGCCCACGATCAGACCCTCGCGCACCTTATTGTAGATCCGGGCCGACAGACTGCCGATCTCGCCCGGCTGCATCTCCATGACGGTCATCAAATTCTCCTAGTATCTACCTGCAGCCATACCGAAAACCGGCGCGGCCGCCTACCACTTATATCCTGTATCGCGGAGGGATCCCTTTGCTGAATTCGCTGAGGTCACGCGACATGGCGTACCATTTCCATTCCCTGACAAGTCCGCGCGGCCATGAAATCGACGGGCCGTTGATGATCACGAAGGCCAAGGCTGCTACGTCGTTGACACAAGGCAACCGTTATCTCGAGGGCATGGGCGGGCTTTGGTGCGCGTCGCTGGGTTCGAGACCGAGCGGCTGGTCGATATTGCTGCTGCCCAGAGGAAGAAGCTTGCCACCTACCTACCACATCTTCAACCATCGCTCGAATGATCCTTGCGCTGACGTTTTCGAGCAGATCGCCGAGCTCTCGCCGATCCCCGGCAGCAAGGTGTTCCTTGTCAATTCAGGCTCCGAGGCGAATGACACGATGGTCAAGCTTGCCTGGTATTACAACGTCGCCCGAGGCAAGCCAGCGAAACGGAAGATCATCAGCCGCAAGGGGCCTTTCACGGCAGCACAGTCATGAGCGCGGCCCTTAGCGGGCTTCCTCACATTACTTGTCGCCGACACGGGGTCACGAACGCCGTTCGATCCGGCGCTCAAGGTTGGCGCACTCGTCGAGCGACGCTGCCGCGCCCATGGCATCATGATCCGCAACATGGGAGACGTTATCTCCATTTGCCCGCCCTTCGTCATGACGCCGGATGAGATCGATCAGCTCGCCGGCGGCATAGCCGCCGCCCTTGAAGACGCCCGCTCCGAGCTAGGCCGTAGACTCATAAGCACGCAGCCACAACCGCATTGAAGCGAGCTGGACCATGGCGAGGAAATTTGCGGCGAGCTTGTCGTAGCGAGTAGCGACGCGGCGGAAATGCTTCGGGTTAGAGAAGAACGGTTCGATGAGGTTGCGCTGTCGGTAAAGCCGACTGCTGAAGGAGGGCTTCGAACGCCGATTGCTCTTCGGCGAGATGTTGGGCGTAGCTCCCCGCTGCTGGATCAGCTCGCGGATGCGATCGATATCGTAAGCCTTATCCGCTAGCACAATGGTGCGCGGGCCGACATGATCGAGCAGCGCGTCGGCGATCTGCCCGTCGTGCGCCTGGCCTGCGGTCAGGCCGAGCCGTATAGGGAGCCCTCGCGCATCGACGACGACGTGGATCTTGGTCGTGAGCCCGCCTCGGGAGCGACCGAGACAATGATCTGTGTCCCCCTTTTTGCCGTCGCAGCCTGTTGGTGAGCGCGAACGGAGGTGCTGTCGATCATCTGGATGCCTCCGACGTGAGTGGCGGTGATGGCGTCCATCATCCGATCCCAGACGCCCGCCTTCCGCCATCGTACGAAGCGATTGTAGCAGGTGGTGCGAGGGCCATAGCGCTCTGGCAGGTCACGCCATGGCGCCCCCGACCGCAGTACCCAGAAGATGCCGTTCAGTACGCGCCGGTCATCGACGCGCGGCACACCTCGCGACTTGTTGGGCAGAAGCGGCTCGATCACGCGCCACTCGAGGTCGGTCAGATCATATCGGCTCATGCCGATGCTGAATCATATCCCGAAGTGATATGGAAGCCGACAAGCCGCAAACGCCCCAATAGCAAACATACCCTCTCAAAGCGAGTAAACGCCTGCCGAAGGATCGACATAGAATTGGGCATTGTTCTCGTGGCACCACTTTTCCAATTCTCGCTTCAGCTCCGGCCAAAGCGATCGCGTCCATTCCGGCGCACGACGTCTCCACTCTGCTTCGGTAGGAAGGTAAGCGGATAGCACACCCATTGGCAGTTCCAGTACAAAGGAACCGCCACTTCCCGAAACGACCAATTCTTCTTTCCAACGCGACTGAAAGTGGAAAAGCTGCTCTATCATGCGCTCAAGCCTGTGGTGAAATTACGCGCGGCACAACGATACTAACCACCAACCTCGGTCATTCCCAATCTATGAGTTCACGGCCTAGGGAAGTGACGGTCGACATGGACGATTTTTCCGGATTTGATCTCATTGCTCAGGCTGAGCTCGTCAGGGCGAAAGAGGCGACGGCCGAGGAACTCCTTGAGGCCGCAATCGCCCGCGCCGAAAAGGTGAACCCCCGGCTGAACGCGATCATCGCGCCGCTTCATGAGCAAGCAAGGGCTGAAGCGCGCTCGTCTGTTAAAGACAGCCGTCTAATAGCGAGATTTGCAAGCGCCTTTTTAGGTACGGGTGGCTGTTTGCCGGAGCATGGTCGTCTACGCGGTCGACATAGATCGCCGCATTATGGTGCTTCGCGGGTTTCGCACGCTCCGAGCAAACTCGCGGTGCAACGGTCTTAACGGAATGGGCAATTCTTGACCGAGGCGGTGGATAGCCTACCGCCCCGGTCAAAGTTCTCAGCGAAGGAAGTCGAGTGCCTGTTTGACGAATACGGCCGAGTACTGGAAAATACTGCCGTGGCCGGCATCCGGGAAAATGCTGAGCTGCGCATTGGGGAGCCGGCGCGCCAGCTCGAACGAATTGATGGTCGGCGCCATCACGTCGTCGTCGCCGTTGACAACGAGAACGGGGTGATGAATTTCGCTGAGCTTTGACGGGTCTGCCTGCCCCCAGGCATGAATAGCGGTCAGTTGCGCGCCAATGGTTGCGTTACTGATGGCTGCATCGCGATCACCCTTTCGTTCGTTCAGACGGGCAAGAAAGGCATTGGCTGCGGCTTGACCGTTGTCGGTCTGAGAAAAGAACAGAAAATGCTTGGGATGTTTCCCGGCTGCGCCGGCCTTGGCAAGAGCGTCCTGTAAAACGGCGCCCATATTTGAGATGCCTTCACCGCCCGCCGGACCCGAACCGGCGATGATTACCTTGCGAACGAGGTCCGGCTGCAGCTGCACGATGGCCTGAGCCACAAACCCGCCGAGCGAGAAGCCGAGCAGATCTACCTTGCTCAGTCCGAGGGCACGGATGAAGGCTACCGCATCGCGGGCCATCTCCTCGACTGAGCTGGGCGTCGCGCCGCCCGACCCGCCTACCCCACGATTGTCGAATACGATGACCTTATGCGCGGCGGCGACGCCATCGACGACTCTGGGATCCCAATCGTCGAGTACGGCCGTCAGGTGATGAAGGAAGATAACCGGCACGTGGCTCTCTTCGCCGATTTCTCGATAGACGAAGGACGTGCCATTCACATCGATCGTTTTTGTTGGTGCATTTTCAAAACTCATGACTTTGCTCCTTTTGGTGAACTGCGTGATCAGCGATCAGGCACTGGTGGAATGAAATAACGATCGTTATATAACGAGCGTGATTTTATGATGCAAGGCCACGACAGGCAAAATATTCGGAGATTGAAAGTGCGATATCCCCCAGACCAAAAGGCAAAGGCCAAGGAAGCAATCCTGCGCGCTGGAGCGCAGGCCCTCAGAGTGAATGGATTCAACGGGATCGGAGTCGATGGTCTCGCCGCCGCCGCTGGCGTGACGTCGGGTGCATTCTATTCGAATTTCCCGAACAAGGAGTCGCTCCTGGAGGGCGTCATTGAGGCTTTTCTAGGAAAGCCCTTCGTTGATTCTACCGGAAGCGTGGCTGAACGACGCGAGGTTCTCAAACAATGGCTCCATGAGTACATCAGCGCTTATCACCGCGAGAACCCTGCCGTCGGCTGCGTTATGCCAACTTTGAGCGCCGACGTCGCACGCGCCAGCCCAGCAGTTCAGCAGACTTACCAGCTTAAGATGACGGAACTGATCCGGAAGGTTTCGACGGTGCTCGGTGGCCCGGCGGCGAACCGTGAGAGCCGCGCGTGGAGCATCGTTGCCTTGATGGTTGGGGCAATTGAGATCGCACGCGCCATGCCCGATGGCGACGAGGCCAACCGTGCCATGGCGTATGCCCTTGAGGCCGCGATCTCGCTCATCGGCTAAAGCTTCCGATAAGCAGCGGTCAACTGCGATGATCGTTTTGGCGGAGGAGCTGTCCCGGGCATGCGTTCAGCTTCGCCTTTGCGGCCCCGATCATCCAGAGGACTGCCGTTACGTCCGGCGGCAGGCCGCCCGTCTCCTATTATCGAGTGAGTATTTGGCCGCCCTCAAAGGAAATCCGGACGATCGATCATGCAATCCGGCGGCCATGACATAGCGCGACATGGCTCTGATGAACTAATTTCTTCCTCGTGGCGCCGATGGCAGCGCCGAGCAATTCAGAGGAACTCCGAAAATGAAGCTGTTTATCGCCGCTCTCGCCGCCTCCGCCGCCTCATTTGGCGCAAATGCCATGGCTGCAGAAAATCCGCCAATCGTCCTCGTCCATTGCGCCTTCGAGAATGCCCAGGTCTCGGGTCACGTCACCGCGAAGCTGCAAAAGGACGGCTACAAGGTCGTGACCGTCGATCTGCCGGGCCGGCCCGGCAATCCGATGTCCCCCGACAAGGTAAGCCTCGACCTCTACCGCGACACCGTCGTCAAGGCCTTGGGCGTCAGCAAGCATCCTAATCAGGGTGAATGAAATTACAGATGTAGCCAAGCGCCTGGATGCTTGAAATCCGGCTGTAGCGCTCTTCCAGCAGAAAGCCGTTGGTACAGCATGCGAACGGTCTTCTCCACTTTGCGGCACGAATGGAACGATTGCCATGAATACATCGATCAGCAGTGACTCGAACGGCTATTTTACAGCGGACAGGTCCGCGGATGTCGTGAACGCTCGGATGGGCAAGGCGATCAATCCGCGACTGGCTGCTTTGATGCGTAGCGTCGTCGAACACCTGCACACCTTTGCTTGGGACGTGGGGCTGACGCAAGAGGAGTGGGAAGTTGCGATTAAATTCCTCACTGAGGTCGGACAAATGAGTTCACCCGAGCGGCAGGAATTCATTCTTCTCTCCGACACCCTCGGACTGTCGATGTTGGTGGATTCGATTAACAATCGCCGACCAATTGGGGCCACCGAGACCACTGTTTTTGGACCATTCCATGTGGAAGGCGCCCCTATACTCGATATGGGCGCGAACATCTGCCTGGATGGCAAGGGGGAGCGATGTCTTTTCGAAGGCCGAGTTCTAGACATGGACGGCAGCCCGGTTGCCGGTGCTTATCTTGATGTATGGTCCGACAATGCTGATGGATACTATGACGTCCAACAGCCGGGCATCCAGCCAAAGTGGAACAACCGGGGCGTATTCGTTACGGGCGCGGACGGCAAATATAGTTTTTGTGGCATTAGGCCCATTCCCTACCCAATTCCACAGGATGGGCCGGTCGGCCAAATGCTGACGGCCCTCGGGCGCAATCCCTACCGCCCTGCACATATGCATTTCATGATCAAAGCACCCGGCTTTCAGAAGCTGATAACCCACACATTTTTTAGCGGCGACCCTTATCTGGAGTCTGACACAGTCTTCGGCGTTAAGAAGTCGCTGGTCGCGGCTATCGAGCCGGCCGACGGACAAGGTACATGGCGCTCAACGTTTGACTTCGTTTTAGCCCCGCTTGTCTGAACGCGCTGAAATCTCTTTCGGTGGAAAGTCAGGTCCCAAAATTCTCGTCGGGCTTTCTCCCTATCAAGGATATTCGAATGGCTAATTTTGTGCTTGTACATGGCGGATGGCGCGGTGGTTGGGTCTGGGATAGATGTGTTTCCTTGCTCCGTGCAGAAGGTCATCGCGTCTATGCTCCAACCTTGACAGGTCTCGGCGATCGTAGCCACCTAATCAGCTCGTCAATTAATCTTTCCACGCACATTCAAGACGTTTTAAATTTGATAAAGTTCGAGCAGCTGAACGACGTTGTGCTCTGCGGGCATTCTTACGCAGGCATGATAATCACCGCTGTTGCGGACACGATACCCGATAAAATTGCTTCCCTCGTCTATCTCGATGCTTGGCTACCTAAAAATGGCGATAGCATCGCAAGCCTTGCTGGACCGGGGATAGGCGAACTCGTAAAGAGTGCTGGCGAACATGGGGGCCTCGCGGTATCTCCCATTCCGCTCGAAGTTTTCAATCTCAATCAATCGGACAGGGCAATGGTAAGCGCACTCTGCACGCCCCATCCGATTGCAACGTTCTTTGAACCCGTGACGCTGAGCGACAAATATCAATCGATTCCGAAAAAGCACTACATTTTGGCGACCGGATGGAGCCCGAATCCTTTCGAGGGTTTCATGATATCTGTTCGCGAGAGCGGTTCGTGGATCGCAAGAACGCTTCCAACAGGACATGATGCCATGCTTGACGACCCCGTCTCGGTCGCACGCCTGCTGGTCCTTGCCTCCTAATGGCACTCCCGACCGTCCCCTTTTAAGATTTGAATTTAGAGGGCGCGCCTTAGCAATTCCAAGGCGGTGGGAAATCAACTCCTGCCGGCCAACTGGAAGATAACCAATAGGAAACTGATAGATGCGCGTGCTTGTTGTAGGAGCGGGTATAGCAGGTCTAGCCATGGCTAGAGCACTGCAACTGAGGGGAATAGCTTTCGATATCATCGAAACACGTCCTGAACTTCCGCAGGGCGGTGCTGGCATATTCCTTCTTGGGAATGCGACTCGTGCCCTCAGGGAGCTTGGTTTGCTTGATCGGATCACGCCGTTTGCGAGGCGAATCCACGAACAAAAGATCTTCTCCCAGAGCGGTCGACTTTTGAACGAGGTGTCGACACAAGAGGTCTGGGGAGAAGTGGGACCGTGCCTGGCGCTAAGTCGGAAAGAACTCGTCAAAGCACTTTTTGAATCGCTCGAAAGCAATACTGTCGGCTTTGATCGGCGTCTGGACGCCCTGGAATTCACCGACTCCCATGCGGTTGCCCGGTTTTCGGACGGGAGAACCCTTGTATATGATCTGGTTGTCGCTGCTGATGGTACAGAATCGGCACTGCGTGGCTTCGTCACAAAAAGCCCTCCGACACCACTCGACATCATGTGCTGGCGGCTGGTGACTGAAAACTCGAAGAACATCAACGCCTGGACCGCGGTCCTTGGTCGTCGTCGAACTCTTCTGGCCATCCCAATAGAGAACTCGAGGTTGTATATATATGGCGACTGCTCCAGGGCTATATTTACTGACGGCACAGTTCCGGCAATGAAAGCGATGTTTGCAGATTTTAAAGGACCAGTGAGTGCGACCCTCAAAGACTTGCCTGACACTACGTCCGTCCAAAGTCTCGCACTGAAGGAAGTTCCGGCGACCTGGTCAACGCTGCCCAATCTCGTCATCATAGGCGACGCCGCCCATGCAAGTTCACCCAGTATGGCACAAGGAGCCGGAATGGCTCTCGAGGATGCGGTCGTACTCGCAGATACAATAGCATCGCAGCCATACTCCCGACAGATCGCAAACAGATTTCGAGAGCTGCGTGTTCCAAGAATAGATTGGGTTCAGAAAAATGCGAGGAGCCGTGACAGCTTGCGCAATGCATCGTCCCTGGTGCGCAACATCGTCATTCGCACCATGGGAACCAGGCTTTATAAGAAGGCCTATACGCCCCTTACCCGTCCACTTATAGGGCCGACTGATTTAGCCTGACGCACGCGATTTCGTCTCGCAGCCGCTTGGTGTCTGTCGTTGCCCGTTTAATGACAACTGTAGTCATTCTGATCGAACATCAAATCGTCTCAAAGCCTTGCGGGTGCATTTGATGCATTCAATGTTGCAAAGGACAATCGAGATGAGTGAGCAATTATGGGATGGAGGCAGCGCAGGCCGAACCGTCTTTCCGGTGCGTGAAATCGCACCGGGTCAACCATCCTCGACAATCGTCCGCGTGGCAGAACCGACCAAGATGATTTTGATGACGAGACGACGACACACCCAGATATCCAAGGGGCTGCCAGGTGACGCGTATGACGGGCTGGAACCACTGGACTTGCTTGCCGGTTGGCAGGGAAGGCGACCGCGACTGTTAGCCCGCCTGAGGGCGTGGATCTGCCGGGCGCTTGTGAGCCGGCATCGGCTCAGATGAAATGAGCCGGGTGCCGATACCAGCTGCCCGAGCCACTTCTGCTACACGAGCGAGAGCCTCAAGCCGCACTCGCCAAGCGGCTGACTGATCCTGGGCGCCCGCTCTCCATACGTTGGCGCGTGCCATCGCTGCACCGCCTTTGACAAATTTCACGGCAATTGCTGTGCTCTCGCCTCGCTTGGCGCGTAGCCGAAATGCGCCTTGAAGGCGCGGCTGAAGGCTGCATCCGAAGCGTAGCCGCTTCGATACGCTGCTTCCGTCACTTTCAATCCGCCGCTGCGGAGCAAATCCGCGGCTATGGTAAGGCGCCACCGCGAAAGATAGCGTAGCGGTGGCTCCCCAACCGCAGACGTGAACCGCTCTGCGAAAATCGACCGGGACATTCTTGCGACCTCGGCAAGCGATTGCACAGTCCAGCGCCGGAAGGGATCAGCGTGCATGGCGCTCAGGACCCGGCCGATGCGCTCTTCGCCCAGTCCTCCAAGCCAGCCCATGCGGTTCGCCTCGCTCGCTGCCCAGCTGCGCAGCGTTCGGATGACCAGCAGGTCGATGAGGCGGGAGATCATCAGCGACGAGCCTGGATTCGGTTGCTGGGCTTCTGCGACCAGGAAGTGAGATATCGCAGCCAGCCATGGGGGCGCACCAGCGTCGCCTCGAGGAATATGGATCAAGGGCGGAAGCGCCGACATCACCGCCGGAAGCGGGCTCCCCTCGAAGCTGAAAAAGCCTCCGACCAATCTCGTAACAGGTCCATCTCCGCCGTGCCGCAACACGAGTTCTTCGCGATCGAAATGACTGGCGGCAACGATGCCGATGTTTTCCACCGGGGAACCCAAGGCGTCGGCAATGACGTGGCCTTTTCCCAACGGCAACAAGACAAGATCGCCCTCAATGACCCGCGTCGGCCTCTCGCCGGCTGGCGTCACCCAGGCCTCTCCTTTCTCGATGAAATGGAAGTGAGCGGGTCCGGGTTGAAACTGAAGCCCCCAAGGCTCTCCGAGAAACGCAGTATAGACCAGCTCTCCTCGCAGACGGATCAGCGTCAGCACCTCCGACAGCACGTCGTTGCGTGCTGCCGACATTCCAAAGTCCTGTGTCATTTCGGATGATCCATCATGAATTCCGGAGGCCGCGGCATATCCCCAAACCCTCCGCCAGATTAGTTTTTGCCCATCGGCCCACGACAAATTACCAAAAAGTCGCAAAGGAACAATGAAATGACCGCTGAAAATCAAACTTCCTTCTCTTCCACGAACAAATCCGGCGTGGCTGCAGAAAAGCCGCCCGTAATCCTTGTTCACGGCGCATTCGCGAGCGGTTTTGTTTGGGGTCATGTTGCAGCCAAGCTGCAGGGCGCTGGCCACGAGGTTGTGACGATCGACCTGCCCGGTCGTCCGGCAAACCCGATGACGCCCGACAAGGTCAGCCTCGACCTATATCGCGATATGGTGGTCACAGCGCTCGACAACATAAAGCGTCCGGCGATCGTTGTCGGCCACAGCTTTGCTGGCATTGTCATCGCTGCGGCCGCCGAGAAGTCGCCGGATAAGATCAAAACACTTGTGTTCGTCGCCGCTTACCTGCCGCATGACGGCGACTCGCTCCTGTCGTTGGCCCAGCAGGATCACGACGCCAAGATCGGCCCGCATTTGCAGATCGACAAGGAGAAGGGGATCGCAGTTGTCGAATATACGGCGCGCGCCGAGCTCTTTGCCAACGATGGTCCGGAACCTCTGAAGGCGAAGCTTCCCTCCCTTATTCTTGATGAGCCGGTGACGCCCCTGGTCACCCCCGTAAACGTTACGGACGCCCGGTTTGGCCGTGTTGACAGGGTTTATGTCCACACCACTATGGATCAGGTCATCAGCCCCGCCTTCCAGGCCAAGATGGTCGACCGCACGCCGGTGCGGAAGTCAGTAACGCTCGCTACGGGACACCTCCCGTTCCTGACCGACGCGGAAGGCCTTGCGCAGGCTATTGGGAGCGCGACCGAATAAGGCAGAGGCACAACGCGGCTCTACGCGCGGGGGCGGATGACATTCGCCCCCAAACTTCTTTGCAGCAATATACGCCGCACGCCTTACCACCAACGTCCGTCCTTAAGGAATAATCCTATGGGTACGGGCGGCGAATGCCTGGGCGTCCAACACATCGGCCGTGTTGGGGGATTATATATTATATTTCGAGCGGTAAATTTGTGGTGAAGTTCCTTTTTTCCTCACCATTCGAATAGACCAATTGACTTATAAGATATAAGAACCGGTCCGGTAGGCTGGGTAGCGGGGATTTTTGATTGCAGGTCATGGGGCTTTATCCTAGCGAAACGAGCAAGGCATCCGGCGCAACCCACGACAAAAACCGTGAGCCGCTTATCGAGATCAGCTTCGGTTACGGGCGGATATGCCGGAGGTGGCCGGAACTTCGAAAGCAAACCTGGTCGGTTGCCAGCCTCGCGTGGGTGTTAAATTTCAGCTCGTCTCGCAGCTTCAATCGATCATGGCACCGCCGCGTCAATGATTTGCTTGGCGATCTGCTTAGCCTGCCGCGCGGCGTCATCGATGCCACGAACCTGAGCCGTGACGATCGCGCCTTCTTTCAGGAGAGCAAGTTGCTCGGCAAGCTTTTGTGGTTCATGCGCTCCCGCAGCCGTTGCCAGACCGGCGAGGTAGTCGACGATCAACTGCTTATGCTCCGCCGAAGCGATATGTGCGGGGTGATCGCTGCTGTCGAACTCACCTGCGGCTTTGATAAAGGCGCATCCGTGAAACCCGAGCGCAGCAAACGCTCGTCCATGAAACCAGTCATCCAACGCGTCGAACATCGCGAGCATTTTCGCTTTCGGGTTCTCTCCCGCTTGTTCCATGGCAGCGGTGAGCCAGTTCCGAAACACTTCGTCGCGCTTCTTGAGTGCCGCCAGAATGAGCTGGTCCTTTGAGCGGAAATGTTTGTAGAGCGTCATCTTCGCAACGCCGGCCTCATCGAGGATTTTGTCAATTCCGGTTGCGTGGAACCCGTGGGTGTAAAAAAGTCGCAAGGCGACATTCACAAGGTGTTCGCTTCGCGGCTCAACCATCATGCTCTCTCAAGGATTGGACTGGCTTGTTCACGTAATATCCGAGGCAAAATCAATCAGTGGAACTGAAAGGACAAAAACCGAAAAAATCATTTTACAGATACAGATCTGTCTGTATACCTATCGCCGATGCAAGGCAACCACGTCGAACGCAACGACAAAGCTGTTACGATGGAGACATGCGGGCATGGTTTGGATGACGGTCTCGCGAAAGCGGCACTCGACAAACCCGCGAAACGATCCGCCAAAAAAATTGGTTAGTGACCGAGCGGAAACCAAGACAACGAAGTCCTAGGCCGAATACCCCCGAGCAGCACCAGCCGATAGGAGTTACCCCTGCCAGTCCTTCTTCCGTCATTCACCCTCAAAACCACTCACCGGAGTGTCCGCCTTGCAGAAGACGGTTGCAATGCTGCGGGAGAGATCAGGCGGCGGTTCGCTTCCACCAATGAGCTTCCGTTCCAGGAATCCAAGCGTAGATTTCTTTGGCCCTTGAGCCACCCGGACGGTCATCCGGATATCTCCAGCTCGGGTTTGTAGGCCTTGGAGGGCGTGCGGTTTGGTTGCCTCAATCAAAGATCTTTGTTCGAAAAACCTTTCACCGGGTTATCAGGCCTAATCCCATGGCTATAGAGAGCGCTTACTGCTTTGGTCCCTACAGGCTGTTTCCGGCGCAACGGCTGCTGTTCAAGGACAAGGAAAAGATCGAGGTCGGAAGCCGCGCTTTCGATGTGCTTCTTGCTCTTACCGAAGTGGCCGGTGAACTCGTCGGTCAACGCGAACTCCTGGAGCGCGCTTGGTCGAATGTCGTCGCTGAAGGGAGTCTCAGGGTCACTATCGCAGCGCTGAGGAAGATCCTGGGAGAAGGAAAAGACGGCGCGCGATATATTCAAAACGTCACTGGCCGGGGTTATTGCTTCGTGGCGGAGGTAACGCGCGAAGAAAATATGCTCCCTGCGTTCGGCTCGCCTGGTCAATCCGCGCGGATTCAAAACACCGCGAGGCTGCTGCCGTCGCGGCTGACGCGAATGGTGGGTCGCGACGCCGAACTGGAGAAGGTCTCCCTTCTATTGTTGTCGCGACGTTTCGTCAGCATCGTTGGGACCGGCGGTATGGGGAAAACCACGGTTGCCGTTTCCACCGCCCATGCCATGCGTGACGTTTTTGACGATGCGGTCTATTTTGTCGACTTGAGCGCCATTAGCGACCGCTCTCTGGTGTCGAGCACGGTTGCTGCGGCCCTGGGCGTTGTCGCCCCCACTCAGGATCCAATCCCGAACATTCTCGCGTTCTGCCGTGATCGCAGGATCATGCTGATACTCGACAATTGCGAGCACGTCATCGAGGCCGTCGCCGGCCTTTCGGAGCGTCTTTATGGCGAAGCTGGTGACGTATATATCCTGACCACGAGCCGGGAAGCGTTGCGTGTTGAGGGGGAGCATGTCCATATTCTCGCTCCGCTCGAATGCCCGCTCGTTGTCGAAAATCTTACAGCGCTCGAGGCTCTTAAATGCTCCTCGGTCCAGCTCTTCATGGACCGGGCGTATGCTGCCGGATACAGGGTTGAATTGACCGATGATGACGCACCGCTGGTCGCTGGCATCTGTCGCAGGCTGGACGGCATCGCGTTCGCCATTGAACTGGCGGCCAGCCGGGTTGCGGCTTACGGGCTGCAGTCGGCCTATGACCTTCTTAGCAACCGCTTCAGACTACTTTGGCAAGGACGCCGAAGCGCCCCGCCGCGGCAGCAAACCCTCGCCGCTATGGTGGACTGGAGCTACAATCTCCTGTCTGGGAAAGAAAGACTGGTTCTCGTTCGACTATCGGTTTTCGTCGGTGCGTTCACTCTGGAGGCCGCCGAGAAGGTGCTCGTCGATGACGATGTAAGCTCGATGGAAGTTGCCGAGGCTATAACCAGTCTTGTCGATAAGTCTCTCATTTTGATTGTCATCAGCGACGGCATCCCACACTACAGATTGCTCGACGTTACCCTTGCTTACGCAGCCGAAAAGCTCGGACAGGCCGCCGACGCAAGCGCGGTTTCCCAAAGACACGCCGAATTCTTTGCATCTTGGCTACCGCGAGACATCGAGGCTGATTTTACAGCCTTCGGACCGCAAGTCGGCAACATCCGCGCAGCGCTGGAATGGTGCTTTGGTGAAACCGGAGACAAGACGATCGGCCTTGCATTGGCCGCGTCATCGGCACCAATCTTTTTTGCGCTTTCCCTTTTCCAGGAATGCAGCCGAATATGTGAGCTCGGCTTGAGCGCCTTTGCCACGGAAACCGGCAACGAACGGGCACATCTGGCACTCCAGTCCACCCGCGCGGCTTGCCTGATGTTTACCCGGGGCAACAGTGACGAGATCAGGCAACTTCTCGAAGTGTCTTTCGAACAGGCTGTCGCTCTTGGCGAGACGTCCTACCAGTTCCATCTGCTCTCAGGTCTGAGTATCGCTCTGACAAGGTCGGGCGAGTTTTCGACAGCGGTGGAGGTCGCTCGCAAAGGCCTGCCCATCGCTCAGGTGATCGGGTCACCAAAAGCGATCGCTGTCGCCGAGTGGATGCTTGGCGTTGCCCTGCACCTGTCGGGCGACCAGGCTGCGGCCCTTGCCCATTGCGAAGCGGGTTTCAACGAAATTTCAGCGCGTGGACCAGAAAGAATCGTCTATTTTGGTTACGATCATCGCCTTCGTGCGCTTGTCGCCCTTGCCCGTAGTCAATGGCTGGCGGGATTTCCTGATCGCGCCGCGGTTACGGCACGGCTTGCAATAGACGGCGCTGCGGATGGGGTCCATCCTGTAAACATGTGCATTTCGATGATTTATTCTGCCACCGTGTTTCTGTGGCGCTCGGATTTTGCCGAAGCAGAGAGCCTCATCCAGAAACTGCAAACCTATGCGGCGAGGCATTTTCTTGCGCCCTATCAGGCGGTCGGCTTGGCGCTGACAGGCGCGTTGGCCGTTGCCCGCGGAGACGTGGAATGCGGCATACCCACGCTCAGAACTGCTTTAGGAACCCTCGGAACGCAACACTATTACACGCTGACAACGCTGTTCCAAAAAGCATTGGCCGAGGGACTGATGATCTCCGGCGACCTTCGAAGCGCCAGAGATGTCGTCGATGAAGCCATTCAGCGATGCGAAGCCCTTGGCGAGGAACTCGGGATAGCTGAACTTCTGCGCGTACGTGGCAAGATAAACTGCCACGTGGACCGATGGGTGGCCGAGAAGGATTATATGCTCTCCATCGAGCATGCGAGACGCCAGTCCGCTTTAAGCCTGGAGTTGCAAGCCACCAATGAACTTGCTCGTCTCTGGTCGGAGCGTCAGAACACCCTGGAAGCGATCAATTTGTTGGACGCGATCGTAAAACGCTTCACCGAAGGGTTCGACACGCCTGACCTGATGATTGCCGAAAACTTGATTTCACACCTCAAAAGCCAGAGCGTTTCGATCGGCGAGGCTCGGAATAACGCCAATTAACGTCACATAACGTGCCACATTGAGAAAACTGCGGCAAAATTTCTTACCGATATAGAGGATAGAATTTTGGCCGAAAACACATTTTCTCCTGGCGATCCTCCAGCGATTGACAGTGAAGATCGATTTGTAGCCGACCTGCCACCGGTTATCGCGAAATTCGTCCGTGCGACGAATTCGGGAGATCTTCAGCTACTGCTTGAAACATTCGTTGATGACGCTTTGGTCAATGATCAACTGCACGACTATTGGGGACTTCAGGAAATATCGACCTGGGCTTTGCGAGACGTCGTCGCGGAAGGTTTGAGACTGAAGATCGTGGGTGTTATCCATCACTATGGGCACTCGATCGTCACGGCGCATGTGGATGGAATTTTCGACAAGCGCGGCCTTCCCGATCCTCTGGTGCTCGCGTTCTATTTCTCGTCTCAAGCGGAAAAGATCGTTCAGCTCATAATTTTGCGTAACCACGCCGGAATCTAATCGGCGCAATGCAACTGCCGACCGCCATCTTGAATATCTGCTGCGGTTGAGAAAACGAAGGAGTCAGACATGATCGTGATCGGCGCCGAAGACGTGGCAAACAGGCTGGGACGCGAAAAGTGCATCGCGCTCATGCGAGAGGCTATGATCGGACTGTCGACTGGAACGTCCAGACAGCCTCTTCGAAGCGTCATCGATCTCGGCAACGGCAACCTATTCGGCGTTATGCCTGGTGTAGTGGATGGCGCAGGATTCGGTGCCAAGCTCGTCAGCGTCTTCCCGTCCGCCGCAGCACACGGCCGATCGCATCAAGGTGCAATCCTGCTTTTCGATCGAAGCTCCGGGGCGCCTGTCTGTTTGGTCGACGCGGGTGCGGTCACCGCCATAAGAACCGCCTGCGCTTCTGCTGCGGCAACCGACAAATTGGCTCGCGCAGACGCCAAACGTCTTGCGATACTCGGCACAGGGGAACAGGCATGGCAGCATGCTCTCGCGATCCCCTATGTGCGCCAAATCGAACACATTGCGATATGGGGCCGATCGACGGAAAAGGCGCGACATCTGTGTGAGCGTCTTCAAGAGGAACTGGCCATATCCGTGGAGGTTGCACCAAGTCCAAGGGCTGCGGTAGACACTGCGGACATAATCTGCACGACAACATCGGCCCGGGATCCGATCCTCTTCTCGACAGACGTCCAGGATGGGGCGCATATCAATGTTGTCGGATCCAGCTACGCAGGGCCGGCCGAGATCGACGAAACGCTGGTGAAGCGGGCACGGTTCTTCCCCGACCATCGAGAAGGCGTCCTTGCGCAAGGCGCCGAATTCCTGAGGGCGAAGGCGGCAGGGCTCGTCTCCGAAACCGACGTTCTTGCGGAAATAGGGACAGTGTTTGCCGGCGCGGCCGAGGGCAGGGTGGGCAAGGCGGATGTGACAATCTACAAATCGCTCGGATCCATAGTCCAGGATCTCGCATGTGCCGCCTTTCTTCATCGCACATATGCGGATGCCGTCTGAGACCTGCGAATGGCAGCAAAAAAATGCGGTCAAGGTCGCTCGTCAAAGGACATGCAAGGCGCTTTCCTTGCGCCACCGGCCCGGCGTTTCATTCACGAAGTGTTTGAAAACCGTCGAGAAATGAGCCTGATTTTGGAACCCGACCGCGAGTGCGACTTCGATCAGGCTTATCGAAGGATCAAGAAGCATTCGCTTTGCAGCTTCGACACGTTGAAGCAGTATATATTCGCGTGGCGTGCACCCTGTAGACAGGCGAAATTGGGCTGTGAACTGACTTCTCGACAGCCCCGCCGCCCCCGCCATGTCGTCGATGAGGATTGTTCTGCCAAGGTTCGAGGCAACGAAGTCGAACACCTGCCGCAAACGCCACTTGGCGAGCGGCGCAACTCGTTTGTTCGGTCTTACGATCTGCGTGCTTCGCAGGGCGATCGCCTCAGCGAGCGTTTCCTCAGAGCTCTCATCGATTGCCTCCGGCAGCGTCAATATCGCGCGTGCGAGCTGGTATACGAGACTGTCGCGGGGAAGCATTTCTCCGCCAGCCTCTGACGCGGCTGCAAACAGCTTACGCCTGACGTCAGATCTCCTTATGTGAAGCTGAAGAAAATCCGCCGGACCTGACACGTCAGCCATGACGTTCCGATTTGGCATGCATATGCAAGTCATGCCGGCCGTCATGACGCCGTCGTAAAATACGCCGTGGTCGTCGATGCTCAGGCGCAAGGTGGCTGCTTCAAGCGCCACCAGGAGTATCATTTCGTCATGACGCGCCGACACGGCATGGTGCTGCCCGTCGCTGCACGTTGACAAACACCGCCGCACAAAACTCCGAGGTTCAGTTCCATCCCGCAATTCGTCAACGTCGAGTCCCGGACCGCGGGCGATTGGCGATGGCTTGAAACCTTGTGACGAGGGTTCCGCGGAAAGCAAAGTGATCATGTCAGTCATCCGTTGGCCGCGTGTGATCGCAGGCACCTTTGCCAGCACCTGCGGCAGTTCGCAGCGAGCTTATCAAGCAGCGTGCAACGACGGGCATGATCCGGCGTGAAGGTTTATTATTTCGAATTATCTGAAAATCGCAGTGTTAGGCGCCGTTATTTCGAGTTCTCGTTTGCAACAAGAACGCCCAAATCGTCCGATTTCGAAAAAACGGGTCGATTTTCGAAATCTTGAATTGCTTCTTTTCTCCATCTTCAGCTGGTCGCCAGTGAGCGACGACAGCATCGATTGGGACCGACAAGTGGACAGGATCGAACGGGCAAAGGCTGCGCCGTCAACTGAAAGCCCTCCAACTCCCTCGCCCGCATCATCGATGACGCCCAAACCTTATAAGGATCAAGAGATGAAAGTGTTTATTGCTGCCCTGGCAGCTGCCGCATTCGGCCTATCAGTTAACGCTGCGGCCGCAGAAAAGCCGCCGATCGTCCTGGTTTACGGCGCTTTCGAAAACGATCAAGTCTGGGGCCATGTGACCTCGAAGCTGGAAGCCGATGGATACAAGGTCGCGACCGTCAACCTGCCTGGTCGCCCGGGAAATCCGCTGTCGCCCGACAAGGTGAGCCTCGACCACTGACGGATCCTGACGGTCTGGCAAAGGCCATTGAACAGTCGGCGCAATAGAGAACCTCATGGCGGGTCGGCTGGTCGGTCGATCCGCCCGGGGAAAGCGCCGGACCACACGCAATCTCACTGGCCGCAGGCCAACTAAGGTTTGAACAGGATGGAAATTGTGAAGAAGACCATTGGCTCTGCCGTCATTCTGATTGCTGTCTTGGGCGCCTCCTTGTCAGGGGCTTCTGCCGCGGAAAAAGCAGCCGAAAGCACGCGCGATGTCAGAACTATCGAGCTCCGGTTCAAGAGGCTGCTTGATCTCGCGAACAAACACGACATCAACGGCATCCACGCTATGTTCTGGCAGTCTCCCTTCGCACTCCTGGTGGCGAAAAGTGCGGTCCCGTCCGAAGGCGAATGGGCCGGATTTTGGGGCAACGACGCGATCGATCAGAAACTGCACGATATCGCCGATTCCGGTCCTGTCGTCCTTAAACCAGACCTCTCCAGGCTGAAGGTCGTGACATTGAGTTCCAACATTGCGCAATCCTACGATCCGCTGGAAATTACCGTCTCCTACGCCGGACAAGACGGAACGCCAAAGCCATTTCTGATGATCATGACGTGGAAGAAAATTTCAGGTGACTGGAAGGTCGCTTCTGAAATCATCCTTCCGGTGCCTGCGAAAGCGCCCAAAGCCTAGACCGAACAAATCTGGCTTCCCGTGGTGACGCCCAACCTCGACGCGGTGAAGAAGACCATGAGGGAACGGCGGGACCGACGATGTCGGATTGACGAAGCCGTGCTCCTTATCCTTGCAACCCATAGAAGGACCATCTCGATGGTAATCAAAACGATCGACATCCAGACGATCAGTATCGATCATATTACGATCCGCTCAAGCAAAGACTTTGGCACCGTCAAATCAAAGCTCGAGAGCACGATCTTGCGGATCGATGACGGGATATTTACCCTGCTTCGCTATCGCGAAACCTCGCGTGCCCTTCGCGAACTGGAGGCCCTCCCGGCGCTTTCCATTTTCAGCTTCAGGGATCATGGCGTTCTGCTTCAGGTCGCCGGTCTTGAGCGTCGGGCGATACAATACGACATCGGCAATCCTCTCACTGCGTCGAAGATGACGCGACACCGGATTTCCGCAGGTCTCTACGCGCCAGTTCGGGTGCTGTTGCGCGAGGACAGTGATGGGGTCGCGTTTGAATACGATCGACCGATGACCACCTTTGGCCAGTTTGCCGACCCAGATCTTATTGCAACTGCTCAACAGCTCGACGTCGATTTGCAAGCCGCTTTGGAAACCGCCGCGCAGTAGCTGGGCACCTCGCCTGGTGCCGACGGCCGCTCATCGAGCGCAAAGCCTCGGCGCAGAGCTCCCAGCTATGTCGATGACCTCTTCTGCTGGTGAAAAATGTTCGATTTTCCATTCACCACAGCGGACGGCAGGTCGCCTTCCTTCCGCTAATCGAGATGCCGGTAGACCCCACAGGCGCTCGCTGCTCTCCCCCGGCCGTCGACGGCCGGGGGAGAGATCCCCCGGTTTCCGCCGGTCATTCGGGGATCCTGATCCCCCCGGGGCGTACCGTCAAATATAAGAGTTGCCAACATTAGGTGGTATATTGAAACACGTGGCGATCGTAGACGACGACAGCACTATCAGAGCCATTCTGGTCGAACTCCTTTCTCATCATGCCTTCAAGGTAAGCGCGGTTGCGGACAGTCAGCACTTGAACAGGATTCTTGCGTCGGATCCTGTCGATTTGGTTCTCGTCGACCTTAATCTCAGGCACGAAGATGGATTGGACATAGTCCGCAAACTGACCGCGCGCGACGACATTGCCGTCATTATCGTGAGCGGCGACCGCCTTGAAGAAGCCGACAAGGTCGTGGGGCTTGAACTGGGAGCGGTTGACTACATTACCAAGCCGTTCGGAATGCGGGAGCTTATCGCACGCATCAAGGCAGCCCTTCGCATCAGAAACTTCAGACCAGTTGCTTTGGACAAGCGTACATATCACTTTGCAGGGTGGACTCTGAATATCAGACGGCGACGCCTGACATCCTCGACGGGATTGGAGGTCAAACTGACATCAGCAGAGTTCAACCTTTTGGTGGCACTTGTGAAAGCGCCTCATCAAATACTCTCGCGTGACCAACTGATCGCTGCAACGCGTATGCACAACGAAGAGGTTTTTGATAGAAGCGTCGACGTTCTGATCCTGCGCCTCAGGCGCAAGCTCGAAGATGATCCCTCCAAGCCAAAATTGGTCAAAACCGAGCGTGGTGTTGGCTATTTCTTCGGTGTCAATGTCGATGTGGCCTACGCATGATCGAACCTGATCGCCAGAGTAGCTATCGCCTAGATGTCGCTCATGCCTCGGCGCCGGTCAACGTTTCCCGGCGACGATATTGGAGATCACTTTTGCGACTGTCGCGTCTGCCGGCAGTAGTCTGATATCCGCCGCCGCCCAGACAATGCAGCACAATATGACGTTGAAGCTTAGGATGATCTGAACCGCCGTACCGTGCTCCGCTCGGACAACCCCGACTGCGGCAGCACATATGGCCGGAATTCTGCTCAGCAGGACCAACTCCTTAAAAAAGGTACTGCGGCGGTTCGGCATTCCTGTAGATTTGCTCTCGATGCTGAATGCGCTGCCGAACTTTCCCAACGCATGCATGGCGCCCCCCGAAGCCGCGAGAACAGGGCTGCCCAAAATCGCGACACCGGCGCCAAAAGCAATCGCGGCGATACCCGAAAGTCCGTCTCCCACCTGGCTCATTGTCCGATCGGGAGCGGTACCGTCCCGCCATGCGCGCGTATAAGCCAATCCAGCAACAAAGAAAATGAGCGTTGCAAGCGATAGCATCAGCGCCGATGTGTTTCCGAAGGCGTAAATCTCCAACCGGCCTAAAGCGCTCAAGCCGGACGCGTCGCTACGCCCGGTAGCAATGGCAGCGCCGGCGCCACCGAAAAATCCGACGACGTTTCCGAGATTATAGAGACGGCCAGGGTCCCAGTATTGGCGGGATAAGATCGTGCATGAAAGCGGTACGAAGGAGGCGATTTTCTTTATCGACATGAGGGGCATGGCGTTGTCTCGGGATGCTGGAATGATCCTTGACGCTTTGAATCAGCAAGCGTCTGGAAGTGCGCCGATCCAATAGGAGACACCAATTGCTCCGCAATTTCAGATTTGCTGAAGCACATTACAATTGGAACCCAGCCGGTGAGCTTGCAGCGCCTGCTCATCTGTGACGCGGTCCGAGCGCTGAATGAAGACCTGGCCAGGCAACCACCACGTCCGCGGTTAATTTGGCGGCACGGCCGCTAACGGCGTGCAACGCTGCGGGCACATTGAATTAACACGAGATTACGCCCTCTTTCATTTCATAACAGGCAATTCTCGGCACGCCATGGCACGTTTCGCAAGCCGCTAAACAAGGAGCGGTTGTCCAAGCCGCAGGAGGCCAAGCCACCATCCCTCGCGATGCCACCGCACCTTCTGAAGCCTCGGGTATCGTCTACCTCAGTCGCTGAAATCCGGACGATCGATCATAAAAATGGGAGCGCACGGCATGGCCGAAACTGGTGCCAGTCTTCTATTTTGACCCCATCAAATCACGTCAGCATTCTTCAATCTCTCACAAAGGAACCACGAAAATGAAAGTTTTCATCGCTGCAATCGCCGCGTCTGTCTTCGCATTCGGCGCAAATGCCATGGCTGCAGAAAAGCCGCCAATCGTCCTCGTCCATGGCGCATTCGAGAATGCCCAGGTCTGGGGTTACGTCAGCGCCAAGCTGCAAAAGGATGGCTACAAGGTCGTGACCGTCGATCTGCCGGGCCGCCCAGGCAATCCGGCCGCCCCCGACAAGGTTAGCCTCGACCTCTATCGGGATGTCGTCGTCAAGGCTCTGGGCACCTCCAAGCGTCCCGCCGTCGTAGTCGGCCACAGCTTCGGCGGCATCGTCATCTCCGCCGCAGCCGAAAAGGCGCCGAAAAAGATCAAGACGCTGGTCTATCTCGCAGCCTACCTTCCCCACAACGGCGACTCACTGGTGTCGATGGCCGAGCAGGATCATGATGCAAAGATCGGTCCGCACCTTCAGATCCAGAAGGACAAGGGTATTGCCTCGATCGAATATTCGGCACGTGCCGATCTCTTTGGCAACGGTGGATCCGAAGGCCTGCGCAAGGCGATCCCGGATGAGATCCTCGATGAACCGCTGGCGCCGCTGGCCACCCCGGTCAAGCTCACCGAAGCCAAGTTCGGCAAGGTCGACAAGGCCTATATCCACACCGCCATCGACCAGGTCATCAGCCCATCCTACCAGGCGCAGATGGTCGCCAGCACCCCGGTGCGTGTCGAGTACACTCTTCAGACCGGTCACACCCCGTTCCTGACCGATCCGGACGGCGTGGCAAGCGACATCGAAAAGGCCGCAAAATAATCGCAGACCAATCCATCCAGGGGCAGGTCGCCAAAGCCTGCCCCTGGAAACGGAAATCTGCGCTTCCAGTCGAGCCGATCGTTGCGGCAAGCCCATCCCCGCTTCACCCACTCTGACAATTCGAAAGTGTGTTATGACGGCGTTCCTCTTCATCAGACCCTTGGGATCAAGAGCGCATCTGCGCTGTTTTGCGGCGCTATTCGTGTCGATTGCCTTTGGCGCCGGAAACGGTGCAGCCGTCAGCGCTGCGGACGGGATCGAGACAACCGTTGCGACCGATATCGGCTTCCCGGAGGGAACGATTTTCGTCGGGAAACGGCTCTACTTCGTTGATTATCTTCGCTCCAATGTCCTGCGTTTGGTCGACGGCAGGCCAGAGGTCGTTTGGCATCGGCCAGGGTGCGGGGCAAACGGTTTGGTCCAAACGACGGGCGGATTGATCGTCGCCTGTTTCGATAGCGGTACGCTTGTCGCGATCACGCTCGACGGCAAGACGGTCTCTGAAATCGACCAGGATGAAAGCGGGCACCCTTTTGAGGCACCAAACGACCTTGCGGCAGCCAAGGATGGCGATGTCTACTTCTCGGCCTCCGGCAATTCCAGAAACCCGGGAAAAGTCTTCTTCCTGAAGCCGAACCGCGCTGCCGTCGAGGTAGCATCCGACCTCGGTTTCGCGAATGGAGTGGGGCTGTCTTCCGACGGAGACACGCTGTACGTCGCCGACTCAGCGACAGGTCGGATCCTTGCGTTTTCGATTGCCCTGGACGGCTCGCTCGGACCGAGGCGCGATTTCATTCGGCTTCGAGACACGATCCCGGATGCAAAGCCTGATTCATTCAAAATCGACGGGCATGGAAATCTGTTCATCGCTCTCTATGACGCAGGAGGCCTGGCAATAGTATCGCCTGCCGGAAAGCTCATCAGCGTCTTGGGCGTGCCGGGCGATCATCACACCAATGTCGCCATAAGTCCGGACGGCGCCAGCCTCTATGTCGCCGCCATCGATGACGATCCCGCAATCACCTTCCCGGGGAAGATCGTCCAAGTGTCCAACCCGATCGCCCCTAGCCGTTCCGGACGATAGATCATGTCTTGCGGCGTTCCAGATATGGCGGATCTTCCCATGCCTGGTTAAATTCTAGACGTGTTCAGCAAACAAAACCTTTAATTATCAGTAGCCTGCCAAACGAAACCGGAAAGCTTGGCGTGAAATTACGGCAAGCAAGAGAATTGCACATTGTCCGAAAGCAACGAAGCCTTCGACACCAACTCAAATGGAGCTTAAAATGAGAAATATCCTTCGTTCCGCCCTTATGCTCTCCGCTGCAGCCTTCGGCTCGGCACCAGCTTCGGCGCAGTCAGTCCTTCCAGCCGGTACCGTCAAGAACATCGTGCTCGTCCACGGCGCCTTCGTCGACGAAACCAGCTGGAACGGTGTCGCGTCAATCCTGACGGCCAAGGGCTATAAGGTTACCGCAGTCAAGAACCCGCTTACGTCGCTTGCCGATGATGTTGCCGCCACCAACGCGGCGCTCGACGCTCAGGACGGACCGGCTGTGCTCGTCGGCCACTCCTGGGGTGGCGTGGTGATCGGCGAAGCCGGTGAAAACGCCAAGGTATCGGCCCTTGTCTATGTCTCGGCCTTCGCACCCGAAAAGGGCGAAAGCGTCTCGGCCTTGGCAAAGGGCGGACCTGCGACCGAGGGCGTCAAGGCCATTCGTCCCGACGCCAAAGGCTATCTGACCATTGATCCGGCGGTATTCCCGAGTGCCGTAGCGGGCGATTTGCCTAAGGAAATCGGCGAACACCTTGCCGCCCATCAGATGCCGATCAACCATACCGCCTTTGATGATGCGGCCCAGGTCGCTGCCTGGCATTCCAAGCCAAGCTGGTATGTCCTCAGCTCGAAGGACATGCTGCTCGACCCGCACGCACAGACCTTCTTTGCCGATCGGATGAAGGCCAAGGTGACGACAGTTGCTGGCAGCCACTCGTCGCTGGCTTCCCACGCCGAAGAAGTCGCAGCGGTTATCGAATCCGCTGCTGCCGCCAAGTAAACCTATCGCTATGCGTCGCCGGCGGTCGAGCCTCGATGGCCGACGGTGACGCGCTAATCTCTACAAACCTTAAGCTCGCCAGCATGTCCTCGACCATCCGCAAGCTGAGAGGAAAACGGAAATAGAGCCAGACAGCATGGGCGATGATCTCGGGAGGAAAGCGATGGCGGGGTAGAGTGGGTCACGGTCTGTCATGGCCTGTCATCTCACATCGACGTCCGCGTTTCGTTAAGTTGACGATGCCGATCGTCTCCCGCCGCAATGGCGGCCCGTGACCGCATCACAATGCCAAAGCAAGCTGCGATGCATCTCTATCGTCGACAGCATCGAGGGATGAAAGCGTCACGCCGAGCAATCGAATACCCTTTGAAACAGGAAAGATTGGCGACAACAGCAGCTCCACGATCTCGGCAAGTTCTGAGGCGCTCGCCACCGGCGCTGCGGCCGTCTTGCTTCGGGTAATCTGGGTGAAGTCGGCCCATTTCACCTTCAGCGTTACGGTCTTGCCGCGGATGCCATTGGCCTCGCAATATCGCCAAACTTTGTCGACGAGTGATTGCAGGCCAGCCCGGGCCGTCGCGATATCATGAATATCTTCCCGAAACGTATCCTCGGCGCCGACCGATTTTCGGGTGCGATCCGGCTTGACCTCACGCTCGTCGATACCGCGGGCGATCCAATAGAACCACGGTCCCGACTTCCCGAAATGCTGCTGCAGGAAGGTGAGATCACGCACTTTGAGATCGGCGCCGGTTTCGATTCCGAGCTTCGCCATCTTTTCTGCCGTCGCCGGTCCGACGCCATGGAACTTCTTGACGGGGAGTGCCTCGACGAAGGTCGGACCGTGCTTCGGCGTGATGACGAACTGGCCGTCAGGCTTGCGCTGGTCAGACGCCATCTTGGCGAGGAACTTGTTGTAGGAAATTCCGGCGGAGGCCGTGAGCCTGGTCTCGGCCTTGATCCTGGTCCGGATCTCCTCGGCGATCTCGCTTGCGAGCTCCATACCCTTCAGGTTTTCCGTGACGTCGAGATAGGCCTCGTCGAGTGACAGCGGTTCGATCAGCGGTGTGTAATCGGCAAAGATCGTATGGATCTGCTGCGAGACGGCCCGATAGACATCGAACCGATGCGGCACGAAAATCAGCTCCGGACACTTGCGCCTGGCCGTTACCGAGGGCATTGCCGAGTGAACGCCGAATTTACGGGCCTCGTAGCTTGCAGCCGCCACCACGCCACGCGCCGCCGGATGACCGACGGCGACTGGCCTGCCTCGAAGCTCGGGATTGTCGCGCTGCTCGACGGAGGCATAGAACGCATCCATGTCGATATGGATGATTTTGCGCACACGGCCGTGAGCGGAGGGGATCGCTTCCGCTCCACGTCTGTCGTTACCTTCCGGCTCTCGTGCGCTCAACATCCATGTCCTTTCAATCGCCGCCACCTATCTTATCCGCAGCGCTGACGGGATCGAGCAACAGGCTGTCGTCGAAATTTTTCTGCGAGAGCATCGCCCGATCGGCTTCTCAGTATCCCGCTGTGTTTCATCGATGAATCCGCAAATAAGTGCGCGCGTTCAAATCCATCGATCGCTTCACCTGAAAGAGTCGCTTAGTGGCTGATTGACTCCATTTCTGATCCATTTCAGATTGCGCCATTCACGACTAGCTGAACAGCTGTTTCTCCAAAGCGAAATCCTGACGCTGGCGCCGCCGCGCCAGCGCCGTCCAGCGGCTGGAAGATCAATTGGGTGGGGTTACGCCGTCGAGACCGACTGAAACGCGGTCTGCTGCGACCATGTTGTCGCCGCTCATGACGCCCTGTACGGAGACACCGGCACCCGCCTTCAGGTCATCCTTGGTAGCTGGGGCGAGGGCGACGATCTTCGTGCCATCAGGGATGTTAATCTTGCGCTCTCCGCCCTTGTAGGCCAGCGTCAGGGTAGGGCCATTTACGTCCTTGACGGCATTCGCAACGGTAGCGTTGGTCATCGATCCATTGGGTTTGACGTCCCAAGGGCGGTCGCCTTCGCCCGTGCCCTTCATCGAAGCCGGGAAGATGACGACCTGCACCGCGCCGTTGATGCCGCTGGCGGTCGGTTGCGAGCCGACACCGACAAAGTCACCCGGCTTTATGTCTGCGGCAGAGGCGTTCTTGACCCCCAAGACGTTCATGCCGGACTTCATCATGACCGTCACGTCCTTGCCATCCGGGCTCTTGATTTTCAGCGTGTCGCCGTCGAGGCTTTCAACTGTGCCATGGACGCGAATTCTGTCCGCGGCATCGGAGCTTTGCATCGATGCGAGCGCGACGAGGGCGCTGCTCGCAAGAATGAGGGCAGTCTTCTGAAAATAGCTGAGACTCATGGTGTTCCTCCCCTGGTGGCCGCCAAACGGCAAGCCGTCAAACTAAATCGCGCGGCCGACCAGATACCGCTGAGATTGTCGAAAAAGATCCCAAATCAAACAAGGGCATTCTAGCGAAGTGGTCCAGCACCGCCAATCAAGCTCGATCAAGGAATAGTGAGGAAAGGCATCAATCGTGAACCGAAGCGCGGAGCTTCGGTTCGAGCCGCGGTCTTACCAGGCGGCTAATTAGCCGGCGCTCCGGCCATCCAGATCAATTCCCATACATGGCCATCAGGATCTTCGAAGCTGCGGCCGTACATGAAGCCATGATCCTGCTTGGGATTGGGATCGGCGCTGCCGCCGGTCTTGGCGGCTTGATCCACGATATTGTCCACGTCGGCGCGATTTTCGACCGTGAGGGCGATCAACACCGCGCTGGACTTTTTGGCATCGGCGATGGGCCGCTCAGTGAACGATTTGTATTTGTCGTGCGTCAGCAGCATTGCGTAAATCGTCTCTGAAAACACCATGCACGAGGCCGTCTCATCCGAGTACTGTGGATTTTTGGTTCCTCCCACCGCTTCGTAAAACGCGGTCGATTTAGCAAGATCGCGAACCGGAAGGTTCACGAAGATCATCTTGGTCATCTGTCTATTCCTTCGCTCTGTTGACGAGTACTAGTCAGTCCAGTACCGTACCGCACGACTAACATTTGGGTACGGTACTGTCTAGTACCGGTTGAAGGACCTTATGAAAATCGACAACGAAACGAGATCCGCCCGCAAGGACCGCGAGATCATCCAGGCAGCTACGACGGCGTTTGTCAGTAAGGGTTATGATGGAACGAGCATGGAGGAAATCGCCACCAATGCCGGCGTCTCCAAACAGACCATCTACAAGCATTTTAGGGATAAGGAGACGCTTTTCAGCGAGGTTGTTCAATCGACCGCGACCCAAACCAACGATGTCGTCGAGGTCGTAACGGCACTGCTGTCCGAAACGACGTACATGGAAGGCGGCTTGCACCAGCTCGCCCGACGTTTGATGGCGATGCTGATGGATGACGAATTATTGAAGCTGCGGCGTTTGATCATCGCAAATGCTGATCGCATGCCTCAACTCGGCTGCAGCTGGTACGAAAAGGGCTTTGAGCGGATGCTGGCTTCAATGGCGTCCTGCTTTGAAAAGCTCACAAGTCGTGGGCTAATGCGAACCAATAACCCTCAACTGGCGGCCAGTCACTTTTTTGGAATGCTCCTTTGGATTCCCATGAATGAGGCAATGTTTACTGGAAACAGCAGGCCTCGTTCAAATGCGGAACTTGAACGACATGCCGATGCCTCGGTCGAGGCATTTCTTGTCATTTACGGGAAGCAGTCGAAATAGTTGTTACGCAGACAGGCGGCACTTTAAGCGCAGAATCCGGTCAGACCTTCGAGACTTACTTGATTCCAGTCCTGCAGTGGCGCTGATTGGCCCGCGGCAGGTGGGCAAGACGACCTTGGCGCTTGAGATCGGCGAGATACGACCATCGATCTATCTCGATCTCGAATCGGATGCGGATCGCGCCAGGCTGGGCGAGCCGGAGCTGTATCTAAGCCGGCATGCCGGTAAACTGGTAATTCTAGACGAAGTCCACCGACTGCCGAACCTATTCCAGAATCTCTGTGGCCTTATCGACCGGGGCCGCCGATCCGGTCGTAAAGCCGGCCAGTTCCTCCTTCTTGGATCGGCGTCGATCGACTTACTGCGACAGTTCGGCGAAACCCTTGCCGGGCGCATTGCCTATCTGGAAATGCATCTCGTGCCTGCTCCGCAGGTGCATCAAGCTGAGCGCAAATTTCATCCATATTCGTGAGCACTTGTTTGATCATTACGCATTCCCACAAAGAACACGTAAATTAGGTGCAGCGAATGGACAAAATCAACGTCCGACGAAGCGGTAAGCGATGGCCAGGTCGCTAGACGAAGAATGTGCATCCGAGTGCAACGGCAAAAATGCCTAGAGGCCATGTAAGCACTAACACGGCACTGATCCACTCACTTTCGAAGGAAGGTTGGTGCTCGTTGTTGTTGTCATTGGCTGCCCGCATGCTGGATTCCCCCGTTACGGGACCAGCATATCCAGCATTTTAGTCTTGTCTGATCAAAGATCATGTCGGCGCGTAACGCGGCCGGCCACCACCCTCACAAATCCAACCTTCACGCCTGCCTTGCGCGGGCTTTTTTGTGCCCGCCACACGGCCAGGGAGACCATCATTTGGTCGCGCCAAGAACGCCAAAGGCGAAAGCCGTTGGCGTGAATCAGTCAGATTTCACCATATCGCCGAGCTGCCGCAAGCGCACAACGGCGTCATTAGTTGCTTGGATGGCGCGTTCCATATCTCGCCTGACGACCGCATTCCTCAACTCGTCGAGTTGAGATTCTGCGAGCCGATGCAACTCGACCTCGATCCGTTGCTTATCCATTACCAAGCCTCTCTTAGTATTAGGACGCTATATCACAACCCCCAGTAGGCCGTCAATCTGCCCTCGGTATGAAAACTAGACTTTCGCCATCTTGGTTGTCTCCTCGATTGACACTTTCACTCTCAAATTAAAAGCCTTTCGGATCACTTGGTTCGCGAAGCGCAGGCGTCTTCGACATTCCTGACCGCTTCCTTTTGCTCCTCATTCATTGAATGCATCCACTCGGCACGTTCGGCGCGGCATCCGAACGCAAACGTATCGGCCGGGCCGTGTGCCTTGCAGAGAAACGCGGAAAAGGCGAAGTGTAGGGAGTTACGGCGAAAAGAGGAGCGTCCATGAGCGAGATAATAGAATATATTGAAGAGGCAGCCCAACGCCTGTGCGAGAGGCTTGGCATTCCGGCCAATCACGGATCCGTCTTTGCCATTACCGACGAAATCATGAAGCACGTCCTGGCCGAGCGGGAAAGATGCGCGATGATTGCCGAGCGAGGAAGCGCGTCGCTAGGGGTGACTTATGACGATAGTTGGTTGAACCGGACCCCCTTGGATATCGCCATCGCTATCAGGATGACCGAATGAGCGACGACGAACTCTTTGAGATAGGTCGCGCCGCGTCGGTCGACACTCTCAACGCCGAATGCCGAACATCATGGCAGGGTGAAGAATGGCGAGAATCAGAAAGCAGCGTGCGAAGCTGATGAAGGAACCTTGCTAGAGCCGGGGAGGGCGAAGCTTCCAGAAGATATCCGATGGATCAACAGCAGTAGCAAGCTCGCTCGCCAGCCCGTTCGTCAACCCGCCCCCAAAATCGCGTCGAGCTGTAAGATCCCGCGCTCTGACATCGAGTTGCGGCTGATGACGGCGATGAAGACAATCAGAGCTGTGCCCGACAGAGAGCGGAGGTTCTTCGTGGTCAAATCAGATTCCCCGGACTACATCTGCGAATACATCGACGCCTACGACCCAGAGAACAAAATCATTCCTCGATTCCGGCCTACACCGGCGGACGTTTCGGACTCCTGACAGCCTTGTCTTGGGTAAGGCATTTGGGAAAGCCGACCTGGCAGATCCTTTGGTGGCGGTCATTTGATCTGTCATTCCGCCTGATAGGCAAATACATCGGCCGTAGCAACGAGACAGCGCGGAAGCGGTATGAAACCGCCGTCACTGATGCGTGGATCGCTGCAAACACCTGAGGATTTATTAATTTTTCTAAAAAATGTACTTGGCAAGCTTGGCAATATCGGTCATTGTTCGTGATATCCTGAGTCATTTGCGTTAGCGTTCGGTCTGTCGACGCAGGCATAAGACTTCGGTTCGCTTAAGTTCGCCCCACCCTGCGCGTTGGACATACAACATCGTAAGAAGCAGACTGAGCCAAAGCTATAAAACGGCACAATCCTCGTCTTCCCTTTTTGACGGCTGCCCTTCGATCTCTGCGAAGGCCTCGTGAAAGATGATGAGCTTGCGCGCCTGTGCCATCGCGTATTCCCTATAGAAACCGTCCGAAATCCAGATGCGCGAGCGCCCCCGTCGGCCATTCCAGCCTAAGCCTCCGATCGATTCCGCTTCGGTAAGCTTGCGGCTGGTATGTGCCCGTGAAAGCGCGAGGAAATCGGCGAGATGCGAGATTGATCGGACATCCGTGAGGTAGCCGCCCAGCTGCGATGCGTGTCGGTCGATGCCCGCGACTAGCCGGTCCATCAAATGCCCGCCCGCATCCGTCCAAGCGAAGATCCGGTAGAGCGGCCCCGGCATGCGTATCTCGGGGCTCGCCAGGAGGCGATCGCCTATGGCCGGCGCAAGCAGCGGAAGCAGCCGTTCGGGCGCGCTGCGGAAGCGGCTGCCCCTGTCTCCTCCGTCGATACAGTCGAGCGCGGCAAGATGCACCTCGTACCACAAGCAAAGTACCGACATGGCTTCCGGTGCGGGCACCACGTCCCCCACCCGGCTCTCTTCGGGCGCCGGGAGGACGAGGCCGTACTTCAGGATTTCGTCGAAGAAAGCATAGGCGGTGTTGCGGCTGGCAATATTGTGCTGGACCGCAAGATGCCCGACCACCCGTCGCGACACACCCGGTCCGCCGATCCTTGCGGCACGAAAATGCCGGGTGAGCGCTGCCTGGGAGAGCAGCCAGCGCTGCTGCGAGGCAAACAGCGCCGATGGACGCGGCGCCGCGACATGGCTCGCAATGAAACTCCGCGCCAGCAACCCGATTGCATCGGCAAAGGTTTCTGCCGCCATCATACGGTCGATGCCGCTCGCTTCCGGCACGAGGCGCAAGCGCTGCTCAAACATGGACGTCACGGCGCGACACCCCAGGGATATAGAGCCATGACGGACAGATCTGCACTTTCTTCCTTTTATCAGGCACGGTCATTCCCCGGTCATGCATCACCGGCCGCAATCCTGCGACCCGTTCGATGGATAGCCGGGATGCCGGCGCAACGTCCTGAAGGCCGGCAGTCGGAATTCTGAAATCTTCTGATTCTTTTCTGAAACCGCCCGCCATCGGCTGCGTCATACTGTCCGTCACACGTCCGACCCTACCGGTTGACGGCTCCGCCGGATGCTCATTATGGTGCGCGCCGTGTTGCGAAAGGGCGGGGGGCACTTGTTCTCATTTTCGGGCTTCGTGCTGGATCCGGACCATGCCGAACTGCGCAGGCCCGACGGGTCCGTGACCCGGCTGCGCCCAAAAGCCTTCGAACTGTTGAAACTGTTCGTTACCAACAGTCATCGCGTGTTCAGCAAGCAGGACTTGATGGAGGTCGTCTGGCCAGGCATCCATGTCGGCGAGGACAGCCTCTTCCAGTGCATCCGCGAAATCCGCACCGTGCTCGGCGACAGCGAGCGGCAAATGATCAAGCTGGTCTCCGGCCGAGGCTATCTCTTCGCCCTCGATGTCACCAACGGACACGAACGCGAGAAGGCGGCGCCGCAGCTTCCGCAAACGGGAACCCAGCCAAGCGCAGGGCCGCGCCGGAGATTCCGCGCCGTGGTGCTCGCCAGCTTCGGCGTTCTAGTTGTAGCGCTTTTCATTCTCCTCGGTCGTTCCAATCTTTTCCAACCATCCCGACCCGTGCTGGAAGTGCTGCCGATCACGGAAGCCGCCGGTAGCCCCGAGGGTATCGCGCTCTCCCGCGGCATCACCGCCGAGCTGGTCAACGGCCTTTCCAAGATCGAAGGTATCGATCTCGTCGCGAGCGAGGGATCGACCACGCGCGCCACCTACCGGGTGCAAGCTGATCTCAGCAAAACTGCACAATCCTTTACCATTCAGGCGCGCCTCATCAATGTCGCCAGCGGCGAGATCCAGACAGTCGCCGAGATATCGGTGGACGCCGCGCAAACCGATCCACAACGCCTTCAGTCTCGGCTTGCGGCTGGTGTCGGCTATGCGCTGGCGGTCCGGATAAACAATCTCGGTGAATCAGACAGCACACAACGGACGGGCGGCGCGGATATCGCGATCCAACAGGCGCTCGCCTCGATTAACGAGACGACGCGCGAGCGTTTTGCAACGGCGCGGGCGATCCTTGAGAAATACCGCGCCGCCGATCCTGAAAACGTCGACCTGCCAGTGGCACTTGCCGACCTGCATCTGCGCGGGGTGCAAATGGGCTGGTATAACCCCGACGAAAGCGCCGCTGCCGAAACCGATGCCCGTGCTCTTCTGGAAGATGCTTTACGGTCGCGACCGCAATCCATATCTGTGCTGGGCGCATACTGCCGCTTCCTGACTGCGACCAACCAGTTCGCCGAAAGCCTTGTCGCTTGCGCGCGCGCGCTGACGCTCAATCCCTGGGACGGCGCGGCGCTCTATCAGATCGGTCTCGCAGAGGTCCAACTCGGCCGCTTCGACGATGGGCTGCGGACATTCGCCGAGGCCGACCGCTTTGATACGCCGGCGGTCTCTCGCTGGACCTGGCTGCTCGGGGCTGGCTGGGCGAACTTGCTGCTCGATCGCAACGCAGAAGCAATCGGGTTGCTGGAACGCTCGATCGCCATCACTCCTGGCTCCGGCCGCTCCTACATGCTGCTGGCGACCGCATACCGGCGCCTCGGCCGCAAGAAGGAGGCATGGGAAGCGCTCCTGAAGGGCATGGCGCTGCGTCCCGACTTCACCGTCCGCACTCTCCCGCTGTCAAGTCGCAACGCCAGCGATACCTATCTCGTCGCCACCCAGGCCATTCTGCGAACGCTTGTCGAAATAGGCCTGCCGACCGGCGACCCGCGATAGAAGGCTTACGACCCGAAGCGGCGCGGCTCCCTGGTAGAGGGGGCGAGGGCGTCCCATGCTCGCGTCGTTGCCGGTGCCGCCGGCGGCCGCTGCATAATCGCATGGCTCTGACGTTGGTCGGCAGCAGCCCGTCAAACAACCCCTGAAGCATATTGGATCGCGGATGCCGGTCCACGGGCAGTCAAAAATGGACGCAGACATTTGCGGAGAATTTTCCTAGCTCTTGCGCGGAACAGGTTCCCCCGAACGGCCTGTTCTCACGATTGCAGGCAAAGATAGCCGCTAAGATGGACGGATTCTGCATGGTTCTGCCTGAGGCGAGTGACTTTTGCGGGCTGCCTCAAACGTCGCAGGGCTCGCCTTCGATCGTCGGGAAAAGCATACGGGGAAACAGGTAGGTCGGGGTTAATTTTGATTTCGAGATATGACGATGCGCGGCGGGCCGCGCTTTTCGCCGGAACGGCGATCATGCTGTTTTCGGCGGGGCCGGTCCTGGCGCAGACCGCCTCGCAGGTGACGCCGCAGACGTTCGAACCACAATTGCAGAAGCAGGCGCGCGGCATCGTGATCCCCGAAGGCGCGGGGCAGGCTGCACCCGCCGGTGCGGAAAAGCTCGACGTCCATATCGCAAGTGTCGTCGTAGAGGGTGGCCTGCCCGCCCTGGCGGAGGACGCGGCGAAGTTGAAGGCGGACCTTGCAGGCAAGACTGTCACCGCTGCGGATCTCTTTGCCGCCGCGAGCCGTTTGCAGGCAGCCTATGCCGCAAAAGGCTATCCGCTGGTGCGCGTGCTGCTTCCGGCGCAACGCCTCGTGAACGGCGCGACCTTGCGCATCACCGTCATCGACGGCTTCGTGGAAAAGATCGACACCTCGCATCTGCCGGACAACATCCGTGGCCGTATCGCCAAACTGCTGGCGCCGCTCGTGGGCAGGAAAAGCATCACCAATGCCGAGATCGAACGAAGGGTGCTGCTGGCCGGCGACCTGCCAGGCGCCGTACTGCGCTCGACCCTTTCCAGGGGGACGACGGCTGGCGGCAGCGTCCTCACGATCGAGGCCCGTTACAAGCCAGTACTCTTTTCCCTCAACACGGACAACCGGGAGTCGGACCAGCTTGGCAGATACAATACGGGCATGGGCGTCGACCTCAATTCGGTGTTCGGCTTCGGGGAGCTCGTCTATCTGCGCGCCTCCGGCTTACCGAGCTTCGACAACGACACCGGCTTCTTTTCGGGGTCGCCGCGCAACCGCATGCTGGCCGGCGGCGTCACCCTGCCGCTCGGCAATGACGGACTGAGCCTCAATCTGGAGGCGACGGCCTCGCGCACCGCGCCGGAAGCCGAGGCCGGCAGCAATGCCTTCCAGTCGGACTTCACCCGCTATTCCGCCAGGCTCAACTACCCGCTGATCCGGTCGCGCAATCTGACGCTCAACCTGACCGGCGCGTTCGACGCGCAGGACGAGGAACTGAGCGCCATCAATCTCGGCGGGGTCGCTCTGTCGAAGGACCGGCTGCGCATCCTGCGCACCGGGGCGGACCTCTCCTGGTATGTGTTCGGTGATTCGGTGCTGACGACCGGGCTGACCGGCTCCTTCGGCATCAATGGGCTGGGCGCGCGCAGTGCTGCGGACGCTGCCGCCAGCGATACGCCGCTGTCGCGGCAGGGCGCCAACGACGATTTCCAGAAGCTCGATCTCACGCTTGGCTATCGCCAGCCGGTCGCCGAACACCTGACCTTCGATCTGGCCGCCGAGGCGCAGACCTCCTTCGGCCAACCGCTGCTCGATTCCGAGCAGATCGGGCTTGCTTCGACCACCGGCCTTTCGACGTTCCCGTCCGGCTTGATGCAGGGCGATGACGGCTTCGTCGTCCGCGCCGAGGCGCAGTTTCCGTTCACGATGCCGTTCAGCCTGCCGTTCGCGCTACCCGCTTTCCCGGCACAACAGGGCACCGGCCTTGCGGCGGACGGGACAACGAGCGGCGGCCTCCTCGTCTCGCCCTATCTGTTCGGGGCCTATGGCGGCGTGCTTCTGCACGATCCCACCGCGCTGGAAATGGCCTGGACGCAAGGGGCGTCCTATGGGGCGGGCCTGGCTCTCGGCGCCGCCGAGCAGGCCAGCTTCAATTCCATGACCCTCAGCCTCGAATACGGCCGCACCGAGCGCTTCGGTGATGGTTCGAACGACAACCGTTTTACGCTCTCGGCAGCGTTCCAGTTCTAGGGCTCTCGCCATGTTTCGCTCAAACGACCGCAATACCATCTCTCACAAGGCAAGGCTCGTCGCCCTGCTCGCTTCCACGGCACTGGTCGGGGCCAATCCGGCCTTCGCCCAGTCCCTGCCGACGGGGGGGAGCGTCGCGGCGGGCAGCGCGACGATCGGCACGCCATCAAACGGCACGCTGACGATTAACCAGACGAGCGCCAACGCCGTCGTCAACTGGCAGAACTTCAATATCGGCCAGGGCAACGGCGTCACCTTCGTCCAGCCGAATACTTCCTCGGCCATCCTCAACCGCGTCACCGGCTCGACGACGACGACGATCGCCGGCAGCCTTACCGCCAATGGACAGGTCTATCTGGTCAACCCCAACGGCATTGCCATCACCCCGACGGGCACCATCAATACCGGCGCCTTCGTCGCCTCGACGCTCGGCATCTCTGACAATGACTTCATGGCCGGCAAGCGGACGTTTACTGGCAATGGCGCATCCGGTTCCGTGACCAATGCGGGCACGATCACCATCAATCGTGGCGGCTATCTCGCCTTGATCGGCGGCTCGGTCGAGAACTCCGGCGTGATCACCGTGCCGATGGGCAAGGCAGCACTTGGCTCGGGCGAGCAGGCGACGCTCGATCTGGCCGGCGACGGCTTCCTGCAGGTGGCGATCCCGACATCGGCTACGGGCACGAAAGCGCTCGTCTCCAACAGCGGCAAGATCTCCGCCAATGGCGGTACGGTGCAGCTTTCGGCCGCCGCCGCGAGAGACATGGCGCGTCAGGCGGTCAACATGTCCGGCACGATCGAAGCCAAGGGCGTTTCCGGCAGGAGCGGCGACATCACGCTCACCGGCGGCGACGGCGAGGTGGCGGTTTCCGGCACGCTCGATGCCAGCAATGCTACCGGCACGGGCGGCAAGGTCACCGTGACCGGCCGGTCGATCAAGCTCGCCTCTGCCAAGGTGAATGCTTCCGGCAAGACCGGCGGCGGCACCGTCAATATCGGCGGCGAGCGGCAGGGCGGCGGCACCTTGAAGCACGCCGAGACGCTCACCGTCGATACCGGCACCATCATCGATGCCGATGCGATCACATCAGGCAATGGCGGCAATGTCGTCTTGTGGTCGGACAATCTCACCAGCTTCGCCGGCACCATAACCGCCCGCGGCGGTTCGCTCTTTGGCAATGGCGGCGAGGCGGAAGTATCCGGCAAGGCGCTGCTTTCCTATACCGGTCTTACCGACCTGACGGCCGCGCATGGTTCCTTCGGCAACCTGCTGCTCGATCCCTACGACGTGACGATCTCGTCCGGCACGGACAGCAATACCGACGGCAGTTTCAACGCCACCGGCAATGACAGCGTCATCAACGTCAATACACTGACCAATGCGCTCGCAACCGCCAATGTCACGGTGACGACGGGATCGTCGTCGGATGCCACCAATCCGCAGGCCGGTACGATCACCGTATCGGCGCCAGTCGCCTGGAATGCGCTGACGACGCTGACGCTCGCGGCGGCCTCGGACATCAACATCAACAGCGCGATCACTGCAAATGGCGGCCTGATCGTCTCTTCCGGCGGCACGATTTCCGCGCCGGCGGCGGTCAATGTCGGCGCCTTCGTGCTGGCTTCGGGCAACTGGGTGCAGAACAGCGCAACGCTGCCCGCCTTCTCGGCCAAGGACTTCCGCATCACCAACGGCGCTTCGTTCCTGCGCGCCACCGGCGGCGATGGCACGAGCGCCACGCCTTACTTGCTCACGGATGTCTACGGCCTGCAGGGCATCGGCTCGTCATCGAGCTATCTCGCAGCACAGTGGTCACTCGCAAACGATATCGACGCATCCGGCACCGCCACCTGGAACAACGGCGCGGGGTTCGCGCCGATTGGGACAGAGAGCGTGGCGTTCACCGGCTCGTTCAATGGCGGCGGCAATGGAATTTCGGGGCTCACCATCAACCGCCCCAGCACCGATAACGTTGGTCTGTTCGGCTATCTCAACTATAGCGCGACTATCGCGAATATCAGTTTGATCGGTGGGACCGTCAGTGGCCGCGACGAGGTCGGCGGCTTAGTGGGCTATGGCGCCAACAGCACGATCAACAACGTTTATACCACCGGTGCAGTCAATGGCCGCAATGAAGTCGGCGGGCTTTTGGGTGAGAATGGGAGCACAATCACCAATGCCTACGTGACCGGAGCCGTCCGCGGAAGCGGCAACGAGGTCGGCGGCTTGGCGGGATTCAGCTGGGGCTCAATCGAGAATGCCTACGCCACCGGCGCCGTAAGCGGAAACTTTGAAATCGGAGGCTTGGTCGGCACGGGCTATGGCCCGATTACCAACGCCTATGCCAGCGGCGCTGTCACTGGCACTGGCGCAAGCCCTAGTTTCCTCGGAGGCCTGGTAGGGATGAATACCTATTATTCCGATGTCACGAACAGCTTCTGGGATGCAGGAACCACCGGTCAGTCGTCCGGCTATGGTCTAAATATCGGCTCGTTCTCAGCGGTTGGCCTAACAACAGCGCAGGCACGGAATGCCTCCAGTTACACCGATTGGGACTTTTCCAACACCTGGTTTCAGAGCGGCGATATGCGGCCGATCCTGCGCTCGGAAGCCGCGGCAGCCGACGCAAACGGCGTTGTCACCATCTCCAACCTGCACCAGCTGGCGCTGATGGGCGCAAACCTTGCCGGCAGCTACAAGCTCGCGAGCGATCTCGACGCCAGCGCAACCTCCGGCACCAATGCCGCCGATATCTGGTCGACGAGTGGCTGGGTGCCTGTCGGCGACTACAATGCTGCCTTTACCGGCAACTTCGACGGTGCCGGCCACACCATTACCGGCCTGACGGTCAACCGAGGGACCAATTATCTCGGAATGTTCGGTAACTCGGCAGGGACCATCGAAAACATTGGACTGACTAGCGAGTTTATCAATGGCTACTCCTATACGGGCGGATTGGTTGGATACAATACCGGCACCATCAGCAACGCTTACACGACTGGTACGGTGAACGGCAGCCAGGATGTCGGCGGTTTGGTTGGATACAATTCCGGTTCGATCAGCAATACCTACGCCACCGCTGCGGTCTCCGGTGGCTATGAAGTCGGCGGATTGGTCGGCTATAATCATGGATCGATCAGCAATAGTTACGCTACCGGCGCAACCTACGGTTCGGGTTCGGACGCTGGCGGCTTGGCCGGCTTCAATGATCACACAATCAATTTTGCCTATGCCACTGGCTCCGTAACCGGCAATACATATGTCGGCGGACTAGTGGGCTATAATGATTCCGGAAGCTCCATAGACAATGCCTACGCCTCGGGCGCGGTTAACGGGAGTGTTGCTGTTGGGGGCCTGGTGGGCCGAAATTTCTATAGCACCATCACCAACAGTTTCTGGGATGTCTCCACGACTGGTCGATCTAGCGGTTACGGCCAATCCTTTTCCGGCACGTTTTCGGCAACCGGCCTCACGACCGCACAAATGCGTGATTCGGCCAACAACGCTACGAATTATGCTGGCTGGGATTTCGCCAACACTTGGTATCAGGCCGGCGACATGCGGCCTATCCTGCGCTCGGAGGCCGGAACGGCGGATTCGAACGGCATCATCGCCATCACCAATCTCCATCAGCTGGCGCTGATCGGCGCAAACCTCAGCGGCAGCTACACGCTCGCCAATGATATCGACGCCAGCGAGACGTCGGGCACAAACGCCTCCGGCATCTGGTCGACGGGCGGCTGGGTGCCGCTCGGAGACGTCAACACGGAGTTCAGAGGCAGTTTCAACGGCAACAACCACACCATCAGCGCCCTCACCGTGACTGGCTACGACCAAGTTGGTTTGTTCGCAGTTTCGGCAGGATCGATCAGCAATCTTGGGCTCGTTGGCGGATCGGTCACCGGCGTCCGCAGCGACGTCGGCGCACTGGCCGGTTGGAACTACGGTTCGATCAGCAATTCCTACAGCACCGCTACGGTCTCCGGCAGTTTTGACGTTGGCGGGTTGGTCGCCATGAACTTTGGTACGATCAGCAGCTCCTATGCGACCGGTGCCGTCAGCGGCAACAACGCTTTTATAGGTGGGCTGGTGGGCTACAACTCCGGCGCGATCATCGACTCCTATGCCACCGGTGCCGTCGGCGGCGGCGCTGTCGGTATGGGTGGGCTGGTGGGCAACAACTCGGATAGGGGCGGTACGATCATCGGCTCCTATGCCACCGGCGTCGTCAGCGGCGGCAGCCGGGCGGGTGGGCTGGCGGGCGACAACGGCGGCACGATCACCAATAGCTATGCCAGCGGCGCTGTCAGTGGCTCCGACACGGTGGGTGGGCTCGTAGGCGGAAACTACGCCGCTGCTACGATCAGCAACAGTTACGCGATTGGCGCGGTCACCGGCGGCGGCGGGCTGACCGGCGAGAACGACGGAACGGTCACCGCTTCGTTCTGGGACACCGAGACGACCGGACAGGCCTCCGGCACCAGTAGCGGCGCCGCGACCGGCATGACCGGCCTGACCACGGCGCAGATGGCCGATCCCTTCAGCTTCATCGATGCCGGCTGGGATTTTGCGACAGTCTGGGGCAAGTCGACAAGCGGCGCCAATGGTGGCTACATGATGCTGCGCGCGCTGAGCACCGGGCTTTATGACGACTATGTCTCGATCGGCAGCGGCACCCGTACCTATGGCGACGCGAATGCTGCGATCAGCGGCGCAACGCTTTCGGGCGTCGGCACAGGCAATGTTTCGTTTGCCTGGGGCAGCGCCATCGGGGCCACGACCAATGCCGGAACCTATAATTATTCGGACGCCGACATCGTCTCGGTGACGGAGACCGGTTCCCGCACGGCCTATGTCGATTATAGCGGCGCGCTGACGATTTCGCAGCGCGTACTGAACCTTACGGGTGGCCGCGTCTATGACGGTAGCACCGATGTCGCGGCCGCCAATCTGTCGCTCGGCAATTTCGCCAATGGCGAGACGCTGACGCTGACAGGCGCGGGCTCCATGGCCGACAAGAATGCCGGCACCGGCAAGGCATTGTCGCTCGGCACACTGTCGCTCGGCGATGGCACCGGTTTGGCCTCGAACTATGTTCTCAGCATCGGCACCGTCGATATCACCAGGGCCACGGTCTCAGGCATCTTAGGTATCACCGCCGACAACAAGACCTATGACGGCGGCACGGACGCGGCCCTGAATACGTCGGGTGCGGGCTTCACCGGCATGGTCGCCGGCGACGCGCTGACGGTCGCGACCTCCTCCGGGGCGTTCTCCGACAAGAATGTTGGGACTGGCAAGGCGGTGAGCATCACCGGCCTCTCGCTGGGCGGCGCGGATGCTGGCAACTATACGCTTGCCTCCGATACGGCGGCGACCACGGCTGATATCACCAGGGCGACGATCTCGGCCATCACCGGCATCACCGCTGACAACAAGACCTATGACGGCTCTACGAGTGCGACGCTGAACACGTCGGGTGCGAGCTTCACCGGCATGGTCGCGAACGATGTGCTGACGGTTGCAACCTCCACCGGCGCCTTCTCCGACAAGAACGCCGGAACCGGCAAGACGGTCACCATGTCCGGGCTTTCGCTCGGTGGTGCCGATGCGGGCAACTATACGCTCGCCTCCAACACCGCAACGACGACAGCCAACATCGCTAAGGCGACGATCTCGGCCATCACCGGCATCACGGCCGACAACAAGACCTATGACGGCTCCACGAGTGCAACGCTGGAGACCTCGGGCGCAGGCTTCACCGGCATGATCGCCGGCGACGCCCTGACGGTTGCGACCTCCGCCGGCGCCTTCGCCGACAAGAACGCCGGAGCCGGCAAGACGGTTGGTATCACCGGGCTCTCGCTCGGGGGCACGGATGCGGGCAACTATACGCTCGCCTCCAATACCGCAATGACGTCCGCCGACATTGCCAAGGCCACCCTGTCGCTGACCGGCATCACCGCCGACAGCAAGACCTATGACGGCTCGACCGTTGCGACTGTGTCCAGCGCCGGATCGCTGAACGGTGTCGTCACCCATGACGATGTCTCCTTCGGCTATTCGGGAGCGACATTCTCGGACCAGAATGTTGGAAGCAGCAAGGCCGTGACGCTCTCGGGCGTCATTCTTTCCGGCGCGGACGCCTCTAACTATACGATCGCCCCGACCGCGACGACGACCGCAGACATCGTCCAGCGCGCGATCACGGTCACTGCGGACAGCATTTCCAAGACCTATGGCGATGCCAATCCGGCCATGACCTATTCGACCTCGGGCCTCGTCAATGGCGACACGCTCTCCGGATCGCTTTCGACCTCGGCGGGCCAATATTCCAACGTCGGAACCTATGGCATCACACAGGGAACGCTGGCGAACGCCAACTATGCCATCACCTATAATGCCGCCAATCTGACGATCACCCCGCGAGCGCTGACGGTGACGGCGGATGCGCTGTCGAAAGCCTATGGTGAGGCCAATCCGACGCTGACCTACACAACCTCGGGCCTTGTCAACAACGACATGCTCTCCGGATCGCTTTCGACTACGGCAGGGCAGTATTCCAATGTGGGCGGATATGGCATCACCATCGGCAGCCTCAGCAATGCCAACTACGCGATTACCTATAATGCCGCCAATCTGACGATCACCCCGCGAGCGCTGACGGTGACGGCAGACGCATTGTCCAAGACCTATGGCGATGCCAATCCGGCGATGACCTATTCGGCCTCGGGCCTCGTCAATGGCGACACGCTCTCCGGATCGCTTTCGACCTCGGCGGGGCAATATTCCAATGTTGGCGGCTATGGCATCACCATCGGCAGCCTCAGCAACGCCAACTACGCGATCACCTATAATGCCGCCAATCTGACGATCACCCCGCGAGCGCTGACGGTGACGGCAGACGCATTGTCCAAGACCTATGGCGATGCCAATCCGGCGATGACCTATTCGGCCTCGGGCCTCGTCAATGGCGACACGCTCTCCGGATCGCTTTCGACCTCGGCGGGCCAATATTCCAATGTTGGCGCCTACGCGATCAGCCAGGGAACGCTGGCGAACGCCAACTACGCGATCACCTATAATGCCGCCAATCTGACAATCACCCCGCGAGCGCTGACGGTGACGGCAGACGCATTGTCCAAGACCTATGGCGATGCCAATCCGACGCTGACCTATTCGACCTCGGGCCTCGTCAATGGCGACACGCTCTCCGGATCGCTTTCGACCTCGGCGGGCCAATATTCCAACGTCGGAACCTATGGCATCACACAGGGAACGCTGGCGGACGCCAACTATGCCATCACCTACAATGCCGCCAATCTGACGATCAACCCGCGAGCGCTGACGGTGACGGCGGATGCGCTGTCGAGAGCCTATGGCGACGTCAATCCGACGCTGACCTATACAGCCGTAGGCCTTGTCAACAACGACACGCTCTCCGGATCACTTTCGACCTCGGCGGGGCAATATTCCAACGTCGGAACCTATGGCATCACACAGGGAACGCTGGCGGACGCCAACTATGCCATCACCTACAATGCCGCCAATCTGACGATCACCCCGCGAGCGCTGACGGTGACGGCGGATGCGCTGTCGAGAGCCTATGGCGACGTCAATCCGACGCTGACCTACACAACCTCGGGCCTTGTCAACAACGACACGCTCTCCGGATCGCTTTCGACCACGGCGGGGCAATATTCCAACGTCGGCAGCTATGCCATCACCGGCTCGTTCTCGGCGTCGAGCAATTATGCGCTGACCTATGTTGGAGCCAACCTGAGCGTGAACCAACGCGCAATCACGGTGACGGCGGATGCGTTGTCGAAGACCTATGGCGATGCCAATCCGGCGCTGCGCTACACGATCGGGGGTGCGGGCCTGGTCAATGGCGACACGCTCTCCGGATCGCTTTCGACCACGGCGGGGCAATATTCCAATGTCGGTGCTTATGCCATCGGCCAGGGGACGCTTGCGGCCTCCAGCAACTACGCCCTGGCTTATGCCGGCGCCAATCTGAGCGTGAACCAGCGGGCGCTGACGGTGACGGCTGATGCCAAGTCGAAGACCTACGGCGATGCCAACCAGACTCTCAGCTACACGGCGACGGGCCTGGTCAATGGCGACATGCTCTCCGGATCGCTTTCGACCGCGGCGGGGCAATACGCCGATGTCGGTGCCTACGCGATTACGCAAGGGTCGCTCGCCAACGCCAACTACGCCATCAGCTACACGGGCGCAGACCTCACCATAAACCAGCGCGCCATCACGGTCGCCGCCGACACTCTCAGCCGCCGCTTTGGCCTTGCCAATCCGGCGCTCACCTACACGGTCGGGAGTGCGGGCCTGGTCAATGGCGACAGGCTTTCGGGAGGGCTCGCCACCTCGGCAACCAGCCTTAGCGAGCCGGGCGCCTATGCGATCACCCAAGGCACGCTTCTGGCGTCCGCCAATTATCGCATGAGTTTCCTTCCCGGCGTGCTGACCGTGGAAATGGCCGCCGACCCCGAACCCGGCACACAGGCAAGTTCCGTCACGCCGACCTTCGACGCCGGCCGGTTTGCGCCGATCCGCCCGGTGTCCGACGATGCCGAAACCGCGGATGACAGCCGTGACCTGATCACCGATCCGCGCTTCAAGGGAACGTTCGTCTGCCTCGCCAACGGCAACGGCTGCGTCTCGCTCCCGGCCCAGGCAACGCCATAGCCACTCTACATAAGCCGCCGGACGCTGGCCGTTCGGCGGGCCTCAACCGTCCTGGCACGGGCGGTCGCATCCCAACCATTTGAAAGGAACCTGTTCGAATGACTTTATCCCGCTATTTGCCGAAGGCCTCGCTGCTAGCGGCAACGCTCGCTTTCATCAGCGGCACCGCGACCGCCGCTCCCTTGCCGGGCGGCGCCAGCTCGCTGGTCGAGACCTACGACGATTGGGGCGTCGTGTGCCAGATGCAGGCCAATGCTCCGTCCTGCCTCGTCCGGCAGGTCCAAACCAACAACCAGACGAAGCAGACCGTTCTGGCGGTCGAGATCGGCAAGGCGCCCGACGGCAAGTTCCGGGGTACGCTGGTGCTGCCGCTCGGACTGGCGCTGCCCCTGGGCGCTCAGTTGAAGATCGACGATACCGCGCTCGGCAATACTCTGCCGTTCTCCACCTGCCTGCCGCAAGGCTGCTTCGTGCCGCTGACCTTCGAGGCAGACACGATTGCAAAGCTCAGAGCCGGTAAGGCCCTCAACGTCACCGTTTCCGCCGCCAGCCCGGCCCAACCACTGGCCCTGGCCGTCTCCCTGAAGGGCCTCGCCGGTGCGCTTAATCGCATCGCGGACCTCACCAAATAACGCTCTCGCCCTCCGGCGGGAAACGATTTTCCAAACGCACGGAAACCCAGAGGCATAAGAGGTCCGTTACCTGTGCCGGCCATAGCCTCTGGGACATTGCCACGGACCTCGGCGTGAAGGGCTTCAAAAGGGGCGGCGACTGGTTCGCTAATGATTGGCATCCGCCGGAGTTTAGCCCGGAATGGTACGAGAGGATTTAGGCTGTTTGGTTTAAATTATGCGGCCATCGCTGGTTCGGCGACCTCGGTCTTCTTCACCCATTCATGCAGGGTGGCTCGCGAGTAGCCGATCTTGGCCGCGATAGATGAAACGGCAGCCCACCGCGACGGGTGCTCAGCTTCATGGTCCAGCACCATGCGGATGGCCCGGTCACGGACTTCAGGCGAGAATTTTTTCGTTGTCTTGCTCATATCGGCTCCACTTTCTCAGAAGTTGGAGCCTCCGGCAAACCCGGTGCGGTTCAGAAGAATAAAGGGCGCATGAGGCTTTCATCCTTCAACGTAGGGTGGGATCTAGCCGGTCGCGCAGCCAGTCGCCGACGATCGAAACGGAAAGCGTCGTGACAACGATCACAGCCGCCGGCATTAGCATGATCCACGGCGCCGACTGGATATAGTCCCGCCCGTAGCCCACCATGTTGCCGAGACTCGTCTGTGGCGGCTGCAGGCCGATGCCCAGAAAGGACAGGCTCGATTCCAGCAGAATGACGCCCGGAATATTCAGCGTCATGGCGACGACGATGGTCGCGGAGATGTTGGGCAGGATGTGCCGCAGATAGATGCGCCAGGGCGACGCTCCGATATCGCGCGCCGCCGCCGCATAGCCCTGCGTATCGGCCGAGATCGCGAGGCCGCGAGCGATGCGCGTTACCTGGTCCCAGCCGTTAAGGCCGAGCAACATGATGAAGATCACCAGCGAGTTGCCGAGGAAGGCAAGCACCGCGATGGCGATGATCATGAAAGGCATTGCGAGCTGGGCGTCGACCAAGGTCAGGATGATCTGGTCGATCCAGCCGCGGAAATAGGCGGCGGTGAAGCCGAGCACCAGCCCGATCAGCGTCGACAGCAGCGTCGCGCAGATGGCGATGGTGATCGAGATGCGGATCGAGGCGACGGCGCGCGAAAGCACATCGCGGCCAAGCTGGTCCGTGCCGAGCAGATGCGCGAAGTTGCCGCCGAAAAACAACGGCGGCGTGAGCCGCGCATGCACGTCGACGGCCATGAAGTCGTAGGGCGTGATCAGCGGCGCGAAAATGGCGATGAGCATCATCAGCACTAGCCAGAGGATCGCGAAGATGACCGCCGGAGGCCAGGCCTGAAAGAAGGCGGTGACACGCCGCTTATCTTCGATAACGCTGCCGCTCGCGGCTATTTCCTCTTGTTCGATGATCATATGTCGCTCCTATGCCGCCTCCGCCCGGCCGCCGCGACTGCGCATGCGCGGGTCGATCAGGCCGTAGAGAAGGTCGACGACAAGATTTGAAAGGACCATCAGGGCGCCGATAAGCAGGAGGATCACCTGCACCACGGCAAGATCGCGCGCCTGAACCGAGGCAACCAGCAGCCGACCGATGCCCGGCCAGGAAAAGACGGTTTCGACGATGACCGAGCCGCCGACCAGGCTGCCCATCATGAAGCCGAAGATGGTGACGATCGGCACCGCAGCATTCGGCAGCACATGTCGCGTCACGACCTCTGAGGAACGCACGCCCTTGGCCGCAGCCGTCCGCACGAAGGGCCGGCCCAGAACCTCGATCATCGCCGAGCGCGCGTAGCGGGCGATGACGGCGGCGCCGGCGATGCTGAGCGTGGCGATCGGCAGGATCATGTGCGACATCGTCGAATAGCCGCCGGAGGGAAGCCAGCGCAGCTGTACGGCGAAGATCAGCGCCAGCACCAGCGCCAGGACGAAAGTCGGAACGGTGAAGCCAAGCACCGAAAGCGACATGATCATCCGGTCGAAAAACGAGTTCCGGTGCAGCGCCGCGGTGACGCCCGCCGCAATGCCGAGGATCGTCTTGATGATCAGCGTCGGCACCATGATCGCAAGCGTCGCCGGCAGCTTGGAGAGCACGGTCTCCACAGCAGAGCGGTTCTCGCGCATGGAATTGCCGAGATCGCCGTGCAGCACGGCAATGACATATCTGTAAAACTGCACCCAGACCGGCTGGTCGAGGCCCCATTGCCTGCGGAAGGCGGCGATGACTTCCGGCGGCGTCTGCGACGGATCGAAGAAGCGCGAGGCGGGGTCGCCGGCAAGGCGAAGGACGAAGAACGCAAAGGTGATGATGATGAAGAGCGTCACCAGCGCACGGAGTAACCGTGTCAATACGAATTGCAGCATGTCAGGCTGCCTCCCCGCCGGAAAAGGATGGATTGTTGACGAGATGGCATGCGACGGCGCGGCCACCGCTCGCCACGAGTTCGGGCACGAGCGACCGGCAACCGCTGCGCGCTTCCGGACAGCGTGTATGGAAAGGACAGCCGCTCGGCACGTTGACCGGGTTCGGCGGCTCACCGGCGAGGATGATACGGCTGCGCGCCGACCGGCCGGTTCTAGGCACCGCCGAAACCAGCGCTTTGGTATAGGGATGCGCCGGGCGATGAAACACCTCGTCCGGCGGCCCCATCTCGACGATGCGGCCGAGATACATGACCCCTACGCGATCGGCGACCTGGCGGATGACCTTGAGATCGTGACTGATGAAGACGCCGGTAAAGCCGGTGCGTTCGCGGATATCGGCAAAGACGTTCAGGACCTGGGCCTGCACCGAGACGTCGAGCGCGGAGACCGGTTCGTCGCAGACGAGAAGCTCGGGTTCCATGGCAAGCGCGCGGGCAATGATGACGCGCTGGCGCTGGCCGCCGGAAAGCTCGTGCGGATAGCGATCGCCATGATGCGACAACAGGCCGACATCGGCCATGACCTGCGCCACGCGCCTGCGCCTGTCGGAGGGCGTAAAGTCTGGAAAATGCACGATCAGCGGCTCTTCGATCTGCCCGGCAATGGCAATGCGCGGATCAAGCGCGCTGAGCGGATCCTGATAGATCATCTGCATGCGCTTTCGCATGCGCCGCCAACTCGCATCAGGTACGGAGCCTACCTTGTCGCCGCCGAACCAAACCTCGCCGGATGTCGGGGGAATCTGGCCGAGCAGGAGTCTCGCGGTCGTCGATTTGCCGCTGCCGCTTTCGCCGACGATGCCGAACATCTCGCCCGGCGCCACCTCGAAGGAAAGACCGTCGACCGCCTTCAACGTCTTCGATGTGGAGAACAGGCTGCCGCGCTGGCGCAGCGTGTAGTAGCGCCGAAGGTTGCGGGCCGAGAGTGCGCCCTTCATTGCATCATTCCCGCAGTGCTGGGCTGGGCGGCCATCGGCATCGGCGTAACCGTCTGCAAAACGGCGTCCAGCTTCTCGCAGGCCGCGCGATGCCGCGGATCGCTGCCCGCCGTCCGCATCAGCGGAACGGTCCTCTTGCAGCCGATATCGGCGAGCGCGCAGCGAGGCGCGAAGGTACAGCCGGGCGGCAGGTTGGCGGGCGGCGGCACCGTGCCGGAAATGGCCGCCAGCCGCTGGCGCGGACCGTCGAACGACGGGATGGCCGCGATCAGTCCGCGCGTATAGGGATGGGCTGGATGGTCGAAGAGATCGGCCGTCGGAGTATCCTCTATGATGCGGCCGCAATACATCACGGCGACGCGTTCGGTCATTTCCGAAACCATGCCGAGATCGTGCGATATCAGCACCAGCGCCATGCCGCGCTCACGCCTGATGTCATCGATCAGATCGAGAATTTGCGCCTGGATCGTGGCGTCGAGCGCCGTCGTCGGCTCGTCGGCGACGACCAGGTCGGGATTGCCCGCCAGCGCCATGGCGATCATCACGCGCTGGTTCATGCCGCCGGAAAACTCGTGCGGATATTCGCCGAGCCGCTGCCGGGCATTTGCGATGCCGACCCGGTCAATCAGCCGTTCGGCCTCCTTGCGCGCGGCGTCGCCGGTCAATCCCTGATGAAGGCGCAATGCTTCGCCGAGCTGCCAGCCGATCTTGTGCAGCGGGTTGAGGGAGCTGGACGGATCCTGAAAGATCATGGCGACGCGTCCACCGCGGATTTTGCTGAGCGTCTCGTCGCCCGCCCCCAGGATTTCCTGGCCGTCGAGTTTTGCCGAGCCGCTGACGCGGGCATTGCTGCCGAGAAGTCCGAGCGCTGCCATCCAGGTAATCGACTTGCCGCATCCGGATTCGCCGACGATGCCGAGCGCTTCGCCGCGCTTGAGCGTCAGGTCGATGCCGTGGAGCGCGCGAACGAACTGCCGCTTTCCCTCGAAATCGACGGAAAGATTGCGGATTTCGATGAGGTTTGCGGAGGGTGTCATGGGAAATCCTCGTACCCATTGACCGGTGAACGGGCGATCCGGGTCGATGCCGGCGTCCCGTCAGCACGGGCGAAGAAATAATCGTCGTTGCTCGATGACAATGGCAGGGAGTGCATGAAGTCCTTGTGACGCTCGACGGTTGGAGGCAGAAAGCGCCGCTTCAAATTTTCGGGAAGGGCGACGTCCGATTCCGGCCGAGGCTCGCCATTGGCATCGATCGGGAGCGCGCAGTTTCGAATGCTGGCCATTAAACACGTCCTCGGGAAAGGGGGTGGGGCAACGAGCGCCCCGCCCGAGATCACCTACTTCTTGATCGAGAAAGCGCCGGGAGCGAAATCCATGGCGAACATCGCGGACGGCTTCCATTGGATGTCGGCGCGCTTGCCGTAGAGGATGGCGTTCTGGTGAAGAACGATCAGGCCCGGATCCTCATTCTCAAGGATATCAAGGGCGCGGGCGAAGGATTTCTTTACTTCGGCCTTGTCGGTCGAGGTGTTGAGGACGTTGCAGAGCTTGTCGAATTCGTCGTTCTGCCACATGCCGATCTTGGGGTTGGTCTTGGTGTTGTAGACGCCATTCGGGCAATTATTGGCGAGCAGCGAGACCGGGAAGGCGAAGTAGGCGGTGTTGGAGAGATCCTGCATCATGCGGTCGGGGCTCGGGTCGTTCGGGTTGTCGACGACCGAGAAGTCGATGTTGAAACCGATCTTGCGCAGGTTGTCGAGGTCGAACTGGGCGACCGTGAGCTCGTTCGGATAATAGTCGTTGTGGACGCGATAGGTGATCGGCTCGCCCTTGTATCCGGATTCGGCGAGCAGCTTTTTCGCCAGTTCGGGGTCATAGGCCGGCGATTTGAAATCATCGACGAAGAGGTCGCCGAAGAGCTTGTGCTGGAAGCCCTGGGGAACGGCGGTCAGGCCGCCCCACAGCGAATCGACGATCGTCTGGCGATCGATCGAATGCGACAGGGCCTGGCGCACCAGCTTGTTCTTGAGCGGGCCGTTGTTCTCATCGAGCGCGATGAAACGGATGTTGGCGACCGGGCCGCCGACGACGTCGAAATCCGGCGATCCCTTGATGAGCGGAACCTGATCCGGGCCGACATCGCTGACGATATCGTATTCGCCGGACATCAGGCCGTTGATGCGGCTCGCGGCTTCCGGAACGACGAGGAAGTTCAGCTTGGCGATCGGCGGCTTGCCGTTCCAATAGTCGTCGTTGGCAACCAGATGGATGGCGGAGCCCTGGTCGACGCTGACGACCTTGTAGGGACCGGTCGCGATCGGATGCAACGCGAAATCCTGCCAGGACTTTGCACTCAGGAAGGCGCGCTTGGAAATGATCGCCGCGTAGTTGACGCGGGCGAGACGGGCTTCGGTGTCGAGCGTTGACTTCTTCAGATGGAAGCGCACGGTGTAGTCGTCGACCTTTTCGACCGACTGCAGCAGCGGCCACTCGGACGCGCGGCTGGCGGCGGTGATGGCCGGGGGCACGATGCCGGTGGTACCGTCCGCGCGGGTGAATGTCGCCTGACCGGCATCGCGGGCCTTGGTCTGCTCGGGCAGGAGGCCGTAGCGCTCATCCGAGAACGAGAAGATAACGTCGTCCGCGGTCATCGTGTCGCCATTGTGGAACTTGACGCCCTGACGCAGCTTGACCTCGAGAACCTCAGGAGAAATCCACTTCCATTCCGTCGCAAGGCCGGGCTTGGCGGCGAGGTTCGGATCGGAAAGATCGAGCGCGATAAGCTGTTCGAAGATGGAGTTCTGGTATTTGCGGCCGGCGGTACCGTTGTTGTCGGTCGTGTCCAGCGAGCCAGCCGTCCCCATGCTCTGCAGGGCGACGTTTATGGTTGGGCGATCTTCAGCCGCGGCCATGCCGCTGAAGCTGAGGAAAGTGCCGGCAATCAATGCCGACGTCAGTGACAATCTTTTGAGATTAATGGTCATGGTGATGTCTCCGTGAGGAAAATGGCACCGCCCGTTCGGGCGGCATGGCTTCGCCGGCGGCAGGCCGGATCCTCTCCAGCCTGCGTTCGGTATCTCGCGGCCGCGCCAAAAATGTCGGCGCGCTCTCTTCTGAAAGATCGTCTTAGCTAGCCTGCAACTCGGGCACCTTCAGATGCTCGCGCCGGACGGGCGCGGCATCCGCTTCTCCCTCGATATGCACATCTGCCTCGTCGACATAGGGATGGCTGCCCACATAGCCGATCAGTATGCGCGACACCTTGCCCGCTGTCCGCGCCGTGAACTCCGTCACGACGGGAGCCGGAACGACTTCGCCAGCTTCGAAAAGCTCATGCATCGGCCGGCCGGTCATCGTCGCGGGCGGCTCGATGCCGAGCAGGTCGAGGATCGTCGGCGCGATGTCGTAGATGCCGGTGCGCGAGGCAATGATCTGGCCGCCAGTCTTGAGGCCCGCGCCGTCGCCGATCAGCACGGCGGCAAGTTCGGTTGCATGCAGGCCGCCATGCGAACCGCCGCCGAGCGGCGTGCCGCCATATCCGCCGGCATCGCAAAAGGTGGTGCCGGGAACGCCATAGGCGTTGAGATCGTCGTCGCCCTTGAGGTTGATATAGAGGTCCGGCGCTCGGCGATGCGCTGCACCGCTGAGTTCCAGCGCCAGAGTACCCGGAATGATGCCTTCGGCAGCACCCGGCTCGATGGCGCGGCTGAAGCTCGCCCCGTACCAGCGCTGCGCCAAAAGCGCATCGAATACGCCCTGCAGCAGGCCCTTGTCGGGTTTGCGCAGCCAGAAGCCGGGCGCGCGGCCGCGGCGATACAGGACGTCGACGCCGTCGTGGAAGCGGTGGTCCGCCGAGATGCCGGCCTCCTTCAACACCTCGCCGACGGAGATGAACGTCGCGATGCTGGAGTGACCATGATCGGACGTGACGAAAATGACGATCCCGTCGCGCTCTGGCTGGCGGTCGCGCCATTCGAGGAGGTCGCCGATCGCCGCATCGCAATCCCGCATCGAGGCAAGCATGCCTTCGGCGCCGAGGCCATAACGGTGCGAGGCGCTGTCGACTTCCGTCAGCCAGATGATTGCAGCTGCCGGCTTCTTTGCCGGCCAGACGGTCTGCGTGAAGGCGGCCACGGCCTTTCGTTCGGCACCGCGATCGAAACCGTCTGCCGGGACCTTGTGCTCCTCGGCGATATCGACGGCCAGTTCGGGCGGGAAGGCGATCGCCGGGTGACGAACATTGTAGCCGGTCTGGCCCCAGTCGGCGCCTTTCCAATTCAGTGCCGTAAAGGATCCCTGACCGCTGGAGTTGACGACAGCGAACGAGCGGCCGCTCTTGGAGAGCGTTTCCGATAGGTTCGTCGCCGTCACCATGCCGCCAACGAGCCGCCGGTCCCCGGCGCGCCAGTCATGGACGGTGTCTGTGCCGGTCAGCCTGCCCGATCCGTCGCGGGAATAGAACTCGTTGCCGAGAATGCCCGTCGTCTCCGGCCGCGCACCGCTTGCAAGCGCCGTCAACGCGCCACGCGTCTCGCTTGGAAACACTGTGCGGTGATCCCTGCTCGACACGCCTCGCGCCTTCATCGCTGCGAGATTGGGCATCGTCTGCGCATTGATCATGTCGGGGCGCAGACCGTCGACGCCAAGCACGATGACATGGCGCACATCAGTCTTTTTCATTGACCTTTTCCTCGGTTGATTGGGGCTGGGCGCCGTCAGTGCTCTCCACAAAATGATCAGCGTAGAGAACGCTTGCTCCGGCCTCGCTCAGAAGCTCCGCGAAGGGCTCTGCCAGCGGTTTGTCGGTAACGAAAGTCTCGATTTCGGCAAAGGGAATGCTGCGATAACGCCCGAAGGCGCCGATCTTCGTATGGTCGGCGACATAGATGTTGGCGCGGCTTTGTGCGGCGAGCCGGGTCTTGAGCTGCATGTTGTGCTTGCTGCGCTCGACAAGACCGTGATCGGCGTCGAGCCCGTAGACGCCGATGACTGAAACGTCGAAGCTGCAATTGCGGATCGCCTCGAAGACCTCGTCGCCATTAAGCGTCTTGCTCGTGGAATCATATTCGCCGCCCGTCAGGATCACACGATGACGAGCCCCAGCCTGCAGCGCATCGCCAATCGCTGGCATATTTGTCATCACCGACACCGGCGGCCCGTTGCGCATGGCTTGCGCCACGGCAAGAACCGAGCTGCCGCCGGTCATGAACATCCACTGGTCCGGCTCGATCATCGCGGCAACGAGATTACCGATCGCCTGCTTCGCCGCCCGCTCCATGTTCATGCGCTCGTCGAGCGCTGCTTCGCGCCCGGACGGAATGGCCCCGCCATAGACCCGCTGCAGCGACCCGCCACGCTCCAGCGCCACGAGATCGCGCCGGATCGTCTCGGTAGAAACGCCGAAGGTCTCTGCAATCGCGCTGATCGACATGCCGCCCCCGCCATTGATGAGGCGAATGATGGTCTGGTGGCGGCCTGCTGCAGGGACCTTGGACATGAAAGGCTCACTTTGATGGTGAGCATTTTCTAGGGCGTCAATATTTCACTGCTGTGACGCTTTTTTGATGTTTTTTCGTACACCCATAAACTCACACAAAGTACCACATTTGCGCGCAGCTGGGGGCATGGTTTGGTGCACCCCAGCTCTGATAGGTGGACCGATCGAAGTTCAACGCCCACAGGTACACCGGATCAAGATCATCCAATCGCCGAACTGCTTCACCACTTCTCGCCTCCGAGTAGGCCTAGGAGCTTTCAGCGGACAACGTCCTGCAACATTTCGCGGTCCAGCGCCAGATCTGCGGCGATCCGCTTCAACCGAGCGTTCTCGTCTTAGAGCCGGAGAGATACGTCCATCAATACTCCGTCTCCATCCGCACTTCTGCGTTAAAATCTCTGCACTATTGCCGTTTGAATTTAAGACTTGCCGACGTTCATACTGCCCCAGCTGACCAAAACCACGCGGTCGTAAATCCGGTCGCAGGCCGTGTCTGCATCACGCTTTTTGCCGGGGCTAATGACCTCTCGGAAGAGTGCAACGATTGACCTGATAACTGAATGGAGCAGACAATGATCTTCCTCAAGTCCCTCGGTCTGGAAGAGGCGAACCTGGTGATCCAGGCGGGCATCGCCCGAGCAAAGGCCATTGAATCGCCGAGCACGATTTGTGTTGTCGATGTTGGAGGAACAACCGTTGCGCAAGCACGAATGGATGGAGCCTCACTGTCCAGCGTCGAGCTTGCATACAACAAGGCGTATACCTCAGTCTCCACTCGGCTCGCGACAGGCTTCATCGCCACGATCGCCCAGCCGGGCGGCGATTTCTATGGCATTGCCAACGGTCTTGGCGGCCGCGCCATTATCTTTCCGGGTGGAGTGCCTATCATCGTAGACGGGAAAGTGGTTGGCGCGGTGGGCGCGAGCGGCGGCAACGGCGCTCAGGACGATGATGTCGCACGCGCGGCGGCGAAGCCCGTTTCGAGCAACTAGTCTGTCTGGAGGCAATTCATGACAACGATATTGATTACTGGCGCGGGCAGCGGCCTCAACAATGGCGCTGCGCTGGAGCTTGCTGCTCGCGGCTATGACGTCATCGCCGGGGTCGAAATCTATCCGCAGCAGAGAGCGCTCGAAATCCAGGCGAAGCAGCGGGGCGTCAATCTGCGCATCGAAAAGATCGACGTTACGAAGGAAGGCGACCGCCGGCGTGCCATGTCCTGGGATGTCGACATACTCGTCAACGGTGCCGGCATCATCGAGGGCGGCGCCATCGTCGATATTCCTGCCGAGAACATTCGCCGACAATTCGAAGTCAACGTGGTCGGCCCTATGCTCCTGACCCAGGGCATCGCAAAGAAGATGATCGCTCGGAAAAGCGGTAAGATCATCTTCATGTCTTCGGTCGTCGGCATCCTGTGCGGCCCCTTCGTCGGCACCTATGCAGCGTCGAAGCATGCGCTGGAGGCGATCGCGGAAACGATGGCGATGGAATTGCAGGAATTCGGCGTGCAGGTCGCGGTCATCAATCCAGGGCCTTACCTGACCGGGTTCAACGATGCCGGATTCCTGACGCCGAAAGACTGGAACGACGATCCGGCCACTCGGGTATTCGACTACGATAAGCTTGCCTTTCCGTTCGAACAATTCGAACCGTCGATGGCGTTCAGCAGCATCGTGGACGTAATCACCGGCGCGTCGCAGCTCTTCCGCAACGTAGTGGCACCTGACCTTGCCGGAGGCGTGCGAGAACAGTCACAGCAGATCTGGAACCGGAAGGTTGCTGACGGTCTTGGAACAAGAGATGGTCTCGTCCAACAATCCTATGATTTGAAACCGGAGACGCTCGTCGGATCGAGTTAGGTGTTCCCGGAGCAGTAAATCCATAAAGTCATACCACTTTGCGGCCGTTAGTTAGGACAAGCCTGTGCGTATAGCAAGGCTTGTCCTGTTGGCATCAGCGTCCACCGCTGTTCATTAAAGCTGAGGAACGGCGAGGTGGGTCAAATGGGAAACGTCCTTGGCATTGCCTCTGGCTGCAAGCTACCGCGGGATCAAAGGACCTACCCCTTCATATTGCAGCGCATGGCTGCGCTGGGGCTCAAGAGCGATCCTCCGTAGAGTCCGCTATCCAGATCCATCGCCTGTCTGTCGTGAACAAGCGGCCGCTCATTTGCGGCTTGGTGAGTTCCCGACGAGATTTTTGCATTGGCTTGCTCGTTACCGCCGGAACAAAAAGCCCGATTGCACTCACTCAGAAGGTCTACAGCCGGCTTCCCGCAGGTTCCCTCAATCGTGGTCCGATGCTTTGTGAGATAGGTGGCGCAAAAGGTCATAAACGCATGAACGCGTGGCACCTTGCGGATATCAGGGTGAGTCAAAAGCCAGAGAGGGGACGACAGGGATGGTTCGATAACACCAATCCGTGTGAGGCTTGGATGGATATCCCCAATCATACATGGCAAATAGCCAATCCCAATATTCGCAGCAATGGCTGCAGCGACTCCTTCCACGGAATCGCATTGATAGCCAATCTTATGCTGGGAAATGCGGCCTTCAATCAACTCGTTTGCTTTAAGGCCAGATAGCGAGCCGCCGTAGGATATCCAGTCGGATGCACGAAGTTGCTGACAGGACGCAAAACCATCACCCCAGTTCTCTTTGCAGCCGTAGGCTGCCCAGCCAATTGCAGAGACCTTCTTGCCAACAAGACTTTCTGGCGGCGCGTCAGTGGACCTCAAGACAACATCGGCTTCGCCGCGCGCCAAATTGAGCGGCCTGTTGCCAATGACAAGACTTATGGCAATGGCTGGATAAATCTTCCGGAAATCGGCGATTATCGGGGTCAAGAAATGTAGGGCTAGAGAATCGCTTGAGGCAATTCTCAAGTTGCCAGCATACTGTTGAGCTTGGCCACAGACCCGCTGGATGATGCTCACAATATCAAGTTCGAGCCGGTCGGCGAGCGCAAGCACTTCTGCCCCCGCCGTCGTCGCCACATAGCCGGTTCTACGCCGTTCGAAGAGCGCAACTCCTAAGCTGGCCTCTATTTGTGTCAAGCGCCGCGCCATTGTCGAGGTGTTAACAGCAAGAATTGACGCGGCGGCGGCTAGACTTCCCGTCTCGCCAATTGCCTTGACGATGCGAAAATCGTCCCAAGATACCCTCATCAGACGGTCGCTCCGGATCACGATTGAGCGTGGCGATGGATCAGCCTGCTTCAGAGCAGCGCTGTGACCCAGGCGGGAAGGTTTTTCGACCGCCTCGAGATCAGGCGGCCGATCGAGAGCGATCCGGCGCCTGAAATGGCAAGAACGAACATGCCGCCGGCGATTGCCAGATCCTTCTCGAAGTGCAGCAATTCGTTCTGGTTGGTGAGGTTCGTGTGGAAGAGAAGGGCGGTTGCGAGACAGAAGAGTGCCAAAGCGACGGCGCCCAACCGGGAAAAAAGGCCCGTCGCAATAGACAGACCGGCGCCAAGCTGAAGTGCGATGACGGCAAGCACCATCGGGGCAGGCAGCCCGAGTTTTGAGAAACCTGCCAGCGTCGCAGAAAGGCTGGTTGCAAGCGACAGGCTCTCGTGCAGAAAGATCAGAGACAGCAGCAGCCTGCCGAGAAGAAGAATGAGATCGGTCATACACAGCCTTCTAGGAATAGCGTCCATCATGTCCTCCCTTTGGTGCAAAGGAACGGGCGCCCCCAGCGGCGCCTCCGGCCGAGGAGATAACCGGAAGCACCGCTCGACCGGGGCGACGCCCCGCCCTAGTTAGTGCCCTTTGCTGCGATCGACTTGGAGAGGTCATCCAACTCTTCGCAGCCGCTTGGGCAAAGCTTGGTCAAAGCGGCAAGTTGTTCCTTCGCCTTCGGCATGTCGCCGGTCTCGACATAGAGTTCGCCGAGATATTCGTGCGCGCCCTTGTGATCGGGCTGCAGTTCCAGGGCCTTGGTGTAGTAGGTCAGCGAGGTCTTGAAGTCGCCGGTCTTGCGCAGCGTGAAGCCCATGAGATTGTAGACATCGGCCTGCTGATGATCCTCGGCGAGGTCGCGAAGCTCGGCGAGCGCGCCGGCATAATCCTTGGCGTCGATCTTGGCGCGAACGGAGGTGAGATCCGGCGCGTCCGTCGATTCCATGTCATCGACGGCAAAGGCGAGGCTGGCGGTTGCTGCAGGGGTAATCGCGACGGCGCACAGGCCGACGAAACCGAGAATGGCGTATTTCATCATGATCGTAATTCCTCTAGCGCTATGCTTGAACCATCGGGGTGAACCCGTAGCTGTTGCCGTCCTTTACGAAGGTGCCGGAACCAGGGAACGGGAAATGCGAACCACAGATTTTGATATTGTCGGCAATGACACGGTCGATGAGCTTGCGCCGCGTCGCTACCGCCATCGGCCCGTCCTGGTCGTAGCTGCCCTCCCATTCCGGGTGCGGGGCAAGCAGCGCCGGGACGTACATGATGTCGGCGGATACCATCAGCTGTTCGCTGCCGGCATCGATCAGATAGACGGAATGGCCGGGCGTGTGGCCGGGAGCCGAGACAAGCTGGATGCCCGGCGCCACCTGCGCGCCGTCGTCGACCAGCCGCCAGTTCTTCCATTTCGGAAAGTTCGCGGCGATGCGCCGGCCGGCGTCCTTGCGACCTTCTGCGAGCTTGTCGACGCGGCCGGGATCGGTCCACCAATTGTATTCGTAGGCATTGACGATCAGCTCGGCATTCGGGAAGACCGGCGCGTTCGTCCCCTTTTCCATCAGGCCCCATACGTGGTCCGGGTGGAAATGCGAGATCATGATCGTGTCGATCTTCTTGTAGTCGATGCCGGCCGCGGCCATGTTGGCCGGCAGATGCGTGGCATTCGTCTGCCACTGGCCGACGCCCGAGCCCGCATCCATCATGATCAGCTTGCCGCCGACATTGAGGACGACGACGGTGAGCGGGATCGGCATGAATTCCGTTGTGAGACCAGCCTTGGCAAGCGCCTCTTTGGTATCGTCGATAGAAGCATTCTTGATGAAGGCGGGATCGTGCGGCTTGCGCCAGATACCGTCATAGACGGCGGTGATCTCGATCGATCCAACCTTGTATTTGTAGTGGCCGACGGCCGGCTCGAGCGGCGTTGCGGCCATGGCTGGCAGGGCAAATTCCAGCTTCGAATTCAGGCCGAAAGCCGCAGCCGCGGCAGCCGTGCCCAGGACTGCGCGGCGGGTCATGTTTAACATCGCAGTATCTCCTTGAGGTTATGGCTTGGGAGCCAGGCGGAGGAGGCAGCAGTTTGTCGTCCCCCACTGCCAAAGAAGATCGCCCGTCGCCCGCAGTTATTCCCTCGTCCATGCATTGTTTTTTTAAACTGTTGAAATGAAATCGTTATTTGTTTTGGCGCCGCTTCTTACAGCGCGCCTCCGCACGTAAATTGCGGCGGTTTTGAATAGAGACCGTGCTGATCTCAGTGAACAGAAAGGCATTCCTCAATCGAGCCGGGCTCATGCGTAATTCGGCTGCTGACGGGGCTGAAAGATGCAGACAGAAGCTCGGCTAGGCGAGGCCCCTTCGGTGGTCGGTGCAGCCGGCGGTATCATGGCAATCCTCGGCGTTGTCATCGTCAATGTCATGCGGCAAAGGTAATCGTCCGCCATCGAGGAGCGAATGGGCTTCGGTTGCTACCCGGAACGTCAGCCCTTACGGGCAATCGGAGCGGATGTGGTCAATCAGTGGGAGTGGCCGGGTCTGACTGTTCAAGCCGGAGCATGATCGGTCGGGATAGCGGGCGCCAGGAATTGTGAGCGTCATGAATTTCAGGCGAAAGTAGACTAAGGCAAACGGATTCGTCACAATTGCAGCAGCACTTTGCCGAAGTTTGAGCCGGCCGCAAAATAACGCATCGCATCTTCAACGCCTGTCCAGGGAAAGACCCGGCCGATCACCGGCTTCAGATCTTGCAATCGATATGCCTTGTCGTTGGGCTTGGATTGAAGACCGAAGCCAGCTGCCATTCAATCCCCGGCGGGCTTTGAAGACGCTCGATTGCCGCGGTTAACTGTTCCAGGGTCATCGTTCCGGTTCCGCCAGTAAGCCTGCTCTAGCCATCGGCAATCAGGTCAATGGAAGACTTGGCTTGTGCTAGGTGTTGCTGGCGGCGGAGCGGGCGTTTTCGATCGCCTCGGCTATTTTTTCAGCAACGCCTCGGGTATCCCAATACACTCTTGCTTCATACATGCGATCGCCGCGGATGTTGAATCGATCAACGCCAGTCCAGGACAACGGCTGGCCGGCGACTGAAGCGGTTGCTTTCCATTCAAGGAGCACGGCATCGCCAGTCGCCGCCCATCGGATGACCTCGATCTGCAGGTCGGGAAGTCTTTGAAGCACCGCCCGAAAATGCGCCACGACGCCTTCGCGATCAGCAGGCTCCTTCATTGGCGGGATTAGGTTCTGCGTGTCGGGATGCATCAGATCGTAGAGAGATTCCGCATTAGGCCTTGCCCATCGCGCTGCAAAGCGCCGCACAAGATCTTGCGCTGCGGCGAGCTGTTGCTGCGTGGGTGCTGTGTAGGCAGCGGCGGACACGTCTGGACGATCGATCATTGAAAGCTCCTCAAAATATATACGGTCGTACGTATAGTTTTTGACAGTGAATGTCAACTTGAATACGTACGAACGGACGTATAGATATTTAAGATGGACATCAGTGAGACAAAAAGCGGTGACGTGGATGGTCGGCGATTGCGCGGCGAAAAATCACGTACCCGCGTGCTTCAATTCGCCATGTCAATCGCCGCTATTGAGGGCCTTGAAGGCCTGACGTTCGGCAAGGTTGCGGCTGCCAGCAAGATCGCTAAAAGCACACTTCAAGTTCTTTTTGAAGACCGGCAGGGCCTTCAGCTGCAGACGCTCAATGCCGCCGCGGACAGCTTTTCTGCGGGTATTGAACAAGGACTGCAGCGCTATTCCGCTGCCCCCAATCGCCTTCATGCTCTATGTGATGCCTGGTTCGATCTGGTCTCGGACAGTTCTCTTCCCGGGGGGTGCCTGGTCACCGCCGCAGCGACCGAATATCGAGCAAGGGAGGGCGCAGTTCGTGCATCGGTCCACGACCACCGCGCACGCTGGCGCTCCCATCTTCGGGCGGCTGCCCATGCAACCATCAAGGCGGGCGAACTCCCAGCGGAAACTGATGTCGAACAATTGGTCTTCGACATTCTTGCCTTTCAAGGTGCTGCAAATATCGCTCGCGGGGAGGGGAGCGAAGAGGATTTCGCAATGGCGCGGCGTGGTGTCGAAAGATTGCTGGCGAAATCCGGTCAGGCTCGAGAAATCCGCTGAGCCGAAAGACGACGACTGGGTCCGGCCACGCTTGTCAAAGATCCACAAGGGAGACGCTGCTGCGTGGTTCTCTATTACGCACGCGAGGTCGGATCTGCGAGGGCCGAAGGCCGTCGGTGTCTGGCTGACGCCATGTGCTCTACCAGCTTCCGAACCCGGGCAGGTAGCAAGCGGCTGCTCGGATAGACGGCAAACATTTCCCGTTGCAGCGGTGCTACGTTCAGGACGGCCAGCTCCTGTATGGTCCCATCCACCATGTCTCGCGGCAACATGGCGACTCCCATATTGCGACGAGCGGCCTCGCGTATCAGATCGAGATCATCGAGTTCGTGCGCAATCTGCATTGGTCGAACAGTCTTTCCGCTGTCGAGGATCCAAGCCTGGCGAGAAACGATTGCGGGTAGGTCAAGCAGCCCATCAAGCGGAATCGGGCCGGAGATATGGTATTTCGCCAAAAACGCCGGTCCGGCGCAAAAACAATAAGGGACCGACCATAGCCACCGCGCCACCAGACTCGAGTCGTGAAGCGGTCCAAGCCGAAAAGCCAAATCGATATTATCGCGGTAGAAATCCAACATCGTGTTGGTTGTCGTTAGGTCGATGACGATTTGCGGATTTTGTGTGGCGAATTCGAGCAGATGCGATCCGATAGTGGTGCGCGCCGCAAGCGGAGGAGCCGTAATTCGGATGACCTGTTGCTGTGTATCCGCCGCGAAACTCGCAATGTTCTCCAAGGCTTCGATCGCACCCTGACAATGGTCCAGCAAATGCCGGCCCTCTTCTGTAAGCCGTACCTGACGGGTCGTCCGCTCGAACAACCTGACGCCCAGGCGCTGTTCCAGCTCGGCGATGCGGCGACTGACGCGACTAAGGGGAATTCCGGATGCGCCGGCAGCAGATGAGAAGCTCAAGGTCCGTGCCACCGCGGTAAAAAGAGCAAGGTCGTTGTAGATCATTATCCTGCCATTAGAACAATATCTCCCAGATCGGTATATTATCACATCAGCTGGCGGGTGGTAACGGTCCTCCATCACCAAGAGGAAGCTGGAATGTCTTATGCCATCGTGATTGGGGAAACTGGTGCCCCCGAAATACTTTTCAAAAGTGAGGTCCCGACTCCGAAGGTCACTGAGGGGACAGTCTTGATCCGTAACCAAGCCAGCGCGGTTAATTTCATCGACACTCTCATCCGTCGCGGCAGCCTCGCCAAGGAGTCGATGCCGGCGCTTCCGCATGTGCTCGGTGTTGAAGGCGCGGGGATTGTTGAGGCCGTGGGCGAGGGTGTCAGCGGTGTCGCCAGAGGCGACCGTGTGGCATGGATGGGGCCGATCGGAGCGGGAGGATATGGGAGCCATTCCGTGATTGCCGCGCCCTACGTTACCCGCATTGCCGACACAATGAGTTTTTCCGCCGCTGCGGCCATTCCTGTAAATGCGGTCACCGCCTGGCACATGCTGGTCAATCTAGGTCAGGCCAAGGCGGGTAACACCGTGTTGGTGCATGCGGCCGCGGGTGGTGTTGGAACAATGATCCTTCAAATCGCCAGATACTTGGGTTTGACCACTATTGCCTCCGTCCGCAGCGAAAAGATGGATTTCGTACGCGCGCTGGGCGCAGATCATGTGATCGATCGAAGCAGGGAACAGCCGGTCGAGCGCGTGAACGAGATTACACGGGGTCGCGGGGTGAATCTGTCGCTGAACCCGATTTCCGGCAACACTCTCGCGACCGATCTCGAAACCTTGGCGCCTTTCGGCACGGCCGTGATCTTCGGCTTCCTCGGCGGCTTGCCGGCCGGGACATTTGCCGACGATTTCGCCAAGCATTTCCAGAAATCCGTCGCCGTGCGATTGAGCGACATCTACACCTATTTTAATAGCGCGCCACAGGCGTTTAACGCTGACCTGTCGAAAGTTTTCGACCTCCTTGCGAGAGACCTATTGCACCCACAGATCACGGAGCTGCCACTAGAAGCGGCCTCTGAAGCTCATCGACGCCTCGAGTCGGGAATAACGACCGGCAAGTTCGTCCTGACCATCGATTGACGGTGAAAATAGCGAGGTCGCGACGACAAGGACCCTTTGCTGTCCCCTTGCGGATGATGATGTTGCCGTAGAAGAGCGCCTCACCGGTGGAAATTGCCGCGAAGGCTTCCTTGGCGCGTTCGTAGAAGGCGAAGCGTTCTATGCGGGTCAGCTTCATCGGTTGACCCGGCCGCGCCTCAAGCGCGCTGGATTGCCGAATGCGCCGGGTCGCTCTTGAATTCCGGAACCTACCCGATGCGGATTCAGGATCGCGAGTCGGACCAATCGGACTTGCCGTCGGAAATGACGGTGCCAAGGAAGAACCCGCCATGGCACTGTAACGTTAACCGAGCATCGATCAAAATGTGGGATCTGGCGGCATGACCAGATCTGCACGTGATCCTCTCTATCGTCGTCACCGGTTTCCGGCGGAGGTGATTGCCCATGCCGTATGGCTCTATTTCCGGTTTCCGCTCAGCCTACGGATGGTCGAGGATATGCTGGCAGCCCGTGGTGTCATCGTCTCTCACCAAACCGTAAGACTGTGGGCCGAGAAATTCGGCAGGCGCTTCGCCAATGATATCCGCAAGCGATCAGCGGTAGGCTCGGTGACAAATGGTACCTCGACGAGGTCGTCATCACCGTTCGGGGAAAGAAACACTGGCTCTGGCGCGCCGTGGATCAGGATGGTTTCGTCGTCGACGTTCTGGTCCAAAGCCGCCGTAATGCCAAGGCCGCAAAGCGTTTGATGCGCAAGCTTCTGAAAGGGCAAGGTTCTACCCCGCGCGTCATGATCACCGATAAGCTTCGATCCTATGATGCGGCGAAGCGGGAGATCATGCCCGGCGTCGAGCACCGTTCTCACAAAGGGCTGAACAATCGGGCGGAGAATTCCCATCAACCCATCCGACGGCGTGAGCGGATCATGAAACGCTTCAAATCATCACGACAGCTTCAACGCTTCGTTTCCATCCACGACCCGATCGCCAACCTGTTTCATGTTCCGCGCCACGACATTCCTTCTGGCCATTATCGCGAGCTGCGAGCGGCCGCGATGCAGATGTGGCGTGGGATCGCCCATCTGTAGGTCGCTTGATCACAGACCTCGTGCCGCATTTTAACCCAAGGCCGATAACTTTACAGTGCCCTATGTCGGCCACTTCCCATGAATCTGAAGTCAACACAAAAACAACCGGAGTTTACGAAGCCAGCCGTCGGTCTTGTCCAAATGTTGGCGGCTCCCTTACTCGGTAAAGCCGATGTTCTCCATGTGCAGGCTGAGCGTTGGCGTGATGCGCGAGCCGGTCACGTTGGTGTTCATCAGATAGTGCAGGGTCTCGTAGTGCACAAAAACCAGCGGCGAATCCTTGCTGGTGATCGTGCGGATCTGCCCATAGAGGCCTTTGCGCTCGGCCTCGTTATCGCTCGCTGCCGCTTTGTCGATCAGCGCGTCGACTTCCTTGTTGGAATAGTTGACGGAGTTGATCGGGCCGCCTGATTTCAGTACCAGCGAGTAGAAATTGTCCGGATCGATCGTCCGTTCCTGATAGGCGCTGGTGATCTGATAGCTGCCCTTGGAGAAGGCATCGTACCAGACGGAGACGTCGACCTGCTTGATCTCCATGTCGATGCCGATCTGCTTAAGCTCGTCGCGCAACACCTGGCCGGTCTTCAACAGTTCCGGATATTGCGGCAGACCAAGGTATTCGACCTTCACGCCGTTGGCATAGCCGGCTTCCTTCATCAGTTCCTTGGCCTTGGCAATATCCTGCTTCGGCGCGAACAGGCCCTGCTCGTCGTACCATTTCGAGCCCGTCGGCATTTCGGTGAGCCCGAGTTCGCCGGTACCGAGATAGGCGACGTCTCGAATGTCGGCGCGGTTGACCGCCAATGCGACCGCCTGCCGGACTTTCTCGTTGTCGAAGGGCGGCTTCTTGGTGTTGAGGCCGACATAATCAGGAATGCCGGCGACAGCGTCCGACACATAGGTGAAGCGCGGATCGCTCTTCAGCGTTGCCACCTGCTGCAATGGGATGGCATCGACCCAGTCGAGTTCGCCGGCGGAGAGGCCGTCGATGCGGCTCTGGTCGACCGGCAGGAACTTGAAGGTGACCGAATCGAGATGCGGCAGGCCCTTCTTGAAATAGTTCGGGTTCTTTTTGAGGGCGATATGGTCGCCCTGCACCCATTCGACGAATTCGAACGGACCGGTGCCGACGGGCTTGCGCGCCGGATCACCGCTCTCGATCGCCTTCTGATTGACGATCTCGCCATTGGTGGCAATGTTGGTCAGAAAAGGTCCGAAGGGCGATTTCAGATGGAAGACGACCGTTTTCGCATCGGGCGCGTCGACCGAACCGATCTGCGCATAGAGCCCGGCATAGGCACTGGCCGTTTTGGGGTCGAGGATGCGCTCGAAGGTATATTTCACGTCGGCCGAGGTGAATTTCTCGCCGTTATGGAAGGTGGCGTTGTCGACCAGCGTGAACTTCCAGGTCTTCGGATCGACCTGTGTCCAGGCTGTGGCGAGATCGGGGACGAACTTGCCGGAGGCGTCGATGTCGATCAGCTTGCTGAAGATGCCTTCGTAGACTTGAGCGCCCGTATAGATCGACGAGGTAGCCGGATCAAGCACGTCTGGTTCGCCGGTCAGCGCGGCTCGCAGGTCGCCGCCGTCCTTTATCTCGGCGGCCGAGGCCATGTTGCCGGCCACGGAGACGAGGAGGCCGATCGTGAGCGCCGCCAGCGTGCGGGCAAGGACGGATGTGGGGAAATGCGATTTGGGATGCATGAAACTTTCCCTTCTGAAAAACGGGACTAACGGGACTGGCTGCGGACGAAATCGAGAAAGGCCTCGTTGAACGGATCGGGGGTTTCCCAAATGCAGGCATGGCCACCCGGTGTCGTGGCCCATTGCGCATTGGGTATGGCTTCCTGGAGCTTCTTCGACAGCCGTACTGGGATGAGGATGTCCTCTTCGCCCGCCAGCACCAACGTCGGCACCTTGATCGTGCCGACCCGATCGATAGCGTCATGGTTCTGAATGACGGCGAGCTGCGCCAGATAGGCCTCGAGCGACATGTCGAGTGCGGCCATCGCCGCGGCGAATTCAGCCGCATCATCGGGCCGCTCGTTGAAGAAGGGCACGGTGAAGGCCCAGAGTGACACGTCGCGCATGACGAAGGGGACGTCGATCTGCGCTGCGAGATCGGCCCACATGTTGAACATGGTGAGGCAGAACTTGTCGACCGTGCCGTAGGTGCAGGCGAGCGTTAGCGATTTCAGGTCGTCACCATAGGCGAGCGCATACTCCTGCGAGATCATGCCGCCCATGGAAACACCCATCAGATGGAAATCCCTAATGCCGAGTTGGTCGACCAGCGCCTTGGCGTCGTCGGCGAGCATGCGGGCGGAGTAGGGGCCGGCCGGCCGGTCGCTCTGGCCGATGCCGCGATTGTCGAAGCGAAGCACGCGATAGCCGGCCCCGACCAGTGCCGGAATTTGGAAGCCCCAGGAGAGCAGGTCGTCGGCCAGGCCGTTGATGAGCACGATGGTGCCATTCGGGGCGCCTTCACCATCGATCTCATAATTGATGCTGATTCCATTGACGGTCGTCTTAGGCAAGGGAGCCTCCTTGATATGGCGGTGGGGGGCGTGCGGTTGATGGGGGACGGGGGACGGCGGCGAGCAGGGTGCGGGTATATTGGTGCTGAGGATTGCGCATGATCCGGTCTGTAGCATCCATCTCGACGATCGCGCCGCGATAGAGCACGGCGACCGCGTCGCTGACGTGTTCGACAACGCCGAGATCATGGGTAATGAAGATGCAAGCGACGCCGAGATCCTGCTGCAGGTCGAGCAGCAGGTTGAGAATCTGCGCCTGCACGCTCATGTCGAGCGCGCTGACCGGCTCGTCGGCGATGATCAGTTCCGGCTCGCTGGCAAGGGCCGCGGCAATCGCCACGCGCTGCCGCTGGCCACCCGATAGGTGGTTCGGCAGTCGCCCGGCCAGCACGGGATTGAGCCCGACGCGTCTGAAGAGGTCGAGCACACGTTTTTCCCGGTCCGCCGGTGTGCCGATCCGGTAGCAGTCGAGCGATTCGCGCACGCTGCGGCCAACCGTCCAACGCGGATCGAGGCTGCCATATGGGTCCTGGAACACCGGCTGCACGCGACGACGGAAGTCATGCAACGCCTTGCCGCGTAGCCCCTGCACCTCCGTGCCGTCGAAAACGACGCGGCCGCCATCGACTTGCGTCAGACCGAGGATGCAGCGGCCAAGCGTACTCTTGCCGCTGCCGGATTCGCCGACCAGACCAAGCGTCTGGCCTCGCGCGACGAACAATGAGACGTCGTCGACCGCAGTCACCACGTGCCGGTTCCAGAGCGGGCCGCCCGTCACGAAGGTCTTCTTCAGGCTCTCGACACGCAGGAGTTCAGCCATTGGCGACCTCCTGCGCGGTGCGTGATGCATCGGCCCTGAGCCGTTCGGATTGTTCGAGGCTCTCGACGCTCCATTCGGCGGGGATCACCGGCAGCCGGCTCTGCCGCGGTGCGCCTGACGGATTGGCCGCCAAAAGCGCTCGCGTATAGGGATGGTTCGGACGCGCGAAGAGGTCGGCGGTCTTCGCAAGTTCTAGCAGCCCGCCGCCATACATGACCGCGACGCGGTCGCAGACCTGCGAGACGACGCCGAGGTCGTGAGTGATCAGGAGCACAGTCGTGCCGTGCTGATGCCGCAGCCGGTCGATCAGCTGCAACACCTGAGCCTGGATGGTGACGTCCAGCGCCGTCGTCGGCTCGTCGGCGATCAAGAGGCCAGGATTGTTGGCAAGAGCCGCAGCGATGACAATGCGCTGGCGCATGCCGCCCGAAAAGCGATGCGGCACGCTGCGATAGCGCGCGGTGGCATCGGGAATGCCGACCTCGTCCATCAGCTCGATCGCCCGCAACCTGGCCTCGCGGCGGCTGACGGCACGGTGAGCGCGGACTGTCTCGGCGATTTGGTCGCCGACCGGCCAGACCGGATCGAGGCTCGCCGACGCATCCTGGAAGATCATCGACATGTCGACGCCGCGCATACGGCGCAGCTCATCTTCGCCGAGGCCGACAAGCTCATGGCCGTTGAGGCGGATGCTGCCGCTCACCGTGGCATTGGCGGGAAGCAGGCCCATGACGGCATTGGCGAGCGTGCTCTTACCGCTGCCACTTTCGCCGACAATGCCGAAGATCTCGCCTTTCTCGATCTCCAACGACACGCCGTCAACGGCCGGCCGCGTATCGCCGCCGAAAAAGCGGACTCCGAGATTGCCGATGGAAAGAACCGTGCTCATCCGGCGACCCCGCGCGGATCGAAGGCGCGCCGCAGCCCCTCGCCGAAGAAAGAGAAGGCAAGCACGGCAACGACAATGGTGAGGCCAGGGAAGATTTCCACCCACGGCGCCTGATTTAGAACATCGCGCCCATCCGACAGCATGCCGCCGAGCGATGGTGTCGGCGGTTGCACGCCAAGGCCGAGGAAGGACAATCCTGCCTCGAGCTGCAGCGCAAAGGCGCAGAGCACCGAGGCCTGAACGATCACCGGCCCGAGCGCATTCGGCGCGACATGCTGGATGATGACGCGCAGATGGCTGGCACCGCGGGCTCGCGAACCGGCGACGTAGTCGTTGCGGGTGACAACCAGCGTGCTCGTGCGCATGACGCGGGCGAGGATCGGTAGGTAGATCACGGCGATGGCGAGTGTGGCGACGACACTACCGGGACCGAGGATGGCGATAAAGGTGATTGCGAGCAACATGGCCGGCAGGACGAGGATCATATCAACTGTGCGTGAGATGGTCGTATCCACCCACTTGCCAAAATATCCCGCCACCAGGCCGAGCGGCACCGCGACGATCAATGAAGCCGCGACCGCCGAGATTGACACCACCAGGCTGACACGCAGCGCATAGATGATCCGGCTAAGGACATCACGGCCGAGAACATCGGAGCCGAACAGGTGCTGCAGGTCTGGTGCGCCGAGCACGCGATGCACTTCGACAGCTTCGGGATCCTGCGGCGCGATCAGCGGCGCAGCAATCGCCAGCAGCGCGAGCACGGCCAGCATGACGCCGCCGACAATCATGAGGCGGGAGGTGGAACTGCGGGTCGCGACTTCCCTTCTCGTCGTTATCGGCTCCGCCGTGCTCATGCGGCTTCTCCATCCATGACGCGGGGATCGAGCCAGCCGACTATCAGGTCGGTGATCAGCGACACGACGATGAAGATGGTAGCGATGGCGAGCACGCCCACCTGCACCGTCGGGTAGTTGCGTTGGTTGATGCCGGTGACGACAAGGCGGCCGACGCCGGGCAGTGCGAACATAGTCTCGATGATGATCGCGCCGCCGAGCAGCACACCGACCTGAATGCCGATCACGGTCGCGATCGAGGGCCCGGCATTGCGTAGCGCATGGCCGAAAATGATGCGGCTTGTGCTGATACCCTTAGCGCGCAGGAAGGTGACAAAGGGCCGGCCCATCACCGCCGTCACCGCGCTGCGCGTCGTGCGCAGGATATAGGCTGCCTCGCCGACTGCAAGTGTCAGCACAGGCAGCGTCATATAGCGGAGGTTTAAGAGCGGGCTGCGGCTGAAGGGCATATAGCCTGAAGGCGGCAGCCATTCGAGCGTGGCGGCGAACAGGAGCACCAGAAGGATGCCGAGCCAGAAATCCGGGACACTGATGCCGAAGACGACAAAACCTTCCGTCAGCCGGTTGATCCACTTGCCGCCGACCGCTGCCTTCACCCCGAGCGGCACGCCGACGATGACGGCGAGCAGCATGGAAAGGCCTGTCAGCTCGAAGGTCACCGGCAGGCGTTGCGCCAGGAGCTCGGAGAGGTTTGCATGGCTGACGATGTCCTTGCCGAGATCGCCGTGCAGCAGCGCCATCATCCATGTGACATATTGGTCGAACAGGCTCTGGTCGAGGCCCAGCTGACGGCGCAATTCGGCGACATTCTCCTCTGTGGCGCGGAAGCCGAGCATGGTGCGAACCGGATCGCCCGGCACGAGGCGGATGATCAGGAAGACGATGATGCTCATAACGAACAACGTCGGGATAGTCAGCGCCACGCGCCGCAGGATGAAGGCGATCTGCCGGTTCATGGCGTGCCTCCTTCCTCACCGGCCCCGGCGCGTGCCACGAGTTCGCGCATCAGGCGCTCGGAGAGCGTGAAGTGTTTCGCGGCGATCTCCGCGGCGATCTCCGTCCGGCCTTCCGCTATTGCCGCGACAAGCTCCTGGTGCTGGCCGATGGCGATATGTCGGACTTCGTCTGTATAAGGTTCGGCACCGAGGTTGAGCGTGATCCGGGTGCGCAGGTCGACCGAGAGGTCGACGAGGATCGGATTGCGCGTCGCCTGCGCCACGGCATGATGCAGCGCTGAGTCGGCCCGACGCGAAGCGTCGCGGTCGGGCGCGTCGAGATAGGCCTGCAGCGCGGCGCGGATCGGCTTCATGTCGTCGTCGGTGCGGCGCTCGGCAGCGGTGCGGGCGATCAGCGATTCGACGAGCCTGCGAGCATCGAAAATGTGCTCGAATTCCGCCCAGTGGGCAACAAGCTGCCGCCGCACGTGCTCGGCCGAGGTCGGTCCCCAGTTGGCCCGGACAAAATAGCCGCCGTTGCGACCCCGCCGGACTTCGAGATAGCCGCTCTCGGTCAGTTCCTTCAGCGCCTCGCGGACCGAGGTGCGGGATACGCCGAGCATGACGGAGAGTTCCCGCTCGGTCGGCAATTGCTGGCCGGTGACATATTGCCCGAGCGCCACGGCCGTGACCAGCCGGTCGACCACGTCCTCGGCGATGCGGCGGCCGACGATGGGCGCGCCGAGATGCCGGCCGGCATCGAAGTGCCGGTCCTCGGCCTCCAGGATGGTGTGCGTGACCTCGTCGCTTGACGTCATCGTTCCCCCTTGCGGCCGAACCGGATCAAGAGGAAGCGCGCCAACGTGCGTGCGGCATCGACGATGCTCGAAAGCTCGACATATTCGTCGACACCGTGCAGGTTGGCGCCGCGAGCGCCATAGCAGACGGCCGGAATGCCGTAATCCTCGAGGTAAACGCGGGCATCCGAGGTGCTTCCGAGCATGAAGGCAGGTGGCGGTGCGCCATGCGCCTCGGCATGCGCCTGCGTGAGATCGCGCACCAGCGCCGCGTCGCGCTCGATGAAATGACCCTTGGCGCGGAAGCCGCTGAGTGTCACGACCGGCTTGATCGAGAAATCCGGATCGGCCTCGACCGTATCGGCGATCACCGTACGGATGCGGGCTTCCGCCTCGTCTGGCGTCCAGCCGCGCGGGAAGCCGATGCGGACGCTAAGAGACGCGGCCGCCGGGGCGCTGGAGGTCCAGTCGCCGGCCACGACTTTACCGAGATTGATGTTATAGGCCCGCTCATTGGAGCCGATATTCGGCTCTGGATCGGAGCGGTGCAGTTCGTCGGCCCAGCAGCGCAGCCCCGTCACCAGCCGCATGCCAAGTTCGATGGCATTGACTGCGGCGGCCGAATAGGCGTGGCCTGCCTCCGTGACGATCTTTATGTCGATCCATAGGATCCCCACGCCGCCCAGCAGCAGACCGAGATCGGTCGGCTCCAGCAACACCACTTCGTCGGCGGTGACGCCATGCTCGCTGATGGACAATAACGTGCCGTTTCCGGTGCATTCCTCCTCAACCACGGCGACGAAGCCGAGCCGTTTTTCGGCAAAAAGGTTGGGTACAACATCGCGCAACGCCCTGAGCGCCAGCATGCCCACGGCAAAACCGCTCTTCATGTCTACCGCGCCGCGGCCGTAGAGCCGGCCGTCTCGGCGGGAAGGTTCAAAGGGTGGCGTAGTCCAGAGTTCCGGCGAATCCGCTGGCACGACATCCATATGGCCGTTGAGCAACAGCGTCAGATCGCCCTCGCCGGGCGTGGTGGCCAGCACTTGGTAGCGGTCAGGGGTGAGGAGACCGACGGGCGGCGTGATGCCGGCCCGGGCGTCGGTCACTTTTGCATTGGGGAAAGGAAGCCGGCGGACGTCCAGCCCGAGGGCTTCGGCCTGTCGGGCAAAAATCTGCATCGCTGCCTGTTCCGAGCCGACGGTGCTCGGGGCGCGAACAAGGTCCTCCAGGAAGGCAAACATAGTCTCCCGATGCGCATCAATTGCGCGATCCAGGTCGTTGAACATGCGTTCCCACTTTTTTGGTTTATTGTTTAGACCATATACCAAAAAAGTGTCGTTGCAAGATTGTTTTACGAGGCTATCGGAATCTTCAACCTGAGTTTCAAGCGGTGGGAATAGTCGCAAATCTCGGAAGTTGCCGGCGTTAGGACGCAGGTGGTCACGATTGGGGTGGCTCGCCCTTGTAGCGGCACCGGCGAGATTGCATGGCCGATGGCCGGATCTCGTATCATGCCTTATGAGGATTGGAGGGTTGCTGCCGCTCGATCGATGGATGCGACACACAATTCCTGACTATTTTTTCTGCAAGTCTCCATGTCGCGAGAAGTTTTCAACGTTCCAGAAGCTGGCTGTCGAGCGACATGACGATGTTGAGGTTTTGACAGAATCTCGCACCGTTTTTCCAACCTGTCGGCGATCCATAGGGCTCATGTTGACATCAGCTTTTGCACGGTTCGGGCTAACGGGCTCCGATCGAAAGTGCCGCCTTCGACTTTGACTTATGCGGACTGCAGAAGTGCGATCTCATTCCACATCTGCATTGCTGCGGTTCTCAGTTCGCAGTGATGATCGGAAGGAATGTCCTGGCGGGGAATGTGAAAAAGATTAGCAACCGGGTCATGCATGGACACAAAACGTTGGAGATGTCGGGCTGACTTGAAGCCCTTCATGATCCTCTCTCGCCGCCGGGTCGGTTGATGGGAATTCTCTGCCCGGTTATTCAGGCCTTTGTGGGATCGATGTTCAACTCCGGGCATGATGTCGCGCTTTGCCGCGCCGTAGGATCGCAGCTTGTCGGTTATCATGACTCAAGGTGATCGCCCCTGTCCTGCCTACCTCAAGACCAAGGGGCTCTCCTGTAGCCGGTATTGCCGCCAAGCCATTGATTCCTCGATACACCGAAACCAGACCGCGGTTCGAATCCCATCAAGATCGGGGATCAAAAACGTGTGAGAAATACTGGTGTCAGGATCTAGTTAGGCAGGTTTGCCGGTACGTACATTGAAGCGCCGGCTCTTTCGGCCGCTGCCAGAAGCCGCTTGTCTCTGGTCCATAAGGCTGCGCGCTGATCAAGGAGGACCGATGCCAGCAGGTGGGCATCCGTATAGCCAATACCCATGCTAAAAATGCTGTGGCGATCGATCACTGTCATGACCTCGTCGTGCGTAGCGACAACCGCTACGCGCTGGGCCGCCAAAAAAGATATCACACTGTCGCGATCTTTAAGGCTGCCAAGGGCTAGCTCGCCAATTACGGCTGGGTGGCAAAGCAGGCGATCGTCCTCGATAATCTTGCGTAACTCTGCGTCGCCTTGACGAAAATGATCAATCCAGATCGACGTGTCCGCTAGTATCACTTGGCCGCTGTGCTCCGGCGGCGTGGGGCTGCCTCGGCATCGGGCATGGTTCCTCCGAGTGCTATGAGACGCCTTCCCGACTCAACGCGGACAAGCGTCTCCAGCGCTTGGCGGACAAGCGCGGCGGTTTCCTTAGTGCCGGTTAAGGAGCGGGCCTTTTCCATAAGCGTGTCGTCGAGATTAATAGTCGATCGCATGATCTCACTCCGTTGATTTACAGCACGAAAATTAGCACCATTTGGTGGCAAAATCCATGCCTCGTTTCCACTCTGATATATTTGGCGCGGTCCTATAACTGAAGCCCTTGGGCCGCGGTGGTCGCCCGGAACTGAAGCGCTAGTTGGCCTGCGACATGCGCATGAATTTGCCCATGGCGGAACCCGATCCAATGGCACGGCGACGGTTCGAGTCGTTTCAAGGCGATCACGCTCAGTCTTCGAGCGCAAACTAGCGGGTCAGATCATCGTTCGTCCCACAGTTGCTACCGGTATGCCAAAGATTGCGAGGATACTTTGTCTTCTATCGAAGTTAGCTTTTGCTTTGCATCGTGTTTTGGTGCCGCGCACATCCCTATCTTCTGAATGCCCATCAGCGCCACAAACGGCTTGTGGCATCAATAAGGGAAATATCATGAACGTAGACGCGGTTCAGGCCATTGATCGCACTTTGCTCACGGCATTCGTTCCGCCTGTTTCGGACTATGATCACGCCTCCGACGGCTGGCAGGAAGCCGAGTATCGGGCATTCGAGACGGCCAACGGTTCTTTCGGCGGCTACTGGACGGGTGAACCGGGCGAAGTATCGTTTGCCAGTTGGCCCTACAACGAAATCTGCCTCCTAGTGAAGGGCAAGGTTGCCCTTGTGGATCGCGAGGGAGGTCGGCGCGAATTCACGGCCGGCCAGGCATTCTTCGTTCCCGCAGGCTTTGCGGGACGGTGGGTGACTGTCGAGCCGTCGGAGAAATATTTCATCGCGATCATGAACTGAGGGCGAGGGTCGGCGCGATGACACTCCGCAACAGCTTGCTCTATGTGAACGGCGAATGGATTGCCGCAGAAAACGGCGCGACGCTCGATGTCGTGAACCCCGCGACCGGCAAGATTTTCGGTCGCGTTGCAAGGGCCGGCGCGTTCGAGGTGTCGAAAGCGGTTGCTGCCGCGAAAGCTGCCTTTCCTTCCTGGTCGAAACTCGACGCGGCAGAACGCGCCCGGTATCTGGCCTCGATCGCCGATGAGCTGGAGGCACGCCGCGCTGACCTTATCGACCTTCAGTCGCTGAACAGCGGTAAGCCGCTCTTTGAGGCGGAAATCGATCTCAACGATGCTGTGGCGACCTATCGCTATTATGCCGGCCACGCGCTGACGCTTGGCGCGCGCCAGGGAGAATCCGTCGATCTCGGCGACGGCTTTGTCGGGCGCACGCGGTTCGAGCCCTTGGGTGTCGCCGCGCTGATCGTTCCTTGGAATTTCCCTTTGGTCACCAGCGGCTGGAAAAGTGCTGCTGCGCTCGCTGCCGGCTGCACTGTGGTGCTAAAGGCATCGGAATTCACCCCATTCGCCGAACTTATTCTAGGCGAGATAGCCGACAAGATCGGCCTGCCGAAGGGCGTGCTCAATATTCTCGTCGGTGAAGCCGATTGCGGACAGGCGTTGGTCGAAAATCCGCATGTTCGCAAAGTCTCCTTCACCGGCAGCAATGCCGTGGGCGAGGATGTCATGCGGCGAGCGGCACTGCGCGCGGTTCCGGTCACATTGGAACTGGGCGGAAAATCCCCGATCCTCGTGTTCGCAGATGCCGATCCGGCCGATGCCGCCCGCTGGGTATTGGAGGGCATTTTCTACAATTGCGGCCAGGTCTGTTCCGCAACGTCACGCCTTCTCGTCGAGGCCGATTTTGCCGACACGCTGCGTCGGCATCTGCAGGAGGCTGTCTCGGCCATCAGCATCGGAAGCCCTCTCGATCCGCAGACGACGATGGGCCCCCTGACCACCGCGCGGCAATTTGAAAAGGTGAAAGCATTCCTGGCGATCGCGCGCGACGAAGGGCTGAAGGCCATCGCCGGCGGCAAACAGCTTGAAGGCACCGACGGTTATTTCATCGAGCCGACCATCTATTGGGACGTGCCCTCTGAAAGCCGCTTGTGGCGGGAGGAGGTTTTTGGGCCAATTCTCTGTGTCCAGACCTTTCGAGCCGAAGACGAAGCGATCGCCAAGGCAAACGACACGCCTTACGGACTGGCGGCTACGATCGTGAGCAAGGATCCAGAACGGGTCCGGCGCGTCTCCGAACAGTTGCAGGCAGGGCATATCTGGATCAATTCCTCGCCGATCGTCTTTCCCCAGAGTGCCTGGGGCGGCTTCAAGCAAAGCGGTATCGGGCGCGAACTCGGACCCTGGGGCCTCTTCAGCTATCTCGGCGTCAAGCACATGACAGAGATGCTCTAAGGCAATTACCCAGGAAAAGTGCGCAGCGGTTTTCCGTCCGGAATTGCTGGATAACAAAGAGCTAGAGCGGCTCGGCGCTGGCCGGAAAGCTTAACCGCTCTAAGCGGGTACCTTCGCCGGTAGCGTCTTCTGCTTTCCGCCCGTCAGGATCTTCAGGAACAACGGCACGATGCCGCGGCTCATTTGAGCTGGATCGTGCGCAGCCTGGAAAGGCGCCTTATACCCGAAGAGATCGGGACGTAGTGACCGCATCTGCCCGGCTTCCACGAATTGTTTGGCGTAGTGCTCCGGCAGATAACCAAGGTATCGTCCAGAAAGAATGAGGCGGGCTTCCGCTTCCATATCGCTGACGACGGCGCGTGGAGAAGAGATCGCGAAAACCTTGAGGTCGCGCGATCCCCAATAGCTGCGAGCCACGATGTTGTGGCGTCGCACTTCGTTGACGTCGATCGATGCTTCGTCCATGGCAAACAGCGGGTGTCCCCGGCCGCAGTAGAAACGCTGATTTTCGACGTAGAGGTCGGTGTAGGTCAGCCCGAGGGTGATGCGCGGAAAGCTGGCGATGGCGATCTGCACCTGACCCGCGATGACATCGCGCAACAGTTCGTGCGGTGGCTTGGTGACGATGTTAAGCGAGACATCCGGCGCCTCGTCGCTGAAACGGCCAAGCACATCTTCCAGCGGCGAATTGGGATCCGAAATCGTGTTGTCGGTGAGACCGATAGTCAGCGTCCCGGTCAGCCGGTCGCGGAGACCGCGCATGCGGGCGTCAAACTGGTCGAGCGTGCCGAGAAGCCGCAGCACTTCGTCATAGACCGCGCGCCCCTCCGGCGTCAGCGAAAAGCCGGAACGGCCACGCCGGCACAGAACCAGCCCCAATCGGTCTTCAAGCGCCGAAATGTGGCTGGAGATGGTGGCGAGCGAGAGGTTGAGTTCGCCCTGGGCGGCGGAAAATCCTCCTGCTTCGACGATCGTCGAAAAGATGCGCAGCAGTCTGAAATCCAGTTTGTCGAGCGCCATTCCCCTGGCCCTTATGATAGTTTGATGAATGCCATAGTGAACTATAAATCATTCTCATTCACAAGCGCTCCGCCGTTCCTCTACGCTCGCTGCATAGATGGAGTGTTGCTGTGGCTGAAGACATATTGCCTTGGACTATCAATTCGGAAACCGGGACGTTGCGCGACGTTCTGCTTTGCCCTCCCGATTATTACGAATGGATCCCGACGAACGATATTTCGCGACGCGCGCTGGAATACGGTCAGAAGTTCGACAAGCAGGGGATATTCTCGCAATTCCGCGAGCTTGAGGACGCCCTCGAAGACGCCGAGGTCAAGCGCCACTATCTCGTCCCGACGCCCGGCCTTTCCTATCAGGTCTATACCCGCGACAGTTCGCAGGTAACGCCCTGGGGCGTCGTGGTGACACAGCTGGAGCGACCGCAACGGCGCGGCGAACTCGGTGCGATCCTTGAATTCTACAAGCGAACGGGCGAGCCGATTTGGAAGGTGCCGAGCGCCGGCTGCATTGAAGGCGGCGATATTCACGTCATCCGCGACGGCGTTCTGGCTGTCGGTTATTCCGGCGGCAGGACGGAGCGCCCCGGCGCCGAACAGTTCGGACAATGGTTCCGCGAGCAAGGATGGGACGTCTGTCTCGTGCCGTTCGCCGAGCATTTCCTCCACCTGGATGTCATCTTCTCAATGGTCGCAGATGGCATCGCCCTCGGCTGCATCGATGTGCTTGACGATGCCTTCCTCGCCTGGCTGAGCGAGCATGGCATCAAGCTTATCGAGGTAAGCTACAAGGAGGCGATGCAGGAGATGGCCTGCAACATTCTGGCGCTTGGCAAGAACAGGGTGATCAGCCCGCGCCACTCCAAACGGATCAACGCCGCGATCCGGGCCGAGGGTTTCACGGTCCTCGATCCCAATCTCGATCTCTTCGCGGCAGGCGGCGGCAGCGTGCATTGCATGACGATGCCGTTACGGCGCGACCCGCTTTCCACCGTCACCAGGTAAGGGCGACAGGGATGCATGGGATGGCCGATGTCTTGCCTGTTTCAACTCCGGACCGAAGTCACACTATGACCCTTTCTCCCGCACCCGCCACCAATGCACCGCCCGCCGTGCAGGTCGCCAGAGTGCGCAAGTCCTTCGATGAGGTGCTGGTTCTCGACGATCTTTCGCTGACCGTCGAACAGGGGGAGTTCGTCTCCCTTCTCGGCCCGAGCGGCTGCGGAAAGACGACACTGTTGCGGATGATCGCGGGCTTTATCGAACCTGACGCCGGTCACATCGGCATCGCCGGAAAATCCATGGTGGGGATTGCTCCGCGGCAACGCAATCTCGGCATCGTCTTTCAGAACTACAGCCTGTGGCCGCATATGAGCGTCGAGGAGAACATCGGCTTCGGGCTTGAAACGCGCAACGTTTCCAGGGGCGAGCGGCTGGCGAAGGTTCAAGAGGTGCTGCATCTGGTCGGGCTCGACGGCTATGAGCGCCGATTGCCTGCCGAACTGTCGGGCGGACAGAAGCAGCGTGTCGCGATCGCCCGGGCGATCGTCTACAAACCGCAAGTTCTTCTACTCGACGAGCCGCTTTCGGCACTGGATCGGAAGTTGCGCGAACGCATGCAGGTCGATCTTCGCGATTTGCAAAAGCGGCTCGGCATCACAACGATCCTTGTCACGCACGACCAGGAAGAGGCCCTGGTCATGTCCGATCGCATCGCCGTGATGCGCAACGGGCGTTTCGAACAGGTTGGCAGACCGGCTGGAATCTACGATCGTCCGGCTAACGATTTCGTGGCCGATTTTATCGGGCGCATGAATTTCGTCGACGCCGAGGTTGTTGCTTCCGATGACGTCAGAGCCAGCCTTCGCAGTCATTGGGGCGGCGATCTGAAGACGATCGCAGCCGCGCCGCCCGAGATCGGCAAGCGCATGCGCGTCATGCTGCGTCCGGAGCGTATCACCATGTCCGATCGAATGGTGCCCGATGCCTGGCCCGCTGTCGTCATGGCCGCGACCGTGCTCGGTCCTCTCGTTTATTTCGAATGCCGCCTCGATACCGGAGTGACAATCAGCGTTGCACGTAGCCGAACCGGCGCGTCCGACTGCGCTATCGGAAGCAGAACGTGGCTGCGATGGAACGACGACGACGTTCAGATCGTCGGCCAGTCGGTCGACCAACCCTATCAAACAGGAGATTTAGCATGAAAAGAGCTTTGCCAATCCGGCAAGAGCGCAGGGCGTTTCTTGTTGCAACCGCGCTTGCGGCCCTTGCTGCATTCATGCCCGCAGCCTTCACTTTCGCTCAGGCGGACGACCTTGTCGTCGGCTCCTGGGGCGGTGTCTGGGACGATACAGTGAAACAGGCCGTCGGCAGCAAATTTACCGCCGAGACGGGTTCGCAAATTCAGATCGTCCCCGGGACGAGTACCGATCAGTTCGCCAAGCTGATTGCCAATCCGGATTCACCGCCCTTCGACGTGCTCTATATCGATCTCGATGCCGCAGCGGCCGGCTTCTCCCAAGGCTTGTTTCGCAAACTCGATGTCGCGACGATTCCGAACCTCGCCAAAGTATATCCCAATGCGATCTACGGTGGCGGACAGGCGGTCGCCGCAAGCTTCGGCGCCATTTCCATCGTCTACAATCAGGCGAAGGTCCCATCCGTCGACAGCTGGTCCATCTTCTCCGATCCGGCAAATGCCGGCAAATACGCGCTGAATGTCGTGGACGGCTGGGCGCTTTATATGCTGCCGGTATTCGGCAAGATCAAATCCGGCAGTACCGATGATTTCGACGGCGCATTCGACGCGATCAAGGCGATTGCGCCGGGCGCAAGCCAGTCGCTCGGCGATGAGGCGCTGCATCAGTCCTTCGCCTCCGGCGACGTCCTGTTCGCGCCCATGTATAGCGGCGAAGCATACGTCATGTATCAGGCCGGCCAGAAGGATATCCGCCTTGCCAAACCGAAAGAGGGCATGGTCGCCGTGCCCAACCTTTTGGTGATCCCGGCGCATGCCAAGCATCCGGAACTGGCGGAAAAATTCATCAACGCCGCGCTTGAGGAAAGCGCCCAGACGACTTTTGCAACCCAATATGCTTCCGCGCCTTCGGTCACCAGTGTCAAGCTTGACCCGAGCATGGCGCAATGGATGGCGACCGGCGCACAGGAAGTCGGCGCGCTCATTCAGCCGAATTGGGTGAAGCTCAACGCCCAGCGCGACGCGTTGGTGCAGCGCTGGAATACCGATATCGTTCCGGAGATCGGCGCGAAATGACTGTCTTTGGCCGAGTGGCAATTGCACAAAGAGCGCCGGCCCCTTGGGCGACGCTGCTGCTCGGCCTCGCGGTCGCGGTGTTTCTGGCCGCGCCGCTCGCCTATCTCGCGATGCAGAGTTTTGAGACCTTCGTTCAGCCGGGCGTGTTTTCGAGCGATCCGACGCTTGCCAACTACGAACGCGCCATCATCGATCCCTATGCCGTCACCGTTCTGCTGACCAGCCTGAGAATCGCTGCCGTCGTCACCATTGGATGCGTTGTCCTCGGTTTGCCGGTGGCCATGTTCGTCGCCCGCGAGATGGGATGGCGGCAGCGGCTGGTGCTGATCGTCATTGCCGCGTCGCTGTTCACCAATCTCGTGGTGCGGGCCTATGGTTGGATGGTTTTCCTGGCGCCCAGGGGGCCTTTGAATGCCCTTCTGATGGGCGGTGGTCTCGTCGACAAACCGCTTCGTCTTCTGTCGACCGAGGCAGGTGTCGAGATCGCGCTTGTGCAGGAGCTGCTTCCGGTCTTCATCCTGCTTTCCGCTTCGGCGCTGCAGAATGTCGAGCGGACGCTGGAGGAGGCGGCTTTCATCTGCGGCGCCAGCTGGCTTCGCGTTTTCAGACGGGTGATCCTGCCGATCGGCCTGCCGGGAATCGCGGCCGGAACAACGCTGGTCTTCCTCATGGCCTTCGGCAGTTTCGTCGCCCCCGAATTCATCGGCGGCGGCAGGGTTTTGACCGTTGGCACCCTGATACGGCAGCTCGTCGCCAAGGTGATCAATTATCCCTTCGCCTCGGCGCTTTCGATCCTTCTCATTCTGCTTGCCTTGGCAGCCCTGGGGCTGATTGCTGGCGCAACACAGCGACTTTCTCGGCGGAGCACGCGATGAGACAGCTGGCGCGCGCAGCCTATATTACGCTTATCGTCGGCATCGGCCTTTTTCTTTGCTTGCCGACGCTCGTGGTCGCGGTCACCTCTTTCTCGGCGAGCGCCGCGATCTCTTTTCCTCCCACGGGCTTCAGCCTGAGCTGGTATGCGAATTTCCTGACGCGGCTGGAATTCCTGCGGTCGCTGCTGCTCAGCCTGTCGCTTGCGATCATCGTCGCTCTGACGTCGGTTGGCCTCTCCACGTTCGTTGCGCTCGAAATCGGCCGCGGCTCACCGCGGCTGCGCAGGCTTGTCGAGGCCATTGCCCTCATCCCCCTGATCTTGCCGACAATCGTTTTTGCGTCGGCGCTTCTGCTGTTGGCGGGGCGGCTTCAGCTGACGTCGAGTTTCTTGCCGACGCTGATCGTGCTGGGTGGCGCGCATCTGATGATCTCGCTGCCTTTCACCGTGCGGATCTGCATGTCGGCCTATGCGGCAATGCCTGCCGCCTACGAAGAGGCCGCCAATATTACCGGTGCCGGATCGCTTCTTATCATTTGGCGGATCGTTCTGCCCTCGATCAGCTCGGCACTGCTTGCCGGCGGACTTTTCGCCTTTCTGATTTCCTTCGACGAGCCGGTCGTCAGCCTGTTCCTGTCCCGTCAGGATCTCGTGACGCTTCCGGTACAAATCCAGACCTATATGCGCTTCCGGCCCGATCCGACGATTGCCGCGATCTCGACTGTGATGAGCGCGCTTTCCCTGACCACCGTGCTTGCGGTCGATCGGCTATTCGGGCTCGCCCGCATCTTCGGTCTCAACCGTTGACAATATTTTTTTCAAGAGGTTCAACTCATGACTGATTTCAGAACCGATACCGAACGTGCGTTCGAACACATTGTAGCCCTGACCAAACTAGGCCCACGCGTTGCGGGAACTCCCGAGGAGGCGGAGGGAATTGCTTATATCGCAACGACCTTCGAGCAATACGGCCTGAAGGTTCTGACGCCCGAGTTTCCGATCATGCTCTGGCGGAAGGAAAAATTTTCGGTTTCCGCTGGCGGCCGGAGGTTTACGGCCACGGCTGTTCCCTTCGCGGGCACCTTGCCGCCCGGCAAACATCGCTTGCCGCTCGTTTATCTCGAAACCGGATCGCGGTACGATCTCGAACATGCCGGCGACGTCAGCGGCAAAGCATGGCTGATGTCGCGCGATGCCTATGTCCACTATCCGGATACGGCGCTTGCCGGGAAAGTCGCGCCGTTCAAGCCAGCGCTGCTGATCTTCACGGCGGCGCCGGGACATATCGGCGGCGTTCCGACCGTCTTCTACAATTTCCGGGACCGAGCCAAGATGCCAGCTCCGCCCTGTCTGGTCATGGGACATCAGGATGTTGCGTACCTCGCCACCAAAGGCATCGCCGAAATCGAAGTTCAGCTTGAGGCGGATGTCGTTCCGGCGGTGTCCCGTAATGTCATCGGCCTAATCGAAGGCACAGAGCACCCTGACGAAATCATCGTGGTCTGCGCGCATCATGACAGCGCGCCGACCAGCCCCGGCGCTGTCGACAACGCCGGCGGTGCGGCCGTCGTTCTGGAGCTTGCACGTGCGGTCAAGGCTGCAGGTGTCGCGCCGAAACGGACCGTGCATTTTGCGATCTGGGGCTCACACGAGACGGGCATGCATGGCAGCGAATTCTACATTCGCGATGCGATTGCGAGCGGCGCAAAGGTCGTCGCCGCAATCAATCTCGACGGCATCGGCATGAGCGTCGGACAGGATCATCTGAGCATTCTCGGCGGTCGTGACTGGAACGATTTCATTGACGGCGTCGCCGACGAAACAGGTATCGAACCCAGTATTTCGCGGGGGCCGGGCTATACCGATTTCACCAATTTCGGCGCGGCCGGCATCCCGTCCGTCAGCATTGCCCAGGCCTATTTCGGCTGGAACCACACGCCCGCTGACGACGTCGACAAATGCGCGCCGCGCGGTCTGCTGAAGCCGCTGGAGATGACGGCAAGCCTGCTGCAGGCGATCCTTGCCGCTCCGGACTACCGGCCGGAATTCAGCGATGAACTCCGGAGCTATACGGCCGACTTCAATGGCCGCTGGGGCTGGTCCAACTTCACGCCCTATGAGCCGGAACAAAGTTTGGAAAAGACCAAAGTAAGTTGAGCATTTTTGGTATTCGTCGCTGGACTGGCGCGAATTATTGGTTGAAAAACAGAGATACGAGCTTAGCGACGCAGATCCGCCGGCCCCCTGGGAAGGGCCACCAAAAAGCGGACTGCAAACGCGGCCAATCAAACAAGAAGGGAACATAATGTCCAATATCACACGAGCACTGCTGCAACGACATCTCAGCCGCCGCGGTTTCCTCGTCCGCTCCTCACAGGCGGCGATCGCAGCCTACGCGTCGACCTATGCCGGCGGCGCATTTGCGGCCGACGTTCAGGAGATCACGTTTCTGAATTATGGCGGTCTTTATGGCGACAATCAGCGTAAAGCGATGATCGACCCGTTTACGGCGGCGACCGGTATCAAGGTTCAGACGCCATCCGGACCGGACGCCATCGCGACGCTGGTCGGCGAGACCAAGCAGGCCAACGCGTCGACCGACGTCATCGCGCTCTCCGACGTGCAGATGGTGACCGCGATCGCCCAGGGCGGGTTGCTGGCCCAGATCAATCCGTCGAACGTGCCAAATGCCGCCGACCTGGCGGATGGCGCAAAATCGGCGCCATACTCCTACAACGTCGAGTTCGATCCCTGGGGAATTCTCTATCGTACCGACAAGATGGACAAGCCCACGAGCTGGAAAGCGATCTTCGAGCCCAAGGATGCGTCCCGTGTGGCCTTCGTGCGTCCGAGCGCCGATAGCGGCTCGCTGCTCAGCATGATCGCCGCCAGCGTCATTGCCGGTGGAACGGAAGACGATGTGTTGACGAAGGGCGTGCCTGTCATCAAGGCCTTGCGTGAAAAGGGGGCGCAGTTCGTCGACTACGGTGCTGGTCTTAGTCTGATCCAGAACGACGGCGCCGATATCGGCACGTTCTACAACAACGAAACCTTCGCCATGGCCGACCAGGGCCTGCCCGTCGACTTTGCGTTCCCGCAGGAAGGCGTGTTTCCGATCGGCGTCTGGCTGGGAATGCCGGCGAATATCACGCCGGGACGCAAGGCCGTTGCCGAAAAATTCATCAACTGGATGCTGAGCCCCGATCCGCAGATCGCCATGGCGAAGCTCATGTATAGCGGCCCGACCAACAAGAAGGCGGATGTCGGCGACGCCTTGCGCAACAAGGTGCTTTCGGCCCAGACGATGGACCGCGCCTACAAGCTCGATCTTCAAAAGGTGGCCAAGCTCCAGGACAGCTGGATGGAAGCCTGGAACAAAGAGATCGCCGGCTAAGCATGTCATCCGTAGAGCTTCGTGGCATCGCCAAGTCCTTCGGTTCAGCGCCAGCCGTGCATCCGCTCGATTTTAGCGTGAGGGACGGCGAATTCCTGTCGATTCTCGGCCCTTCGGGCTCGGGAAAGACAACCCTGTTGCGCATGATCGCCGGCTTCGAGCAGCCGGATAAGGGAACCATCTCGATCGGGGGGCGCGAGGTTTCGCGCCTCTCTCCCGATCGGCGCAATCTCGGCGTCGTCTTCCAGAGCTATGCTTTGTTTCCGCATATGACCGTGCTCGACAATGTTGGCTTTGGTTTGCGGATGCGCGGCATCATGAAGCGCAACCGCAATACACGGGCGGCCGAGGCGCTTGCGTTGGTCGGACTGTCCGGTTTCGAAGGCCGCCTGCCGCGCCAATTGTCCGGCGGACAGCAGCAGCGCGTGGCACTTGCGCGTGCCATCGTTTTCGAACCGGATGTGCTGCTGCTGGACGAGCCGCTCGGCGCGCTCGATCTCAAGCTGCGCAAGCGCATGCAACTCGAGCTCAAACAGTTGCATCGAACGCTGAGACGTACCTTCATCTATGTCACGCATGATCAGGAGGAAGCCCTGACCATGTCCGATCGCGTTGCGGTCATGGACGGCGGCCGCGTCCTTCAGGTCGATACACCCGAGGCGATCTATCACAATCCTTCGTCTTCCTTCGTCGCCGAATTTCTAGGCGAGAGCAATCTGATACCGGGAACCGTTTGCGGCGGCCGCAATTCCGAGACGACTCGTTTCAAGGGGCCCGCGGGGATGCATTTCGACCTGCCGCGTATCGGCAGGATCGAGGCTGACGTGCCGGCCCTTCTCTCCGTTCGCCCGGAGCGCGTTATCATCTCCGAAACAGATGGCGAGGCGGGGACGGTAATTTTTGCCGCAACCCTGGAGGCCGTGGTCTTCAAGGGAGCGTGGATATCGGTCGTGGCGCGCATCGGATCCGGCACACGCTGCGAGGCGCTGATCTCCAATGACGGGCGAGCGATGCTCAAGCTGCCGGCACCCGGGCAGGTGGTCCGAATGGCGTTCCGGCCGCAGGATGCACGCCTGCTGGAGGGCACGCCATGACGGCATCGGTCGGCATGCCGGGCAAGAATGTCCGCTGGCACGATACGTCCGGATGGTTGGCGCTGCTGCCGGGTCTTGCCCTGATGGTCGTCTTCTTCGTGCTGCCGGCGCTGAAACTGCTCGAAATCTCCTTCTATCCGCATGAATTGGGCAGCGTGCTGACGCCGGGCTTCACGCTCGACAATTACATTCGTTTCCTGACGGATTCGTTCTATCTCAGTAAGCTCTGGCTGACGATCCGACTTTCAGTCGTCGTGACCATCGTCACTTTGATCTTGAGCTATCCCGTTGCCTACGTTCTCGTGCGTGGGCATTTCGTCGGGAAGGGACTGATCATCGGCCTCGTCCTGTCGCCGTTGCTCACCAACTTCATCGTGCTTGTCTTTGCCTGGATGCTGTTACTTGGACCGCAGAGCTTCGTCGTCAAATTGCTGCATTCGCTGACCGGCAGTCCGATCAAGCTGCTCTATGCCGAGCCCGGTCTGATCATAGCGCTGGTTCACGTTTCGATACCCTATGCGCTCATTCCCCTGATCGCGTCGCTTGCCCAGGTGCGCAAAGATCTGGAGGAAGCATCGGTCAGTCTGGGCGCCGGACCGTGGAAGACCTTCTTCCTCGTGGTCCTGCCGTTGACGTATCCGGGCGCGATGTCGGCGGCTTTCGTGGTCGTCTCGATCGTCCTGTCGGGTTTCGCCTTCGCGCTGTTCATCGGCGGAGATTCCGTGCTGATTGTGCCGCTGTTGATCTGGCAGGCGGTCAACGACACCCATGACTGGGCGATGGCGGCGGCCATGTCGTTCGTTGCCTTCATCGTCGTTGTGCTCTTGCTTTTCCTGTCGATGCGGCTCAGCGGCATGGCGCGGTCGCGGGGAGGCACGCAATGATCAACGCCCTGCATCGCAATCCCGTGGTGGTGGTCCTGTTCCTGCTGGTGCTTTCCTTCATTCTGGCGCCGCTGGCGATCGCGACCCTGATCGGCTTCTCGTCCTCGCCTTTCCTCGCCTTTCCGCCCCCCGGTTTTTCCCTGCAATGGTTCAAGCGCTTCTTCTCCGACGACGCCTTCATGTCCGGGCTGGACCTCAGCCTGCGCATTGCCGTTATCGTGACGGTTGCGGGCACGGTCGTCGGCGTTCTGTCGGCCTATGGTCTGTCGCGCATGAAAGCTCGTATGGGGCAGCAGATCTTGACGGCCATCATGCTGTCGCCGCTGATCTTTCCGGTCATCGTCATTGCGCTCGCCCTGCTGCTGTTTTTGTCGAACTTCAATCTGCTCGGTTCGCTGACCGGATTGATCATCGCCCACCTGTTGATCGTTGTCCCATTGGTGATCAGCACGGTGGCGGCAGCGCTTGCAGGGCTCGACAAGAGTATCAACGAGGCGGCTGCAAGCCTCGGGGCAGGGCCATGGCGGACGTTTGGCCTTATCATCCTTCCGCAAGTGCGCGGCGCTGTTGCCGGCGCAGCCCTTCTGTCCTTCCTGTTTTCCTTCAACGACGTGACCTTTGCGGCCTTCATCGGCGGGGTCAACGCCCAGACGCTGCCGCTGAAACTCTTCGGCTACATCCGCTATCAGCTCAATCCGATGATTGGGGCGGTGTCCGCGATCTTTATTTTTTCGACCCTGCTGGTGATCGTGATTTTCGATCGCATCGTCGGCTTCGACCGCCTGGTCGGCATCAAGGAGTAACTTCATGCGCTTTCTCATCGGTGAATTCACTCACGAGAGTAATTGCTTTGCAACTGTCAGGACCGACCGTGCGCGTTTTGAGGAACTGAACCTCCTGGTTGGGGAAGAAGTTCTGGTCGAGCATCGCTCACGCACATCGGTGGTTGGCGGCTTCATAAACGTCTTGGAGGCGAGGAAGCATGCCGTCGTCGGTAGCATCAGCGCTTCAGCCTTTCCTTCCGGACCAGTTGATGGCGAATTTTATCGCTGGGTGCGCTCGATATTGCTTGATGATGCGGCCAAGGAAAGCTGGGACGGTATCCTGCTTAGCCTGCACGGGGCGATGTTTGTCGAAGAGGCGGCCGGCTTCCCCGATCCGGAGGGTGATTTGGTTGCCGCCATCCGCGCCGTAGTTGGCCCGGATCTCCCGATCGCCGTTGTTCTGGATCCGCATTCCGATACCACCGATCTGCTGCTTTCCGCTGCGAGCTTTACGCTTGCCTATAACGAAGAGCCTCATCGCGACGGCCATGAGCGTGGCCTGGAAGCGGCCGAGTTGCTGTTGCGGATGAAGGAAGACGGACTGAAGCCGGTTTCCGCACGGCGGAAGGCGCCTATGCTTCTGCCGGCGATCAACATGGCGACCGACGAGGGGCCGATGCATGATTTGCATGAATTGCGCGCCGAGCTTGAGAAACTGCCTGATGTCATCGATATCTCCATTCATGGCGGTTTTTACGGGTCGGACCAGGAGCAGGCGGGTTTCGGCATCGTCTGTACGACCGACGGTGACATGGCGCTTGCCGAGCGGCTGGCGGATCAGGTTGCGCAAGCCGCCTGGCGGAAACGTCACGAATTCATCGTCGAGTTGACGGAGCCGGATGCCGCGGTTGCGCTTGCCAAAAGCGCGGGCGAACCGATCGGTCTCGTTGACGAAGCGGACGATCCGGCCGGCGGCGGCTCATGTGACAGCGTCCTGATCCTCAAAGCCATGATCGAAGGCGGTATAACCCATGGTGGCGTTTCTACGATCTGCGACCCCGAGGCTGTTGCGGCGTGCGTTGCGGCGGGCGCGGGGAGCACGCTGACTATCGCGATCGGCGGTAAGGCGGATGACCTTCACGGCCCGTCCTTAACGGTGACTGGAACGGTGCGACGTTTCCACGAGGGACCGATGGCGATCGATCAGTGGTCGGGAAAGACTTTCGACGCCGGAATGATTTCAGTTCTCGATGTCGGCGGCATCCTTGTCGTCCTGACGGAGCGCAAGATGGTCACCGAGAACATCGACATCTTCAAAAATCTTGGCTTCGATGTGCGCGATATGCAGGCGATCGTTTTCAAGGGACTGGGTCTTCACATTCGCCAGGCGCTTGAAGAGCGCGTGAGGCGCTTTCTGCCCATCAACGGTGTGGGCGTCACCCATCCAGACGTTACTCAGCTCGGTCCCTATCGTCACCTCAGCCGGCCAATTTGGCCGTTCGATGTCGACGTTGATTTCCGGTAAGAAAGCGGCCAGGGTGACTGCTCCGACGTCGTAGACACTGACAACCGGGGCAGTCGAATGCAACGGGCGGGACCACCGGGCCCAAGAGACGACCGGCATTTGGCCGAACGCGGGTGCAAACGCCGTCGACGGGGGAGTTAGGCTCCATCCACCAGCTTATAGGCCTTGTCGAGATAGCTCTGGTCGATCCAGTTGTCATATTTGACCGTGCCCTTCAGCAGCTTCGCCTCGGACATGAAGGCCTCTTCTCCCTTCAGCGACTGGATGGCCGCATCCGTGATGCGCGGATCCTGGTAGAAATGGCCGTCGGCGTAGGTCTTGCGCACGGCCTTTTCTAAGGACTTGGTTTCCTCGGAGAAGATCTTGATCGTCTCGTCAGGATGGGCGTCGGCCCAGCGGGCAAGCTCTATGTCGACTTTCAGTAGTCGGGTCAGGATATCGGGATACTTGCGGGCGAACTCGCCATTGACCGAGATGATATAGGGTGCCGACCATTCCGGATGATCGTTGGCGTCGAGCAGAACGCGCGCCTGTCCGGCCTCGACAAGCTTCGCCCCCACATCCTCGGTCTCGACGATCGCATCGACGTCTCCACGCACCAGTGCCGGTCCGGAGGCATCAAAGGCGAGATTGAGGGAATCCACGTCGTTGGTCGTCAGTCCGACGGCATGAAGCGCCTTGCTGAAGATCGAATGGCGCACGGTGCCGAAGAGATAGGCAACCTTCTTGCCCTTGAGATCGGCGACTGTTTTGAATGGCGCATCAGCACGAACGATGATCGCCGAACCATCCGCTTTGGTGAAGCTGGAAAGGCCAACAGCCTTGACGTCGGCACCTGCGGCGGCGACCCGCAGCGCCGGATTGTTGCCGGTGTAGGTGACCTCGATCGCGCCCGTCGCAAGAGCCGTCGTCGCCTCCGAGCCACCGTTGGTGAACACGACGAGCTCTACCTTGATGCCGTCTTTCGCGAATTCCTGGTCGAAAGCACCGCTATGGCGCGCCAGGATGAATTTGAGATGGCCGGGCGCCGTGCTGCCGATCCTGATCAGTGAGGGCTTGTCCTCGGCCATGACGGCGCGGCTCGACATCGAGAGCGCGACGGGCGCGGCGGCGGCGGCCTGGAGGAATGTGCGTCGGTTGAGAGAAATAGCCATATTGTGGTTCCTGAAATCAGAAGTCGGAATGATCGGAGTGGCTCTTCCACGCGGTTGCCCAGCGCTCGAACCAGACCAGGAGATAGTTCACGAGAAGCCCGATCGCCGTCATCGTCAGAATGCCGGCATACATGTCGGCGGTCTGCATCATCAGTTGCGATTGCTGGATGAGGAAACCGAGGCCTGATTTGGCCGCGAGCATCTCAGCGCCGATGACGGCGAAGATCGAGGATTTGACCGCAAGCTTCATCCCCGAGACGATCGAGGGGATGCTCGCGGGTAGGATCACCTTGCGGAACAGATTGAGGTCCGACGTGCCCATCGACCGAGCCGCCTTGATCAGCAGCGGATCGACCGACTTGACGCCGGCAATGGTATTGACCAGCAGAAAGAAGATCGAGGAGTAGAAGGTGACTGCGATCTTCGACGCTTCGCCGATCCCGAGCAAAAGGATGAAGACAGGCAGCAGCGCGAACTGCGATGTATTGCGCAGCGTCTGGACGAGCAGATCCGACACCTTCTCGAAGATTGGATAGCGACCCATCAGGAATCCGAGCGGGATGGCGACGACGACTGCGAGTCCAAAGCCTCCGGCGGCCCGCTCCAGGCTGATGCCGATGTTGTCGATCAGCGTGCCGTCGAGAACCATCGCCCACCAGGCCACGCAGACCTCGCTGAGCGGCGGGAAGAAAATCCGGTTCAACCAACCGGCGCGCGGCGCGATCTCCCAGAGGGCGAAGAATGCGATCAGCAGCGGCAGCCCATAGAGATAGCCGGGGACCTGCCGCGGCTTCCGCGCTTTCTGTGGCGTTGCGCGATCAGCAGAGCCGTCGCGGAGCGACCGCAGATTGCCGGCAAAACCCGTCTTGTCGCTGACATAAGCCATGTTCGTTACTCCCGGACTCAATGGGCGAAGGCGGCAAGGCCGCTTTCGCGTTGCGCTTTGTCGACCTCGTCACGCAAGGCTTCCCAAACCTCGGCACGGTAGGCGTTGAACGCGTCGGAGGCGCGGATATCGCCATCACGCGGGCGCGGCAGATCGACGTCGATGATCTGCTTCACCCGACCGGGCCGCGCCGTCATCACGACGATGCGGTCGGCGAGATAGATCGCCTCGTCGATGGAATGGGTAACGAAGACCACGGTCGTGTTGATCTTCTCCCAGATTTTCAGAAGTTCGCTCTGCAGGGTGTCGCGGGTCTGGGCGTCGAGGGCGGCGAAGGGCTCATCCATCAACAGCACCTGCGGCTCTGTCGCAAGCGCGCGGGCGATTGCCACGCGTTGCTGCATGCCGCCGGAAAGCTGATTGGGATAGCGATCGGCGAAGTCGGACAGACCGAAGAGGGCTAGGAAATGCCGTGCGCGTTCGGTGCGTTCGGCTTTGGCAACGCGGCGGACTTCGAGCGCATATTCGATGTTGGCAAGCGCTGTGCGCCAGGGAAACAAGGCATACTGCTGGAAGACGTATCCAGTCTTCGGATCCGGCTTGACGATGACGTTGCCGTCGAGACGAACGACACCATCACTCGGCTGGCTGAGGCCGCCGATGATGTCGAGCAGAACAGATTTGCCGCTGCCGCTTGGGCCGACGAGGGTGACGAATTCACCCTGGCGGATCGCCAGATCGATGCCGTCGAGAACTGTGACGTGATCGGAGGGCCGGCCGTCGATCGTGACGCGCTGGCCGGCTTTCAGCTGAAAGGTCTTGCTGACATCGGAAACGATGATGCGGTCCATGGCTGTCGGTCCTTTCTAGACTTGGGCGACGCGGATGCGATGCGTCGGGTCATATTCTGAGCCGCCGGGCTTTCCGCGTTTCCAGCCAAGTTCACGGGCATAGATGCCGAAAAGGCCACGCTCCTCGACTTCAGACTCGCGAATTCCGGTCGGACCGTCGGCGTGTTCGGCGACATAGAGAGCGTCGGTCGGGCAGTAGATTTCGCAGAGATAGCAGGTCTGGCAGTCGTCCTGCCGGGCAATGACGGGCACCGCTTCGGTGGCATCGAAGACATTGGCCGGGCAGACCTTGACGCAGATATCGCATTCTATGCAGCGCGTTTCGGATACGATCTCGATCACGATGCCATCTCCTTGCGGTCCTGATCGGCGTCGCTGCCGATGGCGATTGCATCGACGCCGGTCAGCACCAGACGGCGTGCAAAGGCCGGATCGCTGTTTTTGATATCGATGCGGCGGTGCATGCCGCGGCTTTCTTCGCGGGCGAGCGCCGCCGTCACCGACCATCGGCCGGCCGCGACGATGCTTGCTGCCTCGCGACTGCGCAGGCGATCATTGCTCTCGCCGCAGAGATGGTCGCGGACGTCGTGCCACAGGCTGTCGAGCCGGTCGCGGCTCACCCGAAGCCGGCCGCCATCTCGGAAGTAATTCTTCTCGAGCGGGATGACTTCCGCGCGGACCGTATCGACGATCTCTTTGGCACCGACGCCAGCTTTGGCGCTTGCTGCCGGCCGCAATCCGGCCTGACCCAGCGGGCGGGAGGCGCGGCGAAACGCCTTGGTCTCGTAGCGTCGGGCATGGGCGGCAGCACCCTGGCCTGACCACCAACCGCTGGCGATCGCCCAGGAGGAGTTCGGCCCGCCGCCGCCGGAGACGCCGCCGGTCAGGTTTTCGCGGCTGGCCGCATCGCCGGCAGCATAAAGGCCGGCGACATCGGTGCCGCAGTCGGAGGTGGCGATGCGTATGCCGCCGGTACCGCGCACGGTTCCCTCTGCCTTGAAGGTGACGCGGAAGAGATCGCTGAAGGGATCGATACCCATGCGGTCATAGGGCGTAAAGCAATTCGGCTGGCCCCGGCGCAGCCAGTCCTTTAAGGAAGGCTCTGCCATATCGAGCTTGGCAAAGACCGGAGCTTCGATCATCGCGCTGACGATATCCCTCTCACGGTCGCCGATGCCGTTTGAGAGATGCTCGCCATTGCCATCGAGGATCGCTGTGCCGTCCTCCCGGTAGAAGCGCGCCCAGCGAAAGGGCAGCCCCTTGTTCAGCGACGAGCCGTGCGGCGCCAGCGTGTATTTTCCCGTAAATTCCATGCCGGAGAGGCCGGCACCCGCCTCAGCGGCCATCAGCAGGCCGTCACCGGTGAGCGTCGTTGCTCCGAGAATGCGCTCGCCGAAAGCGCAGCCTCCGGTCGCCAGCACAACGGCGCCGGCGTCCACGCGCCAGTCGCGGCCGCGCTGCCTGTCGAGGCCGGCAGCGCCCGTGACGGATTCCCCATTGGACAGCAGTTCGAGTGCCGGGTGATGATCGAGCACGGTCACGCCGGCGCGGAGCACGCGGCGGCGCATGAAGGCCATGTAGTCTGGGCCACGAAGATTGGCGATATAGAGCTTGCCATCGTCCTCGCTCGGGAAAGGATAGCCCCATTCGGACAGCTTCAGCAGGTTTTCATAGGCCCGATCGACGCAGCGCAGCATCCAGCGTTGATCCGCAAGGCCGCCAGTGCGTTGCCAGCGCCTCTCGACTGTCAGTTGCCGATCCTCGCCTGGCGGAACGAACCATGTGCCGGTATTGGAGGGTGCTGTCGCGCCGCTGGTGCCGAAGTATCCCTTGTCGGCCAATACGACACGGGCGCCTGTATCCGCCGCGGCAAGCGCCGCCCACGCGCCGGAGGGACCACCACCGATGACTAGAACATCCGCCTGCAGATTGAGGAGATCGCCGCCGGGCAAATCCTTACGCTTCAAAGACATTTTGGACTGCTTGCTGGTTGCTTAGGGAGCCGAAAGGCGGCGGGCGAGCCGCTGCCGGGAAGGATTAGGCAGCTTTCGAGAACCAGGAAGGCTCGTTGCCCGGCTGCCATTTGATGTTGCAGCCGATCGAGGGCGTCTGGTGTTCGGCAGGCTTGCCGGCGCTCAGTACAGCCTCGACAGCAGCCCGCAGGTCCGCGCCGGTCACCGGCTTGCCGTTGCCCGGCCTGGCGTTGTCGAACTGGCCGTGATAGGCGAGCCTGCTGTCAGCGTCGAACAGGAAGAAGTCCGGCGTGCACGCCGCACCATAGGCCTTGGCGACATCCTGCGAGGCGTCCTTCAAATACGGAAACTCGTATCCGATATTGCGGACCTCTTCGCCAATCCGGACAAGCGATTCTTCCGGATGTGCCTCGGCATCATTGCTGTTGATGGCGATGACCCGCAGTCCCTTCGGCGCATACTCCCGGGCAAAAGCCGCGAACTGCTCGCGAAGCAGCAGCACGAAGGGACAGCGATTGGAGATGAAAGCGACCAACAAGGCCTTGCCGTCCTCGAAATCCGAGAGACGATGCAGTGCCCCTTCCGCATCCGGCAGGAGAAAATCCGCTGCTTTTGTACCGATGGCAATCTGATTCGACGTGGTCTGAGGCATGTGGGGTTCCCATTCGAAATCTATATAAGCCATATTCTCTATAAAATTAATCAATTAAAACGGATGTTTTTGCTAAGGCGAAGCCGAAATGAGCATCAAAGGTTAGAATTTGCCAGGAAATGAGATTTTCATTCGCGCCGGATTGTATCCGAGCTCCGGCCCTGGAGCGCTGTCTGACGTCCTGAAAGGTGGTCGCCTCAGAACCAAGTGCGATTGTTAGGCTGGGCAAGGTTGGCGGTTCGAAGCCGGCCAGCTCATCAGGACCGCGATCGGCCCAGGGCGTACCCGTAGGTGGCCCTGCCCGTATAGAGACTTCGGCATACTTCTTTCCCTGTTTGCTGATCACCCTCCAGCGACGTGGGAAAGCAAATCGCAGTCGACGTAGCCGCAGCTGCAGATATCATGTAGTAATTTGAACTTCATACAAGGGTAGCCTGGGAGGGGAACCCTTGTGTTGCGGAGGGGAGGAAGAGTTCCGGATGACGAATGTCGCTCATTCACAATATATCGCGCCGAATCCAGCGCGGGAAACCGGATTTTTAGGTACTGGTAACCAGGCTGGCGTGATGCTTGGAAGTAAGTACGAACTCGGTGGCAGCAAGCTGCTTGCGTCTTCCGTCGACCGCGGATGGCGAAGCACTGTGACAGCAGAGGTACGTCGTCACGAGGACCTCCACTGCACCGCATTCGTGCAGCAGGTAAATGAGGTGATCATAGCGCTTTCCGGCTCGGCCAAAATACGCCGGCGGGCAGACGGGCCGGAGCAGAAGTTTCTATCGAGGCCAGGGTCGGCTTGTATATGTCCTCGTGGTGTCGCGGTGAAGTATCTGCATATTCACTCCGGCTCGCTCGACATGCTTCATCTTTATCTTCCGCAAAACCTGTTCGGCAACCTTGAGTGCCCTGATGACAGTCCCGCGGATTCCGGCCTCATGTACACCGGGGGTTTTTATGATCCCCTAGTCCAACACATCGGATTGGCAATAGCCGAAGAACTGCAAGCCGAAAACGCCGCCGGGCGGATCGTTCTGGATTCGCTCGCGCTCGCGCTTGCCGCTCGGATGTTGCAACACTACACCCGTCAGAATCCCAAGAAGTTCTCCGGATCGTTCATCGATGGGAAAACTGCCGGCGCTTTGGACCGCGCGCGCCTCAATCGCGTGCTGGAATTCATGTACCAGAATCTAGGCGCTGACATTGCTCTAGAGGAGCTGGCGAGCGTGGCATGCTTGAGTGTCTACCACTTTGCCCGAGCGTTCAAAATGGCAACGGGAAGCGCACCATTCCAATACTTTACGGACCTGCGGGTCTCGCGAGCAAAGGTCCTGCTTACCGATCCGAATATGACGGTCGAGGATATCGCATTCGCCATTGGCTTCTCGTCAGGGACAAATTTTGCGCGCGCCTTCAAGAAGTCGGTCGGCGTGTCGCCTACACAATATCGCAACGCTCATTGAGCAATGTCGTCAGACTTCGTGTCAGCATGGATAAGGGGCTCGGCGTCAGGAGGTTGGCGATGAAAACGCATGCTGTGCCGGCTCCGCAATCCCGCGTCGATCTCCCAAGTTTTCCGTTCCGACGCTGATCATCGTCTCCTTCTCCCAAAAACAGCAAGAATTGCCACTAGCACAGCAATTCAGGAGTGGCCGTCGTCATCGCGGTCCATAAACTTCGAAGTCCCTTACGCGTGACGATGGGTCATCGTAATCAGGTCTTTGGTTTCGAGAGGTACCAATCGGTAAAACACGTCTTTGTTGCCAGCCGCGATCGCAGAGGCCGAGGTCGTTCTCACTTAGCCATTGCTGATCGTTGTTCTGGCTTCAAGAGCAGGGCTTGCCCGCGCGGAGGAGGACTGCGCGGGACAGCACAAATGTTCACCGCTGCCGCCTTTTCGCGGCAGTATCGGGCGGAGTGGGGAGGCTGCGTCGTGAGCGGACATCGCACGAATACGAATATCCAAGACAATTTTGTAGAACTGCCGTTGGCGAGATCAATCGAGACGCGTGCCGGCGCGCTTGACATCGCGATCCTTGGAAGCGGATCCGGTCAGGACCTGATCATGCTATCCCACGGCCTAGAGAATTGGTCGTCGCTTGTCGACATCGCTATGGGTCTTGTCCGTGCCGAACCGACACTGCGGGTGATTGCTTTTTCAAGACCCGGCTGTGGATCGAGCCCGCCGATCGCAGAGACCGACCGTGATCCTTTGTATTACGAGGCCAGTGTCGTTTTGCCGGCACTCATGGATGCGCTGGATATTGCTTGCGCAAGTTTTGTCGGGCATGCAGACGGGGCGTCGGTCGCCCTCATTTTCGCAAGCCTTTTTCCTGATCGGGTTCTGAGTGTCACCGGATTGGCCTCATACGGATTTGCGGACGATTACCTTCGCGCCAGTTTGGAGGCTATTCCCTTCAGGCATAGCGGGCCAGAACTCCTTCTGAAATCAAGTGCGGATCAACCCGATCCCAATTTTGCTTATCAGCGCTGGAGACAAAACCGTCTGTCGGAGTGCCAAAACGGATGGGATGCGACGGCATGCTTCGATCGAATTTCCGCTCCGGTCTTGCTGATCCATGGCCTGTGCGATGAATTTATCAGCGTGGGGCAAACAGCAGCGGTCGCGGATCGCATCCCGGGACAGGTGAGTTGGGTTTCGCTCAGGAACTGCGGTCATTGGATCCACAGGGAAAGTCCAGAGCAGATTGTCCTGTTGGTGCAGGGCCAGCTCCGACGCTGGTCCGGTAAGGCATCGAGCGTACGTCCGAGAGCTGCGACACAGGAACGGCGTCTCGCATGCCGGGAGGCCGTCTCTCGGGTCCCCACCAGGTCTCAACAAGAGCAGCCGCGCTCGGAGACCAGAGCGAAAATCTTTTGCTTCGATTGATCGCATCGCTGAACATCCGGTTGTCTTGAGTGCTGTTGGCACCTATAGCTGGGGAAAACCGATTCTGGTGTGGTATGGATCAAGACAAGCCCTTGCAAAAGCTGGTCCCTGCGGTTGAGCGGGCTGTCGGTATCTTGGATCTGATCAGCACGTCGAAACGGTTTTTGACCGTCTCGGAATTGTCACGGGAAACCAATCTTCCGAAGAGCACGGTCCACGGCCTTTGCTTGACCATGGTGGAGCTGGGACTTCTCATTCGTCGGGCGGACCAGAGTTACATATTGGGGCCGCACTTGCTTCGATGGTCACACGGCTTCGACCGGCAGACCGACGTCGCAACCGAGTTCGCCCTCATCTGCGAAGACATGCCGATCCCGGAACATGCGACTGCGTCGCTTTCCGTGCCGGAAGAGACGGATATGGTTTTCATCGCGGCTCGGCAGTCGACAAACAGAAACCGATTTACTGCTCGTCCTGGGATGCGTTTGCCGGCCGTCTTCGTCGCTTCGGGTAAAGCAGTTCTGTCGCTTTCCGCCGATTTTGAAGTGAGGCGGTCGTTCGAAGGCAAATTTCCTCCCCCTCTGACGACCAAATCCATAACTGGAATTGACGAACTTCTGGATGAACTCAAAGCTGCGCGGGAAGGAGGGATGGCGAGCGATATCGGTCAATGCGTGGAAGGTGTGACGAACGTAAGCTCTCCCGTACTGAATGCACTCAATAGACCATTGGCTGCGGTCATGCTCAGCGCACCAAGCGAGCTTGCCGAGGAGAATGCGCTGAAGGACCTTTCCGAGGTCGTTCTAGGGCTCGCCAACCGCCTTTCGTACAGAATGGGTGCGGAGGTAGAGAGATGACGTTTCATCCCATGGTGAGGTGAAAGCCCGTCACCGGTCCCTGAATGCTCTTCACGAAATGGATTGTTACGCCGCAATCCTTCGGCTCGGACGAGATTGTTTTCCCGGATCATTCCTGGCTGTCGCCCGTAATAGTCCGCAGTGAGCGACCCATTCGGTGAAGATCGGCGCCCATACGGTGAGACAGCTGAGTGGCGATCCGTGTGACGTTGGCGATGGCCTTGTCCTGAATGTCGTCATCAAGCACTTCGTTCGGCAGGCTGACAGCCACGCCGGCGATCGGCCGATTCCGTGAGTCGAGCACTGCCGCTCCGAAACAGACGATGCCTTCGGCAACCTGCTCGTTATCGCAGCTGTAGCCAACCTTTCGAACCTCCTGCAGTTCGGCGATCAGATCATCAAGCTCTCGAACACTTTTCGGCGTGCGCACCGGCGGCAATCCTTCGGGGTAAAGACGACGCACCTCAAAGTCACTCATATGACTGAGGAAGGCTTTGCCGGTCGCCGTGAATGCAGCTGGAAGCCGCATGCCTGTACGAAAATCAACGCGGCTGTTGCTGAGCTCCGAATTCCGGGCAGCTATGTAAACGACTTCGGCGCCTTCAAGGACTGTGAGCGTAATCGTCGCTCCGGGCAGTTCTGTTTCCTGATCCCAAATGGACGCGAACTCCGCCGCCACGTCGGACTGAAGGGCGAATGCATTCGACCAGCGCATGACATGCGGGCCGAGCTGAAATGTTTGGTCACTTCTCCGGATAAGAAGCTCCAGGTTGACCAGCGTGTGGCAGAGGGTGTGAACGGAACTTCGAGCGATCTTCAGCTCGCGGGAAAGATCGGACAAGTTCAGAAAACTCTTTGAACGCGCCACGAGGTCCAGAATTCGAGCGCCTCTTTCGAGCGCAGGCACGTGTTTCGCTCGCTGCGTCTTTGGCTCCATGCAGTCCCCTTTCGATGCCGGCGCTGTTTTTCCCTTGACATTTATATAGCCCAGTGATTAGCGTCCTGTCTATTGAAATGTGTTCAGTATAATGAACACAGGGCAGCTATCGGAACAAGGCCGATTGCGGGCTCGCGATTGGATCGTGCTTCACTGGGAGGTTTGCATGGCATTGAACGTCCGCGACTGGGCCGTCAAGTTCGGGGAAGTGACCGATCGTGACCCGACCATAGGGGCGATGGCGCGCTACTATACCTGCACATTCCTGTGGGACATGGGCACCCAGAAAATCATCGTAGAAATGGTCGACGGCAAAACCTACAGGATCAATACCGACCCCCAACCTCTCGATGCCTACGATTTCGCGCTGCGCGCAAGTCCGGCGACCTGGAGAGAATTCGCCAAGCCGATTCCTGACCCGATGTATCACGGAATCTGGTCAGCCAGTTTCCGACGCGATCTCAAGATTGAGGGCAACATCCTCGTGATGATGCAGAACCTGCGCAACTTCACCGTCCAGTTTGAACTCCTGCGCAAGGTCGGCGTGCCCGTCTGACACAGCATCGTTCTGAAGGAATATTGGAATGGCAAAGCATTCTCCTGTCATTGGCCGCTACGTGACGATCAACGTGGATGGCTACGAATATAAGGTCTTTTATCTGCGCAACGGCAACGGCGTCCCGGTGATGTGTCAGCACACCGCAGGCTGCCACAACCACCAATGGCGTGGGCTTCTCGAAGACGATTCGATCACCAGAAACTACGACATCATCGCCTACGATCTTGCGCGGCACGGAAAGTCCGACCCGCCGCTCAATCGCGAATGGTGGAAAGAAGAGTATACGCTGACTGCCAGCCACTACATGAATTTCATCATTGCCCTGTCCGAGGCACTGGAATTGGATCGACCAATCTTCATGGGTTCCAGTTTCGGGGGCAACGTCGCGCTGCAACTGGCCCTGCATCACCCTGAGAAATTCCGCGCCGTTATTCCAGTCGAGGCGGCCGAACACGCACCAGGCTTTTACCTGGATTGGTGGCGACATCCCCACGCCAATGCGGCTCAGGTCTGCGCCAGCGGCGTCTGGGATTTGATGGCGCCGCAAAGCCCGGACATGGATCGCTGGTTGACGTGGCACTATTACAGCCAGGGTTCCGAGGCCTTCAAGGGCGACCTCTACTTTTATTCGATCGACCACGACCTTCGGGGCAAACTTGAGAACATCGATACGAAACGCTGCCCGGTGATCATGATGACTGGCACGTACGACTATCTTACGCCACCCGAGGCAACGGAAAACACAGCGCGGCAGATTCCCGGCGGCATCTACATCGAGATGGAAGACATCGGGCATTTCCCGATGTCGGAAAACTATCCCCTATTCGCAGTCTACCTGAAAGAAGCGCTTCGCATCATCGATGAGCGCACCTGATCGACGAACAAGGAAACCCGAGGCTGACATATGAAGATCATCGAGTTTGATGAACACGGGCGCCGCGTCGAGACAGATGGAAAATCGGCCTCGTCTTTGAGGAGCAGCTCTGCGCTGGCGCCGCGTCCAACCTTCTCCCCGGCCCCGAAGGAAGCGCCACGTTCTCGGCGAAAGTCTTCGGGGATCGAATTGCATATGTTCCAGACCGGAGTTCTCCGAACGAAGGTCAAGTACATCAAAATGAATCAGGGCGAAGGGGACATGGAAATTCCTGTTCCCTGGTTCCTGATAAAGCACCCGCAAGGAAACGTCGTGATCGACGGCGGAAACGCAATCGAGGCCGCAATCGACAAACACAGCCATTGGGGAAAGGTCGTTGAGACATATGATCCGATCATGGCGGTGTCCGAAAATTGCGTCGATCAGCTCAAAATGGTCGACGTTGCACCGCACGACATTCGCTACGTCCTGCAGTCCCATCTTCACCTGGACCACACCGGCGCAATTGGCCGCTTCCCCCGAGCCCAGCACATCGTTCAAAGAAGCGAATATGACTACGCTCTGAAGCCACACTGGTTTTCGGCCGGAGCCTATATCCGTTCCGACTTCGATCGCCCGGGCTTGAACTGGAAATTCCTTGGCGGCGAGGTCACGGACAATTTCGACCTGTTCGGCGACGGAACGATCCGGACGATCTTCACGCCAGGCCATTCGCCCGGACACCAGTCATTTCTGATCAATCTGCCGAAAAGTGGACCGATCCTGCTGACCATCGATGCCGCCTATACGATGGACCACTGGGAGAACCGCGCGCTGCCCGGACTGGTGGTTTCATCGGCGCAGGCAGCCGACTCCGTTTCCAAGCTTCATCGGATCGCGGCCGCAACGGGTGCGACCGTCTTGACCGGCCACGACCCGCAGGCCTGGGCAGGCATGCGAAAGGCGCCGCACGACTTCTACGACTGACGCATAACCCGCTACCGCAGCTAATCAACTGGAGGAGGTAATATGCTTAGGATAATCGCGTACGCAGCTGCAATTTTAGGTGTGCTCGTCACGAGCACGATGGCGCAGGGACTGGACGAACTCAATCCCGATGTTGTCAAACGCCTCTACAACAAGGAGATGCTCGACCCCGCGCAGCCGATCGGGGTCAGCAAGTGGAGGGATTTCAAGCCGAAGAAGGGGCCCCCCTGGAAGATCGGCTATGCCTCATCCTATGCTGGCAACACGTGGCGCGCCGCGGCAATGAACGAGCTGCAGAACCAAATCGTTCCTGAGTGGAAGAAGCTTGGTCTGATTTCCGATCTGGTTGTCACCCAATCCAATCTCAATGATTCAACCCAGATCCAGCAGATCCGCCAGCTCGTCGATCAGGGCGCGGATGCAATCATATTGTGCTGCTCGAACCCCACAGCGCTCAATGCATCGGTGAAATATGCGGCGGCCAAGGGCGTCCCTGTCTTTTCGATGACCGGCTACCTGACATCCGAGTACGCCATCAATTCCTCGGTCAACTACCAGGTCGGGGGCTACGAGATTGGCAAGGCGATGGTCGACCAGCTCGGCGGAAAGGGCAATGTCCTTGTCGTTGAGGGCATTCCCGGCACGTCGGGTTCGGACAGCCAGAACCGCGGCGTGCTTGCAGGTCTTGCTACCTCGAAGGACATCAAGGTGGTCGGTTCGGTCGCTGGCATGTGGACAGACCAGGTTGCGCAGGGGGAAGTTCAGAAATGGCTTGCCACCAATCCGGGGAAGCTCGACGGTATCGTCGTACAATCCGCAGCTGAAATGGGGGTCTTGCGCGCCGTGCAGCAGGCCGGCCGCGGCGAGATTCCTGTCGCCATCGGCGGCGAACTCGGCGCCCTCTGCTATTGGCGGAAGAACCCCAACTACATCAATACTTCGTATCAGCTGTGGCCGCCGGCGGACGACATGGAATTGATGTGGCATGTGATGATGCGCACGCTGGAGGGGCAGGGGCCGAAGGTCCAGTCGATCCTGGTTGATCCCGTGAAGCTTAGCTTCGACGATCTGAAAAAGGTCATGAACGAAGATTGCTCCGTCGACAGCGCGGAATGGTTGAAGGTCGGTGCGAAAGGTTGGGGCTACGATCCCTCCTACTTGGACCAGTTCTTCCTTCGTCCGGCCGACCCTAGAGCCTACAAGCGGTGAGTTAGCTTGGGCCGCGCAAGCGGCCCAATTCCCCAGACAACATTCGAATTTTGGTCGTCGCTTTACGCGGACGGGATGAGCCATGACGTCTTCCGCCATACAAACCACCGAAATCGCAGCGCGAGACACCATCGTCGTGCGTGGTGTCAAGAAGTACTTCGGACCGACGCGGGCGCTTGACGGTGCGTCCTTCTCCGCGCGGGCCGGAGAAATCCATGCGATCGTCGGCGGAAACGGCTGCGGCAAGAGCACGATGGCAAAGGTAGTATCGGGCGTTCTTCCGATCGACAGCGGAACGGTCTCCATTCTGGGTGAGACCCCTTCGACGCCGGCCGAGAGCCGCGCGCTCGGTATCTCGACGGTCTACCAGGAAGTCCTGGTCGCCGACGAAAGCTCAGTCGTCGACAATATCTTCATGGGCGCCGATCATCTGTTTACGAAAACGCTCTCACAGGAACGCAAGGTCGCGCGCGCCGCCGAGCTGATGGAGGAGCTCGCCGGGGAGCCAATCGATCCACACGCGCTCGTCGGAACCCTTCCCCTTGGGCTGAAGCAGTGGATCACGATCGCCCGAGCCCTGCTGTCGGAACCGAAGATCCTGATCCTGGACGAGAGTTCGGCGGCGCTCGACTTCGATTCGACCGAACGGCTCTTTGCCAAGATGCGAGCGCTCCGGGACCGGGGAACGACGGTCCTGATCGTTACACACCGTATTGCCGAGCTTGTCCGGATATCGGATCGTGCCACCGTCTTTCGTGATGGGCGCGACGTCGGCATTCTTGAAAAGACCGAGATCACGGAGAAGAACCTTCTCGCGTTGATGACCGGGGAAGACCGCAGCGGCCATAGCGCAACGACGGCTCCCGTACCGAAAACAAATGAACGGGCGCTGAAGGCGAGAAGACTCGCCGTCTGGCCGAACGGCACGACGTTCGACTTCGATTTGCGACGGGGCGAAATCGTTGGCGTTGCGGGCCTCGACGGCCAGGGCCAGGATGCCTTCGTCCGCGTTCTTGCAGGTGTGATGGCCGCCTCGAATGGATTGGTCCAGGTGGCCTCCCGCCATGGATCATGGTCTCCCGTCAGGAATCTGCCCGAGGCGGTCAAGGGCAGGATTGCCTACGTCTCCGGCGACCGAAAGCGCGAAGGCATCTTCGCGTCTCTCTCCATCTTCGAAAACATGGTCATGCCGCTCTATCGGGAAAAGAAGCGGGGTGGAATTCTTGGTTTCGTCGACCGCGTCATACTCGGCACAATCTTCAAGCGGGAGGCTGAAAATCTCCTCATCAAGTTTGGCGTCAAAGAAGACAGGATCACCTCGCTGTCGGGCGGCAACCAGCAAAAGGTGCTGATCGGTCGTGGCTTTGCGATGCGACCCGACGTGATCGTTCTGAATGATCCGGCGCGAGGAATCGACGCCGGTGCGAAGACCGAACTTTACAAGCACCTGCGCACCTTTGCCGACGAGGGACGTGCCGTCATCTACCTCTCGTCCGAAATTGAAGAATTCCTTGGATTTGCAACACGGGTCGTCGTGTTCCGGGACGGAGCTCCGTTCGACGCTTTCGACGGTAGAAATCTCGATCCTAAACGAGTTCTCGAGGCTATGTTCGGCCAAACGAACGGTGTGGGGCTTACCGGCCCGTTTGGCCTTTCGCCCCATCGCGCACCAGGGCAGAAACAGACCGTGGCAGCCGGTGACAATGTTCGCGTCACGGTCGAGGTTCCGCCGGAGATCAAGGCGGCGCTGAGGATCGGCGACACGCTTCCGCAACGCGGCGGGACACCAACGGAGCGCCTCGTTCCGTTCCCTGTCTCCGAAAACAAAGTCGCCTCGAAGTCAATCCGGATCGTCGAATTCGACGATCGGGGCGCCCAACGTCAAGGCAGCCGGACATGAGCGTTTCGCCCATCAATACCCCTTCCACGGCAAAGCAAGTGGTGGCCGAGGCACAGGGCGGGCGCTCCAATCCGTTCCTGTTGATGCCGATCACTCTTTTCTTCGCGCTTCTGTCGATTGCGGTGCTCAGGGCGCCGAGCCTGATGAGCGTCTCGGGCATCGGCGCAGCAATTATTGTCGTGACGCCCCTGATCCTTGCGACCTATACCTTGATGGCATCAACGATCGCGGGACGCGGCACCATCGATCTCTCCGTCGGTCCGCTGATCGGCTTTATCAACGTCACGATGATTCAGCTGCACGCGGCGGGGCTCCTGGAAAATCCCATCCCAGTATTCCTCTATTGCATGGGGGTGGGAGCGGCTTACCAGCTGATTTTCTCGCTGATCGTCATCTACGTCCGGGTTCAGCCGATCATCGTTTCGCTGTCCGGCTATCTTGCCTTGTCCGGTATCAACCTGGTCATTCTCCCGCGGCCCGGGGGAACATCCCCTGCTTTCATGGAGGAATGGGGGTTCGGAATCACGATATTTTCGCCCGTCCTCGTCATTCTGCTGCTCGCCACCGCCGCCTGGCTTCTCTTCACCGCCACGGCTTTTTACACCCATCTTCGTCTCATGGGATCTGACGAGCGCGCCGCCTACACGTCAGGCGTGCCGATCACCATCGTTCGGATCGGCGCGCATTTGATTTCGGGGTGCTTTGCCGGCCTCGCGTCGATCTGCTTCACCGCGCTCATTTCGTCTGGCGATCCCTCCCAAGGCACGACCTATACCCTGATCGCGGTCACGGCCCTCGTGCTTGGCGGCGCATCGCTCGGCGGCGGCAGAGGCGGTGTTTTCGGCTCGGCTCTGGGGGCGTTGAACCTCTACCTGATCACCTATGTACTTTCGTCGTTCAACTTTGGTTCGGTCCAGAGTTTCGTGACAAACCTCGCTTACGGCGTCATCCTGGTGGTCTCGTTGCTGCTGACGCTGCTCATACCCGTGATCCAGCGCTACATCCGCAACTTTTCGCCGCTTCTTTATTTTGTAGCGCTCTCTGTTGTCGTTCTCGGCATCATTCTTCACGCGACGTTCGACTATGGTTCTCTCGGCGCGACAGGTGCCTATGTCGGCGGTCCCTTCTCCGTGCAGGCCGCACTGACCGCACCGCTTGAGACTGCTTCGCTTTCCGCTGAAACCGAAGCGTTGCGCGTCGCCGCTGCTCCGCTCGTCTTCGCATCGATCATTCTGATCATCGTCGCCGCCTTCCTTCGCCTTGCGATTGGCCAGGCAAGCCGGCGGACGGTCGGGCCCGCCGTGGCGGTCGTCGTCGCCGCCCTCGCACTAGCCGGAGCCTACGTTATCACCCAAGGCGCTAGCGCGACCCAGACTGAGGTGACAAAATAATGGAACATTTGCCGCAACTCAGCCTGCCTGCCCGTATTCTCGGCCTCGTCGTTGGCATCATTCTGACGATCATCGGCATCGGCTTCGGCTTCGCCCAGGCGATATCCGTCCAGATCATCATCCTCTCGGCGATCGCCACGCTCGTGCTCTTCTATTGGGCATGGCGCTATCTTATCGGCCAATTCCTCGATGGCGCGACCGTGCCATCGACGGATGGGCCAGGGCCGCTTCGCCAGGCCTGGATAAAGTACCGTTGGCCGCTTTTCGGCCTGGGTGTCATCCTGCTCGCGTTCTTATTGCTGTCTCTGACGGTTCAAGCATTCTTCAACATCTGGAACGTGATCTCTCTGATCATCCTACTGGTGATCCTCGTTCTCACCAGGACGTTAGGGCGTCAGTTCCAGCAGAACCGCTCGGCTTTCATTGGCATCATGGTGCTGGCAGGCCTGTTTTCGGTCGGCTCGATGAACATCGATGGCTTCTCGTCAGGCAACAACATCAAGTCGATGCTGCTCTTTGCCTCGTTTCTGGGCATCGCCTCGGTGGGACAGACGCTCGTTGCGCTTCTGGGTGGCCTCGATCTGTCGATCCCGTTTATCATCGGCGCAGCCAATGTCGGTCTTCTCTATTTGATCGGCCTTGGCGTTCCGCCCTGGCTTGCCGTCATCATTGTCCTGACGACCGGGACTTTGCTCGGCGTGATCAACGGCCTTTTGAGCTATCGGCTTCAGGGGCAGGCGCTCATCGTCACTCTTGGAACCGGCTTTGCCATCTCGGGTGGCGTCCAGATCATCACCTCCATCGGGTCGGCATATTCGGGCAACGTGTTCGGCACCGTTCCGGCCTGGTTATCGAACTTTTCCGCCATGAATGGATCAACCTTCGGCCTCCCGTTCCCACCGGTCATTGCGATCTGGGCACTTATTGCACTCCTTATGATCATCGGTCTGCGGACCACGGTCCATGGCCGCTATCTATATGCGCTCGGTGTCAATCGTACCTCCGCCAGTCGCATCATGATCTCCGAGATGCGATTTTGGATCATCGTCTACGCCCTGTCCGGCTTCTTCGCCGCGCTCACCGGCGGACTTCTCCTCGGCTGGTCGGGCGGAGGCTTCATCGGCGTCGGCGACCAGTATCTGTTCCTCACTCTGGCTGCGGTGGTCGTCGGGGGGACCTCGCTGCTTGGCGGCGCAGGCGGCTACGGCTTTACGGTCATCGGCGTGCTCGTCCTGCAGGTGCTTTCAAGTTTCCTTGTCGGCATCGGCCTCGATTTCAAATGGCAACAGTTCATCTTCGGCCTGCTCATTCTGCCGATGGTAGCGCTCTACGCCCGTTCCCCACACATCCGCACGCAGATTTGAGGAGGTTTGAATGAATCACACGTATTTCCGGGAAGGGAGACACTAAATGGCCGTCTACCAGACAACCGACCTGACTGCGGCCAGCTATTCTGTTGCCCTGTTCGGTCTGGCCGCGACCACGGTCCTGCTCCTGCTGGGGACTAGCTGGGTGGGTCGCAATTGGCGCCTTCCGGTATCGCTCTGCGCAATCGCCGCGCTCGTCGGCATTCCGGCGGCATTCGAAGCGAGAAACGCCTGGCTTGCCGGCGGCGGCGTCCCGGTCGTCTACCACTATGTCGGATGGGCCGTCTCGATGCCGGTTCAGGTCATGGCGCTCTTTTTCCTGGCCAAGACGGCAGGCAAGCTCGGTGCCGGCCTCTTCTGGCGACTGATCGTCGTTGCTGAACTGATGGTTTTCGTCAGATATCTGGGCGAGGCGCAGTTCATGCATCCAACCCTTGCTTTCCTGATCGGGCTTGTCTTCTGGCTCTACATTCTTGGCGAGCTCTATTTCGGACGCATGGACGATGTGGTTCGTGCGTCCACGGGTGACTATCTGCGCCGCGGTTACTTCTGGCTGCGGTTAATCGTCACCATCGGCTGGGCGATCTATCCGCTTGGCAATTTCCTCACGGCCTTCGCGGGAATGACCGACGATGGCAGCCTGTCGGTGGCCTACAACGTCGCTGACATTCTCAATCGCATGGCCTTCGGCATTGCCATTCTCGCGACCGGCGTCCTCGCTTCAGAGGAGACCAACAATGCCTGAAGTCTATCGCTCGCCCGCAACCCCTGCTCATTCTGAAGGAAAACGTCCATGAAGGGTGCAGATGTCATTGCCATCATTATCCTGGCTGCGATCGTCATCGCAGTCGCCGCCTATCTTCTGCACTGGCTGTATCGCCGTTCCACCAAGGACGTGAGCTTTGTGCGAACCGGCTTCGGCGGTGAGAAGGTCGTCATGGGAGGAGGGGCTCTCGTGCTGCCGATCCTCCATGACTTGACGGAAGTTAATATGAATACGCTGCGGCTCGAGGTTACTCGCGCCCGTGAGAAGTCGCTGATCACCAAGGACCGCATGCGCGTCGAGCTGACCGTCGAATTCTACGTTCGCGTTTCGCCTGCGATCGACGCGGTGGCGACGGCTGCCCGCAGCCTGGGGAACCGCACGATGAATGCGGAACAGCTCAAGGATCTGATCCAGGGCCGCTTCGTCGACGCAATGGGTGGCGCTGCCGCAAAAATGACCTTGGAGCAGATCCACGAAAACCGTCAGGCCTTTGTCAGGGAAGTGAAGCAGGAGGTGACGGAGAGCCTGGCACTCGACGGTCTTGAGCTGGAAAGCGTCTCGCTCACCTCCCTCGACCAGACAGACATCAAGCTTTTCAATGCTTCGAATACGTTCGATGCGGAAGGTCTGACCTGGCTTACCGAGCAGATTGAATCCCGCAAGAAGAAGCGCAACGACATCGAAAAGGACACCGAAGTGGCCATTCGCGCCAAAAACCTCGAGGCCGAGAAGAAGAGCCTCGAGATCCAGCGCGATAGCGAATATGCGCGCCTTGCCCATGAGGCAGAGGTTTCGATCGAGCGCGCCACGAAGAAATCCGTGATTGCGGCGGAGAACGCCACGAGAGAAAGAGAGATTGAAGCGGTTAAGCTGCGCGAGCGTGAAGCTGTCGAACGTGCCCGCATCGACATGGAGCGCCAGGTGGAAATGCTCGAAATCAAGCGTCGCGAAGTGACGCAGATCGAAGAGCAGGCACGCGAGATCGCTGTGTCGATCAAGTCCAAGGAACGCTCCGAGGCCCAGGCCCAGGCCGAGGCTGCTCGCGCCACCGTGGTGGAGGCCCAGGAGCGCGTTCAGACGATCCGCGATACCGAAATCGCTAATCGCCAAAAGGCCATCGAGCTCATCGACGCGCAACGCGCGGCGGAGTCGGAGGCGGCGAAGGTACGTATCCTGGCCGAAGCCGAAAAGGCAGCCGCCCAGGACCGTGCCGACGCCGATCGTATCGCAGTAGCAGCCCTTGAAGAGCGCCTGCGTGTCGAAGCAGACGGCAAGGAGAAGCTCAATGCGGCCGAGAACCTTCGTTCCGATGCGGCTCGCCGCTCTGCGCTGCATAGGTCGCTTGTCGAGAACCTGCCGGCGATCATCCGCGAAAGCGTCAAGCCGATGGAGAAGATCGAAGGCATCAAGATCATCCATGTCGAGGGGCTTCCTGGTCTGTCGGGCGCCACTGGCACAAACGGCGTCGCCATGGCTGCCGATGGCCTTCCTCCACGCGAGGGCAATCTCGCCGAGCAAGTGGTGAGTTCCGCTCTGCGTTACCGGACGCAGGCTCCGTTCGTCGATACGCTGCTCGGAGAGATCGGTTTGAGCGGAGATACGGTCCATCGTGCGCACACGCTCAACGATCTCTCGAAGATCGTCTACACCGAGCCTTCCGCACCGGAACCGCGAGCGGCCGGCAAAGGCCGGACGAACTAAGCGAAAGGGACCGGGTCTGCCCGGTCCTTCCTTCCCCCGTCGTAACACAGGAAGTGAAAAATGATGTCGCCGGTTCCCATCGTTGAACGTTCCATCCTGGTCTTTGCGATTTGGGCGGTGCTAGGATTTCTTGGTCTAGGCATCTTCCTGGAAGGCCTGAAGCAGGCATCGTGGCTCCTCTCTTCTGTGGGAGTCCTGGTCATCGTGCTGGCGTTCATTGCCCATATCATCGTCAATGGGGTCTTCAATACCGGCTTCTCTCCGGGAGAAACCGTGCTTGGTATCGGAGCTTATGGGCTGTTGGGCCTGGTCTTCGTTGCTAGTGCGGCCGGCGGTTTCCTGACGATGACAGATTATTATTCGGGCCTTACCCTATTCGGGGTTCTGGCCGCGGGCTTCCTGGCCTATCTGCTCACACGACACGGGCTGCGGGGTGCTTTTTCGCGCTTCCACATCAAGCCAATGACCGAAAGGAGCTGAGCTGATGATGTGGTTGCCGCTTTATCTGCTGTTTTATGCCGCTGCCACACTGTACTGGGCACGCATAGCCGCGCGCGCCAACGGAGACTATCAGACATACTTCTCCGCCAGCCATTCCTTGCCCTCCTGGATATCGGCGCTTGTGCTTGCCGGCGCCAGCATTTCAGGCTGGGCCCTTCTGGTTGGTGCTGAAGAGATCGGTCGGAACGGCTTCGGGCTTGCTGCCATCTTGCAGGCCGGGATCGCGCTTGCGCTGCCGGGTGTCTTCTTTTTCAAGCGGCTGTGGCTGCTCGGCCAACGGCTTCGATTGTCATCGATGAGCGAGCTGTTGCGCGCTTATTGGGGTTCGGAATTTCTCGTCGCCTTTTCTGTTGTTGTGTCGGTTTTGTTCGCTGTCGCCTTTGCCGGCCTGCAAATGGCCGCGCTTGCCCGGTTCGTCGTCTTCTTGAGTGACCAGACCGTATCGATGCCGGCGGCAACCGCCGTTCTCTGCTTCATCCTCTTCGGCTACGTTGCTATCGGGGGAATGCGGGCGGTCGGTTATCTTGGAGCCGTCCAGACCGTTCTGGCAGGTGCCGCGATCGTCGGCTTCGCCGGCTTCGCCATCCTGCAGTTGGGTGGCTTCGGTGCCCTGAACGCCGGTCTCTTGAAGCTCGCGGCCGACCCGGCTGCAGCAGGCAAGTTCCTTGTCTCCGGAGTGGTTCAGTTCACGGCGGGAGCGGGGCGGGAGGCTGCCGCGATGCATGAAGGAACGGCCCTTGCGAGTTTAGGAGTGGCATTCGCGCTCATGGGCCTGCAAGCGAGTCCGATGGCGATCAAGGTCGTTCTCTCGACCAGCACCCCCAGGGCGATAGCAACAGGCCAGACCTGGGTCATGGCTGGGGCGTTCGGGGCGATGATCGCGCTCTGTATCGGTTGCCTGGGTGCCGCGGCGCTGATCGATCCCTCCAAAAATCTCGCCGGCCTGCTCGGTGAACTCTCCCCGTGGTTCTCCGCCTGGCTTTTCATCGGACTGCTTGCCGGGGTTCAACTCATGGCCGGTCTCGCGCTTCTTTCGGCAGGAGAGGCACTGGTTCGCACTCTCTACAAGCCATGGTTCCACAGCAGCTTGTCGAGGCGTGACACGGTAACCGTCACGCGGGTAATCATCGGGTTGCTGGTGCTTTCCTCGGGCCTGATGCAGATCCTGACGCCTGTCACGCTATCGATGTTGGCTTCACTGGCGCTGCCGCTCGCGTTTCAGATGTGGACGCCGCTTCTCGGGATGACCTGGCTGCGATGGATCACGCGTCCGGCCGTTGTTACGGGCGTCGGCTTCGGTATTGCCGGCGTCTTGATGACCGAGCCGTTCGGTATCGCGCTCCTGTCTGGATTCGGCCTCGACTTGCCATGGGGACGAGCTCCGTGGACGATCAATTCTGCAGCTTGGGGAATGGCTGCCAACCTGACCGTGACGATGTTAATTTCGGCATTCACCCAGCGGCGGGCCTTTGGAGAAGAAGCGCAGGAGGCACGTCGGTTCCTATATGGGATACTGCGTTCGACGTCGCGTGTCCGCTCCTTGCGCTCAACCGCGTGGTCGGTCTCCTTGGCCTGGCTGTTTTTCGCCATCGGACCGGGCCTCATCTTCGGCAACTATGCCTTCATCAAACCTGACGGCGGGTGGGCGCTTGGCATGCCTTCCCTCTGGGGCTGGGAGCTCATCTCCTGGGTCGCGGGTCTCGGCCTCGTCTGGTTCCTCTCCTACAAGATGGAAATGGCAAGCCCGCATGGTGAGACGATACCTCCCTATCAGCCGCCGCCGAGGCTTCGACCGGACCGGCGGCCACTCGAGCGCGAGCGTCTTCGCGCGCTGTTCGTCACCATAGCGATCAGTTTTGCCGTCGTGGTGCTGATAGTCCTGAGTTTCGGTCACTAGGCAGGCACGCTTCCGCCTGTGAATTCCGCGCGACGAGGATCGCCAATGGGCATTTGACATGACGCATTGAAGGAGAACGCCATGGATCCCTTTATCTTCAACACCACCGCCCAGATCATCTTCCGACCCGGAGCGGCTGCCGATCTTGGCCCGCTGGTCGGCGGCAGGGTCGGCGCCAACGTCGTTCTGGTGACCGATCCGGGGCTACGCAAATTAGCGCTCTGCGATCCGGCCCTCGCTTCGTTGAGATCGTCGGGCATCTCGGTCGCGATCTTCGACGAGGTTGAACCCGATCCATCGCTTGCGACGGTGATGTCGGCCGTCAAGGTCGGGCGGCAAAAGGCCATCACGGGCGTTATCGGATTTGGTGGTGGCTCGTCGCTCGATGTCGCGAAACTTGTCGCGCTGCTTTGCGGATCCGGCGAGGACATCGGGAACGCATGGGGCGTCGGGAATGCAAAAGGCCCGAGATTGCCCCTTGTGCTTGTCCCGACGACTGCTGGGACCGGTTCCGAAGTGACTCCGGTCTCGATCGTCACCGTCGACGGCGAGGAAAAGCGCGGTGTCTCCTCTTCCATCCTGCTCCCGGATATCGCGGTCCTCGACGCAGAGCTGACCTTGGGCCTGCCTCCGCACATCACTGCGGCGACGGGCATCGATGCGATGGTGCATGCCATAGAGGCTTATGCGTCGAAAAACGCAAACAACAACCCTCTGTCAAAAGTGCTTGCGAAGAGTGCCTTGCGGCTTCTCGGAGCGAACATCCGGCGCGCAGTTGAAGCGGGGCACGACCGCGATGCCCGGGGGGCTATGCTGCTCGGCTCGATGCTTGCCGGGCAGGCCTTTGCGAACTCGCCGGTCGCAGCCGTTCATGCGCTCGCCTATCCGATCGGAGGAACCTTCCATGTTCCCCATGGCCTGTCCAACGCTCTGGTTCTGCCGCATGTGCTCCGCTTCAACGCGCCAGTCGCGGCCGGGACCTACGCCGATATCGCTGCGGACGCGTTTCCGGACCTTGCTTTCGTTGATGACGAAGAAGAGCGCTGCGCGGCCTTCATCGATCATCTGGAAACGCTGTCGGCAAGGCTCGGTCTCAAACAGCGCCTGCGCGAGGTCGGGGTCCGGCCGGAAGATGTCGCCGGGCTCGCACGCGATGCGATGAAACAGACACGCCTCCTGGTGAACAATCCGCGCGACATGAACGAAAGGGAGGCATTGGCGATCTATCAGGCGGCCTTTTGAAATTGATCCTATGTTAGGCCTGCTCTCCATGCCGGCCATTCATATCCGATCGACCGCCGCTCGCTGACCTTTGACTTATCACAACGAGGGAAATCAACATGGCAGTTCCTGCATTGAAGGATCAATCGCTCCTGCGCTCAGAGTGCTATATCGGTGGCGAGTGGCAACGTGCGGACGATCAGGGCGTCATCGACGTTCATAATCCGGCTGACGACTCGCTCATCACGTCGGTTCCCAACATGGGAAGGGCGGAGACCAATCGGGCGATCGATGCTGCGGAAAAGGCACTTTCCGGCTGGAGGGCTTTAGCTGGCAAGGAGCGCGCAGCCATCTTACGCCGATGGTTTGAGCTTCTAATGCAAAATCAGGAGGATCTCGCGATCATCATGACCGCCGAACAGGGCAAGCCCCTGAACGAGGCCATGGGCGAGATCGCGTATGCCGCCTCCTATATCGAGTGGTTCGGAGAAGAAGCCAAGCGTATCTACGGCGATACGATTCCCGCCCCGAGTTCTGACAAACGCATTGTGATCTTGAAACAGCCGATCGGCGTTTGTGCTGCGATTACCCCGTGGAATTTTCCCGCGGCAATGATCACGAGGAAGGCCGGGCCGGCACTGGCGGCAGGCTGCACCATGGTCATCAAGCCTGCGAGTGAGACACCGCTGTCGGCACTTGCCCTATGTGTTCTTGCGGAGCGAGCCGGCGTGCCGAAGGGTGTGATTTCATGCGTGACGGGTTCGGCCAGGGAGATCGGGCTCGAGCTGACCACAAATCCGATCGTCAGGAAGCTGAGCTTTACCGGATCGACCGCGGTCGGCAAAATCCTGATTGCCCAGTGTGCCACGACCGTGAAGCGAACTTCGATGGAGCTCGGAGGAAATGCGCCCTTCATCGTCTTCGACGACGCCGATATTGATGCGGCCATAAAGGGCGCGTTGGCGTCGAAATATCGCAACGCCGGCCAAACATGTGTCTGCGCCAACCGCCTACTCGTTCAATCCGGAATTCACGATGCATTTGCTGAGCGATTGGCGAAGGCTGTCTCAGGTTTTTCCGTTGGAAACGGCTTTTCTCCCGGCGTGCAAATCGGGCCACTTATTGACCACAAGGCGGTCAATAAAGTCGATGCCCTAGTGTCCGATGCGGTTGCGCGGGGAGCTCGGACGATCACTGGTGGACGCCGACATGCGCTTGGCGGCACATTCTACGAGCCGACGGTGATCGTCGGCGTGCCACCGGAAGCGGACATCTTTGGCGAGGAAATTTTCGGGCCTGTCGCCCCGATTTTCCGATTCGACACCGAAGAGGAAGCCGTCCGTTTGGCGAACGATACCAGGTTTGGCTTGGCCGCCTATTTCTATGGACGTGATATTTCAAGGGTTTGGCGCGTCGCAGAGGCCCTCGAGTACGGCATTGTCGGTATCAATGAGGGGCTTATCTCGACCGAGGTCGCTCCTTTTGGCGGTCTGAAGGAAAGTGGAAACGGTCGAGAAGGGTCGAAGTACGGTATCGAAGACTATCTGGAGGTCAAGTACCTCTGCATGGGGATATGAACCGGCGTATTCACTCGAAACATGCGTTGAGTCGCCGGTCCGAAGTGGTCGGCGCGTGGATTCGTTATGTGCATGCGCTCCGCGTGTTGCGGCTATCACCCCGACGCTGCCACGGCGCGATCAATGATCGCGGCCACAGGTTCGGGTATTGCAAGGTGCAAGATACCCCCAGGCCGTCTTGGTCACGCAAGGCCGTCAATATCTTACCTCGACGACAGGCCCCTATCGCATACTGCGCCTGCGGCCCATCACCGTTTAGCTGGGGATCACTCCCCTTGCGGCTTCTGCGGCTTGGCACTTAAATGGGGTCTTCCTCAATTTGTGTGGAAATCGGCAATTTTGATGGGCATCATCCGCGCTCTGAGAAGCTCAGGGCCTGCCCTGCCATACATCGCGCGTTTAATCGTTTCCAGGCGATTGATCTGGCCCGCCGCCTGACCATTGCTCCAGGGCCGGTCGATGGCTTTGCAGATGGCGTCGATATCTCGGCGAAGAACGCGGGCAAAAACGGGCTAACGATGCGAGCCGGAATTAATGGCATCATCGATCCATTCTTCGAGTTTCCTGGAAGCTCGGCCACGGAATATACCGCGAAACATGGTAAAGCTACGCAAAACAGCTAACGCTTTTGATCCCTGCTTGAGGGCATCAACTTTACGCGCCTGATTTATGGTCAACTCACCGCGCGGCTTTATGCAACGGGCAGCGGCGATAACCGGTGAGATCAAATGGCCAGTTTGCGGATCACGCACACGCGCATTGTCATCGACCTGTTCAGCGAGAACGATCGGGGTGGGTACCGCATTATCCCTATCTTTTCTTGGCGTCTCGGCGCGGCGCCAGGCTACAAGCAGTCGCTGAAGATTCGAAAAACTACCGGTGTATCCGCGGTGCCTGATATCGTGGAGAAGATGCCGTCCGCAGCGATTGCCATCTTTCGAAAATGGGTAAGAAGCGCTTCGAAGTGTAGAGGAGATGTCGGCTGCAGCGTAGCCCTGCGTCGATCGGGTGACGCGTCGAAAGTCAGCCATTTCGCGATGCTGCGTCGGCTATCTCAGAGCACGACAGGCCTTCCTTGTTCAAGGCGTGGACCAAGGCGGACTAGATTAGCATTCTTTAGCGTGCAATTTCATCAAGACGCAATCTTTCCATGTGGGATAGCAAGATGAATTGTTGAAGGACTTGCCATGATGATGATCGGATCGACTGCATGGCACCCAAAACCGGGCTCGACGATCAACCCCGGCTATCGGCGATGTCCTTGTCTTGACGAAGCACCGGCCGCAATGGTCAGGACGAACTCGTCAAGTTCGCGCTCCAGGCGTTCCGCCGGCAAACCCACGAAGCGTGCCTCCAAGCTGATGCTGATCACACCGTGTACGGCACCGAACAAAGTGCGTGCACGAATAGCCCTGTCGCCGGCAGACAGATCAGGTTGTAGTTCAGCAAGAGGTTCGGCAATCACGCTCATCAGGAACAGGTGCTCTTCGAGATGCCACTCGGGCGTCAGACTGCCGTCTGGGGGATAATGCTCGAAGAGCGCCTTCCATAGATTCCGGTTGGCAACAGCGAATCTGAGATATCCTCGCGCCAGATTTCGCAGCCGCTCGGTTGGCGTGCGGTCCTTGACTTCGGAAAGAGCCAGCGATTCCTCCAGAGCTTTAAGCGTTGAAGAGTTCACATGAATGACGAGTTCGCTGAGGTCAGCAAAGATCGTGTAAAGCCCCCCGAGCGCACAGCCGGCATCCTGCGTGATGTCGCGCGCCCGCAAGTTTGCCAGCCCGTGGTCGGCTATCCGGTTGCGTGCCGCATCGATCAGTCGTGCCTTCAAGTCCTCGCGTTTTTCTTCTCTACGACCGGCCATTAACCATTCCATCTCGATTCATGAACAGCGTTCAAAAAAATTCTTGAACGACGTTCATTGTTGTGTCAGAAATCAGTTCGTGAACAACGTTCATAAACCGGAGACGCAAAATGTTCAACCTGATACTCACACTGCTGCGGGGCAGGGCGCACGAAGCCGAGCAGGCCTTCGCCGAACGCCACGCGATGCCATTGCTTAGTCAACAGATCCGCGATGCAGCTCATGCGATCCAATCCGCCCGCCAAGCGGTGGCAGTGGCAATTGCACAGAATGAGCAAGAGAAGAGGCAACACGCCGCGATCCTTTCCAGAATCGCTGATCTGGAGACACGCACGCTCGCCGCACTGGAAAATGGCAAGGAGGGCCTTGCTCGTGAGGCGGCGGACGCAATTGCTTATCTCGAAGCCGAGCGGGACGCGTCGGAACAGGCTCAAGCCCAATTCACGACGGCGATTGCCAAGCTGAGAGGAATCGTCCGCGCTGCCGAAGCGCGATTGCAGGCACTCCAGCGCGGCGAGCGGTTGGCCCGCGCTACGGAAGAAGCCCAAAAGCTCGACGTGGCCGCTCCCGGCTTCGGTTTTGCCACGCTTGACGACGCTGAGGAGACGCTTGCACGCCTCCGCGCTCGCCAAAGCCAGAATGAGACGATTGCTTCCGCGCTCAAGGAGATGGAGAGCACACCTCGCTCGGCCGGGATCATCGAGAAGCTCGCCAATGCTGGCTGCGGCGCACCGTTGCGCTCATCCGCCGATGATGTTCTCGCCCGCCTCCGCGCTCGCATGAATAACGCCGCCTGAACCGCATTTCATCCAACGAAGGAACCACGACAATGAACGACAGCTTCCTGAAGCACTCCTCCAGCTGGGTCAGCTTTTCCTACATCTCCTTCGGGACGGCCGCTTTCATGCTGACAGCCGGCCTTTACATGATGCCGCTCGACCTGTGGGGCAAAGGCTATCTCGCCATGGGCATATTGATGCTGGTGCAGACGACGGTGAACATCACCAAGACACTGCGCGACAACGCCGAGTCCGACAAATTGATCCGCAAGATCGAGGACGCAAAGACCGAAAAGCTCCTCGTTAATTTCAATCGCGGCAATGAAAGTTAAGACTTCTTAACCACACCACTGAGTTGTTCGCCTCTTTACAACTTTTGCGTAACAACTCTGTGGCTTTTCTCTTCTGATCTCAAAACGGGGAACCGCCATGCAAGGCAATCTGATGACATCGAGGAAGTTTGCGCCATTGTTTTGGACGCAGTTTCTCTCGGCCTTCAATGATAATTTCCTGAAGCAGACCCTCGTCTTCCTGATCCTCGCTGAGATGGCTGCAAAGGGGGCTTCGCTCGTCACGCTCGCCGGCGGAATTTTTATCGTTCCCTTCTTGTTGCTCTCCGCGGTTGGCGGCGAGCTTGCCGACAAATACGACAAAGCGCGCATGGCTGAGATCCTCAAGCGCGCTGAGATCGCGGTCGCAGCGATCTCCGTCATGGGCATCGCTTTATCTTCGATCTGGGTGCTGATGCTGGCGCTGCTGGGCTTCGGCATTATCTCGTCGCTCTTCGGCCCAATCAAATACGGCATTCTTCCCGACCATCTCGAACGCAAGGACTTACCGAAGGCCAACGCCTGGATCGAGGGTGGCACCTTCATCGCCATTCTCACCGGTACGATCGTTGCAGCGCTCGCCTTCACGAAGGGCGACAATGCGTGGGTATTCGGACCGATGATGATGGGGCTTTCGGTGCTTTGCTGGTTCTGCGCTCGTATGATCCCACCGACGGGTTCAAAAGCGTCCGATCTGGTCATTGACAGAAATGTCATTCGGTCGAGTGTAACCCTCGTCAATGAACTGCGGGAGGATAAGCGGATCTGGCGCTCAGCGCTGATGAATTGCTGGTTTTGGTTCGTTGGCGCCTTTGTGATGTCGATGCTTCCGATCATCGTTACGGAAATCCTCGGCGGTTCGGAAATCATTGTCCCTGCCTATCTTGCAACCTTCGCCATCTCGATTGCGGTCGGTTCGGCTATTGCCGGCTGGATGTCGGCGGGCCGTATCGTGCTGTTGCCGGCGCCTGTCGGTACGGTCATTGTTGCGCTCTTCGGCATTGACCTCGCCTGGAACCTCTGGGGCTTGCAGTCGACCTACCACGCGGAAACGCTCCTATCCTTTTTTGCCGGCGCAAAAACCATCCGTGTCGCGATCGATCTTGCAGGCATGGCAATCGGAGGAGCATTCTTGGCGGTTCCAACCTTTGCCGCGATGCAGACCTGGGCTGATGAAGCCCGGCGTGCTCGTGTGATTGGTGCGGCAAACGTTCTGTCGGCGCTGTTCATCGCGACCGGTCTTGCGCTTGTAGGAGGTCTCCAGGCCATTGGCGTCTCCGCTCCGGCGATCATTCTCGGCCTTTCCGTGATCAACATTGGCGTCGCTTGGCTAATGCTGAAGACGATGCCGACCAATCCATTCCGGGATTTCATCTCCATATTGTTCCGCGCTTTCATGCGTCTCGAGGTCGAAGGATTGGAGAACATCAAGAAGGCGGGCAGAGCACCGATCATCGCGCTTAATCATGTAAGCTTTCTGGATGGCGCTCTTGCGCTTGCGATCACCGAAGAAGAGCCGGTCTTTGCGGTCGACTACAAGATTGCCCAGGCCTGGTGGGTTCGCCCTTTCCTCAAGATGTGCAAATTCCTGCCGCTTGATCCGACAAAACCCATGGCGACACGCTCGCTGATCAAGATCGTCAATGAGGGCAATGCGATCGGCATCTTCCCGGAAGGCCGTTTGACGGTCACGGGTACGTTGATGAAGGTTTACGATGGCGCGGCCATGGTTGCCGACAAGACAGGATCGATGATTGTTCCCGTGCGCATCGGCGGACTCGAGAGGAGTTATTTCTCCCGTCTTTCCGGTGGCCAGGTGCGCCGGCGTCTATTTCCCAAAGTCAAAGTGACCATCCTCGAACCGGTCAAGCTCGCAGTCCCTACAGACCTCAAAGGCCGCAAACGCCGTATCGCAGCAGGTGCAGCACTTTATCAGGTAATGTCCATGCTGATGTTCCGCACGACAAACACCAGCCTCACAGTGCTTGAACGCATCATCGAGACGGCTTCCAAAAGCGGCGGTCGCAAACTTGCAGTCGAGGATCCAATAAGCGGGCAGTTGTCCTATGCGAAGCTGCTGACCGGCGCTGCCGTGCTTGGTGCCAAGTTCAAACACCTTTTTCCCAACGAAAAGACACTGGGCGTCATGCTGCCGAACGCCAATGGCACCGCCGCGACCCTTCTTGGCGTCATGTCGGCGGGCAAGGTCCCAGCCATGCTGAATTTTACCGCTGGCGCTGCCAATATTCTGTCAGCCTGCAAGGCGGCGCAGGTGAAGCATGTTCTCAGCTCACGCGCCTTCGTGGAACAGGGCAAGCTTGGCCCTATCATCGCTGAGCTCGAAACAACTGTTAACATCGTCTGGCTCGATGAACTACGCAAGACGGTCACGACCTTCGAGAAGGTTCGCGGTCTGCTCCACAAGTATCGGCCCGTGGTCAGGCGTTCGGCAGACGACACAGCGGTGATCCTGTTCACTTCGGGGTCAGAGGGGGCACCGAAGGGCGTCGTTTTGACCCACCGAAACATTCTCTCCAATGCCGCACAGGCAGCCTCGCGCATCGATTTTCATTCCGGCGACAAGGTGTTCAATATTCTGCCGGTCTTCCATTCCTTCGGTTTGACCGCGGGCACCGTCCTGCCGTTGGTCGCGGGCGTGCCGGTGTATTTCTATCCGTCGCCGTTGCACTATCGCATCGTCCCGGAGCTGATCTACACCTCCAACGCGACCATCATTTTCGGCACCGATACGTTCCTGAACGGCTATGCCCGGACGGCGCATCCCTATGACTTCCGATCGATCCGTTACATCTTCTCAGGCGCCGAGCCCGTGAAGCCCTCGACGCGTGAAACATACATGGAAAAGTTCGGCCTTCGAATCCTCGAGGGTTATGGCGTCACCGAGACTGCACCTGTCATCTCGCTTAATACGCCGATGTTCAATCGGTCTGGCACCGTCGGCAAGATCATGCCGGGTATGGAGTGGAGGCTCGAACCGGTGCCCGGTATCGACGAAGGTGGCCGTCTCTTTATCCGTGGCGCCAATGTGATGGCTGGCTATCTCCGTGCCGAGAATCCAGGCGTTGTCGAACCCCTCGTGGACGGCTGGCATGACACAGGCGACATCGTCACCATCGATGATGATGGGTTCGTTCGGATCCGCGGCCGCGCCAAGCGTTTCGCCAAGATCGGTGGCGAGATGGTTTCGCTTGCGGCCGTCGAGGCGCTGGCCGGCCAGATCTGGCCCGGCGCCCTGTCCGTGGTCTCCTCGCTACCCGATGCGAAGAAGGGCGAGCGGCTTATCCTTCTGACGGATGCACCGAATGCCACGCGAGCCGAATTCCTCGCCTTTGCGAAATCCAAGGGTGCAATGGATATGATGGTTCCTGCAGAGGTGAGGATCGGAGTCGTCCCGGTGCTCGGGTCTGGAAAAGTGGATTTCGTCGCGGCAATCAAGATTGCTCGAAATTCAGAACCTTCCCTGGATGCTGCTTGAAATCAACGCAGAGCACCGAGAAATCACGAACGGTGAGGCTGTGGCGCTCATCCTTCGTGCCAAGGTATGAAGCACCTGCTGGTCCAGTGGTAAGTCTGCTCCCGGTGGAGTCGCCTTAGGCGACGCCACCGGGAGCAGACTTAGAAGCTTACAGCAGTTCGTCGTGTCCGCCACCGATATCTGAACGCTCACTTATTTCGCCAGACGGGTCGGTTTTCTATTACACGTTATATTATGATGCGGGTTTGTAATCGATATCTTTGGGAAGCACTCTTGAAGCCCAAAGAAAATTGGCTGCAAAAAGCAGCGCCGTAATCACGAAAACCCACCGAATACCAATAAGCGCCGCCACGGAACCACCGGTAAATGGTCCCAGAAAACTTCCGAAAAATGCTGCGGATGCCGTAATGCCATAGGCAAGGCCGCGCTGTTCGTAAGGAACGAGCTGACCAACCAAAGCGTTTGCCGTTGGTAAAATTCCCCCGACGAATATCCCAACCAAAAAGCGCAGTGCAACAAATTGCCAATACTCGGATACTACGCTCTGCGGCAAGCTCGAGATTGCTGCCCCAAGTAGGCAAATCAGCAATACGCGCCGATAGCCAAGCTGATCGCTACGCTTTCCCAGAAAAGGGGACGCGATAACATCTGCAATTCCCGTGACTGAGAAGGCAAATCCCGCAAGCGTGGCGATTCCGGTTCTGGTTGAAATCAGTTCCTGAATGAATGGCGTGATGATGGGTTGCACGGACCGCACGCCAAATTGGGCAAGTAACAGCACGAGGAAGATCGGCAATAGACCCCGAATTTTGGCCAGACTGGATATAGCGCGGAAAATGGTCTGCTCCTTATCCTTTGGCGGTTGTTTAGGGCTGTCGCTAACTGCAAAATACGTCATCAGAACCGCCGTGGCGGCTATTGTCGAGGTCAAAAAAAAGGTCAGACGATAATCGCCTGTCAAATCCGCCAATGCACCGCCAAATAGAGGTCCGGTCAAGGTGCCTACGAGTTGCCCAGTTGACAGCCAACCGAGAGCATAACCCAATTTGCGTTCCGGGGTTTGTGTTGCGACAAGAGCGATCGCGGAAGCGGAAAACCCGCTAAATGCGCCCATTAATGTCCTTAGACCCACGAGCTGCCAAAGATGATGGCTCAAGCCCATCAATGCAGTAAAGATGCAGATGGCGAGGCTGGAACGCAACACCATCATTTTTCGCCCATATTTGTCGGCAATCAAACCCCATATTGGCGAAACCAGGGCTGCGATGAGGAAATTAAGCGAGTTCAAAACACCGGACCAAAAATTAATTGCGCCGGGACTTGTTACCCCTAGCTCAGGGAGAAAGAGCGGTAGAATTGGACTGACCACCGAAAGCGCGACGCTCATTGTAAACTGTATGCCAACCATGAGCCAAAGAGTTCGAATCCAGTTTTCCTGATAGGTATCAACCAACATTTTCAGCTCGATAAACTGCAATTTTGCTAAAGGAGATTGGAGACGCGATGAGAACTCACCGCATCCTCACTCTTTCGGTAAGAACCTAGGCTCACCTTTAGGCGGCTGACGTGCGGAGCAGCCCTGCCAGCCCGTCGAGATGAGCAATCACCTCGGCAACATGCATCACGTCGACATACTTGTGATGGAGATCGAACAGGTTGACTTTATGGCTGAGTTCCACTCGGTCAAAGCAGCATTCTTCGACGATCGACACATGAAAGCCATTTGAGTAAGCGTCGACGGCGCTCGCTCTGACGCAACCAGAAGTGCTTTCCCCACATATGATCAGGCTTTGAATGCCCAGAAGATTCAAGTGAGAGAGAAACGGTGTTCCTTGAAATATGCTGGCGCGCTGCTTGTAGATGACAACATCCTCGGGCAAGGGGGCAAATTCGCTGTAAATGCCATGATCGTCCGGATTTGCTGGCTTGAGCCGGCGACGTTTAGTCGAAACCGCGCCTTCTGGACGATTGTTCGGGCGTACATCTTGTGTGCAGTAGAAGACCGGCAAGCCAGCAGCACGAGCCGCAGAGAATAATTTCTTGGTCGGTTCGATAGCGTTGTGAGCATAGATGCCGCAGCTGTTCGGATATTCCTGATCAAGATCATAAGGTGCTTTGGGACCGCCACGATATACGACGTTGTAAAGATCGATGGCGACCAAGGCGGCCTTTTGACCGACAAAGGTTTGGCGGGCATATGGCCTGTACAGCTGCATGTCCGCTTCGGGTATGACATCTTTCCAGCAATGATCTTCAAATGCTTCCATCGACGCCATGGTAATCTCCTTTTGCTTAGCGAAATTTTTGGCCGAGAAAGCCAGCCATCAGTTTTACCGCTGCCTCAGCCGGCTCGATGAAATCACAAGCAAAGGGCATGCCATTTAGAAATAATAGTAAAATTTCAATGACTTAAGTAATATCGCGGAAGCAGACGAATTGTCGTCTACGGCATCTGCGCCGATGGAGGGTATGATCGCCGGATATAAAGTTTGATTACACGATCGGTTGCCTGCCATTCAAGCAATGCTTTCTCGACGGCCGACCTATTTAGTCGTTATAAAACAGGATATTAGCACCATCATTAGCGTGGCTAATATAACTTCCCACCCTGTTCTAAACGCGGTGGCATTGCAAATAGACAATTCAATCAGGAATTCGCGGCAGAATATCCGCAGGGAAGATGGGAGCCAGTCGCAGCGATACCTCACGGCGAAGTCGATGGCGGCAATTGAAAGCCAAACGCATTGGCAGGTCACCATATTTGCCCGGTAGTGCCACGAGGCGAATTTCCCGTCGCGGAACGGGAGGGGGCAGTGGCCTCAGTTCTATTTCGATAGCGTCGAAGTTGGGGTCAAAAAGCGTGAATGGCGAAGTAATTGCCCATCCGCCTGTACCTTTCACAGTATCGATCACAGATGTTGTCTGATCAATTTCAATCGTCCGATGACAGGTTAACCTATGTTTGTCGAGATATTGATCCGTCAGACGTCCGATCTTGCGCTGATGGGCAAAGCGGATCAGAGGTAAAGTGCTGGCGAGTTTTTCCAGATCGACGTTTTCACCTTCGGGGATCGTCCCTTTTGTGACAAGCAGGACAAGGGGCTCGTTGACGACCGAGTGAACCTCGAACTCATCCTCATCGAAGTTTTGGGCTGTAATGACGAGATCGAGTTTGCCACTCAAGAGATCTTCGCGGTGGCGATATGTGACCGAGGCGTTGACCTGAATCTGTTCAGCGAGCGGCTCCAGCGTTTCAACGACCGGCCCTACGAGAGTTCGACCCAGGGTATCAAGGATCCCGATCGACAAATTGTGAAACCGCAATCGATTGAAATTGCGCATTGCTCGTTCGCAATCACGTAACTCCTCGATGACGCGCCGCGCATGATAGCGCAGATTCAATCCGGCGGGTAAAAGCCGAAGCCGGCGATTCTCTCTAGCAATCAATTCGAGTTTCAGGAGCGCCTCAAGCCGGCTGATTTGTTGGGACACAGCGCCCTGTGTTATCCCGAGACGTCGGGCCGCGACGGTCATGCTCTCCGCATCCGCAACGGCCAGAAACACTTCCAGAAGACGTGAGTCCAGACCGCTAGCCGTCATTCTTTTTCAGATTGTCCGCAAATGACATTCATTTGCTTACCTTATCAATCTATTTTGCCATGTCATCAGCGGGTTGCAGATTATCGCGATGTTTCCCTCAAACCTTTGCTGAGGAACCAGTGCGCAAGCCCTATGAGCTCTGCGTCCCTATTGGCCTTTCCGATCAATTGCAGTCCCAAGGGCAATCCGCCGTCGGACAGGACGGGAAGCGAAATGGCAGGAACCCCCAACACGGAGGCCGGAATATTGAAATCGGCATCGCCTGTGCTTTCAAGGCCCAACGGCGCAGCTCCGGTTGCAGCCAAGGTGATCACCGCGTCGAACTCCTTGGTGAGTTCGGCGTAGGTCTCGCGGATTGCGTTGCGCCGCTCTAGGGCTGCGACATAATCCTTCTGTTTCAGATCCTTACCGTCGCAAAACCGCTGCCGGGCGGTGGCGCTCACTTTGGTCTCATCTGTCTTGATATAGCCGCCGAGCGGCCAGCGCCCTTCGAAGGACAAGATCGTGGAGGAGAGGGTGCGGATGCCAGTAATCATCTGCTCAAAATCTTCGAGCATCACCTCGTGATCGCGGCCTACAAATTCAACCTCGGCGACGCCCTTGAGGAACTGGTCGAAGGCGGCTGCCGCGCCGACCGTGCGTTTCGACCATCCGTCTGTCTCAAGAACGAGCACGCGCTTTGCCGCAATCGCAGATGGAAGAGTTTCAGGTCCGATGAGACCGACATAGCCCGGATCGCCGCCGACGCGATTTACGATGGCTTTGGCCGTCAGCCAAAGATCATCCAGGGATGCGCCGATGACGCCAACGCAACTATGGCTGAGATAATCATATGAGCCGCCGCGATTGATCGCACCGACACTCGGCTTAAAGCCAATACAGCCGCAATAGCTGGAAGGTCGTAAGGTCGAGCCGACAACCTGGCTGCCAAGAGCAACAGGTATGAAGCCCGCGCCTACCGCCGCCGTCGAGCCGCTGCTCGATCCACCGGGTGTCCGGCGCGGGTCATGCGGGTTCACCGTCTTGCCAAGCGGTGTCGATGCTGCAAATTCTGTCGTGACAGTCTTTCCAAGAATGATGGCGCCCGCCTCGCGTAATGCTTGGACGGTTGCGGAGTCGCGTTTGCTTTCATGCCCGTCCCAAAGTGGCGAACCTTGCCCCGTCGGCATGTCATAGGTTTCGATAATATCCTTGATGCCTATCGGCATGCCGTCTATCGGCGATAACTCTTGTCCCGATCGCCAACGTGTTTCCGATGCCTTCGCCTCGATCCTCGCCGTCTCGCAATCGTAAACCGTAAAAGCGCGAACTTTCGCCTCGTGCTTCTCCATTCGGGCCAAACCCATTTCAAGGAAATTAAGCGGGGAATCCTTTCCGCTTCTAAAATCGGGACCATGCGAGGCGTACGATTGATCCCGCGGGACGGTTTTCATTGGCGCACTCCAACATTTTCAGTTCGGTGATGATGGACCAGGAGAATTCTGCATCCGCAACGACCTCTGGCGGATGCAGTTGAATGACTCAGGCTGTTTCCAGAACAGGCGACAGCTTCGGAACCTCGATTCTTGATCCGCGTGGCAGATTGAAGCTGTCTTTTTCGATTGTCTCGAAGAATGCCAGAATTTCGTCCGTTTTAATGACGTCAGCATATTTGGCGTTCATATCGCAAAGATTGATCGCATGGCTTGCCTGGCTCCGGTCAAAGCAGGCTTCTTCAGCCACAGCCACCCGGTAATTCAAACTGAATGCATCCAGAACCGTTGCACGTACACATCCTGATGTTGTCGTGCCGGTGACGATGACGCTGTCGCACCCAAGCAGCGTCAAATAAGAGGCCATGTTGGTGCCAAAGAAGCCAGAGGGCTTTTGCTTGTAAATGACGAGATCCTGAGGCGCAGGGACGATGTCGGACACGATCTCATTGCCGTCGAGGTTCGATGGCCTGGTTCTATCCTCGCTCGATCGGTTATTTTTCCAACTCCAAGAGCCGGAGTCCCAATTGTCTTCGCGTCGGATACCTGTCGTATAAATTACCGGGATACCCCTCCCTCTGGCTTTGGAGATCAAGGCTTTGAGGTATGGCATGGCTTGCCAAGCATCTTCGCCGCAGGAATTACGCCATCTTGTGATTGTTTCAAGAATAGGTTCCGGCCCTTCGCTGCAGAAGGCCCAATTGACATCGATGATCAAAAGGGCCGGGCGTTTACCGAAGCCACCGCGAGCGCCGTATCCCGATGCGGCAAAAACCGCCTTGTCACGTTCGGTCAGAAATTTGTCCCAGATTCGTTCCATAATTTACTCCTTGGGTTCAACACAAATCCCGCTGGCAAACGGATCGTCTGCCAATTTTGGTGAGCACTTCGAGTGAGGGATGCCGTTTGATACGAGCTCGTTCGACTAAAGGGAGTCACGAATACTGTTGAAAAAGCTCATGTCGATGATGTCATCGTATGGAACGTCAGTTTTGAGGATGCCGGCATCCATCACAACGGCTTTTCCGGTATCCCAAGAGGCGCGTGTGATCGATCCGTCCTCGCTCCATATATTGTCGGCGAAAGCCCGGTCGAGCGTTGCCCTGACATCTTCGAGCTTCATCGTTGGAAACTCAGAGTGGGCGATCTCGGCAGCTTCCTCGTGATGATCATGGGTGTACTTCAGTCCCTTCGCCACAGCTTTGACGAAGCCACGCACAAGCTCCGGATCTTTCTTGATCGATTCCTCGCGAACATTCAGCGTACTATAGGCGTAGGGACCAAGTTCTTTCGGAACATTAAAAAAGGGTTCATTCCAAATACCCTCCTTGATGCCGCTCGTCAGTATCGGCTCGGTCAGGACGCCGATATCTGCTTGCCCGGTTTTCAATGCCGCCAGAATCGCCGCGTTCGACAACTCTTGCACCGTCACATCGGTCTTGAAGTCCAGTCCATTTTTCTTGAGGATGTAGCGCGTTATCGAATTCGGGGTGCCGCCATAGGAGCCTGATGCAATGGTCTTGCCCTTGAGATAGCTCTTCAAATCGCCTGTCGGTGCTGGAACACCCTTCCGGGTCACCAAGTAAACGTTTCCGCGATTGACGATGTTGACCACGGCTCGCAGCTCGCCGCCTTTTGCCTTGGCAAAGGCATCGTGTTCCGGGCCGCCTATAAAGGCGAAAGCCTGGCCTGCGAGAACGGCGTTGGTATGCGCACCGCCCCCATCAACCGTCAAGATCGACGCATTGATACCTTCCTCCTCGAAGAAGCCTTTCTTGATCGCGACGTAGAGCGGCAGATAACCAATACCATGCTGAGGTTCGGCTATAACAACATCCTTCGACGCCGCCGAACTAGGCTGGGACATCGAAAGGATGAGCACGCCTAATGCGGCGGCGGCAGCAATATATTTCTTCATGGAATACTCCCGAGAGACGAATTGCGATTGACAAGATTTTGATTAATGGATGGCGCCTTTTCTCAGGCGTTGTTCAATCCAGGAAACGAGAAGATACATAGCGACCGAGAGCGCCGAGAGCACGGCGACGGCGACCCAAACGAGAGCGATATCGTAAGTTTGGCCAGCATAGAGAATGGTTCTTCCCAGCCCGTATTGCGATGCAATGAATTCGCCTACGATCGACCCTGTCAACGCAAGGCCGATGTTCACACGAAGCACCGAGATGATCCATGGCAGGCAGGAAGGCACAACGAATTTGGTAAATACCTGCCAGCGGTTGGCGCCCAACGAATAGAACAGCCGTTCGGAGTCGCGATCGATCGAACGGACCCCTGAATAGGTAGTCAGTGTCGAAACAACGAGCGTGAGCGCGACAGCGATGGCAACTTTTGAGGCCAGTCCCATCCCAAATACCAAAACAATTAGTGGTGCCAGCGCGAGCTTCGGCAGCGACTCGAAGCAAATGATGTAGGGCTGTATTATGGCGGCGTAGTTGCGGGACCACCAGAATGACAATCCAAGCGCCGATCCGATCAGCGTGCCTAGGAAAAAGCCTATCAATGTTGAACGGAACGTGAAGGCAATATCGGTATAGGCACTTCCCGACAGGAAGAACGTCTGCGCTGTTTGCCATATCGCGGAAGGTTGCGACCAGAAGAAGGCGTTGACGTATCCCGCCCGAGCACCCAATTCCCAACCTGAGAGAATGACGATGATAATGCCGATCTGTATAGCGGCGATAAGCCAAGCGGGCCACTGCCTCGCGACAGGTAGATGGCGAACGCGGCGCTTCGGTTTCGTGACTGTCCGGACTGCTCTTTCGGTGTAGCTATGCGAGGCGATCTCGGTCATGATTTTTCCCCTTGCGATCATTCAGCCGCTACGCGCGGCGGCTCATGATGTGGTTCGTTGAGAAGGTCCATGCATCGTTGTTTGAGTTCAACGAAGCTAGTTTGCGTGACCACGGATCGGGGGCGAGGTCTCGCCATAGGAACCGATATACGTTCGATGAGCCGCCCCGGGCGCGTTCCCATAACGCAGATTTCATCTGATAGATAAATCGATTCCTCGATGTCATGAGTGACGAAGACCACCGTCTTTCCAAAGTCTTCCCAGATGTTTAGGAGCCATTCCTGCATTTGCGCCTTGGTTTGCGCATCTAGGGCTCCGAAGGGCTCGTCGAGCAAGATGACGTCGTTATCAAGAAGGAGCGTTCGCAACAGAGCCGCTCTTTGGCGCATGCCTCCGGAAAGAGCGCTTGGAAACTGGGTCTCGAAATCACCAAGGCCATATCGTTTCAAGTATGGACGCGCCTTGTCGCGCGCGTCTTTTCTAGACATGCCCTGAATTTCCATGCCCAGAACGATATTATCAATGACCGTGCGCCATGGCAGGAGAAGGTCTTTCTGGAGCATATAACCAACCCGGCCGATAAGCCCGGTGAGGTTCTCACCGTCGATTTCGATGCGGCCAGTGCTTGGCGTTTCCAGTCCTGCAATGATGTTGAACAGCGTGCTTTTGCCGCAACCGGAGGGGCCGATAAGGCTAACAAAGCGACCAGGACTGACATCCATCGATAACGACGATAGCGCCGTGAACCCGCCGTTTACGGTCGAGAACGTCTTGGAAACGTCGACCAACCTTAGTTTGGAATTGGGGTACATAAGGCATTCCCTTCTCGTTCTAAAAAACGACCGGCAGGCCATCGGTTTGTTCACCTTTACGGTGACAATCCCAATGCTCATTATAATTTCAGTAACGTCGATCAATTTGTAAATAGAGAAGCACATTCCGTGCCAGTTTCATTTTTATCAATAAAAACAATTGATTGATCAATTCTCGGGCAGAGATCTTTGTAAGGAGCGCTTCCAAAATTTCAGATCTGCAATGCATTTAGGAATGCTGCAATCCTCCAAGCGCTGCCTGCAACCGGATTGGATCACCGCCGACGAACGCTCGCGGTAAAAAAAGCAAGTATTTCAATGACTAAATTATCTATTAGAAACACTAATGCCTGAATGCTAGGCAGTGCTAAAATTAGGCGCAGTTGTTCTCGGAGCTCGTGAAAAGGCATATGCATCGGCAGAAATCAACGCAATTCTTGACAACGCTGAAAGGCGTTGTGGCCTGGTCACGAAGGATCGGTTTTGATCGTAACCAATAACATCATTTGAATTTTTCCTTCGATCCGCGCCCAATCTCTATCAGGCATTCGAACAATCCAAGGCGCTGGCGATGAAGCGCATGCGCAATCCGCGTCTTGCTCCACTTGCATGGTATCAGGAAGCCTGGGAAGAGCAGGAACAGGTTCTCGGAACGAGACCCTTGGCAATACGGCCTTGGAGAGCAGAACCGAAAGAATCTCGAGACGCTTATCGGTTACTCCCATGCGCACGGTCTGATCAGCCGCAATATTCCGGTCGACGAACTGTTTCTGGATGTCTCGCAGGGACGCAAACGCGGTTCTTTCAGAACCTGAGCGCTATCTCAACCCACCCCCTTGAGGATACGACATGGAAATCAGAAACACTTTCGAAGTTCCCCTCCCGCCGGATGATGCCTGGAAAATGCTGATGGATATTCCGCGGATCGTGCCCTGCATGCCGGGAGCCGAACTTGTCGAAATGGTTGACGATCGTACCTTCAAGGGAAAGGTTGCGGTCAAGCTGGGTCCCCTTGCGCTGGTCATCAACGGGACGGCGCAATTCGAGGATATTGACGATCAGGCGCATACAGCACGAGCGAAGGCGCAAGGCTCGGACACAAAAGGCCGCGGCGGCGCAAACGCCACGCCGGGATTATTCAGGGTGTGGCGACGCAACTGATCAATCAGTTCGCCGCATCATTGCGCAGCATGTTGGAACAGGAGATATCTGTGCCGGCATCGGTACCCACAAGCCAATTGCCTTCACAAGTTCAAGAAAAAGAAGCACCGACACGTGGTCCACAAAGTGTCGTGCCCCCGAAGCGCCGGGCACCGACAGCGGCAAGGCCGATATCCGGTTTTTCATTGATGACGGGTGTCTTCTGGAATTTGATCGCCGGATTATTCAAGAGGAAGACAGAAGAGTGCCGACCAGACGCTCGCTCCCATCCCGAACACCGCGGAGATATCCCCGCAGCCGGCTCTGCGCCGCCATCGACTATCTATTCGACTTTCGACCGAATTGCGCGGCTCTTCGTCTTGGGAGGCACGGATCGAGATATCAGGACGGAGAAAAGGCCGTCGGCGATTTGTTTTCTCCGATCTTCTGATTGAGCTGATCGATCAGTTCCATGGTCCGTACGGAATCGTGGATGTCCGGCTGGGGCAGCTTGCCTGCTTGCAGACAATCGAAGAAATAGCGGAGCCCGTTCTCGTAGCCGTGATGGCTGTAGCGCGGATAATAGCCGTGGCTTGGATTCCAGACCAGCGCGTCGCCGGCGTCATCGATCGCAAAGGGTTCGTAATTCTGCTTCGAGTTCAGCGGCGGGCGGTTGTAGATGAAGTTTTTGATGTTATCGACCACGATGTTGCGTCGATCGCCGACGATCTCGAGCCGTTCCATCGGATATATCTCGTCCAACATCGATGCCGACTGAATGATGCCGATCGCGCCCGTCTGCGACCGAAATGATATATTGTAGCCGATGCGCCGATCGTCGATCTGAAGCTTGTCGACATGCGTGATGGTGAGCTCGCCCATCAGAAACCTGGCGAGGTCGAGATGATGGATGATGTGGTTGACCTTAAGGAATTCGTCGCTGCGGTAGGGCGTGGCGTGAAACTGCGAATGATACATGCGGATACCGCCGAATTCCGGTCGCTGCGAGACTTCGCGCGCCATGGCATAGCCGGTCATGAAGCGGCGGTTGAAGCCGACCATCAGCGCCTTGCCGCTCTTTCTCTGCAATTCGGCCAGCGCCTTCGCCTCGGCCGTATCGTTGCAGGGCGTCTTCTCGACGAACACATTGACGCCGGCTTCCAGCGCGGCCCTCAGCAGTGGGAAATTCTGCTGGTGTCCGGCTGCGACAACCACCGCATCCAGGCGTTCCTTTGCAAGCATGTCGCCAATGTCCGTGTATAGGCGCGGGACATTGTAGACGCGGGCAAGCTGATCGAGCTTCGCCCGATCGATGTCGCAGGCAGCCACCACCGCTGCCGCCGGGGTCCATTTGAGGCTTCCGAACAGGAACTCGAACATGTGCTTGCCGCATCCGATGACGCCCACCCGAAAAGTCTGAGTCATGGTCCCCTCCATTGTACAAAGGAGTACCGATTATCATAATTTGATATTATCAATCAACCGCAAGATCAATGAAGCGATAAAAATAATATCTCTTATTTTCAATAGGATGGGAGGTGTCGATCGCCATTTGCAATCGTGAGATGGCGCAATAGTATTATGATAAATAGGGGTTAAATGCGAATTGGGACGGGATCAGAAATCGTAGCGATTGATCCGCCAGGAATCGAGCAGGCGATGCGAGGCGCGCAAGGCCGCCTCGGAATCGCGCGCGACGATCGCGTCGAGTACGTCCTGGTGATAGGGCAGGGAGCGTTTCTGGCCTTCGACGACCTCGTCGTGGTCCGATATGACGCGGTTGGCGTAAATGGCGACGGCAATCAGATCGATAAGCTGCGCATAGACCATGTTCTTGGTCGCCGAAAAAATCGCAGCATGAAAGCGCAGGTCGGCGTCGCAGTGGGCGTTGACGTCGCCGATCGATGCCACCATGTCGTTGTAGGCGGCGGCAATGCTCGCAAGATCGGCCTCGGTGCCACGGGCGGCTGCTCTTGCGGTCGCCTCGGGCTCGAGCACGCGCCGAAGGTCCTTGATCGAGCGCATGATCTCCATCGACGGACCGGTCTCGTAGTACCAGACCATCACGTCCGTATCGAGATGATGCCAGTAGGACCGTTCCCTGACGCGCGTTCCCACCCGCGTCTTGATCTCCACGAGCCCCTTGCCGGCGAGGCACTTCATGGCTTCTCTAACGACGGTGCGGCTGATGGCGAACTGCTCCACCAGCTCCGGCTCGTTCGGCAGGTTCGAGCCGACCGGATAATCGCCGCGGACGATGCGGCGGCCCAGATCGTGGACGAAATAGCCGAAGACGCCGCGCCGCGGAATGGTGCCGTATTTGCGCACATATCCGTCGAACGGTGACTGTGTGGTGATCAATCGAACTTCGGCGTTGGCCGGAGCTATATTCATTGCGTCAAGGCTGTAATTCATAGTCCATGACTTTCATTCTCGATTGAAAAACCGATCCGGGTGAAATCGCCAGCTCATGACGCCAGTGTTTCGCATGCTTCACGTTGTTATCTGCAGCCGCTCGTAACGGTTCCATAGTTGGTCGATGTCGATTCGGCCATTGTCATCCCGCCATATGTCTAAGGAAGACTGCACCATTTCTTGCGTGCGCATGCCTACCAAGGCAATATCGACCAGCCGATTGGACAAGACGAACTGGATAAGACTTGGGGTGTAGTCGAAGGTGTTGCCCGGATTGACCATCTGGACCCACCGCTGGAAGATCCCCGATGTCGCACTGCGCATGGTCACCGTCAGCATGCCGCGCTTCTTGGCTTCGTAGAGACTGCCGAAAGGCCGAGTCGGCTCGTAGGGGTGCTGCAGCATGATGTTGTAGGCAAGCTGGATGGCGTCGAACGCATCGGACTCGATCAAGGCATAGGTGCCGGCGTTGTTATCTTCCGTGGTGAAGCCGATGTAGTCGAACAATCCCTCGTCGCGCATTTTGCGCAACGTATCGACCGCTCCCCCGGGCTTCAGGATTTCGTGCACCTGCTCAGCGCTATAGCTCGATCCGTGCAGCTGGATGAGGTCGATTCGGCTGCGGCGCAGGCGCTTCAGGCTCTTTTCGACGGAGGCGCGCAATTGTGCCGGCGCGGCGAGATGCAGCTTGCTGGCGAGGAAGTGCGGCGTCCTTACCGCTTCCAGAGCCTCGCCCATCAGTTCCTCGGAAAGCCCATTGCCGTAGCCGGGGGCGGTATCGAAATAATTGACCCCCATCGTCGCGGCCTTGCGCACCGTGGCGATGGCCTCTTCGCGGCTTTCGGGTGATTGGGCATCGTACAGCCCGATATAATTGGTGAGGCCGATGGCTGCTCCCCCGAAACCCAATTTGACCAACGGCATCGGCGTTTGAATTCGCGAAATCGCGTCCAATCTCCCCTCCAAAGGCAATATCCACATTCAAATTATACATGTTAATTCATAATACCATAACATGTATAATGGAAGTGCGATGACGCCAGTTTTTCCAATAAGTTCAAATTTAAGGCAAAAAGCGTGAAAAACGGACTGAAAAGTCCATTGTCAGCTGCCATGAATGATAGTATGAAAAGATTATTGGGGAGGAACTGATATGATTAAGACCAATTATCTCTATGACAGCCTCGTTTCACGGCGCAGCATGCTGACATGGGCCGGCCGCTCGGCGGCCTTTGCCGCTTTCCTGAGTGCTGCCCGTTCCCTTCCGGCAGTTGCCGCGAATGCGCCAACGCTGCGCATATGGATGGGTGAGGACTATGTGCCTGCTTGGAACGCCTATCTGCCGGTCATGATTAAGAAGGTTGCGGCGGAACTGGGCGTAAACGCCCAGGTCGAGTTGACGCCCGACAACGATACCGGCCGGGCACGCCGCCAGACGGCGCTTGAATCGGACACACTGCCGGATATCATTCACGGCACCACGGCAGACATGGCGAAATACTACGACCTTGGCAAGCTGCACCCGATCGCGGCCGAGGTTTTCGAGCGGATGCAGGCAACCAACGGCGGCTGGCTCGACAACATCAAGCCTTTCGTGACTGCGTCGGATGGCAAGGTCTATGGCGTGCCGTTCTTTACGCGCCCCTGGCTGGTTCACTATCGGCAGGACATATTTGACAAGGCGGGGATCAAGATTCCGCCTGCCACCATGGATGATTTCAAGGCCGCCGCAAAGGAAGTCAACAATCCCGGCGATGGTCTCTTCGGGGTCGGTATGCCCTACAATCAGGCCGACATGGATGGGCACATGGTTGCCTTCCCGTGGCTCTACAACAGCTCGTGGCAGGACGAACACGGTAATCTCACGGTCGATACGGCCGCCAACCTGGAAGCGTTGAAATCTTACCTCTGGTTCTTCCAGCAGGGCCTAACGCCGCAGGATTCGCTGAACTGGGGCGGCTCCGGCAACAACAACGCCTATCTGACCGGGCTTGCCGCGATAGTGAACAACACCGGTTCGTTGTTTGCGGCGCTGCAGCGCGACCGTCCCGATCTTGCGGAAGTGACCGCGCTCGGGCCCTGGCCGCAGGCGCTGCCGGACGGCAAGCCCGCGGCGACGACGATCGGTTTCTGCCTGAACGTCGCCCATAATTCTGCGAATGCCGAACTTGCGGGTAGGTTCATCGAAAGAATGCTTGCCGTCGAAAATATGGGACCGTTGCTGGAAGCGGGCAGCGGGCAGGCGATGCCGGTGCGCACGGAACTCACCCAGATCGAGTATTTCCAGAAGGATCCGATCGTCGGCCGCATCGTGCGCGACGTGGTTCCATATTCGCGGCCTCTGACCTATCCTGGCCCGAACAATGCCAAGTTCGGCGATCTGGTATCCAACAATTCCCCCTACTTCAAGGACTTGCTCCACCGTGTGCTTGTCGACGGCGTCTCGCCGGAGGAGTCGCTCAAGCAGTTTGCTGCGGCAGGCGCGGAACTCCAGAAAAAATATGACAACTGAGGGAACCGTTATCGCCGCATGAGGAAGGGCGGGCCTGGCGTCCCGCTGTCGTGCGGCGGCCTCGATTGCGGATTAAGTGGAGGAAGTTGGCTGTGAGCAACATCGCGGAGACCGATGGCCGTACGGCATCGTCTCGAACAGACGGCCGGCAAATCGGTAGGTATCGTTCACTAGAACGGCGGGACATATATACAGGGTATTCCTTTCTGGCGCCCGCCATCCTCGTGCTCGCCTTCGTTCTACTGATCCCCCTCGTGCAGGCTGTGATCCTCAGCTTCTACAACAAGCCGATCGGGGCGGCAGCGACCTTCACCTGGCTGCAGAACTACACCGACACGCTCATGGATCCCTCCTTCTGGAGGGCGGCCTACAACACCCTGATTTTCGTTGTCTTCTCGATCATCATAAAATTGATCCTCGGGTTGGCAATCGCGCTCGCGCTCAACCAATCCTTTCCGGGCCGAGGCTTTGCGCGCGTCGCAGTGCTGATACCGTGGGCCTTGCCGGAAATTACCGCCTGCATGGGGTTCATCTGGCTCCTTGATGGCAATGTCGGCGCACTGAACGCGATCCTCAAGGGCTTCGGCCTGATCGAGCAGAACGTCTATTTCCTGTCCGATCCGAAACTCGCCATGCCGACGGTGATCGCGGTCAACATCTGGCGCGGCTTCCCGTTCTTCACCCTGACGCTGATGGCGGCGCTGCAGACAATCGACAAGGACCTGTACGAGGCCGCGGATCTCGATGGCGCCAACAGCTGGCACAAATTCTGGTTCATCACACTTCCGTCGATCATGCCGGTGCTGACCGTCACCACCCTGCTGTCGACCATCTGGACGACGAACAGCTTTACCACGATCTTCGTGCTGACCGGCGGCGGACCTTCGGACATGACGACGACGCTGCCGATTTACACCTACGATCAGGCATTCCAGGGCTATGCCAATCTTGGCCGCGCTGCCGCGATCGCGGTGATCATCCTGCCGTTGATCGTACTGATGATTGCAATGCTGATGCGCGTCATGCGCAAGCGCGAGGAGATCGAGGCATGAGGCGCGGCAAGGGTTTGCAGCAGTTCGGGCGGTTCCTGTTTCTGGCAATCGTGATGGTCCTGATCATCTTCCCGGTCTACTGGATGATCAACACTTCGTTCAAGTCGAACGCCGAGGTATTCCAGCGTCATCCGACGTTCTGGCCGCACTCTCCGACGCTTGCCGCCTACAGCGCGCTGATGCAGCCGACCGGGACCCGGGCGCCGTTCCTGCAGACGATGCTCAACAGCCTGATCGCCGCTGCGGGCGCGACCGTCCTTTCGGTCGCTATCGGGATTTGCGCCGCCTATGCGCTGACGCGATTGCGTTTTCCGGGTAGGGACACGTTTTCCGCGCTGGTGTTCGGCTGCTACGTGTTCCCCGGCATCCTTCTGTTCATCCCGATCTACATCCAGTTCCAGCAGCTCGGGCTTCTCGATACCTTTCCCGGGCTGATCCTGGCCTACCAGATCTTCGGCATTCCGTTCGCGACATGGATGCTCCGCTCATATTTCGTGACCATTCCCTCTGCGCTCGAAGAGGCGGCCCGCATCGACGGGTGCAACAGGTTGCAATCGATCTTCTATATCGTCATCCCGCTCGCCGCGCCGGGTATCGCGGCCTCGACGATCTTCACCTTCACCACGTCGTGGAACGAATTCCTCTTCGCGCAGGTGCTGATGCAGACACCGGAGAAGCAGACGGCCCAGGTGGCGATCTACAGCCTGATGAACGGCGACACGCTGCCGTGGAACCAGCTGATGGCTGCCTCCGTACTGGTCGGGGTGCCGGTGCTGATCCTTTATTTCGGAGCGCAACGCTTCGTGGGCGGCGGTCTGACGGCAGGCGCGGTGAAGTAGAAGGATAGTTATCGTGCAGCAACGAATGAATGACGGTTACTCCCATATCGGTCTGCCGCGATTCCAGACAGCGGAAAATGCGCTGGCGGCAATGGATGCAAACGGTGTCGGCAAGGCGCTCGTGTGTCCCTTCGAGACCTGCCCGGACCTGAAGGAGGTCCATCGCGCCTATACGATCGCGCCCGATCGCTTCCGGATCTTCGGTCTGGCGCTTGGCCAGGACAGGAGCGAGATCGAAACGGGGCTGCACGCGCAATTCGACGCCGGTTTCGAAGGCATGCGCCTGACGCTCGAAAAGATCGCCGAAGCTCCCTACGTGCTGGATGTCATCGCCGAGCGAAAGGGCATCCCATTGATCGTCGGGCACCAGGGGGGGCTCGCCCCCGAGGCCGAACGGCTGATCACCTTCCTCGACGCGCATCCGGACAGCATCATCGTCAGTCCGCATATGGCCGCACCGACATCTCCCGAGATTTTCAAGACCGCGCCCGCGGTGAAGGCTTTGTTCGGCCATCCGCGTTTCCATGTCGTCATGTCGCGCCAGACGCTGTTCGAGGCGCCGATCATGACGGCCTGGGGCCGTGCGCTGATTGAGCATGTCGGCTGGAGCCGGCTGATGTGGGGCAGTGAGGCACCCGTTCTCTATTGGCGCGACGAGACGCTCGAGGCAGCCGGCGCCTGGATCGAACAGTTCGCCCCGACGCGGGAGCAGCTTGCCGATTTCCGCTGGCGCAACGCCGAACGCATCGTCTTCGGGCGCCCAGCGCGGACACCGGCGCCGCTACAGCTTCCTTACGAGCCATTCGATTTCGAACTCGATCGGCCGGCGCCGATGTGGCCGCTCGGGTTCAATGCGGATACCCGCCTGCCGGCGCGCCTCGTTGCGGCCTGGATGGCCGAAGGCGGTCCCTCGGTCCAGCCACTCAGCGCCTATGCCAGCAAGTTGCTGATGGCGGCAACCGGTGGACTTGGTGGTTAGGCCATGAAGATCAACGACCTCAAATGCGCAATGATAGGTCGGAATCTGATCGTGCGCGTGGTTTCGGACGAGGGCCTGTCCGGTTACGGGGCCGTCGAGTCGTTCAAGGCCTCGCTGAAGCCGCAGGTCATGGCTCTGCGGGATGTGCTGATCGGCATGGACCCGTCGACAGTCGAGCGCTGCGTTCGCAAGATTCGCGCCCGCGGCAGCTTCAAGCCGAATGGCGCAGCCGTCAGCGCGGTCGAGGTGGCGCTCTGGGATCTCGCGGGGCGGGCGGCGGGCCTGCCCGTCCATAAACTCCTCGGCGGCAAGGTGCGCGACACGGTGCGCGTCTACAACGGCGCCATGCGGGCGCCGATGACCGGTTTTGGCGTCGAGGATTTTCGCGCAGCGGCGCTCTACATGCGGGACCAGCCTGAGGGTTTCACTATCGTCAAGCAGGGGATCGCCTTTCACGGTTCGATGAAAAACCGTACCGGCCTGCACTATGGCGCGGCGCAGCCTGGGCGGTCCTTTCCGGGGACCATCGTCAGCGGCATGCTGACGGAGAAGGGTCTGGACCATCTGGTTGCCTGCGTCGCGGCGACCAAGGAGGTTCTCGGCAAGGATATCGGATTGGCGCTCGATTGCGGGCCGGGCTTCACGCCGGTCGACGCGCTGAAATTCGCAAGGGCGCTGGAGCCCTACAATATTCTCTGGCTCGAGGACCTGATTGCCGGCGACTACACGCCCTATGTGCAGGCGGATATCTATCGCGACATCAGCACCCGTTCGCTGGTGCCGATCCATACCGGCGAGCAGATCTATCTGCGGCAGAATTTCAAGGAACTGATCGATCGCAGAGCCGTACATGTCATCGGGCCGGATCCCTTCGATGTCGGCGGCCTCGCCGAGCTGAAGTGGATCGCCGAATATGCCGATCTCTATGGCATCCAGGTCGCGCCGCACGGTATCGGCAACGGCCTGATCGGCCTCGCGGCGCTGACCCAGCTCTGCGCAACCTTGCCCGACAATTTCATCGCCTTCGAATATCCGGCCGGCGAGCCTTCCTGGTGGTACGAGATCCTGGAGGGACTGCCGGACCCGATCGTAACAGATGGCTTCGTCTCGGTTTCGGACCGGCCGGGGCTTGGCATCGATTTCAACGTGGAACGCACCCTGCCGCACCTTGGGGAGGAAGATCGAGACTTCTTCCAGTGATTGGCAGGCAACGAAATAGAGGGAGAGAGAAATGGCCACGGTAGAAATTCGCAATCTGCGTAAGAACTATGGAGTGTTGGAGGTGATCCACGGTGTCTCGATCGACATCGAGGACGGTGAGTTCGTGGCGCTGGTCGGCCCGTCCGGTTGCGGAAAATCCACGCTGCTGCGCATGATTGCCGGCCTGGAACACGTCACCAAGGGAGAGATCGCCATCGGCTCCCGGGTAGTCAACGACATCGAGCCGAAGAACAGGGACATCGCCATGGTGTTCCAAAATTATGCGCTCTATCCCCACATGACGGTCGCCAAGAACATGGCCTTTTCGCTGTGGCTGAACGGGGTTTCGAGGGGGGAGATCCAGAAACGGGTCGAGCGTGCTTCGCAGATTCTCGGGCTGGAAAGCCTGCTCGAGCGATATCCCCGCCAGCTCTCGGGCGGTCAGCGGCAGCGTGTCGCCATGGGACGGGCGATCGTCCGCGACCCCATGGTGTTCCTGTTCGACGAGCCGCTCTCCAACCTGGATGCCAAGCTGCGCGTGCAGATGCGCGCCGAGATCAAGGAGCTGCACCAGCGCCTAAAGACGACCACCGTCTACGTGACCCACGATCAAGTTGAGGCAATGACGTTGGCGGACCGCATCGTGGTCATGCAGGGCGGCGTCATAGAGCAGATTGGCTCGCCGATCGAACTCTATGACCATCCGAACTCGCTGTTCGTCGCTGGATTCATCGGCTCGCCGCCGATGAATTTCCTGAAGGGCACCGTGCAGGGCGGTGACCTGCCGAGTCTCATGACCAACGAGGGACTCGCGCTGAGGCTGCCTGACCATGTCAAGGGACTGGCACCCGGACGGGAGGTCGTCTTCGGCTTCCGGCCGCAGAATTTGACGCTCGATCCGGCGGGGATGCCCTGCGAGGTGATCATCGTCGAGCCCACCGGTTCCGAGACGCAGCTCAATGCGCGCGTCGGATCGTCGTCAATATCGGTATTGTTCCACGACCGGGTGCAGATCCGTCCCGGCGAGACGGTCAATCTCCTTCCGGATCTTGCCCGTGCCCATGTCTTCGACGGCAAAACGGGGCGCCGGATCGAATAGCGCCAACGCGGACGCGGGCCCATGTATCGCCATCAAATGGTTACGCATGTTCTTAAGTTCCCGATAGCCATGCTTTTGATTTGGATTTTAGCCTTCCTATCGAACATCGGCGCCAGATTGCAGCGTGCAATACTGACGGCCGTCAGGTCGCGTTCGGGCAGGGAGACGAAAACTGCGGCGACGGAGGTATTTGATAGGCTTCTGACGATGCTGGCGGTCGAGTCCAGGACAGCAAGGAAGCGCGTGGTGAGACTATGGTCGCGCTGGCGACGATGGTTGGCGCCATGACGCTTGCCCGTATGCGGCGGACCCGGACCTATCGGCGGAAATCCTGACCCGCGCGAAGAATCATCCGCATCGTGACGGCGAGGCCACCGACCAAACTTCCGCGCACTGATGTGTGGTCCATAAGGATGTCATGAGCTTATACCGTCCTTTATAGCGCATCATTACTGGACACATCCGCAGCCGTCTGATTCCTTCTCGCAGGTGGCCTGTCGCGTGCGACGGCGATCACGGCAATTGCCGGTTCGGCCCCGAGCCTTCGCATCTGATGGGCAATGTGTGCGGGAAAATATGCACAGTCGCCATTCTCCAAGATGGAGCTGCGATCCGGTGTCCGCATCTCCACCGTTCCAGTGATGACTAGGAACATTTCCTCACCGTCATGCTGCTGCCCGTTTTCCGATAGGTTCGGCGCCGACATGGAAGATGAACGCTTCCATAAGGCCGCCCTTCGGGGTCAACAGCTCGAAGCTGTGGGCATCGGGATCTTCCAACGAGTGGCTTCCGCCGGTGGCGCGGCTTACCCGCACGGTGTCGTCGGTCGTTGCGCGATCGTTTCTAAGAGCAAATCAATCGCGCCATTTGGCGTCCGCGCGGACGATCCTGCGGCAGAGTACTCCGATAGCGCCAACGACTATTCCGCGGGCTTTTCTTCCTCTGTCACGCGGTCAGTCTTCTTCAGCAAAACAAGGTCATCAGATGTCGTCTGATTGTCCGTCGCGACGCTCGCTGTGGTCATCTTTTTGTCGACGGCCGCGTTGTTCTTGGCGTGGTAGGCGCATTCGGCAAACGCCATTGGAGCGGATAGGCCAATGGCCGCCGCCATTATTAGAAGCATCCTCATGGTCTTCTCCTTCTGGCTCGCGGCAAATCCTAACCTACAATCCCCTAAGCTCGAAATCACAATTCCGTTCGGGGTGGCCGCTGCCGATGGCCGCCGGCAATCGTTTGCAGCCATCAGGTCGACGAGGGCGTCGCCCGTGTTAGGGGCCGTCTCCGGAAACTTCGGCGCGCGCGCCAAATCGTTGCCGGGTCCTATGAGCAACACTCGCGACCAATTCTGCACGATGCCGTAGTTACGCGTGTCCAAGCGCCCAATCACGGTCTCGTAGCCGGCGAATAGCTTTCGGACATCCGGCTTCGACGGCGTGTATGGCTCGGAATGCGGGCCGTTCGCGAACACCATCGCGGCCTTTAGTCATGTGTTTTCCAGAAAAAGATAAAGGCGCGCTGGCGGGCTGTAAGGTGGGGAGATTGGGGGGTGGATGGCGCTGAGAGAGTTTGTTACGCGCCGAAAACATCCTTGATGAGACAAGCCTAAAATGCGGGCTGTGCTGGTCGCCTAACGGGGGGAAGACAGCATGAAACCAGCGAACGACAACGAAAATCAACCGCCTATCGAAAGCCAATGGGCGAGTGCCGTGCTAGTGCTCACATGGCCGCTAGGCATTTTCGCCGTTGCACTCGGGTGCACATTTTTCGTGTAGCGGCTAGGCGGCAAGGTTCACGACGGTGTGGCGCGATCCAAGCGGATCGATCTTCTCGTCGATTTTGTCGTCTAGGCTCAAAGCCGCGTGATCCCTTTATCATCCAACCAATATCGCCACAGAGCCGTCCCGCAGGTGCGAGCGGAAACGCTGGGTCGGTGGATTTGGAATTCAAAAAGCTCGATCACGACGCTACGATAGACGTTGAGAGCTTGAGCGTTCGTGGCAAAGCAGGTGGCTTGGGCGGCCCAGGAGGACGCCGCGGACCGGCAGGCGCCGAAGGGTCGACTAGCAGGCTGTGTGGCGGCGCTGGCCGAAGTGGCTCACCGGGGCAGGAGGGCAGACAAGGAGCGTCGGGATCATTTGGGGCCAGTGGTTTAGCCGCTGGCATACAAGTGAAGACTTCCACGGAAAATTTTCTGGCAAACGGCAGATTTCAATTCCCCGTTCAACCCTGACCCGGCGCATGGCGCCGGTGTTGCCCTGCTGTGATGAGGCATCGTGAAATGATCCCAGTTACGTCGGCACGCTTATGCGATCTCGCTGATGACCGAGCTGGTGCAGCGGAACCTTCTGCGGACGTGCTCCGGTGGGTGATCGACACGAGCGGGGTGACAGGCAGACTGATGACATCGGGCCGGCCCATCATGATGAGCAACGAGATAGTTCATTACGCCGGTTGTTTCGACTTGCCGATCAGCCCTACGAGGCTTTTCCTAGCTTCTACCGCTGTGGGCTTTGCCAATGAGTTCTGCACGATGCCCACGGCCAAGATCGTACGTGAGATAGACAACCTCGTGGCCGGACAGGGCCGCATTCTCACGATTTGCTGCCAAACGACACTGTGATCTTCTCCGACCAAAGCTTGCGCCATGCCTGTTGATCGACTTGCTACTCAGTAGTATCGTATTGCCGATAAAGGAGCCAGACCTGATGTCCGTGAAAGCATCTGTATCCATTTCCGATCAACAGGACTCTTTTGCCCGCAAGCTTGTGGAAGACGGACGGTTTGCAAGCCTGAGTGCTGTTGTACAGCGTGGCCTTGAACTTGTTCGAGAAGAGACGGAGCTCAAGGACGCGGAACTCGCTGTGCTTAGGGCCTTGCTCGCTGATCGTCGCGCAGGTGAGTTTCTAACAATCAAGGAAAGCCAAAGCCGCATCGAAGAAATGCTTTCTGCAAAGAAAGCTGGCTATGGCCTATGAGATCGTGCGCTCCGCCGCGAGCGACCGCGATCTCGGCCTGATCCTCGATCATTTGGTCAATTCCTACGTCGCACTTGAAGATCCTTTGCCGGATGCTTTCGAACGTGCTGCACAACGCATCCGATCCATCGAAGCAGACATGCACGCCCTGGGGCGGGCACCGCATCAGGGAACCCTTCGGCCTGAACTCGGCCCAGGCTTGCGCCATGTCACAAAGAATCAGGCCGTGTTTTATTTCGACGTCGATGATAGCGACCGGCTCGTGCGCATCCTGGCGATCTTCTTCGGGGGGCAGGACCACACGCGTCATATGCTAATGCGTATGTCCTCACACGCCCCAGACACGACTAACGAGGTCGACCCGCCGCAGTGAGAGAAATCGACGCTGGGCTGGCCCTGATGGGGCGTCGCCTGTAGACCCCAGCGATTTCGCGCTGAGATCCGGCAATATAGACTGCGAGACCGCGTATTTGCCCGCCAGAATTGTTAAGGTCAAACAGTCTACCACTTTTGTTATCCTTGGAGGTGCGACTGCGGCGGTGGAATGGACGATCACGATCGCCTCGGATACATTTAGCGCGCTTGTGACGAAGCTGGCAATAATTTTAGATCCGCTCTTTCGCGGGCTCCCCATAGTGATGGAATTTCTATGACCGAAGAGGCAGCCCTGATCAGTGCGACGTTGTTATTGTTTGCGGCTGTGATCGTTCCATGGATCACCCGACGGTGGCCGCTCTGGGCAAGGGCGTCATGGCGTCTGGCCATCTTCATCATCCTGACATATCTGGTTTTTCGAGCCGTTGGCTCGCCGTTTGCTCCTGCGTTCGACCCTCAACGGCCGGGCGAGCGAATATGGCAGCAATTGATCGAGATCGGCTGGTGGCTCATGGCGGCCCAATGTGCGATCGGCCTTGCTCGCCTGTTCGTGGTGTTCGAGACAAAGCCGCGCGAGTCCCGCATCGTGTCCGATCTGCTGGCTGGGCTCATCCATCTGCTGACGTTGTTTGCCGTTATCAACTTCGTTTTTGCGGTGCCGATCGGTGGCCTTCTCGCCACATCCGGCGTCATCGCGATCGTACTGGGATTGGCACTTCAGAGTAGCCTTTCTGACGTCTTCTCAGGCATCGCTGTCGGCATCGAGCGTCCCTATAGTCCGGGTGACCTGGTCTGGGTGGAAGGCGGGATCGAGGGCCGGGTCATCCAGGTCAACTGGCGTTCCACGCACATCGCCACCATGAACCGGGACGTTGCCATCGTGCCGAACAGCGTCATGGCGAAAGCACGCCTCGTCAATCACAGCATGCCGACGACCGTTCGCGGGGTCTCGATCACCGTCCGGCTTGCTGCAAACGAGCTGCCGGATCGTTGCATGGCGGTGCTGACGGCGGCGGTCAAGACATGCATGTTGATGTCAGATACACCCCCGCCAAGCGTCGCCCGCACGGAATTACTGGGCGACGGGGTTGCCTATGACATCAGCTTCTCCATTCCCAGTGTTGAAGTGCTTGTTGCGGCCCGAACGGAACTGCTTGGACACGTCCAAACCCATTTGCGGCACGCAGGCATAGCGCTTGCCGTGCCCGGTGTGCCGATCCAGTCACGCTTGGAGATACCGAATGCCGCAACCCTTCTGAGGGAGTCGGACTGGTTCGGAGTACTCGCCGAGGCCGATCGAAATCTCTTGGCAGAGCATTTGATCGAGGTGTGGTTTGCGGCGGGTGACAAGCTGATGAAACAGGGCGATGACCCGCAGGTGCTCTTTGTTCTCGCCTCGGGTGCGGTCGAGATTTCCAGCGATACTCCTTCGTTGAGCAGAGTAATCTTCCGATTGGGTCCTGGAGGCAGCCTAGGCGCGATAGGCATGATCACGGGAACACCCTATGCCGCGACCGCGACCGCTCTGACGCCGGTGACCGCTTACTGCCTTGATAGGAAGGGCGTGAGTGATGCCATCGCTTCACGGCCGGATCTTGTAAAGAGCCTCGAGGTGCTGGCCCGTAGGGGACAGGAGATGCAGCGCAGAGATGTGGTTGCGCATCAAAGCGATCACCCTGACACGCCCGAACTGTTTCTGTCGAAGCTGCGTAGTTTCTTACGGAAGATATCGGAGAGTTCCGACAACGAAGACCATCGGCGAAATCACCGGCGCTAGCTCGCCGGGACGAACTGGAACACCGCGCCCTTGCGTTCGGCGAACCCGACACCGGGATAAGCCCAGTGATAGCCAAGCAGCTTCAGCTTTTCGGACGCAGCCCGTCCCAGAAACAACTATTAGAGATACGAGACGGTAAGCGGGCGAACAGGCCCGCTTGCCTGACAGGTCAGGCTTCGGCTGCCTTAGCCGCCATTGTCGCCTTGGCCCACCAGACTAGTTCGTCGAGCGCTGCTTTGGCCGTTGGCAGAAGGTTCGCTTCGATATCCGTTATCGGCTTCTTGCCGAAGGCCGGATGTATGGCCATGAAATCGCCGCCGCCGATATGGACGGCAGCACGCGTGGAAACCATCTGCAGTTCCACGCCGATTCCGCGCAGATGTTCGACCGCGCGCGTCGCACCGGTACCGCCATAGCCGATGACGGTGAATGGTTTGCGGATCCATTCCTTATAGGCCTGATCGAGCGCGTTCTTCAGAACGCCGGTGATCGAGTGATTATATTCCGCGACGACGAAGATATAGCCGTCATAGCGGGCGACAGTTTCCTGCCAGCGAATTGCTTCAACATTCTGGCTCGGCATCCACATGTTCGATGCCATCTCGTCGAAGAAGGGGAGCGGGTGATCGCGCAGGTCGATCAGCTCCACGTCGATATCATCACGTGCTTGGGCCTGTTTCAAAATCCATTGTGCCGGCGTGTCGGCAAATCTGGTCGGCCGAGTTGAGCCGATGATTACGGCGATGCGGGGTTTCAAACTCAAAGTGATCTCCTGTATGCTGGGTTTCCCACGGTAACCAGATTACGAAAGGTGCGCGTGGGCGCACAAGGAGGCACTTTGTTGAAACCAGATAACCACGAGGATACCGCCACCTGCGATCACATCAGCCGGATGCTGGCGCGGATCAGCGACAAGTGGAGCCTGCTGGTGGTGCGGGTGCTCGGACACGGGCCTCTTCGCTTCAACGCGCTGCGCCGCGAAGTCGGCGAGATCAGTCAGAAGGTGCTGGCATCGACGCTCAGGGAGCTTGAGGAGAATGGTTTCGTCTCGCGAACCGTGACGCCCGTCAATCCGCCGCAGGTCGAATATGCGCTGACAGATCTCGGTCGGGAGTTCCTGGACCCGGTTCGGGGGCTTGCGGAGTGGGTCGTCGCAAACTCGGCGCGCATGGATGCGGCGCGTGCGGCATACGCGCAGCGTCGCGCGCATGATTGACAAAGCGTCGAAGCGGCGGAGATTCGCAAACGGCATTTCGATGCGTGTAGGAGACAGCGAGACAACAACTAAAAGTAGCAGGCTTCCACGGTCCCCCCGATTGACCAGACTAGCTCGTGATCCTCTTTATCGTCGTCACCGATTTCCAGCTGACGTAATCGCCGATGAGGTTTGGCCCTATTTCCGGTTTCCGTTGAGCCTGCGTATGGTCGAAGATCTGTTGGGCGAACGCGGCATCATGGTGTCTCACCAGACCGTGAGACTTTGGGCGGAGAAATTCGCCAGGCATTTCGCCAATCAAATAAGGAGGCGATCAACCGGTAGGCTCGGCGACAAATGGCATCTCGACGAGGTCGTCATTGTTGCCCCAACCCCTAATCCGCCAACTGCGTCTGTCGTCATCCCGAAGTGATGGCCAGCATCCTTCGATTTATCATGTCACGGTGACTGAGATAGTTCCCGTGTCGCGGGATCCCCATGCTGAACCAAACACGATGTCGAGTTCTAACGCCCCAGGCTTGCGTGCAACAATTAAGAGGACGTTTGGCCCTCCGGCAGGAAGTAATGGTACCGAGGAGGACAGCACGCCAAGCGTAAGGGGCCCCACAACCTCGACCACCTCAACATCGCCACGCGCGAAGACTCCCGTGGCTTCTATACGAAGCACATCGCCGACGCGAAGGGTTGCTTCTCTTGGAAGCTCTTCAAGGGAAGCAATCTCAAAAAGAGCTCTGGGACGCGGCATGGACACCCTTATTCAGACAGGCACTAAGACATCTTCGTCCACCGACCAATCGTCGGTTTCCGTCACGGTGGGCGCGGGCATGTCTCGCGGTGCGCGCGGATAGATAAGACCACAGAATTCGTAGTCCGTTTCATCGATGTCGGTTCCCCCGACAATCGGCTCGCCATCGGTCGTAACGGATCCTGGCAGCTGATAGCACATAATTGAAAGCTGGTCAGCGCGCGTGCTTCCGGGAATCAGGCTCCTTTCGTCAATCGGCGTCAATATCTGTTCGTCGACAGTTTGTCGGTCCCAACCAAAGGTCCGGCTTGCATATGCATAGATTTTATCCCGATCAATCCTGGCGATGATGTCCCCACGCATATGCTCATGGGGGAAGCCAAGGGTATGGCCGGTCTCATGGCGAACCACCCGCTTATATTCGGTTTCTGGTGTGTTCATGGTGAAACCTTGCAGATTCATCGTCGGGCGATTTCTTGGAATGTGCAGTATGTCTGTGCCAAGATAGGACCAGTAGCCGCCTTGCCCACGGGATATCCTGACCTCTCCAACTCCTGTCGTTTCGACAAAAGAAATACAGCCGGTTCGAGTCCAGGCGTTCATGTGTGACAATATACGCCGTCTAAGATCGGGCGCCGCCGTCTCCATGAAGCTTACAGTCAATCGCCTCGGTCGAGGGCCCCAGTATTTGGATGTTAGCGCGGATATGTTTTCAGGCTTGGGATCAAATCCGAGCTCATGGGCAGATTTGCGCCAGTACGCTGGCGCGTTAACCGGATTGATAGTGCTTGCGGTCTTGGCTGCCTGATTGAGCAGTCTTCGCGGCAAACCCCTAGGCCCACCGCAAATAGGGCAGCCTTCTGCGGATTCCTGCTCATTGTGCTCGTGATGGTTCGTTGGGAATCCTTTGGTTACTTCAAGGGCAATCCTGCCAATTCCTTCAAGAGCCTCCAGAAGCTCCTGTTGTCGGGAATTGAGCGCCGCATCTTGTTCCTCGGTGGCTGCGCCCGTCAAAAACTTGGCTCTCGGGCGATCAAACATTGACCCGCGTTCGCTAGGCTCCTCAGGTCTCTTCCTCATCTCGAATCCTCCTCCAAAAGCATCGCTGACGCGACTGCGCCAACGCAGTCAATCGTTGCTTAGATTGCCGGTTGGAAACCGGCCGACGATTCAACTCTGATGTTATATGAGATGTTGCTAATGCCATTTAAATTTGCATCAAATCGCGGCAATTCGCAAGTGAAAATCCTATTTCCAGAACCATGGAACGGACGCGGGTCGGGGCGAAAGGGCTTATCCCGTTTGCGCAGGTGTTGATCACATCTCGTGTTCAGTCATGACAGGTTCCGCTGATGGCGACAGCTTGTTTCCAAGACACTGGGAGACGGATCGTCTGCCATCGGAATTGATCGTGTGGGCGCAGGCTCTGCACAAGGCGTTTCCCGATATCAAAGGCCTTATTTGGACATCGCGCCAGTGCGGTCCGGAGAGCTGCCTTGTCCTTTTTGGAGATCGTGTCCGAGAGAGCGACTTCGATGTTTTGGATTGTATCGATGTTGCCACAAATCCCAATCTTCTTTTGGAGTTGAGAGGCTATGGTAAGCGCGCGGGAATCACGATTATCTGAGCATCGCTTTCGAGCCGGCGGCCTTCAATCTTTTTCCGAAGGTCCGGCAACTGCGCGGAAGCGGCGGCACTGATATATGGGTGTGAATCAGCATCGACCGCTGACCCCTGAACCGACTGCCATTTCGTACATGAGCTTGCTGGCAAATTCATAACATGGGTGTGGTCATCATCGGCGCCAATCTTGATGTCACCCAATTACCATTTTCTGGTATGTACATCAAAGCCTTACGCTCTTGTCACGAGGTATCAGCCTTCGGTGCCGGTTCACAGCCGGCCATACCGGACTGGAAAGGTAGTTGATGTTTGGAGAGCAAGATGAGCGTATTTGAAACGGCGGTAGAGGCAACCAGCTCTGTTCTGACAAGCCGCTTTCCTGGCTATTCGTTTGCTTTTGCCTCCGGGTCGATCATACGTGGGGAGGGGACGAAAGGCTCTGACATCGACCTTGTCACGGTCTTTGACCGGCTTGAAACGGCTTGGCGCGAGACATTCTATTCCACCCGAACCTTATAGGGGGCGCAGCTTTCTCCGACGACGAGTGAAGGCTGGAAGACCACGTTGCGTGCCTCGATGCTCGGACCGCGATTGATCCGGTCTACCAGCAAGCGCAGAGCTTCATTGGTCATATCGATTACTGGATGCTCCGTGCGCGTAAGGCGCGGACGCAATCCTCCGATGCCCGGGATCGTGTCGGTTGAAGCAATCGAGACGTCATCGGGACATTTGAGCCCTAGATCGACCAGAGCCCGCATGACGCCGAGCGCCATGACCCCATTGGCAATGTAAATTGCGGTTGGCGGCTCGGGTTGGGTCAGGAGTTCGCGAGCGACGGAATAGGCGGTATCCTCGCGGAACTCACCTGCGCGGACATGATTGGCCGCAGGTGCAAGCCCGCGCGCCCGCATCGCCTCCAGCATGCCATCGAGACGGCCGCGACCTGTCGTCAGGTGGAGGGGACCCGTAATGGTGCCGATGCGGGTATGCCCAAGATCCATCAGATAGTTGGTCACCTGCCGGGCGGCCGAGACATTGTCTATGGTGATCGTATCGGTCTTCTGCCCCTCGACGGTGCGGCCAAACAGAACGGTCGGGATCGGCTCGCCTTCGCTGCCGCGCTGCGGCTGTGTGGAGATGACGTCGACGGGAACAAGAATGATCCCGTCACAGGAGAGCGCACGAATCCGGGCAAGGATGCGGCGTTCGTTCTCCGGCTTCTCGTCGCTGTTGAATAGCACAAGCGAATAACCCCAGGCGGCAACCGCCGCTTCCGCCGCCCAGACCAACCGGGCAAAGAAGGGATTGGCAAGGTCGGCGACCACAAGCGCGATGAGCTGGCTGCGCCCACGCTTCAGGCTGCGCGCTGCTTGCGAGGGCGCATAGTTAAGCTCATTGATCGCAGCGAGCACCCGGGCGCGCAGCTCCGGGCTGACATAGGCGGAATCGTTGACGACGGCAGAGACCGTCGCTGTCGAAACCTGCGCGTGGTTTGCCACATCCCTAATAGTCGCCATTCGCCACCCGAAGCATTGTAACTAATCGTTTCGCTAACAACGCTGTGGCAATTTGACGTATTTGTCCAGACGAAATTGAGAAAATGCTTGCACCGTCAACGGAAATCGAGAATGCTAGCAAAACGGTTAGCTGGTGTTTGGCAAACAAAAGCCGGCTGAATGGGAGGGAGAACACTATGAAATTCGTTGGTTTTGGTCTTCTGATCGCCGCCGCGGCGATGGCCGGATTGCCGGCGCATGCAGCGGACAAGCCGCTGATCGGTCTCGTTTCGATCGCCGCGACCGAAGCGAACAATGTTCGCTATATCAATGGCGCCAAGAAGGCGGCCGAAGAGCTTGGCTATGACGTTTCCGTTGTGGATGCCGCCGGCAGTGCCGACCAGGCAAACGCCGCGATCCAGAATTTTGCGCAGCGCGGCGCCTTCGCGATCGCCGATCTCGTCTTTCCTGCCTCGTCGATCGGCGCCGGTCTCGACGCCGCGAAGCAGGCGAATATCCCCGTCGTTACCTGGGGCGGCGGCCTGGGCCTGAGCGTGGCTGCGACCAACGGCTCCGGCGCCCCCATCGCCGAGCCTGTCATCCAGAAGATGATCGACGACATGGGTGGCAAGGGCGAGCTTCTGGCGCTGACCTATCGCACCGGCGAGGTCTGCCGCAATCGCGAAGCGCTTATGGACCAGGTGCTGCAGAAATATCCCGATATCAAGGTTACGAAGAATGAAGTGCGCATCCCTGGATATTTCGAGGATGGTGCGCAATATGCGAACGCCTGGCTGGCATCGCATCCGCCCGGCGACGGCAAGCTCGCGATCTGGGGCTGCTGGGACGATCCCGCGATTGGCGCGATCGGCTCGCTTCGCTCGCAGAGCCGCGACGACGTGGCCGTCTACGGCGTCAACGGCAATGCGCAGGCGATCGAGAACATCAAGAACGGTCACATGACCGCGACCGCCTGGGAAGACAGCTACACCGAAGGCTACAATATGATTAAGCTGCTGGCAGACATCAAAAAGGCCGGCGCGGACTGGAAGCCGAAGGCTGTGGAAGTGCCTGCCGTTCTGATCACCAAGGATACGGTTGCGGACTTCCTCAAGCAGCATCCGGATGCGGTTCAGTAATCCGGCTTGCAACAGGGATCGGAAGAGAAGCGATGCTTGCGTCCAATCCGGAGAAGGGGGCGTCCTTAACGCCTCCGTTTCTCGTTGCCCGTGGCGTCCGGAAAGCCTACGGCGGCGCTCAGGCGTTGAAGGGCGTGTCACTGACGCTTCGTGCCGGCGAGATACACGGGCTGGTCGGCGCCAATGGCGCCGGCAAATCGACCCTGATCAAGGTGCTGGCGGGTCTGACCCACCCCGACGCTGGCGAAGTCCTGATCGACGGCAATCCGGTGACGATCGCCAATCCCGCGACTGCGACCGATCTCGGCATGAACTTCATCCATCAGGAACTCGCCTTCATTCCCGGCATGACCGTTCTGGAGAACATCATGCTGGGGCTGCCAAAGAAGACGCGATTCGGCTTTGTTGACTGGAAACAGATAGCCCGCGATGTCGAGCCGGTCGCCCGGCGCGTCGGCATCACCGCGCCACTGAATGCAGAAGTGAAGGATCTCTCGACGGCGGAGAATTGGCTGATCAACATCTGCCGGGCGCTGATGCGCAAGGCCCGGCTGATCGTCATGGACGAGCCGACGGCCTCGCTTTCGGCGGCCGAAAGCGAAAAGCTCTTCAAGATCATCGAGGACCTTCGCGATTCGGGTGTGGCAATCCTCTACGTCTCGCACCGGCTTGATGAGATTCTCAGGCTCTGCGCCAGCGTAACGGTTTTTCGCGACGGCAATTTCGTCGCCGTCATCGACAAGCCGGATCTCACACGCGCGAGCCTTGTCGAGGCGATTGTCGGCGGCGCGGTCGAAAAGCTCAGCCACGACAAGGACTATGTGCGGAGGGAAGCGGTTCTGTCCGTCGCGGGACTGACCCGCCTGCCGAAAGTGGCCGATGTGTCCTTCGACCTGCATCGCGGCGAGGTGCTCGGCATCGGTGGCCTCGTCGGCGCCGGCCGCACGGAGCTCATCCGCCTGATCTATGGTGCCGACCGCGCCGATTCCGGCGTGATGACGCTGGAGGGAAAAGCCTTTCTTCCGAAGACGCCGGCACAAGCGGTCAAGGCTGGGCTGGGGCTGGTGCCGGAAGAGCGCCGCGCCGACGGCTTGCTCTTGACCAAGAGCGTTGCCTTTAATCTGCAACTCGCGAACCTGGTGAACATCATCCGCAGCCCCGCGCTGCCGTTGATCGACTATCACCGCCGCGAGAATCTTTCGGCGCAGATCGTGCGCGATCTCTCCGTCAAGACGCAGTCGATCGAAACGCCCGTCGGCCTGCTCTCCGGCGGCAACCAGCAAAAGGTGGTGATCGGCCGCTGGCTGCTGCGCCAGCCGAAGATCCTTGTTCTCGACGAACCGACGCGCGGCGTCGACATCGGCGCGCGCGCCGACATCCATCGGTTGATCCGCAATCTTGCCGCACGCGGTATGGCGGTCATCGTCGTCTCGTCCGAGCCCGACGAACTGCCGGACCTCTGCGACCGCGTCCTTGTCATGGCGGAGGGCCAGATCGTCCGCGAACTTATTGGCGCGGGCATCACGCGCAATGCGATCGTTGAGGCGAGCTATGCCTTCGGCGATACGGAAAGGAACTGACATGAGCGACGTCGCGGTTTCGACACGCAGTCTTTCGCCGGGCGCAAGGCGCGCCCTTGGCGCTTTTGCGCGCTATGCGACGATCATCGGTCTGGTGGCGATGATCGTCGCCTTCTCCATTCTGTCGCCGCGGGCCTTTCCAACACTCTACAACTTCACCAATGTCCTCAACCAGACATCGCTCGCGATGATCATCGCCGGTGGACTGACGCTCGCCGTCATCGTCGGCGAACTCGACCTGTCCATCGGTTTCGGCGCCTCGCTGCACGGCGTCCTGGTGACGGGCCTGATCGTTTCAAACAAGCTGCCGATTGCCGTGGCGATCCTGATCGTGGTGCTGCTCGGCGGTCTGATCGGCCTCGTTAACGGCCTGATCGTCACCAAGGTCAAGGTCAACTCTGTCATCGCGACGCTCGGTGTCGGCACGATCCTGACGGGCCTTTCCTTCGCCTATTCGGCGGGCGTGCCGATCACCGCCGGCGTGCCGGAGTCATTTCTGCAGGTCTCGCTCGGCCGTTGGCTGTTAGGCATTCCCAACAACATCGTCATCATGATCGTGGTGCTCGGTGCGCTCTGGATTTTAGTGGAACGGACCGCGCTTGGGCAGGAGATCCAGGCCGTGGGCGGCAACCCTTCGGCGGCGCGGCTCGCCGGCATCAATGTCGACCGCATCAAAATCCTCGGCTTCGTCATCTCGGGCATGTGCGCGGCGCTGACCGGCATCCTGCTTGCCTCGCGGCTCGGCAGCGGCACGACGAGCGCCGCCGACCCCTATCTTCTGACGGCCTTCGCCGCCGTCTTCCTCGGATCGGCGACACTGCGCGACGGCGAGTTCCATGTCTTCGGAACCTTCATCGGGGCGCTGATCATCGCCTTCGGCTTTAACGGCCTCAATATCTTCGGCGCGCCGACCTATTCGCAATATATCTTCCAGGGCGCCATTCTCATCATCGCCGTCGGGCTTTCGAGCCTCGGCCGCATCCTGTCACAGCGTTAGGAGACTGCTATGTCGAACAACTGGGAGGTCCATGTCATCGAATTCGCGCGGTCAAAGGACCAGCCGCTGATCGACCTCGTCAACGGCGCGTCGCCATCAAAAGTGCTCGACCTGCCTTTTGGCTTCGTGCTCGCCCAAAACGGCGAGAAGAACGTGCTGATCGATACCGGCTTTCTCAACGAAGGCACCGGCGCGGAGTTTTCGAAGAAATTCGGAATTCCGTACTGGATCTCGCCGGTGCGGATGCTTGAGGAACTGGGCGTCAAGGCCGACGACGTCACCGACATCGTCCTCAGCCACGCCCATTTCGACCATATGGGCTCGATTTCAGCCTTCACCAAGGCGCGGATCTTCATTCAAAAGCGTGAATGGCTTTCCTGGAATGAGGCGATGGCGTTGCCGCCACAATACGGCTTCCTGACGGCCATTATCAATCCAGACAACATGCGCTCGGCCTTTGACGCGGCTGTCGAACACCGCTTGATGCTGGTCGATGGCGACAAGGACAACGTCCTGCCGGGGATCCATGTCCGCCTCGGCGAAGGCCACACGCTCGGCCAGCAATTCGTGATCGTCGAAACCGCGCGCGGACGATTGCTGGCAGCGGGGGATTGCATCTATTCGAAGCTCAACCTGACTGGCCACAAACACGATGGGGTCTTCGCCCCGCTCAACAATGGGATCGGCAGTATCTGGAAGCAGTTGGAGACGATGGACCGCATCAACGAGGAGATTGATGGCGATATGTCCCGATTGATCATGATGCACGATAATGATCGCTGGGCGCATCTGCCGCTCGTCAAGGAAATCGAAGGCTTCAGGATCGTCAAGGCGTCCTAACCCTCGACGGGCGGTTCCGCGATGCGGTGACAGCTGCAACTTACGCATATCACCCGGCCGGCGGTTCATATGGTTGGTTCGCGGCGGCCGTCCACAGGATGTCGATCACACAAGTGCGGCGATGCGCGAACACATGGGCGGAAGAAGTCGCACAAAACGTTGCGGCGTTATCGATTGCAAACAGTCACCAGGACATCGCGGTGAATCCAATCATGTCCGAGCCGAGTATGGGGCCGTAGCTGAAGTCGGCGCTTCCCCCAAACCACAGCATCTCAGCTCTCCCCGCGAGGCGACCAAAGCTTTGGCGAACGCAATTGACGGGGCCAAGGACAGTATTGCCATCGTTATCTTGAGGCCCGCTCTATCCGATTGCTGTGCTCATTGAGCCGGCGCCGGCGATGCATCCGCAAGCTAGATATTCGCAAAGACCTCAGAAATGACGGAAAATTTCACGGCCTGCCACCGTCTATAGTCGAGCACCAGCTTCGTCGAAATCCAGCAGTCTCCGCTCTTTTTGGCGGCCTCCCATCCCAGTAGCCCCTTAGACTGCGCAGCCGTCAGCAATCTGCCGGCATGGCTGCGGG
>NZ_JACHZQ010000007.1 GCF_014193655.1 Rhizobium sp. BK313 | reverse complement strand
GCCGCCCTCTCCACCGATCAGATCGGTGTGCTGAAGACCGCCCAGGTCGCCGCGCTGAAGTCGACGCAGATCGCCGCTCTCTCCACCGATCAGGTCGCCGCTCTGACGAGCTCGCAGATCGGTGCCCTGACGGCAACCGAAGTTGGCGCCCTCTCCACCGACGATATCGCCACCTTCTCCACCGACGAGATCGCAGCGATCAGCACGGCGGGTCTAAGAGGACTGTCCACAGACGACATCGCATCGCTGTCCAGCGACCAACTGTACGCCTTCACCACGACGCAGGTGCAGGCACTGGATGCGGGACAAGTCGCAGCGGTCATCTCGGCCTATGCGGCCTACGACTAAACCTGACGGTTTGCGGCGCGGCTTCACCCGCGCCGCAAAAAGACTTCGGCGCCGCGCGAGAAATTGCGCGGCGTTTTTCGTGAATCGCGCTGAGAATCCGGAATCATTTGCGATTCAATCGAAATCGGTCACGGGCTGCCGGCGGCGGGCGCACTACCCCCGCCGTTTAACTGACCGCCATGTCTCACGGCCGGAAGACGCCACACTCCTTGCCGGGAAGCCTCCCGCCGAAAAACAACCAGTCCGACGCAAGCTAGCTACGATAGAAGGCGTGATGCTTTCGCTCGTCAGTTCACACCCCGGCCGCAAGGCCGTCTTGTCGTAGGATGTCCATGACCGTCAATATTGCATCTGTCTCGACCCAAGTATCGCCTTTCGTCGCTGCGTTGGAGCGGGCGCGGAATCAGCAACTGCCGCTTGGCGAGTTGTTCCAGATTGCCGAAGTCCTGAGCGGCGCCGGAAAGCAGCCGCAGGCAACCGAGCTTTACAAGACCTGGATCGCGTTCAACGACACCAATCCTCTGCTGCATCTCGTCTATTTCAACTACGCGGTCTCCGCCAACCAGACTGGCGACGCCGCGGGCGCGATCCACGCTTTGCGCGCGTGTTTGAAACTCGATCCGCTGTTCGGGCCGGCGCACATCAATCTCGGCCGTGTGCTGGAAGATTGCGGCCTGAACCATCGGGCCGTCGAACAATGGCGAAGCTTCGCGAAGGCAACTGCCGAAATTTCGCCTGACCGGATTGGCTATCGTCTGATGACGCTCCAGCACATAGGCCGCGTTCTCGAAGGCGCCGGCTTGCTGGAAGAGGCGGAAGCAGCTTTGTGGCAGGCGATCGAGCTGCAGCCCGGCAAGACCGAGGCGGGCCAACATTGGACGTCATTGCGGCAGCGCCAGTGCAAGTGGCCGACCCTCGTTACGTCCGAGCATGTCTCAGCCCGACAATTGCTGGACGCGATGTCGCCTTTGATACTTGGCTGCTATGCAGACGATCCGCTATTTCAGCTCGCGAAAGCCTATCGCTACAACAAATCCCTGATCGGACGGCCCGATCTCAGCGGCTTCCCACGCCCGACGCCGAAGCAGAAATCGGGAACCGGAGAGCGTCTGCGCGTCGGCTATGTCTCATCGGATTTGCGTGATCACGCGGTCGGTTTTGCCCTCAGGGAAGTTCTGGAGTTGCATGACAAGCGCAGTGTCGAGGTCTTCGCTTATTATTGCGGCGAACCGCGTGCCAACGACGCAACGCAAATGCGGATCAAGAATGCCGTGGATTGCTGGCGCGACATCTATGCGCTCAGCGATATCGAAGCGGCAAAGCAAATCCGCGCCGACGAAATCGACGTTCTCGTCGACGTCAATGGCTACACGAAACTCGCGCGGACAAAGATCTTCGCCTACCGGCCGGCGCCGGTCATCGTCAATTTCTGCGGCTATCCCGGCTCGATGGGCAGCCCGTTCCATCAATACATAATCGCGGACGAGCACATTATCCCGCCGGCAAACGAAATCTACTATTCGGAAAAGGTGCTGCGGATTGCCTGCGACCAGCCAATCGACCGCAAACGGCAGATCGCCGCACGGCCGACCCGCGCGGAGGCCGGCCTGCCGGAGGATGCTTTCGTCTATGCCTGCCTCAACGGGATGCAGAAGATCACCGCCAATTGCTTTAAGCGCTGGATGACAATCCTTTCCGCGACGCCCGGCAGCGTGCTGTGGTTGCTTGCGGAAGCGGAGGACGTCAACGAACGCCTGCGCCAGTTGGCCGCGCAAAGGGGCGTAGATCCCGAGCGCCTCATCTTTGCGCCAAAGGCCGCCAATCCGAACCATCTCGCGCGGATCGCTCTCGCCGATCTCTTCCTGGACACCTTTCCCTATGGAGCGCATTCCACTGCGGCGGACGCGATCACCGTCGGATTGCCAGTTCTGACGCTCCCCGGAAAGAGCTTTGCCTCGCGGTTCTGCGGCAGCATCGTCTCTGCCGCCGGCGTTCCGGAGCTGATCTGCAGCGGACCCGATGACTACGAAAGCCGAGCCATCGCCTTCGCGCACGACCGCGAAAGTCTCGCGACGATCAGGGACTCTCTGCAGCGCCAGCGTGAGACCAGCACCCTGCGCGATATACCGGCTCTCGCGCGGCGCCTCGAATACTTGTTTTGGCAGATGCAGGGTGAAATCGAGCGCGGAGAAACGCCGGTGCCCGACCTGCGAAATCTTGACGTCTATTACGAGATCGGCGCCGAGATTGTCCTGGAGAATGTCGAATTCGAGGACGAACTCGCCTACCGGAAGCGCTACCTCGAGAAACTGGCCCAATGGAACGATTATGCGCCGCTTGCGCGCGACTCCCGTCTGTTGAAAGAGCCGATGTCACTTCAAAATTGATTTCCGGCAAAAAGATGCAATTCAAGAGGGCGCTATGACTCCTGTTATACTTGTGACGTTTGCCGGGCGGCAAAAGCGAATGGAGATTCTGACAAAGTATATCCGCAAGGCAATCAATGACGGGATAATCGATGAATGGCACATATGGGATTTTACGCGTTCCGCTCAAGATAACGAGTGGGTCACGCGTGAGTTCGGCCCGGCGCGATATATGGGGTCCGAGGCGCCTTACCAATTAAAGGGAGCCGTTACACCTCGTTCCTCGTTCCGCGCAAATGCGAAAATTGATCACGACCTTCATATTGCCATTCTTCCGCATGGTGAGGTCGACGACTATTTCGAAATTGTTGTTGGCGGTTGGATGAATACGCATTCTGTTCTCCGCAGCATCAAGCCCAATGACCTGAATAATTTCGCACGCAGGAATGAAGCGGCGATCATTTGGAGCAAATCGACTCCCGGCGTTCTCTCGCCAAGCCTGCCGAATCAGGTCGTCCTCAGCCTCGATTCTGCAGGAGTTCCCGCACTTCAGGTCAATGGTGTGACCGTCGGCAAATGGCCCGAACTGAATTTGAGTTCAGGTGCATCGGTTATGGTCCGTGGAGGATGGAGCGCGGATTTGGAACTCTGCGATGTAAACGCCCCCGTGCGGCGTTATGTCGGAAATCCAAATGAAAAGCTGCCGTATTGGCAAGCCTATGACTATTACGCGAAACGACTGCAGAATTTTTCCAGCGCGGTATTCCTGAAGTGCGATGACGACATCGTCTATCTGGACCTGGAAAAACTCAGCGAATTCATCGAGTTCAGAAGGGCCAACCCGAACTACTTCGTCGTCTCCGCGAATGTCGTGAACAATGGTGTGTGTGCCTATTTCCAACAATTAGGCGGAGCACTTCCTGACGAGTTGGGTCATTTTGAACGACCCCCAGGAGGGTTCGGAGGAAGTTTGTGGCTAAGCGCCGAGCGCGCAACTCAGCTTCACGACTTCTTCCTGGAAAAGAATGACAAGTATCTGCCCTTGCCGGATAAAGTCGTCGAATGGACGGAGCGTCAATCGATCAACTTCATATCCTGGCTCGGAAAAGACCTGTTGCACATGGCTCTCCCCAAAGGTGACGATGAATACGCGCTGACGGTCGATCTGCCGACCTTCCTTAATCGGCCGACTGCGATTTATGCCGATTTCACTGTCAGCCATTTAAGTTTTGGGCCGCAAGAACAGGGACTGGATGTGGATCGTTTGATCGATGCGTATGACGCACTGAGCTCTTCGCGACTCTAGGCCACACAGAAATGGAAGCTCGGGCATTGCTCGACCGATACAGGTGCGCGTTTCGTCTTGACTCGCGCCTGACCTGTGTTGGTTTGCGCCCTGCCTGCTGATCCTAGCGAATATTCATAACGGCAAAGACGAACGACCCGGCGGTAACGCATACTGCGAGTGTCACATAGTAATCCATATTCAATCCCCTTTTCCGCACCAACGCGGTAAGGAGTCATAATGTTCACAAAAAAGACGGAGGAATGAACTCGCTCCGCACTTTTTCTGTCGCCTGGACTCATGCCGTTATCGTGAAGTGTTTCGGCCATCATGGGCGGCCAGCAGCTTCCACCGTTTCACGTTGTCGTTGCCCAAAGGCTAGCTAACGGGCATATGCCCCTCTTGGATAGCTTGTCTTTCAGCGCCTATCATTGTTGACTTCCGCATTCAGTCGTCACGTCAGCGGGATGGAGGGGAAGATGGGTACATCGCTTGTCGAACGTTTAACAGAATGCGTCGGACAGATTGAGGAGCTCTCACAGCGCATCTCTCGTATTCAGGCCGGAGAGATCCATCATCAAGCCAGGTTCGGTGATGGCCCTTGGGAGGATGTTACGGCAATCGTCCTTGCTCACTATGAGCGTCTGCTTGAGGACTATAAATATTTTGCCGAGGATTTGAGACGTCGCATCGATAAGGGTGAAAGCTGAGTTGGCCCGATTTCCGCCAGCGTTGAGGTGGCTAACCCTGGCGCGCAGCAGGCTCGAAGAGGACGGCGTTGCGGAGGGAGCCTGGCCGAAACTCTCAAGAGCGGAGGCGCTGAACCGTAGATCGACTGGCAAGACATTCCGGCAAGTAGTTTCCGGGTCGTGATCCACGATACAGCAACCGGTATTGTCTGCCACCGAGTATCGGAAAATATGGGAATTACGGGAGCACGCGGGAAAAGTCAGTGACCGTGCCGCACTAGAAGTGCTCTCTTGAGAAGCTTTCAATCTAGACGCGAAGCCGCAAATACACTATATTAGCAAATATGAAAATACTGATAGGGGCAATAGCCACAGCAAGCATCTCGTTGCCAGCCGTCGACGCTCGATGACGGGTACGCCTATCGCCGCCTTATGGCGAGTAGTCTGAGCTGCATTCAGAAATCCACCATAGCCGACCTTCCTGTGGCACCTTGGCGCGTAGTGTCACACACAAGGCGTCCCAACCGAGAGGATGGGAGATCCTGCTCTTTTGAGAGAGCAATCCCGATTGGGCCGAGCCACGCGCAAACTCAAACGGAGGATGTAGGCCATGAGTAGCATGAGAAATCTTTATTTCTGTCTGCTGGCTTCCGCATTCGCAGCCACACTAGGTGCACCGGCAGTCGCGCAGCAACAGCAGCCAAAACCCAACATCGTTGTCATCATGGGTGACGATGTCGGCTGGTTCAACATTGGTGCCTATCACCGGGGCATCATGTCCGGCAAGACGCCGAACCTCGACAAGCTGGCGTCTGAAGGCATGATGTTCACCGACTATTATGCCGAGGCGAGTTGCACCGCGGGCCGCGCGAGTTTCATTACCGGTGAAATCCCGCTGCGCACTGGCCTGACGACCGTCGGTCAGGCCGGCGCTGATGTGGGCATGCCGGACAAGGCGGCAACTATCGCCGCCGTCCTCAAGACCGAGGGTTACGCCACCGGCCAGTTTGGCAAGAATCATCTCGGCGATTTGAACAAGTTTCTGCCAACTCTCCATGGTTTCGATGAGTTCTTCGGGTACCTGTACCACCTTGACGCAATGTCAGACCCCTATTGGTATTCGTTCCCGGATGACCAGTCGTATCGTGACAAAGTCGGGCCGCGCAATTTGGTGCACAGCTTTGCTACGGACACGGACGACGCGACCCAGCAGCCGCGCTGGGGCAAGATCGGCAAGCAGAAGATCATCGATGAAGGCCCCTTGGCGCCGTACCCCGATATGTCCAACGTGCCGAACATGCACGACATCACACCCAAGGCCAAGTACGATATGGGCACATTCGACGAAGTGCTGGTCAAAGCTTCGTGCGACTTCATGGATAAAGCCAAAACCGACGGCAAGCCGTTTTTCGTCTGGCACAACACGACGCGCATGCACGTCTGGACATTCCTGTCTCCTAAGTATCAGAGCTTGATGAACAGCCAGAGCAATTATGGCCTTGAAGAAGCCGGCATGGCGCAATTGGACGACAGCGTCGGTGCCATCATGAAATGCATCGAGGATGCGGGCGAGACCGACAACACCATCGTCATTTTCACGACCGACAATGGCGCAGAAGTATTTACTTGGCCTGACGGCGGCATGACGCCATTCAAGGGCACCAAGGGTACCGTGATGGAGGGTGGCTTCCGTGCACCGGCCATCATCCGCTGGCCGGGCAAGGTCAAGCCAGGTACGGTCGAGAACGGAATCTTCTCGGCCTTGGATTGGTTCCCTACACTCGCGGCGGCTGCTGGTAATCCTAACATCACCGATGAACTTCTGAAGGGCACGAAGTTGGGTGATCAGACCTACAAGAACCACCTTGATGGCTACAACCAGTTGGACCTATTGGAGGGCAATTCGCCGTCCGCGCGTCATGAATTTTTCTACTTCGGTGGCCCTCATCTGGGTGCAGTTCGCATCGATAACTTCAAGTTCCAGTTCTTTCAACAGCCTCAGGGTTGGCCTGGCGCGAAGGTAACAACGGACATGCCCACAATGGTCAATATCCGTCAGGATCCCTTCGAGCGGACACCGTCGATCGGCGAGCAAAGCCTCAATGACCAGGGTGGAGGATACATGAACGACTTCTTTGCTCGCGAGTTCTGGCGCTTCGTCAGTGTCCAGGAGTTGGTCGCCAAACTGGCCCTCACAGCGGTTGATTACCCACCGATGCAGGATCCGGCCTCCTTCAACCTTGATGCTGTGAAGAGGCAGATCGACGCAGCGATCAAGAACAAGCCAGGCAACTAGTCAAGACAGTCAAGATAACGGGCGGTTCGCAAGGGCTGCCCGTTTGCAACAACCCGGAACGGCCGAAACCGTGCCGATTCAAAAATCAAAATTCCCGATCCTGCTAGCAAAATTCCGGAATTCGGTATCCGGCTGCAACAACAGCACCGCAATCACTTTGGATCGTTCGCAACATACATCTGATTTTCTTGAAGATTTTGGTAGCGGAGGAGGGATTTGAACCCCCGACACAAGGATTATGATTCCTCTGCTCTGACCTACTGAGCTACTCCGCCACTTCTGCGCATAATCTATAGTTTTACACGCAAGGGCCAAACGAAACCGGCGCTCGAGGAGCGTGGGCTCGTCGGTTGAGCGGCTTATAAGGTGCGGTTCGGCTTTGTGTCAAGCGGATGATTTGGAAAAATCAATGCTTTCCCCTGCCCGACAACCGCCTGGCTTCATGCGGCGACCGGGCTGGCCAGAAGAGCCTTCAGAGAGGCTTCCGCCATCGGCTCGCGCTCGGAGCGTTCGATGAAGCCACCGCCGTAGACGCGGGCATCGTCACCGGGGGCGGAATAGAGCGCGCAGGCCTGGCCAGGAGCGACGCCGGCTTCGCCGATCGTCAGGTCGACATAGATGCCCGTGGAATCGGCATGCAGCACGGCAGGGGCTGGCGCGCGGGTCGAGCGGACCTTGGCGTAACAGGCAATGCCCTCGCCGGAAGCCGCCTTCGCCAGCGGCTCGTCGCCGAGCCAGTTGACGTCGCGGAGGTAGACGCGGTGCGTCTCCAGCGCTTCTTTCGGGCCGACAATGACGCGGCGCGAGCGGGCGTCAAGATAGACGACATAAAGCGGTTCGCCGGTAGCGATCCCGATGCCGCGGCGCTGGCCGATCGTGTAGTGCAGGATGCCCTCGTGATGGCCGAGCACGCGACCGTCGAGATGGACGATCTCGCCGGCGAGCGCCGCATTCGGCTTCAGTTTGGCGATCACGTCGGAATATTTGCCCTGCGGCACGAAACAGATGTCCTGGCTGTCGGCCTTCTTGGCAACGACGAGACCCATCTCCTCGGCAAGCGCACGCGTCTCCGACTTCGGCATGCCGCCGAGCGGAAAGCGCAGATAGTCGATCTGCTCCTGCGTGGTCGCAAAGAGGAAATAGCTCTGGTCGCGATCGGCATCGGCCGGGCGGTAGAGCGCGCGGCGGCCGGGATTGTCGGCGGACGGGTTCGGGCGGGAGCGGATGTAGTGGCCGGTCGCCAGCGCATCGGCGCCCAGTTCCTTGGCCGTCGCCAGAAGATCGGCGAACTTGACGGTCTGGTTGCAGGCAACACAAGGGATCGGCGTCTCGCCGGCAACGTAGCTTTCAGCGAAGGGATTGATCACCGTCTCTCGGAAACGCTTTTCGTAGTCGAGCACATAATGCGGAATGCCGAGCGTCTCGCAGACGCGGCGGGCGTCGTCGATATCCTGGCCGGCACAGCAAGAGCCGGCGCGGTGCACGGCGGCGCCGTGATCATAAAGCTGCAGCGTGATCCCGAGCACGTCATAGCCTTGGCGCTTCAGGATGCCGGCAACGACGGAACTATCGACGCCGCCAGACATGGCGACGACGACGCGCGTATCTTCCGGCCTCTTGTCAAAATCCAGTGTGTTCACGGTCTTGCCGCCAATCTCAGTCGATCTTCGGTGCTGTCTTCTGTCCACCGGTTGCCATGCAAAAGCGGCGGATTTTTATCATCTGCGGGCACGCGGCGACTTGGCCGCCCAGCCTCGATGGACCAGGGATATAGAAAGGATTGCCGCCCGGCGCAAGAGGCGGCGAATCACCAGCATGGCGACAGCAGCTCCTCATAGGATGAGACTGCCTCTCAACCTCTGGCTTTCAACTGCCGTATAAGATTGAGACCGCGGCGAAGAGCCGTTACCGCTGCACCGGCGGCGATGATCCAGAGTGCGATGGTCAACACCCAGGAGCCGCCGCTCCATAGCACTTCGACGACCGACAACAAGGCAGCAACCGTAATCGTTGCCATGCGGTGCTGTTTGGCCATCGGCCCGCCGAAATCGCTGGGATTGCCCGTAGCGCGGCCGAGCTCGCGGACATAGGCGGTGAGAACGGCAAAGGCGGCAGCGGCCCAGCCGAGGCCGGGTGCGGCGATACCATAGCCGACGCCGGCAAAGATCAGGATATCGGCGACGCGGTCCGGGAATTCATTCCAGAACGGCCCATCCGCCTCGCCCTTGCCGCCCTCGACGGCGACCATGCCGTCAAGCAGATTGCAGAGCAGCCGAAGCTGGCAGAAGAGTGCCGCAAGGATGAGAAATATGGCGCGCAGCCCACCACTGCCCTGCCCCGACAGCCAGAAAGAACTGCCGGCCAGCGCCGCCATGACCATGCTCGCCTGCGATATCCGGTTGGGCGTCACCGACAGCGCCGTCATACGCCGCGCCAATGCCTGTGCCCAGCGCGTATTGCGGCTGGCCAATGGCCGCCTGTCGCCCGCTCCCTCGCCCGCCATCTACCTAACGCCTCCCGCCGGAAATCGAATAATTGTAGATCGCCGCATAGCTGGTCGAGACCAGCAGCGGCACCGCGATGGTCTTCAATATCTCCGGCGTGCCGCTGAGGGCATGGATCGTCACCAATATGCCGGTAGAGCCGAGACAAGCGATCAATGGCGGCGCCCAGAGAGCCGTAAAGCCGCTGAACCGTTTCGACAGCGCTTCGACCACCGATTTCAGAAACAGCGTCAGGCAGGCCGACAGAATGCCCTGAACGACACCGGCGACCAACGGCCTCGGCATCGGATGCAGGCGGTTGGCAAAGACGGCCCAGCCGCCCATGGCGAGGAAGGCGAAAAGCACGTGCACGATGCTGCTGCCGGCAAGCGACCTCACCCGCGCCGTCATCACTGCGACCACCAGTAGCGGACGAGATGGAAGAAAATCGGTGCGGAGAAGACGACGGAATCCAGCCGGTCGATCAGTCCGCCATGACCTTCGATCAGGTGCCCCCAGTCCTTGACACCGCGATCCCTTTTGATGGCCGACATCACCAGCCCGCCGAAGAAGCCCATAAGGGTAATCACGAAAGCAAGCAGGCCTGCCTGCAGCGGAGTGAACGGGGTGATCCACCAAAGCGCTGCGCCAATCAACGTCGCGCTGACGACTCCGCCGACAAACCCCTCGACTGTCTTCGATGGTGACAGCTTTGGCGCAATCTTGTGGCGGCCGAACAGCTTGCCCCAGACATATTGCAGGACATCGCTGAGCTGCACGACGATGACGAGGAACGCGATCAAGAGGACGTTGCGTCCCTCATAGCCGGGTATATGCAGGGTAAGCAATGCAGGCACATGCGAGGCGCAGAAGACGCAGATCATCAGCGCCCACTGCACCTCGGCGATGCGGATCAGGAAGCGCTCGGTATCGCCGCGCAAGACCGCAATGATCGGCATGAAGAGGAATGCATAGACCGGGATAAAGATCGAGAAGATGCCGTATTCCTCGGCCCAGAGCAGATAATATTGCAGCGGCAGCGCGACGAAGAATGCGGCGGCGAGCGCCCAATGGTCGGCGCGCCTGGTGTTGGTGAGCGTGATGAATTCGCGCAGCGCCGCAAAGGAGCAGAAGGCGAAGAGCAGGATGACGCCGGTACGGCCCGCCAGAAAGGCGATGCCGATCAGGATCACCATCGCCCACCACGCCTTGATGCGGGCATTGAGGTTTTCGATCGCTGCGTTGGACCCATCCGGCGACAGGCGGCGCTGCAGAACATACCCGATGACGGATGCGACGATCAGGACGCCAAAGATGCCGAGGACAAGGTGAATCAGATCGGAGCTCGCCGCACTCATTCGCCATTCCCCACTTGTTTGGGAGAGAGAGCTAGCAGTGCCGATTGCGTCCGCGCGAGAAAATCCGCCTTCTCTTCGTCTGGGCCGATACGCAGTGCGCTGCCGAAGGTCACTGTACAGATCAACGGAATGGGCACGAACTCGCCCTTGGGCATGACACGGTTGAGATTGTTGATCCAGACGGGAACGAGATCGATATCGGGGCGCATCTTCGCCAGATGAAACAGCCCGCTCTTGAATGGTTGCAGGGGCGCGTCCGTCAAATTTCGCGTGCCTTCCGGAAACAGGATCAATGAAGAGCCGGCATCGATGGCGGCGGCCATCTGCGCGATCGGATCTTCCGTCCGCGCCTCGCGATCCCGTTCGATAAGCACGGCGTTGAATACGTCGCGGCCAATGAAGCTGTTCAGCTTCGATTTCAGCCAATAGTCGGCGCCGGCGACCGGACGTGTTCGCTGTCGCAGCCGCGGCGGAAGCACCGCCCAGATAAGGATGAAATCACCATGGCTGGAGTGATTGGCGAAATAGATGCACCGTCCCGACGGTACGCCGCTTTCCGGCCAGATCGCCCTCACGGCGGTGATGGCACGCGCAAACAGCACGATCGCAACCGCGGCCGGTTTCGCGAGCCAAGCCGTCATAGGCTTGGCCATAATTCCCTCAAAACTGTTCCCTTGTGACGCCCCCATGACAAAGAGATAGGCATGTTTGAAGAGGGCCGATAGCCTGAGGTTCGGACTTATCCACAGGCCGATGGAAGGTGATAGCCCAGGTGGTGCACGTTTCGGCGAAAAGCCAGTTGGCAACGAAAAACCCGGCGCAGTTTCCTGCACCGGGCTCGCATGTCGCTCTTGGGAGGAGCAATGTTTAGTCGACGTTGAACACCAGCGGCTTTGCCTGGCGGATCGCCTGATGAGCGGTCAGCTTGGCCAGAACCTCATCATTGATCGGACCGTCGACGTAAAGGAGCGCGATGGCATCGCCGCCCTGCTTGTCCCGGCCGAGCTGGAAGTTGGCGATGTTGACGTCGGCCGCACCGAGCGTCGTGCCGATGAAGCCGATCATGCCGGGAACGTCGGTATTGGCGATGTAGACCATGTGGCTGCCCACGTCGGCGTCGAGATTGATGCCCTTGATCTGGATGAAGCGCGGCTTGCCGTCGGAGAAGACGGTGCCTGCAATCGAGCGCGTCATGCTGTCGGTGGTGACCGTCAGCTTGATGTAGCCGTCATAGACGCCGGTCTTGTCGCGCTTGACCTCGGCGAGCACGATGCCCTTTTCCTTGATCATGATCGGCGCCGAAACCATGTTGACGTCGGCAACCTGGGTGCGGATGAGGCCAGCCAGCAGCGCGCTCGTCAGCGCCTTAGTGTTCATACCGGCGGTAACGCCGTCATAGAGGATCTCGATTTCCTTGATCGGATCTTCCGTTACCTGGCCCACGAAGGCGCCGAGAACGTCGGAGAGCTTGATGAATGGCTTCAGGATCGGCGCTTCCTCAGCGGTGATCGAGGGCATGTTGATGGCGTTGGATACCGCACCCTTGACGAGATAGTCCGACATCTGCTCGGCCACCTGCAGAGCGACATTCTCCTGCGCTTCCGTGGTCGAAGCGCCGAGATGCGGCGTGCAGACGACGTTCGGCAGGCCGAATAGCGGGCTTTCCTTGGCGGGCTCGACTTCGAACACGTCGAAGGCAGCACCGGCGACATGGCCGGACTTGATGGCGCCGGCAAGGGCCGCCTCATCCACCAGGCCGCCGCGGGCGCAGTTGATGATGCGCACGCCCGGCTTCGTCTTGGCGAGAGCGTCGGCGTCAATGATGTTGCGCGTCTTGTCGGTCAGCGGGACGTGCAGCGTGATGAAATCGGCGCGGGCGAAGAGTTCATCGAGCTCGACCTTGACGACGCCCATTTCCTCGGCGCGTTCCTTGGAGAGGAACGGGTCATAGGCAACGACATGCATCTTCAGGCCGATGGCACGGGCAATGACGATGGAGCCGATGTTTCCCGCGCCAATGACGCCGAGCGTCTTGCCGGTGATTTCGACACCCATGAACTTCGATTTTTCCCACTTGCCGGCCTGGGTCGAAGCGTCGGCGGACGGAAGCTGGCGGGCGACGGCGAACATCAGTGCGATGGCGTGTTCGGCGGTCGTGATCGAGTTGCCGAAGGGCGTATTCATGACGATGATACCGCGACGCGAGGCTGCCGGAATATCAACATTGTCGACACCGATGCCGGCGCGGCCGACGACCTTGAGATTGGCAGCCGCTTCGATGATCTTCTCCGTCACCTTGGTGGCGGAACGGATGGCGAGGCCGTCATAATTGCCGATGATTTCGAGCAGTTTGTCCTTATCCTTGCCGAGCTGCGGCTGGAAATCGACTTCGACGCCGCGATCGCGAAAGATCTGGACGGCGGTTTCCGACAATTCGTCGGATACGAGAACGCGAGGTGCCATGGAGGCCTCCTGAGAATGGGGTCAGCGACGATGAGCAATTCCAGGAAAAGTGCGGAGCGGTTTTCCGTCCGGAATTGCATGAAAGCAAAAAGATAATTCGGGATGCTGGGCTCCGCCCTCTTGGCGGAGCCTGTGGACGCTATGATCTCAGGCTGCGGCCTGGGAGAGCGTCGCCTTCTGCGTTTCGAAGGCCCAGGAAAGCCAGGGCATCAGCTTCTGCATATCGGCGGTTTCGATCGTCGCACCCGCCCAGATGCGCAGGCCCGACGGCGCGTCACGGTAGTGGCCGACGTCATAGGCAACGCCTTCCTTTTCGAGGAGCGCGACCAGACCCTTGGCGAAGTTCGCCTGGCCATCCTCATCGAGAGCAGCGACCTGGCTGTCTACGATCTTCAGGCAGACGGAGGTATTGGATTGCGTTTCCACCTTGGCTGCAAGATTGGCGATCCAATCGTTGGCGGCGACGAAGTCGTTGATGACCTTGGCGTTGGCATCGGCTCGGCCGATCAGCGCCGTCAGGCCACCGAGTTCCTTGGCCCAGAGAAGAGCGTCGAGATAGTCCTCGACGCAAAGCATCGACGGCGTATTGATCGTCTCGCCCTGGAAGATACCTTCCGTCAGCTTGCCGCCGCTCGTCATACGGAAAATCTTCGGCAGCGGCCAGGCCGGCGTATAGGTCAGCAGGCGCTCGACGGCGCGCGGCGAAAGGATGATGACGCCATGCGCGCCCTCGCCGCCCAAGACCTTCTGCCAGGAGAAGGTGACGACATCGAGCTTGGCAAAATCGAGGTTCTGCGCGAAAGCGGCCGAGGTGGCGTCGCAGATCGTCAGGCCCTTGCGGTCAGCCGGAATGAAATCGGCGTTCGGAACGCGGACGCCGGAGGTGGTGCCGTTCCAGGTAAAGACCACGTCACGGTCGAAATCGACGGTGGAAAGGTCGGGAAGCTCGCCGTAGCCCGCCTCAAGCTTACGGACGTCCTTAAGCTTGAGCTGCTTGACGACATCGGTCACCCAGCCGGCGCCGAAGCTTTCCCAGGCGAGCATATCGACACCGCGCTCTCCGAGCAGCGACCAGAGCGCCATTTCGACGGCGCCGGTATCAGAAGCCGGAACGATGCCAATGCGATAATCCGCAGGCACTTCCAGAATGTCTCGGGTAAGATCGATGGCCTGCTTCAGCTTAGCCTTACCGACCTTCGCGCGGTGCGAACGGCCAAGAGCCGCGTCGGAAAGAGCATCGAGCGTCCAACCGGGGCGCTTCGAGCAGGGGCCAGAAGAAAAATGGGTATTTTGCGGACGGATGTCCGGCTTGGCGAGCTTAGTCATGATGCTATCCTCTCAGATAGAAAGCTCCTCGTTGGGGAGGAGTGTCCCGCCGTCGGATATATTGGAAGCCGCCCGCCAGCGCAATAGGCAAAATGACCCGATGGACAACGCTTCACGAATTCGTGCAGGAATGATCCTGGCAGATAAGCCTCGCACAGCATAATTACGCTATGTTAGCCACACAAAAGTTGGCTTCTTTGCGGACACCCACCATATGTTAAGAGCGCTGAACGGATCTGCGCCGACAGATGAAGAACAAATGTCTTTAATGTATCAGACCATATTGTCCGAAAGCCTTCGCACGCCCGTGCAGCCACTGCCCGTCTATCTCATCAACATTGATCGAGCGGCGGACAGATTGGCGGAAATCCAGCGGCAGAGCGATCAATTCGGCATCAAGGTCGAGCGCGTCGGCGGCGTCGACGGCGCTCTTTTGCCGCAGGAGCAATGGATCGACGTCGATCACGATCGTTTCCAACGCCGGCACGGCAGGGTCATCCTGCCTGGCGAATATGGCTGCTACCGCAGCCACCTGATGGCGCTGCGTCAATTTCTGGCTGACGGCGGCGACTCGGCTGTCATCATCGAAGACGACATAGCGCTGGACGGCGATTTTCTTGCCCGCGCCATGGCGGCAAAAGAAGCTGCCCCGAATGCCGAGGTCATCAAGCTCATCAATCATCGCTGGGGCGGCTTCCGCGCTGCGACCCGCAGCCGCACGGGAGATGTGATTGGCCGCTGCCTCTTCGGCCCCCAGGGCTCGACAGCTTGCTATCTCGTGACGCGCAGCGGTGCGGAAAAGATCGTCAAGTCGCTCGCGGTCATGTCTCTCCCTTGGGACGTCGCCGTCGAGCGCGGTTGGGATATGCGCACATCCATCGTCACCACACGCGCAAACATCGTTGGCTTCAGCCCGCTACAGAGGACCACGATGATTGGCTGGCGCCGCGATTACCGCGCCGCGAAATCCGCCGCGTGGCGGCGCATCCCCGCGCATCTCTTCCGCACCCTGGATTTCTTCCGCCGCATCGCCTACGTGCTCACGACGCCGTAAGCAGCGATCCTACCACATGGTGATTCGCAAACCGATGCGGATCTCGTGTCGCGACAGGGCGCCGTCGCGGCCCATCGTGCCGCCGGCGCCGGCCGCCGCATCCGCAGCGGAATAGCCGAACATGTCGCCCCCAGCGATATGCGAGAAGCGATAACCAAGATCCAGCTTCACATTCGGGGTCACTTCATAGCCGACACCAGCCATCAAAGCATAGGTCATGCGCCAGTCGCTTTCGCCGGGATAACGCGTACTGACCGAAGCAGCGCCACCGCAACCGGAGACGCCGTCGACGCAGGAGCCGATCGTATTGACGCTGTTCCAGGAGACCCTGGTCGCGCCGAGGCCGGCACCGACATACGGCGTGAAGCCCGCGAGCGTGCCGAGATCGACATAACCGTTCACCATCAGGCTGCCGGCTTTAAAAGAGGAGCGCGCCTTTGTGGAGCAACCCGTGCCGCCTGCTCCGCCGGAGCACGGCGAAGCGCTTGATATGCGGCCATCGAAATCGCCGCTGAAATAGTCGCCGGTTAGATCGGCACGGAACAGGTCGTTGAACTGATAGCCAACGCCGAGACCACCCGAAAAATCGCCGCTGAAACGATCTGAATCGAAACGCCCGGCGCTGTAGTCGCCGCCGATGGGATCGTAAGTGCGGAAGGTCGTGTCATCGTGGCTGGCGTTGACGGCATAGCCGACATCGCCGCGCAAGTACCAGCCCCGGGCATCCTTGACGCTGACTTCGGGCATCTTGATCTCCGGCGGCAGACCGCCCGCAAAGGCAGTGCCCGCAAACGCGCTCGCCATCATCGCGGCCAGCGCCAAAGCGTCGAAACGGATCATTACCCCTCGCCTTCCAACCTCGGGCAGGTGCCCGCATTCCAAGCCGGCCGGCCCTTATCGTACCCACCGCTCCGACTCTCCGAGAAGAGAGACCGGGTCGGTCCACAGCCATTGTCATTTCATTAACCATAGGGAATTTGTGGTTAATGAAGGTTTAAGACGCGGTTGAATTGCTTAACGGCGACGGTAAAAAAAGCAAAAGCCGTCCGGGCGAACCGGACGGCTTTTCAATGGCTTGGACGTGAGGATGCTTACTTGTAGACCGGCTGCGGCTGGACCGGAATATCGGCCGGCGGCATGTAGCTGGCGGTCTGGCAGCCACCGAAGGTGTAGCGCGCGCCGATACGGGCTTCATGCAGGTTGAGGCCCTTGTCGTAACCGGGACCGCCGTTCTCGGCATAACCGAACATATCGCCGCCTTCGACATGGCGGAAGCGATAGCCGACATCGGCCTTCAGATTGCACGAGAGGTCGATGGAGGTACCGGCCATCAACGCGTAGGTGAAGCGCCAGCTACCACGGCCATTATGCGACACCGACTCGTCGCAGGAGTCCGGATTCGCGTCGGAGCAAGAGGTGTTCTTCAGGTTGCTCCATTTAACGTAGGTGCCGCCGAGACCACCGCCCACATAAGGCGTGAAGATGCCGTAGGTGCCGATATCGACATAGGCGTTGGCGAGCAAGCTATAGGCGGTCAACGACGCCACATCGCGGGAGGTCGCAGGCACCGCGGTGAAACCAGGGCCGCAGCCGCCGCAATCGCCGCGCGTCGAGCCCTTGAAATCAGACTTGAAGAGATAATCCAGCGTCACGTCCGTGCGCAGATAGTTGTTAACCTGGTAACCGACACCGCCGCCGAGCGTCAGATTGTCATCGAGGTTGGCACTATCGAAATCCTGCATGTTGGAGTTCGAGCCCTGGAAGTAGTTGGCGCCGCGCAGATTGGTGAAGGCATAACCCACATCGCCGCGCAGGTACCAGCCGCTCGACTGGCTGACGGCCACTTCCGGCGCCGGCTGCACCGGCTCCGGCGTATAGAGATCGGCTGAAAAAGCGGATGTGCCGAAAAGCAGAGCTGCAGCGGCCCCAATCAAAGTTTTCATCATGGCTTTGGCTCCAAATTTATTGCCATTGGCACGACAAACGCCTGCCAATCGAAAGACATGACATGGATAATGAATGATAAGGGTTAAAACCCGATTAACTACGAATATTTACTCTGTTTAGTTGCTGGCTATACTTGTTTTATACATTAGTAATTCATAAAACTAAGTTTATAAAATGGGAATGCCTTAGCCGATTTGGCTTTTCGCGTCACGGGGACGGAAGAGGACTCACAAGTCAAACTGTTCCCAGCTCATAAACCAATTGGCAATGACCGGGCCGTTACCATGACCGCAGCCGGGGCGTAAAATATGGAGGAAGTCATTGACTTACTTTCGCAATCTGGGTGCCGGCCTATGCCTCGCGCTTATCTTTCTGACAACCGCCGCCCTTGCCGGACCATTGCCGATAAAGCCCGTCGCAGCTACGAGCTGGGATAAGGGACGGGAGACGGGACTGCCGATTCCTCGCTACGTGTCTCTGAAAGCGTATAAAGCGCGTATGCGCGTCGGCCCGTCAACAATCTACCCTACCAAATGGATCTATATGAAACCCGGCCTGCCGCTGGAGATCATCGATGAATACGGCCATTGGCGACAAGTGCGCGATGATGTCGGCACCACCGGGTGGATGCACAGCGCACTTCTTTCAGGATTGCGTACGGCGGTTGTCGCACCGTGGCTGAAGACAAATGCGATGCTGCGCGGCAGCCCGGAAACAACGGCCGCACTCATCGCCGAACTGCAACCCGGCGTATTGCTGTCGCTACGCTCTTGCACCGGTGCCTGGTGTAGCGTCTCGGTACAGAAACATTCCGCAAGCGGCTATATCAGGCAGAACATGCTCTGGGGCGCCTATCCCGGCGAAATGTTTCGGTGATCTTCACGCGGCGTCGTGATGCTGGCGCCGAGGCCCGCAATCCGCATCTTATAGCAGACAAACCTTGCCGAAGACCTCCCTTGCCGATCGCCAGGAGTGATACTGCAGGTCGTTTCCCTCAACAATGTAGCCGCCTCGATGAGGCGGCAGAGATCTCATGCCAATATTCTGATAGCCGGAAGCGCTAATCAGGCAGCGTTGCGAACGTTCGAGATCACATCGATCAGGCCGCCGACGATGCGTTCTATCTGGCCGCGGTCGTCTCCCTCCGCCATGACGCGGATCAGCGGCTCGGTGCCGGAAGGGCGGATGACAAGGCGGCCGTTGCGGGCCAGCTCATTTTCGGCATCAGCGATCGCCTTGCGCACATGATTGTCCTCCAACGGCTTGCCGCCGGAAATGCGGACATTGCGCAGCAGTTGCGGCACCGGTTCGAAACGGCGGCAGACTTCGCTGACTGGCTTGCCGGTGCGCTTGACCGCAGCCAGAATCTGCAGCGCCGCCACGAGGCCGTCGCCAGTCGTGCCGTAGTCGGAGAGCACGATATGGCCGGACTGCTCCCCGCCGACATTGTAATTGTGCTGACGCATATGCTCGACGACATAGCGGTCGCCGACCGCTGTGCGGGCAAGTGCCATGCCCTTGTCTTCCAGGAAGCGTTCCAGACCGAGATTGGACATCACGGTGGCGACGATGCCGTTGCCGCGCAGCATTTGGCTTTCGGCCCAGCTCTCGGCAATGACGGCCATCAGTTGGTCGCCATCGATGATCGTGCCGGTTTCGTCGACGATGATGACGCGATCTGCGTCGCCGTCGAGCGCAATACCGATATCGGCGCGTACCTCGTCCACCTTCTTCTGCAGCGCTACCGGGCTGGTGGAGCCGCAATTGAGATTGATATTGGTGCCGTTCGGCTCGTTGCCGATGGTAACGACATCGGCGCCGAGTTCCCACAGCACAGCCGGCGCGACCTTGTAAGCGGCACCATTGGCGCAGTCGATGGCGATGCGCAGGCCCTGCAGCGTCACATCGCGCGGCAATGTACGCTTGGCATGTTCGATATAGCGGTCATGCACGCCGTCGACGCGCTTGGCACGGCCGATGTTCTCGGACTTGGCGAGATGCGCCGTCATGTCCTTTTCCAGCAGATCCTCGATTTTCGTTTCGAGATCATCGGACAGCTTGTAGCCATCGGGGCCGAAAAGCTTGATGCCGTTGTCTTCGTAAGGATTATGCGAAGCGGAGATCATCACGCCGATATCGGCGCGTAGCGACCGTGTCAGCATAGCGACAGCGGGCGTCGGGATAGGGCCGAGAACGAAGGCATCGACACCGGCTGCGGTGAAGCCCGCCACCATGGCGTTTTCCAGCATATAGCCGGAGAGACGCGTATCCTTGCCGATGACCACCCGATGGCGGTGGCTGCCCCGATGGAAGATCGTGCCGGCGGCGATGCCCACGCGCATGGCGAGATCCGGCGTCATCGGATAGATATTGGATTGCCCGCGGATTCCGTCCGTACCGAAATAGCGACGTTTCATATGCACTCCCGTGATTGCGGCGTCCCTCTGAGGGACTGCGGCATCCCGTTCACCTCCCCAGAATTCCATGGGCGGCGCGAACATCGATGCTTGAGGCTCATGCCATAGATTGCAAGACTCGGCACTTAAATTACCAAGAAAGCGTATTACAACGCGTTACCGTTAATAAGCACTAAAAAAGGCCAACTTCCCAATGAAACGGAACTGGCCTCCTAGTCTATCGGCGTAAATACGTTAGCCGTTGGTACGGCGGCGGTGGAAGTCCTGACCATTCTCAAGCGTCCTTGCTCACACTTTGCCAGATCCAGAAACACTCCTAAGCCAGGTCCCAACAGCCGGCGCACAGGATTCCAAGATCGGCGGCCTTGAACCAGTCTTTACTCCAACCATCGTGCAGCAGAGCCCACAGGCTTGGCGCCAGGCCCTTCCCGACCGAAGCACCCTTGATCAACGTGGCGTCACGCCGATCAACAGCAGCTGCCTTGCCCGCCTTGAGCCTGGATCGGCGGGCAAGGAACGGTTCCGAACGAGCAAAACACACAACAATCGCCCGCCTTCGGCCGAAGGATGGCACCGCAGCTCTTGCACTCATAGAAATACAGGCAGGCGTCGGTTGGCATCGTTTCGGTCGCCTTGAAGCGGCAGATCGGACAGGTAATCGTTGAGCTGAGGATCACGGATGCTTCACTCATGGAAATATCCGATCAGCAGTAGGGCAATGCCCCGTCATCGACATCGCAAGCCATACATAGCGACCACTCAATTTCGATGTTCGGGCCATCAACAGTACCGACCTCGGCTTCTGTTCGTTACCCCAACCATCAAGAAAAAGGCCAGCTCCCTGTTGAAAGGAGAACTGGCCTCTTCGCCTACATGGTCAATCGGCTCCCTGCCTCAGCGTGGCTGCGGTTCGAAACCGCCTTCGGGCTCGTCACCCTTGGTGCCAAGCGAGCCGTCCTTCTTGGCGCCGGTCTTCGGCACGGCCGAGCCCCGGCTAGGAGGCGTATCGTCTCCGAGATCGCGGGCAGGCTTTTCGCCGCGAATCAGTGCCTTGATTTCTTCACCGGTCAGCGTTTCGTATTCGAGCAGGCCTTCGGCCAGTGCCACGAACTCGTCGTGCTTGGTGGTGATGATGTCCATGGCCTGTCTGTAAGCCTGGTCGATCAGACGGCGGACTTCGTTGTCGATCTTCTGGGCGGTCGCCTCAGAAACATTCTTCGACTGCGATACGGAGTGGCCGAGGAAGACTTCCTGTTGGTTTTCACCATAGGCCACCTGACCGAGTTCGTCGGAGAAGCCCCATTGCGTGACCATGGCGCGGGCAAGCTTGGTAGCCTGCTCGATATCCGAGGAGGCGCCGGAGGTGATGTTCTCCTTGCCGAAGGTCAGCTCTTCCGCGACGCGGCCGCCCATCATGATGCAGAGGCGCGACACCATCCACTTGTAGCTCATCGAATAGCGGTCGCCCTCGGGAAGCTGCATGACCATGCCGAGCGCGCGGCCGCGCGGAATGATGGTCGCCTTGTGCAGCGGATCGGCGACGGCAACATTGAGAGCCGTGATCGCATGGCCTGCTTCGTGATAGGCGGTGAGCTTCTTTTCCGCTTCGGTCATGGCCGAAGAGCGGCGCTCGGCGCCCATCATGATCTTGTCCTTGGCGTCCTCGAACTCCTGCATAGTGACCAGGCGCTTGTTGCGCCGTGCCGCCATCAACGCTGCTTCGTTGACGAGGTTCATCAGGTCGGCGCCCGAAAAACCCGGCGTACCGCGTGCCAGAACCTTGAGATCGACGTTCGGAGCCAGCGGAACGTTGCGCGCATGCACCTTGAGGATGCGCTCGCGGCCGACGATGTCCGGGTTCGGCACGACGACCTGGCGGTCGAAGCGGCCTGGACGCAAGAGCGCCGGGTCGAGAACGTCAGGGCGGTTGGTGGCTGCAATGAGGATGATGCCCTCATTGGCCTCGAAACCGTCCATCTCGACCAGCAACTGGTTCAGCGTCTGCTCGCGTTCATCGTTACCGCCGCCGAGACCGGCGCCACGATGGCGGCCGACGGCGTCGATTTCGTCGATGAAGATGATGCAGGGCGCATTCTTCTTGGCCTGTTCGAACATATCGCGGACGCGGCTTGCGCCGACACCGACAAACATTTCAACGAAGTCGGAACCGGAAATGGTGAAGAACGGCACATTGGCTTCGCCGGCAATGGCGCGCGCCAGCAGCGTCTTGCCGGTGCCGGGAGGGCCGACAAGCAGAACACCGCGTGGGATACGACCACCGAGACGCTGGAACTTCTGCGGATCACGCAGGAATTCAACGATTTCCTCTAGATCCTGCTTGGCTTCGTCGACACCGGCGACGTCATCGAAGGTGACGCGGCCATGCGCCTCGGTCAAAAGCTTGGCCTTGGACTTGCCGAAGCCCATCGCACCGCGCGAGCCACCCTGCATTTGTCGCATGAAGAACAGCCAGACACCGAGGATCAGGAGCATCGGCAGCAGCGTGCCGAGATAGCTCAGGAAGCTCGAGGACCCATCCGATTCCGGGCGGCCGACAATGTTGACGTTCTTGCTTTGCAGGCGTTCAAGCAGGCTGTCGTCCACGACCGGAGCATAGGTCTGGAAGGGTGTCCCATTTTCGACATAGCTGCCGACCACGCGATTGCCGGTGACGGTGACGTCACGGACGCGGCCTGAATCAACTTCCCGGAGGAACTGCGAATATGGAATTTCCCTGGAGCCTGTTTGTGCCGGCGCGTTCTGGAACATACTGAACAGGGCAATCAATAGCAGAGCTATGATTGCCCACAGAGCGAAATTACGAAAATTAGGGTTCATCGAACTCCCCAGCACTGAAACTTCCGCCGTCGAACGGCGGCATTACTTGATCCCTAACATAGGGTTGCGCCAAGCCCTTGCCAAGGCAAACCGCATCGTCACACGCTTTTTCCGTCAATTAGTCTCAAAGCGGCGGCCGCATATAGGGTTCCCGGCCAAAGCAAGCCGCCAACCGATCCGCATATGTGAGATCGAATCGTGTCAAAAAGCGGTCGAAAGGCGCGAGATAAGGCGCAATCGTGGCAGATACGGCGTTCCCCTCATCTCCGCCGACCACGCGCGGCAGCACCGCCCGTGCGCGCTGCAAGGCACCTTTCGGCAACCCCTCCGGAAACTCCGCCATACCGCTCGACCCCGCCGCCTCGATGCGGATGCCTGTCGGACGGTGATTGACGATCCGAAAGCGGCCGTCCCATACACCATCGGCTCCTGAGGCAAGCACAAGCGGCTGGATATCACGGCTTTCGCGCATGAGATAAAGCCCGTCCCGGCGCAGGTCGAAAAGGACCCCGCCTGCCGTGCGCCGCCCCGGCCTGCCCTCGCCGATGAAATCCAGGATGCGGCGCATCCGTTCGCGGCCCGGCCCGTAGGGTTCACCGCCGAATACGGCAGCGAGATAGGACAGCGCATAGGAGCGCACAACCTCATCGGCGGCCAGCGCATCCCGGCTGACGGCGCAGAGTACGTTCGCATGAACAGTCACATATCTATCGAGCCACGCAGCGGCTTCCGTCGAGAGCGCCGCGCGAGCCGTACCACCACCATCCGGCGCGGAGGGCGACGCGGCATCCTGCGCCAAGCTCTTTCGCGTACGCACGCGCTCGTAGCGGACATCCTCATTGCTCGGATCGTCCAGCCAGGACATGCCGCGCCGCGTGAGATAGGCGCGAATATCCGCCCGCCGGCAGGCGAGAAACGGTCTGACGATCCACAGGCGCCGGTCGAAGAGCATGGCATCGGCAATGCCGGTGCCGGCTCCGCCCTCACCTTCGCTCAAACGTGCAGCGCGCATCGCCAACGTCTCGCGCTGGTCATCAAAGGTATGAGCGGTGACGACAGCGCTGGCAGAGACCTCCGCCGCGATATCGGCAAGCAGCCCATAACGCGCCTCGCGGGCGGCGGCCATGATGCCGTTTTTCGGCTTCTCACCCTGCCAGCGACGAACGATATGGGGCACGCCAAGCGATGCGCAGACGGCGGCGACATGGCGCGTTTCATCGGCAGACTCTGCCCGCAATCCATGATCGATGGTGGCGGCGAAAAGGGAGACGTTTGTAATCGGGAAGAGTTTCAGCTGTTCGGCAAGAGCGGCCAGAAGGCCGGTGGAATCGCTACCGCCGGAAATGGCGACCAGAATATGGGCGGGCTTGAAAAGGGAATGAATAAAATCGGCCGCTGCAACCTCTGGCATTTGGGCTGTGGCAGCGCCAGTCACAGCGTCATTGGACATCGGAATCAGCAGGCAAGGCGCTTCTGTTCACTGGCCACCTTGTTGGAAACGGCCTTCGAAGCCTTCGGATAACGCTTGGTCACTTCGCGCAGCGTCGCGCAGGCGGTGTCCTTGTTGTCGAGGGCGGCGAGCGACATACCAAGCTTCAAAAGCATCTCCGGCGCCTTTTCGGAGGTGCCGTATTTCTGATGTGCGTTCAGGAAAGTCTTGGCAGCATCATTGTATTTGCCCTGCGAATAAAGCGCTTCACCAAGCCAGAAGTTGGCATCGGCCGCCCGGGCGCTATTCGGATAGCTGTCGATATATTGGCGAAACTCCTGTTCGGCGACACCGTAGTCGCCGGACAGGACGTGGCCGTAAGCCGCTTTATATTGATCGCCTTCGCTGCCAAGCGAGGCGGTCTGCGTTGAAGAGCCTGCGGCGGGCGCAGCTCCCGAACCATTGTTGGTGCGCGTCGCGGTTGCGCCCACCTGTTTGCCGCTCTGATCGAACTGGATCGAGCCGAGCTGGGTCGGCGGCTTGCCGGGGCCACCGCTCTGTTGCGCGGTATCCGGTGTATCGCTGCCTTGCGAATCGCTGATGACGCCGGCGATGTCGTCCTGTTGTTGACCGCCACCTGCGCCCTGGGCCGGGACGTCGGCTTCGCTCTTCTTCATCGAACCGCCGCCGATCGTCGTCGTGCCGCCACCGCCGGTGCTGCCCGCACCGCTGCCGCCTCCACCGCCGCGTTTTTCCAGCTGCTGGAAGCGGAATTCATTGTCCTCCTGCGTCTTGCGTATCTGCTCCTGCATCTGCAGCAACTGGTAGCTCATCTCTTCGACGCGGCCGTTCAACTGGCGCATCTGGTCTTCAAGCTGCTGCAAACGGACTTCGGCATCGCTGCTTTGAACGTTGACGACAGGTGCTTGTTCGAACTGTCCCTGACTCTGGGGAACCGTATTGTTCGGAACGGCCTGTTCCGGAGCGCTGCGACCACCCAGATGAAGTCCGAAAAGCGATAAGGCAGAGGCGTCACGCTCACTACCGGCGACGGCGGCGAGACAAAGCAAGCTCGCCACGACAAGTTTTCTCATATGGATCATCCTGTCCCATTGATTCTTCGCGCACTTGGGCACGAACAGGAGATTTTTACAATTGATCTCAAAAAGCAACGGAGTTCGGCCAAAGTGTGGTCAAAAAAGTAAAGGCGGCCACAAGGGCCGCCTTTGTGCATTTTGACCGGAATTCCGGCTTATCAGGAACCTGCGCCGTTGAGCACGGTGACGGCGCGACGGTTCTGCGACCAGCAGGAAATATCGTCGCAAGTGGCGACCGGGCGTTCCTTGCCATAGGAAATCGTCTTCATGCGCTGAGCCGGAACGCCACGCGAAGCGAGGTAGTCCTTGGCGGCGGAAGCGCGACGAGCACCGAGAGCCAGGTTGTATTCGCGCGTACCGCGTTCGTCGGCATGACCTTCGACGGTGATCGAATAATTCGGATAACGAGCAAGCCACTGAGCCTGACGATCGAGCGTCTGGGAGGCATCGGCGCGGATCGACGAGCTATCGGTATCGAAGAAGATGCGGTCGCCAACGTTAACCGTGAAATCCTGCGGCGAGCCCGGAGCGGCATTGCCGGCACCATTGAGGCCAAGGCCATTGGCATCGTTCGGCAAGCCCTTTTTGGAGGCGCAGCCGGCAAGCGAAAGGCCGACGAAAAGCGCGATCATGATCGGGTTGCGAGCGAGGTTTTGCATATGGCCAACGGCCGGGGTTGCGATGCGGCTCATTGCCGGTCTCTCCTTAAAGTCTCTATCAGGGTTGCCAGACTGTAACCGGGTTCGGTTAATCCGATTCCAACAAATATGGTTAATGATGTCCTAAAATTGTCCCAAACTGGCTCAGTCACAGGACTTTGGGGCGATAAAGTGACGCGCCCCGCACTACTCGAGGAGGGGCGACCAGGCCGGGTCGGAGGCGAAGCCCGGGGTCGGGATCTTCTGCTCGTTATAGCCCGTCAGATCGATCGAAAAGAGCTGCGGACCGCTGGAACCGGCCGGTTCGCGGAAGAACATGATGACGCGGCCATTCGGCGCCCAGGTCGGGCCTTCATTGTGAAAGCCCGACGTCAGCAGGCGTTCGCCCGAACCGTCCGGCTTCATGACGCCGATCGAGAATGTCTGGCCAGCCTGCTTGGTGAAGGCGATGAGATCGCCGCGCGGCGACCAGACCGGCGTGGAGTACGAACCGTCGCCGAACGAGACGCGGTGCTGGTTGGAACCATCGGCATTCATGACGTAGATCTGCTGCTTGCCGCCGCGGTCGCTTTCGAAGGCGATCTGCGTACCGTCAGGCGAATAGGACGGCGAGGTATCGATAGCCGCCGTCGAGGTCAGGCGGGTCGTGGTGCGCGAACGCAGGTCCATCGTATAGATGTTGGCGTTGCCTTCCTGCTGCAGGCTCATGATCACGCGCTGGCCGTCCGGCGAGAAGCGCGGCGAGAAGGTCATGCCGGGGAAGTTGCCGACCACTTCGCGCTGTCCGGTTTCCAGCTGCAACAAGTAGACGCGCGGCTGCTGGTTGGCGAAAGACATGTAGGTGACTTCCTGCCGGTTCGGCGAGAAGCGCGGTGTCAGCACGAGGTCGCTGCCGTCCGTAAGCATGCGGACGTTGAAGCCGTCTTGGTCCATGATGCCGAGCTGAGTCTTGCGGGCTGTCTTCGGGCCGCTTTCGGCGACGAAGACGACACGGGTGTCGAAATAGCCCTTCTCGCCGGTGATCTTCTCATAGATCGCGTCGGCGATGATGTGGGCAACGCGCCGCCAGTTGTCCGGCTGCGCATAGAACTGCTGTCCGATCATCTGGCTGTTGCCATAGGTGTCCCACAGGCGGAACTCGGCGCGAAGGCGGCCACCCTCCTGTGTCACCCGGCCGGTCACGAGCGCCTGTGCGTTGATCGCCGTCCAGTCCTGAAAGCGCGGCGTGGCATCCGGATTGCTGATCTTCTCGATGAAGGCCTGCTTGTTGACCGGAGCGAACAGACCGGACCGTTGCAGGTCGGCAGCAATGACGCCCGAAATCTGCGCGCCCACGCCATCGTTCGACAGAAGATCGGTGATGGCGATCGGCATGGGCTGGACGTTGCCCTTGTTGATGTTGAGTTCGACTACGGCGTAGGCGGGCGTGATAAAGGCCGCCATCATGCCCGTCAGCACCAACAGGAGGCGAATGAGGGATGTTCTGATCATATGTGCCAAGCCTTTCAGCATTAAAGCCCTAGGTCGCCGGCTTCGAAGTGCATCGTCACTTCTTTCCAGTCGGCATATTTATCGAGTGGCAGGTTCTTGAAGGGAGCCGCATTGACAACCGCGCGGTAAGCGCTGTTTGCAAGTGCGGTGCGGGTCGCCACGGGGCCGCCGGACGCTGTCACATCTGGCTGTCCGAGGATCCGACCGGATTGGTCGAGCTTCAGCCTCACCCGAACGTGCACCTGGTCCGCGCCGTCCAGTCCGGGAACGACAAGCCATTTGCTGGCAACCTGATCGCGTATTTCGGTAAAGGCGGCGTCGTGCTTGTGATCTGGGTGTTTCGCAGGCGGTTCCGCAGCAAAAGCGGGTCCAGCTAAAGCGGTTGCAAAAGCGACGGCCGCCAGCCGACAGCGACTAGATGTAAGCATGTGCGCCATTCCTCGCATCACAGCCCCAAGTCGCTCGCATCGAAGTTCAGCACTAGTTCGTTCCAACCATCGGCGCCGCCATATTTATCGGGCGGCAACAGTTTCCCGGCGTCCACTTCCTTCTGGAAATCGGCCTGGCTTCGCAGTACGGCACGCTCCGCCGCGCCCCTCAGGGCTTCCTGTGTCGGAGCCGGGCCGCCGCTGGCGACCGCTTCCGGTTCACCGATGATCTGGCCTGACTTGTCGAGGCGAATATGAACTTTGATCTTCACATCGCCCGCTCCCTCCAGGCCAGGAAGGACATTCCAGTTCTTGGCAATCAGATCGCGCAGACCGTCTTTTTGGCTCTGACTAAGCTTGCCGCCGCCGAGCGACTTGCTGCCTCCAAGCGACGCGACCTGTGTCTGCGCACCGGCGGATGCCGACTGGTTGGAGCGCTTGGCGCCGCCGGCCGAGGAGGTTCTGTTCAACATCGCAGCGATATCACCCTCGTTGAAATCGCCGTCATTGTTGGAACCTTTCGCGGTCTTGCGATTCTTATCGCTGTCGCCCTGCCCGTTGTCGGACGATGTGGTCTTGCTCGTGCTCTGCGTCGTCGTCTTGTCCGTGGGCTTGGTCGTCGGCTTTGCGTCTGCCACCTGTTGAGGCTTCGTAACGGGCTTGTGCTCCGGTTTCGGGTCAGGCTTCGTCTCCGCAGTCTTCGGCGGCTGCACTGGCTGCGGCTTCACGTCGGGAACGGGAACTTTGTCCGCCGGTGGCTGTGCAGCCTGCTCGGTCGGGTTTTCGGTTACGGGCTGCGGATCAGCTTTTTGCGGAGTGGGAGTGGGAGTGGGTGTCGGCGTGGGTGTTGGGGTCGGCGTGACCTCGCTCTTCTGCGGGGTCGGCTCCGTCTTCTGCGGGGTCGGCGTAGGAGTCGGTGTGGGCGTCACATCCGGCTTCTGCTGCGGAACGGCAGCCACTTCCTTCGGCGCGGCCTCCGTATCCTGCTGCTCGATCGTTTTGACGTCATTTGGCCGCGGATCGTTCTGCGGCACGGGAACAGCGGACTTCTTCGGCGCAGCCGTAGCGTTCTCATCTTGCGGCCGCTGAGTCGGAACCGCAGGGTTCTTCAGATCGACATCGTTGTCGCCGACATTCTGTGCATTCGCGACCTGCGTCTGCTTCGTCGTCTGCTTGTGCGCGGCGTGATCGGTCACCGGCGCATTCTTTTCGCCCTGCTGAAGTTGCTCAGCAGGGACGATATCCACATCCATGGCGGTGCTTTCCGGCGTCTCCAGCGGCGCAGGCGCACTCAGCGTCAACATGGCGCCGATCAGCACCAAGATGTGAATGACCGCAGATGTGGCGATGCTACGCTTCATGTCGATCCGTCAGTGGTCCGTTATCTGCTGCGTCACCAGGCCGATATTCTTGTAGCCGGCCTCCTGGATGCGCGACATGACGTCGGCGATGACGCCATAGGGCGCTTTTCCGTCGCCGCGCACGAAAATGCGTTCATTGTAGCCGGTGGTAGCGATCGCCTGCAGCTTGGCGGCAATGTCAGCCGCTTCGATCTGCGTTTCCTGCAGGAAGACCTGGCCGTCCTGCTTGATGGAAATGGTGATCGGCTGGGTCTGAGCATTGAGTGCGCCAGCCTGCGTTTGCGGCAGGTCAATCGGCACGCCCGACGTCATCATTGGTGCGGCCACCATGAAGATGATCAGGAGCACGAGCATGACGTCGACCAGCGGCGTCACGTTGATTTCGGAGATCGGGCCGCCCCGGCCTCCGCCACGACGACTGCCCCGGCGGCCACCGCCGCCACCTTTGCCTCCAACAGACATTGCCATGTGACTTACTCCGGTTCCGTCTGCGGTTTACTGCGCTGCCTGGCGCGGCTGCAGCTTCTCATCGATCTGGCGCGACAGGATGGCGGAGAATTCATCCGCGAAACCTTCCATGCGCGCCGACAGCTTGCCGGCATCGGCCGAGAACTTGTTGTAGGCAATAACCGCCGGGATAGCGGCAACGAGGCCGATGGCGGTCGCGAGCAAGGCTTCGGCGATACCCGGGGCGACGACCGCGAGGTTGGTCGACTTCGAACCGGCGATGGCCTGGAACGAGGTCATGATACCGACGACGGTGCCGAACAGACCGATGAACGGACCGGCCGAGCCGATGGTCGCGAGCGATCCGAGACGGGCGATCAGATGTTCCGATTCACGCGCCAGCGTGACGTCCATGGCACGGTCGATACGCATCTGCAGGCCGATCGGCGAACGTGCGCCGCGCTCGAACGACTTCTTCCATTCGCGCATCGCGGCGACGAAGATGGCGCTGAGGCCCGTATTGGTACGCTCAGAAAGGGTGCGGTAGAGTTCCTCGAGCGACTGACCCGACCAGAACACCTGTTCGAAATGATCGAACTGCCGGCGTGCCCGGGCGTAGCTCAGATACTTGTCGATGACGATCGCCCAGGTCCACACGGATGCCGCGAGCAGTCCGAGCATGACGAGCTTGACCACCAAGCCTGCCTGCATAAAAAGCGACCAGAGGGTGATGTCCGGTGTGGTGGCCGCTGCCAATGCTACTTGTTCCATTGATCCAAAATCCCCGAATCCAAACGCCCGGCGCTAGACCGGGCGGCTAAAAGTGATCTCACAAGAAATATTTGGCAGCCGCCGCTGAACGCCCTGGTCAAGCCTTCCAAGCTTACAATTGCCTTCTTGCCGTCAAATTTGGTCAAAGGAAGGCGTGCACCGCACAAACTCCGACATAACGAGTAAGACACTATTATGGTTAAAAGAATGTTAGCGCCGGAGCATGAAAGATTTGACAGTGACGAAGGCTATTCTGTCTCCTGGAAAGAACTGGCCGGACGAGACCGGCGGCGGGCACAAAACAAATCTTGCGCGCGGAAATTCCTTCCCATAGAACTCAAGTTTTAGCAAGGGGACTTTTGGAGGCCGCCGCATCGCCGCGTGCGGCCTTCTCAGCCTCACGGGAAGTCTCTAATGTGACACTAGACCGCAGCCTCGGATGCCACCAGCATCTGCGCGGCCAACTTCTCCGGCAATCGCCGCGGTCTTCCCTTGCCGTTGATCACGGCGATGATGACCTTGGCTGCGATCAGCAGCGTGTCGTCGCGCCGGATTTCCTGGGAAAGCACCATCTTCGCGCCGCCGGCCTTCTCGGTCGTCGTGCGAATCACCAGCAGGTCGTCCATCCGCGCCGGTCCCTTGAAGTCGATTTCCATACGGTGAACGACGAAAACCAGCCCCTCCTCGTCGGCATTCAAGAGTTCGCGCTGTTCCACGCCGAGACAGCGCAGATAATCCGTACGGCCGCGTTCGAGGAAGTGGAGGTAGCGCGCATGATAGACGAGGCCGGAAAAATCCGTATCCTCGTAGTAGACTCGCTGCACCAGCCGGTGGCCACCGGCTTCCAGTTCCCCGGCAATCAGAAAGGGGCTGTTCATCGTCGCCGCATCTCCAAAAAATCTGGGGACCCTCTTTGGCCGAAGTTCCGCCATCAAGCAAGCTTTGAACAATTGTCATAAATACTGACTATCCGGAATGGTGCCGGACAGCGATCGACGCAGAAGGAAGTGATCTCATGAAAATAGCGGTAATGGGCGGCGACGGTTTCATTGGTTGGCCTACCTCGCTGCATCTCTCCGATGCCGGTCATGAGGTCCATATTCTCGACAATCTCTCCCGCCGCTGGATCGACACCGAACTCGGTGTGCAATCGCTGACGCCGATGGATTCGATCCAGGAGCGCACCCGCATCTGGCATGCCGAAACCGGTCGCCGCATCCACTTCAACCTCATTGATCTCGCAAAAGACTATGAGCTTTTGAAGAAGTGGCTCGCCGAGCATCGCCCGGACGCGATCGTGCACTTTGCGGAGCAGCGCGCCGCACCCTATTCGATGAAGAGCGACCGTCACAAGAATTACACCGTCAACAACAATGTCAGCGCCACGCATAATCTCCTGAATGCGTTGGTCGAGCTCAATCTCGACGCACATCTCGTCCATCTCGGGACCATGGGGGTCTATGGCTATTCGACCATCGGCGCCGCCATTCCGGAAGGCTACCTGCCTGTCGGCATCGAGACCGCCGATGGCCATACGGTCAACCAGGACATTCTTTATCCGGCTAATCCTGGCTCGATCTACCATATGACTAAATGCCTGGATCAGCTTCTCTTCCAGTTCTATGCCAAGAACGACGGCCTGAGGATCACCGACCTGCATCAGGGCATCGTCTGGGGCACACATACCGAACAGACGCGCCGCCACGAACAGATCATCAACCGTTTCGACTATGATGGCGACTACGGCACGGTGCTCAACCGCTTCCTCATCCAGGCGGCGATCGGCTATCCCTTGACCGTACACGGAACCGGCGGCCAGACCCGCGCCTTCATCCACATTCAGGATTCCGTGCGCTGCATCGAGCTGGCGCTGAAGAACCCGCCACCGCGCAATGCCCGCGTCGAGATTTTCAACCAGATGACGGAGACTCATCGTATCCGCGATCTCGCCGAGATGATCGCGAAGATGAGCGGCGCGGAGGTTATTCGTTTGCCCAACCCGCGCAAGGAAGCCCCGGAAAACGATCTGATCGTCAAGAACGACAAATTCCTCAATCTCGGTCTGGCGCCGATCACTCTCCAGGCAGGTCTTCTGGGCGAAATCGTCGATGTCGCCAAGAAATATGCCTACCGGGTCGATCGTTCGCGCGTCCCGGCGATTTCCGCCTGGACCAAGGATCTCGCGGCGACGGTCAACCACGATCCCGAAGGCAAGCGATTGAAGTCCGTCTCATGATGTTCGGAAGCGAAATGCTGCAGGGGGTGCGACCACGCTCGAGCCCGCAGGCGCGGCAAGCCTTTGTCACCCTCGTCACCAACGCCGACTACGCGATGGGCGCAGTGGCGTTGGCACGCTCGATTTCGCACACCGGCACCAGAGCGGATATCGTCGTGCTGCATACGGCCGGCGTTGACGAAAGCGATATTGCGCCGTTGGAAGCACTCGGCTGCCGGCTGGTGGAGGTGGAACATCTGCCGCTTTCCGATGAATTCAACGAGCGTCACGCGCGCGGCAATCTCCACGCCAACGCTCCCTTCACCAAAGGCCGCAAGCCGTCCTTCCACTCGCCGCTTGATAATTTCTGCAAGCTCAGGCTTTGGCAGCTTATCGACTACGACACCTGTGTCTTCATCGATGCGGATGCGCTGATGCTGAAGAACATCGACAAGCTCTTCGACTATCCGGAATTTTCCGCCGCACCCAATGTCTATGAAAGTCTGGCGGATTTTCATCGGATGAATTCCGGCGTCTTCGTCGCCAAGCCATCACTTGCGACCTTCAAGGACATGCTGAAGCTGCTCGATCGTCCCGGTGTTTTCTGGCGGCGCACCGACCAGACCTTCCTTGAGACATACTTCCCGGATTGGCACGGCCTGCCGGTCTATATGAATATGCTGCAATATGTATGGTTCACCATGCCCGCGCTTTGGGACTGGAACAGCATTTCGATCCTGCACTACCAATATGAGAAGCCTTGGGAAAAGAATCATCCCAAGTCCGACGAACTGAAACCGCTGATCGATCTCTGGCACCATTTCCACGCTGGGCGCGACGTGCCCGACATCGCCGCGTTCGCCAATCCAAAAGAGGCAGCATGAAAGTTCTCGTATCGGGCGGAACAGGTCTCGTCGGCCGCTATATCGTCGAGGAACTGCTGTCCGCCGGATATCAAGTTGCCGTCGGCGGTCGCAATGCACCGCAACTCGACCTTTTCTCACAACCTGTCACCTTTGTCCCATTGCGTCTCGACCCTTCCGAAGACCAGAGCAACGCCTTCGACGACGCCTATTTCTTCGTGCATGCGGCTTTTGCGCATGTACCCGGTAAATATCGCGGCGGCGAAGGCGATGATCCCGCGAGCTTTCGCCGGTTCAACCTGGATGGCACGGTGAGGCTGTTCGAGACGGCAAAACGTGCCGGCATCCGCCGCTGCGTCTTTCTCTCGTCGCGCGCCGTTTATGGCGACCGGCTGGCCGGTGAGACGGTGACGGAGGACACCATGCCGACGCCGAATACGCTCTACGGCGAGGTGAAGCGCGATGCGGAACATGCCCTCTTCTCGCTTTCCGCTCCTGGTTTCGCGACGGCAAGCCTAAGAGCAACGGGCGTCTACGGCGACCTCTGTCCGAACAAATGGGATGATCTCTTCGCGGATTACCTTGCCGGAAAGCCGGTTCTCTCGCGCGCCGGAACCGAGGTCCACGGCCGCGACGTCGGCCGCGCCGTCCGCCTGCTGTTGGAGACTGAGACGAGCCGCATCAGCGGCGAAGCGTTCAACCTCTCCGACGTCGTGACCGACACGCATGAGATCCTTGAGCACCTCCAGCGAGTAACCGGCTGCCCGCACCCCCTCCCCTCGCCTGCCCCGCAAGGCATTGTCAGCGCGATGGATACGTCGAAAATCCGTGCACTCGGCTGGCACGGCGGCGGCACGGCGTTGTTGGAAGAGACAATCGCGAGATTGGCGGAAACCATGCCGCTGCGCCCCACGACCTTCAGCGCATCAGCATCGTCTCGTCCCAGCTGAGCGTGCCCAGTTCTTCGCCTCGAAATCTGGCATCGTCGGCAACGATGAATTCATCCAACTGTGGCGGCGCAACGCTGCTGCCGGAGAGCATGGCATGCACCTGCCCCCGATGATGGGTCTGGTGCTGGAAAAGATGGCTCAGCACATCCTCAGCCTGCTCCCTCTGGATGCGGTTGCCGCGGTGAAGATCGATCACCCGCACCAGTGCTTCGGGATTCAGATTTTCACATAGAATTACGATCCGCCGATCGACTTTGTTCTGCTCCACCGACAATGCATCCAGCGTGTCGAATGGCTCTTCGATGTCGAAAGCCTTGAAACCGAGCGTACCGCCTTCCAGCGCGTCGACGTAAAACCAGTCGACGGTCAGGATATGATTGAGCGTCGACTTGATCGACGGAAAGAAACTCACCCGCACCGCCTCGAACTCACCGGGCCGAAGCGCAGCACAAGCCCGATGCAATCGGGTATTCGCCAAGGCGTTGTTGTAAGCGAGCTTGCGGTACACGCGGATCGGATCGAAAGCGGACATGTTGCGTTCCCTCTCGGCTAGGCTTTATCGAGATCGCCGTCCTGCCAAACCAGATGGCGTGCTATCAGCGGCAAGCTTTCGATCTCTTCGGCGATGAAATAGGGCGGAATATCGAGCGCGACCAGCGCTTCTCGCGTGGCCTGAACCCATTTGAATTCGAGGTGATTGTCGCCGTCCTTGAGGCGATGGACGATCTCATCGGGTCGGAACGGGAAACTCTGCGGGATATCCATCAGATAATAGAGCCCCAGCTCGTGCCAATCACGCCGCTCGTAATGAAAGAAATTCTCGACTACCCAGAGCAGTCGGCCCACGGCCACCTCGACGCCCAGTTCCTCGATCATCTCCCGCCGCAACGTCTCGTCCGACGTCTCGCCGATTTCCGCCCGGCCGCCCGGAAAAGTCCAGAACGGTTCATGGACAGCACGATGGACGAGCACATGCCCCTCGCGAAAGCCGAGGCCCGCGATGCGCATCTGATAGCGCGAGTGACCGGCATTCACCCGGATGATCCTGCGTTTCGACATCGTCTTATCCCAGATCGATCACAACGATTTCCGGCGGGACACCGACACGAACGGGCGCGACCGAACAGCCCAGGCCACCGGAGACGATGATATGACGGTCTTCTTCGACGATGTGACCATACACATACCGGTCGCCGTAGCGCGAGGGCAGATAGGGCGACCAGCCGAGAATCCTGATCTGCCCGCCATGCGTATGACCGGACAAGGTAAGAGACACACGCGACGGCACGGTCGGAAAGATATCGGGCTCATGGGCAAGTAGGATGACCGGCGCCTTGTCATTCACCTGTGCCAGCGTGCCCTCGAGATCGTCCAGCCCCTTCGCGAACTGACGTTTCCAGCGGATGCTCCTGCGCAGAGCAAGCTGATCCTCGACACCCGCCAGCCAAAAGCCGTGTCCATCCTTTTCCAAGCGAGCCGAGCGATTGGAATAAACCGGAATTCCGACATCGGCCAACGCCTTATGGCTGAATGTCGGGCCGCGGCCGCTCTTTTGCGCAGCCGCATCGTGCCACCAATCGTGATTACCGATGATCGCGTGAACACCGAGCGGCGCCTTCAGGGCAGCGAGCTCCGCCGCCCACACCCGATGATCGACACGACCGGTCACGAAATCCGTTCCCGACGTGTAGTCGCCCAAGAGAACGATGATATCGCCGCCAAGATCGTTGGCACGGGTGCAAATGGACGCAATGCGATCGGCCGTCATCCACGGCCTGCACGCATGAAAATCGGCAAGCGCGACGATCCTCAGTTTCAGCCCCGGCGTCCAGCCCGGCGGCGCCAACTGGTAACGGGCTATATTCAACCGCACGACCGGCTCGTACCCGAAGGCATAGCCGCCGAGCATCGTCAATCCGGCAATGCTGCTGCCGAAAAGCTTCAGGAAACCGCGACGGCCGATCACTCATCTTCCTCCTGGAACAGCCTGAACTGCGCTGCCTCCAGGTCCTTCGGCGGCTGCATCCCAAGATGCCTCCAGGCAATTGCCGTCAGCACGCGGCCGCGCGGCGTGCGCTGGATGAAACCCTGCTGGATCATGTAGGGCTCGATGATATCCTCGATCGCGTCGCGCGGTTCGGAGAGACCCGCAGCGATGGTTTCGATGCCGACCGGACCACCGCCGAAATTGACGGCAATCATGTTGAGATAGCGTTTATCGAGCTGATCGAAGCCGACATTGTCGACCAGCAGCCGCGTCAATGCTTCGTCGGCTATTTCGCGGGTTACGGCCTCAGCCTTTGCGACCTCCGCAAAATCACGCACCCGGCGCAATAGGCGGCCGGCTATGCGCGGCGTGCCGCGGGCGCGCCTGGCAATCTCTCGCGCCCCTTCTTCGGTTATGCCAAGCCCCATCAGTCGCGCACCGCGCCGTACGATCAGCTCCAACTCCTCGACAGTATAGAAACTCAGGCGAACCGGAATGCCGAAACGGTCGCGCAGCGGCGTCGTCAGCAGGCCGAGACGCGTGGTGGCGGCAACCAACGTGAATTTGGCGAGGTCGATTTTCACCGAGCGCGCCGCCGGACCCTCGCCGATAATCAAATCAAGCTGGAAATCCTCCATGGCCGGATAGAGGATTTCTTCCACGGCCGGATTGAGGCGATGGATTTCATCGATGAAGAGCACATCGCGCTCTTCGAGATTGGTCAGAAGTGCGGCGAGATCGCCGGCCTTGGCGATGACCGGGCCGGAGGTCGAACGGAAATTGACGCCGAGTTCCTTCGCCATGATCTGTGCCAGCGTCGTCTTGCCAAGACCGGGCGGCCCAACGAACAGCACATGGTCCAGCGCCTCCCCTCGTCCTTTCGCCGCTTCGATGAACACCTTGAGATTGGCGCGTGCCTCCGCCTGGCCGGTGAATTCGTCCAGGGACTGCGGCCGCAGCGTCACGTCCAGGTCTTCGCCCCGCTTTTCCGGCGATATCAGGCGTGCGGCTTCACTCATGTCAGAAGTTCCATTCCCGGTATGCGTTTCGCGGCTTTGGTATTGAGGGCCATGGCGGCGGCACCAAGGTTTCCCCCTCTGAGATCATCGTTCCCTGGCGGAGCGTCATGAGTCGATCTCCTTACTTTGAGACAATAGTGAGGAATAGGAAAAGGTGCAAAGGATCAAAGGATCACCGCGCCAGTTCCTTAAGGCCGAGCCGGATCAGCTTGGCGCTATCCGCCCCATCTCCGGCCGCTTTCATCGCAGCCGCAACTGCATTCGCAGCCTGGTCGCGGGAATAGCCGAGGTTGGTGAGCGCAGAGACGGCATCGGCGACGGGGGCCGAGGCGATACCCTCGCCCAATTCCTGCTTGAGGCCGATATTGATCGCCTCGCCGGCAAAGGCCGGCGCCTTGTTCTTCAGTTCCGTGACGATGCGCATCGCAACCTTCGGCCCGACGCCTGGCGCCCGCGACACGGCACTACGGTCCTGCAGCGCTATGGCATTGGCAAGCTCCGCCGGCGTCAGCGTCGACAACAGCGCGAGCGCCACCTTCGCGCCGACGCCCTGCACGGTCTGCAGAAGGTTGAACCACTCCCGCTCCAGCGCCGCCGTGAAGCCGAAAAGGCGGATCTGATCCTCGCGGACATAAGTCTCGATGAAGAGAACACAGGCTTCGCCGACGGAGCCGAGCTTCGAAAGCGTGCGTGCCGAGCAATAGGCGACGTAGCAGACACCATGCACATCCACGAGCGCATAGTCCTCGCCGATCTCTTCGATTGTGCCTTTCAACTTGCCGATCATGAATGATGTCCGTCAGGGATGGGTTTCGGGGGAGATGAGGTCAAGTGAAGGAAAGTAGGAGCGGTAGCGAGAGGCATCCCGCGTCAGCAATCTGTGTCTTCGCCACTCGGCATGGGCACCGATAAGGAAATCCGGAAGCGTTCTCTCCCGCTGACCACCGGCAAGCCGATAAAGGCGATGGGCCTTGCCGGCTCGAAAAGCGGCCTCGTAGGGCATATGCTCCCGCTTGACATTCAGCCACGACAACGCTGCAACCATGTCTTCCTCGGTCAGCACAGAAGCAGCCAACTCCGACCACACAACGGGGTTCATAACCAGTTCCCCCTCGCCTGCGCATTGTTTCAGAGACTGAAGAGACCACCGCCGATGTACAGTTGCTGGACCGAGGACATCGATGAAAATATTGGTATCAACGAGGGTCGATATCGTCACGCGGACCCCTCAACCACTCCATATATTCGTCGGTGGTCATGCCACCAAGATCAAGCGTTCCCTTTACGCGCTCCGCCCAATCGTCGAAATCACGAATCGGACCGCGCGCACCTCTGTCCACTCTGACCAACAGTGCCCCATTTCCGGAAGCAACGAAATCCACTTCCGAACCCGGCCCGATGCCCAGTCTGTCTCGAATTTCCTTGGGGATGGTCACCTGGCCTTTTTCCGTCACGCGCATAGTAATACCTCTTCAGTAATACTTAGCGACCAAACCGGAACAGGTCAAGAACAAACTACCCTGCCAGAGCCGCCTGCCGCAGCCGGCTGGCGCCGCGATTATGGGCATGGCAGATGGCGATAGCGAGCGCATCGGCGGCGTCGTTGCCTTTAAACTCGACCTTCGGCATCAGGATCTTCAGCATCATGTGGATCTGCTGCTTCTCGCCATGGCCGACGCCGATGACGGCTTTCTTGACGGCATTCGGCGCATATTCGGCAACCTGCAGCCCGGCACGCGCTGGCACCAGCATGGCGATGCCGCGCGCCTGCCCGAGCTTCAGCGTCGCCACCGCATCCTTGTTGACGAAGGTCTGTTCGACCGCTGCCTCGTCCGGCTGGTAGCTGTGGACGATATCGGCGAGCCCGTCGTGAAGCTGGCAGAGCCGCGAAGCGAGATCCATCTCGCCATCCGATGTCACCGTTCCCGAGGCGACGAAGCGCAGGGAATTGCCTGATGTCTCGATGATGCCCCAGCCGGTGCGACGCAGGCCCGGATCGATGCCGATGATGCGAATCGTGTTTTGCATGGGTCAACCTATCTTTCGAGCGGCAGATGTGCCAGCAAAATGTGAACAAAACAAAAACAAGTCCCAACCCAACGCCCTTTCAGCGGCTTGGAAATCACGGCAACGAAATTGTCGAGGCGGGTTTGGAATAGAGCATCCGCACTCCTACATGGGGAGGATTGTTCCTCCCTTTCACCACGCAGGTTTCTTGCCATGGTCCCCTTTTCCATTCTCGATCTTTCGCCCGTTGCCGAAGGCAGTACTGTCAGTCAATCCTTTGAAGGCTCAAAGCGCATGGCGCAGAAGGCGGAAGAGCTCGGCTACACCAGGTTCTGGCTAGCGGAACATCATGGCATGCCCGGCGTCGCCAGCGCCGCGACGGCGGTCGTGATCGGCCATGTCGGGGCAGCGACCTCACGTATCCGCATCGGCTCGGGCGGCGTCATGCTGCCGAACCATTCGCCATTGGTGATCGCCGAGCAGTTCGGTACCCTCGAAGCCCTGTTCCCCGGCCGCGTCGATCTCGGCCTCGGCCGCGCACCGGGTACGGACATGCGCACCGCGCAGGCGTTGCGTCGCAACCTTGATGCCGGCGCCCAGAGCTTCCCAAATGATATTGTCGAGCTGCAGCATCTGTTCAGCCCAGCGGACGAGAACCAATCGATCCTTGCCGTCCCCGGCAACGGCGCCAAGGTGCCGATCTGGTTGCTCGGTTCAAGCCTCTACAGCGCCCATCTCGCCGCCATGCTCGGGCTGCCCTATGCCTTCGCGTCGCATTTCGCTCCGGAAGCTTTGCTTGACGCCGTCGCCATCTATCGCGATCGCTTCACGCCCTCGGCAACGCTCGAAAAGCCCTATGTCATGGTCGGCGTCATGGGCTCGGCGGCAGATACCGACGAAGAGGCGCAATATCACTTCACCTCTGCGCAACAGCAATTCGTCAATCTGCGCCGCAATGTCCGCGGTCCCTTCCCGCGCCCGCGCAGGGACATGGACGATTTCTGGACGCCGATGGAAAAACTGAACGTCGAGCACACACTGCGCTACGCCGTCGTCGGCTCACCCGCGACCGCAGAGGCCAAGCTCTCGCAGTTCACTAAGGATACGGAAGCGGACGAAGTGATCATTTCGATGCCGATCCACGACATCGAGGCGCGGCTGAGGTCGGTGGAGCTATTCGCGCAATTGCCGTCCTTCAAGAAGGCGGCCTAATGACAGAAAACCCCATTCTCCCTTCGGCAAGCCTTGGGAGAATGGGGTCCATTTTCGGGGGAAGAATCAGGCCGAAAGCTTGGCCATGACCTCTTCGGAGACTTCGAAGTTTGAATAGACGTTCTGCACGTCGTCATCGTCTTCCAGGCTGTCGATGAGCTTCATCAGCGATTGCGCCTTTTCTTCATCGACCGGCACATTGTTCTGGGCACGCCAGATCGCCTTGACGGTTTCGGCTTCACCGAGCGTTGCTTCCAGCGCTTTGGCGACTTCGTTCATCGCTTCAAAGCCGCAGATGATGGTGTGGCCTTCTTCATCGCTCTCGACATCGTCGGCGCCGGCTTCGATCGCGGCTTCCATCACCTTGTCGGCATCGCCAACTTCAGGCTTGTAGGTGATTTCGCCGACATGGTCGAAGGAGAAGGAGACGGAGCCGGTTTCGCCGAGTGCGCCGCCGGCCTTGGTGAAGATCGAACGGACATTCGAGGCGGTACGGTTGCGGTTGTCGGTCAGCGCCTCGACGATGATCGCCGTGCCGCCCGGGCCGTAGCCCTCGTAACGCACTTCGTCGTAGTTTTCCCCGTCATTGCCGGCCGCCTTCTTGATGGCACGGTCAATGTTGTCCTTCGGCATCGACTGCGCCTTGGCGTTCTGGATCGCCAGACGCAGGCGGGAGTTCATGGTCGGATCGGGCAGACCCGCCTTGGCGGCGACGGTGATTTCACGCGCCAGCTTGGAGAACATTTTCGAACGCACCGAGTCCTGACGACCCTTGCGATGCATGATGTTTTTAAACTGTGAATGGCCAGCCATGGCACCCCTGTTCACGTCTTTTGTTGGGAATGGGCCGCCTTATAAGAGCGAAGCGGCTTTCATTCAAGCAAAAAGCCCGTAAAGACGCCGGGACGAGACGCCCGGCGGTGCCCCCTCAAGAGGTATGCCCGGGCGGAGGGAGAGAGCCGCCCGGGCATCGTACTGATCGGCTCAAAGCCCCTTCAGCACGTAAATCAACGGCTTCCGCGGCAGGGTTTTCAGCGAAACCGTAGTGCTTGCGGTTGGCGCGTAGGCGATGTCGAAATCCGGGCCGAACATCGCCAGGAATTGTTGTATCGGCGGCCCCCAGCGGTGCATCGGCAGGATGAGCGACGAGCGCAGCCGCTTCACCACCCGGCTCATGCTGTCCGCGCCCATGGTCAGGCCACCGTCGACCGGCACCATGACGACATCGAGCCGGCCGATCTCAGCATATTGCTTGTCGTTGAGTTCGAAATGCAGATGACCAAGGTGGCCAATACAGAGGCCTGCGACCTCGAAGATGAAGATCGAATTGCCGTTCGCTTCGATGCCTCCCGACCAGGAGCGGATATCGGTCACCACATTGCGGATCAGCGTATCGCCGACGGTCATATTGATCTTTGCCGGTTCGCCAGGCGTATCGCTCCAGCCATGCAACACATATTTGATCGCCGGGTCCGGGGTCAGCGTATAATGGCTCGGATGCGCCTTGTTCATCGTAACGACGGTCGGCGTATAAGGCGGTGCAAAGGCGCCGCTGAAATCGGTCGCGATCGAAACACCGCCGGGGGTCTCGATGAACAGGGTGGCATGACCGAGGAAGGTGATTTTCACATCGCCGTCGACGGGATCGTTGGCAAGCGTCGGGCCTGGATCGGAAAAGCTGGCGAACGTCGCCTTCGGCAGCGATTGCGCGATCGCCTGACATTGGCTGACTTGTGGGCGGGAAGGCCTCTCCTGGGCGTCTGCGAGACTCCAACCTGCCATGGCCAGCAAGAAGATCACAGCGAAGACGGGAAATCGCAGCATCATGCCATCCCTTCAGCTCCACAGAGGGCTAAAAGATGCGGCATGGCCTGAGGTACGTCCAGCGACAATCCCGATCGGATTGCTCACAATCGCGTCATCGCAGCCCGGTGATTAACGGCTGGGCAATAGTTAGCGCCAGAATTCCGGAATGGTCTCGGCCAGGCGCGGTCCGAGCCTGAGCGGCGCGATCTTTTCAGCAAGTCCGGTCGCATCGGATATCTCGACGCCGACGCCGCAGATGGTAGCCGGGCCGGAAGCCGCCTCGAAACGGCCCTTCGGCATCTTCGAGATGAAACGATTGAGCGGTTCTTCCTTGTCCATGCCGAGCGACGAGTCGTAATCACCACACATGCCGGCATCCGACATGTAGGCGGTGCCGCCGTTCAGGATCTGTGCGTCCGCGGTCGGAACATGCGTGTGAGTTCCGACAACGAAGCTGGCGCGGCCATCGACGAAATGGCCGAAACACTGCTTTTCGCTGGTCGCTTCCGCATGGAAATCGAAGACGATGGCATCCGCTTGCTCCTTCAGCGGGCAGGCATCGAGGATGGCTTCCGCCGACTTGAACGGATCGTCCAGCTCCGGATGCATGAAGACGCGGCCCATGATGTTTGCGACGAGCACACGGGCACCGTTTCGAGCATAATAGATGCTGGAACCGCGACCGGGCGTGCCGGCAGGATAGTTGGCGGGACGCAGAAACTGGTCGTGGCGCTCGCAGAATACCACCGCTTCCTTTTGATCCCAGACATGATTGCCCGTCGTCACCACATCGGCGCCGGCATTGATTGTTTCCAGAAAGATGTCCTCGGTAATGCCGAAGCCGCCGGCGGCGTTCTCGCCATTGACGATGACGAAGTCGAGCTTCAGATCGGAAATGAGGCCCGGCAGGCGATCCCATACCGCAACCCGTCCAGTCTTACCGACCATGTCACCCAGAAAAAGCAGCCGCATTCCCTATCCAATCTCCACGGAAACGAAATTGAGTCCGCTCTCGGTCAAAATCGCGTCAAGACGGACATCATGCGGCTCAGCCGGTACTGATGGCACTTCCTGGCAGTCAAAGGCAATGCCGATCAACCGTGGATTCAACCCTTTTTTGTGCAGCCGGGCGATGGCCCGGTCGTAATGACCGGCGCCGTAGCCGATACGATGGCCAGTGCTGTCGAAAGCCGAAAGCGGCACCAGCATGATCTGTGGGTCCAATACTGCAGCCTCAGGTCCCGGCCCCGCCGTGCCGAAACCGCTGGGGACGAGCGTGGCACCGGGAACGAGTTCGCGAAAAACGATGGTGAGTTTGTCGAGAATGACCGGCACGCAAAGCCGCGCACCACGCTCGCGCAGCCGCACCATCAGCGGCCGTATATCGACTTCGGATCGGATCGGTAAAAAGCCGGACACGATCTCTCCCGGCTGGAGGTCGATCGCATCGCCGGCGTGCGCAAGCATCGCCAGCCCCTTTTCGATACGCTCGTCGGGCGGAATGGCGTCGCGCGCCGCCAGGCGCTCGTTGCGGTATCGGTTTTTCAGTTCTTTGGGGGTCATCAGGCTTTCGCGGATTTCGACAATATCACGAAAACATAATGAGCCGGCGGCCTATTGCAATGCGTGAAAGCGACATGCGGTGATTGTATGTTGGCCGACTGACGTCAACCGTCCCGACGCACCACCGAAATCCGGCCATCTCCATCGATATGGGCGCGAACATTCTCGTAGTTCAGCAGCGTCGAATGACTGGTCTCAACCGGATGGGAATGCGTGGCCGTGATCACCATGACGTCGGCGCCAGCGGCTTCGCCGGCCTTGATGCCGGCCATCACGTCTTCGAAAACCAGGCAATCGGATGGCCGTAGACCGAGACGCTCGGCACCGAGAATGTAGCATTGCGGATCGGGCTTGCCGATCTTGACGTCTTCGGCGGTGACGATGAAGCGTGGGACCGGAACGCCGGCGGCGGCAAGGCGGGCCTGGGCGAGCCGGTACGGCGAGGAGGTGACGATCGCCCAACGCTCCGGCGGCAGCGAGGCCAGGAATTCGATGGCCCCCGGTAGCGGCACCACGCCTTCCACATCGGCGATTTCGGCTTCCGTGATCAACAGCGACTCCGCCACCGGATCGACGCCCGGCAGATTCAGCCGACCGATCGTATCGACACCGCGCGAACCGTGCATGGTCGGCATAAATGCCGCGACATCCAGCCCCTTGCTGCGCGCCCAATCGCCCCAAACACGCTCGGCGGCGGCGATCGAGTTGATGATCGTGCCATCCATGTCGAACAGGAATCCGGAATAGCTTTTATCGAAGGCGGAAGACGATGCGGCAGACAAGATTTAGTCCCTTTCGGTTTGGCGGGATCGGTCGGCGCGAGCCAAGGCTGACTCGCGATATCTTTCCTCCGACTACCGATAGCGGCGGCAAGAAGCAAATGAATGCTGGATGGTGGGGCGAGGAAAAACGCCGGAATGCGCCGCGGAGCAGACCGCCGCGCACGCCGTTACATTACTCGCCGAGCCGGCTCTTCAACCCGTCGATGATGTGATTGGCCAGCGCTTCATAGTCGTCGTCAAAATGATGACCGCCATCCATGGCGATGACTTCGGCGCCGGTCCCATTTAGTTTCGGGCAGGCTACATCCTCATCGTCATCCTTGCCGTAGATGCATTGCACCAGCTTCGGATTGACGGACTTCAGGTCGTTGACCGGATCGCCGCCCTTGCCTTCGCTTTCGGCACCGAGCCAGCCCATGACCGAGATCACATAGTCGACCTTGTTCGAGAGCGACAACAGCGACAATTGCACGACCTTGTTCTTGTCCTGCGGCTTCAGCCGGTTATAGCTCGCCGGCAGGACGTCCGCGCCGAAGGAATAGCCGACCAGCACCACATGCTGCACCTTGAAACGCTTGGTGTAGTACTCGATGATGCGGCCAAGATCGTCGGCGGTTTGCTGCGGAGCCCGTTCCGACCAGAAATAATGCAGCGTATCGACGCCGACCACGGGAATGCCTTGGTCCTGCAGATAGCTGCCGACTTCCTTGTCGATATCGCGCCAGCCGCCGTCGCCGGAATAAACGATCGCCAGCGTGTCCTCGGTCGGCTTGGCGGCCATAACGTCGATCGGCAGATTGAGCGGCGACTTGTTGGCGTCGATCTCCTTCATCAGATCGGTCAGGCCGGTGCTGAGCGTCGCATAGGCGTCGTTGTCATCGGAATCATTGATTTCGACGTCCGTATGGATCTTCTGGATCTCCTCGACATGGTCTCGGCCATCCTTCGGCGCATTTTCGGTGAAGGTCGCAACGATCGGGTTCGGCAAGGTGCCGTCCTGCAAGCCGAAGGAAACCATGTCGCCATCGGTTTTCTTTTCCGCCGGCGTGCAAAGCTCCTGCTTCAACGCGATGCCGAAGGTCGGATCGACGGCGAGCGTACCGGCCACCGTCGCATCCGGTGTCTGCGCGGCAATCGTCAGCGCCATTGCGCCGCCAGCCCCCACGCCGGCAACGATTGGCAATTGGTAGGTGCTATCTGCAAAGGAACGCTGAACCTGCTGGCTCAACGACTCCAAATCGGAGACCATGTAGATGCAGCCGTCATTCTTGCTGACATCATAAGCGTTCAGCGATGCTAGGAACGAGGGGTAGTCGATGCCGATGACAAGCGTGCCGTTGGCGACCAGCTTGTCGGCAACGCCCTTTTCCTTGTCTCCCCACCCGGCCGCATCGGAGATCAGAACAACTTCGCTCGTTACCTTGCCCTGCGGCCGCATGATGTGTGGAGGCGAGATCATGCCGAGTTCGTATTTGGCATCGTCCTCGTCCGCGTTTGCCACGCCTGATGCCAGTAGACCCGTTGTCAACATGAATGCGAAAGCCAACGACATTGCGTATTTCAAGATCATTTCCTCACGACCCCCTTAAGTCCGCCCCCGATGAGGAATGTGGCATCCATCAACGCGATCATTGGACTGACACCTCCCGAGACCGCCAGGTAGCGCGGCTGCCATTCGGGATGAAATTTGGATTTGAAGGCACGAAGCCCTTTGAAATTGTAGAAGCGCTCGCCGTGTTCGAAGACGGTTCCCCCGACCCTGTCCCAAACCGGTGCCGATTCCCGTCTCGACATCCCCGATAGCGGCGCCATGCCAAGGTTGAAGCGCTGAAAGCCGGATTGCCTGAGATGCTCAAGTATCTGCACGAACAGAAAATCCATCGAGCCCTTCGGCGCATCGGGCGAAAAACGCATCAGATCGACGGAGCCCTCTTCCTTGGTCTCCGTCATCAGGATGTTAGCGAAAGCAACGATCTTGCCATCCTTTTTCAACACGCCGACGGGCTGCGAAGCGACATAGTCGGGATCGAAGGCGCCCAGCGAAAAACCTTTTTCCTTGGCATTGTGATCGGCAAGCCATGATTCCGAAACTTCAGCAAGCTGATCGATCACATCAGCCACATGCTGCGGCTCGATAACGGCAAATTCTAGTCCGTCGCGGACGGCGCGGCTCGCCGTCTGGCGAAGATTGGCCCATTTGCCGCCCTTCAGCTCGAAATTGGAGAGATTGACAACTGCCAGCTCGCCGAGCTTGAAAGCACGCAAACCGGCGTCGGCGCAATAGGACAAAAGCGCTGGCGATATCTGGTAGAAGACCGAACGACAGCCGGCCGAACGGGCAGTTTCGACAAACCGCCAGACAAGATCCGGCAGCGCGTGTCGAGGTCCGATCGGATCGAAAAGCGCAATCCAGGAACGGCCCTGCTTGCCATACATGATGAAGGCATCGCCCTTTTCCGAGAACATGATGCTTTTATCGCCCATGCGCACGAGATTGGCGTCGGCAATCCCTTGCTTGCGAACAATTTCGACCGCCCGCTCCACCGCATGTTCGGAAACCGGCTCCAGCCGCGCCGTTGCCGGACGCAGCAGGCTGAAGATCGCGATCGCCGACGAAACGATGGAGATGCCGAGCACGGCGCGAAGCCCGCGCGGCGCTTCTTCGGTGAATTCGAACTGCCACCAGAGCTGGTTGCTGTATTCAACGTCGCGATAAACGAAAAACAGAATGACGACCGCACCGATACAAATCACCGCGATTGCCGTCAGCCATCCTCCGGTCAAAGCTTGATTGAGCAACGATGCCGGACGAGTGAACAGCCGGCGGCTGACAACAAGACCGAAAATGAGGAAGGCGAGCAATGCGGCCTCGACGACGGCGATGGCCTTCAGCAGCGAGAACAGCAGCGCGAGGACCGCCGAGACGATCGAAACCCACCAGGCACCGTCGAGACGCTGGCCGAGCCCACGAGCAGCAACGATCATCGCCAGGCCGAGAAGGCTGGAGAGAAAATGCGCGCCTTCGACGAGCGGCAGCGGCAGATAGTCGGAGAGGAATTCGAGGTTCCTGTCCGGCGTCGGCGTCACGCTCGAAAACACCAGCATCATGCCGAGCAGCAGCGCGAAGGTCGACAGCAGCTGCGGCATCAGGCGGCCGCCGACGCGCCGCATGCTGGACGCAGCCGGGTGGTCAACGAAACGACGCAGTTCCGCCGCCGAGACCGCGAGGATCGCGATTGCCAGCGGGATGACGTTGTAAATGACGCGATAAAGTACCAGCGAGCCGAGAACCGCGTCGGCATTCACCGAACTGCCGAGCCACGCGATGATGATCGTCTCGAAAACGCCGAAACCGGCCGGAACGTGGCTGAGAACGCCGAGGCCAACGGCGATCGCATAAATGGCAAAGAAGCCTGGCCAGCCGATGGCGGTGTCCGGCAGCAGCACATAGAGCACGGAGGCTGAGGCGGCGATGTCGAGCGCAGTCACCAGAAATTGCCGCGACCACGTACGCGAATCCGGCAGGCGAATGGCGATCGGGCCGATCTGCACCTCGCGGCCATTGCGGCCCACGACGATCACCACGGCTAGCGCCGCGAGAATGGCGCCCGCGATCAGACGCAGCCATAGGCCGTTGACGTTGATCAGCGGGCCAATCTCATCGGCGATGATCAGCAGCGCAATGGCGCCGACTGCGGCAAGGCCGAGACCGAAGGCAAGCGTTACGAAAGCGATGACACGGGTAATGTCGTCCGGCGACAGGCCGAGCCGGGTATAGGCGCGATAGCGGATGGCGCCGGCGCTGAGTGCGCCAAAGCCGGCAGTGTTACCGACCGCATAGGCGCTGAAGGAGGTCAACGCCACATGCGGGAACGGCAGCCGCTTGCCGATATATTCCAGCGCGTTCTGATCGTAGAAGATCAGCGAGAAGAAGCTGAGGCCCGTAAAGAACAGGGCAAGCAGGATTGACGAGATTTTCGTCGTCGCCAGCGCATGCACGACATCGTCATAGCGGACTTCGTTCGTCAGATCGAAGATCGCATAGGCGGCGATACAGAAGACGGCGACCGTGAGGATAGTGACGATCAGCGTGCGATTGCGGTTCAGGAACCCGCTTATGCCGCCGCGCGCCTCCAGTTCCTCATCGGCTTTTTCCAGATCGATTGGGGTCGACATACTCTACCTGTTTTGAATTGGCTTTCGCCGGTCCCGTTTGCTCGGATGTGCAGTAACGCTAATCTTGCATCTCTGTGTTACCGCCTGCACTTCTTTCGACGGGCTCTTCTTCTCGAGCGCTCCCATCATTCTGAATTTGGGCAATTTTGGCGCAGGACTCGTTCCCCCAGCAATGAATCTGTTATTATTTAAAGGAATTTGTCATTCATCCGGAATTTGAGCTTATCCACACAGAAAAGTGAACTGTGTGACCTGCCGTCAACGCAGCTCTCTATCAGGAAATGCCGGCCGGGTCACACCTTCCGATGCACCTTTCGAACGATCGTATCTTCCCAGCCGAGCAAGCGTCCCGTTCCTGATCGCAGTTCGAGTTTTTCGACCGGCTCCTCTTTGGCGATATCCACCAGTTCCGAGTGAGCTTCTTCGGGAGAAAACAGGTGCGTCTCCCCCCATTGCCGCAGCCCAACGACGACATGAAAAAGCCCGCGCCCTCTCTCGGTCAACCGATATTCCTGATAGGCACTTCCGTCAGACGCCGGGACGAGTTCCAGCACGCCGACATCCACCAGGTTATGCAGACGACCCGACAAGATGCCCTTGGCCACACCCAGGCTCTTCTGAAACTCCCCGAAACGCCGCATGCCGTCGAGGGCGTCGCGGATAATCAGAAGCGACCACCAGTCGCCGATCGCATCCAACGCCCGCGCCACCGGACAATCTGCTGCCTTCAAACTGGTGCGTTTAACCAAGGGCTCCTCCATCTCACTACCGATCCGCAGCCGGTTCCAACATAGGACTAGACAAACACCTTCGCAACTGGTCTTATTATAGAACCACTTGCGAAGATGGAGAGTCGTATGAGTGAAAATGGCCGCTTCGGCGAGGACGGAGTTATCCTTGAGACTAAGATCGGCGCCGAGCGGGGGCTGACACCGGCCACCACACTGCTTTTTGCCATCGCCTGCGGTCTCAGTGTCGCCAACGTCTATGTCGCACAGCCGTTGCTGGATGCCATGGCCGGCGATTTCGGTGTCGATGCCGCATCCATCGGCATCGTCGTGACGGTGACGCAAATCGGCTATGCACTCGGCCTCATTTTTCTGGTTCCGCTGGGCGACAGCATCGATCGCCGCCGCCTGATCCTTGGTCAGGCAGCGCTCTCGGCAATAGCGCTGGCAATCGTTGCATCCGCGTCGGACTTTGCGGTGCTGCTCACAGGGATGGCGGCGGTCGGTATGCTGGCGGTCGTCGTGCAAAGTCTGGTCGCCCTGACGGCGACGTTGGCCCACGCGGCCCATCGCGGAAGGGCTGTGGGCACCGTGACGAGCGGCGTGGTGATCGGCATCCTGTTGGCGCGCTTCGTTTCCGGCGTGCTTGCCGATGTCGGCGGCTGGCGGCTGGTCTATCTGAGCTCGGCAGCACTGACCTTGTCGATGACGGTACTACTTGCCTGGTCGTTGCCACGACACTCACGCAACGAAGCGCCGCAATCCTATGCCAAGCTGTTGTGGTCGATACCGTTCCTGTTTGTCCGCGAGCCGCTTCTTCGTGTGCGCGCCGTTTTGGCACTGCTGATCTTCATGACCTTCAGCATCTTCTGGACCGCAATGGTGCTGCCGCTGAGCGCCGCGCCCATGTCTCTCACGCATACGGAAATCGGCCTCTTCGGCCTCGCAGGCATGGCCGGCGCAATCGCGGCAAGCGGCGCGGGGCGGCTTGCTGACCGCGGGCTCGGCGAGCGGACCACCGGCCTTGCTCTCGCCCTAATGCTGGTCGCCTGGCTGCCGATCGCCCTGATGCAATGGTCGATCTGGCCGGCGATCATCGGCGTCGTGGCTCTGGATCTGGCAATCCAGGCGGTTCACGTCACCAATCAGAGCATGATCTTTGCCCGGCGTCCGGAAGCGCGTAGCAGACTGGTGGCCGGTTATATGGTGTTCTATTCGGTTGGAAGTGCGACCGGCGCAATCGCCTCGACAACTGTCTACGGCCATGGGGGCTGGTCCGGCGTCTGCATGCTTGGCGCCGGGGTCAGCACGCTTGCACTGGTCTTCTGGGCGGCCACGCGCCGCCGAGAAGAGTGTCAGGCTGCGGTCTCGAGCAGCACGTGAGCGGTGCCTGTCACCGATCCGGCGCCTCCGCGGGCACGCCGCGCATTTCGCTCAGGAAGAACCCTTCGCGCAGATTGATGCCGTATTCGACGAAGGCCTTCATGCAGCAAAGCATTTGAGTCCAGCCCTCGCAATTGAGATAGGTGCCGCGGCGGCCGGCCGCGTCCTCGCGCCAGCCGGACTCTTCGATCGTCACCAGGGTGCCGCCATCGTCGAGCGGTTCGAATGTCATCTCCACCTTTGTCCTGTAGCGCGCGCCGTCTTCGCCGGTACCGCTGTCCCAATGAAAGACGATACGTCGGTCGGTCTCCACCTCGTTGACCTCCACCGGCGCGTTCTTCCACCAGATTACGGTCGTCCCCGCCACGAGCGGCGCGCTGGCGCCGCCGACGGTGGTGAAATAGCTCGAGAGCTTCTTCGGATTGACGACTGCATCAAAGACCTCTTCCACCTTGCGGCCGATGCGTCCCGAGATGCGAACATTCAATGTCATGGTCTCTCCTCCGCTTTCCGATCGTGGCTGTCTCTCCATTGCGATCGAAGGAATTATGTTATAAAAATATAACATGTCAAGCGAATCGGATAGCGACCTCATTTTCAAGGCCCTGGCGCATCGCCGCCGGCGCGAAATCCTCGATATGCTCAAAGAGGCGCCGAGGACGACCGGCATGCTCTGCGAGACCTTTGCGGATATGGACCGTTGCACGGTGATGCAGCATCTGAAGGTGCTGGAGGAGGCTGACCTGGTGATCGCCAGGAAGGAAGGCCGGGAACGCTGGAATCATCTCAACAGCCTGCCGATCAAGCAGATTCACGACCGCTGGATCAGCGCCTATGCCGGCCGTGCTCTGTCTATCCTCGATCGGCTGAGGAATGATCTGGAGGGTTGAGACTATAGGACCCTGCAGATTTTCCAGATTGCCCGGATCTGTTGCACACTTATAGTTCCTCGGCGAAAACCGGGGAGTGTGATCGCATGGCAATATTGGTGACAGGCAGTTCAGGCCATCTCGGTGAAGCATTGATGCGAACGTTGAGGTCGGGCGGACAGATGGTACGTGGTATCGACATCAAACCCTCTGCATTCACTGACCAAATCGGCTCCATCGCCGACCGTGGTTTTGTCCGCGAAACGATGGCCGGCGTTCACGCGGTGCTGCACACCGCCACCCTGCACAAGCCGCATATAGCAACCCATAGCAACCAGGATTTCCTCGACACCAACCTGACGGGCACGCTGAATCTTCTGGAAGAGGCGGTATCACAAGGCATTGAGCGCTTTGTCTTCACCAGCACGACAAGCGCTTTCGGCGCGGCGCTGACACCTGCCGCTGGGGAGCCGGCAGCATGGATCACCGAAGGGGTCGCGCCCATTTCGAGGAACATCTACGGCTTCTCAAAGGTTGCCGCCGAAAGCCTTTGCGAACTCTTCCATCGCCGCCATAAGCTGTCCGTGATCTTGCTGCGCACCTCGCGCTTCTTCCCCGAAACCGACGATGCGGTTCGAGGTAAGTTCACCCAGGACAATGTCCAGGCCAACGAGCTGCTCAACCGCCGCGTCGATATTGCCGACGTGGTTTCCGCGCATTTGCTGGCAGCGGAAAAAGCAAAGGCGATCGGCTTCGGCCGCTTCATAATCTCGGCAACGACGCCTTTCGAACAAGCCGATATGGCAGCGCTACGCCGCGACGCGGCTGCCGTCGTGGAGCGCCTGTTCCCCGACTGCGCGTCACTTTACGCCGAACGCAATTGGAGACTGTTTCCGGAACTCGACCGCGTTTACGTCAATCGGCTGGCGACATCGGAACTCGGCTGGCGACCGGAATATGATTTCCGTCATGTTCTCGATTGCCTCCGGACAGGCAGGGATTTCCGCAGTCAACTCGCCGTAGATATCGGCGTCAGGGGCTATCGTGACGAGGTCTTTGAGGAAGGGACGTATCCTAAAGCGTGAGCCGGGCAATCAGATTTTGGCGTTATGGCTCAGCAGTGCTTTCAGCTTCTCGCCGGTTCCGTCCTCATCCAGAGGCGTATAGACGACCAGCTTCATATCCGGCCGGTCTATGACGGCGAGAGCGGTATATTCGAACGTCATCAACCCACCTTGAGGATGGCGCAAGCGCTTGTGACCCGCGAGCGGCCGCAGCACTTCCTGTTTCGGCCACCAGGCGCGAAATTCCGGGCTTGCCTGCGTCAACGTGGCGATCAGCCGCTCGAAGTCGGGATCGCCGGCGTAGCGGGCGCTTTCGGCGCGGAACATGGCTAGCGAATTCGCCGCCACTATCTCCCAATCGACCAATAGCTCACGGTGGGCGGGATCGGTGAACACCCGATGGACGCTGTTGCGCGCATCGCCCTGCAACAGGCCGTAATCGCCGAAAAGAGCCACCGCCGCCGCGTTCCAGGCAAGCACATCCCAGCGCCGGCCGAGGACGTAGGCGGGTTGGCCGGTGAGGCTCGCAAGCATCCGTCGCAGCGATTCCGACACTTCCTCCGGCCCGCGCGACGGGATTTCCGCCGATGGCCGATCGCTCAGGGTGAAAAGATGGCGTCGTTCCGCCGGGTCGAGCCGCAACGCATCGGCGAGCGCCGATAGCACCTCCGCTGAGGCACGCACATCCCGCCCCTGCTCCAGCCAGGTGTACCAGGTGGCCCCGACACCGGCGAGAAGCGCCACTTCCTCGCGTCGTAGGCCCGGCGTCCGCCGGCGAAATCCTTCCGGCAGCCCCACGCTTGCCGGCATCAGCTTCTCCCGGCGAGACCGCAGGAAAGCGCCAAACTCACGGCGCCTGGCTTCGAGAATGGTTTGATGCTGATTGATGGTCATGGGCTACCATAGCAGGATGAATACTAGGATAAAGCAAGAACTGTTTGTCGCTTTCGCAAACTGCCAAATATCACGGCAGAGACGAAATGGAGGCGATTACGATGGACATGCGCGACAAGACGATCCTAGTCACCGGCTCGACGGACGGCGTCGGCCGCAGGGTTGCGGAAAGGCTTGCCGTGTCGGGCGCGATAGTGCAGGTGCATGGACGGGACAAAGCGCGCGCTGAGAGCCTGCTTTCCAGCATTCATGGCGCGGGTGGGAAAGCGACCTTTTACCCCGCCGATCTTTCATCGCTGGACGAGGTCCGCGGCCTGGCCGACGCAATCAAGGGCGATCATGATCACCTCGACATTCTGATCAACAATGCCGGTATCGGCACCAGCGGCCATGACGCGAACCGCCAGGTCAGCCGCGACGGGCACGAACTGCGTTTTGCGGTGAACTATCTTGCCGGCTTCCTGCTCACGCACCGCCTGCTGCCGCTATTGAAGGCGAGCAGCCCCGCCCGCATCGTCAACGTTTCCTCCGTCGGTCAGCAGCCCATCGACTTCTCCGATGTCATGCTGACACGCGGCTATAGCGGCGTGCGCGCCTATTGCCAGAGCAAGCTGGCGCAGATCATGTTCACTTTCGATCTCGCCGAGGAACTGGCTGATACCGGCGTTACCGTCAACTGCCTGCACCCCGCGACCTACATGAACACTACCATGGTGCGCCAGGCCGGCGTCGCTCCTATGAGCACGGTCGATCAAGGCGCCGACGCCATTCTCAACCTGGCTGTGGGTGCCAACCTCGAAGGACACACCGGCCTCTATTACGACGGGCAGCGCCCTTCCCGCGCCAATGCCCAAGCCTATGACGCGGCCGCGCGTAAGCAGCTTCGCATCCTCAGCCGCGAGCTCACCGGCCTCGCCTGAAAGCAGTCCGATATTCCTATCATCGACCACACAACAAGGAGACAAATCATGTCATCCCAACACGCCGTCATCATTGGCGGCTCCTCTGGCATCGGCCTCGCGAGCGCCGCTCATCTCTTAGAAAAAGGATATCGGGTTACCATTACAGGTCGCGACGAAGCGAAGCTGAAGGCGGCGGCACAAGGCCTCACCGGCGAAGTCGCTGCAATCGCCATGGATGCCGCCGACCTCACCAGTCTCGCCAAAACCTTCCAGGCGATCGGGCCGTTCGATCATCTCGTTCTGGCACTGGGCGGCGGCAATGGCGGCGGCCCCTTCGCTACTGTCGATCTTGCCGATGTCAAAAAAGGTTTCGAGCAGAAGACGATCGCGCATTTTGCCTGCGCCCAGGCTTGTCTTCCCTATCTCTCGAAAGAAGGCAGCATCACCTTCGTCTCCGCCGTCTCGGCACAGGCGGCCTTACCGGGAACGGCGGGGCTTGGAGCCATCAACGCCGCAATAGCCGCTTTGGCGCCCATTCTCGCCGTCGAGCTCAAGCCGATCCGAGTGAACTGCGTTTCGCCCGGCGTCGTCGACACGCCCTGGTGGGATTTCCTGGGCGAAGAACAGAAGGGGCCGGCCTTTGCCAGCTTTGCCGCGCGCACACCGGTCGGACGTGTCGGCCGCCCAGAGGAGATCGCTGAGACCATTGCTTTCCTGATCGGCAACGGCTTTACCAGCGGCCATACGCTGATCTGTGACGGCGGCATTCGGCTCGGCCAATAATTTGCAACGCGCCATTGCCGGTTAGCCCCGGCAATGGCCTCTTCATTTGCCGCCGACATCCGCCTGCAGATGCGTCAGAATGTCGATCAACTCCGGCGCCATATCCCGGATCTCTCGAAGGTGGATGGCGCTGAGCCGGCGCAGTATCTCTTCGGATTTTTCCGTCAACCGCAGCGTTTGCCGGCGTTTGTCGACCGGATCGGGATGGCGGGTGACATAGCCGGCGTCGATCAGACGGCCGGCCAGTTCGGTCGCCGTATGCGGCGCGATCATCAGGCGTTCCGCCAACATGCCGATGGTCATTGCCTCACCTTGCGGATTGCCCTTGATCGCCAGCAGCGCTTGATGCTGCTGCGGCGGCAATCCCTCCTGATGGGCAGCAGAGGTACTGAAATCCATAAATTTCCGGAGCGTATAGCGCAGCGTCGCCAAAGCCTCATAGTCCGCCTGCGATAGCGTCTCATCCAAATCCCGCGCCACTCTCATCGTCCTCATGAACACATTTTGTTTTCGGTCGTTGATTTATATCGCATTACGATATAATTGCCACTGCAACGCAATCTCGGCCACTTGCCGCCGCGCTTTAGCACAGAAAGCATTCCATGCAGGATATCAACGCACATCATCGGCACGCCCATGATTTCTCGGGCGGTGCTTCACGGAAAGACAATGGAGATTTTACCACGGACAAGCGGGTGCTGGTGCTCGCGGCCATGGCGCTGGTCGTGGGTACCGGCGGCGCCCTGTCCGCCTGGGTGCTGATCAACCTGATCGCGCTCGTGACCAACGCCGTCTGGTTGTTCAAGATCAGTGTCGAACCGCTGTCGTTGGGCACTGTTGCGCGCTCGCCCTGGATGGTCGCGGCTCCCATCATCGGCGGCATCGTCATCGGCCTCATGGCACGCTACGGTTCGGAAAAGATCCGCGGCCACGGCATTCCGGAGGCAATCGAAGCGATCCTGATCGGCGGCAGCCGTATGTCGCCGAAAGTAGCGGTGCTGAAACCGCTCTCTTCCGCCATCTCGATCGGCACTGGTGGCCCGTTCGGCGCAGAAGGACCGATCATCATGACCGGCGGCGCCATCGGCTCGCTGTTCGCACAGTTCTTTCATCTGAGCGCCGCCGAGCGCAAAACCCTGCTGGTCGCCGGTGCCGCCGCCGGCATGACCGCGATCTTCGGCTCCCCCATCGCCGCCGTCATGCTGGCCGTCGAACTGCTGCTGTTCGAATGGAAGCCGCGCAGCTTCATCCCGGTCGTGATCGCGTCCTGCGTCTCCATCACCTGGCGACCGCTGCTGATCGGCAGCGGCCCGCTCTTCCCGGCGCATTTCGACATGCAGCCAAGCTGGTGGGGCATCCTGCTGGCGGCCGGCCTCGGAATCCTGTCCGGCCTGCAATCCGGCCTTTTGACGACGCTGCTCTACCGCATCGAAGATGCCTTCGAGAAGTTGCCAATTCATTGGATGTGGTGGCCCGCGCTCGGCGGCCTCGTTGTCGGTCTCGGCGGACTGATCGAGCCACGCGCGCTTGGCGTCGGCTATGACATCATCTCCGATCTGCTGAACGACCACGTCGTAGCAGGCGCGGTGCTCGCCATCCTTTTGGTCAAGGCCGGTATCTGGCTGGTGGCATTGTCGTCGGGAACGTCCGGCGGCGTACTCGCGCCGCTTCTTATCCTCGGCGGCACGCTCGGCTGGCTTGTCGGCCTTGTTTTGCCCGGCGATCCCGGTTTCTGGGCGCTGCTCGGCATGGCCGCGATGATGGGCGGCACGATGCGCGCGCCGCTGACCGGTACCTTCTTCGCTATCGAACTCACCGGCGACATGCACGCGCTGGTGCCGCTGCTTGCCGCCACCGTCGCGGCTTACGCTGTCACGGTACTGCTCTTGAAGCGCTCGATCCTGACGGAAAAGATCGCGCGCCGCGGCCAGCACATCACCCGCGAATACGGCATCGATCCGTTCGAACTCACCCGCGCCGCCGATATCATGATCGCGAAGGTGAATACGCTGCCCGCTGCCATGCCGGCCGCACAGGCGTTGGCGCAATTGGCCGAGCAGCCGGATTCCCATCGCTTCTATCCCGTCGTCGAGACCGACGGGCGTCTGGTCGGCATGATCTCTCGCGCCGATGCGCTACGCTGGCAGAGCGAGCCCGATCTCGCCGGCCAGACACTCTATGATTTGATCTCGGACACATCCATTCCGCTCGCTCATCCGGAAGACACTGTCGGCCGCGTCGCCGATATCATGATCCAGGCCGATACCGGCCGTGTTCCCGTTGTCGACGAGCGGACCGGCGTGCTTGTCGGCCTCATCGCCCGCAAAGACCTGTTGCGCCTGCGGAGTGCCGCCAACCGTTCGGAATTCGAACGTGGCGCCTATCTGGGAGCAAGACGTTAAAAGGAGGAGGAACGGCGTCAGCGGGGCAATGAGAATCCCGCGACGCTGCCTTTGTTTCCAAGGCTGAGAAAGGAAGAGCGATCCACAACGACCGATGGATGTTTACGATCCTGGGCGCCTACAAACGTAGGTGGGCGCCGTGTGTCCAAGCCCACGGGCCTGGTCAGGGACAGCTCCCTTTGGATCGAGTATGGCCCCAGGGATTGTGGTTCCTGTCGGGAAGCGCAGACCGCACTTCTTATATAAAGAGGATTTTCAGCTAGCACCAGAGGGTGCCAAGTCCAGTTCGAGAAATAAAAGAAAGCCTCAGTTCGGCTCGCCGCTCGGACGAACCGTCAGCTTCTCGGTGATGCCGCGGATGCGCATCGTCACTTCGTCGATGACGGTCGCCAATGTCTCTTCGCTGCGGGCATTGGCGGCAAGCACAGTGTCACGGTTGCTGCGCAAGCCTTCGAGTTCGGCTTCCAACCCCGAAACGCGGCGGGTCAGCTCCGCCACCTCGTCCATGATCATGATGCCAGCCATGACAGTGACGCGCAGATCGCCGATTTCGCCGAACTGGCTCTTCAGATGCATGACATACTGGTCGAAGCGGGTGGCGAGATCCGTCAGATGCACCTCCTGCCCTTCTTCGCAGGCCATGCGATAGGCCTTGCCGTCGATCGTTACCGTTACCTGCGCCATTCGACTATCCGATCATTGCCGCTGATCGCGACGGCTGCGCCCCGAGGGATCAGCGGTCGAGCACGGCTCTTATGGTTTCCATCGCCGTCACAAGCCGGCGCGACACTTCGCGATTGACTTCTTCGAGCCGGTTCGCGCGGAACTCAGCCTGATCGAGTTCCTGGGCGAGCCGCGAGCGATCGGCATGCACCCGGCGAACCTCGCCTTCGACATCGCTTTGCGCGCGTTCACGTTCAAACCGCACGTCGACGGCGCTCTCCAAAGTCGAAAGCGCCTGGCGCAACTGAGCGAGCGCCACATCCACCGTTTTGCCTGAGGGTGTCATGCCTTTCGATTCCCCGCGCAAGGCCCGAATCAAAACATCCGGCCACTTGTCTGATTTCGCAACAATATTCAACTCGGCAACTGCACGTCAATAAAGGCTGTCATGCGGCAGGGGGCCTAATCTGTGGATGAAGGTCGACTTTATGGCTTATGCGGGCTTTGTCTTGCTCTTGTCGTCTTTTGTACAAGTCAGCAGGCAAATGTCGAAAAATTGCCGCACCACCCCCCGATCGGCCTCCGGATTTATTGACTTGCGCGCCCCAACTGCTATGTCTCAGCCGCCTGAGGCAGCGCTAAAACGGAGTTTATAAGGACTTCTCCGTTTCGGCCGCCTTTCAACCGGTGGTCCTGCCTCCCAAGCGTGTGGCCATCCCCCGAACCCGGAACATTGCGGAAAAACCCATGATCTCTCGCGAACAACACGACCGGATGGCAAATGCGATCCGTTTCCTTGCCATGGATGCTGTCGAGAAGGCCAATTCCGGTCACCCCGGTCTGCCGATGGGGATGGCGGATGTCGCCACCGTTCTCTTTAGCAAATATCTGCGTTTTGATCCGAAACAGCCACACTGGCCGAACCGCGACCGCTTCGTGCTGTCGGCCGGCCATGGCTCCATGCTGCTTTATTCGCTGCTGTACTTGACCGGTTATCCCGACATGTCGGTCGAGGACCTCAAGCAATTCCGTCAGCTCGGCTCCAAGACCGCCGGCCATCCGGAATATGGTCACGCCACCGGCATCGAAACCACCACCGGCCCGCTTGGCCAGGGCATTGCCAACTCGGTCGGCATGGCGATCGCCGAGCGCAAGCTGCGCGAAGAATTCGGCGCCGATCTGATGGATCACTATACCTATGTCATGTGCGGCGACGGCTGCCTGATGGAAGGCATCAGCCACGAAGCGATTGCGTTGGCCGGCCATCTGAAGCTGAACAAGCTCATCCTCTTTTGGGACAACAACTCGATCACCATCGACGGCGCGATTTCGCTCTCGGACTCGACCGATCAGGTCGCCCGCTTCAAGGCCGTTCACTGGAACACGATCGAAGTCGACGGCCATGACCAGGCCGCCATCGGCGCTGCCATCGAAGCCGCTCAGAAATCTGACCGCCCGACGCTGATCGCCTGCAAGACCATCATCGGCTTCGGTGCACCGAATAAGCAGGGCACCCACAAGGTCCACGGTTCGCCGCTCGGCGCCGAGGAGATCGCAGCAACCCGCGTCGCCCTGAACTGGCCCTACGAGCCCTTCGTCATCCCGAACGATATCCTCGGGGAATGGCGTGCCGCCGGTGAGCGCTCGGTCGCCACTCGCACCGACTGGGAAGGCCGCCTCGCTGCTGCCGACGCCGCCAAGAAGGACGAGTTCAACCGCCGCTTCTCCGGCGAACTGCCGGCCGGCTTCGATGCCGCCATCAGCGACTACAAGAAGAAGCTCGCCGAAACCAAGCCGACGGTCGCAACCCGCAAGGCTTCGGAAGACGCTCTCGAGGTCATCAACGGCTTCGTGCCGGAAATCGTCGGCGGCTCGGCCGACCTGACGCCGTCGAACAACACCAAGACCAGCCAGATGAAGTCGATCACCCCGACCGATTTCTCCGGCCGGTACGTCCATTGGGGCATTCGCGAGCATGGCATGGCCTCGGCCATGAACGGCATTGCGTTGCACGGCGGCCTGATACCCTATTCCGGCGGCTTCTTGATCTTCACGGACTATTGCCGTCCGCCGCTCCGTCTCGCTGCGCTGATGGGCATCCGCGCCATCCACGTTCTGACGCATGACTCGATCGGCGTCGGCGAAGACGGCCCGACGCACCAGCCCGTCGAGCAGATCGCGGGCCTGCGCGCCATTCCGAACTTCCTGATGTTCCGTCCGGCTGACGCCACTGAAACGGCGGAATGCTGGCAGATCGCGGTCAAGACGCACAATCGTCCGTCAGGTCTTGCTCTTACCCGCCAGAACCTGCTTGCCGCGCGCACCGAATACAGCGAAAAGAACCTCTGCGAACAGGGCGCCTACACGCTGGCTGGCAGTGCCGATGCCAAAGTGACGATCTTCGCTTCCGGTTCCGAAGTCGAAATCGCCGTTGCCGCCCGCACGGTACTCGAAGGCAAGGGCATTTCCACCCGCGTCGTTTCGGTTCCCTGCACGGAGCTGTTCTTCGAGCAGCCGGATGCCTATCGCAAGGAAGTGCTCGGCAACTCGCCGGTCAAGATTGCCGTCGAAGCCGCCGTTCGCGAAGGCTGGGACGCGTTCATCGGTCCGGAAGGCGCCTTCATCGGCATGAAGAGCTTCGGCGCTTCCGCTCCTTACAAGGACGTCTACAAGCATTTCGGCATCACTACGGAAGCTGTCGTCGCCGCCGCCGAGGCAAAGCTTTCCTGAGGGCGCTGACAAGCGCTCTCAAATCCAATAGATAAACACCCTGAGTGAACGGGAGTGAATTTCAATGACTGTAAAAGTAGCCATCAACGGCTTTGGCCGTATCGGCCGTAACGTTCTGCGCGCGATCGTCGAATCCGGCCGCAGCGACATCGAAGTGGTTGCCATCAACGACCTCGGCCCGGTCGAGACCAACGCCCATCTTCTGCGTTACGATTCGATCCATGGCCGTTTCCCTGCAGAGGTGAAGGTCGAAGGCGACAGCCTCATCGTCAACAACGGCAAGCCGATCAAGGTCACCGCGATCAAGGATCCAGCGACGCTGCCGCACCGTGACCTCGGTGTCGATATCGCGATGGAATGCACCGGCATTTTCACCGCCCGCGACAAGGCTGCCTTGCACCTGACGGCTGGCGCCAAGCGCGTCATCGTCTCGGCTCCTGCCGATGGCGCCGACCTCACGGTCGTCTACGGCGTCAACCATGACAAGCTGACCAAGGAACATCAGGTCATCTCCAACGCATCCTGCACGACGAACTGCCTGGTTCCGGTCGTCAAGGTTCTGAACGACCTGATCGGCGTCGATCATGGCTTCATGACCACGATCCACTCCTACACCAACGACCAGCCGTCGCTCGACCAGATGCACAAGGATCTGTATCGCGCCCGTGCTGCCGCCCTGTCGATGATCCCGACCTCCACCGGCGCCGCGAAGGCCGTCGGTCTCGTGCTGCCGGAATTGAAGGGCAAGCTCGATGGTTCCTCAATTCGCGTCCCGACCCCGAACGTTTCGGTCGTCGACCTCAAGTTCGTCGCCAAGCGCGCCACGAGCGTTCAGGAAATCAATGAAGCCATCAAGTCGGCCTCAAACGGTGCCCTGAAGGGTATTCTCGGCTACACCGACGAGCCGCTGGTTTCCCGCGACTTCAACCACGATAGCCATTCGTCGATCTTCGCTCTCGACCAGACCAAGGTCATGGAAGGCACCTTCGTGCGTATCCTCACTTGGTACGACAATGAATGGGGCTTCTCGAACCGCATGGCTGACACGGCCGTCGCGTTTGCCAAGCTGATCTGATCATGGCTTTCCGCCCTCTCCTTCCGACGACAGTTCGCTGGCGTCCGCTGGAAGGAGACGGGCTGGAACATTTGACGATCGCTCCAATTGACACGACCACTGGCGTAGCAATTCGCGCCAGTGGAACCGTTATCGGCGGCCGTGGCGGCTCTCCCTACGGCGTCTTCTACCGCATCGATTGCGCAGCCGACTGGGCCGTTCTCTCCTTCTCGATCGAAAACACAGATGGCCGGCGTCTTGCCTTGTTTTCTGACGGCAAAGGACATTGGCGCACCGAGCATGGCGTTGCCCTGCCGCAATTCGACGGCTGCGTCGATATCGATCTCTATGGTTCGCCCTTCACCAATAGCCTGCCGATCCGCCGGCTTGAGCTGAAGCCGGAAGCCGGAACTGCCAAGCTCTCCATGCTTTACATTCCGTTCGATAGCTTCGTGCCCGTGCGCGACGACCAGCGCTACACCTGCATCACGCCGGAAAAGCTCTATCGATATGCTGCGGAAGATAGGGCTTTTACCGTCGACCTACCCGTCGATGCCGATGGCCTGGTGATCGACTATCCGACCTATTTCAAACGTGTGGATGTTTGATACAGTCGCAGACCTCGCGGGCAACGGCCCACCGCCCGCATTATTCCTCCGATCCGCCTGAATCTTTCCTCTCCCTGCCCTGCTATGGTCCAGATTTACAAATAAATTTTTGATAGGAATTCTCCCAAGGCGTTCCGGGGCCATTTCGCCGTTCTGGCGACATGCATCACATCATGAAGTCGCAATCGTCGGAGCGGGCATCGATCCAGCACCCTCTCCGAATAATATTTGTATTTACTAATTTAAAGCGCGCGGCAGCATAGTGGACGACGGGAGAATTGCGAACGGTCCGGGCTTCGGACCGGGCAAAGACGCGCGGGAAAGGGGAAGAAGGAGTGGAGGCATTTTACGTCGTCGTGCTGGTGTGCACGGTCCTGATCCTAATGGCGGCTTTTTCGAGCCTGCTCGCTTTCCGTTTCGGCGCACCGCTGCTGCTGCTCTTTCTGATAATCGGGCTGATAGCCGGCACGGATGGTCTCGGCATCGAATTCAGCAACAACTATCTTGCCTATATTCTCGGCTCGCTCGCCCTCGCTATCATCCTTTTTGATTCCGGATACGGCACTCCGATACAGGCCTTCAAACTGGCAGCCGCGCCAGCCTTGACCATCGCGTCTGCCGGCGTTCTCGTCACGGCAGCATTGTTCGGCCTCGCCGCCACCTGGCTCCTTGGCTTTACCTGGCTGCAGGGCCTGCTCCTCGGCTCGATCGTCGCGTCGACCGATGCGGCCGCGGTCTTCTTCCTGCTGCGCATCGGCGGCATCAACATCCGCGACAAGGTGCGCTCGACGCTGGAAGTCGAATCCGGCACCAATGATCCGATGGCGATCTTCCTGACGCTGGCGCTGGTCGAACTGCTGGCAAGCGGCGAAGGCTATCACGGCCTCAATCTCGTCATGCTCGCGACCTTCGTCCAGGAGATGGGTCTCGGCGTCATCCTCGGCCTGCTTGGCGGCATGATGATCGTGCTGATCGTCAGCCATCTGGAGACCGATCGCGGCCTGACGCCGATCTTCGTACTGGCGCTCGCCCTCCTCGTCTTCTCCTTCACGGGCGCCGTCGGCGGCAGCGGCTTTCTCGCCGTCTATGTTGCCGGCATTTACGCCGGCAATCGCAAGATGCCCGCCTCGGCCAGCATCAAGCGCTTCCAGGACGGCATGACGTGGCTGGCGCAGATCATCATGTTCCTCGTCCTCGGCCTGCTTGCCACGCCGTCGCAATTTCCGGCAATTGCCCTCCCCGCCGTGGCGCTGGCGCTGTTCCTGATCTTCATCGCCCGGCCGATCGCCGTCTGGCTCTGCCTGCTGCCTTTCGATTACACGCAGCGGGAGACGGGTTTCGTCGCCTGGGTCGGCCTGCGCGGCGCCGTCTCCATCCTGCTCGCCATCATGCCGATCCTCGGCAATCTCGAGAGCAGCCAGACCTATTTCAACGTCGCTTTCATCGTCGTGCTTGTGTCGTTGCTCGTTCAAGGCTGGACGATCAAGCCAATGGCGCGTCGGCTGGGCCTCATCGTCCCGCCGCGCATGGGCGCGGTCGATAAGGTCGAGGTCGACCTGCCGGGCGCAGTCAACCATGAACTGCTCTCCTACCGCGTCGTCAAGGATAGCCCGGTCCTGCGCGGTGAGCGCATTCCGCGCTGGGCCATGCCGTCGCTCGTCGTGCGTGATGGCAAGTCGATGCGTTATCAATATGCCGGCCGCTTGCGCGAAAACGATCTCGTCTATCTCTTCATCGTTCCCAGCTATTCACGGCTGCTCGACCGTCTCTTTGCCAGCCGCGCCCCGGTCGATCCGGATGATGCGGATTTCTTCGGCGCATTCTCGATCTCGCCGCTGCGTCCCGCCGCCGACCTCGATGCGGCCTATGGGCCAGGGCTTCTGAGCGAGGCGGAGAAAGGTCTGACGATCGCCGAGCTGATGCGTCAGCGCCTCGGAGGCAAGGCCGATTATGCCGACCGCGTTCGTCTCGGCGAGATCATCCTGATCGTCCGCGATCTCGATGAAAACGACCATATCCAGGCCGTCGGCATGTCGCTGGAGGCGCTGGAACCGGCGACTATCTTGCCGATTTTCATCAATCTGCACGACATCCTGAATGGTATCCGCGGCTTCCTGCGCAAGCGCCGTCAACACGCCGGGGAGGTCGTTTCAACCGATTCCAATACCGGCAAAAACGACGCCTGACCGCCTTGCGTCTCGTATCATCCGTAGTATGGTCGGCGCACTTTGCGGCACGAACAATATTGGATACTCCCCATGGCAGCCTTCAAAACCCTCGACGATCTCACCGACATCACCGGCAAGCGCGTGCTCGTGCGCGTCGACCTCAATGTGCCGGTCAAAGACGGCAAGGTTACCGACACGACCCGTATCGAGCGCGTGGCGCCGACGATACTCGAATTGTCCGGCAAGGGCGCCAAAGTCATCCTCCTCGCCCATTTCGGTCGCCCGAAAGATGGCCCGTCACCAGATCTGTCCCTCTCCCACATCGTTCCGTCGGTCGAAGAAGTGCTCGATCACGCCGTCCTCTTCGCCTCCGACTGCATCGGCGCGCCGGCAGCCGATGCCATCGCCAAGATGAACAATGGCGATATCCTGCTGCTCGAAAACACCCGTTTCCACAAGGCGGAAGAGAAGAACGACGCCGCCTTTACCGAAGCACTGGCCGCCAACGGCGATATCTACGTCAACGACGCCTTCTCGGCTGCCCACCGCGCCCATTCCTCGACCGAGGGCCTTGCCAACCACCTCCCCGCCTATGCCGGCCGCACCATGCAGGCTGAGCTGGAGGCGCTGGAAAAGGGCCTCGGCAACCCGGCCCGCCCGGTCGTCGCCATTGTCGGCGGCGCCAAGGTCTCCACCAAGATCGATCTGCTGATGAACCTGGTGAAGAAGGTAGATGCGCTGGTCATCGGTGGCGGCATGGCCAACACCTTCCTGGCGGCCCGTGGCACCAATGTCGGCAAGTCGCTCTGCGAACATGATCTCGCCGACACGGCCAAGCAGATCATGATCGAAGCCGCCACCTCGGGCTGCGCCATCGTATTACCGGAAGACGGCGTTATCGCCCGCGAATTCAAGGCGGGCGCTCACAATGAAGTCGTTTTGATCGACTCCATTCCGGCCGACGCCATGGTCCTTGATGTCGGACCGAAATCGGTTGAAGCCGTCAAGGCCTGGATCGGCCGTGCGACGACGCTGGTCTGGAACGGCCCGCTCGGCGCCTTCGAAATCACGCCCTTCGACGCCGCTACCGTGGCAGCCGCAAAATACGCCGCCGAATGCACCAAGGCCGGCAAGCTGACTTCGGTTGCCGGTGGTGGCGACACCGTTTCCGCGCTTAACCATGCCGGCGTGGCGGACGATTTCACCTACGTCTCGACGGCTGGCGGTGCCTTCCTTGAATGGATGGAAGGCAAGGTTCTGCCGGGCGTCGCCGTTCTCCATGCAGGGAAGTAGGAAGTCGCGTCAGACACAATGGGAGAGCTGCGACGACCGGACTTTCGCAGCTTTCCACTGAATGGTAAAATGATAGTCCAAACTTTCAAACGGTTGAAATCATTTCAATCGTTTCAATAATTTAGCTGGCCATTTCCGTCTTTATACACTTCTGTTATCGCCGATCTATATCATCCTCTCGCTGACCAAAATCGCCTTGGAGAACAAAAATGAGCGAACGACTTGAAGACATTGCCGTAAAGATGGTTGCCGATGGCAAGGGCCTGCTGGCGGCTGATGAATCCACCGCCACGATCAAGAAGCGCTTCGACACGATCGGTCTCGCTTCCACCGAAGAGAGCCGGCGCGACTATCGCGAAATGCTCTTCCGTTCGGACGACGCGATGAAGAAGTATATCTCCGGCGCGATCCTTTATGAGGAAACCCTTTTCCAGAAGGCTGTCGACGGTACCCCCTTGGTCGACATTATCCGAGCCGCCGGCGGTATTCCCGGCATCAAGGTCGACACCGGCGCCAAGCCGATGGCCGGCTTCCCGGGTGAAACCGTCACCGAGGGCCTCGACGGCCTCGCTGACCGCTTGGCGAAATATTATGACGCCGGCGCCCGCTTCGCCAAGTGGCGCGGCGTCATCGCCGTCTCCGACAAGCTGCCGACCTTTGGCTCAGTGAAGGCCAACGCCCATGCGCTGGCCCGCTACGCCGCGCTTTGCCAGCAGGCGAAGATCGTACCGATCGTCGAACCCGAAGTGCTGATGGATGGCGAACCCGGCACGCATGACCTCGCCCGCAGCGAGGAAGTGACCCGCTGGACGCTGCAGATCGTCTTCCAGGAGCTCGCGGAAGCCCGCATCAACCTCGAAGGCATGATACTGAAGCCGAGCATGGTCATCGACGGCAAAAAGGTGCGCAAGGCATCGGTCGAGCAGGTCGCCGAGTACACCGTCAAGGTGTTGAAGGAAACCGTTCCTTCCGCCGTTCCCGGCATCGCCTTCCTCTCCGGCGGCCAGACGCCGGAGGAAGCGACCGCGCATCTCTCCGCCATCAACGGCTATGACCTCCCCTGGCATGTTACCTTCTCCTACGGCCGCGCCCTGCAGGACGCTTCGCTGAAGGCGTGGGGCGGTAAGGCGGAAAACGTCGCCGCCGGCCAGCGCGCCTTCGCCCACCGCGCCGAGATGAACTACCTCGCCGCCAAGGGTAGCTGGACCAAGGACAGCGAAAAGGCCGCCTGATTTCTGGTAGCTTGAGTTAATTGCAAGCCCCGATCACGATATGGTCGGGGCTTTTTTGTATTTAGAGTCTGTCTGCTGTGGTTGTTGTTTGTGAAAGGCGACGGATGCGGTTCGCCGCGCCAAGGGCAGGAAGACCTCGCATATGCGGCCACTTCCAACTTGTCACCCGCACAAGTTCGAGCTTCCGGCCGTGAGCATCCTCCGGCTATATCCTGATCGTTTTCTCCAAATTCGCAGGAGCCGCCATGAGCACCGTTGCCTACATCACCACCGATGTCTTCACCACCGAACGCTTCGCCGGCAACCCGCTCGCCGTTATTCCCGATGCCCGCGGTTTAAGTGACGCAGCGATGCAGAAGATCGCGACGGAGTTCAATTATTCCGAGGTGACCTTCGTTCTTCCGCCGGAAAATCCCGACAATACGGCGCGCGTTCGCATCTTCACTCCGACCACGGAAATCCCGTTTGCCGGCCATCCCAATGTCGGCACGGCTTTCGTGCTTGGCCGGCAAACGGATATCTTCGGAACGACACCGGGCGACAGACTGATCTTCGAAGAGCAGGCTGGGCTGGTAGATGCGCAGCTTCTGCGCGATGGCAATGAAGTCAGCGGTGCGAAGATACGAGTACCCGGCAAGTTGCAAGTCGGCGGCACCATCGCCGACAAGCTTGTCGCCGGCTGCGTTCAGATCGATCCCGTTTCCATCCTTCACACGACGCATGCCCCGACATTCGCCTCCGTCGGTCTGCCCTTCGCCTTCGCTGAAGTGGACGGTCTCGAAACACTGGGCAAAGCCCGGCCGAATGCCGCCGTCTTCGCGGAGGCGGCCGCTCACCATAAGGAAGACAAGACCGGCTTTTCGCTGTTCCTCTACACGCGCTCGGCCGAAAAACCCCGGCACATCCGCGCCCGCATGTTCGCGCCGCTGGACAATATCAATGAAGATCCGGCAACCGGCAGCGCCTCCGCCGCTCTCGGCGCCTACCTCACCTCACTGCTGCCCGCAGCCGACACAGAGGTAGAGGTCACCATCGAACAGGGTGTCGAAATGGGCCGGCGCAGCCTGATCGGCCTCGAAGTCAAGAAGTCCGCCGGCTCCGTCACCGACGTCTTCCTTTCCGGCCGTTGCGTCAGCGTCATGCGCGGCGAAGTCACATTTTAGACGACACGTAGGGCTTTCCGAAAAGTTCGCCTTCGGCGTCGTTTGCTAAAATGTCTCATTGATGACAAGCGCGATCGTCCAGATTGCGAAAGCAATGACGGCGATCTTCCAGAAATCAGCACGCCGTTTCAGGCCGGGCAGCCCCAGCGGCTTGATGATTTGCACCGCCATGGCAAGCAACAGCAGCACCGCGATCACTTTTGTCACGGTATTTTTCCCCGTTTGCGCAAGAGTGAGCATGACCTCATTCAAAAACCACTGCGCAGTTTTCGCGATCATGCTCTAATCGTCATAGGACGGACATTTTTCCGCGCCAACAGACTGTTTCTACACGCCGATAACGGCAATCCGGGGCACAATCAATAGCGAAAACTGGCAGGACTCGTTCCTGCCTTATCGGTTCTTTAAGCAGAGCCGAATGAAAGTGGGGATCATGAGAAGAAATATATTACCCGTTCTTGCCCTGCTTTTCGGTACGCTCTTCCTATTCACAGGCAATGGCCTGCACAGCCTGCTTCTACCGGTGCGTGGCACAGCCGAAGGCTATGCCACGACGACACTCGGCCTGCTTGGCACGACCTGGGCGACAGGTTTCGTGCTCGGCTGCCTGACGGCGCCGAAACTGGTCCGGCGCATCGGCCATGTCCGCGCCTTTTCCGGATTCATCTCCGTCATCGCCGTCATCGCGCTTCTGACCGGCATCGTCGTCGACGCCACCTGGTGGGTGCTGCTGCGCGCCGTTACGGGCTTCTGCACCGCCGGCACCTCGATGATCATTGAAAGCTGGCTCAACGAGCGTGCGACGAATGAAAGCCGTGGCGCGATCTTCTCGCTCTATATCGGTATCACACTGATCGGCGCCGTCGCCGGCCAGATGATGATCCCCTTCGCCGACATCCACACCCCCATCCTCTTCATGTGCTGCGGCATCTGCTATTGCATCGCCATGCTGCCGACGACGTTGTCGACCGCCGCTTCGCCGCAGCCGCTGAAGGCCGTTCGCCTGGATCTAAAGGCGCTCTATCGCAATTCGCCGGTCGCCTCCATCGGGATCCTCTTGGTCGGCATCGCCAACGGCGCCTATGGCACGCTCGGCGCTGTCTTCGGCGCCAATGCCGGTCTCTCTGACGGCAATATCGCCCTTATGATGAGCTCGACCATCTTCGCCGGCGCCGTGATGCAGTTTCCGGCCGGCCGCCTTTCCGACCGTATCGACCGCCGCTATGTGCTGGCCGGCATGGCCGCGATCGCTGCCTTCGACGGCCTGCTGCTCTTCCTGCTGCAGCCGAGCGGCCCCTATTTCCTGATCGGCATGGTGATCATCTATGGTGCAGTCGCCAACACGCTCTATCCGATCACCGTCGCCCACGCCAACGACTTCGCTGCACCCGAGGATTACGTCAAAGTCTCCGGTGGCTTGTTGCTGCTTTATGGTATCGGCACGATCATTGGTCCGACGCTCGGCGGTCCGGTCATGTCGGCCATCGGGCCCTACTCGCTGTTCTTCGTCACTGCGGTCGCCCATGTACTGATCACGACCTACGCGATCTTCCGCAGCCGCCAGCGCGCCGCCAAGCCCGCGAGCGATCGCGATGCCTACACGACGATGCCGTCGGCCAATGCGCAGATGATCACGCCGGAAAGCATGTCGCTGGCGCGCAGCGAGACTTCGAAAAAAGACGATGCAACGGTAAATTACGGAACATGAGCCCCAAGGAGCGACGGGCCGGGGGTGACAAGGAGGAGACAAAATGAGCATTTTCGACGACGACCGCCCCAAGAAGCCGTCCGCCCATGAGATCGGCAGCGACTTGTCACTGCTTTCGGTAGACGAACTGAAGGCGCGCATCGCGTTGATGCAGGCAGAGATCGCCCGGCTGGAGGCTGAGATCGCCACCAAGGCATCCGGCCGCAAGGCCGCCGAAAACCTGTTCCGCTCCTGAGCCTGCCATCAGCGCAAATTTTGTGCGATTGAAGTACAGATTGAGGCGCGCTCAACAGAATATTAAGCTTTACGACATATTACTACGAGCATCCAGATTCGCTCTGGACTCAGACAGTTCCTCCACTTGGCGAATTGGTCTGATTTTTCTCCCTGTTTTACCTTGAGAGCCGCTTTTGCGGCTCTTCTTTTTCGCCCTGATGTGGCGCTTCCGAGGAAACTGTGGAGATTAACCCTTTCTTAAGAATCGCCTTGCGAATTTCAGTTAAAACCACCATCTTGAAGTCATAAGAACGGACGCCGAGAGTTCTTCTGGACTTGACCGGCTTTTCCTGAACAAAAGTGTTGCGTGAAGCAGGGATTTCTTCGATGTCGGAACTTGGATTGAACACGATCAGCTTTGCTGGCCACGCAGCTTCGTCGGCCCAGTTCAGGACGCTCTACTCCGAAGGTATGTCGCTGGTCGAGGAAACCGCGGGTTATCTCGACGGCCAGGGCCGGGCAGCATCCAAGGTTTTGCCGCGCATGGCCTCCGTACTCTATGCCGCCGAATCCATGCGGCTGACCACTCGCCTAATGCAGATGGCATCGTGGCTGCTGCTGCAGCGCGCCGTCAACAACGGCGAAATGTCGCGCGATCAGGTATTGGCCGAAAAGAACAAGGTTCGCCTCGACGGCTTCACCGTCGACCGCACAGCACCCGGCTGGAACGACCTGCCGGAAGCCTTCCGCGACCTCGTCGAGCGCTCGCTGCGCCTTCAGAACCGCGTCGCCCTGCTCGACCGCGAAATTTATCGCCCGACGGAAGCCTCGATCGTTCCAGACAACCAGAACAGCGTCAAAGCGCAGCTCAGCCTGCTGCAGACGGCGTTTGGGAACAACTGAATTCGATAGCCTGACGGCTGACGCGCTGAACCGGTCGTATCCTGTACGGCCGGTTTTGTGTTTGCACAGAAAAACAACTATTGTGGTGACCCCATCTTTGCGAGGTGATGATGCGTCCTGAAGATGTGCTGGATCTTTACGAAACTAAGATCAAATTGCGTAGTTTCGACGAGTTGGCGCCGCTCATAGCGGACGACGCTGTGTTCTGGTTTTCCGATGGTAGCCACTACGGCATGGACGAAATCAGAGCTGCATTCGAAAGAACCTGGCGAAAAGTTCAAGACGAAGTCTATTGGCTCGAGAACCTTCGATGGGTTGCTGTGAGCGATGATGCCGCCAGCTGCATCTACGCCTTCCATTGGAAGGGTCTATGGGATGGCAAGGCATTCGAAGGCAAAGGCCGGGGAACGACGGTTCTCCGGAGGGAAGCAGACAAGTGGAAGATCGTCCACGAGCATCTAAGCCACTTCCCGCAATAGGCGGAGATAAGACAACAAAAAGCCCGGCAAAACCGGGCTCTTTCAAAACACCAGATCGCGAAGCGATTAGATGCCGAGACCACCGAAGCGCTTGTTGAACTTGGAAACGCGGCCGCCGCGGTCCATGAGCTGCTGATTGCCGCCGGTCCAGGCCGGATGCGACTTGCTGTCGATTTCGAGGTTCATGACGGCGCCTTCCGAACCCCAGGTCGAGCGGGTTTCGTATTCGGTGCCGTCGGTCATGACCACCTTGATGGTGTGGTAGTCGGGATGGATGTTGGCCTTCATAACAATCTTCCTGTCATGCCAGGGTCCATTTGTCGCAAGCCATTGCGGCAACCGAACCGATTGAATAAATGAAGCCGCAGTCCGATTGAGGCCACGGCTTCCAATTAAGATGGCGTGCCTATACATGAAGGCAGCAAGGATAACAAGGGGCGAAAAAGCGAAGTCCCTTGCTGATATGGGGATTGGAGACGACTTGTCAGAGACGGACCAGGCAGACGACAAAAAACGCAGATCCATTCGGCCGCTTGGGCGGCTGGCACCCTATCTCAGGCGTTATCGCGGCATGGTGTTGGGCGCGCTTATCGCCTTGGTGATTGCCGCCGCCACCTCGCTCGCCTTGCCGCTTGCCGTCCGGCGCATGATCGACCACGGCTTCGATCAGTCCGATCGTGGGCTCATTGACAGCTATTTCGCCGCGATCATGGTCATGGCCGTCGTCCTCGCGGCGGCGAGCGCGTTACGCTATTATTTTGTCATCACCATTGGCGAGCGCATCGTCTCGGACATGCGCCGCGAGGTCTTCGACCATGTGACGCGGCTGTCGCCTTCCTTCTTCGATGTCAATCAATCCGGCGAGATCGTGTCGCGGCTGACGGCCGATACCACGCAGATCAAGTCCGCCGTCGGCGCGACGGCTTCGGTGGCGCTGCGCAATCTCATCCTCTGTCTCGGCGCCGTGGTTATGATGATCTTCACCAGCCCCAAGCTGTCGAGCATCGTGCTGATCGCCATCCCGATCATCGTGCTGCCGCTCGTCAGCTTCGGCCGCTCGGTGCGTAAGCGCTCACGCGCAGCGCAGGATACACTCGCCAACGCGTCCGCCTATGCCAATGAAACCATCGCTGCCAGCCGCACCATCCAGGCCTATAATGGCGAGGCCGCCGCCGCGCAGCGTTATGGCGCCGCGGTCGAGGATGCCTATCAGGCTGCGCGCGCCGCGATCAAATCCCGCTCGCTCCTGACCGGCTTTGCCATCACCATGGTTTTCGGCAGTATCGTCGCGGTGCTCTGGGTCGGTGCACAGAATGTGCTCGCCGGTACGATGTCGGCGGGAACGCTCGGTCAATTCCTCCTTTACTCCGTGATCGCCGGCACGTCGCTCGGTTCGCTGTCGGAAGTCTGGGGCGAGCTATCGCAAGCCGCCGGCGCGGCCGATCGCTTGAGCGAACTTCTGGCTGAGGTCTCGCCGATCGCCGCTCCCTCCGATCCGTTGCCCCTTCCCCAGCCGTCGCAGGGTCGGGTGGAATTCTCCGACGTGCATTTTTCCTATCCGTCGCGACCTGGAAGATCCGCACTGCATGGCCTGTCGCTTTCCGTCAAGCCGGGCGAGACGGTGGCGATCGTCGGCCCTTCCGGTGCCGGCAAGAGCACGGTCTTTTCGCTGCTCTTGCGCTTCTACGATCCGCAACAGGGTAGCGTCGCCATCGATGGCATCGACGCCCGCCGTGTGTCACCAGAGGCATTGCGCGACCGCATCGCCATCGTGCCGCAGGACACGACGATTTTTGCCGCCTCAATCCACGACAATATTGGTTTTGGTCGTCCCGGAGCCTCGCGTGACGAGGTTCGCGCCGCCGCTATCGCCGCTCAGGCGGATGAGTTCATTTCGCGCCTGGATCAGGGTTACGACACGCACGTCGGCGAGCGTGGCATCACCCTTTCCGGCGGCCAGCGTCAGCGGATCGCCATCGCCCGCGCCATCTTGAAGAACGCGCCGATCCTGCTGCTCGACGAAGCGACATCGGCGCTCGACGCCGAGAGCGAGACCTTGGTGCAGAAGGCACTCGATGGTCTCATGGAAACGCGCACCACCCTCGTCATCGCCCATCGTCTGGCGACCGTGTTGAAGGCCGACCGCATCCTGGTACTCGATCAGGGCCGTATCGTCGAAGAAGGCACGCATCAGAGCCTGATCCATCACGGCGGCATCTACGCCAAGCTGGCGCGGCTGCAATTCGACGCCGGTATCGAGGATCGTATGCTTGCCGTCAAATAACGACAGATTGACCAAGACATGCGGAATACAACAGGTGGAAATAACTTTAAAGTTGAGCTAGATTTCCGACGTTATCTCGCACTGACGCGATTCTAGGAGACGGGAACCATGTATAAATTTGAAGTCTATAAGGACAAGGGTGGCGAATTCCGCTTCCGGTTCAAGGCCTCGAACGGCGAAACCATGTTCGCCTCCGAAGGCTACAAGGCGAAGGCTTCGGCGCTGCATGCCATTGAATCGATCAAAGCTCACGTTGGCGGCGCCGCCATCGACGACCAGACCACCGCTACCGCCTAAGACTTCGCGTCGAGCGTCTGTTGCACAGCCTTCTACGGCCGGCCGCCCTCTGGCGTGCTGGCCGTTTTAGTTTGCACGTCAAAAAAATTCGAAAAATCTGCACCAGCCTGTCGAAATCGGCCTCGCTCGCGGCTCATTGTATCGGAACGGCATGAAGCCGCTTCGCCGGCGGCGTTGCACATTTTAGCGTTTGCTCTTTAGATGCAGCGTCCGGCCCGGATTACCGCCAACAAGCCAGCAGGAGTTATCCCATGCAGTATGCCTTGATCATCCGTGAATCGGCCGACGACTTTAAGCGGCGCGAGGATCCCACCTACAAGAACAGCTGGATCGCCTATACGCAGGCGCTCGTCCAGGCCGGCATCATGACCGGCGGCGCCGGACTGACCCCACCGGAAACCGCAACAGTCGTCCGCCGTCGCGGCGAAGACCACGATGTGCAAGACGGTCCCTTTCCGGAAGGCAAGGAGCAACTCGGCGGTTTCTATCTGATCGATGTGCCGAATCTCGATGCGGCTCTGGAATGGGCCGTGCGCGTGCCGGTTTCCAAGGATGGCTCAGTCGAAGTGCGGCCACGCCTGCAAATGTGAGATGGCCATGAACCATGACGTTGGACGCGCCACCGAACGCGTGGCGCGCCAATCCTACGGCAAGTTGATCGCCTTTCTCGCAGCGCGCTCGGGCGACGTCCCGGCAGCCGAGGATGCGCTGTCCGAGGCACTTGCGACCGCGCTGAATGCTTGGCCGGAGCGGGGCATTCCTGATAATCCGGAGGCCTGGTTATTGGTCGCGGCGCGGCGAAATCTTTACAGCGCCGCAAGACATGCAAACGTCAAGGCAGCCGCCCGCGATACGATCGCCCTCGCATTCGAGGAGGCGGAGGAGCGCATGAATGCGGATGGCCCCGCTTTCCCCGACGAGCGACTGAAGCTGCTGTTCACCTGCACCCATCCGGCCATCGACAAGTCCGTGCATACGCCGCTGATGCTGCAGACGGTTCTCGGCATTGATGCCAGGACCATATCGCAAGCTTTCATTGTTTCGCCGGAGACCATGAGCCAGCGACTGGTTCGGGCTAAGATCAAGATCCGCGAGGCGCATATTCCCTTCACCGTTCCCGACCGTTCGGTGCTGCCGGAGCGGCTGACCAGCGTGCTCTCAGCGGTCTATGCGGCCTATGGCCTCGGCTGGGACGGTCTCGATGGTGAAGATGGCAAGCGCAATTCACTGGCAGACGAAGCCATCTGGCTCGGCCGCGCCCTGCACGCCACCATGCCACAGGAGCCGGAGGCGATCGGATTGCTGTCTTTGATGCTTTACTGCGAAGCCCGCCGCACCGCCCGCCGGAATGCAGATGGACGGTATGTGCCGCTCGACGAGCAGGACACTGCGCGCTGGAACGCCATCATGATCGCTGAAGCTGACGGCCTGCTGCGGCAGGCGGGCGCTTTCGACCGCTTCGGCTCATTCCAATGTCAGGCCGCGATCCAGTCCGTTCACACCGAGCGGCGGCGCTCCGGAGCTACCGACTGGACGGCGCTCGTGACACTCTACGATGCACTCGTGCTGATGAAGCCAACAGTCGGGGCGCGCGTCAGCCAAGCCGCCGTTATCGGGCGGGCGCAAGGGGCAACCGCCGGATTGCACCATCTGAACCAGATGGTCGAGCGCGATATCCTCAGCTATCAGCCTTATTGGGCCGTTCGCGCTCATCTGCTGGCAGAAGCCGGAGAAGCGGAGAGCGCCGTCACGGCTTATCGGACGGCGATCGGGCTCAGCGACAGTTCCGTCGTCCGCGAATTCCTGCAGGCCCGCCTCGATACGGTTCTGGCCGATAGAAGCTGAGGATTATTTCTCCGTCAGCTTCAGCTCGATGCGACGGTTGGTGGCACGCGCTTCCGGCGTGTCGCCGGGAGCAATCGGCTGGAACTCGCCGAATCCGGCAGCGACGAGCCGGTCGGCAGGAACGCCGTGGGCAATCAGGAACTTGACGACGGCAATGGCGCGGGCGGACGACAGCGCCCAGTTGTCAGGATAGCGGCCATTGCCCGAAAGCGGCACATTGTCCGTGTGCCCGTCGACGCGCAGCACCCAGTTGATCTCGGGCGGAATTTCCTTGGAAAGATCGATCAGCGCGGCGGCAAGCTTGGCCATCTCCGCCTGACCGTCCGGATTGAGATCAGCCGCACCGGAAGGGAACAGCACTTCCGACTGGAAGACGAAGCGGTCGCCGACGATGCGGATATTGTCGCGGTCGGAAAGGATTTCGCGCAGTCGCCCGAAGAAGTCGGAACGATAACGGTTCAGCTCCTGCACGCGCTGCGCCAATGCCACATTCAGCCGCCGGCCAAGATCAGCGATCTTCACCTGCGATGTCTGATCCTTTTCCTCCGACGCCTGCAAAGCGGCCTCGACAGCAGCGATCTGGCTGCGGAGCGCGGCAATCTGCTGGTTGAGAAGATCGACCTGGCTGAGGGCGCGGGCGCTCGCCTGCTTCTGCTCGTCAAGCTGCTGCGTCAGCGTGCCGACCCGCTGTTGCGCGGCCTGACTGTTGCCGGAACCGGCGTCGAGCAGCGCCTGCAGACGCGAGCGGTCGCCCTCTGCCACCGAAAGCGACGCCTGCAGGTTGGCGACGGAATCCTCCAAATCCTGCTTGCCGCTCTTTTCGAGTGCCAATGCCTGCGTCAATTCGTTGATCTGGCTGTTGAGGCGATTCAGTACCTCGTCGCGGCCGGAAATTTCGCGGCTTAGGATGAACTGGCCGACGACGAACACCGTCAGCAGGAACATGATGGCCATCAACAGCGTGGAGAGCGCATCGACGAATCCCGGCCAATAGTCGACCGTTCTCTTATGGCGACTGTTTCGTGCGAGCGCCATGATTTACTTGCTCCCGGTCTTCTCGGTATGGCTGATGCGGTCGGCGAGGCGATCGAGCGTCCGGCGCATCGATTTCGCCTCTTCCTGCTGCGCTTCGATCCAATCGCGCAGCATCTGTTGTTCGTTGCGCATGTTCTTGACCAGGCCCTGAATGCCCTCGGCGAGGTTCGCCATTGCCGTCACCGAGCGTTGGCCGCCACCGCCCTCTTCAGCAATCTTGCGCAGATATTCCGAAAGCACACGCACATCCTCGGAGGATGCGCCGCTGGCACCTTCCATGACGGGAGCGATATCCGAACCGACATCGGTAACGGAGGAAAGCCAGTTTTCCAGTTCGGTGTAGAAGCGGTTCTGTGCGCGGCCGGCCTGCAGATCGAGAAAACCGAGAATCAACGAGCCGGAGAGGCCGAGCAGTGAGGACGAGAATGCCGTGCCCATGCCGACCAGCGGACCGGACAGGCCGGTTTTAAGCGCACCAAGAATGTCGCCAGTATCGCCGGAACCGACGTCGAGGCTCTGGATGACGTCGTTGATCGATCCGATCGTGCCGATCAGACCCCAGAAAGTGCCAAGCAGGCCGAGGAAGACGAGCAGGCCGATGAGATAACGCGAAGTGTCGCGCGACTCGTCGAGACGGGTGGCGATGGAATCGAGGATCGAGCGCAGCGTCGCCGTCGACAGTTGCATGCCGCGACGGTTGCCGATCAGCGCCCGCATCGGTGCCAGAAGCCGCGGATTGCGCCCGACCTTGTCGGCAGCATTGCCGACAGCGCGGAAATGGTTGAACCAGCGGACTTCCGGCCTGAGCATCAGGACATGATTGAAGACCAGCAGAATGCCGACGGCCAGCACGCCAAGGATCAATCCATTGAGGCCGGGATTGTGCAAGAAGGCGACTTGAGCCTGGCGAAACAGGATCGCCACGATAAAACCGACGATGACGAGGAAAAGAATCATCGTCCAAAAGAAGGCCATTGGGCTGGAGAGCTTGTAGGTATAGCTGCCCGACACATTGTCGGTCGACCCCAGATCCCCCAGGTTTACATTTTCCATCGCACGCTTAGCCTCCGGATTTTCCGTAGGCGGAGACTAGAGCAACATTGTGCCGAATTGAAGAGACGGAAAACACAAAACACCCTTTGGCAACAGCCTGTTTCGCCGCTGGGTAATCGGCAAAAGACGATCCTTATTTCGTCGGGATCGGCCGCTTGATGACCTCGGCAAGCGCCTTTTGAATATGCTCATTGCCGCAGATGATCGAACTGGTGCCGAGCATATCGGTGCCGCCGTCGAAATCCGAGACGAAACCGCCGGCTTCGCGCACCAGCAGGATACCCGCCGCCATGTCCCACGGCGACAGGCCCAATTCCCAGAAGCCGTCGAAACGGCCGGCGGCGACATAGGCAAGATCGAGTGCCGCCGAACCGACACGGCGGATGCCGGCGACTTCGCCCATGACATGGCGCAGCTCGACCAGGAACTTGCCGTGATTGCCGCGTCCGAGATGCGGAACGCCGCAGCCGATGACGCAATCCGACAGCACGCGGCGCGAGGCAACACGCAGGCGGCGGTCGTTTAGGAAGGCGCCACCGCCGCGCTCGGCAGTATAGAGCTCATCCGTTGCCGGATTGAAGACGACGCCGGCGACGATCTCGCCATTGCGCTCCAACGCGATCGACACGGAGAACATCGGAATACCGTGCAGGAAGTTGGTCGTGCCATCGAGCGGATCGACGATCCAGCGATGCGCGCCGTCGGTGCCCTTGATCTCTTCGCTCTCTTCACCAAGGAAGCCATAGGTCGGCCGCGCTTTCAGCAGCTCGTCATGGATGATCTTCTGCGCCTTGAGATCGGCCTGGCTGACGAAATCGCCCGGTCCCTTCACCGAAACCTGCAGGTTCTGCACTTCGCCGAAATCGCGGCTGAGCGACTTGCCTGCCTTGAGGGCAGCCTGAACCATGACATTGAGAAGAGCAGAACGGGCCATCGGGCTTCCTTGGGTAAAATAGGAGGCGCTGACCGGACCCGAAAATAGGCCCCGGCGGAGCGGGATCGGCAGCGCAATAAAGATTGGCGGCCTCAAGACCACAAAATCAGGGGAATTTCAAGTACAGTGAGCCGGAAGGCCTAGTTTTCTCATCAAGCCGAAGTGTTTGGCTCACTTCGTTGAGGGACAAACCCATCACCACGCCAGTACGCGTCTGCCGACAAGCGCGCCGAAACCCATCACGATCGCAATCGCGACGCTGTACCAGACCGCCACGAATAACCCACCGTCATTCTTACAGACAAAGGCATAGGCGGCGGCGCCAAGCGCGCCGGCAAGGACACCGGCCGTAGCACCAGCCATGGCCGGACGTGTCGTAACACCAGTCTTCAGGACGCCGATGATCAGCGCCAGCGGCGCAAGCGACAGCAAAACCATGGCCGTCACGCAGCTTGGGACGGAGATATCGGACCGGCCCATCAACGGGAAACCCGACGTATCCGAGATCGCACCGATCAACAGCAGCGCCAGTCCCGGCAATACTGTGGCAAGCGCAAGCGCGCCGGAGCCGGGCTTGCCGGCATAGCGCACGACAAAGATGCCGCCGCCGGCAAGCGTCAGCATGCTGACGATCTTGTGGTGAAACGGCGCGCTGACCAAAGTCGCCTGGAGTTCAGGCTGAAAGCCGAACGTGGCGAACACCAAGGCTATCGCGCAGGCAAGGGAAAGGATCGTCGCAAGCAACAGAGTGCTTTCAAAGGAGGGAGAGGAACGTGCCTGCCCTGCCCCGGCCTCACCAGCCAGATTTCGGATCATGAGGTCCGTATCGCCTGCCGTTTTCATAGCTTGCCCTTGCTTGGTTTGGGTGGAGCAACGCCGGCGACAGAGGCCAGGCGTTGCAGTGCCCGGTGCAGCGTCACCCGCACCGCGCCTTCACTGGTCTGGAGTTTCTCGGCTGTCTCGCGCACCGATGCGCCTTCAATCGTCAGCGCCTGGACGACGGTGCGTTGACCGGAGGAGAGGCCGCCCAAATGACGATCCAGATCGATAAGCGCACGGTCGGCATCTTCGCGCGGCGCTTCGACTACATTGGACCATTCTTCCAGCGTCAGGTCGTAGCGATAACGTGCTTCCCGCCGCCGACGTCGCATCGCATCGGTCAGCTTGTAACGCACGATGGCATGGAGCCAGGGCATAAAGGCACGATCTGCGTCCCATCGGTGCCGCATCGTGTGCAGGCCGATCAATACTTCCTGGACGATATCTTCCGTCTCATGCGCGCTCATGCCGAGCCGTGACAGCCGCCCGCGGACCAGCACGCGCAGCAATTTCGCAATATCGCCCAGCAGCCATTCATAGGCGGCGGCGTCTCCTCGACGCTCGGCCTTCATGGCATTGGCCCAAATATCTTCGCGCGATTCCATACGTGTCTATTCGCCGCCAAAACGCATTTGTTACAGTCCAACGCAGATTTTTATCATTGCGCGCGAAACGCGAACACGTTTCCGTGATGATGTTGCGCTGCACCAGAGCCGGTCGAATTGAGCCTTAGAAGCACCATGCTTCCTCCCGAAACTCGACCACGGAAACCGACCCATGAAAACGCTACAGAGATTTGCCGTCGCCGCAGCTGCCTTGTTCGCAGCGACCTTCGCCGCCCAAACAAGCTTCGCCGCAACCGCCGCACCGGTCAAAGCACACAATGTCGTCCTCGTCCATGGCGCCTATGCCGATGGATCGAGCTGGTCCGAAGTGATCCCGATCCTGCAGCGCGCCGGCCTGCATGTCACCTCGGTGCAGAACCCGCTGACCTCCTTTGCCGATGATGTCGCTGCCACGAAGCGTGTCCTGGCGCTGCAGGACGGCCCGACCGTGCTCGTCGGCCACTCCTATGCCGGCATGGTCATCAGCGAGACCGGTGTCGATCCCAAGGTCAGCGCTCTCGTTTATGTCGCAGCCCGCGCACCTGATGCCGGCGAGGACTATACCGCGCTCGCCGCCAAATTCCCGACCCCGCCGGCCAGCAAGGGTCTCGTTCATTCCGGCGGCTTCGCACAACTCAGCGAAGACGCGTTCGTTCATGACTTCGCCGGCGATCTCAAACCCGCAAAGGCTCGGGCGCTTTATGCCGTGCAGGGACGGATCTCGGACACGCTGTTTGCCTCGCGCACCACTCAGGCCGCATGGAAGACCAAGCCGAGCTGGTACGCCATCTCCAAGAACGACCGCACGACATCACCCGAGCTGGAGCATTTCCTCGCCAAGCGCATGAACGCGACGACCGAGGAACTCAACTCGAGCCACGTCTCGCTGATCTCTCACCCGCGCGAAATCGCCAACATGATCCTCGCAGCCGCGGGTTACTCCGTGAAGAAGTGAACCGCAGCGGTTTTCGTAGGCGTATTTTGACAATCCGATGGTCGGCAAAGCTTCGGCCATCGGATGTCACCTTCAAATCCATCTTCTGAAACAGCCTCAAACTTTTTCTGGACTGATCAGTCCGAAATCGCTACAACGCCCGTATGGCACGACACAAGGAATTCGAACGCGACGAGGCGCTGGGCGCCGCTATCCGGGTCTTCTCCGACCATGGATACGAAGGCACGTCGACGGACCACCTGCTGAAGGCCATGAAGATCAGCCGGCAGAGCATGTATGACACCTTCGGCGACAAGCGCAGCCTCTATCTCGAAGCGCTTAGGCGATACAATGCCGATAGCCTCGCCCGCATCGTGGCGGACCTCAAGGGAGACCGTTCGGCATTAGGGAGCATCGAAGCCGCGCTCGTCGCCTTTGCGGCTCGTCCGGAGAGCGAAGCGAGCCGTGGTTGCCTCGGTGTTAGCGCCATCTGCGAATTCGGCCGCGCCGACGCCGAGGTTGCAACACTGACCGACGAAGCCTCGCGCATCCTCTCCTCTTCTCTCGAAAGTGTCATCAAGGCCGGCATCGCCAGCGGTGACTTTGCCGCCGACCTCGACATTATGGCTGCCGTCCATTTCCTTGGCGCTACGCTTTCCGGCATGAAAGTCAGCGCCCGCAACGGCGCCTCCCCCGAAACGCTCACCGCCATTGCCCATATGGCTCTAAAAAGCCTGACGTGAAGCTGCTCGCCGCTTCTCCGGTTTTTAGCATGCCAAATTCTAGATTAGTCAGTCCAAAATAGTGAAAGGAATATCATGTCCCAATCCCTCAGCAACCAGGTTGCCCTCGTCACCGGCGGCTCACGCAGCATCGGAGCCGCCATCGTCCGCCGCCTGAGCGCCGATGGGGCCAAAGTGGCCTTCACCTATTCGGCTTCGCCGGATAAGGCGGAAGCGCTGGCGCGTGATCTCGAGGCGTCCGGTGGCGAAGTCATCGCCATCAAGGCCGACAGCGCCGATCCGGATGCCGTGCGCTCCGCCGTCGCCAGGACTGCCGAGCATTTCGGCGGCCTCGATATCCTCGTCAACAATGCCGGAATTCTGATCCGCGAGACGGTCGAGAACTACGATCTCGCCGATTTCGACCGCATGTTCGCCGTCAACGTCCGCGCCGTCTTTGTCGCCGCACAGGCGGCCACCAAGCATATGAGCGAGGGCGGGCGCATCATCACCATTGGCAGCGTCGCCGGCGACCGCAGCGGTTTTCCGGGAGCATCGGTTTACAGCGCCACCAAGGGCGCCGTCGCCGCCATGACCCGTGGCCTTGCCCGCGACTTGAGCCCGCGCGGCATCACCGCCAACACTATCCAACCCGGTCCGACCGAGAGCGGTATGACTGTCGGTGGAGGCGAGATGTTGAAGCCGCTCTTGCCTGTTGGTCGGCTGGGCAAGGACACCGAAATTGCCGCCCTTGTCGCCTATCTCTGTAGCCCGGAGGCCGCCTTCATTACTGGCTCAGCCCTGACAATCGACGGCGGTTATCTGGCCTAGAATTTCTGCTGCGCCATCAGGATCTCGCGGGCGATCTGTTCGAGAGGTACGACACGATCGACGCCGCCGCGGGCGATCGCCTCCTTCGGCATGCCGAAAACGACGGAGGTCGCCTCGTCCTGGGCAACCGTAAAAGCGCCGGCCTGCTTCATCTCGAACATGCCGCGTGCGCCGTCATCGCCCATGCCGGTCATGATGACACCCATGGCATTCGATCCTGCCGCCCGCGCCGCCGAGCGGAAGAGCACATCGACGGAGGGCCGGTGGCGCGATACCAACGGCCCGGTCTTAACAGCCACATGGTAACGGGCACCCTGCCGCTCCAGCAGCATGTGGTTGTCACCGGGGGCGATCAGCACGTGGCCGCGCAAAACCGGGTCGCCGTCGGCCGCTTCCTTCACTTCCACTTCGCAAAGGCTGTTGAGCCGCTTGGCAAAGGCAGCGGTGAACTTTTCCGGCATATGCTGGACGATGACCATGCCCGGCGCGTTGGCGGGCAGCGCTTCCAGCATCTCGCGCAGCGCCTCGGTGCCGCCTGTCGAGGCGCCGACGCAGACCACCATCTCCGTCGTCTTCGCCATGGCACGGCCGGTCGGCGGCGGCAGCATCGCATCCGCTGTCAGCTTCTTGGCCGGTCCCGAAGCGGATGCAGAGCGCGCTTCAGCGCGCCGGATATTCGGCAGCCGAGCATGTGATGCACTCTTGACCACTTCGCGGATGCGCATCGCCTCATCGGCCAGATAATCGGCAGCACCGATCCGCGGCTTCTGGATTATATCCACTGCGCCGGCCTCCAGCGCCTGCAGTAGTGTCTCCGAACCTGCCTCCGTCAGCGACGAGCACATGACGACAGGGATAGGCCGCTGCGACATCAGCTTGCGCAGGAAAGTGATGCCGTCCATGCGCGGCATCTCGACATCCAGCGTAATGACGTCGGGTATCTCCTCCTGGATCTTGCGGGCGGCCATGAAGGGGTCGGTCGCCACCCCCATCACTTCGATTTCGGGGTCATCCGACAACAGCGCGGCGAGCGTCTGACGCACGCTAGCGGAGTCATCGATGATCAAGACGCGGATTTTCTTTGGCATGATTACCTGCCCTAGAGTCGCTGGAAGACAGTGTTGGAAACCTGTTTCAGCGGTAAGTCGAAACCGGTGATCGATTCCGAGTGGCCGATGAACATATAGCCGCCGGATACCAGACAATCGCAGAGACGCGAAAGGACGCCGGCTTGCGTCTGCTTGTCGAAATAAATGAGGACGTTACGGCAGAAGATGATGTGCATGGCATCGCCCACCTGATATTTCTCATCCATCAGGTTCATCCGGCCGAAGCCGATCTTCGAGCGCAGCCGCGGCGTGATGCGCACCTCGCGTTTACCTGGGACTTTGGCGGTCATCACATATTTGCGCTTGAGCTCGGCGGGGACCGGCGAGACCATCTCGTCTGTATAGATGCCGTTCCTGGCCGATTGCAGCACGTCGGTACTGAGATCGGTAGCCAGGATCGCATAATCGATACCGCCTTCACTCTCGGAAAACTCCTCCATCACCATCGCCATCGAATAGGGCTCCGCTCCGGTCGAGCAGGCAGCGCTCCAGGCGCGCAGGCGACGATGGCCGGCGCGCATCAGCACCGGCAAGGCCACGGCTTGCATGAATTCGAAGTGTTTGGCCTCGCGGAAGAAATCGGTCTTGTTGGTGGTGACCGCATCGATGAGATAAACGGACTCCTGCTCGAGGCCGCCATGGTTGAACAGGAAATCGCAATAGTCGTCGAATGATGTAATGCTGGTGGCGCGCAGGCGGCGGCGCAGCCGCCCCTCCAACATCGTCAGCTTTGTCGACGGCATCTTGATGCCGCTGTAATCATAGATGAAGCGCGACAGCTTCTCGAAATTCCGCTTGCTGATGCGGTCACCGATGCTTTGACTCTCCTGAACGGCAGCAGTTCCCATTCATCCACTCCCTTACGAATTTCTATGCAGCATAACCGGCGCGATGCGGATCGAGCGCGACAGTGTCTTCCCGCGACAGCAGGCGAGCGAGATCGACGATCACGACGAAACCGTTCTCCCGGCGCACGACGCCGGCGATGTAGTCGGAACGCCAGCGAACGCCGATATCGGGCGCCGCTTCGATCTGGTCACGCCGGAAGGGCGTGACTTCGAAGACGCGATCGGCGACGAGGCCGAGCGTCAACACCTTGGCCTCGATCGGAATATCCAGCACCAACACGCGGGTGTGCGAGGTCGGCACAGTCTTGGAGAGACCGAGCTTCAGCCTGAGATCGATGGTCGGCACACCCTGCCCGCGCACATCGCGCAGGCCGAGCAGGTAATCCGGCCCGTTTGGGATCTTGAAAGCCTCGGCGTAGTCGAGGATTTCTCGAACCACTTCGACCGGTACGGCGAAGACCTCCTCGCCGAGGCTGAAAGTGACGAATTGCGCTTCCAGAGCAGGTGTGGCCATGATCATGCGCTTTCCTTGAATTCGGCGTCACCGGCGTCCGGGCCGCCCATGGAGAGATCGAGAGCGAAGCCTTTGAGACGTGCTTGCTGCGCCTGGATCGTGGTGGGGTTCGCAGCTTTCGGCTGACGAGCGGCCGCTGCCGGAGCCCGTCCGCCCGCCTTGGCCGCGACAGTGCGGTTCTGGCGATTGGCCGACGTATCAACCTTGAAGAAGGCGATGGAGGCTTGCAGCTCTTCGGCCTGAGCGGCCAATTCCTCAGAGGTCGCAGACATCTCTTCCGAAGCGCCGGCATTCTGCTGTGTCACCTTGTCGAGCTGCTGGATCGCTTCGTTGATCTGGGCAGCACCGACATCCTGCTCGCGGCAAGCGGCGCTGATCTCGGAGACGAGCTCTGCGGTCTTGCGGATATCCGGCACCAGGCGGCCGAGCATTTCGCCGGCTTCGGCAGCCGCCTTGACGGTATCGCTCGACATCGAGCTGATCTCGGCAGCGGCAGACTGGCTGCGTTCGGCAAGCTTGCGCACTTCCGAGGCAACGACCGCGAAGCCCTTGCCATGTTCGCCGGCACGAGCCGCTTCGACAGCCGCGTTCAGAGCGAGCAGATCGGTCTGGCGGGCGATCTCCTGCACGATGCCGATTTTCTCGGCGATGGTGCGCATGGCGCTGACGGCGCGGGTGACGGCATCGCCGCTTGCTTCCGCATCCTTGGCCGACTGACGGGCGATCTTTTCCGTCTGGGCCGCGTTATCGGCGTTCTGCTTGATATTGGCAGCCATCTGCTCCATCGAAGCCGAAGCTTCTTCAGCCGATGCCGCCTGTTCGGTCGCGCCCTGCGACACCTGCTCCGAACTTGCCGAAAGCTCCTGGCTGCCCGAGGAGACATTCTCCGATGCGGAGATGGCGTCGGCAACGACGCCGCGCAGTCGTTCCACCATTTGCTCCAGCGCCAAGCCGAGCACATCCTTGTCGGAGAGCGGCTTCGGCGTGACCATCAGATCGCCGTTGGAGATCTTTGTAGCGATATCGGAGGTGGCGCGAAGGTTTGTAACCATGCTCTGCATCGCCAAACCCAACACGTCCTTGTCGGAGAGCGGCTTCACCGCAATGGAGAGATCGCCCATAGCGATGCGGTCGGCAACTCCGGCTGTGTCGCGCAGGTTCGATGTCATGACATTGACGGTGTCGATCAGGTCCTTGATCTCGTCATTGGTCTTGACCTCGACCTTGTGATTGAGATCGCCGAGCGCCACGGCCTTGGCGATGTTCGACACCTTGGTCAGACCCCGGCTGATGCTGAGAGCGATCCAGGTGGCAACAACAACGGAGAATACGAAGAGGCCGATTGTCATGCCGATCAGAATGGCGCTGGAACTGGAGTATTCCGCAGCAGCCGCCCGGTCGGTGGCATGCAGATCCTCGACAACTTCCATGTTCAGACCATTCAAAGTCTTCAAAAGGCTATCGGTGACCTTCGCACCATCCTTCATCGAGATTTCAGCAGCGCGAGCGTTGCTTTCCGTCGTATTCTGGGTTGCTAGCGCAACGATCTGGTCCTGTGTCTTTATCCAGTCCGGATAAAGAGTCTTGAACTCGGAAACTTTAGCCTTGATGCGTTCGTTGGTTTCCTTGTCGAGTTCGACCAAGCGCGCATCGATCTCCTTGCGCTGCTGTTGGATTGTCGTCGCATAACCGGCGATTTCCGCCGGGTTCGTATCCATAACGGCATTCTTTTCCGCGCTTATCGCCGCAGAAACCGCGTCCGATAGCCCGCCGGAATTCAAGAGGTTGGTAGCGGGACCTGCGACGAGGTCGGCGATCGCAAAGTTCAGCGACGACAGGTTGGTGATCGCGAGCCCAGCCATGCCGATGGTCAGCAAGATGATCAGACCGAACGCGGATATTAATTTCAATTTGATTGTCAGACGCATGGGAATGCCCCTCGGCATAGTTGAAAAACGGATGCGGCAACTGGCGACCCGATTCTCAGGACGTCGCGCCAATATGTGAGAGCCTGCTGACCTGGGGAGCGATCCATTCACCCACCCTATGCTGGACATCTCACGAACCACGACGCCAACGCATACACACGTTGGGGATATCAGTTTGCCGGGGCCTGAAAGGTCCCGGCGTAATCGGTTGGCAGAGATGCTTAGGCGCTTTCGCGGAAATCCGCGTCGCCGGCATCGGGACCGCCCATCGAGAGATCGAGGGCAAAGCCCTTGGCGCGTGCCTGCTGGGCAGCGACGGTATGCGCCGGATTGCTGGCGGCGGGCGCCGTACGGCGGTTGGCCAGTGGGGCGGTGGCAACCTTGTGGACCGCGGTCTTAGCCGGCGACTTCCTGGCGGCGACCTTATGGCCGGCCACGTCGACCTTGAAGAAGGCGATGGAGGTCTGGAGCTCTTCGGCCTGAGCGGCCAGTTCCTCAGAGGTCGCAGACATTTCTTCCGAGGCGCCGGCATTCTGCTGCGTCACCTTGTCGAGCTGCTGGATCGCTTCGTTGATCTGGGCAGCACCGATGTCCTGCTCGCGGCAAGCGGCGCTGATCTCGGAGACGAGTTCGGCGGTCTTGCGGATATCCGGCACCAGGCGGCCGAGCATTTCGCCGGCTTCGGCAGCCGCCTTGACGGTATCGCTCGACATCGAGCTGATCTCGGCAGCGGCAGACTGGCTGCGTTCGGCAAGCTTGCGCACTTCCGAGGCAACGACCGCGAAGCCCTTGCCATGTTCGCCGGCACGGGCCGCTTCGACAGCCGCGTTCAGAGCGAGGAGATCGGTCTGGCGGGCGATCTCCTGGACGATGCCAATCTTCTCGGCGATGGTGCGCATGGCGCTGACGGCGCGGGTGACGGCATCGCCGCTGGCCTCGGCATCCTTGGCGGACTGACGGGCGATCTTCTCCGTCTGGGCGGCATTGTCGGCATTCTGCTTGATGTTGGCCGCCATCTGCTCCATCGAGGCTGAAGCCTCTTCAGCCGATGCCGCCTGTTCGGTCGCGCCCTGCGACACCTGCTCGGAACTCGCCGACAACTCCTGGCTGCCCGAAGAGACATTGTCTGCAGCGCCCAGTGCGTCGGCGACGACGCCGCGCAGACGTTCGATCATGACATTGACGTTGCCCAGCAATTCGCCGATTTCATCGTGGTTGGTGATCTCTGCGGTCTTCGTCAGATCGCCTTCGGAGACCTCACGAACAACGGTGTTGGCGCGGGCGAGGCCCTTACTGATCGTATTCGAAATCCAGTAGGCAATGACGGCGGCTAGCAGCAGCGAAACGCCCGAGACGATAGTCATCATGGTCCGTACCTTGGCATATTGCACGTCGGTATCGTCGTCCACGAACTTCATCTTCGCCTTCTCGGCCGTCAGCATCGTACCGAGATTCTGGTCAACCTCATCGTATGTAGCACGGAGGTCGCCGAGGGAAAGGTCGAGCGCCTTATCCTTCTGGCCTGCCTTGTAGAGTTCATTGACCTGGTCGTCGACCTTTAGGAACTTGTCGAGCATGGTACTCGTTTGTGTGAAGCTCGAACGATCTTCGTCATCGACCACTTTATCGAGGCTTGCCAGCGCGGTGCTCAGGGCGGTACGCGCCTGGTTGCCGCCCGCTTCGGCGGCCTTGATCTCGTCGTCGCTGCGGGCGGACAGCAGATTCTTCTGTTCACGGATGATCTCAAGGATAGAGACCTGAACCTCCTGCGTAAGTTCCAGGCGCGCTGCCGGCCCTTCAAGTACATTGCTGATCTGGTCATTGAACGAGCTGAGGCTCATGATGCCGTAGCCGGCCGTGCCTATCAGCATAAGAATGATGAAGGTGAACGCCCCCACCAGCTTGGCTTTGATCGTTAGACGCATCGTCTTGGTTCCCTCGAAAATTCGACCGGCGGCAATGGTCAGGCGGAAAGCGCCTTGTTCTGCCGGGCGGAAAAAATCGCCTGCAGATTGGGGAGAATGATGAATTCCCCTCCGCGCTTGACCAGGCAGTTGATGTAGTCGGGACGCCAACGCATCCCCACGCTAGGCGGTGCTTCGCTGGAAGCTTTTGCAAGTGTGGTGACTTCATTCACCTTGTCAGTCCGCAGACCCACGAGCGTGGGCTCATCCTGCAGGTCGAGTTCGATAACGATGATACGGCTATCGATGGTCGCTTCGGCCGCCTCCATGCCGAAGGCGAGACGGAGATCGGCAAGGGGGATCACCTTACCGCGAAAGTTGATGACGCTGCCCACGAAAGGCTGGCTGCCGGGAACGGCGGTTTCCGGCAGAACGTCCAGGATTTCCTGAACCATGACCGCCTCAAGGGCGAAGGTTTCGCCGTTGAGATCGAAGGTCAGGACTTCGAGCTCGCCGTCGTCATTCCAATGAGTGCCATTAAAGAGATTGTCGAGTTTCACGGCTGCTTCGCTCATCCTGCTGCACGCAGATGCGCCTCCTGTTGCTGACCGGCGGTAACCAGATGCACGACGTCGAGAATGAGGGCGACACTGCCGTCGCCGAGGATCGTGGCCCCGGAGAAATGCGCGACGTCATTGTGCAGCTTCGACATGGATTTGATCACCGTCTGATGGTCGCCGATGATCTGGTCGACGACCAAGCCGACCCGCTCCGTGCCGGTCGAGATGACCACGACCTTCTGATGAACATCCGGCTTGGTGCCGGTGCGGAACACGTCGCGGAGCCGAAGGAAGGGCACCAGGCTGTCGCGCAGCGAAATGAAACTGCGGCCGCGTGAACGCAGATCCTCTTCCAGCGAGAGTTCCAGGCACTCCTCGACCGCCGACAGCGGAATGACGTAGCGCCCCGCGCCAACGCGTACGAGCAGGCCGTCGATGATGGCGAGCGTCAGCGGGATGCGCAGCGATACATCGGACCCCTGCCCCGACAAGCTGACGATATCGATGGCGCCGCGCAGCGCTTCGACCGTCTTCTTCACCACATCCATGCCGACGCCGCGGCCGGAGAGATTGGTGATCTGCGCCGCTGTCGAAAAGCCCGGCGCGAAGATCAGCTGCAGAAGCTCGGCATCGCTCAGCTGCTGGCCGGATTGGATCAGCCCAGAGGATTCCGCCTTGGCGCGGACACGCTCGCGGTTGATGCCGCGGCCATCGTCCTTGATCGAGATGATCACCTCGCCGCCCGATTGCCGTGCCGACAACGTAATGGTTCCGGCTTCGGCCTTACCGGCAGCGAGGCGCTCTTCCGGTGGCTCGAGGCCATGGTCGATGGAATTGCGGACCAGATGCACCAACGGATCGGCAAGCCGCTCGATGACGGTCTTGTCGACTTCCGTCGTCTCGCCTTCGGTGACGAGCTCGATGACCTTGCCGGTTTCGCGCGCCAGATCATGGACAAGGCGACGGAAGCGGCTGAAGAGGCTTGCGACCGGCACCATGCGCAACACCATCATAGTATCGCGCAGCTCGCCGGAGAGGCGTTCGATCTCTTCGGACACCGAGCGCAGCCCGATGTCGGCGCTGGCGCTGGCGAGCTGGCTGAGGCGCGATTGCGCGATGACCAGCTCCCCAACACGATCCATGAGTTCATCGAGGCGCTCCGCGGGAACGCGAACGCTCTCCGCTGCTTTGGTTTGACGCTGGTCGGCAACGGGTGCTGCCTGAACGGGCGCCGGTGTATCCCGTTTGACCGGCGCGGCCTCGGCAACGGCCGACGCGACCGGCGCAGAGGGTGTGATCGCTTGCGGTGCTAGGGGAGCGGCTTCCTTCGGCGCTGCGGCAACGGTGCAGCCATCGATTTCCTGCACGTCGAGCTGCATGTCGTCCATGACGAAGATGAAAACATCGTCGATGGCCGAGCGCGGCTGCTCGGTCGTGACCGTCACATCCCAGGAGAGATAGAGCTCCGTCGGCGCCAGTGCGCTCAGCGACGGAATGGCCGACGTGTTGGCGAGGACGCGGCATTCACCGAGGTCGCGCAACTCGTCCAGCAGCCCGAGCGGATTGGTACCGTTGATCATCGCATTCAACGGCAGGCTGAAGCGGATACGCCAGGTCTTGCGCTTGTCCGTGACGACAGGCGCAGATACGGCGACCGTCTGAGCCGGCTTTACGGCATCGCTGGCACCGCCGACTGCTGCTTGCAACTGTGCCAGAAGACGCTGGCTGGTAGCGCCATGGTCACCATTGGGATCGTCGACGAGGGCGCGCATGTGATCCTGCGCATCGAGAACGGCGGCGACGAGTTCGGCCGTTGCCGGCGCCTCGCCCTTGCGGACACGATCGAAGGCGGTTTCGCAATGATGGGTGAAGGCGGCGAGTGCATCGAAGCCGAACATCGAGCCCGAACCCTTCAGCGTGTGAAGGCCGCGGAACACCGCGTCGATCAGGGCCTTGTCGTCAAGCTGGTGCGTGAGATCGAGAAGGCCGGCCTCGATCTGTTCCAGGCATTCGGCGGCCTCGGTACGGAAGACGGCGATAGGATCGGTCGAGCTCATCTTCCAAGCACCTTCCTGACGATCTTGACGAGGTTTTCCGGATCGAAAGGTTTGGTCAGCCAGCCGGTGGCGCCGGCCGCCTTGGCACGCGCCTTGAGATCGGCATCGGATTCCGTCGTCAGGAAGATGATCGGAACACCCATGTGAGCCGGCAGCTTGCGCAGCTCTTCGATCATCGTCAGCCCATCCATAACGGGCATGTTGAGGTCGGTCACGATGAGATCGAACTGTCCGGCCTTGGCCTTGTCGAGGCCTTCGGCGCCGTTTACCGCTTCAGTGATCTCGTAGCCGGCATTGGTCAGCGTCACCTTGGTCGTCAGACGGATGCTGGCGGAATCATCGACAGTCAAAATCTTCGCACTCATGGATATACCTCTTGATGAAGCCAGAATTGCGCGTCCTCTGCCGTAAAGGCGTCGATGAACCCACCCCTCTGCAAGACTTTCAGAACAGAACCGCTGGCCGGGGAAGAAAGGCGAAGTGTTTTACCGGAGGCCTTCGCCTCGACCCGCGCTGACTCGACCAATTGCACAAAGCTCAAATCGGCTTCTGCATCGTCAGCGACTTCGAGGACAACCATTTTGCTGTCCCGAAACTTCAGAGTCATACTTTGATAAATTTCAGAAATGTTCCTGATGTTCAGGGCATTCGGCAGAGAAATAGATTCGGAATATTTGTCGTACATTTCAAATCTGGCCCCGCTATCAAATAAATACTTGAGCAATAACTATTGAATCTCATGTCAACCTTAACAGTGAGTAAATGCAGGTTGTATAAATCGACGTTTCGGGAGCTGTGAATTCTCACCTGATATAAATGACCATTAAAATTTTATGATGAAAAATGTGATTGAGATTCAGGTAGTTAAATCGAAAAAGACTAAAACACTCCTTTCCCGATTAGCGAATCTTAACCCTGCTGGTGAAAGCCCGGGGTGCAACGCTTACGAGTCCCGGGAATTTACCAGAATTTTCCATCCCACATTTAAGAGTTGAGTCAAACGAGCCTTTCTCCAAGTAAAGGGACCGACATGAAAAATGGAACAGCTCTGGCACGCCGCATCGATCGCCCACGGGGGGTCCCGCAGGCAATGGATGTCAGCCGCACCCTGGAAGCGGCGCGCACCGAGGTTGAGAAACGCTTTCTCGACGGCGGCGCTGTTCTCTTGTCGGTGATGGAAGTTCTGAACCAACTGTTGTCATCCCTCGACCGATTGACCAAGGCGCTCGACAGCGATGGCGCCAGCGACACCACGGTTGATTTACTGCAGACGGTGAGCGGCCTCTCCGACCTGCCCGGCCTCGAGGCCAGACGCCAGGTGAATTTTTCCGTTCTCGCCGAGGCCGGCTCCACGCTGCACGCCCACGTCACCGATATGCAGGAGACCATGCGTTACCTTCGCACCTTCGCCGTCACGGTGAAGATTACCGGTGCGGGCATTGCCGAATTTGCCGGTTTTGCGGAAGAGATTCTGGAGCGCATCCATTCTGGTACAAATGAAGTCAACACCTTCGCCCAGCAGCTGGGCGCGCTCGAACGTGAGCTGAAAGTCGCCATGACTTTTGGCGCCAACACCGCAAAGGCCTATGACCGCAACGTTCCGCAAGTGGTCGGTGCGCTGGAAAGAGATGCTCGCACCATCGCCGCCCATCGTAAGGAACTCGCAACGATCGCCGCCCAGGTTGGCGCCATTGCTCGCGGCGTGCAAAGCAAGGTCGCAAGCACCCTCTCGGCTCTGCAGATCGGCGACATCACCCGCCAACGTATCGAGCACGTGCAAAGCGCCTTCACCTTTCTCGAAGAATTTCTCGGGAGCGACGAAGGGAGCAGGCTCGATACCGATGCCCGCCAGCGGCTCGCAAATGTCATTCATCACCTGACGGCTGCGCAGATGCGCGAGATGGTCGCGGACTTCCAGCGGGAGTCGGGCAATGTCGTCAAGACGATCGCCAGCTTCAGCCATGACACTCAGGAAATCCTGAAACTGCGCGACGCCATGAAGCCGGAGGATGGACGCGGCGACGGCAATGTGCTGCGTGCATTGGAACAGAGCGTCTCCGCTGCCCACACCATCGTCAAGCAGGTCGAAACCGCCCGCGTCCAGGCCGATGGCATCAGCCAGTCGACACTCGGCACCGCCTCGAACCTGTTGCAGCGCATCGAGACCATCCGCGCCGTCAAGACGGATATTCATTATATGGCGCTGAATACCAATCTGCGCTGCAGCCGCATGGGCGAGGAAGGCCGTTCAATCAACGTCGTTACCGCCGAACTGCGCATCTTTGCGGCAAAACTTGATGATTCCGCCGACGCGATCGTCTCCGGTCTCGCATCTCTCGAAACGGCAGCCGGCCGCGTCGCCTCCAGCCAGGAGGCTTCGGACCATCGTCTCGACGAGAGACTGATCTCGGCCGTCGACACCATCCGCGCCGCCGCCAATATCATGGACGGCGAGTTGGAAACGCTATCGGCGCATGGCCGCGAAGTGGCAAACAAGATCATGCTGTCGATCGGCAAGCTGGACTTCCAGCGCGACCTCGGCGAGACCCTGGCAAATTGCGCGGATACGCTCGACGACATGGCCGGCAGCGATATCGCCGACGTGAGCGATTTGGAGGAAATCATCGCATCGCTCAGCGCGCGCATCTTCAAGATCTACACCATGGCGCAGGAGCGCAACGTCCATCGCGACATCATCGCCATGGACGACAGTGCTGCACCGGCCGCAGCGGCGCCGGCCCAGACGAATGACGAAGATCTTTTCGCCGACGCCCTGTTCTAACAAAATTGGATTCCGCCTAGAGCATCCCGCTTTCAGATGGAAGCACCTGCAAGCGGATAGGATGCTCTAGACTCAAAAGACTAGAGCGACCTTTGTGCGTTCAAATGAACGGCGCTCTTGTGCGTTACTGCGCCCGGCGAAATTTGTTCGCGGCATCGATCGCAGCCTTCTGCTGATAATCCTCGATGCCCTGGTAGAAATCCTCGAGCTCAGGATCTTTCAGGCCGGCGCGGCGCGAGATGACATACCAGGTCGCCGCAGCGACCGGATCCTGTTTCGTGCCGAGTGCATTGATATAGAGATGCGCCAGCTTGTTCTGCGCAACGACGTTGCCGCGATAGGCGGCAACCCGCATCCAGTTGAAACCGTTCTCCAGGTCCTGCTTGCCGCCGATACCGTTGATCAGCCAAATGCCCATGTCGAGCTGTGCTGTATCAAAGCCCGCATTGGCGGCGCGCGATAGCCATTCACGCGCCTGCGCCTTCTTCTCCGCAGGCAAGTCCGGCAGATTGAGGTAGAGCTGCGAGACTGCATATTGCGCATCGGCAATGCCCTGCTGCGCGGATTTTTCATAATATGGAAGAGCCATCTGCAGGCCTTTGACGCCGGGATTGTCGGCTGTCAGGCTCTGCGCCCAATTGAATTCGGCGGATGCCTGGCCGGCATCGGCCGCCTTCTTCATCCATTCGTCCGCCTTCTTCTCGTCGCGCGGCACGTCGCGCCCTTCCATCAGGATCAGCGCATATTTGAACATCGACGTCGCATCACCGCCCTCGGCGGCCTTGCCATACCAGAAGGCAGCGTCCTTGCTGTCGCGTTTGACCCCCAGGCCTTGCGACATCAGTTCGGCAAGCAGGGTCTGCGCCGCAGGATCGCCGAGCTGCGCCCGTGGCAGAGCCTTCTGAAACGCGGTCAGATAATAGCCGCGCTGGAAGGCGCCATAGGCTTCGTCGATCTTGCCCTTGAAGGGCTTCTCCGGCGGCAAATCGGGCAGCTTCGCACCCATGCGGTCAAAAACACCGACACCTTGGGAGGGCTTGATAGCATCGTCCGCCTTCGGCTCGGCGCCAGGCTCGATCTTCTCGGACTTGAAGGTACCGACTTCCGCGTTCAATGGCCGCGTAACCACGCTGTCACCGTGTGCAGGCGTGCCATTGCCCGACTGCACAGTATCATTATCCGGCTGCGCAGCATCGTCGGATTGGTCGCTATCAACGGGCCGGCTGCCCTTGTCCGGCTGCATCGTGATGCCCGGCAGCGACGTATCGTTATTGCCCGATTGCGCCACCGCCAACAGCGGCAATGCCGTCAGCCCGACGGCGAGCGCAGCAAGAAAGGAACGGTGACGGAATCGAGGCGTGAACGACATGGATTGCTATCAATCTTCAAACCGTGGCGCTTTTTCGTCGAGAAGCGCATTCACTTCCGCAACGATGGACGGCGCCGCCGAAGGATCGGCAAAAACAGCAGTGCGCAGCGCCACGAATTCGGCGCCCGATAAAGCCACCTCCAGCGCCGATTTCGGATCCGTGCCTCCCATAACGATGCAGGGAATTTCGATCATCGACGCCCACCATTCGCCGAGCGCCACGTTTTTCGGGTGCGCCTCCGGCTTGATGTCACCGTCGAGCTTGCCGAAGAAGATATAGTCGGGACGCAGCTCGCCGATCTCCAGCGCATTGTGCCTATCCGTCGCACTACCGCCGCCGACGATCAGCTTCGGCACGAATTTCTCGACCGCCTCGGTGAATTCGGCGAGATTGCCGGTAATGTGCAACCCGTCGGCCTTGGCGCGGCCCGCAACACGGCTGTCCCCAGCAATCAGCGCCGCTGCACCGACCGCCTGTACCACCGGCACCAGCTTTTCAGCGTGCTTCTGAAAGGTGCTGTCGTCGAGCCCATATTGCGGGATAATGACTGACGCCACATCCCCGCCCATCAGCGCATCGGTCACCGCCTTCGCCTGCTCATCAATATCGGCGATATCGGGAACGATGAGAACGAGGCGGCAGCGATCTTCAGGTACAGTCATGCGAGTTTCCATGTTTGCGGGTTCGATCGTCAGGGATAGCGCACCCGGCTCGATGTTTGTGAGTAAATCCGTTGGGACGGTCTGACAAGGGGCACAGCGTTGAAACCACTCCGCCCCAATAAGCACTATCCGACGTTGCAGAGGCCTAAAAGTCGCTTCTAGCCGAAATATTTTGGAAGCTGATTACGCAATGCATCATTGCGTCGCACAATTGACTTGCCGCTCTTTGGCGTTTGACGTAGCTTTTCGCCATGTCGATCATGGACCCCTTCGCAGCCATCGCGGACCCGAACCGGCGCTACCTGCTGGAGGAGCTGCGGCGCGCACCGAAAACGGTCAATGAACTGGCGCAGGGCCTGCCGATCAGCCGCCCCGCCGTGTCGCAGCATCTTAAGGCATTGCTCGACAGCAATCTAGTTTCCGTCACCACCGAAGGTACGAAGCGCATTTACGCGGTCAACAGCCGCGGTTTCGACAAGCTCAATTTGTGGCTTGATCAATTCTGGGCCTGACGGCCCCTTCTGCACGCCTTTGCAGCAATTTCCCGATCTTTCTCACGAAAGTTGCGCCAACCCCCACTCCTCACGTTTTGAAGTTGGCGCATCCGTTCCGACTGGGAGTAGTCACCGTCTCTTACAAGGGAATTGTTTCAGGGCCTTTCGGTCCGGCTGTCTTCCTTGCCACGATCGGCGGCTTTTGTCCTTTGGAAGACGTTGCGTCAGTGAACTGACGATCGCAGACGTTGGATTTCGTCTTTGAGGCGCAGCTTCCTGCGCTTGATATCGGATATTTCGGTATCATTGATAGAGGGAGATGTCAGTGCAGAATGTAGCTCCTCCTCAAGAGCGACATGTTTCTTTTCGAGCGATTCAAGATGAGCTTGAACAGTCATATGACCCTTCCTTCCTCATACGAACCCTGGCCATCCATCGCCAAGGCTCTAGGTGTCAACCCTATCAGTGTGCCATAATATTGAACCCTTGTCGAAGGCCAAAACGTGGCTTATAGGCGGCAAATTCGTGATGAAGGATAACTTCCCGTTACCGCCATTTGGTGATAGGAGCTTGCGGAAATCACGAGGCGGAACCAGCGCGATTCCGCGGGGCATTGGGGAAATGGGCATGGCCGATCAGGAACAGGCGGAAATCAGGCTGATCGTGGCGCGGTTGCGCCAGGAACATGAGGATTACGACGCCGCAATCGACGCCATGATCCAGACGGGCTGCGACGCCCTTCGCATCCAGCGCATGAAAAAGAAAAAGCTCGTCATCAAGGACAAGCTCACCAAGCTGGAAGACCAGATCATCCCCGACATTATCGCCTGAGGAGTTAGACGCGACGATGATGACAGAAAGACCGCCCGTCGCCATCATCATGGGCAGCCAGTCCGACTGGGAAACCATGAAGAATGCAGCAGACACGCTGGAAGCGCTGGAGATCACCTATGACGCGCGCATCATCTCCGCGCATCGCACGCCGGACCGGCTGGTGAGTTTCGCCAAGGGTGCACGCGACGAAGGCTTTAAAGTCATCATCGCCGGCGCGGGCGGTGCCGCCCATCTTCCGGGCATGGCTGCCTCGATGACGCCCTTGCCGGTCTTCGGCGTGCCGGTGCAGTCGCGCGCCTTGTCCGGCCAGGACAGTCTTCTTTCCATCGTGCAGATGCCGGCAGGCATTCCCGTCGGCACACTCGCGATCGGCAAGGCCGGCGCGATCAACGCCGCCCTTCTTGCCGCCGCCGTCCTTGCGCTCGGCGACGACGAGATCGCCGAGCGGCTGGACGAATGGCGCGCCAGGCAGAGCGCCGCAGTCGCCGAATATCCGATGGACGACCTATGACCGCGAAAACGATCGGCATTATCGGCGGCGGCCAGCTCGGCCGCATGCTGGCCATGGCTGCGGCCCGTTTGAACTTCCGTACGATCATCCTCGAACCGCAAGCCGATTGCCCGGCCGCGCAGGTGGCGAACGACCAGATCGTGGCCGCCTATGACGATCCCGCGGCTCTCGCCGAGCTGGCGAAGCGCTGTGACGTCATTACCTACGAATTCGAAAACGTACCGGTCGCCGCCGCGGAAAAGCTCGCGAGTAATGTTGCCGTCTATCCGCCGCCGAAGGCGCTGGAGATGGCCCAGGACAGGCTGACCGAAAAGCGCTTCATCAACGACTGCGGCATCCCGACCGCCCGCTTCCATGCCGTCGACAGCCAGGCCGATCTCGAATCGGCGCTTGCCGATTTCGGTGGACAAGGCGTGCTCAAGACCCGTCGTCTCGGCTATGACGGCAAGGGGCAGCGCGTCTACCGCTCTCCGGCCGACAGTTCTGAAGGCGGCTATGCCGCGCTCGGCAGCGTGCCGCTGATTCTCGAAAGCTTCGTGCCCTTCGAGCGGGAGATTTCCATCATCGCCGCCCGCAGCCTCGACGGCACTATCGCCTGTTACGATCCGGCGGAAAATATTCACCGAGATGGAATCCTTCACACCTCCACCCTCCCCGCCAGTATCTCCGCCGAGACGGCTGCTGCGGCGCGCGTGGCTGCGGAAAAGATTCTGGCCGCGCTCGGCTATGTCGGCGTCATTGGCATCGAGTTCTTCGCCCTCGCCGACGGCAGCCTGATCGCCAACGAAATGGCTCCCAGAGTGCATAATTCCGGCCATTGGACGGAGGCCGCCTGCGTCGTCTCGCAATTCGAGCAACATATCCGCGCCGTCGCTGGCCTGCCGCTTGGCAACCCCATCCGCCATTCCGACTGCGTGATGCAGAATCTGATCGGCGACGATATCCTTTCCGTTCCCGGTTGGCTGAGCCAAGACGAGGTGCTGGTGCATCTCTACGGCAAGACGGAGTCGCGTCCCGGCCGCAAAATGGGCCATATCACCCAGCTTCGTCGTTAACAGCGCAGGGAAAAAGCCCCTGACGTAGTTGACACGACCCAGGGGACGGGGTATTTGCTGCCCACCCTAAAGAGCGCGCCCTGAGCGCGCTTTTGATTGTTAAAGATACGGGCGAATGTGACATTCCCCCTCAAACATCGCGGATCAGAAAAATGAAGATCAAGAATTCGCTCAAGTCGCTCAAGGCGCGTCACCGTGACAACCGTCTGGTCCGCCGCAAGGGCCGCATTTATATCATCAACAAGCTGAACCCGCGCTACAAGGCTCGTCAGGGCTGATTTTGCGTGGCGCCTGGCTATGGGCAGGCAGACCGTTCACCGGTCGCTTGAGATGATCACATCAAAATTGTTTTGATCTTCGACATTGGCGGGCTACTATGCCCGCCATGCGCATTTTTGCTTTGTCATATCTGGCCCTGCCGATTCTCCTCGCTCTGACCGTTGTCGCACCGCATGTCGCCATGGCGGATGATTCGAGCATCGTCGAGAAGAAAGATCCGAACGCTGCGACCGACAACCTGTCGCCAAAGCAGCAGCTCGACAATCTCTTCACAGCTTTGAAGCGCCAGCGCGATCCCGATCAGGCGAGCCTCATCGCCGACCAGATCCGCATGGAGTGGAGCGATTCCGGTAGCGCCACGATCAATCTCCTGATGCAATGGGCCGACAAGGCCATCCAGGAAAAGCGCAACGCCGCCGCTATGGATTTCCTTGATCAGGTCATCGCTTTGAAGCCCGACTATGCCGAAGGGTGGAATCGCCGCGCGACCTTGAATTACGCTATCGGCGACTATCGCAAGTCGATGGAAGACATCAATCAGGTGCTGCGGATAGAGCCGCGCCATTTCGGTGCGCTTGCCGGTATGGCCGCGATCTTGAGCGAAGCCGGCAACGACGAGCTGACGCTGAAGGCCTGGGAACGCTTCCTTGAAATCTACCCGGCGAATCGCGCCGCCCAGGAGCAGGCTAATACCCTCTCCGAAAAGATCGCCGGAAGCCGAACCTAGGGTTTGTCAACAACGGGCAGGCCTGCGACGGACGAGAGGTCATGAAAGTCGGATAGGCTAAGAGTTCCGTTATCTGCTTCATACAGCAATGATCAATGTTTTGTTTTACGCCCTTACTCTGCTTGTTGTCGTTGCGGTCGGCTTTTCGGCCTACAAGACACGCGCCATCGAGCAGGCCTACCCGAACATAGGCGAACTGACCGATATCGGCGGATTCCGTATAAACGCCGTGCACCTGCCCCGCCCCGCCACCGTCGACCTTCCCCCGTTGGTTTTCATCCACGGCGCCAGCGGCAATCTGCGCGACCAATACGCAGCTTTTGCCGGCCCGCTTGCCGGCCGGGCCGAAATGCTGTTCGTCGATCGCCCCGGCCATGGCTATTCCGAACGCGGCGGCCCGGAAAATGCCTTGCCCTCCGGCCAGGCTGATGCCATCGCCAGGTTGATGGAAAAACGCGGTATCGAAAGCGCGATCATCGTCGGCCATTCCTTCGGTGGCGCCATTGCTGCGGCCTTCGGCGTTCGTCATGCTGACAAGACAAGCGGCCTGCTTTTCCTCTCACCGGCGACCCACCCATGGCCGGGCGGCATCGACTGGTATTATACGCTTGCCGCCATGCCGGTCTTTGGCTGGCTCTTCGCCCATCTGGTAGTGATGCCAATCGGCCTGCGCCGTGTCGAAAGCGGCACGCGCGGCGTCTTCCGCCCCAATGAGCGGCCTGCCGACTATATTGAAAAGACAGCACCGGAGCTGGTGCTGCGGCCAAAAGCCTTTCGCAATAACGCAGCCGACGTTGCCAATCTCTTCGCCTATGTTTCCGCGCAAGCGCGGCGCTATCGCGAGATCACAGCGCCAACTGTCATCATCACCGGCGACAGCGACGACATCGTCATGGAAGAGCTGCATTCCCGCGGTCTGGCGCGCGATATCGCCGGCGCCGAGCTCGTCACCATCCGCCATCTCGGCCATAAGCCGGACTATGTTGCGACCGATGTGGTCATCGCGGCGATGGAGCACCTCGCCGGCCAGTCACGCGATCTCCAGGCGCTCGCCCAGGCAGCGGAAACCCGCATTGCCAGCCTGAAGACCGCGCTGCCAACCGAAGCCCCGTCCTCGCCTCAAGCGGTCACCAATTCATAATTCGGGGCATCGACAAACACCCGCCCCTGCGGCGTCGCGTCCACCGTTTGCCGCACGGCTTGCAGCATGATCGAAGCCAGCCGCTCCGTCGCCGGATTTGCCTCCGCTTCGGCGCGATGCAGCACGAGATCCAGTTTCGGCAACGGCGGCAAGCCGGCTTCGCCTGCTGCCAGCAGCCGCACTTTGTCCGGCAAGCCTAGCGGCGTACGTACGGTCAAACCCAGCCCCGCTGCCGTCGCGGCCCAGAGCCCGCCAAGACTGGGGCTGACAAAGGAGATGCGCCAGCCGATACCGGCGTGATCCAGCACCTTGGTCGCGATGGTTCGCAGCAGGCAGGGTGCCTCCAGTGACGCAAGCGGCAGCGGCTCGCCGCCATCGGCATGCCAATGGGTGGCACCATGCGCTGGTCCGACCCAGCACATCGGCACTTCGGCGATCCGATCGGTATGGGCAGTGCGAAAACCGTCACTCCAGGCAAGGGCCAGATCGAGCTTGCCGGATGTCACCCGCTCGATCAGCTCCGCATTTCGGACCACGCGCGCCTCGATCCGCACCTTCGGATGCGCGCGAGCGAAGCGGCCAAGCACCTCCGGCAGGAGCGTCTCGCCGAAATCCTCCTGCAAGCCGAGGCGCACCCACCCCTCCAGATCGGCGCCATGAATTGCGGTCGCCGCTTCGTCGTTGAGATCCAGCAACCTCCGCGCATAGGCAAGCATGGTCTCGCCGGCCTCCGTCAGCGCCAGCCCCCGCCCGGCTTTGCGGAAGATCGGTGTGCCCGCCTGTTCCTCCAGCTTCTTGAGCTGCGCACTGATCGCCGACGTCGAACGCCCGAGCCGGTCGGCCGCCTTGGCAAAACTGCCAAGCTCCATGCCGGTGACAAAGCTGCGCAGAACGTCGAGGTCGAAGATGATTTTCCGCATGATCAACGATCCATATTTTTGGGACTATCAGTCCAATATTATCTGATTTTCCGAACGATTATCCCGTGGCATGGTGAAGCCGTCAAGTAGACCTGATGACAGGACAGGAGCACGCTATGCCATTCACCCGTATTTCCCTTCTCCGCGGCAAGTCGCCGGAATACCTCAAGGCACTCTCGGACAATTTCCACCGCGCCATGATCGAGACCTTCGATGTGCCGCCTGACGATCGTTTTCAATCGATCCATCAATTCGACGCTGGCGAATTGATCTTTGATCCGACCTATCTCGGAGGCCCGCGCTCGGATAATTTTGTCTTCTTTGAAATCACCATCGGCAAGCCACGCACCGCCGGGATGAAGCAGGGTTTCTATCGCCGCCTCGTCCAGTTGCTTGCTGAAGCACCAGGCATTCGTCCGGAAGATGTCATGATCGTGATAACGGCGACGCCACCTGAGAACATCTCCTTTTCGAACGGCGTCATTTATGACGGGATTCCGGGCGGTGCCGTCCATCAGCGCGAACAGGCGTAGCGGCGATGGAACAATCCACCAGTCCGCAATCGCCACAGATCCACCGCGCCGGCAGCGCCACGAAACGCTCACCTGACGGTATCGCCAACGCTCCCTTCTGGGTGGAAATGCTGGTCGAAAATAGTCAAGACGGCGGCTTGAGCGCTATGCGCTGCGCGCTCGAACCCGGCACCATGACCCGTTGGCATACGCATCCGCACGGCCAGATCCTCTACGCCCTGTCGGGCGTCGGGCTTGCCGAGCGCGACAACCACGCCGCCGAGGAACTGCGCGCCGGCGACTGCATCACCTTCGCTCCCGGCGAGCGTCATCGACATGGCGCAGCGCCGGACAGCAACTTCGCCTATATCAGCATCCAGGCCGCAAAGAACGGTAGCGCCGTGACCTGGCTGGAGGATTGACCATGATCGCCATGCAATACAGCTTCCCCCTGCCCGCCGACTACGACATGGCGATCATTGATCGCCGCATCCGTGACAAGGGCCACCTGCTCGACAATTTTCCTGGCCTGAAATTCAAGGCCTATCTCACGGCGCGGAAGGATAATGGAGTAACGGAAAGCCGGGAAAATCTCTACGCGCCCTTCTATGTCTGGGAGAAGGACGAAGGCTTGAGCGATTTCATCTGCGGCCCCGGCTTTGTCGGGCTGACGGATAGTTTCGGCTGGCCGAAAGTGAAGACCTGGGTCGTCTGGCGTGCCGACGTTTCGCCGGACATTCGCAATGCCCGGTTTGCCACCCGCGAGATCATCCAAACGGAGTCCCATGCGCCGCTCGCCGAGATTCGTCAGCGCGAGAGCGATGAAGCTGCTGGCGACGTCGCACGCGGAGAAGCACTTGCCTCCGTCGCCGCCTTCGAGCCCAACAGTTGGACGCGGGTGCATTTCCGGCTCCTCGCCGATCTGCCGAAACGCATGTTGCGGCCAGGCGTCCAGGCTTACAATGTCGGCCATCTCTCCCTCCCGGAAGCAGGTTGAAGTGTCACAGGGACAAAGTCGTTGTTTCAAAGAGGGCTGCAGCGTTTTATGGATGGATAACCTTTCCGCAGCAGAAGAGTGTTTCCTCTATGGTCGATATTGCAATGATTGAAGCCGCTCGCGCTCGCCTCGACGGCCGCGCCCGGCGCACGCCCCTTCTCTCTTCTCCCTTCCTCGATGAGATCGCCGGGCGGCGGCTGTTCGTGAAGGCGGAATGCCTGCAGCATTCCGGCTCCTTCAAATTCCGCGGCGGCTGGTCGGCGGTGTCGGCGCTGGAACCCTCCGTGCGCGCCAAGGGCGTCATTGCCTTTTCTTCGGGCAACCATGCCCAGGGCGTGGCGCTCGCCGCACAATTGCACGGCGTCCCCGCCGTCATCGTCATGCCAACGGATGCACCGAAGCTGAAGATCGCCAATACCCGCGCCTTCGGCGCCGAAGTCGTGCTCTATGACCGCATCAAGGAAGATCGCGACGAGATCGGTGCGCGGCTCTCCAAGGAACGCGGCCTGACGCTGATCAAGCCTTTCGACGAACCGCTGGTCATAGCAGGCCAGGGAACGGCCGGGCTGGAAATCGCCGAACAGGCAGCCGAAGAAGGCATCGATGCCGCAACCGTACTCGTCCCCTGCGGCGGCGGCGGGCTCACCTCCGGCATCGCGCTGGCGCTCGAGGCCCACGCCCCCGGCTTCAAAGTCCGGCCCTGTGAACCCAAGGACTTTGACGACACCACCCGTTCCCTCGCCTCTGGCAAGATCGAACGCAACGCCGCCCTGCAAGGCTCGATCTGCGACGCCATCATCACCCCGCAGCCCGGCAACATCACCTTTCCTATCCTCAAGCGCCTCTGCGGCCCCGGTCTGGTCGTGACCGACGAGGAAGCACTGGACGCGATGGCGCTCGCCTTCACTCGCCTCAAGATCGTCGTCGAGCCGGGCGGCGCTGTGGCACTTGCAGCGGCCCTGTTCCATGGCAAGAAGATCGACGGCGACACGGTCATCGCGGTCACTTCAGGCGGCAATGTCGACACGGACGTTTTCGAGACAGCATTGCATCGTCACTAGAGCATCCCTCTTTCAGGTGGAAGCACCTGCAAGCGGACAAGATGCTCTAGATTCAAAAGATTAGAGCGACTTTTGTGCGTTCGAAAGAACACACGGCGCTCTAACCCTCAGCTCGCGGCGCGGCGATAAAGCGCCAGTGAGCCGGCTAGAGCCAGGAGCGCGCCGCCACAGGCGCGTTCCAGCCATTTCGCACCTTCGGCCTTCAGGAACCGCATGGCTTGCGAGCCGAAAACGGCATAGCTGAACATGATCGCGAAATCGAGCGAGGCGAAGACCAGCGCCAGGATGACATATTGCGGCATCTGCGGCGCAGTCGGATCGATGAACTGCGGCAGGAAGGCCGAGAACATCAGATAACCCTTGGGATTGGTCACTGCGACCATGAAGCTCTTCAACCCGATGGAAAGCACCGTGCCCTTCGCCTGCTCGACGCTGGCCTTGAGCATGCCGTCGATCGTTCCCTTCGAGCGCAGCATCATGATGCCGAGGAAGGCGAGATAGGCAGCGCCTGCCCATTTCAGCACCGAAAACCAGAATTCCGAGGCCGCCAGCAACGCGCCGAGCCCGATGGCGACCGCGCCGATCAATACGAAGTCCGACAGCACGGCTCCCGCCATGCCGGCCAAGGCACGGCGCACGCCGTAGCGCGAACCGTTGGTCAATGCCAGAAGCACGGTCGGCCCCGGCGTCGCGATGCCGATGAAGGAGACGGTTGCAAAGGCAAGCAGCGCGGTGAGGTGCATGGTTTCCTCCTCATGATTGTCGGAAACTTGCATGCACCGCCTCGCTTGGCAAGCGTCTGCTACTTACGAAAGAGGATGCTCTCCTTGTTTGCTGCTCACGGCAGGCTTCGCGTATGCCGAGCCACTATTCCTTCAGCCCCGCGTCCTTCGCCGCCAGCGCTCCGACCGCCGACCAGTCGAGATCCTCGCCGCCGTGGGCGAGCAAGGTCAGGAAGCGGTCGCGCAGCAGGCTTGCAAGCGGCAGCGGCACGTTCAATGCCTCGCCGGCGGCCAGTGCGAGGCGGATGTCTTTTTGACCGAGAGGCGCGGCAAAGCCGGCGGGCTTGAATTTGCGGTCGGCGATCAGGCCGCCATAGGTCTTGTAGACCGGGGCACTGAACAGCGTCGATGTCAAAAGGTCGAGATATTGATGCCGGTCGACCCCACCCTTTTCCACCAGCGCCATGGCCTCGCCGAGCGACTCGATCACCGAGGCGATCAGAAAATTGCCACTGAGTTTGACGAGATTGGCGGACTTCGGTTCTTCGCCGAGAACGAAGGTGCGCTGGCCGATCGCCTCAAACAGCGGTGTCACGGCTTCGATGGCGCCGGGCTCGCCAGCCGCGGCGACAAAGAGTTTGGCTGCAGCCGCCGCTTCCGGACGGCCGAAGACCGGTGCTGAGACGAAGCGCTGACCCACCGCCGCATGCTCTTTCGTCAGTCGCTCCGAAAGTGCGACACTGATCGTGCTCGAGGAAATATGAATTGCGCCCTTGCCGAGGCTTGCCAAGAGGCCGCCGTCGCCATGCACGACAGCCGACAGCGCATCGTCGTTGGCGAGCATGGTGAATACCGCCTCGCCGCCACAGGCCTCTGCCACCGTTGCGGCAATCTTTGCGCCCTCGCCGACGAGTGCTTCCGCCTTGTCGCGCGAGCGATTGTAAACCGTCACATCGTGCCCGGCCTTCAACAGGTTCGCCGCCATGGCGCTGCCCATCTGGCCCAATCCGATAAATCCGATCTTCACTGGAAATTCTCCATTCATAAATGATTTCGCTAAAGCTCAGAGCATTATCCCAAAACGGGTGAGACGGCTTTCGGGCAAGATTATGCCAAAGAACACCGGGATAGATTAGTCCCCGACTTCAGCACATCTTTTTCGCCTTCGCTAGACGATCAGCATTACGGTACCTGTGCCAAGCAGAACCAGCGTCCATACGAGATCCACATTGATCCATGCGCTGCGCAATATCTCGAGCCCGACCCAGCGATAGACCGCCAGGGCAACGAGGCCTGTGACCGCCAGCATCGCAAGGGTATGGACACCAACCGCTGCGATCGTCATCGCCGCCGACGCATCCCCGCCGATGCTATGCAATGGCGACCCCGCAAGACAGAGCGGCATCAGGGCCGGCAGGAGCATGAGCCCCGCACCATGAGCCGTCGCCATCAGGAACGACCAGAGCACGAGGCCGGCAAGCCCCGTGCGCATGCCGATACGAACGCGGTGCCGGTGCCCGAAGAAATGATGCCAGATAGCCCACGCGATGAGGCCCAACCCGGTGGCAATGCGCACGGCACCCTGATCCACGAAAAGACCGACGGCGACTACGGCTCCGGCCACCAGCGCGATGGACACGGCGTGGCCCAGGGCGATGGCAGGCACCGCCTTGACCACTGCAGCGGAACTCTGCCGGTGAACGCCAAGCGCCACGGCAAACAGCCATCCCATCGCGGGGTTGAGACCGTGAAAGGCTCCAAGTCCCGCCAGTAGCATCCACGGCCAGAGTTCGTTCATGAGGCGCCTCGTTCGGCTGACCTTTGCTCCTTACGGATAACAATATGAATCCGACGAGCAATCTCCACCCTGCAAGCGGACCTGATGCGGGCGATGCGACTTTGGCCACTCGACGAAGAATTTCTCGTCGAAGGCAATGCCGCCGTCCGGCTCCGCGTCAAGCTTCACCATCCAGCCGGAAACGCCGTCGGGATAGAACTGCTCATCGATCGCGCCATAAAGCGAATTGGTGAAATAGACGCGGCGACCGTCGCGGCTGATCTCGACCATCTGCGGGCCGCCATTCAGCGCGCCGTTCTTCGCTCCTGGGTGCGAAGCCCGCGAAACGATGCCGCCGATCCGGACCTTGCCTGTCAGCTTGGGCTTGAACGGATCGGACACGTCGTACTGATGCAGATCGCCGGTTCCCCAGCAGGAGACGTAGAGAAATCTGTCATCCATCGAAAGATCGATATCGGTGACGAGCGGCGGTACGGCCTTGAAACCCTTAAGCATCGGTGGCAACTGCTCCGGATCGGCGGGCTCCGCCGGAATGTCGATCACCTTTGTTACCCCCCACTTCGCGCCGTCCCGATGCCAGACCCATATCGAGGATGAGAGATCCTCGAGACTGAGAACGCAGTTGACGAAACCATAAGCCTTGGTCGGGTCGTGCGCCGGTCTGAGTTCGAACACGAGCTGATACTTGTCACCAAAATCGATCGTCTGCAGATGCTTACGCTTGTGCAGATCCCAGAAATGCAGGCGGCGACCATATTTCGCACCGAGCAGGACTTCCGGGATCAGGCCGTTTTCGAAGGTATCCGGCGTGCCCCACTCGCTGGTGACGAGCGTATCGTGACCAAGGTGCCACCAGACGTCATAGGAAAGCTGTTGCGGTCCGCGATCCATTTCCCATTGGCCGCGCACCTCGAACGTCTCGTGATCCATGAGGAACACGCCGCCGGGCGCCTTCCCCTCGGCATTGCCGAGTGCTGCAATATAAATACCCTCCGGCCCGCAGTGAACGGTATGCGGCCGGGAATATCCGGCCCGTTCGGCGACCTCGCCGGGCTCGATGACCTTGACGATCGACGGCTTCCGGCCATCGGGCTTGGTATCGAGAATGTGGATGCGCGAGGACTTCAATCCCGGCACGACCAAATAGCGACGTTCCGCATGCGGATGCGGCGCATTCGGGCAAAGGCAGGATGAACACGCGTTCCAGCCGAAATGATGCAACTCGTCACCGACATTGGGCATCGCAACGGACGTGATGATCTGACCGTAGGAGGCTGACTTGGGGTCGACATCGACGACGGAGAGCTCGTCGGGAACCGCTCGCGTCGGGTCAAAGGCGACGACGTAGGCAAGTGTCTCCGGCGCGGCCTTCATGGCCATGCGCGGTGATGGATAAAAGCTTGGATCGGGTTTCCACGTTACCATGTGAAGTGCTCCTGGCGCGCGTTTACTGAACAATGAAAGATGTTCGCTAGATGCTTGCCGACAGCCGACTCATCGCTGCGGACGGGGCGGGATCAAGGATGCTTCAACGGGATACGGTTCAAGACCGTCCTCTGCAGCTATGTTAGCCGCAGATGTAATCCTCCCCATCCGATTGTCTCAGATAAAGGCGGGTTTGGGCAGCCCTTTTTTGCCGCCACTCTTACCACCGCCGCTAAGCTAATTTTTCACGGCAAGGGTTGGCCGGGTGGCTGCGGCTGCCTGATAACGCAAAAAGCCCGCCGCCTTTCTCAGGCGACGGGCTTCGATACTAGTAGGAACCCGGCCGTTACATGCCGGACTGGCCGTCCGAGCCGATATAGGCGATGCGCAACATATTGGTCGCGCCGGGAGTGCCGAGCGGCACACCGGCCGAGATGATGATGCGGTCGCCGGGCTTGCCGAAGCCTTCTTCCGCGACGATGCGGCAGGCATTGTTAACCATGTCGTCAAGGTCGGTGGCGTCATGGGTAACGACACAGTGCATGCCCCAGACAACCGACAGGCGACGGGCCGTCTGGATGATCGGCGACAGCGCCAGGATCGGAACCTGCGGCCGCTCGCGCGAGGCGCGCAGGCCGGTCGTGCCCGAGGAGGTGTAGCAGACGATCGCGGCGAGCTTCAGCGTCTCGGCGATCTGTCGGGCGGCAAGCGAAATGGCGTCGGCGCCGGTTGCTTCCGGCTGGGCGCGCTGCGCGTAGATGATGCCCGAATAATGCGGCTCGCGCTCAATCGTGCTGGCGATCGAGGCCATCATCGATACGGCCTCGACCGGATAGTCACCGGAGGCGGATTCAGCCGACAGCATGACGGCATCGGCACCCTCGAAGACGGCGGTGGCGACGTCGGAGACTTCAGCGCGGGTCGGAACCGGCGCGGAGATCATCGATTCCAGCATCTGCGTGGCGACGACCACCGGCTTGCCGGAACGACGGCAGGCGCGGATCAACTGCTTCTGGATGCCGGGAACGGCTTCGAGCGGCATTTCGACGCCGAGGTCGCCGCGGGCAACCATCAGCGCGTCGGAAAGCTCGATGATTTCCTCGATGCGCTCGACGGCCTGCGGCTTCTCGATCTTCGACATCAGGCCGACGCGGCCGCGCGAAATCTTGCGGACTTCGGACAGGTCTTCCGGGCGCTGGATGAACGAGAGCGCCACCCAGTCGACTTCGTTGGTGGCGAGCACGGCGTCGAGGTCAACGCGATCCTTTTCGGTCAGCGCGCCGACGCCAAGCAGCGTATCAGGCAGGCTGACGCCCTTCCGGTCGGAAATCTTCGTGCCGGAAATGACGGTCGCGACGATGCTCTTGCCGTCGCATTTTTCCGCGCGGAGCGCCAGCTTGCCATCGTCGATCAGCAGACGGTGACCGGGCTGAACCGCTTCCAGGATTTCCGGATGCGGCAGGAACACGCGGGTATTGTCGCCGGGCGTGTCGTTGTTGTCGAGCGTGAATGTCTGGCCGGGTTTGAGATCGACCTTGGTTTCGGCAAACTTGCCGACGCGCAGCTTGGGACCCTGCAAGTCGGCGAGAATACCGATCGGACGGCCGCAGCGGGCCTCGACGGCGCGGATACGCTGAATCAGCGCGCGCATCACATCATGGCTGGCGTGGCTCATGTTGATGCGGAACAGGTCTGCGCCGGCTTCATGAAGCTTCTGGATCATCTCCTCGGAGGAGGAGGCCGGGCCTAGCGTCGCTAGGATTTTGACTTTTCTGTTGCGTTTCATCAATTCTGGCTCTCTTGGCTGCCCGGGGTATCGGAAAGCTGAACCATCCAGCTCGCCTGACGCCCCGTGTCGTATTCCTTGAATCCCATTTTCTGGTAGCCGCGCGCGTAGCAATCCTTCACGCCCGGGATCTTGAATTCATTTTCCGCCACGCACATTTCGACATCGCCCGTCCAGCGGCCGCCGCGAGCTGCGTCTTCTGCGTAGAGGTAATAATAGCGGGACTGGAGCGGCCCTTCGATCAAAGTGGCGCAGGTGGTGGCCGGCACTTGCCACCATCCCTCGGTCACCCAGCCTTCCTTTGCACGATAGCCGATCGCCACGCCCACGAGATTCTGCGTACCATTGCAGACGCGGAAATCGGCATGGGCTGCATTTGGCATGAAGAAAAACGGCGCGGCAGCGGCAAGGATGAAAAATGCGAATCGGGCAAGCGGCCCTGACCGCGTAACGAAACTTGGCGCGACTTGGCTGGACACGGCTTCCAATGGGCTCCCGGTTATTCGTTGTTGCGTCTTCTTGCGCCGCCATCCAACGAATGTCAACGCAACTCTAATCGATTATATTTTCTTCACGGGATGGTGACGGCGCTCTGAGGCCCGCTCCTCGCCCGATCAATACGCCGAGCCTTGCACCTTCCGCCCGCGCATGCAATCAAACAACGGGCTGAAAATGCGGTAATCTACAATCCACATGAATGACTTCAAATCTTTCGAAATCATATCCGGCAATCGTGACAAAGGCATGGTCATCCTCGGCGATCATGCGATGCGGAACCTCCCCGAACGTTATGGACGGCTGGGGCTGCCGGAAACTGCCTTTTCGCGGCATATCGCCTATGACATCGGCATCGAGAGCCTTTGCCGCAAGCTTTCGGCGCGGCTCGGCGTGCCCTCCGTACTGGGCGGCTTTTCCCGTCTGCTGATCGATCCGAACCGCGGCGAAGACGACCCCACGCTGATCATGAAGATTTCCGATGGGGCGATCATCCCAGGCAATCATCCGATTACCGAGGAAGAATGGAATTATCGCATCGAAGCTTTCCACCGGCCCTATCACCGCGCTGTGGACGAAACGATCGCATCGGTCGCGGAGGCGACTGGCAAGGCGCCGCTGGTGCTGTCGCTGCATTCCTTCACGCCGGCCTGGAAGGGCGTCCCCCGCCCCTGGCATGCGAGCGTGCTCTGGGATAGCGATGAGCGCGCTGTACTGCCGCTTCTTGCAAAGCTGAGTGCCGACACCAATCTCGTTATAGGCGACAACGAACCCTACGACGGGGCGCTCAGGAACGACACCATGTACCGCCACTGCATGGTCAAGGGCATTCCGCATGCGCTGCTGGAAGTTCGCCAAGATTTGATCGGCGAGGAGGCCGGCATCAGCGAATGGACCGAGCGGCTGGCACCGATCTTTTCGGCACTGAACGACGATCCGGCGCTGCATGAATACAAGCGCTACCCGTCGCGCACCGGCCCGTACGACGACGCTTGACACCAAAGCGTGCCGCGGTTTTGGACAACATCATGCCAGTGAAATGGCTTGAGGAGATAGAGATGACCGAACTCACCAAGGAACAGCAGACCGAACTGGAAGCGGCAGCCTTCCGTCGCCTTGTCGCCCATCTGCGCGAGCGCAGCGACGTTCAGAACATCGACCTGATGAATCTCGCAGGCTTCTGCCGCAACTGTCTGTCCAACTGGTATCGCGAGGCGGCCGAGGAAGCAGGCCTGCCGGTGACCAAGGACGAATCGCGTGAAATGGTCTACGGCATGTCCTATGACGACTGGAAAAATCTGCATCAGGCGGAGGCATCCGCTGTGCAAAAAGCCGCTTTTGAGCTGAACAAGCCGAAAGAATAGCGCCACTTCTATCGAGACGGCTTGACCTCGCGCTCCTTTCGCGGCAGGTCAACGGCCCATCGAATTCAAAATCCCACGCAATCAGGAGACAATGATGTCTGATGCTCATGGCGTCGCCCGCGATCAGCTTCGCGCTTTTGTCGAGCGCATCGAACGGCTGGAAGAAGAAAAGAAGACCATTGCCGACGACATCAAGGATGTTTACGGCGAAGCCAAGGGCATGGGCTTCGATACCAAAATCTTGAAGAAGGTCATTTCGCTGCGCAAGAAGGACGAACAGGAGCGGATGGAGGAAGATCTGATCCTCGACACCTATCTTCACGCCCTCGGCATGATCGAAGCTCCGCCGGAAGCCTGAGCCTCAAGCCACGATCGCCTGAAAAAGAAAAACCGCCGAATCGCTTCGGCGGTTTTTCTTTTGGAGTTGATAGCGGTAGCTATTCGACTGAATTGAACTTCTTCACCTGCAGGAAGTTCACGGCCGAACCACTGAAGCGTTCCGGATCGATCGATGCGGTCTGCACCTTGAAGCCTTCGGTATAGACGGCGGTCGGCTGGGCACGCAGCGTCGGGCTGACGAAGCGCGGCGCCTTGACCGGGCGGTTGACGATCTCGACGCGGGCATTGGCGATCGCCCACTGCGAGATCATCTTTTCGGTCAGCTTCGGCTCGGTGGTCACCGTGGCACGGCCGGCATCAGCCACCGCGGCATCCTGCTTGTTCGGGCGACCGCCCTTCGTCGCAATACCGGCAGCAATCGGACGCTCCTGCGGCCGCGCCGGTTCGAAACTATCGTTGAAGCGGCCGCTGCTGACCTTGATCTCGCTGGCAGTCGGCGCGAGTGCTGCCACCTGCATCGGCATCTGCTGACCCGGCCTCTTTTGCGGCGAGACCGCGGCGATTGCCCGGATAGCTTCATTGTCGGCAACAGCGTTATTCTTGGCCGGCGTGTTATCCTTCACCGGCATCTCGTCCTTGGATGCGACGTTGTTAACGGCGGCCGCATTGACGGGAACGCCATCATTTACATCCGTCTCATTGCTGCGATGCTGTTCGAGAGCGGCAACGATCGAGGGCGACAGCGTGCCTTCATCGGCGGCATCATCGATGGCATCCGGGTCGGCATCGGCAGAGGCTAGCAGGCTTTCAGCCACTTCCGGACGCTCGGCCGGGACAGGCACGTCGGCAGTCTGGTCCTTCGCGTCGGATTCGGCGGAGGCTAGCTCGGCATCACCGGGCGAACGGCGGTCAAGCAGCGCCGGCACGGGAACGTGATAAGCACGAAGATCCGGATATTGCTGAGGATCCTGTTGTTGGCCATTCGCATCCGGCATGGCTGCGGCAAGCGCATCCTGAGCGGCGTCCTGCGGTGATGACATCAGAGCCGAAGCAACTTCGCTACCCGCCGGCTGATTGCCGAAGGCCGGACGTACTTGCGGAACAGGCGCATTTATGCTGGCAACTTGCGTCTGTGACTGACTGTCGTCGCCATCGTCCGCTGAAGGAGCCGGCTGATTCTTGTTGCTAGCAACGGCGGTCGTCGGCGCTGCCGTTGCCGGTGCACCGTCATCCGCATTGTCCTCTTCCTCATCCGCACCGCCACCAAACAGCCTGGCGAAGAAACCGCGACGCGAAGAGGACGAGCTGGCGACCTGGATATCGTCGGATGCCATGCGGCGCTTATAGTCGGCAACCGCCTCCTGATAGCCCGGCAGCGGGCGTCCGTCAGCCGGGATATGCATGGTCTTGCCGTCAGGGAAGAGACGGACAAGATCCTGGCGATCCATGCGCGGCCATGCGCGCACGCCGCCTACGTCCATATGGACGAAGGGCGAACCAGACGTCGGATAGTAGCCGACGCCGCCGACCTGCAGCTTCATGCCGATCTCGCGCAGCTTCGTGAGCTTGACGTCAGGAATATAGAAATCCATCGCGTTGCCGAGCATATGCTGGCTTTTCTTCGCGACACCCGTATGGGCCGAACGCGTGCGCAGCATCTCGTTGGTTCCCGGCGAGCGGAAACCGCAGATGACATAGATGAATTCATGCGAGCCGCTTTCGCGGTAGACTTCCCAAATCAGGTCGAACAAACGCGGGTTCATCTTGGTCGGCTGGTTTTTACGCCAGTCGCGCAGGATACGGTTCAGTTTCTGAAGACCGTCCGGATCGAACTTCCCATTGCGCTTGTAGGTGATGACGGCCTTTTCGCCTGTATGGACATAATAGATCTTGAGGCTGCGGGTTTCGCCGCCTGCCTGGGAAGGGGTTCCAACGAAAACTGGAGTGGAAACGGCCATCGCAAGGAAGCCAACGGCTACGACCTTGGCCACCTTACGAAATATCTCAGAGCACGCAGAACGCCAGCTCAAGCTATTAGGCTTGGTATTTCCACTCAGATTCGGCAATTCGATCCCCGTCCGACAGACAATGTCGCATCGTGTTCCAAATGGCTGTCAATTGCGGTGACACGATGGCAAAAATGCCACACATGGTCGCCCTCTTCATACATGGTGAACGATGCACTAACAAGTGCTTTACGACGGGTAACAAAATATGCTTGCGTAAACGTTAAAATACGCTCAGGCTGCATGTTTCTGCGGGTCATCCGGGTCTATCCCATAGTCTTTCAACTTTCGATAGAGGGTCGAACGGCCAATTCCGAGCTTCCTTGCCACTTGGCTCATTTGCCCTCGATAGAATTTGAGAGCGAATCGAATAAGCTCTTCTTCAACATCTGCGAGCTTTCTGACGTCGCCGGACGGGTCAGTACTGGCGATGACATTGTCTGATACATGTCCAGATGACGTTTCGACGATCGAAAGCGGCGGAGTTGTAGCCGCATCCGAGGAAATGACACGCATACCGCGATCAAACCTTTCGGCGGCGGCCGCGTCGATGCCGAAAGCCTCGGAATTATCCACAACTAAAGTCGGGTGCTCAGCGGTGAAATACCCCGGCAACTGTGCCGCAATCTGCGGGAAATCGGCTTCGATCAATTCCGAACCCTCAGACAGCACGACGGCGCGGAAGATCGCGTTTTCGAGCTGGCGGATATTGCCCGGCCAGTCATACGCCGTCAGTAGCGCCACAGCGCCGGGGCTGATCGAAAGCGAATGACCGAGCTTCTGTTCGTGCGCAAATCGGTCGGCGAAGGCACGGGCAAGGTACGGAATATCCTCCTTGCGGCGGCGCAGCGCCGGCATGGTGATCGGGAAAACGTTAAGGCGATAGTAGAGGTCTTCACGGAATCGCCCGGCCTTCACCTCCTCGATCAGATCCTTGTTGGTGGCCGAGATCAGCCGGACATTGACCTTCTGGGCGACGCGCGCGCCGACCGTCTCGATCTCGCCCTGCTGCACGGCGCGCAGGAGCTTGACCTGCACTTCCAGCGGCAGATCGCCGACCTCGTCGAGGAACAGCGTGCCGCCGTCCGCTTCCATGAACTTGCCGACGTGCCGTTCGGCAGCGCCGGTGAAAGCACCCTTCTCGTGGCCGAAGAGAATACTCTCGACAAGATTGTGCGGAATGGCGCCGCAATTGACCGTCACGAACGGCTTGCCGGCGCGATCGCTAGCAGCCTGAATGGCACGCGCCACCAGCTCCTTGCCGACGCCGGATTCACCCTCGAGCACCACGGGGATGTTCGATTGCGCAGCCCGCTGAGCCAAGTCGATCACGCGCATCATCGCCGGGCTCGCCGAGACGATGTCGTCGAAGCTGATCGTGCTTGAGCGCGACCTGCGTCCGGCACGAGCCCTGGCCTCGCGCTGATCGAGCTTCAGCGCATTGGCGATCGAAGCCGCTATCCGTTCAGGCGACACCGGCTTGACGACAAAATCGAAAGCGCCGGCCCGCATGGCCTGCACCACGGTCTCGATACCGCCCTGCCCCGTCTGCACGATGACGGGCAGATCGATACCCATATCGCTAAGCGCACCCAGAAATTCGATGCCGTTCATCTCAGGCATCATAAGATCGAGTACGATCACATTGATCTGCTCGCTATTGCGCTTCAGAATCTCAAGGCCGAAACGGCCATTCTCCGCCATATGAGCAACGTGTCCGTGCCGCTCGATAGCGTTTCTAAGCAGACGCCGTTGAATCGGATCATCCTCAACAACAAGAATCTGCGCGCCCCCCTTGGCGCTATTAAATACGGTCATTGGTGCCTCACTTCATGCGAAACCTGATGGGGACATTCGCAGAAAGGCTTGAACATGAAGTTTTGCCAAAGCGTCGTATTTTAATCATTGTGACGAATATAACATCGCCCATGAGTCCGGTTGTTCGGCCCCAAGGAAATCCGCCCTTGCCGCGGCCTTTTCAGCCGAATAGACACGGACCGACCGGACTGTCCCGTAAAGAAAAGCAGAGGAAATACTGCCCATGAGCCCGACCTCGCTCCATTCATCGCTTAACTTTTCCGCTGGCCCGGCGGCGGCGGCGACTAATGCCGCGCTCGGCGACCTGCCGGCCTGGAAGCTCAGCGATCTCTATCCTTCCGCCACATCCACCGCCTTCGTCAGCGACATGGAAAAGGCTGGCAAGGCGGCAATCGCCTTCGAGGAAAAGTGGAAGGGCAAGCTTGCCGACGCTGCGACCAAGACCGGCGATGCCGGCATCGGCGCCGCGCTGAAAGAATATGAAGCGCTCGACGACATCATGGGTCGCCTCGGCTCCTTCGCCGGGCTCACCTATTTCTCCAACACCAGCGATCCGGCCAATGGCAAGCTCTATGGCGACGTGCAGGCGCGGCTGACCGACTATTCGGCCCATCTGCTGTTCTTCCCGCTGGAACTGAATCGTATCGACGATGCCGTGATGGATGCGTGCATGGCGAACGATCCCGCAGCAGGCCACTATCGTCCCTGGATCGTCGACCTGCGCAAGGACAAGCCCTATCAGCTCGAGGACAAGCTGGAGCAGCTATTCCTCGAAAAGTCCATGACAAGTGCCGCCGCTTTCAATCGCCTGTTCGACGAGACCATGGCGGAGCTGCGCTTCGAGGTCGACGGCGAGAAGCTTCCGCTGGAAGTCACCTTGAACATGCTGCAGGAAAAAGATCCTGAGGCGCGCCGCAAGGCGGCAATGGCTTTGGCCGAGACCTTCAAGGCCAATTTGCGCGTCTTTACCCTGATCACCAATACGCTCGCCAAGGACAAGGACATTGCCGACCGCTGGCGCGGCTTCGAGGACATTGCCGACAGCCGGCACCTGGCCAACCGTGTCGAGCGCGAAGTCGTCGACGCATTGGCAGCGGCGGTCCGCGACGCCTATCCGCGCCTCTCGCACCGCTATTACAAGATGAAGGCCAAGTGGCTCGGCATGGAGCAGATGAACTTCTGGGACCGCAACGCGCCGCTGCCCGAAACCTCCAATGCGCTGATTTCCTGGACCGAGGCGAAGGAGACCGTTCTCTCTGCCTACAACAATTTCGCCCCGGAAATGGCCGCAATCGCCAAGCGTTTCTTCGATGAGGAATGGATCGACGCGCCCGTGCGCCCCGGCAAGGCGCCGGGCGCCTTTGCCCATCCGACCGTTCCGTCCGCCCATCCCTATGTGCTCGTCAACTATATGGGCAAGCCACGCGATGTCATGACGCTGGCGCACGAACTCGGGCATGGCGTGCATCAGGTGCTTGCCGGCGGCCAGGGCGCGCTGATGTGCCAGACACCGCTGACGCTGGCTGAAACCGCCTCTGTTTTCGGCGAAATGCTGACCTTCCGAGCCCTGCTCGACAGGACCACCGACAAGCACGAGCGCAAGGCGATGCTCGCCCAGAAGGTCGAGGACATGATCAATACGGTCGTGCGCCAGATCGCCTTCTACGAATTCGAGCGCAAGCTGCACACCGCCCGCAAGAACGGCGAGCTGACATCCGATGATATCGGCGAGCTGTGGCTGTCCGTGCAGTCGGAAAGCCTAGGCCCGGCGATCAAGATTTCCGAGGGCTACGAGACCTATTGGACCTATATCCCTCACTTCATCCACTCGCCCTTCTACGTCTATGCCTATGCCTTCGGCGATTGCCTGGTGAATTCGCTCTACGCCGTCTACCAGAATGCCGAAGCAGGTTTTCAGGCGAAATATTTCGAGCTGCTAAAGGCCGGCGGCACCAAGCATCACTCCGAACTCCTGAAACCCTTCGGCCTCGATGCCACCGATCCGTCGTTCTGGAGCAAGGGACTGTCGATGATCGAAGGGCTCATCGATGAGCTGGAGGCGCTTGATAAGAGCGCTTGATGCACATTGATGAAGAACCGCGCATGGCCGATGCCCAACCCTACGTCCTCTTCCGGGACGACAGCACTGGACAGGTGATGCTCTTCGCCGAGCCGGCGGAGATCATCATGGCTCGAACACGCGCGGAATTCTTCGATGCCCTTGACCGGATGGAGAAGGCGAAGGCCGAAGGAAAATGGCTGGCGGGCTATATCGCCTACGAGGCCGGCCATCTCTTCGAGGAAAAACTCGCGCCTTTCGCCGAGGAGAACCGAGAGACGCCGCTGCTTTGCTTCGGCGTTTTCGATGCTCCGGCGGCGGACCGCCATCCCCTCGCCCAGCCAATGCAACGCCTCGAAAACGAGGAGTTCCTGACCGACGCCACGGCCGCGTGGGACTTCCCTATATATAAAGAGAGATTCGACCGGCTGCATTGGCATATCCGCCAAGGTGACTGCTATCAGGCGAACCTTACGATGCCGATCTCGGCCCGCTGGAATGGCGATGCCAGAACCGCCTTCTGGTCGCTGATCGAGCGTCAGCCGGTGAAGTACGGTGCTCTGGTCGATCTCGGCGGCCCGATCATTCTGTCGCGCTCACCCGAACTCTTCTTCCGCACCGACGACAGCGGCTGGATCGAGACGCATCCGATGAAGGGCACGGCCAAGCGCGGCGTCGACGCCGTCGAGGATGCGGAAATCATCAGCACCATGCTGGCCGACGAGAAGACCCAGGCCGAAAACCGGATGATCGTCGATCTCCTACGCAACGATATCTCGCGCATCACCGAAGTCGGTACGCTCGATGTGCCGAAACTCTTCGAGATCGAGACCTATCCGACCTTGCACCAGATGGTCAGCCATGTGCAGGCGAAGCTGCACCACAACATGACCGTCCGCGATATCTTCGCAGCGCTCTTCCCCTGCGGCTCGATCACCGGCGCGCCGAAAATGCGGGCGATGGAAATTCTGCATGATCTCGAAGACGGCCCGCGCGATGCCTATTGCGGGGCAATCGGCATGATTTCGCCTGGCGGCGCCATGCGCTTTTCCGTCGCGATCCGCACCATCACGCTGTTCGATGATGGCCGTGCCGTCTTCAATGTCGGCGGTGGCATCGTTTTCGATTCGACGGCGGAAGCAGAATATGAAGAATGCCTGTTGAAGGCGCGCTTCGCCGTGGGGGATCGATGGATCAAGCGCTAGACGATTTTTCGCTGATCGAGACGCTGCGTTATGAACCGCAAATCGGCTTCGTGCGCCTGCGGTTACACCTTGCCCGGCTGCAACGCTCCGCCCGCCGTCTGGGCTTTCCCGCACCGAAGGATGCGCTGGCGAAACTGGATGCTGTCGTGGCTGGCGCGAACGCTCCGATGCGGGTCCGCCTGACATTCGATCGCGCCGGGCGGACAGAAGTGACGACCGCCGCCTTTACGCCCCTTGTTCCTGACACCATCTGGCGCATCCGCGTTGCCGAGACCCGGCTTGATTCCACCGACAAGCTGCTACGCGTCAAAACCACTCGCCGATCCGTCTATGAGGCTGCCCGCGGCGAATATTCGCCGGCGGAAGCCGACGAGGTGCTGTTGCTCAATGAAAAGGATGAGGTCTGCGAGGGCACCATCACCTCGATTTTCCTCGACGAGGGTTCCGGTCCGTTCCGAACTCCACCCATTTCTTCCGGCCTGCTCGCCGGTGTGTTGCGCACCGAACTCATCTGCCAACGCAAAGCCCGCGTCGGTCGGATAAGGCTGGACGATCTGGAAAAAGCCACGCTTTATGTCGGAAACTCTCTGCGCGGACTGATCCGCGCGCAACTCGTATGGAATTGACGCAATGCTCATTCTCTCGCTGACCTATCTCAAGGGCAATGACGAAGCCGACAAGCACATGGAGCCGCATATGGCCTGGGTGAAGGAAGGCTATGCCAAGGGCTGGTTCCTCGCGTCCGGCCGCAAGGTACCTCGCACCGGCGGCATCATCTTTGCCCGCGGCGACCGCGCCGAACTGGAAGCCTATGTCGCCGTCGATCCTTTTACGATCCATGGCGTAGCCGCCTATGAAGTCACGGAAATTGCTCTGACGACCGTGACCGAGGGACTGGAGACGTTGAAGAGCTGAGAAAAGCCCATTGGACGATCTAAAAGCGCACTTGAAAGACCTGGAAGAACGGCTCTTCGACCCTGCGGTGCGTGGCTCGCGGCAGGCCTTGGCGGAGTTGCTTTCCACTGATTTCCGCGAGATCGGCAGCTCCGGCCTGCTTTTCGACTTGGAGGACATCCTGACCCGGCTTCCGACAGATCCGGAGAATATCGCCTCGCGGACACTTGAGGACTTCGACGCTCGCCTGCTTTCGGACGGCATCGCTCTCGTCACCTATCGGGCCACGCGCGATTCTCCGGACAAGCCCACGGTCAGAACGCTCAGAAGTTCGATCTGGCGGCTGGAGACGGATGGCAAGTGGCGGATGATCTTCCATCAGGGAACGCTGACGCGATAAGCTCTATTCATGACGCAACTGACTTACACACCCTATGACGGATCCGCCAAACCCTTCACCATCGGCCTGGCACCACTGGACTGCGCCCGCTGGATCGAGCCGGACGCCGATCTCAGGCGCTATCTCGATGAAAAGCGCCGACTTCTTCGCGACTATCGCGACGATATTTTCGTCTCCGAAGCCGGCTCTGAGAATGCGCAGCAGGAATGCCTCGATCTTCTGGCGGCTTATCTTTGCGACCAGCATCCAGCCATCTATCGCCGCAAGGACGATGTCGTTTCTGCCGCCGGTCACTCGGTCGATCTTGCCGATACCTCGGTTCCGCCCCTCTTGAAGGCCGGCTCGCTGATCAGCGATGATCTCGTCATCATGCGCCGCAAGACGGACGGCTGGCATCTCGTTGCCGGCCATGTCGCCTTCCCCTCGTCATGGTCACTTCAGGAAAAATTCGGCCGGCCGATGCAGGCGATCCATGCTGATGTGCCGGGGTTCGGCGAGGGCACGCGCAACGCCACCCTGATCACCCGCATCTTCGACAATCTGCAGGTGCCGCAGCCCGTCGAGCGGATGAACTGGTCGGTGAATACGACAAATGAGCTGTCTGTCCCGACGTCTAAACACAGACGGCCGCAAGGCACCACGGCCCCCACGCTCGAAACCCGTTTTGCTCGTGTCGAGCGCCAGACGCTGCGCAAACTGCCGATATCGGGCGATATCCTCTTCACCATCCGCGTCTATGTCGACCCGATCGCCGCGATCGCGAACCATCCCAAAGCCTCGGAACTGGCATTAAGCTTCGCCGCACAATTGGATGCGTTGGACGAACGGCAGGTGGTCTATAAAGGTCTGGTTCATCAGAAAGCGGAGCTGGTGAGGCAATTACGAGTGCTTGCGGAAGTTGCTTCATCAGCTTGACATTTACCCGATAAGCCGGGACGGCTCTTTATTGTGACATCAATATATGGTTAGAGCCGTTCACCTCGCATTTTCGCGCAAACATTGATTGAATTTCATAGGCCGAACGGCGTCCTGCCTTTCGAAGGAGACAAGAATGACCGAACAGAACTATCCGGTATATGCCGAAATTACCGGTCCGATCGTGATGATCGGCTTTGGCTCCATCGGCCGCGGCACCTTGCCCCTGATCGAGCGCCACTTCAAATTCGACAAGAGCCGGATGGTCGTCATCGACCCGCAAATGGACGCCGACCACTTGGCGATCCTGGAGAGGCACGGCGTCCGGCACATCAAGGAATATGTCACCAAGGACAACTACAAGGAGCTGTTGAAGCCGCTTCTGACGGAAGGTGGCGGTCAAGGCTTTTGCGTCAACCTTTCGGTCGACACCTCGTCGCTCGACCTCATCAAGTTCTGCCGCAAGCTCGACGTGCTCTATATCGATACCGTCGTTGAACCCTGGCTCGGCTTCTATTTCGACAAGAACATGAAGAACGCCGACCGCACCAACTATGCGCTGCGCGAGACCGTGCGCAAGGAAAAGGCGAAGAACCCGGGCGGCGCGACGGCGGTTTCCACCTGCGGAGCAAACCCGGGCATGGTGTCCTGGTTCGTCAAGCAGGCCCTCGTCAATCTCGCCAATGACATTGGTGTCAAGTTCGAAGAGCCGGATCAGCATGACCGCGAAGGCTGGGCCAAGCTGATGAAGAAGGTCGGCGTCAAGGGCATCCATATCGCCGAGCGCGACACCCAGCGCACCAAGCATCCGAAGCCGCTGAACGTCTTCTGGAACACCTGGTCCGTCGAAGGCTTCATCTCGGAAGGCATGCAGCCGGCCGAACTCGGCTGGGGCACCCATGAAGAATGGATGCCGAAGAACGCCAAGACGCACAAGAAGGGTTCCAAGGCCGCCATTTACCTGGAACAGCCGGGCGCCAACACCCGTGTTCGCACCTGGTGCCCGACGCCGGGTCCCCAGTACGGCTTCCTGGTCACTCACAACGAGTCGATCTCGATCGCTGACTTCTTCACGGTCCGCGACAAGGATGGCGAAGTCACCTTCCGCCCGACCTGCCATTACGCCTACCATCCGGCCAACGACGCCGTACTTTCGCTGCACGAAATGTTCGGCAATGGCGGTACGCCGCAGCCGGTTCACCACGTCCTCGACGAAGATGAGCTGGAAGACGGCATCGACGAACTCGGCGTGCTGCTCTATGGCCACGACAAAAACGCCTATTGGTACGGTTCGCGCCTGTCGCTCGAAGAGACCCGTCGCATCGCCCCATACCAGAATGCGACCGGTCTGCAGGTGACATCAGCCGTTCTCGCCGGCATGGTCTGGGCTCTGGAGAATCCGACCGCCGGCATCGTCGAAGCCGACGAGATCGACTATAAGCGCTGCCTCGAAGTACAGTTGCCCTATCTCGGCCCAGTTGAAGGCCACTACACCGACTGGACGCCGCTCGACGGCCGGCCTGGGCTGTTCCCGGAAGACATCAACACCAAGGATCCCTGGCAGTTCAAGAACATCCTGGTTCGTTGATCGGCCGATCATCCGAATAATCGACGATTGAAATGCCCGCACAGGTCGTGCGGGCATTTTTGTTACGCTCACCGGATAAATCAAGGTGACGGGTTCTGAAGCCTTGCTTTCAACAGATGGCCGCGCCATGTTTCTCGCAACCAGCATGATATTAGTCCGCCTTCAATCGCGGGAGACATTTATGAAGATCAGAACCAGCATTGCCCTTGTCACCGCCGCAGCAGCACTGTCCGCTTGCGTCGATTTCGGCGGATCGAGGCCTCCGCCTGCCATACGCGCAAGCGCGCAGCCGCAGGGGACGGGGGTGGAAGGCAACTGGAGCGATGCGAACGGCCTCATTTCGACCTTCCAGGCCGGCACCTTCACGACCCACACTACCGACAGCAACTCCGTTCTGGCCTCCGGCACCTATACCAGTGTTTCCCCCAGCCTGATCGAGATCAACATGACCTCGCTGGTGCGCAAGACGCAGTCCAAGATCAACTGCGCCCTGATCAGCCCTTACCAGCTCAACTGCACCTCCGATGCCGGGAAGCAGTTCTCCCTCAATCGTCGATAAGCTGGAACAGGCGGTGCGGACGGATAAAATGCCATGCGCAGAATGGCGCTCTATCTCGTTCTCATCGCCGCCTTGCCGCTCGCCGTCCTGGCGGCGGTTCTGCCCGCCAACAGCTATAAGGCACAGGGCATCACCGCTCTCGATTGCGACGGACCAATAGCCGTCTTCATCATCGCCCTGCCCGCCTTGTTGATCTACGGCACCGGCACCATCCTGCTTTACCGCGACAGGAGCCGGCGCTTTCACCGCGTCGCGGCACTCTGCTGCCTGCTTGTCTCTCTCTCCATCGGCTGGAATTTCATCGCCGCCGTGCTGGAATCCTACGGCGACGCCTCCATCGAGGCCTGTGCCTGACGTCGCGACTTCTTTCCCGTGGATTTGCGAAATCCTAATAAACCCAACAGCTTTCGCTTGCGCTCTTTCTGCCGTGATGGAAACATTCATGTGAGGAACCGCCGGGGGCAAAGGCGGACCGGATATTGGTGAGCAACAGGAGAGAGAGATGACGAAGCCCTTCGGTGTGGGTCTTTTGGCCGCCGCGGCCTTGGCGCTCAGCGCCAGCGCCGCTTTCGCGGATTACCAGCTCAACATTCTGCATTTCAACGATTTCCATTCACGCGTGGAGTCGATCAACAAGTTCGACGCCACTTGCTCGGCCGCGGAAGAAAGCAAAAATGAATGCTTCGGCGGGGCAGCGCGGCTGAAGACCGCAATTGACCAGCGTCGTGCCGCACTTGCCGGTCAGAATGTCCTGTTGCTCGATGCCGGCGACAATTTCCAGGGCTCGCTGTTCTACACGACGTACAAGGGGGCTGCCGAGGTCGAATTCCTCAACGATATGAAGATCGACGCCATGACGGTCGGCAATCACGAATTCGATGACGGAGAAGGCCCGCTCGCCGCTTTCCTCGACAAGGCGCAATTCCCCGTCGTCACAGCCAACCTGGTGGTGGACAACCAATCGAAAATCGGCGACCGCATCAAGAAGTCCGTCGTGCTCGATATCGGCGGCCAGAAGATCGGCATCGTCGGCGCAGTCACGACCGAGACGCCCCAGCTCGCCTCACCTGGCCCGCATGTCAAGATCACTGACGATGCCGCCGCCATCAGTGCCGAGGTGGACGCGCTGAAGTCGCAGGGTGTCAACAAGATCATCGCGCTCACCCACGTCGGCTATCCCCGCGATGTCGCCCAGATCGCCAGGATCGCCGGCGTCGATGTCGTCGTTGGCGGCCATTCGCATACGTTGCTGTCGAACACCGATCCAAAAGCCGCCGGCCCTTATCCTACGATGGTCGACAATCCGGCCGGCTATAAAGTTCCCGTCGTCCAGGCTGCCTCCTACAGTAAATATCTCGGCGATATCGTCATCACCTTCGATGACAACGGTGTCGTCAAGGAAGCCAAGGGCGATCCCATCCTGCTCGATTCCACGGTCAAACCGGACCCCACGATATCAGCCCGTGTCCAGGAAATGGCCAAGCCGATCGAGGAACTGCGCCATAAGGTAATCGGCTCCTCCACGGACCCCATCGATGGATCGCGCGAGAGTTGCCGCGCAGGAGAATGCTCGATGGGCAATCTCGTCGCCGACGCCATGCTCGATCGAACCAAAAACCAGGGGATCAACATCGCCATCCAAAATGGCGGTGGCTTGCGAGCCTCTATCGGAGGCGGCAACGTCACGATGGGCGACGTGCTGACCGTGCTGCCCTTTCAGAATACGGTCGCCACCTTCCAGTTGACGGGCGCGGACGTTAAGGCAGCGCTGGAAAACGGCCTCAGCCAGATCGATGACGGCGCCGGCCGTTTCCCGCAGGTCGCCGGTCTCAAATATACCTTTGATAAATCAAAGCCGCCCGGTAGCCGCGTAGTCTCCGTCGTGGTGCAGGAAGGCACGGAATTCGTGCCGCTTGATCCGAACAAGACCTATGGCGTCGTCAGCAACAATTATATGCGCGCCGGCGGGGACGGCTATGTCGTCTTTGCGCAGAACGGCAAGGATGCCTATGACTTCGGCCCCGATCTGGAAGCAGTCGTCGCCGACTATCTGGCCGCCCATAGTCCTTACAAGCCTTATACCGACGGCCGCGTGACGCAGGTCGGCGGGACCGCAACTGCCACCCAACCGGACGCAGCGAAACCGGCAGAAACGCAGCAGGCGGCCACTTCGGATCAAAAACCCGCCCCGGCTGCGACTGATACCGGTGCAGCGTCCTCCACCACTACAACGGCCAACACCCCGGCGCCCGCGGCTTCAACACCTGAAACCACGGCGCCGGCCGCGACCGCTCCAGCGACAACCACCACCACGACGGTAACGCCTCCCGCTGCCGCAACGACAACGGCCCAAAGCAGCGAGCCCCCGAAAACACCCACCACCCAAACACCTGCCACGTCAACACCTGAAACCACGGCGCCGGCTGCGACCGCTCCGGCGACAACCACCACTCCGACGACAACGCCTCCCGCTACCACAACGACGACGACCTCGGAGACCACCGCACCGACCGCCGACAGCAGCGAGCCGTCGAAAACGCCCACGACCACAACACCTGCCACCTCGACACCTGAGACTGCGGCGCCGGCTGCGACCGCTCCGGCGACAACCACAACTCCGACAACAACGGCACCAGCTACCACACCCACAACGACCCAGGAGACCACCGCGCCGGCCGTCGAAAGCAGCGAACCGCCGAAAACGCCGACCACGCACGTCATCGTCGCCGGCGATACGCTCTGGGATCTCGCCAAGACTTACTACGGCGACGCCAATGAATGGCATAAGCTTCTGGCCGCCAATCACGATCTCAAGCCGCGCCATCTCTCCGTCGGCCGTGAATTGACGATACCGGCCAAGTAAAGACCATTTGTCTCGCAAAACTCAGCCGGTCCGGGCTTTCCCGGGCCGGCTTTTGTTCCTATGTGAGGTACTCCGTTTCGTTGAGAGGAACACAACTGATGACCGCAGAAGCCCCGACCGGCTATTCGCAACAGAAATCCGGCAAAATCGGCGTCCTTCTCGTCAATCTCGGCACGCCGGATGGTACCGACTACACGTCGATGCGACGCTATCTGCGCGAGTTCCTGACCGACAAGCGCGTCATCGAATGGTCTCGGTGGAAATGGTACCCGATCCTGTTTGGCATCGTCCTCAACACCCGCCCCGGCAAGGTCGGCAAGGCCTATGAGACAATCTGGAATAAGGAAAAGAACGAAAGTTTCTTGCGCACCTATACCCGCAACCAGTCGGTATTGATGGCCGAGCGGCTGACGGACTTGCCCCACGTTATCGTCGATTGGGCGATGCGCTACGGAAAACCTTCGATCGGCGACCGTATCCAGGTGCTGAAAAATCAGGGTTGCGACCGTATCCTGCTATTCCCGCTCTATCCGCAATATGCGGCCGCGACCACCGCCACCGTCAACGACAAAGCTTTCGAAAAGCTGATGACCATGCGCTGGCAACCGGTGCTGCGCACAGTGCCCGATTATCATACCGATCCCACCTATATCGAGGCGCTCGCCAACTCGGTGACCCGGCATCTCGCAACGCTCGACTGGCAGCCGGAGAAGATCCTAGCCTCCTTCCACGGCATCCCGCTTTCCTATTCCGAGAAGGGCGATCCTTATTACGGCCAATGCATGGAGACTGGCCGGTTGCTCCGCGAAAAGCTCGGACTTCCCGAGGACAGGTTTATGATCACCTTCCAGTCCCGATTCGGCCCGGAGGAATGGCTTCAGCCCTATACCGACAAAACGGTGGAGCGCCTCGCCCAGGAGGGCACCAGACGCATCGCGGTCCTCAACCCCGGTTTCGTCTCGGACTGCCTGGAAACACTTGAAGAAATCGCTGAACAAGCCGCCGAATCCTTCCACCACAATGGCGGCGAGAAATTCACGCACATCCCCTGCCTGAACGACAGCGAGGATGGGATGCGGGTGCTGGAGAAGGTGGTGAGGCGGGAATTGTTGGGCTGGGCTTGATGCTCACCCTGCCCTCGCAGCGCACGCCTCATCGAGCGCTGTTCTAGTCCAGAACTCCGCCACGCAACCGGTGCCTCATTGCAATTGCGGCTTCCTCAGAAAACTGTTGCGATCGGCCGACTTGACGCGCAGCCATGCTTCACGGCCGTCGCGCAATATTCTCATCGGGATCTCTGCACCGGCAGGGCCGCTTTCCCATACCTTGCGGTAAAAATCAGCCAGGCTGTCAACCTCGCCATCTCGGATCTCGGAGATGACGTCGCCTCGACGCAAGCCCGCTTGAGCGGCCGGACCGCCTTCTGCCACGCTCATGACCACGACCTCGCCGTTGCTCTCGGCGGAGAAAGCCCCAAGCCAGGGTCTCGGTGGCTTGTTGACCTGGCCTCGGTTGAGCAGATCATCCAGAATAGGCGGCAGCAAATTGATCGGCACAACCATATTGATGTCGGCAGTTTCTTCGTTTTGGGAGGCCATCTGCAGGTGAAGCGAGCCGATACCCAAAAGCTTGCCGTCCGTGCCGATGAGCGCAGCACCTCCCCATGAAGGATGGGCGGGCGCAACGAAGATCGCCTCCTCCAGCAGGTATTCCCAATAACCGGCGAATTCCTGCTTGGCGACAATGTTTGCGCGGACGAATTGACCGATCCCGTCAGCAATCACGACGGGATCGCCGATCTCAGCCTTGGCAACGTCGCCGAAATCCAGCGCGGGAACACCAAGCGACCCAAGGGCCTGGACCAGACCGAAACCGGTTTCCTGATCGTAGGCAAGTGCATGAGCAGGAACCACACGCCCGTCATTGGTCGTCAGCCAGACCTCATCGGCCTCGGTGATCAGGTAACCGATCGTGAGCACCAGCCCGTTATCTCTGATGACCACACCGCTGCCTTCCCGCCGGGTCCCTAACGCCCCGGCCGTGAAGGCATCTTCCGGAATTGAAGCGTGCACGGCCACGATTGACCGCAAAGTCCTATCGATAATCATAGTCTCACCCTGGTGATGCGCCATGCTATGGCTCAGAAGGCTGCGCGGCAGCAGAAACCGGATACATTTCCTTCCCTTAAGGTATGAAGATGTGTGGTTAGGTGCAAGGCCTTGGGCGAATTTGAGTGTCCTGGTTGCCAGTTCGGCTGAATCTCATTTCCGCAGAGACGGGAGCTGTCTGTTCGGGCCAGAAACGCAAGGTTTCCGCCCGCACTTTCACGCTATTGAGAAGGGTAAAAGGTTGGATAGTGCGGCCCATTCCGCCCTTGCCGAGAACATGCTAACCCACCACATCTGATTGATCTGCTGCGTCGCCTATTCGCTCGAATGCGCGAGGATTGCGGCAGTGCTTTGACGTGACGCAAACCACGTATCGTGCGGGAGCGTCCATGGAGGATTTTATGGTAATCGGTGGGTTCGGCATCGTTGCGGTTGCCTTGGTTGTCTTGGTCATCCTGGTGCTGTTTGCAGGAATCAAGACGGTGCCGCAGGGATATCGCTACACGGTCCAGCGCTTCGGCCGCTATATCCGCACGCTGGAGCCGGGGCTCAATCTGATCGTGCCTTTCGTCGAGACGATTGGCGCGCGCATGAATGTCATGGAGCAGGTATTGGCCGTCCCGACCCAGGAGGTCATCACCCGGGATAACGCCAGCATTTCGGCCGACGCCGTCGCCTTTTTCCAGGTGCTGAACGCCGCCCAGGCCGCCTATCAGATCACCAATCTCGAATCCGCCATCCTCAACCTCACCAAGACCAACATTCGTTCGGTCATGGGCTCGATGGACCTCGACGAGCTGCTGTCCAACCGTGACGCCATCAACGACCGGCTGCTGCGTGTGGTCGACGACGCCGTCCAGCCTTGGGGCATCAAGGTGACCCGCGTCGAGATCAAGGATATCCAGCCGCCGAAGGATCTGGTCGACGCCATGGGACGGCAGATGAAGGCGGAGCGCGAGAAGCGTGCCCAGGTTCTGGAGGCAGAGGGCCTGCGCAACGCCCAGATCCTGCGCGCGGAAGGCGCCAAGCAGGCGGCCGTGCTGCAGGCCGAGGGCCAGCGCGAGGCTGCTTTCCGCAACGCCGAAGCACGCGAACGTTTGGCTGAAGCCGAAGCCAAGGCGACCCGCGTGGTCTCCGAGGCGATTGCCGAAGGCAATGTGCAGGCGATCAACTATTTCGTCGCCCAGAAATACACCGAGGCACTGGCGGCGATCGGCACCGCCGGCAATTCCAAGATCGTGCTGATGCCGATGGAAGCCAGCTCGATCCTCGGCTCACTCAGCGGCATCGGAGCCATCGCCCGCGAGGTTTTCGGCGATAACAGCGACGGCAGCACTTCGCCGCAATCGCCCCGCCCGCGTCCCGGCTCTGCGCGCACGACGCCGTCCATCAATCCGCAGCCGCCACGGGAGAGCTAACCATGTTCGACAATCTCGTCGTTCAACTTGGCCCGTGGAGCTGGTGGGTGCTGGGGTTGGTGCTGCTCGCCGCCGAGCTGGTAGTGCCGGGTTTCTTCCTCGTCTGGATCGGCCTCGCGGCCATCATTGTCGGCGCGCTGTCGCTTCTCTTCTGGGAAAACACCTTCTGGATCTGGCAGGTGCAACTGCTGGTCTTCGCGGCGTCTGCCGTCATCGTCACGCTGCTCGGCCGCCGCTATGTCTATAACAACAATCAGACGACCGACGAGCCCTTCCTCAACCAACGCGGCGCAAGCTTGGTCGGTCGCACAGCAACGCTCAACGAACCCATTACCGAAGGCCGCGGCCGTATCCGTCTGGACGATACCTTTTGGACCGTGATGGGGCCGGACCTTCCGGCCGGCACCCGCGTCAAGGTCGTCGCCAGCAATGGGCGCGACCTGACCGTCGAAACGGCCTGATTAGGCGACGCCGATCCGCAGCAGATCGTGGAAGTGGACGATGCCGATGGGCCGCCGGGTGTCGTCGACAACGATCAGCGCCGAGATATTGTGGCGGTTCAGCAATGCCATCGCGCCGGTCGCCAGCGTCGTTTCCTTCACCGTTTTTGGATTGCGCGTCATCACATCGTCTACCCGCATCTGCGCAAGGCTGCTACCGAGATTGCGGGCGATATCGCCATCGGTGATGATGCCGCAGAGGCAACCGTCGTCATCGATCACGCCGACGCAGCCGAAACGCATCTTCGACAAGGTCATCGCTGCTTCCGGCATGCCCGTGCCGAGCTTGACCAGCGGTACGCGATCGCCCTTGTGCATGATATCGATGACGTGGGAGAGGCTGGCGCCGAGTTTGCCGCCCGGATGGAAGGTGCGGAAGTCCTCCGCGGTGAAGCCCCGCGCCTCCAGCAGTGCCACGGCTAGCGCATCGCCGATCGCAAGCTGCAACAGCGTCGATGTCGTCGGCGCCAGCCCATGCGGGCAGGCTTCCTGCTCCTTGGGCAGCAACAGAACCACATCCGACTCGCGCGCTAGCGTCGATGTCTCGCCGGCTGTAATGGCGATCATCGGGATGGAGAAACGACGGGAATAGCTGATAATGCCACGTAGTTCGGCGCTTTCGCCGCCCCAGGACATGGCGACAATGACGTCGTCATGCGTGATCATGCCGAGATCGCCGTGATTGGCCTCGACCGGATGCACGAAGAAAGCCGGCGTTCCCGTGGAGGCAAAAGTGGCGGCGAGCTTGTTGCCGATATGGCCGCTCTTGCCGACTCCAGTGACGATGACACGCCCGTTGATGTGGCCGAGAAGCTCCACCGCGCGGCTGAAAGGCTCGGCCAAACCATTGACCAGCGAACGCTCCAGCGCTTCCAGCCCCCGCCTTTCGGTCTCGATCGTCCGCATCGCGGATTCGATCGCACCGTTCTCGATGAGTCTCACTGCTCTCTTATTCATGACCGAGGGGTACCGCTTTTCTCTATTTCTGTCCACCAGAGATCGATTTTGTGCTGCTAGAGATGGGTCGTCGCACCGCCATAGCAAGATCCGTCACTACTTACTCCTTGTAGTCCGCTGGCAAGGAAGCGTTAACCATGGGCCTTTACGGTTGGGTAAGGATTTAAAGCATTTCCAGTAAGGCCAGACATAGATCAAATGGACATCGGCAAAAACAAGGCGGGTGGTGACTCCCTCCGGCTGACGGCATGCGCTGCATCCGCTCTGCTGGGCTGGGGCGTACTTGCCATGCCGATGCCGGTTCACGCGCAATTGCTCGATGCCAGCCAGAGCACCAGTACCAATCTGACGGCGGCTTCGTCCGATACTGATAATTTCGATCTGCCCGGTTCAGACGCGACGACCACGACATCCTCCAAATCCAGGACGACCAAAGCCGCGAATCAGGCCGCAACGGATACCGCCGCATCGCCCAATGCCCGCCTCCGGCTTGACGGCATCGACCCGACGACGACGGGCTCTACCCTCGATGACGACCTGCGCCGCGTCAATCTGCGCGAGACCAGTGTCGATGACCTGAAGGCGCAGCAGCATCCGGATCGTGAGGACGTACAGGGCATACCGCTCGGCACATTCACCCTGCGCCCCTCCGTCAACCAGTCCATCAATGTCGAGCGCAACCGCACCGGCTCCACCAATGACGACCGCAGCTTCCTGCAGACCGATCTGCGCAGCACGTTGACATCGGACTGGGACCGGCATGCGCTGACCGTTACCGGTGAGGGCGTCTGGCAGAAAAACCTGAGCGGCAACGGCGCGGAGCAGCCGAATGTCGATATCAACGCCGATCTGCGCCTAGACCTTCCCTCAGATACAACGGCGCATATCACCGCCGGCTATCAGTTCTTCCGCGAAGACACCAGCGATCCGAACGCCATCGCCGGCGCCTCGAAGCAATCGGCCGTCAACCAATTCGACGCCGGCGCATCGCTGGAGCGCGATTTCGGCCTGCTGCGCGGCACGACAGCCGTAGCGCTGACCCGCACCGTCTATTCCGACGCCACCCTGTCGGACGGCACGCAGGTCACGCTCAGCGACCGCAACCAGACGGCCGGCACCTGGCGCGGACGCATCGGTTACGAACTGTCACCCGCTCTCATACCCTTCCTCGAAGCCGATCTTGGCAAGACGGTCTACGACCAATCGCGCGACAGCGATGGATATGCGCGCTCGAATCAGAGTTACGGGGGCAAGGCGGGTATCGAGTTGGATCTCGGCGACAAGATGAAGGGCGAACTGGGTTTCGGCTATCAGCATACGGAATTCGACGATTCGCGCCTCGCCTCGATCGATTCGCCCACCGTCGACGGCAATCTCGCCTGGTCACCCCAACGCGGCACCGATGTCAGCATCGGCCTGTCGACCAGCGTCCAGCCGTCAACGACGGCGGGGGAAAGCGGCTATACGGCCTATCAGCTCACCAGCACGCTGAGCCAGGAACTGCGCGACGACCTCACGGCGAAACTGACCGGCGGCACGATCTGGCGTGATTACCCGTCCAACAGCGCCTTTGCCGACGAAACCGAATACGATGCTGCCCTCGGTTTCACCTGGGGCATCAACCGCTATCTCGATTTGACCAGCAATGTCGGATATCAGCTAACGTCGCGAAAGACGGGCGACGACACACAGCAACTTCAGGCGGGTGTCGGATTGACCGTCAAGAGGTAGCATCTCCTCCCCGCAGCGCGGGAAGGAGACGATTCATGCCTACTTCAGCGCCTCGACCAGTGCCTTGAACCCGTCCTCGATGGTCGGACGGATATCCGCGCGGGCAAGAGCGAAGGCAACGTTGGCGAGGATGAAGCCATCCTTGGCGCCACAGTCGAAAGTCTGGCCCTGGAAGTGATAGCCGGCGAAATCCTGCTCCTGGGCGAGCTTCAGCATGCCGTCCGTCAGCTGGATCTCATTACCCGCACCACGCTCCTGGCTTTCCAGGATATGGAAAATCTCCGGCTGCAGGATGTAGCGGCCGTTGATGAAGAAGTTCGAGGGAGCCGTGCCCTTGGCTGGCTTTTCGACCATCTCGGTAATGCGGAAGCCGTTGCCGATGGTCTCCCCCACGCCGACGATGCCATACTTATGGGTCTGGTCCGGAGCACATTCTTCGACGGCGATGACGTTGCCGCCACTGTGCTCATAGAGCTCGATCATACCCTTCATGCAGCCCTTTTCCGCACGCATCACCATGTCGGGCAGAAGCAGCGCAAACGGTTCGTCACCGACAATCTCGCGTGCACACCAGACGGCATGGCCGAGACCGAGCGGTTCCTGCTGGCGCGTGAAGCTTGCCGTGCCTGCCTTGGGCAGCAGGCCGTTCAGCAGCGACAGCTCGGCATTCTTGTTTCGCTGACGAAGGGTATGCTCAAGCTCGAACTGGATGTCGAAATAGTCTTCGATGACATGCTTGCTGCGGCCGGTCACGAACACGAAATGCTCGATGCCTGCCTCCATCGCCTCATCGACGACGTATTGGATAACCGGCTTGTCGACGACGGTCAGCATCTCCTTCGGCACCGCCTTGGTCGCTGGCAAGAACCGCGTCCCAAGTCCGGCGACCGGAAATACTGCCTTACGCACCTTCTTATGCTGTCCCACTCATACCTCCTGGGGAATTACATCGCTTTGCGCCAAAGCTGTTCGGGGGTCAGTAGTATAAATTTGCTACTGTTTTGCAAATGATGACTGACCCCGGCTTCCATGGTAAAGAATTTGTTGACTTCGTTCCTGTAGTGTCACGCTTGGGCGAATGCCACCGGCATCGCCGCACCGAAATCCAACTATTGATGGACACGGCTGTTGATGACCTCAAACCGCAAACACTCCCTTCGTGGTCTCGCTCTGGCGCTCGCGCTCGGTGCCTTTGCGGGACTCGCCCCCGTTAACGCTAATGCGGACCCTGGGTTCCAGAAATGGATCGCCGGTTTCTACGATACTGCGGCTAAAGGCGGCATTACGCAGTCAACCTATCGCAAAGCATTTGCCGGCGTGACGGACCCCGACCCCACGGTCCTCGAAAAAGCTCAATTCCAACCGGAATTCAAATCCCAGATCTGGGATTATCTGGATTCCCGCGTCAATCCCTATACCGTTGATGTTGGCCGGAAGATGGCGGCCAAATACGGTTCCACACTACGTTCCCTTGAACAGCATTTCGGCGTGGATCGCAACATCATCCTAGCCATCTGGTCGATGGAATCGAATTACGGCGCGGTATTGGCCAAGGACGAGAAGCTGCACTATGTGCCCCGCGCCTTGGCGACGCTTGCCTATGGTGATCCGAAGCGCGCCAACTATGCCAGAAAGCAATTGATCGCGGCGCTGAAGATCCTGCAGAGCGGCGATGTGCCGCGCGATGAGCTCAACGGCTCGTGGGCCGGCGCGATGGGTCATACACAGTTCATCCCGACCAGTTACCTGCTCTATGCCGTCGATGCCGATGGTAACGGCCATGCCGATATCTGGAACTCCATTCCCGACGCGCTGGCAACGACCGCCAATCTGCTGGCAAAGAACGGCTGGAGCGCTGGCCGCACTTGGGGCTACGAGGTGACCGTGCCGCCCGGCGGCAGCGCACAGGCCGGCAAGACCCATACGCTCGCTCAATGGGCAGCCCTCGGCTTTGCCCGCCCGAACGGCAAGGCCTTCCGCCTGACCTCCGATCGTGCGCAACTGAAGATGCTCGGCGGACCTGGCGGCCCCGGTTTCCTGATGTCCGGCAACTTCTTCACCATCAAGCGCTACAATGCTTCCGACAGCTATGCGCTCGCCGTTGGCCTGCTTGCCGATCAAATCGCCGGATACGGTGGCATGCAGCAATCCTGGCCGCGCCCGAGCGGCACGCTGGACGTAAAGCAGAAGTTTGAGCTGCAGACCCGCCTGAAGGAACTCGGCTATTACGACGGCGTGGTCGACGGCAATTTCGGTTCCGGCTCCAAAGCCGCCATTAGCGCCGTTCAGGAGCGCTTCGGCATGAGCGCCGACGGCGAGCCGTCGATGAACCTGCTGAACGCATTACGCAAATAGGTCGCCGCGATCAACCATGAACCTTGGATTTGCTGGACGGCGGCGCCGTCTTCATGCAACCATGGGGCAGTGAGCGGAAAAGAGCCCGATGAGAAACCGACCTGCCCGCGCGACCATGGCTGCTGCAAAAGCGATCCTCACGACTCTTCTTGCCGCCTGTTTTGCGCTTGCCTGCCTGTTGACCGCGGCTGAGGCACAGGAGCAGCGGCCGCGCAGAACATTGCTCCAGATGCTGTTCGGCGGCCCTGAGCCCGATGTCCTCTATCGGCCCGCGCCGAGACGCTTGATACGGCCGCCGCCGCGCAAACGGACTGCTCCACCGCCCCGTCAGGTGGTGGTTCAACCGGATGCGCCGCCGCCGGTGCAAAAGCTGCCTGATGCCAAGACGATCCTCGTCGTCGGTGATTTCCTGGCGGGCGGCCTAGGTGACGGGCTGGACGATGCCTTTTCCACGTCGCCTGGCGTCGTCGTCCAGACGCGCAGTACCGTTGCCTCCGGCCTCGTGCGCCAGGATTATTACAACTGGCCGCAACAGCTACCCGCCATGATGGATCAATTGAAACCGGCCATGGTCGTCGTCATGATCGGCGCCAATGACCGCCAGCAGATGATCGGTGACGGCCTCAATGAAAAATTCGGCACTGACCCTTGGTACCTCGCCTATGAGGAGCGTGTACAGCAGTTCGGCAAGCTGGTGACGAGCCGGCATATCCCTCTGCTCTGGGTCGGCCTACCGCCCTTCGGCTCTGATCAGATGACGGCGGATGCCGTGAAGCTCAACCAGCTTTATCAAAGTCAGGTCGAAAGCGTCGGCGGCGAGTTCATCGACATCTGGGACGGGTTCACCGACCAGAACGGCGAGTTCATCGTTACCGGCTCCGACATCAACGGCCAGCAGGTGCGGCTTAGAACTGCAGACGGCATCAACCTGACGGCAGCGGGCAAGCGCAAGGTCGCTTTCTATGTCGAAAAACCGACGCGCCGGCTGCTTGGCGACCAGGCGAGCCCGGATATCACCCGCCTCGACACCGGAAATCAATTGCCGGCCGAACAAGTCAACCTGCCGCCGGCAGAGATGGAGAAGATCACCCGCACACAGCCGATGGGTCTCTCCGATCCCAATCTCGACGGCGGCGCACAGCTTCTCGGCGGCGCTCCCGCTCGGGATTCCATCACACCATCACCTCGCGACCTCCTGGTCGAGAAAGGCCAGATGGCTCCGGCTCCGACCGGACGCGTTGACGATTATCGACTGCCAGTGGTTGCTGCGCCGGCGGACAACTCCATAAAATGAAAAGGGCCGCGCTTGGCGGCCCTTATGTCAGTATAACGCTCCTCGCTTACCGCGGCAGCACCGTGGCCCCCATCAAGACCTCATCGATCGCGCGGGCGGCTTGGCGGCCTTCGCGGATAGCCCAGACGACCAGGGACTGGCCGCGGCGAACGTCGCCGGCGGTCCAGAGCCTGTCGACCGAGGTCTTGTAGTCCTTGTCGTCGGCAACGACATTGGTCGAGCCGCGCTTGTCGGTGTTGAGCGTCAGCTTGCCGTCGAGTTCCTTCAGCACGCTATCGGTGAAGGGGCCGCGGAAGCCAATGGCGATGAAGGCGAGATCGGCGCGGATGACGAATTCGGTCCCGGCAATCGGCCGCCGACGCTCATCCACTTCGCAGCACTTCACACCCGTCAGCACGCCATCTTCGCCGATGAATTCCAGCGTTGCCACTTGGAATTCGCGCACGGCGCCCTCGGCCTGCGAGGACGACGTGCGCATCTTCGTCGCCCAGAACGGCCAGACGGCGAGCTTGTCTTCCTTCTCCGGCGGCTGCGGGCGGATGTCGAGCTGAGTCACCTTGACGGCGCCTTGGCGGAACGCGGTGCCGACGCAGTCCGATGCCGTATCACCGCCGCCGACGACGACGATATGCTTGCCGCCGGCGAGGATCGGATCGGACGGCCAGCCGATGCTGTCGATGTTTTCGCGGCCGATGCGGCGGTTCTGCTGCACGAGATAGGGCATGGCGTCATGGACGCCGGCAAGCCCGATGCCAGGAATGCCGGCCTCGCGCGGGGTTTCCGAGCCACCACAATACAGAACCGCGTCATGGTCAGCCAGAAGCTGCTCGACCTTGACGTCAACACCGACATTCACGCCGCAATGGAAGGTGACGCCTTCGCCCTTCATCTGCTCGACGCGGCGGTCGATGAAGTTCTTCTCCATCTTGAAGTCCGGAATACCATAGCGCAGCAACCCTCCGGGCTTCGTCTCGCGTTCGTAGACATGGACCTCATGACCGGCGCGACCGAGCTGTTGCGCAGCCGCCATACCTGCAGGGCCGGAGCCGATGACGGCGACCTTCTTGCCCGTATGGACGGTTGCCGGTTCCGGGCGGATGAAACCAAGCTCATAGGCCTTGTCGGCTATAGCCTGTTCGACCGTCTTGATCGCGACCGGGGCATCCTCGAGGTTCAGCGTGCAAGCTTCCTCGCAAGGCGCCGGGCAGACGCGGCCGGTAAATTCCGGGAAGTTGTTGGTCGAATGCAGGTTGCGGATCGCCTCTTCCCAATTGTTGTTGTAGACGAGGTCGTTCCAATCCGGGATCTGGTTGTGAACCGGGCAGCCGGTCGGGCCGTGGCAATAGGGAATGCCACAGTCCATGCAGCGCGCGGCCTGTTTCTGTACTTCCTGGTCCGACATGGGGATCGTGAATTCGCGGAAATGCCGGATGCGATCCGACGCCGGCTGATACTTGCCAACCTGCCGGTCGATTTCCAAGAAGCCTGTTACCTTGCCCATGCTTTCGTTTCCTCACTCTAGTAGAGGAGCCGATGGCTCCCGTGCCCCGCAGGCAAATCCCGCTGCTCTGTCTGGCACTGTAATTCAAATTCGATTCCGCTATTCGACAGTTGCGATCGCCTCCCCGGCGATCGCAATCAGGAGCGAAATCCTCGAATGGAAGACAAGCCGCCGCGGATCACTCCGCCGCCACGCTCATCCGGCTACGTTCCATGTCCTCCAACGCACGACGGTATTCAACCGGCATGACCTTGCGGAATTTCGGACGGTAGTCGGCCCAGCTATCGAGGATTTCCTTTGCCCGCGTCGAACCCGTGTAGTGGAAGTGGTTTGAGATCAGCTGATAGAGGCGTTCCTCGTCGTGGCGCGTCATGTCACCCGAGACGTCGACGCGTCCCTTGTGCGCAAGATCGCCGCCATGATGATGCAGCTTCTCCAGCAGTTCGTCCTCTTCCGGAACCGGTTCCAATTCGACCATCGCCATGTTGCAGCGGCGCGCGAAATCGCCCTTTTCATCGAGTACATAGGCTACGCCACCCGACATGCCGGCAGCGAAGTTTCGGCCGGTTTCACCGAGGACGACGACGACGCCGCCAGTCATGTATTCGCAGCCGTGGTCGCCCACGCCTTCAACGACGGCGATGGCGCCGGAGTTGCGGACAGCAAACCGCTCGCCGGCGACACCACGGAAGTAGCATTCGCCCTCGGTCGCGCCGTAAAGCACAGTGTTGCCAACGATGATCGAATGCTCGGCCAATATTTTCGAGTTCTCCGGCGGGCGGATGATGATGCGGCCGCCCGACAGCCCCTTGCCGACATAGTCGTTGCCGTCACCGATGAGGTTGAACGTGACGCCCCGCGCCAGGAACGCGCCGAACGACTGGCCGGCGGTGCCTCTCAGCGTGACATGGATGGTGTCGTCCTTCAGCCCGCGGTGACCGTAGCGCTTGGCAACTGCGCCAGACAGCATGGCACCGGCCGAACGATCGACGTTCTTGATACCGACTTCGAAGGCGACCGGTGTCTTGCTGGCAAGCGCCGGCTCGGCCTGCTCGATCAGCTTGCGGTCGAGAATATCGACGATCGGGTGCTTCTGCACAGTCGTCCAATAAGTCTCTTCCTTCGGGGCATCGACTTTGTGGAAGATGCGGCTGAAGTCGAGCCCCTTGGCCTTCCAGTGGGCGAGCATATCGTCCTTCTCCAACAGCTCCGAAGCGCCGATGATGTCGTCCAGCTTGGCGACGCCGAGCGAGGCGAGAATTTCGCGCACTTCCTGGGCAACGAAGAAGAAGTAGTTGATGACATGCTCCGGCGTACCCTTGAAGCGCTTGCGCAGGACCGGATCCTGGGTCGCGACGCCGACTGGACAGGTGTTGAGGTGGCACTTGCGCATCATGATGCAGCCGGCGGCGATCAGCGGTGCGGTGGCGAAGCCGAACTCGTCTGCACCGAGCAGCGCTCCGACGATGACGTCGCGGCCGGTCTTCAGGCCACCGTCCACCTGCAGGGCGACGCGCGAGCGCAACCCGTTCAGCACCAGCGTCTGCTGCGTTTCGGCAAGGCCGATTTCCCAGGGCGAACCGGCATGCTTCAGCGAGGTGAGCGGCGATGCGCCCGTGCCGCCGTCGAAGCCGGCGACGGTGATGTGATCGGCACGCGCCTTGGCAACGCCGGCGGCAACCGTGCCGACGCCGACTTCCGAGACGAGTTTGACCGAGACATCCGCGGTCGGGTTGACGTTTTTCAGGTCAAAGATCAACTGCGCCAGATCTTCGATCGAGTAGATGTCATGATGCGGCGGCGGCGAAATCAGGCCGACGCCCGGCGTCGAATGGCGGGTCTTGGCGACGGTGGCGTCGACCTTGTGGCCGGGCAACTGCCCGCCTTCGCCGGGCTTGGCACCCTGCGCCACCTTGATCTGCAGCACGTCGGCATTGACCAGATATTCGGTGGTCACACCAAAGCGGCCGGAAGCGATCTGCTTGATCGCCGAGCGTTCCGGGTTCGGCGAACCGTCGAAGAGCGGCATGTAACGATCGGCCTCTTCGCCGCCCTCGCCGGTGTTCGACTTGCCGCCGATCCGGTTCATGGCGATGGCAAGCGTCGTATGCGCCTCTCGGCTGATCGAGCCGAAGGACATGGCGCCGGTCGAGAAGCGCTTGACGATATCGATGGCAGGTTCGACCTCATCGACAGAGATCGGCTTGCGGCCGAGCACTTCCGCACCCTTGATATTGAAGAGGCCACGGATGGTGTTCATCCGGAGCGCCGACTGATTGACCATCTCCGAGAATTCGCGATAGCGGTCCTCGGCGTTGCCGCGCACGGCATGCTGAAGAGCGGCGACGGCATCCGGCGTCCAGGCATGGCTCTCACCGCGCATGCGGTAGGCATATTCGCCGCCGATTTCGAGCGTGCTCGCCAGGATCGGATCGCGGCCAAAGGCAGACGTGTGACGGGCGACGGTTTCCTCGGCGATGGTTTCGAGGCCGATGCCTTCGATCATCGTCGCCGTGCCGAAGAAATACTTCTCGACCAGTTCCTGCTGCAGGCCGATCGCATCGAAGATCTGCGCGCCGCAATAGGACTGATAGGTCGAAATGCCCATCTTCGACATGACCTTGAGGATGCCTTTGCCGACCGCCTTGATGTAACGGTAGACGACTTCGGTCGCGTCCACTTCCTTCGGGAATTCGCCGCGCTGATGCATGTCGAGCAGCGTGTCGAAGGCGAGATAGGGGTTGATCGCCTCGGCGCCGTAGCCGGCCAACAGGCAGAAATGGTGCACTTCGCGCGGCTCGCCGGTTTCGACGACGAGACCGACCGAGGTGCGCAGCCCCTTGCGGATCAAGTGATGGTGCACAGCGGCGGTTGCCAGCAGCGCCGGGATTGCAATGCGGTCCGGGCCGATCTGGCGGTCTGACAGCACGATGATGTTGTAGCCGCCGCGAACGGCCGCTTCGGCACGCTCGCAGAGACGATCGAGCATTTCCGGCATGCCTTCGGCGCCACGCTCGACGTCATAGGTGAAATCGAGGGTCTTGGTGTCGAAGCGGTCTTCCGTATGACCGATCGAACGGATCTTCTCCAAATCGCCGTTGGTCAGGATCGGCTGGCGCACTTCCAGCCGCTTGGCGTTGGCCATGCCGGTATGGTCGAGCAGGTTCGGGCGCGGGCCGATGAAGGAGACGAGACTCATCACCAGTTCCTCGCGGATCGGGTCGATCGGCGGGTTGGTTACCTGCGCGAAGTTCTGCTTGAAATAGGTGTAGAGCAGCTTCGGCTTGTCGGACATGGCCGAGATCGGCGTATCCGTGCCCATGGAGCCGATCGCCTCCTGCCCCGTCGTTGCCATCGGCGACATCAGGATCTTGGTATCTTCCAGCGTGTAGCCGAAAGCCTGCTGGCGATCGAGCAGCGACACGTCGCGGCGCAATGCCCGCGGCTCCACCGGCTTCAGGTCTTCCAGGATGAGCTGGGTGCGGTTGAGCCAGCTCCGGTAAGGATGCTTGGTGGCAAGCTCGGACTTCACCTCGTCGTCGGAGATGATCCGGCCCTTTTCCATATCGATGAGCAGCATCTTGCCCGGCTGCAGGCGCCACTTCTGGATGATCTTCTCTTCGTCAACAGGCAGAACGCCGGCTTCCGATGCCATGATGACGCGATCATCATTGGTGACGAGATAGCGGGCCGGACGCAGGCCGTTACGGTCGAGCGTCGCGCCGATCTGCTTGCCATCGGTGAAGGCGACCGCGGCCGGTCCGTCCCACGGCTCCATCAGGGCGGCATGGTATTCGTAGAACGCCTTGCGCTCCGGCGCCATCAGCTGGTTGCCGGCCCAGGCCTCCGGGATGAGCATCATCACGGCATGGGCCATGGAATAGCCGCCGCGCACGAGGAATTCGAGCGCGTTGTCGAAGCAGGCGGTGTCCGACTGTCCCTCGTAGGAAATCGGCCAGAGCTTGGAGATGTCGTCACCGAACAACGGCGAGGACACCGACGCCTGGCGCGCCGCCATCCAATTGACGTTGCCGCGCAACGTGTTGATTTCGCCGTTGTGGGCAACCATGCGGTAGGGATGCGCCAGCTTCCATGATGGGAAGGTGTTGGTCGAGAAACGCTGGTGCACGAGGGCGACCGCCGATTCGAACCGCGGATCGGAGAGGTCCTTATAATAGGCGCCGACCTGATAGGCGAGGAACATGCCCTTGTAGACCACGGTCGAGCTGGACAGCGAGACCGGATAGAAGTTGCTCTCTTCGCCCTCGTATTCCGCGTAGATGCGGTTGGAGATCACCTTGCGCAGGGTGAAGAGACGGCGCTCGAATTCTTCATGCGTGCCGGCATCGCGGCCTGCGCCGATAAAGACCTGCACATGATGCGGCTCGGTGCCGGCGATATCCGGCGCCTTCGAGAGCGAGGAATTGTCGACGGGCACGTCGCGGAAGCCGAGCAGAACCTGGCCCTCCTCGGTGACGACCTGCTTGATGGCGGTCTTGAAGTGCTCGATCAGCGCCTCGTCGCGCGGCATGAAGAAATGGCCAACGCCATATTCGCCCGCCTTCGGCAGGATAACGCCCTGCAAAGCCATCTCCTCGCGGAAGAAGCGGTCCGGAATCTGCACGAGAATACCGGCGCCATCGCCCATGAGGGGATCGGCGCCGACAGCGCCGCGATGCGTCAAATTTTCCAGGATGAACAGGCCATCGCGCACGATCTGGTGCGACCTCTGGCCCTTCATATGCGCGACAAAGCCGACGCCGCAGGCATCATGTTCATTGCGCGGATCATAAAGGCCTTGTTTCGGCGGGATGCCGCGGGCGGCGCGTTTCGACGTATTGGCCGTAGCGGCAGCCTCGGCTGCTGCGATCTGATCAAAAGTCATGAACGGCGTCCTGTTCGTCATTGTCTTCCCTCCGGTAAGGCCCGCGTAACGGGCGATCCTTCGTCCCGCGCCGCCCCGTTATCAGGTCCGACGCGCGACAGCGCTGTTGCATTGTGAAGATCGGCCGCAGACCATGACCCTTTGGTGGAGCCCGTCGTCAGCGTTCCGCGCCTTGCTTATTCCACCGCCGCTCCGCCTGGCCGCCTAATGGCTCCCACAGGGCACGCTCGCGATAACTATAGCCCGAAATCCCGATATCGTCAGGACCCCCTAGCGCATCTTCGGCCTCAGCGGCCAAAATAGGACAGCAACCCTGTCCTAATTCATTAGCTCTATGCCAGAAAGCGATGGGCTTCGCAAGAGCAAAACGGCAAAATATCGTTAACCGACGACGGAAGATTGCCAATGCTTCGAAATTCGAGCAAGAAAGTTTCGCTGCACCGCATCATTTTGTTTGTTGATTGCGTAGATCAATTTCTGTGATGCATCCTTCAGCATAGCACTCTTGATCCCCTGCGGCATTGGATTAATGTCCGGCGGACCTCAGTTAGCCTTCCCACAAATCCCATTGTTTCAGTTGGTACATACCCATGTTCTTTGCCTCCGATAATTGGGCCGGCGCCCATTCCAAGATCGCCGAACGTCTCCTTGCCGAATCCGGCGGTTTCGCCGCAGCCTACGGCACCAGTGATCTCGACAGACAAGTTGAAGCCAAGTTCGCCGAGATCTTCGAACGTGACGTCGCCGTCTTTTTCGTCGCGACCGGCACGGCAGCCAACTCGCTGTCGCTCGCCAGCGTTCAGAAGCCGGGCGGCATCAGCTTCTGCCATGCGGAGGCGCATGTGGCCGAGGACGAATGCGGCGCACCGGATTTCTTCAGCGGTGCGCGACTGGCGACGGTCGATGGCGCCGCCGGCAAGATCGACGCCAAGGCGCTCGCCACCAAAGTCGCCCGCTTCCCGCAGGACGCCTTGCATCACGGCCGCGCCGCTGCAGTGACCATCACCCAGGCGACGGAAATCGGCACGGTCTATTCGCTCGCTGAAATCGACGCCATCGCGTCCGTCTGCAGGACGAACGGCCTGCCGTTGCATATGGATGGCGCTCGCTTCGCCAACGCGCTGGTCGCGCTCGGCGTCAGCCCGGCGGAAATGACCTGGAAGCGTGGCGTCGACATCCTTTCCTTCGGCGGTACCAAGAATGGCTGCTGGTGCGCGGAGGCGATCGTCTTCTTCAATCCGGAGCAGGCGAAGGAGATGCATTTCATCCGCAAACGCGCCGCCCAGCTTTTCTCCAAATCGCGTTTCATTGCCGCGCAGTTCGACGGTTATTTCGAAGGCGGCCTCTGGCTCGACCTTGCCCGCCATTCCAACCGCATGGCGGACCGGCTGCGCGCCGGCATCGAGCGGGCCGCTACAGCCCGCCTCGCCTGGCCGACGGCCTCGAACGAAGTCTTTGCGATCATTTCGAAATCTGCCGCCAAGACGGCGGAAGACAGGGGTGCAAAGTTCTACGAATGGCCGATCCCGGAATCGCAGCCCGAACTGGTAAACGAAAACGAGACCCTGATCCGTCTCGTCACCAGCTTCGCCACGACCGATGACGATGTCACCGGCTTCCTGGCTTGCCTCGCCTGATTTTTGGATAAAAAGGAGCGCCGTGGCTGCCCCTCGGGACATACGCGGCGCTTAACTCCACATTTGGAGACTAATTCTGACTTGGGTGCATAAACAGTGCGGAACGGGAAACGTCTTGGCCCGACTGGCCGGGCGTGTGGCGGGTTATGACCGTCATCGCCATGACACAGGCGATCAAGCCGCAAATAAACATTGCACCATATTTCATCGGGCTGGTTTTCCTCGACTCAGCTCGTTCAGTTGTTTCGACCGTACTAACGAAAGCTGACGCGAACCTGAATGAGTGAATCAAAAGGGCTGGACACGCCAGAGGCGAGACAGAAGCCGGCGAAGGGATTCCAAAAGACTACTCGACCTTATCTATATGATTTAAAAACGAATTTCGAGATTGAGATTCGAGTGCCTAGTACCCTAGGTAGATCTCAGCCCTCTCACCTTTGCCAGAATATCCTCCGACAACGCACTGACCAGCAACTGATCCGCGCCTTTGCGTGGCACCAGCACGAATTCGACATCCTCCAATGCCGGCAGCCAGCCCGGTGCAATTTCCGACAGTCCCGTGGGCGCCATGCTGCGAGGTTGAACGAGGACGCCCATGCCGGCACGGGCCGCCGCCGTCAGGCCGCTGAGGCTGCCGCAGGTGCAGACGATACGCCAGGGCACCTGCTGGCGGCGCAAGGCTTCAAGGGCCACGGCGCGGGTAACGCTCGGGGCTGGAAAGGCGATCAACGGCAGGGGTGCCGCAAGTGCGCGAATGCGCTCCGGGTCACGTGCCAGCCACACCAACGGCTCGCGGTAGACCAGCTTTCCCCTGACATCACCGAGACGGCGCTTGGCAAGAACGAGGTCAAGGTCGCCATTGTCCTGCATCTCATAAAGCGTACCACTGAGGGCGACCGTCAATTCGAGATCGACGGAAGGATGCGAGCGGACGAATTCTTCCAGCACATCCGGCAACTGGCTGGTGACGAAATCCTCAGAGACGCCGAGCCGCAGGCTACCGCGCAGGCTGTTGCCCGCGAAGAGCTGCTGCACTTCGCCCTCGATCGACAGCATCTGCCGTGCATGGCCAAGCAGTGCCTCTCCATCACCCGTCAACACCACCCGATGCGTGTCGCGAGCCAGAAGCTTGCGGCCGAGCGTGGTTTCCAAACGCTGGATATGCTGGCTGACCGTGGATTGACCGAGGCCGAGCCGCTCGGCAGCAAGCGTGAAACTGCCCATCTGCTCGACGGCGACGAAGCTGCGCAACTGCGTGAGATCAAGCATCGTGTTAATCCTGCATCACGATAACTGTTATTCCTTGCATCGTGGATCACGATAGGTCTATGTGCAAGGATTATTCTTACGGCTTGTAATTGCGATTGGGGTTGGCACGATGCGCCGCTTTCTTCCAGATACCTTCACCATGCTGCTTGTGCTGACGGTGATCACGGCTTCCTTCTTTCCCGTACAGGGAAGCAGCGCCCACTATTTCAGCATTGCCACCAATTTCGCCATCGGCCTGCTGTTCTTCCTGCACGGCGCCCGCCTGTCACGCGATGTCGTCATCGCCGGCTTGCTGCACTGGCGGCTGCATCTCGTCATCCTGCTGACGACCTTCGGCATATTCCCACTGCTGGTACTCGCCATGGGCCATATCGTCCCGGACAGCATCCTGCCGGTTTCCCTTTACACTGGCATGCTGTTTCTGAGCGTGCTGCCGTCCACCGTACAGTCCTCGATCGCCTTCACCTCGATTGCCGGCGGCAATGTGCCGGCCGCGATCTGCGCCGCGTCGGCCTCCAACATCTTCGGCATGTTCCTGACGCCCCTGCTCGTCGGCGTACTCTTCTCGGTCGGCGGCCATGGCGGGTTCTCCTGGGACGTGCTGGAACAGATCATGCTGCAACTGCTGGCGCCCTTCATCGCCGGCCAGCTCCTGCAGCCCTGGATCGGCAATTGGATACGCTCGAAGAAGAAGATCCTGATGCCGGTCGATCGCGGTTCGATCCTGATGGTCGTCTATTCGGCCTTTAGCGAGGCCGTCGTTGAGGGCCTGTGGCACACCTTCTCGCTGGTCGATATTGCTACGGTCATTGTCGCTAACATGGTGCTTCTCGCCCTGGTGCTCTGCATCACCATGTTCGGCAGCCGCGCGCTCGGCTTCTCCCGCGCCGACGAGATCACCATCACATTTTGCGGCTCGAAGAAGTCGCTCGCGAGCGGCGTGCCGATGGCCAATGTCATCTTTGCCGGTCAGGGCATCGGCGCCATTGTCCTGCCACTGATGCTGTTCCATCAGATCCAGCTCATGACCTGCGCCGTCATCGCGCAAAAATATGCGGATGCCGCCAAGAGGCGGGAAGCGGAAAAGGCCAAGGCCGAGACGAATGGCGCCACGAACGCAGCCTAGCTGCCGTTGCAACCGCAACCGAATACAAAAAGGCGGCGCTCCATCGGAGCGCCGCCTTGCTTTGGTGACCTTGGGAGGATCGGTCTTCAGGCTATCTGCTGAAGGCTCTTAGTTGATATGGGCCTCGATCGCTTTCGGGGTCTCGACCGGCTCGGCGGCAATGGAGATACGGCGGGGCTTCATGGCTTCCGGAATGTTGCGCAACAGATCGATGTGCAGCAGACCATTCTTCAGTGAAGCCGCCTGGACCTCGACATGATCGGCGAGCTGGAAGCGGCGCTCGAAGGCGCGCTTGGCGATACCGCGATAGAGATATTCGCTAGCTTCGGTCGGCTCCTCGCTCTTTTCACCCTTGACCTGGAGAACATGGGCATGGGCCTCGATGCTCAGTTCCTTTTCATCGAAACCGGCAACTGCCATGGTGATGCGATAGGTGTTCTCACCGGTGCGCTCGATGTTGTAGGGCGGATAGGTCTGAGCCTGATCCGGCTGTGCAAGGCTGTCGAGCATGGTGAAAAGACGGTCGAAACCGACGGTGGAACGGTAAAGGGGAGAGAAGTCTACGTGACGCATGGTGTCCTCCTGTGAGCGACGATTGCGATTCGGTTTTGTACCCCGCGACCCCGCTCTGGGCGGCCTCGGGATGGTTACGCGAGCCCGTTTGGCACCCGCAGAATGGAAATGGTGATCGCTTTTCGGGAGTTCAAGACCCCGTTTGCTTCTTGCAAATTTCACACAAAAACCGCGTGAACCGCAGATGAACGTCCGGTTCGGCACCTGTTCAGGCTGGCCGGATTATCAATAGAACCATCGGATGCATCACTGTCCGATGACTGAAGTGTATCGTCCCTTCTTCTTCAGTCCTTGCTCGGCCGGCGAAGCGGAACTCTCTATCTCCGTAAGCCGGCCCTTTTCTTTCCGGCATCAGCGCAACAGCTTCAGCGAACCCGTCAGCGATTTCACCCATTTCGATGGGCCTGCCAGCCCCAGGCCGTCAATTACCTCGCCGGCAAGATTGTGATCCGGAAATGTCGCCTCATACTCCCTGTAATCATGCAGCGACCGGGCGAAAGCGGGAAACGGAACGATCGCGCGGTCGTCCTGCTGCGGCAAAGTCTTCAACAACAGCGACCGGATAGCCTCGGCATCCGCCTGCAACACCGGAACCGGCATGTTCGAGCTGATGTCGATGGTGCGCCCCTCCCTGTCGCTCAATTGACGCGCCGCGAGTGCTGGAAATTTCGCACCCAGTCCGATCGCAATGGCGCCGGCAGTGTTGGCGATCAAACCGAGCGGGAGTGCCGGATTGACGACAATGGCAAGACGGATATCGGGAAGCATGGAGACCTGCAGCTGTTGAGACTATGCTCTCACAGGATATCTCCCACATCGGGGATAATCTTACCTTTCTTTACCGATCGAATTGCAATTGTGGTAGAGCCTACCAAATTTCTACAAAAATGAGGTTGGATATGCCCAGTATGCTTGAGCCTATCGATTTGCGAATTCTTGGAGCGCTTCAAAAAGACGGACGCCTGACCAATCAGGCGCTTTCATCCCAAGTCGGGCTCTCAACCTCCCCATGCTGGCGGCGTGTGCGCCAATTGGAAGAAACCGGAGTCATCCAGGGCTATACGGCGACCCTCGACAGACGCCAGGTCGGCCTCGGCGTCCTGGCTTTCATCAGGGTGAAGATCGACAGCCACAGCGAGGCCGAAGCCGAGAAATTCTCACACGACGTCCTGAAGCTGAGCGAAGTCGTGGCGTGCTACAGCATCGCCGGAGACGCGGATTTCCTACTGCAGGTCGTCGCTGCAGACCTCGATAGCTATGCGGATTTTGCCATGGCGGTCGTTCGCCGATTGCCGCGCATCAAGGAGATGCAGACGACGTTCGTGCTCAAGGAAATCAAGGCTTTCAAGGGTTTTCCGCTGGATGTCGAGCAGCGATAGATTGCTCGTTCCACTGGTCAACACTGGTTGCTCTGCATGTCCACCAGCCCTTTACGTTTGGACCGAACGCATCCTATTCTAGACGAGTGGCAGGCCGGTCGCGGGGGTATTGAATGTCGGCACTCCCTTTCTCGAAGATTTCGGCATCACTCAACACACTGCTCGTTGCAATCGGCCTCGCGACGGTGGCTGCACTTACGGCGCCGGACTTGACCGAACGGACCAGGCTTATTTTGGAGGTCCTGCTCGCCGGCATCTGGGCTGCCTACGTCCTACAACTGATCGAGACGCTGATCATGCAGCGGGCAAGAGGCGTTCGCGGCAGGGTGCTGGAAATCACAGTCGACGTACTCGCGGTTTTGGTCCCTGTGGCCGCATTCCTGTTCGTCGGCAGGCGCGATCAGAGTCTTTATTGTGCAATCTGGCTGCTGAAGCCTCTGCGCGGCTCGACCTTCTTCCGGCTGCTGGGCAAGGTTCTGACTAAAGAGGCGCACAACCTGATCGGCGTCACCTCGATCTTCGGCATCGTTCTGTTCGGAGCGGCGCTCGCAGCCTATATCATCGAGCGCGACGCCCAGCCTGACAAGTTCGGTAGCATCCCCCTGGCGATGTGGTGGGCGGTGGTTACGCTATCGACCACCGGCTATGGCGACGAGATTCCGCAAAGTTTCGCCGGCCGCGTACTTGCCGGTCTGGTCATGATGAGTGGGATCGGCATCTTTGCGCTCTGGGCCGGCATTCTCGCGACCGGCTTCTACGAAGAGGTTCGCCACCAGGACTTCGTGCGCAATTGGCAGCTAGTTGCAGCGGTGCCGCTGTTCCAGAAGCTCGGCTCGGCCGCACTCATCGAGATCGTGCGAGCCCTGAGGCCTCGTGTCGTGCCGGCTGGCGCTATAATCTGCCGCAAGGGCGAGACCGGCGACCAGATGTTCTTCATCGTTGAAGGTCGCGTCAATGTCGCGACACCGAACCCTGTGGAGCTCGGCTCCGGCAGCTTCTTCGGCGAGATGGCGCTAATCAGCGGCGAACCCCGCTCGGCGACCGTCAGCGCCGCGACCGAGGTCTCACTGCTGTCGCTCTATTCAGCGGATTTCCAGATGCTGTCCAGCAGCAGCCCGGAGATTGCGGACATTATCCGTAAAACCGCACTTGAGAGACGCGGTACGACACCGACGCCCTGACGGAAACGACGGTGCGACCAAGGCGATGTTGGAAGCGTTTTCGATGCTGGCGCCCAAGTAAATGCGAGCAACCGATGGCCCGGACCCTCGGTCGATCTCGCTTCCGATCATACCGCGATGTTGACGATGACATAAGCGATATGGCAGCGTCGTCTCTATTGGGCGTTGTCTCGTCATTTGACGGCGCTTGTTCTGACCCTAGTTCGGCACGGCTCGATGCACCCCAGACTACTCAAGACATTCCTCGCGGTCGCCCGGAACCGGAATTTCACCCGTGCTGCCGAGGAGGTCCATCTCGCGCAATCGAGCGTGAGTGATCAGATCCAGTCGCTCGAAACCGAACTGGGCACCGAGCTCTTTATCCGATCGAGAATGGGCCTGGAGCTGACAGCAGCGGGCGAAACTTTAAGGCCCTATGCCGAAGAAATTCTGACAGTGGCGGACGAGGCCCGCGCGGCGGTCGAAGCAGCTTCTGGGCGTGCGGTCGGAACGGTGACGATCGGCGCGCTGGAGACAGTTGCTTCCGTGAAGCTTCCGCAATTGCTGTCGGCTTTTCAGAGCGATCATCCTGATGTCAGTCTACGGTTGAAGGTTGCGGGCAGCGACGATCTATTGCGGAAGCTTGAAGACGGCGAGATCGATGTCGCCTTCTGTTTTGACAAGGACGGTCTCGATGAACGCCTGGCGAAGCGGACGATATCGGCGGAGCCGTTGATCCTCATTGCACCTCATGAGCAGGAATCCACGTCGAAAAGAGGCGATTTGGCAGCACTTGCCTCCATGAGCTTCGTGGCAACAGAGGTCGGCTGCGTCTATCGACATCTGTTCGACAAAGCATTTGACGCGGCCGGGTTAGCGGCACCGAAGCTCGCCGCTGAAGTCGGCAGCATCGGCACAATTGCGCGGCTCGTCGCAGCCGGTACGGGCGCAAGTCTGGTTCCGCGCCTTGCAGTCGTCGACGCACTCGATCGCGGCGAAATCAGCGAGATGCCTTGGCCGGATCCGACGCGGACGGCATCGCTTGTGATGATTTGGCGGCGCAGGCGTGTTCAGCCGCCAGCCCTGAAACTATTGCTGGCGGCCGTGAGCGACAGTTTCGCGGGGGTTAAACCAGCCGATGCCCGCCCTCGACATGCAGTACCGTCCCCGTTGTGAAGCCATTGCCTAACAGGAAGCTGATGGCGTCGGCGATGTCTTCCGGTTGCCCCACTCGCCCAACCGGTAGTCGCTTTGCCATGGCGCTCAGTGTCTCGTCCTTCTTGTCGCCGGCGACGAACGTCCAGATGGGTGTGTCGACCCAGCCGGGCGAAACGGCATTCACGCGGATTGGCGCCAACTCGATTGCGAGCGCGCGGACCAATCCTTCCAGGCCCGCATTGACGGCGGCTACGACCGACCCCCGCGCCGATGGACGATAGGCCGCGATACCGGATGTGAAGGTGATGGAGCCGGTGGGGGAGAGTAAGGGTGCGCCATATTTCGCAAGCAGCAGCGGTCCATAGAATTTACTTTCCACGACCTTTTGCGCCGCCCTGAGATCCAACAAGGGCAACAGCTCATAAGCGCCTTCGATATCGGCGGCTGTGCTTACGATATGGTCCAGCCGTCCGACCCGCTCAAATAGATCGGCGACCTGGCTTTCCTGCGTGATATCGACCGCGACCATGGAGAGTGCCGGACTTTGGAGTTCCGCGCTGGCGCGTTTAAGTTTGTCCTCGTTCCGTCCTACGATGATGACCTCGGCACCAACTGCGAGCGAGCGTTTCGCCAGCGCCAGGCCCATTCCGGAGCTGCCGCCGACAATGAGAATTCTTGAGTTCGCGATTTCAACAATTGCCATGTCTTTCATTCCTAAAGGTGATGACCACGGCCGAGAAATCGCAGAGACGCGCAAAGAGGGGAAACGGAGAAAAACGATAGCGCCATCGGAAACACCGATTGAGGAATATCGTCGCTGTTTTTGGGCGCCAGGTTCGACTGCAGGAGCCGCCAACAAACCAGTTGCAATTCCCCCCGCCTGCGCTATCCCCTTGAGGAGAGCATCCCTTTAGCGAGGCGCGACATCGTGATGGATTCGATCCTCTATTCCACCGCAGACAATCCGGTGCCGGAAAACCGCACCGAGGGGTTCTTCGAGACATTTGACGGGCGCAAGCTGCGCTATGTCGTCTTCCGGTGCGAACAGTCGATTGCCAAGGGCACCGTCGTGCTGCTGCAGGGCCGCAACGAGTTCATCGAGAAATATTTCGAGACGATCCGCGATCTGACCGCCAAGGGCCTGTGGGTCGCGACCTTCGATCTCCGCGGCCAGGGCGGCTCCGAACGGCTGCTGAAGGACCCTCTGCGTGGACATGTCAGACGCTTTTCCGATTATGAACGCGACCTGACCGCCTTCCTCGACAAGATCGTGCTGCCGGATACGCGCCTGCCCTTCTTCCTGCTTGCACATTCGACCGGCGCCCTGATCGCTCTGTCAGCGGCGCCTCGGCTTGCGAGCCGGATCGAGCGTATGGTGCTGTCGGCGCCCTTTGTCGGCCTCACCGGCCAGGGTGTCTCGCCGGGCCTCGTCCGCTTTATCTCCGGCACGGTCTGCACGCTTGGTCTCGGCCGGATGCAATTCAGCAAAAAAATCAAGGAAAAGCCCTTCGCGGAAAACCCGCTGACCACAGACGAACGTCGTTATCGGCGCAATATCGCCATCGGAACGGCTTATCCGCAGCTCACCTTGGGACCGCCGACGGCGCGCTGGCTGCTGGAAGCATTCCGCACGATCGATCGCGTCAATACGCCCGAGCACCTCTTCTCCATCGCGATCCCGACCGTGCTGATCGCGCCGACTCGCGACGGCGTCGTGCCCTATGCCGATCAGGAGCGGCTATCGCGCTATTTCCGCGCAGCGCAGCTCGTGCCGGTCCACGGCGCAAAGCATGAAATCCTGCAGGAGCGGGAGGTCTACCGCAATGCGGCGCTTGCCGCCATCAACGCCTTCATTCCCGGCAGCGATGCCGAGGCGAACACGGATATGGCGGGAGTCGGGATTTAGAGCGCGCCCTCGAGCCGCAGGACCGCGAAGCGATGAATATGCAGCGCTTTTTGGATGCTCAATCAGCTAGGATCGCCCTCGCCTGATCATAGACCGCGCGGCTGCCGGCGGCGATGATGGTGCCGCCCATTTCCGGCCGCCCGCCGTTCCAGGTGGTGATGATGCCGCCCGCCTGTTCGATGACGGGGATGATGCCGCCGACATCATAAGGCTTCAGCGAATTTTCGATGACAAGATCGACGTGGCCGGCGGCGAGCAGCGCGTAGGCATAGCAATCCGTGCCGTAGCGGAAGAGCCGCACCTGGCTCTCGATCTCACGATATTTCGCCAACTCTTCGCCGACGAAAAGATGCGGCGAGGTGGTGAAGAGGATGGCATTCGACAGGCTGCCGCAATCACGGACCTGCAGCCGTTTTTCACCATCCGGGCCGGAATAGGTCGAGCCGTTGCCATCGGCAAAATAGCGCTCGCCGGTAAACGGCTGGTCGATCATGCCCATGATGGCTCGGCCGTTTTTCTGCAGGCCGATCAGCGTCCCCCAGACGGGCACACCGGAGATGAAGGCGCGCGTGCCGTCGATCGGATCGATCACCCAGACATGCTCGCGATCGAGACCGACATTGCCGTGCTCTTCACCCAGGATACCGTGATCGGGAAATTCCGCTTCGATGAGCGTCCGAATCGCCACCTCGGCAGCGCGGTCACCCTCGGTCACCGGGTCGAACCCTTGGGCCTCCTTGTTGACCACATCGACGCCGGCGCGAAAGCGCGGCAGGGTCTCGGCCTTGGCCGCCTCGGCCAGACGATAGAAGAACGTACGGTCAGGAAGCATGGTCGATCCGGATAAATGACGGGACGGGCGAAGTCATAGCGCATAAACGCCACGAAGCAAACCAAATGCCGACGCGAGAGGCGGATTGCCCGGAGATCAGGCAGAAATGTCGAGATTGCCTAAATATTTTGCACCGCAATAATTTGCTTGACATTTGTGCAACGCAATAGCAACATCGTCATACAGTCTCTGACTGTAAATACCCTCCTTGGGTGTTTCCTCCCTAGACTTAGCCGCGCCACAAGCGCGGTTCTTTTTTTGTTGGAGGAGTTCGCCCGCCCGCGTGGGGAGAAGGGTAAGGCCAGACACCAGGGCGCGACAACGGCAAACACGCCTGACCATCGCCACCCCCAATCGATTCGACAGATTCTGTTCGCTCTGAAAGGTCCGAGACAACCCCTCATCCGAGGCTTTGCTTATTCCGCCGCCAGTGCCGGATCGCCTGCGTAAGATTCCACATGCTCGGCCATACGCTTCATGAACAGGGTGATGGCGGTGGCCACCGCATCAAAATCCGGCCGCTTCTCCAGCGTCGTTTCATCGACATAGAGCGAGCGGTTGACTTCGATCTGGAGGGCATGCAGCCCACGCGAGGGACGACCGTAATGCTCGGTGATGAAGCCGCCGGCATAGGGCTTGTTGCGCACGGCGTTGAAGCCGAGTTCTTCGAGGATCTGCATGGCGGCGCGCGACAGATCCGCCGAAGCGCTGGTCCCGTAGCGATCACCAAGGATGAAATCGGGGCGAATATTGCTGCCGGCGATGCGGATATTCCCCGGCATGGAGTGGCAGTCGACCAGAACACCGAAGCCGAATTTGACATGTGTGCGGGCAATCAGCCGGCGAAGCGTCGCATGGTAAGGCTTGTAAATCGTATCGATGCGCCTGAGCGCATCCTCGACCGGTACGCGCCGGGCGTAGATTTCCATATTTTCCGCAACGATGCGCGGAATGGTGCCGAGGCCGCCGGCAACCCGCAGCGAATTGATATTGGCATAAGGCGGCAGCATGCCGTCGAACATGCGCGGATCGAGCTCATAGGGCTCGCGGTTGACGTCGATATAGGCGCGCGGAAAATTGGCAAGCAGCAACGGCGCGCCGAGAACACTCGCTGCCGAAAACAGCTCGTCGACGTAATGATCTTCCGAGCGGCGGATGGCGATGCCCTGCAAGCGGGATTGGGCGATAAAATCGGGGGGATAGATGCGGCCACTATGGGGCGAGCTGTAGACAAAGGGAATTGTCTGAGAGACGGGCTCCAATACCTCAAAAATCTCGAAATTACGCATTTCTGCGGACATCAACGTCTTTACCATGTCAACAACTTGTCGCAGCATCCATGTTGCCAGTTGCTCGCCCGCAAGTCCATACTAACTTAAGCAAAATGACCTTAATACAATGGGTCGCAACCGAAATGCCTTGAAGCCTGATCCCAAGTCGTGCGAAGCGGTTTTTAGATGCGATCATGTCGCAACGAACGCGAATGGCCTTGCTCCGGCCGACCATTCACCGCTTGTTTACGGCCAACAGCTAACTTGGACGCTGGACAAGTCCAACAAGACAAAAGTTGATTAGCGAACAGATGATGACCCAAAAGATACTCCTTGCCGAAGATGACAACGACATGCGTCGCTTCCTTGTAAAGGCGCTGGAAAAGGCCGGCTACAAGGTCTTGTCCTTTGACAATGGAGCAAGCGCCTATGACCGGCTGCGCGAAGAGCCCTTTTCGCTGCTGCTCACCGACATCGTCATGCCGGAGATGGATGGCATCGAGCTCGCGCGCCGTGCCACCGAGCTCGATCCGGACTTGAAGGTGATGTTCATCACCGGCTTTGCCGCTGTGGCGCTGAACCCTGATTCGAAGGCGCCGAAGGATGCCAAGGTGCTTTCCAAGCCCTTCCACCTGCGCGAGCTGGTCGACGAAGTCAACAAACTCCTTGCTGCCTAAGGCTTCTGGCGGCAACGTCACAAAACCGAAAAAAAGCCTATTGACGGCCACCAAGGTTTTGTGATCTATGCGCCGCCATCGGATGGGCGTGTAGCTCAGCGGGAGAGCACTACGTTGACATCGTAGGGGTCACAAGTTCGATCCTTGTCACGCCCACCATCCAAGTTTCTGATATAAAAGGCCTTTCGAGAGATCGAGAGGCCTTTTTTTCATGGTGATCGGCAGGTTCGTGAGCCTCTCCCGTAACGACCGTAGCTCCGCCAACGACTCGACTGCGCCGCTTGCCGGCTCCGACAGCCAGCCCCGTATTCACGCTACGTTCATTTGAACATAATCATGTTTAAAAGCGTTGTTTAAGCGAGTCGAATATCAGCAATATATGACGCACTGCGTCGGAGGTTGGTCATGATCAAGAAGACAGTTCTCCCGGTTTTCGTCGTTGCTGCGTTTGCAAGCAGCGCGTTAATCCCGGGCGGCTATGCGCAGGCGCAGCAATTTGATGGTGCGCCCCTGTATCGTCAGGTCGACTGGCACGACCAGGAATGGCGTCACCATCATCATCACCATAATGGAAGTGCTATCGCCGGCGGCGTGGCCGCTGGGCTTGTTGGCGGGTTGATAGGCGGCGCAATCGCAAACGGCGGAGGGTATTATGAGCCCGCTCCCCCGCCGCCAAGATGCTGGCATGAGAGCCGCCCGGTTCAAAACGAATACGACGACGGATACCACTACGAACGGGTGCGCGTCTGTGATTAAGGCCCCGCGAATCGTCCAGGCCCACGGCAAGGGCGCCGCTACATGCGGCGCCAAAGCCTTTCAATATGGCGGCGATAAACTTTAGGCGATCAGCGATCCAGGAAGTGCTGGTACCAAGCCGTCGTCGGATACGCGAACGCGCCGCGGTCCACGAAGCTGTACCGATATAAGCAACTTCTCAATGCCAGTATGTACATGCTGCTATTTGGATCGGGTGAACCCCGTTGCCAGGAATAGGCCTCCGGTTGGCAGTGCTGCAGAGCCCTGTCGTATCTCGCTAGAATCACGGGATCACTATCGGCGCGGATGCCGTGGTATGACTGGTAGTTCGAGGGTGCTTCGCCTGCAGAGACACAAGCGAGGCTTAACATGGCCCCTAGCGCTAACATCATTCTCATTTGCTTTGACCTCTCGTTAATGGCGCCTCGAGTTCTCGATCGCCCGGGTTGAGAATAATGGTCTTTTCGTCGATATCCAATCACATGCTGATGTCCAGCGCTCTAACTTTGCAGATGGGCGTATAAGCATAGCTTCCATCCACAAGTCGCTTGACTTCCGATCGCGCTGTCACACTACTGTCACGCTAAAGCATTGATCGTGCGGGAGGACGAGATGGCGATCGTAAAGAAACAGTTCTATAAAAATCACAAGCCCAACGGCGACGAATATCTGTTTCACCTTGCCCGAGACACCGAAAGTGGCGAGGTCTTCGTTATCCGCCAATCCGACTATCTCGTCGATGGCGGCAGCGAGAAGAAGATGACGCTTTACGAATTCCTGGCCGGCGGCGGCAACCGGCAGAACGCCTTGTTGCAACTGATCGGAACGCTCGTTCCGGAATAAAAGCGAGCATTGGCAGTTCAGTGCTTTTTCATCGCTGCACGTGAAGGCGGGATGCAATTCGCATTCGTGCCGGATTGATCTAGCCCTCGACTCATGGTTGATGGGTGCATTGGATAGATACGACCGTGAGTGTGGTTTATGCCTGTATGCACATCATGCAACAGAACTGTGGGACTGATAGAGATACGCGGCGGCCTATGCCGAAAATGCCGGGATGAAATCGAGGCAGATCGCGTCGCCCGGGAAGATAAGGCCATGCTGCAAAGACTGGACAAATCGCCACCCGCGAACCTTGTAGACTTCCCTCCACATATCATCGATCAGAGAGCGAGTGGGATTATCATCACCACGGGCAATGATATTCCCCGCAGGGTAGTTTCGGAAATCATTCAGGTCGTCGGGACTGAAGCTGCACTAGGTCTTAATATATTCAAGGATATCGCCAATGATTTTCGCGACTTTTTCGGCGGCAGGAGCAAAACCATGCAAGCAGCCCTCAAAGACGCTCGCGCAGCCTGCATCACAGAAATCAAGCGCGAGGCTTTGATATTGAAAGCTGACGCAGTTGTAAGTTTGCGCTTCGATTTTAGCGAAATGTCTACCCGGAGCTGCGGCGGCATCCTTTTCGTTGCAGCAACGGGGACCGCGGTCAAACTCGAAGGATAGCGACTATTTTTAAGTGCGATGTCCAGTCCCCTCTATTTCGCACATTAGCACGCCGGGATTGACTGCCACATTTCCATCGGCAAACCTGCGCAGGCTTGAAAGGAGCCATACATGCGATTCGCAGGCCTTGCTATTGGATTGACAGTTTTGACCGTTGCAACGAGTGCCGCCGCACAGAATTTTCCGGCGCCGGGCGTAACCGTCGTCAGCGGCACATGTTCAAAACTCGTCGTCGGCAAGCTCGATGCCTCGAAAGGCTGCAAGGCCGAGATCGCCAGCGTGACGGGACCGGACGGCTCGGTGACGTTCATTTTTTCCTCCGGCGGCAAGATGCTTGGCTTCCAGGGTAACGGAAGCGGGATCAAACCGGGCGCGAAGAAAGGCACCGCACAATTGCCGATCGAAGTCATCTCCACTGGTGCGGGCAACAAGATGACGGGTCAGGTCGGGGCCAAGGGCACCTGCACCTTCGCCAATCCCTATGCTGGTAAACCGGTCGCCATCGAATGCTCGGCAAAATCGGCCGAACTGAGTTTTACCGGCAGCTTCCTGTCGAACGGCAAGCCCCCACACGGCAAGTAGGAAGTTTCGCCCGGTCGGATCCACGCCTCGGAAAATCCTTCGGCTTCCAAAGTTTACTTTGAACGGCCTTTGTTTTTCCCGCCGTGATTGGCATCGCCCGGCGCCTCGCGCGACAGGTCCGCGCCGCTGACATGAGCCGGAACATGGACATCGTCATGTGTCGCAGGCTGCAGCGTCAGGTCGACATTGTGCGGCGGCAATACCTGCGCCTGGCGCAGAACGTTGGAGCGTGTGCGCTTTTGCCGGGCCGTCGGTTCTGGCTTCTGTTCTTTTGGTTTCCGATGAATGGGATGGGGGCTCATGGAAGGTCCTCCTTGGCCGCTGCTCTCTATCCGACAATAAAATCCGCCATTGTGGGGATCTGCCTCGCAACGGACATCGCCCTGCCCGCCTTAAGGCCAAACGCTCCCTTCTCAGTTTGGTTCCGGAAAATCCTGTTCTGCCGGCGGCGACAGGTATCGAACGGCGTACGCTCTTGACGGGCGCCATAATTTCACTAACTAATGGTAGCACGTCCGCACCTTCTGACATCGGCTGCGGAGTGAACTTTGGTGCCGGGCCCCTCTGGCGAGAGTTTTAACGGCGCTCTCGCGATGTCGGTACCGCCTGCAGATGAGCCGGCGGATTTCTTTTCATGACTAGTTTGACCATGCCTCGCCCGCATGCCGTCTCCGGTATGCGGCTGCGCCTTGAGTCCAGATACAGTTTGTCCGTTGTTCACGAGGTGCGTCGATGACGCAATCCTCTCCTTCCAAATCCACGCTCGGCTATTTCGGTTGGGCTTTCATCGTCACGGTCGCCGGTCTTATCCTGGGCGGAGTGCTCGGCTGGAACATGACCGGCACGCTTGGCGGCTTGGCGACCGCGTTCTTCATCTGCGCGGTACTGGCCGTGCTGGAGATTTCGCTCTCCTTCGACAATGCCATCGTCAATGCCAACAAGCTGAAAGAGATGACGCCGCTCTGGCAGCATCGCTTCTTGACCTGGGGCATCGTCATCGCCGTCTTCGGCATGCGCATCGTCTTTCCGCTGGCGATCGTCGCCGTTGCCGCCCATATCAATCCTTGGGAAGCGCTGAAGCTCGCGGCTGCGGAACCGGAGCAATATGCCGCGATTATGCATGACGCTCATCTGCCTATTGCCGCTTTCGGCGGCACTTTCCTGATGATGGTCGGCCTTACCTATTTCTTCAATCACGAGAAGGATGTGCACTGGATCGCCTTTGTCGAAAAGACGATGGCGCGTTTTGCCACCGTCAAAGGCATCGAGATCGCCTTCGTGCTGATCCTCGTTCTGATTTTCGCCTCTCTGCTCGGCGGCGAGGATGCGACGACATTCCTTTATTCCGCCGTCTACGGTCTGCTGACCTTTCTTCTGGTAGAGGTCCTCAGCGGCTTTTTGGATGCCTCGCAAAAGACGATGAGCGCCGCTGCCAGGGGTGGTCTCGGAGCCTTCCTCTATCTGGAAATCCTTGATGCCAGCTTCTCCTTCGACGGCGTCATCGGCGCTTTCGCGCTCACTCAGAACCTCTTCATCATCGCCATCGGTCTCGGTATCGGCGCAATGTATGTGCGCTCGATGACGATCATGCTCGTGGAAAAAGGCACGCTCGCCCACTATCGCTATCTGGAACACGGGGCTTTCTACGCCATCCTGATTCTTTCGGTGATCATGTATGTACAAACGCTCATGCATATTCCCGAAGTGATTACCGGCCTCGGCGGCGCGGCACTGATCGGCATCTCCCTTTGGTCGTCGATCCGCTACAACAAGCGCAACGGCGTCGAGCATGACCCAGCGCATGAAGAGCCCCGCGACAGAGCCAAGGCCTGACAAAATGATCCATGGTGTTGCCGCATCGAAATAGCGGCAACACCTACGCCTTTCGATGAAAAATTCCCGCAACACGGATCTGGTCTCTCAACCGAAGCATGACTTTGATTGTTAGAATTTCCTCACTAAGATCGACGAATGTTCGCAGCCGATGGTAATTCGCACTGGTGTTTTCCTGAAAAATATCGCAATGGCGAAAGCCAGTTGTTTAAAGGACGAACGCGGCAATCGCATATGTTGCAGATGTCCGCGAAGCGTTCTTGAATGAAGTGTCTAGGAGAGAGGCAAGATATGGCAGCCAAAATCGTCCCAGTGATCATGGCCGGAGGCAAGGGAACACGGTTATGGCCGCTATCGCGCGCTTGCGCGCCGAAGCAATTCATCCAGTTCATCGGTGACAAGACGCTCTTCCAGAGCACTTTGACGCGCGTCTCTGATCCAGAGCTTTACGAAGCTCCTATCGTACTCACCAATGAAGAGTTTCGCTTCCTCGTTGCCGAGCAGGCGCGTGAACTCGGCCTGAAGCTGGCCGCGGTCCTGCTGGAGCCGGTTGCCCGCAACACCGCTGCTGCCGTTGCCGCAGCCGCCACGCTCGTCACAGAACTCTTCGGCAAGGACGCGACGATGCACGTCCTCGGATCCGATTACGAGATCGACGCCAACGCCATCTATTACGATTGCGTTCGCACCGCCCGCGATACCGCGCTCGAAGGCAAGCTCGTGACCTTCGGCATTGCGCCGACCGAGCCGGCGACCGGCTACGGCTATATCGAGAGCGGCAAGGCACTTTCGACCGGCGCACATGCGGTCAAGCGTTTCGTCGAAAAGCCCGCCTTGGAAAAGGCCGAGGCAATGATCGCCAGCGGCGGGTTCTATTGGAACTCCGGAATGTTCATGTTCTCTGCCGGCCAGCTTCTCTCGGAAATGCACGAATACGCGCCTGAGGTCGAAAAAGCCGCCAGCAAGGCGGTCTCGAAGGCAACACGCGATCTCGATTTCACCCGTCTCGACACTGAGGCCTTCGTCAAGAGCCCCGATATCTCCATCGACTACGCACTGATGGAGAAGACGGCAAATGCGGCCGTCGTCCCCTCGCCCTTCACCTGGTCGGATCTCGGCAGCTGGGATTCGGTCTGGAAGGTCGGCAAGCGCGACGAAAACGGCAATGTGGCTGCCGGCGACACGACGCTGGTCAACACCAAGAACTCGCTTGTCATGACGCATGGCGTCCATCTCGCCGTGCAGGGGATGGAGGACGTCGCCGTCATCGCCAGCGAAGACGCCGTCTATGTCGGCCATCTCAAGGACAGCCAGGAAGTCGGCAAGCTGGTCAAGTTGCTCGCCAGCCAGAAGATGACGGCCAAGCTCACCGAGACGCATCCGACGTCCTATCGCCCGTGGGGCGGCTATACGTCGGTCCTGAACGGCGAGCGTTTCCAGGTGAAGCGCATCTTCGTCCTGCCCGGCAAGAAGCTGTCGCTGCAGAAACATCACCACCGTTCCGAACATTGGATCGTCGTCAAGGGCACCGCTGAAGTGACCGTCGGCGAACACGTGCAGATGCTGCGTGAAAACGAGTCGATCTATATTCCGCTCGGCGAAGTGCATCGCCTTTCCAATCCCGGCAAGATCCTGCTGGAACTGATCGAAGTGCAGACTGGCTCCTATCTCGGCGAAGACGATATCATCCGCCTGGTCGATGAGTTCGGCCGAAGCTGAGGTTTTCGACGGCATCGATTTCAAAGCGGCGGGCAAATGCTCGCCGCTTTTATTTTGGCACTATGTGGAATGGCTCTGATTGACCGCCCAAAGCATGTCGCGCAAAAGTGCGCAGCGGTTTTGCGATGACGACATGCGCAAAATCGAAAGCCTGAAGCGAATCCCAGAGATCGCTATGCGCTTTAGATGCCTTGCATTCTTCCGCTGCATTGCACACACTGCTGACGGGAACAGCAAATGCCGCACAACGATGCGAGCTAGGCAAAGAGAAATATGGCGATCAAAGCAAGTATTTATCATCTCACCCATTACAAATACGACAATCCGGTCCGCCTCGGCCCTCAAATCATTCGCTTGAAACCCGCTCCACATTCCAAGACGCACGTCCTCAGCCATTCGCTAAAGGTGACCCCCTCCAATCATTTCGTGAATCTGCAGCAGGACCCCTACGGCAATTATCTCGCTCGCTTCGTCTTTCCCGATCCGGTGACCGAGCTGAAGATCGAGGTCGATCTCGTTGCCGACATGACGGTCTACAATCCCTTCGACTTCTTCGTCGAAGAGGAGGCTACCAAGTGGCCTTTCGATTATCCCGAGACGATGCGCGAAGATCTGTCGATCTACATGAAGCCGGAGGAGCCGGGGCCGCGCCTTGCGGCCCTCCTTGCAACGCTGGACCGCTCCGAGCAGCGCACTGTCGACATGGTCGTCGGCCTCAACGCGCGGCTGCAGCATGAGATCGGCTATGTCATCCGCCTGGAAACCGGCGTGCAAACGCCCGAGGAGACGCTGGAAAAGGCAAAAGGGTCCTGTCGCGATACGAGTTGGTTGCTCGTCCAGCTTCTCCGCCATCTTGGCCTCGCCGCCCGCTTCGTCTCCGGCTATCTCATTCAGCTCACGCCGGATCTGAAGGCGCTCGACGGCCCCTCGGGCACGGAATACGACTTCACCGACCTGCATGCCTGGGCTGAGGTCTATCTTCCCGGCGCCGGCTGGGTCGGCCTCGACCCGACCTCGGGCCTACTGACCGGCGAAAGCCATATTCCGCTTGCCGCCACGCCGCACTACCGCAACGCAGCACCGATCTCCGGCGGTTATTTTGGCGAAGCCAAAACCGAGTTCGACTTTGCCATGAAGGTCGCCCGCGTTGCCGAGCATCCGCGCATCACCAAGCCCTTCTCCGATGAAAGTTGGGAAGCGCTGAATGCGCTCGGCCAGGAAGTCGACGGCATCCTGAAAAGCGATGACGTGCGCCTGACCATGGGCGGCGAGCCTACCTTCATCTCGATCGACGATTTCCAGTCGGAAGAATGGAACACCGCCGCCGTCGGCCCGACAAAGCGCGACAGGGCCGATCAATTGGTTCGTCGCCTACGCGATCGCTTCGCGCCCGGCGGCTTCCTGCATTACGGCCAAGGCAAATGGTATCCGGGCGAGAGCCTGCCGCGCTGGACCTTCTCGCTCTACTGGCGCAAGGACGGCAGGCCAGTCTGGCAAAATCCTGCTTTGATTGCCGAAGAGACTGCTAAGACCGGCGCGAGTGCGGACGACGCCGGTAAGCTTCTGACCGCGATTGCGAAGGAATTGGCGATCGCGCCCGATATGGTTCAGCCGGCCTATGAAGACCCGGCCGAATGGATCATCAAGGAAGGCAGCCTGCCGGAAAATGTCGATCCGTCCAATTCGAAACTGAAGGACCCGGAGGAACGCAGCCGCATCGCCCGCGTCTTCGAACGCGGTCTGACGACGGCGACCGGCTATATCCTACCCGTGCAGGCCTGGAATGCGCGCGCCAGCCGCACGCGCTGGGTCAGCGAAAAATGGCGCACCCGCCGCGGCAAGATTTTCCTGGTGCCGGGCGATTCCCCGGTCGGCTATCGCCTGCCGCTCGGCACCCTGCCATACGTGCCGCCGTCGCGTTATCCCTATATCCATACCGCCGATCCCTCCATCCCGCGCACACCTCTGCCGGATGTGATCGTGCCTGCCGGGCGCGCTATGCCGGAAGCCTCTTTCCAGGCGGACGAAAGCGCGCAATCGCGGGTCGAGCAGACGCTCGGCGAAATCGGCGGCGCGGTGCGCACCGCGATCTCGGTCGAGCCGCGCGACGGCCGGCTCTGTGTCTTCATGCCGCCGGTCGAACAGATAGAGCACTATCTCGAACTCCTGACTGCCGCCGAAAATGCGGCGGCGGAACTCGGACTGCCGGTGCATATCGAAGGCTATCCGCCACCCCAGGACGAGCGCATCAACGTTGTCCGCGTCGCACCCGATCCCGGTGTGATCGAAGTCAATATTCACCCGGCGTCGAACTGGCAGGAATGCGTCGACATCACCACCGCGGTCTATGAAGAGGCTCGGCAGACGCGCCTCGGCACCGACAAATTCCTGATCGACGGCCGCCACACCGGCACCGGCGGCGGCAATCATGTCGTCGTCGGCGGCGCCAATCCGAACGACAGCCCGTTCCTCCGCCGGCCGGACCTTCTGAAGAGCCTGGTATTGCACTGGCAGCGCCACCCTTCGCTCTCCTACCTCTTTTCCGGCCTGTTCATCGGCCCGACCAGCCAGGCGCCGCGCATAGACGAGGCGCGCCACGACAGCCTCTACGAACTGGAAATCGCGCTCGCTCAGGTGCCTGCACCCGGTCGAGGCATCCCGCCGCTGCCCTGGCTTGTCGACCGCCTGTTCCGCAACCTTCTGACCGACGCCAGCGGCAACACCCACCGCTCGGAGATCTGCATTGACAAGCTGTTTTCCCCGGATGGACCGACCGGTCGCCTTGGCCTAGTGGAACTCCGCGGCTTCGAAATGCCGCCGAACGCGCGCATGAGCCTCGCCCAGCAATTGTTGGTCCGCGCCCTTATCGCCCGCTTCTGGCGCAACCCGATCGACGGCAAATTCGTCCGCTGGGGCACGGCGCTACACGACCGTTTCATGCTGCCGCATTATATCTGGCAGGATTTCCTCGACGTACTCACGGACCTCCGGGAAAACGGCTTCGATCTTCGCCCCGAATGGTTCCAGGCGCAGCTCGAATTCCGCTTTCCCTTCTGCGGAGAAGTCGAATATGAGGGCAGCAAACTGGAACTGCGCCAGGCCCTGGAACCCTGGCATGTCATGGGCGAAGAAGGCGCGATCGGCGGCACCGTCCGTTATGTTGATTCGTCGGTGGAGCGGCTGCAGGTGCGGCTCGAGACCAGTAATTCCTCGCGCTACACCGTCGCCTGCAACGGCCGCGCCGTGCCGCTGACACAGACAGGCACATCGGGCGTCTCCGTCGCCGGCGTCCGTTACAAGGCGTGGCACCCAGCCTCGGGCCTGCATCCGGTTCTGCCGATCGACACACCGTTGACCTTCGACATTTATGATACATGGTCGGAGCGTTCCATCGGCGGCTGCATCTACCATGTTGCCCATCCGGGCGGCCGGAACTATGACACCTTCCCCGTCAACGGCAACGAGGCCGAAGCGCGACGCCTGGCGCGATTCGAACCTTGGGGACATACGGCGGGCGGCTATAATCTGCGCGCAGAATCAGTGTCGGGGGAATTTCCGTTGACGCTCGATCTCCGGCGGCCGACAGGAGTATGAAACGGGAATACGCATGGGTAAAAAACCAGCGACGGAGCGGCGAGACGAGGTAAGGGCTGGCATCGGCAACGATCCGGCCTTTGCCTATTCCGCTCTGCCCGGCGTCGCCGACGAAATGGTCGACAATAAAGGTGTCGTACGGCCGGTCTGGCAAAACCTGCTGGCCGCATTGGCCCGTATGCCGGAAAAGGAGCTCCTGGAACGTTTCGCCCGCGCCGACCGCTATCTGCGCGACGCCGGCGTTTTCTACCGTGCCTATGGAGCAACGGGCGTCAGCGAACGCAACTGGCCGATTTCGCATATTCCCGTGCTGATCGACGAGCGCGAATGGCAGACGCTGTCGGCCGGCCTGCGCCAGCGCGCCGACCTGCTCGAAGAGGTCATTGCCGATATCTACGGCGACAACCGGCTGGTCAACGAAGGGCTGCTGCCGCCGGCGCTGATCGCCGCCAATCCGGAATTCCTGCGGCCGCTGGTTGGCGTCAAGCCCGCAGACGGGCACTATCTGCACTTCCTCGCCTTCGAGATCGGCCGCGGGCCGGACGGCAATTGGTGGGTGTTGGCCGACCGCGCACAGGCTCCGTCAGGCGCCGGTTTCGCGCTGGAGACCCGCGTCGCCACCACGCGCGCTTTCTCCGATATCTACGCCGAGACGAGAGTGCATCGCCTCGCATCCTTCTTCGGCGCCTTCCGTGACGCTTTGCAGGGCGTGAAGCGCGGCGCGGCCGACCGCATCGCCGTTTTGACACCCGGGCCTGCCAACGAGACCTACTACGAACACGCCTATATCGCTCGCTATCTCGGCTTCATGCTGCTGGAAGGCGAGGACATTACCGTCGTCAACGACCAGCTGATGGTGCGTACCGTTGCAGGCTTGAGGCCGATCAGCGTGCTCTGGCGGCGCCTCGACGCTTCCTATGCGGACCCGTTGGAGCTGAACCAGCAATCCCATATCGGCACGCCCGGCATGGTCGAGGCGCTGAGAGCGCAAACCGTCACCATCGTCAACGCGCTCGGTTCCGGTATTCTGGAAACCCGCGCGCTTCTCGCCTTCATGCCCACCATCTGCCGGCATCTGCGTGGTGAAGACCTCAAGCTGCCATCGATCGCCACATGGTGGTGCGGACAGAAGGCCGAGCGCGAGCATGTCGCCGCGCACATCGAGAAAATGGTGATCGGCCCGGCCTATTCCTGCATGCCCTTCTTCGACGATAACGGTCAGTCTGTATTGGGCTCGACGCTGCGCACCACTGCCAAGGAATCGATTGCCGACTGGCTGGCGACGGACGGCCACAAGCTGGTCGGCCAGGAGGTCGTCACGCTCTCCACGACGCCCGCCTGGGTAAACGGCAAGCTGCTGCCGCGACCGATGAGTTTGCGCGTCTTTGCCGCCCGCACCGAAAGCGGCTGGCAGATCATGCCGGGCGGCTTTGCCCGCATCGGCAGTGGTGACGATGTCGCCGCCATCGCCATGCAGGCCGGCGGTTCCGCTGCCGATGTCTGGATCGTCTCCGACAAGCCGGTGGAGCGTCACACGCTGTTGCCGGCCGAAGAGACCTTTACTCGCAACATGCCCGGCAGCCTGCCGAGCCGCGCTGCTGACAATCTTTTCTGGCTCGGCCGGTATATCGAACGCGCCGAAGGGGCGTTGCGCATCCTGCGCGCCTGGCACGGGCGCTTTGCCGAAGCCGCCGATCCGACCCAGCCACTGCTGGCCGACGTCAGCGCCTATCTCGCAGCCATCGATATCGACACCAAGGAAGCGGTGCCGGAAAACCTGCTGCGCAATATCGACAGCGCCGTCTACTCCGCCAGCAACATCCGCGACCGCTTCTCGCCGGACGGCTGGCTGGCGCTGAACGACCTTGCCAAGACCGCCCGCCGTTTCAAGGAAAAGGTCAAATCCGGCGACGACGCCAGCCACGCCATGACGATCCTGCTGCGCAAGCTCGCGGGTTTTGCCGGTCTCGTGCATGAAAACATGTATCGCTTCACCGGCTGGCGCTTCCTGTCGCTCGGCCGATATATCGAGCGTGGATTGCATATGACGCGCCTGCTCGGGCGCATGTCCGGCCCGGACGCCCCGGATGGCGCGCTCGACATGCTGCTCGAAATCGGCGACAGCGTCATGACCCACCGCCGCCGCTACAACGTCAATACCGCTCGCCTGACGGTGACCGACCTCCTGGCGCTTGATCCACTCAACCCCCGCTCAATTCTCTTCCAGATGAACGAGATCCATCGCGAAGTGGAGCAATTGCCCAACGCCTTCATCAACGGCCAGATGTCGCCGTTCTACCGCGAAGCCATGCGGCTGCATTCGGGCTTGGCCGTCATGACGCCAGAAACGATGAACGACGAGGTTTACAAGCGGCTGGAACGGGAGCTGGAACGACTCTCCGACCTACTCGCCCAGACCTATCTCGGATGATGTGATGCTATACGACCTGTCGCTGCACATGGGCTATATCTACGACGTGCCGGCCACTGGCGCGCGCCACATCGTGCGCGTGCTGCCGCTGTCGCTGACCAACCGCCAGCGCCTGATTGCCGGCTCGCTGAAAGTTACCCCGCATCCGGACGAACAGTCGAACTTCACCGATTTTTTCCAACATCCCGCGACCTCGATCCTCGTGCGCAACCCGCATGAAAAGCTCGACATCCGTATGCAAGCGCGAGTGCAGGTGGAAAGTCAGCCGGTTACCGCCGACTTTTCTCCGATGCTCGCCAAGCTGCCGGATGAGATTAGCGATAGCTGGTCGGTCGAGCCTTCCTCGCCCCATCATTTTACCGGCAGCAGCCCGCGCCTGCCGGAGACAACGGAGATCGCAGACTACGCCCGGCAGTGGGCGACGACCAACCTGACGGTGATGCAGATCGCCCACGCCGTCTGCGCCCAGATCAACAAGGATTTCGTCTACGACCCCAAGGCGACGACGGTCGACACCACGCCGAAGGAGGCATTCCGCCTGAAACGCGGCGTCTGCCAGGACTTTGTCCATGTGATGATCATCGCGCTGCGCAGCCTCGGCATTCCGGCCGGCTATGTCAGCGGCTTCCTGCGCACCATCCCGCCGCCCGGCAAGGAACGGCTGGAAGGCGCCGACGCCATGCATGCCTGGGTGCGCATCTGGTGCGGTGAGACGGCGGGCTGGATCGAGCTCGATCCGACCAACAACATCCCTGCCGGAACCGACCACATCGTCGTCGCCTACGGTCGCGACTATTCCGACGTCGCCCCTGTCATCGGGGTGCTGAAGAGCTACGGCAGCCAGAAAACGGTGCAGGCCGTCGACGTTATTCCGCTAAAACAGCAAAAAATGAAATAAAACCAAAACGGGAATAATCCGGCTATTCGCTAAAACTCGAACGATCATCTAAACGGCGCGCTTAGAGTTTTCGCCGATAGTCACCGTCAATTCTGAGGCTTCTCTCATTGGGCGGACATGATGATCACCGGTTCGAGCAAATTTCGCAGCATCCAACACCTTCTACGCGATCGCGCCGGCAATTTCGGCATATTGACCGCGCTCGCCATTCCCGTCGTCGCCGCCGCTGCCGGCGTTGCGGTCGATGTTTCCAACATGGCGGTTTCCGACAGCCAGTTGCAGGAGGCGACCGACGCCGCAGCCCTCGCCACGGCAACGGCGCTCAACAATGGCAGTGCGACGACATCCAACGCCCAGCAGTTGGCGGCCGACTTCGTCACAGGGCAGATGTCGAACTATCTTGCCGGCGATGCGGACGCCACCAGCGCGCTCAAGGCCGGCACTACCGCAACAGTGACGAAGACGACCGATTCCTCAGGCAATGTCGGCTATTCCGTCGTCGTGAACGCGTCGTATGCGATGCAGGTGAACGGCATGACCCGCATGCTCGGCGTCAGCACGATGAACGTGAGCGCATCGAGCACCTCGGTCAGCGGCAATGACACAACAACGCAAAATCAAAAGAGCCCGCTGTCCATGTATTTCGTTCTCGACCGCTCCGGCTCGATGGACGAAGCAACAGACACGGTCAATGCTCAGCAGCCGACGACCACTGCTCCTTGCAGCAACAACAAGAACAAGACCTGCACCGTGACCAATTATTACACGAAGATGCAATCGCTGAAGATCGCTACCGCGAACCTCGCCACACAATTGAACAGCGCCGACCCGAACAGCATGTATGTTCGCACCGGCGCCGACTCCTACAATTCCAACGCCCAGACACCGACGGCGCTGGCCTGGGGCACCAGTGGCCTCACCAAATACGTTAACAACTTGACGTCAAGCGGCACGACAAACTCGGCGCCTGCCTTCACGGCTGCAGTGACCGCCCTGACAATGGCGTCCTCGACACCGGGGCTCACGAATGAGCAGCTGCAACATAAGAACAAGAACGGCTCGACAAACCCGGCTACATATATCGTCTTCATGACGGACGGCGACAACAACGTGACGGACGCCGATAAAAACACCAAGATTCAGTGCGATGCAGCACGCACCGCTGGCATCCATGTTTACACGATCGCCTTCATGGCGCCCGCAAACGGCCAGGCTTTGCTGAAGTACTGCGCAACGACAGCGGCCGATTACTTCACGCCGCAGAATGCCGCAGACCTTTTCAGCGCTTTTTCGTCGATCGCCACACAGACGTCGAAGAAAATGACGCTTCTGACCAAATAACAGCTAGAGCCCGATGCTCTAGAATTCATAAACAGGTCGTAAAAGCAAAACCGCTCCAGAGCAATCTGGAGCGGTTTTTGCTGTTGGCGTATCCGAAGATAAGAGCCGGAAATATAACCGGAATCAAGTCTTTTTGGTCCGCCGAGAGCGTTTGCCCGGTATTTTCGCATTTGCCTGATTCACTTGTTGCAACAGCTTTACTTCGGTGCATAAACTGCTACGTAGAGGCAATGGCAATTTGATTTAATCGGGCGTAACCTCCTGAATATAAATCACAAATGGTGAGACTTGATAGTATGAATAACTTGACCAAAGCCAATCTCCCCGTTCCGGCCCCCCGCAGTTCCCGCCCCGAAATCCTTGCGGAAGAAATCATCGAGCGCCTGACCTATCGCATCGGCAAGGATGCAAAAGTCGCCAAGCCGCACGATTGGTTGACGGCGACCATCCTTGTCGTTCGCGACCGCGTCATCGACAAATGGATGGAATCGACCCGCAAGGTCTACGAAACCGGTGCCAAGCGCGTCTACTATCTATCTCTCGAATTCCTCATCGGCCGCCTGATGCGCGATGCCGTTTCGAACCTCGGCCTGATGGAGGAGATCACCAATGCGCTCTCCTCGCTCGGCGTCGATATCCGTGTCATCGCCGGCCTTGAGCCCGATGCAGCGCTCGGCAACGGCGGCCTTGGCCGTCTTGCAGCCTGCTTCATGGAGTCGATGGCGACCGTAGACGTCCCGGCCTATGGTTACGGCATTCGTTATGTTCACGGCCTGTTCCGCCAGCAGATGGCCGACGGCTGGCAGGTGGAGCTGCCGGAAACCTGGCTCGCCCACGGCAATCCCTGGGAATTCGAGCGTCAGGAGAGCGCCTACGAAATCGGTTTCGGCGGCGCCGTCGAATTCGTCAGCGGCCACGATGACCGGCCGCGCTATGTCTGGAAGCCAGCCGAGCGCGTCATCGCAGCCGCCTTCGATACGCCCGTCGTCGGTTGGCGCGCCAAGCGCGTCAACACGCTGCGCCTCTGGTCGGCACAGCCGATCGACCCGATCCTGCTCGACGCCTTCAATGCCGGCGACCACATCGGCGCGCTCCGCGAAAGCAACAAGGCCGAAAGCCTGACCCGCGTTCTCTATCCGGCCGATGCAACCCCCGCCGGCCAGGAACTGCGCCTGCGCCAGGAATTCTTCTTCTCGTCCGCTTCGCTGCAGGACATCCTGCGCCGCCATCTGCAGCAGTATGACGATCTGACGAATCTCGCCGACAAGGTCGCGATCCAACTGAACGACACCCATCCGGCCGTCTCCGTCGCCGAAATGATGCGCCTTCTGGTCGACGTTCACGGCCTCGACTTCGACGCTGCATGGGATATCACCCGCAACACCTTCGGCTACACCAATCACACGCTTCTCCCGGAAGCGCTGGAAAGCTGGCCGGTGCCGCTGTTCGAGCGGCTGCTGCCACGCCACATGCAGATCATCTACGCGATCAACGCCAAGATCCTGGTTGAAGCCCGCAAGGCCCGCAATTTCAGCGACGCTGAAATCCGTTCGATCTCGCTGATCGATGAAAACGGCGACCGCCGCCTGCGCATGGGCAATCTCGCCTTCGTCGGCTCGCACTCGATCAACGGCGTCTCGGCGCTCCATACCGATCTGATGAAGGTCACCGTCTTCGCCGACCTGCACAAGCTCTATCCGGACCGCATCAACAACAAGACCAACGGCATCACGCCGCGCCGCTGGCTGATGCAATGCAATCCGGGCCTGACCGGCCTCGTTCGCGAAACCATCGGCGACGAGTTCCTCGATGATGCGGAGAAGTTGAAGCCGCTCGACCGGTTCGCCCGCGACAGCGCCTTCCAGGAAAGGTTCGCCGCCGTCAAACGCGCCAACAAGGTGCAGCTTTCCAATCTGGTCGCCAGCCGCATGGGCATCAAGCTCGATCCCAATGCGATGTTCGACATCCAGATCAAGCGTATCCATGAATATAAGCGCCAGCTTCTGAATATCGTCGAAGCCGTCGCGCTTTACGACCAGATCCGCTCGCATCCGGAACTGGACTGGCAGCCGCGCGTGAAACTGTTCGCCGGCAAGGCGGCGCCGAGCTATCACAACGCCAAGCTGATCATCAAGCTGATCAACGACGTCGCCCGCGTCGTCAACAACGACCCGTCGGTGCGCGGCCTGCTGAAGGTCGTCTTCGTGCCGAACTACAATGTCTCCCTCGCCGAAGTCATGGTTCCGGCCGCCGACCTCTCCGAGCAGATCTCGACCGCCGGCATGGAAGCATCCGGCACAGGCAACATGAAGTTCGGCCTCAACGGCGCGCTGACTATCGGCACGCTGGATGGCGCCAATGTCGAAATGCGCGACAATGTCGGCGAAGACAACATCGTCATCTTCGGTCTGAAGGCCGACGAGGTCGCCAATCTGCGCAGCGACGGCCACGATCCCCGCGCCGTCATCGAACGTTCGCGCGAACTGGCGCAGGCGCTTGCGGCTATCGCATCGGGCGTCTTCTCTCCGGACGACCGCACCCGCTATGCCGGCCTGATCGACGGCATTTATGCCCATGACTGGTTCATGGTCGCAGCCGATTTCGACGCCTATGCCGCAGCCCAGCGCGACGTCGACACCCTCTGGGCCAATCCCTCCGAGTGGTATGCCAAGACGATCAACAATACGGCACGCATGGGCTGGTTTTCCTCTGATCGGACGATCCGTCAATATGCCAAGGAAATCTGGAGAGCTGGATGAAAAAGCCGAAAAGACCCGCTGACGGCATTGCCTTGAGGGATATTTCGGCAGACGAGATTGCTGCAATTCTCGCAGGCACGCATTCCAATCCATTCGCCGTTCTCGGCGTGCATCGTACGGATGATGGGTTCATCGCCCGTTGCTTCATTCTCGGCGCAGAAGCCGTCACCGCCATGGCGCTTGACGGCTCCGTCATCGGTGAGCTGGATTGTCTCGATCCAGCCGGGTTCTTTTCCGGTGATGTTACAGTCGCCAAACAACAGCCGGTGCGCTATCGCGCCCGGCGCGGCGACGCCGAATGGGCGGTGACCGATCCCTATAGCTTCGGCCCAGTGCTCGGGCCGATGGACGACTACTTTGTCCGCGAGGGCACGCATCTCCGCCTGTTCGACAAGATGGGCGCGCACCTCCTGAAGCACGAGGGCGTGCAAGGCTTTCACTTTGCGGTCTGGGCGCCGAACGCGCAGCGTGTTTCGGTGGTCGGCGACTTCAACAATTGGGATGGCCGCCGGCACGTCATGCGCTTTCGCTCGGACTCCGGCATCTGGGAGATCTTCGCACCGGACGTTCCAGCCGGCGTTGCCTACAAGTTCGAAATTCGCGGCCATGACGGCGTGCTCTTGCCGCTGAAGGCCGATCCCTTCGCCCGCCGCAGTGAACTCCGGCCGAAGACTGCCTCGGTCACGGCCAACGAGATGACCCAGGTCTGGGAGGACACGGCGCACCGCGAACATTGGGCCAGTGTCGATCAACGCCGCCAGCCAATTTCCATTTACGAGGTGCATGCCAGCTCCTGGCAACGACGCGACGACGGCTCGATGCTGTCCTGGGACGAGCTCGCCTCGCGCCTTATCCCCTATTGTGTCGACATGGGCTTCACCCATATCGAATTCCTGCCGATCACCGAACATCCCTACGATCCGTCCTGGGGCTATCAGACCACCGGCCTTTATGCGCCGACCGCCCGCTTCGGCGAGCCGGAAGGTTTTGCACGCTTCGTCAACGGCTGTCACAAGGTCGGCATCGGCGTCATCCTCGATTGGGTGCCGGCGCATTTCCCGACGGACGAGCATGGTCTGCGCTGGTTCGACGGCACTGCGCTTTACGAGCATGAAGACCCGCGTCAGGGCTTTCATCCCGACTGGAACACAGCGATCTACAATTTCGGCCGCACCGAAGTGCTGGCCTACCTGCAGAACAATGCACTCTATTGGGCCGAGAAATTCCATCTCGACGGCGTGCGCGTCGATGCCGTCGCCTCGATGCTTTATCTCGACTATTCCCGTAAGCACGGCGAATGGATCCCGAACGAATATGGCGGCAACGAGAACCTGGAGGCAGTTCGCTTCCTGCAATCCATGAACACAAGGCTGTATGGTTCGCATCCGGGCGTGATGACCATCGCAGAGGAATCGACCTCCTGGCCGAAAGTGTCGCAGCCGGTCCACGAAGGCGGCCTCGGTTTCGGCTTCAAGTGGAACATGGGCTTCATGCACGATACGCTGAGCTATCTCTCCCGCGAGGCCGTGCACCGCAAATATCACCATAACGAGCTGACGTTCGGCCTGATCTATGCCTTCTCGGAAAATTTCGTCCTGCCGCTCTCCCATGACGAAGTGGTGCACGGCAAGGGTTCGCTGATCGCCAAGATGGCGGGTGACGACTGGCAGAAGTTTGCCAATCTGCGCGCCTACTACGCCTTCATGTGGGGTTATCCCGGCAAGAAACTGTTGTTCATGGGCCAGGAATTCGCGCAATGGAGCGAGTGGAGCGAAGCCCGCGCGCTGGATTGGAATCTCCTGCAATACCGCATGCATGAGGGCATGCGACGCCTGGTGCGTGATCTCAACTTCACCTATCGCAGCAAGCCGGCATTGCACGCCCGGGACTGCGAAGGCGACGGCTTCGAATGGTTGATCGTCGATGATTTCGAGAATTCGGTCTTCGCCTGGCTGCGCAAGGCGCCGGGCGAGAAGCCGGTTGCGGTCATCACCAATTTCACACCGGTCTACCGCGAGAATTACACCTTGCGCCTGCCAGCCGAGGGACGGTGGCGCGAAATACTGAACACCGATGCCGACATTTACGGCGGCAGCGGCAAGGGCAATGGCGGGCGTGTACAGGCCGTCAATGCGGGCGGGGGCATACAAGCGACAATAACGCTACCTCCTCTGGCGACCATCATGCTCGAACCGGAATTTTGAGACCATCAGAGACAGGGAGGAATGAAATGGTAGAAAAACGTATCCAGCCGCTGGCACGCGACGCCATGGCCTACGTTCTTGCCGGTGGCCGGGGGAGCCGCCTGAAAGAGCTGACCGACCGCCGCGCCAAGCCTGCCGTCTATTTCGGCGGCAAGGCTCGTATCATTGATTTCGCGCTGTCCAACGCGCTGAATTCCGGTATCCGTCGCATCGGCGTTGCCACGCAATACAAGGCACACTCCTTGATCCGCCACCTGCAGCGTGGCTGGAACTTCCTGCGGCCGGAACGTAACGAAAGCTTCGACATCCTGCCGGCCAGCCAGCGCGTTTCCGAAACGCAATGGTACGAAGGCACAGCCGACGCCGTCTACCAGAACATCGACATCATCGAGCCCTATGGTCCGGAATACATGGTCATCCTCGCCGGCGACCACGTCTACAAGATGGACTATGAATGGATGCTGCAGCAGCACGTCGATTCCGGCGCTGACGTCACCATCGGCTGCCTGGAAGTACCGCGCATGGAGGCGGTCGGCTTCGGCGTCATGCATGTCAACGAAAAGGACGAGGTCATCGCCTTCGTTGAAAAGCCTGCCGATCCTCCGGGTATCCCTGGGGACGAAGAACATGCGTTGGCATCCATGGGCATCTACGTGTTCCACACGAAGTTCCTGCTCGATTGCCTGCGCCGCGACGCCGCGGACCCGAATTCCAGCCGCGATTTTGGCAAGGACATCATTCCCTACATCGTCAAGAACGGCAAAGCCGTCGCCCATCGTTTCGCGCAATCCTGCGTCCGTTCGGATTTCGAACGCGAACCCTATTGGCGCGACGTCGGCACCATCGACGCCTACTGGCAGGCCAATATCGACCTGACCGCCATCGTTCCGGAACTTGATATCTACGACAAGTCCTGGCCGATCTGGACCTACGCCGAGATCAACCCACCGGCCAAGTTCGTCCATGACGACGAAGACCGCCGCGGTTCGGCTGTCTCTTCCGTCGTTGCCGGCGACTGCATCATCTCCGGCGCAAGCCTCTCGAACAGCCTGCTGTTTACCGGCGTGCGTGCCAACTCCTATTCCAAACTGGAGGGGGCCGTCGTGCTGCCGAGCGTCAAGGTTGGCCGCCGCGCCCAGTTGAAGAATGTCGTCATCGACCATGGCGTCACCATTCCGGAAGGCCTGGTGGTCGGTGAGGATCCGGAACTGGACGCCAAGCGCTTCCGCCGCACAGAAAGTGGTATCTGCCTGATCACGCAGACGATGATCGACAAGCTGGATATCTGACATATGAAAGTTCTTTCGGTATCGTCCGAAGTCTTCCCATTGATCAAGACAGGGGGGCTGGCCGATGTGGCTGGCGCCCTGCCTATCGCACTCAAGCCCTATGGCGTCGAAACGAAGACCCTGATTCCGGGCTATCCCGCGGTCATGAAGGCCATCCGCAATCCGGTGGCCCGTCTCGAATTCGCCGACCTGCTTGGCGAGAAAGCGACGGTCTTCGAGGCCGAGTACGACGGGGGTTCCCTCCTCGTGCTCGACGCACCGGCCTATTACAACCGAACCGGCGGCCCCTATGTCGACGCTACCGGCAAGGATTATCCGGACAACTGGCGGCGCTTCGCCGCCTTGTCGCTTGCCGGCGCGGAAATCGCCGCCGGCCTGTTTCCCGGCTGGTGGCCGGATCTGGTGCATGTGCACGATTGGCAATCAGCCTTGGTGCCGGTCTACATGCGCTACGCTCAGACGCCGGAACTGCCGAGCGTACTCACCATCCACAACATCGCCTTCCAGGGCCAATTCGGCTCCGACATCTTCCCCGGCTTGCGTCTGCCTGCCCATGCTTTTTCGATGGAGGGCGTCGAATACTACGGCGATGTCGGCTTCCTCAAAGGCGGTCTCCAGACCGCTCATGCCCTTACCACCGTCAGCCCCTCCTATGCGGAGGAAATCCTGACGCCGGAATTTGGCATGGGCCTCGAGGGTGTCATCGCCAGCCGTGTAAGCAGCCTGCACGGAATTGTGAACGGCATCGACGACGGTATCTGGAATCCGGAAACCGACCCGATGATCGCGCAGACCTACGGAGCCGCGACGCTGAAAGACCGCGCCGCGAACCGCAAGCTCGTCATCGAGCATTTTGGTCTGGACGACGATGACGGACCGATTTTCTGTGTCGTCAGCCGCCTGACTTGGCAGAAGGGCATGGACTTGCTCGCCCGCATTTCCAGCGATGTCGTTCGGATGGGCGGCAAGCTCGCCATCCTCGGCGCCGGCGATGCGGCTCTCGAGGGCGCGCTTTTTGCCGCCGCCGGTCGTCATCGCGGCCGTGTCGGCGTGTCCGCCGGTTATAATGAGCCGATGTCGCATCTGATGCAGGCCGGCTGCGACGCCATCATCATTCCATCCCGCTTCGAACCCTGTGGCCTGACGCAGCTTTATGGCTTACGCTATGGCTGCCTGCCGATCGTTGCGCGTACGGGTGGCCTCAATGACACCATCATCGACGCCAACCATGCCGCGCTGCAGGCAAAAGTCGCGACCGGCATTCAGTTTTCGCCCATCACTGCCGAAGGGCTGCTGCAGGCCATACGCCGCGCCATGCACCTTTTCCAGGATCGAAAGGTCTGGACGCAGATGCAAAAGCAGGGCATGAAATCCGACGTATCCTGGGGCAAGAGCGCAGAACGCTATGCAGCCCTCTACTCCAGCCTTGTCTCGAGAGGCGCTTAACCAGATGATTAAAACCGTTCCCACCAAACCCTATGCGGATCAGAAGCCTGGTACGTCAGGCCTCCGGAAGAAAGTTCCCGTATTTCAACAGCCGAATTACGCCGAGAACTTCATCCAGTCGATTTTCGATTCGCTTGAAGGCTATCAGGGCAAATGCCTGGTCATCGGCGGCGATGGCCGCTTCTACAACCGCGAAGTCATCCAGAAGGCCATCAAGATGGCCGCCGCGAATGGCTTCGGCAAGGTGATGGTCGGCAAGGGCGGCATTCTCTCGACGCCCGCCGCCTCGAATATCATTCGCAAATATAAGGCGTTCGGCGGCATCGTGCTGTCGGCCAGCCACAATCCCGGCGGCCCGACCGAAGACTTCGGCATTAAGTACAATATCGGCAATGGCGGCCCGGCGCCGGAAAAGATCACCGACGCGATCTACGAGCGTACCAAGGTCATCGAAAGCTACAAGATCGCCGATTTTGCTGACATCAATCTTGACCGCATCGGGCGCGAAGATATTGGCGGCATGATCGTCTCAGTCATCGATCCGGTCGAAGACTATGCCGCCCTGATGGAAGAGCTGTTCGATTTCGGCGCCATCCGCAACCTCATCAGCCTCGGCTTCCGCCTCTGCTTCGACGCGATGAGCGCGGTGACGGGTCCCTATGCCAAGGAAATCTTCGAAATCCGTCTCGGCGCGCCGGGCGGCTCGGTCCGCAATTTCCTGCCGTTGCCGGATTTCGGCGGCCATCACCCCGATCCGAACCTCGTCTACTGCAAAGAACTCTATGACGAGATGATGGGCGATGATGCACCCGATTTCGGCGCGGCATCGGACGGCGACGGCGACCGCAACCTGATTATCGGCAAGGGCATCTACGTCACGCCGTCGGACAGCCTGGCGATCCTCGCCGCCAACGCCAATCTGGCGCCTGGCTATTCACACGGCATCACCGGTATCGCCCGCTCCATGCCGACCAGCGGTGCTGCCGACCGCGTCGCCGAAAAGCGCGGCATCGGCATCTACGAAACGCCGACCGGCTGGAAATTCTTCGGCAATCTGCTCGACGCCGGCATGGCGACGATCTGCGGCGAGGAAAGCTCCGGCACTGGTTCCAATCACGTTCGCGAAAAGGACGGTCTCTGGGCCGTGCTGCTCTGGCTCAACATCCTTGCGGTGCGCGGCGAAAGCGTGGTCGACATCGTCACCCAGCATTGGGCGACATATGGCCGCAACTACTATTCGCGCCACGACTATGAAGGCGTCGACACCGATGCCGCCAACGGCCTGATCAATGCACTGCGCGAGAAGTTGCCGACCCTGCCGGGCACGAAGTTCGGCGATCTCACCGTTTCCGCCGCTGACGACTTTGCCTATCACGATCCGGTCGACAAGTCGGTTAGTCAGCATCAGGGCATCCGCATCCTGTTCGAAGGCGGCTCCCGCGTCGTTTTCCGCCTTTCCGGCACCGGCACGACGGGCGCGACCCTGCGTGTCTACATCGAGCGCTACGAGCCTGACCCGACTCGCCACAATATCGAGACTCAAGAAGCGCTTGCCGACCTCATCGTCGCCGCCCAGTCGCTCGCCGATATCAAGGAGCGCACTGGTCGCGACGCTCCGACAGTGATCACCTGATCCTTTCAGCGCCAAGGCACCTCTTCCCTGTAAAACGGGGAGAGGTGATGACTGCAAGACATCCAGAGAGTACCGCGAGACATGCAAGAGCCCGCCACCCGAACGTTCGGCGCTACGGTTACCGACCAAGGCGTGGAATTTGCAGTTTGGTCCAAGCATGCCGACAAGATCGAGCTCTGCCTTTTCGATGCCGAGGGCAGAGAAGAGATTGCTCGTCTGCCGATGAAGCGCGAAGGCGAAGAACATCGCCTGGCAGTGGACGGCATCAAGGAAGGCGCGCGTTACGGTTTTCGCGCCCATGGTTCATACGATCCGGATCAAGGCTTGTGGTTCGATCCGTCGAAGCTGCTTGTCGATCCCTACGCCAAGGAAATTGACCGACCCTTCCACTACGATCCACGCTTGGGTACGTTCGGCGAGGATACGCAGGATCTGATGCCAAGGGCGATTGTCTCGCACGACCTAGCAGTGAAGCCGGCCAAGCCGCTGTTCAAGCCGGGCGGCCTGATCTATGAAATCGCCGTCAAGCCTTTCACTATGCTGCATCCGGAGGTGCCCGCGGAGAAGCGCGGCACGCTGGCTGCCCTCGCCCATCCGGCCGTCATCGCGCATCTCAAGCGCCTGCATGTCGACGCCGTCGAGCTGATGCCGATTGTCGCCTGGATCGACGAACGGCACCTGCCGCCGCTCGGCCTCACCAACGGCTGGGGCTATAATCCCGTCGCCTTCATGGCGCTCGACCCGCGTCTGGTACCTGGTGGTGTCAAGGAATTGCGCGAGACGGTCGCAGCGCTGCATGCCGAGGGCATCGCCGTCATCCTCGATCTCGTCTTCAACCACACCGGCGAGAGCGACCGCCAAGGCCCGACGCTGTCACTGCGCGGCCTCGACAATCCCACCTATTTCCGCCATGAGCCCGACCGGCTGGGCGCGCTGATCAACGACACCGGCACCGGCAATACCGTTGCCTGCGACCAGCCGGCGACGCGCCAGCTCATCATCGACAGCTTGCGCCATTTCGTGCTTCATGCGGGCATTGATGGCTTCCGTTTCGACCTCGCCACCGTCATCGGCCGCACCAGTAGAGGTTTCGACCCCGAAAGCCTGACGCTGCGGTCCCTGTTCGCCGACGACGTTCTCGAGGATCGCATCATGATTGCCGAGCCCTGGGATATCGGCCCGGGTGGCTACCAGCTCGGCAATTTTCCGGCTCCTTTTCTCGAATGGAATGACCGCGCCCGTGACGATCTGCGCTGTTTCTGGCGCGGCGACAACAACAAGATCGGCGATATCGCCACTATCCTTGCCGGCTCTTCCTCCTTTTTCGGCCGCGACGGCCGCACCCAGACCCGCAGCGTCAACTTCCTCGCCGCTCATGATGGCTTCACGTTGATGGACATCGTCTCCTATGCCCAAAAGCACAATGAGGCGAACGGCGAGAACAATCGCGATGGCCATAACGAAAATTTCTCCTGGAACAATGGCGTCGAGGGCAAGACGGACGATCCGATGATCCTCCGCAAACGTCGCACCGACATCGAGGCCTTGCTGTCGACGCTCTTCGCTACGCGCGGCACGATCATGCTGACTGCCGGCGACGAAGGCGGGCGCACCCAGCGCGGCAACAACAATGCCTATTGCCAGGATAACGACATCACCTGGATGGATTGGGCGGCGCTGGACGAGGAGCTGATTGGCCACACCGCCTGGCTCGCGAGCCTTCGCCGCCGCTTTACCGCCTTTAGCGATACGGAATTTTTCAACGGCAAAGGCGATGTCCTCTGGTTCTCCGCCACGGGCGCAGCGATGACGATACCCGATTGGGAGACGCCGGATGCCCGCGTGCTCGGCATGGCGATCGGGACGGAGGATCGCGATAGCGGCAGGAAGACTCGTCTCGCCGTGCTGCTCAATCGTGCGGACGAGGAACGAGACTTCGAGCTACCGGCATCGGACAAGGCAGGCTGGTCGCTGCTGAATCCGAAGGAAACGACGACGGTTCAAAACGCGATCATCGTACCGGCGCGCTCGGTCAGCTTCCTCGTCGAAAACTGAGCCCGTTGACTTTCCGGTCTTATTCGCCAGAAAGGGTCGAAGGAAAGCAAAGCCTCACGAGGATAGAATGACTGGCGATATTTCGCTTGTTGAGATCATGAAGCTGGTCGGAACGGAGATCGGCATCTCCGACTGGATCACGGTCGACCAGACGATGATCGACACTTTCGCCGACGCGACGCTCGATCATCAGTTCATCCATGTCGATCCCGAGCGTGCCAAGGCGGAGACACCCTATGGCGGCACCATCGCGCATGGCTTCCTGACGCTCTCGCTGCTTTCAGCCATGAACTATAGCGGGCTGCCGAAAATCCGCGAGCAGACGATGGGCATCAACTACGGCTTCGAAAAGATCCGCTTCATGTCGCCGGTCAAGTGTGGTGCGCGGGTGCGTGGCCGCTTTAAGCTCGCCGAAACCCGACTGCGCGGCGCCAGCATGCTGATGCTGACCTACGAAGTCACTGTCGAAATAGAAGACGAGCGCAAGCCTGCACTCACTGCGACATGGACAACCATATCGCAGTTCGATCCGAAGGATCGCCCGGAAGAGGCTTAGGGCTTCTTTGAAGCGCGAGACATTTTTCTGAAGAACAGAATGACAAATGCGATCGCTGCGAATGAAATATGAACTATATAGAAATTTAAATCCGGCTTTACATACAGAAAACTCAGAGAAAATTCTTCGTATATAATCCGCTCTATTATGCGTAAAACTATTTGCCCCAGATTGAACCATAAACAGAAATGGCACATATGATCTATGTTAAAATATTCATTTCGCACCGCGGGTTGTGAGCTTTCTGACTGCCCCCCTAATCCCGTCCACGACCTAGAATCTACTTCAAGGACTTCCTTGTCAGAGCCCATGGACATGACCTTTGTATCGCGCACCACAGTGCGCTGATTGAAAGCGAGTGTTGCGAAACCCGCCAATACAACCAATATGCGACCGAAATTGACGGCAAACAAGATCGATTGCCATCAACTCTCGGCGCCATGCGCCAAGCTGATATTTATCCCGCCTCGCTTGCCAAAGCGTGTCGCACCTAAAGCCCTGCATCCTCCGCCGCTTCGGCCAACAACCCGAAGGCGTAGTCGGAAAAGGAACGCCAGACTTCGACGCGGAACGTGTCGTCATCGAGGCGCAGCAGCACGACTTCCACCTTGCCGAACAACGTGCGCGAGCAGGCTCCAACGGGGAAGGCCTGCAGCGACAGGTCCTGCGGGCAACCGCCAGCGAGCGTTGCTTCCGCACCGGGGCCGGAAACGATGATCGCTGTATTGCGGTGCGAGACATCAGTCGCCGAATGCACAACGCCGGCGGAGGCGGCAAGGCTCACAAGCTCGGTGCCATCCTCATCGAGGACCAGCCATTCGTCCGGTCCGAGCCACAAAGCATAGCGGCTAGCGGTGCGTACCGACGTCTTCGGCCGGCGCGGCAGGCTGAGACCGAGCGCTGAAAAGAGGCCGTCGAGCGAGTCCGCCGGTGCGCGCAGCGAAATACGGCTTGCGGGCGCGGCTGGCGTCAGCCGGACGGTGGCGGAGCCGCCGTGGCGGCCGGCGAGCGGCAGTTTGCGAGTGGCGAGATCAGCCATTGATCCGGCCTCCTTCCTTGTCAAAGAACACCAGATCCGTCACCTCGACGGCGATCGTCTTGTCGGGCATTGGCACATAGAGCGTCTTGCCCATGCGCTCGCGGCCGCCTGCGACCAGCGCGAAGGCAATCGAGCGACCAAGATTTTCCGACCAATAGGCCGAAGTGACATGGCCGAGCATGGTCATCGGCTTCTGCTCATTCGGATCGGCGACGATCTGAGCGCCTTCCTCCAGCACCACTTTCGAATCGCGGGTGATGAGGCCGACAAGCTGTTTGCGTCCCTCCTTGACCAAGTCGGGTCGTTTCAGACCGCGAATACCGACAAAATCCGTCTTCTTCTTCGAGACGGCCCAGGAAAGCCCGGCGTCATCGGGCGTCACCGTACCGTCCGTATCCTGGCCGACGATGATGTAGCCCTTTTCGGCGCGCAGTACGTGCATGGTCTCGGTACCGTAGGCGCAAGCGCCCAGCGGCTCAGCCCGCGCCCAGACGGCTTCCAAAACCGACTGCCCGTAGTCCGCCGGCACGTTGATTTCGTAGCCGACCTCGCCGGTGAAGGAGACGCGGAACAGTCGGGCCGGCACGCCGCATACTTTGCACTCGGCCACGCTCATGTGCGGGAAGGCCTCGTTGGAAAGATCCAGCCCCTCGACCAGTGGCTCGATGATTTCACGCGCCTTCGGCCCCTGTACGGCGATGACGGCCCATTGCTCGGTGGTGGAAGTCAGCCATACCTTCAGATGCGGGAATTCCGTCTGCAGATAATCTTCCATGTGGTGCAGCACGCGCGGCGCACCGCCGGTCGTGGTCGTCACATGGAATCGGTCGTCGGCCAAACGGCCGACCACACCGTCATCATAGACGAAACCGTCCTCGCGCAGCATGATGCCGTAACGGCAGCGGCCAGGCTTCAACGTATCCCAGGCGTTGGTGTAGAGCAGGTTCAAGAACTGCGCCGCATCCGGCCCGACGACTTCGATCTTGCCGAGCGTCGAGGCGTCGAACACGCCGGCTACCTCGCGCGCCGTGCGGCACTCGCGATTGACGGCCTGATGCATGGTCTCCCCCGGGCGAGGATAGAACCAGGCGCGCTTCCAGTTGCCGACGTCCTCGAAGACGGCGCCATGCGCTTCCTCCCAGGCATGCATCGGCGTCTTGCGGGCCGGATCGAAGAATGCACCGCGCGAATGGCTGATCAGCGTACCGTAGGTCACCGGGGTGTAGGGTGCGCGGAAGGTCGTAAGGCCGACCTGCGGGATGTCCTTGCCGAGCATTTCTGCGGCAATCGCCAGACCGTGCATGTTGGAGAGCTTGCCCTGATCGGACGCCATTCCGTTGGTGGTGAAACGCTTTATGTGTTCGATCGAATGCATGCCTTCGCGCACGGCGAGACGGATATCCTTGGCGCAGACATCATGCTGGAAATCGACGAAAGCCTTGGCGTTGGTATCAGGCCCCGCACCTTCAGCCGCGCCGATCATGCCGCCGGTCCATTCGATGGCCTGCTCGGCGTGCAGCTGGATTTTGTTGCCCTCGCCACCGGCACCGGCACCGGCAGCTCGCGCCATCAACTCGCCGGCGGCAAGCGATTCCTCGATCGCCGACTGCAGGCCATCCGTGCCGTTGCAGGCGCCAACCGAAAGGCAATCCTGAACATAGGTGCCAGGAAGGAAACGCTGCTTCTCAGCATCAAATTTCAACTTGCCGCGCGACTGCGAGAACAGATGCACGGAGGGCGTCCAGCCGGCGGAAACGAGCAGCGCGTCGACCGCGATCTTGCGCGAGCCCGTGCCGCCGTTGCGTGCCACCGTCATCGACGTGACGCGGAGCTTGCCGGAGGTGTCGGTGACGGCATAGTCCGTCAGCACCTCGATGCCGAGCCGCTTTGCTTCCGCGATCACGGCCTCGCCAGGACGTGCGCGGCTGTCGACGATGGCAACGACAGAGACGCCGGCGCGCTTCAGATCGAAGGCGGCTTCATAAGCCGAATCATGCGCCGTGTAGACACCGATCTTGGCGCCGACAGCAACACCGTAGTGATTGAGATAGGTGCGCGCCGCGGATGCGAGCATGATTCCCGGGCGGTCGTTGTTCGGGAACACCATATGTCGCTCGATCGCGCCGGTCGCCATGATGACGCGCTTGGCACGGACCTGCCACAAACGCTCGCGCGGCAGATTGCGGCCGGGTTTTGCGAGGTGATCGGTGACACGCTCGGCGAGACCGACGAAATTGTGATTGTAATAGCCGAAAGCCGTCGTACGAGTCAGCACTTCGACATTGTCCATCGACTTGAGCTTGGCGACAATGTTCTGCGCCCAGGCATAGCCCTCGACGCCGTCAATCTTGACGCTGGCGTCGAAGCGCAGCGCCCCACCCGCTTCCGCCTGCTCGTCACAGAGGATCACCTTGGCACCCGCCTCTGCTGCCGCGAGGGCCGCCGAAAGACCGGCAATGCCGGCACCGACCACCAGGACATCGCAATGGGCATAGCGGCTGGCGTAATGATCCGGATCGTCTTCCGTCGGTGCGACGCCAAGACCGGCGGCGCGGCGAATGAAGGGCTCGTAAATATGCTTCCAGGCAGCCTTCGGCCACATGAAGGTCTTGTAGTAGAAACCTGCGGCAAAGAATGGCGACAGCAGATTGTTGACGCCGCCGACATCGAAGGCGAGAGACGGCCAGCGGTTCTGCGACGCCGCCCTCATTCCATCGAAGACCTCCTGTACGCTGGCGCGCACATTCGGCTGACGGCGGGCCGAATCTCGGGAGATGTCGAGCAGTGCGTTGGGCTCTTCCGCGCCGGCTGACAGGATGCCGCGCGGACGATGATATTTGAACGAGCGGCCGACGAGATGAATGCCGTTTGCAAGCAGCGCCGAGGCGACGGTGTCGCCCTCCAGCGCCGTGTAGCTTTTGCCGTCAAAGGTGAAGCGGGCGGTTCTGGCCGGCGTCAGACGGCCCCTGCCCGCAATACGATTGGCGCCGCTCATTTCGCAAATCCCTCTTCTTGTGCCGTTTGTTCTTCTAGATTTTGGTCTTGCGCCACCGGCTCATGGGCGGCGGGCAGCAGCGTCGAAAGATCCGGCTTCGGCTCGCCGGCCTTGTAAGTCCGGTAGAAACGGTCGCTCACCGTGTCGCGCGCCGCATTGAAGAAGCGGCCGCAGCCATGGATGTGCCGCCAGCGCTCGAAGATCAGGCCCTTCGGATTGTCGCGCAGGAAGAAATATTCCTCGAATTCCTCGTCGGAAATCGCCGCGATGTTTTCAGGCCGCGCAATATGCGCGTCTCCGGCATTGCGGAACTCCAGTTCCGAACGCTCTTCCTCGCAATAGGGGCAGTAAATCAGCAGCATCGTTTTCTACCTGTGTTAAAGCTCGGAGCCGGAGATATTGGTGCCGGGAGGCTGGGCGCAGAGCCGACGTCCCATGGCAATGAACGGCGTGATGCGCTTCAATAGCTCCTCAAGCGACCCATAGGGTTTCAGCACGTTGGTCATCCCCAGATTGATCATGCTCATGCCGAGCAAGTCGGTGTCGAGCGCGAAGGCCCTGGTTGCCGGCGGCGTCGTTTCCGGCACGAAGTAAACTGCCGGCTCGTTCAACACCTTGAGGCAAGTCAGGATGCCGCTATCGGCCGCAAACGGCCAATCCGTCTCATTCTGCGCCTTGTGGATCATTTGCGTACGCACGTCTCTGGCCTCTGGAAAAAGATCGCTGACTGGAAGCAAAACCCCAGTCACAACAGCCATCCCGAAAGCCGCCGCCAGCATCAATGCGCCACGGCGGCAGCCGCCGCCTCGTCGATCAAACGGCCGGTGCGGAAGCGATCCAGATTCAGTCCAGCATTGAACTTGTGCGGCTCATCGCGGGCGATCAGATGGGCGAAGAGATTGGCAGAGCCCGGCGTCGCCTTGAAACCGCCCGTGCCCCAGCCACAATTGACGTAGAGCCCCGGCACCGGCGTTTTCGATTGGATCGCCGAACGGTCCGGCGTGTTATCGACGATGCCACCCCAAGAGCGCATCATCTTGACGCGCCGGAACATCGGGAACAGCTCGCAGATCGCATCCAGCGTATGGGTGATGATCTGCAAGCCACCGGTCTGGCTATAGGAATTGTACTGGTCCGTACCCGCGCCGATGACGAGTTCGCCCTTGTCGGACTGCGATATATAGGCATGCACCGTGTTCGACATGACGACGCAAGGGAAGATCGGCTTCAGGGGCTCGGACACCAGCGCCTGCAGCGGGCTCGATTGCAGCGGCACGCGCACGCCGGCCATCTGCATGACGACTGTGGTGTGGCCGGCCGCCGAAACGCCGATCTTCTTGGCGCCGATAAAGCCGCGCGTCGTATCGACACCAGTCACCCGGCCGTCCGACCCACGCTGGATACCGGTCACTTCGCAATTCTGAATGATGTGCACGCCGCGATCCGAAGCCGCGCGGGCAAAGCCCCAGGCCACCGCATCATGCCGGGCCGTGCCGCCGCGACGCTGAAGGGCGGCACCATTGATCGGGTAGCGCGCGGTCTGGGAAATATCGAGTGGCGGACAGTAAGCTTTCGCTTGCTCCGGCGTCAGCCATTCATTGTCGATGCCATAGAGCCGGTTGGCATGGATATGCCGCTTGAAGGACTGCTGATCGTGGATATTGTGCGACAGCATCATCACGCCGCGCGGCGAATACATGACATTGTAGTTGAGATCCAGAGAAAGCCCCTCCCAGAGCTTCATCGAATGCTCATAGATGTGCATGCTCTCTTCATAGAGATAGTTCGAGCGGATGATGGTCGTGTTGCGGCCGGTATTGCCGCCGCCGAGCCAGCCCTTTTCGAGGACTGCGACATTGGTAATGCCGTGCTCCTTGGCAAGATAGTAGGCAGCGCCCAGGCCATGGCCACCGGCGCCGATGATGATGACGTCATACTCCTTGCGCGGCTCCGGCGAGGTCCACTGGGCCTCCCAGCCCTTGTGAGCCCGCATTGCTTCCCGTGCCACGGCAAAAACCGAGTATTTACGCATTCGCCCTCAACTCCTTCAGGCAAGACGCCCTTCTTGTGGGTCATACAAATCGCAAATCAAAAACCGACACAACGGCTCTTTTGCGACGCATTCAGGACCGGCTTTCGACACGGTTAAAAGGAATGGCGAATGACAACATCAAACCATCTGTGGAGTCTGTGCCGTTGTGGCCGAATTCATGTCCGCTTGAGGAACAAACCACATTGTTGCGTCACGGGTAAAAAGAAGACACGCGGCGAGCAAATAAAACGAGGTCACCAAAATTAGCAAAACGAATTCGAAAAGCGTTCCCTCTGCGTTGCCCTTAAATGTGAGCATTCCGGCGCCGAAGCCAATGAAAAACATCATAGCGAATTGCCCGCCAAGTGTCATCCAGCGCGCCCAGTTCACCCGTTTATGGGCAACTAGCCAAACCCAGAAGATTTGGATGCAAAGAATCGCAATTTGTAAAACCGTGAAAGCCAATGGTGCTTCAGTAAAACGACTGGCCGTCCTATCCCAGTTCACCAACTGATTTATAAGAATAACCGCCATCCCAGCATATGTGAGGCGTTCGTAATATCGAACGCTCATTGGCATGGTCTGATCGCTCATAATTCCCCACTCCGTCCTACTTACGCTGAAGATGACAAATCTTCACCCGACCACCATGGCCGTCGCTGCGCCAGCCGCATCCTTCCTTCTGCAGCCTTTGGTTGTAAAGATAGATTCTCGCGCGATGCTTGCTGTCGAAGGTCTGGTTCGAAAAATCGTTGCCGCCGATGTGGACATTCTTGCCGAGATGCACTTCGTCTGCTCTAGCAGGCGCAAACGTTGCGGCGAAAACGACAAAGGCCAGCGTGGGCGCCGCAAGCAGCCTCCCAGCAGCAACGAGGTCGAATGATTTCATGAAGCGATTCCCCTTGGCGCGCCAGGTAACGGCCGGGATGGGGCAATTCACCATGGCGCATGAACGACTGTGATCTAGAATTTTCGCATAGGCATGTCAGTGTCGCAAAACATGGAAAATCAATTCCACATCCACCAGTCACAACAGGCAAGGCAAGGCGCTACCGGCCCAATCAAGGGCTCGACAAACGGCTTTTTCCTCCGCAAACTCACGATCCGGCTGGACTTTGACAAACCGATCTGCTATCCCGCCTTACCAATCGCAAGGCTGCGGCCGCGCGACCGTTATTTTTTTGCCTCTGGTGCTGCAGTCGCCGCTGGCATCAACCAAACCAAAGGAACGTGATTCTCGTGCAGGTACTCGTCCGCGATAACAATGTCGACCAGGCTCTCCGCGCTCTCAAGAAGAAAATGCAGCGCGAAGGTATTTTCCGCGAAATGAAGATGCGCGACTATTACGAAAAGCCGTCGCAGAAGCGTGCTCGCGAGAAGGCAGAAGCTGTTCGTCGTGTTCGCAAGCTGGCACGCAAGCGTGCACAGCGCGAAGGTCTGGTCGCACGCTAATCGTCGTTTTTTCGACGTTTTCAGATGCATGTCTGGCGGGGGCGAGTCGGTCGCCGCCGCCTTTTTGATTTATTCCCTGGGCAAACGGGGTTAGATCAAAACAGCCTGATATAACGCATGGGGAAAGCGAAACCCGATAATGGCAATCACGACGTCTAAACAGTTCCGCACTTCGAACCTGTCTTTTTTCGTTTCGAAGCGCGCTGCTGCCTTGCCAGCTTTGGCTCTTCTCACTGCGATCGGCCTTTCCGGCTGTCAGACGGCTTCTACCGATACGGTGATCCGCATCGACAAGGCACAGGGCTCGTCGGAAAACATTGCCTCGCTGACCTCGGTCATCAATGCCAACCCACAGGATCCGGAAGGCTACAACGTCCGCGGCACGGCCTATGGTCGCGGCGGCGAATTCAGCCGCGCCCTTGCGGACTTCAACCAGGCGATTCAGCTCAATCCGAAGTTCTATCAGGCCTACGCCAACCGAGCACTCATCTATCGCAACATGGGCAAGCTGCCGGAAGCGATCGCCGACTATAACGCCGCGCTGCAGATCAATCCCAATTATGACGTCGCCTATATCGGCCGCGGCAACCTCTATCGCCAGGCCGGCCGCGACGACGACGCCTTCAACGATTACTCCAAGGCGATCAGCCTCGGAACGACGGACGGTCGCGCCTATAATGGCCGCGGCGTGATCTATCAGAAGCGCAATCAGCAGGATAAGGCGATCGACGACTTCTCCAAGGCGATCTCGCTGTCGCCGAATTCGCCAGAGCCTTATAACAGCCGCGGCATCTCCTATCTCGCGCAGAACGACGACGACAACGCTTTCGCCGATTTCAACCACGCGATCGACCTGAACAACAAGGTCGCCGAATCCTGGGCAAATCAGGCCTTCGTTTACGAGCGCCGTGGCGACAAGGCCAAAGCCCGCCGCTCCTACCAGCACGCGGTGAACCTCGACCCAACCTATCAGCCGGCCAAGGATGGTCTGGCACGCGTCGGGGCAGGCGCCTAAAGCCATTCCAGGAAAAGCGCGAAGCGGTTTTGCGATACCGCGAAAAGCTGAACCGCGTTGACTCCGCCGCACATCATCAGAACAGTGGGCCGCTCGGCGATCATCCGCCCGGCGGCTTTTCTTTGCGCTGTTGAACGCATAGTCTCGGCCCGGCCTCATATTCGGACAAGAGACAAGGCATGCCCTCTCCTCAAAAAATCATCGTCGTCGGCGCCGGCATCATCGGCGCTTCCATCGCCTGGCATTTGGCGCGCAAGGGTGCATCCGTCACCGTGATCGCGGCAAAGGCGGGCGGCGAGGCGACGCCGAATTCCTTTGCCTGGATCAATGCGAGCTGGGGCAATCCCGAATTCTATTTCCATTTCCGTCGCCGCTCGATGGCAGAATGGTCGCGGTTGGCGGCTGACATTCCCGGCCTGCCGCTTTCCTGGTGCGGCGGGCTCTGCTGGGATCTGACGGAGGCTAAGCTGGAGGCCTATGCCGCACAGCAAGGTGGCTGGGGCTACGGCATACGACGGGTCGATCGCGAGACAAGCGCCGCCCTCGAACCTCATCTTGCCAATCCGCCCTCATTCGCATTGCATGTCGCCGAAGAAGGCGCTGTTGAGCCCGTCGCCGCTGCCAATCTGTTGCTTGAAGACGCCGCACGTCAGGGCGCAACGCTGTTATACGGCACTGAGGCCGGGCGGCTCTTACAGGACAACGGCAAGATTACCGGCGTTGCAACGAGGGACGGAGCACTGCTTGCCGATCATGTCGTTCTGGCCGCCGGCGCAGGCACCGCGGCGCTCGCCGCTTCCGTTGGTATCGATGTGCCGATCGAAACACCGCCGGGCCTGATTGTTCACTCTCGTCCATGTCCTCGGCTTCTGAATGGCCTCGTCATGGCGCCAGGACTGCACATGCGCCAGACGGCAGAAGGCCGAGTTATCGCAGGCAGCGATTTCGGCGGCACCAATCCCGGCAACAATCCACAAAAAGCCGCCGACGAACTTTTCGCCAAGGTAAAAGCCATGCTGCGCGGCGGCGACACGCTCGAACTCGACTTTTACACGGTCGGCTATCGTCCGACACCGAAAGACGGCTTCCCGATTATCGGCGGTGTCGATGCAGCGCCGGGCCTCTATCTCGCCGTCCTGCATTCCGGCGTGACCCTGGCGCCGCTCGTCGGATCGGTTGCGGCAGCGGAGATTATCGGCGGCTATCCCGACCCTCAGCTTTCTCCATTCCGCCTGTCGCGATTCGCGCAATCAAGCGAGTAGCTCATGAAATACAACTTTAAGCCATGCTGACTATGCCCAAAGCGTCTGGCATCACTTACGATTTAACGGCGATGACTTTTCATATGTTGCAACGCAATTTACCGAGCCCTAACATGGTGCTTTCGAGAGCATGCTGCTCGGGTAAAAGCATGGGGGCGCTCGACATGATGACCAAGACCGATATTCCCGCTTTCGCAGACGCTTTTTATCCCCATGGTGGTCCGATCGGTTGACCCCACCATGAACAAGCCGCGTTTCCCGAAGGCTTCGATTGGGGCTTATCTGATCGCCATAGCACTGGCGATTGCCTTGCCAATTCTAGCTTTCGTTGCATTATTGCTGGTCCAGCTCGAGAACAACGAACGGGATGTGCTGAAGCGCGATACGGTTCAGGACGCTCAGGCGTTGGCGCGGACCATCGACCGGCAATTGCAGGACATGGCGACGACCCTACGACTGCTCTCCTCCTCACCGGAACTGGAGCGCAACGATATCGCCACCTTCTTCGACCGGACAGAGACGGTATTGCGCACCGATTCGCTTTTCGTCCTGCTCGTCGACAAGGACGGTCAGCAACGGCTCAATACGCGACGGCCGTTCGGGGAGCCGCTCGGCAAGACAGCCAATATGGCGGCGTTGCGCTCCGCACTTGATTCGGGGCGGATCGAAGCCTCCGACGTCTTCATCGGCTCGACCAGCCGTCAATGGGTCTACAATGTCACCCTGCCGCTCTATCACTCGCCTGCCGGTGCAGCGTTGATCATGACGCAGAATGCCGATGATCTTGGCAAGCTGGTGACAACAGACGCACTTGCCCCCGGCTGGTCGGCTGCCGTCATCGACAGTTCCGGCCATATCCTCGCTGCCAGCGGTCCCGCCAATCATGTTCCCGGCGACGCCTTCAACGCCAACATTCTGCCAAAGCTGATCGCCTCAAGCGGCGTCTATCAGGATGAAAAGGTCCTGCCGCACTCCTTGCTTGGTTATGCGCAAATTCCTGGCTGGTCGTGGAAAGCCGTCGTGTGGGGACCAGTGGCCTCGGCACAGGCTTCGCTGATGAGCACGTGGCGTTTCCTGATCTATGGCGGCGTCACCCTATTGTTGATCGCGCTGATTGCGGTCTATGCGCTGGCCCGCCAAGTGCGCACCACGATCCAGAGCATTGCCGACATGGCAGATCGCATGGGCCGCGGCGAGATCGTTTCGCCGATCGAGACCAGCGTCATCGAGGCAAATCAGATGGCCATGGCGCTTTCCAACGCTTCCTTTGATCGCAGCGAAACCGAGGACCGGCTGCATTTCGTCATGCATGAGCTCGTCCATCGCACCAAGAACCTGCTGGCTCTCGCCCAGGCGATGACCCGTCAGCTCGCGCGGCAAACCGACAGCGTGGACACTTTTCAACGCGCGGTCGCCGATCGGCTGGAAGGGCTGGCGCGTTCGATCGAAGTCCTGACCAGCGAACAATGGTCCGGCGTGTCGCTGCGCCGGGTGATCGACATTCATCTGGCCACCTTCCTGCAAGGACCGCAACAACTCGATATCAAGGGTAGGGATTTCCTGTTGAAGCCGGAGGCGGTACAGAATCTCGGTCTGGTTCTGCATGAACTGGCGACGAATTCGGTGAAGTACGGCGCGCTCTCCGCTCCCGAGGGGAAGATCGCGATTGAATGGACGAGTACGGACGGCGACATCGGACAGATGATCCGATTCACTTGGACAGAGAGCGGCGGCCCGATCGTCAAGACACCCACCGTGACCGGCTTTGGTACGACCGTCACCAAGGCTCACGCCGCCGCCGCCTTTGGCGGTAGTGTAGAGATCGACTTCCGCCCGACAGGTCTCGTCTGGGTGCTGAACGCCTTGCGCAGCACGATGGAGCGCGAACGGGAGCGAAACTAGCGCCCGCTCGCCGCTCGGAACATTCAACCGCAGGGATCGTTACAGTTTGGTCATTCCAAAGGAGAAAGACCATGCTGAAACCCATTCTCCTGGCGTCCGCGGCACTGTCTGTCGCGATATGGGCTGCGCCTGCAAGTTCCGCAGACTACGCCACTCTCGGCAAGCTCACCTGCACGTCGAAAGGATCGACGGGCATGATCATCATGTCCCAGAAGAACCTGATGTGTACTTTTGAACCGAGCGGCGGCGGGCCGCGTGCGCGTTATGCCGGCACCATCCAGAAGTACGGCGTCGACCTTGGCGTTACCGGCCGTAGCGTCATGATCTGGGCTGTGCTTGCCAAAACCGGTACGCCATGGACCGATATCGCGCTGGCCGGCGAATATTACGGCGTTGGCGCCGATGCCAGCGTTGCAGCCGGTGGCGGTGCCAAGGTCATCAGCGGCGGCACGAACAAGGCTTTCATGCTGCAACCCCTCAACGTCCAGGTCCAGGAAGGCGTCAACATCGCCGTTGGCGTTGAGAAGATGACGCTGGCACCTGCTTCGATTTAAGAAGAAATGAAGTCAGGGCGATTCGTGTGAATCGCCCAATATGCGTGCCTTCGCTCCCTCTTCGTCCCCTGACGTCTCTCCCGTGCAGGAGACTGCAGTTCACTCATTCATCGCCTTGACGATTTCCTCGGTCACCTTCTTGGCGTCGCCAAGCAGCATCATCGTGCCGTCTTTGTAGAACAGCGTATTGTCGATGCCGGCATAACCGGAGCCGAGCGAGCGTTTGACGAAGAGGCAGGTCTTCGCCTTGTCGACGTCAAGGATCGGCATGCCGTAGATCGGCGAGGTCTTGTCGTCGCGTGCGGCCGGGTTGGTGACGTCGTTCGCGCCGATGACGTAGGCGACGTCGGCCTGAGCAAATTCCGAGTTGATGTCCTCGAGTTCGAACACTTCGTCATAAGGAACATTGGCTTCGGCAAGCAGCACGTTCATATGGCCTGGCATGCGGCCGGCAACCGGATGAATGGCATATTTCACGTCGACGCCGTTTGCCTTCAGCTTGTCTGCCATTTCGCGCAGAGCATGTTGGGCCTGGGCCACCGCCATGCCGTACCCCGGCACGATGATGACTTTCGAGGCATTGGCCATCAGATAGGCCGCATCCTCTGCCGAGCCGAGCTTCACCGTCCTGTCGCTGTTGTCAGCGCCGCTGGAAGCCGTCTCACCACCGAAACCTCCGAGGATCACGGAAATGAAAGAGCGGTTCATACCCTTGCACATAATGTAGCTCAGGATCGCGCCGGAAGACCCGACCAGGGCACCGGTGATGATCAGCGCCAGATTGCCGAGCGTGAAGCCGATGCCGGCAGCCGCCCAGCCGGAATAGGAGTTCAGCATCGACACGACAACCGGCATGTCGGCGCCGCCGATCGGCACGATCAGCAACACGCCGAGCGCCAGAGCCAGGGCGACGATCGCCCAGAAATCGAAATGGCTCTCGCTGACGGCCAGACCGACGATGAAGAACAGGATCAGCGCCAGCAACACGGCGTTGATGATATGCCGGTTCGGCAGCAGGATCGGCTTGCCGGACATCCGTCCGTCGAGCTTCAGGAAGGCGATGATCGAGCCGGTGAAGGTCAACGCGCCGATGGCGACGCCGATCGCCATTTCGATGCGTGCCTCATGGTGGATCGAGCCGATAGCGCCGATACCAAAGGAGGATGGCGTATAGAGCGCCGCGGCTGCGACCAGCACGGCCGCCAAACCGACCAGAGAATGGAAGCCGGCTACGAGCTGCGGCATCGAGGTCATCGGAATGACACGGGCGATATAGGCCCCCGCCCCGCCGCCAATGGCGAGGCCGAGGACAATCAGCACGAAACCGCCGAAGGATGGCGTCGCCAGAACCAGCGTCGTGGCGATGGCAATTCCCATGCCGACCATGCCGTAGAGATTTCCCTTACGACTGGTGGCCGGATGCGACAGGCCGCGCAGCGCCAGGATGAACAGCACGCCGGAGACGAGATAGAGGAAGGCTGCGATATTGCTCAGCATGCCGCCCTCACTTGTCTTTCTTCTTGTACATTGCCAGCATGCGCTGGGTGACAAGGAAGCCGCCGACGATATTGACCGAGACAAGCACCAGGGCCACGAAGCCGAAACCGGTGGCAAGCCCGCTGGCGGAAATGCCGACCGCCAGGAGCGCGCCCACGACGATGACGGAAGAAATCGCATTCGTGACCGCCATCAGCGGCGTATGCAAGGCCGGGGTTACCGACCAGACGACGTAGTAGCCCACGAAAATAGCCAATACGAAGATCGCCAGTTGGAAGACGAAAGGATCGATCGCACCACCGGAGACGGCGCTGACGGAATCCGGCGCCTGGGCGGCAGCGGTCATCACGGCGGTGACGGCGTCGTTCAGCTGTTGGAGCGCCTGGTCCATTGCTTGGCTGGCCATCTAGAGATCTCCCTTGTTGACCGTCGGCTGATCCGGGTCGACGAAATTAGGATGCACGACTTCGCCGCCATCGGTTAGCATCGTCGCTTTGATCAGTTCATCGGCACGGTTAAGCCCGAGGCTCTTTGTACCCTTGTCGACCATCGTTTCCAGGAAAGTAACGAGGTTCTTGGCATAGAGCGCAGACGCGCTCGCCGGAATGCGGCCGGCCATATTGGGATATCCGACCACCTTGACACCCTCGACATCGGCCACGGTCCCGAATTCGACACCCTCGATATTGCCGCCACGCTCAACGGCAAGGTCGACGGCAACTGAGCCAGGGCGCATCGCCTTCAGCATCTCGCGGCTGACAAGCCGTGGTGCCGGGCGACCGGGAATCAAAGCCGTCGTGATGACGATATCCTGCTTGGAGATATGTTCGGCAACCAGCGCAGCTTGCTTGGCTTGATAGTCTTTGGACATCTCCTTGGCGTAGCCGCCGGCCGTTTCCGCCGCCTTGAATTCCTCATCTTCGACGGCGACGAATTTCGCGCCAAGGGAAGCGACCTGCTCCTTGGCGGCGGGACGAACGTCCGTCGCCGACACCTGCGCGCCGAGTCGTCTTGCCGTCGCAATTGCCTGCAGGCCGGCGACGCCGGCGCCCATGACGAAGACTTTCGCGGCCGGCACGGTGCCGGCCGCCGTCATCATCATCGGCAATGCCCGGTCATAAACCGCAGCTGCCTCGATCACAGCCTGATAGCCGGCAAGATTGGCCTGTGACGACAGGACGTCCATCGACTGCGCACGGGTGATGCGCGGCATCAGCTCCATAGCGAAGCTCGTCAGTCCGGCCCGTGCCATGTCGACAAGCGCGGCTTCGTTGCCATAGGGATCCATGATGGCAATGACGATCGCGCCGCTCTTATAGCCAGCGACCTCAGTACCGGTCGGCCGGCGTACTTTGAGGATGACATCGGCCTGGGTGGCATCCTGTGCAGAGCCGATACGCGCTCCGATGGCTTCGTATTCGCTATCCGGAATGCGCGACGGAGCACCCGCGCCGGCCTCGACCACAATGTCAAAGCCAAGGCCTTTCATTTTCTTCACCGTTTCGACGGACGCGGCGACTCGCGTCTCATCCGACACGGTCTCCTTGGCGACAAAAACCAGATTGCCCAACGACACCACCTCACGTCAAACGACAGCGCTGCTGGATGCCAGGAGCGCAATAGCCTGCAGAATCCAGGCCGAGATTCCGGGAAAGGCGCGGGCCGGACGGCCCTGCGTCGATCAGCGCGCTCGAATATCAGCGCGCGAGCATGGTGCCAACGATTGAAAGAATGATGAAAATAAGCAGACCGCCGAGGAAACCGGCATGACCGAAGAACCCGGCCGCCATCGCAATCATCAGCGCGGTGATGATCGCCGATCCGACCTTGGCGCCCGAAATGAACATATTATAGGTCTTCTCATGCTCCTTGTAGTCCATTGGAGCACCGGTTTCGATCGGTCCGGTATGATGTTCGGCCATTCAAAAATCTCCCCTCAATCCGCTCCCCGACCGGCCTTGCAATCGCCTGTCGGCTGGAGTTCAGCCTCGAAAGCCGCGGTAGAACTCAACGAGACACCGCGGCCAAATTTCCTCAATCGAGGCGTTACACAAAGCGACGAAAAATGCAATGCACGAGAACGCCGCAGAGGCTTGAGAGGGCTTAGCCGAATTGCTCTCGCACAACGATGCGGCCGCCTGCAGCCAATCGCGCCGTCGGCAGGATGGTCAGCGGAAGCGTGCCGCCGTCCACATCGCGGGAGAACATCATCCGCCGCTCATAAGGCTCCGAATCGAAGAAGGGATACCGTTGCATCAACTTGCCGCGGATTTCTTTCGATCGCGAAGCAAGCAGCGTCAGTTCGAAACCATAGGTCTCCGTCATGCGCGGCGGCACGATCGTATCGGCATAGAAGACACGCTTGTAGAAGGCGGCGTGTGCCGGACGGATATGCTGCAACACGCGGTCGGTATTGAAATAGATAGCCGCGACGATTGCCGGCCTCAGCGTCAGGTAAGGCAGCGCCGGCATTTCAAGCTCGAAATCGGGATCGATGGCGAAGCGGGCCGGATCTATCAACGTCATGCCGGCATCGAGAAAGGCGTGGATTTCATCGGGGAAAATCCCGGTGGACTGACAAACGCGATGATCCGGCGTGACATGGTGCACCCGCACCGTACTCACCAGCTCTTCGTAATAATAGACGCCGAAAATGTAGGCCTGCTCATCGAAATCGATGTCGTCGATCATAGTCTTGGCTGCAACCGGCAAAACAGCACGCGCTTTGTAGGCCTTGTAACGCAGCCGAGCGACATCCTCCATGTCCTCGCTGCTCTCGATCCGGCGATATTCGACATGATCAAGCACCTCCATAAGCTTGCCGGCAAAGCTATTTGTCAAAGTACTAATATAGTTCATGATCCGTTAATCCATAATGTTAACGAACCATTATTGGTATTAACTGAAACATTGATCAATATTGGTTTTAATTTTTATTAATTAATTGTTCATTAAGGTTAATTTTTCGATCGCGAATACCGGTATAGATTCGAATATTCATTGGTTCTTATTTAATGACTATTATGGGGAAGCGGATAGGACGACGCGCTCTGCGTACGTCGGCGAAAAGAGGCCAGACAAGACACGTTGACGGCAGAGATTTCCGCCTGTCGCTTAGGATCGTTGGGTTTAGGTTGGATAGCTTGAGTTCGGCAGGTTCAACATCCTCCGCAAGCGCCGAGAGCGTCCTAGACTGACCAACTTCTCCTCGCTCCTTTGACGGAATCGGGAGCGGAGCGCGAGTCTAGGCCACATTATCCTGCCGCATGGCCGGTTGGTTGCGATCGAGATTGTTCACCATCTCAATAACGCTGTCTCGCGACACCGGAACTGAAAACACGTAGCCCTGGATGATATCGGCCAAATCGTATTCTTCGATGAGCGCCAGTTGTTCCGGCGTCTCCACACCTTCGATGACGATTTCGAGGCTGAGGGCCCTTGAGAGATCGACGATGCCGCACAGGAGCTTGAAACGGCGGCTGTCGTTGGTGATGTCGCGTACGAAGGAACGGTCGATCTTGACGATATCCACGGGCAACGAATCGAGATAGCTGAGGCTGGAGAAGCCGGTGCCAAAATCATCGATAGCGATCGTGATGCCCTTGGCGCGCAGATCGGCGAGAATGGATCGCACGGTCGTGAGCTCATCCATCAAGCAGCTTTCGGTCACTTCCAGATGCAGCCGCGACGGCTCCAGCCCCGATGCGTCGAGCGCTTCCATGACCATGGCGACGATATCCTTGCTGCGCAGATCCTGTGCCGAGAGATTGACCGAAACCGAGATCGACTGTGGCCAGGTGGCACAATCCCGGCAGGCTTGGTTGAGCATGAAGCGGGTGATGCCGGTGACGATGCCCATCTCTTCGGCGATCTGCACGAAGATATTCGGCGGAATCGAGCCCTTTTCCGGATGCACCCACCGCGACAGAGCTTCGCAACAATCGATACGACTGCCGTCCGGCGTGAACATCGGTTGATAGACAGCGTGCAGCTTGCCGGCCTCGATTGTCTCGCGCAGATCGTCTTTCAATTTTTGCCGCTCGACATAACGGGCATCCATTTCCTGCTCGAAAGCGGAGCAGCCACCCTTCATTCGCGACTTTGTTTCGAACAGCGCCAGGTCGGCCTTGATCTGCCACTCCTCCGGACGGAACTCACGGCTCGACATCGTCACATAGCCGCCGCTGAAGGTGACGCGAAAGCTATTGCAGTCCACATCGTAGAGGCCTGCCATGGCGGCATGCAGCGTACGGACACGGCTGTCCAAATCGGGCTCGTCTTCCTCATTCGGGAAAAACAACACAAACTGGTCCCCGACGAGACGCGCGGAAAGCGCCATGTTTCCGGCCTTCTCCTGCAGTCGAGCGGCTATGGCGACCAGCAGCCGATCGCCGATGACATGCCCCTTGGTGTCATTGACGTGTTTGAAGTCGTCGACGTCGAGAACCAGAATGCCGATCTGGCCCTGCTGGGCGCGGGCGGCCAGTTTTTCCTTGACCATCTCGACGAAATATTCGCGGTTCGGCAAACCCGTCAAAGGATCGAAGCGCACCATATGCAGGATCTTGCGCTCAGCGCGAATACGCGCCGTCACATCCTCGAAAATCAGAATGACGACGCCGTCGGCGCGCCGGCTTGCCGAAAACTCCAGAAACAAGTCTTCACTGAACTGTATCAGCGTGCGCGACAGCGAACCGCTGACGAGCTGCGCCATCTGTCGCTGGATCAGGCCCGGCAGCGACCCGTCGATGAAAGCGTGGCGGGCGCCATAACGCAGCACGACATCGAACTCGCAATCCCTGAGCTGTTCCTGATGCGTCAGGTTCAAAAGCTCGCAGGCCTTGCGGTTGACGACCAAGATGCGATTGTCGGCATCCAGCATGAACAGGCCATGCGTCATATTGTTGAGTGCCGTGTCGAACCGGTCGGCAATCAGCGATATCTCGCGCGACGCGATGACATTCTTGTAAAGGAACTCGCGCACGCCATTGGCCATCGAGCGCGTCGTCAGGCCGAAGGGCACGAGCATGATGGAAACAATGGCCTTGTAAAGCTGTTCCGACATCAGACAAGCGACGATGATCGGCAGGCAACAAGCCATGGTCTGCAGGTCGATCGCCTTCTGCGAACCATAATTGCGGCCGACGATCGACACCATCGATGCCATGGTCACGGCGATACAGATGAATTCCGCCAGCGGATCCTGGACGATCAGGATCGCGTAGCCGCTGCCGATGCCGAGAATACCGGCTGTGCCTGCGGCGCCCAGTACATAGCGCGTTTCCCAATGCGCGATATCGGCGCGCGAAAACATATGCTTATCGGCGGCGTCGAACTGCCAGAACGAATACATGCGCAAAGCGAAAACGGCGGCAAAAGCCAGACAGAGGCCGAGATAGATGCCGGCGCCCGTGCTCAGAAACACAATGACATAAGTCAGGATGTGAACGAACACACCCGTAAACAGCGTTTTACGGTTTCCGAAAAGCGAACTTACGAACGACAGATAAACATCCGTCGGCACGGTGTCCGGGCTTTGAGGCTTCATTCAGAGTTCCCCTGATGCGGCGGACACACTAAAAGAAACTTTTTAAAATTTGATTGCTCAAATAAGAGGTATCTGGACGGATTTTCTAATCATGTCGGTAACTTACGCCGATTTTGAGTGGTATTTTGCATCGTATTCGTGCAATCAGTTAAAACTGACTCTACCCAAACTATATTTCACCAATCATTAATTGCTAAAATAGAAGGTAGTAAACATCAACGTATAGCCGATCAGAGCTTGCCCGCCCGCTGCTGGATCATCATGAAAGTGTCGAAAGTGTACTCGGAAAGTTGCATCCAAAGATAGGCATCCTTCTTATAAGCAACCTGATCGTCATAGATCCGCTTGAAATAATTGTTCGACTTAGAAAGATCGGCATAAATTACGGTCGCCGCCTGGAAACAAGCCTCGAGAATTTCCTGGCTGAAGGGGCGCAGCGTCACGCCCTGCTGCACGATCTCCTTCAACGCGAGCGGATTTTTCAGATCATATTTCGCCAACATGTTGGTATTGGCGAAGGCGCAGGCATCCGCCAGGATCGTCTGATAGGTCTTTGGCAGCGCGTTCCATTTTTCCAGATTGAAGAAGGCGTGCACCACGGCACCTCCCTCCCACCAACCGGGATAATAATAATATTTGGCGATCTTCTGGAAACCGAGTTTCAGATCGTCATAGGGGCCGACCCACTCCACCGCGTCGATCGTACCTTTGTCGAGTGCGGCGTAGACGTCGTTGATAGGGATATCCTGTTGCGGCACGACGCCGATCTTTTCGATGACCTTGCCGGCAAGGCCGGGGATGCGCATCTTCAAGCCCTTGAGGTCGTCCAACGTATTGATTTCCTTGCGGAACCAACCGCCCATCTGCGCACCGGTATTGCCCGCCGGCAACGCAAAAATACCCTGGGTGGCGTAGAACTCGTTCATCAGCTTATTGCCGTCGCCCTGATAGAACCAGGCATTGGTGAGTCGGGCATTGAGACCGAACGGTAAAGCTGTGCCGATGGCGTAGGTCGGGTCCTTAGTCCAGAAATAGTAGGAACAGGTATGAGCGGCATCGACGGTCCCGGCGCTCACCGCATCGGCGGCCTGCGCGCCGGGGACGATCTCGCCGGCTTCATAGGTCTGGATGACAAAATTGCCTCCGGTTGCGTCTGAAACATGCGCCGCAATGTCCTCAGCGCCGCCATAGATCGTATCCAGGCTCTTCGGGAAGGACGAGGTCATCTTCCAGGTGATCTTCGGATTTTCCTGAGCCACAGCGGGACTGGCGAGCGCAGAGGCGGCGGCGCCCGCGCCAACTGCTCCAGCCCGCCTGATGAACGAACGGCGATCCATCGAAACCTCCCGTATAGATAGCATTGCGGGAAAAATGCTCTCCCGACCGTGGCGCAAGCGATGGAGCTAACCACGCCGCGCATTGTCTTTCAAGTTTGCTTTTGCACTGCATTATGGCGATTCCTGTACATCGTCATGACGAACAGAAACAAAGCCAGACCGCAACCATTCCGCGTTGCCGAAGAGTCGCTCTTCGCGTAGATTTGTTTATAGGTGACGAGCCCCGGCGTTGACACCATATTCATTCTGGGGTCTCAACCGATCCCATAGTGCGCATTTCTCCGGAGCCTCATATGTCCAGACCGATCATCGCCGTTCCTGCCGATATCCGCGAATTCGATGGTGTAACCTGGCATGCGGTGCAGCAGCAATATATCCGCGCAGCCGTCAATGCCGCAGGCCTGTTGGTGCTGATCGTCCCGGCGATGGAAGACGGCAACGATATCGACGCCATTCTCGATCGAGTCGACGGCCTGCTTGTCTCCGGCTCCGCCAGCAACGTACACCCCTCGCTCTACGGCAAGGAAGCGCGCGAGAGCGACGGCCCCTTCGATCCGGCCCGCGACGCTACGTCGTTGCCGCTCATTCGCCGCGCCATCGATCGCGCCATCCCGATGCTCGCCATCTGTCGCGGCATTCAGGAACTGAACGTCGCGCTTGGCGGCACGCTCGCCAGTGAAATCCAGGAACAGCCGGGCATCTGGGATCATCGCAAGCCGCCGAATGTCGACCGCGACACGATGTATTCGATCCGTCAGAGCGTCTTCGTCAAGGAAGGCTCTTGCATCGCCCGCGTCGTCGGTCCCGGCGAGGTGCGGGTAAACTCGCTGCACCGTCAGGCGATCGCCGATACGGCGCCGCGGCTGCAGGTGGAAGCCGTCGCAGAAGACGGCACGATCGAAGCCGTCTCCGTTATCGACGCCAAGGCCTTCGCCGTCGGCGTGCAGTGGCACCCGGAATATTGGGCGGAGACGGATTCGCCGTCGCGCAAGCTGTTTGCGGCTTTCGGGGATGCCGTGCGCGATTATGCGGCCGGCAAGGAGCAACCCTCGGCCACTCCCCTCCGCCAACAGGCTATATGATCAACCTTTTGATTTAACCGGGGTTTCCGGAACCGGCGTCAGCACGTTGCCGTTGCTGAACCATGCAATGATGTTGTCCGCCACGAGATCGGCCATGGCGTTGCGCGTCGGCACCGAGGCGGATGCGACATGCGGCAGCAGCGAGATATTCGGCAAAGAGAGGTAAGCTGCGGGAACGCTCGGCTCGTCGTAGAAAACATCGAGGCCGGCAGCGCCAAGCGCGCCGTTCCGGAGGGCTGCGATCAGCGCGTCGTCGTCCACCGACCAACCGCGTCCGACGTTGATGAACACTCCCTGCGGCCCAAGTGCCGATAGAATCTCGGCATCGATCACCTTGTGCGTCTCCGGCGTCTTCGGAACGATGGAGATCAGGGTATCCACCGCCTCCGCCATCGCCTTCAGCGTCGGATAATAGTCATAAGCCAGTTCCTTGCGCTGAGAGCGGGTATGATAGCCGATCTTCACCTTGAACGGCTCCAAGCGCTTGGCGATCTCCTGTCCGATACGGCCAAGGCCGTAGATGCCGACACGCCGCCCCTTCATCGAGAATGGAGAAAGGGGGAAAGGCCCCTCGCCTGCCCACCGCCCCTCACGCAGCCAGGTTTCCGCTTTTGGAAATTGCCGCAGCGTGTTCAGCAACAGTGCTATCGCCGTATCGGCCACCTCGTCGTTCAGCACATCGGGCGTATTCGTGACCACAATGCCCTTCGAGGCGGCATGCCCGACGTCGATACCGTCATAGCCGACGCCAAAATTCGCGATGACTTCAATATTGGGGAATGTATCCATCCAGGCGGCATTGAAGCCGCCGGCCACCGCCACGCCGCGTACACGCGCCGCCGTCTCAGCATCCACTTTCGGGTTCTCGCTACGGTCGAGCGCAACAACGTCGAAACGACCCCTGAGCGTTTCGAGGACACGCGGGTGTATCTTCCCCGGAACGAGGACGGCGATGCGGTTATCGGACATGATCTTTCCTCTTGAAGATGCGGTTCGGCGCTACTGGCGCGCCTGATAGGGAGACGTCGATTGACGGATGCGCATTTCCGGCTTGATGAGATGGATACCATCCGGCTCATGGCTGCCCGCCAGCCTATCCAAAAGCGCGCGCGCCGCAAGCCTTCCGACCTCGGCCTGGCCGTTCCATACCGTCGTCAGCGCCGGCGTCGCAATCGCCGCCTCCTCAAGATCGTCATAGCCTGTGACCGAAATATCCTTGCCCGGCACGAGGCCGGCGCGGGAAATGCCGTTCATCAAACCGATTGCCACGAGATCGTTCCAGCAGACGGCGGCCGTCGGCTTCTGCGGCAACGACAGGAGATGCACCGCCGCCTCGAAGCCGCCCTGCTTGGAACGGGCGCCGGGAATACGCAGATTGGGATCGACCTCAATGCCTGCCTTGCGCAAGGCATTCACATAGCCTTGATAGCGATCACGGCCGGTCGAGGTCTGATCCGTGCCGCCGATCATCGCGATGGTGCGGTGGCCGAGGCTGATCAGGTGATTCGTCGCGAGCGAAATGCCGTAGCTGTCATCGCCGCGAAAGGTCGGCAGATCCAGCCCCTCCATCGAACGGGCGACGAGGATGGCCGGCATGCCATTTTCCTCGGCCAGATCGAAATCCTCCGGCGGCGTGCCGATCGCCGGCGACATGATGATGCCGTCGCCGCCAAGCTGCAGCAGGGTTTCGACGAAGGTTCGCTGCTTCTCGACGGAATCGTAATGGTTGGAAAGAATGAAAGTGTGGCGGCTGCGGTCGAGCTCGCTTTCGATCGCCTTCAGGATTTCGCCATAGAACGGGTTCATGATGTCGTGGACGACGACGCCGATGATCCCCGACCGCGATGTCCTGAGGCTCGCTGCGCGGCGATTGTAGATATAGCCCAGCGTGCGCGCCTGATCCTTGATCTTCTCGCGGGTATTCGCCGCCACCAGCGGACTGTCGCGTAAGGCAAGGGATACGGTCGCAGTTGAAATGCCCAGCGTTTCCGCAATGGTCGAAAGTTTTATCTTTTGCGCCATACGTTCCCCTCCCCGCGAAACGCAGCCGAATATCTCATCCGGTCGTTTTACGATTCCGGAATTTAAAAACTTTAATTAAAAGGTTAAATCGCGCCGCGCAACTTGAATCCTCGCGGATTCTCAGAATTCCCCATCATCTTCGTCATGGTCGTCGCCGGCCTGAAGATTGCCGTCGATCGCCTTTAGCAGGCGCACGAGCGAGCGGACATCCTTCTCCGAAAAACCGCGGGTCGCGAGTTCGTCGCAAGCAGCCGCTGAACTTGTGATCTCGGTGACGCTATTGCGCCCGGCCTCGGTGAGATAGACCTTGGTCAACCGGGCGTCCGCGGCATCCGGTCGCCGCTCGACGAAGCCTTGCGCCTCCATGCGGCCGATCGTGCGGGTCATGGTCGGCGCCTTGACGCCTAGCTTCTGCGCCAGCGTTCCCGCCGGCAGGCCATCGTTCGCCGCGAGCGCAAGGATGACTCCATCCTGCCCTGCATAAAGGCCGCTTGCCGTCAGGTTGCGTGTCAGAACCGTGCGCATCGACCGCGCCGCCTGCGTCAATGCCGGCGACAAATCGGCAAGCGTGTAGTCGCCATGATCCTTCTTCTTACCTGACTTACCTTTTTTTCCGTCCTTGTTCTTCTTACCCATCGTGATTCCGTTGATCTTTCCGCCGCTGCAGCATCACGATATGACATTGCGCAGCTTATTGACATAAACAAGAGGCACATCCGCAGATGGCACAGCCTATGGCGCGTTTCGATGACAATGATAGGACGCTGACGCCAGTTGACCGGGCAAACTGGATCGCCGTCCTGCCGCTTGGCGCCCATGAGCAACACGGCCCCCACTTGCCTTTCGAGACCGACACACTGATTGCGGAAGGCGTTGTCGAACGGCTGAAACATGCTCTACCCGCTGATTTGCCCGTCACCTTTCTGCCCGTGGAACCGATCGGCTACTCCATTGAACACATGGATATTGCCGGGACAAGAACGCTCGCCTTTGACGAAGCTGTCAACCGCTGGCTGGGTATCGCCGAACGGATCCGCGGAATGGGTATCCGCAAATTCGTCATGCTGAATGCCCATGGCGGCAATTCACCCCTGATGACTATCGTCGCGACCGAGGCACGCATCCGCTTCAACATGCTTGCGGTCGCGACGAGCTGGACCCGCTTCGGCGTGCCGGACGGCATGATCGCGCCGCAGGACAAAGCCGTCGACATTCATGGTGGTGATATCGAGACCTCCGTGATGCTGGCGCTCTACCCGGAGAAAGTCGACATGACCAAGGCCGCGGATTTTCCCTCCCGGCAATCCGATTTCATTGCGCGCTTCAAACACCTCCGCGCCTACGGCCCGCACTCTTTTGGCTGGAAAATGTCGGACCTGAGTGGCAAGGGCGTCGCTGGCAATGCAGGTGCCGCGACCGCGGCGAAAGGTGAACTATTGATTGCCCACTCCGTCAAAGGACTGGCGGAGCTTTTACAGGATGTTGACCAGTTCGAAGTGGAAATGTTGACGTAAAGCGCCGTTGATCCGCCGTCCCAAACCTAATGTGATCTTATAACATACAAAAGCCTTTGAACTGACGCCGCCAACTCCTTATATGGAACCCGATCAAATTCCGCTCCTCGGGGCAAACTCCCATATTTCGAGGCTCCCATGACCGAAACAGCCACGCAAAAGCCCATTCCCGTCACGGTTCTGACCGGCTACCTCGGCGCCGGCAAGACGACGCTGCTCAATCGCATTCTCTCCGAAAACCACGGCAAGAAATACGCCGTCATCGTCAACGAGTTCGGCGAGATCGGCATCGACAACGATCTGATCGTCGAATCGGACGAAGAAATCTACGAGATGAACAATGGCTGCGTCTGTTGCACGGTGCGCGGCGACCTCATCCGCGTCGTCGAGGGCCTGATGCGCCGTCCGGGCCGTTTCGACGGCATCATTGTCGAGACCACCGGCCTTGCCGATCCGGTTCCCGTCGCTCAGACCTTCTTCATGGATGACGATGTCCGCGCCAAGACCGAACTCGATGCCGTCGTCGCACTGGTCGACGCCAAGCACCTGCCGCTGCGACTGAAGGACAGCCGCGAGGCCGAAGATCAGATCGCCTTTGCCGACGTCGTCGTCATCAACAAGTCCGATCTCGTCTCCTCGGAAGAGCTGGCTCAGATCGAAGACATCGTCCGCGCCATCAACCCGGCCGCCCGCGTCTACAAGACCACCCGCTCCGGCGTCGACCTTGCCCGCGTTCTGAACCAGGGCGCCTTCAACCTCGAGCGCGCGCTGGAAAACGATCCGCATTTCCTCGAGCATGGCCATGAAGATCATGTCTGCGGCCCGGACTGCGATCATCACGACCATGACCACCATCATCACGACCACGATCATCACCACCATGATCACGATCACGACCACCATCACCACGGCCTGTCGGCCATCCATGACGTGACGGTGCAGTCGGTTTCGCTGCGGGGCGGCGAGATGAACCCTGATCGCTTCTTCCCGTGGATTCAGAAGGTCACGCAGACCGATGGCCCGAACATTCTGCGCCTCAAGGGCATCATCGCCTTCAAGGGCGACGCCGAGCGCTATGTCGTCCAGGGTGTGCACATGATCATCGAAGGCGATCACCAGCGCGCCTGGAAGGATGGCGAAAAGCATGAGAGCCGCCTGGTCTTCATTGGCCGCGAGCTTGACCGCGAAAAGCTGGAAAAGAGCTTCAAGGCCTGCGAGGCGGCTGCCTGATGCCAACTGTCGCTCCGCTTGATATCGACGGCCACGTTCTGGCCGTCGAATTTTTAGGTGATACCCCCTTCTTCGCCAGCGCTGCGGGCGCGATCCATCGGCTGGAAGGCGGCGAGAAGGTGACGGAAGCCCATCAGGGCATGCTCACCTGCATTCGCGATCCCCACAGCGACAGCCTGATTTCCGGCGGCGAGGACGGCAAAGTTCTCCGGATCGCCGCTGACGGCGGCGTTGCCCTGCTTGCCGAAACACCGCGCAAATGGATCACCCAGGTGGCCGCCGGCCCGCAGGGCACGGTCGCCTACGCATACGGCAAAAGCAGCTTTGTGCGTCTCGCCGATGGCTCGACCAAGGAATTCACCGAGGAGCGCACAGTCGAAGGCATCGCCTTTGCGCCCAAGGGCCTGCGCATCGCCGTTGCCCGCTATAACGGCGTCTCGCTGCATTGGGTCGGCATGGCCGCGCAGCCGATCAATCTCGACTGGAAGGGCGCGCATACCGGCGTCACCTTCTCGCCGGACGGTCAGTTCGTCGTCACCACCATGCAGGAAAACGCCTTGCACGGCTGGAAGATGGACACGAAGCCCGGCGCCGAGGCGCGCCACATGCGCATGACGGGATATCCCGCCAAGGTGAAATCGCTTTCCTGGTCCAACAAAGGCAAGTGGCTCGCCTCCTCCGGCGCACCGGCGGCGATCGTCTGGCCGTTTCAGGGCAAGGACGGCCCGATGGGCAAGGCGCCGCTGGAACTCGGCACGCGCGCCAACATCATGACGACCTCGGTCAAGTTTCATCCGGTGGAAGACATCCTGGCGATCGGCTTTATTGACGGCATGATCCTGGCGGTGCGCATCGGCGATGCCAAGGAAGCGCTCTTGCGCCGGCCGGGCAAAGGTGCGATCACCTCGATGAGCTGGAGCAAATCCGGCAAGCTGCTCGCCTTTGCCTCCGAAGCCGGCGATTGCGGCGTGGTTGACGTTTCCGCTTGATGAGAAAGACATAGCCATGTCCCTGACAGGAACGGCGATCGCCGGACATGCCTCTGCCGCAGCCGGCAGCGTCTGGGACGTGATCCGCCATGAGGCCGCCGACCTCGCCGGTCGCGAACCGACCCTGCGTCCGCTGCTTTCGGCGCAGATCATCGCGACCCAGTCGGAGGCCGAAAGCCTCGCCAATGTCCTGGTCGCCCGGCTTTCGGTCGCCAGGATCGAAACCGACGATCTCTTCTCTCTGTTTCATGATGTACTGACGCGGCATACCGCGATCCTGCAGGCGACGGAGGCCGACCTCATCGCGGTTCGTACCCGCGATCCCGCATGCACGACCTATCTGCATGCGCTGTTGAACCTTAAGGGTTTTCACGCCCTGCAGACCCACCGCATCGCGCATGCACTCTGGACGGAAAACCGACGTGAAATCGCAAGCTGGCTTTCCAACCTCGCGTCACTCGTCTTCGGTCCGGATATCCATCCGGCGGCGAAGGTCGGCTCGTCGATCATGCTCGATCATGGTTCCGGCATTGTCATTGGCGAGACCGCCGTCATCGAGGATGAAGTCTCGATCCTGCAGAATGTTACGCTCGGCGGTACTGGCAAGGAAACCGGCGACCGGCATCCGAAGATCCGCCATGGCGTGATGATCGGCGCCGGCGCGAAGATCCTCGGTAACATCGAAATCGGCGCCTTCAGCAAGGTCGCAGCCGGCAGCGTCGTGGTGAAGCCAGTCCCCGCCCACTGCACCGTCGCCGGCGTGCCGGCCACGGTCGTCCGCATCCACCGCGCCGACGAAATACCGGCTGAGACGATGGATCAAAATATCTAGCGGACAAGTGCCCGTGACATAAGGTAGCAGGACGCACGCGCCTACCCGACCTGCGCGCGAACTTCGCGCTCGTTTCAACGAAATCAACCGTTTGGCAACGTTTCCCATAGGCGACGCCTATGCCGCTTCACCCATGCCTTCACGGAACTGTCATATACGCTTGATAGCCCGGCATTGTTCCCTCTGCCTGGGCGCGGCGCACCTTAGCGCCTGGGCGAGGACCCCCACTCGAGAGGATATGATAATGATCTGTCTTTCGCGTCGCGCCGCCCTTGCAGCCGGCAGCGCGCTTACCCTGATTTCGCTCTGTTCCGCCGCGGCTGCCGCAGATGCAGCCGCACCGAATACTGCGACCCCGATCAAGCATCTGGTCGTCGTCTTCCAGGAAAACGTCTCCTTCGACCACTATTTCGCGACCTACCCCAAGGCCGCAAACGTCGACGGCGAGCCGGCATTCAAGGCCGCCGACAACACGCCGACCGACATCAACACGCTCGCCAATGCCGGTCTTATCGACAACAACCCGAATAAGACCAACACGGCCAATGGCGCGGATGCGGCGGCTCCTTTCCGTCTCGACCGCACGCAAGCGGCCGCGCAGTCGCAGAACCACGGCTATACCGCCGAGCAGGCAGCCTACAACAATTTCGCCATGGACCTTTTTCCAGCCAATACCGGCAAGGGCACCAAGGGCGCTGCCGGCGCGTTCGGCACCAAGGGCCAGGTCATGGGCTACTATGACGGCAACACCGTCACGGCGCTCTGGAACTACGCTCAGCACTACGCGCTGAACGACAACTCCTTCTCCACCAATTTCGGTCCATCAACCCCCGGCGCGCTGAACCTGATCTCCGGCCAGACCAACGGCGCTATCCTGCCGCCCGGCTATACGCTGGAGAAGGACGGCACCTATTCCAAGGGTCGCATCGTGCCTGACGGCAACGGCGGCTGGACCGCGATCAGCGACTTCGACCCGACCGGCGACGCCTGCTCGGCCGGCCAGACAGCGCTGATGTATGGCAAGAACATCGGCGACATGCTGAACGAACACAACCTCACCTGGGGTTTCTTCGAAGGCGGCTTCGACCTGACGCTGACCAATGCCGACGGCACGACGGGCTGCAAGCGCGCGACGACATCGACGGTCACCCAGGTCAACAGCGCCGACTACATCCCGCATCATGAGCCGTTCCAGTACTACGCCTCGACCGCCAACCCAACACATGCGCGTCCGTCCTCGGTCGCCGCGATCGGCACCACCGACGCCGCCAACCATCAGTACGACATGACTGATTTCTATGCGGCGCTGAAGAACGGCAATATGCCGACCGTCAGCTTCCTGAAGGCTCCCGCCTATCAGGACGGCCATGCCGGCTATTCCGATCCGCTCGACGAGCAGGAATTCGTCACCCAGGTGGTCAATTCCGTGCAGAACTCGTCGGACTGGAAAGACACCGCGATCATCGTCCTCTACGACGACTCCGACGGTTGGTATGACCACGCACACGCCGTCGTCAATCCGTCGAAGCTCGGCGTGAAGGGCTATGACGTGCTCAACGGCGACAGCTGCTCGACGGGCACGCCGCTGCCGGGAGTCAACGGCCAGCCGGCCCAGGGCCGTTGCGGCTACGGCACGCGCCAGCCGCTGCTCGTCATATCGCCCTACTCGAAGGTCAACTTCGTCGATCACACTCTGACCGACCAGACCTCCGTCATGCGCTTCATCGAAGACAACTGGATGGGCAGCGCGCGCCTCGGCGGCGGCTCGTTCGATGCCATCTCCGGCTCGCTGAACAACATGTTCGACTGGTCGAAGGGCGATACGCAGAAGCTGATCCTCGACACGAAGACCGGCAACAGCGCTTCCTGATATCGGAAAAGGGGACGGACGATGTCCTTGAAAATCAATCACCGTCTCCTGCCGCTCATCGCACTCGCGGGCGTCTCGCTCGCGGGGGCGACCATCGGCATGGCGAACGAACCCGCAGCCGATCTCGCGACTACTGACGCCTATGGCGATACGGCCTCGCTGAGCGCCGTCGCGCAGCTCGGCCACAAGCTTTTTTACGACCCCTCGCTCTCCGGCAGTGGCCAGATGTCCTGCGCCACATGCCACGATCCGAACAATCACTATGCGCCGGCCAATGATCGGGCCGTGCAGCTTGGCGGGCCGCATCTCGACCAACCGGGTATTCGCGCCGTGCCGAGCCTCGCCTACAAGATGTCGACGCCTTCATTCTCCGTCGGTGCGGAAAGTGCTGCCGACGAGGCGGCCGAGGCGGCGCCGATGACCGAGGCGTCCGGTGTCGCGCTCGCCAATGCTCCCGTGGCCGTCGCAGGGCCATTGACCGCGCAGGCGGTTATCAAAGCGGATTCGAATGCGCCCGATCTGGTGCCGCAGGGCGGCATGTTCTGGGATGGCCGCGTCGATTCGCTGGAGGAACAGGCGCTGCAGCCGATGATCTCGCCCTTCGAGATGGCCAATGCCGATGCAGCCGCCGTCTATGCCAAATTGAAGCAGGGCTACGGCAAGGACATTGCGGCACTCTTTGGCAACAATGTTCTCAACGACCAGGATATGACGATCGCCGAAGTCGGCTTCGCGCTTGCCCGCTACCAGATCGAAGAGCCGTCCTTTCACCCCTATTCGAGCAAGTACGACTATTATCTGCGCGGGAAGGCAACGCTCTCCGACGCCGAAATGCGCGGGCTGAAGCTGTTCGATGACCCTAACAAGGGCAATTGCGCCTCCTGCCATCTCGACAAGATGACGGGCGACGGCCAGATGCCGAACTTCACCGATTTCGAGTTCGAGGCGCTCGGCGCACCGCGCAATGCGGACATTCCGGCCAATGCGGACGCAAAATACTACGACACCGGTATCTGCGGCCCTCTGCGCAACGACACCTATTCCGCTCAACCGCAAAACTGCGGGCTGTTCAAGACGCCCACTCTCCGCAACGTCGCCACACGCCACGTCTTCTTCCACAATGGCGTCTACCGATCGCTGGAAGACGTCACGCGCTTCTACGTCAAGCGCGACACCAATCCCGACGAGATCTATCCGAAGGACGCCAACGGCAAGGTGGAGAAATACAACGACCTGCCGGCGCAATATCAGGCCAATATCGACGTTATCGACGCGCCAATGAACCGCAAACTGGGCGATGCGCCGGCCCTGAACGATACGGAGATTGTCGATGTCGTCGCATTTCTGAAGACGCTGACGGACGGTTACGATCCGAAGAAGGATGGGGTGAAGGCAGCAAACTAGAGCGATTCCCTGAATAGCTGAATCGCCTTAGGCGGCCGCTACGGCAGCACCTTCCGGTATCGGCGGACGGACCTCGATACGATCGCGGCCATCACGCTTGGCCCGATAAACCGCTTCATCGCCTTCTTGCAGCAAAGTCTCGAGCCCGTCCCGGCCCGCCCGTCCTTCAGTAATTCCGATCGACAGCGTTGGCAGAATATCCAGACCAGCCTCTCGCCGCACAGCGTCGCGGAAGGCGGCGCGGATACGCTCGGCAATATGCACGGAGTCACCAATCGCCGTGCGTTCGAGCACCACGACGAACTCATCGCCACCCTGTCGCGCCACAATATCGCCAGCGCGAAGCTGCGCCCTCGCCGCCTGCACGAACAGCAGCAGAATCCTGTCGCCGACTGCGTGGCCATGCGTGTCATTGAGGGTCTTGAAGTGGTCGATGTCGATCAGGAAAACGGACAGAGACGCTGCCGTTGCCAGCGGCTGTACCTCCAGCCGCCCGAAAGCATCGGCGAGACCGCTTCGGTTCATCGCACCGGTCAGCGGATCGTGATGAGCAAGTTCGATCAGCTTGTTGCGGCTACGCTCCGAGGCCATCAGGACAATGGTGATGCCGCGCAGGCAGATGAAGACGGCAGCCGTGAGCGCCAGCCATTGATCCGGGCCTCCCCGGTCAAATAGGCTATCGCCATCCAACCGACCCATAAGGGCCAAGACCGCTCTTCCTGCAAAAATCAATGCAGTCGGCAGGAAGAGACCAACGAGAATCCAACCGGATACCAGTTTTTCCCGTCGGACCAATCGCAGACCCTCGCGCATGATGGCGAGATCGCAACAGCAGAAGATGATGGAGAGATAGGCAATGCGTGGCAGATAGCTGGCGCCACCATCGAAGATGAGGAAGGCGGGCAGGGAGCCGACGATGACGAAGACGCCGTAATACAGGAAATTGATGCGTTCATCAGCAAACACGCGGATGGCGATGAGAAGAGCGACATAGCCGGCAAGCGTCAGGCTATTCGCCAGACCGACCGAAACGAAATCGGGGGCAATATCGCGCAATGCGACGCCGAAACAGCCGAAGCCAAGCAGCAGATTGCTGGCCCCCCACCAGAGTGGCCAGCGCTCGAAACGCCCTGTCGCGTAGGCCAGGAGCTGTACGCAACCGAGTACCAGGCAAGCGACGGCACAGACAACGTAAATCGTCCGTAGATCCAGCACCATGTCGACGTCGCCTCTGTCAAACCTTCTGGATCCCGAGGCTACCTCAACGCACTTGCGGTTCTCTTAACCGGAAGCGCTCAATTGAGACAACTTCCACCGCATCAAGCGCCTTCTCCCCGAGGGGAGAAGGAAGAGATCAAGCGGCCATGGCGACCGGAGGCTGACCCAGTTTACGTCCGCTGGCGACGATCATGCCGGCGGCACCGTCGAGCCAACCATCCTTCAGCTCCAGCGCCAGGAAACGGTTGCGCTGGAACGGGCCGGGCATGACGAGATGGCGGGTCTTTTCGGCGAAGAAGCCGAAACGCTCGTAATAAGGCGCATCGCCGACAAGCAGGATGGCGCCATGGCCACGCTTCTTGGCTTCGAGGATAGCGGCGCGCATCAGCGCCGAACCGACACCCTTGCCTGCATGGGCGCCATCGACTGCCAGCGGGCCGAGCAGCAGCGCATCGACCGGGCGAGTTTCGCGGTCGACACCGGCCTCGATGCTCCACAGGCGAACCGTACCGATGACATGGCCGGCGCGATCGCGGGCGACAAGCGCCAGGCCCTCGGCCGGAACGCGGCCGCGGCGGAGCTTTTCGGACGACTTCTTACGGCGATCGGCGCCCATGGCGCGATCGAGCAGATTTTCGCGAGCGACGACATCGCCTGCGTTTTCCAGGTCGAGGGTGAAGGTGGACGGCGCAAAGAATGCGCGCACAGAATCAAGAACAGCGGCCATTTTGGCCTCCCGTGCCCAATACCGTTATCAGCGGCGGTGAAAAATGATTGTGAGGATGCCGCCCCGGCTGAATACGGGGCCGGCGATATCAGACCTTAGATGATGTAAGCCTTCAGCGGGTCGAACCCGTTGAAAGCAACCGCCGAATAGGTCGTCGTATAGGCACCGGTGCCTTCGATCAGGACCTCGTCGCCGATGGTGAGCGTCACCGGCAGCGGATAGAGGTTCTTCTCATAGAGCACATCGGCCGAATCGCAGGTCGGGCCAGCGATGACACAGGGTTCCATCTCGTCGCCGTCGCGCGTCGTGCGGATCGGGTAGCGGATCGCCTCGTCCATGGTTTCGGCGAGACCGCCGAACTTGCCGATGTCGAGGAAGACCCAGCGAGCGGCATCGTTGTCCGACTTCTTGGAAATCAGGACGACTTCAGCCTTGATCACACCCGCATTGCCGACCATGCCGCGGCCCGGCTCGATGATCGTGTGCGGGATCTGGTTGCCGAAATGGGCGCGCAGAGCCGCAAAGATCGCCTTGCCATAAGCTTCCGCCGACGGAACGTCGCGCAGATACTTGGTCGGGAAACCGCCGCCCATGTTGACCATCTGCAGGTGGATACCCTGCTTGGCAAGCGAGACAAAGACGCGCTTGGCATCGGCAAGAGCCGCATCCCAGGCATCGACCTTGGTCATCTGCGAGCCGACGTGGAAAGACACGCCGTAGGATTCCAGACCCAGCTGATGGGCATAAACGAGCACGTCGACGGCCATCTGCGGAACGCAGCCGAACTTGCGCGACAGCGGCCATTCGGCGCCTTCGCCATCCGTCAGCACGCGGCAGAACACGCGGGCGCCGGGAGCGGCACGCGAAATCTTCTCGACTTCCTCGTGGCTGTCGACGGCGAAGAGGTTGATACCGAGTCCATGCGCACGGGCGATATCGCGCTCCTTCTTGATCGTGTTGCCATAGGAGATGCGAGCGGCCGTCGCACCAGCGTCGAGCGCCATTTCGATTTCAGCGACGGACGCGCAATCGAAGTTGGAGCCGAGGCTTGCGAGCAGGCGCAGCACTTCCGGAGCCGGGTTGGCCTTTACGGCATAGTAGATGGCGCTGTCCGGCATGGCATGACGGAAGGCGTGAAAATTGTCGCGGACGACATCGAGATCAACCACCAGGCAGGGACCGTCCGGACGTCGGGTAGCGAGAAAGTCGCGAATACGTTGCGTGGTCATGTCAATTCCCTTTTCAATTCCAAAAGCTCCGGGAAAGACCCAGAGGACAAAGGGCGACGCTCATTCGCTCAGGTACCAGCCGGTGGAGACCCCGGAACCGTGCAAACGCGCGAAGCGCAGATAATGAACCAGTGCTGCGAATGCAGCGCTAATTCGGCTTTGTCTGCCATGGATTGGAGGGAAAATCCCAACCGCACTTCCGGCAATGAAGGTGTGCCTCTTCAGTAACCCCGGCTGTTGGAAAGCCGGGAGAGAACAAAAAGGCCCGCACCGTCGTTGCTTCAGATGTCCTCGCATTTTCCGGTTGGCCGGAATAGCGACTGGAGGGGTTAATTCCAGGTACCTTACCGATTTTCTCACCACATCGAGGATCGGCGGACACCCACGGGCACGTGCGACTTTGGGCTGAACGGGAAATAGGAATATTCGCCGTCATAATCAAGAATTTTTTTCGCCAATGGCTCAAAAAAATAATTGAACAAGTCGGCGCATTTTGTTCAATAACTTGCAACAGTTAACGAGGGCTTCGCCATGGACACCTTAACCCGGATTCGCGCCTTCATCGACGTGGTCGAAGCGGAAGGCTTTTCCGCGGCCGCCAGGAAAACCGGACGCTCCAAGGCGCTGCTTTCCAAATATGTGCGAGAACTCGAGGACGAGCTTGGCGCTCTCCTGCTCAATCGAACGACCCGACAATTCTCAATGACCGAAGCGGGTCACACTTATTATCGCACCGCTTCCGACATATTGAAGGAAATCGACAATCTCGCCGACCTCGTGCGGGAGAACAATCAGCAGCTCAAGGGCCGGCTGCGTGTCTCCGTGCCGCGCACCTTCGTCGACGCCGACGTCGGGCAATCGTTGATCGACTTCGCCAGGGAAAATCCTGACCTCGCGCTGGAGATCGCCGCCGATGACCGGTTCGTCGATCTGATCGAGGAAGGCTTCGACGTCGCCGTACGCGTCACCAAGCTCGAGGATTCCGGCATGATCGCTCGCAAGATCTCGGATTTCCGCGTTCATATCTGCGCGACCAAAGAGTTTCTTGACCGCTACCCGACGCTGGAGCATCCCAACGATCTGGCAAATGTGCCCTTCATCATCGATACCAATAACCGTTCGCAGAACAGCATCCGCTTCTTCAATCCGGACAGCAGCACATTCAACGTCACGATCAGTGGTCCGATCGAAGTCAATAGCCCGCACGCCACCCTGCGCGCAGCTTTGTCCGGCCTCGGCGTTGCCGTGGTTCCGGATTTCATCGGCCGCAAGGTGATCGAGAGCGGCGAACTATTGACATTGTTTAACGACTACATCCCGACCGACCGCGGCATTTATGCCGTCTATCCGCACCGCCGCTATCTCCCGGCCAAGGTGCGCGTCTTCGTGGACTACCTGCATAACTGGTTCCGCAAACACGGCTGAGCATTCCAGTTGTCAAAACCAGCGAGGCGTGCGGCTGATCGCCCATGTCCCGCACATCATTGGCAGATATGTTTCGCACCCTGTCTCGGTTGAAATTTCTCCCCGCGCCCTGTCAAAATCGCGCCGGTTCAAACGTCAATGCTGCACGGGGCCGTGGAGCTCCGCGTATCGAGAGAAAGGAACGCGTCATGCAATATATGCTGTTGGTGTATTGGAACGAAGCCGAACACAAGAATGCTAAAAAAGAACAGAAGGCCGAGACGTTCGCGGCCTACGCGGCCTACACGGAAGTGTTGAAAAAGGCCGGAGCGTTCCTGGCGGGCAGTGGATTGCAGGATTCCTCGACGGCAACCGTGGTGCGCGCGCCGGATGGCAAGCCCTCGGTTCTCAACGGCCCCTATATCGAGAGCAAGGAGCAGTTGGGCGGCTATTATCTCATCGAGGCGGCTGATCTCGACAGCGCCCTCGTCTGGGCAGCGCGTTGTCCGGGCGCTCGGCACGACACGGTCGAGGTTCGCCCTCTCATGGTTTATTGATGCCATGCCGCGAGGAGACGGCCAGAATGCCACCAAAGCTGCCGAGGCGGTTGCGCGCCGAAGCTATGGCAAACTGGTCGCCATTCTCGCGGCGCGCACGCGCGATGTGGCCGGCGCCGAAGACGCCTTGTCGGAGGCCTTTGCCTCTGCTCTGGCCGATTGGCCAGTCAATGGCGCGCCGGAAAGCCCCGAGGCCTGGCTGCTTGCCGTTGCCCGGCGCAAGATGATCGACGCCATCAGGCGCGGACGGGTCAGCGCCGCCGCCTCCGAACATCTTCGGCTCATGGCGGAGGAGTTGGAGGCAACCGCGAGCCAAGCGCCAGAAATTCCAGACGAGCGCCTTGCTTTGATGTTCGCTTGCGCGCATCGGGCAATAGAGCCTGGAATTAGAGCACCGCTGATCCTGCAGACGATCCTCGGGTTTGACGCACAGACAATCGGTTCCGCCTTCCTGGTCTCGCCGGCGGCAATGGGCCAACGACTGGCGCGGGCAAAAAACAGGATTCGACGCGCCAAGATTCCTTTACGCGTGCCCGACAGGACAGACATGCGCCCGCGCCTTGGCGCAGTCCTCGAGGCGGTTTATGCGGCCTATACGGAAGGCTGGAGTGATCCGGCCGGCGCCGATGTGAGCCTGCGCAACCTGGCTGAGGAGGCGATTTGGCTTGGCCGGCTGATCGTCGCGCTCTTGCCAAGGGAGGCCGAAGCGCTCGGCCTGCTTGCGCTGATGCTCTATTCACATGCGCGGCTTGGCGCCCGGCGCAGTCCGGCCGGCGAATTTGTACCGCTGGCCGATCAGGATCCTGCTCTGTGGGACGAAGGGTTGATCGACGAAGCTGAGGGGTTGCTTATTCACGCCAGTGCGTTTGACGCCTTCGACCGCTATCAATTGGAAGCGGCAATCCAATCGGCCCATGTCGCGCGACGCCGAACAGGCACGACTGATTGGGTGGCGATCGAACGTCTCTACGATGGCCTCTGCGCAATTACCGGCTCGCCGGTGGCGGCCATCAATCGCGCGATCGCCGTGGCGCAGACGCGAGGCCCCACCGCAGGGCTGGCGGCGCTGCCGACGCTGGACCCCGGCAGCCGGCTTATCGAGTATCAACCCTATTGGGCGGCGCGAGCCGAACTTCATGCGAGAGCGGGGGAAATGGTGGCTGCACGCGAGGCCTATGAGCAAGCGATAGCGCTGGAAATAGATCCTGCGGTCCGCCGCTTCTTGCAAAAGCGGCGGACGGAAAGCTTGGCGCCCGATAGCCCCCAGGGACGTCAAGCAAAGACAGAACCTGACCAAACAAACTTGCTTTGAGTTACCCTAATTCTCCCCCGCTTATCAGGCTAGCGACGCGTCGACGCATTTGTTCTTCGCAAAATGGATCACTTCTTCGTGGCGCGTGTTGCGAGATCAAATACTTAACTCAATCGCATCGAATTGGTTTTGATACCAGTTCCGCCGGCCGGTCCCAATTCCGTCTCATTTCCTGACCAGAAGTCGAAGTGAATCAATGCTCACGAAGCACATCGGACGCATGAGAAAATCCACTCCTATCCACGCTGCCGCCCTTGCCGGAGGCCTGTTGCTCGCGCCCGTCGCGGCATCGGCGCATCCGCATATCTTCGTGGAAGCGCGACTGGAAGTGCTGGCGGGCTCCGACGGGGCCGTGCAGGAGCTGCGCAATGTCTGGCGCTTCGACGAGGTTTTCTCATCGTCGGTGCTGATGGATTTCGATAAGAACACCAATCTGAAGCTCGACCCGGATGAGCTCAAGGAAGTCGGCAAGACGGTGCGCGATTCGCTGGTCGACTACGACTACTACACAAACCTGACGCTCAACGGCAAAGCCATCAAGGTGAACAAGCCCGACGTCATCAATGTCGACTATAAGGACGGCCAGCTTCTGATGTTCTTCGCGGTCAAGCCGTCCGAGCCGATGCCGCTGAAGGGCAACAAGCTCAGCTTCGGCATTTACGATCCGACACTCTACACCTCGATCGATTTTCCCAGCGACAACGAGCTGGTGACCGAGGGCGATGCCTTCAAAGGCTGCACGCAGAAGGTCGTACGCCCCGATCCGGACGAGGTCATCGCCGAAAACAAGTCAACATTGACGGATGCCTTCTTCAACGATCCGACGGGAACGACCATGTCGAAGCTCTTCGCAACGCGGATAGACGTCCAATGCTGACCTTGCGGATATCGAAGCTGCTCCCGGCGGCGGCCCTCGCCTTTCTCGCGGCAGCAAGCCTCGCCCACGCCACCGGATCACCGCTCGGCATCGGCACCGCGGAGCCGAGCTTCCAGCCGATCGGGGGACCGCTGGCGCCGATCTTCCTCTATGTGAACTACGAGCAGCAGGCCTTCTATCGGGCGCTCAACAAATCGATCGAGGCCATGCGCCAGGATCCCTGGCAGCTCTGGACACTGATCGGTCTCTCCTTCGCCTACGGCATCTTCCACGCCGCCGGGCCCGGCCACGGCAAGGCCGTCATCTCTTCCTACATGGTTGCCAACGAGATCGAGCTGAAGCGTGGCATCGTCATCTCGTTCATCTCGGCCTTCATCCAGGGCCTCGTTGCCGTCCTCGTCGTCGGGGCCGCCTATTTCGTCCTGCGCGGCTCGGGCATCACCATGACGATGGCCACCAATGCGATGGAGATCACCAGCTTCGTCATGGTGATCATCTTTGGCGGCTGGCTGTTGTTCCGCAAGCTGCGCTCGATGCTGCAGAACCAGCCACAACGCCAGCAGGTGCAGCTCGCGACATCGGCTGGCCCGATCAGTATGTCCCTGTTCGAAGACGCCTCGAACGGTTCGGGGCCTGTGCAAAAACTCTCCCGCCTCCGCACCACGCCGCAGGCGGGCAACGGGTATAATTGCGACGATCCGACACATGATATCGGCAATGGCATGGTCTGCGAAGCCTGCGGCCATTCCCATCTGCCGGATCCGAAAATGCTGTCGAATGAAAATTTCAGCGTCCGCGAAGCTTGGTCGGCGATCATCACCGTCGGCCTGCGCCCCTGCTCCGGCGCGCTGCTGGTCATGACCTTCTCGATGCTGAACGGGCTCTATCTCGGCGGCCTGCTCTCCGTCCTCGCCATGTCGGTCGGCACGGCGTTGACCGTCTCACTGCTCGCGATCATCGCCGTCTTCGCCAAGGGGACCGCCATGCATTTCACTGGTCGGGGCTCGAAGCTCTCGACATGGGTTGGCAATGGCATCGAAATTTTTGGTGCGCTGCTGGTCATTTGCACCGGCGTTATATTGCTCGGTGCATCGCTGCAGACCTGATCCGGCTAATTATCGGCTCTTGCGCCTCTGATAGCGGGCTCTCAGCCAGAAGACTAAAAAGAAGGCCAGGATGACGAGGACACCGAAGCCGGTGCCGAGCCACGGCGAAACATTGCCGAGCCGGACGATGATATCCGGCATCAGGTACAGCAGCGCCATGGCGGCCAGCAAGATGATGGCGGCGGCAATCGCCGTTGAGCGGGTTTCGCTTTTCTTATCCGTCAAAATGGCCAATCCTTCGCGCAGCGCTGCCTATTTTCGGGCGAAGGCTTAGGCCAGCCGCCTGCGAAAGGCAACCGGCCCTTTCCGGACGACGATCAGACCTTGGCGCTTGCGACCGTTGCCTCGATATGGTCCACCAGCGCATCGGGGAGACCGAGCCGGCCGGCGAGAAGATCGAGATAGCCGCGCTCCGCTCGCGAATCCGGCTCGATCGCCAGGCGCGAGGCGGTGTAGACCTGCACGCGCTGTTCCTCCGTCTGTGCCGATGCGACGATGGCGTCGAGATCGACAGGATTGGCAAGCTCGCGCTCGAAGAAGGCTTCCGCTTCCGCGCCGACTCCTGCTTCGTGTACCTTGCCGAGAATATGCTGCCGCTCCGCATCATCGATGTGCCCATCGGCGCGGGCCGCGGCGATCATGGCTCGGACCAAGGTCAGCGCGAAATCGTTGCTGGCGATCGCCGGCGCGGTACTGAAGCCGGAATTGGAAGGCGGCGGCAGGAATTGCGGCTCCGCCTGCTGGGCAGATTGCGGCGCCGGCTGCGGCGTGTTGCCGGCCTGATAATTTTTGTAGGCCTGATAGCCAAGCCCTGCGATGGCGGCGAGACCACCGAGCGTCAGTGCATTGCCGGCAATCTGGCGGCCTGTCTTCGTGCCCAGCAACACGCCGGCGATCGCACTGGTCGCCAGCGGATTGTCCCTGGCGAGATTGATGGCCTCGCTCGCCTTGTCTCTCACGCTTCCCTGCATTCCCGGAACCTGCGATCCCAGGAATTGGTCCAGAAGCTTACGGGCGTCGATCATGTTGATGGTCCTCCGTCCTTTGTGATGGCGAGAGGGAAATAGGAAGGCAGGACCGCAAATACAAATCCGCTGAAAAGCAAAAGGGCGCGCATGAAGCCATGCACGCCCTAAAATCGACTTTTCAGAAGGCTCAGCCCTTCAATGCGGCCGCTTCGGCGGCGAGCTTGGTGATCCCCGCCCAATCGCCTGCCGCCACCAGTTCCTTCGGCGCAACCCAGGAGCCGCCGACGCAGATGACGTTCGGCAGCGACAGGTAATCATGTGCGTTTTTCAGCGAAATACCGCCGGTCGGGCAGAACAGCGTGCCTGACAGCGGCGAGGACAGCGCCTTCAGATAGGCGGCGCCGCCAGCCTGTTCGGCCGGGAAGAACTTCAGCACCTTGTAGCCTTCCTCGCGCAGCGCCATGACTTCGCTCGCGGTCGCCGCACCTGGCAGCAGCGGTACGTCGGAGTCGCGGGCAACGTCGAGCAGTTCCTGCGTCGTGCCGGGGCTGACGATGAATTTCGAACCGGCCTGGACGGCAGCTTCCCATTGCGCGACATTCAGGATCGTGCCGGCACCAACTTCGGCGCCTTCGACTTCCTCGGCCACGGCGCGAACGGCATCAAGCGCGCCGGTAGTCCGAAGCGTGATCTCGATTGCCTTCAAGCCGCCGGCGACAAGCGCACGGGCGAGCGGCACGGCCGACTTCGCATCTTCAACGATGAGGACAGGGACGACGGGCTGCAGTTTCAGGATGGAAAGAAGCTTTTCGGTTTTCTCGCCCATGGTCGGCGTGCTCCCTTAAAACGATTGAAATCCGGTTTCCGAATAGCCTTCCCGAGGGTCCTTGTCGAGACAAAAGCTAAGTTTGAATACAACGGGTAGGAAATGCCGAAAACTTCCGTTAGTCTATCTAGATATGATCCTGGCGGAGCATGTCGAGCGCATGGCAAAAGAGATCGAGCGAAAGTTTCTGGTCCGCGGCGATCATTGGCGCGACCTCGTTTCCGAGAAACTCACCTTACGGCAGGCCTATGTCGCCTCCATGGACGATCGTTCCGTTCGCGTTCGTCTGACGAACGACACGGTCGCGACCCTGACGATGAAGATCGGCAGGGCGATGACGCGGGACGAATTCGAATATGAAATCCCTGTTGCCGATGCCGAGGAACTGCTTGGCAACGCCATCGGCCTCGTCATCGAGAAGACCCGCTACAAGGTGCCCTTTAGGGGTTTCGTCTGGGAAGTCGACGTTTTTCGTGGAGCACATCGTGGCCTGGTGATCGCCGAGGTCGAGATGGAGGACGAAAGTGACGATCCGGAATTGCCGGACTGGGTCGGCCGCGAGGTGACCGGCGAATACCGCTACTCCAATCAGGCGCTCGCGACGCAATTCGAACAGGAATACAATGAGTTATCGCATTCGGCCTGACAGGGCTCTCGATGACGAGGTGCATGCCGCAGCAGCGCAGCAGCTCGGCAAGGCGATTGCGACATTGACGGATCGGCCGGAGGGACTGCACGAGGCGGTGCACACGGCGCGCAAACATATCAAGCGTGTGCGCGCGCTCTACCGGCTGGTCGCCCGGCGCGCGCCAGAATTCCAACAACAGGAAAATGACAGGCTGCGGCAGATGGCGCGAACGCTCTCCAGCGTTCGCGACGCTACGGCCTTGATCGAGGCCGGCCGTCATCTGCACGAGACGGCGACATCCGAGGACGAAGCCCAGGCGCTTGCCCGCGTCATCGATGTGCTCACGGCCCGGCGCGATCGGTTGTCGAAGACAGAAACCGATCTCGAGGAGAAGGCGGCAGGAGCAGTCGCCACCTGCCGCGAGGCATTGGAAGCACTAAAGGCCACCTCCTTCGACAGCGGCCGGCGCGAGACCGCGCGCCTTTTTCAAAAAAGCTGGCGAAGGACAGGGCGCAAGGCCGCCAAGGCACTTTCCGAATGCCATGCCGAAGCCCATACCGACCAGTTTCACGACCTGCGCAAACGCAGTCAGGATTGCTGGATGCATCATGCGCTGCTGCGCGACATCTGGCCGGCGGCCATGCACGCAAAGCAGCTCGAGGCCAAGGCGTTGGTCGATGTGCTCGGCCGCTATCTCGATCTGTCGATGCTTTCCGAAGTCACCGATCGCGAGCCGCATCTCTTCAACGGAAGCGACGACCGCGCCCGCCTGCTGGAGGCGATCATCTCCCGCCAACAAACCGCCCGCCAGGATGCGCTGACCAAAGCCCGCTGGGTTTTTGCCGACGAGCCCGAGCAGGAAGCACGGACGATCAAGCGGCTTTGGCTGGAAGCGGGGGATTGAGGAAAATGGCTTATCCCGTTCACACAGGTACTAACCACATTTAGCATTCGCGCATGGCGGGTGTCCTGCTCCGAGGCCATGGTCGACCCGGACAGGCATCCGCTGTCCGGCATGATCGAGATAGATGAGACGAACGTGCCTTTCCGTCGGAAAGACGAGCCGGAAGGGGGAGGCCAGGGGCGCAGCCCCATCGGTAAGATTTTCATGATCGGAGCCGTCGAGATACAGGCGGGGAAATATCCGGCGATGACGCCGGACGTCGAAGTTGATCTGCGCACTCGAAATTAACCTTTTGTTGTACTTGCTACTTGATATCAAGATATATTAGTACGTTCTAATTGTATTACGTACATAGCCTGATATGGCAAAGGGACAGTTCAGGCCCTGGGGAGGCCATTTTCTGTGGAGGGGAATATGAAAGTCACACGTCGCACCGCGTCGATCGGTGCTCTCGGTCTGCTTGCCGCTAGTTCACTCTCACCCGCACACGCCTTAGATGATCCACTCCTCGATCCCTTTGAGGGAAAAAGTGATTTCTGGCTGGCGGTCGAGGCTTACATCTACGGCTACCCGCTGGTCACCATGGAGATGACCCGCCGCGTCATCACCAACGTCGCCAAGGTTGCTGGCACAAAGGGTCCGATGGGACAGATCATCAAGCTTCGAGAATATCCGAACGCGTCGTTCACCGACGTTACTGCACCGAATGCAGATACCCTTTACACAACCGCGTTCGTCGATGTCGGCAAGGAGCCCTGGGTTTTCTCTATCCCGGAAATGAAGGATCGATACTACCTGTTCCCGATGCTCGACGGCTGGACAACAGTATTCCAGGTTCCTGGAAAACGGACGACGGGCGGCGAACCGCAGACATATGCGATCACCGGACCCGGCTGGGAAGGCAAGCTTCCGGACGGTGTCACGGAGTATAAATCCCCGACCAGTATCGTTTGGATTCTCGGTCGTATCTACTGCACCGGAACGCCCGAGGACTACAAGGCCGTTCATGAGCTGCAAGACCAGTGCAACCTGGTGCCCTTGAGCAGCTATGGCAAGGACTGGAAGCCATCGGTCGGCAAGGTCGACCCCAAGATCGACATGAAGACGGCCGTACGCGAACAGGTGAACCGCATGGACGCCGTCGAGTACTTCACCCTGCTTAGCGAACTCATGAAGACGAACCCGCCGACCGCGGAGGACGCGCCGATGGTCGAGAAGATGGCTGAAATCGGAATCGTCCCCGGGAAGGATTTCGACAAAAGCAAACTGGACGCCCATTTCGTCAAGCGCGTCCCCGAGATCGCTTTCGCCCGCATAATGCTTCACTTCAAGTTCAGCGATGGCGATATCGCGGATATAAACGGCTGGGGCTATACCACCAAGACGGGCATTTATGGGACAAACTATCTGCAACGGGCACTGATTACGGCTATCGGCCTTGGCGCGAATCGACCGGAGGATGCCATCTATCCGACGTCGACCAAGTCCAAGGACGGGCTTTTTTCTCGTGCCTATGCGGGGTCCGAGGACTATGTCCTGACGTTTCCAAAGGGACAGACGCCGCCGGTAAAAGGCTTTTGGTCGATAACGATGTACAACGAAAAGTACTTCTTCGTCGACAATCCGATCAACCGCTACTCCATCAGCGCACGACAGGACCTGAAGCCCAATGCCGATGGATCGATCGACATCTACATCCAGAACAAGTCGCCCGGCGTCGACAAGGAGTCCAACTGGCTACCAGCACCGAAGGGCAAGTTCATCCTGATGATGAGGCTTTACTGGCCCGACGACAAATCGCCTTCCATACTTGATGGATCATGGGTAATACCACCGGCAAAGAAGACATAGTAGTCGACTCGCGGTTTTGCCGAGGGTACTTCAACGATGTGCGTTGAGTCCCATACCATCCAACCACTACCTCCGCTTGCCTGTGGTGTCGTGACAGCCCGACGCACCAGAGACTACGTCTCATTAACCGTAACGTACTTGTTCCTTTTCAGCGTCGTGCCAAGGTTTCGACCTCATCGGGTTGGGAGGACACGACGATGTTGAGAATTGGAACATTATTTCTCGCCACATTGAGTTTGACCGCCGTTTCATTCGACCGAGCGAGCGCCCAGCAGGTCACAGGCGAACCTGGTTCACCCAGCGCAACGACGACGATCGACGGAAGATATCTTCCGAACCCGCCTGAAGCGTTCCGCGGGCAAATTGGCCTCGACGCCCAGAACTCCAAACCCTATTGGCCGCCGCAGATTGTGCCTCCCAAGGGCGCACCGAATATCCTGCTCATCATGACCGATGACGCCGGCTATGGTGTTGCCGGCACATTTGGCGGCGTCATCCCGACGCCTGCCCTGGATCGCGTTGCGAAAGCGGGCCTGCGCTACACGCAGTTTCATTCGACAGCGCTCTGCTCTCCGACGAGGGCGGCACTGATCACCGGGCGGAACCATCATTCGTCGGGCTTCGGAGTCATTTCCGAGCAGGCAACAGGTTATCCAGGTTACGATTCCATCATTGGCATAAACAACGCCACGATCGGCGAAATTCTAAAGCAGAACGGCTTTGCAACGTCCTGGTTCGGCAAGAACCATAACACCCCCGCTTTCCAATACAGCAGTGCCGGGCCGTTCGATCAATGGCCTGTGGGGATGGGCTTCGAGTATTTCTACGGCTTCTTGGGCGGCGACACCAATCAGTGGCGACCATATCTGTTCCAGAACACAACTCAGGTTTTTCCCTGGGTGGGCAAGCCCGCCTATAACCTCACCACGGATATGGCCGACAATGCCATCGACCACATCAGACAATTGAATGCGGCAGCACCCGAAAGGCCGTTTTTCGTCTACTACGTGCCGGGCGGTACCCACGCTCCGCACCATCCGACCCAGGAATGGATCGATAAGTTCAAGGGCAAGTTCGACATGGGTTGGAACGAGTTGCGCGAACAGATTTTCGCCAACCAGAAGCAGCTCGGGGTTATTCCGGCAAACACGCAATTGACGCCCTGGCCCGATGATTTACCGAAGTGGGATAGCTTGGATGCCGAGAGCAAGAAGCTGTTCGCGCGGCAGGCGGAGGTATTCGCCGCCTATGTCGCATATACCGACCACGAGATCGGAAGAGTGATCCAGGCAGTGGACGACCTGGGCAAGCTCGACAACACGCTTGTCATATACATTGAAGGCGACAACGGCACGAGCGCCGAAGGCAGCACTCGCGGCACGCCCAACGAATTGATCACCATCGAGGGCATGCAGATTCCGGTCGCGGATCAGATGAAGTTCTATGACGTCTGGGGTTCCGACAAAACATACCCGCATATGTCCGTGGCGTGGTCGTGGGCCTTTGACACGCCATTCAAATGGACGAAACAGGTCGCCTCGCATTTCGGCGGTACGAGGCAGGGCATGGCGATGGCTTGGCCGGCACGGATCAAGGACGCCGGCGGTGTCCGCAGCCAGTTCCACCATGTGATCGATATCGTTCCCACCATTCTCGAAGCGACTGGAATCCAAGCTCCCGTCATGGTCAACGGAGTGGCGCAAAAACCGATCGAAGGCGTCAGCATGGCGTATAGCTGGGACAATGCCCAGGCTCCGTCGGCGCGCACGACGCAGTATTTCGAGATGTTCGGCAACCGTGCGATCTACAACGACGGCTGGATTGCCGCCACGACGCCGCCCGCAGCGCCTTGGCTGATGGGCACGACCAAGATGCCCGACGTCGTCGATGGCTATAAATGGGAACTGTACAACCTCACGGAGGATTTTTCGGAAAACAACGATCTCGCCGCCAAGATGCCGGACAAGCTGCACGAGATGCAGGAACTGTTTCTGATGGAAGCGGCGAAATACAACGTCTTCCCACTTGATAACTCGATCCTGGAGCGCCTCCTCACCCCACGGCCGAGTACCACGGCCGGGCGAAATGACTTCACCTATTCCGGCGTCATATCCGGTATTCCGTCCAGCAACGCTCCAAGCATCGTGAACAGATCCTATACAATCACCGCGGAGGTGGAGATACCGCAGGGCGGTGGTGAGGGCATGCTCGTCACCACGGGTGGACGCTTCGGCGGATACGGCTTCTATCTGCTCAAAGGCAAGCCGGTATTCCTCTATAATTTTGTCGATATGGAGCGCTTTCGCTGGGAAGGCAGCGACGCTTTGTCAGTCGGCAAGCATACCCTCGTGTTCGATTTCAAATCCGATGGCCCTGGTTTCGGCAAGGGTGGAACCGGTGTCCTCAAGGTGGATGGCATCGAGGTTGCCAATGAAAAAATTCCGCACACAATTCCAGCGCTAATGCCCTGGGATGAAACCTTCGATGTGGGGATCGATACGCGGACGGGCGTAGAGGACAACGACTATCAGGTGCCGTTCCCCTTCAATGGAAGCATCGGAAAACTTGAGGTGGCGCTGCAGCCATAGACAATGCCGGATGGGAGGGGAGATTGATATCGATGTCCCCTCCGGCGGGCAATTAACCTTCAAATTGCCATCTGTCGCAGGATACGCTGAGCCAAGCGTGGGAAAGCGATCTCTCGTTTTTGGAGAGCAATCATCACTGACGATAGGCTTTGCCCGCTGCGGCCATCTATCGAAGAGATTTCTCCATGCGGAAATTTTTGAGCATCTGCCCACGCTTTTCCACGGTCTGCGACGTCAGGACGGTGAAGCCTCTTCGCTCGAAAAACGGTCTGGCGGTAAGGCTCGCTTCGGTAAAAATTCGCCCGAGCCCTTGTCTTTTTGCCTCCGTCTCGACCGTCATCAGGAGCAGACTGGCTGCGCCAATGCCTTGATAATCGGGATGGACAAACATCATATCCAAGTGCCCGTCGGGCTCCAGATCCGCAAATCCGATAGATACGCTCCCACACTGGACAAGCCAGGTCGGCCTGCTTGACCGTCGTTTCGCCCAGGCTTCCCTGTCTTCTATCTTCGCCCAAGCATCAACCTGAGCCTGATTGTAATCCTTCGACGCCACTTCCCGGATTGCTCTCAGAAATATGTCCATGGTCAGATCGGCATCCGCCGGAACATATGTCCTTACAGTCAGCATGTTGTTAGACACATCAAACCTCTTGCCGCCTATCGATCATTCCCGCGCAAATTCCCGCATGTACCGCAGAATATGGAACACCTCCGCGTGATCTTTGCGAAGGCTAGCACGAGTCGGATGGCGGACGCCCTGATGCCAAATATAAATCGCGATTGCTTGCCGGCGCGCAAAATTGTATTTCCGCGGCATGACGGACATCCTATCCACCCCACGACATGAGGCAGGCGGCGCGTTCCTCGTTGCCGCCCTCTATCATTTTGTTTCCTTCCCGCGCTTCGAAGCTCTGCGGGATCCGCTGCTTGCGCTCTGCGAGGCAAACGGCGTCAAGGGCACGTTGCTGCTCGCCCATGAAGGCATCAACGGCACCATCGCCGGTACGGATGCAGGCATTGGCGCGGTGCTCTCCTTCCTGCGCGCCCAGCCGGAGTTTTCAGGCCTGGAGTACAAGGAAAGCCGGGCGTCGAAGATGCCCTTCGTGCGCATGAAGGTGAAGCTGAAGAAAGAGATCGTCACCATGGGCGTCGAGAATATCGACCCCACCAAGATCGTCGGCACCTATGTCGCGCCGAAGGACTGGAATGCGCTGATTTCCGACCCGGACACCATCGTCATCGACACGCGCAACGACTACGAAACGGCGATCGGTCTGTTCAAGGGCGCGGTCGACCCGAAGACCAAGACATTCCGCGAATTTCCGGAATGGGTGCGCGAGAATGAAGGCCTGCACAACAAGCCGAAGATCGCCATGTATTGCACCGGCGGCATCCGTTGCGAGAAGGCGACCGCCTTCATGAAGGAACAGGGTTTCGACGAAGTCTACCATCTCAAGGGCGGCATCCTGAAATATCTCGAGGAAGTGCCCGCAGAGGAAAGCCTGTGGGAAGGTGCCTGCTTCGTCTTCGACGAACGCGTCTCCGTCGAACATGGTCTCAAGGAAGGCAATCACAAGCTCTGCCATGCCTGCCGCAACCCGATCACTGTGGAAGAGATCACGTCGCCCTTCTATGAAGCCGGCGTCTCCTGCAGCCATTGCTATCACGACCGCACCGAGGAAGACCGCGAGCGCTATCGTGAACGGCAGCGTCAGATCGCGCTCGCCCGCAAGCGCGGCCAGGAGCATATCGGGGGCTGAATTTAGGCGGCTGCCTCGCGCTCGCCGTCGAGTACGCGGGCCATCTGCGCCCTCAGCCGCTTGCTGATCTCACCTTCCGGCAGCGGCTTGCCGAAGAAATAACCCTGCAGCTCGTCGCAGCCGAAGAGTTCCAGCGCAATCCCCTGCTCTTTCGTCTCGATGCCTTCCGCCGTCACGGGAATGTCGAGCGAACGCGCCAATGCCACTGTCGCCTGCAGCATCTCGCGAGCGCGACTATCCTCCAGCACATTCATGGTCAGCGACCGGTCGATCTTGATTCGGTCGAAACCGAATTGGCGGAGATAGCCAATCGAAGAGAAGCCCGAGCCGAAGTCATCGAGCGCCACCTTGACGCCAAGCGCCTTCAGCCGCTCGATCGACTGACGGGTGCGCTCCGGGTTCTGGATGATATAGCCCTCGGTGATTTCCAGCGTGATGCGTTCGGCTTCGATCTCCGCTTGGTTCAGGACATGCCGGACATAGTCGGCAAAGGCGGGATTGCGGAATTGCCCCGGCGAGACATTGACCGCAATCCGCAGATCCGGCCATTGCTGCGCGGCCTCGCAGGCTTTGCGCAGAACGAGCAGCCCAAGTGCCTCTATCAAACCGCTGGTTTCGGCAACGGGAATGAAGGCGTCAGGCGATATCGGTCCATGTCCCGGCCTGTTCCAGCGCACCAGCGCCTCAACACCGGTAATCTCATGGGTCGTGGCGTTGACCAGCGGCTGGTAGGCGAGCGTCAACTCTTCCTTTTCGATGGCATTGCGCAGATCGAGTTCCAGCGCATTGCGTTCCTCGCGATCGGCGTCCATGGCCGTCTCGTAGCAGGTCATGCGGGCACGGCCGGCTTCCTTGGCTTTGTACATGGCAAGGTCGGCACGGCGCACCAGCTCCTCGCGGCCAATCCGGCCCTCCGGCGAGCTGGCAATGCCGATGCTGGCACCGACCACGACCACGCGACGGCCGATCTCCAACGGCTCGGCAAAGAAATCCAGCACCTGTTCGGCAAGCCTGAGCGCCGGTGCGTCGTTCAGTTCCTTGGTCGGAAAGGCAACGGCGAATTCATCGCCGCCAAGCCGCGCGAGCGCCGCCTTCGGCGGAATGAGCACATTCAGGCCGGCCGCGACGGCGCGGATCAACTGATCCCCAGTGCCATGGCCATAGGCGTCGTTGATCTCCTTGAAGCCGTCGAGATCGAGATAGAGAAGCAGGACATTGCTGCCGTCGGCGCGAGCGCTCTCGACCAACCGGTCGACATCGAGGCGCAGGCCCTCGCGGTTGAGAAGGCCGCTCAGTCGGTCTCGCAGCGAGCCCTGCCGCGCCAGCGTCTCTTCCGCTCTCAGCCGGCGACCTGCCAGCGACCCCAGAATCAGCAGCACCACGAAGAACATGCCGACCAGCCCGAGTGCGCCGAGCACCAGCGGACGAGCCTGTTGATAGCTTACGTCCCCGGGCCCGCGCGAGGTCCAGACCAGCCGCCCCAGCGGCTTGCCGAGCGGATCGACGATAGAGACGGCATAGCGCGCGCTCGTGTCCGGCGGCACCAGCCTGAGGCCGCTGATGACATAGGTATTGGATAGCATCTTGATCTTGGCCGCATCGAGATGCCGGACGAAGATCAGATAACGGCGCTTGCCTTCCGGCACGGGGATATGCCCGGATTTTTCACGGATCGTCGCTACGCCGACGGCGGCGATGCCCTTATCGGTCATCACATAGCCGCTCGCCTCCGGCACGCTGGTTATCCGCGTCTTGCGTACCTGATCCACCAAGGCCCACATCGAGGCATCGAAAACATCCTCGATCCCTTCGGTCATCGGTTTGCCGTCCCGATAGGCAATGACGGGCTTGTTGCTGTCGTCTACGACCAGCGCCATGTCGAATAGGGCACCATCGGAGGACATTTCGCCATAGTTGCCGGCGATCCAGTCCTGATCGTTTTCTTCATAGACATTCCTGGCGGCAGCGTTTCGCGCCGCATAGTCATGCAGCGTGGCGTCGAGCAGGCCTTCAAAGGTCTTCAGCGCCCCGGCAGTGGTTTCCCAGGAGCGCTCGTCGTCCAATTTATTGGAATAGTCTGCGACGCGGCCGATCGCCGTCAGCACCATCAGCGTGACCACAGTGACGACCAAAGCGAATGAAAACAAAACGGCCGTCACGATAGAATGACGACCGATTTGCGTACTCCGCTGGAATGACCCGAAAACTGCTCCCAATGCGCTTCTCCTTGGCTTGGGAAGTGTGCCGTCAGGTCTTCAAAAAACGGTTAAAGCGAACCTATGATTATTGCGTGAAAGGGTTGTATATTTATTGGCGCAGCAAGCATTCATACAGATGCGCGGATTTCCTGCGCAAAACGATCGAGGCCGGCTCTTAGCACGCAGTTCTGTTGCATCTCCGCAAGCACCGTCGCCTGAGCCTCCTCGCTCTTGCCGGCGAGCGGCACGCGCAGAAAAGCCTCCGGCACGATACGGAGCGACATGGTCTTCAGCACTTCGGTCAACTGCTCCAGCACAAGATCGCCCCGATGCGACGCATGCGCAAACATCAGCGGTTTGAACGGAACCTCGTCGCGCGATACCAGCCAATCCAGCGCGTTCTTGAACCCGCCGGGGATGCCGTGGGCATATTCCGGGCAGGAGACGATCAGCCCGTCCGCATTGCGGATCTTTGCGGCGAATGTTTCGACAACAGCGGGCGTCCTGTCACCTTCTTGATCCGGATTGAAGATCGGCAGACTGCCGATCAAATCACATATTTCGACGGAAATTCCGTCAGGAGATATCAGCTGCAGAGCCTCCAGCAGCCGGAGGCTGGTGGAGGCTTGTCTTTGGCTGCCGCAGAGCGCGTAGAAGGTGAGCGGACGCTGGATCATGTGCGAAACCTATCAAGCGCTGCCGATTCGGGCGACCCATCCTCTCCCTGTTGAGGGGGTCGGAAAGACGACATGAATCAAGCCGTCTTATGGTTCCCCTTCGGGAATTGACCGGCGAGTTCGCGGTACCATTTGCCGCTCTTCTTCACCGTGCGCACCTGCGTCTCGTAGTCGACATGCACGAGGCCGAAACGCATGCGGTAGCCTTCCGCCCATTCGAAGTTATCCATCAGGCTCCAGGCGAAATAACCGCGCATCGGATAACCGTCCTTGATCAGGTCGGCGACGATGCCGAGATGATCGATGTAGTAATCGAGGCGCGGCTGGTCGTCGACTTCGCCCTTGACGACCTCCATGTTGTAGCAGGCGCCGTTTTCGGTGATGTAGCACTCCGGCAGTTCGTAGCGCTTGTAGAGATCTTCCACGACGTGCTTCAAGCCCGGAGCGTAGATTTCCCAGCCGATATCGGTCTTGGCGGCACTGACCGGCGGCGCCTCGGTCGTCCAGGGAAATTCGCCGCTCTTGGTCGCATCATCGAAAACGCGGTCGGGCTTGTAGTAGTTGAGGCCCCACCAGTCGAGCTTCTGGTTGATGATCTTCAGATCACCGTCCTCGACAACGGGCATGCGGTCGCCGAGCGCCTCGACGAATTCCTTCGGATACTGACCTTTGAAGATCGGATCGAAGAAGGCGCCGTTGTGGAATTGGTGCGCGCGCTCGACGGCGGCATGATCTTCGGCGCTATCGGAGCCCGGAAGGATCGAGGCGGCATTGAGCACGATGCCGACCGGCACCTTGGGGGCTTCCGCGCGGATCGCCTCGACACCGAGGCCGTGCGCGAGGTTCATGTAGTGCATGGCATAAAGCGCCGCCTGCATGTTGCGTTCGCCCGGCGCGTGGACGCCGTAGAGGTGGCTAAGCCAGACAATGCACCAGGGCTCGTTGAAGGTGGCGACGGAATCGAGCCGGTCGCCAAGGCGGGCCATGACGGTCTTGGCATAGCGCTGGAAGGCATGCGCCGTCGAGCGCGCCGTCCAGCCGCCGTCGCCGGCAAGCGTCAGCGGCAGATCCCAGTGATAGAGCGTCGCGAAGGTCTTGATACCCCGCGCCTTGCAGCCATCGACGAGGCGGTCGTAGAAATCGAGACCGGCTTCGTTCACCGGGCCGGTGCCATCGGGAATGATGCGCGGCCAGGCGATTGAGAAGCGATAGGCCTCTACGCCCATATCCTTGATCAGATCGAGATCCTGCTCCAGGCGGTTATAGTGATCGCAGGCGACATCGCCGTTATGGCGATGATAGACGCGGCCCGGCATGTTGGCGAAAGCATCCCAGATCGACGGCTTGCGACCATCCGCCTTGGTGGCGCCTTCGATCTGGAAGGCGGCCGTGGCGACGCCGAACGTGAAATCGCCCGGGAAGCGGGCGGCGAAGCTCTTTGGATCAATCATGACTAATCTCGTTTCTTTCAAACGGCGGGACGGCTAGGTGCGATCGACCCGCGCTCATGACATTGGGCCCGCGCGCGGTTTAAACCAACGAAAACGTCCTTGTACAGTCCTGAAATGACAAAACTGCAACGTTGCAGTTAGAAGTCGAAAAGGATGGGACGGCAAACAACCCGGCCGTCCCATACCCACAGATCAAAGCTTGATCCAGGCACCATTGCGCTTCGAAGAGGCAACGCAGGCCTCGACGAAAGCGACACCCTTCACGCCGTCATCGACTGTCGGGTAGACCACGGCCGGATCGACCGCCACGCCCTTCTTGCGGGCGTTGATGGCGCGCGCAGCTTCCGTGTAAATCGTCGCAAAGGCTTCGAGATAGCCTTCCGGATGGCCGGACGGGATACGAGAGACGCGTGCGGCCGCGGCACCCGATCCGGCGCCGTTGCGGGTGATCAGGCGCTTCTGATCGCCGAACGGCGTGTACCAGAGATAGTTGGGGTCGGCTTGAGTCCATTCGATGCCGCCCTTGGTACCGTAAACGCGCAGCTTGAGGCCATTCTCGTGGCCCGGCGCCACCTGGCTGCACCACAGCATGCCCTTGGCCGGCTTCTCCGAGCCCTTGGCTCGGAAGCGCAGCAACACATGGCCGTTGTCGTCGAGTCGACGACCTTCGACGAAGCTGTCGAGATCGGCGGCGAGGCTGTCAAGTTCCAGGCCTGTGACGAAGGAAGCGAGGTTATAGGCATGCGTGCCGATATCGCCGGTCGAGCCGCCGGCGCCGGACTGCGACGGATCAGTACGCCAGGCGGCCTGCTTCTGGCCCGACTGCTCGATATTCTCCGTCAGCCAGTCCTGCGGATATTCCGCCTGGACGATGCGGATATCGCCGAGCTCGCCATTCGCGATCATCTCACGCGCCTGACGGATCATCGGATAGCCGGTGTAGTTATGCGTCAGAATGAACAGTGCGCCGCTTTCGTCGGCCACCTTCTTCAGCTTCTTCGCATCGGCAAGGTTGGAAGTCAGCGGCTTGTCGCAGATGACGTGGATGCCACGCTTCAGAAATTCCTTGGCGGCGTCATAGTGAACATGGTTCGGCGTAACGATCGAAACCGCTTCGATACCGTTTTTCAGCTTGGCTTCGCGGATTGCCATATCGCGATAGCTCGCATAGGTACGGGCGGGATCGAGACCGAGATCGCGGCCCGAAGCGATAGCCTTGTCCGGCGAGGCCGACAGCGCGCCGGCGACGAGATCGAACTGGTCGTCGATACGTGCGGCGATACGGTGTACCGCACCGATAAAGGCGCCTGCGCCTCCGCCCACCATGCCAAGCCGGATGCGCGGCTCACGCGTCTGCTCCGATGATCCTTCGATTGCCATATGTTCCTCCTGAGAAATTTATAAGCGTGATGGTTCCCTCTCCTCGCTTGCGGGGAGAGGGTTAGGGTGAGGGGCCGAGCTTTCGGCAAGTTCGGAATTCGCGGAGAATATCGAGAAGGCCCTCACCCACCTGTCGTGATTTCGTAACGCTCAATCGCTCCAGCTGACCTTCTTCCCCGCAATGCGTGGGGGAAGGTGCTCGGATCAAAGCCCCAGCATGCGCCGATTGGCCGCCTGGTCCGTGCCGCTGCCGGCGAAGTCGTCGAAGGCCTTTTCCGTGACGCGGATGATATGCGCCTTGACGAATTCGGCACCTTCGCGTGCGCCGTCTTCGGGATGCTTGAGGCAGCATTCCCACTCGACCACGGCCCAACCGTCGAAATCATTGGCGGTCAGCTTCGAGAAGATCGAACCGAAATCGACCTGGCCGTCGCCGGGCGAACGGAAGCGGCCGGCGCGGTTGACCCAGCTCTGATAACCGCCGTAGACGCCCTGACGCCCGGTCGGATTGAACTCCGCATCCTTGACGTGGAACATCTTGATGCGTTCCTTGTAGATATCGAGGTGATCGAGATAGTCGAGGCACTGCAGGACATAGTGCGACGGGTCATAGAGCATGTTGGCGCGCGGATGGTTGCCGACGCGCTCCAGGAACATCTCGAAGGTAATGCCGTCATGCAGGTCTTCGCCGGGATGGATTTCATAGGCGACATCGACGCCGCAGGAATCGGCATGGTTGAGGATCGGCGTCCAGCGGCGGGCGAGCTCATCGAAGGCGGTTTCGACGAGGCCGGCCGGACGCTGCGGCCACGGATAGAGGAAGGGCCAGGCGAGCGCGCCGGAGAAGGTCGCATGCGCCTTGATACCGAGGTGCTTGGAAGCCGACAGCGCCATCTTCACCTGTTCGACGGCCCATTCCTGCCGCGCCTTCGGATTGCCGCGCACTTCCGGCGCCGCAAAGCCGTCGAAAGCCTCGTCATAGGCGGGATGCACGGCGACAAGCTGGCCTTGCAGATGGGTCGAAAGCTCCGTGACCTCGACGCCGTTGGCGCGGGCGACGCCGGCGAATTCGTCGCAATAGTCCTTGGAGGTCGCGGCCTTCTTCAGATCGATGAGCTGGCTTGCCCAGGTCGGCACCTGCACGCCGACATAGCCGGCCTCAGCCGCCCATTTGGTGATCGAATCCCATGAGTTGAACGGAGCTTCGTCACTTGCGAATTGCCCGAGAAACAGGCCTGGGCCCTTGATCGTCTTCATGCGTAATTCCTCCCTGGTCGTGTACTGTAAACGTTTCCGAAGCGTTTCAACACCTCATTCGGAGCGAACAAGGCGTCGTTCCCTCAAAAACAATAGGGCCGTCAGGCCAAAAGTCGAATGCATGGAGACCTAATCACGGCCCGCCGTCGACGGCAAGAGGTACGTGCCGCAAAAATTGTCGTGCAGTGCGAAACTCTGTGGCAGAGCGCACAAAAAACGCCCGCCGGAACCGGCGGGCGCCTCGTTGGAATCCGCGGATCGCCCGTTCAGAACGGCGAATCGGGGAAGTAGAAATCCTTGGCATTGTCCTTGGTGACCAAGGTCGCGTCCAGGATATAGTTGCCGCGAACCGGAACCTGGTCGTAGAAGTTGGCGGCGGTCAGTTCCATGGCCGTTCCGACCATTGCCGGCGGATAGAGCACGTCGACCGGAATCAGCTTGTCGCCGTCCATGACCTTCTTGACCATATCCTTGGAACCGGCACCAGCGATGACATACTGGATGTCGGTACGCTTGGCCTGATCGATCGCCTGAAGCACGCCGACGGCCATGTCATCATCCTGACACCACACGACATCGATCTTCGGGAACTTCGTCAGATAGTCCTGCATGACCTTGAAAGCGTCGTCGCGATTCCAGTTGCCATATTGCCGGTCGAGAACCTTGACGTTGGAGCCCGCAATGCCCTTGTCGAAGCCGTCCTGACGCTGCTGGTCGATCGGGATCGGCAGGCCGCGGATGACGACAACCTGAGCGTTCGGCGTATTGGCCTTGATATATTCGCCGGCAGTCTGGCCGAGCGCCGGGTTGTTGCCGGCGACATAGAGGTCACGGACGGAATTGTCATTGTTGCTCGGCGCGCGGTCGACGAGCGTCACAAACTTGCCCTTGTCCTTGACTTCCTTGATGGCGTTGACCAGCGGATCGGGATCCGACGGCAGGATCACCAGAGCGTCGATGCCCTGGGTCTCAAGGTCCTGTACCGCATTTGCCTGACTTGCCGCGTCGGGCGAGGTCTTGACGATGACGTTCAGCCCAGGATGCTCCGCCATCAGTAGCTTAGCGACGCGCTCGGCATGGAAGACGACGCCCGAAGTCCAGCCATGATCCGCTGCCGGAATGGAAACGCCGATGGTCACCTTCTTATCCTCGGCATGCACGGTGCCGGCCAAAGCCGCCAGCACAATAGCCAGGCCAAATAGTCTTTTACGCATGTAGTATCCTCCCAGATAGAGACAGGGCCTTGTCCTGATGACCGGGCGCCCCCTAACCCGGTTATTCGCTATTTGCGAGCAAGCGAGCGCTGAACCAGCATGGCGATGATGATGATCGCACCCTGGATAGCACTCAGCAGATACTCGCTGATGAAATTGGAAAGCAGCATGATGTTGCCGACAAGCTCAAGGATGAAAGCGCCGCAGATCGTGCCCCATACCCTGCCCGCGCCGCCCTTCAGCGCCGTGCCGCCCACGACGACGGCGGTGATCGCCTGCAGCTCCCAGAGAATACCCGTCTGCGCCGACGTGGACCCGAGCCGCGGCACATAGAGAAGTACCGCAATGGCAACGCAAAGTCCCTGGATGATAAAGGCGATGGTACGCACGCGATTGACCGCCACGCCGGAATAACGTGCAACGTCGCGATTAGAGCCGACGGCGATGACATGCCGCCCGTAGCGGGTGCGATAAAGAATGAAGGCCGCAACGCAGGTGACGGCAAGAATGACGGCGATCGGAACGGGCACACCGAACACGGTACCGTAATAGGCGGGCTTATAGAGCGATTGCACGTCTGCCGAGCGCAGGGTGATCGCGCCGCCCTGCGACAACCAGGTCGTCAGGCCGCGGTAGACGCCCATCGTGCCCAAGGTCGCAATGAACGGCTCGATCTTGCCCATAGTCGTGATCAGACCATTGGCCAGACCGCAGAGGACACCAGCGATGATCGAGAACAAAACGGCGGCCGCCAACATCAGCGCCGGATCGGCGATCACGCCGGAGTTCATCAGCAGAATCATAAGGCTTGCAACGAAGGCGACCATCGCCCCAACCGACAAATCCAGATCGCCCGCCGAGATAACGAAGGTGGCACCGACCGCGATGATCGCAATATAGGCGCATCTCGTCGCGACATTGGTGAGATTGGTAATGCCGATGAAATTCGGATTGACCAATGCCCCGACAATCAGAAGCAGCACCAACGCCGCAAACGGTGCGACGGCCCGCAGATCGACATCTCGCCAGAACCGACCCCGTCCGCCTGTCTTCTCGCTGCTATCCTCGCTCACGCTCATATCCAAAACCAACCTCCCGTCCCAATATTGTTGGGAATACGCCCTTGCTTTCGCCGCTCGCTCAAGCAGCTGTCTTTTTCTTCAGGCCCGCCGCATAACGCATGATTTCCTGCTCGGAGATCTCCTCGCCCTCAAGCATGCCGACGATCCGACCCTCGCGCATCACGGCTACCCGCGTGCACAACCCGATGACCTCAGGCATCTCTGAAGAGACGACGATGATCGAATGGCCATCGCGCGCCAGCGCCGATATGAAATGATAGATCTGCTGTTTCGTCCCGACATCGATGCCGCGCGTCGGCTCGTCGATGATGATGATCTGTGGCTCGGTCTCCATGACCTTTGCGAGCAGCAGCTTTTGCTGGTTGCCGCCGGACATGCGGCCGGCAACGATGTTACCGTCGCGGACGCGGATATCGAAACGTCGGCGCGCCCGCGCCAAGGCGTTCGCTTCGCTCGCGGCGCTGAGATAGCCGAACTTGCCGTGCCGATCGAGAGATTGCAGGGTAAGGTTCGCCGTCATGCCGGAATTCAGAAGCAGGCCCTTGGACTTGCGGTCCTTGGTCATATAGGCGAGACCAGCGTCGATCGCGGCATGCACATCATGCGGCGGGACGGGTTGACCGTTGGCAATGACTTCACCGCCCGCCCGCGAGCGCAGACCGACGACTGCCTCCATCAGTTCGGTACGGCCGGATCCGATCATGCCGGAAAAGCCGAGTATTTCGCCCTTGCGCAGCTCGAAGCTGGCATCACGGACATAGCCTGTCGAAATGGAATTCACGGCGAGCACGACCTTCTCATCGACGTCGGGCTCGTTCTTGGCGGGATAAAGGCTGGAAAGCTCACGCCCGACCATCAGCTGGGCAATCGATTCGCCATCGAGCAGTGAGGTCTCCGATGTCTTCACCCATTGGCCGTCGCGCAGGACCGTGACCCGGTCCGTCAGCTCCATGACCTCGTCGAGCTTGTGGGACACGAACACGAAGCTCGTCCCCTGGTCGCGGAGCTTGCGCACCTGCTTGAAGAGGAAGTTGGTTTCCTCGCGCGACAGCACGGCGGTCGGCTCGTCCATGAAGACGATCCTCGCATCGCGGCTGATCGCCTTGGCGATCTCCACCATCTGCTTGTCGGCGATGGAAAGCGTGCCGATCAACGCATTCACGTCGACATGCGAACCGAGGAGATCGAGGACACGCCGCGTCTCGGCGCGCATGTACTTGCGGTCGAGCACACCGAAACGTGTGACTTCACGGCCGAGAAACAGGCTCTCGGTAACGGTCAGATGTTCGGCGAGATTGAATTCCTGGTGGATGATGACGATGCCGAGCGCCTCTGCGGCGCCATTGGGCGGCAGCTTCACGGCTTGGCCGTCGAGCAGGATCTCGCCGGAGCTTGGCTGCTCGAAGCCGGAGAGAACCTTGACGAGCGTCGACTTGCCGGCACCGTTCTCGCCCATGAGCGCGTGGATTTCACCGGCCCGAAGATCGAAATTGACGCTGAACAGCACCTGCACGCCGCTGAAGGACTTGCAAATTCGCCTCGCGGACAGCACCACCGCACCGTCGACGGCCTCCGAACTCATCATTTCCTCCCCTGTGGCTCCACCCACTTCCATGCTGTGTAAACCTTTACATATTGCGTGTAAAGGTTTACATCATTCCATGTTGCACAATTTTTCGCGGTCGCCTTTGATCTCCGCGGAAGTCTGTGTAGTGTCCCGGTCCGAGACGAGACCCAAGGCAGAGCGCAGTGTCTAATTCCACGCCCGCAACTATCGAAGACGTCGCCCGAATTGCCAATGTTTCGATCGCAACGGTCTCCCGGGCAATCCATATGCCTGAAAAGGTCGCAAACTCAACGCGGCTGAAGGTCAACCAGGCGATTGCGATCACCGGTTATACCACCAATGCCATGGCGCGCAGCCTGCGGCTCGGCCGGTCGAACATGATTCTCGTCGTCGCACCCGATATCGGCGATCCCAACTTCTCCAATATTCTCATCGGGCTGGAAAATGAGGCTCGCTCGCACGGTTATGGCATTCTGATCGGCCACACCCAGAACGATGCTCAGCGCGGACTGGAATATCTGAAGTTCCTGAATTCCAACCAAGCGGCTGGCTTGATCCTATTCACCGGTATCCTGCCCTTCGGACACCAGACGATGACAGCGCGGCTTCCGCCGAGCGTCGGCGTTTTCGAGCCGGTCTTCAATGGGGGCATTCCCTATGTCGGCGTGGACGATATCGCCGGAGCGCGCAAGGCCGTCGACCTCCTGATCGCCGAGGGTCATCGGAAGATTGCATTCATCGGCGATTCACGCACCCGCCTCGCCTACAGTCGGCGGCGCATGGGCTATGAGGCGGGACTGGATGCCGCCGATATCGGTACCGACCTCCGCATCGTGTTCGAGGGCGACGGAACCATCGAGAGTGGAAGGCTGGCCCTCGAGCAGCTTTTCATGCGCGACACGCTGCCGACAGCCTTTATGTGCGTCAACGATCAGACGGCCATCGGCGTGATGATCGGGCTGAAGGCGCGCGGCTACGACATTCCGAGGGATTTTTCCGTCACCGGCTTCGACGATGTGCCGCAGGCTGTCTTCATGTCGCCGTCGCTGACGACGATCCGGCAGCCACGGACCGCCATCGGCAAGCATGCGATGGCGCTCCTGCTCGAGCTCCTGTCGGACGGCCAGCCGGCCGAGACGGAAATCCTGCTGCGGCCGGATCTTGTGGTGCGCAACTCGGTCTCGGCACCATCGCGCGCCCGGCGATAGGGACGCTTAGCCATGCCGCTCGGCAGACTTGTCCTCTATGTGCGCGATGTGGAAGCGACGATCGGCTTCTATGAGAAACATTTTGGGTTCAAGCCGCTCCGACAGGACGGCGATCGAATTGTCGAGCTGCTGGCACCGGATGGCGGCGCCAATCTGATGATCCATCCCGCGGCAAAGGCCCAGAAGATGGGGCAATCATTGGTGAAACTGGTCTTCGACGTCGAGCATGTCGACGCTTTTTGCACCAAATGCGCCAGCCAGGGGCTTGAATTTGGGCCGTTGCATCAAGCCGACGGCTATGTGTTCGCCAATGCCAAGGACCCCTCAGGAAATTCCATATCCATTTCGAGCCGCGCATTCAGGCGATAGGCACGGGAGGCGATGGACCATCGCCTCCCGGATTTCGTCGATCAGACGTAACGATTGACGATGTTTTCGAGCAGCTCCTGCTTGCCAGACTTCGGCTGCGGATTGACATCCTTGCTCTCGACCCATTGCGCGATCTGGTCGAGGGAATATTCGCCGCGGAGCAGCTTCTGTCCTTCAGCCGAATCCCAGCCGGCGTAACGGTTGGCGAGCGGCTGCGACAGAGCCTTGTCCTCGATCATCTTGGCAGCAGCCTTCAGGCCGCGGGCGCAGCAATCCATGCCGCCGATATGACCGATCAGCAGGTCTTCCGGATCGAGCGACTGACGGCGCAGCTTCGAGTCGAAGTTGGTGCCGCCGGTCTTGAAACCGCCACCTGCCAGCACGTGATAATATGCGAGCGACATTTCCGGAACGTTGTTCGGGAACTGGTCGGTATCCCAGCCGGACTGATAGTCGTTGCGGTTCATGTCGATCGAGCCGAAGATGCCGAGCGCATTGGCAAGTGCCAGTTCATGCTCGAAGGAATGGCCGGCCAGAATCGCATGGCCCTGCTCGATGTTGACCTTCACTTCGTTTTCGAGGCCGTTCTTTTTCAGGAAACCATAGACGGTCGCGACGTCGTAGTCGTACTGATGCTTGGTCGGTTCCTGCGGCTTCGGTTCGATCAGGATCGTACCCTTGAAGCCGATCTTGTGCTTGTACTCGACCACGAGATTGAGGAAGCGGCCCATCTGATCGAGCTCGCGCTTCAGGTCGGTGTTGAGAAGGGTTTCGTAGCCTTCGCGGCCGCCCCAGAGGACATAGTTTTCACCGCCGAGCTTGTGCGTCGCGTCCAAGCAGGTCTTCACCGTTGCAGCCGAGAAAGCGAAGACATCCGGATCCGGGTTGGTGGCAGCACCCGACATGTAGCGGCGGTTGGAGAATAGGTTCGCGGTACCCCAGAGCAGCTTGACGCCCGTTTCGTCCTGCTTTTGGGCGAAGTAGTCGACGATCTCATTGAGGTTCTTGGTATTCTCGGCGAAATTCTTGCCTTCCGGACGCACGTCGGCATCGTGGAAGCAATAGTAAGGCGAGCCGAGCAGGGTGAAGAATTCGAAGGCTACATCGGCTTTCAGCTTGGCTGCTTCCATCGTGTCCTGGAACCAGGGACGGAGGAAGGTCTGGCCGCCAAATGGGTCGCCGCCCGGCCAGGTGAAGGTGTGCCAGTAGGCAACGGCAAAACGCAGATGGTCTTCCATGCGCTTGCCAAAAACCACTTCGTCCTTGTTGTAGTGGCGGAAGGCCAGCGGATTGGTGCTGTCGGGGCCCTCGTATTTCACTTTCTTGATGTCACCAAAAAATCCGGTGCTCATGTCTTGTCTCCTTGGAATGAAGTCGTTGATCTTAGTTGATTATTCTCAATGCGCCGACAGCGGCTTGATCGCCGGATACAGCGCGCGGTAACGCTTGTAGGCATCCTCGTAAGCGCCGGTCAGCGCTGTTGCCGGTTCGATCGTGCCCGCCGTTTCCGGCGGTGTGCAAACGGCGACGGGGTCGGCGCCGGTTGCCGCGATCAAGCCAAGACGGGCAGCGCCGAAGGCCGCTCCGAAATCGCCGTCGGCCGGCAAATCAACTGGGATACCGAGCGCCGTAGCGATCGAGGCCAGCCAGTAGCGCGAGCGCGAGCCGCCGCCGATGGCGGTGACGCGGGCGATATCGGTACCCGCAGAGCGCAGGGCTTCGAGATTATCACGAATGGCGAAGGTGACACCTTCGAGCACCGCCTGGGTGAGCACCGCCCGGCCACTCTCATGACCGAGGCCGATGAAAGCGCCGCGGATGGTCGCATCGTTATGCGGCGTGCGTTCGCCGGAAAGATAGGGAAGAAAGGTGACACCAGACGGTGCCTTCAGCGCATCGCCGAGTTCGCCGGTGAGTTCGGCGGCGGATTTGCCGGTGACGCTCGAATGCCAGTTCAACGCATCGGTCGCCGACAGGATGACGCCCATCTGGTGCCAGGTGTTCGGCAGTGCGTGGCAGAAAGCATGAACGGCGCTTTCCGGCTTCGGCAGGTACGAGCCGTTGGCGGCAAAGAGCACGCCCGAAGTACCGAGTGAAACAAAGGCGGCGCCATCGCTGACCGTGCCCATGCCGCAAGCCGAGGCCGCATTGTCCCCTGCCCCACCGGCCACGACGACGTCGCCGGCGATACCCCACTTCGATGCCAGTTCGCCGCGCAGCTTGCCGGCGGCTTCCGTGCCTTCCACCAGCGTCGGCATCTGCTTTTCATCGAGGTTGGTGGCGGCGAGCAGCTCGGAAGACCACTTGCGTTTGCCGGTATCGAGCCAGGAAGTGCCGGCGGAATCGGACATTTCCGACATGTGCTCGCCCGTCAGCCATAGGCGCAGATAGTCCTTCGGCAACAGCACCCAGCGCACCTTGGCGAAGATATCCGGCTCGTGCTTGGCGACCCATGCGAGTTTCGGTGCGGTGAAGCCGGGAAAAACGATGTTGCCGGTCAGCGCCCGGAAACGCGGGTCCGCGTCGAGTGCGGCGGCTTCATGGTAGCTGCGGGTATCGTTCCAGAGGATGCAGGGACGCAGCACCTTGTCGTCCGCGTCGAGCAGTGTGGCGCCGTGCATCTGGCCCGAGAGGCCGATGCCGCGCACTGCTGCCAATTCCTTTGGGTGCGCCGCCTTCAGGCCGGCAATCGCCTCCTCGGTGGCGCGAACCCAGTGCGCCGGCTCCTGCTCCGACCAGCCCGGATGCGGACGCGACACGTCGAGCCCGCCATTGGCCGATCCGATGATCTTCTGGTTGCCGTCGATCAGCATCGCTTTGACGCCGGACGTTCCGAGATCGAGACCTAAATACATCAGATGTAACTCCCTATACTCTGCCGCAGGTTTTGATGGTCAGGGCAGATTGTCCTTCAAGAAAATGTCGAGGCGGATGCGCTCCTGGCCGGCGATGACATCCTGGCCATCCGCCGTCGCCTTCATGACGCGTACGGCGCTGCGCACCTCATGACCGGCATCCTGGTTGAGAACGGCATCTATGGTGCCGTTCTGCAGCGCCGCGCGGGTATGTTCGGTCAGTTCGTGCACGACGACAGTCAGGTCGCGCGCCTGCCTGGTCGCGTTCAGCGCCCGGATCAGACCGCGGTTACCAGCGCCGAGGCTGTAGATGCCGATGATATCACTATTGCCAGAAAGCGCTTCGGAGACGAGCGCGTTGGCGATTTCCGGATCGTCGCGGCCTTCCAGCACCGGCAGCAGGCGCAGTTGCGGAAATTCCGCGGCCATGACGGAGGCAAATCCTTCCAGGCGTTCACGATGGTCGCGCACCAGCATGGAACCGGCAAGAACGGTGATATCGCCCTTGCGCCCGCCGAGGAAACGGCCGAGCAGCCGCGCCGCCGTCCGGCCCGCAGCAATATTATCGACACCGGCATAGTGATGCCGTGTGGAACCGGTGAGATCGGAAACGAGGGTGACAACGGGAATCCGCTCCGCCACCAGCCGGTCGACGGCGGCGCGCACGTCCGGCGCGTCGGTTGCCACCAACGCCACGCCGGCAAGGTCCATGCCCTGCAACGCGTCGAGCGCGGCCACCAGCGCCGGCGCGTGGAAGGCGGGCACCTCCACGATCTGGATCGCTGTGCGCTCGAAGGTCGAGCGCGTCATCGCCTGACGTACCTCGGTATAGAGCCCGTGCATGAAGGAATTGTCGCCGGTCGGCAGGATGAACACCAGCGGATAGACGCGGCCCTTGGCAAGATTGGCCGCCGCCACATCACGCACATAGCCGATATCGCGGATTGCTGCTTCCACCTTCTCGCGCGTCACGAGACGCACGCCCGGGCGCCGGTTCAGCACCCGATCCACGGTCGCAAGGCTGACGCCTGCAGCAGCGGCGATGTCGTAAACGGTGGGTCTCATCAGCTCCTCCTGACGAAATCCTTACTGCGAATTCTGATGTACGTAAATCAGAAATTTTCGACGCCTAAAACTTCCTGTCGATAGCTACGAAAAGAAAAAGGCTTCTCGGATCGAGAAGCCCTTCAATTGCAGGGAGATAGGAGTGAAACCGTTTCAGCCTAGTGGCCGCCGCCGCCCGCGCCCTTCGGCGGAGCCTGCGGTTTGTTGAGCATCAATACGCCAAAGATCATGGCAAGGAACAATACCGTCAGCATCAGGAAGACATCGCCGAAGGACATGATGATCGCCTGTTGTTCCGCCATATTGACCAACTGCCGCAACGCCGCCTGCGGACCGTCCAAGCCATTGGCACTAAAATTGGCCGTCATATTGTTGATTTTATCGATGGCGGCAGGGCTCCCCCAATTTACATGCTCGCGCAAATGCATGTAGTGGGCGTCCTGACGGGTGCTGAGCACCGTGTTGATGACGGCGAGCCCAACCGCACCGCCGAGGTTGCGGGTTAGGTTGAACAGACCGGAAGCACCACGCATGCGGGCGGGAGGCATGGTTCCAAGCGCGATGTTGTTGATCGGCACCATGCACAACATAAGTCCGAAGCCGCGAAGAATCTGCGGGATGAAGAGCTCCCAGAAATCCCAGTCCGTCGTCAGGCCCGTCATAATCCATGTGCCGGTCGCGAAACTGCAGAAGCCGATGATCATCATGATCCGAAGATCCATCTTGCCGGAGAGAAAGCCGGCTAGAGGCGCGGTGAAGAACATTGCCAGGCCGGAGACGAACATCGTCTGGCCAATCATCAGCGAATCGTATCCGCGGATACGGCTGAGATAGACGGGATAGATATAGGTCAAACCATAAAGCCCGATGCCCATGACGAAAGAGAACATCGAACCAAACGCGAAATTCTTATTACCAAAGGCCTTCAAATCGACGACGGGGAAATCGACGGTGAACGCCCGATAGAAGAAGACGAGCGCACCTATCGCGGAAGCAATTGCGGCAATCACGATATAGTCGTCATTGAACCAGTCGTTGGTGTTGCCTTCTTCAAGCACATATTCGAGTGCGCCGAGAAACAGCGCCATGGAAAACAGCCCCCACCAGTCGAACTTCTTCATCAACGACAGCTCCGGCTTGTCGAAGTCGATGAAATTCCAGGTGACAAGGGTAACGACGATCCCCGGTCCGATGTTGACAAGGAACAGCCAGTGCCAGGAAAACGCATGGCTGAGATAACCGCCGACCGTCGGGCCGATGGTCGGGGCAAGTGTTGCGATCAAGCCGATGATCGGCGATACCACATTGCGCTTCGACGGCGGGAAAATGGTGAAGGCGGCAGCGAAAACCGACGGAATCATGCCGCCGCCGATAAAGCCCTGCAGAGCACGATAGACGATCATCTGATCGATGTTGGTTGCCGTTGCGCAAAGGCCGCTGGCGATGGTGAAGCCGGCAGCGGAGGCCGCGAAGAGATATCGTGTCGAGATGATGCGTGCCAGCGTTCCTGAAAGCGGAATCATGATGACTTCAGCGATCAGATAGGCCGTCTGAACCCAGGGAATTTCGTCCGAGCCGGCGCTAAGACCGGCCTGGATCTCGCTGAGGGAGGCAGAAACCACCTGAATATCAAGGATCGACATGAACATGCCGAGCACCATCGCAAAAAAAGCGATGAGCTTACGGGGGTCCATGTGGTCCGCCGCTGGGGCGACAGGAGCGGCTATCGAACCTACGGTCGCGGCTGTCGAGGCCATCGGCGCTCTCCGAACTTAGTTGTTGGCCGATCCGGCACGGTCAGGCGCAGTGCGGGTATCGACATCGACGACGACACTCAGACCGGCGCGCAGCCGACCGCTGTCGAGCGCATCTTGCGGCAGGGCGATACGAACCGGCACGCGCTGGACGACCTTGGTGAAGTTGCCCGTCGCATTTTCCGGTGGCAGCAGCGAGAAGACCGAACCGGAGGCCGGCGAGATCGATGTTACCGTGCCGACGATCGGATGGTCGCTGTAGGCGTCGACATGGACGTTGACCTTGGAACCCGGAACCAGGTGCTGGATCTGCGTTTCCTTGAAGTTGGCATCGATGTAGAGTTGGCTGGTCGGAACGATCGCCATCAGCTTCTGGCCCGGCGAGACAAGATCGCCTTCCTGAACCGAACGATTACCGACAACGCCGTCATAGGGCGCCTTCAAGACGGTGAAGGAGAGATCGCGGGCGGCCTTGTCGCGAGCGGCCTCCAGGCCCTTGATCGTGCTTTCGGCCTGGCGGCGCTGCGCCTGCAGCAGATTGATATTGGCCTGAGCCGACGCGATGGCCGCATCGCCGCCGACGAGATTGGCCTTGGCCTGATCGAGGGCGATATTGGCGCTATCCAGGGAAGCCGTGGTGCCGACCGACTTCGATTGAAGTTCGGCGGCGCGTGTCTGGGTGATCTGCGCGCCGCGTACCGTCGCTTCCAAAGCGACCTTCTGCGCCTGCGACTGGGCAAGAGCAGCCTGGCCGGCGGCAATCTGCGCATCGATGGTGTGCAACGACAATTGCTCGGTGTCGAGCGAAGCCTGGGACTGCTCCAGCGCCAGCTTGTAGTCGCCGTCGTCGAGCGTGGCGAGCACATCGCCCGCCTTGACCTGCTGGTTGGCGACGACGTCCACCTTGGCGACATAGCCAGTCACCTTCGGCTGGATGGTCGCAATGTCACCTTCGATGTAAGCATCGTCGGTCGACACCAGGAAGCGGCCGTTCGTCCACCACTCATAGCCGTACCAACCGGCCCCAACGAGCACCAGAACGACAATGATCGGAAGCACCAGGCTGCGCCGCTTCTTCTCGGCCGGCGGTGGGGCCGCCTGGACCGGAGCAGCAGGCGCAGCCTGGGCGGGGGGTGGGTTGCCAGGCTTTTCCGCGGCGGGAGCTTCAGCAGACGCGTCCTGCGCTTCCACTTCGACATCAGCGGAATCATCCACGATGCGCGCTACATTGTTACTATGACTTGACGACATTGCCCTACCACCGGAAATCTGGGTATAATAATCGAACCGAACGGTTCAGTTCAGTTGACATAGATCGTTTTTCATTCCATATCAAGTCATATCGAACCACTCGGTTCGATTTAATTAATGAATCTGATTAAGATTCTGAAAAAGTGATCGAGCGAAGGAGACGATGAAACAGGAACCGCAAAATGCCGCCGTCTTGAACGCACCTGCTTCAGGGGGACGTTGGGCCGCCGGCGAAGACCCGGTCAAGCGCCAGCAGATTCTGGATGGTGCGACACGCGTCTTCATGAAAATGGGGTTCGATGCCGCGAGCATGAACGATGTCACGCGCGAGGCGGGTGTCTCCAAGGGCACGCTTTACGTCTATTTCGCCAATAAGGAAGATCTGTTCTCCGCCATGGTGGACAGTGAGCGTGCACGTTTCGTCGAAACCGTGCGCACCGCCCTCGCTGATGATGCCGATGTCGCCACCAGCCTCTATGAATTCGGCATGGTGTTCGTGACCCACGTCACATCGGAAAAGACCATCAGCGCCATGCGCACCGTCATCGGTGTGCGCGAACGTATGCCATCTCTCTGTCAACGCTTTTTCACCGGCCCGGAAAACCTGCGCACCGTTCTGCGCAGCTTCCTCGAACGTCAGGTGACGGCCGGTCGTCTTTGCATCGAGGACTTCGATATGGCCGCACGTCATTTCCTTGACATGGCCAGTGGCAGCTACTTCAAGCTGAGACTGTTCGGCGACATGGATTTCCCTCCCTCGAAAGAGGAGATCGATTACGTGGTGCGCGGCGCCGTTCGCGTCTTCATGGCTGCTTATGGTATCAATCGGAAAGATCAGGCCTGACCGCCTTCCGATAACCAGCGGATATCCGCCTCAATCCCGCAATCGCGATCAAACCCGATAGCCGGTCAGCGCCTAACAATGGGCGGGCAACCAGGGAATCGAACATGAGCGCGATCGGAAGAGCGATATGGTTCATCGAAAGCCACTTCTCATCTGATATCTCGCTGGACGAGATCGCCGATACGGCTGGCCTGTCGCGCTATCATCTGTCGCGCGTCTTTGGGCTTACCACCGGCCATTCGATCAGCGGCTATATCAGGGGTCGGCGCCTCAGCGGGGCCGCCCTTGCGCTGATCAACAGTTCATCGACCATTCTCGAGGTTGCCCTCGATGCGGGCTACGGCTCGCACGAGGCTTTCACCCGTGCCTTCCGCGAGCAATTCGGCATGACGCCGGACAGTTTGCGCAAACAGGGGCACGCCAGAAACCTTGTTTTGCTGGAGCCGATCAGAATGGACGACACCCGCCTTCCCAAACTCGACGCGCCGCGTTTCGAGACCCGCCCCGCAATGCTGCTCGCCGGCCTTGCGGAAACCTATGCCTATGAAGCCACGCAGGGGATTCCCTCGCTCTGGCAGAAATTCAACCAGCATTTCGGCCATATCCCCGGCCAGGTCGGCAATGTCGCCTACGGCGTCTGCACCCAGGCCGAAGGCGAGACGGAAAGCTTCCGCTATATGTCCGCCGCCGAAGTCGCTGAGGCCGACAATTTGCCGGAGGGCTTTACGACCCTGAAGCTGCCGCCGCAGCGCTATGTCGTCTTCACCCATCGCGGCCATGTTTCCGGCATCTCCGCCACCGTGCACCAGATCTTCGGTGACTGGCTGCCGCAATCCGGCCACCAGCATGGCGGCGTGCCAGATATGATGGAGCGTTACGACGACCGTTTCGATCCCCAAACCGGCATGGGCCTAACGGAGATATGGATTCCCCTGAAGGCATAGAATTATGCGCGCCACCCGCGAAAATAGTGGTGGCGCTTGCACCGGCGATTTCGCTCCTTACATTAGCGACCATCATTGAGGAGCCGGAGCTGGGGGTCAGCGTCGGCAGACGCTGACCAGAGGAAAATCGTCGATGGACATTGTTGGTTTGGTGCAGGATCCAAGCGCGTGGGTTGCGCTTGTCACGCTCGTTGTCATGGAGGTGGTCCTCGGTATCGACAACCTCATCTTCATCTCGATCCTGACCAACAAGCTGCCGGTCGAACACCGGGAGAAAGCGCGCAAGATAGGCATCGGCCTCGCCTTGGTGATGCGCCTTGCCCTGCTCGGCACCGTCGCCTGGATCGTGCAATTGACGGAACCGGTCTTCGAAGTCGTCGGCCAGGGCTTCTCCTGGAAGGACATGATCCTGATCGGCGGTGGGCTGTTCCTGGTCTGGAAGGCGACCAAAGAAATCCATCACAATGTCGATCCCGCAGAGCATGGCGAGGACTTCATCGCCAAATCGACCACGACCGGTTTTGCTTCGGCCATCGGCCAGATCCTGCTGCTCGACCTCGTCTTCTCGATCGACAGCATCATCACCGCCGTCGGCATGACACCGCATCTCCCGATCATGTTCATCGCCGTCATCGCCGCAGTCACCGTCATGCTGGTGGCCGCCACGCCGCTTGCCAACTTCATCGAGAAGAACCCGACCATCATCATGCTGGCGCTGGCCTTCCTGCTGATGATCGGCACAACGCTGATCGCCGAGGGCATGGGCTTCCACGTTCCCAAGGGCTACGTCTACGCCGCCATGGCTTTCTCCGCCGCGGTTGAGGCGCTGAACATGCTGGCGCGGAATAGGCGAAAAAGAGCTGCTGGCGGGCATTAACGACCTCTGCTTGCCAACTCTCACCGTTCGACCAAAGGAAAGCGCTTGGCCCAGCCGAGCGCTTTCTCTTGACGTCTCTCATTGAATATGGCCTAAGGCCAGCCAAACGGAAAACGCGGGATTGAAGCGGCGAGACGCCCTTTTCCGGCCAGTTTCCTGACCCAGATAAACATCTCTCGCCGGGCAGCGCTTATCCCAAGCAGCGGCCTGGCTTTTTCTGACGGGCAAACAAGATGACCACTTCAGGCGTTCGCGTCCGCATCGCACCCTCCCCGACCGGCGAGCCACATGTCGGCACCGCCTATATCGCGCTGTTCAACTATCTCTTCGCCAAAAAGCATGGCGGCGAGTTCATCCTGCGCATCGAAGACACGGATGCGACGCGCTCGACGCCCGAATTCGAGACGAAGGTGCTTGACGCGCTGAAATGGTGCGGCCTGAAATGGGCCGAAGGTCCCGACGTCGGCGGCCCCTACGGCCCATATCGCCAGAGCGACCGCAAGGACCTCTACAAGCCCTATGTCGAGAAGATCGTCGATGCCGGCCATGGTTTCCGCTGCTTCTGCACGCCCGAGCGGCTGGAGCAGATGCGCGCCGCCCAGCGCGCCGCCGGCCTGCCGCCGAAGTATGACGGCCACTGTCTGAACCTCTCGGCCGAGGAAGTTTCCTCGCGGGTTGCCGCCGGCGAACCGCATGTCGTGCGCATGAAGATCCCGACCGAAGGCTCGTGCAAGTTTCACGACGGCGTCTATGGCGACGTGGAAATCCCGTGGGATGCGGTCGATATGCAGGTTCTGCTCAAGGCCGACGGCATGCCGACTTATCACATGGCCAACGTCGTCGACGACCATCTGATGAAGATCACCCATGTCGCACGCGGCGAAGAATGGCTTGCCTCGGTGCCGAAGCATATTCTCATCTATCAGTATCTTGGATGGGAACCGCCGGTGTTCATGCATCTGTCGCTGATGCGCAATGCCGATAAGTCGAAGCTGTCGAAGCGCAAGAATCCGACGTCGATCTCCTATTACACCGCGCTCGGCTATATCCCCGAAGCGCTGATGAACTTCCTCGGCCTTTTCTTCATCCAGATCGCCGAAGGCGACGAGCTGTTGACCATGGACGAGCTGGCGGAAAAATTCGATCCGGAAAATCTCTCCAAGGCCGGCGCGATTTTCGACATCCAGAAGCTCGACTGGCTGAACGGCCGCTGGATCCGCGAGAAGCTGTCGGAAGAGGAATTCCAGCATCGGGTCCTGACCTGGGCGATGGAAAACAGCCGGCTTCAAGAAGGTCTGAAGCTGTCGCAGTCGCGCATCTCCAAGCTCGGCGAATTGCCTGACCTGACCGGCTTCCTGTTCAAGTCCGACCTCAACCTCGATCCCGCCGCCTTCGCCAAGATCAAGTCGACGCCGGAAGAGCTGCTCGAAATCCTGAATACGGTACAGCCGGACCTCGAAAAGATCCTCGAATGGAATGTCGAGACGATCGAGGCGGAACTGCGCGCCATCGCCGACCGCATGGGCAAGAAGCTGAAGGTTATCGTGGCGCCGCTCTTCGTGGCCGTCTCGGGCTCCTCCCGCTCGCTGCCGCTTTTCGATAGCATGGCGATCCTCGGTCGCTCCGTTGTGCGCCAGCGCTTGAAACTCGCGGCCCAGACCGTTGCGACCCTCGTCGGCCCGAAGAACTGAACCGGACTTAGAACCATGAACGACAAGACCGAAACCGCCTCCCTCTCCTCCGACGCAACGGAAGTCCGCGCGCAGAAGCTGAAGCTGCTGCGCGAGCAGATCGGCGATGTCTATCCGGCACATTTCCACCGGACGATGACCAATGCCGAGCTGGCCGCCAAATACGAAGGGCTGGAGCCGGATACGGAAACGCAGGATATCGTCACCGTCGCCGGCCGCGTTTATTCCTCGCGCAACTCGGGCATGTTCATGGATATCCATGACGCCTCGGCCAAGATCCAGATCTTCAGCCACAAGGACGTCACCGGCGAAGAAGCCCGCGCCCTGCTGCCGATGATCGACATCGGCGACATCATCGGCGTGACCGGCGTCGTGCGCCGCACCAAGCGCGGCGAACTGACGATCAATGCGCAGCAAATCACCATGCTGACCAAGTCGCTGCTGCCGATGCCGGAAAAGTGGCACGGCCTTTCCGATATCGAGTTGCGCTACCGCAAGCGCCATCTCGACATCATGACCAACGAGGAATCCAAGCTCCGCTTCCAGCAGCGCAGCCGCATCGTCTCCGGCATCCGTCGCTTCATGGAGAATGACGGCTTCATGGAAGTCGAGACCCCGATGTTGCATTCGGTCTATGGCGGCGCCACCGCCGAGCCGTTCAAGACGCATCACAACACGCTCAAGCTCGACATGTACCTGCGCATCGCGCCGGAACTGTTCCTGAAGCGCACCCTGGTTTCGGGCCTCACCGACAAAGTGTTCGAGATCAATCGCAACTTCCGCAACGAAGGCGTCTCCACCCGGCACAATCCAGAATTCACAATGATGGAGTGCTACTGGGCCTATGCCGACTACGAGGACATCATGGACCTAGTGGAGCGTCTGTTCTCGACGCTCGCCATGTCGATCCACGGCAGCACCGAATTCGCTTTCGGCGACAAGCAGATCTCCTTCAAGGGTCCGTTCCGCCGCGTGCCGATGCCGGATGCCGTCAAGGAAGCGACCGGCATCGACTTCCTGGCGATCAAGACCGATGAGGAAGCCCGCGCCGCCTCCAAGGCAGCCGGTTTCGCCGTCGAGAAGGACGCGACCTGGGGCGAATGCCTGGCTTTCATCTTCGAAGAGAAAGTCGAGGCCACGCTGATCCAGCCGTCGCACGTCACGCATTTCCCGAAGGACATCTCGCCGTTCGCCAAGGAAGTGCCGGGCGAGCCGCGTCTCGTCGAACGCTTCGAGACCTATTGCAACGCCTGGGAACTCGGCAACGCCTTCTCGGAACTCAACGATCCGGAAGAACAGCGTGCCCGCATGGTCGAACAGCTCGAACAGGCGCACGCCCGCGGCGAAAAGCAGAAGGAACTGGACGAGGAATTCCTCGACGCCATCGACCAGGGCATGCCCCCGGCCGGCGGCCTCGGCATCGGCGTCGATCGCCTGATCATGCTGCTTACCAACTCCCCGTCGATCCGCGATATCATCCTGTTCCCGGCGCGGCGCAGCAAGGCGGACTGAAACCGGTTTCGCAAAAACGACGGGCCGCCATGTTAAGCCATGGCGGCCCCTTTTTTTGGGTCATTGCTTGCGGCTGCCTATAGGCCCTGCCAACTCACGGCGAATCCTCGCCATCCGGAAACAAGAGGCACGAAAATGACTGAGAAAGAAATCCCGACCACGAACGCCGATCTCGAGCAGCAGCGCATGGCAGATCTCGCTGAAATCGGCGATGTCGATCTGGCGCAGTTCGTGCCGGGCACATTCGGCTGCCACGAGGCGATGCATACGACGTCGCTCATGCTCGACATGACCGACGATCATTTGCTGCAACACCCCGCCATCCTTGGCGATCCGGAGTTTTATCGCTTGGCCGGCGAAGTCCACGAAGCATTATTTGCGCTTTATCAGGCCATCGGCGAGAAGCATTTGGCAGATTGAGGGATTACCTCGGTCCCGCAAGGCGAAGGTGCCTGCAGTTAGTTCGTCACCGGCGATCGCCGGTCGCTGGCGCCTGTCATGGTCGGGTCGAGACCCGGCGATGGCGTTGCATTCGGGTCGGCCGCGTCGGCGCCAATGAAGCTGCCGGTATTGTCGCCCTCGGGCGGAAGGTTGCCCGTGGATGCGGGGGGATGCTGTTCCGGCGGCGTCGCGGGCGCGTCCTCTTTTTCCTCGCGGGCGACGGCCTTCTGTTCGGCGGCTTCGGCCGCTTTCTGCTTGTCGCTTTTCGCGTTACCGCCCGCTTCGTTCTCGGCGGCCAGCGGATTGTCGCAGTCGGTGTGATCTTTCAGCGCCGCCAGCGCGTCGTCGATATCCTTGGGCAGCATGTTGATCTGTTCGCCGTAAAAAAGACCTTCGGCGCTCGCACCGCCATTGTAGTAGCGTGCCGTGACAGGTTTCTCGACGGTGCCATCGGCAACCTTGTCGGGATGCGGCACATAGACGACATCGGCGCCGAGCGCTCGGCCGCGAATATCGGACCGCAAGGTCGGGCCATTTTTATCGAGAACCACCACCTGAACGAGATCCGGCTTTTGCTCCTCATAGACGGCCTTGGCAACGCGAAGCGCCGTTCTGACGCGGGTCAAGCCGTCGGTTGGATCGGTGCGGATGTATTTGCGCACCCAGAACCGGTTCTCCTTATGGATGGTGACAAGGTTGACGTCGCTGCATTTCAGGCCATTCGGAGAGGTCGAGGCTAAACCCAGAAGCCTGTCTTTGCCGATATAAAGCGCGAAGACGCCGGAGCAGCCTATCAACAAGGCTACTCCGCCGATGATGACGACAAGCTTCCGGGATGGCCGGAAAATGTGCAGTAAGGCGCTCACGCCAACTGCTCCACCATAGAGCACTCCAACGCGACAAAATGATCAACTCTCACGTTAGGGAAATCGCGTTTCGGAATACTTAAAGAAGAGATGATTCTTGCGCCGCTCGCGTTTCCGTTACCAAAAAAGGTCCAAGCCTTTCAGACCCATGGCGGCGCTTGCCTTGGACGGCGCGCCCATGCTCTAACAGGGTATGGCCTTCACTTTGAGACAGCTTCAATATTTCGTCGCCGTGGCGGAACAGGGCTCCATCACCCGCGCCGCGCAGAATCTGTCGATCTCGCAATCCTCGGTCACCGAAGCGCTGAAGGAACTTGAGAGCGACCTCGGTGTCGAGCTTTTCGACCGCCATCCGCGCGGGCTGTCCATTACCCATAACGGTCATCAGTTCCTGCGCCATGCCACAAAGATCCTCGCGACCGTTTCCGATGCCCGCACCAGTTTTTCCAGCCAGCAGAATGCACCCGGCGGCACGTTGAATATCGGCGTCACTTCGTTGGTTGCCGGTTATGTATTGTCCGACCTCCTGGCGCGCTATCGTCGCGCCTGCCCCGGTGTCGAAGTCAGCGCCATCGAGGACAATGGCGGTTATCTCGAACATCTGCTGGTCGGCGGCGAACTCGACGTTGCCGTAATGGTCATTTCCAATCTGCGCGATCGCATGGCGCTGCAGGCCGAAATCCTCGAAACATCGCCCTATCGCCTCTGGTTGCCGATGGGGCATCCCCTGGTCTCCGCCGACATCATCGGCGTTGCCGACATCACGCGCGAACCGCTGATCATGCTGACCATCGACGAGATCGAGGAGAACACCGGCAAGCTGCTGACGGCGCTTGGCGCCCGGCCACATGTCGCCTTTCGCACCCGTTCGGTCGAGGCTGTGCGCAGCCTGGTTGCCACAGGAGCAGGCGTCGCGCTGCTGCCGGATCTCGTCTACCGACCCTGGTCGCTGGAAGGCGACCGCATCGAAAGCCGCGATGTCTCCGGGTCGCTGCCAGTCGTGCAGGTCGGCATGGTTTGGCGCAAGGGCTCGAGCCTGCCGCAAGCCGCCCGCGATTTCGTCGGCATCGCCGAAACCATGCGTTCGGGACGTCAGCGGTAAGTTTCTAAATACCAATCGGAAATTCCGATATCGCCTTTCTGATAAATGAATTTGCGAATACGGCAAAATCGCGTCACCTTTTTCTTCGGGAACAAAACGCCAGAAACTGGCTCCAACACCAACTGGCACAAGAACCGGGAGAATTCGATGAAGCATCTGCTGAAATCATGCACTGCTGCGCTCGCATGTTTAAGCTTCGCCACGCAGGTCATCGCTGCCGAGCCGTTGAAAACGCTCGGCAAAGGCGAAGGCGCCGTCAGCATCGTCGCTTGGGCCGGCTATATCGAGCGCGGCGAGAGCGACAAGAATTACGACTGGGTCACCCAGTTCGAGAAAGACACGGGCTGCAAGGTCAGCGTCAAGACCGCCGCCACATCCGATGAAATGGTGGCGCTGATGAACGAAGGCGGCTTCGACCTTGTCACGGCCTCAGGCGACGCATCGCTGCGCCTTGTCGCCGGCAAGCGCGTTCAGCCGATCAACACCGACCTGATCCCGAGCTGGAAGAACCTCGACGACCGCCTGAAAAATGCGCCATGGCATACCGTCAACGGCGTCCACTACGGCGTTCCCTATCTCTGGGGACCGAACGTGCTGATGTACAATGCCGATGCCTTTAAGGATCAAGCGCCGAAGAGCTGGAACGTCGTCTTTGAAGAAATGACCCTGCCGGACGGTAAGTCCAACAAGGGCCGTGTCCAGGCCTATGACGGACCGATCTATATCGCCGATGCCGCCCTTTACCTGATGGCCCACAAGCCGGAACTCGGCATCAAGGACCCCTACGAACTCAACGAAGACCAATACAAGGCTGCTCTCGACCTCTTGCGCGGCCAGCGCAAGCTCGTCAGCCGCTATTGGCATGACGCCATGATCCAGACGGATGACTTCAAGAACGAAGGCGTCGTCGCTTCCGGCTCCTGGCCGTTCCAGGTCAATCTTCTGCAGGCCGACAAGCAGAAGATCGGCTCGACCTTCCCGGATGAAGGCACGACCGGATGGGCTGACACCACCATGCTGCATGCCGACAGCGAGCACCCGAACTGCGCCTATATGTGGATTGAACATTCGCTACAGCCAAAGGTCCAGGGTGACGCTGCCGCCTGGTTCGGAGCCGTACCCTCTGTCCCTGCTGCCTGCAAAGGTAACGAACTGCTGACCGACAGCGGTTGCGCCACTAACGGTTACGACCATTTCGACAAGATCAAGTTCTGGAAAACCCCGGTCGCCAAGTGCACCACCGAGAGCGAATGCGTGCCCTACCATCGCTGGGTTTCCGACTATATCGGCGTGATTGGGGGCAGATAGCTCACGTCGATCATGGGACGATGAGGGGACAGGACATCAAGATCCCCTCATCGCCTCACTGCGCCCTTTTCCAAACAGAGAGACGCGACGAAATATGGCCGTCATCTCTGCATACCCCGGAGCATCCCATGACCGCTGTTCGTTTCCAGCAGGTATCGCGCCATTTCGGCCAGGTCCGCGCCGTAGACCACGTCGATCTGGAGATCGCGTCCGGCGAATTCTTTGCCATGCTCGGCCCCTCCGGCTCCGGCAAGACCACTTGCCTGCGACTCATCGCCGGTTTCGAGCAACCCACCGGCGGTCATATCGAGATCTTCGGCGAAACCGCCGAGGGCGTGCCCCCCTATCGCCGCAACGTCAACACCGTCTTTCAGGACTATGCTCTCTTCCCGCATCTCAACATCCTCGACAACGTCGCCTACGGGCTGATGGTCAAGGGCATCGGCAAGGCCGAAAGACTGAGGGCCGCTGAACAGGCGCTCGAACTGGTGAAGCTGCCGGGCTATGGCGCCCGCCGCCCCGGCCAGCTCTCCGGCGGCCAGCGTCAACGCGTGGCGCTCGCCCGCGCCCTCGTCAACAAGCCGAAGGTTCTTCTTCTCGACGAGCCACTTGGTGCACTGGACCTGAAACTGCGCGAGCAGATGCAAGAGGAACTGAAGAGCCTGCAGCGAGCGCTCGGCATCACCTTCGTGTTCGTCACCCACGATCAGGGCGAAGCGCTCTCCATGGCCGACCGCGTCGCCGTCTTCAACAACGGCAGGATCGTCCAGGAGGGTACACCACACGACATCTATCAGCGGCCGAAGACCAGATTCGTCGCCGATTTCGTCGGCTCCTCCAATGTGATCGCCCCTGAGACCATGTCATCGCTCGGCGGAGAACGGCGTTGGGCGAGCCTGCGGCCGGAGGCAATCCGATTGACCCAGGATGCCGGTGTTCCGGCGACGGTGCAAGCAACCAGCTTTCTCGGCGCTGCCACCCGCCTTTCGGTGGAAGCCCATGGTACGCGGATGCATGTCACCGTGCCGGCCGGTCAGCCGATTCCGGAAACCGGTACTTCCGTGCGCATCGCCTGGCTGCCGTCAGACATACACTATATGGACGACGCCGCATGATATCAGCCGCTATCACCACGGCTGCGCCGGCGGCCACCTCGATCCTGCCCAGCCGCGGCGGTTTCTTCGGCCGCCTGTCCGATCTCTTCTGGCGTCGTCCGAAACTCTTGCTTTTCCTGATGCTGACGCCGCCACTGCTCTGGCTCGGCATTATCTATATCGGCTCGTTGATCGCGCTGCTCCTGCAGAGCTTCTTTTCGATCGACGATTTCTCCGGAATGGTGAATTACGAATTCACGCTCTCGACCTACGCGCAGCTTTTGAATTCCGCCAATTTCGACATCATCATCCGCACGATCGTGATGGCGGCGCTGGTGACCGTCGCCTCCTCCTTCGTCGCCTTCCCGATCGCCTATTATGCGGCACGTTATGCCAGGGGAAAATGGAAGGCGCTGTTCTATCTCGGTGTCATGTTGCCGCTCTGGTCGAGCTATCTGGTCAAGGTCTACGCCTGGAAGCTGATCCTCGCCAAGGAAGGCATTTTGACCTGGCTTTTCGACAAGCTCTATCTCGGCTGGCTGCTCGATGGCGTGCTTAATCTGCCCATCGTCGGCGGCAATTCGCTTTCGGTGAGCTACATCGGCACGTTCCTGGTCTTCGTTTATATCTGGCTGCCCTATATGATCCTGCCGACCCAGGCTGCCCTTGAACGCGTGCCGGCCAACCTCCTAGAAGCCTCCTCCGATCTCGGCGCCACGCCGAACCAGACTTTCCGCACCGTTCTGCTGCCACTTGCACTGCCCGGTATCGTTGCCGGCTCGATCTTCACCTTCTCGCTGACGCTCGGCGACTACATCATTCCGCAGATCATCGGCTCGTCGCGCCTCTTCATCGGCCAGGCGGTCTATGCGCAGCAGGGCACGGCCGGCAACGTGCCGCTCGCTGCCGCCTTCTCGGTCGTGCCGATCGTCATCATGGCCATCTATCTCTGGATCGCCAAGAAACAGGGAGCTTTCGATGCGCTCTGATCGCGGCCAACACGCTTCCCTGCCACTGAAGATCGCAGCCGCCTGCGGGCTGCTCTTCCTGCATCTGCCCATCCTGCTGATCTTTGTCTATGCTTTCACGACGGAGGAGAAGAGCTATCAGTGGCCGCCGCCGGGCTTTACGCTGCAATGGTTCGGCATTGCCTGGAATCGGCCGGATGTCTGGTCGTCCCTGGCGCTGTCGGTTCAGGTGGCGACCGTCGCGACCGCGATCGCCCTGGTGCTCGGCACGCTCTGCGCCGCCGCCGTCAGCCAGACGAAATTCTTCGGACGCGAGGCAATCTCGCTGCTGGTGATCCTGCCGATTGCGCTCCCCGGCATCATCACCGGCATTGCGCTGCGCTCGGCTTTCAGCCTGTTCGATATTCCGTTTTCGGTCTGGACGATCGTCCTCGGCCACGCCACCTTCTGTGTCGTCGTGGTCTACAACAATGCCGTCGCCCGCTTCCGCCGTACCTCCGGTTCGCTGATCGAAGCCTCGATGGACCTCGGTGCCGACGGTTTCCAGACCTTCCGACATATCATCCTGCCGAATATCGGCACGGCGCTGCTCGCCGGCGGCATGCTTGCCTTCGCGCTTTCCTTCGACGAAGTCATCGTCACCACCTTCACCGGTGGCCAGCAGATGACATTGCCCATCTGGATGCTTGAGGAGCTGATCAGGCCACGCCAGCGCCCTGTTACCAATGTCGTCGCCATGGTCGTGGTGCTCGTCACCTTCCTGCCGATCCTGGCAGCCTACTATCTTACCCGCGACGGCGACCAAATCGCCGGCGGCGGCAAATGAAAGGGAGATTATTATGGATACCCAAATGCTGATCGGCTCCCGCTTTGAGGCCGGCACGGAGACGGAAGAGCATATCCTCAACCCGAAGACCGGTGAGATCGTACTCAAGCTGCCGGAAGCCTCGCTCGGCCAGATCGATGCTGCCGTCGACTCTGCCGAAAAAGCTTTCGCGAGCTGGTCGCAGACGACGCCTGGCCAGCGCTCCGCCTATCTCCTGAAGATCGCCGACGCCATCGAGAGGGATGCCGAAAGCTTTGCAGCGCTGGAAGCGCTGAACTGCGGCAAGCCGATCAACGCCGTCCTCAATGACGAGATCCCCGCCATCGTCGACTGCTACCGCTTCTTTGCCGGCGCGGTGCGCAACCTGCATGGCCCGGTCGCCGGCGAATACCTGCCCGGCCACACCTCGATGATCCGCCGCGATCCGATCGGCATCGTCGGGTCGATCGCGCCGTGGAACTATCCGCTGATGATGATGGCGTGGAAACTGGCGCCAGCCATTGCCGGCGGCAACACCGTCGTCTTCAAGCCGTCCGAACAGACGCCGCTGACGGCGCTGAAGATGGCGAAGCTGCTGACGGACATCCTGCCGGAGGGCGTCGTCAATGTCATCCTCGGCCGCGGCGAGAGCGTCGGCAACGCGCTGATCAACCATGCGAAAATCAGCATGGTCTCCATTACCGGCGATGTCGCCACCGGCAAGAAAGTGCTGCAGGCCGCCGCCAAAACGGTGAAGCGCACGCATCTCGAGCTCGGCGGCAAGGCCCCGGTTATCGTCTTCGATGATGCCGACATCGATGCCGTCGTCGCAGGCATCAGGACCTTCGGCTACTACAATGCCGGCCAGGACTGCACCGCCGCCTGCCGCATCTATGCCGACGCCAAGGTCTATGACAATTTTGTCGCCGACCTCACCTCCGCCGTCTCCAGCATCAAGTTCAACCTGGCTGACGACACCGAAAACGAAATCGGCCCGCTGATCTCCAAGCGCCAACGTGACCGCGTGGAAAGCTTCGTCACGCGCGCCGCCGAACACAAGCATATGCAGATCACCACCGGCGGCAAAACCTCCGGCGACCGAGGCTTCTTCTACACCCCAACCGTAGTGGCCGGCGCCACGCAGGACGATGAGATCGTCCGTCGCGAAGTCTTCGGCCCCGTTGTCTCCGTCACTCGTTTTACCAATACCGACGACGCCGTCGCCTGGGCCAACGACAGCGACTACGGCCTTGCCTCCTCCGTCTGGACCAAGGACATCAGCCGCGGCATGCAAACCGCCGCCCGCCTGCAATATGGCTGCACCTGGATCAACACCCACTTCATGCTGGTCAACGAAATGCCTCATGGCGGCCTGAAGCAATCCGGCTACGGCAAAGACATGTCGGTCTACGCGCTGGAAGACTACACCGCTGTCCGGCATGTGATGATCAACCACACTTGAGTTTCAAGCCTCCTCTCTCCGGAGAGGAGGCTGCAATCGAAACGGCATCGGAACAATTTCCCCTTTCCTGCGTCTTCGTTAAGCGCAACGCAGAGGAGATTTTCTAATGCTGAAGTGGGCTTTAATATTCTTCGTGATTTCCCTGATAGCCGGCTTTTTCGGCTTTTCCGGCGTCTCAGCCGCAACGGCGACGATCGCCCGCGTGCTCTTTGCGATCTTCCTGATCGTCTTCCTGGTGTTCCTGATCATGGCGGTGATGGCCGGTAACGCCGTGCTTTAAACAGACGATACTTCAACGAAGCTTTCGAGGGGCGGGCTACACCAGGCTCGCCCCGACATTGATCGCAAGCGCCAGGATCGTCGTATTGAACAGGAACGACAGGATGGCGTGCAACAGCACCAGCTTGCGCATGCTGACGGAGGAGACGCCGATATCGGCGGTCTGGGCGGCGACGCCGATAGTGAAGGAAAAATAGAGGAAATCCCAATAGATGGGCTCCTCCACCGGTTCGGCGAATTTCAACCCCTGCCCCTTTTCCAGATCGCCGTAGAAACGGTGCGCATAGTGGGTGGTGAAGAGTATGTGCAGGAACACCCAGGAAATCAAAATCGTCACGATCGCCGTCGCCGCGCGGAAAAGCGCCACCTCCGGCGGCGCCTCCTTGACGCCGAGCAGTTCCAAAGCGATGCCGCCGATGCTGGCAAGTGCGGCCGCGATCGAGAGGAACAGCAGAAATGCATCCGAAAAATCAAGATCGGCGGAACGCTTTCGGATACGATGCGCGTCGGACGTCAGCATCCGGTACAGGCTGTACCCTATGTAGACGATGGCGGTAGCGTTCCAGCTAGTAAGCGCATTGCTTGCGTCGAAGGTACCCGAAGTCAGAAGCATGAAGACCGCGATGCCAACCGCGACGCTGACAAGAATAACCTGATGCTTGCGTAGCAGCACAGCGGCCCTGGAACGATGCTGCTGTCCGTTCGTATCCATACCGCTCTCCCAATCGCTAACCATCGCTCAGATATAGATTCTCTGAGGGAAGTGGCAAACAAAAAGAGGCCCCGCAATGCGAGGCCTCTATTCTTGGAGAGAACGAGAATTCAGGCCGTCCAGCCGCCGTCGACGACGTGGATCTGGCCGGTGGTGAAGCCCGCCTCGTCACCGGCCAGATAGGTTACAAGAGCTGCGATCTCGTTGGCATCGGCGATGCGGCCCATCGGCTGACGGGCGATGAAATCGGCCATGGCTTTCTCATAGTCGCCGGTAGCGCGCAGGCGCTCATGCAGCGACGGGCTGTCGACCGTGCCCGGGCAAATGGCATTGATGCGGATACCCTTGGATACGAAATCGGCCGCGATCGACTTGGTGAGGCCGATGACGGCGGCCTTGGAGGCGCAATAGGCGAAGCGGTTCGGCACGCCCTTTACGCTTGAGGCGACGGACGACATGTTGACGATCGAGCCTTTGCCCTTCTCCAGCATGCCCGGCAGGAAGGTGCGGCAGGTCGTATACATCGCCTTGGCATTGAGGTTGAAGGAGAAATCCCAATCCTTCTCTTCGCAGTCGAGGATGGTGCCGGCATGCACGAAGCCGGCGCAATTGAAGAGCACGTCGATCGGGCCGAGTTCGTCCGCGTAAGCCTTGACCGCGGCGCTGTCGAGCACGTTCAACACATGCTTGCTGGCACCTTCCAGCGTCGAGAGCGTCTGCTCGTTGATGTCGGTGGCGAACACATGCGCACCGAGCGAAATGAAGCGCTCCGCTGTCGCCCGGCCGATGCCCTGTCCTGCCGCCGTGATGACGACCTTCTTGCCTTCCAATCCGTGACCCATAATCCTGATCCTTTCCTCCATGGCATGATCTTCAAACGGATAATCCGCCGATTGGAAGATCATGCGAAAACAAACAGCTAGAGCTAGGCGACGCCTCTGCGGGAGCCGTCGTGCTCTAACCTTCGAACGATTGCGCGAAGAGCCGGTTGAGCTTGTCGAGCAGGACTGTATGCCGCTCGGCGGTGCGCAGTCCATGGGTAATAATGTCCGATGCCTCACTCTGGAAAGCCATGTAGCCGTCGTGACGCGGCCGGACATATGCCCCCTCCAATGTGGCGCGCGTATTCCGGTAGAAATCGAGCGCCGCCACGTTGACGGCATCGTTGACCCAGGCGTCGGAATGGCCGGGCTGGCCGTTGCCTCTGGCATAGGCGCCCGCTTGCACCGGGCCGCCGGCGATCCAGCGCGCAAAGGCCTTGGCCTCCTCCGGCGCCTGCGTCTTAGCCGAAACGGCAATGCCTGTGCCGCCGAGCGCCGAGCCGTTGGGAGCGCGACCATCGATCACGGGCATGTCGGCAAAGGCAATACGCGCTGGTCTGAATCCGGCAAAGGAATAGCTGACATACCCATAAATGAAGGGAGCGACGTCATAGGGGCAATCCGGCTCACCCATCAGATCGAGGACGGCGATCGGGTCCATTTCGTAGCACCTGGCATCCATGGCATCGACGATCCGCGCCATCCAGTCGAGCACGATTTCGCCATCCGCCTTGGCAATGAACTCCGGTCCCTCGACGCTGCAGGGTGTGCCGAGATGGGCCGCTAGGGTGAAGAAGGTCATCAGCGAATGCGGCGGCCGCATCGGCAGGATCGCCTTTCCCTTGGCCACCAGCGGTATGATCTCGGCAAGATCGCTTGTCGGCCCGCTCAATCGATCTGGTCGGTAGGCCTGAACCTGTGTTGCCGCGTCGATCGGGAAAGCCCATTGCTGTCCCCGCCAGTTATAGCTCGGATAGGACCGGCCGACCGTGCCGGCAGCGACCGCGGCAAGCTCATCCCCATGCGCAGCATCATCAAGCGGCAGCAGGCAGTCCTCGCGGGTGATCTGGCCGACATGCGGATGATCGATGACGATGAGGTCGTACGCCGCGGCAAGCTCTTCGACGGGAAAGGATTCGAAGTCCTGCAACGAGCGCTTCTCCCAGGTGATCTCGACGCCGGTCTTTTCCAACCAGAGTTTCGAACATGCCACCATCGGATCGTAGCCGCGCGGATGCGACCAGGTCATTCCCTTTAGCTTCACCATCATTCTCTCTCAGTTTGCCGCTTTGCGCTCGACGATCAGGATGTGGTCGGCAGCGAGCACGACTTCGTCGCGCTGGTTCAGCACTTCGCAACGCTCGACAACGCGGCCGGACGCCGGGCGTTTCGGATCGTCCTCTTTTGCCGATATCGTCACCCGCGTGCGGATCGTGTCACCGATGTGCACGGGTCGGATGAACCGCAGCCGGTCGTAGCCATAGGAGAAAGCGACGGGGTTGATGAGTGAGGCCGTCAGCCCAACGCCGATTGAAAAAATCATCGTGCCGTGGGCGATGCGCTGACCGCCAGGCAAGGTCTTGGCGAATTCCGCATCCATATGATGCGGAAAGAAATCGCCGGTATGGCCGGCATGGACGACGAAATCGGTCTCGGTGATCGTCCGTCCGGTCGTCGTCCGGACGTGGCCAAGCTCATAGTCTTCGAAGTGAATCGTCTGTTCGGCCATGGCTCACACCTTTGGAAGTTCGGCAATCGGTGTTGCCGGCTGCGCGCTCGACTGATAGGCGGCCTCGACCAGTGCCATGGTCTGCCAAGCATCTTCGACGGAGCCGACCAACGTCTCGTCCTCACCCGAGGCGAAGCGCTGCAGATTGGCCATGCGGTTTACGAAAGCATCCGGGAACCAGGCGCCTTCGAGCTTCACCTCGACCCACTCGCTGCCACCGGCGGGACGAATCCACAACTCGTCCGGCTCGCCGCGCGGATAGTCGAGATTGACACCGAGCTTGATATAGGCCGCGCCCTTGGTGCCGGAGATGCGGAATTCGCAAGCCTGGAACTTGCGACCGAAATCATGGTCGTGGTTGACCGAAAGCACGCAGCGGATCTTGTCGCCATAGTCGAGGATCGCGGCGGTGCGCGTCTGCGCCACTTCGTGGTTCGGATGGCCGATCGTCTTGGCATGCAAGCCCTTGGGATTGCCGAGCAGGCCGCGAATGAAATCGAGATAGTGGATCGAGTGCATCGCAATCTCGATGCGCGGCAGGCCCTTCAGGAAAGGCCAGAGCCCCCAGGGTGTCGCAAGCGCCAGCCACGCATCGAAATCGACCACTTCGCCGAGATAGCCCTTCTCGACGGCGTCATAGAGCGCCAGCATCATCGGCGCGAAGCGGAGCTGAAAATTGACAGCCGCCTTGATATCGCGCTCGCGACAGACTCTGAGAATTTCCGTTGCCCCGGCCAAATCGCTGCCCATCGGCTTCTGAATGAGCGCGAAAGAGCCACGAGGCAGTTTGGCGAGGATAGTGGCATGCGCCGCAGGTGGGGTCGCCAGATCGAAAATCGCACCTTTGACGGCAAGCGCCTCGGCCTCGGACGCAAAAGCCTGGATGCCCCATTGATCCGCCAAGGCCTTTGCCTTTTCCCCGTTCGGATCATAGAGACCGGCGACCGGGAAGCTCGCCTTCCGGTAAGCCGGTAAATGCGCGTCGCCGACGATGCTGCCGGCGCCGAAGATAACGATTGGACGCGACGTGGCCGGTTTAGGCCACCACTGACGAAGAGACTTGGGGTCGAATTGATCAGTCAAGATGAAACACCTCTTCCATCATCGCCCACCACTCACCCTCTTTACGGGTATCGAGCGGCTTCTGGCAGGGCATGCAGACGGACCACCATTCCTGGTTCTTCCGGCTGGCGGCCATCTTGGCCATGTCGGCGGCAAAATCGGTGCCGACATATTCCCAATAACCGAAGAGCAGGTTTTCCGACTCTTTCAGGAAGATGGAATAGTTGGTGATGTTGCATTCAGAGATCAGCGCCAGGATCTCGGGCCAGACTGCCGCATGCAGGCGCTTGTATTCCTCGACCTTTGCCGGCTCGAGACCGATCACCATCCCCATCCGCTGCATGGCCCTCATCCTCCCTTAAGCGTGAATCTCGCGCGTGAATTCACCGATCGAGCGCGCCTTCACCGCTTCCCAGTCCCAGGCGATGCCGATGCCGGGTTCGGCGGGCGCAATAGCCTTGCCGTCAACGATCTCCATGCCCTTGGTGGTGAGATCGTCGAGCTGCGGGATATATTCGACATATTTCCCGTTCGGAACCGCGCAGACGAGGCTGACATGCAATTCCATCAGGAAGTGCGGGCAGACCGGAATATCGAAGGCTTCCGCCGCATGCGCCACCTTCAACCAGGGCGTGATGCCGCCAATGCGGGCAACGTCGACCTGGACGATCGAGCACGCGCCCTTCTGCATATATTCGCGGAAATGCCGGATCGAATAGATGGATTCGCCGACCGCGATCGGCGTCGGTGTCGAGCGCGTCAGGCGGATATGACCGTCGAGATCGTCGGCAGGGAGCGGCTCCTCTATCCAGGCGAGATCGAGTTCCCTCAACCTTGCAGCACGGCGGATGACCTCGTCGACCGAAAAGCCCTGATTACAGTCGGTCATGATCTCGAAGCCCGCCCCGAGCGCCAGACGCATGGCCGAGAGCCGGTCATAATCCTCCGAACCATGCGGCTTGCCGATCTTCACCTTCGAGCCGGAAAAGCCCTTGGCCTTCGCTTGCAGGGCATCTTCGACCAAGGCTTCCTTCTCTATATGCAGCCAGCCGCCTTCGGTCGTGTAAAGCGGGCAACGATCCTTGGCGCCGCCGGCAAGTTTCCAGAGCGGCAGGTTCTGTTTCTTGGCGCGCAGGTCCCAGAGCGCCGTATCGACAGCGGCAAGCGCCAGGGCAGTGATGGCGCCGATCGTCGTCGCATGCGTGGCAAATTCCATTTTGTGCCAGATCGCCTCGATACACTCGGCATCCTCGCCGATCAGCAGCGGCACGAGATGATCGGACAGCAGCCGCATGACGGACGAACCGCCCGTACCGATCGTATAGCTGTAGCCGGTACCGACGGCGCCGTCTGAATCGGTAATGGTGACGATCGGCGTCTCCTGGCTGACGAAGCTCTGGATCGCATCCGTCCGCTTCACCTTCGGCGGCAGGTCGACCATGCGCAGTTCAATTTTTTCGATACGGGCCATGTTCTTGTCTCCTCGCTCAGATCGCCAGGCTCTTGCCGGTCTCGGCGGAAAAGAGATGCGCTTGGCTGAGGTCGAAGCTCATCTTCAATTGTTCGCCGCTTTTCAGGCCGCGCGGATTGAGCATGCGCGACACCCATTCGCGGCCGGCGAATTCGACGAAGACAAGGGTCTCGTTACCGAGCGGCTCGGTGATGGCGACGGGCAACGTCACCTCATGCACCGCTGTTTCGGCGCCCGAATGCAGGCCATGGCCGCTTGGGAAAATATCGTCCGGACGCAGGCCGAAGGCAACCTTTTCGCCATCCCTGACGCGGCCTGAAAATTGCCCCGGCAGCGGCAGCTTGTCGCCGTTCTTGAATACGAGTGCGCCTGCCGAGACGGTAGCTTCCTCGATATTCATCGGCGGCGAGCCGATGAAGCCGGCGACGAAGCGTGTGGCCGGTCGCTTGAACACTTCGTCAGGGGTGCCGACCTGCTCGATATAGCCATCGCGCATGATGACGATACGATCGGCAAGCGTCATTGCTTCCACCTGGTCGTGGGTGACATAGATCACCGTCGACTGCACCTTGGCATGCAGCTTCTTGATCTCGGTGCGCATTTGCGTGCGGAGTTTGGCGTCGAGGTTCGACAGCGGTTCGTCGAAGAGGAAGACTTCCGGCTGGCGGACGATGGCGCGGCCCATAGCGACGCGCTGGCGTTGGCCGCCGGAAAGCTGCGCCGGCCGGCGATCCATCAGCGCTTCCAGGCTGAGGATGGCAGCCGCTTCATTGACGCGTTGGTCGATCTCCGCCTGCGGTTGCTTGGCGATCTTCAGCGAGAAGCCCATGTTCTCACGTACGGTCATATGCGGATAGAGCGCATAGGACTGGAACACCATGGAGATGTTGCGATCGCGCGGCGGCAGGTCGTTGACGACGGTGTCGCCGATCTCGATGGCTCCATCGGAGATCTCTTCGAGACCCGCGATCATACGCAGCGTGGTCGACTTGCCGCAGCCGGAAGGCCCGACCAAAGCGATGAATTCCTTGTCCTTGATATCGAGATCGATCCCGTGGACGATTTCCAGCGCACCGTAGCGCTTGACGAGTTTTTTGAGCGAAACCTGAGCCATGGGTTCAACCTTTGACCGCACCGAATGTCAGACCGGACACGAGATGCTTCTGAATGATGAAGGTGAGAGCGAGCGCCGGAACGATCATCACCACCGCGAGAGCGCACATGCCGCGCCAATCAATGGTGAATTCGGCCGTATAGTCGAGCAGGCCGACCGGCAACGTCTTGGAATCGACCGAGCGCGTGAGCTGCGAGGCCAGCGCATATTCGTTCCAGCAGGTGAGAAAGGCGAAGATGCCGGCGGACGCGATGCCGGGACCGGCGAGCGGAAACTCCACTTGCCAGAAGGCCTGCCAGCGCGTGCAGCCGTCGATCTGAGCCGCTTCGGCGAGATCCTTCGGCACCTGCCGGAAGAAGCCGTCGATCAGCCAGATGGTGAAGGGCACGTTCAACGCGACATAGGTGAGGATCAAGCCAAAATGTGTGTCGATGATGCCGAGCCGCGCATAGACCATGAACAGCGGCAGCGACAGGGCGACGCCCGGCACGGAGCGCGTCAGCATCAGGCCGAGAAACACCGCCGATTTACCGGTGAAGCGGAAGCGGGCGAAGGCATAGCCGCCGGACATGCCGATGATCAACGCGATGGCGGTGGAGGTGATGGAGATCACCAGTGAATTGCGGAAATAGTCCCAGACGGGGATGCCGCCCTGCCCCGCGCCGCTGAACATGGCGCGATAGGCTTCGAGCGAAAGCTCATGCGGGATCCAGACCGGCGGTTTCGCCATGATCTCGACCGTGGGCCGCAGCGAGCTGAGGATGATCCAGAAGCCCGGCAGGCAGATGATGAGCATCGCGATGAAAAGGCCGATGAGATAGGCGACGTTTCCGATGCGGCGGCGCAGGCGTTGTTCGGCGTTGCGATCCATGATTACCACTCCGCTCCGATCTGGGTGCGGGCAAGCGCCAGCTTACGGAAGAAATAGACTGTGAAGGCGATCGACAGGATGATCGAGACATAGGCCATGGCGTTGGCGAGCCCCATTTGCGCGTCGGCATAGGCCGTGCGTCCGACCAGCGTCCAGATCAACTCCGTGCGCCGCGCGGGACCGCCATCGGTCATGATCTTGACGATGTCATAGGCACGAGCGACGTCGAGCGAACGGATGGTCATGGCGATGAAGGCGAACGGCATCAGGAACGGCCAGGTGACGTATCGGAAGGTCTGCCAGCTCGTACAGCCATCGACTTTCGCAGCCTCTACCGGCTCCTGCGGCATGGCGAAAAGGCCGGCCAGAATGAGGATGGCGAAGACGGAAGTGGACGACCAGACTTCCGCGACGATGATCGAAAACAATGCCAGATTGCCGTCGATCAGCCACGGAATGGCATTGTTGGTGATACCAAGCGATTGCAGGGCATTGTTGATGATGCCGACATTGTCGTTGAACATGAATTTGAACTGGAAACCGACGAGCACGGGCGAAAACATCATCGGGAACATCATCAGGGTACGCAGGATGCGCTTGCCGTGGGTCGCCTTGTTGACCAGGAGCGCCAAGCAGAGGCCGAGCAGCATTTCCAGGTTGAGCGCGATGGTCAGCAGCACGACGGTGCGCACGAAAGCCGCCAGGAAGACCGGATCGGTCAGAATGCGGGAATAATTGCGCAAGCCGATGAAAGTGAAGAGCGTCGCCGGCCGGGTCAGGCGAAACGGCGTGAAGCTGGAATAGAAGGACAGAAGCAGCGGAAACAGGACCACCGCCACAAGCACGATGATCGCCGGAAGAAGCAGCAGGACCGGTGGGGATATTTTCTTGAACATGGTTTGCACCTGTCGGCATTCCTCAGCAGCATGGCCCGGACTGCGTGGAATGCGATTGCATGGGGCCGAGGGGCCGGAGTGACGTCCGGCCGGACAGACCGGCCCCTAAAGGCACAGGTCATAAGCATTTTTCAAAGAAGTCCCGCACCCTCTACCGGATGCGGGACTTTGATTGCTGCGATCAGAGAGCGCCGGCGTCCTTCAGAACGTCGGTTGCCTTCTGCGCGGCCGTGTCGAGCGCTTCCTTGGAGGTCTTGTCACCGAGGATGGCGGCCTGAAGCTCAGGATAGACGACGTTGGAAATCTCGATCCATTGCGGCGTGCGCGGAACCGGGAAGGCATACTTCATCGATTCCTGGAACGTGCTCAGCACTTCCTTCTTATAGGGATCGGAAGCAGCCTGTTGGATGTCCCATTCCCAGACCGCCTTGCGGGTCGGCAGCGTGCCGTTGGCCGCTTCCAGCTTCTGCGAGTCGTCGTTGGTCAGGAACCAAACCAGCGAGGCGGCAGCATCCTTGTTCTTGCACGCTTCCGTCACCGAGAAGCCGTGATGGCCGGACCAGCCGGTGTGCTTGCCGGACGAACCGACAGGCTGAACGACGACGCCGACATTGCCGGCGACCTTCGAGGACTTCGGATCGTTGAAGTAGGTCGCCCAGCCCGGCCAATCGAGATCGAGCGCGACGGTGCCCGACGCAAAGCCGGCGCCGAGATCGTCCCAAAGATAGTTGGTCGTGCCGGCTGGAACCGCCTTTGCCTTGTACATGTTCACGAACCAGTCGAGCGCACGCACGCCGGCGTCGGAATTGAAGGCCGGCTTGCCGTCTTTGTCGAGATATTCGCCGCCCTCGGCGACCAGCATTTCATAGAAGCGGCCATTGATCGCCTCTTCCTTGCCGGGGAACTGTGTGCCGAAGAAGTTCGGCGGATTGGCAAAGAACGTCGCCTGATCAGACACTTCCTTCCAGGTCTTCGGCGGCGCCAGATCGTAGCCGTACTTCGCCTTGAATGCCGTCTTCTTGGTCTCGTCGCTATAGAGGCTCTTCTGATAGTAGAGAGCCGAAACGTCGAACTGAGCGCGCGGCAGCATGATCAGTCGACCGTCGATGGTGGATGCCTCGATGGTCGAATCGACGAACTGGGCAATCTCCTCCTTCGGCAACAGCTTGCTCAGGTCGGTATAGAGGTCCGGATACTGGGGCGCGAAGGACGAGTGGTTCGAACCGACGCACCAGGAAATATCGCCCGACGCCATGTCCGACTTGATTTCCTTGTCGAGCTCGAAGTGGTTCTTCTTGGAGAGGATATTGACCTTGGCGCCGGTCTCCTTCTCCCACTCGGAAATACGCGCATAGAGCGGCTCGTATTGTTGGCCGCCGATCAGCTTGGCGTCGATCGTCACACCCGGGAACTTGCCGGGCAGGTCGGCAGCAAAGACCGCGGAGCTCGCGAGCAATGCCAGCACGCCGGCTGCGAGGCCGGCCTTCAAATTCCTCATTGAATTTCCTCCCTAAAGGACCGGACACCCCGCCCGATCGCCCTCTCACGACCCAAATATGGATCAATGATTTATATGTAAACATCTTATTCATTGACCGTCAAGCCGGGATCGCAGGCGCTTGCAAATCGTATTCATTCATATATGAATGATGAATTATATTTCTTTGGTGTGAGGCGCCTCCCATGAGTGTAACCATAGAAGACGATAGCGACCGATACCGCGCACCGGCGCTGGACAAAGGCCTCGATATCCTGGAACTGCTGGCGCGAATCGACGGCGGTTTGACACAGGCCGAAATCGCCAAGGCGCTCGGCAAAAGCCCGAACGAGTTCTACCGTATGCTCGATCGCCTAGTCCGGCGAGGTTATGTGCAGCGGCAGGATGGCGATCGCTTCTATCTGACCCTCAAGCTCTTCGGCCTGGCGCACTATCACGCGCCGGTGCGCCGGCTCGTTTCCTTCGCCACGCCGCTGATGCGCGAATTCTCCAACCGCGCCGAGCAAGCTTGCCATCTGGCGATTTTCGACCGCGGCTCGGTCGTGGTCATCGCCCAACAGGATTCGCCGACCTATTGGGGCATCTCGATCCGTGTCGGTGCTCAGATCAACCTGTTTAACACTGGCTCCGGTCACGTCCTGCTGGCTTTCCGTGACGAAAAACAGCGCAAGATGATGATCAACGAGCAGCAGCGCCAACAGGATGACGATGTGCCGATGCCCGCCGATCTTGATGAGCGCCTTCAGTTGATCAAGGAGAAAGGCTTCGAGACGATGGATAGCCTGCAGACCAATGGTGTGCGCAACATTTCAGCACCTGTGCTAGCATTGGACGGCTATGCACTGGCCGCGCTCACCTGCCCCTATATTCAGCCGGTCAATCCCAATGCACCGACCTACGAGCAGGTAATCCAATATGTGCGTGAAGCGGCCAAAGACGTGTCGGAGACCGTTGCTGGCACATTGGATAACGCCGAGCTATAATTTTTATTTGAATAAACTATTCTTCTGTGAGTATATGTTGATCAGCATGATGGGAGGATCGCCATGCTTTTCGATAGCCACCTGCACATCGTCGATCGCGAGAAACTTGGATATCCCTGGCTGGAAGGGGCCGGCGCGCTGAACCGCGACAGCCTCTATGAAGACTATGCCCGCGAGGCACACCGCCTGGGGATCACCGACACGCTCCATATGGAAGTGGACGTCGCCGAGGGCGATATCGAGCGGGAAACGGACTGCGTCAAGGACTTGAGTCAAAGGCCCGGCAGCCTGATCCGCGGCGCCATCGCCGCCTGCCGCCCGGAAGACGCGGGCTTTCCTGCCTATCTCGAACGCGTGCTCGCCGATCCCTTCGTCAAGGGCTTCCGCCGTGTTCTGCATGTGGTGCCGGACGACCTCTCCGAACGTCCGCTTTTCAGGGAAAACCTGACGCGGATTGCCGGCACTCGCCTCACATTCGATTTCTGCGTGCTGCCGCATCAGATCGCCAAGGCGATCGCGATCGCCGATCTCAATCCCGAGGTACAATTCATTCTCGACCACTGCGGCGTACCCGCCGTCAAGGACGGCCTCAGCGAGGTCTGGACGTCGGGGATGACCGAAATCGCCAAGCGGCCGAACGTCGTCGTCAAGATTTCCGGCGTCGTCGCCTATGCCGATCCCGATAGCTGGACCGTCGACACGCTGCGCCCCTTCGTCGAGCATTCGATTGCAAGCTTCGGCTGGGATCGCGTTATCTGGGGCAGCGACTGGCCGGTCTGCACGCTGGGCGGTGGTCTCTCCACCTGGGTCGCTGCCACGCATGCGCTGACGCAAGGGGCGAGCGCCGACGAACGCAACAGCCTCTATCAGCTCAACGCCAAGCGCCTCTGGTCTCTCTGAGCGCTCCGGATATTTTCATCGAAAGCCCATGCCATGACTGCCACCGTCGGCATTTCCAGCACCCATCCGAAGACCATGCCGGCGGACCATGCCGATATCCCCGTCTGGAACTCGGAAAACTGGTTCTATGAAGACTTCGAGATTGGCCACAAGATCCGTTCGCTGCGGCGGACGATCTCCGAAGGCGAATCCCAACAGTTCAACGCCCTAGTGCTCGACATGCACCCCTATGTCAGCGACCAGATCTTTGCGGAGACGGAAGGCCTGTTCGGCAAGCGTCTCGTTGCCGGCGCCTTCGTCTTCTCCGCCGGCCTTGGGCTCGTTGCCACCAATTGCATCAACGCCTTCTCCTACGGCTACGACAAGCTGCGCTTCGTCAAGCCCACCTTCATCGGCGATACGATCTACACCATCCGCACCAATCTCGACAAACAGCCGAAATACAAGGATCTCGGCCTGATCCGCTCTTCCTACGAAGTTTTCAAGGGCGAAGGCGAGCTGGTGCTTTATTGCGAGCATATCCAGACGGTACGCTACAAGAATGGCCGGCCCGCTAACGCTCCGGAATTGAAGGGCTGAGATGACTCAAGGAAACAACGACGGCCTGCTCGCCGGCATCACGGTCCTCGATATGAGCCAGTTCCTGGCCGGGCCGATGGCCGCGCTCCGGCTCGGTGATCTCGGCGCGCGGGTGATCAAGGTCGAACGTCCCGATGGCGGCGATCTCTGCCGCCGGCTTTATCTTAGCGATACCGAGATCGGCGGCGACTCGACGCTGTTCCACGCGATCAATCGCGGCAAGGAAAGCTTTGCCGTCAATATGAAGGACAAAGGTGACCTGCAGGATCTGCGTACGCTGATCGGAAAGGCTGACGTCATCATCCAGAATTTCCGCCCGGGAGTCATCGACCGCCTGGGTCTCGACTACGCCTCGGTCGCCAAGATCAATCCGCGCATCGTCTATGGCAGCATCACCGGCTACGGCCCGGACAATGAGTGGCGGCACTTTCCCGGGCAGGATCTGCTCGCCCAGGCCCGCTCCGGCGCCATGTGGCTGAACGGCGAAGCCGACGACGGCCCTGTGCCGTTCGGCCTGGCGGTTGCCGACATGTTGGCCGGCAACCTCATCGTCCAGGGCATTCTCGCCGGCCTCGTGCGACGCGGCGTCACCGGTCAAGGTGTCCATGTCGAAACCAGCCTGCTGGAGGCGATGATCGATTTCCAGTTCGAGGTGCTGACCACCCATCTGAACGATGGCGGTCGCCTGCCGAAGAAATCCTCCGTTCGCAATGCCCATGCCTATCTCTCGGCGCCGTATGGTGTCTATCACTGCGCCGATGGCTGGCTGGCGCTGGCGATGACGCCGCTGCCGAAACTGGCGCCTCTTTTCGAGCTTCCGGCGCTTGCCGACTACACGCCGGAGGAGGCCTTCTCCCGCCGTGACGAGATCAAGAGCCTGATCGCCAGCCGCCTGCACGAGAAGACGGTGAAGGAATGGCTCGCCATTCTGGAGCCCGCCGATATCTGGGCGGCTGAGGTGCTGGACTGGCCGAAACTGCTGAAAACCGCCGCCTTCCACCAGCTCGACATGTTGCAGACGGTAACCCGTGGCGACGGCGTTTCCGTTCGCACGACGGCAAGTCCGATCCGCGTCAACGGTGTCAGGCACAAGAACGATCTCGCGGCCCCGACGATCGGCAGCGAGTCTGAGAAGATCAGGGCGGAATTCCTTGCCTGACGCCGTTTGCATCAGAGCGATTCCAGGAAAAGTGCGCAGCGGTTTTCCGTCCGGAATTGCGAGCAAACAAAAGACAGAGCGGTGCTGCTTTTCCGTGAAAAGCTGAACCGCTTTAGCGGTGCAAGCGGCCCCGAAGATGCCTCACGCCGGCTGCACCGAAGCGACCTTACCGGTGTTGTCGATGATGCAATTAAATCTGCGGCCGGTCGCATTCAACTCGACACGGTAGGTGGCTGCATCCAATTGCTGCGAATTCATCGGAAGCACCTTGCTCCGATCAAGGCTGGCGGATTTCGCCGTGGCGTCGGCGCATAAAAGCTGCAGATCGGCGGGAGCCGTTTGCAGTTTCGTTCGAGCCATCTGGTCGGGTGGCGGTGAGGATACACATGCCGTCACTGGAGCAAGAAGCACGAGCGGGAAAAGCAATCGTGCCGCGGACCAGCCATTGGATTTCGTCATTCTCCATCCCCCATTTTTCGGTCATACGCCCTTATAGAGTGCTGCGCCTTGCATCAGCACAATCACCTTTGCGCCGATCTTTATGCGAGAGTGCAGGTCGATAATATCGTCGTTGTTCATGCGGATGCATCCGGAGGAGACGTCGAGGCCAATCGACCAGGATTCCGGCGTGCCATGGATACGATAGATGGTGTCGTTGTCACCCTCGTACAGATAGAGAGCTCTTGCCCCGAGCGGATTGTCGGGACCGCCCGGCATGCCGTTCGCCCATTTCGCGGCATTGGGATCGCGAGCAACCATTTCCGGGGGTGGTGTCCAGGTCGGCCATTCCGCCGTGCGCCCGATACGGACGATACCCGCCCAACCGAAGCCTTCGCGCCCGACGCCGATGCCATATCGGATCGCCTGGCCGCCCGGCTGTATCAGATAGAGAAAATGCTGATTGCCGTCGATGATGATGGTTCCCGGCTGCTCTGCCGTCCGGAAGGGAACAACCTGCCGCCGAAAGGCATCCGGCACCTGCTTGTTGCGGGCATAATATTGCCGCGCCTTCCTCGCATCATAGTCGACCCAGGTACGGGTTTGCGGGTCGAATATCTGCGTCTGCGCCGCAAGGGCGACGAGAGGACCGAGGCCTACGACTGCTGCCATGGCCATGGCGGCTGCATTGCGCCTCCATCTTCGCTCCGGTCTTGCTTTCACCCGAGCCATGGCCTCGGCCCTCTTTGTCTGGTCTGTTCTCATGGCTTTGCCCATCCGTCGACGCGAGATGCATTGCTGTCTACCCACTTCTTCGCGAATTCGAGAGGCGGCTGACGCTCCACCTGCAAGGCATAGGTCATGTGAGTAATTTCCTCGGGCGTGAACTCGACCTTCTCGAGAAAGCTCGCAATGTCGGCGTGCTTCTTTGCAAAAGCGGCGGCATAGGCGATATGAAAACTCGTGGCCGGCCAGGCAACCGGAGCGCTCGACTTGCTGATCCAGTCCGGATCAGTCGCCGGCACCATCTTCCATTTGGAGGCGTCATAGGGTGGTTCTGTCAGCCGCACGATCTTGTGCAGCTCGAAGACGTGGTGTGGCGCGTAGCAGGCAAACACCATCGGCCGGCCGGTCGCGACTGCCGCATCGACCGCTGCCATGCCGACGTCCTCCTCGGCCTCGACCAGGGTCAAGGTTTTCGCATAGCCGTAGCTGTTGGCGCGAACGCGTTCGATACCGGTCGACGACCAGGTGGCGGCGCCGATCCACAATTCTCCGTGCCCGTCGCCATCGGTATCCAGAAGCGCGGCCTTTGCAGGGTCGTTCAGATCCTTGATGTCCTTGATGCCTGCTGCAACCGCGTCCGGGGTCGCGCAAAGCCCCTCCCATGCCTCCACACCGCGCTTGGCGATATCGACGACATGCTTTTCGTCGACGTATTTCTCGATCAGGCTATCGAGGTTCGGCCGCCATACTTCGGGGTGGATATCGACCTCGCCGCTTTCGAGACCGTTGAAGGCGGTAAGCGTTCCGAGCTCTCGGACCTCGGCATCGAGCTTATATTCCTTGGCAATCGCGACCTTCAGGATATTCGCCGTCGCTTGCCCGGAAGGCCAATTCGGCATCGCGATGACCATATCGGCCGCATCAGCGCCTGCGGCCCCGACAGACACCAAGGCAGCGGCAAAGGCCACCGATGCGGAAATGAGTCTGCTGTTCATGCCCCCTCCAGCTTTCAGTAACAACTGCTGTCCGGTCGCGGGTGTCGCGAACCCGAACCAGATAGCGGAGGGAAGCATCCACAGGTAAGTACGTTACGGTAACATGGCTGAAATTTACGCCGTTGTTACGCGAAACCAACCGGTGACGGGACGGGGGTCTCAGGCGTGAATGGCTCTAACAAAAAAGGGGCGTCACCCAACAAGTGACGCCCCTCAATCTAATCCATGCGCGTCCTTCTCCCCGCGAGCGAGAAGGTTTTCATCAACCGCTTAGGCGGCAGCGAGCTGCAGTTCCTTGCTGACCATGGCGCGAAGCGTGCCGAGATCCTTCGCGAATGCGCGGATGCCCTCGGCGAGCTTTTCGGTTGCCATCGCGTCTTCGTTCATCATCCAGCGGAAGGTCTTTTCGTCGACGGCGATCTTGGCGACCGAGGTCTTGTTTTCCGGCGAAAGCTTGCGCTCCAGCTTGCCTTCGTCCTTGGCAAGTTCGTCGAGCAAGTTCGGGCTGATCGTCAGGCGATCGCAGCCAGCCAGTGCTTCGACTTCAGGGGCGCTACGGAAGGAAGCGCCCATGACGATCGTCTTGATGTCGTTGGACTTGTAGTAGTTGTAGATCTCGCGAACGGAGAGAACGCCCGGATCTTCTTCCGGAGCATAATCCTTGCCGGTCGACTTCTTGTACCAGTCGAGGATGCGGCCGACGAAGGGCGAGATAAGGAAAACCTTGGCGTCAGCGCAGGCAACAGCCTGAGCCTTGCTGAAGAGCAGCGTCAGGTTGCAGTCGATGCCTTCCTTCTGCAGCACTTCGGCAGCGCGGATGCCTTCCCACGTGGAAGCGAGCTTGATGAGGATGCGGTCATGGCCAATGCCGCGCTCCTTGTAGGCGGCGATGATGGCGCGGGCCTTGGCGATCGAAGCTTCCGTGTTGAAAGACAGGTCGGCGTCGACTTCGGTCGAAACACGGCCGGGAACGAGGCCGGAGAGCGCGGCGCCGACGGAGATTGCCAGACGGTCGGCAACCGCAGCGGCGACAGCATCCGGCGCGCCGCCCTGCTTCTTGCCCCAAGACACGGCTTCCTTGATCGCGTCGGCGAACATCGGCGTGCCGAGCGCCTTGAGGACGATGGTCGGATTGGTCGTGCAGTCGACCGGCTTCAGGCGGGCAACCGCCTCGATATCACCGGTGTCGGCCACGACCGTCGTCATAGCGCGGAGTTGGTCAAGCTTGGATGTCATGATACGTATCCTTGTTGAATTGGGCCCATGGAATTGGGAGATATTGACCGGCGAATTCCGTCCGGTTCGATGGATGACACGAAGACTGCAAGCGGATTGCGCCGTTCCTTTCCTATGCCTCGGTAACGGAAGAAAAAGCGCGAAAGTTCCATTCCCGGTGAACGGTCAAAGCCGCGACGAAGCAATTGCCAAAGACAGGCTTTTCACCGAAACCGAGCGCCCTATATGGCTCTCTGCTCGGCCAGACACGTCCACGGCGCAGCGCTCGCACATTGTCCTCCTCGACTGGACAAAGACCGACTTCCTCACGGCGACTATCATCAATCTCGCAACGAAAAGTCAAGGACATTTGTGCATTTCAATTGACATAAGTTTCAGGCCATAGAATATCGGCAGTAGAAGAGCTGATCTCGCCGCCCCTGTCATGCGCAATCGCCGCAACCTTTGTGGTTTGCGATCATTAAAACAAAAAGGGCGTGCAAAAATCTTGCCGGAGGACCTGTGGCCAAACTTAGACGCGGGACACACACCGCCTATTCCGAGACGGCGTCTTTAAGGCTGCGCGCGGCTTGGCTCTATTACAATCAGGGCCTGACACAGAAGGATGTCGCCGAACAGCTCGGTATCAGCCGCACCACCGTCATCCGCCTCCTGGACGAGGCGATGCGTCGCAGCGAAGTGCAGATCTGGATCAATGAAGGCATTGACGATTGCGTCGAACTGGCGATCAAGCTGGAGCGCGCCTATGGGCTGGACGAGGCGATCGTCGTTCCCTCGCCGGCAAGCGCAGACGTCAACGCCCAGGCAAAAAGCGTCGGTCTGGCGCTTGGCCAATTTCTGACCGAAGCGATCCCCGACAACTATACTATAGGTGTCGGCTGGGGCCGGACAATGACGGCCTCGCTCGCAAGCTTCCGCCCGCCGCGCCGCGACAATTGCAAAGTGGTCTCGCTACTCGGCGGCATCGTCGCCGTCCAGCAGACTAATCCGATCGACTATACATGGCGCTTGGCGAGCCAGCTCGGCGCGGAATGCTATATGTTCCTGGCGCCGCTCTTAGTCGATTCCATAGAGACCAAGCGCAATCTGATCGAAAAATGCGGCCTTGAGGCGATCTACCGGCTGGCTGAAAGCCTCGACCTCGCCATCGTCAGTTGTGGCGACATCGGCCCGCGCTCGACCTCGCTGTCGGAGGGCTTCATCTCGAAGCAGGAATTGGATCAGTTGATCGAGGCCGGCTGCGTCTGCGACACCATGTTCAATTTCCTCGATGCCGAAGGCAATTCCATCGATCATCCCATCAACAAGCGCGTCATGTCCGTCGATCTAGACACGCTGAAGAAGGCCAAGCACATCGTACTCTCTTCCGGCGGCGCCCACCGTGCCCTTGCGATCCGCGCCACCATCAAGCGCATCGGCTGCAATACGTTGATCACGGACGAAAGCGCGGCGACGGCGCTGCTGCAGATGGCAATGGCGAAGGCGGCCTAACTCTCTTAGCTTCTCCCCCTGCAGCGACGGTAGAACCTCTCAAGCCTTCCCGGCTTCCCACCCCAGCATCGCCCGCTTGCGTGTCAGGCCCCAATGATAGCCAGTGAGATCCCCGTTCTTGCCGAGCGCGCGGTGGCAGGGGACGACGAAGGAGACGGGGTTGCGGCCGACCGCAGCACCGACCGCCCGCATCGCCGTCGGCTGGCCGATATCCTTGGCAATGTCGGAATAGGTGACAGCCCGGCCCATCGGAATCTTCAATAGGCTTTCCCAGACCCGCACCTGGAAATCCGTGCCGATCAGCACCACGCGCAGCGGCTGCTCGCTCGACCATTTCGACGGCTCGAAGATCCGCGACGCATAGGGCATGGTCGCCTGCAGGTCCTCGACATATTGCGCGTTCGGCCAGCGGCAGGTCATGTCCTCCAGGCAGGCCTTCTCGTCACCGGAATCGCTGAAGGCAAGGCCGGCAAGGCCGCGGTCGGTGACCATGATCAGCGCCAGGCCGAAGGGCGAGATGTGGAACCCGTAGCGGATGACCAGCCCGCCGCCCTTCGCCTTCCATTCGCCGGGCGACATGGCCTCATGCGTGACGAAGAGATCGTGCAGCCGGCTTGGACCGGAGAGCCCCACTTCGAACGAGGTTTCCAGCAAAGGCAGGTCTTCCTCGCGCAGCAGCCGTTTGGCGTGGTCGAGTGTCACGGCCTGCAGGAAGGCCTTGGGCGACAATCCGGCCCAACGCGTAAAAGTCTTCTGCAACTGGGTCGGCGATTGTCCAAGCCGTTCGGCGATCGTCTCCAGTGACGGCTGATCGCGGTAGTCCTCGGTGATGAGTTCGATCACCCGGCGGACGGTATCGTAGTCCGGTCCTTCCGGCGTGATGTCTGTCTTCAACTGTGCAGTGGCATTCATAATCTTTCTCCTTGAAAAGGAGAACACCACGAAGAGAACGGCAAAACCACCCGTTTCTTGCGTGGACGCTTATATCCGTTGCGTCACAGTTGCCAAAGCGCGCTTGAAGGCTTTGGCAAAGCTCTCCCTATCCTCCGGATTGAGAAAGGAGCCGACATCGGTGTGGTGGCTTCGGTCGCGGACATGCATCGACACGACACCGATTTCACTGTGCCGGCGGACGAGGAAACGTGTCCAGAACGGATTGAACCGGTGCTCGACCATGCGACCCGAGGGCGAGAATTTACGGATCGAAACATCGGTGCGCGACACCGTCACTTCCTCCCGCACCCTGCCCGAGCGATAGTTCAGCCAGAAGGCGCCGTAGAGCAGAGTGAAATCCGCACCGAAGAAGATGCCGATCGGCCATGCACCACGAATGATGAACAAAGCACCATAGACCAGGCAGAACACGCCCATCAGCGCCAACATCACCTTGAATCCCCTTCGCCCCAATGAGCGATGAGGAAACAATTCGGCGGCGAAAATCGGCCTGTTGCTATCGATGTCGCTGTCGGCGTTGCGTTCGGTCATAGGACTTGAGTATAGGTCGTTCATGGCAAACCCCAAGATCAAATCCAGCGCGCAAAACGTGAAAAAGTCAAATGCGACGGCAAGCCGCAAGCCGGCTTTCAAGAACCCCTATTCCAAGGCGGAACTGGAAGAAATCTTCCGCCGCTTCTCCATCCAGCGACCCGAGCCGAAGGGGGAGCTGGAGCACATCAATCCCTTCACCCTTGTGGTTGCCGTCGCTCTGTCGGCGCAAGCAACCGATGCCGGTGTCAACAAGGCGACCCGCGCGCTCTTCGCTGTCGCCGATACGCCGCAGAAGATGCTCGACCTCGGCGAGGACCGCATCCGCGACTACATCAAGACGATCGGACTTTATCGCAACAAGGCGAAGAATGTCGTGGCGCTATCGGAGAAACTGATCCGGGATTTCGACGGCGAAGTGCCGCAGACGCGCGAGCAGCTGATGACGCTACCGGGCGTTGGCCGCAAGACCGCCAATGTCGTGCTCTCCATGGCCTTCGGCCAGGCAACCCTTGCCGTCGATACCCATATTTTTCGCATCGCCAATCGCCTGCGGCTTGCCCCCGGCAAAACGCCGGACGAAGTCGAACAGCGGCTGATGAAGGTGATCCCAGATCAATATCTCTACCACGCTCATCACTGGCTGATCCTGCACGGGCGCTATGTCTGCAAGGCCCGCAAACCTGAATGCGAGCGCTGCGTCATCGCCGACCTCTGTCGCTCGCCGGAAAAGACCTGCGATATACCCGCGCCACTGGTCCCGCTACCGCCGCAACTGATCGGCGCGGAGGCCGCCAATTAAGGTTGCAATCGCTCGTTCGTAATCCTGGCGGCTCCCGCCCGCCTCGATCGCCAGCGCCGCACGATCGAAAGCCGCCGACAGCAGATTTGTCAGCGGGTATAGCAACGCATCCGGTCCATCCGCTTCGGCCAGGAATTCCGCCAAACCCTCCCGCAGCTTCGCCTCTGCATGCTCACCATCGATCGAACCGATGCTCTCCACACCCAGCACGGCCGGGCCGTCCAACAGCAGAAGTCGGGTACGGCCAGCGACGGCCATGGCTTCAAAATAAGCAGAGGCGCCGGCAAGAAGCCGGTCGTAGGCCGAACCCGACTGGAGCGATCTTTCCTCAATCGTCGCGGCAACAGCGCCCGCCTCCTGCTCCACCACCGCCTGAAACAGGGCCCTCTTGTCTTCGAAATGGTGATAGAGCGCGCCGCGCGTGACCCCGGCCATCTGGACGATGTCAGGCGTTGCCGTCTCAGCATACCCCCGCTCGACGAAGAGGACGCGGGCGGCATCGATCAGGGCTCGTTTGGTGGCTTCGGTTCGTTCGCGATTGCTACGGCTCATATTCTCCCTTTACATACAGACTGTACGCATGTTAAAAACATGCAGATTGTACGTAAAAATCGAGTGGAGGAAAAGATGAAATCGACGAGCTACTATCCCGTTATCATGACCGATGACGTCGCCGGCACCGCCGCCTTCTATTGCGCCCATTTTCGCTTCGCGGCCCTCTTCACCAGCGACTGGTATGTCCATCTGCAATCTATGGCGGACGAGAAAGTGACGCTGGCTATTCTCGACGGCAGTCATGAGACGATCCCCGTCGCGCGTCGCGGCAAGGTCTCCGGCCTGATCCTCAATTTCGAAGTCGAAGATCCTGATTCGATACATGACGCCTGCCGCGCCGCCGGCCTGCCGATTCTCAAAGCCCTCTGCGATGAAGACTTCGGCCAGCGGCATTTCATCACCGTCGATCCGAATGGCGTGTTGATCGATATCATCAAGCCGATTCCGCCGAGCGCCGCCTATGCCGCGATGTATGAAACCTCGGCCCTGCCCGCCTGAACGATCCATGAAACCCTAGGTGCCGAGAGCCGCTTCCTTATGGGATATCAGCTTGTGCAGGTGCACCATCATCCCCGCCGCAAACAGCGGCGTCAAAAGGTTGACGATGGGAACGGCGAGGAAGGCGGCGATCACCAACCCTGCAAGGAAGACGGTGAAGGCATATTTGGTGCGAAACCTCCGTGCCTCTTCGGGCGGACGAAAGCGCATGGCGGCGAATTCGAAGAATTCCCTGCCGAGCAGATAACCGTTGACCAGGAAGAAGGCGATGAGATTGACGCCGGGAATGAACAGCAGAAGCAGCGCGATGACGTTGCCGACGACAACGACGCCGAGAAATTTCAGCGAACTCTTCATAGCCCGTGCGAACGGCAAGGCCTTTCCCGGCGCATCGGCCGGATAATCCCGTTTCTCCACCACCTCGGCGACATCATCGAGAAAGAGACCTGCGATCAGCGCTGTTACCGGCGAGATCAGCAGCGCCAATACCAGTGCGAGACCAAGGCTCGCCAGAACCGCGAGAAGAAAGGTGAGCCAGCTCGTCCAGTCCGGTGCGGGTGGCATGAAGCTCTGTAACCAGGGCAATGCAAAGGCGATGAAGGTGCTGCGCAGCACAAACCAGAGAGCGATCAGCGCCAGCAATGTCAGCCCAAGGACCTTCCAGAAAACCTTGCGCGTTTCGGCTGCAAAGAGATTGGCGATGGAAAGACGCGCGGCATGGATGATCATTCGTCCGATATCTCCTTAGTCGTAGCCCGATATGTAAGTAGTGATTGCACTTATATCAATATCTTCACGCCTAGCGCGTAATAACCATCACCCATTTGAATTGTTGTAATAAAGTACCCACTAATATATGGTGAGTGTTATACGAAAAACAACAACCTAAACATGATTAGCGGTCATCTAAAATTTGCAAGCGCCCCGATTGTTTCTGCATTCGGCGCGATCACACTTCGGATAGACCGTCAGCGAGGCGTAACATTTGGAAGACCTTGGCCAGAAGCTTAGACAATATATCAAAACAGGCACTCCCGCCGAGCGCCGAATCGCCAAGTATTTTTCCGAACACTTGAACGAGCTGCCCTTCGAAACCGCCTCTTCCGTCGCCGACAGACTGGAACTAAGTCCGATGACCGTCGGACGCTTTCTGCGGTCGCTCGGTTATCAGGGCCTGGATGGCATCAAAGTGCACCTAAGAGAAAATGTAGCGCCGGTGACGCTGCAACTGCCGAACGTTCTTGAGCAATTGCAGAAGGATGCCAACGAGGGACGTCCGATCGCCGGCCAGATCGCCGAGCAGGTCGAGATGCTGCAGCATATCTACAATCTCACCAGCCAGCCGCAATGGCTGGATGCGGTGGCAACTATCCTGTCGGCCAGCGAGGTTTTCGTCACCGCACATCTTAGTCTCGCGAGCCTCGGACGCCATCTCTGCGACCGCCTCGCATTCGCCCGCGACCATGTGCAGTTCCTCGACGGCGCCAATGGCAGCTACATCGAGCTGCTGGGCCATCAGTCGACCGACGCGTTGGTGGTGATCATCGATTCGCCCCGCTTCGTCACCTCACGGCTGCTTGCGCGTTCCGCCCGCCGCTCCGGCTACAAAGTGCTGCTGATCACCAGCCAATATACCGAATGGGCACATGAATTCGCCAATATGACGCTATCGTTGCCACCCCTGCGCACCGGCGGTCACGAAAACCAGTCGGCGATGATGGCGTTGCTGGAATTCTTGGCCACAGCGGTCATTCACGCCGCCGGTGAGGAGGCAGAGACCCGCATCCGCAGGATCGAAGAGCTGGAAGGCATGTTCGCACACACGCCGCTTCGATAACGATTGGCAAGCGATGCCATGGCCGCCGGAGATTCCTTCGGCGTTTTTTATTCCATGGAGTCCAGTTCGGCGCGATGACGATACATGGCGAGAAAACGTCGGTAGTCGCGGTCATAAAGCGCCTTTTTGCGCTTGTCCGGCAAGCGCTCGTGACCGCCGGGATACATGGCCGCGCCCGCCGCCGCGAGGCTGTCGTATAGGCCGCAGGAGACGGAAGCCGCGATTGCCGTTCCCAGCAGCACCGCCTCGTTCATCTTCGGCACGACCACTTTGCAGCCGGTGATGTCGGAATAAAGCTCCATCAACACGGCATTCTTCACATGACCGCCGGCGACATGCAGCGTATCGGGCACGTAGCCGTAGTCGTGCATCTTCTCGAGAATATGGCGGATACCGAGTGCAACGCCGACGCTGGTGCGCCAATAGAGACGGCAGAGGCCATCGAAGGACGCATCCAGTGTCAGGCCACTGACGACGCCGACCGCGTGGGGATCGGCAAACGGCGATCGGTTGCCGTGAAAATCCGGAAGCACATGAATACGCTCGGCAAAGGCATCGCCCTCGACGGCGCGCAGTTCCGCGATGCGCTTCACGATGCGGTCGTGCAACGCCGCCGTCGGTTCGCCGCCGGCCGCATGCATGCCGACGATATAATCAAGCAGCGCGCCGGTCGCCGACTGCCCGGCTTCGACCAGCCAGGTGTCCGGAAACACAGCTTCGTAATAGGGTCCCCACATGCCGGTGCTGCGCTTGCGTTCGCGCGAGAAGGAGACGATGCAGCTCGACGTACCGGCGATCAGCGCCAGTTGATGCTCCAGTGCGTTGAGGTCGCCGGCATGGCCAGCGAGCGTGCCGAGCGCGCCGGCATAAGCATCGATCATTCCTGCGCCGACATGGCATTCGCGGTCGAGCCCCAGAGCCTCCGCCGCTTCGGCCGTCAGCGTGCCGACGCTTTCCCCGACGGGTGCAGTCTCTTCCGGCAGGCTGCCGCGTTCGCGCAGATCGCCAAGGCCGATCACGTTGAGGAAATCCGTCTGCCAGCCGGGCTTGCGATGCGCGAGATAATTCCATTTTGCCGTCAGCGTGCAGCGCGAGCGCGCAAGCGAACCCGTCGCCTTCCAGGTCATGAAATCGGCGAGATCGAAGAAATAACCGGCCCTGGCCCAGCTCTGCGGCAGATTTTTCTTCAGCCACATCAGCTTCGGCATTTCCATCTCCGGCGACATGAAGTGACCGGAGTGTTCGAGAACCTGATGCTTGGTCGCCGTGCAGAAATCCGCTTCGGCAAGCGCCCGGTGATCGAGCCAGACGATGGTGTCGAACCGGTCTTCGCCGCCGGTTGAAACCGTGAGCGGTTTGCCGTCCGTGTCGCGCACCACCAACGAACAGGTGGCGTCGAATCCGATGGCACCGATGACGGATGCATTGACGCCGGAAGCCGCAACAGCAGCGCGCACGGCCGTGCAGACCGCCGCCCAGATGTTTTCGGAATTGTGCTCGGCGTGATTCTCACGCGGGCGGTTCATGATGATCGGATGTTCGCCCTTGCCCAGCAGGGCGCCGCGTGATGTAAACACGCCGGCGCGTGCGCTGCCAGTGCCGATATCGACCGCAACCACGTGATCACGCATACAGAAGGGGCCCCGTCCACTTATGTCTTGTTGCGGACAAGGTGTATCAAATCCGGCATTGCGTCAAACACCACTTCGGGGGAAAGCCGCTCCAGTTCCGCCCGGTAACTCGGCGAATGGGCATGCGAGCCGCCGGTGAAGGCGAAGACCGTCATGCCCGCCGCCCTCGCCGCCGTGATCCCGGCTGGACTGTCTTCGACGACGATACAGTCTTGCGGAGCGACCTGCATCTGCTTGGCGGCATAAAGGAAGAGATCCGGCGCCGGTTTGCCGCGCTTGACCATGCTGGCGCTGAAAATGTTCGGCTCCAGCCGCTCCAACAGACCGGTAACGCCCAACGACAACCGAATGCGCTCTATCTGGCTGGAGGAGGCAACACAACGCGGAATCGTCAGCGTATCCAGTGTCGCGGCAATGCCGTCGATCGGCTTCAGCTCGCGCCGGAAGCGGTCATACAGGTCGTTGCGGATGCGATCGAGAAAATCCTGATCGATGAAGACATCGAATTCGGTCTCCAGCGTGTCGACCAGCGTAGCAAGGCTTTTGCCGAGGAAGCGGCTGTAGATGTCCTCCTCGCTCATGTCCACACCGACATCGTGCATAGCCTGGATGAGCACGCTGACGGACAGCGGCTCGCTGTCGACGAGCACACCATCGCAATCGAAGATTACGAGTCCCTTCTCCGCATCAGTCATCGCAGATCCAACCCGAACCCTGTTTTCAGCCGCGTCACTTCGAACGCAGGCTTTGGCTATAAAAATTCGGCCGGAACTTGGGCGCCCCGGCCGATGGACAATTATTCCGCGAGTTTGTTATCGAGGTATAGCTGCAAGGTGACGCGGGTACCCTTTTCCCACAGCGTTTTTAATGCATGGGCAAAGCGCTTGCGGAATAGATCCGACTTGGCGACGTTGCCGAAGATATCGTCGAAGACGAGGAAGGCGTTCGGATCGTCCTTGGCCTTCAATGCTGCGGCATGCAGCCTGTCAGCGCTGGCATCGTTGAAGACGATATCCTTGCCGCTGTCGGTGGTGCCGGCGAAGTAGCGGCACCAGAGCGCCGAAACCAGCGACAGGCCCACGACATCTTCGTTGCGGCGGAGACGGTCGGCGGTCGATGGCAGGATGAACTTCGGCTGCCGGTTCGAACCATCCTGCGCCAAGCGCGGAATGGTGTCGGCAATCTTCGGATTGGAGAAGCGCCGCTCGATCAGCTTGAAATAATCGGCAAGCACCGTGTTCGGCACCGGTGGAATGACGGGGATGATCTCCTCGGTCTCGAGCTTGGCGAGATAGGCGCGGATCAATGGCTCCTCCATGGCTTCGTGCACGAAATGTACGTCCATCAGCGCCGCCGGATAGGCGATTGCCGCATGGCCGCCGTTGAGGATGCGGATCTTCATGTGCTCATAGGGCGAAACATCCGGAACGAAGGTGACGCCGACTTTTTCCAACGCGGGACGGCCTGCGGGGAAATTGTCTTCCAGCACCCATTGTTTGAACTCTTCGCAATAGACCGGCCAGTTGTCCTCGATATCGAAGATTTCCTTCAGCAGTTCGATTTCTCGCATACCGGTTGCCGGCGTGATCCGATCGACCATGCCGTTCGGGAAGGCGACATTGGCGGCGATCCAGTCGGCAAAGGCTGGATCCGAAAGCCTCGCCGTGCCGACGACTGCCGCTTTGGTGACGCCGCCATTATGCGGAATGTTGTCGCAAGACATGACGGTGAAGGACTGCAGGCCGGCAGCGCGGCGGGCCTTGAGACCGGCGACGATCAGGCCGAACACCGTCTTCGGCGCATCCGGATTCTGACCGTCGGCGACAATGGCCGGATGTCGGGGATTGAACTTGCCGGAAGCGTCGATGAAGTAACCGCCTTCGGTAATCGTCATGGAGACGATGCGGATCGAAGGGTCGGCAAGCCTATCGATGATCGTCTTGGCGTCGCCGACCGGCAGGATGTCGATCATCGGCGCCGTAACACGCGCAGCGGTGCGATTGTTGTCCTGCTCGACCACCGTCGTCAGGAAATTCTGCGCGGCAAGCTTTTCGCGCATGGCAGCGTCTGAGGGCAGCACGCCGGCACCGATGATCGCCCAATCGTGGTCCTGGCCGGTGTTGAAGAGGTCGTCGAGGTAGATTGCCTGGTGGGCGCGATGGAAATTGCCGACGCCGAAATGAACGATGCCCGCCGACAGCGACTTCGGATCATAGGCCGGAATAGCAGCCGTTGCAGCCGCCTCCTGAAGGGTTGCGAGCGATAATTTGCACGTCATGTCTCAAGTCCTTCTGAAAGGTCTTTTGCTCCGGAGAGTTTGGGGAATACCTCTCCGGCTAGGATGACCTGGGCCTACCTGTATGGGCAGATGCGGGCCCAGGCTTAAATGGCGCTCGCCGTGCCTGCGTGGGTCGAGCTCGGCGAAGGTGTGCGATTTAGATCGACAGCCCTCTTTCGTTGAAGCGGTGGATGCGGGATTTGTCGGGTGTCAGATAGACGGTATCGCCGGCGCGAGCCGGGAAATCGCCGGTACCGCGCGCTGTGATGGTGCCGATGCCATCGGCATCGATATGCAGGAACGTGTCGGAGCCGAGATGCTCGGCAACATTCACCTTGCCCTGCCAGTCACCGGCGGTGGTCGACAGCAGCACGTGTTCCGGACGGACACCGATCGTATGGGCGCCGAGGTTCTGCGCATAGACACCCGTGACGAAGTTCATTTTCGGCGAACCGATGAAACCGGCAACGAAGAGGTTCTGCGGGTTGCGGTACAGCTCGAGCGGCGAGCCGACCTGCTCCACATTGCCGCGGTTCAGGACGACGATCTTGTCTGCCATGGTCATCGCTTCGACCTGGTCGTGCGTTACATAAACCATCGTCGTCTTGAGCTGCTGGTGCAGTTCGCTGATTTCGAGACGCATGTTGACGCGCAATGCCGCATCGAGGTTCGACAAGGGCTCGTCGAAGAGGAAAGCTGCGGGCTGGCGCACGATGGCGCGACCGATGGCGACGCGCTGGCGTTGACCGCCGGAGAGCTGGCGCGGCTTGCGCTCCAGATAATCCGTCAGGTTCAGAACACGGGCCGCTTCCGCCACTTTCTTGTCGATCTCCGCCTGTGGCATGTTCGCCATCTTGAGCGGGAAGGCGATGTTCTTGCGAACGCTCATATGCGGATAGAGCGCATAGGACTGGAACACCATGGCAAGGCCGCGTTCGGATGGCGCCAGATTGGTGCCGTCCTTGCCGTCGATCAAAATCTGGCCGCTGGAAACATCTTCGAGGCCTGCGATCAGGCGCAGCAGCGTGGACTTGCCGCAACCGGAGGGGCCGACGAACACGACGAACTCGCCGTCATCAATGTCCAGGTCGATGGAAGGGATGACCTTGGCTTCGCCGAAGACCTTAGAAACCTTCTTCAGGACAATGCTACCCATGTTTCTCTTCCTTACTTAACCGCGCCGAAGGTGAGGCCGCGAACGAGTTGTTTCTGCGAGAACCAGCCGAGAATCAGGATCGGGGCGATCGCCATGGTAGATGCTGCCGAAAGCTTGGCGTAGAACAAACCTTCCGGGCTGGAATAGGAGGCAATGAAGGTGCTGAGTGGCGCCGCGTCCACCGCGGAAAGATTCAGCGTCCAGAAAGCCTCATTCCATGCGAGGATGATGTTGAGAAGCATCGTCGAGGCAAGACCCGGGATCGCCATCGGCGTCAGCACGTAGATGATCTCCTTCGCCAGCGACGCGCCGTCCATGCGGGCGGCTTCAAGAATCTCGCCGGGGATTTCTTTGAAGTAGGTATAGAGCATCCACACGATGATCGGCAGGTTGATCAACATCAGCACGACGACCATGCCGAGACGGCTGGCGAACTGATTGTTGAGCAGACCGAAGGCCTGGAACAGCAGGTAGATCGGGATGAAGGCACCGACCGGCGGCATCATCTTGGTGGACAACATCCACATCAGCACATCCTTGGTGCGCTTGGTCGGAGAAAATGCCATGGCCCAGGCAGCCGGAACGGCGACGATCAAACCGAGGATCGTCGAACCGAAGGCGATGAGGACCGAGTTGCCGAAGTGAAGGAAATAGTTCGAGCGCGATTGGACCTCGAAATAATTCTCCAGCGTCCAATGGAAGAAGAGAAACTGCGGAGGCGAAGCGATGGCGTCGCCTTCGCTCTTGAAGCTCGTCAGGAACGTCCAGAGGATCGGGAAGAAGATGAGGATCGCGATGACCCAGGCGACCACCGATACAACCACCTTGCGCCGAGTAGTGATATTGCGTGCCATCTTAAGCCTCCAGATTCTTGCCGACTGCGCGCATCAGGAAGATCGCGACGATATTGGCGAGAATGACGGCGATGATGCCGCCCGCCGATGCACCGCCGACGTCCTGCTGTAGAACGAGCTGCGAATAGACCAGGTAAGTGAGGTTGGTCGTTGCCGTGCCCGGACCGCCGTTGGTGGTGACGAGGATTTCGGCGAAGGCCGAGAGCAGGAAGATCGTCTCAATGAGGATGACGACGGTGATCGCACGCGCCAGATGCGGCAGGATGATGTAGATGAATTTCGACACCGCGCCGGCGCCGTCCATCTCGGCGGCTTCCTTCTGCTCCTCATCAAGCGACTGCAAAGCGGTCAGCAGGATGAGGGTTGCGAAGGGCAACCACTGCCAGGAGACGATGATGATGATCGAAAATAGGGGAACCGTCTCCAGCCAGGTCAGCGGATCGAGCCCAAAGAACTTGAAAAGATGCGCCAGAAGCCCGTTCACCGGGTTCATGAACATATGTTTCCAGATAAGGGCGGCGACCGTCGGCATGACGAAAAAGGGCGCTAGCACCAGCATGCGCACTATGCCTTGGCCGAAGATCGGCTGATCGAGAAGGAGCGCGAGAGCAATGCCGCCGACCACCGTGATGATCAGCGCGCCGCCCACGAGCAGAAGCGTGACCAGCAGCGAATTCCAGAAGGCTGGGTCGGTGACGAAATATTCGTAGTTGAGAAACCCGATGAAATCATGCGCACCGGGAGACATGAGATTGTAGTTCAGCGTCGAGAAGTAGATCGTCATGACCAGGGGGACGATCATCCACGCGAAGAGAAGCAAAACCGAGGGCGCCATCATGACGCGGGCGGTGGAACGAGTGTGTAACGTTGCCATGGCAAGCACCGACCTATCTTTTAGCAGGGGGAAATGGCCGTGGACCGGACCGGCTAAAATAAAATAGGCCGCCGAAGAGCAGTTCGGGCACTCGGCGACCTAAGGGAGGGAGCGCTACGTGGCGCTCCGCTCCGTACCTTGGGAGGTTTCTTATTTCGGATAACCAGCCTTGGTCATTTCACGGGTGGTCAGTTGCTGTGCGGCCTTGAGTGCGGCATCGACGGAGATCTGGCCGGCAAGGGCAGCGGAGAACTGCTGGCCGACGGCAGTGCCGATGCCCTGGAACTCAGGGATAGCGACGAACTGGACGCCGACATACGGGACCGGCTTGACGGTCGGATGGGCCGGATCAGCCGAGTTGATAGAGTCGAGCGTCATCTTCGCGAAAGGGGCTGCCTTCTGGTAGTCCGCATTCGCATAGAGCGAAGCGCGGGTGCCGGGAGGTGCATTCAGCCAGCCTTCCTTCTGAGCAACAACGTTGGTGTATTCCTTGCCGGTTGCCCATGAGATGAACTTCTCAGCAGCTTCGGTCTTCTTCGAAGATGCCGGGATGGCCAGGCTCCATGCCCAGAGCCAGTTGCCGCGCTTGCCGAGGCCCTTGTCCGGAGCCAGAGCGAAGCCGACCTTGTCGGCAACCTTCGATTCCTTCGGGTCGGAAACAAAGGAAGCTGCGACCGTTGCGTCGATCCACATGCCGCACTTGCCGGTTTGGAACAGCGAGAGATTCTCGTTGAAGCCGTTGGACGAAGCGCCCGGAGGACCGGCGTCCTTCATCAGCTTGACGTAGAAGTCTAGCGTATCCTTCCATTCCGGTTGATCGAACTGTGCCTTCCACTTTTCATCGAACCAGCGAGCGCCGAACGAGTTCGACATCGCCGTCAGGAACGCCATGTTTTCGCCCCAGCCTGCCTTGCCGCGAAGGCAGATGCCGTAGACTTCATGGTCCTTGTCGGTGATCTTGCGGGCCGCGTCGGCGATAAAGTCCCAGGTCGGCGCATCCGGCATCTTCAAGCCGGCCTTGTCGAACAGGTCCTTGCGGTACATCACCATCGAGCTTTCGCCGTAGAACGGAGCAGCGTAGAGCTTGCCGTCCGAGGTCAAGCCGCTGCGGATAGCCGGGAGAAGGTCATCCACATCGTAGTTCTTATCGGCAGTAAGCTTGTCGAGCGGCGCGAGCCAGCCGAGCTTACTCCAGATCGGCACTTCATAGGTGCCGATCGTCAGTACGTCGTATTGGCCGCCCTTGGTAGCGATGTCGGTCGTAACCTTCTGGCGCAATACGTTTTCCTCGAGCGTGACCCACTGCAGGTCAATGTCGGGGTTTTTAGCTTTGAAATCGTCCGTAAGCTTCTGCATACGGATCATGTCGCTATTGTTCACGGTTGCAATCGTGAGGGTTTCGGCAGACGCGATTCCAGCAAACATCAGTGCGGAGCATGCGCCCAGCAGGAAAGTTTTCAATTTCATATCTTCCTCCCAGAAGATCAAATATGAGCATTCGCTTTGCTCGTGAGCAATTACTCACCGTTCCCTGCAAAATGTCAATGCGGTTTCGTTGCTGCATTGCAGAACATGCAGCTCATCTATTTGTTTTTATGATGTTATTTTTTGCTCACACTTTGAGCAAAAATTCAGCAACCGCTTCGTCGGTGATCAAGCCATTGATCTGATGGCCAGTAACGGCCGCCTTGATGGCCTCGAACTTGCGTTTGCCCTTGGCGATTCCGATGACGGATGAGGCTTCGCGTGGCGGCAGCGGCGCGCTGGCGACTCGCTCGTTGATCGCGTCCGACATCAGCTTGCCATCGCCGTCGAAGACCCAGCCGCAGATTTCGCCGGCCGCTCCCCGCTTCATCAGCGCCAGCATCTCGTCTTTCTCCAGAAAGCCGTCGAGACAAAGTGGCGCCTCGACGCCCATCTCGCCGACACCGACGAACGTCACGTCGGCCTGCGCACTGATATCGAGCGTCGAGCGCACCAGCGCCTGCGCATGCAGGAGTTCGCGTTCCTCGGCCGAGGAGACGAGCACCGGCAACGGCATGGGATAGTGCCGCGCCTTGATCGCGTCGGCCATGCTGAAGATGACGTTGTAATAGGCGGCCGAACCGTCCGGACCGATATTGCCGGTCAGCGATACGATCCGGTGCTGCGGACACTCGATGACCGGCAGTTGATCGACCGCGGCCTTCAGCGTGCGACCTGTGCCGATCGCCAGCACGATCGGATCACTGCGCTTCAGCCAACGCTCGATTTCGGCAGCTCCCGCTTCGGCGATACCGACGGTAGAGGATGTCCCGTCCGGATCGCTCGGCACCACTTCGACATGCCTCAGCTTGAATTTTTCACGCAGCGCCACGGCATATTCCAGGCAAGCCGCGATTGGGTGATCCAGCCGCACCTTGATCAGCCGTTCGGCAACCGCGAGCGAGACCAGTCGCTGTGCCGATTGCCGGGAGATTCCCATGGCAATGGCGATCTCGTCCTGCGTCCGCCCGGCAACGTAATACAGCCAGCCGGCTCGCGCCGCGTCGTCAAGCCGCCCCTGGGAGTCCAACTTCCTGGCCATCACATTCCTTTGCAAAAACAGCACCTCTTGTTCCAGATGGAGCTGAAGCGGTGCGTTACTTGGTTTCCGGCGGGATGACGCCCTTGGTCAAGGTGAAACAACCATAGAAGCGACGCTCCCCGGTCTGGATCACGCAATAGGCGGTTTTTGCCCGCTCATAGAAGGCGAAACGCTCGACCGGCGTCAGAGGCCAATGTTTGCCCTCGGCGCGATCGATCGCAGCCTGCACTTCCCCTTGAACCTGCGGCACTTCGTCCGCCGCGCCGACCACCTCCATACGCGTCGCCGCGTCGGTGATGAACGTATCGAGCGGCATCAGCGACAGCACCGCCGCGACGGCTTCGGCCGCCGATACATTGTCGATCCGTAGAAGGTGACCAAGCCTGGTCTGGCGCGCAATTGCGTCGGCCGGAAAATTCGTGTCGACGATCGCCAGCATGTCGCCGTGCCCCATCGATTTCAACGCATGCAGTACATCCGCATTCAATAGCGGCGAAATTCCCTTCAGCATGAACAAGCCTCCTCCAGCTCTTTGATCGGCGGCAGTCCACAGCCGCGCTCTTCATTGGGAGCAAAGAAGTAATCGCGGCTCCGGTCTCTGTCCATAGCCGCCGTGAACGTTATCGGCCGGAGAACCCAAGGTTAAGAACTGTGCTTCTCATTGTGGCTTATTTCGGCCTTTATTGACCAGATAGGTTCGGCGGCATTAACTGAAGCACCGGCGATAGTTGCGAGGGACAGGTGAGGATTCTTCTGGTCGAAGACGATGACACGATCGGCGGCGCGGTGCGCGACCATATCGCTGCGACCCCGCATGCAATTGACTGGGTGAAAAACCTTGCCGATGCGACGGAGGTCACTAGCGCCGTACATTACGGCCTTATCCTGCTCGACCTGCAGCTTCCAGACGGCACCGGCATAGACTTCCTCAAGAAACTGCGCCGCAAACCGGATGAGACACCCGTCATCATTCTGACCGCCCGCGACCAGATCTCCGATCGTATCGAAGGGCTGAACAGCGGTGCCGACGATTACCTGGTGAAGCCTTTCAATCTTGGCGAGCTCTCGGCCCGCATCATGGCCGTGGCCCGCCGCTACAGCGGCAGTCCGCAGCCGACCATCCGTTTTGCCGATCTCGAAATCGACCTGCCGCAGCGCCGCATTTCGCTCTCCGGCAAGGATGTCGTGCTGACCGGGCGGGAGTGGGCGGTTCTCGATCTCCTGGTGGCGCGGCCGGGCGCCATCGTCTCGAAGGACCAGATCGAAGAAGCGCTTTATGCCTTCGGCTCGGAAATCGAAAGCAATACGGTGGAGGTCTATGTCAGCCGTCTGCGCAAGAAGATCGGCAGGGACCGCATCCGCACGGCTCGCGGTGTCGGCTATTGCCTGGGTGAGAGATGACGCAGCGCAGGAGCCTCAACCGCACCAGCATCACCCGCCGCCTGATCGCGGCGCTTACCGGCACAGTCGTCCTGTTCTGGCTAATCGCGGTCGGGATCGGCGTCTACGTGGTAAACCACGAGCTCTCGGAGACCTTCGACGGCGCATTGCAGGAAACCGCCCAACGGCTGATGCCGCTGGTGGTCGACGATCTCGCCGATCGCGACCCTGCCGCCGATCCGCAAATCCTCGAAAACATGGAGAGAGGGCTGAACCGGGAATACCTGACCTACCAGGTGCTCGACGCGACCGGCAAGCTCATCCTGCACTCCCACGATGCGCCGAAGACGCCCTACGATGTGCCGCTGAAGATCGGATTCCACAACACGCCGCGATATCGGATCTACACCGAATCCTCGATGAACGGCACGCTCTTCCTGCATGTCGCAGACGCCTTCAAGAACCGCCGGGAAGCATCGCGCGAGAGCGGTGTCGCCCTGCTCTGGCCGCTGCTCGCCCTCATTCCGGGCAGCATCATCGCCATCTGGTTCATCGTCGGCCGCTCTCTTCGGCCGATCGACCGGTTGCGGTCGGAAATAGCCACCAAGGACGGCGGCAACATGGCCCCGTTGGAGAGCGACACGCTGCCGCTCGAACTTCGACCGATCGCCCGTTCCGTCAATCTGCTGCTCGGCCGTCTGCGCTCCGCTCTCGAAGCCGAACGGGAATTCACCGCCAACAGCGCCCATGAGCTGCGCACGCCGATCGCGGGCGCGCTCGCCCAGACACAGCGTCTGATCGCCGAACTACCACAAGGGGCGCTTGCAGAACGTGCCGGACGGATCGAGACCTCGCTCTCCAATCTCGGCCGGCTGGCGGAGAAACTGCTGCAACTCTCCCGCGCCCAGGCCGGTATTGGCGCCGGAGACAAGCCCGCCGATCTGATTGCCGTCATCGAAACCATCATCGGCGATTACGACCGAGACAGCGGCACGGCCGGCCGCATTCTCCTGGAAAACGGGGCGGACGAAGAGCTGATCCGCAACGTCGATATCGACGCCTTCGCCATCGTCATGCGCAACCTGATCGAAAACGCCCTGATCCATGGCCCGACTGATGACGAAGTGACTGTCAAGATCGACGACGGCGTCGTTCGTGTTCTGAACGGTGGCAACGTGCTGTCGCAGGAAGAACTGGCCGGTCTGAAAAAGCGCTTCTGGCGCGGCAAGACCAAAGCTTCCGGCTCCGGCCTCGGCCTTGCCATCGCCGAGCGCATTGTCGCGCAGATCGGCGGCCGCCTCGATCTTCTGTCGCCCGCAACCGGTCAAGCGGACGGTTTTGAGGCGAGGATCGCTCTGCCGGAGGCCTGATTGCGCCGTGACGGGCGCTGCTTACGGATTGGTCTTGCAAAGACCGGCAAAGGGTGCGAGCAAGCGCAAGACGTTTCCTGCAGGCCAATATTTATGATCGTTTCCTTCGACATCGGGGGCACCGCCATCAAAGGCGGTATCGCCCACTCCATGACGGACATTACGCCGCTCGCCCGACGCCCGACGCCGAAGCACGACTTCAGCGAATTCGTCGCAGCTTTGCGGGCTGTTATTGCCGAGACCGGCGAGAAGCCGGATTGCATTTCCTTTTCCATCGCCGGCGTCGTGGACCCTGACACGCAGGCACTTACCTGCGCCAACATTCCCTGCATCCATGGCCGGCGCCTTGCTGCCGAGCTACAAGCGGAACTCGGCTATCCCGTCCTGATCGCTAACGATGCCGATTGCTTCGCCATGGCGGAGGCGATGTCCGGCGCGGGACGCGGTCACCGCATCGTCTTCGGCGCCATTCTCGGCACCGGCGTCGGCGGCGGCCTCGTCGCCGATGGCCGCCTCGTCAACGCTGCCGGAGGCTTTGCCGGCGAATGGGGCCACGGCCCGATCATCGCCTCTTTTGCCGGCAACCCGCCGGTCGCCATCCCCGCCTATCCCTGCGGCTGCGGCCAAAAAGGTTGCGTCGACACGGTGGGCGGCGCCCGTGGTGTCGAGCGCCTGCACAATACCTTGCACGGACTGGAATTTTCCAGCGAGGAAATCATCAGCCAATGGCTTGATGGCGATGCCAAGGCGGAGCGGACGATCGATGTCCTCGTCGATCTCGTCGCCTCGCCGCTCGCGCTGACCGTCAATATCACCGGCGCGACCATCGTCCCCGTCGGCGGCGGCCTTTCCAATGTCGAACCCCTGCTGGCTCGGCTGGACGCGGAGGTGCGCGCCCGCATCCTTCGCAAGTTCGACCGCCCACTCGTCGTGCCAAGTGAATGCAAGGTCGAGCCTGGCCTGATCGGTGCAGCGTTGCTCGGACTGAAGTTTGCCGAAGAGCGAAGCCATGTTGCTTGAGGTCTGCGTCGAGGATATTGCCGGCCTCAACGCCGCCATCGCCGGCGGCGCTGATCGCATCGAGCTTTGCAGTGCCCTTGCGGTCGGCGGCCTGACGCCGAGCGCGGGGCTGATGGCAATAGCAGCGCGCGCGCCCATCCCCGCCTATGCCATGATCCGCCCTCGCGCCGGCAGTTTCGTTTACTCGGCCGATGAACTAGCCGTCATGAAAAGCGACATAGACGCCGCCCGAGATGCTGGCCTGCCGGGCGTCGTGCTCGGTGCCTCCTTGCCGGACGGCCGCCTGGACCGCAATACGCTCAGCGCTCTCGTCGCCCATGCCAAAGACCTCGGCAAGACATTGCACCGCGCCGTCGATCTCGTTCCGGACATCGAGGAAGCGGTGGAACTGGGCGTTTCGCTCGGCTTCGAGCGCATCCTGACTTCCGGCTGCGAGAAGACGGCTGTCGAGGGCCTCGCCGTGTTGGAGCAGGCAATCGCCGTCGCCGCCGGTCGCATCTCCATCATGCCCGGCTCGGGCGTCAACACCAGGACGATCGGCAAACTCTGGCCAAGATTGGCAATCGACGAAATCCATGCTTCCTGTTCCGTTGCCGAGACGGAGACGGATGAGCACCTGCTTGCCTTCGGATTTTCTGCACAGACAGTGCGCCGCACCGACGCAGCGACCGTGAAAGCGCTAAAATCGCATTTCGCATGAGCACGGGCTGCGATTTGACAAAGAAACGGTAGAATGATCAATCGTTCATAAACGCATGTGCTGTAGCTATAGATCGGCTGCGGAATGCCAACCCATTGCAGTTAAGCAGGTTTCCTCTGGAGTAGCTGTAGATCTGAACCATGTCGGTGGCGCAACCTCGCAAGAAAAGCAGGGCTGTCTTCTGGATTGCGGCGATCGTCATCGGCTCGATCATTTTGGCGACGGCGCTGCTTGCCAATGATATGCGCAATCTCAGGGCGCTGGATGCCCGGTATCATCTCGACCTTTTCAACGGGTCGGCGCAACAGCCCTTAACACCGACCGTGACGGCTGCCGCCCCGCAAATCACCGCCGGCCAAATCGCCAATTCGAAGCCGGGCGAAATCGCCGCTCCGAAGAGTACAACGGCCAATCCGGCAACGACCTCGGCAAAGGCATCCGCGCCAACGCCGGCCACACCAGCCAAAGCCCCAGCGACGGCGAAAGCCGCACGCGCCCGGCTCTCTCATCTATTCGATACGCCCGTCGACGCCTTGCGCGGCGCGTTCGTCAGAAGCTGGCGAATAACAGGGCCGGCGCTGTGCGCCGATCTCACCAAATCCGGTTTGCCAGTCGGCGAATGGAGGCAGAGCGCACTTGGTGCCGGAACTTTCGAATGCAGCTACGAGATCCAGAAGGGCGGCAATGGTGACCCCAATGCGGCGTCGTTCTTCATCATCATCCGCGGCGCGCCAACCGGAGAGCTCGATAATATCCGTATCAAGGTGATCATGCCCGACAATGCCGACGGCCGCGCAATCGGCGAGACATTCATCGACGCCGTTGTCATGCTGCTGACCGAAACCCGTTGGCTGGACTTCCAGACTGCGCTCGACGCGATCGGCAAACTGCAGGACGTGACGCAGAGAGCGTTCGGCGCAAAACTCAGCTTCTTCCGGGAATTCCGGAACGACAGGAGTTTCAACCTTCAGCTGGGGCTGGAGAGAAAAACGCCGGAGGAGATCCGCACGGCCATCGTCTTCGACCAGGCGCGATGGACGTTGCGATCGCCGCCGCTTGCCAAGTAGCAAAACCGCTCGCGAAAATTTTACATCGCGCCTGCGATGAACAGTCACTATTCGCCTGCTTTTTGTTGCACCGCGCCATCGATAGTGGTCAAATGTATGCGACCTCGATGGCCGGTGAATCGCCGGTCAACCACAGCATGATTCCCAAAAGTGCAAAGCGGTTCTTGGATAAGATCATGCGCCAGCATTGACGTGCCGGACCTCCCATTCGGCCGTGGAAAGTAATTGCGTTCCTATGGATTCGACAGATACCGCCCCAGAAGGCCAGACCTTCGCGATCGACCGCGACCCCCGCCTGCGCTACATCATCCCCGCCGTGGTCGCCGTTGCATTCCTGATGGAGCAACTCGATTCGACGATCCTCGTCACGGCTGTTCCAGATATCGCCAGAAGCCTTGCTACCACGCCCGTGCGGATGAACCTCGCGGTCACGACGTATATTCTGACGCTCGCCATGTTCATCCCGGTGAGCGGCTGGTTCGCCGACCGCTTTGGTGCGCGACGTATCTTTGCGCTGTCGCTCTTCATCTTCACCTTTGGCTCGATCCTGTGCGGTCTGGCGACGAGCCTGCCGATGCTGGTCGCCACCCGGGCCCTGCAGGGTTTCGGCGGTGCGATGATGACGCCGGTCGGGCGCCTCATCCTGATCCGTAGCTTCCCCCGCAGCCAATTGGTGACTGCGATGACCTACATGACTTTGCCGGCCGTTATCGGCCCGGTGATCGGACCTGTTCTCGGCGGTTTTCTCACGACCTATCTCTCTTGGCGCTGGATCTTCTGGGTCAACCTGCCCTTCGGCATCATCGGCATGGTGATGGCGCTGCGCTACGTCGAAGATACCGTTCGAGACACCTCGATCAAATTCGACTTTCCGGGCTTCATCATGGTCGGCGTCGGCTGCGTGTTGCTGCAGTACGGCATCGAGAATATCGGCCGGCCAACCATTCCCGTCTGGGCCATCATCGTCGTTCTTGCGGCCGCCGGCCTGCTTCTCGTCGGCTTCATCCGCTATGCGAAGACCGCGGAATCGCCGGCCGTCGATCTGACGCTATTCAAGCTGCGCACCTTCCGTGTCGGTACATTGGCGGGCGGTATCTGTCGCGTCGGCCTGAATGGAGTGCCCTTCCTGTTGCCGCTGATGTTGCAGGTCGGTTTCGGCTTGAGCCCGATCGTTTCGGGCACACTGACCTTCGTCAGCGCCTTGAGCTCTCTCGCCGTACGCCCGGTATCATCAATGGCGCTGCGTCTTTTCGGCTTCGACCGCGTTTTGATCTGGAGCGCCGTTTTCGGCGCCGCCATCGTCGCCGGCTTCGCCCTGATCGGGCCGGAGACGCCACACTGGTTCATCATCGTCTACGTCTTCGTCTTCGGCCTCTCGCGGGCCGCACAGTTCATGACGTCGAACACGCTCTCCTATTCGGACACACCAGCCGCCCAGCTCAGTCGCGCCACGAGCCTCGGCGGTGTGCTGCAGCAGTTGAGTGTCAGCTTCGGTGTCTCCATCGCCGCCATGCTGCTTGGCGTGGTCACACTGGATGGCTCGCCGCTGACGCCGGATAAATTCCACATGGCATTCCTGCTGATGGCGGTGATCCCGCTGCTGGGCTTGCCGGGCTTCCTGAAGCTGCGGCCGGAAGACGGCAGGCAGGTCAGTGGCCACTATCGCCAATCGAAGGAAGCCGCTTAAAATCTCGCGCCGTCACGCCGCAATGGCAGACGGACGCGGATGGACGAGATGGTCGCGGAGCACCGAACCGGAGCGGTCGACCTCTTGCAGCAGGACGTCGTAGCTCCAGAGATCGGCAAGGTGCTGCAGCACGCGTTTGGCGTCGACATCCTCCAAAAGGCCGCCGTTCAGCACCGTATGCTTGAGCATGAGCCGCCGGTCGCCGGCGAGATCGACATCGACGATCTCGATATGCGGATCGATCCAGCCGACATCATATTGCCGCGCTAGCTCGCGGCGGATACGCTTGTAGCCGCGCTCGTCATGGATTGCCGCCACCAGCAGGCCCTCCTCCTCTTCCGGATCGTCGGTAAGGTGGAACATGCGCATCTTCCGCATCAGGTGTGGACTGAGAAACTGCGACACGAAACTCTCGTCGCGGTAATTGGCCCAGAGGTCGCGCAGGACCGCCATAGTGTCGCCACTCCCGGCGATATCCGGAAACCACTGCCGGTCCTCGTCCTTCGGCTTCGTCACGATCCGCTCGATGTCCTGCATCATCGCAAAACCGATCGCGTAGGGATTGAGGCCGGAATAGCGTGGATCATTGAAGGCAGGCTGGAAGACGACATTGGTGTGCGACTTCAGGAATTCGAGGAAATCGCCATCGCCGATGCCGCCAAGCTCGTGCAGCCGCGTCATGATGCGATAGTGCACATAGGTCGCAGTACCTTCGTTCATCACCTTGGTCTGGCTTTGCGGGTAGAAATATTGGGCCACATGCCGGACGATACGCAAAATCTCCCTTTGCCACGGCTTCATCCGAGGCGCCATCTTCTCAAGGAAATAGAGGAGATTTTCCTGTGGCAGGCCGGCGAGCGAACGCCGGCGCTCCAGATCGAGGTCGGGCGCCACCTTGCCCTTTCCGACCGGAACCGTCCGCCAGAGATCGTTGAATATCCGCTCATCATATTCGCGCCGCTCCCGCTCGCGCGTTTCCTCATCGCGCAGGCTGGGCGTCTTCTTGCCGGCATAGCGATGGACACCATGCGACATCAGCGCATGCGCCGCATCCAGCGTCCTCTCGACGGCGGCGTGGCCGTAGCGCTCCTCGCAGCGGGCAATATAGCCCTTGGCGAAGTTGAGATAATCGAGAATACCCTCAGCATCCGTCCAGAGCTTGAACAGGTAATTGTTCTTGAAGAAGTGGTTGTGACCGAAGGCGGCATGGGCAATCACCAGCGCCTGCATCGTCGCCGTATTCTCCTCCATCAGGTAGGAGATGCAGGGCGAACTGTTGATGACGATCTCATAGGCAAGCCCCCGCAGACCTTTGCGGTAGAAAGCTTCATGATGCGCGAAATGCTTGCCGAAGGACCAGTGCTTGTAGAACAGCGGCATGCCGATCGAAGAATAGACGTCCAGCATCTGCTCGGCGGTGATGATCTCGATCTGATTGGGGTAGACGTTGAGACCGAGCTCGTCGACGGCGATCCGTTCGCAGGCATCGTGGATCCGCTGGATGGTAGCGAAATCCCAGTCCGCACCGTCAAAAAGCCGTTCCATCGATGCCTTCGCCTTCGCCATTATCCGCTCCTTGTTTCCGCCGCCCGGCGCTGAAAGAGATCGTGGAAGACCGGATAGATCTGGCTGCGATCGCTGACGCGCCGCATCGACAGCACGGGCCAGCCCACCTGAATGCGCTCATAGAGCGACCAGAGCGCGGAACCAGAAGAGATCGCGACACTCCGCGCCTCGCCCACTTCCAGATAGGCGAAATACTGGCTGACCGGCAGAATGGCATTGGTGAGCAGTGCCGCGGCCGTCGCATTGTCTGAATAGGCATTGTCGCCATCCGACGCCTGCGCCGCGTAGATATTCCAATCCGATGGCGGAAAACGATCATGGACGATCCGCCGCATGGCTTCGAGAGCACTCGACACCTGCGTGCCGCCGGTCGCGGGACTGCGGAAAAACGTCTCTTCATCCACCTCTTCGGCCACGTCCGTATGACGGATGAAGACGATCTCCACGCGACGATACTGCCTCGTCAGGAATATGTAGAGCAGCATGTAGAAGCGCTTGGCAAGATCCTTCATATGCTCCGACATCGAGCCGGAGACATCCATCAGGCAGAACATTACGGCCTGCGCCACCGGCTTCGGCTCGTTCTCGAAACGGCGATAGCGGATGTCGATCGGGTCGATATAGGGAATGCGTCGGACCTTCGATTCCAGAACCTTGATCTCAGCCTCGAGCGCGGCACGGCGCTCCTCGTCCTTGCATTCGGCCGCCTCCGCGACAAGCTCGGCAACGGTCTCGGGCTTCGGACGATGCAGCGCCACACGCCGCATCATCGCCAGCCGCATCGTGCGGTTGATGGCAAGATTGGCCGGCGAGCCCGTCACCGAATAGCCCGATCGTACCGGATTGGGCTGATCGGTCGTCGTCAGCCGCTTCTTGGCAAGATCGGGAAGTTCAAGATCGTCGAGGAAAAGGTCGAGGAATTCATCGCGCGTCAGGATGAAGCGGAAGGCGTCTTCACCGCTGCCCTCGCCGCCGGCCCGCCCCCTGCCGCCGCCGCTCTCCGGCCGCGGAAGAATATCGCCTTCAAGGAAGTCCTTATTGCCGGGAAGGATATGCTCACGCACGCCCTCGGGGCCGCGATGGAACCGAGGTTCCTCGGTTCCATCAATGGGGATGCTGATTTCGCCGCCCTTCAGAATGTCCTGAATGTCGCGATTTTGAGAGGATTCATAGACCGCTCTCTGCACCAGCGCTTTTGCTCTCCGCAAAAACCGTTGACGATTTTCTAGACTTTTGCCGCCTGGATTCAGGCGTCGGTCAACAATGTGCATTCCTTCTTCCTTGGTGGCTCATCCTGCCTGTTTCACACGCATGTACCATTCCACAAGCCGTCGAACCTGACGCTCAGTATAGCCGCGCGCCATCATGCGTTCGACGAATTCGCCATGTTTCTTTTCCGTCTCGCCGTCCTTCTTGGACCCAAACGAGATGACCGGTAGGAGGTCCTCGACCTGCGAGAACATCCGCTTTTCTATGACTTCACGGATTTTCTCGTAACTCGTCCAGGACGGATTCTTACCGCCGTGGCTTGCCCGCGCCCGCAAGCAGAACTTGACGATCTCATTGCGGAAATCCTTCGGATTGGCGATACCCGCCGGCTTCTCGATCTTGGTCAGTTCCTGGTTGAGAAGTTCTCGGTCCAGAAGCTGGCCGGTGTCCGGATCCTTGAAATCGACATCCTCGATCCAGGCATCGGCGTAGTCGACGTAACGGTCAAAGAGATTCTGGCCGTAATCCGAATAGGATTCCAGATAGGCCTTCTGAATCTCATGTCCAATAAATTCCGCGTAACGCGGCCCCAGCTCGCTCTTGATGAACTCGATATAGAGCTTTTCGGTTTCGAGCGGCAGCTGCTCGCGGCGGATCGACTGCTCCAGCATGTACATCAGATGTACCGGATCGGCACCGATCTCCGTCGTATCGTAGTTGAAGGTCGCCGCCAGCACTTTAAAGGCAAAGCGGGTCGAAGCCCCGTCCATGCCTTCATCGACACCGGCCGAATCGCGATATTCCTGCACACTGCGTGCTCTCGGATCGGTCTCCTTCAAGCTTTCGCCGTCATAGACCCGAAGCTTGGAGAAGGCCGTCGAGTTCTCGTGTTTGGCAAGCCGCGTCAGAACCGTGAAGCGGGCGAGCGTCTCCAGCGTCGACGGAGCACAAGGCGCATCGCTGAGTTCGGATTCCTCGATCAGCTTCTCGTAGATCTTCTGCTCTTCGGTGACCCGCAGGCAATAAGGCACCTTGACGACGCAGATGCGGTCGATGAAGGCCTCATTGTTCTTGTTGGACTTGAAAGTCTGCCATTCCGACTCGTTCGAGTGGGCGAGAATAATGCCGGAGAAGGGAATAGCGCCGATATTCTCGGTGCCAATGTAGTTGCCCTCCTGCGTCGCGGTCAGCAGCGGATGCAGCATTTTGATCGGCGCCTTGAACATCTCGACGAATTCGAGAATGCCCTGGTTGGCACGGTTCAGCGCGCCGGAATAGCTGTAGGCGTCGGGATCATTCTGCGCCAGACTTTCGAGCTTGCGGATATCAACCTTGCCGACTAGCGAAGAGATGTCCTGGTTGTTCTCATCACCTGGCTCGGTCTTAGCGACGGCAATTTGTCGCAGCCTGGACGGCTGTATCCTGACCACGCGGAAGCGGGAAATGTCGCCTTCGAACTCCTCCAGTCGCTTCAGGCACCACGGACTCATCAGCCCGGTCAGACGCCGGCGCGGAATGCCATAGCGCTCTTCGATCATTGGGCCCATGGTCACAGGATCAAAGAGGCTGAGAGGGCTTTCGAACACCGGACTGAGCTCATTGCCAGCCTTCAGCACATAGATGGGGTGGACTTCCATCAGCGACTTCAGCCGCTCCGCGAGTGACGATTTGCCACCGCCGACAGGTCCTAGCAGATAGAGGATCTGCTTACGCTCTTCCAGCCCCTGCGCCGCATGGCGGAAGAAGGCGACGATACGCTCGATCGTCTCTTCCATGCCGAAAAAGCCGGAAAAGGCCGGGTAGGTTCGGATCGTCCGATTCATGAAGATGCGTCCGAGGCGAGTATCCTTGGCCGTATCGATCAGCAGCGGTTCACCCATAGCGGCCAGCAGGCGCTCCGACGCATTGGCGTACATGAGCGGGTCATCCCGGCACGCATCCAGGTATTCAGAGAATGACATCTCGACTTCGCGCCGTGCTTCGAAAGAACGGGCGAACGTGTTGAATAGCACATCGTTGTTTAACATGGCGCCTCGATAGCTTGCTATTGCAATAAACGCCGGACTTAACGGGATCACGCCCCGCTAGTATCTAAGGTGCGGTAATAGTCGCTTCGAATCAATAGGTGATCCTTCAATAATTCGTACGCTTGATTGCACCAGCCATCAATATCTTGAAAGGTTCTTTCACCGGAATTAATAATGAATACCTCTAAAGTTGCGAAATCCGCCCAATTTCCACCATTAGACGCGCTTGACAGCCCCCACGAAAGCGCGACCCCAGCCTGCCCTTTCAGGCGACCTAAGTCACGATATTCCGATCGAAACAAAGGGGAAATTCTGGATCGGAAAACCTTAGCGGAATTCGCACCGCGGCGCCGATCCCCTGGCAGATGTTGATGCTCGCCAGAAATTTCCGCGCCGCATTGCCGGGCCGCGCATTTGGCTCGCAGCGGTTCCGCATATCCCGATCATTTTTGAGAGCAGATTAAATGGTGCCCAGGGGCGGAATCGAACCACCGACACGCGGATTTTCAATCCGCTGCTCTACCAACTGAGCTACCTGGGCATCCCTGCTTCACGCGGATCGAGAGGTCTTGGAAGACCCTGGGCGGTTGGTTCGCCCCGGAAGCGAGCGGGGTTATAGCATCTTGTTCGCCCATGTCCAGCCGCAAATGACTCTTTTTTAACAGGAAATGGCTTTTCGGCAATTTGCGAATAAAATGAATGGCTTCGCCTGGCCAAACACCAAGACGGTGGCTCCCTATTCCTCGTCGGGATAGTCTGCCTTGGTCTCGTCGTCGGCAACGGGAATGGCATAGGCGCCGTTCAGCCACCGCGACAGATCGAGCGAACGACAGCGATCCGAACAGAACGGATAATGCTCGCGCACCGAAGGCCGGCCGCATTCTGCACAAGCCCGTGTCTTGCGCAGCGGCTCTATTTTTGCACCCACCTTGATCTTGTCATCGTCCGCCATGACGATCATCCTTCCTGCCATTCCGCGTAGACATCGAATCCTTCGCCCGCGAGAAGCAGCATGGTTTCATAAAGTGGCAATCCAACGACATTCGTATAGGAGCCGATCAGCTTCTGGACGAAGGAGCCTGCGAGACCCTGAATGCCGTAAGCACCGGCCTTGCCGCGCCACTGGCCGGAGGCGAGATACATGTCAATGTCCCTGCCAGACAGCCGCTTGAAGCGAACCTTGGTCTCGACGACCTTCTGGCGGAGTTTGCGGTCAGGCGTAATCAGGCAGATGCCGGTATAGACGACATGGCTGCGGCCAGAGAGCAGATGCAACGCCGAAGACGCCTCGTCGACGAACTCTGCCTTCGGCAGGATCCGTCGGCCGACGGCGACGACAGTGTCGGCGGCAAGAATATAGCTTCCCTGCCAGGCAACATCGCCCTTAACCGCCGCAAACGCCGCCTCGCCCTTTTCCGCCGAAAGCCGGCGCGCCAGCGAGCGCGGATGTTCCGACTTCTTCGGGCCCTCGTCGATATCCATGGGCATCAGACGCGCCGGTTCAATTCCTGCCTGATGCAGGAGGTCGACGCGGCGCGGCGATCCGGAGGCCAGTATCAGCTTGTGTTTCAGCGCCATAAAACCTCGACCGTGACAGGCGGCAGACGGAGGGCCGGCTCGGATGCGAGCTGCGGACTACTTGAAACGATAGGTGATGCGGCCCTTGGTCAGGTCGTAGGGTGTCATTTCCACGAGCACCTTGTCGCCGGCGAGAACGCGGATACGGTTCTTGCGCATGCGGCCGGCGGTGTGAGCGATGATCTCGTGCTCATTTTCCAGCTTCACGCGGAAGGTCGCATTCGGCAGCAATTCGGTGACGACACCGGGAAATTCAAGGACTTCTTCTTTCGGCATTAAAGCTTCTTTTCCTGTGGGGTTGATGCCGGCGCCCATGACAAAAAGTAAGGTCGCCGTAAATTTGCGCGGAAACTACACAATCGTCGCGGTTTTGTGAACCTCGTTGATCAGGCTTTCTGCATTTGTTTCACGCGGCACTCTAAAGAGAGCCGCGATGCTCCACCAGCCGGCTCTCGATCAGGCCAAGAAGATGGTCTCGCACCTCACGATAGGCGTTGAGGATCTGCTCGCGCGTGCCGCCTGCAACCGAGGGATCGATGGTCGGCCAATAAATGACGTCGATGGCATTCGCGCGTGTCAGTTCGAGAGCCGCATGATGCGCCTCGGGAGAGAGCGTGATGATGACGTCGAAGAAATCATCCTCCAGCTCCTCCAGGGTCTGTGGCTGCCTGCGGCCGAGCGAGAGGCCGATTTCATTGAGGACGACATCGACAAAGGGGTTGCGTTCGCCAGCGCGGACGCCCGCCGAGGCGACATAGGTGCCCTGCGGCAGCATTCCGCGCGCGATCGCCTCCGCCATTGGCGAGCGGATGGCGTTGAGCCCGCACATGAAGAGAATGGCGCCCGGCGCCTTTCCGCTATGTTCGATAGCCTTCGGCTGTTCCATTGCCGTCACCCGCGCCAGTAGAGCACGCAGACGAGTGTGAAAAGCCGCCGGGCCGTGTCGAAATCCACGATGATCTTGCCCTTCAGCCGGTCCATCAGTGTCCGCGAGCCTTCATTGTGGATGCCGCGGCGACCCATGTCGATCGCCTCGATGCGGCTGGGGGTGGCCGAGCGGATCGCCTCATAATAGCTTTCGCAGATCATGAAGTAGTCCTTCACGATCCGGCGAAACGGCGTCAGCGACAGGATATGGGTGGCGACGACAGCCCCCTCTTCGGTTCGGATATCGAAGACCAGCTTCTGATCCACCAGCGAGAGGTTCAACTGGTAAGGACCACCGTCATGGCCGACGGGCTCGAAACTGTTTTCCTCGATCAGATCGAAAATGGCGACGGCGCGCTCATGCTCGACGTCGGGCGTCGAACGGCCGATCGTGTCGTCCAGGACCACGTCGCTCAGCCGGAAGACGCTATCAGCCATGCCCTACCCCTCGAGATTGAGGCGGATCGCAACGGATCGCGCATGGGCATCGAGCCCCTCGGAATTCGCGAGCGCGATCGCTGCCGGCCCAAGCGCCCGCAGTTGCTCGGGGCCCAGCCTCAGGATCGACGTGCGCTTGACGAAATCGAGCACGGACAGGCCGGACGAAAAGCGCGCGGAGCGAGCCGTCGGCAGCACGTGATTGGAACCGCCGACATAATCGCCGATCACTTCCGGGGTATGACGGCCGACGAAGATGGCGCCGGCATTGCGAATGCCGGCAAGCAGCGCATCGGGATCGTCGACGGCAAGTTCGAGATGCTCGGCGGCAATGCGGTTGGCGAGCGGAACAGCTTTCCTCAGGTCGGACACCAAGATGATGGCGCCAAAATCCCGCCAGCTCGCGGCGGCCGTCTGCGACCGGCTAAGCCGCTTGAGTTGCCGCTCGACGGCGCCTTCGACAGCCTTGCCAAGCGCCGGATCATCGGTGATCAGGATCGACTGCGCGCCCTCGTCATGCTCCGCCTGTGCCAGGAGGTCAGCGGCCAGCCAGTCCGGATCGTTGTGCTTGTCGGCGATGACGAGCACTTCCGACGGGCCGGCGATCATGTCGATGCCGACCGTGCCGAAAACATGACGTTTGGCGGCAGCGACATAAGCATTGCCGGGGCCGGTGATCTTGGCGACCGGGGCAATCGTCTCGGTGCCATAGGCCAGCGCCGCAATCGCCTGCGCGCCGCCGACGCGGTAAATCTCCTCGACACCGGCCATGCGGGCAGCGGCGAGCACTGCCGGATTGACCGCACCGCCCATGGTCGGCACGGTGATGACGACACGCTCGACGCCGGCGACCTTGGCCGGCACGGCATTCATCAGCACCGAACTCGGATAGCTCGCCGTGCCGCCAGGCACATAGAGGCCGACGGCCTCGATCGCTGTCCAGCGCGAGCCGAGGCCGACGCCGAGCTCATCCTCATAGATGTCGTCCTTCGGCAACTGCCGGCGATGATGCGATTCGATGCGGGTGGCGGCGACTTTGAGCGCCCCCAATACTTCGGCGGGCACCGCGGCAACAGCCGCATCGATCTCCGCTTCGGTGACGCGCATCGGCGTCTTGGCGAAATCGATGCCCTCGAATTTCTTGGAATAATCGGCGAGAGCCGCGTCGCCCCGCGCCCGCACGTCATCGATGATGGCCCGCACGACGGCGTTCACATCTTCGGACACTTCCCGCTTGGTCGTCAGGAAAGCAGCGAACTGCTGCTCGAACCCTTCAGACGCCTGATCCAGCCAGATAGCCAACGCTGATAATCCTTTTACATCGAGGCCGCCGCACGCGACCGAAACTCGTTTCTCGCCCGGCTAATAGGCTTCATCCGGATGACTGGGCTTATTAGCCGTTTCCCATGCGCCGCCGATATCTGCAAGCTGAACTTCGATACATTCGACATCGAGCGCGATCGTCGCGTTGCCGGCGAGCGTCAGCTCGATCGTGCCATCCGGCCCCTCCCCCTTCGGATCGAAGCGGATGGCGAGCAGCGACAGCACCTCGTCGCGCCGGCGCCGATCGACGCCGTTGGAACGCACCGCCAGCACCCGCTTGAACACCAGCGCCGAGCGATGGCGCTCGAACGGCTTGTCCTTCTGATCGGACAGTTCCCAGACGAAACGGTTGGCGGCAAGCGAAAACTGCCCGAGCTTCGGCGCATAGGACATGTCGCCAACCTTGAAGACACTGTCCTGCATATGCGCGGAGATCACGCCCAAGTCTTCGTTGTCGAGTGCCATTAGCTTAAGATTGGTCATTCGCCTGATATCCCCGATCGCCACGGAAATGCCGATAGCGGCATTTCCCCGTGATGGAAATAGGATGCGGGCGCGGAAGACGCAACCGGAGAAAATAGGCTTCTCCAGTCTCTTCCCATGAACCGCTGGATATTACTGCGCCGCGCGTCCGATAGGACGCGCAAAGGACGCAGTAACACTTTCAAATGGCGCATAATCCTTCCCTTAAATCCACTCCGATTTAAGGGGTTATGCGCTAGTCGCTGATGCGTTCAACCATTGCGCCGCAGCGCGTCAGCTTGTCTTCGAGCCGCTCAAAGCCGCGGTCGAGATGATAGATCCGCGACACCATCGTTTCGCCCTCGGCAGCGAGGCCGGCGATGACAAGCGACACGGACGCGCGAAGGTCCGTCGCCATGACCGGCGCGCCCTTCAGCCGCTCGACGCCTTCGATCTTGGCAGTCTGGCCGGAAAGCGAAATCTTCGCGCCGAGACGGGCGAGTTCCTGGACATGCATGAAGCGGTTTTCGAAGATCGTCTCGGTGATGTGCGAGGTGCCGGACGAGCGCGTCATCAGCGCCATGAACTGCGCCTGCAGGTCGGTCGGGAAGCCCGGGAAGGGATCGGTGACGATATCGACCGGCTTGATGCCGCCGCCGTTGCGCTGAACGCGGATGCCATTGTTGGTCGCCGACACCTCGGCGCCGGCGCGACGCAGGCTTTCGAGCGCCGTATCGAGCAGTGCCATGTCGGTGTTTTCCAGGCGGACATCGCCGCCCGCCATGGCGACGGCCATGGCATAGGTGCCGGTCTCGATGCGATCCGGCAGGACACGATGACGCGCGCCGGAGAGCGAGGTGACGCCTTCGATGGTGATCGTGCTGGTACCTTGGCCGGAGATCTTGGCGCCCATGGCGATCAGGCAATTGGCGAGATCGACGATTTCGGGCTCGCGCGCCGCATTGCCGATGACCGTCGTGCCGCGGGCAAGAGTCGCCGCCATCATCATCACATGCGTCGCGCCGACCGAAACCTTCGGGAAGACATAGCGGGTGCCGATCAGGCCGCCCTTCGGCGCGGTGGCGTTGATATAGCCGCCATCGATTTCCATGGTGGCGCCAAGCGCCGTCAGGCCTTCGATGAAGAGATCGACCGGACGCGTACCGATGGCGCAGCCGCCCGGCAGCGACACGCGCGCCTGGCCTTCGCGGGCAAGCAGCGGCCCAATGACCCAGAAGCTGGCGCGCATCTTTGCGACCAGCTCATAGGGCGCGGTCGTATCGGCGATGGTGCGGCAGGTGAAATGGATGGTGCGGGAATAGCCGTCTTCCTGGCGCTCGCGGCGGCCATTGACGGCGACATCGACGCCGTGATTGCCGAGAATGCGCATCAGAAGCTCGACGTCGGCCAGATGCGGCACGTTTTCGAGCGTCAGCGTATCGCTGGTCAAAAGCGAGGCGATCATCAGAGGCAGAGCCGCATTCTTGGCGCCGGAGATCGGAATGATACCGTTAAGCTCGTTGCCGCCGACAATCCTGATACGATCCATATATGACTACGGGCGGGGCCCGCCTTTCCTGAAGTTCCGTGCGCCTGGGAGAAGGCGCTGTTTAGACGAAATAGATTAACGCATCAATTCGTTTGATGGCTGTTTGATGATGGGCGACATCAATCATTACGATTCGTCCATTTTTGCGGCGGCAGTTTTTTCAGGTGTTGGATTTTTCAGGTGTTGGATTTGCAGCGGGAAGACCATCCGTCTCGTCCGCCTGGCCCGCGCGGCGCGCCCTAACCTGCTGTTTGCGGCGGGCAAGATTTTCGCGCAGCTTCTCAGCCGCCCGCTCACGCCGCCGGTCCGCCTCCGTGATCAGCTTCGCAGCCGCGCCCTCCCCCGCCTCGCTGGCTATCAAACCGCCTTGCGAGATCAGCTCATCACCACTTTTCGTCTTATCCGCACCCATGTCCTTCCCATAGCCGAAATCCCCGGCCTTCAAAAGACCGACACAATTTTTCCCGCGATCTTTCACCGAACTTGAAATTTGCGGCTTGCACTTACCTCCGACCTATGGCAATAGCCGCCTCGCCCAACACGGCGCACCCGCTGCGCCACGGTTTGCTGCTATAGCTCAGGGGTAGAGCACTCCCTTGGTAAGGGAGAGGCCGAGAGTTCAAATCTCTCTAGCAGCACCAGTTTTCCTTGTTTTATTTCCAAATAGTTAGCTGTTATCAGAGTTTTGAAAGCCCCTGGGTGGTACACAGAGGTGGCCATTGGTTCTTCAAACGCCCCGCCCTTTCCCCTCAAATTTTTGGCAAAACTATGCAGCCCCGCGACGGCTATCTATGGTTGATTCCGCATTGCCATTTTCAAGATTGCAGAACATAATGCGAACAAGCGGAGTGGAACGAATTGAGTCGTCAGGAACCTTCTTACCTACCTATCTTTGGGTTAGGACTTCTGTCGGGCGTTATTACTGCCGTTATCGCGTTATTCACGGTCCACCTAACTCCGGAAGATACGAACGGTTTGTCCATGAGCTACAGTGACTTGGTCGCCATCTTGCTGACTGCTACGTCAACTATCATCACCATACTTGGCGTATTTGTCGCGGTGTTGGCGATATGGGGTTATTCGCAATTCGAAAAAATGACGAGGGAAGCTTCAAGCAGACACCTTGAACTACTGCTTCAATCAGGGAAGTTCCGTGAGGAAGTTGATCAGACGATTATCCGGCACGTGAGCGCCGAGCTAGCCAAAGAAACCAGTCCATTCCGCGACCTTCTTCGTCAGCAAATTGAGACTATGATCTACACGGATGCGGCCAAGCGCCAAGCCGGGGCCGACAAAGCAGACATGGAAGCGCCGTTCAACGAATAAATGGAATCGAGGTTTACTGTGACAAGCCGCGAATGGGACACCCTCGCTAGTGAGATTAGAGTTACCCTCGGTCCCCTAATGCAACAGCCTCCGATTAAACTCTCGGAGGTCGCTAACACCGTGGGAGGCGTGCGGATTGTAGCCGCTCCACTTCCAAAAGGTATCTCCGGAGAAATTCGCCCAGACCCTGAAAGCCCCGGCAACTTCCTAATCAAGGTCAACAAGCACGACTCAGCTCGTCGACAGCGCTTCACCGTTGCGCATGAGCTTGCTCACTATCTGCTTCATCAGGATCAGATAGGTGGGGGCATCGAGGACGATGTTCTATATCGATCCAAGTTGTCTGACGCGCGTGAAGCACAGGCCAACAGGCTAGCGGCAGACCTGTTAATGCCAGACAAGCTAGTGAACGAATGGATCGACAAAGCTAGAGCACTTCAGGTCGAAGATATTGTTGGATTTCTCGCGGATAAGTTTAATGTGTCAGAAGCAGCAATGAAGATTCGTCTCGGCATAAAATAAGGTCGCTTCGATGGGGTTCATGGACTACCGCTACATTCCTATATTGGGAGTCCGCCCGGCCGAGATGAAAGGGCTTGAAGAATTGGCCCCGAACGCGAAGGACGCAATGCTTCCTTATATCGTCCTTCAACCTTGGCTGTCGGCTAATGAGCTTGCGAGTGCAGTTGCACGTGTTAACGCTGCTGTGGGTGTCCGAACGATTATCGCGGATATGTCTGAACCTATGCCGATTGGCGGAAAGCGCCGCCCAGTCCATGACGCCTTCGATCTACTGCGGAACTCCGCTGATGGCTACCAGCATTATGTGGAGTTCATTGCAGAGAACGAGAACTTCATCCCGGCGGTCCAACTCAGTGACCTTACTCAAATTGATCGCCAGATCGCGCGATTGGCTGAGCTTGACCGCGATGTCGCAGTGCGCCTTCACGAGCCAATGCTGCAATATGCCGGCAATATCGCAGCGCGATTCGAGGGAGTTATCCCCTCTGACCGAATTCACTTCATCCTCGATTTCGAAAAGCAGAACCGCGACATTCTGGTCAAGGCCGCAATATCGCTTCGGACAATTCGGAACATCAGAAACGCCCTTCCTGATTGTTCAGTCTCAGTAAGTGCCTCAACCTTCCCTGAGAGTTTCGTGGGGCTGGGCCATCAGGACATCTTTGAGCGCCGCTTTCATGCTGTCGTAAGTGAAGCTCTTCACGCCGAGAACATTATCTATTGCGACCGAGGAAGCGCGCGTGCCGAGGCCCTAGGTGGAGGGGGCGGTTCACCTGCACCCAGAATAGACCTTGCAAATATTTCGAGATGGCATTTCTTCAGGGTCGATGATGCGGCAGACAAAATCGAAGGCTTCCGCCGTGCGGCTAATAACGCAATGGAGGCGGACTGCTGGGATGACCTGGGGATATGGGGAACAGAATATATAAAGCGCACAGGTGATGACGACGAAACGGACATCATCGACACTGCCACGAAATGCACCGCTGCGAGGATAAATATTCATCTGCATACGCAGGCTACAGACGGAGGCGGAGACGAAGGCGGGAGCGAGGAAGTCGGCTGGACTGATTAACCTAGCTGAATACCGCCTGCGCTTGCTGTTCCCACTGCCTCCAGAAGCTCTCGCGCGCATTGTGGCTGTGTCTCAACCCAGCTCGGCTTAAGGCAAACCGACTTAAATGGGTCAGGTGATCTGGAGCGATACGCTTCCCATTGATCTCCCGTAAGAATCTCTCTGTCGTAGTTCTGTAGGTGGCCTCAAAAGCTCCGACTACCAACGACCTGACATCAATCGATGTGTCTGCGAACACACGTTCCTCAAGTTGCGGTCGTGAGTACCTGCCCCCTTCTTTCAGATTGAGGCATGAGTGAAGCTGCTTGACACTGAGCGACCTTACGCATTCGCGTCTGTCAGTATCCCGATTGATCGCGGCATCACGGAAAAGACCAAGCTCACTATTCCGCCAGACATAGATTCCGACGCCGCTTGGGCAAAGCGTTTCGGCCCTTGCTAGGTGAGCCTCGTCACAAAGCAGGATAACGCTATCGAAGAACTTGCGGTACGCTCTCATTTGATCCGGCAACCGGGCAAGTGAATCCCGCGCACTCTTCACCTCTATGCCGATGAAGCTACCGTTCCATATCGCTAGATCACTGCGGCATCCGGTCTGTCCGAGAACGAACTCTGAAGCAACAACTGAGGACGCCCTTAATGTGCGCTCCCTACGAAACTTGGCCAGCAGACGGCACTTGAGACCTTCTTCATTCAATTTCATTGCAGCTTCGACCCCGTGAGAGCGGCAGTTTAGCCAAAAGGCGTTTAACGGTCTCTGAATGCCGATGAGTGCTATCGGACGCCGATGTCGCTTGCAACCCCGTTCCGTTATCCATTGGCGCAAGAGCATCGATGCTCGCTGGCGAGAAGAGCTTGCTCCGAAGCCATGCCGGGCTTCACCAATATCAGCATGTATCCCAAGGCCATGGGCGCATCAGGCATTTCCTATCCGGAACTCGTCGACCGACTGATCGAGCATGGGCTTGCGAGAGCACAGCAAAGCCTAGCTTACAAGGGCGGCAGAAGTTTCGCGCTACCCCCAATCAAACCTTCTCCGTCTTCTTAACCTTCACCTTCGGCTCCACCGGTGCATCCGGCGTCGGGGCCAGCAACTTGCGCAATGACGCAATCTTATCCTTCACCAGCGGGCGGAAGCGGCTGGCGCGGTAGGGCATGTCTGCGGCGCCGTAGCCTTCGGGCCCGTCGTCGTTGCCGCGGTGGATTTCTTCGAGTTTCACGCCGATGAAGGTGCCATCGACATAATGCGTGTATTCGCCGACCCAGCGGATCGTGTAGATCGTGCCCTTGCGGATCAATTGGTCGATGCTGACATGCTTGAACTTGTCATCGATGCAGACGACCTTCTGGCCCACATGGAAATCGTAGCTCACTCTGTTCTCCCTGTAGCGATGAAACCCCCATCGCCCTATCGCTGTCATGCGAGCATAGTCGCATAGGCACCGGCTGGTAAATGCAATGAGCGCCATGGCGGTTTATTTATGGCCGTGGCGGGATAGGAGAGGCGAAACCCGAAGCCGGAGCAATTCCATTGACAAGCCCCGGCGAACGCTCAAGAGTGCATCCCAACGAAGCGCCTCCGCGAGGCCTCGTTCTCATGTCCCCACCCCCCGCCCGGCAAGCCCGCCGAAGGCTCTCACCGATCATGCCCATCCTCCGCCTCCTCGCTGACGATCTCACCGGCGCGCTCGATACATCCGTCGAATTCGTCGGGCTGTGCGGGCCGATCGAGATCGGGTTGGGGGATGGTTTGGTAGCGGATGGTAAGGCATGCCTTGCCATCGATAGCGGCACGCGCGAGCGCTCGGCGGCCGAAGCTATCGCCATTGTCGAACGGTTTGCGCCGCTGCTGAAGGGGGCGGATATCGCCTTCAAGAAGGTGGACAGCCTGTTTCGCGGGCCTTGGGCGGCGGAGCTGGCTGCCTGTTTCCGGCTGGGGTATTGGCGGCATTGCATCGTCGCGCCGGCCTTTCCGCATCATGGGCGGCGGACGCGCAATGGGCGGCAAATTATGCGGACGGCGGATGGGTCATGGCGGGACGTCAGCGGCGATCTGGCCGAGACGCTGAAAGTTGAGGGATTGCCGGCGTCGCTTGCGGCTGTCGGAGATGGTCTGGCGGACGGCGTCAGCATCTTCGAAGCAGAGACGGATGCCGATCTCGATGGAATTGTAGCGCTTGCCCGGCAGGCGCGCGGACCGGTTCTCTGGTGCGGCACCGGCGGGCTGGCGCGGGCCTTGGCGCGTGGCCGCGAGGTTGGCGCCTCGCGCATATTGGAGAGGCCGGTGCTCGGGCTGTTCGGCTCCGACCAGCCGGTCACGCGGGCGCAGCTTGAAGCCTGCGGGTCATCCTGGGTGGAGATCCGCGAAGACGGCGATGTGGATGCGGTAAAGCACGGGCTCAATCAGACCGGTGTCGCCCTCGTCAGCGTCGATCTTCCTGCGGGGCTCGATCGCGGCGATGCGGCGGCGCGGATCGGGAAAACGCTGGGCAGCGTCGCAAAAGCTTTGCCAGCGCCGGGCACAGTGATCGTCGCCGGCGGCGAGACTTTGCGCGGCCTGTGTTCATCGCTTGGCGCGGAGGCGCTCAGGGTCACCGGCCAGGTGGCGCCGGGCCTACCGCGCTCGGTCATATCAGGCGGGCATTGGGATAAGGTGCAGGTCATCTCCAAATCCGGCGCCTTCGGCGGCCCGGATTTATGGCGCGATCTGCTGGTCGAAAACGGATTGATGGTCGAAGGAAGCAAGGCATGAAGCGGCATCTGGCAATCACCATGGGCGATCCCGCCGGCATTGGCCCGGAGATCATCGTCAAGGCGGCGGCGCGGCTGAAGGACAGGCTTGGGGCCTGCGATCTGCGCCTTGCCATCCTCGGCAGCGGCCCCTCGCTCCGGCTCGCGGAGCAACAGCTCGGCCTCGATACCGCAATTCCGGAGACCCAGATGGACGGCGACTGGCCAAACCTCTGTTTCATCCAGGCCGACGCTGAGGGCGAGCCGATCCTGCCGGGCGTGCTCTCCGCCGATGGCGGCCGCATGGCCTTCAAGGCGATCGAAAAGGGCGTGCAGCTCGCTCTATCCGGAAAGATCGGCGGCATCGTCACTGCGCCGTTGAATAAAGAGGCGCTGAACAAGGCCGGCTTCCACTATGCCGGCCATACCGAGCTGCTGGCCGAACTCACCGGCGCGCGCGGCTCCGTCATGATGCTCGCCCATGGCAATATGCGCGTCAGCCACGTCACCACCCATGTCGCGCTAGAGGATGTTCCCAAACGGCTGACGCCGGAGCGGCTGCGCCTCGTCATCGACTTGACCGACAAGGCGCTCAAGCACCTCGGCATCGCCAGGCCGAAAATCGCGATCGCGGCGCTCAATCCGCATGCCGGCGAAGGCGGCCTGTTCGGTCGGCAGGATATCGATATTTCCGCGCCGACGATCGCCAAGGCGGTCGAAGACGGGTTCGATATCGTCGGCCCGGTCCCCGGCGACACCGTCTTCGTCAAGCTGCGCGCCGGCCAATACGACGCCGTCGTCGCCATGTATCACGATCAGGGGCATATCCCGGTCAAGCTGCTGGGCTTCGAGATCGATCCCGCCACCGGCAAATGGATGGACCTCTCCGGCGTCAACATCACCCTCGGCCTCCCGATCGTCCGCACCTCCGTCGATCACGGCACGGCCTTCGATATCGCCGGCAAAGGGATTGCCAATGAGCGGAGTTTGATCGAGGCGATCGAGTTTGCGGAGCGGTTGGCGACGGGAGGTTGAGGCGGGTTTCGTTGCTGGCAAGCAGCCTCTCCGTATGCCGCGCCTCTGATACCCCCTCTATCGCTTTCGCGACATCTCCCCCACAATGGGGGAGAGCGTTGGGTGTTCTCCACGCACAGCAGTAGGACCTGCAGTTTCATTGGATTCGATATTTGCTTAAGGCGAGCGAGCGCCACAGGTTATCAATCTCCCCTTGTGGGGGAGATGTCACGACAGTGACAGAGGGGGTGACGCACTCTCCGCAAATTCCACGCCCGACATCTGCAGCACCTCCCTTACTTGTTCACATAAAAACTAGCCTGCATCCTCCACAACAAATGAATCCCCTTACGTCATTGACAACAGCGGCAACCCGCCCCAATATTTAATTCGTTATGAACTAGAGGAAGTTCATATAAAAACAGGTGTCGCGAACTTTCTGAGGAGTAAGCGCGCGACGACCTGGGGAGGAGGCTCATGGGAATCCGGTGGAGCCGTGTCACGCCGCATCTGGCCGTTGCGCCAGCGGCCTTGATGACGCTCGTATTTTTTGTCGGCGCCATTGCCTGGACGGTCTATCTGTCGTTCACGGCGAGCCGGCGCTTTCCCGATTACGAACTGGTCGGTTGGAAGCAATATTGGCGGCTGTTTCACGACGCGTCATGGCTGCTATCCCTGCAGAACCTGGTGATCTTCGCGATCGGCAGCCTGTTTTCCATCATCCTCGGCTTCATCCTGGCCGCGATGATCGACAAGGAAGTGCATGGCGAAGGCATCTTCCGCACCATCTTTCTCTATCCGCTCGCCATATCGCTGATCGTCACCGGGCTTGTCTGGCGCTGGCTGTTCAATCCTGGCCTCGGCGTCGAGAACGTGCTGCATTCGTTCGGCTGGCAAAGCGCTTCGTTCAATTGGCTGGCGAGCCAGGACACCGTCATGTTCGGCGTCATTCTGGCCGCCGTCTGGCAGTCGACCGGCTTCTTCATGGCGCTGATGCTCTCCGGGCTGAAGTCGATCAATACCGAGATCTGGCAGGCCGCGCGCCTCGACGGCGTGCCCTTCTGGCGGCTCTATATCGAAGTCATCATCCCGATGATGAAGCTCACCTTCTTCACCTGCATCATCCTGCTCTGCATCGGCGTGGTGAAGGCCTATGACATCATCGTCGCCATGACCAATGCCGGACCCGGCGGCGCCTCGATCATGCCGGCCTATTTCGTCATCGACGCCTACTGGCAGAAACAGAACCTCGGCTATGCCTCGGCCGGCGCCACGGTCATGCTGCTGACCACCCTGGTCCTGTTCCTGCCGCTCGTTCTCGCCACGGTCTGGAGACAGAAGAGGAGCGCGACATGACGGCGATCAGTTCCAATGCCAACACGTCGGCCCCCGTCACGGTCAAGGCACGGCGGCGGCCGTTGATCCGCCCCAGCCGGGTGGTGATCTTCGTCTTTCTGCTGATGGCAGCCGCCTTCTTCGCCGTGCCGCTCTATGTGGTGATCGTCACCTCCTTCAAGACGATGGATCAGATCCGGCTCGGCCAGATCTTCTCCCTGCCTTCGCCCTGGACCACGGATGCCTGGTCCTATGCCTGGACGCAGGCCTGCTCCGGCATGAACTGTAGCGGCGTGCGCGTCGGCTTCGTCAATTCACTCTATATATTGGCGCCGAGCCTGGTGCTGACGATCTCGCTCTCCATCGTCACCGGCTATGGCCTGGCGCTATGGAACGTCAAATGGGCGAACGGCTTCCTGTTCGTGCTGTTCATCTGCGCCTTCGTGCCGTTCCAGATCATCATGTATCCGCTGATCAAAATCGCCGGCAGTCTGCATATCTACGGCACCACCTTCGGCATCGCCGTCATCCACAGCGTGCTGTCGCTGCCCTTCCTGACCCTGATCTTCCGCAATTATTTCCGCGGCCTGCCGCCGCAGATTATCGCGGCGGCAATGATCGATTCCGGTTCCTTCTGGCGCATCTTTTTCGAGATCGTCCTGCCGATGTCCGGGAATATCATGGTCGTCGTGCTGATCCTGATGATCACGGGCATCTGGAACGACTTCCTCGTCGGCCTCACCTTCGGCGCGCAGGACACGCAGCCGATGACGGTGGTGCTGAACAACATCACCGTGACGACGACCGGCGCCAAGAACTACGCCGTCGACATGGCATCGGCGCTGCTCACTGCCCTGCCGCCGCTCGTCATCTACTTCGTTCTCGGCAAGTTCTTCGTCCAGGGCATCACCGCCGGCGCAATCAAGGGATAGCTTAATGCCGACCATTGCCTTCAATAATATCGTCAAGAAATTCGGCGCTCTCACCGTCATCGAAAATCTCAACCTGGAGATCGGCGACGGCGAATTCCTCGTGCTGCTCGGCCCTTCCGGCTGCGGCAAGACCACTTTGCTCAACCTGCTGGCTGGGCTTCTGGAAATAGACGGCGGCGAGATCAGGATCGCCGATCGCGACGTCAGCTATCTTGACCCCAAGGATCGGGGGCTGGCCATGGTCTTCCAGTCCTATGCGCTCTATCCGACCAAGACCGTACGTGGAAACATGAATTTCGGCCTTTCCTCGCGCGGCATATCCAGGGAAGAGGCGGACAAGCGCATTGCCTGGGCGGCGAAACTCCTGCAGATCGAGCACCTGCTCGACCGCAAGCCGTCACAGCTTTCCGGCGGCCAGCGCCAGCGCGTCGCCATCGGCCGGGCGCTGGTGAAGCAATATGGCGTCTGCCTGTTCGACGAACCGCTCTCCAACCTCGACGCCAAGCTACGCAACGAGATGCGCATCGAGATCAAGAAGCTGCATAACCAGCTCAAGAACACCGTCGTCTACGTCACTCACGATCAGGTCGAGGCCATGACGATGGCGACCAAGATCGCGGTCATGGACAAGGGCGTCATCCAGCAGTTCGGCACGCCGGATCAGATCTACAACGAGCCCGCCAATCTGTTTGTCGCCGATTTCGTCGGTTCCCCGGCCATGAACGTGCTGGATTGCACGGTCAAGCAGAACGGCAGCGGCCTTGTCGCGGTCGATGAGCCGAACGCCGTCTCGATCAATCTCAATGCTTACAAATGGAAGAACAAAGGCGTCGCCGGCAGCGCGGTCAAGGTCGGCTTTCGCGCCGAGGATTTCTTCACGGAGCCGCATGAGGACGGCGGCGAAACCGTGCGCTTCGACTGCCCCGTCGAATATTTCGAAAAATCCGGCGCGGATGCCTTCGTATTTCTGACGCTTGCCGGACGAACGGTCGCCGTTCGCATCGATGGCCGCAATGCCAATCGCTATCGCGGCCGCACGGATTTGCCGGTCTATCTGCCGCTCGACAAGCTGAACGTCTTCGACGCGCAGACGGGACAGCGGCTTTGAGGCCTCTAATTTTCTGAAGATAATTCTGATGGGAGGAAGGAAGCATGATGAAGTGGAAAGCTTTAGGCCTGGCCGCGGCATTGCTTGCGGGCACGGTGCTTGCCGGCACGGCGTCGGCCGATGAGGTCGTCGTCTATCATACCTGGTCGAAACCCTCTGAAATCGCCGCGCTCGGCGTATTGCGGGACGCCTGGGGCAAGGACGGACACCAGTGGAAGGACCTGTCGATCGCCCATGATTCCGGCGCCAATGTCAGCCTGATGAACATGATCACTGGCGGCAACCCGCCCGCGATCTTCATGAACTCCGACCCCGGCATCTATCGCGACCTGACCAAGCAGGGCATGGGCGTTCCGTTGACGAAACTATTTGACAGCATCGGCGCGACCAAGAATTTTCCGCCGGCTGTGCTGAAGAACATCACCGTCGACGGCGAGATCATGAAGGCGCCAGCAACCGTCCATATCGACGGCATGATCTATTATAACAAGCATGTGGCCGAAGCGACCGGCGTCGATCCCAAGTCCTGGAAATCCCTCGACGATCTCTTTGCAGATTTCGACAAGGTGAAAGCCAAGGGCTACATCCCGATCGCGCAAGGCGGCGACCAGTTCCAGAAGGCCTATCTCCTGCAAGCGGTGATCGCCGCCGAGGAAGGCCCCGACATCTACAACCGCTTCTATGGCGAAAAGCCCGACAAGAGCGTTATCGACACGCCGGAAATGCGCACCGCGCTGAAGCGCTTTCGCCAGATCCAGCAGCACACCGATCCGGGCTCACCCAACCGTCAGTGGAACGACACGACCAACCTTGTCATCACCGGCAAGGCGCTGCTGCAGATCCACGGCGACTGGATGAAAGGCGAATTCCTCGCTGCCAACCAGAAGCTCGGTACCGATTTCGACTGCATCAACATTCCCGGCACCAAGGCCGTGGTGGTGACGGTTGATTCCTGGGGCTTCCTGAACACCAACAATGCCGATACGGCAAAGGCGCAGGAGGATTTCGCAAAGCTCGACGTCGATCCAAAAATCAACGCCGAATTCGTCTCGAAGAAGGGCGCAAGCCCCGTTCGCACCGACGTCGACACCTCCAATCTCGACGCCTGCAACAAACTCGTCCTCGACACACTGAAGGACCCGAACAAGCAGGTCTCCAACCCCTTCAACACCGCCGATGCCGACTGGTATCGGACGATCTGGGAGGAGGCCGACAAATATTGGAGCGACCCGAACCGCACCGAGGACGATTTCGTCAAGGCAATGCAGGATGCTTACGATCAGATCTTCTGATCTGCGCCTCGATATATCAGACAGCAGCCCGGCAGGAGCAGTTCGGCCGGGCTTCTTTTTTTGACGTCACCGACTACGAGCTTTCAAAAAAAAATTAGCGCCCTCTTGATAATGAGTGACTAGTTAGTCATCTATATAACCGAATTGGTTCGAGAAGGGATAGCATGGCAAGACCACTCAGCGAGGACAGACGAAATGCCATACTAATGGCAGCGACCGAGCTCGTCGCCGAACAGGGGCTCGGTGCGGCCACCGCTGAAATCGCCAAAAAGGCCGGCGTACCAAACGGCTCGATCTTCACTTATTTCGCAACCAAGACCGATTTGCTCAACGCGCTTTATCTGGAGCTGAAGAGAGAACTTACCGAGACGGTGCTGGCGGAAATGCCCGGGGGCGACGACACACGCGCCCAGCTCCGCCACCTCTGGCTCACTTGGACGTTTTGGGGAGCATCGCATCCCTTGAAGCGGCGCGTGCTGGCGCAGCTCAGCGTCTCCGACCAGATTACCGAGTTGAGCCGCAAAGCGGCTTATGAGGCCGCAGCGTCGACGCTCGAGCTGATCCGGCGGGCGAGCACCAATGGAGCGTTGCACGACGCGCCGGCGCCCTATGTCGGCGCCCTCGTCGAAGCCATGGCGACAACGACGATGGACTTCATGATCCGCGATCCGGCAAAGGCGAGCGCCCTCTGCGAATCCGGCTTCGAAGCACTGTGGAATACCCTCCAATGAGGGAGTTTGTTTCTTACGGAAATAAATGACTGACTGGACAGTCAAGATAAAGGAGACTATGAAATGTCGAAAGTTTGGCTCGTTACGGGGAGCGGCAACGGCCTCCGCCGCGTCATCGCCGAGAAGGCGCTCGAAGCCGGAAATCGCGTTGTCGCGACGGCCCGCGACACCGGTCAATTGGCCGATCTGGTCGCCCGGTATGGGGCGCAAGTGCGCGCCGTCAGGCTCGATGTAACGGATGAAGAGGAAGGCAAGGCCGCGGTGCAGACGGCGGTCGAGACATTCGGCCGGATCGATGTGCTGGTGAATAACGCCGGCTACGGTGATCTGCGTCCCTTCGAGCAGACGCCATCCGAGGATTTCCGCAAGCTGGTCGAAACCTGCCTGTTCGGCGTCGTCAACCTCACGAGGGCGGTTCTCCCATTCATGCGCCGGCAGCGCAGCGGACACATCATCCAGATTTCCTCAATCGGCGGGCGCATGGCGTTTCCCGCCAATGCTTCCTATTTTGCGGCGAAGTGGGGTGTCGGCGGCTTCACGGAAGGTGTCGCTCTCGAAGTCGCTCCGTTCGGTGTCAAGGTGACGGCGCTTGAGCCTGGCGGCATGCGCACCAATTTTGGCAGGACGGCCAACAAGGAACGGCCAGAGATATGGCCTGACTATGAGCGGTCGGTCGGGGCGTTCCTGAAGCAGATAGACGGAATTTGGGGCAACGAGGCCGGCGATCCGGTCAAAGTTGCAGAGGTTGTCTTGAAGCTTGCCGAAGCGGAGTCGCTCCCGCCTCATATCGTGCTCGGCGGCGATGCATTCCAAATGGTCCGTCGGGCCGAAGAAGCGAGAATGGCTGACGCGGATCGTTGGGAAGCCATCGCCAGAGCGACAGATGCCGCTGCGGAACGCCCTATTCCGCCGCTTCCGACAGTCTAACACCTTCGGCATTCATACATGGTCTGCACGACGCCAGAATGGTTCGTGCGGACCTTTTCCGCGTGTCCATCGGTGCAGCTCTGCGGCTTCACTCCGCCACGCTTTGCGATTGTCATGGCGACTTTAAAGCAGCTAATAGTTATAGTTATGCCGGGCAATTGAGATTGAGTTTGTCAATGCGTGACAGAACTCCGGATGAAACCAACGTCGAAGGCCGCATGCTGGAGCACCCGGCTTCAGCCGATGCGCGCGACTCAAATCCGGTCCCCACTTACAAGACGGTAGCCGCAGGCATCGTTTCATGGATTGACCGTATCGATCCTGGTGTTCACCGCCGCATCAAAGGCCTGCGGCTTGTCACGGCCTACGGGATAGCAGCCCTGCTCGGCACTTTGCACGATTTGACGCACTTTACCGGCGCGGCTTCCATAAGTGTGCTCGCCGGCGGTATCGCGCTTTGGGCGAGCGTTTCGGAGGCGCGGACGTCGCGTTTCGAATCGAGCCGGGACATCGCGCTCCTCACTGCGTTTGCAACGATCGGGGCGTTTGTAATGGCAGTATGTACCCCCGCTCTCAACGGACCCGGACTTCCCGGCGTCGAGATCGTATTAGCGAGCGGTGCCTTTTTTGTCGGCTATCTCAAACGCTTTGGTATTCTCGGCGGCGGAATCGGGTCTCAGATCTATATCGGCCAACTCCTCGCTTACAGCCTAGGCCTGACTGCGTCGGACTTAAAGGCTATCGTCGCGGCAGGATTGATTGCGACCGTCGCGGCAATCGTTCCTCGTCTGCTGAGCGGACCTGCCGAGCGACCAGTTCTTCCGCCCACCATGGCGATGCCGAAAGGCGCCGAGCTGGGCTGGTGCTCGCGGGAATTGATGACGGGATTGCAGGCTGCGATTGTCGCGATCGCCATCGTCGCGATGAACGACACGTTCGGCCTCGAGGAATCCGCATGGGCCATCACGGCATGCACTTATACCGTGACAAATTCATTCACCGGCACAATGGAGCGTACTCGCAGCCGCTTGATCGGTACGATGATCGGCGTTCCTCTAGGCCTTGCTTGGCTGCCCATTGCCGCGGACGTCCAAATCCTCATCTGGATCATGGCGGCGATCGCAATGATCATCTACGCCATGGCTCTGCCGGAACGCTACGACATTGCAAGTGCCGCTTTCGCCTTTGCGCTGGTTGTCACCTTAGCGGCGAGTGGCGAATATTCGGTATGGGTGCTGGCGGCCCGCGTTTGGGAAACCTTCGTCGGCGCCGCTTTGGGAGTTGCGTCGGCAATCCTTCTTTTGCCGCTGCGCAGGAGGTACTTCGGCGAATAGCACCTTTGGCCGCGCAGCCCCTCAAACTGAAATGTGGATCCAAAGTAGACAATGGTGCCGAATCCGCTTGCGGCATGGGCGTTGCGGGCGTCTTCTTGCCGAAGATATCTTCGTGAAGCATTCTAACTGTCGCAGGATGCCCATTTTTACTATGCCGCGAAATTCAGTCGCAAAATTCTCGCTTTAATTGGGATTTTCGCGACAAGAACTTGGATCACGCCATGACAACTCTAGGCCGCCCAGACTTAAGCGACATTCACCGGGGCGACTGGGTGGATCGTCGGTTGCCGATCGCATGGCGGCCATACACACGGTTGGCACGGCTGGATCGCCCCGTAGGAATATGGCTGACGCTTTTCCCCTGTTGGGCTGCGCTGGTTCAGGCATCGTATGGACTTCCCGATCTCCGGCAACTGGCTATCTTCTCTCTGGGCGCTTTGCTGATGAGAAGTGCCGGTTCCACGGTCAATGATATTGCAGACCGAAAGTTTGACGGCCACGTTGAGCGGACCCGCTTTAGGCCTTTGGCAAGCGGACAGATCGGTGTGCGACAAGCATTGGCCTTTCTGGTCATCCAGCTCGCATTGGCGGCCTCGCTCCTGCTTTTCCTGACGCCCTACACGCGCCTTGTCGCCATTTGCGTTCTGCCACTCGTGTTCGTCTATCCGCTCTGCAAGCGTTTCACCCATTGGCCGCAGGCAGTCCTGCGCGCGGCGTTCAATTGGGGGATGCTCATGGCGTGGGCCGAGGTTACGGGACATATCCCGGCGGGTGCCGTCCTCATGTGGGCCGGAGCCATCGCATGGCAGATCGGCTACGACACCGTCTATGCTTACGTTGACGTGAAAGACGATTCCCAACTTGGCCTCAAATCGACGGCGATCCTGTTCGGGCCGAACGGCAAGACCTATATCGGCTTGTTTTATGCTTTGACGGTCGGTGCGTGGTCGCTCGGGGGCTGGCTGTTGGGCATGTCGCTGCCTTACGCCATCGGAATGCTGGTAATTGCCGCGCATCTCGCCTGGCAGACCTGGCGGATTGACCTTGCTCGCCCGGAGGTGAATTTCGGCCTGTTCCTGGCAAATATTCTGACGGGGGCGCTGCTGGCCTGTGCGGCGTTCATCGGAACATGGTGAGCGGGCCGACCAAATCGCAAATACCCTAACTTTCGCAACAAAATCACCCGCGATGAAAAGTCACGATGATTCTCGCTACTGTAAGCATTCCCACATTTTAGTTAGGGGCTTGCTCCGGTGGTGGATACCCATTTTAGAACATTCCATGCCGGAGCAGGATGGCTCCGAATAATGCTACTCCGCCGCAGACCTGATTAAATTTCTCCACCCCTGTCGGTATTTCCTCTCCGCATCCGTCCTCTGACCATTCCAACCCGAGAGAGGAGATCACCCATGTCTAAGATTGCGCCATGCCTGTGGTTCGAGCGCGGGGCCGAGGAGGCCGCGAAGTTCTATGTTTCGCTGTTTCCGGATTCACGCATCGACCACGTGCAGAAGAACATCGTCGATACGCCGGCCGGCAAGGCCGACAGTGTGCTGGTCGTCGACTTTACCCTCGCCGGTCAGCGCTTCATGGCGCTGAATGGCGGCATGCGCTTCGAATATACCCATGCGATTTCGCTGGAAGTGGATTGCACGGATCAGGCGGAGGTCGATCGGCTATGGGACGGGCTCGCTGACGGCGGCGCGATCGAGCAATGCGGCTGGCTGAAGGACCGCTACGGCGTCTCGTGGCAGATCGTGCCGACCGTGCTCGGCAAGCTTCTGTCCGATCCTGACCCCGTCAGGGCCGCACGCGTCATGCAGGCGATGATGCAGATGGTCAAGCTCGACATCGCCGGTCTGCAGGCAGCCTATCAAGGGTAGTCAGTAAAGGTTTAGAACTTGAAACTCCCGGTCACCGCCGGAGCGACTTTCGTCGCCCACAACGGCGTCCGGGAGAAACATTTGCCCTCAGGCCGGTTCTTTGCGCAGCCGTTCGATCGCCTGAAGCTGGATGCAGTTCGGCGCCATTTCCATGACCTCGATCTGCGTGCCGTCCGGATCTTCGATCCAGCCGCCACGATTGTGATCGATGCCGGGCTTTTCCGGGCGCGGCTTGCTCGGATGGATGCCGACTTTCGCCAATTCGGCGAAAGTAGTATCGATGTTTTCGACCGTCAGGCAGATGTGAAAGATGCCGATGCTGTTCGGCCCGGTTTCCGGCCTGTCGACGCCCTTGGGGAATAGTTCGAGATATTGGTCGTCGTTGATGCGCAGATAAACGATCCAGGCTTCGCCCTTGTCGTTTAACAGCCGCGTCATCTCGCGAAAGCCGAGCTTGTTGTAGAAAGCGAGCGACGCATCGAGATCGGCGACGCGCAACGCGATGTGGCCGAGATGCTTGAAGAGATCCATCGCGATCAGCCTCCGGCCTTGATGCGGGCGATCGCCTGTAACTGCAGGGCCTTTTCACCGAGCTGCATCAGCTCGATACGGTTGCCTTCGGGATCGGCGATCCAGGCCTGATAGTTATGATCGACACCGAGCTTCTTTTCCGCGGTGAGCACCACGCCCTTGCTGGTCAGCTCTGCGATCGCGCCGTCGATATCGTCGACTTCCAGGCAGAGATGGTTGAAGCCGACATTGGCGAAGGGCGGTGCGCTGTCGCCGACCGCATCCGGAAACAGCTCGATATATTGCGTATCGGTGATGCGCAGATAAACGATCCAGAGACGATTGTCGCGCTCCAGGCGAAACATCTCATCAAAGCCCAGCTTGTTGACGTAGAAGTCGAGCGAACGCTCGATATCCTTGACGCTGACGGCGACGTGGCCAATCGATTTCACATTCTTCACGTGCAGTACCTCCTCTTTGGACTGTCTCGTCGGCCAAAGCCTTGGGCTCTGGCGATCTCCTCTCAGCCATCGGATGCATCCGCTCCCACGGATGTCTCCAGCGCCGGCATCGGACCGTCATCGCAAATATGTTGCGGAGGATATGATGCCAGATGTTTTTATTTGAACTATGATGCGTTCATGTGTGAATTTAGGAGTAATTTTCTGCTAAAGTCAATCGCGGTGACGGCGCATTGCGTGGAAGCGGCGCTTTGCGTAAGGAATGCAGGGGATAAGAGTGGAGGATGCCCGCACACAGCATCCGTCTAGGGATTTCGCATGGCTGAGATCAGTGAAGAAGCATCGCAGAAATATCGCATTCCGGTCATCGAGCGGATGGTGGATGTCTTTGCCCTGCTCGAACGGACACCGGAAGGTGCGACGATCCGTGAGGTCGTCAAAGCCGTGAAGCTGTCGCGAACCACCGTCTACCGCATGCTGAATACACTGAGCGCTCATGATTTCGTCCACCGCTCGCCCGCTGGCACGTACACACTCGGTCGGCGGCTGTTGACGCTCGCAGCCCATGTGGCGCCGAATGTCGCAAGTTACGACCTCCTGGCGATCGCCCAGCCGCATCTCAACCAGATGTCGGATGTCACGGGTGAAGGCGGCAAGCTAACCGTCCTGTCGGGCGACGAGATCCTCGTCGTCGCCGCCAGCCAGGGCCGCGGCCAATATGCATTGACGGCGACCGCCGGCCAGCGCCTGCCGATCCATGCGGGCGCTGCGGGCAAGGTCTTGCTGGCATTCTCCCCGCAGGAGGATATCGACCGGCGTCTTTCCAAGCTCGATCCTCTGACCAACCAGACGATCTCGGATCCGGCACGCATGCTGGAGGAGCTCGCCCTCCTCCGCGAACGCGACTGGGCGCGCGACACAGGCGAGCAGATGGTCGGCGTCCATGCCTTTGCAGCCCCGGTTCGTGATGCCTCGAACGCGGTGATTGCCGCCGTCAGCATTCCCTTCGTTGCCGGGGTCGATGAGCGCCGGATCGAGGAAATTCGCCGCACGGTGATCGCAACCGCACGGGCAATTTCAAGGGATGTCGCGGAGGCATCGAAGGATGAGCCTATAGCTGACATTCCATTGATCGCGGAACCATCGGCGAACAAGCATTCATCCGTCGCAAAACGCTCCAACGCGGCTGCCGCCAAGGGCCGCGTTGGCCGTGTCAAAGCGTAACCGCTCTTATCCCCTTGTTTTTCTTAACCTTAGCGTAAGTCCCGCCCGCCAGCGCATCTTGCGCTGAGCCATCGGCTGGACTACCGTCGCAGCACCGCCCCAAAAACGCGGAATTATTAGAATATTTTCAAAAGATTATCCCGCTGTGTTGGCGTATGCGGATGTCCATGACCGGACTATTTTATCGGCTTTTCGGCAAGAGAACGGCGAAGTTCATGGAACAACACCGACGACCCCGCATCGATCTGACAGCAGAGGGCTACGCAGCCATTTATGCGCTGAGCGATATCCATGGCTGTTACGACGAGTTGATCGAAGCGGAAAGGCGCATCGTCGAGGATGCCGGCACGATTCCCGGCCGGAAGCTGCTGATGTTCCTCGGCGACTATGTCGATCGTGGTCCGCGATCGAACGAAGTGCTGCAGCATCTGTGCGAGCCGCCGCCCGTGGGCTTTGACCGCTACATACTCTGCGGCAATCATGATGACGTCTTCCTGAAGTTTCTGGACGATCCGCGCGCCAACAGCCATTGGCTGGAGTTCGGCGCTGTCCAGACGCTCACCTCCTATGGCGTGGACGCGGAATACCTGCTTCTGGAAGAAGGTCGGAGCATCGAAGAACTCTGCGAAACCGTTCGGCAGGCTGTCCCGCGCGCGCATGTCGAATTGCTGCGCTCTTTGCCGATCGCTATCGTCATCGGCCCCATTCTCTTCGTCCATGCCGGCATCCGGCCCGGCATACCTCTCGCCGAACAAACCGACCAGGATTTGATCTGGATCCGCGACCCCTTCCTCTCCGAAGGCCCGCAATTGCCAATGCTGGTGGTCCATGGCCATACACCGGGCATGCGGCCCGTTTTCGGCAACCACCGCATCGGCATCGACACCGCCGCCGCAATGGGCGGAAGCCTGACCGTCCTCAAGATCGCCGACGGTCAGCAGACGATCCTCACGCAGATCTTCTGAGCAACCATCCCGCAAAATAAAAGGGGCCCCGGCATATGCCGAGACCCCTTTTCGCTTTGCCCGCGCTTGTTATTCCGCTGCCATTGCCGGTGGTAGATGATCCACGGCGTCGTTGCTCACCTGCTGTTCGGCCGGCTCCTCTCCCTTCCTCTTCGGCTCGCGGCCGAAGAAGAGCGCGTAGCCGGCCGGCAGCACGAAGATGGTCAGTACAGTGGCGACCAGGATGCCGCCCATCATGGCGTAGGCAAGCGGTCCCCAGAAGACGCCCCGCGAGATCGGGATCAACGCCAGCACTGCCGTCAATGCCGTCAGCATGATCGGCCGGAAACGACGAACGGCCGAGCCGATGATCGCCTCCTTCCGGTCCATGCCCGCCGCGATATCCTGGTCGATCTGGTCGACGAGGATGATCGAATTGCGGATGATGATGCCGAGCAAGGCGATGACGCCGAGGATCGCCACGAAGCCGAAGGGGGCACCGCTGATCAGCAGGGCACCGGCTGCACCGATGATACCGAGCGGGCCCGTGGCGAGCACCAGCATCGCCTTGCCGAAATGCTGTAGCTGCGCCATCAGCAACACGACGATGATGACGAGCATGATCGGCGCCTTGGCGGCGATCGAGGCCTGGCTTTCGGCACTGTCTTCGGCACCGCCCTGAATCTCGATCTTATAGCCCGCCGGCAGGCTGTTTCTAAGGTCGGCCATGTCGTTGTAGAGCTTGGCCGTGACGTCGTTCGACTGCACGTCGTCGGGAAGCGTCGCCCTGACGGTGATCGTCGGCAGACGGTCACGGCGCCATTCGATGCTCTGCTCCATCACGGGCTCGACCTTGGCAACCTGCGACAGCGGCACGAAACCGCCGGAGTCGGTCGGAATATAGATGGAGTTGACCGATGTCAGCAGATGACGGCTGGCGTCCGGTTCCCGTGCGACGATGCCCACGGTCTCCTCACCCTCACGATAGTTGTCGAGCGTGACGCCGGACATCGAGGCCTGCAGCATCTGCCGGATACGCTGCGACGTGACGCCGAGTGCCCGCGCACGGTCCTGATCGATCACCAGCTTCATTGCCGGCACCGGCTCCAGCCAGTCGTCATGGATGGCGCCAAGCAGCGGGTTCTGGGCGAAGCGTTCCTTCACCTCGTCGGCGATGTGGCGAACCTCCTGCCGGTCCGGACCCATGACGCGCAGTTGCACCGGCCAGCCGGTCGGCGGACCCAGGAACAGGCGGTCGACCTTGGCGCGGACCGAGGGGAAGTCGGCGGCAAGCATGCTGCGCAGCTTGACGATCAGCCGCTCGCGCGCCGGCTCGTCCTTGGCCATGATCAGCAACTGGGCATAGTTCGGGTTGGTGAGCTGCTGATCGAGCGGCAGGAAGAAGCGCGGCGCGCCCTCGCCGACATAGGTGGCGATGAACCGCTTGTCGGGATCATCGGCCATGCGGGCTTGCAACGTCTGCGCCTGGCGTTCGACTTCCTTGATGCTGGTGCCCTCCGGCAGCCAGAGATCGACCAGAATTTCCGGACGCGAAGACTGCGGGAAGAAATTCTGCGGGATGAACTGGAAGGACCACAGGCTGCCGACGAAGGCGGCCAATGTCAAAAGCAGCACGATGACGCGATGGCGCACGGCCCAGCTCACCGATGACCGCAGGCGGCGATAAAAACGCGTGTCGAAGACATCGTGGTGCTCGCCGGCATGATGTCGCTGCCTCAGGATCATATAGCCGAGCCACGGTGTGAAATAGACCGCGACGAACCAGGAAATCACCAGCGCGATGCCGACGACGTAGAACAGCGTGCGAACATATTCACCGGCAGTCGATGCCGCGAAACCGACCGGGATGAAGCCCGCTGTCGTGATCAATGTACCGGTCAGCATCGGAAAGGCCGTCGAAGAATAGGCAAAGCTCGCCGCATCGAGCTTGACTAGCCCCTCCTCCAGCTTGCGTTCCATCAGTTCGACCACGATCATCGCGTCGTCGACGAGGAGGCCGAGCGCAATGATGAGGGCGCCGAGCGAGATGCGCTGCAGGTCGATGCCGAGCTCGTACATGATGGCAAAGGTCGCCGCCAACACCAACGGAATGGCGATGGCGATCACCAGGCCGGAGCGCCAGCCGATCGACAGGAAAGAGACGATCAGCACGATCACCAGCGCCTCGCCGAGCGCATGCATGAACTCGCTGATCGCGTCGGTCACCACTTCAGGCTGGTTGGAGATCTGATCGACCTGCACGCCGACCGGCAGCGAAGCGGTAAAGCGCTTGTAGGTCTCTTCCACTGCCTTGCCGACGTCGGTCACCTTGTTGCCGTTGGCCATCACGACGCCAAGCTGGACGCTGTCATGGCCGTTATAGAGGAACTTGGCGGTATAAGGATCTTGCAGTCCGGCGCTCACCGTTGCGATGTCGCCGAGGCGGGTGATCTGGCCGCCGGCATTGAGCCGCAGATTCTTGATGTCCTCGATCTTGTTGACGTCGCCTTCGACGGAGATGCGCACCGAGCGCGTGCTCGTGTCGACATTACCGGCCGGATCGACATTGTTTTGGCCGACGACGGCGTTCTTGAGGTCGTTGAGCGTCAGGCCGCGCTCGGCCAGCACCTTGGAGGAGACGTCGATGTAGATCTGCTCGGGCTGGTCGCCGATGATGACAGCCTTCTCGACGCCGGGCGTCGCAAGCAGCATGTCGCGGGCTTGGATGGCGAATTTCTTCAGCTCGGGATAGCTGTAGCCGTCGCCGCTGATCGAATGCAGGGTGATAAAGGTGTCGCCGAACTCATCGTTGAAATAAGGCCCCTGCAGGCCGGCCGGCAGCGTATTGGCGATATCGCCGACCTTCTTGCGCACCTGATAGAAGGCATCCTTCACCTGTTCGGTGTTGGTGTCGCCCTTGATCTGGACGGTGGTGATGGCAAAGCCGGCGCGGGTATAGGATTTGACCCAATCGAGATGCGGCGTTTCCTGCAGCTTGCGCTCGATCTTGTTGACCACCTGGTCTTCCATGTCCTGCAGGGAAGCGCCGGGCCACGCGGTCTGCACCACCATGACGCGGAAGGTGAAATCCGGGTCTTCCTTCTGGCCCATATGAGTGAGCCCAAACGCGCCGGCGATGATGATCAGCGCAAACAGGAAGCGCGCGATGCTCGGATGGGCGATCGCCCATCGCGACAGGTTAAAACGCTTCTTCTCGTCGGAGGTGCTGTTGATGGTCATAGTCCCGCCCCTCGATCCGTTCAGCGCACGATATCGGCGGCCGCCGCCGCACTGCCATTTGTCTCTGCCGACGCCTGCTGCGCATTCGGCACCTTGACCTTCATATTCTCGGTCATGAATTGCGTCCCGGCGGCGACCACGACGTCGCCGGTCTTGAGACCGTCGGCGACACGCACGCCGTCATCGGCAAAATCGGCAACCTTGATGCCGCGGGAATGCACTGTGCCGGCGCTGCGATCGACCAGCCAGACGATCTGCTGGCCGTCCTTCTCAGCAAGCGCACTCAGTGGAATGGAGACGTAAGGCTGGGTATTGTCGGCCTGAGCCTCGATTGTCGCGGTCATGCCGAGCAGCACGCGCGGATCGTTCGGCAGGCTGACGCGGACCGCAAAGGTACGCGACTGCGCATCGGCACTCCCCGACACTTCACGCACCTTGCCATCCAGCACTAGCGCATCGTCGGACCAGAAGCGCGCCTTGACGTCCTTGCCGACCTTGAACTGCGCGATGTCCATTTCCGGAACCGCGATCTGCACTTCCTTCTCGCCGTCGACGGCGACGGTGATAACGGGCGTGCCAGAACCGACCACCTGGCCGACATCGGCGTTGATGGTCGTCACGATGCCGTTCATATCAGACGTCAGATCGGTATAGGCGACCTGGTTCTTCGCTTCCGCCAGCGCTGACACGGCGGAATCCCGCGTCGATACGGCCTGGTCATAGGAAAGCTCGGCCTGTTCTAGCTGCGATTTCGGAGCGACGTTTTTGTCGAAGAGCTGCTGTGCGCGATTGCGGGCGAGCTCCGTGGTCTGCACCTGCTTTTCGGCGGAATCGAGATCTGCCTGCGAGCGGCGCACGGCCAAAACATAGTCGGTGGAATCGATGCGGGCTAGCACATCGCCGGGCTTGACCTTCTCGCCGATATCCACCTTGCGCTCGACGATCTTGCCGTTGACACGGAAGCCGAGGTTCATATCCGTCCGCGCCCTGACCGAGCCGGAATAGTCGAGCTTGCGCGTCGTATCCGCCTGGGCAATCTCGACCACCTTCACCGGCCGGATCACTTCCACCGTCTCCTCCTTCTTCTCATTGCAGCCCGAAAGCGTGAGTGCAATGGCGGCAAAGAGCGCAGCGCCGGTAACGGATCGTATGGTGGTGGTCGTCAGCGAAACCATGTCGCTCTCCTTGATGAAACAGCTTTAGTCAAACGGCAATGCAAGGGCACGCGGATCATCCAGCGTGTGGACTGTTATTTCTTCAGGGCTCTGATAGCGAATTCGACGAGATCGTCGGCCTCGGCCCGGTTCGTCTTGGCAAGACATTGTGCGACCATCTGTGGATGGCAGAGGTTGATCGTCGCCGCACCGAAGCATTTCGACGCCACCCCCGGGTCCTGCTCAAGGAATTCGCCGGCGGCGATCCCTTCGGCGATGACATCGGCAAGAAGGTCATGAATGCTGTCAATGTGTTTTTCGATCACATGCCAATCGCGCTCGATAGCGACGACGACCATCTCATGCACCTTCTGCTCGTCGAGCATGGTCTCGAGGGTCATCTTGTATTGGGCATGCACATAATTGCGCAGGCGGTCGGAAGCGCTGATCGGCTGATGGCAGATGTCATAGGCCATCTTGTAGCTTTGCGCGATCATGCGGCCGCAAACCGCCTGGTGGATTTCCGTCTTGGAAGCAAAGAAACGGTAGATATTCGCGGTCGACATGCCGAGATCGCGGGCGACATCGGCGACCGTCGTCTTGCTGTAGCCGTAGTGGCGAAACAGCTTTTCGGCGGAATCGAGGATCCGCGTTACGTTTTCCTGACGCGCAGGATCGGCGCTTACATCAGAAAGATCGAGCATGGCGCACCTTCAATTTACGACTGACGATTTTCAATTTTCGTCAGTCGTAAATCATCAAGGCAGAAATGTCAAGAAACCGCCCCGAGAAGCGAGGCGGCTAAAAAAGTTATCGTTGATGGATTTGGTCGGCTCAGACGCCCAGAAGCTGCGGGCGGAAGCGACGCACGCTTAGGAAGCCTATGATGACGATGACCACCAGCAATACCACCTGCGAAATGAGGACCGGTGGGGCGTTGTCGGCGGGCGCCAGCGCGTGCAACGGCGGAATCTTCTGGAACGACTGCACGATCAGCACGAGACAGTTGAAGAAGAGCAGCGCGAGCGCGCCGACGATGTACACCAGCCGCCAAATCCCGGCCAAGTGGAACTTGTAGAGCGCCAGCACGGTTGGGATAAAGATCAGCACGCAAAGCGTGCCGACAATGATCCCCGGCGTCACTACGGTGAATGGAAAGAGGAAACCGGTCAGGCTGGTGAGGATCGTGGTGACCATATAGATCAGCGTTGTGCGCTCATAGCGCTGGGCAGTCAGGAAGCCGCGTGCCACGGCAATACCGGTGACAATAGCGATCAGGCTGATAATAACGTGAATCAACGTAAGTCCGGACATTCAGGCAATCCCCTTTTGCACAATGCATTTTGCGCGGAAAGCGTAGTCCAAACTATGAATGCGATATTGTACATTTACGGCAGAATATGCGGAAATTCGCCGGTTCATGCAGCGGGGTAGAAACCCAGCACTTCAAACAGATTTCAAACAAAGCGCCGTGCCACCGGCACGACGCTCTTCATATCGAAATGGGCCGCTTAGGCCGCGTGGACTTCCAGCGAAATCGGAACGGAAGCAAGCGCCTTGGAAACCGGGCAACCGGCCTTGGCCTTGTTGGCGAGTTCGGTGAACTTGGCTTCGTCGGCGCCGGGAACTTTACCGGTCAGCGTCAGGTGGATCGCGGTGATGGCAAAGCCGCCTTCGACGCTTTCAAGCGTGACCTTGGCGGTCGTTTCCATGCTCTCGGCGGTAAAGCCGGCCTCATTGAGGATCAGCGACAGAGCCATGGTAAAGCAGCCGGCATGAGCCGCGCCGATCAGCTCTTCCGGATTTGTGCCGGGAACGCCTTCGAAGCGGCTGGCAAAACCGTAGGGATAGTGATTGAGCGCGCCGCTCTGGGTCGAGATCTGACCCTTGCCGTCCTTCAGACCGCCGGACCACTGGGCCGAACCTGTACGATTGATCTGCATGCCGTCCTCCTTGTCGTTGATTGAGCTTCGGAAAGGGCCCCTTGCCCTCCCCGTAATGACCGATAGGAAGCAGCCCCAGAGCGCCGCGCGTTCATGTGAACGCACAAAAGTCGCTCTCACCTTTTGAATCTAGAGCATCTTGTCCGCATGCAGGTGATCCCACCTGAAAGCGGGATGCTCTAGGGCTGCCTCAATCGGCAATATAATGCTCTATCCGCCGAAGACGACAGCGCCGTAACAATTAACGTGCAGGCCGTGGCCAATGCCTTGGGCTATCCCCTCGTACGCCCGGCCGCGGCCGAACGAATATTGTCCAGCGTCACGGCGATCAGCAGGATCGAGCCGAGGACGAGATACTGGTAGAAAGCCGGAATATTGAGAAGATTCATAACGTTCTGCGCGATGCCCATGATCAACACGCCGACGATGACGCCGCTCATCGAGGCCCGGCCGCCTGCGAGCGAGACGCCGCCGAGCACGCAGGCCGAGATGACCAGCAGCTCGAGACCAATTGCCGCATTCGGTTGACCGGAAGTGATGCGTGACGACAGGAGGATGCCTGCGATCGCGCAGATGAAGCCCTGCAGCGTGAAGATCCAGATCCGCATCGTGGCGACGTTGACGCCCGCCAGCCGCGAAGCCTCCGGATTGCCGCCGATCGCCAGTGTGTTCTTGCCGAAGATGGTGCGGTTCAGCACGAAGCCGAACAGGATGAACAGGATCACCATGATCCAGATGGGCGTCGGAATGCCGAGAAAGGTCGAGAGCGCCAGTTGATAGAAATTCGGGTCGTTGATGCCGACGGCGCGGCCGTCCGAGGCGATCAAGGCCAGGCCGCGGACGATCTGCATGGTGGCGAGGGTCGCGATCAGTGCGTTGATGCGCAGCTTGGCGATGAGCGCGCCGTTGACGAGGCCGACGATCGCGCCGCACACCAGTGCCGCCAGCAGGCCGAGAATGATGGAGCCGGTGACATTCGAGGCCATGACCGCGATCATGCCGCAGAAGGCAACGGTCGAGCCGACGGAAAGATCGAAATCGCGTGAGGCCAGGCAGAACATCATGGTGCAGGCAACGATGCCGATCGTGACCACCGATTGCAGCAGGCCAATCATATTGCGCTCGGTCAGGAAATTCGGAACCGTCAGCGACACGATGACGAAGGCCACCGCGAAGATGACGACCAGGCCCTGTTCGCCGAGGAGGATTTTTTTCAAGGAAGACATCGTCGCGATTTCCCTAGTCAGAATGCGCTTGCGGCGTTTTTATCCGGCAGTGCGGCGGTGAGAATCTGGTGCTCGTTGAAATTCGCCCGCGCCACATCGGCGGCGACCTTGCCGCCGCACATCACCATGATCCGGTCGGAAATGCCCATCACCTCCGGCAGCTCGCTGGAGATGACGACGATCGCCATGCCGTCGGCCGCCAGGTCATAGAGGATTTCGTAGATTTCCGATTTCGCTCCGACATCGATACCACGCGTTGGCTCGTCGACGACCAGCACCTTGACGCCCTGCTCCGACAGCCAGCGGCCGAGGATGACCTTCTGCTGGTTGCCGCCGGAAAGATTGATGATGTCCTGCTTGCGCGACGGCGTGCGCACGCGCAGCCTGGCGATGAATTGATCGGCAAGGGCTGCCTCCTTGCGGGGGCTCAGTATGCCGAACGGCGAAAAATGCCGTCGCGAGGAGATGGCGATATTCTCCTGGATCGAGCGGCCCTGGATGATTCCATCGAGCTTGCGGTCTTCCGGGCAGAGCACCATGCCGGCGTGGATCGCCGCCTTGGGATTGTTCGGGGCGACGGTGACGGCGTCGATAGCGACCGTGCCCTGATGGCGATGGTCGGCGCCGAACAACAGCCGCGCCATCTCACTGCGGCCGGCGCCGATCAGGCCGAAGAAGCCGAGGATTTCGCCCTTGCGGACGGAAAAATTGATCGGCGTCGGCAGTTTCGGCCCCGAAAGGCCCTTGACCTCAAGCCGGACAGGCCCAAGCGGCCGCTCACGCCAACCCCAGATATTACTGATCTCGCGACCGACCATTTCAGCGATGATCTGCTCGCGCGTCACCTTCTTGATGTCAGGATGATGCGCCGCGAGCTTGCCGTCGCGCAGTACCGTCAGGCTGTCGCAGAGCCGGAAGATCTCGTCGAGCCGGTGGGAGACATAGAGGATGACGGTGCCGTTCGATTTCAGCCGCTCGATCAGGGAAAACAGGATCTCGCTCTCGCGGGATGACAGCGACGACGTCGGTTCGTCCAGCGCGATGACGCGGGCGTCGACCATGACGGCTTTGGCGATTTCCACCATCTGCCGCGCGCCGATCGACAGCGATGACACCTTGGCCCCCGGATCGACATCGATGCCGATCTCCTGGAGCTTGGCGCGAACGGTGTCGACGAGCATCTTGCCGTTAATGACGCCGGCCTTGGCCGGAAAGCGGCCGAGCCACAGGTTTTCGGCAACCGTCAGTTCCGGCACCAGTTGCAGTTCCTGGTGGATGACGGTGACGCCGGCGTGAAAGGCATCGCGCACCGAATGGTAGTGCTGTTCCTGTCCCTCAATGGCGATCGTGCCCGCATCCGCGGACTGATCTCCGGAAAGGACGCGGATCAGCGTCGATTTGCCGGCGCCGTTTTCGCCCATCAATCCGTGCACCGCGCCCTTGACGACGGAGAAGCTGATGTTCGACAGCGCCTGAACGCCGGGATAGCTCTTGGAAATGCCGTTGAATTCGAGAAAAGCGGTCATCGTGAACCCGTTGTGAAAAGATCCGGCGGCACGAATGCCACCGGATACGATCATCTATGGGAAGATGATTATTCGATGCCAAGATCCTTGCGAACCTTCTGATAATCGTCGCGCAGCGCCAGCGAACCGGAGGTCAGCGTCAGCTTCGGCGGTTCCTTGCTGTTGGCGATCCAGTCGTACATGTTGATTGCGGTTTCGTAGCCATGACGCTTCGGCGAGATGATGACCGTGCCAAAGAAACCGGTCGGCTGCGGCTTCTTGAACTCGTTGATCGCCGAGTCTGCACCGCCGATACCGACGCCTATGACGTTGGCGGGGGGAATACCGACCGATTCCGTTGCGCGCACCGCGCCGAGCACCGCTTCGTCGTTGAGACCGAAAGCGATCCAATATTTCACGTCGGCGTGCTTGTTGAGCACGGTGGTCGCCGCATTCAGCGCTGCTTCCGTGTCGGTCTTGGCCTGCGGCGCATCATAGATGTTCGCGGCCGGGAAGCCGGCGCCCTTCAGCACCGAAATCGCACCTTCGACGCGATCGACAGCGGTTGGAAGCTGGTCGTAGGAAACGCGGATCGCGCCGACATTCTTCATGTCCCAGCCGCGCTTCTTGATTTCATCGACGATCGCCTGACCGACGCTCTCGCCGATCTTGGTAGCGGAAATGCCCATATGCGGCACGTCTTCCAGGGGCTTGCCGTCAGCACTGACCAGACGGTCGTCAACGGTCATCAGCTTGAGCTGGTTGGCGGCTGCCTTGGCGACGATGCCGGGGCCAAGCTTGACATCGGGCGTGCAGATGATGAAGCCCTGCGCACCCTGGGCGCCAAGATTATCGATCGCGGCCTGAACCTTTTCGCCGTCTTCCGCACCGATCTTGACGAGCGTGAAGCCCTTCTCCTTGGCGGCGATGTCGGCGAACTTCCATTCATCCTGGAACCAGGGTTCTTCCGGCTGCTTGACCACGAAGCCGATTTTCACATCTGCGGCGAAGGCGGAGGTAGCGGCGATGACCGCAACCGTACCAGCCAGAATAGCTGCTTTGAAAAAGCGCATGATTCTCTCCCAAAAAATCCGAAGTGGAGCACCTGCCCTCCCAGGCAGTGTTCTTGGAGTATGATAAATCATCATACCAGTCAATTGCCAATGTATGATGATTCGAATAATGTGATTTTTGGGAAGGATGGCCCGCCAAACGCGCCGACGCTTATCGCCATGCGGAACGAATTCCGCTAAGTGGAGGCTCGGCCGCGCGGGAGAGCGACTGCGGAGAAGGCAATTGGATTCGTTTGAACGGCAAGAGCATAGGCTGAACGGCGCGCCGGAGCGCCGTCCGCGCGTGCGCAAGAACGTCACTGCGGCGATCGCCGAGGACATTTGTTCCGAACACTACCCTTCCGGCTCAGCCCTGCCGCGCGAAAACGATCTCTGCGACATCTACGGCGTCAGCCGCACCGTCATTCGCGAATCCCTGAAGATCCTGGAATCGAAAGGGTTGGTGCGCGGCAAGCCGCGCATCGGCACCACGGTCTGCGACAAGGATGACTGGAATATCCTCGATCAGGACGTGCTGGAGTGGATGGGTCCCTATATCGCCGAATTCGATATTCTCGGCTGCATACTCGAGGCGAGGCGCGCCATTGAGCCAGTGGCCGCCGAATATGCCGCCGAGCGCGCCACCGCCCAGGAGATTGCCGATCTCGACAGGGCTTGGCGACAGATGCGCGATTCCGGCGACGATCCCGAACGCTTCACCGAAGCCGACGTGATGTTCCATACGGTGCTCTTGAGCGCCAGCCACAACCAGGTGTTCCGCCGCCTGTCGAGCGCCATCCATGCCGGCCTGAAATATGCATTGCATGCTTCGAATGTCGCCGTCGACAGCCGCGACGAGGCAATCGCCGTCCATGGCGACCTGGTGGAGGCGCTGCGCCTGCGCAACCACACCGCTGCGCGCGACAGCGCGCACCGCATGCTCGATCTTGCCGCCCGTGACCTTGCCACTGCCGAAAAGGCGATCAGGCGGGCGGAGAAAGACAAGACCTGAAATCCCGAAATCCGCGGCCTGGCGCCGCTGATAAGATCCAAAAGCCGAAACGGAAGCATTCCCATGAAAATCACCAAATTGACGACCTATATCGTGCCGCCACGCTGGATGTTCCTGAAGATCGAGACGGACGAGGGTATTACGGGTTGGGGCGAACCGGTGGTCGAAGGCAGAGCCTTGACCGTCCAGGCGGCCGTGCATGAACTGGAAGACTATCTGATCGGCAAGGACCCCTTCCTGATCGAGGACCACTGGACCGTCATGTACCGCGCCGGCTTCTATCGCGGCGGCGCCGTCCACATGAGCGCCATTGCCGGCATCGACCAGGCATTGTGGGACATCAAGGGCAAGGCACTGGGTCAGCCGATCCATTCGCTACTCGGTGGCCAGGTGCGAGACAAGATCAAGGTTTATTCCTGGATCGGCGGCGACCGTCCTTCCGACGTCGCCAACAATGCCAGGGATGTGGTCGCCCGCGGCTTCAAGGCGATCAAGCTCAACGGCTGCGAGGAAATGCAGATCGTCGATACCTATGACAAGGTCGACAAGGCGGTTGAGACCATCGCCACCATCCGCGACGCGATCGGTCCCCATATCGGCATCGGCGTCGACTTCCACGGCCGCGTCCATCGGCCGATGGCCAAGGTTCTCGCCAAGGAACTCGAGCCCTACAAGTTGCTGTTCATTGAAGAGCCCGTGCTCTCCGAAAACCGCGAAGCGCTGAAGGAAATCGCCAATCACAGCTCGACACCGATTGCGCTTGGCGAGCGGCTCTATTCGCGCTGGGACTTCAAGTCGGTTCTGTCGGACGGCTATGTCGACATCCTGCAGCCCGATCTCAGCCATGCCGGCGGCATCACCGAATGTCGCAAGATCGCGGCGATGGCGGAAGCCTATGACGTCGCGCTTGCGCCGCATTGCCCGCTTGGACCGATCGCGCTTGCCGCCTGCCTGCAGGTTGACGCCGTCAGCTATAACGCCTTCATCCAGGAACAGAGCCTCGGTATCCACTACAACAAGGGCAACGACATCCTTGACTACATCTCCAACAAGGAAGTCTTCAAATATGCCGACGGTTTCGTCAGCATCCCGCAAGGCCCCGGCCTCGGCATCGAAGTGGACGAAGCCTACGTCATCGAACGTGCCAAGGAAGGCCATCGCTGGCGCAACCCGGTCTGGCGTCATGAAGATGGCAGCGTGGCTGAGTGGTAAGAGCTCTCATCCGGTAAACGAAACGCCCCTCACGGGGCGTTTTACTTTTAACGAACATCCGCCCGCGCTCGCGGCCGCGTGTCGTTGCGCTCCCAAGAGAAAATTGTCGGAGGAAGCGGGTCGCGATCGCGGATGATATCCGCGCCCTTCTCGCCGACCATGATCGTTGGGCCGTTGGTATTGCAGGAGGGCACGCGCGGCATGACGGAGCTATCGCAGACGCGCAAGCCTTCGAGGCCTCGCACCTTCAGCTCGAGATCGACCACCGCCATTGCGTCCGTGCCCATCTTGCAGGTGCCGACGGGATGGTGATCGGTCTTGGCGTTGGCGCAGCCATAGTCGAACAATTGCTCCTCCGTCGTCAGCTTGTCGCCCGGCAGCCGCTCAGCCAGCACGAAAGGTTTCAGCGCATCCTGCTGCATGATTTCGCGAGCAATCCGCAACCCTTCGAGCGACATCTTCACGTCGTGCTGATCGCTCCAGTAGTTTGGATCGATCAGCGGCGCAGCCGATGGATCGGACGAAGAGAGCCGCACCGTGCCCCTCGAGCGCGGATGCAGGTAAGCGGAATTCAACGTCACGCCGGCATTCTTCAGCCGCGCGACGCCGGCCTCGATGCCGGAGCCGAGGCCGAGGTGGAACTGGATATCCGGCGAGCGGGCATCGGGATCGGCATACCAGAAGCCGCCGGTTTCGAAGAGCGACGAGGCGACGGGGCCGGAGCGGAACAGTGCATATTGCAACCCGGCCCAGAGCGTACGATGCAACTTCGCGACATTGTCATAGGTATGGTCGCCGGTGCATTCCGAGATGACGAAAAGATCGAGGTGATCCTGCAGATTGCCGCCGACGCCCGGCAGATCGTGCGACACCGCCACACCGACCGACGTCAGATGATCGGCCGGGCCGATGCCTGATTGCAGGAGCAGTTTTGGCGAGCCGATGGCGCCGGAGGAGACCAGCACTTCCCGATCTGCCCGGATGATCTCGACGCCCTTGTCCATCGCCACCTCGACGCCGATGGCGCGGCGGCCTTCGAGCACGATCCGCGCCACCCGCGCGCCGGTGCGGATCGTCAGGTTCTTCCGATCCTTGATCGGCGAAAGATATGCAAGCGAGGCCGACGACCGACGGCGGTTGCGCTGCGTCAACTGATAGAAGCCGACGCCTGCCTGCTGTTTGCCGTTGAAATCATGGTTGTAGGGAATGCCGAGTTCCTGGCCGGCACGGATATAGGCATCGCAGATCGGCAGTGCCGACACCGGCATAGAGACACCGAGCGGCCCGCCATAGGAATGATAGTCATCGGCAAAGCGCTGATTGTCCTCGGCGCGCTTGAAATAAGGCAGCACGCTGCGATAGTCCCAACCCTCACAGCCATCCTCGCGTGCCCAGAGATCGTAGTCGGCGGCGTTGCCACGGGTGTAGAGCTGCGCATTGATGGAGGAGCCGCCGCCGATCACCTTGGCCTGTGTATAACGCAGCACACGGCCTTTCATATGCCTCTGCGGCACCGTCTCCCAGCCCCAGCTGGCCACGCCCTTGGTCATTTTGGCAAAGCCGGCCGGCATATGGAACAACGGATTCCAGTCACCGCCGCCAGCTTCCAGCAACAGGACTTTCACCGATGGGTCCTCGCTCAGGCGATTGGCGAGCACGCAGCCTGCGGGTCCGGCGCCGGTAATGATGTAGTCGTAGCTCATTTCCAGTCCTCAAATCTAACAGGGATCATCGGCTTACAGCCGCCCGATCCCCAGTCCGCCATCAGCAGGGATCACCGACCCCGTGGCAAAACCGAAACTGCCTTTGGCCAGCGCCGCGACGATGCTGCCCACATCGCCCGTCTCCCCCCAGCGCTTCATCGGCACCAGCCCGCCGTCGATCAATGCGTCGTATTTCTCCGAGACCTGCGCCGTCATGTCGGTACGGATGACGCCGGGGCGGACTTCGAAGACAGCGATGCCGGTCTCCGCCAGCCGCAGCGCCAACCCCTGCGAGAAGGCCGAGAGCCCCGCCTTGCTGATGCAGTAGTCCAGCCGTTCGGGCGAACTCAGCGCTGCCGAGACCGAGGTGATGTTGATCACCGAACGCGGCGCCGGCGCCGTCTTCGCGGCGAGCATCGAACGGACGACGGCTTGGGTAAAAAACACCGTGCCGCGCAGATTGACGTCGATGATCCGATCGAAATTCTCCGGCGCCAAATCGAGAAAATCCCCGCGCACGACGGGGCCGATGCCAGCATTGTTGACCAGGCAATCGATCCCACCCAAAACCGCCGAGATCGCATCGACGGTCGCAGCATGGCCGGAAAGCTCGGCGAGATCGGATTGCCGGTAGATAGCCCGCCCACCGGCCGCCTCCAGCTCCTCCAGCACCGCTGCAGGAGCGTCCTTTTCGACGCCGGTGATCGCCAGATCGAAACCACTCTTGGCCAGCGCCCGCGCGATGCCGAGACCGATCCCCTTGCGGCCGCCGGTGATGACGGCGATCGGGCGTCTTGCCTTCATGACCGCAGTTCCTCCCGCACGATGTGGTCGGCGACGCGCAGTGCTTGAGCAGCCACGGTCAGCGCCGGATTCACTGCCGCCGAGGTCGGCAGGAAGCTAGCGTCGACAACGAAAAGATTGGGGTGATCGAAGGCCCGGCAAAAGATATCGAGCGGCGCGCTCGAACCGTCATTGCCGATCTTGACCGTGCCGCATTGATGCGACGGCGTACGCTTGTCAAAGGGACGCGATAGCACGATCGGGAAGCCGGCCTTGCGCAGCACACCCTTCAGCTTCTTCACCAGATCGAGATGTGCCTTCCAATTGGTGCGCACCCATTGCAGCACGATGCGGTCGCCATCGACCATGATCCGGCTTTCCGGCGACGGCAGGTCTTCGCTCATGGCGTAGAAATCGATGGCATGGGCGGAAAGGCTGTTCAGCAGCCATTCCGGCACGGTCGGCATATTTGCCTTTAGGATCGTGCCTGAAACTCGCCCCAAAAGCTGCACATTGCCGAGCGGCGGCCCGCCTGCGCCATCCGAAAGATAGAAGTCGTTGAAGCCGAAAGTCTTCTGATAGACCGAATCGTTCCTGTACCAGGGCGAAATCGCCAGAACGGCAGAGGAATTGTGGTTCATGAAATTGCGGCCGACCTGATCGGAGCGGTTGGCAAGCCCGCGGGGATTGGCGTCGTCAGCCGAGCGCAGCAACAGCACCGCCGACTGTACCGCACCGGCCGAGAGGATGACCAGTTTCGGCCGCACCACACGCGCTTCGCCATAGGCGGAATAATGCACCGCCGCGATCGCCCGCCCATCGCCGGCGGTTTCCAGCCGCGTAACGCGCGCGCCGGTCTTCAGCTTGACGTTCGGATATTGCAGAGCCTTGGCGAGCGCCACCGTCTCGGCATCCATCTTGCCGTCGACACTGTTCGGATGCGCATCCCATGGCGTGCGCCCCTTGGCGAGCCACTTGTCGATGTCGACGCCGAGCGGCAGGGAATGCGGATGCATGCCGTTGTCCTTCAACCGCTTGCGGACACTGGCAATCGCCGGCTCCTCGGGCACCGGTGGAAAAGGATAGGGTCGCGAATGTGCGGGCTCCCACGGATCGTCGCCGAGGCTGCCGCGCACCTGATAGAGCTGCTCGGCCTCGCTGTACCAGGGTTCCAGCTCCTCATAGGGAAACGGCCAGGCCGGCGACACGCCATCCAGATGCCGCATCTCCTCGAAATCCTCGCGCCGGTACCGGATCAGCACCGCACCGTAGAATTTCGAATTGCCGCCGACATTGTAGTAGTTGCCGGGGTTGAACCCTTTGCCGTCCTTTTCGTACCAGGTCTCTTTCGGGCGGAAATAGCCACGCAGGAAGATCGCCCGTTGGTCGCGGTTCTCCGGCCGGTCTTCCAACCGTTCGCCGGCTTCGAGGATCAGGATATTGGCGCCCGAGGCCGCAAGGCCGGAAGCGATGGTCGAGCCGCCAATCCCCGAGCCGATGATGACGATATCCGGTTCTGCCATGCCGCTGCTCACGCTATCCGAACCTGGCTCTGCGGATCGAAGAACACCGCCTTGTCGAGATTGAAGGCAAGCCGCGCCGTCTGTCCGGGGGCGATCCGGGCGTCGGCACGCAATCGCGCAACTACGGATTTGCCGCCGAGGCGGACGATCGCGAAAGTATCCGAACCCGCCGGCTCGACCACCTCGATGAGGCAATCACCCTCGGCGATCGAATGGGCATTGCGGTCCGCACCGTCAGGATCGGTCAGCGCTTCCGGCCGGATGCCGAAGATCACATCCTTGCCGGCATGGGCGCCAAGGCCGCCGCCGCTGCCGTTGACCGGCAGCTTCAGGGGGGCTGCGCCGTTCGGCCGATCGAGCGAAACCTGCAATCCAAGCGGCCCCCTCTCCACCTTCGCCGTCAGGAGGTTCATGGCGGGCGAGCCCATGAAGTCTGCAACGAACATATTGGCGGGGTGATTGTAGATCTCCGCCGGCGTTCCGAATTGCTGCAATACGCCGTCCTTCAGGACTGCGATCTTCGTGGCCAGCGTCATCGCCTCGATCTGGTCGTGGGTGACGTAGACGATCGTCGTCTTCATGCGCTGGTGCAGTCGCTTGATCTCGGTGCGCATGTCGACGCGCAGCTTGGCGTCGAGATTGGAAAGCGGCTCATCGAACAGGAAGACTTGCGGATCGCGCACCAGCGCCCGGCCCATGGCGACGCGCTGCCGCTGGCCGCCGGAAAGCTGGCTCGGCTTGCGGTCGAGCAGATGGCCGATCTGCAGCATGTCGGCCACCTGTTTGATCGCCTTCTCGCGCTCTTCTTTCGGCACTTTGCGGATTTCCATGCCGAAGGCGATATTGCCGGCGACAGTCATGTTCGGATAGAGCGCATAGGATTGAAACACCATGGCGATGTCGCGCTGCGACGGCGGCAAGCCGTTGACAGAGCGGCCGGCAATGGCGATGTCGCCCGAGGTGATCGGCTCCAGCCCGGCAATGGTGTTGAGCAAGGTGGACTTGCCGCAGCCGGATGGGCCAACAAGCACGAGAAAGCCACCCTCTTCGATCTCGATATTGATGTCCTTCAGGATCTCGAGTGATCCGTAGGACTTGCGTAGGTTGGTGATTTTTAGGAAGGACATGGGCTTATCCCTTGACGGCGCCGGACATCAGTCCGCGGACGAAATACCGACCGGAGACGATGTAGACGATGAGGGTTGGCAGGGCCGCGAGGATCGCGCCGGCGAAGTGGACATTGTATTCCTTGACTCCCGTTGACGAGCTGACGAGGTTGTTGAGCGCAACCGTCATTGGCGTCGAATTGGCGCCGGAAAAGGATGCGCCGAACAGGAAGTCGTTCCAGATATTGGTGAATTGCCAGATGACCGAAACGACGATGATCGGGCCGGAGGACGGCAGCAAAATGCGCCGGAAAATCTGGAAGAAGCTCGCCCCGTCGATCTGCGCGGCGCGGACTAGCTCGGTCGGAAACGCCTCGTAATAATTGCGGAAATAGAGCGTCGTGAAGCCGAGGCCGTAGACGATATGGACGAGAATCAGCCCCCAGATAGTACCGGCAATACCGAAGAAACCGAGGATGCGCGCCATCGGGATCAGCACGATCTGGAATGGGATGAAGCAGGAGAGCAGCAGCATGCCGAAGAAGATCTCCGCGCCGCGGAAACGCCATTTCGTCAGCACATAGCCGTTCAGCGCGCCGACAAGGGTGGAGATCACCACCGCCGGCACGACCATCAGGATCGAGTTGATGAAAAAAGGTTTGAGCCCTGTCGGCTGCACGCCGATCTGCGCCGTCGACCAGGCGGAAATCCACGGCTCGATTGTCCATGTCTGCGGCAGGTTCAGCATGCCGCCCTGGCGGATTTCTTCGAGCGGCTTGAAGGAATTGACCAGCATCACGTAGAGCGGCAGCATGTAGTAGACGGCAAACAAGATCAGCGCCGCATAGATTAGCGCGCGCGTCAGCTTGCCGTGCGAGATGGCGTTTTGCGGATTGGGGTTGCTCACGTGCGTTTCCCTCCGCCGATTTCCGAATAGAGATAGGGGATGATGATGGCGAAGATCATCGCCAGCATGATGATCGCCGACGAGGCGCCGATGCCCATCAGGTTGCGCGTGAACGTGTAGGAATACATGAAGGTCGCCGGCAGTTCGGTCGCTTGCCCCGGCCCGCCGCCGGTCAGCGCGATGATCAGGTCATAGGCCTTGATGGCAAGATGCGCGAGCACGACGAAAGCCGAGAGGAACACCGGCCGCATCAGCGGGATGATGATGCGGCGGTAGGTGGTGACGGCCGAAGCGCCGTCGATCTGCGCCGCTTTGATGATCTCGTTATCGACGCCGCGAAGGCCGGCGAGGAACATCGCCATGACGAAGCCCGAGGACTGCCAGACGGCGGCAATGACGACACAATAAATCGCCATTTTCGAATCCTTGATCCAGGTAAAGGAAAAACTGTCCCACCCCCAGAGATGCATGGTGTTCTCAAGCCCAATGCCGGGATCGAGAAACCATTTCCACGCCGTCCCCGTGACGATGAAGGACAGCGCCATCGGATAGAGATAGATCGGCCTCAGCAGTCCTTCGGCGCGGATCTTCTGGTCGAGCAGGATCGCCAAAGCGAGGCCGAGCACCGAGCAGATGACGATATAGAACGAGGCGAAGATGCCGAGATTGGTGATCGCCCGCCACCAATGCGGCAGCGCCCAGAGCTTGCTGTAGTTGGCAAAGCCGATGATGTTGTAGGACGGCAGCATCTTGCTGTCGGTCAGTGACAGAAAGCCGGTATAGGCGATGAAGCCATATACGAAGATCAGGATGATGACGAAGCTCGGGGCCAGCACCAGCTTGGGTAATAGCTCCTGCACTCGGCTGCGACTGTTCATGGTCGAACACCAACGTTGGCGAGATGCGATTGAATTCGAGGTCCGGAGCCCACTTCTCGCGAGCTCCGGACGAATACTGCACTACTTTGCAGCAGCGACCGCCGAGGCGAGTTCCTTGACCGCATCATCCGACGAAAGATCGCCGTTGAATTCGCGGGTCACGACGTCGTAGATCGCGTTTTTGACGGCGGCCGGATTGGCATGGCCATGAGCCATGGAGCCCATCAGGGTGCCGTTCTTGTTGGCTTCAGCCAGATCCTTGATCGCCTTCTTGCCGCAATCGTCGAAAGCGGTGTCGGGAACGTCGGTGCGGGCCGGAACCGAGCCCTTGACGACGTTGAAGGCCGATTGGAAGGTCGGGCTTTCGATCGATGACGCCATCTGCATCTGCGCCGGAATCTTGTCGGCGGAGACCTTGAACATTGCGAACTGGTCGGAGTTGAAGGTTACCGAGCCCTGTGTTCCCGGGAAGCGGATGCAGACGAAATCCTTGCCGGGCACCTTCTTCGCCTTCAGGAATTCGCCCTTGGCCCAATCGCCCATAAATTGCAGGCCGGCCTTGTTTTCGATGACCATGCCCGAGGCAAGGTTCCAATCGCGGCCTGAGAAGTTATCGTCGACATAGGAGCGCAGCTTCGTCATGCGGTCGAAGGCTTCCTTCATCTTCGGGCTGCCGAGCGTATCGGGATCGAGATCGATGAAAGCCTTCTTGTAGAAGTCGTTGCCGAGCGAGAGTACGACGGCGTCGAAGATCGTCGCATCCTGCCAGGGCTGGCCGCCATGGGCGATCGGCGTGATGCCCTGCTTCTTGAAGTTGTCGAGCAGTACAATCAGCTCGTCCCAGTTCGCCGGTGCCTTGCCGCCGGCCTTGTCGAGCGCTTCCTTGTTGATCCACACCCAGTTGGTGGAGTGGACGTTTACGGGAGCGGCGATCCAGTGGCCGTCATATTTGGAGAACTTCTGCAGGGCCGTCGGGACCACATTGTCCCAACCTTCCTTATTGGCGACCGCATCGAGATTGCCGAGCGAGCCTTCCTTGGCCCAGTCGAGAATGTCGAAGCCGAGCATCTGCACGGCGGTCGGCGGGTTGCCGCCGGTGACGCGTGCGCGCAGCACGGTCATGGCCTCGGTGCCGCCACCGCCTGCGACCGGCATGTCGACCCAGCTTATGCCCTTCGATTCCAAGTCCTTCTTCAGGACTTCCAACGCCGCCGCCTCGCCGCCCGAGGTCCACCAATGCAGGACTTCGACGCTTTCGGCGGCGTGCGCCACGGTCACGGTACCCGTCATCAAAAGGGCAGCCGCAGCCACCGATGTCATCAATTTACGCATATTTTCCTCCCGGTTTTAGATAGTTGAGCAGCAAGACCTCCTCCTGCTGCTTCCCCCTGTTCTTCACTCCCTGCAAAGAACAAACGCATCATGACCTCCCACGGTCATACACAAGTTTAAAACGTTATAAATCGGCCGTGTCAAGAGTTCAGTTCAACTACTGATCTGCATAAAAACCCCTTTAAATCAGGTATGTTGCGCTGTTTTCCCTCGGCCTCCGGTGAGCTATGCCCGATTTAAAACGTTTTCATTCGTGGATTGTATGCAGCCTCTACTCGCGATAAGTTGCCCGGACTTACTCAAGACGGGACCGCGAGTTTGACCGACCTACCCTCCTCCGCGACAAAAGCGCGAAGCGCCAAGCCGACCTTGCGCACCATTGCGAAATTGACCGGCCTGGCTGTGACCACGGTATCGCGCGCGTTGAGCGACGCGCCGCAGATCTCGCTGGAGACGCGGCAGCGGGTGCATCAGGTCGCCCGCGACATCGGCTATATGCCCGATCGAGCCGCCCAGCGTTTGAAGACGGGGCGTACCAATGTGATCAGCATCCTCCTCGATCCCCACGAGGAAGTGGTGGGCTTCGGCACCTCGATCATGTACGGCATCACCAAGGCGCTGCAGAGGACACCCTATCATCTGATCGTCATGCCCAACTACATGGCGACCAGCAACGTCGAGGCGGTCGACTACATTCTTCGCAACAATCTCGCTGACGGGCTGATCTTCTCGCGAACCGAGCCGCTCGACCCGCGTGTGCGCCGATTGCTGGAACACGGTTTTCCCTTCGTCTGCCACGGGCGCACCGAATTCTCGATGCCGCATCCCTTCGTCGACTACGACAATTTCGCTTTCGCCTACGAGGCCACACGCCGGATGATCGCCAAGGGCCGGCGCAAGGTGACGATCATCTTGCCGCCGAAGCGCCTCACCTTTCATCAACACATGCTGCATGGTTTCATGACTGCCGTTCGCGAAGCCGGCATCGCCTATGAAATCCCGGAGAATATTAACCTCGATTCGCCGGCCGACATGGTGCGCGACCATTTTCGCCGCCGGGCCGAAGCATCGGATGCGCCCGATGGTTTCATCTGTCCGGGCGAGGTTTCCGCGCTCGCCGCCATCAGCGCCTTGAGCGATCTCGGGCAAATCTTGAGCAAGAACTACGATATCGTTGCCAAGCAGACCTCGCGGCTGCTCAGCCAGATCCAGCCGAAAGTCGACACGATTTACGAAGATCTCACGGCGGCGGGCGAGCAGCTCGGCCGCATCTTGCTGAAGCGCATCGCCAATCCGGAAGCCGACGACCTGCAATTGTTGCAGCCGCCACAAATCGGCTTCCCCACAGCGACGACGGGCTGATATCGCCGCCGCGCCGCTGTTCTGATGTGCCATTCGCGCCCAAACCGCCATCGATCTAGTCCTACCTCGGCATCCACCAACCGGTACGTCGGCCAATATGCATGTTGAGGGTTTTGGTCTCGGTATAATCTTCCACCGCATGTCGGCCGAGCTCGCGCCCGAGTCCTGATTGGCGATAGCCGCCGAAGGGCAGTTCCGCGGCGCCGTCCATGAAGGTGTTCATCCAGATCGTGCCGGCCCGCACCCGCCGCCCGATAGTCATGCACGTATCGAAATCGCGGCTCCAGACGCCGGCGGAAAGGCCGTAGTCGATGGAATTGGCGATACGGATTGCGTCCTCGACCGTATCAAAGGTCAGCACCGAAAGCACAGGCCCGAACACCTCCTCCTTCGCCACCGCCATGTCCGGTTTGACGTCGGCAAGGATGGTCGGCGCCATGTACTGGCCGAAGCCGAAGTCGATCTGGCTGCCGCCATGCGCTATGGTCGCACCACTCTTTGCCGCGCCGGAAACATAGCCCTGAATCTTCTGCAGGTGCTGCGGGGTGATGATTGCCCCGACCTGTGTTGAGGGGTCGAGCGGGTCGCCGACCTTCACCTTTTCCGACAGGCTGGCAATGCGCGCCGTGACATCCTCCGCGATATCGCGATGGACGATCAGCCGCGAGCCGGCATTGCAGCACTCGCCGGCGTTGAAGTAGGCACCGAACACCGCCGCATCGACGAACTCATCGAGATTGGCGTCGCGAAAGACGATCTGCGGGTTCTTGCCGCCGAGTTCGAGCGAAACCTTCTTCAGCGTCTGCGCCGCATTCGCCATCGTCAGCCGTCCAACGCCGGTCGAGCCGGTGAAGGAGATCATGTCGACGTCCGGATGCCCGGTCATCGGTGCACCGACATCGGCACCCGTGCCGACGAGGATATTGACGACGCCGGCCGGCACACCGGCTTCCATCAGGATTTCACCGAGCACCAGCGTTGAACCCGACGTCAGCTCGGACGGCTTGACGACCGCCGTGCAGCCGGCGGCAAGCGCAAAGGGTAATTTCTGGCTGACAATCAGGAATGGGAAATTCCAGGGCGTGATGATCGAGACAACGCCGATCGCCTCGCGCAGCACGACGCCCATCGTGCCCTCGCCGAGCGTATTGTAGCTTTCACCGTGCAGATCGCGCGCAAGGGCGGCCGCATAGCGCCAGATGTCGGCGGAACCGGCGATCTCGCCGCGCACCTGCGTGATCGGCTTGCCAGCCTCGATCGCATCGAGATAGGCGAGTTCCTCGGCCCGCGTCGAGATCATGTCGGCAGCTTTTAGCAGGATGTTTGAGCGTTCCGCCGCAGTCATACGCGGCCAGGGACCCTGGTCGAACGCCCTGCGCGCAGCCGCGATGGCTTGATGCACATCGTCCTTGGTCGCGGATTTATAGCGGCTGACGGTGACGCCATGGCTTGGCGCGACACGCTCGATCGTGCCGGTCTCGACGCCTTCGACCCATTTGCCGTCGATCAGCATCTTGAATTCGCGTATCTTCACATCGGGAAGCGCCTGTGGCTTCACAAGGACCGTCATCACCATTCTCCCTTGAATTCGGCAGCGCGTTTGCCGGCAAAGGCCGCAACGCCCTCCTTGAGGTCGCCGGTCTTGGCAACCAGGATCGATCCTAGCGCCTCGACGGCAGACCCGTTGTCTTCGCCATTGGCCGAAGCAACCATCAGCTTCGCAATCTCCAGCGCCGCCGGTCCGCGCGTAGCGATGCGCGCAGCATAGTCCCTGGCGGCGGTAAGCACCGTTCCCGTTTCGACGACGGCATCCACAAGACCATAGCCGCGCGCCTCCTCTGCGGAAAACATCTCGCCGCCCAACACCATGCGCCGCACGATCTGCGCGCCAAACCGTTTGGTAAGCCGTTGCGTACCAGACCAGCCCGGCACCATGCCGAGGCTGGTTTCCGGAAGGCCGATCCTGATCTGGCTTTCCGCAATGCGGATATCGGCCGCGGCCGCCAGTTCCAGCCCGCCGCCGAGCGCATGACCATTCAATGCGGCGATCACCGGCATGCGGAGCGTTGCCAGCCGCTCGAAGACGCGGTGGCCGAAGCGCACCCAGGCATGACCGAACTCATTGGCCGCCATACCGCCCCAGGCTTTGATGTCGCCGCCAGCCGAAAAGGCCTTGCCCTCGCCGGTGAGGATCGCGACACGCACGGAGCCGTTCGCCTCCACTTCGTCACAGGCAACCGCCAGCGCCTTCAGCATATCAATATCGAAGGCGTTGAGCTTCTCCGGCCGCGAGACAGTGATCGTCGCGACGAAACCTTCAACGGAAACCTTGACCTCACCCATGGCGCGCTCCTTCCAGAACGCGCTTGGCCTTGGCGGGCAGGGTCAGGCCAACAGGCGCTTCATGGAACAAAGCCGCATCCATCACCTTCAGCCGGTCAGAGACGAGCAGCGGGAATTCCGACTGATCAAGAATATGCGTTTCCAAATCGACGCCGGGTGCAATCTCGGTCAGCAACAATCCTTCCGGCGTCAGCTTCATCACGCAGCGTTCGGTGACATAGGTGATATCCTGTCCCTGTGCGATGCCGCGCGGCCCGGAGAAGGTGACGTGCTCGACAGCATTCACCAGCTTCTTCAGTTTGCCTTCCTTCTCGATCACAAGTCGGGCGTTTTCGACCGCGAGCTTCGCGCCGGCATTGAACATTCCGGAGAAGACGATCTTCTTCGCCCGTGCCGTGATATCGACGAAGCCGCCGGCGCCGGCCGTTACATGCGGCCGGAAGCTGAGCTTGGAAACATTGACCGAGCCGTCGCGGCCGATCTCCAGGAAGGAGAGAAGCGAAGCGTCGAAACCGGCACCCTGGAAATAGGTGAACTGATAGGGCGACGGCATGAAGGCGTCAGCATTGGATGCGCAGCCGAAGGCAAAATCGAGCAGCGGTACGCCACCGACCGCCCCTTGCTCGATCACCCAGGTGACGGCGCCATGCAACCCCTCTTCCATCAGGATGCGCGGCACATTGGCAGAAATGCCGAAGCCAAGATTGACGGCGCTGCCGGATTGCAGCTCCTGTGCCACCCGCCGGGCGATGACCTTCTGGATATTGAATTCCGGCACGCGGAAGCTATCGAGCGGACGAAAGATCTCACCCGAGATCGCCGGATCATAAAGGGTCTGTGTCGTCTGTTTCTGATCCGGATCGACGATGATGTAGTCGACCAGAACACCGGGAATGCGCACGTCATGCGGTTTCAGCGAACCTTCCTTGGCAAGGCGCTTGACCTGGGCGATGACGATGCCGCCATTGTTCCGGGCGGCGAGCGCCTGGTCGAGCCCGCCGAGATACGCGCCTTCATGCTCATAGGTGAGATTGCCGCGCTCATCGGCGGTCGTTGCCCGGATGATCGCCACCTGCGGCGCGATCGCCTTGAAATAAAGCCAGTCTTCATCCTCGAACCGGATTCGCTTCACCACCGGTTCAGCCTCGGCTGCCGTATTCATCGCACAACCCTGGCGTTCCGGGTCGACGAAGGTATCGAGACCGACCTTGGTCAGCACGCCGGGGCGCTTGGCGGCTGCCTCGCGATGCATGTCGAAGAGAATGCCCGAGGGAATGTTATAGGCCGCGACCTCGTTGCCGCCGATCATTTGCCAGATCTGCGGCGGTTCGGAACTCGACGGACCGGAGGGATAGGAGCCGCCGATGATCTTTTTCAGCAGACCTTTCTTGGCGATATGATCGACACCCTTGATGCCGCTCATGTCGCCCGCGGCGATCGGATGCAGCGTCGTTAGGTCACGCGGATGGCCCGTCGCGTCGAAACGCTCACCGATCGCCTTCAGCATCAGGTCCGGGCAGCCGAGACCGCTCGAGGACGAGACTGAGACAATGGCGCCGTCAGGGATCAAGGCGGCCGCCTCGGCGGGAGTGATGTGCTTGTTCATCGCGACGCTCAAAGTCCGGGTTCGATCTTGGCGGCTTCGCCGGTGGCAGCCGACTTGACGACGGCAAGACCCGCCGCCAACGACCAGACGCCGTCTTCGCCAGTGGCTGACGGTTTTCCCCGGCCTTCGATCGCGGCATGAAAGGCGGCAAGCGCCGTCTCGTAGAGATTGTGGTGATGGAGCGGTAGCTCCGTCTCACCATCCCTGTTGCGCAGGAAGACATGACCGACGGGCTGTTGCGTCATTACATTGCGGCCAATCAGCGATCCATCCGTGCCGTGTACCTCGAAGCCGGTCTCCGCATATTTCGTGGTGAAGCCGTCGTGAAACTGCGCAATGAGGCCGGATTTGAAGCGCAAAGCGCCCATGACGGCATCCTCCAGTCCGGCCTTGCTCATACCGCCGCTCTGGCCGAGGGCGATCGCTTCCACCGGATCGTCGTTCAGCACGAAGCGCAGTGTGTCGGCGTCATGAACGGTGATATCGAGAATGACGCCGCCACCTGCCTGAGGCTTGTCCAGCCGCCAGCCCTGCAAATGCGGCGGCAGATAGACGGCATGGAAAACGCGGGCGCTCAGCGGCTTGCCGATCCGCCCGGCGGCGATTGCCTCCCGCATCGCGCGGTGGCTGGCCGCATTGCGCAGGTGATGGTTGGTGCCCATGACCACGCCAGCCCCCTTCGCAGCGTGCACCATAAGCCGCGCATCTTCGAGCGTCAGCGCCAGCGGCTTTTCGCAAAGCACATGCTTGCCGGCCTTGACCGCCGCCAAGGTCTGGTCCCGGTGCATTTCGTTGGTCGTCGAGATATAGACGGCATCGACATCCGGATCGTTGACGAGATCGGCGACATCCGTCACCGATTTGGCAATATTATTCTCAGCCGCATAGGCGTGGCCACGCTCTGCGTCCCTGCTCATTACAGAGATGACGTCGCCGCCGGTTGCGCGAATGGCGCCGATCATCCATTCACGGGCGATCGTGCTTGCGCCGATCAGGCCCCATTTTACACCGCCATTTGTCATGACACGGCCCTCCTTGCCGTTGTGTCCAGCCCAGCTCCGGAGCTCTGACGAACCACCAGCCGCACGGCGCTGACGATCGCCTCCGCCTCCACCTTGCCGGAATTGATCTGCTTCAGGAGCAGCTGTGCCGCCCGCCGGCCCATGCCCTGAGGATCGACGGAAATCGTCGTCAGCGCTGGCACCGCACTCTCCGCCTCGATCACATCATCGAAACCGACCACAGCGAAATCGACGCCCGGCTCCAGCCGCCGTGCCCTCAGCCCGTCGCAGACACCGAAGGCGACCGCATCGTTGAAACACACCGCCGCTGTCGGCTTGTCAGCAAGCAGCATGGCGCGCCCGACCGCTTCGACGCCGCCGGCGCGCGACGGGGCGGTGGCAACGGCGAGGTCATCGTCAAAAGCGATTCCCGCCTTGGCCAGCGCATCGCGATAGCCGCCGAGCCTTTCGGCAAAGACGGCGGTATTGGCGAAGCCGCCCATGAACGCGATGCGGCGATGGCCGAGGCTAGCCAGATGCTCGACCGCCGCCGATGCGCCGGCAAGATTGTCCGACACCAGCGATGAGACCTTTGCGCCGGGAATATTGCGCACGACGATCACCACCGGAATGCCGGCATTGGTCAGCGACTTGAAGTCGGCCGCTTCCGTACCGCGCGCCGGCGAGACGATCAGACCGGAAATGCCGTGCTCGCGCATCGAGGCGACGACCTCGCGCTGCCGGTCAATACTCTCGCCGGTATTGGACAGGAACTGCACATAGCCAGCCGACTGCACGACCATATCGACGCCGACGGCCAGTTCGGCAAAGAAGCTGTTGGTGAGATCGTTGACAACGATGCCGACGATCTTCGACTTCGCCTGCCGCAGGTTGGCGGCGCCGCGATTATAGACGTACCCAAGCTCGCGGATCACCGCGTTCACCTTGGCCCGCGTCGCCTCATTGACCAGTGAACTGCCTTGCAGAACGAGAGACACGGTCGACTTCGATACGCCGGCGGCATGCGCAATATCGATGACCGTAACACGTTCCTTGCTCATGAATCTCCGCCGAGGCCTCCACCCTTTGTTGACGATGATTATTTGGAACGTTCCAAATTTTGTCAATGGGTAAATATGAAGGTTTAACGAGAATACCTAGATGCGTCGCGGAAATCGTGCGGTTATCCGGTCTTTTGTGAACGAAAAGAGGGCCCGGCATTGGAGTTTCGGTTTCCAGAAATATCATCGCTAAAATTTGGAACGATCTAAATTTTCACGCCCCGACCGGGCGCCATGGACAGAAACGCCCGGCAACCGAGCAGGTTATCGGGCGTCCCCTAGAAACGAAAATATGCGAACCCTAGGCCTTATTTGTTCAACTGCGCCTGCAGCTTGTTGACGTCCTCGGTCGACATTTCACCGTCCGTCGTCACCTTGCCGTCCGTGATCTTCCAGAGACGGAACGGGCCGGTGATGTCACCATATTTGTCGAAGGCGACCGGGCCGATGACGCCTTCGTAGCGGATCGGCTTGCCGTCCTTGATCAGACCGAGCGCCTTGGCGAACTCGTCCTTCCCGGCATAGATCGGCGTGCCCTGGGGATCGACCGCCTTGAACATCGCATCCTTGATCTTGCCCGGATCGTCCGAACCGGCAATTGCGATGGCGAGGCCGACGATGGCACCGGCGTCATAGGAACGGTCAGCCGCCGGATTGGACGGTTCGATGCCCGAGAATTCCTTGTAGTTCTTCATGAAGTAGTCGGTCGACGCGGTCGGGCTGGTGCCCGAGGAAGTGCCATAGGCATCCTTGAGGTAGTCGGCGCCGACCGATTCAATGAAATCTGGGCTGTTCATGCCATCGTTGAGCAGGAATTTCTGCACGCCGCCCTGCGAAATCCAGGTGCGAGCGATCGTTGCGCCATCGACCGGTGTGCTGACGAGATAAAGGCCGTCCGGATTTCCGGCCATGGCGGCGGTGACTTCCGAGGCATAGCTCGACTGCTTTTCGTTATAAGGCGTGTCGGAAACGATGGTGCCGCCGAGCGCCTTATAGGCGCGGGAGAACTCCGCCACCATGTTTACGCCGAAGTCGTTGTTGACATGGATAACCGACAGCTTTTTGAAGCCCTTGTCGATCGCGTATTTCGCAGCCGCCACGCCTTGCAGTGCATCCGAGGTGATGGTGCGGAAGAAGATGCCGTTGGTCTTGCCGTCGCGGCCGAGTGCCGTCAACGTCGGCGAAGACGAGGCCGGCGATACCTGCACGATCTTGGCCGGTGCGGTGACCGACGTCAGGATCGGGATCGAGACCGACGAGATGATGCCGCCGATGATGACGGGTACCTTCTTCACCTGCACGAGCTGGGTCGCAGCGTCGACGGCGACGTTGCCCTGGCTCTGGCTGTCGCGTGTGTCGGTCACCAGATCACAGCCGCGCACGCCGCCGGCGGCGTTGATGTCGCGGAAGGCCATTTCGACTGATTTTGCGCCCGCTTGGCCATATTCGCCAGCAGGCCCAGTCAGCTCCATCACCAGTCCGACGGTGATTTTGCAGTCTGCCGCGTTGGCAACGCCAGCCGCTGCAAGGAGCGCCAGAGCGGTGGTGATTTGAAATATCGTCTTTTTCATCTTTGTTCCCCTTGTTAGGTACACGACTTCTATTTCAGTGGTTAAGCCTGTTTCGCCTCCGGCGCCTGCAGCCAGGTTTCATGCAGATGCCGCCATTCGACACCGTTCGGCATCGATGAACTCTCGGTAAAAAGGGCGCTCGCCCGCCGACGGGTCCAGACGCCGGCCCGACATTGTGCCTCGATATAGGTCACGACAACGACGCCGGCGGCCTCCCAGCCAGGCCTGACATCCTCGATCTCGATAGTGAAATCACCATGAAAGCAGCTATGGTTGGCCCGGACATGGCTGATGATGGAATCGCGGTCGATAATGCGTCCGTCGTCAGGCGTGACGATGCGAAAACCTTCGCCCAAGACATTTTCGAACCGGCTGAAATCGGTCTGGTCGGAGTCTGCTGCGTTATACCAGTCGGCAAAATAGCGATGCAGACCGATGATTTCAGTCTTGGCGCGCTCGAAGAGGGATGGGCTCGTGCTCATTTTTTCCCCGCGTTCAGATTGTAGTGCATGATTGAGCCATGCCGCCCGGTACGGTCGCGCTCCAGCGTATAGACATCGCCGAGTGGGCCGCTGCTCTGTCCGATGATCGCGGCAATCTGAGACCGATCCTCTACTGAGAGAGCAATATCCATGATCTTCGCGTTGGCGAGCGCATGCGCCTGGTTGCGGGCGCCGACGATAACGGTAGCCACTTGCGGCTGCTCCAACACCCAGGCGCTGGCGATGGTGGCGATATCGACGCCATGGCGATCGCCGATGGCCTTCAGCGTCCGAAGCAGCGATTGAAACAGCTCCCAACCGCCGAAATCGTCGATGATCAGCTTGTATTTGATCAGCGAGCGGTTTTCGAGCGGCATCTCCGGCTCCGGCTGCCCCAGCCACCTGTTGCTTAGGAACCCACCGGCGACGGAGCCATAGCAGAGGAAGCGGACGTTATTATCAGCCGCAAGCGCCGCGAGACTGTTCGCCGGCCGCTGATCGAGTACGGAATATTGAAGCTGCTGGCTGACCAGGGGAATGCCGGCTTTCAAAATTTCGGCGATGTGCGGCGTGTCGAAATTCGTCGTGCCGACGCTGCGGACCTTGCCTTCCCGTCGCAGCTCATCCAGCCAGCCAAGCGCATCGAGATATCCGGGCAGCGCATAATCCCACCAGTGAAACTGCACCAGGTCCAGTCGCTCGGTCTTCAGTCGTCGTAGCGATTGCTCGACAATGCCCCTGATATAGTCGCGACTGATGCGTGACAGGACTTCGAGATCTGGCACGAGCTTAGTGTGCACCTTCATCTTGGCCGCGACGTCGAGCCCACGCTCTTTGGCAAGCCGCAGACGAGCGGCGCCGATCAGCTCTTCGACTCCGGTATAAATATCGGCGCAGTCATAGGTGATGATGCCAGCGTCGAAAGCGGCGATGAGGTCTGTGACGGCCTGCTCGCGGTCGATCGCCCCATGACCGCCGGCCAACTGCCAACCGCCGCGGATGACGCGGGAGACCGCATAGCCAGGGCTGAGTTCGAATGTCTTGGCATTCATCTATTTGGTCTCCTCGGGCAACAGCACCGCCGTCGTCTCGGCATGGCTGAATCGCCGCTTGCCTGTTCTGACTATCCGCAGGCGGCTCGCGCAGTTCGGGTCAGGACAGGCGATCTCGGCGTCCGACGTCATCCAGTCGTTCTTGTGGGTGGGCCGTTGCTTGGCCGCGAGCAGCGGCAATACGGCGGAAATGGAATAGATGGAGAAACCCTGCCCCGGCGGCAGCGACAGCATTTCGCCCTTGAGCTCGAAATAGTCGCCCTCCTTGGCGCCGCAATAGATCGGCTTGCCCTTGGGAATGACGGCTTCGACACGCAGGTCGAACAGCTCGAAAGAATCGTCTGCCGCGCTCATCTCACACCTCCGTGCGGGTGAATGTCACATCGCAGGCACCGTTGCGGCGGATGACACCGCAGGCGGCCGCGAATTGCTCCCGCTCTTCAGGCCGCACTTGTGCAACGACGCTGCCCGGCAGCCAGCCGATCGGAAACAGCAGCCGCGCGCCCTGCCCGTAGAACAGGCCGATATCGAAGATCGGATCGGGGCTACCGCCCCAAACGCGCGCCGGCACATAGCTCAGCACGATATCGCCCGGCTGCGGCGTCAGCGTCGCGTTTTCCGCCGGCAAGGGGTTTGCCCATTCGCTGCCGACGAGATGGTCTGGCGGGATCGGGCAGGAGATTTCCGGTCCCGTCCAAATGGCATGGATACCGGGCACGATGCGCGGCTCGGCCAGATAGGTCCAGAGGAATTCCACATTGTCCGGCGCCTTGCCGTCGAGCAGCACGGCGGTGACGGAAAGAGTGGAGCGAGGCTCGGTGATGCGGATGGCGAGCGTGCTCATGACGTACCTTTGCTTGCCGCTTCGGATTGCAGCTTGTTGCGGAGGAAATTGAAAGGCCGGCTGATGTCGGCGACCAGCGCCTCGCGAGCCACCGTGGCATCCTGAACCGAAAGAGCCGCGACGATACTGCGGTGGAAATGGGCCGTATCGACCTCGCCGGCCTCGGAGAAAGCATAGATCGCCACACGGATGCAGGGGCCGGATTGCAGCCACAAGCTCTCGATCATCGGGATCAGCACGGCTGAGCCGCAAGCGCGGTAGATTTCGAAATGGAAGCTCTGGTTCAGGGTAACCTCGCGGTCGACATCCTTCTTGTGTTTCAGCGCCCGCATCTCGTCCCATTCGCCGAGCATGCTCTCGATGACGGAGACTTGCCGCGGACTCATTCGCGTCGCCGCAAGCGCGATCGCCTCGCCCTCGATAAGGATGCGAGCACGCAAAAGATCGTCCATCCGCTCAAGCGTAATTGGCGGGACTCGGACGGAGCGGTTCGGCAGCGCCTCCAGCGCCTTTTCAGTGATAAGCCGGCCGAGCGCCTCGCGCACCGGCATGGTGCTGGTCATCAGCGCATCGGCGAGACCGCGAATGGTGAGCACCTGGCTCGGCTCGAACAGGCCCCCGATCAAAGCTCGGCGAAGCTCCAGATAGACGCGGTCCTGCACGGTCTCGCGACCGACCGGCGCGAGCTGAGCGGCGATGGGGTCGTTGCTTTTCTCGACGGCGGTCTTTTGCATGGCCTCCCCGCTTTTAACTTGCAGAGGCGATTAAAGCTGATTAGCGTGATCAATACAAGTGTGATCACAAATCAAAAATCAGAGGACGGCAACGATCGTCTTCGGCCAGAGGGATCCATGAGTGCACTGAGCGAACGGCGGGAAGAGGACACCCGAACGCCGGTTCTGACGGCGAAAAACGTGGTGCGACGCTTCGGCGGCGTTGCCGCGGTCAACGACGTGTCTTTCGACGTCCTGAGCGGCGAAATTCTCGGACTGATCGGCCCGAACGGCGCCGGCAAGACGACCATGTTCGATCTGCTTGCCGGCAGCGTCCAGCCGACGAGCGGCGAGATCATGCTGAACGGCGTGACCGTGTCCGGCGAAGCCGCCCACCGCCGCATCGGCCGAGGTCTGGGCCGCACCTTTCAGATCCCCCGCCCCTTTCCGAACCTGACGCTGCTCGACAATGTCATGCTGGCGGCGCAGGCCCAGGCCGGTGAAGGACTGCTGGCAAACTTCCTGAAACCCTGGCACGTCAGGGCTGAGGAGAAAGCCGCACACGACAAGGCCACGGAGCTGCTGGAGCTCGTCAATTTGACACGGCTGGCGCACGAACCCGCCCGCATACTCTCCGGCGGCCAGCGCAAGCTCCTGGAGCTTGCCCGCGTGATGATGGCCGATCCCGCGATCATCCTGCTCGACGAACCGGCAGCCGGCGTCAACGCGACGCTGCTCGAGGTCATCATCGACCGCATCAGGGACATCAATGCCCGCGGCATCACCTTCCTGCTGATCGAGCACAATATCGACATGGTGACCCGCCTCTGCCACCGCGTCCTTGTCATGGCGAGCGGCCAGTTGCTCTGCGAAGGCACGGCCGATGAAGTCGCGCGCGATCCGAGGGTTATCGAAGCCTATCTCGGGGGTGCGGCATGAGCGAACCCGCCCTCCTTGTCCGCGACCTCATCGCTGGCTACGAGCCCGGCGTGCCGATCGTCCGCGGCGCATCGATCACGGTTCATCAAGGCGAAATCGTCGTCGTCCTCGGCCCGAATGGCGCCGGAAAATCGAGTTTCATCAAGGCGATCGCCGGCCTCGTACCGGTCTCCGGCGGCACGGTTTTGCTGGATGGCAAGGACATTACCGCCGCGCCTGCCCATACCATGGTGCGTCTAGGCCTAGCCTTCGTGCCGCAGACGGAAAATGTCTTTCCGCTGATGTCCGTCGAGGACAATCTGAAAGTGGCCGGAGGCGTCCTGAAGCCGCGAGAGATCCCCGGCCGTATCGAGGAAATGTACGCCACCTTTCCCGATCTCGCCCGCCACCGCCGCATTGCCGCGGGCAATCTGTCGGGCGGTCAGCGGCAGATGCTGGCGGTCGCCCGTGCCCTGATCGTGCATCCGAAGGTGCTGGTGCTGGACGAACCCTCGGCGGGCCTGTCGCCGAAATTCGTTTCCATGGTCTTCGAGATGCTGACCGAGATCCGCAAAGGGGGCGTCACCATCCTGCTGGTCGAGCAGAACGCCAAGGCGGCACTGGCGATCGGCGACCGCGCCTATGTCCTCGTCGAGGGCAAGGACCGGCATGAGGGCGTTGCCTCCGAACTCTGGAACGACCCTGTCGTCGCCGAACTCTATCTCGGCCAGCGTCCATTACATGCCAAGCCAGGAGGCGCCGCATGAACCTGCAATTCATCGTCGACGGACTGCTGACCGGCTCGATGATCGGCCTTGGCGCCATCGGCGTGACGCTCACCTATTCGATCCTACGCTTCTCCAATTTCGCCCACGGCGACTTCATGGCGTGGGGCACGTATGCGACCCTTGCCGTCGTCAGCGCTATCGGGACCATGTTCGGCAAGATCGCGCCGATCGGCCCGCTCTCCTTCGGCTGGCCGTTGATCGTAGCCGTCATCATCGCCATGGGGCTGACCGGCCTGCTGGCGCTGCTCCTCGACATGGTTCTCTTCGCGCGTCTGCGAGCCAAGGGGCAGGCGATCATCGTCGTCATGGCGAGCTTCGGCGCGTCGATGGCACTGCGAAGCCTGCTGGAATTCCTCTTCACCTCGCGGCCGACCTATTTCAGTCGCGCCATCCAGATCGCCATGCCCATTGGTTTCGGTATCCGCATCACCCCCGATCAGATCGTGCTGCTGCTGGTGACGGCGCTCCTGGTTTTCGGCGTGCACCTGTTGATCACGCGGACGCAGACCGGCCGCTCCATGCAGGCGCTGAGCCAGAACCCTGCGCTTGCCCGCGTGGTCGGCATCGATGTCGCCAAGGTGGTGCGCGTCACCTGGCTGGTCGGCGGCGCGCTCGCCTGCGTCGCCGGCGTCATGATCGGTATTCTCGTGCAGATCCGGCCGCTGATGGGCTTCGACATGCTGCTACCGATGTTCGCCGCCGCCATCCTCGGCGGCATCGGCAGCGTGCCGGGCGCCGTTCTCGGTGGACTGATCATCGGCCTCGCTGAGGCCGGCGCGGTGCAGTTGATCGGTGCGGAATGGCGAGCCGCCATATCCTTCATCATCCTGATGGCGGTGCTGTTCGTCCGGCCGATCGGTCTTTTCGGAGTGAAGGAACGATGATGGATCTTGTCGGCTATGGCGCATTCTTCCTGACCACGGCGCTGATCTTCTCGCTGATCACCCTCGGACTGAACCTGCAATGGGGCCTGACCGGTCTCTTCAACGTCGGCCTCGCCGGCTTCGTCGCCATAGGTGCCTATACGTCGGCGCTGCTGACGACGCCGGATACGGCCGGCCGCTTTGGCGGTTTCGACATGCCGATCCTGATCGGCTGGCTCGGAGCCATGGTGATCGCCGGCATCGCCGCCGCCATCACCGGCATCGCCACGCTGCGGCTGAAGTCCGACTACCTCGCCATCACCACTTTCGGTGTCGCGGTCGTCGTCCAGCTCGTGGCATTGAATGCGCAGAGCCTGACCGGGGGGCCCTTCGGCGTTGGCTTCATTCCGCGCCCCTTTGCCGCTCTTGCGGAGACGCCACTGCTCTTCAACCTCTCTAATCTCGCCGTCGTCGTCGTGGTGACGCTGGTGGTCTTTCTCGCCCTGGAACATCTGTCCCGCAGCCCCTGGGGACGCGTGCTGAAAGCGCTGCGCGAAGATGAGCGCGCCGCGATTTCGCTCGGCAAGAGCGCACGTTTCTACCGGGTGCAGGCCTTTGCCGTCGGCGGGGCGATCATGGGGCTTGCGGGCGCGGTACAGGCGCATTTCATCGGATTCATCGCCCCGGACAATTACGTGCCGACGCTGACCTTTCAGGTCTGGGTGATGCTGATCGTCGGGGGCTCCGGCAGCAACAAGGGCGCAGTCATCGGCAGCATCCTCGTCTGGGCGATCTGGGCCGGCTCCGGTGCGCTGACCAGCGTGCTCTTCACGCCGGAACAACAGGCCCGCGCCGCGTCGCTGCAGATCGTTGCCATCGGCGTCATGCTCTGCGTCATCCTGCTCGTTAGGCCGAACGGCCTCTTCGGCGACATGCCCCGCCGCCCGCGCGTCCGCAAGCGCGAACAAAAGCCGGTAGCGGATGAAAGCAACGCTACGTCATGAATGCCACAAAGGACCCGCCATCGCTCTGGCACGCCACAAGCCGCAACCGCAAAGACAGACCGCCGCTGGAAAGCGACATCCACGCCGACCTCGCCATCATCGGTGGTGGCTTTTCCGGCCTGTCGACCGCGCTTCATGCTGCCGAGAGGGGTTTGTCGGTCGTTGTTCTGGAGGCTGAAATCATCGCCTGGGGGGCGACCGGCCGCAATGCCGGTTTCGTGGTGCCGAATTTCGCCAAGATGGACCCGGACAATATCACTGCTCTCCTCGGCCCAGAGCGTGGCGCGCGTCTGATCCAGATGGCAGCCGGGAGCGCCGATCTGGTCTTCGATCTGATCAGGCGCCACGGTATCGATTGTGATGCGCAGCAGAGCGGCTGGATTCAGCCGGCCCATTCGCCCGCCGCTTTCGAGAAGGTCAAGTCTCGCGCCGAACAATGGGCAAGCCGAGGACGCCCGGCCGTAATCCTCGATCGACAGGCGGTCCGAGATACGACGGGTGCAGACGGCTATTTCGGCGGTTGGACGGACAAGTCCGGCGGCGTGCTAAACCCTGTCGGTTATGCCCGTGGTCTTGCCATCGAAGCCGAAGCGGCCGGTGCACGTATCTTCGAACATTCCCCGGTTGGTTCGATCCAACGCGCGGATGACGGCTGGGTTCTGGCGACCACAGGCGGAAAAGTCCGGGCCGGAAAAGTCCTGATCGCCACTAATGCCTATGGCGGCCACCTCAATCCGACGCTGGCGCGCACCTATTTCCCGCTCAAGGTCTTCCAGATCGCGACCGAGCCGCTGCCCGCCTCGGTGCGTCAGCGCCTGTTGCCGGGCGGCCAATGCGTTTCCGATACGCGGCGCAATCTTTTCACCTTCCGCTTCGATGCTGAAAACAGACTGATTACGGGCGGCATGCATGTCATCGGCCCCGGCGCGGGTGAGCGGGTGCCGCGCGCCATCCACCGTCGTCTCGCCCGTCATCTGAATCTCAAGGGTTTTCCGCCGCTCGCCTATAGCTGGTCCGGCGTCGCGGCTGTCGAGCCGGATTTTCTGCCGCATCTGGTGGATCTCGGCCCCGACATCATTGCTGGCTTTGCCTGCAACGGCCGCGGCATCGCGATGACGACGGCGATGGGCCGCGTGCTGGCTGACTGGGCTGCGGGCACAAAGCCGAACGATCTGCCGATCCCCTTCGCACCGCCGGCGCCGATCCCGTTTCACAGCCTGCTCAAACATGCGCCGAACATGCTGCTCCCCTGGAGCATGCTGCACGATAGGCTGGACGAACGCGCCGGTTCCTGAGCCCCAAAAAGGTTGCGCCTGCGGTATCGGCGCAGATACCGCAGGCGCGTCTTGCGTCCCTTTGAACCCCCAGGGAGACGCAATCCTGAAGCATGATCCCAAAAAGTGTGAAACGGTTTTCGGGATCATGCTCGAGCAAAAAAGCTCGAAACTATTCCCGCTCGCCGGTGAAATTCAGCAGCAGCTGGAAGATGTTGACGAAGTTCAGATAGAGCGACAGCGCGCCAAAAACGGCCAGCTTCTGTGACGACTCCTGGTCGTAGTTCTCGGCATATTGCTCCTTGATATTCTGCGTATCCCAGGCGGTCAGGCCGACGAAGACGACGATGCCGATGACCGAGATGGCAAACTGCAGCGCGCTCGAACCCAGGAAGATATTCACGACGCTGGCGATGATCACGCCGAACAGGCCCATCATCAGGAACGAGCCGATGTTGGAAAGATCACGCTTGGTCGTGTAGCCATAAAGACTGGTCGCGCCGAACATCGTTGCAGCGATGAAGAAGGTCCGCGCGATGCTGGTGCCGGTGAACACCAGGAAGATCGAAGCCAGCGACAGACCCATGACCGCACAGAACGCCCAGAACATCGTCTGTGCCGTACTCGCCGACATCGATTGAATGCGGAACGAGAAGAACAGCACGAAGGCGAGCGGGGCCAGCATCACGACCCATTTCAGCGGCGTCTGGAAGATCGGCACATAAAGTGCGGGCGTTGTGCCGACGATCAGCGCGACGATGCCGGTCACCACGAGGCCGATACCCATGTAATTGTAGACGCGCAGCATGTGCTTGCGCAGGCCTTCGTCGAAGAGCGCCTGCGAGCCGGCGGCGGCTCCGTAGCCGTATCGCGGATTGGTCGGGTTCATGGTCGTTCTCCTTTAATTCAAACTAGTACAAGGTACGGGCGAGCTTTTCGGCCGCGCCGTCGAGGTCAGCTGCCTTGCCGTCGCCGACCAGCGCGTAGGCGACCTCGCCGATCTGCCAATAGGCAGCCTGGACGTCGTCGCGCTTGACATGACTGACCTTCTGGACGGCGAAATTGCCTGGACGAACGGCAAACAGCGACAATTGCCGGCCTTCGCCGGCATTGACCGTCATTTCGACGCTCGGACCGAATTCGGACGGATAAATCTGCGCATCGGTGACGCGCCAGCCTTCCGGTAATTCCGGCAGGACGATCGCCGTCGATGCGCGGATTTCTTCCGGATTGTAAGCTGCATGCGCCGACTGCGACTTCATCTGGCTGCGCACTTCCGTCGCCCGGTAGGCCCGCACCGCGTCGTCGACGAAAGCGGGCGCTCGAACGGATGCGTTGACTTCGCTCGCCGTGAAGGCGCCGAAGGATGTGTGCGCGACCCAGCCGGCCGCCATCAGAATGGCAACGGCGGCAACCCGCTGGAAAGAGCTCAGCACCCGGCCATAAGCCAGCCCGCGTTCCAGCCGCCGTGCGGCCTCGCGGGTTTCCGCTTTCGCCGCCAGTCCTTCGCCGGCCAGTGCCATGCGCAGCTCACCGCGGATGCTCATATCGGCCATGACCTTGGCGGCGATCGCGGGGTGTTCCGAGAGGTAGGATTCTACCTCGACGCGGCGCGCGACAGTCAATTCGCCATCGACATAGGCATCGAGATCGGTATCGATGATCGGATCAATTGTTTTCATTGTCGCCTCCACCGATGAGTCGAAGATGCGAAATCGGCTGCGATGCCTCCTCGAAATTCCTCAGGCTGGCGCGGGCGCGAGCTATGCGCGACATCAGCGTCCCTACGGGAATGCCCAGTGCGGACGCCGCTTCCTGATAGGAAAGATCCTCGATTGCCACGAGATGCAGAGCCTCGCGCTGCTCTTCCGGCAGATTGAAGAAGGCTTCGCGCACCTGTTTCAGACGCACGGCATGGTCCTGAGAAGCCGGCAATGCCTGATCGAATTCAGCAGCAGCCTCTTCATGGCGGCGATTGAGCGAACGGGCTTGGCGCAGCCGGTCGACATGGGCATTATGCAAGATCGAGAGCAGCCAGGTGCGCAGGTTCGCGCCGCGCCGGAAGGACGATTTTCGCTCGTAGGCCTTGACCAGCGCATCATGCACCAGGTCTTCCGCCTCATCCGCATTGCGGACAAGCGAACGGGCATAACGTCTCAGCGAACCGAGCTGCCCCAAAACATCGAATGTCAGTCCTTTGCGTTCCATACCCCAATATACGGAAGCAGAGGCGATCTTATTCCATAGACCGGCAAATATTTTTGCCGGTTGCTTACATAAGCACGAAATCCTTCGGTTGCGGCAGCGGCGGCAGATCGGTTTCGCCAAGCGCTTCTCGCAGATTGATCTCGATTGTATCGGCAAGAGCACCGATTGCGAGCGCATTGGGACGATTGCTGAACGGATCCTCCAACTCGTCCCCCAGCGCGTCGAGACCGAAGAAGGTGTAGGCCACGAGGGCCGCGACGAAAGGCGATCCCCAGCCGAGCGTATCCACGAAACCGAAGGGCAGCAGGAAACAGAAGAGATAGGCCGTGCGATGCAAAAGCAGCGTATAGCCGAAGGGCAGAGGCGTATTGCGGATGCGTTCGCAAGCTGCCTGCACCGCGCCCATCTGGCCGACGCTGGCATCGAGCATCTGATATTGGATATCCGAAATTCCGCCTCCGGCCCTCAATCGCGCAAGGTCGGCCGACATAAGGCGCAGAAGGAGATCCGGTCGATTTTGAGCCGTGCGATAGAACTCGACTTCGCTCGGCGCCAGATGACGCAAGACCTTACTCTCGTCACCCCCCGGCCGCAGATGACAAACCAGCGCCTGTGCGAAGGCCATGGTCAAGCGCAGCAGATCCCTTCGCGCCGCGCAACCAGTCTCTCCGGCCGCCTCCAACATTAGCGTCTGACGGGCGAAGCCGCGGACCGTATAGACCAGCTGGCCCCAATCACGCCGTCCCTCCCACCAGCGGTCGTAGCAGGCATTGTTCCGAAAGCCGAGAAAGATGGAAAGCGCGATGCCAAGCAGCGCAAAGGGCGAGCCGTTGAACGAGAGGATCACGTTCGGCCGCTCCTCATGCCCCCAGACGATCAACGCCGACAGTAGGAAGATCACGACGATCTGCGGCAGTATCCGTCGGATAATCGAACCGCGAACGATGAAGAAAAGCTGGAAGAGACCTGGCCGGTCGCGGACGATCATAATGAAGAGCACTCTTGATAATTGCCTGGTGTAATGGAGCAATACACCAGGCAACGGAAGAGTTACGAGCATTTCCTGCAAAGCCGACCGTGATCGTCCGGCATCGCTCGAAGATCCACAGGCTGAACGGCGCTACTTCGCCGAGGCGCTCGCTTCGACCAAAACCGGATCGGCGCGATAGTCTTTCGGGAAAATGCGCTGCAGATTTTTGATCTTCGGCAGATCGTTGATGACGATGTAGGGGTAATCGGGATGCGTCGTCAGGAAGTCCTGATGATAGTCCTCGGCCGCATAGAATTGCCGTGCCGGCTCGATCTTGGTGACAACAGCCGCATCGAAAACCTTGGCGTGATTGAGCTGCTCGATATAGGCCTTGGCAACATCAGCCTGCTCAGCATTCGTCGGGAAGATTGCCGAACGATACTGCGTGCCGCTGTCCGGCCCCTGATAGTTGAGCTCCGTCGGATCGTGGGCGACGGAGAAGTAGATTTGCAGGAGATGCCCATAGCTGATCTTGTGCGGATCGAAGACGATGCGCACGGATTCGGCATGCCCCGTATCGCCAGTGCTCACCATCTCGTAGTGAGCCCCGTCCTTGTTGCCGCCGGCATATCCTGACGTGGCGCTGATCACACCGTTGACGTGCTGGAACACGCCCTGCACGCCCCAGAAGCAACCGCCGGCCAGAACGGCGGTTTCCGAGTTCGACGAACCCGGCTTTTCATCCACGGTCGGCGCCGGAATGACGCGCGCATCCTCGGCCGAGGCCCTGGTAACGAATTGCAACGCGACGCCGGCGAGCAATACAGCGCCAACCGCAAAGGCAGCAGGACGGGCAACACGCGACAGGGTCTTGCGGATCGTATCTTTCGATGCACCGTTCATGATGATCTCCTCTCGGCAGTAATTATAAAATCTCTTGTCACCAGGGGATACGGGAGGACAGGGCTTTTTGTTACACACAGGCGTGTGAAACACCGAAACGTGATGATGCGTCGCAGCTGGAATCGCCATCGAACGGATTAGAACTTGGGAACGATCGCCTCACCGGCAGGTTTGCCATCAGCAGCAGGCAGGGGAAGAATAGAATGGAGCTATCGGGAAAAGTCGCTCTGATCACCGGCGCAACGTCCGGCATCGGCCGAGCATCTGCCTTTCGGCTGGCCGCGGAAGGTGCGGCCATCGGCGTTCTCGGTCACGGGGCGGACGAGGTCCACGACACTGTAGCGGCGCTTGTCGCGGCAGGCGGTAGGGCGCTGGGATTGATCGCCGATGTCGCCGACGAAGCGGCCATGGAAATCGCCCTCGCCACCCTGATCGCGCATTTCGGCCGGCTCGATATCGTACTCGCCAATGCCGGCATCAATGGCGTCTGGGCACCGATCGACGATCTGAAGCCCGCGGAATGGGACCGGACGATCGCCGTCAATCTGCGGGGCACCTATCTGACGCTGCACTACGCCGTGCCGCATCTGAAAACCCAGGGCGCCGGCTCCATCGTGGTCATCTCGTCCATCAATGGCACACGCACCTTTACCAATGCGGGCGCCACCGCTTACAGCGCCACGAAGGCCGCGCAGATCGCCGTCGTCCAGCATCTCGCCCTCGAACTTGCCAGACACCGTATCCGCATCAACGCGATCTGCCCTGGCGGAGTCGTTACCAACATTTCCGAAAGCACCGTCAAGCGCAACCAGGAAGAAGCCGCCATTCCCGTCGTCTGGCCGAAAGGCAACATTCCCTTGAACAATGGCCAGCCCTGCAGCGCCGACGAGATCGCCGAAACCGTGTTGTTCCTTGCCTCCGAGCGCTCGCGTCACATCACCGGCACGCCGATCTTTGTCGACGGCGGTCAAGGCCTGTTGATCTAGGGGTAAGGAGCTACCAATCAGGCGGACATCAAAACCGCTTCAAGCCGACCATAGCTGCCATCGAGCATATCCGCCGCAAGCGCAGATTGATCACAGGCCTCACAGCCATCGAAATGCGCGGCAGAGAAAAGCCTGTGCGTCCTCCGTGACAGGATCGCCATGGGCAAACAGCACCTTCTTCGTAGGCCATGCGAGAATGCGCTTCAGCGCCTCGCGAGCTGCAGCCCGGTCGGCAAAGGCTATCCGAAACTTGCGTGGCACCGAAGGTTCGCTGGCGACCATAAGATCCAGCCGGGCAACAAGCGCGCGCCATCCCGTGAACCAGCCAGGTTCAAAATGCTGTATTAGATCGGTGAAAATCGCCGTTTCGCTTTGTCGGTGAAAGAAAACAAACTCGGTCGTGATTCTATTGTTCGTAATGGCGACAAGATCGATCTGCCCCGACCATGCCGGTGGAGCCGGAGATTCGCCGAGAAAGCTGTTGAACGTGACATCCTTGCGCTTTTCCGAAAGACCGCGAGGCCCATAAACACTGGCATTGGGGAAGGCACGCTGCCAGTCGCGCAGATAGGTGTGGTGGAGCATGTTGGGGGCGACAAGGTGGCGAACTCTCCCCAATTCCTTCACCCCGGCGAGAAGTGCGTCCGAGATCGCGATGGGCGACCACAGGAACAGATCACCACCAGACAACCGGATGACGGCCATGCGTGTCGGGTAGTGAAAACCTGCTGCAGCTATAAGCGTCGGGCCGTCGGCGACCCAGAGGTCAGAGCCAAATTCTTCCAGCACGGCGGGAATCCAGAATATTTACATATGTGTAAAAATACACAAATGTATAAATATGGCAATCTCTAAACGCACCGACCGCTCAAAACGCCTTATCCTCGATGCTGCCGATAGCGCGTTTCGGGAACGGGGTTTCGCCGACACGACGATGGAAGATATCGCGACGGGAGCAGGTCTGACCCGCAAGACCGTTTACAATCTGTTCAGCTCCAAGGAGGAAATCGCCCAGCAGATCATCGCCCGCACGGAAGCTGATGACGCGGGGTACCGCTCCCGGATTGCCGACAACGAGCGCGCGCTATCCCTGCTCGAAACGATCCTTCTCGATAGCGCGGGTTGGTGCCTCGCCAATCCCTCGCTGGCAAGGCTGGCCCTCAGCCCTGACACGCGGCCGAGCCTTGAGCCGCCTCCAGATCGCCCTTCGTTCCAGCGGATCGTGAGGGATGTTCTAGTCCTCGGCCAGAACCAGGGGGCCATTCGCAGGGACGAAGATCCCAATTTCATGGCTCTGGTTCTGCTCGGGATATATGGACAGGCAATGCTGACCGCCCTTTCCGTCAACGCATTCAATGAAGACGAGATGAAGCGCATTGTCCGGATTGTTGTCGAAGGTATAGGCCCTCGACCTCAGGCCAAGGCCGAATGACCGCCTCAGTCGCAATCGGTCATTCATCGCCTTGCATCGCAGCCACAGTCATCTTCTGGCTCTGATCAACGAGTCCCGTGCCTAGGTCTGACGATAGAACCGCTCAATAGTGCGGCGGCTTGGTGATGGCCGGTGCGTCCAGGGTCTGCTCCTCCAGCGTCAGGAACCGCTCGGTCAACCGGTCGAGTTTCTGTCGCGTCTGCTCGACCACTTTCCACTGCTCCGCCACCTGATCGGACAGTTCCTCGATCGTCTTGCCCTGATGGGCCACCAGTTCTTCGAGTGCGGTGATGCGGCTTTGTTCGTCTGACATCTCTGTTCCCCTTCGCCAGCGATCTATAGCACCCGAACCGCCAGCGTACAGTGTCTCAATTAGGCATGTGACAGGCACCGGCGCCATTTGACGGTGATGTGACAAAACTGAAAAACAGGTGAAAAGACCCGTTACCTAACTGACATCAGGGCCTTCTAAACAGGGCTATGAGAAGCGCCGGTTTTGAAGGAAATTCCCTCCCCAAGCGCTTTCCTTTTAGGATTTTCGGAGAAGCGCCTTGAAGATCATCCAGATCACCGACACGCATTTCAGCCCGAGCAAGCCGCATTTCAACGGCAATTGGGAGCCACTGGCGCACTGGATCGAGGCGAGCGGGGCCGATCTCGTTGTCCATACCGGCGATCTCAGCGTCGACGGCGCCGATAAGGATGAGGATATCACATTTTCCATGGACCTGATGCGGCAGATCTCGGTGCCGATGCTGATCGTTCCCGGCAACCATGACGTTGGCCATCTGCCGGGCTCCAACCAGCCCGTTAACGCCGAGCGGCTGGAGCGTTGGCGTCGACTGGTCGGCCCGGACTATTGGGCGGAGGATCTGGAAAACTGGCGGCTGATCGGCCTCGACAGCCTGCTGATGGGCTTCGAGGATGCCGAAGAGAAGGCCCAATTCCAGTGGCTGGAAGATATGCTTGAAAGCCGTGGCGGCCGGCGCGTAGCGCTCTTCGCCCACAAGCCGCTATTCGTCGATGCGTCCGACGAAGGCGATACCGGCTATTGGAGCGTGCGCCCCGCGCAGCGCCGCCGTCTCTACGATCTGATCGCGGCCCATGACGTTGCCCTTTTCGGCAGCGGCCATCTGCATTGGACCTGGAAGGGGCAATTCAACGACACAGCGTTGGTTTGGGCGCCGCCCGCTTCCTTCATTCTCGACAAGATGGAGCGCCCGATGCCGGGCGAACGCCTGATCGGCGCCGCCGTCCACACTCTCGGGGACGGCGTTACCACCGAGATCGTCGCCGTTCCCGGCATGACCGCCTATTACCTCGACGATGTCGTGGAGGAAGTTTACCCGCAGGAGGCCCACAAGGTCCATCGGGAGCCGACGGAATGAGTGCGCTATCGCTTCGCGGCCTTACCAAATCTTTCGGTGCCAATGCCATCCTCAAAGGCGTCAGCCTCGAGGTCGAGCCGGGCGAGTTCATCGCCCTCGTCGGCCCATCCGGCTGCGGCAAGAGCACGCTCTTGCGCATCCTCGCCGGGTTGGATCATGCCGACAGCGGTGAAATCCTGGTGGGCGGCAATGACATCTCGGGTGTGGCGGCGGCTGACCGCAACATCGCCATGGTCTTCCAGTCCTACGCGCTCTATCCCCATCTGACGGCGTCGGAAAATATCGCCGTGCCGCTCGCCATGCGCCGCCTGACGCGCATACAGCGCCTGCCCTTCATCGGCGCGCTGATTCCCGGCCAGAAGAGCGTCCGCGCCGGCATCATCCGCGATGTCCGCGAGATGGCGACGTCGCTGAAGATCGATCACCTGCTCGATCGCAAGCCCGGGCAGATGTCCGGCGGCCAGCGGCAGCGCGTGGCGCTTGCCCGCGCCATGGTGCGCCAGCCGAGCGTCTTCCTGATGGACGAGCCGCTCTCCAACCTAGATGCCAATCTGCGCGTCCATGCCCGCGGCGAAATCGTCGATCTGCATCGCCGCGCCGGCGTACCGACGGTCTACGTCACCCATGACCAGGCCGAGGCGCTTTCCATGGCCGACCGTGTCGCCGTGATGATCGGCGGTCAGTTGCTGCAACTGGCCGCGCCACAGGCGATCTATGACGATCCGGCCCATATCGAGGTCGCTCGCTTTGTCGGCCAGCCGCGCATCAACCTGCTGCCGGCATTGGCCGAAAACGGCACCGTCGCATTCGGCGGCATAAGGCTGGCGCTGGAAGAAACTGGTTTTACCGGCTCCGCCGTCACGCTCGGCATCCGACCAGAATTCGTACGCTTGGCCGACAGCCGGCAGGATGCGCTCGCCGCTCACATCGAGCGAATGGAATTCCTCGGCTCCGAAGTCATCCTGCATGCCCGGCTCGACGCCATCGGTGAAAGCATGGTCGCCAAGCTCGCCCCTGCCGATGCCACAGGCCTGTCCGCCGGCTCACCGGTTGCACTGACGCTGGCGCCCGAACGGGCCATGGTCTTCGCCGAAGACGGCCGTCGCCTGCGAGCTGTGCCTGTTGCGGTCGATGCCGCCAGGGAGAAGGCCCATGGTTAGCATCGCCGCCACGGCATTGCCGATGCAGTCGGTGGCGGCGCGCGAGCGCAGCGAAGCTCGCACGGCCCTGCTGCTGGCGCTGCCGGCCATCATCCTGATCGTGCTCTTCGTTCTCCTGCCGATCGTTGCCGTCGTCTTCCTCGGCTTCACTGATTTCCAGCTTGGCGACAAGAGCTTCCGCTTCGTTGCCTTCGAGAATTTCGCGCATCTCCTCAGGGACCGCACGTTCCAGAAATCGCTGTGGAACACGACGATCTATACCGCCATCGTCGCGCCCGTCTCGATCGCGCTCGGCCTCGGCGTGGCGCTGCTGATCGAAAGCGAGAATATTGGCCGCAGCTTCTTCCGCACCGCCTATTTCCTGCCGGTGGCCTCGCTGATCGTCGCCATGGCGACCGTCTGGCAATATCTCTTCCATCCGACCATCGGCCCGATCAATGCCATGCTCGGCGAAATCGGCCTGCCGCGCCCGAACTGGCTCGGATCTTCGGCAACGGCGCTCTACAGCCTGTCGATCATCGGCATCTGGCAGTCGGTCGGCTTCAACATGGTGCTGTTCCTCGCCGGCCTCACCGCCATCCCGCGCGAGCTCTATGCCGCCGCCGAGGTGGATGGCGCAAAATCGGCGCTCGACCGCTTCTGGCTGGTCACCTGGCCGATGCTTGGGCCGACGACGCTATTCGTCACCACAATCAGCATCATCAACGCGGTCAAGGTCTTCGACACCGTCAAGACGCTGACCGATGGCGGGCCGAACCATGCCTCGGAAGTGCTGCTCTTCACCATCTATCAGGAAGGTTTCGTCTATCTCGAAGTGGGCTATGCCTCGGCGATGACGACGGTCTTTCTCGCCATCCTCGTAGTGCTGACCTTCCTGCAGTATCGCGTCCTCGACCGGCAGGTGCACTACACATGACCTCCGTAGGCTTCACCCCCGGCCGCATCCTGCGTCTCTTGCTGCTGATATCAGGCGCCCTCGTTTTCCTCGCGCCCTACATTTTTATGATATCGACTGCCGGCAAGGCGCAGGACGATATCTTTACCTCCGCGCTGAAGCTGATCCCGACGCATCTCTTCTACGTCGAGAACATCACCCATGCACTGAGCAAGGTGCCGATGGGCACGCTGTTGTGGAACGGCGTCCTCGTCTGCGGCCTGATCTTCTTCTTCCAGGTGCTGATCGCCATCCCCTGCGCCTATGCCATGGCCAAGCTGAAGTTCCGTGCTGCACGCACGATGATGGTGCTGATCATGCTCGGCTTGCTGATCCCGATCCACGCCACGGCCTTGCCGCTCTACGTCGCCTTCAACAGTCTTTCCCTGTTGAACAGCTACACCGCGCTGGTGGCGCCCTTCTCGATTTCGGTCTTCGCGATCTTCATGTTCCTGCAGTTCTTCCGCGCCATGCCGGACGACCTGATCCATGCCGCCCGCCTCGACGGTATGTCGGAGCTCGGCATCGTCGCCCGCGTCATCGTGCCGAACGCCTGGCCCGCGGTCACCGCCTTTGCGATCTTCTCGGTCGTGGCGCATTGGAACGACCTCTACTGGCCGCTGATCGTCATCAGCAAGCAGGACTACGCCACGCCGCCGCTCGGCCTCATGTATTTCCGCGCTGCCGAAGCCGGCGACGACTACGGCGCGCTGATGGCCGCCACGCTGATTATCACCCTTCCCCTCGTTGTCGCATTCCTTCTCGCACAGAAGCGCTTCGTCGAGGGCATCACCATGACCGGTCTCAAAGGCTGACCGGTTCGAAACAGGAGAACGAGCGATGAAGCATATCACCCAGATTCTCGCCGCCGCGGCCATTTCGATGGTCGTGTCGGTCCCGGCCTATGCCGAGACGACCTTGACGGTTCACTACCCGATGCCCGGCTTCTTCAAGGACGTGATGGACACGATCTCGAAGAAGTTCATGGAAGAAAATCCTGACATCAAGATCCAGTTCGCCGCTCCTTCGGCCACCTACGAGGAAGGCATCCAGACCATCCTGCGCGAAGCAGGCACGAATGAAATGCCCGATGTCACCTTCATCGGCCTCAACCGCCTGCGCATGATGGATGAGCGCAATGTCGCCGTCGATCTCGGACCGCTTGTCCAGAAGGACGGCAACATGGCCGAGCAGGGCTTCTCCGACACCATTCTCAAGCTCGCCCAGGTCAAGGGCAAGCAGGTCGGCCTCGCTTTCGCGACATCGAACCCGATCATGTACTACAATGCCGACCTCGTGAAGGCAGCCGGCGGCGACCCGAACAACCCCCCGAAGACCTGGGATGAGGTCATCGCGCTCGCCGGCAAGATCAAGGCGCTCGGAAATGGCGTCGACGGCATGGATTTCCGCTGGCAGGGTGACGACTGGATGTTCTCCGCCCTCCTCTTCGGCGCCGGCGGCAAGATGCTGAGCGACGACGAAACCAAGGTCGCCTTCAATGGTCCGGAAGGCCAGAAGGCCGTCGACATGATCGAGCGTTTCGTCAAGGAAGGCGGCATGCCGGTCTTCACAAAGTCTGCCGGCGAACAGGCATTCGCTGCTGGCAAAGTGGGCTTCGAATTCCAGACCACCGGTGCGCTGATCAACACGATCAAGAATGTCGGCACCAAGTTCGACCTGCGCACCGCCAAGATTCCGCTGATCGACCCAGTCAACGGCCGCCTGCCGACCGGCGGCAACGCCGTCGTCATCCTGACGCATGATCCGGTCAAGGAAGACGCCGCCTGGAAGTTCGCCAAGTTCGCTGCCGGCCCCTATGGCGCATCGGTAGTCGTTCCCGGCACCGGCTATGTCCCGAACAACGAACTCGCCGCCAAGTCGGCCGATTATCTCGGCGACTTCTACAAGAAGAACCCGCTGTTCCAGGCAAGCCTCGAACAGATGCCGCTGATGATCCCGTGGTATGCCTTCCCGGGCGCCAACGGCGTCAAGGTCACCCAGACGATCGTCGACAACCTGTCACGCATCGTCGACGGCTCCGCCACGCCGAAGGAAGCACTCGACGACGCCGCTTCCGACGTCGAAGGCATGCTGCCGCGCAGCTGATACTTTATTTGACGACAAAACCGACGCCGCTTCTCTTCCGAGAGGCGGCGTTTTCGTTTTCCGATGCGTTACGAGATAGCATTGAGATTGCGGACCGTTCCGCCGGGACGCAACCGATAGGGCACAGTGAGGTGGCGCGGCGGCGCGGCATTCTCCGCCATATCGAGCAGCAACGAGGCCGCGGCCGCTCCCATCGTCACTTCCGGTATCTCCACCGTCGTCAGCGAAACCTCCATCAGCAGGCCAAGGGAGATGCCGTCGAAACCAGCGACGGAGATGTCGTTCGGGATCGAAAGCCCCTGCCGCCGCAGCGCGCCCATGACACCGATGGCCAGTAGATCATTGGAGGCTATGACCGCTGTCGGTTTCAGGCGCGATACGACATCAGAGAGATCGAGCTGGTCCAGACTGTTGACGAAGGAAATCTCCAATGGTTCGAAAGGCGGATAGCCAGCTGCCTCCATCGCCTTGATGTAACCAAGGTAGCGCTGCCTGGCTCGATCCGATGCTGCAAAATGACCGGCGATGAACAGGATACGGCGATGCCCCTTGTGCAGGAGATGATCGGTCAGATCCCTGCCGGCGCCGAAATTGTCGGTCGCGACAGCAGCGGTGAAGCGTGCCGTCGGCAGGTTGCCGAGCAGTACGGTCGGCGGCAGGGCGGAGGAAAGAGCAGGGCTGTGTTCGGGATCGCAAACCGTGAGGATGAGGCCAGTCGGCTGCTGCTGGAGCAGTGAAGCGACCGCATCCGCCTCCTGTGCCGGATCGTAGTTCGATTGCGCGATCAGCACGCTGTGCCCCGCATGCTGGGCCCGATTCTGGATGCTGGACAGCGAGGACGCAAAGACCGGATTGGTGATACTGGGAATAAGCACGCCGATCGCCGGCCGCCGATTGCCGGCGCGACCACTGGTGCGGTAGCCGATCTCGGCCGCAGCGCGGCGCACGCGACGCACCATCTCGTCGCTGACCGGGCCGTTGCGATTAAGAACCCGGCTGGCAGTCGCAACCGAGCAGCCGGCACGAAAGGCGACTTGCTGGAGCGTCGACATGATCTCACGCACCTCCGGCTTCAGGTCCGGCGGCAACGAAAAAAATATCGAGCCACCAGAGTAGCCGGCTATTTATCCGAGGTCCGTGACAGTTGTTTGAAGGATTCTTATCGCCTCAGCTCATCCATTTCCGATGTTCGGCAAATCGCTCTGCGACCAGATCGATGAAGATCCGCGTTTTCGTCGGCAGATAGGTGCGGTTGGGATAAATGGCGTTGATCGAGAATTCCGCCGGCTTGTAGTCCGGCAGCATCCGCACTAAGGCGCCGGAAACCAGATCGTCCATGATCAGAAAACTTGGCGCCAGGAAAATCCCCTGCCCGTTCTGTGCCATGTAGCGCAGGGTGTCGGCACTGGTGGTGACGATGTTGCCGCCGACCTTGACGCTGACCTGTTCGTTGGCCTCTGTGAAAAAGCGCCATTCGTCGCCATAGGGATAATAGGCGTAGCGCAGCCAATTGTGGCTCGCGAGATCGGCAGGCTCCATCACCGCGGGATGCGTCTGGGGATAATCCGGCGAGCAGACCAGCACATGCCGCCAGGGCGTCAATCGCCGCGCCACCAGGCTGGAATCGGGCGGCATCGTCGTGCGGATGGCGAGATCATAGCCCTCCTCGATCAGGTCGATCATCCGCTCGCCGATGCTCAAGTCGACCGTCACGGAAGGATAGAGGCTCAAATACTCGCTGATGACGGGTGACAGGAAGCGGGTAATATGCGTGCTGGTATAGAATTTCAGCGTGCCGCGCGGCGTCGAAGTCGCAGCTCCCGCGGCGCTGTCGGCCTCCTCCAGATCGGCGAGAATCTGGCTCGAACGCTCGTAATAAAGCTTGCCGGTTTCGGTGAGGCTGACCTTGCGCGTGGTGCGGTTCAGCAGTCGCACGCCGAGCCGATCCTCCAATGATTGTATATGGTTGCCGACCATGGTGACCGACATGTTGAGACGCCTAGCGGCTGCCGAAAACCCTCCGCATTCCACCACGCGCCCAAACACCTGGAGGCTTGTCAGCCTATCCATATTGACCCCTCGATTATCCGCTCTGAGTTGATGATCCTTCCCGATATAAGCACATTATCACGCGGCGCGTCACGGCGCATTCTCCAGCCATCGAAACACCGACCTCCGCACAGAGGTCGAGACCATGGAGAGAGACAATGGTTGAGTTGCCGCGCAAGGAACAGTTCCAGACCACTCTGGAAGCAGATGTCAAAACCCCCGTCGTCGCCGAGGCTCCGGTTACCGGAACCCCTGCCGCTGAAACCTCGAAGCCCAAGTCGGGCCGCAAGATTATCAAGCGCACGATCATCGCCGCCGCATTGCTGGCCGGCGCTGCCTTCGTCGCTGACTATGGCCACCACTATTGGACAACCGGCCGCTTCATCGAATCGACCGACGACGCCTATGTGAAGGCTGACTACACCACGATCGCCCCGAAAATCTCCGGCTATATCGCCGAGGTGTTGGTCAACGACAACGACCACGTCAAAGCCGGCCAGGTACTCGCCCGTGTCGATGACCGTGACTATCGCTCAGCGCTGACCCAGGCTCAGGCAGACGTCAAGGCCGCCGGGGCCGCCATCAATAATCTGGATGCCCAGATCGCCCTGCAGCAATCGATCATCGATCAGGCCAGGGCCACCATCGTCGCAACACAGGCCTCGCTGACCTTTGCCGAGGCCGACTCCCAGCGCTCGCAGAACCTGATCCGCAATGGTGCTGGCACGACGCAGCGCGCCGAACAAAGCCAATCAGCACGCGACCAGGCTGCCGCAAATCTCCAACGCGATCAGGCCGCTCTCGTCGCAGAGCAGAAAAAGATCGCCGTCCTTCAGACCCAGCACGACCAGGCCGTCGCCCAGCGTGACCGCAGCGCCGCCGCCGCCCATCAGGCTGAGTTGAACCTTTCCTACACGGAGATTGTCGCTCCCGTAGACGGCACTGTCGGCGCCCGCACGCTGCGCGTCGGCCAGTTCGTCACCGCGGGTACGCAGTTGATGGCCGTCGTTCCGCTCAATGCGGTTTATGTCGTCGCCAACTTCAAGGAAACCCAACTCACCTATGTCCGCCCCGGCCAGCCGGTCGAAATCAAGGTTGATAGCTTCCCCGACGCCGCCATCAAAGGCCACGTCGACAGCGTATCGCCGGCAAGCGGCCTCGAATTCTCGCTGCTGCCTCCGGACAACGCCACCGGCAACTTCACCAAGATCGTCCAGCGTATTCCAGTCAAAATCACGCTCGACGATGCAAGCCTTGCCGGCCTGCTCCGCTCCGGCATGTCGGTCGAACCCGACATCGACACCAAGGCCGCAGTTCAAGGTCAGCATTGAAGCATGATCCCGAAAAGTGTGATGCGGTTTTCGGATCGGATCATGCTCATACATGTAGGATTATCCAGCCAGACTGGATGATCCTTCCCTTCCTTCCTCGATTATCACTCGGACCTCCCCGTGAGACTGTCTCTTCCAGAGAGACAGAGGAGAAACGTCATGGCTACGCTTCAGATCGCCGCAAACAGCAATTCCTCCGCAAAGCCCGCGCCCGCTACCAGCAGCGCGGCTACCATGAGCCCGCTGAAGATGTGGACCGCCGTCATCGGCTCCACCCTCGGCGCCTTCATGGCGGTCCTGAACATTCAGATCGTCAATGCCTCGCTGGCAGACATTCAAGGCGCGATCGGCGCCGGCACGGATGACGGTGGCTGGATTTCAACTTCCTACCTGATCGCCGAGATCGTCGTCATTCCCCTGACCGGCTGGCTCGCCCGCGTTTTCTCGGTACGCACCTATTTGCTGGTCAACGCCATCCTGTTCCTCGTCTTCTCGGTTGCCTGTGCCTTCGCCGCCAACCTGCAGCAGATGATCATCCTGCGCGCCATCCAAGGCTTCTCCGGCGGCGTCCTGATCCCGATGGCCTTTACCATCATCATCACGATGCTGCCCAAGGCCAAGCAACCGATCGGCCTTGCCCTCTTCGCACTGTCGGCCACTTTCGCGCCGGCCATCGGTCCGACGATCGGCGGCTACCTGACCGAAAACTGGGGCTGGGAATATATCTTCTACGTCAACCTCGTCCCCGGCGCGATCATGGTCGGCATGCTGTGGGCCTCGCTGGACCGCGCGCCGATGAACCTCGGCCTGCTCGCCAAGGGCGACTGGCCCGGCATCGTCACCATGGCAATCGGCCTCGCTGCGCTGCAGACCGTGCTGGAAGAAGGCAACAAGGACGATTGGTTCGGCTCGCCCTTTATCGTCCGCCTGTCTGTTGTCGCCGCCGTCTCACTGACACTCTTCCTGATCATCGAGCTGCGCGCCGCCCATCCGCTCCTGAACCTGCGCCTGCTGGTGCGCCGCAACTTCGGCTTCGGTATCGTCGCCAACTTCCTGCTTGGCATCGCGCTTTATGGCTCGGTCTTCATCCTGCCGATCTACCTGACCCGCATCCAGGGCTATAATTCCGAGCAGATCGGCATGGTACTCGCCTGGACCGGCATCCCGCAGCTATTGTTGATCCCGCTGGTTCCGCGCCTGATGAAGCGTATCGACCTTCGCATCATGATCGTCGTCGGCTTTGCCCTCTTCGCCGCCTCGAACTTCATGAACATCTACATGACGGCGGACTATGCCAGCGACCAACTGTTCTGGCCGAACATCGTCCGCGCCATCGGTCAGGCCCTCGTCTTCACGCCGCTGTCGGCCATCGCCACCTCAGGCATCGAAAAGGAAAATGCCGGTTCCGCCTCATCGCTCTTCAACATGATGCGCAATCTTGGCGGCGCGGTCGGCATCGCCATGCTGCAGACCTTCGCCCAGAAGCGCGAACAGTTCCACTCGAACATCCTGACGGACTCCGTCACGGTCTTCGATGAAGCCACCCGGACCCGTATCGCGCGACTGACCGCCTACTTCATGAACCACGGCGTCTCGGATGTCGCCACCGCCCAGCACAAGGCCATCGTCGCCGTCGCGCTGCGCCTGCGGCAACAGGCCAATATCATGGCCTACAGCGACACCTTCTACCTGCTCGGTGTCGCCCTTGTCGCCGCGCTCATTGCCAGCCTGTTTCTCAAGAAACCCAGCCACATCGAAGGCGGCGGCGCTCACTAAGCGCCGCTCCTTCCCTCGCCCAAGGAGTTACGATCATGACCACCGTCAAGACCCGCCAAGCAGCGCCTTCATTGTCTGATCTTCTCGATATCGAAAACCCCGTCTCCGAGCGAGGCGCCATCAGCCCCGCCGCCATCCTCGCGCTCATCGAATGGCTGTCTGGCGACGAGGCCCACGCGCTGGATGAGGCCGGCCTGACCTTCGGCCTTGGCCGCCGTCTAAGAAGCCTCGGCGTCCCGGTCGACCGGCTGACATTGCATCTCATGACCCTGCATCCGGAAATCATCGGTCGTTCCGTCTCCTGGTCGCCGAACGAACCGATACAGATCCGCGACCGCGAGCACGGCACTATCACCCAGACATTCCTGCACAGCGCACTGTGGAAGGCCATGAACACCCGCGATATCGTCATCGCCGGCCGGGGTGACGATAACGACCAGTGGGAACAGCTCGACACATTCGCCGGCCGTGATCTGGTGGAGCTGATGATCGTGCCGCTTTGCAATGCGGATGGGCCGGTCAGCGCCGCTTCCTTCGGCACCAAACGTCCGGGCGGCTTTACACTCCCGGAACGGCAAGTGATCCAACGCATCATGCCGTCGCTGCGCAATGCCTGCGAGCTCCGGACGCTGCGGCAGGTCGAGCTCAGCCTGCTCGATATTTACATCGGTCCGATGACGGCGCAGCGCATCCTCGCCGGCCATATCCGCAAGGGCGAGATCGAGACCATGGAGGCCGCTCTTATGCTCTGCGACCTCCGCGGCTTCACCGAGCTTTCCAACCGCCTGCCTGGCGAGCGCGTACTGGAGCTGCTGAATATCTATTTCGACGCCGTCGTGCCGGCAATTGCTCACGAAGGCGGCGAAGTCCTGAAATTCATGGGCGATGCCGTTCTCGCCGTCTTCCCCGGCTATGACGCAACCCTCTCCAGCGATGCCGCACTCGCCGCCGCCAAAGCCATCCTCGCTCGCCTCGAAGCGCTGCATTTCCCCGACGCACACCTGCAGGCGGGCATCGCGCTGCACTATGGCGAAGTCAGCTACGGCAATATTGGCTCCGGCCGCCGCCTGGATTTCACCGTCATTGGCCCCGACGTCAACCTCGTCAGCCGGATACAGGGCGTATGCAGCGATAGCAGCGAACCGCTGCTGATGTCGCGGGATTTTGCGAAGATGCTCAGCTATCAAGACTGCATCTCGATCGGCAGTCGATCGCTGAAAGGATTTGACGAAGAGATCGAGCTGTTTGCACCACACGCCGCTTGACATCTATCCCTGCACCACAGCGAGGATATCCCTACTTCAAGCGGCATATTCCCGCTGCGCGTTCCGCCGGATCGCCTGCGGCGGTTGCCCGAAAGCCCGCAGAAAGGCGCGCCGCATGCGTTCGCGGTCGGCAAAGCCGGTTTCCTGCGCCACCACGTCGATCGAGTGCCGCCCCTCCTCCATCATCAGCCGGGCCGCCTCGACGCGCAGGTTCTCCACCGCCTTGGCCGGCGACTGACCCGTCTCCGAGCGGAAAGCGCGGCTGAATTGCCGGGGGCTCAAATGCGCGGCGTCGGCGAGCTGTTCCACCGACAGCGGCGTGCGCAGATTGCGTTTGGCATAGGCGAGAGCGCTTTGAATCCGGTCCGATTTTGGCTCCATCTCCAGAAGCGCCGAAAACTGCGACTGACCGCCGGCGCGGCGGTGATAGACGACAAGTTTCTTTGCCACCGCACGCGCCAGATCGGCACCGTGATCCTTCTCCACCATCGCCAAAGCCAGATCGACGCCTGCCGTCATGCCGGCGGAGGTCCAGACAGAACCATCAATGATGAAGATGCGGTCTTCCTCCATCTTGATCTTGGGAAACCGCGTCTGGATATCGCGAGCCACGATCCAATGCGTCGTCGCCCGCCGCCCGTCGAGCAAGCCGGCATGGGCAAGGAAATAGGCGCCGGTGCAGATGGACGCGAGACGGCGCGAGCGCGTCAACGCCTCTTGCATGAACAGCCGCTCCCCCGCTGTCGGCACGGCTTCCTGCGGCGCGCCGCTGACGATTAGCGTGTCGAATGTCGGATCGTCAAACGCCTGAGTTTCGACCGCCAACCCGAGCGAACTCATAACTTTTCCGCCGGTCTCCGAAACATAGAGCGTCTCGTAGATCGGCTCTTTCACCTCAAGATTGGCGAATTCGAACACCGAGGCGGCGGCCAAAATCATGACCTGAAACTCGGGAAACAAAAGAAAGGCGATGCGTTGCATGGTCGAAATCTCCATGATGTCCTAAAAGGTGGTATATATGACATTTAAGACACGAGCAAGTCGGACTATAAATCCTCCCAAGCGAACGGCAGACGCCAACGCCCTGAACCAAAACGAAGGAAAGAGACAATGTCCAGCGAACACAAAGGCACCGCACTCGTCACCGGCGCATCCACCGGCATCGGCGCCCTCTACGCCCACCGCCTCGCCAAGCGCGGCTATGACCTGATCCTGGTTGCCCGCAATCGCGATCGCCTGACGACGCTTGCTCAGCGCCTCACTGGCGAAACCGGCCGCACGGTCGAAGTCATTTCGGCCGACCTCAACGAAAAGGCCGATCTCGCCCGTGTCGAAGAAACCTTGCGCGACGATGCCAGCATCACCCTATTGGTCAACAACGCCGGCGTCGGCGGCACCGCACCGCTGGTGGCCTCCGACATCGACAAGATGGAACAGATGATCAACCTCAACGTCACGGCGCTGACACGGCTGACCTATGCCGTCGTGCCCGGCTTCGTCGCCCGCGGCGGCGGTGCCATCATCAACATCGCCTCGATCGTTGCCGTGGCGCCTGAAGTCCTCAACGGCGTCTATGGCGGCAGCAAGGCCTTCGTCCTTGCCTTCAGCCAGTCGCTGAAACACGAGCTGGCCGACAAGAACATCAAGGTCCAGGTCGTGCTGCCGGGCGCCACCGCCACCGATTTCTGGGGTATCGCCGGCACGCCCGTCGAGCATCTGCCGAACGAAATCGTCATGTCTGCCGAAGATCTGGTGGACTCCGCCCTTTCCGGTTTCGACCAAGGCGAATTCGCGACCGTGCCTGCTCTTCCCGAGATTGCACAGTGGAATGCCTATGAAAGTGCGCGCCAGGCCATGATGCCCAATCTGTCGCGCACCAAGCCGGCGGCGCGCTACAAAATCGCCTAAACCACTGAAAAGACGATGTTATAAAATCAATTGCGTCAGCGTCCCCTAACGTGAGGCGCTGACGCAGACCTTACATTAGAAATAGTAGATTTATATCACATTTAGACTATATTTGCTGCTTTCGCACTGCACTATCTAGGATAGCGTTCCAAAAATTGGTAATCGTCGCTGGCATCGGTCTCAGAGGGATCGGCTGTTGTGAGGCTTGGGGCGTAGCAACGATGCATCATGGTGCGGGGTCCGAAGACTATTTCAGGCTGAGCACGCCAGCGTGTGCGCTCGAAGCCGTTCTATGCAAAAACGGAATTAACCTGGAATGTCCCGAGACGGCTTCAGGCCGCACCGAAGTCGGTTTCGTGCTTGGCCTGCAGCGTCAGGAACCTGCGCTGGACCGGGTGAAGCTCGGCGAATACTTCGTTCCCGTCATTCCGTTCCCGCAAGGCACGATCGGGCTCGCCAGCCTGATCCTCGATCCGCCGAGCAAGATGCGTCGCGAGGAAACGACCAGTATCTATCTGTCACGTCGGACCTTCGACCAGATCGCCGATACGCTCGGCACCGACCGTATCGTCGAACTTCCGCTCGCGCCCGGCATCGCTACCGGCGACACCGTTATCGAAAACCTGTTTTCCTGCCTGATACCGGCCATCGAACAACCGGACCGGATGAGCGCATTGTTCATCGATCACGTCGGCAAAGCCTTCAACGCACATATCGCCCAGCGCTACGGCCGCATGCAGATGGCGCGACCCGCCGTCATCGGTGGCCTGACGCCGTGGCAGTTGCGCCGCGCTCGCGACACGATTAACGCCCGACTGGATCAGGATGTGTCTCTGGCGCAACTTGCCAGCGACTGCGGCCTTTCCACCAGCCATTTCGCCCGCGCCTTTGCACGCAGCACTGGCATCCCGCCGCATCGCTGGGTGATGCAACGCCGCGTCGACCGCGCCAAGGAACTGATGCGGACGGGCACGCCCCTCGCCGAAATCGCGCTGATGTGTGGTTTCTCCGACCAAAGCCACCTGACGCGCGTCTTTTCGCAATCCGTCGGCCTCACGCCGGGGCGGTGGCGGGAATCACAACTATCAGCCGCTTTCGATATGGCACCGATCGCATTGAGAGAGACCGATTCATGCTGACCACCAGCCGTTGCCCGATCGGCGTTATGGCATCAAGAGCCCGCCGACGCGCTGACACGATCCGCGACATCTAGGCTCTTGATCTTTGCTGCGCTGCAGCAGATCCTCGACGAGAATACAGAGACGAATGATGCTGTCATCAAGCAATGTCATCATCTTCTCGCGACGACCCGCAGATCCGATCCTTGAAAGGATGCTCTCATGTCTGAAGCAGAAGTACGGACGCCTGCCGCCTCTCCCGGAAAGACCGAACGGCTGTTTTTCCTCGATATCAATGACGGGCGAATTCTCTCCTCCGCCATCGACGGAACCGACCTCAAGCTGATTATCCAACGCCCAAGCCGCAGCCCGGACGGCGTCCTCGTCGACAGCGAAAACGGCTGGCTCTACTGGACGGAAATGGGCACGGACTACAATGCCCATGACGGCTCGATCGAACGCATCGATCTCGACGGCAGCAATCATGTGACGCTGATTGCGCCGGGCAGCACGCTGGTGACGCCCAAGCAGATCCAGATCGATCGCGATGGTGGCAAGCTCTACTGGTGCGACCGCGAGGGCATGCGGGTGATGCGCGCCAATATCGACGGTTCCGACATCGAAACCCTCGTCCAGAATGGCGACAGCCCCGCCGACAGCGCCAATATCGAACGCTGGTGCGTCGGCATCGCCCTCGATCTGCCGCGCGGGCAGATCTACTGGACGCAGAAAGGACCGCCGGATGCCGGTCTCGGACGCATCTTCCGCGCTGGCATCGATATTCCGCTGGGCGAGACGGCAACGAAGCGCGGCGATATCGAGACCTTGCTCGACAAGCTGCCGGAACCGATCGACCTCGAACTCGATCTCGCCACTCGCACCGTCTATTGGACCGACCGCGGCAATCTTCCGCGCGGCAATACCGTCAACCGCGCCAGCATGGACAACCTGGTAGCAACATCGGAAGTGGTCCTTGAAGGCCTGGACGAAGGCATCGGCCTGTCGCTGGACCTCCCAAACAACCGCATGTTCTTCACCGATATCGGCGGCAATCTCTATTCCGCAAGCCTCGATGGTTCCGGCGAACGCGAGCTGTTGCACCATGCCGGTTCGTTCACGGGGATCGTCTACGCGGTGGTTTGAGTGAAATAGCTGAATTCATGTCAAAAAAAGCTCCTCTCCCGACACGCGGGAGTGGGGCGTTTTCGAATTTTTGCGGTACGACGCAGAGCACTGCACGGTGACCGATTGGATCTTTACGAGACGTCCCTAACCCGGAGACCAATGTGGAAAGTGTCAGGATAGCGGCCGCACAGACCCCGGAATTTCGCGAGAATATTGGGGCAGCCTTGAACTATGCATGCGAGACCGCCGCACTTGCTGGATCGCAGGGTGTAGCCTTGCTGGTCTTCCCGGAAGGTTTTCTTCAGGGATATCTGACGGAAGAAGCATCGGCGCGACGCGTTGCTCTCGATATCACATCACCTAAGTTCGGGATGGTTCTGGAACAATTACCCAAAACAGGTCCTATGATGGTCATAGGACTGATCGAAATCGAAGACGGACGACTATTCAACACTGCAATTGTCGTAGAGCGTGGCGTTCTTGTCGGTCGTTATCGAAAGGCACATCTTCTAAGTGCCGAACAGGCCTTCAATGCAGGCAACGATAGCCCGATCTTTGAAATCGATGGCCTGAAATTTGGGATAAACATCTGCTTCGACACGAACTTCCCCGAAGCAGCGAGAAAGATTGCGGACCTTGGAGCATCCTTGATCGTATGCCCGTCCAATAACATGATGCGACGAGACAGGGCGCAAACATTCAAGGAACTGCATAACGCAGTTCGCGGAGAAAGGTGCCGTGAAACAGGTCTATGGCTAATATCATCTGATGTGACAGGCGAGCGTGATGGCCGCGTGGCGTGGGGACCAACAGCTGTCTTGAGCCCGAAGGGGCAAGTCGTGGCGCAGCTTCCTCTAGAAGAGCCGGGATTGTTGGTCTTTGAATGTCCCTACAATCGATGAACCGCAAACCGGTCCCCTGCACCAACTGCCTACGGCACGAATTCGCTTAGTTTTTAGTCTGTCTCGATAACAGGGAGGAACGTTGCGGATGCGTCTCTCCCCTTCTCCCCGTCAGAACGGGGAGAAGGTAGCCTTTAGGCCGGATAGAGGGGGCTCCTCAGTATTCAGTTGCCCTTGCGCACGCCATCCAGCAGATGCGGCAGTCCCTTGACGCCTTCGTCACGCAATTCCGCCGGCAGCAAGCCTTCCGGCAGATCCTGATAGGACACCGGGCGCAGGAAGCGGCGGATGGCAAGTGTGCCGACCGATGTGGTGCGGCTGTCTGATGTCGCCGGGAACGGGCCGCCATGCACCATGGCATGGCTGACCTCGACGCCCGTCGGCCAGCCATTGGCGAGAATGCGGCCGACCTTGCGTTCCAGCACTGGCAGCAGTTTCGCGGCGATGCCGTAATCGCCCGCATCGAGCTGCAAGGTCGCGGTCAACTGGCCCTCCAGCTTTTCGGCAACAGCGATCATCTGGTCGATATCCTTGCAGCGCACCAGCAGGCCGCTGGCACCGAAGACCTCGTGACCAAGACGATCGTCAGCGAGAAAATGCTCGACGTCGGTCTCGAAGAAGGCGCCGGGGCTGCGGTTGACGCCCTCCGCCGGAGCGCCGCGCGCAACCGTCTTCACGGCCTCATGGCCGGCAAGGGCTGCAACGCCATTGTCGAATGCGGCATGAATGCCAGGCGTCAGCATCGGCGCCGGCACGCTACCGGTCAGCGCGGCACTGGCAGTCTCGACGAAACGATCGAGATCGGGACTATCGATCGCAAAAAGCAGGCCGGGATTGGTGCAGAATTGACCGGCGCCCATCGTCAGCGAACCGACAAAACCGGTACCGATCGCTTCGGCGCGAGCCGCAAGCGCCGCCGGGAACAAGAAGACCGGGTTGACGCTGCTCATTTCGGCATAGACCGGAATCGGTTCCGGCCGGGCCGCAGCGATTGCGCCGAGCGCCAGACCGCCGCCTCGCGAGCCGGTGAAGCCGACCGCCTTGATATGCGGATTGCGCACCAATGCGGCACCGGTCTCATTCGCGCCGGTCAGGAGCGAAAAGGTGCCTTCCGGCAGACCGCAGGCAACGACGGCGGCGCGGATGGCGCGGCCGACCAGCTCACCGGTACCCGGATGGGCAAGATGGCCCTTGACGACAACCGGGCAACCGGCCGCCAGCGCCGAGGCGGTATCGCCACCGGCAACCGAGAAGGCGAGCGGGAAATTGCTGGCGCCGAAGACGGCGACAGGGCCGAGCGGAATCTGGCGCAAGCGCAGGTCGGGACGTGGCAGCGGCTTGCGGTCCGGCAACGCCGGATCGACACGCAGGTCGAGCCATTCGCCCGAACGAACCACCTGCGCGAACAGCCGGAGCTGGCCGACTGTGCGGGCGCGCTCGCCCTGCAGGCGCGCGGTCGGCAGGCCAGTCTCTTCCGTGGCACGCTCGATCAGCGCATCGCCGATCTCCATGATGTTGGTCGCGATCGTTTCCAGGAACGTCGCGCGAGCTTCCGGGCTGGTTGCGCGATAGGTATCGAATGCCTGGCCTGCCAGCTCGCAAGCCCTGATAACATCTGCTTCGCTAGCAATCGCAAAGGCTGGTTCCAGGTTCGCGCCGGTCGCCGGATTGATGGCGCGCACGGATTTGTTGTCGCCGGCCGAATCCGCGCCGATCAGCAGATCGCCGCTAATCACAAAAGACTGTGTCATGGGTATTCCTTGATGATGCCAGGACGCTGGGAGTTGCGCCCGTCAGAAGCAGATAGCAAGATGAAATGACAAATGTAAGATGATGATCGTCATCTAAATATCAAGCCTTATCCCAGGAGATAAGACGGCTGCGACCTTATGCACCGCCACGCCTCGAAATCAAGGATGCTGCTGCACGCTTAGCCCGCCGTCGATGGTAAGGCAGGCGGCATTCATGAAGGGGCACTCATCGGAAATCATGAAGACGGCAGCGAGCGCGATCTCCTCCGGCGTCGCGATGCGGCCACCGGGATGCAACCGCATCGTCTCCGCCTTGGCGGCTTCCGGATCGGCAAAACTATTCCAATAGTCGATGACCTTCTGCGTCGAAACATAGCCCGGCGCTAGCGCATTCACCCTGACGCCCTTGGCTGCATATTCGAGCCCCAGCGATTTCGTCATGCCGAGCAGTGCATGTTTGGCAAGCGGATAGGGAAAAGTGTGCGGGATGATGGTGAAGGCATGGGTGGAGGCAATGTTGAGAATCGCACCGCCGCCCTCGGCGATGATACCGGGCAGCACTGCCTTGCAGCAATTCCAGGCGCCCTTGAGATTGACATCGAAACAGCGTTGCCACTCTTCATCGGACGTCGCCAGCGGCTCGGAGAAAACGTTGACTCCGGCATTATTGATCAGCGCATTAAGCCGGCCGATCTCACTGGCCGCCAGCGCCACTGCAGCCTCGATCTTTGCGGCATCGGTAATGTCAGCCGCGGCATAACCGAGCACCGCGCCTGCTGCCTTCAGCGCTTCGGCTTCGCGCGCCAACAATGCGCCATCCATATCGATGAGGAACAGGCCTGCGCCTTCCTTGGCACAGGCCTTGGCAATCGCCAGGCCGATACCCTGCGCCGCGCCGGTGATCAGGATGCGTTTGCCGGAAAGGCGGTTGGTCATGAGAATCCTTTCTTGAACTGGGAGCCGCTAGGCAATCGCTTCCGGACACAATTGCAGGCTGACCGCCATCTCCTCGCCGGGTTCCAGTACGGTGAGATCACCGAGGTCGGGCAGGTTATGGCCGTTTGCCAGATGCGACATAGGCTCGAAACAGAAATAGTCGCGCTGATAGTCCGGATCAAAGCCGGCATCGGAGACAAAGATGAAATAGTGCCTAAGCTGCTCATCCGCAGTCAGACGCAGGCGGACTCCATGCTCGGGCCAGGCGACTTCCGCAAAGTCGTCCCACCCCTCGAAGCCATTGTTGATCCAGCGATGCGGCAACCCGCGGGCCGTTGCAAAATCCAGGTCCTCGGGAATGTCCGTCGCCTCCCCCGGCAGCCAGCCCTTTATTTCCGTCCAGAACTGCCGCGCCGGTGCCTTGAGCGTCGTGGCCGGTGTCATGGGAAAGTAGGGATGCCAACCCAGGCCGAAAGGAAGTGCCTCCGCTCCAATGTTCCTGACTTCGAGATGCATGTCGAAGCGGTCATCATGAATGGCAAAGCGCTGCCGCGCTTCATAGGCGTAGGGTGTGTCATGGCCTTCATGCGAAAAGCGGAATTCTGCCTCGCTACTGTTTTGGCTCAGAACCTTCCATTCCGACTGCCAGCCCTCACCATGCAGATAATGCGGATCCCAAGGCGTATTGGGCTCGAATGCATAGTCCTTGCCGCGGAAGGTAAAGCGATTGTCCTTCACCCTGTTACCGAAGGGAACGAGCGGATAACAGCCCGAGGAGAGCGCATCGGCGTCGTCAGACGATGCTTCCCGCAGCAACGGTACGCGCATGCCGCCCCGCTCCCACCAGAGGCCGAGCACGAGGCCGCCGCGCGTGGAAAGCCGCGCTGTCAGGCTGCTGCCCGTGAGCTCCACCACCGTCATGTCCAGCCATTGTCCTCCCGTTCGCATTGAGCAATTCCGCGGGGACGGTAGTTTTCATCATATTTATTGTCAACATAGGTAGGATTTATATACAGTTGGTCTGGGATGGCCGCGCTTGGTGATTGCATTGACGATTGCAACAGGTGCACGGTGGGGAACAACCAGGGAGACGGCATGGTAAGCGGCAAAACGGGGAAAAAATTGACTGCGGCGATGCCCGGCCTTTCCGAGGGCGGCAAGCGCAGCGTGCGTGAAGCGCTGCTGCAACGCTTTATCGACAAGATCATATCCGGCGAAATGGTCGAAGGTTCGACGTTGCCGAACGAGGCGGAACTGACCGAGCAATTCGGCGTCAGCCGCACCAGCCTGCGCGAGGCCATGCAATATCTGGCGGCGCTCGGCATGATCCGCTCGCGCACCCGCGCCGGCACCACCGTGCTGCCGCGGGAAAACTGGAACTATCTCGATCCGCTCGTCCTCGATGCCACCCTGCGGCTCGGCAACGACGACCGTTTTCACGCCTCGCTGATCGAGGCCCGTCAATTGCTGGAACCGGCCGCCGCCGCCCAGGCCGCAGCCAACGCCAATGCTCATCATCTCTTCCGCATATCGAAGGCTTTCGAGGAGATGGTAGAAGCCAATGCTCGCGATAACGAGGCATGGAGCCGGGCGGATCTCGAATTCCATACCGCGATCATCCGCGCCAGCGGCAACTGGGTCTATCTGCAATTCGCTACCGCCATCCGCGCAGCACTGCTCGCGAGCTTCCGCCTGACGAACCGCGCCAGCCAATCGCATGAACAGGCAATCGCAATGCACCAGGAGGTGTTGGAAGCCATCCGCATGCGCCGCCCCGACGACGCCCGCAGCGCCATGGAACGCCTGATCGGCGTTGCCCGCGCCGAGATTTCGGATGCGCTAAGGAAAGCTCGGACCTAGCCATATGGTATTGCGGCCAAGTTCATGCCAATTTACCGGCCATCCGAAAGACTGAACGCGGCCAAGTCCTCATGTCCATTGCGCTTCTCGCCGATCCGATCGTCCAGTTCTGCATCTTGGTGGTCATTGGCACATTCGTCAGTCGTTTCCTGCTTCGCCACCGGCGCGCCGGGCGACTGATCGGACAGATCGCCTTTTTCGTCAGCCTGACCGCGCTTTTGCTCTATCACGGCATCGTGCCCTATGAGCCCAGTCCGGCGCAGGCACAGGACACGGTGACGCTGCGCGTCTTCACCGGCTTCGCCAAGATCGTCTGGTGGATCAACGGCGCCTGGGTGCTGGTCGCTTTCGTGCGCCTGTTCCTGATCTTCGAGCGCAAGCCGCGCGAAGGCCGGCTGCTGCAGGATCTGGTCGTCGGCATCATCTATCTCGGCGCGGCTCTCTCCGTCGTCGCCGATGTCTTCAGCGTACCGGTCGGCACGCTGATCGCGACCTCGGGCGTCTTCGCCATCATTCTCGGCCTTGCGTTGCAGAGCACGCTAAGCGACGTCTTCTCCGGCATCGCGCTCAATCTCGGCAGACCCTATTCTGTGGGCGATTGGGTGGTGCTCGACAATGACATTCAAGGCCGTGTTGTCGAAACCAACTGGCGAGCCACGCATTTGCTCAGCGGCACCAACGACCTCGTCGTCATCCCGAACAGCGCCCTTGCCAAAAGCCGGATCACCAATCTCTCGAGCCCGGACGAAAGCCACGGCATCACCATCACCGTCCGCGTCCAGCCGACCACGCAGCCGAAAGTCATCGCTGATGTCATGCGCAACGTGCTGATCAGTTGCAACACAATTCAGAAGACGCCAGAGCCGAGCGTAATGATCGATTCAATCGACGGACAGGCGGTCGAATTGCAATTGAATTTCCGCATCCGTGACATATCCCAGACGGCGGCCGCCAAAAATGAGATCAACGACCTTATCTATCGTCATTCGAAAGCAGGCGGGTTGAAGCTCGCGGGTCCACCCGACGCCATCACGATGCCGTCGGAATCCCAGGCCGAGACGGCGAACGCCGCCCAGCATCCCGGTACGCCGTGGCGGTTGCTCAACAATATCCCGCTGTTCTCGTCGCTGACCGAGGACGAGAAGGAGCATCTGGCCTCGCATATGCAGCGCCGCACCTATCACAAGGATGCCGTCCTCGCCGAGCAGGATTCGCGGTTGCGCTCGCTGACCATCGTGCGCTCAGGCGTTGTCAGCGTTACCCGCAGGGAGGCGCAGCGGCAGATCGAATTGACGCGGCTTGCTCCCGGCGACTATTTCGGCGAAGGCGGTCTGCTGATGGGGGCCGGCGAAGTCGGCACGATCCAGGCGCTGACCTTCGTGGTGACCTATGAAATCGGCGAGGATTGCCTGGCGCCGCTCCTGCATGACCGGCCTTCCATCGCCGAAGAGCTGGGGGCTATCATGTCGAAGCGCATCGAAGCCGAACGCCATCTTTTCGGCGCCAGCGACATGCTGGTCAACGGCGCTCCAATCGGTTCTCTGACCTCACGCATCAAGCATCTGTTTCAGCTACAGCACGACTAATTTGACTGCAGCGGGGGTGTCGCTGGCTGCGCCGCGAAAAACGCCTTGGCGTCTGTCGTGAATTGCTCTCGCGACGTCGGCCGCGTGTAGAACATATGCCCGCCGCGATAGAGCTTCAGCGCCACGCGGTCGGCAAAGGCCGGCGGCATGTGATCGAGCACATATTTGTTGACGCCGAAGGGCACGACGAGATCGCTATAGCCCTGCGCCACCAGCAGCCGGAAAGACGGGACAAGGGTCAGCATCTCCTTGATGTCGTCCGTCCCGCTCGCATGCAGGCGCGAACCGCCGTTGCGGCCGCCCCAGTTCCAATGCTCGTTTACGGAGCTCGACAGCAGATTGTAGGTCATGTCGGTATGGAAGCCGAGCTCGTCGCGCGCATAGCTTGAGAAGGCCCCGCCATAGGCGCGAACGAAACCATCGAGGATCGGATCGTCGCTGCGGCCTGACTCCGATTCAGGATAGGGATCCGGCGCCAGGAACGAAGCGTCGTAGGAACTGACGATATCGGCGCCGTCACCATCGGAATGCTTCTGATACACCCCACCAAGAAAGCCCTGATTCTTAGCAACGACATCCTCGGGAATGCCGGTCAGCTTGGCCACGCGGTCGTAGAACGCACGACCGGCATCGCCGGTCGGAGGCGGGCCGGCAAGACTGGGCAGATATTCGTTCAGCGCAAATTTTTCGGCGTCCTGAACCCCCTGCTCGTTGAAGGCATTTTTCCGCTCCAACTCGGCAGCGGCCAGCGAAGGCAATTCGAGCGCCGCGCCGAGTGCGAGATCGTTGGCTCCGAAGACGAGCCGCCCTTCGATCAACGGCGACAGCATGACGATGCCGGAAATCAGGATGCCCTGATCCTGCCGCAAGCTGGTGGCGACTTTTGCCGAACGCAGCCCGCCATAGCTCTCGCCGAGAATATATTTCGGCGAGGCGGCGCGTCCGTTGTGGGCAACATAAAGCGCGATCGCCTTGGCAAGGCTCTCGGCATCCGCGCGCACGCTGTAAAACTCTTTGGCATCATCAGACTTTACCGTGCGGCTCCAGCCGGTGCCAATCGGATCGATCAAGACGAGATCGGTAAAGTTCAGCCAGCTTTGAGGATTGTCGACCAGCTTCGCGTTGGCGCCGTCGCGCCCGCTCGGGCCGAAATCGAGAATGCGCGGCCCGACCAATCCGAGGCTGAGAAAGGCTGAGGCAGCGCCCGGCCCGCCATTGAAGACGAAGGTGATCGGTCTGCCGGCATCCCGGTTCTTGGCGACATAGGCGGTGTAGAAGATCGCCGCGGTGCGCTCGCCGTCCTGGCCGAAGAGATCAAGTGTACCTGCTGTCGCCGTATAGGGAATGCTCTTACCATCGGCGTTGAGCACATGGTCGCTAACGGCATCGGCTGGCAACAGGGAGAGAACGCTTCCGCCACCTCCGCCGCCCGAAGAGCGGCCTTGCTCCGGCGGCGCGGCAAAGGCCAGCGTCGAGACGAGGGAAAAGACCAGCGCAAGGCCTGGAACGATCTGGCGAAAAGACATGCTACGTATCCTCCATCGGCCCCGCGCATCGACGCCTTCGCCTCGGATACTATTCCACTGACAGCAAAAGCGGGAACTCAAGAGATGTTGATCGCCGATTTACCTGTCGCATCTTTTTGAAAGGGAAATGCTATTGAGCGCCCTCCGGCCATTTGCCAGAGTGCCGTCTCGGGGAAACGAACGTTCAAACCAGGACCGCAAGGAATTTGACGATGAAACAAGATATTGAAATCAATGCTGCCGATGGCGTCGCGAAAGCCGCCATCTTCCGCCCCGACAATGGTGTTTCCGCTGAGCGTGGCATCATTTTCTACATGGACGCCATGGGTCCACGTCAGGCGCTCTACGACATGGCGCAGCGGCTTGCCGATTCCGGCTATGTCGTCCTGCTGCCCGACCTGTTCTATCGCTTCGGCGCCTATGGCCCGTTCAATGGCACGTCCTTCGGTGACCCGGCCTCGCGCGAAATGATCATGAATATGTTGCGCGGCACGACGCAAGAGATGACCAAGCGCGACAGCGCCGCCTTCCTCGAAGCGCTGACCACAGCAGGCGCCACCGGTCCGGTCGGCGCCATCGGCTATTGCATGGGCGGCGCCCGCGCGCTGACGGCAGCGGCTGCCTATTCCGACCGCATCGCAGCCGCCGCCACCTTCCACGGCGGCAATCTTGCCAGCGACGCGGAAGACAGCCCGCATCGCCTGGCTGCTGACATCAAGGGCAGCGTCTATATCGGCGTCGCCGGTGTCGACAACAGCTTCCCGCCGGAGCAATCCGGCCGCCTCGCCGAAGCGCTCCGCATAGGCGGCGTCGACCATATGATCGAGAACTATGTCGGCATGGCCCATGGCTGGACCGTTCCCGACCACGGCGTCTACGACGAGACCGGTGCCGAACGGCACTGGAAGCGCCTGTTGAACCTCTTCAACGAGACCCTGAACTAAAAGAGGCCGCGATATCAAAGACACCCCTCTTCAGCGCCCATCTGAAGCGGGGTGTCGTTTTGGCTTGGCTGGCCAATGTCTCAGAACTTGATCATGTCGATCTTGGTCAGCGTCGTCTTCTGTGAAACGCCGGGCGCGTTGACCATATGCCAGGCTACATATTGCTCGGCGTAGAGTTCGGTGGACGACATGCCGTCGACGGGGAGGATGATGTTCATGCCGTTCAGTGCAGCATCGGTCGCCGTGTCGAGAACCGCGCCTTCGGCGGCCGTGCCAGTGACGATCACGGTCTTGATGCCCTTGTCGGCGAGGATGTTGCGGAGATTGGTACCGATGAACTTGTCGGCGCCGGATTTTACGATCGGGTCGCTTGCTAGCGGCGCAATATCCGTGGCGATGTCCTGAGGTTCGCCCACGCCGGCCAAGCTGTAGACCACGAACACGCCTTTGGCGCGGGCCTCGTCAAGCATTGCCTTGACCTTCGGCACGGAGGCAAGGCACCGCGGCTTGGTATTCTTGTTGCACGGCCCCTTGGTCGGGTCCTGCGCGCCGTTGAAATCGAGGATCAGCAGTGCCGTCGTCTTCTGATCGACCGTCACCGGCTTCAATTCCGGTGCCGCCGGCGGCTTCACCTTCTGCCAATCGTCGATGATGGTCTGGGCCGACGCCGGCGTAGCTCCGAAGGGACTTATGGCCGCGCTCAAACCAATGAATCCGACGCCGAAAGCGAAGGCCGCTTTTTGCACTATGCTACCGATATGTCTCATGAAATCGCTCTCCTGAACCCCATAGGTTCCATTGGCCTGACGTTGCAATCTAGATAGGTCAAACCTCGGAGATTGATAACGAAACTCTTCGTGATCCCGGCGTTATCCGATAAAACACTCCCGGCCGGACGATCTGCTCACCCGGCCGGGATTTTTCGGCATCAAGCCGCGAAGATGATGTCTTCCGCCTCGATCTTGCTCTTGTCGATCTCCATCGCCAGGCCGGGTCTGTCAGGCACTTCGATCATGCCGTCGATGACATCGAGCGGATCGACGAGGAAGTGCTGATGCACCGCATTCCACTTCACCAGATATTCCTGGTAGGGCGTATGAATCGGCGACTGCACCGCCGAAAAATGTGCGGTGACGAAGCTGGAATGACCATGCGGAATGGTGATGAGGTCATGCACTGTGGCGTAGGCCGCGATCTTCAACGTCTCGGTCAGACCGCCGCACCAGTAGATATCCGGCTGAATGACGTCGAGCGCTTCCGAGTCGATGAAGCGCTTGAAGCCCCAGCGGGTATATTCGTGCTCGGCGCCCGAGAGCGGAATACGAATGCGTTCGCTCAGTTTCCGATAGCTGTCGATGCGGTCGGGCATGACGCATTCCTCAAGCCACCGCGGCTTGTATTGCTCGATCCGCTCTGCGAGATCGACGACATAGCCGACATCCATCGACTGCCAGCAGTCGAACATCAGATCGTAATCTTCGCCGACGGCTTCACGCAGCGTGCGCACCAGCTCGACATTCTTCTTCATGCCCTCGGTGCCGCTCATCGGGCCGTGGCGGAAGAACCATTTCTGGGCGCGGTAGCCCTTCTCCTTGTATTCGATGGCACGCTCGCGAACCTTGCCGGCATCGAGCACGGCAAAGCCGAGCATCGAAGCATAGGCCGGGATCTTCGTTTGAGTTGGTCCGCCGAGCAGCCGGTAGACCGGCTGATTCAGCCATTTGCCACGCAGGTCCCACAGCGCGCAGTCGACGGCGCTGATCGCCAGCATCGCGTCGCCCTGGCGGCCATGCACCATACCGCGATGCATCTGATCCCAGAGCTTCTCGCCGGCAATTGCGTCCTGACCGATCAGATATTTGCGCAGGTGCTTAGCGATGATGTAGGCGGCGCCTTCCGGGATCGGGCCGGCAAGGCCGGTAACGCCTTCATCCGTATGGATCTCCACGAAATGCGTGGTGATCTTGAACCCGTCGGCAGTTTGAATGCCTCCTTCGTGATCGTTTCTGACCCGGTATTCCGGATAGATATCGATGGGACGAACGAGCCGTTCCTCCCAAAGATCGCCGTTGGTCGGCAGCGTGCCCTGCAGGCGACGAAGACGGACTTCAGTAATTAACATGACTGTACCTCGGCTTATCGCGCTTTGACTGCACCGGCTTCAGGGATGCGGCCAAAGAGCGTTGAAATGACGATGAGGGTGACGACCGACATGGCGGCCATCAGCGCCAGCCAATAGAGGCCGTCGTCGAAATTGCCGGTCGAGTCATGGATCATGCCGATCACCCAGGGATTGACTACGCTGGAAATATTGCCGAGCGCATTGATAAGGGCAATGCCGCCAGCTGCCGCAGCCCCGCTGAGGATCGCTGTCGGCAGACCCCAGAACACCGGCATGGCGCCGAAAACCCCGAAGGCGGCAATGCAGAGCATCAGAAGTTTGACCGTCGGATCAGCACTGGCTGCCGAGCCTACGAGGCCGATGATCGAAATGATCAACGCTGTGTAATTGGCCAGGCGGCGCTTGCCGGGGCGATCGGCGAGACGGCCAAGCAGCAGCATGCCGGCGATGCCGAAGAGATAAGGAATTGCCGCGACAAAGCCGGTCTGCACCTGGCTGAAACCAAAACCCTTCAGGATAAGCGGCAGGAAGGTGCTGACCGCGCCGTTGAGATTGGTGAGGCCGTAATACATAAGGCAGAACAGCAGAACTTGCGGGCTGAGCAACGCCGTCATCAGTTGCTTTCCATGGCCTCCGCCGCTCAGCGCCGCGCGTTCACGCTGTTCGCGGTCGAGCCGCGCCACCAACCAGTCGCGCTCGGCGGGCTCCAAGAACTTCGCTTCCTTCGGGCCACTCGGCAGGATGAACGGAATGAGCACCGCAACAATCAGGGCCGGCAGGCCCTCCAGCAGATACATCCACTGCCACCCATGCAGGCCGAATATGCCATCGAGCTGCAGCAGAAGCGTCGATACCGGCGTGCCTATCACCAGCGAGATCGGAATGCCGGCCATGAAGGCGCTGATGATGCGGCCGCGATAGGCCGACGGATACCAGAGCGTCAGGTAGAAGACGACGCCCGGAAAGAAACCGGCCTCCGCCGCGCCCAGAAGCGCACGCAGCACATAAAGGCTGCCGGCATTCCAGACTAACGCATGGGCGGCGGCCAGAAGTCCCCAGGTCAGCATGATGCGGGCAATCCACCAACGCGCGCCAAATCGCTCAAGCGCGAGGTTCGACGGGATTTCAAGCAGCACATATGGCACGAAGAATATGCTGGCGGCAAAACCGAAAGCGGTCATCGACAGACCCAGATCCCGGTTCATGGTCAACGCCGCGACACCGACATTGGCACGATCGAGGATCGCGATGAAATACGAGAATATAAGAATCGGCAGCAGACGCCATGTCAGCTTGCGAACAATGGTTTCTTCGGAAACAGCCATTTTCTCCTCCTGAAAATCTCCTTTGCGCTGCGGGCTCTTTGGACCGTGGCCCTCCCGCCAGCGCCTATGTCTTCGCCGGGCATTCAGATGATCGAATCCCGGAAACGTTTCCGGGAATTGCCATGACGATGTGGGGATGTCAAGACGATCTCGTCGAGTCGCGACGATATGGAGCAGCATGAAGAAACCGCAGACAGTCGGTATCCGGGAATTGGCCGCCCATCTTGGCATGGCGATCAGCACCGTTTCGCGAGCGATGAACGACCGCAGCGAAGTTAGCCCCGAGACGCGTAAACGCATTCTCGCCGAGGCCGAGCGGCTGGGCTATCGGCCGAACCAGTCAGGACGCAGCCTGCGTAGCGGCGCGACCAAGGCGATCGCACTGACCATGCGTACAGACATCGGCCGCACCATGTCAGGCGAAACCTTCTTCATGGCGCTGAGCGAGGGATTGCAGAGCACGCTTGCCAATGTCGGCTATGACCTGATGATCCTGCCCTGCGCCTCCGATCAGGATGAAAACGAATTCCTCTACCGCGCCGTCGACCGCCGGCTCGCCGATGGTTTCATCATCTCCAATGTCCAGCGCATCGATCCGCGCATCGACTATCTGAGGAAATGGCACATGCCTTTCGTCGCGCTCGGCAGCAGCGAGACCAAGGGCGATTATGCCGCGCTCGATCTCGATTTTGCCGGAGTTGCCGAGACCTCAGTGCAGCGGTTGGCATCGCGGGGGCACAAACGCATCCTGCTCGGCTTGACTGCGCAGGAGACGAACAACAACTACATCTTTCTGGCGGGCTTCAAGGCCGGGTTGGAAAAAGCGGGCCTCGCCTTCGATGAAAGGCTGGTGCTGCGCCTGCACGACCGCATTTCCGGCGGATACGAACTGGCCTCCAAGCTGCTTGCCATGGACGACCGCCCGACGGCCGTGCTCCTTATCCAGGAAACAATGGCGATGGGCCTTTACCAGCGGCTTGGCGAAGGCGGCTTGCAGCCCGGCAAGGACCTCGCCGTCATCGGCTTTCGCGAAAATCCCGTCTGCCGCTACCTGACGCCGTCGCTGACAAGCTTCCGCATCGATCTCAAACACTACGGCGCCCGCCTCGGCGAAATGATCATTGCCGAGCTGGACGCCGCGACAAAAGTCACCGGCCGCAGCGATTTCGTCCACGAAGTATGGCCGATGGAATTGGTGCCGGGAAAAAGCGACGCGCCGGCTTAGGAACCAGCCTGCTCTTCAGCCCCGATACCGGTCTGATCGTCGCTCTGCAACCGACCGAGCAATCTTTGCAATGCATGCTTGATCTGCTCGATCTCCTCCGAGCCGGCAATTTCCGCCCAACGTTCGTCGACGAGACGGCCGGTCGCCATCGCGATCGGTCGGACACCCTTGCCGCGTTCTGTGAGGAACACCAGTCGAGCACGCCGGTCGTTGGGATCTGGGCGGCGCTCGACATAACCCAACCGCTCGAGCTCCTCGACCGCCTGCGTCATTGTCTGCTTACGCACGTGGGCAAGCTTGGTGAGTTCGCTGACCTGGATGCCCTCGGGGCGGGCAAAGGTGAAAACGTTGGCATGCGGCGGACGGATGTCGCCGAAGCCGGCTTCGTCCAGCGCGGCTTCGACGGCCTGTGTCCAGTGCTGGTGCGCAAGCCGCAACAACAGGCCTAGGGGCGGACGGGAGGGAGCACAGTTTTCCATGGGATATAGACAGGCACCTGACTATTGTGTTAGATAGACAGGTACCTTACCATTTCTTTCGAAGAAAGGATACCCGCCATGCCCTCCATCGATGTGCTGGATTCGACAATCTTCTATGAGGATGCAGGGAGCGGGACCCCCTTCGTCTTCCTCCACGGCAATCCCACCTCGTCTTATCTCTGGCGGCATGTTTCTCCCCATATCGGTGCGCCGACCCGCCGCCTTGCGCCCGATCTCATTGGCATGGGCCGCTCGGGCAAGCCCGACATTCCCTATCGCTTTGCTGATCATGCCCGTTATCTCGACGCCTGGTTCGACGCTCTTGAACTCACCAGCGTCGTGCTGGTCGGCCACGACTGGGGTGGCGCGCTGGCATTCGACTGGGCAGCCCGCCATCCCGACCGGGTGCTCGGCATCGCCTTCATGGAAACCATCATGCGACCGATGAGCTGGGACGATCTCCCGAACTCGAGGCCGCGTTACGAGGCACTGCGCTCGCCGGGCAGCGGCGAGGCCAAGGTTCTTGACGAGAACTTCTTTATCGAGCAGGCGCTGCGAGCCACCGTACTCAGTGGGCTGAACGACGAGGATCATGCCGTCTACCGCGCACCCTACCCAACCCGCGAAAGCCGGCGGCCGTTGCTGGAATGGCCGCGCGCAATGCCGATCGAGGGCGAGCCGGCCGATGTCGTCGCCCGGATCGAAGCCTACGATGCCTGGCTGGCGGCGAGCGCGGATGTCCCGAAGCTGCTCCTGACCTTCGAGGGTCCGGCGGAAACCCTGTTGATCGGTGAGGCGATGACGGCTTGGTGCCGGGCAAACATCGCCAATCTAGACATCGAAAATTGCGGCCCGGCCCGCCATGTCGTGCCGGAGGATCAACCCGAGGCAATCGCCGCCGCCATCTCCCGATGGGCGGATCGCCACAAGCTTCGTTAGGGGATCTGATGGAGCCGGATGCCACCGGCTACCCAGGCCGCTTGATGAAACCAGCCGTGGAGCTCAAACGGCATGCAACCGAGTTTGCACGCCGGCCGCCTCTCTTTTTCCGCGAAACTTTTCGAAAACAATCCATCGTTGACAAATGACGCCCAGACCATAATCTTCGCCTAAGCGTTTGCGATCGCCACCATTCTTTCGGAGATGAAGATCATGCTGGCGAAATGCATGAGACGGTTGGTTCTGGCAGGCCTCATCCTTTGCGTCTCGGCATATATGGCCGCCGCCATTCAAACGCTCGACCAGATCGCTCAAAAGGGAACCGTCCGGATCGGCTACATTGCCGACGAGGCACCGTTTTCCTTCAAGAAAAAGGACGGCAGTCCGGCGGGATATACCATCGATCTCTGCGGAAAGATCACCGACGAAATCGGCCACAAGATTCCCGACGTGAAGCGGGAATATGTCGAAACCACTCTCGCCGATGGATTCAACGCTGTGAAAAGCGGACAGATCGATCTTCTGTGCGGCGCTATCACCATCAATCTTGACAGGCGTGAAAGCGTCGATTTTTCTCAGCCGATCTTTCTGACTGGAGCAAGCGCACTGCTGCGCAAGGATTCGCCCGAATACCTGCAGATACTCTTCCTCGATAAGCGCCCGGTGCGAGCGGTGGACGCACAATCGCCTTCAAACAGCATCATCGGCGTCCGCTCGGATACGACCACCGGCGCGACACTGCGCGAAGCACTCGGGCCCGATGTACCGAAAACGCGGGTCGCAGATTTCGCAACGCATCAGGACGGGCTCGAAGCCCTCGAAGACCATAGGATCGACGCCTATTTCGCCGACCGGGCTCTCCTCATCAGCCTCGCCGCTCGTGCTCGCAATCCCGCCGCACTTGCGATCGGCAACCGCCTGTTCACGCACGAGCCCTATGGGATCGCCTTGCAGCGAGACGATTCCGCCTTCCGCCTTCTCGCAGATGAGGCGCTCACGGCTTTTTATCAATCAGATGATTTTCCGAAGCTGCTGAAGACCTATTTCGGGGATGAAGCACCTATTCTGCGCAGCGAAATATTGATGCAGTCAATTCCGCAGTAAGGCCGGCTGCATTCATCTGTACGGCAAGCGCCTGTATCCGCCGTACTTGCAGTCAGTTGGAGCACCCATTCATTGCCGGTCTATTGGCTGGTGCACAGCTCAATGGGCTACCGGCCCGTTCGCCTTCTTCCACGCGGCGATGCCACCCTCGATATGACAGGCGGTTGCCAGGCCAACGTCCTGCGCGGCCTGCACCGCCATCGCCGATCGCTCGCCGAAGGCGCAATAGAACACGATCCGTTTGCCGGTGGCCGCCGCCAGCTCATGCAGCATGCCGCCCGCGCTGATGTTTTCCAGCAAATCCGGATAGGGTGCATGCAGCGAGCCTGGGATGGTTCCATGCTTTTCGCGCTCGCCCTTCTCGCGCAGGTCGACGATCGCAATATCGGGACGACCGCGCAACGCCAGCGCCTCGGCCGCCGAGACAGCCCAGCCTTTACGTGCAATCTCATCCTGATGAAGACCGACATGAACATTGGCCGGCACGGCCACATCCATCATCTTCGGATTAGGGAGTTTGAGGTTGTTCATGAGGTCGGCATACTCGTCCGCCGACCGAACCCTGAGGCGCGGATTGAATAGCTTCTCCTCGCCGATGGTGGAAACCGTATCGCCCTTATAGTCATGGGCCGGATAGACCAGCGTCTCGTCCGGCAATTTCAGAAGCTTGTTGAAGATCGAATCATATTGTTGAAGCGGGTTGCCGTTCTGGAAATCGGTGCGTCCGGTGCCGCGAATGAGGAGCGTGTCGCCCGTAAACACCCGGCCGCCCATGAGGAAGGAATAGGAATCGTCCGTGTGGCCCGGCGTATAGAGCACATCGAGGCTCAAACCTTCGATCGCGACACGATCGCCTTCCGTGACACGCATAGAGACGACATCGGCAAGTGTCTGCTCGCCCATCACCGTGATGCAATGGGTGCGGTCGCGTAGCGCGCCCAATCCGGTGATATGGTCGGCATGCAGATGGGTATCCACGGCCTTGACCAGCTTCAGGTCAAGTTCGTCCACGAGCTGAAGATAGCGGTCGACCTTCTCGAGCACGGGATCGATGATGAGCGCCTCACCGCCCCGGCGGCTGGCGATGAGATAGGTATAGGTACCGGACACGCTGTCGAAGAGCTGACGGAAGATCATCGGCGACTCCCTTGCGCAAATCTCGCCCCGGACGAAGGGCCGTCGTGGTTACGCCTTCGGCTGTGGAACGATCCGGATGTAGGGCTTAGGCGCGTTCCACCCCTGCGGATACAATGTCTTGGCTTCGTCGTCGCTCACCGAACCGGCGATGATCACATCCTCACCCTGCTTCCAGTTCACCGGAGTAGCGACCCTGTGCTTCGCGGTAAGCTGAAGCGAGTCTATCACACGCAGGACTTCATCGAAATTGCGGCCTGTGGTCATCGGATAAACCAAAATCAATTTGATCTTCTTGTCCGGACCAACGACAAAGACGTTCCGCACGGTCTGATTGTCAGCCGGGGTGCGCTTGGTCGGATCGCCTGACACCGCTGCCGGCAGCATGCCGTAGAGCTTCGATACGGTGTAATCGACATCGGCAATCATCGGGAAATTCGGTGCAAACCCCTGCGTCTCCTTGATGTCGCTCACCCAACCGGAATGACGGTCGAGCGGATCGACCGACAGACCCATAATTTTCACGCCACGCTTGTCGAATTCGGGTTTGATCCTCGCCATATAGCCGAGCTCGGTGGTGCACACCGGCGTGAAATCCTTCGGATGCGAGAACAGGACGACCCAGGAATTATCGGCCCAGTCGTAAAAGCGGATCTTGCCTTCGGTCGTTTCCGCCTCGAAATCCGGCGCAATATCATTGATTGCAAGTGTCATAGCCCCCTCCGTCATAGACAACACAGTTATCGATTCTTTGCCTCGGTATATTTATTGTACATTTTGATAATTTAGGCAACGCTAAACATGAAAATATGCTTCCCCGCGTTGCTAGCACCGCGCCGATGCTTTAATTTTCTCTCGTAAAAAGCGCGCTTAACTTAGGGTGAGCTGAACGGAACTTGGAATAACATAGCCGAAGCGCTTGTTGCCGAAGCGACCGGCACAATAGAATCGCAGCGATTGGGAAAAGAAAACCCCGCCACTTGGGGGGATGGCGAGGCTTTTAAAATGTTATGATATTATCATAGTATATCTATTGGCTTGCGCAACAAAAAAGCGCCCACCTGCTAAGCGGTGACAGGCGGGCGTCAAGTATCCAACGATTTGAAGTTAAACGATAATTAAATATCGTCAATAGCTAAATAAAATTTGGCTAAACCGCGAAGGTAACGACCCGCTTAATTTCGTTCGCGTTTTTTTTCACCATCTCTAACATGGAGATAGACACCAAAAATAAGCCGCGCATGAAAAAGCCCCGCCAAATGAATAAGGCGGGGCAAGCGGGGAAAGCTCCCTCAAATAGGAGGGGGCGCCAGCAATAAATCAGGACTGTTTAAACCGCACGAGGTCAGTTCCGACCAATGCGGTACGGTATGCACGAAAAAGCTAACCTATGGCCGCGAGTAATACCTATCGATTGACAGCGCGGTCGGAGCGAAGTGCTCGAGTTGGCGGGCAGGCTAACGATGGACTGGACGTTTTCAGATGGCTATGGGATCAGGCAATATACCGCTCGTCGCCCTTTTTGCGGAGAAGACAACGGCCATAGCCGGGCTTATAAAAAAGTTCGAGGGACTGCGCGATCCCGAGATCCGGCCACTTTTCCACAAAGGCGGAACCTGGCTGGTCCGGCACGATGGTTCGTGGCTACCTCGACGGATTGCGCAACCTAACACGAGGTAGCACGTCAAAGGCACGATCTATCTGTGCGACCGCTCTGCCGGTACACGCCTCGATCGAACGAGCAAAGGCTGCTCTCGCGGGAAGCAGCGAACGCGTGTAGAATTTTGGACTCGGAGCGATGGATTCAGACGGTTTGCGGGCGTCCGGCAACGGGGGGATGATATGATGGCATTGGTTATCGCTTTGCAGCTACAGTTCACTGGGCGGCCGTCATCCCAATGACGGACACACTGGTATTTCGTCCCTTCGGACTGACCCGTCTTCTACGCAAGGAATGGTTTCTGGCGATCAGCATTCTGACCAGCCTGGTGGTCCTTGGCTTTGAAGATTCGTTGTTTCAACAATTGTCCAACCCTGTTTGGCTCGCTTTCATTTTTCTCGGGCTTTTTGCCGCCGTACTTGGCTCTGCGCTTTCCGTTGTCCGGCATGCCGATCATCTGGCGGAACGACTTGGGGAGCCATATGGCACATTGATCCTGACGCTTGCTATCACCTCGATCGAGGTGATGGCTATTTCCGCCGTGATGATCCATGGCGCGAACAACCCTACCCTTGCCCGCGATACGCTTTTCGCGGTGATTATGATCATCCTCAACGGCATGGTGGGATTGTCGTTGCTGTTCGGCGCCTGGCGCCGGCCGGAGCAGTCGCACAACCTTCAGGGCGCCAATGCCTATCTCGGGCTTATCGTGCCGCTGGCAACGCTGAGCCTGATTATGCCCAGTTTCCTGTATACTTCCGGAGGCCCGCACCCTTCCGCGCCAAGACAGATGGTGCTCGGAATCATATCGATCGGCCTCTACGGTATATTCCTGATGCTTCAGGCCGGTCGCCATCACCATTTCTTCGCCGACGAAAGCGAACCGCCCGTCAAGCACGACGCTCGCCCTGTACGCGGATCGATATGGCTTCATACCATTCTGCTGTTCGCCTATATGGGGCCGGTGGTGTTCCTTGTCGAAGAACTCGCCAAGCCGATCGACTACTTCATCGAAACATTGCAAGCGCCCGTCGCCTTCGGCGGTGTCGTCATGGCCGTGTTGGTTGCCACACCGGAAGCCATCAGTGCCGTGCGCGCCGCCAGCGCCAACCACTTACAGCGCTCAATCAATATCTTCCTGGGTTCGGTCCTCTCAACGATCGGGATAACCGTCCCTGCTATGCTCGCCGTCAGCTATATCTATGCACACCCCGTTACGCTGGGACTTCAAGGCAGCGATCTCGTGATGCTCATCCTGACGCTGGCCGTCAGTATCATCACTTTCGCCAGCGGCCGGACCCATCTCATGCAGGGCGCCGTTCACCTTGTGCTATTCCTGGCTTACGTGTTGCTCATTTTCCAGCGGTAAAGGTCACGCCCTCGATCCGGAGCCACCCACAATGACCATCGAGCTTCTGATCGCAAGATATGGCCTCCTGGCGATCTTCCTGGGTGCAGCCGTCGAGGGAGAAACCATGGTTATCCTCGGCGGTGTATTTTCGCATCGCCACCTCATGACCTATTGGAGCGCGGCGACAGCCGCCTGCGCCGGTTCCTTTATCGCGGACCAAACCCTCTTCTTCGCTGGTCGCTATGCCCGACACTACCCGCGCATCCAGAAAATCATCGAGAAGCCGGCTTTCGCACGGGTCACGCATCTTCTGGAGCGCTATCCCACCGGCTTCATCTTCGCGTTCCGATTCATCTATGGCGTGAGGACCATCAGTCCGGTCGCCATCGGAATGTCAGGCGTTTCAGCGATAAAGTTCGTCTCGATCAACGCCGTGGCCGCCTTGGTCTGGGGATCGCTCTTCACCGGAATAGGCTATCTGTTCGGACAGGGTATCGAGCAGACGTTCGGCCACCTCCCCCTCCATCACCATGTCCTGATTGCCGCCGGTGTTATTATTGTCCTGCTTCTTGCTATGATGACGTTCAGAAAAAGGAGGCCTGCCTAATCAGGTTTGGCCTCCGCCAATACAGCCCACGCTAATTGCAGGGCGCGGGCTATTGCAATTTTTAGCAATGCCGCTTCATATTGCCACATGCCTTGATCCATCGGTACCGCTTGGTTGTCGACGAGGCACGCATGAAGACTGGAACTCGCAAGTTATGGGGGCGTCAGGAATGCGTGGGGGATTTTCTCAAGGTCTGCAATTTTGCGTCGTGCTTTTCTGCACGATTTCTCTTCAGGCATGCGACGGAAGCAACAACACCTACGTCGCCCCACCGCCGCCGAAGGTGCGTGTAGCGCTTCCTCTGCAGCAGGCCGTCACCCGATATTTCGAGCTGACCGGCAATACTGCGGCAATCAATTCCGTCGATATAGAGGCACGCGTTCAGGGCTTCCTCGAGTCGATCGACTATCGCGACGGCACGACTGTCACGAAGGGCACCCAGCTCTTCAGCATTCAGAGCGATACATACCAAGCGCAAGTCGATCAGGCGCAAGCGACACTTGCCTCTGCGCAGGCATCGCAGGTCGGCGCCGATCAGGAGTACCAGCGGCAGCTCAATCTCAGCAGGCAGAGGGTCACGACACAAACGGCCGTCGACAGTGCCAAGGCGACGCTTGATCAGGCGAACGCAACCATCCTCAACGCACAGGCCAGTCTCGACCTTGCGAAGATCAACCTCGGATATACGAAGGTAGTGGCGCCGTTCGACGGCACGGTGACTGCCCATCTCGTCGATGTGGGCGCCCTGGTCGGGGTATCCGGCCCAACCACGCTCGCAACTATCGTCCAGATGGATCCGCTCTATGTCAATTTCAGCGTCAGCGAACCACAGGTGCTGATGATCAAGCAGGATATGGCAAAGCAAGGGCACACGTTCAGGCAAACCGACCTTCCGACCATTCCCTTTGAGATCGGCCTGCAGGGCGAGACCGGCTATCCCTTCAAGGGCCATCTCGACTACGCCGCGCCGCAGATCGATACGGCAAGCGGCACGCTGTCGGTGCGGGGCATTGTCGACAACAAGAATCGCGCCCTTCTGCCAGGTCTTTTTGTGCGTGTGCGCGTGCCGGTCGGACATGAAGACAAGGCGCTGTTGGTGAGGGACGACGCAATCGGCAGCAACCAGCTGGGCAACTATGTACTGGTGCTTGGGAAAGATGAAATCATCGAGCAGAAGCAAGTGAAAACCGGCCAGCGCGAAGGTCCTCTGCGCGTCATTGAATCCGGACTTGACGCCGGCGATTGGGTCGTGACGGAAGGTATTCAGCAGGCCATCCCAGGCAGCAAGGTTGCGCCGGAGAAAGTCGCGTTAGACGCAGCCGCGACGGCAAGCGCATCGAACGATATCGCACCCGCTGCCACCGCACCCACGTCAGATGCGCCTAAACCCGGCACACCAAAGTCTGACACACCATGAACTCGCTCCCGTTTTCACGCCAATATCCGAGGAGGACAGCATGATTTCACGCTTCTTCATCGAGCGGCCGGTGCTCGCGAATGTTCTGGCGCTTGTCTTCGTCCTCATCGGCGCGGTCGCGCTCTTCCAATTACCCGTCGCGCAATATCCGAACGTTGTTCCGCCGACGGTACAGGTGACGACACGTTACCCCGGCGCGAGCGCAAAAACCCTCATCGATACCGTTGCCCTGCCGATCGAACAGCAGGTCAACGGTGTGCAGAACATGCTCTATATGCAGTCGACGAGCGCCAGCGACGGAACCTACTCCCTGACAGTTACCTTTGCGATCGGCACCAATCCCGATCAGGCGCAGGTCCTTGTGCAGAACCGTGTCGCCATAGCCATGTCCTCGCTGCCGGATGCCGTCCAGCTTCAGGGCGTCACGACACAAAAGAAATCGACGTCGATTCTGGAATTCGTCAGCCTGACCTCACCGGACAGCCGATATGACAGCCTTTTCCTGTCCAACTTCGCCGTCATCAATCTGCAGAACGAATTGGCTCGCCTGCCGGGCGTTGGCAATGTGTCGGTATTCGGTGCGGGCCAATATGCCATGCGCATCTGGATGGATCCTGACCTCCTGCAGGCGCGTGGCCTGACGCCGCAAGATGTTATCAACGTCGTGCAGGAACAGAGCCAAGAGGTGACGGCAGGCCAGGTGGGCATACCACCCGTGCCGCCCGGTCAGAATTTTCAGTACACGCTCAACGTCAGCGGACGGCTCGACGACGCGGTCGACTTTGAGAATATTATCGTCAAGGTCGACCAGCAGAATGGCGGACGCATCACGCGTATTCGCGACATCGGTCGCGTCGAACTCGGCGCCCAGACCTACAGTCAATCCTTCATGCAGAACGGGCGGCCTGCAGCCGGTATCGGCATTTTCCAATTGCCGGAAGCAAACGCCATCACAGTTGCGAAGGATGTCGCCGCGAGAATGGCGGTGCTTTCCAAAAGCTTTCCGCCGGGCCTCACCTACGAAGTCCCGTTTAACACCACCAAGTTCGTGACGGCTTCTATCAACGAGGTCTACATAACGCTGGTGGAGGCCGGCCTCCTCGTGCTTGTCGTCATTCTCGTCTTTCTTCAGGACTGGCGCGCAATGCTGGTCCCGGCGACCACCGTACCGGTCACGATCATCGGCGCATTCGCAGCGATGGCGGCACTCGGTTTCACCGTCAACCTCTCGACGCTGTTCGCGATCGTTCTTGCCATCGGTATCGTCGTCGACGACGCCATCGTCATCGTCGAGGGTGTCTCACGTCACATTGAGGAAGGAATGCCCGGCAAACAGGCGGCCGAGAAAGCGATGGACGAGCTATTCGGCCCCGTTATCGGCATCACGCTCGTCCTGATGGCTGTGTTCATTCCCGCGGCCTTCCTTCCGGGCCTGACGGGACAGCTCTACAAGCAGTTCGCACTGGTCATCGCCGCCACCGCACTGATCAGCGCCATCAACGCAATGACGCTCAAGCCGACGCAATGCGCACTCTGGCTGCGCCCGCCGGTGCCGCCTGAGAGACGCAACTTTTTCTATCGCGGCTTCAACAAGGTCTACGATCGGGCGGAACGTGGTTATGTCAGGCTTATCGGCGGCATGGTTCACCGTAGCGGCATTGCCGTTCTCGTTGCTCTGGCGTTGATCGCTGTCGCCGTGTGGGGACTCACGCGCCTGCCGACTGCCTTTCTGCCGGTCGAGGATCAAGGTTACGTGCTGATAAGCGCACAGCTTCCCGACGGTGCTTCCAAGGAACGTACCGACGCGGTCATGGAACAGGTCGGCAAGATTGCGCAACAGACGCCCGGCGTCGACCAGGTTCTGACCATTAGCGGCATCTCCATCCTCGACAACAGCGCAAGCTTGCAGAATGCCGGCGTCGCCTATGTCGTGCTCAAGGATTGGGATATCCGCGGCAAGGAAAAGGGGCAGGACCTGCTATCGATCTACGAGCATTTGAACGGCGCGCTGCGGGATATATTGGCGGCAAAGACGCTGGTGGTCGTGCCGCCGCCGATCCAGGGCATCGGCAATGCCAATGGTTTCACTATGCAGGTCGAGATCCGGAGCGGGAATTTCGACTATCCGCTGCTGCAGGGCCTGGCCGATACCATCGTCAAAAACGGTAACGCACAATCGTCGCTGCAAAGGCTGAGCACATCTTTCCGGGCCGACGTCCCGCAACTCTATGTCTCCGTTGATCGCATCAAGGCGGAGATGCTCGGCATTACGGTTGGGCAGGTTTTCTCGACACTCTCGGCTTACGTGGGATCGAGCTACGTAACGCAATTCAACAAATTCGGACGAATCTTCCAGGTCTATGTGCAGGCGTCTCCCGATTTTCGCGTGCGTCCCGACGACATCCGCAACCTGAAGGTCAAGGCCGGCGACGGCACCTTGGTGCCGCTCGGCACGGTGATAGATGTTACCAGCATCCAGGGGCCGTCCCTCATCAGCCTCTATAACCTTTATCCGACCGCGACGATCGTCGGCGGGGCCGCCAGTGGCTTCAGTTCCGGGCAGGCGCTTGATGTCATGGAGCAGATAGCCGACCGCACGCTATCGCCCGGATCGAGCTTCGAATGGACGGCTTTGTCCTATCAGGAAAAGGCTGTCGGCGGGCAGATCTATTTCGTCTTTGCCCTCGCCATGCTTCTCGTCTATTTCGTGCTCGCCGGCCAATATGAGAGCTGGATTCTGCCGTTAGCCGTGCTGCTGGCCGTGCCGCTCGCACTGCTCGGAACGGTGGGCGCACTGAGCGCTGCCGGTGTCGCGAACAATCTCTATACCCAGATCGGCCTCATCCTGCTGATCGCGCTCGCCTCGAAAAACGCCATTCTCATCGTCGAATATGCACGGGAGAAACGCGAGCAAGGTATGGCCATTATCGAGGCGGCGGTCGAGGCGGCGCGCTTGCGCTTCAGGCCTATCCTGATGACTTCCTTTGCCTTTATCCTCGGTGTGCTGCCGCTTGTGCTCGCGACCGGAGCCGGCGCTTCCGCCCGCAAGTCGATCGGCATATCGGTCTTCAGCGGCATGATCGCCTCGACCTGCCTTGCCGTGCTCTTCGTTCCTTCATTCTACGTCGTGTTGCAACGCATCGAGGAATACAGAAAACGCCGCACCGCCCCACAGCCGGTTTCGCAAGCTGCGGATTGAGGGCACGGAAAGTAATCTCCACGCAGGCGCCACGCGCCCAATGGGACCCACTCCTTCGCCCCGCAAACGATCATTCGATGGTCGCGACCCGACCTATGGCACGACGACCCGAACATAGCCACCGCCGCTCCTGACATAGTAGCCGGATCCGCAGCGATAGTAATAACCGCCATAATAGGCCCCATAGACGCAGCCCGCCGGCAAAACAGCGATGGCAGCCGTCGTTCCCGCGACAACGCGGCGCGTGGTCCTGCGGGCAACGCCCGCATAGGACAGCGGGGTCAAGGGCCGGCCGATGACGGCGCCTGCCGGTGTGCCGAAATTTATCGACAGCGGTATCGATCCGCCCGGCTCGATATTGACATCGGCGAAAAGGAAAGCGCCGACCAATCCTGCAGCAAGCAATAATCTGGGATGTCTCATTTGCCTTCTCCCGTATCGGCAGGCGCGGGAAGCTCATCCAGCGACTGGAGTTCGCTGAGATCGACCTTTTTCGCGCTGGTTGGAATCTCGATATTGTAGGAAACGGCGGCGACTTCCGGTCCGCTCTTGAAATCGTTGATCTCCAGCGTGTATTGCGGCGCCTGGCCGACATGCTTGCTGGTGATGACGTAGCGCCGCGGTATTGGTTTCGGCCCGGCCTGTATCCAGATCTGCCAGTCGATTTCAGGCGTGCGGAACGTCAGATATTCGCATTCTACGCCGTCGACGAAAGCACTGGATACATGCTTGGCGACAGTCACGTCCGACATTAGCAGATCGAAAACATCCGACGACAGCAGGTCGGCGCCCGGCGCTTCGACACCGGCGTCCATCAGTCGGCCAAGCAAATCGTCCACAGACCCCTTGGCATCGATCTTGGCATAGGCGTCGAGATTTTTGCCGTGCACGGTCAGGGTCGAACCGTCGAAGCTCACATCGACATCGGCGAACCCGCCCGTCCGGGTGATCCTGAGCTTGTCGGGACGCTCAAGACTGGCAGTACCGGAGCTGACGAACTGAAGCTTCTCAAAATCCGGTGTCACAGCCTCCAGCGAGGACTGATAGCGAAACGACATTGTCTTCTGCGCCGCGAGATAGTCGGACATTGTTTTCAGAAGATGCGTCGCATCATCCGCCCATGCCGCCCTAGGCAGGATGAAGCATAGGCCGATGGAGCCGTAAATCAGCAATCGGTTGAATTTCTGAACGTAGGAAATGGATGACATTGCAATGCCTTTCGTTCCGGTCGTCGTTGATCCATCGAATATGCAACCTGCCTGCTTCGGCAGGCCTGTATCGCTCAAACTCGCATGAAATGTCAGTTTCGGATGATGCCTGCAGACCACAGAGGGAGGCTGGTTCGCTATCGGCCGACAGAACTATTTTCTCAAGAAATATTCGCCGCCCGCCCCTTCGCCCAGAAAGAAACCGAGGTTCCCCGCACTTGACCTTATAATCCGCTGGTCAATACCCTCTGGCATGACGGAGACACCCGCTGCAGATTGTCCCTCAGGCAGGCAATGCCCCGGCCTCCGCCGAGCGGCACTGAACGGCAGAAGGCGCGAAAATCCGGCCCGCACGACCGCCGCAGGATGATCAATTCTTCGCGTGGCGTGAAAGACGGCATCGCGGCACCCGCACCTGGCACCGCCGCCGCTGCACCACCCGCACCCGGGGTCTGTCCCCCGGCCGCAGGCGCAGAAGCGCTCCCTCCCAGAGCCGCAACTGCCTGCTGGCAGGATGGGGATAGGGTTGCGTTGTGCTGGCGAAGACAGGTAAGCGCCTCAGAGCCACCCGGCGTCACACCCGAACACTGCGCCATGAAATCGGAACGGCAGGCAGATTTGACCGCATTGCGCTGCGCCTGTGTCGGCTGACGCGCCTGCGTTCCACCGGAGGCGGCTGCGCCAGATTGGGCCGGCGCCGTTCCGGGCGTCTCGGCGGGCGCAACGGCACTGGACTTCCGCTTGGTCGTGTCCACCGCCGATACTGCGTTTCGACAGGCCGGAGAAAGTGTCGCGCTATGCTGTTGCAGGCAGGTCAAAGCTTCGATGCCGCCCGGCGTCACGCCTGAACATTGCGCCATGAAATCGGAACGGCAGGCCGACTTGATGGCATTGCGTTGCGCATCGGTGGGCTGTTGTGAATGAGCGGCGCCGACAAAAAGACCAAGCACACACAACAAGGCGCAAAGCGTAATATATGCCGGCAAGAGATATTGCCTTCCACGCGGGACGGCCGCCAGAAAAGACACTGATTTCCCCATTGTTTCCCCCCAAAGAAAAACTTTTCGTACCTATCGCGGGAACCTGTCGGCCAAAATAATGGGATCAAAAATTGAATAGGATCAAAGCTGCGTGCGGCCGATATGGAACGGTATCACTGTTATTTCTAAATTAGAATAGCAAATATATGCGCGAAAAGGTAGTCGTGGAGCATACAATTCTTTGGCGAGAGATCAGTTACTGATCCATGCAACGTTTCGAAATTTATCACACTTGCCCATACTCGTATCCGCATCGACAGATGCGTAGATCCGCGGTGGTGATTGGGGCGTTGGAACGCAGCGCGGCCGGCTGGCTGCGGGCATTTGGTGATCTATTGATGTTTAGAAGAGCTTGGTTTCGGGGGGAGGATTTGAACCGTTCCGGGCTTAAAACAGTTCACCGGACTGTATTATCGCAAAGCGAGCGCCCTTCAGCCTTGAGGTTGTGGTGCGAGGACGAGGATACCATCGCGAGGGAAAGCGA
>NZ_JACHZQ010000006.1 GCF_014193655.1 Rhizobium sp. BK313 | reverse complement strand
CACATGTGTTGCCGCGCTGACGAAATCGACCGCCGCCTGATGGCTGGCGATGATCTCGCCGAAAGTGACGCAGACGAGATCGCGATCCTCGTCGAGCACGGTGTTGAGCGCATAGACTTCGCCGAGCATGCGGACGATTTCGAGCTGCTCCTCATGCAGGGGATTGCCGATCAGATTGCACTGGACGGCGAGGGGGTCCTCCATAAAGCGGGCGGAGTGAAAGGTGCGGATGGTCTCGTGATGGGCAACCCCCGGCGCGATGACCTTGCGGCCACCCGACCAGCCGGCCATGAAATGCGGCTCGACCAGGCCGGTGGCGATCCTGAGATCGGCTTCGACGAACAGGCGGTCGAGCTTGACCGGCGTGTTGCGCGTACGCGTATGGCCGAGATCGACATGGGCGGCCTCGTCGCGGGCATAGTGGTTGTCGACGCGGACATTTTCCAGCACCCAGGGATCACCGATGAGTTCGGCGAGTTCATCACCGAGGTTCGGGCGGTGCAGGCCGGTTGCGACCAGCACGGAGATTGCCATAAGCGGGATCCCTGCGGAGACCATCGTCTCGATCATCGGCCGCAGGAACAGCCGGTTGGGGACGGGCCGGGTGATATCGCAGATCAGGATGCAGGCGCTGTTGCGGCCTTTGGCGAGCTCGGAAAGCGGCGCGGAAGCCACCGGTGCATTGAGGGCCGTAGCGATCGCCTCGATGGGATCGGCGAGTTTCGGCAGTGCCCGTTTGCGGATCAGAGTCGGCTGCGCACCGCTGGGTAGCGCAATGTCGAGATGGCCGCGGCCATAGGAGAGGGAGGTCGCGTTCATCGTCATGCCTGCCCAGCCGCGCCGCCGAGATAGAGCTCGCGCATCAGCGACATATCCTTGAGTTCCGATATCGGTCCGGATGTTGCGATACGTCCGTTCTGCATCAGATAGCCGCGTGTTGCCACAGAGAGCGCCAGGCCGGCATTCTGCTCGACAAGGAGCACGGATGCTCCGAATGTCTTGCCAATATCGAGAATGATTGCCTGTATCTCCTTGACGAGCAGCGGCGAGAGTCCGAGTGAAGGCTCGTCGAGGAGCAGGACGCGCGGCCTTGCCATCAAGCCGCGGGCTATTGCCAGCATCTGCTGCTGGCCGCCGCTGAGCGACCCGCCTTTCTGATGGCGCTTCGTTGCCAGGATCGGGAAGAAGCTTTCCATCGTCTTCACGTCGGTCTCGACGGCGTCGGTGTCGCGCCTGGCGTAAGCGCCAAGACGAAGGTTTTCCTCGACCGACATATCGGCGAAGATGCGCCGGCCTTCCGGCACCAGCACCACGCCGCGCTTGGCCATGACATCCGGTGTTCGGCCCGTCAGGTTTTCCCCCGCGAAGGTGACGCTTCCGGCGCGGGGCCTGACCAGGCCCACGATGGTGCGCAGCAATGTCGACTTGCCCGCCCCATTGGGACCGAGGATTGTGATGACTTCGCCCTCGTTCAGGCTCAGGGAGACATCGCGGTTGACGACCGTCGCGCCGTAGCCTGTCGTCACGTTCGAAACCTCGAGCAAACTCACAGCGCACCTCCCAGATAGACTTCGAGGACCTTTGGGTCGGTGAGCACCGCCTGCGTCGGGCCGTCGGCGATTTTCGATCCAAAATCCAAGACGACCAGCCGTTTGCAAAGCATCTGCATGAGCTTCATGTCGTGATCGATGACGCAGACGCTGATACCGTAGCCCGGAAACTGCTTCACAAGACCTACAAGCGTTGCCGTTTCCCGATCATTGAGGCCGGCCGCGGGCTCATCGAGCAAAATAAGGGAGGGTCTTGTGGCAAGAGCCAAGGCGATACCGAGAAGACGTAGGCTGCCGAAGGGCAGAATGCCCGCCTGTTCGTTCGAAAGGGCGGTCAGGCCGACGAAGTCGAGCAGGGCAGAGGGCGTCGTCCACGGATAGGGGCGGCTGGTCCTGCGCGCATGTTCGCAGGCGATCTGGACGTTTTCCCGCACCGAGAGACCGGGAAAGGCCATGGCCTGCTGGAAGGTGTAGCCGATGCCGGCCCCGGATACTTCATGGGCGGCGAGGCTGGTAATGTCGCGGCCGCGCCAGCTGACATGGCCTTCCGTTGGTTTGTGGACACCGGTGATCACATTGAAAAGCGTGGTCTTGCCGGACCCGTTCGGCCCGACGATGCCAAGGATCTCACCTTCTTCGATGGACAGATCTATCCCCGAAAGGGCCGCCACGCCGCCGAACTGCTTCTTCAGTCCCTTGATTTCCAGGATCGCATTCATCGGCCTGCCTCCGAGGCATGTTCGGCATTCGTCGCCGGAGTGCCGGGCTGCTTGCGCGTCGAATTACGTGTGAGTTTCTGCCAGCCGTCAATTGCACCGGCAATCAACCCATTCGGCAGCAGGAGAATAACGGCGATCAGACAGACACCGTAAAGGATGCGCGATTCGACGGGGTCAAGGTTCAGCACTTCAGGGAGGAAGGCGACCAGAATGCCGCCGGCGATCGGACCGAGAAGCAGCCGAGCGCCGCCGATCATCACCATCAATGCAAGATAGATGCTGGGGAAGGAGGTGAACTGGCTCGGCGAGATATGCCGGAGGAAATAGGCAAGAAGCACGCCCGAGATACCCGCAAACACCCCGCTGACGACAAAAGCTCCGATCTTTTGGCGGCCGACATTGATGCCGAGCGAGGCCGCAAGTTTTTCGTTTTCGCGGATGGCCCGCAATGTGCGGCCATAAGAGGAGTTGATGATGGCCCAGCTTGCGACCGCGCTCAACGTCACGAAAGCGAGAACGACGAAATAGTAGGGCATGAGGTCATCGGCCCGCGTGCCTAAGAAATTGACCGGAAGCTGCAGGTCGAGGCCAGTCGCCGCCCCGGTATAGTCGCCGCCGTTGGTCAGTACGATCGTCAGCAACTGTCCGAAAGCAAACGTCATGATGACGAAGTGGTGGCCGCTGACGCGCAACGACGGAATGCCAATGATGGCGGCGGCTATTGCGGCGAATATCCCGCCGAGCGGCAGCGCCAACCAGAAGCCGATGCCGGTATCGCGAGCAAGCAGAGCGGCCGCATAGGCGCCGACGCCGACCAGCGCGGCGTGCCCCATCGAAAGAATGCCCGTTTGTCCAAACAGGACAGAGAGGCCATAGAGGGCGACAATGTTGATGCCTGCCGAGATTGCAAGCGACAGCATGCGGTTGCTCGGCCCCATCGCAGGCACCAGGGCAAGCACGATCAACACCACAAGGACGGGGATCAAGGAGCGGATGGGCGAGAGCGAATTATACATGGTTCGTCGCTCCGTTCTCAGGCCATCTTCGGACCGCTGGTGCCGCCGAAGAGGCCGTTCGGCCGTAACAGCAACACCAGGATCATCAGGGCAAAGGAATAGGCGTCGGTCCATTCCGAGAAGCCGTATCCGGCGCTGAAACCCTCGACGATACCGAGGATGAGGCCCGCAACGACGGCGCCCGTCAGGTTGCCCAGCCCGCCGATGAGGGCGACGGCGAAGCCCTTCATGACCATGGTGCCGCCGGTAAAAGGTGTGATTGGAAAGAGCGCGATCAACAACGCGCCGCCGAGGCCGGCGAGCGCACTGCCGAGAACGAAGACACCGGTAACGTAGCGGCGAACCGGAATGCCCATCAGGGCTGCGGTGTCGCGATCGTCCACCGCGGCGCGAAGTGCGCGGCCGTACCGGCTCCGGGTCACCATGACAAAGGTCATGGCGACGACAGCGATGGTCACGAGAATGACCATCACGCGTACGGACGCGATGCGGACGCCGGCGACATCCCAGATGCCTGCGAGAGGGCGCGGGATGCTCTTCTGGTTCGGATCATAAAAGAAGATGACGATGTGCTGCAGCACGACGATCAGTCCGAGCGACACGATAAAGCCATTGGTTGGCCGCGTCAGCGTGAACTGAAAAAGGCCACGCTCCAGCACGAACCCCATGACGCCGACGGCAAGAACCGCCAGAACCAAGGCTGGCAGAAAGCCGAGACCGGCCTGGACGGCGAGCCAGGTGACGATGCTGCCGACCATCAGGAACTCGCCATGTGCGAAGTTGATGATGCCGGTCAAGCCGAAGATCAGGGTGACCCCAACGGCGATCAGCGTGATGACGCTCGCGATCGACAGACCATTGAGGAGTTGTTGAATGAGAATGTCCACGGCTGTATTCCGCTGTTACGCAGGCCGGCGGGCCCGCCATGTCCTGTGATAAAAATCCCGCCGGCGCAGGAGCAGCCGGCGGGAAGCGCTTTGACAGCTTATTCCGCGGGGGCTTCGGCCGGAGGTTGCTGCATCGCGCAGGATATGTCGCCGCCGGGCGCGGCGGCGCAGACCTCAGTGGCGTGTGTCACCTGGTGGCTCTTGTTGAAGGAAAGGTCGTCGGAGACCACGCCCTTGTGGTGGAGCGATTCCAGCGCTGCGACGGTCTTGTCCGGATCGGTCGAGCCGGCCTTCTCCCAGGCTTCGGCCAGCATATGGACGTAATCGTAGTAAAGTAGCGAAACCGAGGAGGTCACGCCCTTCGGCGCACCGGCAGCAAAGTAGTTCTTGAAATAGGTCTTTGCGTTGGCATTTGAGGACTCGCCCCAGCAGATCGGAACGCAGCTCATCGCGACCGGGACGTCGGCGCTCAGGCCGCGCTCCTTCCAGATCCCAGGGTCGACGCCGAAGAGGAAATAGCTGGGCGCAACGCCGAGTTCGAGTGCCTGCGGCAGCGCCGTCAGCGTCGAGTCGCCGTTATACCAGAAGTGCACGACGTCCGGGTTGAGGCTCTTGGCTCGCGTCAGGAAAGGAGAAAAGTCCGTCGTATCCGGCGGATAAGAGATTACTTCTGGAACCTCCTGTCCTTCTGCCTTCAGCGCCTTGACGTAGTAGGAGGTCAGGAACTGGCCGGTTGCATCATTGCCGACGATGACCACAGACTTCTTCAGCGGATGGCCGACGAGCGGTGTCAGCAGGCTCAGAACGCCGCGGGCCGTCGAGCCGGAGCGCTGGAATTCCTGCGGTTCTGATTGGAACAGATAATGGTCTTCGCCACCCGGAGCGACCGATTGCGGGTTCAGGATTTTCGCAAGCGTGCTGTTGCCGGCGATCTGGATCACCTTCGCCGGCTGTGTGATCTTGGTCATCGCCAGGGTGAAATCGTGGGTTTCAGAGCCGAAAATTGCGGCGACCTTCTGGTCGCGAACGAGTTCCTGCGTTGCGGCAATCGCTGTCGAGATGTCCGTGCGGTCGTCGCGCTTGATCAGCTCTATCTTTAAGGTCTTGTCGCCGACCTTCACGCCGCCAGCGTCATTGATTTCCTTTACCGCGAGGCTGATGCCCGCAGGCAGCGTATGTCCGGCCGAAACGAAGGCGCCGGATTCTGCGGCAACAACGCCGATTTTGATCGTGTCTTCCGCCGATGCCAAATGCACAGACGCGCCGAGGCCGAGCGCAATAGAAATGCCTCCCAACACCAATGATCGCACGGTCTCATCCTCCCAGTGCAGATTTTGCGTACTTACCGGGTTGTCGTACAACCCTGTTTTCTGATAAATGGCTTGATGGAGAATGTCAAGCAAGTCCGGCCAGCCGGTGCCGATGTCACCGACGGCCGCAAACGAGGGAGTGAGATATGCGAATGAAGGAGTTCGGCCGGACCGGCCGAAATGTCAGCGAAATCGGTTTCGGCGCCTGGGCCATCGGTGCTGCTTGGGGCGAAGTCAACGACGAGGAGGCGCTTGCGGCACTCCACGCCGCGCTCGATTCCGGCGTAACCTTCATCGACACCGCCGATGTCTATGGCGACGGCCATTCCGAGCAGCTGATCGCAAAAGTCATGCGCGAACGCGGTGGCGAACGCCCATTCATTGCGACCAAGGCCGGCCGTCGCCTGCCGCAGCAGTCCGTTGACGGCTATAGCGCCGAGAACCTCGATATCTGGATCGACCGCAGCCTGAGGAATCTCGAAACCGACTGCCTGGATCTCGTACAACTGCATTGCCCGCCGACGGATGTTTACTATCATCCGGAGGTCTTCGCGCGGCTCGACCGGTTGGTGGAACAGGGCAAGATCCGCAATTACGGCGTCAGCGTCGAGCGCATCGAAGAAGCGCTGAAGGCCACCGAATATCCAGGTGTCGTCAGCGTGCAGATCATCTTCAATGCCTTCCGCCAGCGCCCGATCGAGCATTTCTTCAAGCAGGCTGAAGAAAAAAAGGTCGCCATCATTGCCCGCGTGCCGCTCGCAAGCGGGCTGCTTTCCGGCAAATTCAAGAAAGACACCAGGTTCGAGGCCAACGATCACCGGCTCTTCAACCGCAATGGCGAGGCCTTCGACATTGGCGAGACCTTTTCCGGCGTGCCTTACGAGGTGGGCCTGGAGGCCGTCGAGAAGGTGCGTCCACTGGTTTGCGGCGATACGACGATGGCGAAATTTGCCCTTCGCTGGATCCTGATGTTTGACGCCGTCACCGTTGCCATCCCCGGCGCGCGCAACCCGTCGCAGGCCCGCTCCAACGCCGAAGCGGCCGATCTTCCTGCGATCTCGCAAGCTGCCATGCAGGAGATCAGGTCGATCTACGACACCTACATCAAGCAATATGTTCATCAGCGTTGGTAGGGGTGACAGACCATGACGACACCGATCATCGATTCCCATCATCATTTCTGGGATCCGGCCAGCGGCGGAGACTATGGCTGGCTGAGCGGACCCTTTGAGCCGATCAACAGGAAATTCGAACCGGCGGACTTGCGGCCGGCTCTTCAGAAGAACGGCGTGACCGGCACAATTCTCGTGCAAACCTGGAATGATCTCGGCGAGACCTGGGATTTCATTCAAACGGCGGAGGCTAGCGATTTCGTTGCCGGCGTCGTCGGCTGGGTCGATCTGACCGACGGCAAGGTGGGCGACACGCTTTCAAAATTAATGGCATCTCCCCAAGGCAAATGGCTTGTCGGCGTGCGCCATCTGATTCAAACGGAGAGCGATCCGAGTTGGCTCCTGCGCGCTGACGTCCAGAATGGTCTAAAGGCGGTCGAGCGCGCTGATCTTGTCTACGATCTCGTGCCAAACCTGCCGCAGCTGCCGTCTTGCATCAGTACGGTCGAGGCCTTTCCGGAAATGCGGTTCGTTCTCGACCATATTTCGAAACCGGAGATCCGCAATCGCGGCTTCGATGAGTGGGCAGTTCTGATCCGCAGGTTTCGCAGCCAGCGAAACCATGTCTGGTGCAAGCTTTCGGGCATGGTCACCGAAGCCGACTGGAAGTCCTGGACGCCGCGGGACCTGAAACCTTACGTCCACGAGGTGCTCGACGTCTTCGGCACGGATCGGTGCATGTTCGGCACCGATTGGCCTGTCTGCCTCGTGGCCGCGAGTTACGACCGGGTGGTCGATGCCCTTCAGGAATGCATCAAGGATCTCTCCGAGGTCGAGCGAAAGAAGATCCTCGGCATGAACGCCATCGAGGCGTATCGCCTGCCGCAATTCCAGGAGCGGAACGCATGACCGGCAACCCAACTCGGAAAAGCATTAACTTTGCCTCGCGGCTAGGCTTCGGGGCGAGCGGCATCGGCACTCTCTATCGCGACGTGAGCGAGATCCAGGCGGCGGAGGTTCTCGAAAGGGCGTATGCAGGCGGGATGCGGTATTTCGACAGCGCACCGCTTTATGGACATGGTCTCAGCGAATTGCGGCTGGGTCGCTTCCTGCGAACCATCGACCGGAAAACCGTTACCGTTTCGACGAAGGTCGGTCGCTACATGATCCCGCCCTATGGAGAGACCGTGAACTACGGGCTCTGGGCCGCGCCGCTGCGCTTGAAGCCGGTGTTCGACTATAGCTACTCGGGTACGATGCGGTCATTGGAACAATCGGCAAGCCGCCTGGGGATCGCGGATTTCGACCTGATCTACATCCATGATGTGGATCGCTTCACGCACGGCGATGCCTATGAGCGCCGCTTTAACGAGGCTATCGAGGGCTGCTATCGCGCTCTCGACGATCTACGCAAAGCTGGGCATATCAAGGCAATCGGCGTTGGCGTCAACGAAAGCGATGTCGCCACACGTTTCATCAGGGCCTGTTCCCTCGATGCCGTGATGATGGCCGGCCGGTACACTTTGCTCGATCGAGGCGCAGAGGCGGACCTTCTGCCGGAGGCCAAGCGTCAGGGAATGGAGATTGTCGTCGCCGGCGTCTTCAACTCTGGGATACTCGCGACCGGGCCTGGCACCTCCGGGACGACCTTCGACTATGGCGCGCCTCCAGAAGACATCGTGGCCCGTGCCAAAGGGATCGAAGCGGTGTGCAATCGGTACGGTGTGCCCCTGCAAGCGGCAGCCATACAGTTCCCCTTCCGCAATCCGCTGGCATCCGCTGTCGTCCTCGGTATGAGCCGGCCGGAACGGGTTGCCGAAAACCTGGCATGGTCACGGCAATCCATTCCCGAAGACCTGTGGTCTGAGATCGATCGCCTCTTTCCATCGGCCGCGACAACCGGCGTCTAATTACTCTGCTCTTTGGTCGCGTCTGCGACAAACCGCGCTGCGCGAGGTTTGTCGCAGACGCCTGACTATGCTTGCGCGCCCGCAACCGCAACCACGATTGTGAGGATGGGCGGATGACGATTGAAACGACAACGCGATGATGTTCGAAGCGGACTGGCCGCCCGCCCTATTTGAAGGGATGAGGTCTTCAAGACCCACCACGGGCGGTGTCGGCAGCCCTGAACGCGCCGATATCCTCTGGTCAGGCTGCGTCCGAAGGTAGAGGCGCAGCCTCATCGATGAGTTTTTCGTTTCTGAGATCTGACCACAGGGAGCCCGGGATGGGCCATCGCATATAGTCGAGGTTCTGTTCCAATTCGCCAACGGAGCGGGCTCCCGGAATGACGCTGACGACAAGTTTATGGGCAAGCGGAAATTGCAGCGCTGCGGCGGGCAGGGGAACCTTATGGCTTTCGCAAACGGCGTTCAGGCGCGCTACGCGGTCAAGCACCTCCTGCGGCGCGTTCTTTGTGTTGAACGTCGCGCCTTGGACGGCACCCGTCGCCAGGATACCCGAATTATACGGGCCGCCGATGACGAGCTTGGTGCCTTTGCGCTCACAGGCGGGAAAAAGTGTGGCAAGCGGCTCCTGCTCCAGAAGCGTATAGCGTCCGGCAAGAAGGAAATAGTCGAATTGTCCGGCCTCGACGAAATCCGAAAGCATCTGCCACTGGTTTATACCCACACCGACCGCCTTGATGACGCCCTGGGATCGTAGCTCGTCAAGCGCGGGGTAGGCGCCTTCCATCGCCTCCTTGAAGCGGCTGCGGGCATAGGGATTTTCTCCCTTCCCGAAGTGGATTGCTTCGTCCGGATCGTGAATCGCCAACATGTCGATGTAATCGGTACCGAGCCGCTTCAGCGAGCTTTCGATCGAGCGAAGCACGCCATCGCGCGAATAGTCGAAGTCGGCGCGGAAAGGTGGGGCCTCGTCCCAAAGGACTGGCTTGACCTCGCTTTCGGGGATCGGCGCCAGGTCGTATCCGACCTTGGAGGAAATGACGATGTCCTGCCGCGGCAGAGCCCTAACCGCCTCGCCGAGACGCGTTTCGGCAAGACCGAAGCCATAGACCGGCGCAGTGTCAAAATAGCGCAGGCCGTTTTTGAAGGCGGCATGAACGGTTTCGTGTGCCACTTCTGGATCAGTGGCGCGGTACATATTGCCGAGTCCCGTTCCCCCCAAACCCATCGTGGTGACTGTCAACCCACCTGCGGTTATGCTTCTTTTCTCCAATGCCGGCATTTGATTTTCCTGACTATTTCGCGATTTCGCCAATCTGTGACATGCCCGAGCAAGCCTCTTTTGCACAGGCGATCGATTCATATTGACACATAAGTTGTCGTACAACAATGTAACCGTACGATAGCAAGTGCGCGGAAAGTGTGGCGCCTGAGGCCAGGGAGGTTGAAGTGGCTATCGCACCTCTCTCTGCGGATATAGAATCGAATGCGCGCGCGTTGATTTCACGTCATGTCGGGCGATGCGTTTTGGGGACGGATTGGCCGCACAGCAATACATCGCACCTGTCAAGGTCGAGGAAAGGCGGGCTGTTGGCTGCGAGTACCAAAGCTCGCCTCGTCTTGTTGGTCGTGTCGGACGTTCCCAGGGACAACCCGGCTTACATTGCCTCAGGACCGACCATTTAGACGTTTCGACGCGGCGGGATGCCCTTCGAATTATCGAGCAATATGGATTGGCGTTACCGTCGCCAGCCATGAATCATTTGCGATCCGGCGTCTCTATTCGGGTCGATCCAGCCGGTTCTCATCATCGATCAAGGTCAGTCGCGCCGAAGCGCTCTCGCCCCAAGTCCAGAGGACGAGGTTCAAATCGTCCCTGGTTGCTCCGGGAGCGAAGCTCCGGACGAGCAGACCCTGATAACCGGTTGCGATGAGCCGCCGGGCAAAGCCCTGCGTTCTAGCCTCGCCGCCCGCCTTCATCTGGTCGCGCCACGTCGGGTCGGCAATCGCGACGGCATCCATCCCTTCCGCCTTAAGGGCATCTTCGTCGCGACTATCGAAGATGTGTTCGAACGCAGCGTCATAGGAGACGAGTGTCGTTGGTTGCAAATTGCCGACCTGATTGGCCTCGCGAAGCGCCGTCAGGACCGACAGCGATGTATAAAGTGCCGGCATCCCCTTCGGATTAAACCGGCCGCCATAGAGTTCGGCTCCCCGGCCAGAAAGGGGCTCGCGCGCGTAGATCGGATTCAGCGCCCGATAGAGCTTGCCTTCATATCGCATCGGCTATGCGTGAACGCCAGCGTCGACCGCGTCGATATAGTCGAGCACCTCATCCGCACGTCCATCGCGCACCAACTGCATGGCCGTCTGGCCCGAGAATCCAGGCAGGGGCTCGGAGCGATACCAGGCATAGGCCATCAGTGCCGAGCCGAAGCGCGGCTCGACCTTGTTGACTACCTCGATCATCTCGCGCAAACGCCGCTGCGTCCTGACGGAGCGGATCCGGTCCTTGCGCTGAATTGCATCTTTGCCCAGGCCGGCTGTGCGGGCGATTTCCTCACTCGTCGTGCGGAATGCGTCGGCGATTTTCCGCGGTGCGAACAGTCCGTCGTCTGCATATTGGGCGAGACCCATTTCTCTCACCTCCGTTTTCTAATGCCAGTTCTTGTGACGGAATATAGCGTCAGAAATGGCGGCATTCAAGCCAATGGAGCTAGAAAGAGAAAACAAGATGGAAGAACGACGGATCGGGGCAGACCGGCGACACTCCGCCTCCTTGTGTAGCCTGAAGGGCGAAGCGGTCTTCATCCGCGAATTGTTTCAGCAGGCGGATCAGTGGGCTGGCGTTCGTCTCCAACCACTCATCAACGATGTGCCGGAACTTATCCTGACGGGTCTTTGCGAGCCGCGTCCACAATGCGCACGATGCGGTAATTTGCCGGCGTAAAATGTGGCGGTTAATTGGTGGCGGCCTTATTGCCGCTGGCGCCTGCCTTCAGGACCGTGTGGCCACTTGAATCCATCGCCTGGCCGGTTTCCTTTGCATCCTTCGCCATGCCGCGGAGCGTATTGGCGCATGCGGACAGCGCGAGCAGCGCTACCAGGAGTGCAGCGATTGACGGCCGAAACATCTGAAAATCCCCCGAGATATAGCGCGCGATAATATTCAATCTAGCCGCGCACCCAAACGCTTCAAGGAACCTGAATGAATATATTCAGAGCCCGATCGGGCCACGGCGGCCCAACTGCTGGGTCAGGGTAGTCATCGGGCGGCACTCTCGTGTCAAGGGGTGGCCTATTGATGCAAACTTTACGTCTCTCCGGTTGGAATGACACCGGATCGTCTACTTGGATCGACCAAACGACGTATATCCTTCGCAATATAATAATGTTCTAAATAACATGTCGGACGTGCCCGCGCCCGACGGCCGGAATAAAGCACTTCATGATAATTATGCCCCTATTCTTAACCGGATAGGGGCTTTTTATTGAATCGCTGACATGCGGATGGACGTGGTATCTCGCACTGAGTTTGTAAATCGAGCCGTGTTTTTGTTGGCCGGACAGAAGGCAGGCTTATTTTCCAGAGAGTGGCCGCGCACCCAAAGTTGGGAAACGTCAGGGCGGGCGGTAGCGAGCCGTCAGGAGCCGCTGTCGTTGTTCGCATCTCGACCAACGAATGGGCGCACGTGCGTCGAAAAAGGACGTCGCAAGACTATCTCTTTGGGAATGGAGGAGTGCGACAAAGATCGAGAACCCACTACATCGCACCTATATGGCAATCGATCGAACGCTTTTAGCTGAGGCGGGCAATCGTATCGTCGAGGTTATCGATCACCAGCTGCTCGCGGGCGATCAGGTCGTCAATATCGATATCCTCGTTAACCCATTTCGCGCTTGCGCCCTGCATCTTCATCGCCAGCAGTTCATCGCGATGGGCGACCTTTTCGTCTCTAATTTTGATAAGCTTCAAGCGAAAATCATCATTCATCCGAATTCCCTCCATTTGAGGGTGACTGCCTATTGATACTTCGCATTAGCCGCAGCGTCCGAGCCCCGTCACCTTCCAGGCTCGCCTCGTCAATCTCAATCGTGGCCGCGCCCGCGATATGTCGTTGGAACGCCGGCCGCCTCATGACATTGCGCGAGAGTTTCCAGCCATGCTGCCAATCCATCCGGCACTTCGACATTGCCGGCCTCCAATGCTTCCACCCATGACAAGTCGCATTGCAAAGCGCTCGCAAGATTGAGTGGCGTCCAGCGAATATGCAAAAGGCATTCGGTAAATCGAGCAGGTGTCATTTCGGTTATCCTTTGCTCTGTTGAGAGAGTGACACCGCCGATGGCCAAGTCAAGCGTTCTCGTAAATCAGTTCACTAGGCCACGTTTGGAGGCGATCAGAGCGGCAGCCGCACGTGTGCTGACGCCGAGCTTTCGGTAAAGGCTCTCGACGTGCGTTCCGGCCGTACTGGGAGAAAATGCTGAGTTTCCGGGCACCAGCGAGCGGGATGCCACCAACAGGGTAATCTATCGGTTTAATCAGTTGGTGGGTTTTTCGTCCTGCCGTCATGCACGCCATGAAAATGACCGCCTCGAGTCGGGCGAGGCGGTCAATGCGGATTGGCATCCGCGGCCCTTTGGTGTGTAGAGGGGTGAACACCAAAGTCCTTCGTGGGCTGTCGCCCCATGGGAGGAAGATGTCGAGCCAATGGGAAAGCGTAACATTAAAGCGCATCCTTTGAAATTATACTGAGGTTGGCCAAACATAGACCTGAGTGTGAGGCGTCTTATGCGGGTGTTGCCAGTTCTGCAGCCTGGTCGCGAGTTCGGGCGGCACTTTCCGCGCAGCCGCTCGGTATTGGATCGGCTAGTGCATGACAAGTTCAGTGAATGCCTACTATTGGCGCGCCAAGCGGACCCTCTCAAGGCCAATGGTTCGTTTTCGCTATCAAGTCACGGAGGCAAGTTCTACCGACGACTTCCAGACGCCGTGCGCTTGCCGTCACGACTTGGCTGAGATCGCGCTTAGTTCTTCGAGATCGAGATCCCGCTCCAGTTCCTGTAACGTCTCGTCATCGATGTCGCCCACTCGATGGAGTCGAATGAGTTCCCGGCGTCCAGTTGCGACCGCCTCAAGAACGACGTCGAAATGAGCATGGAGCGCCGGTATGTAATGCTCGGTTCTCTCAGCGTAATCGACGATCGCGGTGGCTCTGCGCTGGTATTGCTCCAGCAATCGAGGGTGAATGAGGGTTCCCTCCGGGTCGTATGCCAAACTTTGAACGGTCACAAGTTGCGCCTGGGCCATGGCGGCTTCGGCTTGGCTCATCGTGAGGCGCGCCTTTTCCGACTCCGGCTCTACTAGCCGCGCCCAGGCGATCACGCGCCCCAATGTCGTGCCCTGCACAAGCACAGTTCCGACAATGACGGCAAACGACGTCACGAGGATGAAGTCGCGGCCGGGGAACCCTTCGGGCAGGCTGAGCGCCAGGGCAAGCGTGACGACACCACGTACGCCGGCCCAACTCAGAACAGTAGCGCCGCCGACGCCCAGCGGCTGCGCGCGCTCGAACCCCAACGCCCGACATGATCTAATGACAAGGTCGGAGGCGAATACCCAGGCAAAACGCGCAATCGCGAGCGTGACGAGGATTGCGAGCATCGGCAGTCCCATTGTCGCGATCACCGTGGCGAAGCCGCCACCGCGTTCAACGGCATCCCGGAGCGAGAGCCCGATCAATATGAAGACCGCAGCTTCCATTAGGAAGATCACCACCGTCCAGAACGACGTGCCTCGCATGCGCATTGCTGCTGAAAGCACTGTGTGTTGGTGCCAGGTCATAATCAGGCCCGCGGTAACAGTGGCGATGACGCCGGAGACATGCAGCAACTCTCCAAGCAGATAGGAAACCCAGGCGAGCAGCGTCGTGGCAGCAATGATGAGATATTCGTCGCCGAGACGCCGGACGAGTTTGACCCATGCCGTTCCAACTACGACGCCAACGATGGCGCCGCCTAACGCCAGAACAAAGAAGTTCCCAATCGCCTCTACCGCGCTGAAGGCTCCAGTTGCGGCGGCGGCAACGGCAAAGCGGAAGAGAACCAGGCCGCTGGCATCGTTGAGCAGGCTCTCGCCCTCCAGCAGAATTTGAAGCCTCCGGGGCAGCCTTACGCGCTCGAGTACGGCACGAGCTGAAACTGCGTCTGGTGGTGAAACGATCGCACCAAGTGCCGCGCAGGCAGCCCAGGGAAGCGATGGAAAAAGGAGATGGGTCACAACGGCGACGACAGCGCAGGTGAAAAATACCGCGCCGACGGCAAGAGAGGCGATACCGATCACATGACGTCGCAACCGCGCTACGGCAATGGACCACGCGCCGTCGAGCAACAGCGGCGGCAGGAAGATGACGAGTACGAGCCCAGGATCGACAGTAATCGCCGGCAGTCCCGGCATAAATGCGAGCAAGGCGCCGCCGGCCAAGAGCGCGACAGAGGGTGGTAGTCCGAGCCTGTGGGCTGCGTAGTGCAGAGCAATGATGGCGAGAAACATTGCAATGACCAGCTCGAATAAGTGGGTTGGTTCCATATGCCTCCGACCTGGCTCAGACACGAATTTCGGATGTTAGCGGCGACTCGAACTCCAATGAACACGTTTGGAGCAGGCGCCTGAGTGCCAACCTCGGCGGAATACGCCGTTTCGTCAATGCTCTGGAGCGCGCTCGTCGCGGACAACCCAAAGCGTCTGCGCTTCGATGTAGAAGCCGCCATTAGTGGCGAGCGGTGATAGCCATCTTCGCCAATTTGATACGCCGATGGACGTTCATTCAACCTTCGGCATCGACGGTTAAGCGTCGTTGGCGGGTGTGATCATTATCTGCCAATTTGGGGGCACGCAGTTGCGTTTCACACGAGGAAAGTCGACATCGGTCGCCCAACGAGGCTGCCCGCCCGTGACTTCACTCCGGAGATCCTAAGAGACGGCCGAGGCGCCATCCCGTGACGACAGTTGCTCCACACCCCGCTCTCACCGGATCAAGAACGAGATTTTGGCACGCCGGCTATTGCCCGAGTTTTTCCGCCAGCCGCGCCAGTTGTCGCTGCAGCTTGAGGATTTCCTTCATCAGGTCCTCGACGCTGGGTCCGACTTGGTGGCTGGTGGGGCCAACCGGGCCGACGCCACCGGGCGGCAGCCCGCCATCCGGCGACGCCTCGAGGCCCGACAAGTCGAGAGCGTACTTGCGGACGATCTCGAGAAAAACATGTGGCTCGGCTTTCAGGTCGAGCCGATTGCCATACTTCTTGATGATTTGACGAATGATTCGGTCTTCCTTGGTCGCTTTGGGCATTGGAGTGGTCGTCCTCGTCAGTGAGGGGTGATGGCATTCTGTCTCACCCAGGTTGTCAATATTGTCTTGGTGCGTACCGCCGGTCGTCCGGAATGCCGCATTCTTCGGTCGACTGTGCCGTCATCAAGCAGATTTCGCCAGACCAGCACTCGTCCAGCCTTGGGCTGGTACCGAACTCCGAGATCTGGAAAGACGATGCCGCCTCCGCGCTCGTGATCTTCGAGGTACACGACTATCGTATGCGTTCTCTCTCCTTCGGGACTGGAGCCGAAGAAGCCAGCATCGTGGTGCTCGTCGAAGCGCTGTCCTCGACGGTAACGCGCCGCCTGCCAGAGCTCGAAACGGTCCGGTGCCAGGCAAAGCTGTGACACCAGCCGCTGCTCCAATTGACGAAGCTGCGCGCGCATTTCCTCGTCCATCCATTCCTCGCTCGAGGTACTGCTTGTGCGCCGGACCGATAGCCCCGACGACAATTTGCCGTGAGGATCGATATAGGCGAGGCGGCTATCCCACCACCAGACGTATCGCAGTCCGTCGCGCAGCGTTTCGCACTCCCCGGGTTCCAGGTAGTTATCGAGACAGAGTATCTGCCCAGGTGCGAGATCTCCTGACGTCACTGCAGCCATAGCTTCAATCCGACGTGCTGTTCGAAGTCCGCTACTCGCCCATTTTGGGGATTGCCGTCGATGGGCCGGCGGGAGCGGTAAAGTCGCTTCAACATCTCGAGTGAGCGTCGGTTGCGGCTAACCCAGTCCCGGTGGTCGTCCCAGTGGGGCGTCCGGGCGGACCGGTCATATGCATGCCAACCGAGCACGCGATGGGGATGAAACAGTCGATACCCAGCCGCAAACGCCCTGAGGCTTGTTTGCACCTCGTCGCCAAAGAAATAGATCGCCGGGTTGAGACGGACGTCGATGTTGAAGCGGCCGTCGGCAAGCAGGAAATGGAGTGAAAGAAAGTCGGCCGGAATGGGCCCGTGAAGCGCCCGCCAGCCGAGGATCGGCATGCTCGTCAACCGCATCAGCACTCCATTCTCGCGACCGAGGGGGTAGATCTTATAGGGGTGTCGGCGTCTCTTTGACGGAAAGTCAGGATGATAGTCGGGAAGGTAGGCAGTCAGGATCGGACGTTCCGTGCCGCCAGACCGGATAGCCTCAAGCATGTCGATAGCGGTGACATCCCACGATTTGACGAAACGGTGATGGGAGTCCAACAGAAGGGTGTAACGCTCCCCGGTCCAGTTGGATTGCAGGCGATGGCGGGCCCAGTTCGGTCCTTCGCTTCGTCCAGCGTCGATCTCGTCGATTTCCAGTCGCGGTAGCCGGCGAACGTCGAAGGGCAGCCTCTCCTCCGGTCCGCGTTGCCAAAGGACTCGCACCCGCAGGGCATCGGGCCGCCTCGCCCGATCGTACAGCGACCGGAGCGTCTCCGGCAGCTCCAGATCTTTGTAAGCGGGAATTTGGACGTAGATGTCAGGCGACATGGTGCTCTATTCCAGAATTCTTGGCTTTCAGATTGGGAGCCGGTTCGGCAGCGGACTATTGCTTTCTTCTGCCCAGCGCTGCGCCAACCCGCCTGTGAAAGCGCTCTCGACTCCGCCAGTGTTCCAAGGTCTGACGATCATGGGTCGAGCGGCGCTGCCATGGCACCCCTGTCGCCTCAGGTGCCGCGCTCCCGATGGCACCATCCGCAACAAGCAGCTTCACGTAGCTCCCGTCATCGCAGGAACAGGGCATCAATGCACTTTATTAGTGCATGAGTGGATCCTGTTTGACAAGTGAAGGCTACGGGCATTCATCCTCCAACGGATAAATGTGTTGTCAAGTTCCGCCGCGCGAGATGCTCGGGCCGGAGACGAACTCGAGGCACGCGTCGCCCTTCTTGCCGCCGCCAAGGAAGTGCGGATGTTCTTCCTCTAACAGTAGCTCCTGGCTATCAATAGGGGAGGTGCCAAATAGAAACCCGCCGCTGCGGTTGGGAACGCAAGCGACGGGCACGGGCATCGCTTGCTTGGTGGGCGCGATACCCGGTGGCTACCCCTAGCCACATTTTTCAAACCAGAGCGACGGAGAAAAGTTCCAGTTGATTTGGAATAGCGCGATGAGGCAATTGCTCCCCGCAAAAAACCTCACCGCTACAGGGGGGCAACGGTGAGGCTGACGACCCCAAGGCATATTAATGCTGTATCAGCAGGACACGGCATTAAGCCAGGGTACCGGGACACCGAAAGATTTTCGGTGTAACCCACAAAATGTTATACGCTCATTAGCAAGTGCTCACAAACCAATATCCCCCTAATCCACAGGCTTCTCCTTCGGTTCGTCGCCGTCGTATTGAATGTCACTTCACAGGCATGACAACCGGAGCGCCCTTGTTCTTGAGCAGCACGACGACAAATTTTGCCGGTTCAGTCTTGCTTGCGTTGCGGCTGACCAAGTGAATGTCGGAAGGACCTTCGTAGAAGGTCTCTCCCGGCGACAAGGTGACTTCTTTGTCTCCCTTGAGCTGCATCACGATCGAGCCTTCCAGAACGTAGACGAATGCATTTGCCTCATGTTTGTGAATGGGGGAAGAACCTCCCGGCCCATACTCGACGGATATCATCAGCCCTTCCTTGCCTGGATAATTTGGAAGGTCCTTCTTCATGAGTGGTGTAACCTTTGCAGCGTTGTCAGCGGCAGCCGGCAACGCGCCAAGGAAGCAAACGGTAGCTGACACGAAGAGCGTTAACAAAGCTGAATTCATTGTCGTAATCCCTCTGTTGTTGAATGCCGATTTGCGTTTGCATAATTGCGTTTCGAGGTCGAAAACCCAAAAAGCCACTACCCTTGCTGGAAGTGTCGAACCCAATCCTCGAAACCGATCTTGCCAATCCTGGCGCCCTCGCCGGGCACAAGCGACCGATCGTCCAGTTCAGACCCAAAATAGCGTGCATGGACATCTGCCTCGACCGTCCGCGGATCGTTGGTCGCTTTCAGATACCGGGCAACGATCTCGTGCATGCGACCACGCTCGGGACCCGCAATCTCGATCGTGCCGTTGAGCGGCTTCCCGAGGGCGACGTCCGCCACCGCATCGGCGACGTCGTCCGATGCGATAGGCTGGAAGCTTGCAGGAGAAAGACGAGCGACGGTGCCGACGGTGGCTTCATCGGCGATGCCCTTCAGGAATTCGAAGAACTGGGTGGAATGGACGATCGTGTACGGGATAGACGAGGCTTTGATGAGTTTCTCTTGGGCAAGTTTAGCCCTGAAATACCCGTTTTCCGGCAGCCGCTCGGTCCCCACGATAGACAGGGCAATATGGTGCTTTACTCCGGCCTTGCCTTCCGCTGCGAGCAGATTGCGGCCCGAGGTTTCGAAGAACTCGAGGACTGCCCTGTCTTCCCACGAAGGTGCGTTTGCAAGGTCAACGACGACTTCGGCACCGGCCAGCGCTTCCGCCAGGCCTTCGCCGGTGACGGTGTTGACACCAGTCTTTGGCGATACGGCTAATACCTCGTGGCCCTTATTGCGCAAACGCGCTGCGGTCTTGGTCCCGATGAGCCCGGTGCCGCCAATGATAACAATTTTCATAACGAATCTCCCTACTGCCGGCCCTTTCGAGCCAGATATCCAAAGTTTCGATTACGCACGCCGCTATCAGCCGCGAAAAATGTATGAGGGTTGGATAAGTCAGAGTCGCGTCGTGCAACGTCGCCATGGCTGAGGTCAGCCGAGGCCGAACCTGGCGTCGCGGTGCTGGAATGATCTTCCTTATCGAGATCAGACGCAACCTTGCGAGACAATTTTGCGGCCAGTTGCCCTTCGCTATTGTGTCACGCGAAGGACCGCTGAGCCCGTCGTACGTCGCTCTTCCAGATCGCGATGAGCCTCGACAACGTCGTCGAATGAATAGATGCGAGTAGGATCGACTTTCAGGACGCCTGATTTTATCCCCGCAAATAGATCGGCGGCGGCTTCGGCGGTCTGGGCCGGCGTTGCAACGTAATGCTGCAGCATTGGCCATGTCAGATGCAGCCCTCGCGGAGCAAGTTCGTAAGGATCGATGGGAGTGATCTCCCCAGACGCGGTGGGCCTTGAAGGGCTATGGTGTCTTTCTGAGCCCAGCCTGGGACATCCGCGAAGAGTTGGCTTCGGGTGAGCTGGTGACGGCACTCGACAGATTCCTGCCGGACAGTGCTAATTTATATGCCGTCACGAACGGCAGTCCGGCTAGTCATCGCGTTCGAGCCCTTATCGACTTCCTGGTGGACGAGTTTCATCAGGAGTAGGCGCCGGCTGTCCACGAGGTCCCCGCTGGGCAACAGGGTTGCCACGCGCTTCGGCCAACAGCCGCGCCATCACCGGCCGGGACACATTCACCTATACTGGCGAGCTGTCGGGTCTGCCGCCACCGCCACGCTGCGGCCACCAAGTTCGTTTGTTTAACTTCCGTTCAGAGGCGCAGGCTGTCGTCCAGCCAGACCCGGAAACCGCCGCGGAAGGCGTTGTCGTTGTTGCCGCGTCGGCACTTCGCGGGCAGTTCCTTGAGGCGCTCGACATTACCGCCGCCGATGACGATGTAGTCCGGCAGCAGGGCCGCGCTCAGGCGATCGGCGACGTCGAATATCGATTTTCGCCATTTGCTCTTGCCGCGACGTTCCAGGCCGCGTTCACCGACATAGTCCTCGAAGGTCGCCTTCCGGTAGGGCATATGCGCCAGTTCCAGGGGCAAGCAAACATTCTCGGCGATCATGGCCGAGCCGAGGCCGGTGCCGAGGCCAAGGAAGAGCATACGGCCCGCCTCGTAGCTGCCGATCGCCTGCATCAGCGCGTCATTGACCATCCGCACGGGCCGGCCGAGGGCGGCTTCGAAATCGAAATTCTTCCATCCCGACCCAAGGTTGAACGGATCGGCCGCGGGACGGTGGGCGACGACGGGTCCGGGGTAGCCCATGGCGACGACATCATAGTGCCAGTCGGCCGTCAGATCGCGCAGCGCCGCCACCATCCTGGCCGCCGTCATCTGGTGCCCCGACGCTACCGCGCGTCGATCGCTGCCACTGCTGAGTTCCGCCTTCACGTGCGACCCGCCGATATCGACGGCAAGCACAGTGCGGCCGGCAGGCGCGCCACCCGCTTTCGGCTCGCCCTGGACGAGTGTCTGCTTCGCTTTCGGTTCTTCAGTCATGTCAGCCATGCCTAGCGCTCCTCTCCGGAACGTGCTCTCAATCGTTCCCGCATGACTCTATCGGGCGCAAGATTGGTACTGGCTGTCAAGCCCACCATATTGCGGATCGCTTGATTTCATCCCAGGATGGCTCATTGAAGAGGAGCGACTAGAGCATCCCGCTTTCAGGTGGAATCACCCGCAAGCGGATAAGATGCTCTCGATTCAAAAGAATAGAGCGACCTTTGCGTGTTCGAATGAACGCGCGGCGCTCTAGCGAGCGGAGGATCAGCACTTGGCCTATCCGACACTGCCACCCGGTTCCGTCGAGCCGCCCGGTGCCCCCGGCATCGAGCCCCGCTGGACCTCCAGCGACAAGAGCGCGGTCGGGACCGCCGTCAGTTCGGCGAGCTGCGTCTGGTTCACGGCAAGCCATGGCATCCTCAACGAGATCTATGCGCCACGGCTCGATATGGCATGCGTGCGTGATTTCGGCTTCATCGTGACGGCAGAGGGTTACTTTTCCGAGGAGAAGCGCGACGCCGATCATCGCGTGCAGGCGATCGAGGACGGCGTTCCGGCTTTCCGCCTCGTTAATACCGCCCGCGACGGCCGCTATCGCATCACCAAGACCATCCTTTCGGACCCGGAGCGGGAGGTGGTGCTGCAGGATATTCGCTTTCAGGCGCTGACAGGCAGTCTCTCCGACTACCGGCTGCATGCACTCGTAGCCCCGCATCTCGTCAATGGCGGTGCTGATAACACCGGCTGGTATGCCGATTTCAAAGGCACGCCGATGCTCTTTGCCGAGGGGTCCGGGCGGGCGCTCGCGGTTGCCGCCTCGGTGCCCTGGCTTGCGCGGTCGGCCGGCTATGTCGGAATTTCCGACGGATGGCAGACACTGTCGCGCGGCGACGGGCTGAACCAAGACTATTGCTGCGCCACGTCCGGCAATGTCGCGTTATCAGGGACACTCGATATTCAGGCAGGCGAGGGGCGGGCGCTGATCGCCATCGGCTTCGGCACGCAGCCGGAGGAGGCCGCCTTGCGCGCTATCCTCAGTTTGGAACAAGGCGCCGAACCGGCGCTGAAGCATTATCGCAGCGGCTGGCGGGAGTGGCAGGCCGGCCTGCTTGCGTTGGACGAGCCCCATGATCCCAGCCAGCTGAACCGCTATCGCGTCAGCACTGGGGTGCTTGCCACCCATCGGGACGATGCCTCCGGCGCCATCATCGCCAGTCTTTCCATCCCGTGGGGCTTCAGCAAGAGCGACGACGACCTTGGCGGCTATCACCTGGTCTGGACGCGCGATCTGGTGGAGACGGCCGGCGGGCTGCTTGCCGCCGGTGCCACGGCCGATGCGCGGTCCGTGCTCGACTATCTCGCGGCGATCCAGGAAGCGGACGGCCATTGGGTGCAGAATGCCTGGCTGGACGGGCGGCCTTATTGGTACGGGATCCAGATGGACGAGACGGCTTTTCCCATTCTGCTCTACGACATGCTGCTGCGCGCCGGCGCGATCGACACGTCGGAGACAGAGCGATATCTGCCGATGGTCGAGGCGGCTGCGGCCTATATCGTTAGAAACGGTCCCGCCACCCAGCAGGATCGCTGGGAGGAGGATGCCGGCTACTCGCCGTTTACGCTCGCCGTCGAGATCGCCGGCTTGCTCGCGGCGGCCGATGCGGTTGAAGCGGCCGGGCGGCCGGCTGCGGCGCAATATCTACGCGAAGTGGCCGACGGCTGGAACGAGCGCATAGAGGAGTGGACTTACGCCACCGATACGGAACTGTCGCGCAGTCTTGGCATAGAAGGCTATTACGTGCGCATCGCCTCGGCCATGGATGGCAGCTCGTCTCTGGGACGCGACTTCATTCCGATCCGCAATCGCGACGACGGCGACGCCGTCCTGGAGGCGGACCTGCTCCTCAGCCCCGACGCGCTGGCGCTCGTGCGGTTCGGCCTCAGGGCCGCCGACGATCCGCGCATCCTCGGCACCATTGCGGCGATCGATGCGGAATTGCGGCGAGACCTTCCTGCTGGACCCTACTGGTATCGCTACAATGACGATGGTTACGGCGAGCGCATCGGCGGCGCGCCCTTCGCAGGCAGCGGTGTCGGAAGACTCTGGCCGCTCTTGACCGGCGAGCGCGCCCATTATGAACTCGCCGCCGGGCGAGCGGATGAGGCGCAGCGCCTGCTGGCCGCTCTGGAAGCCTCGGCAAGCGAGGGCGGGTTGCTGCCGGAGCAGATCTGGGACAGCGACGACGTGCCGGAACGCGAGCTCTTACTCGGTCGCCCCTCCGGCAGCGCCATGCCGCTGGTATGGGCTCACGCAGAACACATCAAGCTGCTGCGCTCGATCCGCGACGGCGCAATCTTCGATATGCCGCCCCAGACTTTTGGGCGTTACGTCGCGGCAAAGCCGGCACCGGCACCGTTCTCCTGGCGGCTGACTGCGAAGCGCGACTGTATGGCGGCAGGCCGGGCCCTGCGCATTGAACTGCCGGAGCCCGCCCTAGTGCGCTGGTCCACCGACGGCTGGGCAAACGTCACCAACAGCCAGTGCCACGACACCGGCTTCGGCATGCATATCTTCGACCTGCCGACGGAGACGCTTGGCCCGGGCATAGTCGACCTCACGATCTTCTGGACGGATGCACAGCGCTGGGAAGGCGCGGATTTCCAGATCGAGGTGCTTTGAGACCGAGCCAGCCTGCGGCTGGCACGCTATCTCTTCCGACGAGCGTCGAGAATGAAGATCGACGATTCTCACGATTAACTTCTGTGGTTGCCGTCCGTTGCGCAAGTCGTGTCTGACCATTTTGACGTGTGATCGAGTGCGGTCTTCTGTCAGGCTTTTATTTGCGGCACTTTCAGAAGCCGCTGGGGGAGGACGGCAACCACCCCATCTGCCAAGCAACAATTGTTGCCAATAACGCGATTAGAGCACTCTCTGCTAAATATCCAATTTAATTAATTCAAAAGTTGAATTGAAATTCAAACGTTAAATGATATTATTTAACTGTTAGGCGACTTTCCGCCTACATGGCTGCTACATGCAGCTGCACTGGGCCGCCCACATGATCCCCAACAGGCGGCCCAATTTTCCCTTTGGTAACGTCAGCTCAAAATTTCGAATTTTGCGGATCAGAGTTCTGATTTAGACGCACGGTGTGCGGCACAGCACGCTGAGCGATAGCGCCTCCCAGCCTCGATCCGCTGATCCCGGAGCCTAGCCGGTGCGCGTGGAGCTGTTGACGACCGTGGGACTGACCTCGATCGAGAGGTAGGCCAGCGTCTCGCGATCGAGGACGATCCGTCCGTTGACCTCGTAGCCGGTTCCGTTCTCGGCGGCGTGCCCCTCGACGGTAAAGGCGATTGTGGCGCGATTGGCGAATTTCGAGATGTCGACGGGCGATATGCGAAGGTCGATGGCGAGGTTGCGGCCGTTGCTCATGACGATCTCCGCGCGCCCCAGCGATTGCAGCGTCGCGGCTTTCGTGAGGAACACCTGTGCTGCTCGGTTGCGAAGATAGTCGTGAAGGGCGGCTCGAAGCGCATCCGGTTCACGCGTTGGCGGACGCCAGGATGTCATGCCTTGCCTCCCTCGGCTGCGGAAAAGTTGATGGAATGATCATCGTTCGATGCGAGAGCCGGGACATGCAAAGAGCGGCAGAACTCTCCGATCGCCGGAGAAATCTCCTCAGTCCTCGCGGCCCAGCTGCCGATGGTCCCGGTCTTCACGACCTTCACGGAGGGATACCACGATGACACGCCGTCTTCGTTATGCCAGTACCATGGCCAGTTCGGCAGCGTCAGCAGCATGGCTTTCGCACCCATGGCGCCCGCCAGGTGCAGGGGAACGCCGTTCGGGCCGATGATTCCATCCGTCTCGGCGATGACGGCGGCAAGATCCGCCATCGACGTGAAGTGAACGCCGGCATCGATGACGAGAGACCAATCGGAAAGCTGATGGCGGGCCTCGTCCCACATGACGCTGACGAGGGTGCCTTGGAAACTGTTGAAAGCAATCCGATAATCCTCAAGGAGCAACCCCGGCCGTGTCGCGTCCCACGCTAGCACGATCAATGGCCTTGGCAGTCCGGCAAGCGAGCGGCGCCAGATTTTCCGGCGGTCCTGGGGCGCCCTCACATAGGGTAGGGTGGAGGTCATGGTGCCGCGAAGGCGCTCAGGAAGTGCCAGGGCGTAGGAGAGCGGCAGGGCGCGGACGACATCATCCTGGTCCTCGGCCTTCGGTACGTCATTGGCTTCGAAATGCTTGCTCGGCATGAGAGCGACGATATCGGCAAGGCTTGACGCTCCAAGCACGGTTGTCGGAGAGCCGGTTTCGGGTGGGCACAGACCAAACCGTAGCAGGACCATGGCATCGAGGCTGGAAAGATTGCCGTCAATGACGAGGCTCGTTTCGGCAAGCGCCGCAGAGAGCTCATCGTCGGTCCCGGCATCTTTCCCGCCGTACTGCCCGAGGCCCAGCATGGCATGCAGGTCCGTCTGCAGGAAGGTCGGCGCCACCTTGTCGAACAGGCCAAGCGTCAGGCAGCAGTCGCGGATCAGAGCCATGGTGAGAGTCTTCTGCGTCAGGGTCAGCGTCGCGAATTTGGCCGTTAGTGGCTGCAGCAGGCGCAGCGCCTGGGCTGGATTGCCGGAAATTCTGTGGGCGCCGGCCAGCGTCAGCGCCGCATCGATTTTTTCGGGATGCTGCTTGGCGATCACCAGGAATTCGGCAAGGGCCGCCTCCGCTTCGCCGCGATAGGCCATGACCTTCACATAGGTCTGCCAGCCGGAGAGCAGGTGCGGCGTCAGCGTGACCACCCGCTTGGCGAGACGATACGCCTCCGTCAGCTGCCCGAGGCTGAGGAGCGTCTCGGCGAGGTAGCTCTGAAGGGGAACATTCGCGGGTTGCAGCAGATGGGCCCGCTCCAGGTAGGGAAGGGCTTCGGCGTGGTTGCCGAGCACGGAAAGCTGCGAGCCGACGAGTGTGAGGAGATCCGGATTGTCGGGATCCTGCGCAAGAGCCTTGCGGCTATAGGTCAGCCCCGGACCGGGCAACCCGTCCTCCATGTACATTTGCGAGAGAACGGTCAGCAGGCCGGCATCATCAGGATGGCGCGTCAACGCCTCGATTAGCAATCGTTCGGCCGCCTTCTGGTCGCCACCTTGCAGCAACGTGCTTGCTTTCAGTCTGTTGATTTCGGGGTGATAACGATCCAGCGCCAGGCCCTGGTCGATGGCGACGGCAGCGATATCCGAACGGTCCGACAGAAGCGCGACCCTGGCAAGCAGGGCGAGCGCGTCGCAATCCGTGTTCGCCTTCGCCGCGGCCCGCATGGCAAGGTCCATTGCCGCATCCAGGCGTCCGTCCGTCAACCGGATCACCGCGAGCTCTTTGAGGGCCGCAATGTTCGAGGGGCTGACATCCAGCACGCTTTCATAGAGCAGCGCGGCATCGTCATTGCGCCCGGCGGAACGATGGCTTCGGGCGGCGGACAGCCGTTGGTCGATCAGCAACATTCTGCGGCTCCAGCGGTTCGTGGCGAGAAAGATGCCACGCTGCCATGACCGAACCGTTCAGCCGACACTGACGCGCTCCGCATCGAGCCTGACATCACGCTGGGCGGTGACGAGGGCGATTTCGCTGTTCTGCGTGGCGACCGTGTCGATGTTTTGCACAAGCGTACCGGCATTCAGCATTTCCACCTCAGTTATGATGGCGGTCCGTATCTCCGCCTTCGTCGTCAGGCTGCGGGCGCCGATCGTCTTGTCGACGACCGTTTCGACGATGGTCTTGAAATTGCTGGTGAGAAACTGCCCCGTCTGCGCCATGTTGCGTGCCAGCAGGGTCAATTGGCGGGCGGCAAGGCTCATCGACGGCGCGTTCAGCTCCAGCTTCTCACCGGCGCTGATCGTGACCTTGCGGGCACCCGGAACGGAGATTTCGGCTGCGTGCTGGCTTTCCCGTTCGAGCACGGCGAGGATATAGGTTTCGCCGCCGATCATGCAGAGAAGGACGCGATCGCCGATCGCCGGCGCCAGCAGACAGCTCGCCGCCTGCCGGGCATGAACGCTCTCTCCTGCATCCGTCTCGACGCCTGCCTCGGTAACGGTCATCAATGTCTTGACCGTGCCGCGGATCAATCCACCGGCGGAGGCCGCGGGTTGAATCATCGTTGCGGCATGCTGAACCGCCGATCGGCTCGTCATGGGTCCTGTCATGCTATTTCCCCATCCGGTTTTTCCGGTATTGCGTCACATGTTGCTCTTGATTTCGGATATTTCCGAATCCGGTCCGCTGACCTTCGACACCACGCCCTTGACCCAGGTCTGCACGCCGGCATCTCCTGAATCGACGGCCTTCGTTTCGTTGCTGACCGCTGTTTCGTCAGCCTTTGTGACCGTTGTTTCCGCCTTGGCGCCGAAGATGAAGAAATTGGCTTTGGCCGCGACGAACTTGCCTTCCTTCATTTCGTATTTGTTGCGCACGAAGTCCACTTTTATGAGACCTATGTCGACCTTGACGATATAGAGGGTCATGGCAATGCTGAGCGAGATCGTCAGGTCGATCGACGTGGTGATGCTCAGCGCGTCGCCGAGCCAGTAGGAAAACTTGCCGCCCAGTGTCACGTCGACCATGCCGCCGAGCTTGTACGTGTAGACGTTGCACCGGTAATAGCTGAAGCTGTCCTGGGTGGTGGATTTGAATTCGTTGCCGTTGATCTCGATGGTCGCCTGCAGGCCCTTGGTCGTCAGGTTCCCCTGACCCTCGCCGGCAATGATCGAGATGCTCTTCGTATTGGCATTCTGGATCGTTATCGTGTCACTTGAATTGATGAGGATTGCCTTGTCCGCGTTGACGTTCAGTTGGTTCTCGGTGTCGATATTGATCGAGCCCGTGCTATGGAGATAAGTTTCGTTCGAGCTGCGCATCAGCAGCCGGCCGTTGCAGGCAAGCAGGATACCCTTCCCGACACTCTGACTTCCCTTTGCTGCCTCGTCCTTGACGTGATTGCGGGGGAAAAAAAGTCCTCGGTTTGTGGCATTGCTTTGCGAGCCGGTCTCCATGTCCGAATAGCTGCCAAGACGGAAAAAGGCACCAGGCGTGCTGCCGTCGTCGCTCGATGCGGAGGCATCGCTGCCCAATGTGCCGGGGACGAAAAGATAGGTGGAGGAGTTCTGGTAGGCCGTACCTGAGGTATCGGAGACTGAAACCGAGGGGGAGGATGCGTCGGTCATTGCCGTGTCCTTTGGCTATCGTCAACGGGCAGCGCCGTCGCACATCTGCAGAATGATGCCGGATGCGGTGCGCGTGCGATGAGCGACATTGCTGTTGGTTTGCGTGACGGGATTGGAAAGGTGGGCATTGGAGAAGGCGCCCATGATGATCGGCCGATCCGGATCGCCGTGCAGGAAGCCGAGGATGACCTCCGTGCCGACGTTCAGCGTCGAATGCGAGCCGAAGCCGTCACCACCGCCATAGGGCTCAGCCTTGCGCACGAGATAGCTCGCTTTGCCACCGGAGAGGCCGCTCTCCTCGTCCATGATGCGGATGCGGTAGCGGCCGTATTGGTCGAGTTCCGCCCGCTTCGAGCTGCCTTCGCCATCGACGAAGCCGATCAGGAAGCCATTGACGACAGGCTTCGGTGTCGAAAGCGGCGGACGGTACTGGATGGTGAAGGGAATGCAGGTAAAACGGTTGCGATAGGGCTCGCTCTTTTTGTCCGCCGAGCTGAAGCCGAGCGGCGTGGGCTCGGCCATCTCGTGCTCGACCTGGGTGATGACGTAATAGGCTTCGAGTTCGGCGATCGGATGATCGACCAGCTTGAAGATCATTCCGGGCCGGAGCAGTGGAATATTGCTTTCACCCGCGAATGTCTGCCGTTCGGCACTCACCTGTTCCATCCGCCGCGTCGCCAGGAAATTGCCTTCGCCGACGGTCCGGTAGTTTTCGCCGTAGCGCACGTCGATACCCTGGCCGGAATAGGCGGCGTAGTGGGAAACCGACAGATCGACCGTCGGGGTTTCATCGTTGAATTCCCGGCGATGGATCGAACCGGCCGCTACCTTGAACGTGCCTTTGAAAGAGCGGATGGCAAAGTCGCCCTGGCTGCGGATCTGCGATTCGCTGCGAAACGGCAGCTCCTCGGTCAGCTTGCGTCCCGCCACGCGGCGGAAATGTTCTTTGCGGTCGCAGAACTGGACGACCTCCTGATCGCCGCTCTGATCGAACATGTAGAAGATGCCGAATTTTTCACAGAGCCGCGAAATGAAGTCGAAGTCGCTTTCGTTGTATTGCATGGTGAAATCGAGTTTCGGATAGCTCGATTTGTCGGCAAGGATCTGATGCGGGATGGAGCGGCCGACGCGGCTGGAGGCGGTCTTCGAGCCGCTTTTATTGCCGTCGCTCAATTCCTTTTCGACGATGTCGACGACGTTCATGTCGCGATCGGTGCCGTAGATCTGGTTTTGCCGGCTGAGCTTCATCAGGGCCAACTCGGGCGCAATGACGAAGCGATAGCAGAATTCGCGGTTGGTGGTCGGATCGAGCGTCATGACGGCGGCAACGATGCCATGCACCACGGCCTCCTCGTCGAGCACGCGCAGCTCGAGTTTCGCTGCCTTGCCGAGCATCGGCTCGATCTGAAGTGGATTGCGGCAGACGACATCGGCCTCGAATTCGTAGGCGTTCGAGAGCGCCTCGCGTCCCCTGACGCTTTCGACATAGACCACATCAGACGTTGCACCCGGCAGCGTGATCAGCATTTCCTGCATGCTATTCGTGCTCATCTTCTACTCTCTCGTCTATCGTCGTCAGGCGCTCGGGTTGATCAGGCGCACTTGGGAGGGAACGATCGTCATTCCGACCGAATTGGGTGAAATGCCGTTCTGCAGGGTGGGATCCAGCAATGCGCGCGTGGCCGGCATCGCCTGAATGAAGAATTTGACGGAGCCAATGGCGTTGTGGCTCTCGGAACAAACCATGCCGGATGCGACACCGGGGCCGGGGCCGCTGATCGTCACCGGGGCCTCGTTCATCAGATTGTGCGATGGCATGCACATGATAAGGAAACGGAAATTCGTCGGAATGTCGGTCGGGCGCATCCCCATGCTCATGAAGGGAACGGGAACGGGACCAACGGGTGTGGGCTGCAGGTAGACGTCAGGCGCCGAGAAATCCATTCCCGGAATGGGGCCTTGTGAATTCACGAACATTCTTTATCTCGTCTCCCTGGTATCGTCTCCGTCGAGCACGACGATCCGCGGCGAATAGAGCTCGCTGATGGCGCGGTCCTGGTCGGTCTCGATCACGCTACCGGATGCGCCGGCAAACAGCGCACCGTCGCGCTTGGCCGCGTGAAATTTGGTATTCGAAAAGGTTGCCGCGCCGAAATTGCCGGCTGAAAGATCCGCACGGGAAAAGTCTGCCTGCTGCAGGTTGCAGCGTTCGAACTGCGCGGCTTTCGCGTCGGCTTCGGTGAAGGCGGCCGAATAGAGCTGGCTGCCGTTAAAGATAGCGCCCTTGATGCTGGACTGGACAAAATTCGCCATCGACAGATTGCTGTTCGACAAATCCAGCCCGTCCATCCGGCTTTTGGTGAAGCAGGTCATGTTCCCCGAAATTCCAGATGCCGAGGCTGCCTCGAAATCGCAATCGGCAAAAACGCTGCCGTCGAGCCGCGCGGCATCGAGACGCGTCTGAGTGAACTTGCCCTTGTAGAAGGTACATCTCTGCAGCGACTGTCCCTTGAGATCTTTGCCGGAAAGATCGGCTTCGGCAAAAACCGCGGTGTCGATGTGAACATCGGTCAGATCGATATCGCGCAGATCGGCCTTCGTCAGCATGACGCTGGAAAGCACCGCGCCGGTCAGCGACAGTCCCTCGATCGGACAATCCAGGAAGGCCGAGCGCTCCACCGTGACGTCCCGGAAATCGGTCTCGGAAATATCCGTCTTGGCAAAGGACGCCTTGGTGATCGCGGCACCCTGATAGGCTGCTTTGACCGCTTTGCCGGCGACAAATTGCGTCGTCTCCAACTGACAATCGCGGAAATCGGCGCGCGACAGGTCGCAGTCGACAAAGCGCGTTCCGGACAGGATGCAGCCGGTGAAGACCGTGTCCGAGAGATCGCAGCTGGTGAAGGAGGCGCCCGTCAGGTCCGCGTCGACGAAAGAGCTGGCTTTGAGAGTGCAGAGAACGAAGGATGCTTTCCGCATCGATTGCCGCGCAAAATCGGTGCCGGACGCGATCTTCAGCATCACCGGCTGCGCATGCGCAAGATAGTCGAAGATCTCGTCCAAATTGGTGGGTATTCTCTCGGGCTGTCTAGGCATCGCTCGGCGCCTCCAGCAGCGTTTTGCCCAGATTGGCGCCGGTCAGGTCGCAGCTTCCAAGCTTGGTGTCGGTCAAGTCGGCAAGATAGAGGTTGGCGCCGCGCAGCGATGTCCGTCGCAGATCGACTTTGCCGATCGATGCGCCATAGAGATTGGCGCCGAAGAGATCGCTGTCGGCAAGAATGGATTTATCGAAGCGGGCGCGCTTCAGCGAGGCAAGGCGCAGATCGGACGCGCTCATGTCGCAATCGTTGAAAAGACACGAGTCGCACCGCGCCCTGAGGAAGCAGGACTCCGTCATGTCGGCGGTGTTCCAGGATGTATCGGTGGCCACGATCTCGTCGAAGCGGCCGCCGCTCAGATCGCCCTTGCCGATGAAGCCGACGCAATTCATCTGGGCATGCGCGAAATTCGCGCCGGGCGCCGTCAGCTCCATGAAGGCGACCCGCTCCAGCGCTGCCTCCTCAAAGGATGCGTCCCTCATGGAGAGCACCATGAAGGATGCGCGGCTGATGCGAGCCCTGTCCAGAACCAGACCATCGGCTTTGCCTTTCAGTATCTGCATTTCGGCCATATCGACGCCGCTGAAGTCAGCGTCGTCGAGAACTGATTCAATAATCGTGATCCGTGACGCGCGCATTTCACGCGCGGACGCGCCGGTGAAATCCGTGCCGACAAGCGTGCAATTGTTGAGTTGGCACCGGTCGAGCCTGCTGTCGCGCAGCACCGCCTTGCTGAGGTTTACCTTGTTCATCACCGCGCCGCTGAAATCCGCGCCGCGGAGCATAGCCTCGGTAAAGACCGCGCCCTCCAGGTTGGCGCCGACGAAACGGGCATTGGTGAGATCTGCGCGCTCGAAGAAGGTTGAGCGCAGATCGAGGCCGCTGAAGTCTACATCGCGGAGGTTGGCACCGGCGAGATCGGCGCCTCTGAAGTCATGTCCTTCCTTCAGCTTTTCGATCACGAAAGCGCCGAGCCGTTCGGCGACACCAGGTAGGAAAGCCTGCATCGGAAAGATTGCGGCCGGGGTCTTCTGTCTGCCGGCGAGGATCGCCTCGTCGACCATCTCCTCGGCCTCATCCAGATTCTGCAGGGCCTCCGATTTCTTCTGTTCTACCAATCTGGCCGGAACCGTTTTGTTGCCCTCCTGGTCCGAGGCGGCAGGCGTGAATTCACGGACTTTCGACATCAGGCGCTCGATCGCGTCGCCATCGCCGCCATTGCCCACCAGATGCGGGAATTTCGCCTCGATGGTTGCCGCGGCCTTCGCCAGTGCCTGCTCGGCATCGCTACGGTCGAAGGCGATCTCCTCTGTCGGAAAGAGTCCCGCGGGGGCGGTCGCTGCTTCTGCGGACGGCGTCTCAGCGGTTATATTACCGAAGAGATCGGCGAATTCCCGATGCACATCGGATGTCTCGTCTACCGGCTGGCTGAAGTCGAAACTGTCCAGTTTGGTATTTGCGATCGATTGCCGCGCTTCGAACAGCAGCGAGCCTTCCGGCTGTCGCATCGCCCGGGCGCAGGCTGTCGCCAATTGTTTCTCGACCGCTTCCGCATCCACTGGGCCGCCGTCGCCAAGTGTATCGAAAATACTGTCCAGCTCGTCGGGCAGATGCGCGAACGCCTCGCCGGAGAACTCGGGATGGAGCCCTTCGAGCGCCGTCTTGTTGTCGCCGAGGACACGATCGGCGCCGGCAAGGCCCGAGGCGAAGCCTTCGTCGAGCGCAAGATCGGAGAAGCGCTCCATATGGGCATCGTCGACGATCGGCTGCTTCAGAAAATCCGTCAAAAACGCCGCTGGCGTCGACTTTATCAAGGCGCGGCGCTGGAGTTCGGCGGCAGCCATCTCGCGGTCCCTCATTTCGAGAACCGCCTTTTCCATGGTCTTCACGTCATCGATGAGCTCGGCAAGATCAAAATCGCCGTCAGCAATTTCCTGAGCGCTCGGCTGCGGAACCAGCGGCAGGGCCGCGACACCACTGTTGTCCGGCGGTGGCACCATATCGGCAGGCAGGCCCCGGTCCTCGATGGCCTTTCTTGCGGCCCAATTCAGATTGTCCATGAACTTAAGCTGCTTTGCGCGCGCGTCCTCGAGTTTGGCGGCGCGGCGGGCGGAAATGATCCCGGGATCGACCTCGGGCATCAGCTGGAAATCGGAGAAGGCGTGCTTGTGGGATTCCTGCCGATCGGTACGCAATCCGAAAATATGGCGATAGTAGTCGGCCGGGCGGGGAGGCGCCTCGGCGTGTTCCATGGCGATCATCACCGTAGCGATGTCCGCGCAGAGCGAATCTGTACCTTTCGCTAAGGCGCGGAATGCCATCGTCGCCTTGGTGATGTTCGGAAACAACGTCACGGTGTCGCAGACCATCCGCGTTTCCGCGAGGCTGTCGTCGCTGCGGTGGATGAACGCGCGAAGCCGCACATGCGGCAACCTGCCGGCGTGCAAGCCGCCGCGCGACATGCCCGAGACGGCAAATGCCTCGTCGCCATTGAAATGCGTGTCGAAGCGCTGGTCTTCGGGCGCGTCGCAGTGAAAAAGCGGATTGAAGTCCACAGGCTTGCTCGGCGAGACGTTCTTGATCCAGTGCTGGTCGTAGGTTCCGGCATAACGCATGCGCTGCGCCGCATCGGGCGGCAGAGGCCCGAAACCGGCCGGTAGAGGCCTATCGTCTATCGAGCGTATCGGCCGGTCGGCATCCTCGACGTTGGGCAGGGGTGCTTCATAGCCTGCGTCGACGATCTGCCGGGCCTTGTCACCTTTCCCGCGAAGATTGAGCTTATGGTCCGGGCCGCCGAATGCATGCTGATCGTCGATCGGCATGCGATCGAACGGTCGGGCCTCGGTCATGAGGATGCCGCGGTCGGTCATTCGCCAGTAGCGATCGCCGAAAACGGCAAGCCGCTTCTCGATCGCTCCCAATCTTGCGGTGACCTTGATGCCGGTGACCGGCTGGTCGCCGGGCGCAAGTGCTGCGCCGACGACGATCATTTCGCCCTTGGGCTTCAATTGACCCTTGTCGAAGATAGCGCCCTTGGGCATCTGCTCGACGACCATCGGCCACAGCGCCTGGTCGGTCAAGAACTTACGAGGGGTGGCGAAATCGAACAGAAGGAAGGCCGAAAGGGTCATCTGCCCACCGCCTTCGGCCGGTTCCATATGAATGGCGGTGGCAATGCGCGACGGCTTGATGATGGCTGGCATGCTCGTCGCTCCTCTTCTGAAAACTCGGTCCCGGCCCGATCTGCGCAGGTCTGGCGGGCAAATTTCTCCGATCGGGCGATGCCGTCAATTCCAGAAAAAATGCGCAGTGCCCATTTCGGCAATGGAGGGTGGAGACAGGAAAGCCAATGAAATCAATCGGACCTCTCCCATTGATGATGCGATCCCGTGATGTTTCCGCCCGAAGCACCCGTATGGAAACCCGCGCGATTGCAGCGGTGCTGAGAAGAAAACTGCTCGGCTGAAAGCGGATGAAAAATCGATGTCACCGCTTCAAGTCTCTGGTTAAGCTTGAGGAATTTTTCCGCGATGAGACTGGCATGCTGCTTGCTGCTGATGTTGGCGCTGACACCCTCGAACCGTCAGTTGATCATTTGCGATTTTTCTGGAGACATTTTTCATGGCTAACATCGGCTACATTACCATCACTGGCTCTACTCAGGGCGCCATCACCAAGGACGCTTCGACCGCTGACTCCATCGGCAACACCTGGCAGGAAGGCCACGAAGGCGAATCCATCGTCTACTCGTTCCGCAGCAACGCGATCGTTCCGCGCGATCCGAACTCCGGCACCGCCATCGGCACGCGCCGTCATGAGCCGGCCATGTTCGTCAAGCCGCTCGACAAGGCTTCGCCGATGCTCTGGCAGGCGCTTGCCACTGGCGAAAACCTCGAAATCGAGCTGAAGTTCTGGCGCACCTCGACCAAGGGCACGCAGGAACACTACTACACCATCAAGTGGACCGATGCCGTTCTCGTCGAAGGCAAGACGATCCTCCCGGACGTGCATGACTCCGCCAACGACTCCCGTGGCAACGTCGAAGAATGGTCGTTCACCTACCGCAAGTGCGACTGGACCCACGAGAAGGCCGGCACTTCGGCTTCCGACGATTGGCGCAAGCCGGTCGCCTGATCGGGTTCACGCGGAGTTTGCTCCCGTTGGAGCCTGCGATGCCCGGTTGCAGCCGTTCCCGTATCTTGCGGGGACGGCCTCATTGAAAGCCGATTTTGTGACAGTTGAAAAATTCCTGTTACATCGGCACGCTAGCTATATGTCGACAGTATTTTCAATTGAGACTTTTCAAGCGTCCTTTTTTCTGTGACGCGAACAAGGATATATTTCGTTGGTTGACCTGGACCTTCGTCGCCTGATCGGGCGCCTTGACACCTATTGCCGTCGCGCTCTGGAATCGGCTGCAGGCCTTGCGGTTTCCCGCGGCCATTATGAAGTCTCGATCGAGCACCTTTTGCTCGTCTTCATCGAGGACACGCAGCATGATGTGCAATCCATCTGCCGCTATTTCGAGGTCGATCCGGCAAACCTGAAGCGCAAGCTGCAGGGGGTTCTGGAAACGATCCGCAGTGGCAACCAGGGTCGCCCGGTCTTCTCGCCGCTTCTGGTGGAATGGCTGACCGACGCTTGGCTGGTAAGTTCCGTGGAGTTGGGGCTTGACCAGGTCCGTTCCGGCAGTCTCTTTGCGACTGTTTTTGCTCGCCCCAATCGCTTTGGCGATGATCGGTGGCTGTCCGTTCTCGGTTCTATCTCCTTCGAACGTCTGAAGAAGGAATTCGTCACCGCCGTCGACGGCTCGCAGGAGAGCGAGGCTGCGGCCGCAAGCCGCGGTGAAGCCGCCGTTGCCGGCACGGGCGCCGTGGCGGGCGCTGATCCCGACAGCGCGCTCGGCAAATTCTGCACGAATTTCACCAGCCAGGCGCGCGCCGGCAAGATCGATGCCGTCTTCTGCCGCGATCTCGAAATCCAGCAGATGATCGATATCCTCGGCCGCCGGCGCAAGAACAATCCGATCTGTGTCGGCGATCCGGGTGTCGGCAAGACGGCTGTCGTTGAGGGCCTGGCCCTGAAGATTTCCGAGGGCGATGTTCCGGATTTCCTGAAGGATGTTGAACTCATCGGCCTCGATCTCGGTATGTTGCAGGCCGGAGCCGGTGTAAAAGGTGAATTTGAAAGCCGGCTCAAGGCGATCATCGACGAGGTCAAGGCCTCGCCGAAGCCGATCATCCTGTTTATCGATGAAGCACACATGCTGATCGGCGCCGGAGGTGCTGCCGGCGGGGCGGATGCCGCAAACCTTCTGAAGCCAGCGCTTGCCCGTGGCGAGCTGCGCACGATCGCTGCCACGACCTGGAGCGAATACAAAAAATATTTCGAAAAGGACCCGGCTCTCGCCCGCCGCTTCCAGCTCGTCAAGCTCGATGAGCCGAGCCCGGAACAGGCGGTCACGATCATGCGCGGCCTGCGTGGCGCCTATGAGAAGGCACACGGCATCTATATCCGCGACAGCGCCGTCGAGGCCGCGGCCAAGCTCTCCGCCCGCTACATCTCCGGCCGACAATTGCCCGACAAGGCGGTCGACGTTCTCGACACCGCCTGTGCCCGGGTCAAATTGTCACTGTCCTCGACGCCTTCCGTCATTGAGCTCAAGCAGAAGCGAATCGCCGAGCAGAAGCGCGCGCTCCAAGCGCTGCTGCGCGATGATCACTCCAATCTTGGCGACACCGATCCGCGCATCGCGGAAATCGAAGCTGACGTCGCAACCCTCGAAACCGAGGCTGCCGACCTGATCGCCAAGCGCAACGAGGAAGTCGGGCTCGTGCATCGCATCCTCGAAATCCGCAGCCAGCTCGGCCTGCCGCTGGACGGCGATAAGGCGGTGACGCCGGCAGAGGTGAGCGGCGAAGCCACAGCTTCTGCCATCGATGCGGATGCACTGAAGAGCGAGTTCCAGGAGGCTTCCGCCAAGCTCAAGCAGCTGCAGCGCGGCAATCCGCTGGTCTCCTTCGAAGTGACGTCGGAAGCCATTGGCCAGGTGATCGCCGACTGGACCGGCATTCCACTCGGCAACATGGTCCGCGACGAAGCCAAGTCGATCCTGACGCTTGCCGAAAATCTCGGCCAGCGCGTGATCGGTCAGGATCAGGCGATCGAGGCGATCGACCATGGCGTGCGCGTCGCCAAGGCCGGCGTACAGAATCCGGATGCGCCGATGGGCGTCTTTCTCTTCGTCGGCCCTTCGGGTGTCGGCAAGACCGAACTCGCAACAGCGATTGCCGATCAGCTCTTCGGCGGCGAACGCTTCCTGATCTCGATCAACATGTCGGAATTTCAGGAAAAGCACACGGTTTCGAAGCTCGTCGGCTCGCCCCCCGGCTATGTCGGCTATGGTGAAGGTGGCGTGCTGACGGAAGCGGTGCGCCAGCGCCCTTACTCGGTCGTCCTGCTCGACGAGGTCGAGAAGGCCGATCTGGAAGTCATGAACCTTTTCTACCAGGTGTTCGACAAAGGCATGCTTTCCGACGGCGAAGGTCGCCTGGTCGATTTCAAGAACACCATCATCGTGTTGACCAGCAATCTCGCGACCGACATCCTCACCGAACTCGGCACGCGCGGCGAAAAGCCAGGGGTAGAGGAACTGGTTGAGGCGATCCGCCCGACGCTCAGCGCCCATTTCAAGCCGGCGTTGCTCGCCCGTATGCAGATCGTGCCCTTCTACCCGTTGATTGGCGAACCGCTCGAAAAGATCGTCAGGCTGAAGCTCAACAAGGTCGGCAAGCGTCTGCGCGAAAACCAGAAGATGGCGTTTTCCTATTCCGACGACGTCGTCAACGCCATCGCTGCCCGCTGCACGGAAGTCGAAACCGGTGCCCGCAATATCGATCACATCATCAATCGTACGCTCCTGCCGCAGCTCGCGACCGAGCTGCTCAGCAATCTCGGCGAAGAGGGCAGGAGCCATGACAAGGTCAGCGTCGAACTCGCGGAAACGGGAGGCTTCGCTTACCTCCTGTCTTAGTTGCTGGTGCAGGGGCGGCGAGGGGCTGCGATGGCGCTGGATCAACGCTTGCCGAGAGAGGAAAGGTCCAAGGTCGCGAAGATGAACAATCGCACGATCTATGAAGACCTTGTGGATCTGACGATTGCGCTCTCCAACGAGCGACGTATCGAGACCTTGATGTCACGCGTTGTCGAGGCAGCCATGCGATTGTCGAATGCCGAAGGCGCGGCAATCTTCACGCTGGATCGGCTCGCTCGGCATCTGCACCGCGTATCCTTCAACTATCGCGGCCTGACCGAGGGATCGCAGTCGGAGGCGCGTATCGCAATCTATGGGAAGTCGCTCCAGCTCAATCTGCAGGAGCCTGCCGCTTTCGCCGTTTCGACGGCAACCGCCGTCAATCTCGCCGATATCAACAGTGCCGCCGGCTATGATTTCTCGAACATCCGGCAGATGGACAAGGCGATCGGCTTCCAGACATCGTCCCTCGTCATCGCGCCGCTCATTCATGGCGACCAGACGATCGGCATTCTGCAGCTCGTCAATGTCCGCGACAAGGCAACGGGAGCCGTCGGCGCACTTCCGGATTTCCTCCTGCGGCCATTGCAGAGCTTTGCCGCCCATGCCGCTGTCGCCATCTGGAACACCCGCTTGCTGGAGGAAAACCAGCGGCTGATCCGTCAGCTCGGCCGCCAGAACGAGGAATTGCTTCAGGAAAATAGCCGCCTCCTCAACAAGGTGGCGCGCAAAGTCGTCAAGCCCAAGGGCCTTGTTGGCGACAGTCCGCCGATCGAGCGCGCCTATGGCTTGATTGCCCGCGCCGCTTGCTCCGCCGTGCCCATCCTGTTGCGCGGCGAGACCGGCACGGGCAAGGAGATGATGGCGAATTTCATCCATTCGTCGAGCGAGCGCAGCGGCAAGCCCTTCGTGGCGCAGAATTGCGCCGCATTGCCAGAGAGCCTGTTGGAAAGCGAGCTGTTCGGTTACGTCAAGGGCGCCTTCACCGGAGCCGTCGCCAATAAGCCTGGCCTCGCTCACGAGGCGCATCAGGGAACGCTGTTTCTCGACGAGATCGGCGACATGCCGCTCAGCCTGCAGGCCAAGGTGCTGCGCCTGCTGCAGGAGGGCGAGGTTCGGCGCGTCGGTTCGACGAAGGCAGACTATGTTGATGTCCGCATCGTCGCAGCCACCAACGTCAATCTCGAGGAGAAGATCGAGCGTGGCGAGTTCCGCAAGGATCTCTTCTATCGCCTCAATGTCTTCCCGATCGTCGTTCCGCCGCTGCGCGAACGACCGTCTGACATACCGAAGCTGGTCAATCACTTCCTGGCCATCGCTGCCGGCAATATCGGACGCTAGGCACCGCAGCTCTCGGCTGAGGCGCTGGATTCGCTGATGTGCTGGAGCTATCCCGGCAATGTGCGCGAGTTGCGCAATATCCTGGAGCGGGCCGTGCTGCTCGTCGATGATGGCCAGCAGATAGATCGCATCCATCTTCCGACCGAACTGACCGGTTTTGCCGGAAAGCCGGCGGTGGAAATGTCGAGCACGATCCCCGCCGGGGACCTGAAATCGATCGTCGGCCAATATGAGGCTCTGGTGATCGAAGCGAAATTGCGGGAAGTGAACTGGAATCAAAGCCGCGCGGCGCGCAATCTCAATGTCAGCCGACGCACGATTGTCGAGAAGCTCCAACGCTATGACATTCGTCGTCCAGGCTCCGTATCGCGCATCGATCTCGAGAGTGTTGAAACCTGAAATTCTTGCTGGGAAAAAAAGGTGATCATAGCGAACCTCCCGCCGAAGACGCGGATGGGGCGATTGGACTGTTCATCACCGGGAAGCTGACCTATGACGGCCTCGTCAGCCGGCTGGCCGCCGAAATTGCCAGCGGCGAAGCGGGCGCGGCAAGGGTTCGGGAGGCCATCTCCAATGCGGCGACGGTGGGCCGGCTTCCTGTCGACATTGCCGATATTCTCCTGAAGCTGTTGCCCGCATCAGCCTCAGGGCGGTCGGGGGAGCCGGAAGCAGACAGAAGTGCCGGTACATCGCATGCTCCCGATGAGGATTTGTTTGACGAACCAACCGTACCATTGCTGCGGCAAACTGGATCGCCATCAGAATCCGCGGCAACGACGCCGAAGCACCCCCCGGAAAAAATTCCCCCGCTACCATCATCCTATGTGGGCCTGCCCGGTCATGGGGCCGCGCCGCCGCAATATAGCGATGTGCAAAGCAAGGTCGACGATGTCGTCCTGTCCGCCCTGGTCAAGGACTACCGCGGCCTGCGACAGGACAGGCAGTCGACAGATGCCGCCTCCAGGACCGCCGGCCGCCCGGACGCGCTGGACGGGCTGCTCGCCAACTATAAGAGCGCCAGGTTCCGCTCCGATGCGCGCCGTGCCGTCAGCGGCAATGCCCGGGACGGACTCGAGCTCGGCAAGATGGATGGTTTCAACGGCCAGCGCGCCGGCGTCGGCGCCATTCTCCGCGACCGCTTCATCCTCGATGCGGAGATCGGCCGGGGTGGCATGGGCATCGTCTATTCAGCGGTCGACCGGCGGCGTCTGGAGGCGGGGGCCGGCGCGCCCTATGTGGCGCTGAAGCTTCTCAATGACGAATTCCGCAACAATTCCGATTCTCTGCGCGTGCTCGAGGCCGAGGCTCGCAAGGCACAAAGCCTTGCCCATCCGAACATCGCCACGGTCTATGATTTCGACCGCGATCGGTCCGAGATATTCATCGTCATGGAATTGCTGACCGGCAGGCCGCTCAGCAGGCTTCTGGCCGGCACAGCCGGTGAGGCCATGCCGGGCGGCAAGATCGTCTCGATGCTCAAGGGTATTTGCGCTGGGCTTGCCTACGCGCACCAGAACGGCGTCGTGCATTCCGATCTCAAGCCGGGAAACATTTTCGTTGGCGATGACAATAGCGTGAAACTGCTCGATTTCGGTCTTGCGACGGCTGGTTCGTTGGGCGGTTTCGATGTCCAGTCGCTGAACGCGCTGACGACGTCCTATGCCAGCCCCGAAATGTTCGACGGCGCAATCCGCGATCCGCGCGACGATATTTTCGCCCTCGGTTGCATTGCCTATCAGCTGCTGACGGGCATTCATCCCTTCCTCATGCAGCCGTCCAACCAGGTGGCCGCGCAAAAGATCGAGCCGGAGCCGATTGCCGATCTCGACCCTGCCGCCTGGGCGGCGATTGCCGGAGCTCTCCGCTTCGAGAGGGAAGAGCGCATCGGTTCGGTCGACGAATTCGTCCACGGCCTTTTCGAGACCTGACCGTCCTCAGAGCGGTTCACGCGATAGGATGAGTCGAAAAAACGCTCTATTCCTCGATGAGATCGAGGATCGCCTCTACACCCGCCGAAAAGGCATGGTCCGGCGATAGCGTTCTGACGAGACCGGTGCTGCCGATGCGCACCAGATCGGTCGACAGCGGCAGCACAGCCGCAACCGGCGTCCGGTAGCTAGAAAAGATGCGTTGCGACAGGTCCTGGAAGTCGAAGCTTTCCAGCGCCTTGTTGACCACCAGAAGCAGCTGCGGCACTTCCAGTTTACGCGCGAGCTCCAAAGTGACAGCCGTTCCCTGGTAGTCCTGGATATCCGGACGCAGCAACAGCATCAGCGTATCCGAAATCGCGATCGACAGCAGCGTTTCCTCATTGACCCCGGGGTGCGTGTCGATCAGCAAATAGTCCAGCTTCAGCTCGACGCAGAGGTTCTGAAAGCCGCTGTTCAGGTCCTCGACATCGTATTTCTCCTTCAGGATGCGCGCGATTTCACCAGTCTTGATGCTCGACGGAACGAGGAAGACGCGCCCACCTTCCGGCACCACCACGGTATCGTTTTCATCGACCACGCCCGAAGTAACGTCGAGCGCAGTCTCCGTCACCCCGCAGCGGCCCCAAAGATAGTCGTTGAGCGTAAAACGGAGGTTGTGCGGATCGACCTTGAAAAGCGTATGGATGCCCGGGGACTGAATATCGGTATCGATGACGCCGACGCGGTAGCCGCGCAGCGCAAGGCCCGCGGCAAGATTGGCGGTGAGGTTCGATTTGCCGGTGCCGCCGCGATAGGAGTGGGTCGAGATGATCTTGGTCACGGGGACTCGCCGTTGGCCTGGTGTTTGAATTTCGACCGCAGCGATTTTGCCCGTTGCTGCAGTTCGCGGAAATATTCAGTCTCGACGATTTCCTTGATTTCGAGATCGGCCTGTGTCTCATCGAAATGGACATCGAGCTTTTTCAAGCGCTGCTTAAGATTGGTGTTTTCGCGCTGCAGCTGCTGTTGGGCCGCCTCGAGCTGGCGCTGTGTTTCCTTGAGATCCGCGATCAGCTGGCTGGCGTGAAATTCGCGCGCCTCGACCTGCACCATCATGCTGGCGAACGTCTCCGCGAGGTTGCGAATGTCTTCTGAAACCGTCTCGTCGGCGACGATATTGAAGAGCAGTTCCGCATCGTCGAAGCTGGCATGTGCAATCGCCTCGCATACCGCTGCGAGGCTCTTGACCGCGCTTTGTTTTTCCGGCTCCGCCACGTCTTTCTCCCAGCGATTGCTGCTTCAGGTCTTGGCGGCGCCAGACAGTTTAGTTGATCGTCAGTTCGACGGCCGGATAGAGCTTCTTCAGGTTGGGGAGGGACTTCGATTGCCACGGAATCCGGGTCGACCCCTTGACCGCCATGCCGACATCCGGCTGATTGCGAACCTCGATGGTGAATTTCGCAAGAAGATTAATGCCGGAACTATTGAGGAATTCGAGCTCCGTCACGTCGAGAACGATCGTTTCCGGCTTCGATTTCAATACGTCACCCATCAGTTCGAGAATGGGCGCATAGGCCTCCGTCCCGGAAAGGCGCATCGTTCCCTCGTAGTGGATCGTCGCTTCTTCCCGCCACACGCGATATTCTTTGGTCTTAATTTCCATTTTCGATAACCGTTTCTCAGTTTATCTGCGTCTCATGAGAGGGAAAGCGCGGCATAGGTTTGAAGCTCTACTGGGCCGGCCGCCTCGTCATGTATGAATTTCCACCCCAGACGCGCACCGTAGTCACTCATCAATGTCAGCAGGCCGAGGCCGGATCCGCTCGACGAAGGATCGGCTGCATTCTGCTCGATCCGCTCTATCAGAAGTACCCCTGCGTCGCGAGCGGTGATTTCTGACAGTAGCTCTTGAAAACGCAGGGCGGTCTCTTTCTCGATCAGGTTGAAGACGCGCAGTTCGAAATTGCCGTCTTCGAAGGAGGCCTCGATCTCGATATCGCCGGGCGCGCGGAATTTCACTGCATTCTCAAGAAGTTCGTTGACGAGGTAACCGATCGCATGGCGAATTTCGTTGAGTTCCGGATCGCCGGCCTTTGCCTGGACGGCAAAGAAGTCGCCGAGAAAGTCCGCAGTTGTGCTGCAATGATGCCAACTGATATCAAGCGAGCCTTCCGAAAGCCGGAGCTTGCTGAGATCGGCTGCTGCCCCGTTTGCAGAATCGGTGTGTCCGAATTGCTGGATCATGCCTAGCGATGCCTCATAACTACGAGCGTGATGTCATCGTGAATTTTCTGCGTTCCGATATGTGCCATCAGATCCGCGATGATGCCGCGAACGATCTCGTCGGCACCGCCCGAGCGGTAGTCGTGCGCACTGGCACAAAGCCGGTCGAACCCGAAAAGCTCGCCGCTCGGGCTTTCCGCCTCGGTCACGCCGTCGGTGTGCAATATGATGATGTCGCCGCTTTCGAAGGGCAGGTTGCGGGTTGCGACAAAGGCGGAAATATCGCTCTCCAGGCCGACCGGGAATCCAAGATCGCCGGTATCGATCCGCTCCATAGCACCGTCGCGGCGAATGACGAGAACGTCCTCGTGTTGGCCTGAGAGCGTCACGTTCCGATCGTGATAGTCGAGGAATGCGAGCGTCAGGTGCTTGTCGGAATTCGTCCGCTCGATATTCTTATAGATGGCGCGGTTTAAGACTTCGAGGAACATCTTCGGATCGTCGCTGCCCTTCTCCTGAAGGGCGCGGGCGACGGACTGGACCATAAGCATCAACACGCCGCTTTCGAGACCGTGGCCGGTGACGTCGCCGATGCCGACCTTGACGCGGCCGCTTTCGTGCAGCACGTCGTAATAGTCGCCGCCCACTTCGTCGGCAGGCGCCATATAGCCGGCAATCTCGATCTGCTGGATGTCGTTTAGTTCGTTGGCCTTGGGCAGAACCATCATCTGAATGTGGCGGGCAATGTCGAGTTCCGCGCCGAGACGGACATTTTCGCTTTTCAGACGCTCGTTGAGGGTGGTGATCTCCTCGTTGGCATCTTCGAGTTCGCGGGTTCGCTCGTCGACCAGCCTCTCGAGATTCTCGGTGTGGAAGCTGATTTCCTCGGCCATGCGGTTGAAGGCATGCCCGACCTCCGCGATCTCATCGCGGGTCGAGACGCTGACGCGCACGCTATAGTCCTTCTTCTGCAAGCGTCTTGCGGCATCGGTCAGGGCACTGAGACCGGCGGTGATACGGCCGGAAATGGCAAAGACCGCCATCAGAACGATGATCAGACTGACCAGAACCGCCAGCAGCTGGTAGTCGACGATACGGGAGGTCGCTTTCGATATATTGTCCTGGGCAGCGATCAGCGCCTGATAGATCTCGCGTTCTGATACGACGAAGCCGAGCGACATCGTTTCTTCAACGATATTCTTGCCGTCCCACAGGTTGGCGGGCCTTAACTGCTTCAGCACCACCAGATAGGGGACGTCCTCGCCACCGCGGTTGAGGAAGATGTGCTTGATCGTCGTGCTCTGATCCTGCGGCAATTGCAGCGAAGCAATGGCGGACTGGGAGCTGTTGCGCAGCGAACGGTTGATGCCGGTGACGCCCTGCCCACCGACATCGCTCGACGTCAGCCCGAGGATTTCCTCGCCCGCCTTGCTGGTGGCGATGACGTTGCCGTTCGACATTGCCAGGAAGCCGAAGCCGGTCTTGGCGATGTTGACGCTTTGCACAACACTGGCAAGCTGGTCGAGCGTGATGTCGGCTGCGGTCATTCCGGCGACGTCGCTGCGATCTTTCGTCCAAAGCGGGTGGAAAAAGCTGACGATCAGCTTGCCGGTGATCGCATCGATATAGGGCGCGGTCGTGGTGATTAAGGAAGGAACTTTGCGCGAAGACGGATCCTTGATCCAGTTCTGCCAGCCTTCGTAAACTCCGGGAAAAAAGAAATCCCAGAAATTCATGTTGTTGTGACCGGGGTAGAGCTTGTCGAAGGTCTGGGCCTGCTGCGAATAGGGCGTTGTCCGCATGATCGGCCGATCCTTCGGCCCGACATAGTACATCTGCAGCTTCGGCGCCCCGGTCGCAAGCAGGGCCGGCGCAAAGAGATTGAAGGCGGCGCTCTGCTTGACGAGCGCATCGACCTCCGGCAGGGGCTTCTTGTCCGGGCCGAGCAGATAGCTCCATACGCTGATGACCGAGGCACCGCCGGTGTTTTGCGCCCAGTTTCCGGTTGCGTCGTAAACGAGATCGTCCCGCAATTGAGGGTTGGCCTCGATTGTAGTTCCAAGGTCTTGGCGCAGATCGGGATTGTCGATCAGCCCCTGCATCGAGTTCGCCAGGGATTCCACTTCCGAATGCACCTGATCCAAGAGCAGGTCGGCGCGCTCGGCCGTCGTATTGATGTAGGTCCGCAGATATTCCTCGCTCGCCTCCGTCAGGCCTTCGCCAACCTGCTGCGTGGCGTTGTGGGAGAGGCGCTGCACGTTCCAGATGGCGATGCCGCCACCCAGCATCAAATCGAAGAGCACGGCGGCGCCGACCACGAGGATGAATTTTGCGCGAAAGCTGCGACGGGAAAAGCGGCCGACGGCCGGTGGTTGCGCGATAGCGTCATCAACCATTGTCATTGTGGCTTGCGTCCCGATGCGACCCAGACCGGCCAGCCGGCATAGCCTTTCGGATGAAGCGCCGCAAAGATGTGATCTTGAAAGCCGCGCCGGAATTTCTCGTTGAATTCGGCGCTGTCGCCGCGCTGAACCGACATCTGGCCGGCATAGACATCTTCCCACGACTGGATGATATCAGCGAAATTCTGCGGGTCGCCGTCGAGATTGGTGACCATGAAGGATTCGATCCGGATGTCCTCGAAGCCGGCTTCCGTCATATAGCGGCGGCTTTTCGGACCGAGCTCGATATCCATGTTGAAATGCGCCCAGAGCTTGGCGACTTCGTTATATGTCCACTGAATGGACTCCGCGCGCGGCTCGCCCAGGCAATGGGAGTTCTTCTCATTGGTGATGTAGACGCGGCCGCCGGGCTTGCAGATACGGTAGAGCTCTCGCAGGATCAGCTCCGGCCGGTCGAAGACCTGCAGCGAATGGCGGCAGGTGACGAAATCGAATTGACTTTCGTCGAGCAGCATTTCGGAGGCGTCGCCATAGATATATTCGATGCCCTGTATTCCGAAATCGGTGGCGACCTTGCGGGCATAGGCAAGGCTTGATTTCGAATGGTCGAGCGCGACCAGCCGCGCCGGCTGGAATTCCTTGTGCAGCAACACCGCGAAATCGCCGATGCCGCAGCAGATATCGGCGATCGTCAGTCCCTCACGCATGCCATGCCGCGGCAGGATCGCCTTTTCGTGCTGCCACGTCATTTTCGTCTGGGTCCGCAATACCGGAATGAACCCACCCTCTTCCAGAAAGGTCTGTCCCGGATAGAAGGCGCTGTCATACTGCTCGATGACGATATTGGGGCTGATTTCGCGAAGTGCGCTGAACTTGCGGGTCGACCAGCCGACGACGCTCGAGGTGATGACGGAGATTTTCAGATCCGGCCGTTCCGCGCAGGCCTTCACGAGAAGGTTAGCCAGCACATGAAAGGCAAGATTGTTGAGACGCACGAGGCGCTTGACGTTGACGTAGACGGTGCCCCTGACCTTGGCGATCGAGCTTTCCATCAAACGAATGCAGGAATCGAGTTCCTCGACATATTGCGGGCGCATCGAACCGATGATCGAGAACTCCTGATTGTTCTCGTCGAAGCGGACCTTGTACGTGCTGTTTGCTGCTTCCGACATCAATCTACCGTATCTTCCAGCGCCAGCTCGGCGATCAATTTGATGGTGTTGTCGCCAGTGGCCTCGATGGAGATTTCAGCCGAATAGTCGACGGCAAGTTCGAACAGGCCGATGCGCCTATCGACCACATCCGATGAAAAGAGCATCTCCCTGTATTTCTCCGTGGCGTCCGGACCCCTCGCGAGTTCGACGGTGTCGCGATAAAAGCCCGCCTGGCTGGGGCTACAGGGAAGGATAAGTTCGACGCGATCGACCGCGCCATTTCGACGCACGGAGCAGCTGAATTTGCCCGATCCTTCATGGGTGCGAAAGATGGTCTCGAGAAGTTCGTTGAGAGCCGAGGAGAAAAGATTGGAATAGAGCAAAGAGTCAGTCCGGTTGTGGCTGATCATGCGCGCCACATAGGAGGAAAGACGATCGCAATGGCTCCAATTCGAACCGAATACACCAATCTCCATATCGACTTCGATGAGCGATTGAAATTTGGCCGCGGAAGACGTGTCGGGCGGAAAGGCTGCTATATTCATTTCCAAAACCAGGATTGAAAATATGCTGGAAAGTCCCAAAAAGCGGGAGCAAGTATATTAGAAATCAAGTAATTGCCGCATCGAAGATATACGGTCGATCTTTTCTCCGATGACCAAACTATAGACGGCGGTTGACAGTATTATGTCACATGGCGCGTTTATTGTGACGCCTCGAAACCACCTTTTGGCCCGTTCAATCCGCTATGCAAGATATCCAGGCTTCTACCAGCACGATCGATGACGAACGTCCTTCTTCAACCGCCGGCGGCGGCGACGCCATGGCGCGGCTGCTTGCGGAAGTTGAGGCGCTTCGTGCCGAGAACGAAGATCTCAAGTTGCTATATGAGGCGACTATCGAGCATGGCGAAGCGGTGGAGGACCAGCTTGCCGAGAGCAATATGCTGCTTCAGCGCGTCCAGACACGCCTGGAAGAAGAATTGAACGATGCGCTGCGCTATGTCCTGTCGCTATTGCCGCAGCCGCGGCAAAGCGGGCCGCGCACGGATTGGATGCTTGTTCCATCTACGGAACTTGGCGGCGATTCCTTTGGATATCACGATATCGATGCGGATCATTTTGCCATTTATCTGCTCGATGTCTGCGGTCACGGCGTCGGTGCCGCGCTTTTATCCGCATCCGTCATCAATGTTCTGAGGGCCTCGGCTCTTCCCAACGCCGATTTTCGCGATCCCTCCGCGGTACTCGCCGGTTTGAACGCGGCCTTTCCAATGGAAAAGCAGAACAACATGTTCTTCACCATCTGGTACGGCGTGTATCAGCGATCGACCGGACAGCTTGTCTTTTCAAGCGGCGGGCATCCGCCGGCGATCCTGCTCCATGACATGCCGGATGGTTCCGTCAGCACTGATCTTTTGATCGGCAGCGGCGGCATGGCGATCGGCGCGATCGCCGATCTGGATTACGACGCATCAACGGTCCATGTGCAGCCGGGTGACCGGCTGCTGGTGCTGAGCGACGGGACTTATGAAATCGGGACCGACGGCAGCGAGCCTTTGACCTTCCAGGATATTCTCGATTTTACGCGCAAGCCGGGTGGGGACGAGCCGGCCGCCGTTCTCGCCTGGGCGCGTGCGATCAACGGAGATGAAACGCTGCCCGACGATTTTTCGTTTCTGCGTGTGGAATTCTAGAGGCATTCCAGGAACAGGTGCAGCGGATTTCCATCCGTAACCAGTGGAAAAACAAAGAGATAGAGCCGTTCCTATAGTGGCAAAACCAGTTCGGTGACGTTTTCGGAGCCTTCCCTCCGGCTCTGCACGGATTGTGCGAATTCATGGACGAGGAACAGTCCAAGGCCGCCGATTTCCATAGTTTCGACATCCGCGTCGGAAGCCGGCGCTGTCGGCGGCTGTGATACGTCGAAGGCCACCGCATGGTCGCGTATCGTCAGCCGGATGATCAGCCCCTGCCGTTCGACCCTTATGACGATAAGATCGCCGACGCCGTCCTGGTAGCCATAGTGTACGAGGTTGGTGAACAGTTCTTCGGTGACCAGGAACAGGCGATTCTTGATATCGTCTGATAGACCGTTGGCGGCGACGAAGTCTTCGAGGCCACTGTAGATCTCCGTCAGCTGCTCGAGCCTGTTATCGACGGTTATTTCGCGGATCATGCGCGTCATCGATGTCACGTGTTCTGACAGTGCCCCTGGTCATGCCTAGTTCTCTTGCACGCCGCTTTTGGCCGGTTCGGCGATATCGGCAAGGGCTTTGGCCTTGCTATCGGCAACGGCGATGATCCGCACGAAGCCGGAGACGCGGAGAACCTCGAGCACCGATGCGTTGGGTGAAAACAATACGAATTTTCTGCCATAGGGCGCCATCTGTTTGGCGATGATGAGCAGCGAACGCAGGCCGAAACTGCTGACATAGTCGATTGCCTGCATGTCGACGAGAAGCGGCCCGCCGCCCGTCTCGACATGCGCCCTCAGATGTGTCTCGAAGGATTTGGCCGTCAGCGTGTCAAGCTTTCCGGACGCATGGACGATTGTCGCGCCGTTCTCGAAAGAATCCGCCAGCTCAAGCATTCACCAGTGCCTTCTCGTTGATCTGCGCCCGTCGTCACAGTTTGCGCGCTCGCCCTGCGTAGGCGGACGAAGCGTTTCGAACGCCACTTCATAGAAGTTACAATTTACACGACTATGACGTTGTTTCGTTTTGCTCCATTTGCCGCAATCTTCCTTTTCATCAGCGCCTGTCGCCGCTTCTTGGTCGGCAGCCGGAGACCTTTATGACGGACATCAATCTTGGCCTTATTCTCGACGATTCTCGCGCGGACATCGGTGCGCTTGCGATCGAGCCATTGCCTTCCGGTGAGGATCTGCGCGGCGAACCGGAATTCGAGACCTTGGAGACGGAATTCCGCAAGATTGAAACCGGTGGCCCGACTGCGGTCGACTGGAAGCTGTTGAACCGGAAGACGCTTGAAATTCTGCAAGGCCGTTCGAAGGATCTCGTCCTGGCATCGCGGCTTGTCTACGGGCTGTATCGCGAGGAAGGTTATCGCGGCATGGCGGTCGGGATCAGCATCCTGCGCGGCATGGTAGCGGAGCATTGGGAGGGCATGTTCCCACCGCTCAGCCGCGAGCGCGGAAGGGCAGGGACGCTAGATTGGCTGGCGGAAAAGCTGGCGACGACGGTTGAAAGCGAGCCGCCCGCCGAGGACAAAAAACTTTTTGCCCTGATTGCACATGATCGTCTCGTCGAGCTCGACACGCTTTTGTCCGAAAAACTGAAGAAATACCCGGTGGCGATGGGACCGCTCGTGCGTGCCCTGCGTCCGCATAGCCGGGAGGCGCGGCAGGCTATCGAGGCCCAGGCTGCACGCGAAGCCGAGCTGGAAAGGGCCGCGACGGAGCCGTCGGCCGTCGCTGCGCCGGTTGAGCCGCCGCGACCCGAAACGCCCGCCGAAACGCCGCCTCCGGCAGCGGTGGTGCCTGTTTCGACCCCGTCGCCCGTTCCTTCCGCCAGTGCGGTCGCCATGCCGGCCGTGCCCGAGATAGCGGTCGGTGAGGGCGCGGAAAAGGCGTTGCAAACGCTCTTCAGCACAGCCGCGCGTATCGCGACAGCGGTCCGGCAGGAGGCCCCGGCCGATGCCCGTGTCTATCTCTGCGCCCGCTTTGCAATATGGGGCCAGATCGACCGACTTCCGCCCGAAAGGGCCGGAAAGACGCTGCTGCCGCCGCCGCAGGCGAGCCGGCTGGCTGAAATCAAGGCCCTGCATGCCGCCGGAAATTACCAGGACTTGCTGATGTCGGCCGAAAGCGCATTCTTTTCGTCGCCCTTCTGGCTCGATGCGCAATATATGATCGCGCAATCCATGCAGGCGCTCGGGGCGCCATATGATCAGGCGCGCATCGCGGTCGCCGGTGAACTCGCGCTGTTTTTGAAGAGAGTGCCGGGTCTTGCGCAGCTCTCGTTTAGTGACGGAACGCCGTTTGCCAGTGCTGAAACGATCAGCTGGATTGCTGCGGAGGTCGAAGCCGGAGATGGCGCGAATGCACCGGGTGCCGACATCGATATCGCCAAGGCCGAGGCCACCAAGCTCGCACAGCAGGGCCAGATCCTTCCGGGCCTTAAGCTTCTGGCGGATTTTGCGGAGGGTCGGCATGGTGAGCGTGACCGCTTTCTTGCCCGTCTCGAAGTCGGCGAATATTGCCTGCGTTTCGATCTGTTGCAGCCGCTTCTGGCGCTTGTGGGCAAGCTTGAAACCATTGCTGAAAAGAACGGCCTTGCGCATTGGGAACCGCAGGTGGCGGCAGCACTCGCCAATCTGTCCTGGCGGGCGCTCGACCACAAGAATGCGAAACGCTTTATGGATGAGGGCCAGCTGCTGGAAAGCAAGAGCGCGGTCGTTTCGACACTCGCGGGCCTCGACATAGTCATGGCAGCACGTTTTTCATTGCCGTGACAAAAGCGTTGTAAAACTGACATTTCAATCAGTCATTATCCCGATGGCCTTCATTTCGGGCCACGCAATATTCTGACCGGCAAGCTCTTCGGCGCGCCCCGGCGTTTATACTTAATGTTTGTTTTATATGCCTCGATAGGCATGGATTGGGATTAGGTGATGGCGAACGAATCGTCTGTTGCGCCGAAAGAGCGCGTCAATATCCGCTACAAACCAGCCACCGGCGATGCGAAGGAAGAAGTCGAACTTCCGCTGAAGATGGTGTTCCTCGCAGATTATACGATGCGCGCCGATGACACGCCGGTCGAAGATCGTTCCTTGATCAATGTGAACAAGGAAAACTTCAACGAGGTTATGAAGAGCCACAATCTGTCGCTCGATTTGTCCGTCGACAACAAGCTTGCCGACGAAAGCAGCGCAGAAGGCCAGATGAGCGTTTCGCTGAAATTCAACAACCTCAACGACTTCACGCCGGAAGCGATCGCCCGCCAAACGCCCGAGCTCAAGAAGCTGCTTGAGCTGCGCGAAGCACTGGTGGCGCTCAAGGGTCCGCTCGGCAATGTCCCAGCCTTCCGCAAGGCGATCCAGGGTGTGCTCGGAGACGACGACGCCCGCGAAAAGCTTCTCGCGGAACTGATTGCCCATACTGAATCCTCCAAAAAAGACCAGTGACCGGATCTCCATCTGTGCCGGGCTTGACCGCCCGGCCTGTGGAGTTTGCGGACTGACCTCACGTTTTTGATGACGATCGAATAAAGGCTCACACGATGTCTGAGAGAGAGACGGCGCAGCAAGTCGAGACGACCTACCAGGAAACGGAAGGATCGCTGCTCGACCAGATCCTGCAGGAAACCAAGCTTTCCCCGAGCGACGATGGCTACGATATCGCCAAGAAGGGCGTCAGCGCCTTCATTGCCGAACTGCTGAAGCCGACGCGTGGCGACAGTACCGTCAACAGTGCGGCGATTGACCAGATGATCGCCGAAATCGACATGAAGCTATCGGCCCAGGTCGACGAAGTCCTCCACAACAAGGACTTCATGACGCTTGAATCGACCTGGCGCAGCCTCCGTTTTGCCATCGACCGCACCGATTTCCGTCAGAACATCAAGATCGAGATCATGAACGTCTCGAAAGACGATCTTTTGACCGACTTCGAGGACAGCCCGGAAGTGGCCAAGTCCGGCCTTTACAAGCACATCTATACCGCCGAATACGGCCAATTCGGTGGCCAGCCGGTCGGCGCCGTCGTCTGCGACTATGCCTTCGGCCCCGGTGCCCAGGATGTGAAGCTCGCTCAATATTGCGCCAGTGTCGGTGCCATGTCGCATGCACCCTTCATCGCCGGCGCCGCACCGTCGATGTTCGGCGTCGACAGCTTCGAAGAGATCCCAAACCTCAAGGATATGGAATCGATCTTCGAAGGTCCGAAATACGCCAAATGGAACGGCTTCCGCGAATCCGAAGACTCCCGCTATTTCGGTCTGGCAATGCCGCGTTTCCTTCTGCGCACGCCCTACGGTTCGGAAACGGTTCCGGTCAAGGCCTTCAATTATGAAGAGCGCGCCGAGGGCCGCACCGAGAACTATCTCTGGGGCAATGCAGCAATCGCCCTTGCCACCCGCATGACCGACAGCTTCGCCAGCTATCGCTGGTGCCCAAACATCATCGGCCCGCAGTCGGGCGGCGCTGTCGAGGACCTGCCGGTTCACACCTTTGAGGCCATGGGCCAGCTGCAGAGCAAGATTCCGACGGAAGTGCTGATCTCCGACCGCAAGGAATATGAGCTGGCCGAGCAGGGTTTCATCTCGCTCACCATGCGCAAGGGCAGCGACAATGCCGCCTTCTTCTCGGCAAATTCGGTGCAGAAGCCGAAATTCTTCGGCAACTCCGCCGAAGGCAAGAATGCCGAACTGAATTACCGGCTCGGCACCCAGCTTCCCTACATGATGATCGTCAATCGTCTGGCGCACTACATCAAGGTGCTCCAGCGCGAAAACATCGGCAGCTGGAAGAACCGCGGCGAGCTGGAAAACGAGCTCAACAACTGGATCCGCCAATACGTGTCGGATCAGGACAATCCGTCCGCCGACGTCCGTTCGCGCCGTCCGCTTCGCAAGGCGCAGATAACCGTTTCGGATGTCGATGGCGAACCGGGCTGGTACAGCGTCGGCATGTCCGTTCAGCCGCATTTCAAATATATGGGCGCGGATTTTACCCTCTCCCTGAAGGGCAAGCTGGACAAGGCCTGAAGCGCGCGTTGAATGCCGCCGCCGGCCCTGAAACGTGGCAATCTTGCCCGCTGGAGCCGGCGTCGGAAGGGAGTTGGGAATGGTATCGGTTAGTTTGTTGCAGCGTCTTGAGCGTGATGATGTCGTTGGCGGATCGGGTTCCACCGTCAACGACGACACCGCGGTCATGAACAGCGTGCTCAGCAACCTGCGGACACTATTGAACAGCCGGCGCAATTGTTGCGAGACCCGTCCGGACTACGGCTTGCGGGATTTCAACGCGACAGAGGACTACCGCAGTTCGATCCCGCTGATTGCCCGTGATGTCGAGCGGCAGATCAGGCTGTTCGAGCCGCGTATCCGCAACGTCGTTGTCCGGGCGGTCGAGGACAAGACCCAGCTGTCGCAGCTGATTTTCCACATCAATGGCGAACTCGCCTATAGCGACCGCACGGTGCGGATTTCCTTCGATTCCGTCCTCGGCAGCGACGGCTATATGCGTCTCAACGGATAGAAGGTCGAACCGAATGTCCGTCAACAGCTATTACCGGGACGAGCTTTCCTATTTGCGGGAAATGGGCAGCCTGTTTGCCAAGGCCAATCCGCGCCTGTCGGCCTATCTCGCCAAGGAGGCATCCGATCCGGATGTTGAGCGGCTTCTGGAAGGCTTTTCCTTCCTGGTCGGGCGGCTCCGTCAGAGGCTCGATGCGGAAATGCCGGAGCTGGCGCTGACGCTGCTGCAGCTCGTCTGGCCGCATTACCTGCGTCCGGTCCCGCCGATCACCACCGTCCAGTTCCGTTTTGCCGAAGGCGCAAGTGGCGCCTCGATGAAAGTGCCGCGCGGGACGCAGGTTCAAACGAAGCCCTTGGGCGGCGAGGCCGTGGTCTTCAGCACGAGCTATGACCTTTCGGTTCTGCCGCTCGACATCACCGGGGTCGATCTCGACAATCGCAAGAACAGCGCAAGGTTGACCCTCAATTTCGAGCGCCTGGCCGGCAATGGCCTGCAGGCGCTTGCCGAGGCGCCGTTGACGATTTTCTTCAACAGCCATCGCGATGCTGCGGTCGCCCGTCAGCTCTACCTCTTCTTCATGGAAAAGGTACAGCGCGTCTCTTTCACGCCGAAGGGCGGCGAGCCGGTCGTCGTGCCGCTCAGGATCCAGCCGCTCGGCTTTTCTGCCGATGAAGCGACGCTGCCCTATCCGCAGGGGTCTTTCGACGGTTTCCGTACCATGCAGGAATATTTCTCCTGTCCGGAAAAGTTCATGTATGCCCGGCTGCATGGCCTCGAAAGGTTCGCCGACCAGCAGACCGACAGCTTCAGTCTTTCCTTTGACATGGCGCAGCGTTTTCCGGAGGCGTCGCGGCTGACCGCGGACCAGTTCGCGCTCAACACGTCGCCCGCCGTCAATCTCTTTTCGGTCGAGGGTCAGGCATTGATGATCTCGCACGACCGTTCGGAATATCCGGTCCGGGCGACGGGAGGGTTCGAAAAGCGCAGCGTCCATGCGGTGGAGTCCGTCGTCGGCTGGGTGCAGGGAAGTGGCAGGCGAGTCGATTACGAAGCCTTTGAAAGCTTCCGGCATGACCCCGCCAACGAGGGTACGGCCAAGCTCTATTATCGCACGCAGGTGCGTCCGGCCATTCTCGGAAACGGCGTCGACCATTACCTCTCCTTCGTCACCCGTCTCGACGAGATCGGCAGGCCGGAGACGGAGACGGTGTCGATGAAGCTTCTCTGCTCCAACGGTCCGCTGGCCCTGCAGCACGGCATCGGCTCGGTCAATCAGCCGACCTCGTCGACGCCGCCGAAGCTCGATTTTTCGAACATCACGCCGATCCTCGGTGAAGTCCCGCCGCCGCTCGAAGACAATATCCTCTGGACGCTGATCGCCAATCTGGCGCGCAATTTCGCGTCGTTGATCGATGTCGACGCTTTACGGACGGTGGTTGGCGCCTATGATTTTCGCGCCAATGCCGACAAGCAGGCCGCGCAGCAGCGCGATCTCCTGCTGCAGAGTTTTCGCCGTTTCGAACGGCGTGGCATCGATATCATGCGCCGTGGTCGGCCGACCCGAGCTTATGAGCTGGCGCTGACCGTTTCCGAGAGCCAGATGGGCGGCGAAGGGGAAATGTATCTCTTCGGCACGATCCTGGACCAATTCCTGAAGTCCTATGCCAGCATCAACAGCCTGCACCGCTTCTCGGTGCGGGGGCTGGATACGAACACGACCTACACGTGGGCTCCCAAGTGGGGAGAGGCAGCGACGCTATGACGCCGGACGGTGGCACGGTCATCGCCGCGACGTCGGCGGAAGAGCGGATCGATCTGCGCAAAGCGCGCGCCGATCGCCTGGCCGGCTTGCGCCATTTCCGATTCCACCAACTGATCACGCTGATCGAGATGCAGCGGCAGGGTAGCCGCCCTGTGGGCGCGCTCGGCGATCCCGCCGAGGAGTATATCCGTTTCCGCGCGACGCGATCCCTGAGCTTCGGCCCTAGCGATCTCTCCGCGGTCGACTACAGCGACGATGGCGAGCGTCTCGATATCCGGGTCAATTTCTTCGGCCTTTACGGTCCGGCCTCGCCGCTGCCGCCTTCTTTTACGGAACGGATTATCGAGGAGGATCGGGCCCAGGCCTCTGTCGAGGACCTGCTCGACCTTTTCAATCATCGCCTGATTTCGCTGCTGCACGTGATCTGGCGGAAGTATCGTTATTATCTGCGCTACGAAACCGGTGGATCGGACGCTCTATCCAAGCGGTTTCTGGCGCTTTGCGGTTTTCCGATCGAGGACAGGGATCGCATCGGCCAGATCTCACGATCGGCACTGCTGCCGCATGTCGGTCTTCTGTCGCTCTATTCCAGTTCCGCCGATGTCGTATCGGCAACCCTTTCCAACTTCTTCAAGATACCCTGCCGGATCGAGGAATTCATCGACCGGCATGTTGTTATGGATAGGGACGCCCAGTTCCAGCTTGGTGTGGCGAACAACCAGCTCGGCGAGGATACGATCATCGGCAGCGAGATCGACGACGATCTGGGGAAATTCCGGGTTTGTCTCGGCCGGTCGCCATTTTCGGCCATTGCGCCCTTTCTTCCGGGAGGAAGCCGTCATCGGCAGCTCTCAGAACTGCTGTCGATGGTCAATCGTGAGCCGCTCGATTGGGACATGCAGTTCGAGTTCGAGCCAGAAACCGTCCCAATGGGATGTTTGGGAGAGATGAAGCTCGGCTGGTCCGGCTGGCTCTATGCCCATGATGCGGATCATCTGGAGAGCACCGTGAGGCTTGCAGTCCTCGAGGCCGATCGCGACGCGGACCAGGAAGACGAGGATTTTAGCGACGATTTGGTTCACCACCCAATGCCGGGCGTGAACGGGTCGCTACGCTTCAAGGGGGCGAGAGCGGGGCAATGAAGGTTCGCTTGTCTCTCGTCGGTGCGTCGGAGAAGACCGGCCACACATTCGGTCCGGAGGGCGGCGCCTTTGGCCGATCCGCCAAATGTGATTGGGTGCTGCCGGATCCGGAGCATATTCTCTCCTCCATCCATGGTCGGATACAGTTCTCGAACGGCCGCTACTTGCTGATCGATGAGAGCACCAACGGCATCCTGCTCGATGGCCGGCAGGATCCGCTCGGCCGCGGTAATTCCATTGTCCTGCAGGACGGGCTGCGATTCTATGCGGCAAAATTCCTGATCGAAGCGCAGATGGTCCGCGATGCCGATCAAGGCATGCCCGCCTATCGGGCGTCCGTGCCGTCTCCCTGGCCTGACGCGCCGGTACCGTTGGCCCGTGAGCTGCGCGGACCGGCCCTCAGCCAAAACGGCTTGTTCGACGGAGCCGCGGGGCGCAATCCACAGGATCCGCTCGCTTACCTCGATACGCCGGTTTCGGTGGATATTGCCGGCCCTCGTGTCGCCTCTGCTTATCCCACACCCGGAATTCCTGCTTATAGCGCCTCGCAACTAAGCCATGACGCCGGTTTGGGCAGCGTGCCCGCTGTTCCGTCCCCCCAGCCGCTCGCTGGCGACGGTAGCCTCGACGATCTCTTTGCCGGCGCGCCGGCTTCACGAGGCAACGGTCCGAGGTTCGATCGACCGATACCCGCTGAGCCGCCGGTCAAAGCGTTCGCCCCGCCGCAGCCCGCGCAGCCTGCTGCACCGCAGCCCATCACAATACCCCAGCCGATGCTTGCGCCGCAGCCGGTTGTCACCCGGTCCATCCCGGAGGATTTTCTTGCGTCCTTCGGCGCAAGGCAGGAAAGCAGCCCTTCGCCCGTTCCGGGATCCTCTCCGGCCAATGCTGTTTCCCCCGTTCGGCCTTCTTTCGTAGCGCCCGCGGCTCGACCGGCGGCAAGGCTCATTCCGGACGATTTCGACCCTCTGACCGCCTTCGGCCAGCCTCGCACATCCGGCTCCCAACCGGTCTCGGTCACAGCACCGGTCCCTCTGTCCGCGCCGCGGGCGCCTTTGCCGCCGGTGCCTGCCGTGCGGCCACCCGAGCCGCTGAGCCCGGCTCTACTTGCGGATTTCGTGAAGGTCGAGACCCCGACCGCAGTCCCCCGTGCTCTCCAGCCTAGTGCGGCCGGAGAGCCGTTCGATCCGCTCGAGGCGATGAAAAGCCGCCGCGAGGAGCGCAAGGCGGCATTGCTGGAAAAGGCGAAGGGCAACGGCGGTGTCGTTCCGCCCATTCCGCTTCCACCGTCTCCCCCGGCAGTTCCCACAGCGTCTGCGACCAGCGCGGCACAAACGCCCAAACCGGCGCCCATACCCGCCGGTTCGCAGCTACCGCCCGAGGCTGTCCCAGTTATCGCAAATCGCGACGTCAACGCTGCAGACATGACGATCATCGCAGCGCTTCTGACCGGCATGGGCTTTTCGGCCGAACGCGTGACGGCGGAGCAGGGGCGCACGATCGCCAAGGAAGCCGGTGAACTGGTGCGCGAATCGGCAGAAGGCCTGATTGCGCTTCTTGCGGCGCGGCGCCTGCTGAAGGCTGAATTCCGGATGGACGAGACCCAGGTACAGCCGGAGGAGAACAATGCGCTCAAGCATTTCAAGATCGCAGAACTGGCGCTCGACGAGCTGTTCCTGACCAAGGGCGGCGGGTTCCAGCCGCCGGCCGAATCCGTTGCCTCGGCCTTCGCCGATCTGCAGCAGCATGCCGTTCTGACCATGTCGGCGATGCAGCGGGCCATCAATCTTCTCTTCCGGCGACTTTCGCCCGAGATCATCGCCCGTGATGCGGAGGATGAGGGTGGCCTGCGCATCCGCGGTCTCGGCGCCCGCAAGGGAAAATGGGAAACCTATGTCGAAAGCCATGCCCGCATGAGCGGCAACATCGACGGGGTCGCCCGCCAGATCATCGCCGAGGCGTTTGCACAGGTTCAAGAAGAGCAGGCACGAAAGGCGGCATCCGCCTATTGGGAGACAAAGCAGTGACAGTGACGAGACGTGCCGTTTTCGAAGGATTGGGTGCGAGCGCTCTTCTGGCTCTCGCCGGCTGCGGCCATACGCCTGATCCGACGCCCACATCCATCGTCTTGAATGCCGATCCGGGCATCAACCCGGGCGAGACCGGCGCGGCATCTCCCGTCGTCGTCAGGATTTATGAGCTGAAGGGCATCAAGGCGTTCAACAACGCCAATTTCTTCGATTTCGACAAGGATACGCAGCTTCTCGGCGCCGACCTCATCGCCAGCCGAGAATACGAGATGACCCCGGGCAGCCAGCAGAAATACCAGAAGGAGATTTCGAGCGAAGCCGCCTATATCGGCGTCGTCGCCTCCTTTCGCAACATCCAGTCGGCGACCTGGCGGGATTCGATCGAGCTGCACAAGGGTTCGAAGAACAGGCTGGTCGTCTATCTCACCAGCGCTGCGGTCCGGATTCAGAAGGCGAGCGGCTGGTTCGGCTGATGGGCAGAGAGTTTATGAGGCGAGGGTCCTCGGAGGGAACGATCGGTGTCGACGGGTAAGCCATTGTGGCTGGAGGGCATGTTTCTGCGCCCACAGCATCTGCAGCAATACGACCGCTGGATCGAGGACAGCCTCGAGCAGCGGGTCGCGGCGTTGCTGCCGCATTCCTGGGGTCTGCGTAGCCTGCAACTCGATCCGAATGCGTTGAAGAACGGCCAAGTAAGGGTCATCTCGGTCGAAATGGTCTTTCCCGATGGGACCGTCTATGCCGCGCCCGTAGCACAACCTTTGCCGCCCGCGCGGCATCTCACCACCGATTTTCAAGACAAGCGGCTCTTTATTGCTGTGCCGTTGCGGGCACCCGGCGGCATTGATGTCGCCGATAACGACAATCCTACCCAGCGCTTCCGCCGTCTCGCGACGGAGCTGCGCGATAGCGCCAAGGCGGACCGGCCGCCGGCGGATATCTACCTTGCCGCCTTAAATGCGCGCCTGGTGATCGAAGGCGAATCGCTGGATGAGCTGGTCTATGTCCCGATCGCCGAAATAGAGGCCGTCGATGCGCAGGGCCAGGTGACGTTGTCGGAAACCTTCATTCCGCCGGCGCTCGTCGCCGGCGCCAGCCTGCGGCTTGTCTCGTTGATGGAACAGATCCGCGGCCTTCTGAAAAGCCGTTCCGATGCGCTGGCCTCCGGCGCTGCCGGCGAAGACGGTGGCACGCGGTCGGGCACGATCGATCTCATCACGCTTGGCATCGTCAACCGTTATCAGGCGGTCTTCGATCACATGATCGCCGCCGCCGTCCACACGCCGGAGATTGTCTACCGCGAATGCATCGCCCTTGCTGGCGAGCTTTCGGCCTATGCCGCGACTGGACGCAAGCTGCCGGATCTCGGCCGTTACAATCATCGCGACCTCCGGACGAGCTTCGAAAACCTGATGCCGATCCTGCGCAACCTGCTCAGCGTCATCGTTGAGCGCAACGCCGTCAGCATCCCGCTGACCGAGAGGGATTACGGCATCTGGCTCGGCGAGATCAAGGACCGCATGACCTTCACCGGCCGCCGCTTCGTGCTGATCGCACGGGCGAACATTGCGCTGGAAACCATCCGCGTGCAGATGCCGATCCAGCTCAAGATCGGTCCGGTCGAGCAGATCCGCGATCTCGTCAATCTGCAATTGCCCGGCATCGGTGTCCAGCCGCTGTCCGTCGCCCCGCGCGAAATTCCCTTCATGCAGAACGCCGTCTATTTCGAGCTCGACGACAGCAATCCGCTCTGGAGCCGCTTCCGCGATTCGGCGGCTTTTGCGCTGCATGTCAGCGGCGACTATCCGGGGCTCAACCTTGAACTCTGGGCGATCCAGAGGGGAACGGCCCAATGAGCGATGCAGGCGAGGAGTCCGATCACCCGACCATCGCCCGGCGCCTGAGCCCACGGGCGCGCACCGCGCTCGCTGCCCAGAGCGAAGAGGATGCGCCGACCGTCGTCATGCATCGCCAGAACAATCCGCCTACCGAAGCGCCGGCAACCGGTACATCGTCGCTGCAGAGCGCCGCGGCCATCGTTCAGCAGCTTGAGGCGACGCCTGAGAGAAAACTCGTGCGCGCCGCCGCTCCCCTGCTTCTGATTGCGGCACAGTTGCGCAATTCCGTCGATCGTGCCGATGTCGCAGCGTTGCGCCGCCAGGTCGCCGAGGAAATGGACCGGTTCCAGCAGACTGCGCAAAAGAGCGGCAGCGAGGCCGGCGACATCATCGCCGCACGCTATGTCCTCTGCTCGATGCTCGATGAGACGGTGCTGATGACACCCTGGGGCAGCCGCAGCGAATGGAGCGCCAACAGCCTTTTGAACCAATATCACAACGAAACCTGGGGCGGCGAAAAGGTCTTCACCATCCTCGATCGCGTCAAGACCAATGGCGAGAAGAAGCTGCCGTTGCTGCTTCTGATCCATGCCTGCCTGATGCTTGGCTTCGAGGGACGCTACAGGGTTTTGGAGCGCGGCCGCGATCTGCTGGAGGAGTTGCGAAACGACCTTTCGCGGACGATCCGCCGCTATTCCGAGGCAAAACCCGAAGAGCCTCTCTCACGGGAGGCGAAGGCTGCCAAGGACGGACGGAGAATCCGCACCGCCATACCGCTCTGGATGGTGGTCGTTTCGGCGATCTGCGTGCTCATCATTGTGCATGTCTACGCGCAGTTCACGCTCTCCAACGCTCTTGCGCCGTTGCTCGCCAAAATTCATGCGCTGACGGCGGGATAGGGTTTTCGTGCAATGTTGAGAACCTATCTCGTTACTCTTCTGAGATCGACCAGCCTGATCATCCTGCTCGTGCTTGCAGCGCTTTCGGTGGTTTTCTGGCTCTTCGGCGGGACGCTTGCCATAGAAGGCGTCAGGCCGTTTGCGGATGCGTCCCTGCGCGCCTACGTCATTATTGGGGTCTTCGTCTTCTACTTTCTGGTGACGTTTCTGCGTCATCTGCTCGCCCGCCGCGCCAATGCCCGGCTGATCAACTCGATGCTCGCCAATGACGAGCTCGTTTCGATGGGCAGCGACTTCTCCTCGGGCGAGATCGAAATCATCCGTGAGCGTTTTGAAAAGACGCTGAAGACGCTGCGCGACAATCCGGTCGACGGCCGCCGCAAGCGCGATTTCATCTATGATATGCCCTGGTATATCATCATCGGCCCGCCGGGCACCGGCAAGACGACGATCCTGCGCAATTCTGGCCTGAACTTTCCCCTGGCCGTGGATGGCGACCCCGCGCTTCAGGGGATCGGCGGCACGCGCAATTGCGATTGGTGGATTTCCGACGAGGCCGTGCTCATCGATACGGCCGGCCGCTACACGACGCAGGATATCAATGCCGGCATCGATGCCGCTGCTTGGAACGGCTTCCTCGATCTTTTAAAGCAGCATCGTCGTCGGCGGCCGATCAATGGCGTGCTGCTTGCCTTCAGCATTGCCGACGTCATGCTCGCCAGCGATGCGGAGCGCCAGAAGCAGGCCGAGACCCTGCGCCAGAGGTTGCGCGAACTGCACCGTACCTTCGGCATGCGACTGCCGGTTTACATGCTCTTTACGAAATGCGACCTGATCGCCGGTTTCGAGGAATTCTTCGACGAGACGCAAGAGGAGGAGCGCGAGCAGATCTGGGGCATGACCTTTACCCGCGACGACGAGCAGATGACATTCGGACGGCAATTCGAATCCGGCTTCACCGATCTCGTTGCCCGCCTCGAGCGCCGCCTCCCGCTCAAGCTCTCCGCCGAGCGCAGCAACAGCCGCCGCTGCCGCATCTACCAGTTTCCGCATGAATTCGGCTCGATGGCGACGACGTTGCGCGGCTTCGTCACCGATGTTTTCCGCATCAATCGTTACGAGGCTCAGCCGCTTCTGCGTGGCGTCTATTTCACCTCGGGCACTCAGGAAGGTACGCCGTTTGACCGGCTGCTCGGCGCCATGGGCCGTAGCTTCTCGTTGGCACCCAGCCAGCAAATGCCGATGAGCGGGCAGGGCAAGGCCTTCTTCATCCGCAAGCTTCTGACCGATATCATCTTCGCCGAACAGAATCTGGTCGGCAGGAACACCAAGCTCGAACGGCGGCTGGCAACGGCCCGCTACGGTGCCTATGCGGCGCTGATTGTCTTTACAATCGGGCTTTCAGCTTTCTGGCTCTATGGCCTCGGCACGTCGCTTGCGCAGATCAAGCAGACCAACGACACCACCGATGCGCTGCGCGATCGGCTTGCCGCGGCCAATCAGAGCCGCAGCCTGAACACGATCCTGCCGGCGCTCGATACCGCGAGCGCGCTGCGCGACAGCGTTTCCGGATCCTTCGGCTGGTTCGGGCAGATCTTCGGTATCGACGCTCGCCCGCAACTGGCCTCCGCCGCTGATGTCACCTATGACAATGTGCTCGGCGAATACCTGCTGCCGACGGTGACGAAGCGGTTGCAGACACAGGTTCAACTGCTCTCCTCCTCGGGCGACAACAACAATCTTCTGCTGCGCGACCAGCTCGAAACCTATCTGATGCTGACCACCGGCCAGAACTTTGCCAAGCCGAAGGTCGAGCAGGAATTCGCCAAGCAGAACGATGCGGTTTTCGCCCTCGACCCCGCCGACCATTCCCGCATGGACGCGCATATGGAGCAACTTGTCGGCCTCCTGCCAAAGCGGATCCAGCCCGACCAAGGCACCGTGGAGGACGCGCGCGAGCGCCTGAGCCGGGTTCCGCCGGCGCAGGATATCTATCGGCGCATGGTGACGGATGCTGACCGCCGCTATCAGCTGACGCCAATCAGCATCGTCAATGTTCTCGGCACCAGCGTATTGCGGGCCGATACCGCAGGGCTTGGCGGCAGCAGCGTTGTTCCCGGCTTCTACACCAAGGACGGTTTTTATAATTTCTTCCTGCCACGCCTGCCGGAATACATCCGCAATTCCACCGGCACCGATTGGGTTCTCGGCAACAACGCCATCAGCAACGATGCCTACAATAAGGTGGCCCAGCAGATCGTCGCCGCCTATGTGAAGGACTATATTGCGGCTTGGCGCAGCGCCATCGGCCAGGTCCGGGTTATCGATTTCGATTCGCTGAGCCGCGCCCAAATGGTTCTGCAGGAACTGTCCAATCCGCAGTCGCCGCTGACCGCCTTGCTCAACGAAGTCAGGGAGAATACCGAGCTGCCGCTGCCGGCCGTCAAAGAAGGCGGTGCTGCCGACGAAGCCGCTTCGCAGGCCGCGGCAAAGGTCGGCGGGCCGGCCGGGCTGGTCACGGCGGTTGCCGGCGAAGCCACCGATGCCATGGCGAAAACAGCGATATCGACGGCTTTCGGCAATGCGCCGTGGCCCGGCACGACGATCGGCGATGCATTCAGGCCGCTGAACTCCCTTGTCGACCCGCAGAACCCGTTGGGCTCGCTCAATCAGGTGCAGCAGCTGTTCGGCGACATGTTGGGCACCGTCGCCAGCGTCACATCGGCGCCGGACCCGTCCGCCGCCGCCTATGACTTCATCTCCCAGCGTGCCAAGAGCCCGATCAATGACAGCTTTTCGAAGCTCGGGGCGGAAGCGGCGACGAAGCCGGAGCCGGTGCGATCCATGGTCGGATTTGTCTCGAAGCGGACTCTCGACCAGCTGATGCGGCAGAGCTATGCCTACATCAACGGCCGCTGGCAGCAGGAGGTCGTCCCTGTCTGCAACAACATCCTGACAGACCGCTATCCCTTTGCGCTCGATTCGCAACAGGAAGTTTCGCTGCAGGATTTTTCCGATTTTTTCAAGCCGAGCGGCATCATCGACAAGTTCTTCAGCGATTATCTCACGCCGTTCGTCAGCGTCAGGGGCCGGCAGCTGACAGAGCTGGCCGGGCAGGGGGGAGGACTCGGGCTTTCGAAGGATTCGCTGGCGCAATTTGCGAGAGCGCAAACGATCCGCGATGCCTTCTTCGGCGCTGGTGGCACGACGCCGCAGGCGAAATTCACGGTCGAACCCTTCTTCCTCGATCCGAAGGCACTCAAATCCTCCTTCATCCTCGACGATGCACAGCTGGACTATCGCCACGGCCCGGTTCGGGGCCAGGATTTTACCTGGCCGAGCAAGCTGGATTCCAGCACCGCGACATTGCGCATCAATCTTCTGGACGGCACGTCGCAGACTTTGGAGCGTACCGGCAACTGGGCGATCTTCCGGATGCTGAGCAATTCCGGCCTCGCCAATGTCAAGGGTCAGGATCAGTTCGTCTTCTCGATCGCGAAGGACAAGGTGCAGGCGAGCTTCAGACTCAAGGCCGGCAGCGTCACCAATCCATTCAATCTTGATCTCTATTCCTCCTTCCGCTGCCCTGCGGCACTTTAGGCGTAGGCGGCGATGGAGGCGCAGGGCTATTTCGGCAAGGTTCCTTCGGTCGGCGATTTCGTCTTTCGCGCGCTGCCCATCCGCATGACGGAAATCTGGGCGAGCCAGATGCAGCGCTGGCTGGCCGCGGCGCGACCGGCCGGTGCGGCTTCATTCCAGAAGTCCTTCCTAACGTCGCCGGTCTGGCGGTTCGCGCTTGCCCGCGATGTCGTCAGCACGGAAAGTTGGGTTGGACTTTTTGCGGGGTCGATCGACCGTGTCGGTCGCGAGTTTCCCTTTACCGTCATGATATCAGTCGATCTCGATCCCGCCGCCCGACAACCGATTGCGACGATCGACCCGTTTTTCGACGCTCTGGAGACCCAGATGCTCGCCTTCATGGAGGGGCAGGCCAGTCGGGAGGAGCTGGTTGCTGAGATTGATGTCTGTGCCGGAACGCTGCGCACATCCCTCAAGCAACTCCCCGCCGAAGGTGGCAAGGAGTTGCTGATGCCACGTGATGGAGAGGATATCCTTTGCCTGTCCGGTGAGGGCGAGCATGGCTCATCGCGGACGGCCTATTCTTGGGCAGGTACCGGAGCCGAGGGTGGAGAGGCCTCCCGTCTATGCCTCTGGTGGCACGATGACACCCGGATGCAGCCCGCCGCCGTCTGCATCAGCCGCGGTCTTCCCGTCGCACAGGCCGCCATACCCTTCCTCATTGGCGACTGGCCAAAGCATGGCTGGACCCTGTCGGCCCCTGCAGTCAAAGGCGAGGCAGGGTCATGACGGACGAGCATCCGGCGGGCAGGTCGCAGTTCCTGGAGGCGGAAGCCGCGACCAGCCGCGGCCGCAAGCATACGGTGAACGAGGACGCCTACACCGTCAATCTCGATGCCGGTCTCTTCGCGGTCGCCGATGGCATGGGCGGGCATCGTGACGGCCATGTCGCCAGCGGCGCGATCATTGCACTGCTGGAGCGCACGCTTACCGGCGAGGCGTCCTTCGAGCAGAGGATCGAGATGGCGACACAGGCGATCCAGACCGTCAACAAGGCGCTGCACGACCAGACGATTGCCGTGCCCGGAACCGATATTTCCGGTTCGACGGTCGTCGCGGTCATCATCGATGAGAATTATGCATGTTGCCTCTGGGCTGGCGATTCTCGCCTTTATCTTTTCCGCAATAACTGGCTTTATCTGATCTCCGAGGATCACGTAGGGGAAGGTGGCATTCTGACGCGTGCGGTCGGTTCGGCTCCTCGTCTGGAGGTTGATCGGCGGGTCATCGAAGTCAGGGATCGCGACGTCTTTCTGCTCTGCAGCGACGGGCTTCTCAAAGGCATGAGCGAGACGGCGGTCGCCGATCTCCTTGAATCGGACGGTCATGCGCCCGTGGACCGGCTGCTGGCGAAATCCATCGCCGGCGGGTCGGCGGACGACGTGACGGCCATTTTGGTTTGGGTGGGCTACCATGAGCGCTGAGGCAAAACGCGAGGATGTCATCGATCTGCCGCTGCGGTCGCGGGGCCTGATGGTCGAGCCAGGTGCGATTCTTCGCGATCGCTTCGAGCTGATTGCCGAAATCGGCCGCGGGGGCCTTTCCGTGGTCTACAAGGCAAGGGATCTCGTTGCTGTCAGGGCGGGCCTTGCCAATGCCTTCGTCGCCTTGAAGATCATCGTCGAGGATGCCGAAACCGATCAGGATATTCTTGCGCTCATGTACCGGGAGGCACGTCGGCTACGCGAACTCCTGCATCCGAACATCGTGCGCGTCTATGACATGGACTGCGACGGCAACGTCCATTTCATGGTCATGGAGCATCTGGAAGGACAAACGCTGGCGAAAATCCTGCGGGAGGCGACAGAGCATCGGCTGGAGCTTTCGCAGATCGAAAGAATCGTCGCCGACATTTCCGCTGCCCTTCGCTATGCCCATGCCAACAATATCATTCACGCCGATCTCAAGCCGGGCAATGTCTTTATCGAGCGCAGCGGCCGGGTGAAGCTTATCGATTTCAACATTGCCTATCCGGTCGCGCGCGTCTCGCGCCTCGGTGAGGAAGATACGGCGAGGATCCTCGGCCGCCTCGGCGCCGTCACGCCGATCTATGCCTCGCCGCAGCGCCTGATGGGCGCCGAACCCAGCGAAGGCGACGATATCTATTCCCTCGGCGTCATAACCTATCTGATGCTGACGGGACAAAGGCCCTTTGGTGCCGCCAACGCCTTGGAGGCAAAGGAGAACGGAATTTCTTCTGCGCTCCCAGGTGGTCTATCGAAACGTCAGCGCACAGCTCTCCACAGTGCCCTGTCGCTGGATGACCGCAATCGGACAGCGTCAGCGGAGCATTTCGCCGCCCAATTCACCAAGCCATTGATCATCGCGCTGATGGACACCATCCGGAAACTGCCCGGTTGACGGTCGGAACCGCGCCATACAATTCGCCCCGTTCCTCATTGGCCGGCGGTTTGGCACTTCCCATCGCTAAGTAGAGGCGTCCACCCCACGCATGGGCCATTGGCGAGCAATGGCGGCCGCCATTGCTCGCCAATGAAGACAAGTCCCTTATTTGGAGAATTGAACTTGCGCGCGGGTTTCGCCCTTCGGGTACTTGGCTGTATGCAGGTTTATATAGGTCTGGCCTGCCAGGAGCGCCTTTGCGGTTGCCGCGTCGGCAGTAAGGGTACCTGTCATGCCGCTCTTGTAAGGACCAGGAATAGGCAACATAACGGCAGCATCTTCGCCAGGGCCAGCCGGCCCATGGAAGTGGGCGACGGTTACTGGACCGGTCAAGCCAGAATAGGTGATCTTGTACGTCACCTTGTCGGTCTTGGTGTTGAAGGTTCCGGAAACCTGCCCGGTGGCGTTTGAAACGGCTGATCCTTCCGCGCCGAGCTTACCCCAGAATTTCATCGTTTTCGCTTCTGCGAGTGGTGCAAAGGCGAGCATGAAAGCAGCGGCGAGTGGTATGGAAGTGCGGGTATTGAAACGCATCAATTACTCCTGTGGTGGGTTTTTCGTGCGTTAGTAAACGGTTGAGCAACTAATTTATTCGATCAAATTTTTGTTACGGTTCGTCCTTGTGACGTATTTTGAACCTGAGGCGTCTGCTTTCACGCCACGCACCCCATCTCTAGCGGAAGGTGCCAAGCGAAGGTGCGGCACGTAGTTTGGGCACTGCCTGTTCAGTTCGGCAGGCAGAGACGACGCCTATCCCAAACCGACAACCGCGAGTACCCAAGGCGCTCAAGGCAATTCACAAGCAACTGGAGCGCTGCATGATCTCACGCTCCATACACAAACACACCATCCTCACGGGCTGCCGCGATCATCGCTTCTCTGACCTCGTCAGGCGTTATTTTCCCCTCGTGTGCGGCGAGAAGCGCTTTCTTGGCCACTTCATAGGCTTTACCGGTTTCTAGTTGGGGCCATTCGTGCAGTAGAAAGTCGGCGGCCCGCTCGGTGCTGTTGATCGTGACTGCTCGGCCGAGATGTTTTGTTTCCAGCGTCAGGGTCCTATCCCACCATTGTGTTGGCATGGCTTTGTTCCTCCGAAGGAAAAACCGGCGATCGGATGCTTTGTTCCGAGGGAGCGCGCAATGATCTTGCTCGGCATAATAAGTTTCAAGCCGCAGTTTCGACGCACTCGGAAAAGATGTATCCAATGAAGTTTGCATGGCCTCAGTCCCCCTCAACGCTACTCGACTATTTGAAAGCTCGGTCTCGAACACGGATGTTTAGTTTGGCTCGCCAGCCGCCGCCTTTTCGCGAAGCAAGTCATCAAGCAGGATCAAGTTCCCGGCGCAGGACGCCGACGCTGCTCGATCAAAAATGACGAGCGCGAAAACCACTCATACGCCCGCCATCGTTCGGTGCGCCGCGAAGCGCCCAAGGCGCCCCGTAAATAGACTCGCTAAAACAGAAAGTTAATAGCCCACGCGAATACTATTGGGGTTACCACGTATTTTGTAGTGGCGCGGCCTTTACGCAATCCTGGCCTCTGCGCTTGGAGTGTGGTCGTCAACGATAGTCGTATCCAGCCTTCCATTTAGGAGCTGAAATTGGCGCCGGCCTGTACCGCATGGACGAATGCCTGATCCGGTCGGCTTAGGGCCCACGTGATCCAATATCTACTGGGATTGAGCGGGTGAGCGTGCGCAAAAGATTTTCTTTGTCATGCAGCTCAATAAATGGCGCGGAATTTAAATAGTTTATTGCGCAAAGTGTGTAAAGCTGCGCTAATAACTGCGCCGGATCAACCGCGACCCGGCATGCTGGACTATATTAATCTTTCCCTCTGCTTAACCAGCAGAGGGTTTTTTCTTTTGGCGTCATATGTTTCTATGTTTTGGCCCGCTCACGGATAGAAATTGGCCTAATCGCGAAATCGACTGCTGTCGCGGATTCCCATAGCATATATAGAGAGCATTACTGTGGATAGGTCCTGAGCCTAGTAGCTATTTTGACGTAGTCCACGGCGCCGACATGCGCTTTTGAAGATTTCTCGGACTTTCGAAATGGAAATAGGAAGATCTATTTTTTGCGGGTAAGCTAAACATGGCTTGCCCTTTCGTACTTCGGCGCGAGCGCGCTTGTGTCTCTCGGTCGCAGCCGCCCATTCAGTTGGGCAACGATAAATTACGCTACGCCCTTAGATGAGTGCTGGCAGACTAATTCCAATGAGATGGAGATATCGGACGCATTGAACGAAGGCACCTATCTTCCCGGCGGTTTGTCGCTGCTTCTGACTTTTTGGGCGTCTAGTTGTCCGTGTTCAAACGACTTGGCGCCGGAGCTGCCTTCGGGATAGGGGTTGCCATCTTCCGGGTTCTTCTGTTGGCCGGCTTTCGCGCCACGCTCATATGCGCCAGCATCGCGTTTTTCAGCTTGCTTCACATCCGTTGCGCTCACTACCGGCGGTTTGTCATCCTTTGCCATGGGGCAGTTCTCCTCATTGCTGGTGGACCTTCTCTACTACTGAGGAGGTGCCGTCGTAGGCTGCGTTGCCGGTGTCTGTGTCGTGGTGGACTCAGCGGCCGGAACTGTTGCAGTCATCGGGATTGTGTGAGGCCAGAAGTTCCAAGCCAATGCGGCTAGGACAACAACCGCGAAGATAACCATCCAGGGCGCCCAAGGACGGCGACGTGAAGACGGCGACGTACCAAGGTCTAGGCCTGGTCTATTGAAATAACTCCTCATAGAGGTACTCCTCCGTAAGACAAACCTTTGGCTGCAACAAAGGTTCCAGTCGGGAAAGTAGCGGACAATACTTTTGGATGCGCTGGCGGAGATTCCGGTTGGCATCTAAATGTGTCACAGTAGGGCAAGGCGAAAACGGAAGATCTCGCATTTGAGGTTGAACGTCTTCACGGGTGGAGTGTACCCAACAGTCTGGGGTGAGCGATTGAGGCGGCGCGCGCCCCGTGCCGGCTCATGCTAATCCATCCTACGCCCCGATCCTCATCCAGCCCTTGCACCGAAATATCGGTCGGCACTCAGCTTCGCGATAGATGAGGTGACGGCGTTAGCATTAAAATTAGCCGGTCTTCGCGCACAACCTTCAGCAAGAAAGGGCCTACGTGGAAGCCTGCTCCAACGGTCGGGAATTTGCAGCGGGTGGTAGGTTCTGCATGCTCATCGCTCCTCTAACTCCGCTTCAGGCGCATCGATCTCGATCATGACGGGGGCGTGATCGCTCGTGTGGTCCCACGATCGCGGCCGCGTGCGGACGCTGGCAGACCGGAGCCAGGGGGCGGCGACGGCACTGAGAAGGAAATGGTCGATGCGAAGGCCGGCATCGCGCTCGAAGGAATTCCGCCAGTATTTCCAGAACGTATAGATCCGTTCGTCCGGATGAAGGTGTCGGACGGCGTCTGTCCATCCCTGCGCGACGAGATCTGCATAGGCCTTGCGGACCTCCGGGCGGAACAGCGCGTCGTCTCGCCACCGCTCCGGCGCGTAGACGTCCATGTCCGTCGGCATGACGTTGAAGTCCCCGACCAGGATCGCGGGCAGCTCCAAGTCGAGGAGTTCGGCCGCATAGTCGTGAAGGCGCCGGAACCAGCGAAGTTTGTAATCGAACTTCGGACCGGGAGCGGGATTCCCGTTTGGAAGATACAGGCATCCGATAAGCATGCCGCTCACGGCGGCCTCGATGTATCGGCTGTGGGCGTCGTCGGGATCGCCTGGAAGGCCACGACGGGTCCTAATGGGCATCACTTCCTTGGAGAGGATTGCCACGCCGTTCCAGCTCTTCTGGCCATGCCAGATGGCTCCGTAACCGGCACGTTCAAGTTCCTTTCGCGGAAACTTGTCGTCGGTCGTCTTCAATTCCTGCAGGCAGACGATATCGGGGGAGTCTTCTTTCAGCCAACGAAGAAGGACGTCGAGGCGTGCGATCACTCCGTTGATGTTGTAGGTAGCTATCTTCAATCGACTTCCCCCCGTCGGATCGGCAAACGTGGCCGTGGCGATGTTGCGGCCACAACGTTGCCCCGTGGAACAAGTTCCGATCCCGGCCATTTGGCCTTCCATGAAAATAGCTCCTCCGATCGCGATGCTGGCTTTAGTCTTATCCTTCGGCGGTGCCGCCGCGGTGGAGCTTGGGCCGGAGGTTATCAACACTGCACCCCTTGCCTCTATTGCTGCAGAGCGTCCGTCCAAGGCGGCGCCTGATCCGGACCCTGCGATCGTACGTCTCCAAGTTCTCCTTGACCGCGCCGGCTCGTCTCCTGGCGTAGTCGATGGCTATTATGGTGAGAATGTCAGCAAAGCCGTCGCGGGATTCGAGGAGATGAGCGGCCTTCCTTCTGACGGAAGGCTGGATCCTGAGGTGATCGCGCGATTGGAGACCAATGTACCCATTGTCGAGAGCTACGTGATCTCAAAAGCGGATGCCACGGGACTCGTCGATAGTATTCCGGATGACTACGGAGAAAAAGCCAAGATGGCGCGCCTCGGCTACACGAGCGTCGCAGAGAGCCTGTCCGAGCGCTTTCACATGGATATCGATCTCCTCAAGGCACTCAATCCACACTCGCAATATGCTCCTGGCGAAACGGTGTGGGTCGTGTCCCCGGGATCACCCAGGGCAGGGAAGGTCAAGGGCATCGAGGTTCGCAAGCAGACGGGACAGGTCCTGGCCTACGCGCAGGACGGGTCGTTGCTTGCGGTTTATCCCGCAACGATCGGCAGTGAAGATAACCCTGCCCCCTCGGGCACGCACAAGGTTAAAGGCGTCGCCAGAATGCCCGTTTATAGATACAACCCAAAAGTCAATTTCAAACAGGGCCACAACTCCAAGATCCTAACCATACCCAAAGGGCCGAATGGCCCGGTCGGCAGCGTCTGGATTGATCTGACCGAGCCGACCTATGGAATCCACGGGACTCCTAATCCTGAACTCATTGACAAAGTGGGCTCACACGGCTGCGTGCGCCTGACGAACTGGGATGCGGAGGAACTGGCGGGGATGGTCAAACCGGGTGTCGTCGTCAAGTTCATCGATTGAGATTCGGAGTGGTCAAATATTACCAATAACAAGTTGAAACCCAAAGAGAGACACCCGTTACGCTCGACACTGCACCGGGTCAGGGTCTAAAGTAGCGTGTACTTTTATGGGACCTCCCGAGAGGTTGCACCCGATGGGCGATGTTGCCGCTCAAGACACAGGCTCGCAGATGCCGAAAACGTCGACGGGAAAAGCGCGCCACCGCGTCAGGATCGGATTTCAGCTCTCAATCACAGCGCTTTTTGTTGCGGTCGTCCTTTGTGTCGGCCTAGCGCTTGTCTATCTGAGCTTCGACCGGGCGAAGGCGATTACCCGTACCGCCGCCATGACCTTCATAGACCGGGTTGCAGAACATACGGCGGAGCGGGTGGACGGGCAATTCAAGGAGGTCCAGAGCGCCCTGGCGGTGCTGAAGCAACTCCCGTCCGTCGAAAGCGCAGCGATCTCGGACAATCAGTCCCTCTATGCAATCCTGGCAGTGCTTCTTCGCCAACACGAACAGCTCTACAATGTTTACGTCGGGTACGACGACGGAGCTTTTATCGAGCTTGACGCCCTTGACCGAGCCGGTCCTGCCGTCCGGGCGCAAGTTAAGGCGCCCGCGACTGCAGCATTCCGGCTGACCGTGATTGACCGACCGCCTGGATCGTCTACACGGACGCGGACCACCTATTTTCTCTCCGACGACCTCAAGACGCTCACCCAGGCACAGCGCGAGGCGGACTACGATCCTCGGAACAGGCCCTGGTATCTCGGCGCCTTCGAGCCCGGCGCCGGCGCGATTACTGCCCCTTACGTCTTCAAGGGTGTCAACCTGACCGGGTACACCGTGCGGACGCCCTTCACGGCGCCGCGGCGTGGTATAGTCGCCGGCGACATACTGCTCGCCGACGTTGACGCTTTCCTGCGCGCCCAGAAGCTCGGGCAGTCGGGTGTCGTCTTCCTGTTCGACGACAGCGGGCGGTTGATCGCCCATCCTCGGATGACCGAGTTCTTGAAAGCGCGGTCCTCGGACGGCACTACAGACCTGCCGCGACTTGATCGAGTTGAGGCCATCGATATCAGCGTTCCATTGATGGCATGGAGGCAGAGCGGCGATGCCCAGCAGTTTTTTGAGGGCAGGGACGGCCGGACCTACGTTGCGGCGTTCCGCTCGATTGAGACAGCCGGTTCGGCGAATCTGCGTCTGGCTGTCGTGGCGCCGCTTGATGAGTTCTTTTCGGAGGTAGAGGCGGGAAGGCGCAGGCTGCTCTTGCTCGCGCTCGCCTTCGTTCTAGCCTCGTTGCCCATCGTCTGGTGGATCGGCTCGCTGCTATCCCGCTCCATGAATGCTCTGGCCGTGGAAACCGAGCAGATCCAGCGTTTTGATGTACAGGGAGAGGGCAAGCGGGTACGCTCCATGATCCGTGAGATCGACGATCTGGGCCAATCCGTTTCGACCATGCGCACGGTTGTCCAAACCTTTTCAAGTTTCGTCCCGAAGCGCCTCGTACAGCAGCTTGTCGAGAGCGGGACAGCGTTGCGGCTGGGTGGCTCCCGCCGCGAGGTCACGATCCTGTTCACGGACATCACGGGGTTCACCAACATCTCGGAGCACGCAGATCCCGAGAAGCTTATGCTCTACACGTCCCGTTACCTTGCAGCGCTAACGGAGGTGATCATGACGAACAATGGCACGGTTGATAAGTTTGTCGGCGATGCGGTGATGGCGATTTGGAATGCCCCGGCAGAGGATCCGGATCATGTCGCGCATGCCTGTTCAGCGGTGCTCGCATGTCGTGATGCGAGCAATATGCTTATTCAGGAGTTCGAACGGGAGGGCTGGGCGGCCTACAGGACGCGGTTCGGTCTCCATACGGGCGAGGCAGTCGTCGGCAACGTCGGCTCGTCGGATCGAATGAGCTATACGGTCTTCGGCGCAACCGTGAACCTGGCGGCCCGGCTGGAGGCGCTCAACAAGGACTACGGCACCGAGATCCTCGTCAGCGAGGCCGTCCGGGAACGCGTGGCGGATCGGTTTACCTTTAATCCAGTTGATATCGTGAGGCCGAAGGGTTTCGAGGCCGCGGTGCAAGTCTACGAATTGGTAGCATGATCAAAATGAGGGGAGGCCCCAAAAGCCTCTCCTTCGAACTCCCCTATATCCGGACCCACTTTTACACTCCCAAGATCGCATCAATCTGGGCAATCAGAGCAGCATAGGTTTCGATGTGTCGATGGTATTCCGCTTTGATCTCTTCGGTGATCTCCGCAAGCGGCCCTTCGCCTTCCTGGCGAAAGTGGCGGACGTCTTTATCCTCTATCGACCGAAGCTGTTTTTCATGCTCGGCGATTCTTTGCTCATAGCTTTTTCTAACCTCACGCAAATCCATGGCACCCTCCATAGCTCGGCTCAGCCTAGCCAACTGCATCCGCCGGATCATTCAAGATATACCCATCGCTCCAATCACGGCAGAGCTTCCGTACTGCTATTTCGTCCCATCAGGGGAAGAGAAGAGCGAATTGAGTTTCGGCACCTTGACGCTCGTGCGATCGACGTGCCGGGTGGCTATGTGGTGGGCATCGGCATGCCAGCCGGTCAGCCGCCGTGTCTCTTCATCGACGGCAAAATTGTCGGCTTTTCGTGAGATCGATCTGACCGACCTCAGAGGTTCGAGCTGCCTTTGACGGCCTCATTCCGAGCCTTCGGCCGGTGCTCGCGCCGTGTATGTTTGCGGTAGGTGGGTTTAGAGAGAATATTCAGAACATCCCGGAAGTGATGAGCGGTGTTTTTTTGTCCTGCGCGGCAATTGCCCTGGCATGATAAAGAGCCGCATGTCGATCCTCTGGCAGGCGATGGTAAACGATCGCGAGGGCGGACGCGGTGATGCCGAAACGATGGCACATCGGGCAGACGATCTCAATGTGGTCGCTTGCACGCGGTAGCTTTTCTTCGGCTTCGGCTTCACAGATGGGACAGTTGACGCTCATCAGCTAGATCCTTTGCTCTGGTGCAGCAAGGCGGGTCAACCTTCTGGTAGACCGGTGTTTTTGCGGACGAAATCCGCGATGTTTCGCTCCTGCACCTCGTCGCAGATATTATCACTCCCTTTCTGGCCCCAAAACCGCGCTGCTCGACGAAGCGAGCGTTATTGGATCATCATATTGGAGTAGAAGGGTTAGCCTCGCATAGCCTATAGGCCAGCTTGTACGGTCGAATCGAACGGCGTAGCATGCGAAAATAAAATCGCACTGTTAGCAGCGACTTACGAAGCACCGGTCGCCGGACGGTTGGACCGCGGGCTTTAGTGCATCGTGATTGGGTAGCTGATCGCGTCTTCGTCTCTCGATTTTATTGGCGTCTATAGAGATGCCAAAGCGGCTCCTCTTGCTACTGCATGATCTTCGCCACGTTTGGCGGAATCCAATCGAATGTCAGCTATTGTAGAAACATTCATTTGAGGCGAGACGGGAGCGTCGTTTCCGATCTCCCCTGGACGAGCCGAAGAGGATTCTCAGGCGATATGTTGGAAAGCCATAGCCAGGTCAGGAGTATTCAGTATCTGCGAGCCTTGGCGGCGATTTCCGTCGTTTTCTTTCATGTCAGTGAGACATACGATCTGGGATTCAAGATTGGAGCTTCCGGTGTCGATATATTCTTCGTGATCAGCGGCTTCATCATGTGGGTTACCACACAAGGAAAATTGGTGAGCCCGCAGGAGTTCATGTCGCGAAGAATATCGAGAATAGTGCCAGTTTACTGGATCGCTACGATCGTGACGGTTGTTGTGATTACAGTGAAGCCACTGTTCTTTTTCGACGTTGATCCAAGTGCTGAGAATCTGATCGGCTCTCTCTTTTTCCTGCCTCTTATCAAGGATGAAGCGTTGCATCCCGTTGTCGTGCAGGGTTGGACGTTGTCGTACGAGATGTTCTTTTATCTTATTTTCTCCATTTCATTGCTCCTTTCAGAGTTCAATCGGTTTTGCTTTTTGGTAATCGCTCTAGTTCTTTTGGTTGCTTTGCATTCCCAGATGCCTTTCAGCTACGCGCGTGCCTTTACCGAGCCGGTCATTCTCGAGTTCGCGGCGGGCGTCATCATCGGACGCCTGTGGACACAGAATTTTAGAATTCCTTTTCATATCGCCATGGCTTTGATGACAGGCGGAGTTGTCTTGCTGCTGACGAGCGCTTTGCTGCCCGACGTCGATCGCGTCGTGCGCTGGGGCGTGCCGGCAACTCTTCTGGTTCTGGGTGTTGCTTTCGCCGAACGAGAGCGAGGCTCGCCGGAGCTGGCGGTCGTGCACTTCTTGGGGGATGCCTCTTATTCAATTTATATCTGGCATGTGCTCACCGGCGTCGTGGTGACGGCGATTCTGTTGCGCGTTGGGACACCACATGCCGCGCTTCCCTTGCTCGTCGTGGCAGGCTCGCTCGGGCTTACCCTGATTTGCTACGTCCTCATTGAACGCCCGATGCTTCGGCTGACGCGTCGGTCTCGAACGAAGACCGTGCCGGAATAGCAAGCGACGGAACTATGCGCAGTCTGGCCTGCCACGAGCGAAGAAGGATCGACAGCAAGTCAGGCGGTTTTGTCAAATCCGAAACCGATTTCTATGGCGTTTACAATTGGTTTAAGGGCGAACGCGTCCATGATCCGTCGACGGACTTTGCGTATATTCTAATAAGCTTTATGGTCATGTTGAAGGCCATACGGTTATCTCGGATATTCTTCGCAGCTTGCGGTACGCGGCTATTTGTAAAATCTGATGCGTGGAGGTCTCAGCATATGGTTGCATTGAACTGCCGATTTTGTGCGAGCAAGTTAACTGAAACTGTCGTTGATTTGGGGGCGTCTCCTCTCGCAAATTCCTACGTTTCTCCCGAACGAATTATGGATCTGGAGCCGTTTTTCTCCCTGCATGCCTTTGTTTGCAGCAGTTGTTTTCTCGTTCAGGTTCCGACGATGACGGCGAGAGAAAACATTTTCGATGAGGACTACGCCTATTTCTCGTCCTATTCATCCTCCGTCCTGGCGCACGCTAAGAACTACGTCGACAAGATGGTCGAACGATTTAAGTTTGACGCCCGAAGTCAAATCGTCGAAATCGCCAGCAACGACGGCTATCTCCTTAAAAACTTCAAGCAGCGCGGCGTCCCCGTTTTAGGGATCGAACCCTCCAGAAGTGTTGCAGATGCCGCGCTAGAAGCTGGGATTCCAACTCGTGTTCAGTTCTTCGGCGCTGAAACGGCAAAATCACTTCGTGATGAGGGTTTGTTGGCCGATCTTATCATCGGCAACAACGTTCTGGCGCATGTGCCTGATATAAACGATTTCGTGGCGGGCATGAAAATCGCCCTGTCCGAAACCGGCATCATAACGATGGAATTTCCGCACTTAATGCAAATGCTGGAGAACATCTATTACGACACGATCTACCACGAGCACTATTCCTATCTTTCGCTCTTTAGCGTCGAGAAGATCTTTGCCCGCCATGGGCTGACGATCTTCGATGTCGAGGAGATTGCTCCTCAGGGAGGGTCTCTCCGCATCTACGCCTGCCACGCGCAGGACGAGACGCATTCTTTGGAGGTACGCGTCAAGGCGCTGCGCGATCGCGAGCTTGAAGGTGGGGTGAATTCATTGGCGCGGTACCATGATTTTGCCGAGAGAGTACACCGCAGCAAACGTCAGCTTCTGCGGTTCTTGAGCGATGCGAAGGAAAATCGGAAGAGCGTGGTTGGTTATGGCGCTCCCGCCAAAGGCAACACGCTTTTGAATTTTTGCGGCATCAAGACTGATCTTCTGGACTATACGGTCGATATCAGCCCGCACAAGCAGGGTCGTCTGCTGCCGGGCACGCGCATACCCATCCACGCACCCGATAAAATCGAAGAGACAAAGCCGGACTACGTCCTTATTCTGCCCTGGAACATCAAATCCGAAATCATGGAGCAGATGTCGGTCATAAGACAGTGGGGAGGTCAGTTCGTCGTGCCGTTGCCGGATGTGGAGGTGCTCAGCTGATGTCGTCAGCGATATCAACCCGCACCACCGAAAGCGGCGCGACGATGTACGGTCTGATCGAACGGCTGTACCCGATATGCCGGAGTATCACCGGAGCCGGCGTGGCGGAAACACTGGACATCATAAGTCAACAAATTCCGCTTGAGATTCATGAGATTGCAAGTGGCACCGCCGTTTTCGACTGGACTGTGCCGAAGCAATGGACGATCCGGGACGCCTTTGTAAAAAACAGCCGCGGAGAGCGAGTGATCGACTTTCATGCGCACAATTTGCACGTGGTGAGTTACAGTTGCCCGATCAACACGTGCTTGCGGCTTGCCGAGTTGCGGCCACACCTCTATTCGGATCCCGAGCATCCGGATTGGATTCCCTATCGTACAAGCTATTACCGCGAGGATTGGGGCTTTTGCCTGGCACATTCCGCACTAGAAGCGTTGCCGGACGACGACTACACGGTGTGTATCGATTCGACGCTCGCAGATGGCAAACTGATCTGGGGAGAATGCTTTATTCCCGGCGCGACATCCGACGAGATCGTCATTTCGACGCATATCTGCCACCCATCCCTTGCCAATGACAACCTCTCGGGCATCGCGGTTTCAGTCGAGCTGGCAAAAAGCCTGCTTGCCGCCACCGGTTCACATTACTCCATCCGCATTCTGTTCATTCCCGGAACGATAGGGTCGATTGTCTGGCTGGCCACGAATGTGGAACGTCTGCAAACGATACGCCACGGCCTCATTGCGGTAAATCTCGGCGACCCCGGCCACCTTCACTACAAGCGCAGTCGTCGCGGACGCGCCGAGATCGATCGTGTGGTGGAATATGTCCTACACAGGCGAAAGGACGATTTTACAGTGGTCGATTTTTCTCCCTACGGCTATGATGAACGACAATTCTGCTCGCCGGGTATCAACTTGCCGTTCGGTTGCCTGTCCCGTACGCCCTACGGCCAGTTTCCAGAATACCATACGTCCGCGGACAATATGGATCTCGTAAAGCTGGAGGCTTTGGAGCATTCTCTTGGTGCTTATATCGAGATCATCCGGGTTCTCAATCGCAATGGCCGATTTCAAAATCTTCAGCCGATGTGCGAGCCACAGCTTGGAAAGCGTGGTCTTTATGCATCGATAGGCGGGCGTTCCGATGCGAAGGAACGGCAGATGGCGATGCTTTGGGTGTTGAATTTCTCGGATGGTGACCACTCGCTTCTCGACATCGCCGAACGCGCCGGGATTGACTTCGACGTCATAGCCGATGCGGCCGACATTCTCACGCAGCATGCCCTGCTGGCGCGCTGCAAAGGAACGAACCCGTGACCTCCCTACCGGCGTGACCTTTGCCGGCCGTGTCGCGGTAGTGACCGGCGCCAGCAGCGGTGTTGGTAAGGCCATTGCCATGGCGCATATTGCGGCAGGCGTCAGCGTTGACGCGCTCAGTCGGCGTCCCCTTGCGAGAGAGCGGAGGGCAAAAGAAGGACGGCACCTTTGTTCATGTTTTCTTGATAAAATCGACGGCGCCTTCCCTCAACGTTTGCAACGCACCATCACCCGCGCCCACGTCCGCGATTCCCATTGCGAGCGAGCTCCTGTCGCGCGCGGCTGATCAGTTTCGTTGGAAGTATTTTTCACCCAAAATAGCTAATTATCCATAATTAAAAAGTATTAAACTGCCTACCCGCTATTGAATATTGCGCTATACAGTAAACTAAACTACCTTGTTTTATCGATACTTGGATAGCCAAGTGCGAGAGCGCGGGTAGTGCTGTGAATGAATAAGCCATTGTTTAATTGGCGAAATTTCACAATGCGGCAATTGAGAATAATATGATAGTCTTTGCGGATTTCTATTTGCAAAGGCTATTATTTCTACCCGTTTCGGTTGGGCAGGTTCCTGTTCCCTCAGGACGTGGTCGCATATCGCAGCGTTCTCATGCGCCCGCTTTGGGTCTTCTTCTGCTTTGAACGCTCTGGTGGTCCGAGAAACGATCATCGTGACGCTTTTTAGCAGTTTGACGTTTTCCGGAGGGGTGTGTCCGAAGCACAAGACTCTTCTCTTCCGCGGCGAATTGAGCGCAACGAACAAAAGGGGGCTAAATGCTTAGAAACGCCTTGATCGCTTCCGGTTGCGTCGTGATGGTTGCGACAGCGGCTTCAGCGCAAGACCCGCAAAGCGGGGCATCATTTCGAGATGATTTCAAGAGCATCAACCCGGCGTTTTGGTACATATCCGACGGCTGGAATAATGGCAGTCATCAAAATTGTACGTGGTCACGCAACGAGGTTCGCATCGATGGGGATAACCTTGCCCTAACCCTCACCAAGGGCAAATCCCAGGATCGAGACTATCTCTGCGGCGAAATTCAGACGACCCGCCGCTACGGCTACGGCACATACGAAGCTCGCCTCAAGGTGGCGAATGGCTCGGGTCTCAATTCCGCGTTCTTCACCTATGTTGGTCCGCCCGCTCAGCAAATTCACGATGAGATCGATTTCGAGATCCTCGGCAAAAATACGAGCGCGGTACAACTCAATCAGTTTGTGAACGGCAAAGGAGGAAATGAAAAATTCATCGATATCGGCAATCCGGCTGACCAAAACTTCAACACCTACGCCTTCGTCTGGCAACCCGGGCGTTTGCGTTACTTTCTGAATGGTCATCTGGTTCGCGACGTTACAGATGGATCGAAGGTGCCGACCAGTCCTCAGAAGATACTCTTCAGTCTCTGGGGAACGGACACGCTGACCGACTGGATGGGCAAATTTACCTATTCTCGACCCGTCACACTTGAAGTCGATTGGGTGGCTTTCACCGCCGCCGGCGACAAATGCCAGTTCCCGCAATCGATTGTCTGCACTCTGGAACAGCTTGGGAAACGGTAGAGTCGACGGTTTATCATTCTGGAAGCCCCTGCCGGTCAGCCGGCCTATGCGAAGAAGATCCGATGCCTCATGTCCTTTATCTCGTTCACGACCTCAACGATCCGGCAGTTCGCCGCCGGGTGATCATGCTGGCGGCCGGAGGGGCAACCGTGACGCTCGCCGGATTCCACAGAGACGCACGTGGCGCAGTGGCAATCGAGGGTATCACGCCGATCGACCTCGGTCAGACCATCGACGGGAAATTTGTCCAGCGCACCTATGCGGTCGCGCGCGCCATCTTGGCGCTGCAACGCCTCTTCAAACGCATTACGAAGCCTGATGTCATCATCGGCCGCAACCTCGAGATGCTGGCGATCGCGCATCGGGCAAATGCTATTTTCGGCGGCGCGGTGCCGATCGTCTACGAATGCCTCGATATTCATCGCCTGCTTCTGCGCGATGACTTGGTCGGTGCGATTATCCGCCGAGGTGAGGGGTATTTAGGCCGAGGAGCCCAGCTGGTCGTGACCAGCTCGCCGGCTTTTATCGATCACTATTTTCGGCCGATGTCAGAGCTTCATGGGCCGTTTATGCTCATTGAAAATAAAGTGATTGCATTCGACGACCCGGCTCAGCCAACCGATGTGTCCGGGCCGCCCAATGGAACGCCCTGGAAGATTGGCTGGTTCGGTGCATTGCGGTGCCGACGGTCGCTGCAATTGCTCGCCGACTTTTCCCGCGCTCTGGACGGCAGGTTCGAAATCGTGCTCCGCGGCCGACCGGCCTATGCGGCGTTTGACGATTTTGATGCCGTCGTTGCGAAAGAACCTTATCTCTCATTTCTTGGTCCCTATAAGAATCCGGAGGAACTCTGTGCGATCTATGGCGCTGTGCACTTTGCCTGGGCGATCGACTTCTTCGAAGAAGGCTTGAATTCAAACTGGCTCCTGCCCAACCGCCTTTATGAAGGATGCCTTCATGGAGCGGTGCCGATTGCGTTTGAGGGAACGGAAACAGCCCGATTTCTTGCGCGCGAGGCCATCGGTCTTTGCCTTCAAGAGGCGACACCTGAGGGGCTGGCTGCACTTTTGTCCCGAATGGATAGCGTGACGTTTCGGCGATTGCGCACGGCTGTGAAGAGCAAAGATCAAAATCGCTGGACCGCAGGCCGAAGGGACTGCGTGGCATTTGTTCGTAAGCTCATGGAGATCAGCGCAGTTCAGCCGCCGCAATTGCGATTGCAGTGCTTTGTTTCCGCGAATGTCAGCTCAAATGGTGAACGGATATGAACCGACGTGGCTTCATTGTCATTCCATGTCTGAACGAGGTGGAGCACATCGAAGCGCTGCTGATTGACTTGCGCCACGCGCTTGATGAGCAGGTTTCCTGCATTGTCGTGGTCGATGGCGGTAGCAGCGACGGTACTGTCGATGTTGTCGCCCGGCTGAGACAAGACGAGCCGCGCATCATACTCTTGGACAACCCGGCAAGATTGCAAAGCGCCGGCGTCAACCTCGCCGTCAAAAGCCTTGGCAGCGGGTTCGACTATTTCATCCGCATTGACGCACACGGCCGATATCCCTCCGATTACTGCAAACGCCTGATGGAGGAGGCCGAGGTGACAGGCGCTGATTCCGTGGTTGTCGCCATGGATACCGTCGGATTTGGCCTCATTCAAAGGGCTACCGCTTGCGCGCAGAACTCAAGGCTCGGCAATGGCGGCTCTAAGCATCGGGGAAATGCGCATGGTCATTGGACCCGTCACGGTCATCATGCGCTGATGCGGATAGCGTCGTTTGAAGCCGTCGGCGGCTATGATGAAACATTCAGTCACAATGAAGATGCAGAACTGGACTATCGCCTGCGAAAGGCGGGTTTCCGGATCTGGATGACCGATAAGACACGTATGATCTATTATCCGCGTGCAAGTGTCGGAAGCCTGTTCCTTCAGTATCTCGGTTATGGTCGCGGCCGCGCGAAGAACATATTAAAGCACGGACATTTGCCAAGTCCGCGGCAGATGCTGCCCCTCATCGTACTTCCCATAGTCATGGGTGCTTTTTTGGCCGAGCTGCACTGGATAGCCGCCGTGCCGTTTGTTCTCTGGGCTCTCGTCTGCGTCTGCTATGGCTTCTGGATGGCGGTCAGGCGAGGCAATCCCTCTGGTCCGCTTGCCGGGTTGGCGGCCATGGTGATGCATTTCGCCTGGTCCACCGGTTTCTGGATGGAACTGCTCGCGTCTTTCAAAAATCGGCGGTCGCCATGACAAAGACCGCCGCCCTGCAGATCGATATTGGCATTTGTACCTATCGCCGTCCGGCCCTCAAGGCCGCGCTGCTGTCGATCGCAGCGCTTGCCGTGCCGGCAGGAGCACGGATACGCGTCATCGTCGCCGATAATGACAGCGTTCCGAGTGCAAAGGCGCTGGTGGAAAGTGCGCGCGCAATGATCCCGCACGATGTCATCTACGTGCATTGCCCTGCCTCCAACATATCGATTGCCCGCAATGCGTGTCTCGACCATGCCACCGGCGATTTTCTAGCATTCATAGATGACGACGAACACCCGACCGAGAACTGGCTTGTCGAGCTTGTCGCCGCAATATCGCATACGGAGGCCGATGTTGTGCTCGGCCCATCCATCAGCGTCTACTCCGAGCGGGCGCCATCCTGGATGCGGGACGGCGATTTCCATTCGACCCTGCCCGTCTGGGTGAAGGGAGAGATTCGTACTGGCCATACATGTAATGCGCTTCTGCGTCTGTCATCGCCCTATGTCAAAAACCGCCGTTTCAATCTCGCGCTTGGGCGCTGTGGTGGCGAGGACACGGAGTTCTTCCATCGCTTGTATCAGGCCGGCGGCTGCATTGCGTTTTCTTCCGCCGCGATTGTTTTTGATCCGGTTCCAGACAATCGCACCAGCCTATCATGGCTTGCAAAGAGAAAATTTCGCGGCGGACAGACCCATGGTCGACTGCTGCGCCAACGCTCCCAGGCACTGTCCTACATGGGGGAAGTCGTTGTGGCGCTGGCTAAATTCAGCTTCTGCGCCGCAGCATCCGCTGTCAGCATTTTATCGCCCGTTCCACGTTACCGATATGCGCTGCGCGCCATCCTGCATCTAGGCGTCGTCAGCGCCTTGGTGGGCATGAGAGAAATCGAACAATATGGAGAGGCGCATTCGCCAGGGAGGTCATCCCATGGCACCTGATGTGTCCCTTCTTATTGCTGCCGACAAAGCCGAACAGACGATCGGTCATGGCGTGGAAAGCGCGGTGTCGCAGATAGGCATGTCGGCGGAGGTCCTCGTCGTCGTCGACTGCTCCAGTGATCGGAGGACGATTGCCGCCGCGATTGCATGTGCCGAAGGGTCTGTTTCCGCAGTGAGGCTACACGGCAATCATGGTCCGGGCGGGCTCAGAAACGCTGAGCCAAAGCGGATGCGGGGTCGGTGGATTGCGATCCTTGGTTGTGTCGACGTTGTTCTGTCGGGCTGGGTATTCAAAAAGATCAGATGTCGTGGAGCAGGTTTCGGCCGCTCCTGTCCATCCATAGGGGCCCAAGACTGGGTCAAGTTGAAACATTACGGGGCCAGGTAGCGAACATGCAGGAAACGCTATTGACTTTCAGAGGCGGAGGATCTGGTCCGAAAAACGCGGAACCAGAGGTCGAAAAATTCATCGACCTTGATCATCTCCTTCAAATGTTCCGGCGGCAGATTAGAATTGTCCTGCTGTTTGCCGGCATTGGACTGTTGATCGGCGTCACCAACCTTGCATTTGCAACATACTATTACACGGCCGGCACCAGCATCCTGCTAGACGAGAATCTCAACCGCTTCGGCAGCGAGATCTCGCCAGCGCCTGCCAATATGGAGGCCGACAAAAAGATCATGAGCCAGGTCGCGATCCTGAAGTCGTCTGCGCTCGCTGCAAAGGTCGTCGATAGTCTCCATCTCTACGACAACTACGCCTTCATCGATCCGTCGCCGTCTATGTTTGCGCGGTTCAAATCGCTCGTGAAGGGGACGATGGACCTCATTGCCGGCAGAGGCGGCAAGGGTGGGGATTTCAGCAATGAGAATGTCAGGCGCGGAACCGCAGTTGCCGTGTTGCTCGACAACCTTCGGGTCGAACAAGAGCCCCAGAGCTTCGTCGTCAATCTATTTTATACCTCAACCGACCCCGTCCTTGCTTCAGCGATTGCGAATGCTTACGCCGAAGCATATTTGTCGGATAAATTTGACGCGAATTTCGATGCTTCGCAACGCGCCACCGTCTGGCTTCGAAAGCGCCTGACTGATCTCAAAGATCAATCGCAAGAAGCCAGCCTCCGTGTCGAGCGTTTCCGATCTGCGAACCATCTGACGGCGACGAAGGGTGCCCTTCTGTCCGAGGAGCAACTCTCTGACATGAGCACGCAGGTCATTGTGGCAAGAGCGCAAAGTGCAAAAGCGCTTGCGCTCTACAATCAATACAAGTCGATCGTGGAAGCGGGGCAGCAGAGCGCTGTCGACAATGCGGCAACCGTTTCCAACCAGGACAGCCCCACGGTGATTACGACGCTGAGAGAACGTTATCACGCCATTGAAAAACGGGCTCAGGAAATCGAGGACAAATTTGGTAGCGCCCATCCGCAGGCGATCAGTCTGCGCAGCGAGCAGAACGAGGTTGGAAGGCAGATTTACAACGAACTGAAGCAGATGACCGAAAGCTACCGCAACCAATATGAAGTGGCGCAGTCGTGGGAGGCGTCGCTGAAAGACGGGCTGTTGCAGGTCACCGGCCAAACATCGGAGGACAATGAATCGCTGGTTGAACTGAAAAATCTCGAACGCAACGCCGACGCGATCAGCGACCTTTATAAGACTTATTTGACAAGGTATCAGGAGACGGCCCAGAACCAATCGTTTCCGATTACCGAAGCGCGGGTGATTTCCACCGCCACGCCGCCGACAGAGGCATCCAGTCCGAAGCGCACGCTGCTTTTGGCAGGATCTTTGCTGCTCGGTGCCTTGTTCGGCATGGGCGTTGGCGGATGGCGAGAGTTTCGTGAAGTGACCTTGCGCATCGGCGAGGATGTTTCAAGAACGCTCGGCATAAAATTTCTGGGCTACCTGCCGAGAATTGTGCCTCCTGAGGAGTCGGATGGATCGACGGAAGAGTCGCCTGTGATCGACATCATGCGCTTTGCGACAGCGGCGCCGGGTTCGCAGTTCACCGAAACGCTTCGCCATGCCAAAATCGTGGCCGATACGATGCTTGGCTATCAGCAATGCAAAGTCATTGGCATCGCGTCGGTGCTGCCCGGCGAAGGCAAAAGCACGGTTGCGGCCAATTTGGCGGCATTGCTCGCCTCGACCAAGGCGAGAACGCTGCTGATCGACGCCGACCTGCGCAAGGCGGCGCTGACGAAGTTGTTGGATATATCCGTGAAGACCGGCCTCTCGGATGTCCTGGCTTTGCAGCCGCCGCAATATTCGCGCTGGCGGGACATCATCGTTGTCGATGGCCAAACCAAACTGGAAATTCTTCCGACGAGCGGAAGTTTCCAGTATCCCAACACAAGCGACCTGATCTCGGGTGTCGCCATGGCGAGACTCCTGGAAGATGCGCGCACGACCTTCAAATATGTCATAGTCGACCTCCCGCCGCTTGGTCCGGTATTCGATACGAAAGCCTTTGAGCGACTGGCTGACGGCTTTGTTATGGTTGCCGAGTGGGGCGAGACGCCACGGTCTCTGGTCAAGACTATTTTGGAGGCCGAGCCGCAGATCGCAGCTAAAACGCTCGGAATGATTTTAAACAAAGCGGACCTTGAGAAGCTATATACCTATAGTTCCTACGGAAGTTCGGAATATCTTCTCGCGAGATTCTCCAGCTACTATCGTGAGCACCGTGATCTTGAGCGGCATAACTTCGAAGAAGTTCAAAAAATTATCTCGGCAATAGACAGATGAAGTAGTGAGCTCCCGTTTATTGAAGAGATTTCTTGTAGCGATATGGAAAGGATGACTGCGATGAGGATCATGGTAACGGGCAACATGGGCTATGTCGGTCCGGCGGTCGTCTCCCATCTTCGCCAGCAATTCGACGGTTGCACGATCATTGGCGTTGATACGGCACTGTTCGGCCATTGCCTGACAGAGCGTGGCTTGCCGGAGCATCTGGTCGATACGCAGGTCTTCAGTGACGTCCGGGATTTGACACCGGATCTTTTTAGCGGAGTCGACGCCGTCATCCATTTGGCGGCGATCTCGAACGATCCAATGGGCGTTCGCTTCGAACAGGTAACGGATGAGATCAATCATCGTGCCACGTTGCGCACGGCCGAACTTGCGGCGGCAAGCGGCGTGGCGCGATTTGTCTTTGCGTCCAGCTGCTCAATGTACGGCTATGCCGAGGAGGGTGCGCGCCGAGAAACTGATCCTCTCAATCCGCTCACAGCCTATGCCCGCTCAAAGGTAGCCGCGGAGGCCGGATTGCGGGATATATCGGCACGGGCTAACATGCTGATAACGGCCTTGCGATTTTCGACTGCATGCGGCTTTTCCGGCCGGCTGAGACTCGACCTCGTGCTTAACGATTTTGTGGCGTCGGCGCTGTCGACTGGCCGGGTTTCGGTTCTGAGTGACGGTTCGCCGTGGCGACCACTGATCCACGTCCGTGATATGGCACGGGCGATCGAATGGGCCCTGGGGCGCGCAGAATATGACGGGTTCCTGGCGATCAATGTCGGATGTGAGGAGTGGAACTATCAGGTCCGCGAGCTTGCCGAGGCCGTCAAAATGGCGATCCCCGGCGTCGAGGTCGATATCAACGCCAATGCGCCGCCGGACAAGCGCTCCTATCGGGTCAATTTCGATCTCTTCCGCAGGCTTGCCCCGGATCATCAGCCGAGGGTGACGCTTCCTGCCGCGGTTGCCGACATTCATGATGGGCTTGTAGCGTCCGGTTTTAGCGACGCCAACTACCGTTCGTCTGACCTGGTCCGCTTGAATGTGCTGACGCGAGGCATCGAAAGCGGTCAGCTCAGTGCCGACGTCAGATGGTTGGACCGTCGGACGGCAAATCATCGCGATCAATCATCGCTTCCGTTTCGTCGCGAAGCCTAGAGCAACCATAATCCCGTGCGAAACCGTGCGCCCGGGAAAAAACGTCAACACTGTCAAATAGCGACCGAGGCAGGTTAGAGTCCAATGATGTTCCGCAAAACCGGATTGGTGGGATCAAGTCTGATAGATCTGGACATAAAAGGTGACGACAGAGGCTTTTTTGCGCGCGTTTTCTGTGACGATGAATTTCGACGGGCTGATTTGCCGCTCAATATCGCCCAGATCAATACGACCTGGAGTGCCCGAGCCGGTACGCTTCGCGGCATGCACTACCAGCTGGAGCCGGCTGCGGAAATAAAGGTCGTCCGATGCATCCGAGGGTCAATTTGGGACTGCATTCTCGATCTTCGGCCGAACTCCAAAACCTTCGGCAAATGGTTCGGAGAGGTCCTGTCGGCGCAAAATCGTCGCATGATGTATGTGCCGAAAGGCTGTGCACATGGCCTGATGACGCTGACAGACGATGTCGAGATTATCTATCTGATGGGCGCGGCCTATTCGCCCTCGCACGAACGGGGCGTACGATGGAACGATCCCTATTTTGCCATCGCCTGGCCGAACGAACCCATTGAATTGTCTGTGAAGGATGCCGCCTGGCCATCCTTCGATCCCGTCTTTCACGGCATCGAGACCTTCCGCAATTTAGCGACAGAGGAATTGGGCAGTGACGGATAGCTTTGAAGGGACGCAGAGATCCCGACGCGTTCAGGTGCCGACATTCGGATGAATGGCAGACGTTTTGACAAGGATGTCTTAAGGGGAACCGCTATGAAAGTCGTTATTCTCGCTGGTGGCTATGGCAGTAGACTCTCTGAAGAAACGGCGCTGCGTCCCAAGCCGATGGTCGAGGTGGGCGGCCGACCCATCATCTGGCACATCATGAAGCTATATTCTCATTTTGGCTTCAACGAGTTCGTTGTTCTTGCGGGATATAAAGCGGAACATATCAAGAATTACTTCTTGAACTACGCCATGAGCAAAAGTGACTTTACGATAGACCTCGCGACAGGTGAAGTGACTATCGTGAAATCAAATGTCGAACCCTGGAAGGTAACCGTTCTCGACACCGGCATCGCAACCATGACCGCAGGACGGATCAAACGTGCTCGCCACGTCATCGGCGAGGAACGGTTTTTGCTTACCTATGGTGACGGTGTGTCCAACACCAATATTCAGCAATCGATAGAATTGCATGAAAGACACGGAAACTGGATCACGCTGACAGCGGTGACGCAACCCGGACGTTATGGGGCGCTTAGCCTGTCGGAGGATGCAACGCGCGTCCGCGGATTTCGCGAAAAGCGAGCTGGCGACGGTGGGTTGATCAATGGCGGGTTCTTTGTTTGTGAGCCCGAAGTCTACGATCTGATCGATGGCGATGACGATATGTGGGAGGACGCGCCGATGACCCGGGCCGTCGCGCTCGGCAAGGTTGGCTCCTATTGGCATCAAGGCTACTGGCAAAGCATGGATTCCCTGCGCGACAAAATGGTGCTCGAAAAAGCCTGGGAGAGCGGCAGCCCTCCTTGGGTCATTTGGAAGTAACGCTCTGTTTTTATGGTATTCAATGTCTCTATCCGACCAGATTTGATGCAAGATCTATCATGAGAGTATCGCAACGGGAGACGATCCAGGCCCTGTCGAAATTCAATGCCAAGGGCCTGACGTATAATCATCTTCTTCTAAGCCTTTAGTATTTATATAATTTTTGGTTGTACTTACAATGGATTAGTTGTTCTTATTTTGTGGTTGAATTATGATGCTTAATTAGTTGTGGGAAGCGAAATTGGGGAGCCATCATGCCAGATGACAATAAACTCCCAAGTTGTTCGATTTACTCTCCCTACGTCGCCCCAGGCGAGGGTGCCCCGATCGGGGGAATACAAAAGCGCATATTTGATGTCGTTGCCGCCTCTCTCATAATTATTATTCTTTTGCCGATTTTCGGATTGATAGCGCTTGCAATAAAATTATGCGACGGCGGCGATATTTTTTACGGCCATCGGCGCATTGGCCATAACGGCAAGCCGTTCTTCTGTTTCAAATTCCGGACGATGGTTCCCGATAGTGATCAACGCCTAGCGGCGTATCTCCAATCGGACCCTGTCGCACGCGCTGAATGGGCTAGCTGCCGTAAATTGCGGCATGACGGGCGCGTCACCGGTATTGGTTATGTCCTGCGCAAGCTCAGTCTCGATGAATTGCCCCAGCTCTTGAATGTGATCCGCGGAGAGATGAGCCTTGTCGGCCCGCGCCCAATCGTGCGTGAGGAGATCTATCTCTATGGCGAATCCAGCCAATACTACCTCCGATCCAGGCCGGGCATCACGGGGGCATGGCAAGCCAGTGGTCGCAGCGATATCTCATACGATCAGCGGGTTAAGATCGATCGACATTATGTGGAGCATTGGACCTTTACCCGCGACCTCATGATCATCCTGAAGACGGTTCCCGTGGTCTTGTCGGCCCGAGGTTCGTGGTGAACGAAGATAGCGTGAATAGGGGGTAGGACTGACGGCATTGTCATCCGTCGCTCAGGTAGAAGCCCGACGGGGCTTAGAAAATGTCTCTTGTTGGTATTGGCTCCGTCGTTAACAGGAAGCTTGATTATGCGCATGATGCATTGGCTCTTGATCGCCGTCGCAGCCCGGTGGACGAGAGGATTGCAACGCCTTCTTGGTTGCATCCTTCCCGCACTTGTCACCCTGCTCGTCGCAATGCCGGGATTGGCCGATGACTACAAGCTCGGAATAATGGATAAGCTGTCCATTCGCGTCGTCGAGTGGCAGACGGCTGAGGGAAAATTTCGTGAGTGGCCGGGCATAACCGGTGAATATCTTGTGGGGCCGAACGGTGGCCTGGCGTTGCCGTTTGCCGGTGAATTGAAGGTTGCAGGTCGAACGACAGCGGACGTCGCTCAAGAAATCGCCCATAATCTCCAAATGCGGTTCGGCTTGTCGGATCTCCCGGAAGCATCGGTCGAGATCCTCGAATTTCGTCCGATCTTCGTTGCAGGCGAAGTGCATACGCCGGGAAAATACCCTTACGATCCGGAGATGACGGTGCTCAAGGCCGTTAGCCTTGCGGGAGGCATGCGGCGTGGCTTGGATGAAGGCCAGCGTTATGAGCGAGATTTCATCAATGCCCAAGGTGGCTACGAGGTCCTCGTCGCCGAACGCGACCGGCTGGTGGCAAAGCGTGCGCGGCTGATGTCGGAAGAGGAGGGCAGCGATGCCGTCCAAATGCCGGATGAACTCAAATCCAACCCGAAAGCTGCCACGCTCATCCAAGATGAGACTGCGATCATGGAAACCAACCGTGATTCCGTCGGGCTGCGTCTGAAGGGTCTTGATGAGCTTAGAACACTCTATAGCAACGAGATCGGATCGCTTGAAAAGAAGATGGACAATGAGACCCACCAAGTGGATCTCTACAGAAAGGAACTCGACAGGACAACCAAGCTGGCCGACCAGGGGCTTGTAACGTCAGCCCGTGTGCTCGGCCTCGAGAGCACCCTTTCCGATACGCAAAGCAACATACTCGATATCGACGCGGCCTCGCTGCGGGCCAAGCAGGAGATGAACAAGGCAGCGCTTGATTCAGTCGATCTCCAAAATGAACAGAAATCCAAGCGTGCAGCCGAACTCTTGGACACGCAACAGCGACTCGATGAAAACGCGCTGAAGATGCTCATGTACAAGCGGCTGATGAACGAGGCTCTGGTCAACTCGCCGGCAGCCTCGCAGTTGGCTGGCGGCGACGACAGCAAGCTGATCAGCTACACGGTGGTCAGGACGGTGGACGGAAAGGTGCAGGAAATCCCGGCAGGAGAGGGGACATCGCTTCTACCGGGCGATCTGGTGAAGGTAACGATTGCGAACGGGCGGTCGTAAGCCCGCGATATTGGTTTAAATCCTAATTACATGGCATCTTCATGCGTATCAGAATGGGACGCATCGCCTCTCCGGACGAAAATGCAGGCTACGGTACGGTTGCCGTGGCTGCCACAGTATTCCTGTCGGCATATGCGCCGAACTATGGCTCCGCCTTTATCGTGATCTTCTATGCGATTTGGTTCCCGCTTGTTCTGACCGACTATCGCTCCGTGATCGGAAATCCAATCCGCCTCTACTGGGTGTTGGGTTTTGCAATCTTTGCCTGCATCTCCTGTGCCTGGTCCGCGGTGCCCGAACTGTCGTTGCGTGGTGGCCTTCAATATCTGTCGACGATCATTTGCGCGCTCATCGCGTCGCGCGTCATCAGCGTTCGCACGATGGTATCCGGGCTTGGCGTTGGCGTCGCGGTGGTGCTTGTCTACTCCCTGCTTTTTGGTCAGTTCAGCTACGATCCGCTGGATGGCAAATACAGCTTTGTCGGTGCGTTTGGCTCGAAAAACCAGCTTGGCCTTTACGCTTCCCTCGGCGCCTACACCGGCCTCGTGGGCCTTTTTGCCATGCGATCAAGGATAGCTTGGCGTGTATGGTCGGCGATTTCCGCTGCATTTGCATTGTTTTGCCTGGGTGCATCGCAATCTGCGGCCTCGGCCATAACACTTGTTGTCGCAATCGCTGCCGTTTTTGCCGCCGTATTCCTCAGACGATTTGCGCCACGACATCGGACGGTTTTCTTTCTCGTCCTTGTCCCCTTGGGGACCGTGGCGATCTTGATCAGCGCAAGCGCTGGCCTGTTCAACGTCCTGCTCAGCATTTTCGGCAAGGATATCACTTTGACGGGCCGCACCTATCTGTGGCAGCGAGGCCTTGAGATTGCGCAGGAAAACCCAATTCTGGGCGAAGGCTTTCAAGCTTTTTGGGTGCAAGGCTTCACGAGGGCAGAAATTCTCTGGGACCAGTTCTACATTCCGTCTCGTATGGGCTTCCATTTCCATAACACCTATATCGAAACGATGGTGGAGCTTGGATATGTTGGGCTTTTGCTGTTGAGCGTTGTCATCATTTCGCTCCTGGCAGCACAACTGAAACGGCTTTTGGCGGCAGGCTCGTGTCAGGAAGACGTGGTTATGCTCGGATTTACGATCCTGTTCATCAGTCGGTCATTTGTCGAAATCGACTTTCTCAATCAGTACACGATCGGCTCGTTCCTCATTTATTACGCCGCTGGCTTGATCGTCCATCCGATGACCGACGGCCAGGCGAGGAGGAAGGCTGGCCGATACGCAATGTCATTGCGGCCGGTTTGAGTGACCCGGATCATTCAAAAAGGGGCAGCGTGAGGCCGATCCGGTTCTGAAAGGCACGCGGCTTTTTGCTTTCCAGACATCAGCCTTGCCAACCTCTCGATCGCAAATGCAGTTTATGACCAAAGTCATGGAATGTATCTCAGACAATATCCGGGAAATGATCAGGTATAGCCAAATTACGACAAGCAGATTGTCCCGAGGCATAGGGAATCAGACTTTTGGCAAGCAGCAGATCGCGTCAGCCCGAATTCGAAGCACTGTCCAACGTCGTTAATGTATTCTCATCCAAGCGCAAATCTGATACTTTAGCTTCGTACTGCACCGTCAGTTTTTACATCCGCACGAAATTTCGAGTTGCTGGCGGCTAAATTAGCCTCAAGAGATGAAGTTGGTGGGACGTTGCCTTATCACGACCTGGAACGCAGGAAGGTTGTCATAATCGGAGCCACGGGCTTCATAGGATCGCATCTCGCGTCGGCCTTGGCCCGGGAAGGGGCAGATGTTGTCTGCGTCTCCAGGAACATCAGAGGCCGCCATCTCCCTTCCGGTCGAAACATGACCTGGAAGGAATGCGACGCGAGCATCATCGAAGACGTCAGAAGGCTTTTCGAAGAGGTGCAGCCCGAGATCGTCTACCACCTCACCAGCGACAGCAAGGGCGGGCGCGAGATAGCGATCGTACCCGACAGCGTGCGGAACGATATAATCGCCGGGACGAACGTTCTTGTCGAGGCGACCAGGATTGGCAAGGTTCGCGTCGTGCTGGCGGGATCCTTCGAGGAACCGAACAGGGACGACGATTTTCCTTGTTCCCCCTACGCTGCCGCAAAATCGACAATTACATCCTATGGGCGGATGATCTCGGCGCTTGGAGGATTGGAGGTCTCGATTCTCCGGCTCATGATGACCTATGGGCCGCGGCAGAAGAGCAACAAGGTCCTACCATACGTGATAAACAGGCTGAAGGCCGGGCAGATCGCAGAAGTCGGAAGCGGAAGCAGGATGCTGGACTGGGTCTACGTTGACGATGTGGTAGACGCTTTTCTTCGCGTTGGATCACTGCCATGGACAGGGTCTGAGCCAATAGACATCGGAACTGGATCGTTGATGAGGCTGAGGGACAGCATCGAGACGATCGGTAAGCTGATGGGGCGATCCGACCTGCTTCGCTTCGGAGCGATCAATGATCGTGTCCTTGAGCGCGAAGAGACGGCCGATGTGGAAACGGCGCTACAGAAGCTCGGCTGGCGGGCAAGCACCTCTTTCAGAAATGGAATTCGAGCAACGATCGACAGCATCATCGCAGCCATCCTTTGTGTAATTCCCCTGCTGATATTTCAGTGCGGCAGCGATGCATAGGATCGAGCCCGACCAAATTAGAGTTCGATAGCGCCTCCATTTTCGATCGGCCCGCGAACATTGAAATCGTGTGCGCGTTCGAGGAGTGACGACACCATTCCCGCGTTCAAGTCTATCGCCTGAACAGATCGGAATAAAAGCCTCAGGAGAGCCATTTGCTTCTTGAGCACGTCTTGTCCAACCCGTCAGCCGCTCTCAGCGACCTTCCTCGAGCCCGCGGGGCTTAATCGCGGACTGCAATAAATCGTCCTATTCTCTTGCAGGCCCGCCGTTTCTTGCCTGGCGCAGAGGCGACCGGTTTTTTTGATTCATCCGTCAAGCGCCCGCCCATGCCGAAACTTGACTGGCGAGTCACAGAACAGTCCTGGGAATTCAACAAATAGCCCATTTTAGTTAGCTGAATCATACTACATATGAAGTATATAAACGCAAAAACAACCTATTAGTTATTAAATAGAGTCATTTTTGCACGTTATAAAAGCGTGTTTGTAAATATAGCGTTGACTAACCCTTTGGTGACGGTAATCTTAAATTCGAGATTATGAAAGTTTCTATTCAAAGGGTGGGTCGGAAAGGCATGACAGCGCCGCTCGTTGCTATTGTTACACCGACTCACAATGGCGCACGCTTTCTTGCCGAAACAATGGAGTCGGTGCAAAAACAGATATGGCGGAGCGTCGTGCATATCGTGCTGGACAATAACAGCACCGATGGAACAGCCGAAATCATAGCAAACTACAGCAACAAGCGCGTTCCGGTCGTATCATACTACAACCACGAAACGCTCGGTCAGCGTGACAATTGGAATCGCGCCTACTCACACGTACCGGCTGAGGCCGCTTATGTCCGTTACCTCTGTGACGACGATACGATAACGCCCGATTCCGTGGCGAAGATGGCCGCTCTTGCAGAGAACAACCCCGGGGTCGGCGCGGTCGGTTGCCTGCATCATTGTGCCGGTGCGGTCCAGGATTTTTTCTGGCCCAAGGATCGAACCGTCTTCAACGGGACGGAGGCGATACGGATGACGTTGCTGCGCCAGGGCGTGTTGATGCCGGTGCAGATGATGTGGCGAAAAAGTGTTGCCGATCAGCTCCATCCTCTGTTCGAGGATGCCGTAGACAGTGGTTGGGATCTCGATGCCGTGCTGAAAATGCTGACGCGGTCGGACTTCGGTTTCGTTCACGAAAACCTTGGATTTACCCGCGTCCACGCCAACACAATGACATCCCTTACCTCGGCGAGCAAAACAAGAGCGTGGACGCGCGATGCGCTACATTTGATGACCCGCTATGGCCCGTTGGCTTTCGGCCCGGAATACAGCGCTCAGTTGCTTCGGTTCCGCCGATATTATGTCCGCCGCATCATCGCGTGGTGGAAACAGGATCACGGCCGCGAAAATCTCGGCATTCATTTGGATGCGCTCGACAAGGCGGGATGGAAATTCAGCGCACCTCTGGCGCTGGATGCCTTGGCAGATTGGGCATGCGTGAAGATCGGAATGCGAAGGAACTGGTCGGGCTATCCCGGCTGGCAATAGGACCGCTTGCGCGTGGCCCAAGAAAACCGGCCGCAGATCGCCTCTCGCAAACTTAAAAAAGGGGAATGGTGATGGTTGAACCAGTAGGGGCACATGGAACGCCAGTTTCCGTGAGTAAGCGTCCGTCCTTCTTTGCAAAGTCTATGCCCTTCGCCAGGACAAACGTTTCCCTGCCAGGCGACATCTCCTCAGTAACGGACGACCCCGCTGTTTGGGAGGCCCGTTCGAAAATACCGCCACGCGATGTCTCGGAGGTTGTTATCGCCTTCGGCATCGACGCTGGTTACCTGCCGCACGCGGCTGTAGCACTCACGTCCTTGATCGATAACGCCCGTGATGCTCGATTCCGTTTTCTGATTGTCCATGACGGCATACCGCTCGACCAACACGCGGATTTGGAACGTTGCGCACCGGGCCAAAGGTTTGAATGGCTCGAGATCACGGATTCACGCCTGTTGAACATGGAGGGAAGAAGGCATGTTAGCCGCGCTGCCTACCATCGTTTGGCGCTTCCCGATCTTGCACCGGCAGATGTCAGCAAGGTTCTTTATCTCGATGCCGATGTTGTGGTGATCGGTGACATACGCGAGCTTTGGATGCAGGACCTCGGCGATTGCATGATTGGCGGCGTCTACGACGTTGGTATCGATTCTGAAGCATTTGCAAAACATTTCGGATTGCCGCCCAAGCGATTGGCCTATTTCAACTCCGGCATTCTTCTGCTGGATCTTGAAAGGATCCGGCAAGGCAATGAGTTTTCGCAGGTCCTGGATCTGTTGGAAACACGGTTCGAAGAGCTCGATCAAATCGATCAGGACGCACTCAACGTCGTCTTTTGGGGCCAATGGAAGCATTTCGACCCGCTTTGGAACGTCCAGCGCCGGATGCTGATGCAGGAAGGAAGGCCGTGTTTTGCCGAAAAGTCCGAGATGGCAAACGACCGGCGCCCAAAGATCATCCATTTCACCGAACATAACAAACCCTGGTCGATCGACGGATACCATCCTTATATTTGGAAATACTATCATTACCTCAAGCGCACGCCCTATTGGGACGCGGTCAACAAGATTGGGGAAACGAATTTCAAGAAGAGCATTCGCCGGCGGATAAAGACGACACTGATCTGGGCGCTCTTGAAGCCATGATGGTTTGGGTGGGGCCAGGCGCTCTCTCCTGTGTTTAGCCAGGGCGTTGCTTCACCATGATGGCTCGTTTCGTCGCGATCTCCCCGCAATATCGCGGCGGATTCACCGCGGATCGTCTTTTGAGCGACTTCGGCGATGTACGTTTCCCGGGGAGGTATTGTTATTCTGTCAAGTTCAGGACACGGATGCTCCTCTTTGACCCGGGGCTGCAAATTTGGCCGATAAAAAGTCTACCAAACATGGCCTTCGGGACGACGGCGCATAGAAAGTATAGCCAGATCACCGGTGGCGGCTTCATCCATCTTGGTGCCTTATTAATTGGCGAAGTTTTCTATAGTGTGTTTAAGGCGGGCGTGAGCGGGACGGGAAAACTGAATGACCGAAATCTCGATTTCACGAGCCCTTCGCAGTGGAATTTTGTGGAGCAGCGTCAATGCGATCCTCTCCCAGGCATCCGGCTTCGTCATCTTTTTGATCCTCGCACGGGCGTTGCCGCCTGAACTCTTCGGTGTCGTTGCCCTGTCTTCGGTGATTGCAGATTTCCTTGCCAACGAAGGGAGATATGCCGGCATGGATGCCGTTATCCAGGCGAAAGGCTACGACAGAAAAACACTGAACTCGGCGTTCTACGGTTTGTTGTCCGTCGCGTTGCCGTTTGCGGCACTGTTGGTCGCTGCCGCCCCGCTAGTCGCCGATTACCAAAACGCACCGCTGATACGCTATTTTATGCCGATATTCGGATTGATGCTTTTGGCGACCCCGTGGCTTTCGGTGATGGATGCCTTGATCATGAAGGATCTCGGCTTCAAGACATTCACCCAGCGTAATATCGTAAGCACGTTTGCAGGTGGCGCTGCCGGGATTATGCTTGCCTTCACTCCCTGGGCGATCTGGGCGCTGGTTGTTCAAAGGGTCGTGTCGGTACTCGCGGTTCTTCTGTTCGAATATCGCTATACGCGTTGGCGTCCTGGATTTGATGCCGATTGGCACATCGCTCGGAATATCTTGCGACGCTTCCTTCCCCTGTGGTCCGTTGCGGCGCTCAGCCTGTCGACGCAGCGTGCGGTGGTCTTGATATTCGGCCTGCGATACGATGAACGGACCGTCGGCTTGTTTCGCGCGGCCGACCGCATCGGTGAAACGATGCAAGGGCCTCTCATCGGCCCACTGTTTTCGCTGTGGCTTCCCCTGATGACAAAGGTTCGAGGCGACATCGCGAAGGAGCAAGAGGTCTACGTTGCAATCATCCGAACGGCGGCCTTTGTCTCATTGCCTGCATTCACCGGGCTGTTTGTCATTTCAGATGATATCGTCGCTTTGCTGTTGCCGCATGCGTATTATGGCGTGGCGCCAATCATTCGGTCTGTCGCCATCATATCCCTGATGATTCCGATTGCATGGTTTAACCCAATTGCGATGAACGCCTTGAATCTGAACAGGGCCTCATTGAAATATAGTATCGCGGTGGCAGTGACCTGCATCACGGTGCTCTTGTGCTTGCCGAAGATTTCTCCCCAAGCTGCCATTATCTGGATGTCCGCGCCCGCATTGGTCTATGGCATTGCCGGCAATTTATTCCTGCATAAGAGACTGAAACTGGCGCATCTTTCTGTGTATCGAGGGCTTGCTCCGGCGGCGATTGGATCTGCATTTATGGGTCTTGCGACCTGGTGGACGAGGTCAGAAATACTTGACTGGAATATTGGCTTTCGCCTCGGCCTGACAATTTTGATTGGGGTTATCGCCTATCTGGGCTGGCTTGGAACCTTCCATCGCCAGTGGACGGCTGAGCGCGTGAAACTGCTGCTCGGCCGCAGCTAGGACGCGAACCGCTATCGTTGATCTGTTGCGATCAGCGCGACGCGTCGACTTGGGGATGGGAAGAGAGGCGGGCCAGGCGAAAGCAGCGAGCGAATGAACTGGACGGTGTGTGCCGTCGGCATGTGGCCAAGGGAATTAATGTCGATGGACGCACGCGCGAACGACGTTGTTTGACGCTGCCGACGCGGCGCAATAGGCGTGTGCGAAAATCTTTAGTAGTGTTTCCAAAGATTTGACGGTTGAACGCAGTGCAAAACCCATGTAGAATTCAGCGTCCTTAAAATATAGAGAGCGGTCACATGAGAGGCCGATTTGTCAGAGTCGCGGAAGTAGTCTGTATTTCCGTAGGATTATCTGTTGTATTTTCCGATTTTGCCTCGGCTGGCTGTTGGTCAGCTTTGAAAAGTCCGGAATGGCGACAAATCACGTCAATAATCTCTACCGCGAAGCTATGCGAACAGATGCCAGCCGGACCAAATCGCACGAGGAGACTTGAGGTAACGGCCGTTGATTTCTGTACAGCTCCAAATGGTGTTTCGGTCACGGCAAACGTGTCTGTGACTTGCGGGTCGAGTACGGAATCCTTCCTGCAATTGTCACCGCTGGATGGTAAGGTCGTCGCGAAAGTGACGCTCGATATCGGCGCATGCAAGATAACGGATTCAACTATAAATATTAGCGGTCCAGCCGCCGAGCTCTTATCGAAACTGCCACAAACGCAAGAATTCCTGCGCAATTGGGCACAAATACGCCTGTCGAACCTGTGCGGTCTGCAATAGTGAGAGCTGGACTTCGCACAACCCGGATGGCGACGACGCTGCTTCCGGATCAGCCCACCGCGATATCGCCGGAAGACCGGGTTATTTGTTTCTCATTAGCCACACTTTGCCTGCCATGGTAATTCCATGCGCGGCTTCATCGGTCTTTGCGTTCGGATTGAGGCTTCGCAGAAGACCCAATTCCCGCAATTCGTCCAATGTTGTCGTCGTCAGGAATTTGACTTTCTGCGGCCGCTCCTTGAATCGGTCGGTTCTCGCATAAGTGACGACGGCGTTCAGATGCGTCCATTTCTTTGCGTCCTGAGGGAACAGGTCACCATCCTTGGCGAGCTTCAGACCCTTGATCTGGGTCGGCGTAAGCTCGATGACCGCGGGTGTGGCGTTCTGATTTCTGTCCGTGGTCGTGTTCAATGTTCGGTCCTTGGATAACGAGGTGGATGGTTTGGAGTCTGGATTAGCGAATTTGCATCGGCGCCGGATAGGTTATGCAGGCGTCGCCGCCTTTGTGGCATCGCGGAAGGAAACGAGCTTACCGCTGTTTTCGTCCCAAAGCACGAACCTGACACATTGAAGGCTCTGCCATAACGTTATGCGTCCGATCCCCGCCAATTCGGGATGATCGCGCAGCACCTCCTGGAGCCGGTAATAGGGGATCCTGCTCGACAGGTGATGGACATGATGAACGCCGATATTGCAGGTAACCCACCGGAGCACCAGCGGCAGATCATAGTGGGATGCCCCGTGAAGAGCGGCCTCGGGAAATCGCCACGCTTCGGCCTTCGACCAATGGGTTTCCTCGAACTGGTGTTGAACGTAGAAGAGCCACACGCCTGCCGCGCCGGCAAGCAACACGATCGGCAGGTGGATCAGGAGAAACGGCACGAGTCCGACGGCCCATATCATCAATGCCGTGACCGCTGCGATCGCTAGGTTCGTCGTCATGGTTGAAAACCAGGGCAAAGCGCCGGAGCCCATCATTCCGAAAGGCAGGCGTTGCTTGAATAAAAACAGCCAGGCGGGTCCAATACCGAACATCACCAGCGGATGCCGGTAAAGCCGGTAAGCAAGGCGTCCCGACCAGGAAAGGCGATGATATTCCGCGACGGTCAGTGTGGTAATATCGCCGACGCCTCGCTCGTTCAGATTGCCGGCTGACGCATGATGGGCGGCGTGCGCCCGCCGCCAATAATCATAAGGCGTCAACGTCAATACGCCGATGACGCGCCCCGTCCAGCTGTCGAGGCCCCGTCGGGCGAAGAACGAGCCATGCCCGCAATCATGCTGGATCATGAAGAGGCGCAGTAGAAAGGCCGCAGCCGGCAAGATAAGAATCAGCCCTGGCCAGAATTGCTGGGAGAGAGAGACATATGCGCCGGCCGAGAATGCCACAAAAGGCAAAACCGTAACAAAAAGCTCGAAGGCGCTGCGTCCAAACCGCGGTTGCCGGTACTTCGAGAGGATCTTCAGCCAGGCGCCGGCGGCTTCTTCGCGAGGTGCCTGAATTGCGTGGGCGTTGCCATTCATGGAATTCGATCCGTTCTCCGTCCTCGGCGTGAGCGTCACCGAAGCGGGATTCATCTCCGCGCTTCGGGCATGGTCTTCAGCCGTCAGCCTTGACGGGCCTTGCGTGCCGCGTAGCGGCGATCGCGTTCGGCCTTGCGCGCAGCTTCGTCGGCCATAACACGAGAATTGCGATTGTCGATTTCTGCTTGCGCGGCTTCGGCGACTGCTTTCGCCTGGGCTTGCGCCGCTGCCGCTAATGCGGCGGTTTCCATCAGGAGACGCTCCTTCTCCGCTGCCTTTAAGGCGTCACGCTCGGCTCGGCGCGCCTCCCTTGCTGCAGCAACAGCCTCGCGTGCCGCCAGCCGTTCCTGCATCGCGGGATCCGTCGATTTCGGGGTGGACGCAAACTTCGCCAAAAGCTCCCGCTTGGCATTCTCCGCGGATTTGCGGCGCTCAGCAAAGCTGTTGTCGTTCAGGTTTCTCAATGTATTTTCCCTATCGGATTTCTGGGGGTCGCGGGTTGAAGCGCATGTTGGCCTCAAAAGGAAGTCCCGCAGATATCCGCGTGGATCAACACTTCAACGGAAAAAGGGCCAGACATGTGCCTAGCCTTTGAACGCCTTGATCCCGTGCCAGCACATCCGTGGTCACGGGACGCTAAGGCTTAAGCGGCCTGGAGCTGGGCTGCGGACATCTTGCCCGACTTGCGATCCTGCTCCAGTTCGAAGGCGAGCTTCTGGCCTTCGACGAGCGAGCGCATGCCAGCACGTTCGACGGCAGAAATGTGAACGAAGACGTCGGCGCTGCCGTCGTCAGGCTGAATGAAGCCGAAGCCCTTGGTGGCATTGAACCATTTAACTGTGCCTGTGGTCATACGAAACCCTTTCATAGCAACATTTAATCCCCCGCCGGGCGGCGCACGGCGGTTGTTTCGACTTTGAGAGGGGAAGTTCGTGAAGAGGCGCCAGGCGCAGCAAAAACAAATATCAGCAAACAAAGCTTCGATTGTTTGACATACACCACGCCTACCCGCTTGTCTACTTGTTGTTTCACTAAGCTACGCCGGCTCTTGTAAACAAGCGGCTGGTGCAACACAGAGAAACTGGCAATATCACCCTTTCCAACGGACGCCTGTGGGCCCCCGCGCCGACGCTCAACGTCACGCAAAGCGGTTCATTTTAGCGGCCGCATGCATGCCCTTGCGCCGGAAATAGATCGCCGGCCCCAAGCGGATCGCCGCCAGATACGTGCCCTCGCGCTCAATCGACTTGCACAGAACAGAATCAACACACTCTACCTCCGCCATCTTCCTCGGAGGAGCCGCGGGCTGGCCGGAAGCACGATCGTACGGGTTTGGCATGGATGGGCGTGATGGGATTCTGTGCCTGCCTTTCAGCGCTGGCCTGCGTCGTATTGATGCGCACGCTGAAGTGAGGAAGACTTTACCAAACACTTTCTGCGGGCTCTGCTATTCTGATCGAATAGCGGGGACCCGGGATCGGAGTGCTCGGGTATTGCCGCTCCGCATGTCTCGCTTATCGGTTTCCACTCAGCCCATGATAGGGTTTCGCTTATCTTTCTGATGGAAGTATCAGGAAAGGACCAATCCATTGCCAATTCAACTCTACGGCTTCTGGCGATCCAATGCGGCATTCCGCGTCCGTGTTGCACTTGCGTTGAAGAAACTTCCCTTCGAGGAAATCGAAATCGATATTCTATCCGGACGCCAGTTCGATACCGCTTATGCGGAAGTGAATGCGGAGCATGTGGTGCCCACCTTTGTTCATGACGGCCATCGCATTTTCCAGTCGCTGGCCATCATGGAATATCTCGACGACATTTGGCCGGAGCCCCGGCTCCTACCTGCCGATGCGAAAGAGCGCGCCTATGCCCGTTCGCTTGCATTGGTTTCGGTTGCCGATTCCCATCCATTTATCGTGCCGCGCGTCCGTAAACATCTCGGCGCGGCATTCGGCGCCGACGCGGCTGCAATCGAGTCATGGTGCAAACATTGGGTGGACGAAGGACTTGCGACCTACGAGCGGCTGCTAACGCGACGCCCACCCGCTCCATTTGCGCTGGGACCTGCACCGACGATCGCTGACATCTGCATTGCTGGCCAAATCGTCATGGCCAATCTTTTTGAATTGGACTTAGCGGCGTTTCCCGCCGTGGCGGCCCTTGGGAAGCGCTGCTTCGAACTCTCGGCGTTCGCCGACGCGCATCCCATCCAGCAAGCCGGCTACAAGACCGAGAATGGGCATCATTAGCGCTGGGTCGCATCTGTTGCTGCGCCCTACCGCCCGGCCGTCTCCGGCGATCACCAGCCGCCGGAGGCGTTTTGTCGCTTGATAGGAAGTTGGCGGCCCGAGCGGCTTTTGGCGTTTCTGGTCACTACCATCCATGCGTGGCCGTGAAATTCGGGCCGGTATCTACCCGCCGATGAGCTTGAGCGTATGGCGCGCGATCATGAGTTCTTCGTCGGTCGGCACAACATAGAGCTCCGGGCGGCTGTCGGGCTTGGAGACCAGCAATTCGCCTCTGATATTTTTTTCCGGGTCCAGCCTAGCGCCGAGCCATTCCAGCCTGGCCGCTATTCTCGCCCGCATCTCGGGAGAATTTTCGCCGATCCCTGCGGTAAAGACGAAGGCGTCGATACCACCGAGCACGGCCGCCAGCGCCCCGGCGTGGAAACCGATCCGATAGACGAAATGATCAAGGGCGAAGCCGGCGCGCGGGTCCTCGCTTGCCAGCAACACGCGCACGTCATTGCTGACGCCAGACAAGCCCTTGAGGCCGGATTCATTGTAAAGCAGGTTCTGCACATCCTTGGGCGACATGCCTTTCTGGTCGAGCAGATACAGGAGAACGCCGGGATCGATCTGCCCGCACCTGGTGCCCATCGGCAGTCCGTCGAGCGCCGTGAAGCCCATCGTGCTTTCGATACTTTTCCCTTCGAAAAGGGCACATAAGGACGCGCCGCTGCCAAGATGCGCCGTGATCACCCGGCCGTTTGCAATGTCCGGTGCGACCTCCCGCAAGCGTCCGACGACGTATTCATAGGACAACCCATGAAAGCCGTAGCGCCGCACTCCCTCCGCGAAAAATTGCTCCGGAATTGCGTAGTGGTTCGCCACCAGACTTTGCCCCCGATGAAACGACGTGTCGAAGCACGCAACCTGCGGCAAATCCGGCCGACGATCTAGCACCGCAAGGATCGGCATGAGATTGTTCGGTTGATGTAGCGGGGCGAGCGGCACGTAGCGCTCCAGATCGCCAAGTACCTCCTTTGTGATCAGTACCGGCCGGTCGTAGTCAGGGCCGCCATGGACGACACGGTGCCCGACGGCGACAAGCCGGCCCTCGTGCTTTTCACGCAGCCAGGCGCCGACAATTCGCATAGCTGCGGGCAGGTCGGGCACATCCGCCGCCGCCTGCTTCCGGTCCGCTAGCATCTTGCCATCACTGCCGTTGACCCGCAGCCGCGGCGCCGTGGCGATGCCTTCCATCTGCCCCCGAAGACGTTTCCTCAGCCCGTCTTCGATAGAGAAGACCTCGAATTTGAGGCTGGACGATCCAGCATTGACAACAAGGATTGTATCCATGGCCATTACGAGCTCTGAACTGTAGCATTATGATGCCGCGCATCCGCAGGCGGTACGGCGACCAGGCAGGAGACGAGCCGGATGCGGGCCGAGTTGGCCCGTGACAGCAAAACGGCTGAGGGGATAGCAGCGCTCGGCGCTCCAAGGCCGAACTGCGTGAGACGCTCGATCGCTTTCTGGTCGATGTCGCGCTTGCCATCCAGGTCGGGCGCGATGCTGATTGCCAACTCGATGATGAACAGCGTCTCCACCCAGGCCGGAACGTCCTTGGCAAAAATATCGCCGACCGGCCTCTCCGTCCGCGGAGACATTGTTCGTACCGCCATCCTAGAGCCACCCTCCGGTGAAACCCGCGCGGCGCAGGCCGGTTACAACCGGTTGGCAGCGGCGCATGATATTCCAGAGCAGTCCTGTTCTGTAGTTTTCAATCATCAAGGCGACCGGCCCCTGATCGATACCGAAGTGATAGGGACTGATCCACCATCCTTCCTCACTGTCTTCTAGCGCGTAGGTCTGGTTGAACGACGGTTTGAACCCGTAGAGACGGGTCATGCCGAGCTGCATTCGCGCAAAATTCCGGACGGTCGGAATGACTATCTCCGGAGCGAAAGGCAGGGAGGCGATGGCCACCCACGGCGAGACGGTCCCGTCGTCCGGTCCAAAGGGCGCCCCTCTGGCAACATAGTCAAAGAACTCCCTTTCCACGCCATCGACCGTCTTCTTGGTCCAGCCAGGTCCGTCGCTTGCCGTGAACCCCCAGCAGTGCTCTCCATAGCCGACAAATTTCAATGGATTGCGGATGGCGTACTCTTGCTGGACATAGGTCGCATGGCGGCTGTTCTGGAAGTAGTCACTATCGTGCTCCCTCATGAACTCGTCGCGGATACCGCGGAAATCAATCCACATATGCGAGAGCTGGTGAGTAAAAAGCGGTCCGGAATAGAGCAGCTCACGCCCGTAGATATTTCTCCACTCATAGCTGTCGGTGTAGGCGGCATAGGCTTCGGGCGGCAACGGATGTGTCGGCGATCCCAAGCCGAGAAAATAAAGCAGCAGACCCTCATCATATCCCCGCCAGCGATAAGGAATGAAGCCGCTTTCCGGTCGCCACCCGTGCGTGAGAGTGAGCCCGTGATCACAAGCCCAGTTCCAGTCCGCTCGTTCGTAGATTTCATTGGCCAGCCGACGGACTTCAACCTCGTCTGGGGTGTCGCCATCAAAATAGGCGGCCACGGTCAAGGCTCCAGCGAACAGGAATGCCGAGTCGATGGTGGACAATTCGCATTGCCAGACCCGGCGGCCGGTTTCGATGTCCAGGAAATGGTAGAAGAAGCCTTTATAGCCGGATGCGTCTGGTTCAGGCCCTTGTGGGCATGACAGCAAGAACGCCAGACGCCTCCGGGCAATCTTGGCCGCAAAAGGCCGAATGATGACGCCGCGCTCCACCACGACAGGGAGCGTTGCCAAGGCCATTCCAATTGCAGCGATGCTGGCTGGCGCATCGATTTGTGTCTTGTCGCGAACGAGCCCGTTATCCGGATTGGTGCACTGAAGATAGTACAGGATCGTAGTGAACTGCAGCCGCCGAAGGTCCTCCTCGGTGGGCAGACGATCAAGATCGGGGTCGGTCGAGAGCATTTGGGTCATAGGTAGCCAAGGATCGCTCGGTCGCTAACGGAAAGGTCGCCATTTAGCGCGCCTCAGAGATTGTCTCCTTCCGTAGATGTTTTTCGGGATGCTTGCGATGCGCCTTTCGGGCCCCACTTCCATCCGCTTATCGCCGGCATGTCATCGCCATATTTCTCGATGTATTCGCGATGCTCGATGAGCTTGGCATGTATTGCCTGCTTGAAGTATGCGGCGCGGGCGCCCAGTTGAGGCAGCCGGTCAATGACGTCCTCGACGAGATGGAACCGATCAAGCTCGTTCATGACCACCATATCAAAGGGCGTACTTGTGGTGCCCTCTTCTTTGTAACCGCGCACGTGAAGATTGCCGTGGTTTGTCCTGCGATAGGTGAGCCGATGGATCAGCCATGGATAACCATGGAAGGCAAAGATAATCGGCTTATCCTTGGTGAACAGGGCGTCGAAATCAGGGTCCGACAGTCCATGCGGATGCTCCTCCTTGGGTTGCAGCTTCATCAGGTTCACGACATTGATGACCCGCACCTTCAATTCGGGCAAATGTTCATGGAGCAACTGGACCGCTGCGAGTGTTTCGAGGGTCGGAACGTCGCCGCAGCACGCCATGACCACATCGGGTTCGCTGCCCCTGTCGTTGCTCGCCCATTCCCAAATGCCGACGCCCATGGTGCAATGCCTGACGGCCTCGTCCATGGTCAGCCATTGCGGCGCGGGTTGCTTGCCTGCGACAACCACATTGACATAGTTGCGGCTGCGCAGGCAGTGGTCCGTCACCGAAAGAAGCGTATTGGCGTCCGCCGGCAGATAGACCCGGACGACGTCCGCTTTCTTGTTGACGACGTGGTCGATGAAGCCAGGATCCTGATGGCTGAAGCCATTGTGGTCCTGCCGCCAGACATGAGAACTGAGGAAATAGTTCAGCGAGCCGATCGGCCGTCGCCAGGGGATTTCGTTGCAGACTTTCAGCCATTTTGCATGCTGGTTGAACATCGAGTCGACGATGTGGATGAAGGCTTCATAGCAGGAAAAGAAGCCGTGGCGCCCCGTCAGGAGGTAGCCCTCCAGCCATCCCTGGCATTGGTGCTCGCTCAGAACTTCCATGATGCGGCCGTCGGGTGAAAGATGGTCGTCCTCGGGATAGATTTCCGCCATATAGCAGCGGTCGGTGACCTCCAGCACATCCTGCCATCGATTGGAATTGTTTTCGTCTGGACTGAACAGGCGGAAATTCTTGCTCTCGAGGTTTGATTTCATCACGTCGCGCAGGAATTTTCCCATCACACGCGCAGACTCGACCGTCGTAGCACCCGGGCTCGGAACCTCCACGGCATAGTCGCGGAAGTCTGGCATTTTGAGGTCACGCAACAGCAGTCCACCATTGGTGTGGGGATTATCGCTCATCCGGCGATGGCCTGTGGGAGCCAATGCGGCCAATTCCGGCTTGAACCGGCCGCTCTCGTCGAAGAGTTCCTCCGGCCGGTAGCTTTTCATCCATTGTTCGAGAATGCGAATGTGCTCCGACTTGTCCATTTCGCCCATGGGCACCTGATGCGACCGCCAGTAATCCTCGCATTTCTTGCCGTCGATCTCCTTCGGGCAGGTCCATCCCTTCGGTGTCCGGAAGACGATCATCGGCCAAGCTGGGCGCTTGACTTTGCGGTTGGCGCGGGCGTCGGCCCAAATCGCCCGGATTTCGGCGATGATGGTATCGAGCGTCCCGGCGAGCTGCTGGTGAACGCTATCGGGATCATGGCCCTCGACGAAATAGGGCTTGTAACCCATGCCTTCGAAGAACTTCCGCAATTCGTCCTTGGGGATACGGGCGAGGAAGCATGGGTTGGCGATCTTGTACCCGTTGAGGTGGAGGATCGGTAGAACGCAGCCGTCGCGAGCGGGGTTGAGGAACTTGTTGCTGTGCCATCCGGTTGCGAGTGGCCCGGTCTCAGCCTCCCCGTCGCCGACAATGCAGGCAACGATCAGATCCGGATTGTCGAAGGCTGCGCCATAGGCGTGGCTTAAGGCATATCCAAGCTCGCCGCCTTCATGGATGCTGCCCGGCGTTTCCGGGGCGACATGACTTGGTATACCGCCTGGGAAACTGAACTGCTTGAACAGTTTCTTCATGCCTTCCTTGTCCTGGCTGATGTCTGGATAAACCTCGCTGTAGGTGCCTTCCAGGTAGGCGTGAGCGACGAGCGATGGTCCGCCGTGACCAGGACCAATCACGTAAATCATGTTGAGGTCGTCACGCTTGATGACCCGATTTAGATGCGTATAGAGCATGTTCAGGCCGGGCGATGTTCCCCAGTGCCCCAGCAGGCGCGGCTTTATGTGTCCGCGTTTCAAGGGTTTTCTCAAGAGTGGATTGTCGAGCAGGTATATCTGGCCGACCGAAAGATAGTTGGAAGCCCGCCAGTAGGCATCAACCAAATGAAGTTCATCGGCCGACAGATGCTTTTCTGTCGGCGTGCCGCCTATGGCAGATTGTTTGCTAATTGCCGTCTCAAGCGAAGCCATCGAAGTCTCCTGATGAAGTCGGACTATTGTCGAGAACGATTCAAGGATTGTAGATGTGCTGTTCAATGAAATTGGGCTGCTTGCAGCTCGGGCGTATGTAGACCCAAAAAAGTGGATGTTAGCTGATACCGCCGGAGAGCTTGCCAGCGGCTACCGCCTCACCAAAACATGCGATGCCCATTATATTAGTATCACATAAACACTGCCCAAGTCATAGGAAAAGTTGATCGGAGGCCGGCTGGACGCCACTTTTCGGTGTATTTTACGGTATTATCTACCCGGTCACTACAGCACGGGGCATGGTTTGGCGTTCCAAATTTCGCTCGCATATTCCGAGATCGTGCGATCACTGGAAAACCTCCCCGAACTGGCAAGATTAAGCACCGCCTTTCTCGTCCAGTCTTCCGGCTTGGCGTAGAGTGATTGAAGACGCAGGTCTGCCTCCATGTAGGAGACGAAATCCGCCAGATGCCTGTAAGTGTCGCCGCCAGCCAGAAGTATGTTGCGCAACGCGTCGACAAGCATAGGTTCGTGGCGAGAGAAGTGACCGGAAAGGATGAGGTCGATAACGGCGTGGGTCTCGGGCTCATTCTCATAGTGCCACCAGGGACTGTACCAGCCCTGGCTCGCGGCGATTTGTTCTGCGGTCAAACCGAACAGGAAGAAGTTCTCCTCGCCCGCTGCCTCGGCCATTTCGATCGTTGCACCGTCTCGGGTGCCGAGCGTCAAGGCGCCGTTCATCATGAATTTCATGTTGCTGGTGCCGCTGGCTTCGTATCCGGCTGTCGAGATTTGGTTCGACACATCGCTCGCGGGAATTAGGCGTTCCGCCATTGAGACGCTGTACTCGGGCAGGAATACAACCCGGAGACGGCCACGCGCTACGGGGTCGCCATCGATGGTGTCGGCAAGATTGTTCAAAAATTTGATGATAAACTTCGCCACGTGATAGGCGGGTGCGGCTTTTCCCGCGAAGAAGAAGGTACGGGACGGCATGTCGGAATGTGGACTCTCGCGAAGTCGGTTATAAAGCGCCGCGATCCTCAGTCCGTTCAACAATTGCCGCTTATATTCGTGTATGCGCTTGATCTGGCAGTCGAAGATCGTGTCGGGATCAACCTGGATACCCCCTTGCGATTTCAGCCATTCGGTAAAACGCAATTTTGCCTGGCGTTTGGCTCCGCGGACGGCGGCAATAAATTCACCGTCATCGGCAAGCGGCTTCAGCCTCTGGAGATCGTCTGTTTTCGTGATCCAGCGGTCACCAATGGCATTGGTGATGCAACTGGCAAGACCGGGATTCGACAAGAGCAGCCAGCGCCGCGGTGTAACGCCGTTTGTCTTGTTGTTGAAACGCTCGGGGTACAGTTCAGCTAGATCTCTTACCGTCACGTCCCGCAGCAACCTTGAGTGTATCGCGGCAACGCCATTGGTACTGTGGGAGCCTACAATCGCGAGATGCGCCATCCGGACGAGGCGACCACCATGCTCAACAATACTCATCCGTTCCGCGCGACTGGTGTCGTCCGGCCAGCGTGCCGCCACCTCTTCCCTGAGCCGGCGGTCGATTTCCAGTATGATCTGGAGTTGACGCGGCAGCATGAGTTCGAACCACTGAAGTGGCCATTTCTCCAGCGCCTCAGGGAGGAGGGTGTGGTTCGTATAGGCGAATGTCCGATTCGTGATATCCCAGGCCAATTCCCAACCCAGCCCTGCATGGTCCAGCAGAACGCGCATCAGTTCTGCGACGGCGAGACTCGGATGCGTATCGTTGAGCTGGATTGCGACCTTGTCGGGCAAACTATTCCAGTTGCTGTCGTTCATGCGAAAGCGGCGGATAAGATCTGCCAGCGAGCATGCGACAAGGAAGTATTCCTGAACGAACCGCAGCCCTTGACCCATGCTCGTGGAATCGTCCGGATAGAGCACCCGGGTGACTGTTTCCGCCGTCAGGCACTCCGCCAACGCGCCGACGAACTCTCCGGCACTAAATTCTTGAAAATCAAAGCTGTCGGGAGTGGCTGAGGCCCAAAGCCGCAAGGTGTTTATGGTCTTGCCGCCATAGCCTACTATCGGCCTGTCATAGGGTATGCCGAGCAACTTCGATGGTTTGCCCGTGATCGCTTTCAGGCTTCCGCCGCGCACCTCGAAGGAGCATCCGAGCTCGACCGCGACTGCATATTGAGGACGGGCCACCTCCCAGGGGTCGGGTCTGCGCAGCCAGTTGTCGGGTTGCTCCTGCTGCCAGCCATCTACGATCGTCTGCTTGAAGATGCCGTATTCGTATCGCAATCCATATCCCATGCCCGGTAATTGCATGGATGCCATTGAGTCCAGGAAGCATGCCGCCAGCCGCCCAAGTCCGCCGTTGCCCAAGCCGGCATCGGGTTCTTCTGCGAGTATCGCCCACTCGTCCAACTGGTTTTCCTTAAGGAACTGACCGACAAGCGGCTCGAGCCGCAGGTTGAGGATGTTGTTGCTCAACGACCGGCCGATCAAAAACTCCATCGAGAGGTAATAGATACGCTTTGGATTTTCCCGGCTATAGACTTGCTCGGTCTGTTGCCAGCGTTGCGAGAGTATGTCCCGGACGGACCGGGCGGCTGCCTCGTACCGCTCGCGGTTCCCGGCTTCCGATGGGGCGAGTGCGTTGTCGAAAAGCAAATGCCGCTCATAGAGGGCGTTGTTGCTGCCGTTGAATTTGATTGGCCCGCAGCCATATTGCTGCAACAGATTCTCCGGCGCATGCTGCCGCGGGAGGCCCGCCGGAAGGACTGCGTCGTCGCTGGTCATGCCCCTTGTCTCCCATGCTCGCCCGTCTCAAGTAGTTGAGACACCGCATTCTTGGGGGATCGAGCCATCGGAATGCGGGACGATCGTGCCTCTGTCGCAAACCGCAGTGTTCCCCATTCATGACGTGCTCACACCATCAAGCCGTGGATAGCGATGCACGTTTCAATACCCCGTCGAAAACGGGGTATGCACAGTACATTCCAATAGTTTAGACTATGAAGAAGCTTAGGCAGCTAAATTTCTTGGTGGTGGCTTGCGCGTTCAGGAAGGGCGCGCTGAGAAGTGCTCGACGACCCCTCTGACGCCATTGACACTTTCCGATACAATGCGTGCGGCTTTCCTGCCTTCTTCGGTATCGACATTTCCCCACAGATGCACAATTCCATCGGAAACGGTCACCTTCAACGCAAATCCCTCCAGTCCGGTATTTTCTCCCAAACGGGTCGAGATGATGCGCTGAATGGCGTCGTCATCGGTTATTGTTTTGTCCCGCCGGGTCACAAGAAATGCTTGGAGCAGGTCGGCGCGACTGACAATGCCGACCAGCTGGTCACCTTTCATGACAGGAATTCGCTTGACGCCATGCTCTTCCATTACTTGCGCGGCCCGGGCAAGGGAGGAGTCCTCGTCTATGGTTACGGGATTGGTGGTCATCACATCACCGACCCGCCATGAGTTGCGCTTGATGTAAGCTTTCACTCTCGCTTGGTGGGGAACGGTCGCGTCAGTGAGCGAGGCAATTGCTGCACCCCCGAGCTCTGTTCTCCGGATCAAGTCGCCTTCGCTGATGATACCGACCAGACGCCCATTGTCATCGACGACAGGAATTCCGCTGACATGGCTGGCCAACATCGCCCGAGCCGCCTGCTCGACACTATTGTCAGGTGATATTTTGACGAGCGCTATCGTCATTACATCTTTGACCAGCATCTCGGTTTCAACTCCGCATGGCTATGCCAACGAGAAGATAAACCTGTTGCGAGTCATCTGCAACTGACGCGCAAGCGTTGCGACCAGACGTGATTCGTAGCCGACGATTAAAGGCGCCACGGCTTTCAATGCCGTTCATTGTGATCGCGGGGGAATGCCCCGACCGCATTCCCTAAGAAGCTGAGCAGGTCAATTGCTTTGTGCCAGGGTGTGCTCCGTTAGGATTTGCCCCGTTGATCGATCCACGTCCAGCTTCCGTCTGCATGGTACTCAAGAACTATATCGTACCGGTTACGCGATGCGCCGGGCTCTGCGAAGTTGATGCACGTGATTGATCTTTCAGCGAGGAGCCCGATGATATGGTTCATTAATTCATGACCAAAAGTCACTTCGCCCTTCTCCACAAACAGGTATCGCGGAGCCACGATAAGGACGTTCGCAATTGCCAGTAGCTGCTGTTCCCGCGGCGAAAGAACAGTCCCCCAGTCTTGTTCGACATCCAGGTCTTTTGCGTTGACCACATGGCCAAGCCCGAGTTCTTCGAGCAGCGTCAAAATCTGCTCGTCGGATATTCCTGCCGCCATATCCGCCGGGACAAGGGTCTGCCGCAATGTTCCAGGGGCCATGTAAGGGCGCTGGGGAATAAAACGGATTTGATTGCGCGGTGGGCGGGTGATGCGTCCGCTGCCGGAAGCGCTGATGCCAGCTGTGGACCGGAGCAACTCGACGCCGGCAGTTTCGTCCTCCCCGACGACAAGCACGCGCGTATCGGTAGGGACGGACGCCGATAAATCTCTCAACAGGCCGCCTTTTGCGGACGAGGTCAATGTGAGGTGGTCAAAAACGAGTTCGCCATCTCGCTCAACGAGCTCGAGATTCGAGCGTGTCGGTTTGCGAGCCTCCTCGATAGATTCCACCAAGGAACTGATACGGGCCACAACAGCCGCGAAATTGGAGATCGACTCGAACTGCCTGACGATGAAGGAGAATGCACCGACAAGCATCGCAAACGCAGCCGCGGACTGGGTGATCACGCCGAACTCCATGTCGCCGCGAATAAAGGCCGGGGCGATGATGATAACCGGAATGATTTGTATCATCCAATTATAGCCGGTGGTGAAGAAGCCCACGTTGCGATTGATCACTATAATTCGCCTGAGATTGCTGACGAGGTCATCGAACCGCTTCAACAAAAGACTGGCATGGCGTTCTTCTCCGCCCTCAAACACGATTGACTCGGTGTTTTCTTGCACATGGATAAGGCTGGAGCGGAAGGCTGCCTCGCTGTCGAGTCGATCATAGTTCAAGTTGATCAACGGCCGGCCGAGGACGATGGTCATGTAGGATCCAAATGCCGAGTACACGACCGCAATGCTGAAAAGTAATGGACTGATTGTCCACAGCACGCCTGAAAAGGTTAAAATCGTCAGGCCGCTATTGAGCAGCATGAGAATGAAGGAAAGCGTGGTGACCGTGAACGTGCCGATGTCATTTGCAATTCTCTGATCCGGGTGCGAAAGCTTGCCGGTGACACCGACGCGATAAAAAGTACCGTCACTCATATAGAGCCCGACCGCGCGACGTGTCAGGAATTCCCGCCAGAGGAGAGCGAGGCGTTCCTCGGCAAAGCGGGCGATGACTGATACAATCGTCGAGGCAGCGAATACTCCGGTATAAAGAAACGCTTGCCGGATAAATTCCGTAGTCTGTTTCTCGGCAATGGCGGTGAAGAAGTTTCGACCGACAAAACTGTTGACGACATTAAGCGCGCTGATGCCGCAAAAGAGAACTGCCAAGGCAAAAGCGAGCAACCTTGCTCTTCGGCCCACATGTGAAGTCATAAACATTTTGACTGCGCGGGCAAATCTGCCAGCGGTCACTTTGAGCGGAATAGGTTGCTGGCTCATGTTCGCCCCCCACGGCTTACTTTCGTGCGACGAAGTATAACTGTTGCTCGGCAGCAAAGGGAGAATAAGGGTGCCGCGCCCGGCACGAAAATGCGAAGGTCACGATGACCTGTTGTCGCCTTTCATTTAATCTGCATGCCGTGCCGCCAATGGACCGGCCGCCGTCTCAGCTAAGCGCCTCATCGATAGATAAGGCCCGACGGACTGCAGCGGCGCGTCGCCCACCGGGCAAGAAGCAAACGCCGCGTCCAATCTGGCAATCCTCAGTCTTCCTCCAGCGCTTCCTCCTCCCGCTCCACCAACGCTTCCGAGCGCGCCATCGAAGCGCCCGCCTGTCGGCTGGCTCGATGCGCCGAATCGACGAGATCGGCAAACACATTGACCGTCTCGTGGCGGGTCCGACGGCAGGACGTCCGAGAGCGATTGCCGTTGATTTGGGCGATCGTAGAGAATGTCAGCTCGCTGTGGTGGGTCTCCTTATTGACTAGGATCTCTGCGAATCGTGTTAGCTTCCCTTGGGGGGCTTAGTGGGACGGGGGTGGATATGCGGCAACAGACATTGTCCGTTGTAAAAATCCTGTTGGCAGTGATTTTTTCGACTGCCGTTGCTCATGCCGGAGATCGCGCAACCAAAGCGGTTGATCCGACGAGCGCCGGCGCTCCGCCGGATTCCTGGTTGCTTGGCGACTGGGGCGGAGAACGGACCCGTCTGCAAAGGATGGGTATCGATTTTCAGTTCGGATATACCAGCGAAATCGCCTACAACCCGGCCGGTGGCATCGAGCACACGACGCGATATGCTGACCAGTATGCGGCCGGAGTGACGTTTGACCTCGATCGCCTGCTCGGCATCCCGAGCGCGCAGTTCCAGGTCACCCTGACGCAACGCCTTGGTCGCAACCTCAGCGCCGACGCCGAGCTCGGCACGCTTCAGCAGGTACAGGAGGTGTACGGTCGAGGACAGACCATCCGATTGACGGAATTCTGGTTCGACCAGAAATATGCCGACGGACTGATTGACTGGAAGATCGGCCGCATGACCTTCGGCGGGGACTTTGCGTCATTTTCATGTGACTTCCAGAATCTGACATTCTGTGGTGCGAACCCCGGCAACATTGTCGGCAACTACATCTACAATTGGCCTATCAGCCAGTGGGCGACCCGCGTCAAGGTGGCTCTAAGCGGGTTCGGCTACATCCAAGCCGGCGTCTACGACGTAAACACCAAATATCTGGGCGTCGATGACCAGGTGCTTCCAGTGTACTTTTCCGGTTCTACCGGGGCGCTGATACCGGTGGAACTCGGCTGGCTTCCCAAGTTGGGCGATGAGGGGCTGCCGGGCAGCTACAAGATTGGTGGGTGGTATGACACATCCAGCGCTGATGATGTCGTGTCCGACGTCAATGGCAATTTTTTCGCCCTAACAGGCCTGCCCCCGCGTGAGCGTCGCGGGCGGTACGGCGCCTACATCAACTTCCAGCAGCAGGTGACAAGCAATCTGAGCCTTTTCCTCAATGCCGTCGTTGCGGATGATCGTACTGCCACTACTGATCGTCAGATAGCGGGGGGATTGATCTACACAGGCCTATTCAGCTCCCGCCCCAAAGACGATATCGGCTTTGCGGTCGGCACCACGCACGTCAACAATCGCGTCGCCGACGCCCAAGCCGCGCAAGACCGTCCGGTCCCCGGATCCGAGTACGCCTTCGAGCTGTATTATACGTATCGTCCCACAACCGGGCTGCTTTTCCGCCCGAACATCCAGTACGTGGTCAATCCCGGTGGCATCAGTGAGAACAAGGACGTCGTCGTGCTGGGGCTGAAGACTGCAGCCAATTTCTGATCGTTTCGTGACTTGCACAGTTGGCTAGCGTCGTGCAGACGGCTGAATTCTGGAGACGGTCAAATCACACGATCACGAGCAACGAACACACGCTTTCCAGTGTCGCGGCGAGAAGCAGTCGGGCGCCATTGATGGCGTGAGCCGGCTCGACATATTCGGTCTCGTTATGACTAACACCGTCTCGGCAAGGCACGAAAATCATTGCAGTGGGTGCAACCCGGGAGACGAACAGCGCATCATGGAACGCGCCGGAAATCATGTGCTTGTACGGCAAGGCAAGTGCTCGTGCGGCCGTTTCAATCCGATCCGTCATGACCTTTGAAAACGAGCCGGGCGGCATATCGAAGGATGTCGAGATCTCGACGCTGCATCGCTGCGACAATGCCGCTTCCTCGCAAACTGCGCGAATCCTTGCTTCGATGGCCGCTAGGCTTAACGCATCCGGATGCCTGATATCGACGGTAAAAGTCACATGATCCGGTATGGCATTGATCGAACCCGGATGGGTCGAAAACCGCCCAACGGTCAGCCTTGCGTCGTCGTCCTGCGGCATGATCGACATTTGTAGCCGGTTCAGCGCCGAGGTTGCCGCTACCATCGGATCGCGGCGGTAAGCAAGCGACGTGGTGCCGGCATGACCTGCACTTCCCGAGAAGGTCACGGCCAGCCATCGCGTGCCCTGAACTGCGGTGACAACACCTGCGGCGAGCCCTTCGCGCTCAAGCGAAGGCCCCTGCTCGATATGCAGTTCGAGATAGGCCGAGATTGGCGTGCCAAGCGGGCGCATTGTCGCCTCGGGCAGAGCTGCGAGTGTAGCGGCGAGTTCTTGGCCGAAGCTCTCTCCGTCGCCGGAAACAACGGACCGAAAATCGTCTGGATGCGCGGCACCGACAAAGGCCATCGATCCCATGACGCCGGGCGCAAAGCGGCTGCCCTCTTCGTTCGTCCAGGCGACGACTTCGATTGCAGAGGCCGTCTCATGGTCCGCATCTTCCAAAGCCTCCAGCACTTCGAATGCGGCGAGAGTGCCGAGCGCGCCATCGAAGCGTCCGCCTGTTGGCTGGCTATCGAGATGACTGCCGATCAGCATCGCCGGCCGCGTCGCATCGCGGCCCTCACGGCGCACGAACAGGTTGGCGATCGCATCCTGAAAGACGTTGAAACCGCGTGCGGTCACGAGATCGGCGAGAAGGCGTCGCGCCGCCCGGTCTTCGCTGCTCAATGCCTGTCGGTTGACCCCGCCGGCCTTTGTCTTGCCGATTTCGGCGAAGTCGCTCAACCGGCGAAGCAGGCGCTCACCGTTGACCTCGGGCCTCATCGGTACAATCCGGCGATGTCGACGACATGGATTGGCATGGCTCAATCCTTGGCAGTGGCGAAGGCAAGCATCTGTTCAAACAGCGTCTTGTAGCCACTCCAGGCAATGAAGCCCGGTGGCAGCCAGTGCGGCCCGACATCGGATGTCCAGGCAATGGTGCGCCCCTTGCCATAGCGCCCTGTGACTAGCAACGGCAGCGAACCATAGTCGGAGGAAACGGTCGCCAGGACCTCTGCTGCGTCCTTGACGATGACTTCGTTGAAACCAAGAAGAACCGGCCAGTCCTTGCCGAGCCCGGCCAAGATCGGATGGCTCTCGTCGCCGGTGACGACGGGTGCGAACCCTTCCGGCACCTCGACCCGATCGTCGACGGAAAGGCATTCCACCGGCAGGACTTCTTCGACGGGTGTCTTGCGGTAGCGCGCGCCGCCATTGATGCCCTGGAAGCTGTAATAGCCGCCAAACATCAGTAAGCCGCCGCCACTCCGGACATAATCGCGCAGCAAGCGCAAACGGTTCGGCGTCGTCTTTGAATGAATCCAGGTATCGGGATGCAGGAGCAGCGTGTTCGCGCCGATGTCCGACAGCACAACCGCATCATAGGCGGACAGAGCCTCGATGGTTTGCGGGAAATCGCGCTGCGCCTCGTGCGCCGGCATGAAGGTGACGTCGAAGTCACTGTTCTTCAGCGCCGCCAGCAATTCGTCGGCGCCGGTGTGATAGGTCACGGTCGGAAACTGATCGAAACCCTTGATGTGGGTTGCGGTCGATACCCAGGATTCTCCAGCGAGAAGGATCTTCTTCTTGGACATGTATGCTCCTTGCGATGCGGATTTCTTAGCCGGTCAAGCGGCGGAAAAAACGGATTTCGGATTGTCGGTCAGCATTTGTTCGATCGCTGCCTGCTCAACGCCATGGCGCCTCAGCCGTGGCACGAAATGCTTGAGGATGTAGCCGTAGCCAAAACCGCCATAGCGCGTCAGCATGATTTTCAGGAAGACATCCTGCGACAGCAGCAGACGGTCGACAAAACCCATATCGATGAGGGACCGAAGGGCACGGGCATTGTCCTCATCGGAGGGCGATTGCGCGTCCTGATCGGCATAGTAGTAGTCCATGCCGATCATGTCGTATTCGAGAAACGCACCCCGCTCGGCCAGGCCTTTCTGATAGGCGAGGTCGTTATGGCTTGGGTTCATATGGCACAGGATAGTGTGCCGGAGATCGGCCCCTTCCTCTTCCACGACATCGAGCACCTTATGGGCGAGCCGCTCCCAGCCGGGAAGATGGATCGAAAGCGGCAGGCCGGTGATGCGGGAAGCGCGGGCCGAGGCGCGGAGTGATTTCAACTCCTCGGACGTGAAATCCTTGCTGACACCCACTTCGCCGATGATACCGGCCATGATCTCCGGTTGAACGGCGCCACCGCCGACATCGTTGACGATGAATTTCGTGACGGCATCAACGTCCATATCCTTCAACCACTCGGGATGGGTATGCTGAAGATAGAACCCTGTCCCCATGATGATCTTCATGCCGGACATGCGTGATATACGCGCAAGCTTTTCCGGATCGCGGCCGATACCGATATTGGTCGCCTCGATGACCGTGTGGCCACCGAGCGCCTGGAATTTCTTCAGCTCGGCAAGCGCCAGATCGCTGTCATCTAACGAGACATTGTCGCGGTTCATATACGGATTCATCCGCAATTCGCCGACGATCTCGATATTGACCTTCTGCTCGGCAATCAGCCTGTCGTCGGGATGACAGGGGCATTTCCAGGTCCGCGCCCCGTCGAGCAGGATATGCTCGTGCATGAGCGTGATGCCGAGGTCGGCGACCGGTACTGGTCCCAGAACCGTCATGGCAGTGCCGGATGCAACACCGATTGCCGCCCGCTCCCTGGGCTGTGTTTTAAACAGATCATCCATGGGTCATCGGCTCCTGACGGCCCCTCTGAAGATCCGGAAATTCAGCCAGATCGCAATGAGAATGATAGCGCCGGTGACGATCGGTGTGAGGAATGGTGACATATGCGCAAGGATCAGGCCGTTGGCGATGACGGCGACGGTCAGCGCACCAAGAATAGTGCCCAAGATCGTGCCACGGCCGCCGAACAAGCTGGTGCCGCCGAGAACCACCGCAGCGATGACGTCGAGTTCAAAACCCTGTCCGGCATTGGAGGATCCCGACCCGAGCCGGGCAGCGAGAATGATGCCGGCCATGGCGGCGGCCGTACCGGACAGAACATAGACGCATAGGGTGACGAAGCGGGTATTGACGCCTGCACGACGCACCGCCTCGGCATTGGCGCCAATACCGGTTACATAACGGCCGAAAGGCGTCTGGTTGAACGTGATATAGGCAAGGACCAGGGCAAGGAGCGCAATCAGTGCCGGCACGGGCACGCCGAAAAACCACGCCCTGCCGATTGCCGTGAAAGGACTTTCCGCGTCCACAGGAATGGAATAGCCGGCGGTGATCAGCAACGCCAGACCACGTACGACCGAAAGTCCGGCAAGCGTGACGATAAAGGCAGGAATGCGCTCATAAGCAATGAAGAAACCCTGCAAGGCCCCGACGGCACCGCCCAGGACGAGCATAAGCACGACCACAAGCGGCCAGGCTATCCCCGCCTGCAGCGATGCAGCCGAAAGAGTGGCGGTTAAAGCGAGCACGGATCCCACGGAAAGGTCTATTCCCCCAGTAGTGATGACGAAGGTCATCGACGCGGCGACAATCAACAAGGGTGCGGACTGGCGAATGATATTCAAGAGGTTGGGGGCCGTCAGGAAGGCGCTGGTGAAGATGGAAAAGAAGACGCAGACAACAAAGAAGAACAACGCGATCGACACGATGCTGCCATTGCTCATAACTTTGTCGCGCCATCTGCTTTTATGAACACGCGAACGCGGTGTTGCCGCGGTGGGCGCGTGGGCTGTGGAAGAGGATGTTGTCATGCCTGCACTCCCTGGTCCTTGCGATGACCGGCCGACCGGGCCTCAAATTTGCGTCCGACGATAAGATTGACGACTTCCTCGATGCTCGTGTCTTCAATTCTGCGCTCGGCGACGTTGTGCCCTTCATACATGACCTGAATGCGATCGCAGACGAGGAACAGGTCCTGGAGCCGATGGGTAATGAGAATGACGCTGACGCCCCGCGCACTGACCGCCTTGATGAGATCAAGTACGGCCTCGACTTCGGCGACGGCAAGCGCCGCCGTTGGTTCGTCCATGATCAGCACGGTCGGGTTGAACGAAGCCGCTCTCCCGATCGCGATCGATTGACGCTGCCCGCCGGACAGATTTTCCACCTTCAACCGCGTATCGGCAATAACGATACCGAGCCGCTCGAGCATATCGCGCGCTTCGTCGTGCATCTTCTTATTGTCGAGAAACGGAAGTCCGAGCAGGCGGCGACGGGGCTCCCGGCCCAGAAAGATGTTGCCGGCTACATCGACGCTGTCACAGAGGGACAGATCCTGGTAGACCATCTCGATGCGCGCTGCGCGTGAATCGGCGGGAGATGCGAAGGCGACGGTCTTTCCGTCAATTTCGATGGATCCGGAATCGGGAATGACCGCGCCGGACAGAACCTTGCTCAAGGTCGACTTGCCGGCGCCGTTGTCACCGACGAGGCCGAGAACTTCCCCCGGCTTCAAGGTCAGCGACACATCGTCAAGGGTCTGGATCGTCTGATAACGTTTGGAGATACCGGTCATTCTGACGCGGTAGGTTTCGTCGTTCATGGCGTTTCCACCTGACAAGAGTTTCTGCTGCGCGGATGTCATGCAAACCGCAGCCATTCGTGGTCACGGTTTGCGTATTCGAGCCGCCGCCTACTTGAACATGTCCCGGAACTTGTCGACATTGTCCTTGGTGACGATGGTGACCGGAACATTGATGATCTTGTCGATCGTTCCACCCTTTTTGACCTTGTCAAGCGCTTCAACAGCAGCTTTGCCTTCGCCAGCCGGATCCTGCTGGATGACTGCGGTGACCCAGCCCTGGTCGATACCCTCGATCGCCTGCTTGGTCAGATCCCAGCCGAACACCTTGACGTCGCCGGTACGACCCTGGCTTGTTACGGCCGAAACCGCGCCGAGAAGCGCCGGCTCGCCGGTCGCATAAAGCGTCGTCATGTCAGGATTGGCCGTCATCAGGTTTTCGGCGGCACTGAGTGCGACGTCCTGAACGTTCTGGCCGTCGACCGTATCCAGAAACGTCACTTTCTCGCCGCTGTCGGCAACTGCCTTTTTAAAGCCGTCGAGACGCTGATTCTGGATGTAGGAATTGAGCGCCCCGACGACGCCTATCTTGGCGGAACCGCCCATCTTGCTTTTGACGTAGTCAGCGTAAAACTTGCCGATGTCGCCGCCGGCCTTTGTGTTGTCGACACCGACGAAGGCGATGTTGTCGCCATCGGGGATCTGCGCATCAATGGCGATGACTGGAATTCCGGCGTTTTTGGCGGCCGTGACCGCAGGTTTTACGCCGTTCACGTCGATCGCGACCAGAATGATGCCATCGACTTTCTGGGTGATGTAGTTCTCGATCGCGTCGTTTTGCGCGCTCGGCACGTTGTTCGCGTTGAAGATGACGAGATCGGCTCCGACAGCCTTGGCCGCGGCCTTTGCCCCGTCGTTGATCTGGTTGAAGAAGAGTGCCTGCTGGTTGATGGTCACCAGCGCGAAGGTTTCGGCAAAGGCCGAAGCGGAGCCGAAAGCGAACGTTAGAGCTGCGGCGGCAGCGCAGCCTGCTAGATATTTGGAAAGGCGCATGTGTGTTCCCCTTGCGGAAAGGCCCGTGGACGGGCTCATTGGCGTTGTCAGCGGAGGCATAATTCAAGAGACTTTAATGATTGTCAAGTCTCTTGAATTTACTCGACGCAGCCTGTGAAAGGAGACCAGAGGTTCGCAGATCGCGCCGAATTGTCAGAACGTCGCCGGCGTATTGACCCAGAATATGCTCGCGCGCGTTGTTCCCACATTTCTGTACCAATGCGGCAACTCGGAATTAAACACGAAGGAGTCGCCGACCGAAAGCTTGAATGTCTTTTCGCCGACCATCAACTCGATGGAGCCCGCAAGCATATAGCCAACTTCTTCGCCGGCATGTTGAATGGGGCCGGCACTTTCCCCGCCCGGTTCGATGTGGTGAATATTGCACTGAAGCAAATGGCCTGGTGAATACGGAATGATACGCTCAAGCGAGATGCCTTCGCCGCGTCTGAGCGGATCAAGTCCAATCAGAGGGCGCGTTCCCGCGCGAAAGACGATGCCTTCTTCGCCGTCGGCCTCTTCGAACATCCAACCGATGTTCGTATGGAGCACCTCAGCCAGCCGATGCAGCATCGGCAAGGAGGGCGATGCCTTGCCGTTTTCGATTTTCGAAAGCAGGCTCTCCGAACAATCGGCCTCCGTCGCAAGCGCCTTGAGCGTCATCCCGAGCGTCTGCCTAGCAAGCCGCACCCGCACACCAAGGCGGCCTTGGTTAGCGCTCGAAGGACGATCTTCAACGCCTGGCTGGATATCGATTTTCATTGGCTTTTTCATGTGTCCGAATTGTTTTTGGATGCTCCGAGATTACCGGAAATTACGCGGATCTGTCCACAATGGTGTTTTGATGACGCTTATCGTCGGGGGATCTGAACTTCCTTGGCCCGTAAGCAGGTGCCTCAAGACCACGCTCGATATATTTGCGAATTGTCTTTCGATCGACACCGGTCTGCCTGGCGATCGCTGTCACCGGCATCTCTTGCCGATGCAAATCTAAGATCATGACTATCCCGCCAAATTTTTTTACCGCCAATTGTCTCTCGCCATCCAGAGCAGTAACGGTGATGACGCGCCGCTGGTCTTCCAAGGCGCGCGCCGGAAGACCAGCGGCTACGTTAAACTGGGGAGTATTGCTCTGGTATCGACAACGCCTGATAGTTGCGATCGCAACCGGCGCACGCCTGCCTTTCCGGCTCAACAACTATTGAATCTCGTGCACATAACGGTGATTGTTTGTCGTCGCGCGATGGGTCGAGGCCAATACCGGGACCGCGGATTGATCGTAGGCAACCTCTTCAATTGTCAAAACCGCCGCGGGTAGCGGAAGCTTGAGCCATTTGGCGTCATCTTCATCGGCGAGTACAGCCGCTATCTGTTCACGAACGGCCGAGATCCGTATGCCATAGCGGTCGAGCAGGTACAGGTAGAAGAGGGGCGGAATCTCGTCCTTGTCCTCGGTAAAATCTGGCAGCCGCGCTTCTGCAAGGACGAGAGTCTCATGCATGATCGGCTTGCCATCAACGCTTCTTAGGCGATGGAAGCGAACGACGCTGCTGTTCGCCTCGAGCTGCAATTTCGTACATTCACCCTCCGTCGCTGTGCCCCTGTGAAGCGAAGTGACCTTTGTCATCGAGTGCTGAAGCGATCCATCGAGGCCATGCAATCGAAAATATTGAAAAAAGAACCGAAGGCTATGCTGGGGCGTCCGGCCGGTGACCACGGTGCCGGTCTTGCGCCGGCGGCTGAGCAGGCCCTCGTTCGTGAGATCCATCAACGCCCTGCGGATCGTTCCGACGGCGACGCCGAACTGTTGCGATAGTGCGATCTCACTCGGTAGAACCGTGCCTGCCTCCCATTTGCCCAGCATGATGGCTTCGGAGATCTGCCGTTTGACCACCTCGTACAGCGGGAGTGAGAAGTCCGATGCGCGGACGATATCTGCTGAAGAAATAGGCGTTTTCTCCAATGATTTGCCTCTTATTTGGAGTTGACACTTGGCTGCGCGATTTGCATCATTACTATATAGTTTATATAAAAGCGCTTGGCGATGCGCTTTCATCGGCCGCCTTGGGATTTTGGGATGGACCTGCACGAACCCCTGTTATCACCGCAGCTTTCGAGAGCCATGGCGTCAATCGAAGCCAATGTCGAGCGGGCAATTGACGATCTTTCGCGGATGATCGCGGTTGATACCTCTTTCCCGCCTGGTCAGGGATACGATGCTTTTGCCGCGCTCATGGAAAAGCTTTTGACGCCGCTTGCTTTCGAAGCGCGCCGCATCGTCGTGCCCGAGGCCTTGTGGCGCGTGGAGGGTGGTCCTGCGAGCGGGCGCAGAACCAATCTAGTCGCGGAACGAAACACCGGAAAACCGGTATGCGGTCTCTACTATCATGTCGACACGGTGCCTGTGGCGCCTGGGTGGGCGCACGATCCATTTCACCTGACTCGTGAAGGGGATCGGCTTTTCGGTCTTGGCGCGGCCGATATGAAAGGCACAATTGCCGCGTCCCTGCTGGCGCTGTGGGCCGCTCAGGAGCACGGTGTCGAGCTTGCCTATAACCCCATGCTCCTTTTGTGCACCGACGAAGAAGGTGGGCTCTATCCTGGAATCCGGTATCTGGCGGAGCAGGGGATGTTGAAGGGTCATATCGTCAATTTCAACGGTTCGGCCGCTGCACGTATCTGGGCTGGTTGCTTCGGTGTTTTTCACCTACAGGTCCGCATCAAAGGCCACGCCGTGCATGCCGGTGAAGGCAACCGGACTGGCGCCGGCATCAATGCGATTGAAGGTGCGCTGCCTATCCTCAATGCGTTGCAAGCACTGAAGCCCGATATTGCCACGCGGGAATCGAAATTGCCGCCTCCGCCGCATGCAACGGGGCCGCTCAGGCCGCAGCTGACAATTTCCACCATCCAAGGCGGCACGAGCGGCGGCCAGGTGCCAGCCGAGGTCCGGTTTTTGGTAAGCCGTCGCTACGCGCCGGAAGAAAACTACGAAGAGGCTCGGGCCGAAATCGAGGCTGTCATCCGGTCAGGCGCTGACTCGGTACCCGGTCTCGGCCTCGACATTCAGTTGGTTGGCCATCTCATTCCGACATCCGATCCCTACGGTCCCCACTGGCCGCGCTGGCAGGAGGCGCTTTGCCTCGGCTTTGGGTACCGGCCGGAGGACTTTCGCAAATGGGGTGCCGCAAGCTGTTCGGATTTCGGGTACGTGCAGCAGATCACCGGCATGCAGGAGGTGATCCTGAGTGGCCTTGGACGCCCGGAAAGCTGCATCCACAGCCCGGAGGAGCACACGACCTGTGAGGACATCGTCTCCCTGGCGAAAACTATCCTCGCCTATCTCTCCAGAGATTTTGCGCCCGATCGCATTCCTGAACATCAGCCATAACCTATAAAGGGAACTTCGACATGCTTGAAATGAATCGACGCCGGTTTCTTGCCGGTACCGCATTCTTCCTCGCTGCGCCGTCACTGAGCTTCGCTCAGGCGGCAGCACCAGCCAAGGGCGGGACGCTCCGCATTTCCATCGATCAGGCCGCCAGCGTCATCCATCCGCTGCTGACGCGCGTGAATCCGGAATATCTGGTCACGGAGCTTCTCTACAGCAACCTGACGCGATTGAAGGTGGACATGACGGTTGAGCCCGATCTCGCCGAGAGCTGGAGCGCCAGCGACGATCTCACCGAATGGACCTTCAAGCTGCGCAACGGCGTCAAATTCCATGACGGCTCCGCCATGACCTCGGCCGACGTCGTCGCGACCTTCAAGGCGATCCTCGATCCAAAGAATGCATCGCCGGGCCGCAACAATGTCGGTCCGATCACCGATGTCACGGCGAAAGATCCCGCCACCGTCGTCTTCAAGCTATCGGGTGCTTACGCCGACTTGCCAGCCGCTCTCGCCTACACGAACGCCCGTATCATTCCGGCCTCCATCGCGACCGGCGACTTCAAGAAGCTGTCCACCGCGGCCAACGGCACCGGCCCGTTTAAGCTGGTTTCCTACGAACCGGACCGGTTGATCGTCGTCGAACGGAATCCCAATTATTACGATCCGGCGCGTCCTTACCTCGACCGTATCGAAGTGCAGGTCTTCCCTGACATCTCCGCCGAAGGGTCCGCGATGATCGCCGGCGACGTAGACGTGATGTCGACTGTGCAACCGACGGAATATCTGAGGATGCAGGGCAGCGATGGCGTCGATGTGCTTCGCGTCCCGTCTGGTCAGTTCTGCAACATCAATTTCGGCTGCGATACCAAGCCGTTCAACGATCCGCGCGTCCGCCGCGCTCTCGCCTTGACTGTCGACCGCAAGGCAATGGTGGATTTCGTCACTGAAGGCTTCGGCACGCCAGGCAACGACACGCCGATCAACGCGTCCTACCATTTCTATTCGGATATGCCGCTTCGCGAGGCGAATATCGACGAGGCCAAGAAGCTGCTGGCCGAAGCCGGCTATCCCGATGGCTTCGAGGCGACGCTGATTGCCTCCGACACGCCAGCGGTGCGCACCCAGCTTGCCGTCGCCTTCCGCGAAATGGCCAAGGAAGCCGGCGTCAAGATCAATGTCCAGACAATGCCGCATGCGACTTATCTCGAGCAGGTCTGGAAGAAGGGCAGCTTTTATGTCGGCTTCTACAACATGCAGCCGACCGAGGACGGCATCTTCAAGCTGCTCTACACCTCCGACGCCGCCTGGAACGAGACGCGCTGGAACAACAAGGACTTCGACAAGCTGATCGCGGCCGCCCGCGGTACGAAGGACGAAGCCAAGCGCAAGGAGCTCTATGCCCAGGCGCAGAAGCTGATGAACGATGAGGTGCCGTCGATCATCCCGTCCTTCTTCGACGTGCTCGCCGCCAAGCGCAGCTGGGTACAGGGCTTCCAGGTGCATCCGCGCGCATCGGTCTTCCGGCTGGACTATGTCTCGCTGACCGACAAGGCGCCGAAGCGCGGCTAAAAGCCTGCCGCCAAGCCGGACGTCGAAGGGCGTCCGGCCTCTGTCGTTGGAAGGAAGACCAGGTGTCGCCGAACTATATCCTCAAGCGCGTGATGATGATCGTCTACACGCTCTTCATCGTGTCGCTGATCGTCTTTGCCATCACCCAGGTTCTGCCTGGCGATGCCGCCGTCATCATGCTGGGCGAGAATGCAACCAAAGAAGCGCTGGATGCCCTGCGTCAAAGCATGGGCCTCAACGCGCCCGTCTGGGTACAATATGGCCGCTGGCTCGGCGGTGTCCTGCATGGCGATTTCGGGACGTCGCTTCGAACCGGTCAGGCGGTCGGCCCCGTCATGCTCGAAGCGCTGAGCCGTTCGCTGCTCTTGGCCGTCCTGTCGATCGCCCTGATGCTGATCCTCGCCATTCCTCTCGGCATCATCGCGGCGGTGCGCCGCGGCCGGATCGCCGACATGGTGGTGAGCCTGATTTCCTATGCCGGCATCTCCCTGCCGGAATTCGTGACCGCGACGGTTGCCGTTCTGATTGTCGGCGACTGGCTGAAATGGCTGCCGCCGACCGGCTATGTGCCGCTGACGGAAAACGTCCTTGGCGGCATTCAGCATCTGATCCTGCCTGTCTGCGTCATATCGATCATCCTGATCGCCCATGTCTCGCGCATGGTCCGATCCGAACTGGTCGACGTCCTGCACACCGATTATGTACGGGCTGCGCGGATCAAGGGACTATCAGGTATGACAGTGCTATTCCGCCATGCCCTCAGGAATGCGCTTTTGCCGACGATTACCGTCGTGGCGCTGGATGTCGGCTATCTGCTCGGCGGCGTCATCGTGGTGGAAGAGATTTTCGCCATTCCCGGCATTGGGCGGGCGCTGATCGTGGCGATCCAGACCCGCGACCTGCCGTCGATCCAGGCGGGCGTGCTGATCATGGCCGCCACCTATTCCATCGTCAATTTCGTTGCCGACATCCTCTATGCGTGGCTCGACAAGAGGATCCAATATGATTGAGTTTCTCAAGCGGCTGCTACGCACCCCGCAGGGCGCGATCGGCCTCCTCATTGTCCTGCTGGCACTCGTCATCGTGCTCTTCGGGCCGTCTCTCGCACCACATGATCCCGAAAGCCTCGCGCCGCTTGCCCGCTACAAACCGTCAAGCCTGAATTACCTCATGGGAACGGACCAATACGGCCGCGACATTCTGAGCCGCCTGCTCATCGGCGGCCGCGCCACCATCAGTATGGCCGTGCTTGCAACCGTCGCCGGCACGTTGGTCGGCGCGCTGATCGGCACAACCTCGGCCTTTCTCGGCGGGCGGTCCGACGAAGTGATCATGCGGACGGTCGATTCGGTCATGTCCATTCCAAGCCTGCTGTTTGCGCTGCTGGTGGTCAATCTGCTGGGTTCGAGCACCGCCAATGCGCTGATCGCCGTCGCGGTCGCCTTCGCGCCAAGCATGGCGCGCGTCACCCGCAGCGTTGCGCTTTCGGTGCGCAAACAGGACTATATCAGCGCGGCGATCGCCCGCGGCGAACGTTCGTCCTATATCATCCTTCGCGAAATGCTTCCCAATGTGGTGGCGCCGATCATCGTCGAGATGACGATCCGGATATCCTTCGCCGTGATGCTGTTTGCCACCTTGAGCTTCCTCGGGCTCGGAGCCCAGCCGCCGGCCGCCGAATGGGGGCTGATGGTCTCCGAAGCACGTCAATATATGCACCTCAGCGCTGGCATCCTGATCTGGCCCAGCCTTGCCATCGCCATCGTCGCCGTTGGGTTCAACCTTCTTGGCGACGGTCTGCGCGACGCTCTCAACCCGCGAACGTGAGGACGGCACCATGACGAATGCCACAACGCCAACCCTCGACATCCGCAACTATTCGCTGGACTACGCGACATCAGGCGGCAGGTTCCATGCGCTGAAGGATATCAATCTTTCGGTCGGCCGAAGCGAAATCCTCGGGCTTGTCGGCGAATCCGGATCGGGCAAGACGTCGCTTGCCTGGTCGATCATGCGCTACCTGCCGAAGAACGCACGCGAGACCGGCGGCAGCATTCTCCTGGCCGGCGAGGACCTAGCCGCCAAATCCGCGGCCGAGATCGACAAACTGCGCGGCCGGCGTATCAGCATGGTGTTCCAGGACCCGAGCACCTCGCTCAATCCTACGCTCTCGCTTGGACGGCAACTTTCCGAAGTGCTGGTGCGGCATCGAGGCCTGACGAAAACGCAGGCCTGGAAGGAAGGCGAGGCGATGCTGGCGCATGTCGGTCTCAAGACGCCGGCGGACATGATGCACCGCATGCCGCATGAGGCCTCGGGCGGCGAGAAGCAGCGTGTCGTCATTGCCACCGCCTTCGCCTGCAATCCCGAATGCATCATCTTCGACGAGCCGACGACGGCGCTCGACGTTATCACCTCTCGGCAGATCCTCGATCTCTTCGTTGCGCTGCAGGCGGAAACGGGTGTCGCCTGCCTCTATATCTCGCACGACCTTGCGCTGGTCTCCCGCACAGCGAGCCGCGTCGCCGTCATTCGCCGCGGCGTGATCGTCGAGCAGGGCGATGCGGCGCAGATTTTCGGGGCTCCGCAGGACGACTATACGCGCGAACTTATCGCCGCAGTTCCCGATCCGCGCCATCGCTTGGTGAAGACCGAAATCGATGCAGCCAAAGAGCCGCTGGTCAAGGTCGAGAATGTCAGCGTGCACTATGGCCGAAAGCCAATCTTCGCGGCGCTGACGGGCCGGGCGCATCAAGGGACCGTCGGCAATCGCGCCGTCAGCCTGACCGTCAATCCCGGTGAAATCCTTGGCATTGTCGGCGAGTCTGGATCGGGCAAGTCCACGCTTGCCAAGGCGATGACCGGCCTCAATCGCTTCGAAGGCAAGATCTGGTTTGCCGGGAAGCCGATCTCCGGTCTTCGGGACATGGGCACTGAGTATCGCAAGGACGTGCAGATCATCTTCCAGCATCCCGACGCCTCGCTTAATCCGCGCCAGAAGATCGGCGAGATCCTGTCGCGGCCGCTGAAGCTTTACGGCAAGGATGGTTCCAATACCGAGGAGATCGGCGCCATGCTGGAGCAGGTTCGGCTGCCGCGCAGCCATGCCGATCGCTATCCGCACCAGCTCTCCGGTGGCGAGAAGCAGCGTGTGGCGATCGCCCGCGCCTTTGCTTCCAAGCCGAAACTCGTCATCTGCGATGAGATCACCTCCGCGCTGGATGTCTCGGTCCAGGCCTCGATCATCCAGCTGCTGCTTGAACTGCAGAAAGCCAGCAACACGGCCTATCTCTTCATCACCCACGACCTCAATCTCATCCGCCAGATCGCCCATCGCATCGCGGTGATGTATCGCGGCGATCTCATCGAAATCGCGAGGGCCGAGGAGATCGACCGTCCGGAGCGTGCCGACTATACGCGCCGGCTCCTGGAAGCGGTGCCACCACCCGCGGGCACTCAAGCCTGATATTGCAATGTAAGGAGCATGATTATGGACCCCAAATCCCTCGTCGGCCAAATCGATGAGAAAGCTTGTCTCGACTTCCTGTCGAAGATGGTCCGCCACAAGAGCCATTCGCAGACCGATGGCGAGCGGGAGCTTGCCCGCGTGATGGCCGAAGAGATGAAGGCGATTGGCCTCGATGCCGAGTTGCAGCCCTTCGACAATGGCGAGCGCTTCAATGCGATCGGCAGGCTGAAGGGAACGGGCGGCGGCAAGAGCCTGCTGTTCAACGGTCACCTCGACACCAACCCGGTGACCGAGGGCTGGACCGTCGATCCCTATGGCGGCCTGGTGGACGACAAGTTTATCTACGGGATCGGCGTTTCCAATATGAAGGCAGGCGATGCCGCCTATTTCTGCGCCGTCAAGACCTTGCTGGACGCGGGCGTCAAGCTCAAGGGCGATGTCGTGCTGACTTTCGTCGTCGGCGAATTGCAGGGTGGTGTCGGCACGCTTGCCGCCATTCGCAGCGGCGTGAAGGCGGACTATTTCGTCAACAGCGAGCCGAGCGATCTCGTTGCGGTCACTATGCATGCCGCAGCCCTTTCCTTCGTCATCGAGCTGACCGGCGATACTCGCCACTTGTCCAAACGGGAAGAATCGGTCGACGCGATTGCCGCCGCCTGCGACATCATTCCGCGTATCAATGCCATGACGTTCAGCGGGGCCAGGAGCGAAGTGCACCGGTCGATCAATCGTGGCCATGTGGGCGTGGTTCATGGTGCGCTCGGCCGCAATCTCGAAGAATGGCGGCCGCCGCAGGTGGCTGACTTCGTTCGTTTGAAGGGCTCCTGCCGCTACGCGCCTGGTCAGACGCAGGAAGGTGTCCTGGCCGATTTGCAGGCAGAGCTTACCGCGCTGGAAGGGCGTTTCCCCGGTCTTAAGGCCAAGCTCGTGCCGGAAATGATCGAGGGACGTCCGCTCATGCCTCCTTTCGAGGTGTCCCCAGAATCGCGGATCGTCAAGGCGATCAACCGCGCCTACGAAACTGTGCGCGGCGAAAAGCAGCCGACAGGCGCCATCACGCCGACACGCTTCTACGGCACGGACGCCGGCCATCTCTACAAGGAGCTCGGCATGGAAGGCATCGTCTGTGGCCCCGGTGGACGCTATAACACGATGCCGGACGAGCGTGTCGACATCGTCGATTATCTCGACATGATCCGCGTCTACATGCTCACCATTCTCGATATCTGCGAGGCGGCGTAAGCGATGTTTCCGCGGGACGAATATCACTGGCGCATCGCCAAAGCCCGGCAGGCGATGGCGTCTGCTGACGTCGATCTCCTGCTCGTCGACAGCGGCGAGCTTCTGGCCTGGCTGACCGGTTATACCGTCTCGGAAACAATGTATCGCGCGGCCTTCCTGCCGCGCGACGGCAATCCCTGGTTCGTTTTGCGTGCGCTCGACGAAGCGCCCGGCCGGGAAAAGACCTGGATCGAGGATGTCGTCGGCTTTGCCGATACGGATAACCCGCATTCGGTCATCGCCGAGAATGTTCGCGCCCGCGGTTTCGCCGGGGCGCGTATCGGCGTGGATACGCATTCGCCGTGCCACAGCGCGGCAACGCATGCCAAGCTTGTCGCGCTGCTTGCCGGCGCCGAGATCGTGCCAATGCCGGGTCTCAGCGAGAGCTTGCGTTGGGTAAAGTCTACGGCGGAAATCGGTGCGCTCCAGCAGGCGGCCGCAATCGCCGACAAGGCAATGTTGGCAATCGCGCAGATTGCGCGGCCGGGCATGACTACCCGGGATGCCGCGGCGGTGGCATCCGCCGTTTTCCTAAGGGAAGGGGCGGATACCGGCGAGGTCGGACCGGTGGTGAAGGCTTCCGGCAGCCACGAATTCCTGCACGGCATCTTCAAGACGGAACGCCTCGACGAAGGCGATATCCTGCATGTCGAGCTTATTCCACGCGTTGCCAATTACAGCGCCCGGCTGATGAGGCCCATCGTCGTCGGCCGGCCCTCCAGGGCAATGCGAGAGACTGCCGAGCGACTGATCGCGCTACAGGACCGGCAGATCGAAGCGATGAAGGCGGGCGCGATTGCGAGCGAAGTCGATGCGGTCCTCCGCGAGGGGGCTCTGTCGCAGGGACTGCGGCCGACCTATCAGAATGTCACCGCCTATACGCTCGGCCTTTATACGCGCACGGCGCGTACGAGCGACTTTTCCCGCGTTCTGCTGCCGACATCGGACTGGGCCCTGGAAGAGGGCATGGTTTTCCATGCCTACACAACGGCGGCTGGTCTCGGCTTTAGCGAAACCGTCTCCGTCTCCCGGGGTGGGGGGGAACGCCTGACGCGTACGCCGCGCGAAATACTGTACGGCCCGAAGGCTTGAGCGCGTCGGCCTTCCGGCTGCACACTGTTTAATTCGCTCAGCAAGCGTCGCGTCCGATCCGACCTTTTCCAGAAGCATTGCGGGTTGTCGTACGGGCAATCAGCTTCGGTAGTCGTGCCGAAACCTAGCACCCCCAGCGCAACGCAGCGGTTGCAACGGGTGAATCCCATAGGGAAAACTCCTCGTCGCTGAGGGAGGCGAGCGTGACGGAGAGGCCCTGCATGTCGAGCGACGTGGCATAAGTGCCGACAAGCGAGCGCTCGATCCGCAGGCCATGGTCGACCATGAACTCGTAAGCAGTGTTGTAGGCGAGATAGAGTTCGGCCGGTGGCGTACCGCCAAGCCCGTTGACGAAAAGCAACGCTTTGTCGGCGGCTCGGGCGATGTCGTTGAAGATCGTTTCGCTCAGATGCCTGACGATGGTGTCGGCGTTGGAGAAGGGCTCTCTCGAATGGCCCGGCTCCCCGTGAATGCCGACACCCATTTCCATTTCGCTTGGTCCGAGAACGAAAGTTGTGCGTTGCGTGTGCGGTACCGTCACGCCGGTCAGGGCAACGCCCATCGATCGGATGCGTGGAGCGAGACTGTCGCCGAGGCCTTTCAGTTCGGCGAGGGTCATGCCTCGTTCGGCCGCGGCGCCAAGGAGCCTCTCTATGATCAGAGTACCCGCGACTCCACGGCGGCCGCGACCATCGCCTGTCCTAGCCGTTTCGATGTCGTCGCTGACGATCACCGTTTCTATTTTGTGGCGGCTGGATGCCATCTCTGCCGCCATTTCGAAATTCATGACGTCGCCGTCATAGTTTTTCACCACCAGCACGCATCCGGCCCCGGTGTCCGCTTCCTCGATGGCGCTCGCGATCTGGCTCGGCGTGGGAGACGTGAAGATATGCCCGACGCAAGCCGCATCGAGCATGCCGCGGCCGACGAAGCCTATGTGCATTGGCTCATGACCCGCGCCGCCGCCGGATATGATCGCCACCTTGCCCGGAACCATGTGGCGACGGCGGATAAATTTGCGGTCGACGCCGAACACAACGAACTCCTCATGAGCGCGCACAAAGCCCTCGACGCTTTCGGCGACCATGGTTTCTGCTGTGTTGATGAACTTCTTCATCAAGCCCCTCCCAAGGCGATGATCGTCTCAGTCTTGTCGCACTAAGCGCAACGCCGTTCACTCCGAAATTGCGGCAATCTTCTGCACCAGATCGACGATTGCTTCCTCCAGCAGCCGGTTGCGTCGCTCGTCGCCGAAATCAGGGACCATCAGTGAAAGATGCCGCAGTTTTTCCGAGGCGCCAAGCTCAGGCAGTTTGCCGGGATGTGCATTCTGATAGGCCTCCAGAAAACGCTCCTGTTCGGCGGCGCTGACATGACAGACCCGGAAGATCGTCGCGAGATGCCGCGCAGGAAGAGGCGTCGCATAGGTCGGGCTTGTTATCTGCGTGACGAAGCTGCGATGCTTGCCCAGTTCCGTGGCCAGCCGCTGACGGGTTCCGGAAGGTCGGTTGTCGATGATCTGCGCCAGAATTGACTTGTAGGCGATAATGGCGTCTTCGGTTTCTTCGCGCGCCATCTTATTCTCCGGCTGCCTTTGTCCCACCGGCGTTCAAACCGACGATTGCCGATCTTATCGCGGGAAGTTGAGCGGGCGCCATGGAAAAATGCCGAATGCCGACGGCGAGCAGTTCGGCTGTCAGACGCGGATCGCCGGCCATGTCGCCGCAGATGCTGAGCGGTTTGCTACCGGCAAGTTTCACGGCATAAGCGAGCAGGCGCAGGACAGCCTGCGCGGCCTTCTCGCGGTGCGCGGCGAAATCGGCATCTTCACGGGTCGAGGCGACGAGATACTGCGTTAGGTCGTTGGTGCCGAATGAAAAGAAGTCCGCGCCTTCGAATTGCTCGAGCATGAGCGCGGCGGCTGGCACTTCCACCATCATGCCAATCGAAGGGAAGCGGTGCGGCACGTCCCGGCGCGCAAGCTCGGCCGCCTCTTCTCGAAAGATCTGCCGCATATCATCGACTTCCGATGGAAAAGTCACCATCGGCAGCATGACGCGCAGATTACCGAAAACGGCTGCACGCAACAACGCACGCACTTGAACGCGCGTGATCTCGGGACGGGCAAGAAGAAGGCGAATGCCGCGCAATTCGGGCGAAGTTGCGAGGCCGGAGAGCGGCTTGTCGCCGCCGACGTCCAGCATGCGGATCGTCACCGATCTGCCGTCCGCCCAGTCAAGGACGCGGCGGTAGATGGCGAGTTGCTTCTCTTCGTTTGCGGCATCCGCGAGTGACGTGACTGCGAATTCGGAACGCATCAATCCGATACCAGCCGCCGTCGTTGCTGCGATCCCGTCGATTTCGTCGGGGGCGTTGAGGTTGATAGACAACAGAATTTGCCTGCCATCCGCCGTCTGCAGCACCCCGTTGTCTTCAGCCGGTACTGTCGTTGATGCTGTAAGCTCGGGCCGGATTGGCGCTACGCCCTCCTTGTCCATCTGAAGGACGATCACGCCTGCATCTCCATCGACGCGTATGTGTTGGCCGCCAGTGGTGAGGAAACGTCCCGCGCCGATAACCATCGGGACCGAGCGTGATCTGGCAAGAAGGGCGACATGGCCCGCGGCACTGCCGGCATAGAGCGCGATGCCGCCGCCTGCAGACCAGTCATGCGCGAGGAAGCGGCTGGGCTCCATGTCCTTGCCGACATAGATGGACCCGGCTGGAAAGTCCTTAACCGGCGCTCCCGTCAGCGCCGCCAATACGCGATTTTTGATGTCCAGAATATCGACGGCCCGTGCCCGCAGCGGTTCTTCTTCTGCACTCTCCAGTTCACGGATGTATCCGTCGAGTGTCCCGACCCACGCGAATACGACATTCTCGTTAGCATCGATACGCGCGCCTGCCATTTCGGCGATCGTCGGATCCCGAAGTACTTCGAGCTGAAAATCGATGATGTCGCCGCCTTCTGCGTCCGTGCCCGTGGCAAGCTTCTGAAGCTCGTCGATAGCGGTTTCGATGGCCGCTGCCAACTCCGCGTACCCCGAAACGGCCGATTGTGACAAGGCAGCGGCCGTCGGCGGTTCCGCAATATAGGCCGGTCCGGATGCGACCCCCGGAGAGGCGCTCGTTGCGTTCAATCTAAGCGGTGCGGCCATGTTTCTTTTCTTCATCGAAGTTGCGCTCGATGAGGCCCTTCAACGCCCGGATGGCCTCTTCTGCGAGGATTCCGTCGGCGCGGATTTTCAGCATGGATCCCTTGCGGATCCTAGCACCCATGATCTTGATGATGCTCTTGCCATTCAGCCAGACGTCGCTGCCATTGACCGCGACTTCGATCGAGCAGGGAAACGACTTTGCCAGCCGCGTGAACGTTACCGAGGGGCGGGCGTGCAAGCCTACCCCGTGTTTCACTTCGACCTCCGTCTGGCACCTGGCATGCACTTGTTCGGCCTCCCGGTTTCCTATGTGCAACCCGCCGCTCATCAGGGTGACAGTTCCTCTGCTGTCGCGACAACCTTTGCCAGCGACGCCCCGCCGGAGGCCTCGGCAGCGGCGATGACCGCGCCTTCCACCACCGGAGCATTGCAGATCGAGATGAGCTTTGCGCGCGGCAAACCGAGCATTTCGATGGCCATTTCGCTGTTCGTTTCGGCCCCGCCAAGGTCGACGAACACGGCGACTCCTGCCTCTGACCAGGCCGCTTCGATGGCCGTGAGGATACCGCCGGCATCCGTGCCGAGTTCTCCTTGACTATTGCCACCTGACCAGGCGAGTGGCACGCTGTCGCCCACCATCTGCCGCACCATGTCGGCCGTGCCTCGCGCGACCAGCGGCGAGTGTGAGACGATCACAATCCCGACGTTTGGGGTCTTCACACTCATGCCGGGCGGTGCTCCTCAAGGTAACGGCAGATAGCAATTGTCAGGAGAGCGCAGCTCGATGCGCCGGGATCAACGTGGCCGATCGAACGTTCTCCAAGGTAGGCTGCCCGGCCGCGCATGGCCTTCATGGCGGCGGTAAACGTGGCGGAAAGCTCGGCCCGACGCACGATATCGGTCAACGGCGAACGGTGCGCAAGCGCATCTTGCACAGGGTACAGCACGTCGAGCAGGGTCTTATCTCCAGGGTGCGAACGCCCGCGACGGGCAACGGCATCAATGGCCTGTTTTAACGCCGCGGAAAAGTCCTGTCCCTCGTCCGATTTGCGAAGCTCGCGTCCCATCTCCATTAGCAGCGTTCCGTAGAGTGGGCCCGCCGCACCGCCTATGCTCATCACCAGTGTCAGGCCGATCCTTTCCAGCGCGTCAGGCAGGGGAAGGCTTGAGACCGTTGCTTCTTCGGCGCTAACCGCTTCACAGCCGCGCTGCATATTGGTTCCATGATCGCCGTCACCGATTGCGCGATCCAGTTCGCAGAGATGATCGCTGTTTGCCGCAATCGTCGCACGGCAAACTTCAATCAATCCCGCAAGAAGAACTGGTTCCGCCTGCACGTGTTGCCCTCCCAAGAGCAGCGCCAGCTATGTCAGCGATGCTGCAACTCCGAATACGTGTGCCACAGCCACCGCGCCCGGATCCGGCACTCCCTCCAGATCCCTCTCTCCAACGTAAGAGGCGCGGCCGGCCTTTGCTGTTCGCATTGCCTTCGTCGATTCGGCGCCGGCAGCCGCAGCCTTTGCCGCAGCCACGACGTCACCTGACACCAAGGCAGAGAGCGCTGGTGCCAGTGCGTCGACCATCGTGCGATCGCCGACGCCGGCCCCACCATAAAACGTCATCCGATCGAGCCCCGCAAGCAGAGCGACAGCTAAATCAGCCTTATCCGCCATGGCCTTGGATGCGGCGGTAAAGAAGATCGAGAGCAGCACGCCGCTCGAACCGCCCATGCTCGTGCTCAGGATCTCGCCGACCGAGGCCATGGTGGCGGCAGGATCCTTCAGCGGCAGCATGTCGATGCGGGCAAGAATACTGCGCGCTCCTGTCGCGACGGTGGAACCCGTATCGCCGTCGCCGACGCGGCCATCCAGGCGATTCAGCTCGGCCTCGAGGGTAACCAGATGCTCGCAAAGCGCCGTCAATAGGCGACGATTCCGACTGTCGTCGCTGGCCGGCGTCGATGCTTGCCGCGCGGATACTCGCGGTGCAGGAACAATGGCGATCTCGTGCCGTTCGGTGGCCGGCGGCCAGGCATGCGGCTGGACCGCAGCCTTCAATGCGACTTCGCGAGTAACATCCAGCCGGATCAGCGACAGTGAGAAGCCGTTCATGTTAAGTGCGGTCATCATCGGTCCCGGCCCGATGATCAGTCGAACACGGTCGGAAAGAGGTGAGGACAGCACCGCATGGGCGATAACGCCCATCTCGAGCGGTGGCACCGCGCCAAGGTTGTTGATCAGCAGGGCATAGTCTTCTTCCTCGTCAATCTTGGCGGCCAACCGGTTCGTCATGGTGGCCACCAGATCGGCAACGGGCTGTAGCATAATGCGTTCGACCCCTGGCTCGCCGTGGATGCCAAGACCGAGCTCGCCTTCGTCGGGGCCAAGCCGATCTTCATGCGCCTGACCGGGCACGCTGCAGGTCGAAAGCGACATGCCGAGCGAAACGATGTCGTGTGCTGCGGTCGCCGCCTCGGCTGCAACCTTGTCGAGGTCAGCGCCAGCTTCGGCGTGATAGCCGGCAATCTTGTGCACGAACAGCGTACCGGCAACGCCACGCGGCTGGTTGATGCCAGGGATTGCGATGTCGTCGGCGACAATCACCATCTCGACGTCGAACCCTTCGGCACGCGCCTTCTCGGCGGCTAGGCCGAAGTTCAGACGGTCGCCCGTATAGTTCTTGACGACCAGGAGAGCGCCCTTGGGACCGGTTACGGCACGGATGGCAGTCAGCACCGCATCGACGCTGGGCGAGGCAAAGATCTCGCCGGATACCGCCGCGGTGAGCATGCCCTTGCCGACGAAGCCGGCATGCGATGGCTCGTGACCGGCCCCGCCGCCGGAGATGATTGCGACCTTCGACTTATCCCAGTCCGCGCGCAGGATCACCTTGATCTCGGGGAAGGTATCCAGACGGGCAAGTCGACCGGCGCTGCTTGTCAGGAGCAGGCCGTCCAGAGCTTCGGTGACGATGGTTTCTCGGCGATTGAAGAAATGTTTCATGGAGTGAGACCTGTCTTTTCGTGCCAGTGCGTTTGTTCGTTCCGTTGCTTATCCGAGGCGTTGGCCGCTGGCGTCGAAATAGAGCGGATCGCGCAGCGTCAGGCTGATTCGATCACCTGGCCGGATCGCGAAATATGGATCGGCAAGCGTGACGAGTTTATGGTCATGCACCTGGATGTGCAGGTGGTTCTGATCTCCCAGGTGCTCGATCCAGTCGACTTTGGCATTGGCGTTCGCGTCGACGATGATATCGAGATGCTCTGTTCGCGCGCCGATCGTCTTAGTGCCTGGGGGCGGATTGGCGCCAGGAAGAAGGTCGGCGGGCAATAGGTTGATGTGCGGCTGGCCAAGACGGGCCGCGACATGAAGGCTGGCCGGATTGCCATAGATTTCGCGGGGCGTTCCGACTTGCAACAGCCTTCCTCCCGCAACAATACCGATCCGATCCGCCATCGTCATGGCTTCGACCTGGTCGTGGGTTACATAAAGCAACGTCGAGCCGAGTTCCTTCTGAATCCGCTTGAGTTCCAGGCGTAGTTCCGCACGTAGCTTTGCATCGAGCGACGAGAGTGGCTCGTCCATAAGATAGATGGCCGGACGGCGCACCAGCGCCCGCCCAATCGCAACGCGCTGCATTTCGCCACCCGACAGTCGCGTCGAACGGTTCTCCAGCTTATGGTCGATCCTGACCATGCGCGCAATTTCCCGCACCCGCCGGTCGATTTCTTCGCTGCTGAGCTTGCGCACTGGCGCTCGTAGCGGGAAGGCCAGGTTGTCGTAGACCGTCATATGCGGATACAGCGAATATTGCTGGAAGACGAATGCGACGTCCCTGTCGGCCGGAGCTTCGCCTGCGACGTTGCGACCGCCTATCTCGATGCGGCCGCTGTCCGGGCGCTCCAGGCCGGCAATGAGGCGCAGCGTCGTTGTCTTCCCGGCGCCCGTTGGCCCAAGCAGCACGACGAACTCACCGTCACGGATTGAGAGGTCCAAATCAGCAAGAGCCTGTGTATCGCCAAAACGCTTGTTGAGGCCTTTGAGAGCGACGTCAGCCATGCGGTGCCTCCGAATAAAGTGCCGAAGCAATGGCGCGGCCCGACTGGCAATCGAACAGCGCGAGCTTGGCCGGGTTGAACTCAAGACCAACCGTCTCGCCGATACGAAAGTTGCGATTTGCCGGGACGCGTGCCTTGATGACGCCGCTCGACGTCTCGATTGCCACAACCTGATTGGTCCCGAGATATTCGCTACCGTAGACCGCTCCGCGCAAGGGAGAGGCATCGCTGAAACGAATATGTTCGGGCCTGACCCCAAGCGCCAGTTCGGCTTCGGCCAAGTCCTGGTGCACCTCGGGAATGCTGATATCGACGCCTTGAAGCGATATCGACCGCGCCCCCATCTGAAGGCCTGAGGTGAAGCGCATGAAATTCATCGGCGGTGAGCCGATGAAATCCGCGACATACATGGTGGCCGGCTTGCTGTAGATTTCCTGCGGCGTGCCGAATTGTTCGATGACACCATGGTTCATGACCGCGATCTTGTCGGCCATCGCCATGGCCTCGTGTTGATCATGCGTCACGTAAACCGTCGTCGCATGGATGCGGTTGTGCAGTTCGCGCAGTTCGTGGACCATGACTTCGCGGAATTCAGCGTCGAGCGTGCCGAGGGGTTCGTCCATCAGGAAGCACTTCGGACGGCGCACGATCGCCCGGCCGAGAGCCACGCGCTGGCGGTCGCCGCCGGCAAGTCCGGAAACGGATCGGTTGAGAATATGATCGATCTGCAGCAGCCGTGCAGTTTCCTCGACGCGCTGGCGGATTTCGGTCTTCGGCATGCCTTGGGAGAGCAGGGGAAAGCCGATGTTCTTGCGCACGTTCATATGCGGATAGAGCGCAAAAAGCTGGAACACGAAGGCTATGTCCCGGGCACTCGCCCGATTGAAAGTGACGTCTTCGCCGTCAAGATGGATCTTGCCGCTGGTCGGAAGTTCAAGTCCGGCAATCATACGAAGCGTCGTCGTCTTGCCGCAGCCAGACGGTCCGAGCAGTGCCAGGAATTCGCCGTCATGAATGCGGAAGGTCGAATCCTGCACGGCGACGAAGCTGCCGAATTGCTTGCGGAGATTTTCGATTCTGATGTCCGCCATGGCTCACTCCGGGAACTTCGAGACGATGATGAACATGGCCGTGCCTGCGAGCAGCGTTACCAGCGAATAGGTATAGAGTACCAGCAGGAACGGCTGGAAGAGCATGAGAAAACCGATCGCAATCAGTGTGGTTGCGATGTTTTCCATCGGACCGCGGCGCAGGAAGAAAGGGCGCTTAGGGCGGGAAGGGCGCGGTGTTTCGATGAGATGCGTCATTTGCGGACCGCTCCGAAGGTAATGCCACGCAACAGCTGCTTGCGCAGGAGAATGGTGAAGACGAGGATCGGGATGAGGAAGATCGTCGTTCCCGCCGCGACTGCCGGCCAGTCCTGCCCGCCTTCGCCAATGATGGTCGGAATAAAGGGTGGCGCCGTCTGAGCTTCGCCCGATGTCAGCAAGGCCGCGAAGGCATACTCGTTCCAGGCGAAAATCAGGCAGAAGATCGCGGTGGCGGCGATGCCCGTGGTTGCCTGCGGCAGGACAACTTTCCAGAAAGCCTGCAGCCGGGTATAGCCGTCGATCATCGCGGCTTCCTCGTATTCCCGCGGGATCTCGTCGATGAAGCCCTTAAGCAGCCAGACTGCAAGCGAAACGTTGACAGCCGTGTAGAGCAAAATCATGCCAAGCGCCGTATCGGAGAGGCCAAGCTCGCGGTACATGAGATAGATCGGGATGGCGACGGCGATCGGCGGCATCATGCGCGTCGACAGGATGAAGAACAGCAGGTCGTCGGCAAGCGGCACCCTAAAGCGGGAGAAGCCATAGGCGGCGAGCGTTCCCAGAAAGACCGCCAGAAACGTCGAACCGAAGGCGATCACCAGCGAGTTGGCGAAACGCGGCAGGAAGTTCGAGGGGCCGGCGATCACCATGTTTCGCTTGCGTGTCACCTCGTCACAGGTGCCGCTCGGCACGGGCAGGGAGGCGATGTATTCCGGCGTCTGGCGCGTCCTGGTCGTCAGAAGGTTGCAATAGCCTTCGAGCGTCGGCGTAAAAACGATCTTGGGGGGATAGCTGATGGAATCCGGCGGTGACTTGATGCTGGTCAGGAAAATCCAGACGAGCGGGATCAGGGTAATCAAGGCGTAGAGGATCACGATAGCGCCGGCGATGCGTTTGCTGGTCGGGCTCGGCTCTACGACCGAATGGGCTGAGGTGACGGAGCTCATCGTTGTTTCACCCTGTTGAGTGCCTTGACGTAGATGTTGGCGAGGCCGAACACGGCCACGAAGAGGACAATGGCGAAGGCAGAGGCCCGACCTGTTGCCCAGCTCTCGAAGGCCGCACGCTTCAGCGTGATGGAGGCGACTTCGGTGGTCGAGCCCGGGCCACCGCCGGTCAAGAGCGTGACCATGTCAAACATCTTGAAGTTTTCGATGCCGCGGAAAAGCACAGCGAGCATGATGAAGGGGAGGGCCATTGGCACGGTGATCGACCAGAACTGACGCCATGCGGAGGCGCGATCGACCTCGGCGGCCTCGTAAATATAGTCCGGAATAGAGCGCAGACCTGCAAGGCATATCAGCATCACATACGGGGTCCACATCCAGGTATCGACGATGATGATCGCCCAGGGCGCCAGCGAGACACTGCCGAGCATCTGAATCTCGGCTGTCGGTATGCCCGTGACGAGAGAGACGGCGTAGGCGAAGAGGCCGATCTGTGGCTCGTAGAGGAAGCGCCAGAAGTTGCCGACAACGGCCGGCGATAGCATCATCGGGATCAGGATCAGCGTTGTCCAGAACGCGTGGCCGCGAAACTTGCGGTCGATGAGATAGGCGAGCGTGAAACCAATCACCGTCTGCAGCAGGATCGTCCAGAAGACGAAGTGCGCCGTCGTCTGCATCGCCTGCCAGATGTCGGGGTCGGTCAGGACACGCTGGTAATTGTTCAATCCGACGTTCAGGACCGGCGCATTTGGACGATTGGCGCGATAGTTCGTAAACGAGAGATAGATGGCCCAGATGAGCGGGAAGATGTTGATGGCGAGAAGAAGGATGATGGTGGGGGCGATGAACACCCAGGCGATCGCTCGATCGGACAGGCCGCGGACGCGGTGAGCGACCGATGTTGGCGTCGCCCTTGCGGTCACGTCTGCTGCCTTCTCGACCACGGATGAAGAGGAAATGTTCAAGATGTCACCTGGTCTTTGCGTATGTGAGACATCAGGCGGCCCGGCACTCTTGGCGATCCGGGCCGCCATTCTGGCAAAAATGTTGCGCGTCGAGGTGGACACTAGATCTTGCCGTCGTCCTTAAAGACTTCCGACCAGTCCTTCACCAGGCCATCAAGCGCTTCCTGAGCGGTGCCGTTGCCGGCCACGACATAGTTATGCACGCGCTTCTGCATATCCTGGAGGAGGGTTGCGTAGCTCGGCTCGGCCCAGAAATCCTTGACGATTGCCATGGAGTCCAAGAACGCCTGGGCATAGGGCTGGCTGGAGGCAAAGTCCGGCGCGTTCACGACCGATTTCAGGCAGGAGTAGCCGCCAAGTTTCCACCATTTGGCCTGGACTTCAGGCTGGGCGAACCACTTGATGTACTGCAGAGCGGCATCCTTCTTGTCGGAATAGGAGACGACTGAGATGCCCTGTCCGCCGAGCTGAGCGAAATGCTTCTTTTCAGCAGGATTGGGGAAGAAGCCGATCTTGTCGCCGCCGACCTTCTCGTCCTTGTAAAGGCCTGGCCAAGTGAAGGCGAAGTTCATCTGCATTGCGACCTGGCCGGATTTGAAGGCATCGGCGGATTCGACCATGTAGACATTGGAGCTGCCGGGTGGGGTGCAGCAATCATAAAGAGCCTTGTAGAATTCGAGGCCCTTGACCGCATCCGGCGAGTTGACGAAGCCTTCCATTTCATAGGGCTTGTCCGGGTTGTCGTACTGGAAACCCCAGTCGTACAACACGTTCGTCACGCCCATGGTAATGCCCTCGGAGCCGCGCTCGGTGTAGATCGAAGCGCCATAAACGGTCTTGCCGTCGATTTCACGCTTTTGGAAGAATTCGGCAATCTGCTTCAGCTCGTCGTAGGTCTTTGGGGCGGCGAGATCCCGGCCATACTTCTCCTTGAATTCCTTCTTCAGTTCCGGCCTTTCGAACCAGTCCTTTCGATAAGTCCAGCCGACCACGTCGCCCATGGCGGGCAACGCCCAGTAGTTCGGCGTATTCTTCGGCCATTCCGAGTAGCCGACCACCGTCGCCGGCACGAAGTCATCCATCTTGATGCCTTCCTTGTCGAAGAAGTCGTTGAGCTTGACGTAGTGGCCGTTTTCCGCCGATCCGCCGATCCACTGGCTGTCACCTATGATCAGGTCGCAGAGTTTTCCGTGGGAGTTTAATTCATTGAGGAAGCGGTCCGCGTAGCTGGTCCAGGGCACGAACTCGAATTTCATTTCGGTGCCGGTCTTGGCGGTGAAATCCTTCGAGAGTTCGACAAGCGCGTTCGCCGGGTCCCAAGCCGCCCAGCAGAGTGTCAGTTGGTCGGCTTTTGCGAGATTGGGCAGCGCTGACGACATGATGAATGCCGAGGCCAGCCCGATAAGGGCTTTCGATTTCGTTTGCATACGTTCCTCCCAGAACCAAAGGCCGGCTCCCTGCCGACGTGCAAAGTTCACCAATTTCAGAGAATGCCTACATGAACTCGTCAATCCTCATGTTTAGCAATATGTTTAGTGATAGATATTTTTATAAACATTGCAAGTGACAATCGTTGTTGCGCTGCACATGAGCACAGGGCGTACCGCAGCGCTCTTCTTCGGCCGGATCCCAATTATCGTTGCCGGAGGCGCCTCGCTGCCGCTCTGATTGCTTCCGGCCAAGGAGGAATATGTGACAAGGGCTCTGGCCGAGGAGAACGATCGGCTCGAGCGCCTCGATGGCCGCACGACGAAGCTGCAGGACATTTCGGTGGTGGTAGAACAAACACTAGGCAAGAGCGAGGCTGGCCGATCAACCGACCTGCTGCTGTTCCAAAATCCTGCTTCTCGCTACAAAACTGGAACGTGCGCTGGCCAGTTCCATAAGGCGCCCAGCCCAATCCACGCCCCATAAATCATTGTTTTTCCGCGGCATTTAATTAGCGAGTTTCCGGTTCGATTCCGTTCAGGGCGACCAAGTACACATTGTCGCCCAGGTGGCTTCCGAAAAATCAAATTCCGCCAGACGCCTTGTCGCCGCTTCCGACAGCTGTTCGCGACGGCCTCTATCGATCGCCTAGCCGCTTGCTGCCTGATCGGCTCTGTTCTCGATCCCAGCTCTGCTTTCGACCTCACGCGTCTTCAACGCTTTCGTCAAACACAGGGCTGCAATAATAATCGGCAGGCATACTAGATATGAGAACCTGATACCGGCATGTTCGGCCACAAAGCCGAGCAGAGGCGGTGCCAGAAAGAACACGACGAAGGACATTTGCCCGAGCGCTGCGACATTCAGATGGGCCGGGCGATCGGTCCGCTGCGCCGCTGCGGAAACGGCCAGAGGGTAAACCGCGCTGCAGCCGCCGCCCATCAGCGCAAAACCGACCAGCGCGACATAAGGGTGTGGCGCAAGCCAGACGGAACAGAGACCTGCCACCGAGAGAACAAGTAGAAAGGTTGCAACGGCGCGCGCACCAAACCGGTCGACGAGTGGATCGACAAACAGCCGTGCCACCGCCATGAAGAAGGTAAACAACGTCAGCCCAAGTCCGCCGATGAAGGGCTCAACTGCAAAGACGTCGCGCATGTAGATCGCTGACCAGTCGATGCCCGCACCCTCTACTAGAAAAGCTGCAATGCCGATCACGCAGAGAGGTAGAAGCCCCAGAGTCGGCAGCGCCATGCTCGGAGCATCCGTATGCCCGAGCCCGGCGCGGGCCGGCGCGCTCTTCATGCCTGAAATGAAAATCGTGCCGACGATCAGAACGAAGGCGAAGGTCAGCGCAAGATGGAGCTGCATGGGAACGCCCGCCTGGCGAACGCCCGAGGAAGCGAGAGCGGTCAAAAAGAATCCGAGGCTCCAGAACCCATGTGCCCGGTTCATGACGCCCCGGCCAAGTTGAGCTTCGATGCGGTCGATCTCGACATTGAGATTGATCTCCAGCGCCCCGGCCAGCAGACCTTCACACAACAGAATGAAGAAAACCAATGGCGCGAAGCCGGCCCAGGGGACGGTCGCCAGCAGAGCGGATGTGCCAAGCACCGTCAGGAATGCCGTCCTGCGCGCGCCAAACCGTGCAATGAGCGGGGACGCAAAGGTCAGGGAAATCAGTGCACCGATTGCCGCGCCGATCAGCGTCAGGCCAAGCTCGGATTTGTTGATGTCTAGGGCCACCTGAAGATCAGGCAATCGAGATAGCAGGGCTCCCATCGACGTGGCGAAGAGAAAGAAGCAGGCATAGATCCGGTGCTGCGGTTGGATATGCATTCAATAGCTCCGGGATGTGGTCGGTTTCGGAGTTCGCCCCTCATCGTAAGGGCGGCGAACGGAACAATTTCGAGCGGCATTCCCGGGATATATTGTGATGGCAATAACCGCAACCGTATTGGCGGCATCGTGCAGCCCGTTCAGAAAGTCAAAGAACAATGCCACTGCAATGAGACCCGCCAGCAGCGGAAGGGCGAGGGTGGCCCCCATCAGACGTTCTCGATCATGATGCCGCTTATTTCATTGGCAACATCCTCGAAACGGTCGACGACATTCTCCAACTCGCCGTAGATCTCGCTGCCGATGATGTAGGCCATCGGGTTCGTCCCGCCATGTCGACGGAAGAGATCTTTGAGTCCCTGGTCATGAAGTTCATCGACCCTTGATGAGCCGCTATAAGATTCAGATCACCCGCGCCGATCTTTCCCGTTTCCGTCGCTGTCAAAGAAATGCAGGCTCTCGGCGGACGCCATAATGACAAGCTCGGTATCGATGGCAATTCGGGAGCGACCGGAGACACGAAAGACGATGGCCTGGCCATCCCGAAGGGTGGCGTAGACATAACTCTCCGCGCCCACCAGTTCCACCGCCTGGCTTATGTCGTTCGAGTTCGCGCGTAGGAATTCATTCAAAAGTAGTTCTTGGCAATTATACGCGTCGGCGTCCTGGGTTGGTTCTTGGTTTGACGATGGATCTTGCTACAATTCTTCTTCTCCACAAATCCTCTTTTATCGTGGGCGCGATCTGCTTCTCCTATATCAGGTGGCGCTCCCAAGAGTTGGGCCTCGATCTGCTTGCGGTCGGTTTCGGTCTTCTCGCCTTTGCATCGACGCTTGCCGGTATGGGAGAGCAGGGCGTACTGCCGTTTGCGGTCTGGACGCTCGGGAGCTTTTTCATCGGCGTCACAGGATACGCGTTGATGGGGATGGGGTTGGTCCGGTTAAGTGGCCGGCGGCGAAAAGCTTCAGATTGGCTTCTGGTAGCGATCGCTCTGATGGTGTCGGGCGCCGTCGGCGGCATGCATTGGTATGCAGACAATCGTACGCGCGCTGCGTTGTTCAATGCGAACACCGCTGTCTTCCTTGGCGTCTCCTGTGCTGTCATCTTGAGAGGTTTTTTGCTTGACCGATTGCCCGCGAGATTGGGCTTGCTTGCGTCACTTGCAGCGGCGACGGGCTTTTCGATATTGGTGACAATCGGAATGATCGTTCCGCAATATGGTCCGATCGAACCGCGCTATGCTTTTTTCATGCTGATCATTTGCCATTTCTCAGTCGCGCTTTTCGTGGTTGTCCTCGTTCAGGAGCGAGCCGAAGCTCAACTCAAGCGTCTGGCCGATACTGACGCCTTGACGGGAGTGCCAAACCGCCAGCATTTTCTCGCGTCGCTTCCAAACCAGCTCCAGGCCGGGGACGCCTTTATCATGATCGACATTGACCACTTCAAAAGCGTCAATGACCGCTTCGGCCATGAGACAGGTGACGTCGTACTTGTCGGCGTGGCAAGAGCCATCGCCACGGCGGCTGGACGCAACGTGCTGGGCCGTCTTGGCGGGGAGGAGTTTGCGCTGTTCCTGCGCGGCCAGACAGAAGGCTCCGCCTTTGGCATCGCCGATCAAATCCGCACAGCGGTAAATGCCTTGGTGTTCGCCTCTGCCTCCGAGACGATAACGCCGAGTGTCAGCGCGGGGATTGCTATTTGGAGAGGCGATTGCAATGCACAGAGCCTGCGCGATCAGGCAGATCAGGCGCTTTACGCTGCAAAGCGGACCGGGCGCAATAGAGTTGAGCTATACCTCAAATCGATAAGCGCGGACGAAAAATGCTCTTCAAGCGTGGCCGCAGCAAGTGGGATCCACGGTTCTAGCGGCCCCCAGCATGCCTGCGCTGGCGAGCGCGCCGCTTAACTGGAGAAGGCCACCCCTACCTTGGCCGCTGCAACAAACTCTGAAGAACGGTGAACCGGTCCTCCAAAGGGGCGATCGATCCTGCGAGTCGTTAGACGCGCCTTGGGCGGGGTCGATCAGGCTTTTTTCCACCTGTTTTGTGGAATGGAACCAACCCCGGTTCTTTGCCGTTGTAAGTCAGGGAGTCCACCATGAGCAGCGCCCATCGGGCGCGAACTCCGAGGAGACGTACATGGATCTCACCACACTTCTCATCATAGTTGTAGTACTTCTGTTGCTAGGCGGCGGCGGCTGGTACGGCCGGGGACGCTGGTATTAAACGACGGTCTACCGCTAACTGAGTGCGGCGGGTCGCGCTTTCGTTATCATTCGCTCGCCCAGCTGGCCTACCCGTAAGGCGCTCGAACTCAGTCAAGTCAGGCGCCCAACGCGGATGGGCAATCAGATTCGGTCGTGGGGTATCTGATCTCGCGGCCGCGCCCCTCCGTTTAGATCGTCGTTGGGCAATCAGATAAATAATGAGATCGGCCCTTTGAATGCGCTGATCAAGAACGCTGGATACGCATCGACGGTTGAATCGCTGCTGGCTTTAAGGCTGGCTTAATCTGCACGTGGACATTCAAATCCTCGCCCAGATCGTCGGCTCCTGCATGTTGAAATCCCATCGTACAAACTGTTGCCTATCGAGCGCTGCGCTCGTTCCGGCCTAACGTCGTTCATTGGCAAGAAACTGGCGAAATCTTTCAGATTTCGGATGCCTGAAAAGCTCATCAGGCTCACCCGTTTCTTCGACAACACCTCTGTGAAGAAATAGCACTTTATTTGAAACGTCTCGCGCGAACGCCATCTCATGGGTCACTACCAGCATGGTCCGACCTTCTTCAGCAAGGGAGCGCATCACCTTGAGCACTTCGCCAACAAGTTCGGGATCAAGCGCAGAAGTTGGCTCATCAAACAGCATCACCCTGGGCCGCTGCGCGAGCGCGCGAGCGATAGCAGCCCGTTGTTGCTGCCCCCCGGAGAGGTGCGCGGGATAAAAGTTTCGCTTGTCGGCGATACCGACCCGTTCGAGCAGAGCTTCGGCCTCCGCAATGCATTCCGCTCGGTTGCGTTTTTGCACGTGCACCGGCGCTTCGATCACGTTCTCCAGGATGGTCATATGCGACCAAAGATTGAAGCTCTGAAACACCATACCGATATGTTCGCGCAATCGATCGACTTGCCTGCGGTCAGCGGGCTCGGTTCTATACCCCGCCTTCTTCAGACCATACATCTCTCCGCCGATACGAATTTCTCCACTGTCGGGGACTTCGAGCATATTGAGACATCTGAGCATCGTCGATTTGCCGGAGCCGGATGAACCGAGAATGGAAATGACATCCCCCTCGTGTGCTTCAAACGAAACGCCCTTCAAGACTTCCAATGGACCAAAGCATTTCCGAAGATCTTTGACCGAAACGGCTGCGATTTTATTGTCATTTTCGCTAGCCAAAACTGTTCCCCTGCCAGACATGCACACTCCCGTTTAAGATTGCAGCCGCATGCGCATGTGAGGCGAAAGCCAAAATTCGACCACCATGAGCATCCGCGTGACGACGAAGTTGATCGCAAGATAGATCGCCCCTGCGACGATGAAGATCTCAAAAGCGCGAAAGCTGTCGGCGATCAACTTCCCAGCCAGGCCGGTGACTTCCATGATCGTGATGACAGACGCGAGTGCTGTCGCCTTGACCATTAAGATGATCTCATTGCCATAGGCAGGTAGCGCGTGCCTGATAGCAATCGGAAGGATGATCCGTCTGAACAAAAGAACACCCGACATGCCGCAAGCGCGTGCCGCCTCAATCTGCTGGATAGAGACCGCCTGCAGGCCGCCACGGAATATTTCGCTGCAGTAAGCGGCAGTGTTCAGAGTGAGCGCGAGCACCGCGCACCAATAGGGTTCACGAAAGAACCACCAGACGCCAAGGTCCTGCAGCCCATGCCGAAACTGGCCGAGGCCGTAGTAGATCAGAAACATTTGGACGAGGAGGGGCGAACCTCTAAAAACGAAGACATAAGCACGCGTAATGGTTCGGCCGATTTCACCGCCCGTCACTGCAATAAGCGCGATAGCAAGCGCCAAGACGCTTCCGGCCAAGATCGACGTGACTGCAAGCTCAAGGGTCAGTGGCAAACCGGACAGAAGCGTGAGAAATGTGTCCCACATAAAGCCAATATCCATCACAACGCTCCCTTTATGCCCTGGGTCGTTCGCGTTTCCATTCGTCTGAACAAAATTGAGGAGAACCAGGTTACGATGAGATAGAGGACGACCGCCGTCAGGTAGAATTCAAACGGACGGCGCGTGGATCCGGCTGCAATTTGCGATTGGCGGAGCAGTTCAACGAGGCCCGTCACGGAGATCAATGCCGATTCCTTCAGCACAAGTTGCCAGGTGTTTCCGAGACCCGGAATGGCATAGCGAAGCACGAGTGGCGCGACGATGCGCCTGAACTTAGGCCATGGCCGCATACCGACAGCGCTGGCGGCTTCGATTTCGCCACGAGCAACCGATCTGTAGGCGCCGCGAAAGACCTCAGCTTGATAAGCCGCCGAAACCACCCCAAGCGCCAGCGTCCCAGTCAAAAATGCGGGCATTCCGATGAAACCGTGGTAGCCGAACAGGGAACCGATAGATCCAAGGAACGCGCTTCCTCCGAAATAGAAAAGATAGATGACGAGAAGGTCCGGTACGCCGCGCAGAATCGTCGTGTAACAGTCCGCCAGCCCGCGAAAGACCATGTGCCGGGACAACTGCATGAAGGTGATCATGGTGCCGATGACCGTTCCAGCCAGGAAGCCGCAGACTGAGACGCCGATTGTCATGGCCGCTGCGGTCAGAAGGAGCGAACCCCAACCCGTCTGTCCAAAGCCGACGAGCGCCAGGTAACTATCGATAAGTTCCATGCGTGGACCTCTTTGTGAACGATCAGGTTTGCGTCAGTCGGCTGCTCGCCGATGCGCCCAAATGCGCTGGAGCTTCGACATATTCTTGAGCGAGCTTTGAACGTGTGCACGGGCTGCATTCGCAGCCGCCTGCCGGTCGCGTGCACAGATGGCGTCCGCGATTGCCCGATGCTCGTCGAGATCCGTGTGTTCAAGATCAACCCAAAGGACTTCGAGCCACAATGCCAGACGGAGCTGCTGATAGACTTGGTCGGTCACTCTCACGAGCGCTTCGTTTCGGGTCGATTCCGCGATGACGCGATGGATGTATAGTCCAAGGTCGAGGTTGCGGGCTGCGTCCGAAGGCGTCTCGTTGGTCGTCTCCTTGAGCTCCACCATCTGGGCGATCACACCCCGCAGCCGATCGAGGTCTTCCTCGGTCGCCATCTCGCAGGCGAGCTCGGCCGCGCAAACGTCGAGCGCCTCGCGAACAACCAGCAAATTGCAGAACTTGGTGACATCAAGATCGGTCACCGTGTAGCCAAAATTCCGCTGCCCTACGATAAGCCCTTCTTCCTCAAGCTTCATCAGCGCTTCACGCAACGGCGTTCGGCTTACGCCGAAACGCTTGGCGAGTGTAATTTCTGAAAGGCGCTCCGAGGGGCGAAGTTGGCCACTGAGGATCAGGTCCTTCAATTGCGAATATGTGCTCTCACGCAATGAGCCTCGCTGTTCCGTTTTGGTCGATACCAATCAATTCCCCTTCCATATCTTCGCCCATCCACCGGGCCCGGCGAGCGTCACCATACCTTTTTCCCTCTTGCCCGATCAACAAGAATACGATTATGTATACAATGTTGGCTACAACAAGCAATAACTCTTCGTCCGCTTTTTGAACGCGGCTTGAAATTAGGTTCAGAACACAGGGAGGCCCAATGCCGGAGGTTCTAAGTCTGGACGAACTGCGAAAGCGCTTTTCGAACGCTTCAGGGGGTGAGGTGTTCGATCCGGAGTTTCGCAAGGTTGCCGAACTGGTCTTCGGCGAGGGAGATAGTCGTCAGGCACCCTACTGCGGTGTTCCAACATTGCTGAAGGCCCCATATCGTCCCGACGCATCCCCCAATTTTATGGACATTGCGCTTTTCGGAATTCCGATGGATCTCGGGGTTACGAACCGATCGGGTGCGCGGTTCGGGCCGAGAGCCGTACGCAACGTCGATCGCGTTGGTCCTTACGATCATGTCTTGCGAGCCGTCCCGACTGCCTATGCACGTGTTGCTGACGTGGGCGATGTTCCGTTCAAAAGCCGCTTTGATCTTGCGGCATCCCATGAAGATATCGAACGATTTGTCGATGGGTTAGTTGAGGCGGGCGTTGTCCCCCTGGCAGTCGGCGGCGACCACTCGATCAGCCTTCCAATTCTCAAGGCCGTTGGCAAGGATCAGCCCGTCGGGATGATCCACATCGACGCACATTGCGACACGGGTGGTTCATTTGAGGGGTGCAAATTCCATCATGGCGGACCGTTCCGCCAAGCGGTTCTAGACGGTGTGCTTGATCCCAGGCGGACAATCCAGATCGGAATTCGAGGGAATTCCGAGTATCTGTGGGAATTCTCGTATGCGTCCGGCATGACCGTCATTCATGCGGAAGAAGTTGGCGACCTCGGCATAAAGGACGTGATCACAAAAGCAAGAGAAGTCGTCGGATCGGGCCCGACCTACGTCAGTTTCGACGTCGATTCTCTTGATCCCGCATTTGCGCCTGGCACGGGGACGCCGGAGGTCGGTGGGCTGACCTCCGCCCAAGCACTTGGAATTCTGCGAGGTCTTGCAGGTTTGAACATCGTCGGCGGCGACGTCGTCGAGATCGCTCCGCAATACGATCCAACTTCGAACACGGCGCAAATCGCGGCGCAGGTTTTATTCGAGCTCCTCTGCCTAGCGGCCGAGGCAATCAAGGTTCGCGCGCCCTAGCAAACGGGCTGGACGTCGCGGAGTCTGCAACAGCCTTGCCTTGGGAAAAGGGCAGGGCGCACCAAAAAGGGGAATGCAAAAATGCAAGTATCGAAACTTTTGTTGACGTCCGCTCTGCTTGGCGTCATGGGGGCTGGCGCTGCCGCCGCGCAGACAAAACCAACTGAGATTACCATTGCGACCGAGGGTGCATACGAGCCCTGGAATTTTACCGGTCCTGACGGCAAGCTCGCCGGGTTCGAGATCGATCTCGCCAACGACCTTTGCGCTCGCATGAAGGTCAAATGCACCATCGTGGCCCAGGACTGGGATGGGCTAATTCCATCGCTCAATGCGAAGAAGTTCGACGCCATCATGGCCTCGATGATCGTTACGGATAAGCGTCTTGCCGTCATCTCGTTCAGCAAGCCCTATGCTCCGACTGCGGCCGCCTTCATGGTCGATAAAACCGGTCCTCTCGCAGATCTGCCGGGTAAGGGGACGACGATCGACCTCGCCGGAGACAAGGCGAAGGTCGATCAGGAATTGCAGCCGCTTAGAGACGCCCTAAAGGGCAAGGCCGTGGGCGCCCAGGTATCGACGGCAAACGCAGCGTTTCTCGATACCTATTTCAAGGGCGTTGTCGATCCAAGAGAATACAAGACCGTCGAGCAGCATAATCTGGACCTCCAGGCCGGTCGTATCGACGCTGTCGTTGCCCAGAAAACGTCATTGACTGCAACGCTCGGCAAGGACGACTTCAAAGACTACACGATCGCGGGCCCGACCTTCAAAGGCGGGGTCTTTGGTCAGGGTATCGCGGCAGGTCTTCGCAAGGACGATACAGTCTTGAAGTCGATGTTCGATGCGGCGATCGACGCGGCGGAATCGGACGGCACGATCAACAAGCTTGCACAGAAGTGGATAAAGACAACTCTTGATTAAGCGGTAAAGCCCCTATTCCCACAGCAATCGGCAGCCGGTGCACCGAGACGTCCACCGGCTGACCGGCGGAGCTTTGCCAGCGTCGCAATTGAAACAAACCTATTATTTGGAGAACCACTGTGACCATCCTTCTCAACTCCCTTGAATCCCGCGACGCCGCGTTCGTTCTTCATCCCTATACCAACGCCTCGCAACATTTGAAGGACGGCCCGCTGGTGATGACCAGGGGTGAGGGGATCCACATCTTCGACAACGAAGGCAATAAATACATCGAAGGGCTTGGAGGACTGTTTTGCGCGTCGCTTGGCTTTAGCGAACAACGTCTGGTAGATGCCGCAACCCGCCAAATGAAGGAGTTGCCGTTCTATCACAGCTTCGGCGGCAAATCGCATGAGACCGCGATCGAGCTTGCCGACCGCCTCATCCAGCTTTCACCGGTCCCGATGTCGAAGGTGTTCTTTGCCAGTTCGGGTTCCGAGGCCAACGACACGGCCATGAAACTTGTCTGGTATTATCACAACGCGATCGGCATGCCGGAAAAGAAGAAAATCATCTCGCGTATGCGCGCCTATCATGGTGTGACCATCGCATCGGCAAGCCTGACGGGCCTTCCTAATAATCATCGTGACTTCGATCTGCCGATTGACCGCGTGCTGCATACGGATTGCCCGGAATATTATCGCTACGGTCGGCCGGGCGAAACAGAGGAAGAGTTCGCGACGCGCTGTGCCGATTCGCTTGAGCAGATGATCCTCGCCGAGGGACCGGAAACCATCGCTGCATTTTTCGCTGAGCCGCTGATGGCATCTGGGGGCTGTATCGTTCCACCGCCAACCTATTACGAGAAGATCCAGGCAATCCTCAAAAAATACGACGTGCTGCTGATCGCCGATGAAGTCATCTGCGGCTTTGGCAGGCTCGGCACGATGTTCGGGTCCGAAAGCTTCGGGCTTCAGCCGGATATGATCGTCATGGCCAAACAACTTTCGGCGGCCTATCAGCCGATATCCGCACTGATGATCAATGAAAAGGTCCATTCCGCAGTCGTTGCCGAAAGCGAGAAAATCGGAACATTCGGACATGGTTTCACCTATGGCGGCCATCCTGTTGCGACCGCCGTCGCCTTGGAAACTCTAAAAATCTACGAGGAACGCGACATTGTTGGGCACGTCCGCAACATCGCCCCGGTGTTCCAGCGGCGGTTGAACGAACTTGGCGACCACCCGCTCGTGGGCAACGCCCGCGGTCGCGGCCTCATCGGGACCCTCGAACTGGTTCGCAACAAGGAAACGAAAGAGCCGTTCAAGCCAACGGACGGCATTGCCATTCACGCAGGCAAACAGGCCCAGGTCCATGGTGTCATCACGCGCGCCCTTGGCGACAACTACTCACTTTGCCCGCCGCTTATCATCACCGAAACACAGATCAACGAATTGTTCGACCGCTCCACCCGAGCGTTAGACGACACCTACAGGTGGGCCAGGGCGACCGGCCTCTATTGAGTGAAGGAAGCGATGCTATGCGAAACTTCGAAATGCCCGGAAGATCGGTAGCTGTCGGCCGCAATGGGATGGCAGCGACATCACACCCAATGGCGACCTTGACGGCGATCGAGATTCTCAAAGCCGGCGGCAAGGCGATCGATGCTGCGGTGGGCGCCTGTGCCGTGCAATGCGTGGTCGAGGCTGGATCAACCGGCATAGGCGGCGATTGCTTTGCGCTGCTTGCAGCAAATGGAAATGATAATGTCGTTGCCTATAATGGCTCGGGACGCACGCCGGCGGCGGCGCATTTCGACTGGTTCAGGGAAAACGGCGTTGCTTCGATCGAGCGATCGTCGCCGCATGCAGTGACGATTCCTGGTGCGGTGGAGGCATGGACGCGTCTCGTTGCCGATCATGGAAGGATGTCGCTGGCGGAAATCCTTGCTCCAGCAATAGCACTTGCGCGCGACGGCTATGGAATCACGCCACGGGTTGCCGTCGACATCTCCAAGCAACGTGATTTGCTGCTGCGGGATCCTTCGACGCGCCGTATTTTCTTGATCAACGATCAGGTCCCGTCCGTCGGATCGGTGCAACGTCAGCCGGAGCTGGCACAAACACTGGAAGCGATAGGGGTTTTAGGCCGTGACGGCTTTTATCGCGGTCCAGTGGCCGACGACATGGTGACACGGCTAAATTCGCTCGGCGGCCTTCATACACTTGAAGATTTTGCGTCTGCCGCTGGCGAATATGTGAAGCCTGTCAGCGCGACGTATCGAGGATGGACAGTGCATGAATGCCCGCCAAACGGACAGGGTATCGTCGCTTTGATGATCTTGAAGATCTTGGAGCGTTTTGAACGCAAAGGCGATCCGCTCGGCGTCGACAATCTGCACATTGAAGTTGAGGCCACCCGCCTGGCTTATGCCGCCCGTGATCGGTGGGTAGCCGACACGGCAGTATCAGATGTTCCGGTCGAGTTCCTTTTGTCCGACAAACTGGCCGACGATCTTGCCGCTAGGATCGATATCAATAAGGCGGCCGAGGTCAACGCAATTGTCGAAAGCGTGGAGCACTCGGACACTGTTTATATCTCGGTTGTCGACAAGGAGCGAAATGTCGCGAGCTTCATCAACTCGATCTTTCATCCCTACGGAAGCGGGTTGATGGCCCCAAACTCCGGCGTCCTGTTCCACAATCGCGGCCAAAGCTTCGTCGTGAAGGAAGGTCATCCGAATGCTATCGGCCCGCGCAAGAGGCCGATGCACACGATCATCCCAGGGCTTGTAACTCGCGCTGGAAAATCGGTGCTTTCGTTCGGTGTCATGGGAGGCCACTACCAAGCGATGGGCCACGCTCACTTCCTCTCGAAGCTTTTCGACTTTGATCTGGATATCCAAAGCGCAATCGATCTGCCCCGCCTCTTCCCGCTTCCGGGCACGGCCACAGTCGAGATGGAGGAGCGGCTTCGCGCATCGATCGGCCATGATCTAGAAGCTCGCGGTTTCACAGTTGTCGCGCCGAATTGGGCGATCGGCGGTGCGCAGGCGATCTGGATCGATGACCAAAATAATACTCTGTTAGGTGCTTCCGATCATCGAAAAGACGGTTGTGCACTCGGCTTCTAGGGAAATGGAGAGTGACATGTCGGGATATCCGGATACGCAACTTCACATCAACGGTCGTTGGAAGGATGGCTCGAATGAGCACCTATCCATCCTCAATCCCGCTTCGGGCGAGGTCATCGGCCACGTTTCAAACGCCAGCAATAGTGATCTCGACGAAGCGCTCGCGGCCGCCGCCGCCGGGTTTGAACAATGGCGGCGCGTCAGTGCGTTCGAGCGGGCAAAGCTTATGCGCCAAGCCGCCGAGATCCTGCGCGGCCGCTCTGCAGCGATCGCTAGAATAATGACGCTGGAGCAGGGTAAGCCGCTTGCTGAATCCAAGGCGGAAACAGCAGGAGCGGCGGACACCATTGACTGGTTTGCCGAAGAGGCACGCCGTGCCTATGGTCGTCTAATCCCACCAAGGTCGATCAACATCAGACAAATGGTTGTCAGGGAGCCGGTCGGCACGGTGGCGGCCTTCAGTCCTTGGAATTTTCCCCTGAACCAGGCTGTCCGCAAAGTGTCAGCGGCCCTTGCGGCCGGTTGTTCCATCATTTTGAAGGGACCGGAGGAAACGCCGGCAAGCTGCGCTGAACTCGTTCGCGCCTTTGCTGACGCAGGCCTGCCGGCGGGCGTCCTCAATCTCGTTTTCGGAATTCCAGCCGATATTTCAAACTACCTCATCCCACATCCAATCATTCGCAAAATCTCCTTCACGGGATCGACGGCTGTCGGGAAACAGCTCGCCTCGCTGGCCGGCGCCCACATGAAGCGCGTTACGATGGAGCTCGGTGGCCATGCGCCAGCTCTGGTTTTCGATGATGCCGATATCGATCTTGCGGTCAGACTATTGGCCGGTGCGAAGTTTCGAAATGCCGGCCAGGTCTGCGTGGCTCCGACGCGTTTCCTTATCCAGGAGCGCGTCTTTGATAAATTCCTCGATGGCTTCGTAAAGGCAGCTGAGGCAATCAATGTCGGCGATGGATTGAGAGACGGCGTAACCATGGGGCCGCTTGCCAACTCGCGAAGGGTCGAAGCCATGGAGTCGCTGACAGCCGACGCAGTGATGCGCGGCGCGAAGATCGCAACCGGAGGCAAGAGGATTGGCAATCTCGGCAACTTCTTCCAGCCGACAGTTCTTACGGACGTTCCACAAGATGCGCGCGTGCTGAACGAAGAACCGTTCGGTCCCATGGCGATTGTGAGGGCATTTTCGGACTATGATTCTGCCATTGCGGAAGCCAACCGCCTGCCATATGGGCTAGCGGCATATGCCTACACGACCTCTGCAAAGACGAGCGCCGCGCTTGCTCGAGATATCGAAAGTGGAATGCTATCGATCAATCATCACGGACTAGCGCTGCCGGAACTCCCGTTCGGCGGTATCAAAGATTCCGGGTACGGTTCGGAAGGCGGTATTGAGGCCATGGAGAACTTTGTTAATACGAAGCTTGTGACCGAGGCAATTTAAACCCGGCGACCTTACAGGCATACCCATCAGGACGCGGTGGACTTTTGCCTGGGCTGTGCAAAGGACCCGTCGCCTCAATGCATAAAGGGCCCGCCGAGGCCGGCGATCAGGTCAATCAGTTGCCTGTAGTTGAGACCACCGGGCGTCCGTGCCACGACGCCCGGCGTCTTGTTGCTGCGATCGATGCTGTCACAGTCGAGAGTGACGACGCGTCGCGCTCGCTCTGGAATATGCCGGAGAGCGGCTTTGCACCTTAAGCGTGAATTTCGCGGGCGGTTACGAAGCGGCAGAGGCGAGGGATCCTAAATGGCAGGGGCGCGTTGCCGTCAGGAGCCATCGTTCGAAAACCCAGGCATGATATAGGTGGGAAGCGCCGCGAAATGCCGTGACAGCTCCGATAGTTCCTCCTCAGAGGCATCCGCCATAATGCCGGTCCGCACCAGCACGGAGGAAAGCGCCATATCGGTCGCGCCCTTGATATCGTGTTCGATGCTGTCGCCGATGCAGACGATCCTCGCGGGATCGGCACTATTCCACCGCGCTATTGCGAATTCGTAGATCTCGCGATGGGGCTTGCCGATCCAGTGGACCATGCCCCCAAGATCGTTGTAGATCCGTGCGATCGCCCCCGCGCCGGGCACAATCTTGCCGCCGGCAAGCTTGTGAATATCGGGATTGGTGCAGATACAGGGAGCCTTGTTTGCCGCTGCGGGCGCCAGTTGTCGACGATAGACCTCGAGTTCAATCCGCTCGGCCTCGCTGCCGGAGATGATGACGAGATCGGCCTCGTCCGATCGGGCAACACTGGTCAGCCCCAGACGGTCAGCCAGATTCTGGTCTCCGCCGCTGGAGATCGTAAAGGCCCGCATGCCGGGCCGAATGTCCGAGGATGCCGACAATATATCGAAGGCAACGTCGCCTGAGGTCACGAACCGCTCGAAGAGTTCGCGGTCGAAACCGAGACGAACGAACCGCTCGGCATTGTAGTCCCCGCTTCTTCCCGAATTTGAAAGCACGATAACATGCTTGCCCCTGTCCTTCAGGGCGCGCAATGCCGCAGCCGCCCCATCATAGGCGCCGACGTCGTCGCGCAGGACGCCGAACTGATCGACGAGGAAATAGTCGTAGCGGTCGATCAGAGCCGCAAGAGATATTTCGGGAGCGATGATCAACGCTGTCTTTCCTGCCATTGAAGAATGAGTGCCGCCGTGCCGACCGCGGCCTCCGTCGAGTTCGAAGGCGCGAAGGAAACGCCGAGAGCGGCCTGCCGCATCCGGGTCCAAATCGGATTTTTCGCACCGCCGCCGACGGTTCGCACAGATTTCAGCGGGGCCGCACCGAGCTCCGTCAGTCGTCCATAACCGCACCGTTCGATCTCGGTCATCCCCTCCAGCACAGCCTGGAAAAAGACCGCTTCATCCTCGGGACGCGGCTCCAGCCGTGGCGCGTAGTTCGGATCGCTGACGGGAAATCGTTCGCCAGGCTTGATGAGCGGATAGAGATTGAGACCTGTGGGCCTCGCAATGTCGATGCGAGCCGTCAGTGCATCGAGGCGATCGTCTCCGAAAAGCGACTTGATCACGCTGCCGCCCGTATTCGACGCGCCGCCGGGCAGCCAGAAATCGAGCACGCGATGCGAATAGATCCCGTATTGCGGCGCGTTGATCGGCCGATGGGAAGCAAGCTTGAGCACGAGCGTGGAGCCGAGAGCCGTGACACCATCACCGATCTGCGATGCGCCCGTCGCCAGGAAAGACGCGCAACCATCCGTCGTTCCTGCATGAAAGCGACAGGTGGCATCGACACCGAGGCTCCGGACAAAACCCTCGACCGGCGATAGGGCGGAACCGGCCGGGCGAACAGTTGGCAGAAGGCGCCGGTCGAGCCCGGCCTGCTCTATCCAGTCTGGCCACCGTTCTTGGTCAAGATCATAACCGGTCTTGAGCGCGTTGTTTTCATCGCTTGCGCATTCTCGCTCACCAAGTTTCATCAACAGCCAGTCGGCCTGGTGAACGATCTTCGCGACATTTGGCTGGCGGGCGAGGTAAATCGCTCTTGCCAGGGCCGAACTCGCACCCCGAGCCGGACTGTTGCTTGGGGCAAACCGCGAGATGTCCGCGACAATCGCTGCATCCGGACACGCATCATTGTACATCAGCGGCGTGCCGATGGGCTCGCCCCTGTCGTCGGTCGCAAGGACCGTTCCGGATGTGCCATCGACGCCAATCGCGCGAACCGATGCGAGACTTGTCTTCGCCGCAAGCTCCCGCAATACGGTCGATGTGCGCTCCCACCAAATCGAGGGTGTTCGCCATTCTTTGGCATCCTCAAACGGCGCGCTGGCGATCGCCACCACGTTGCCGTCGTCGGCAAGAGCAGCCGCACGTGCGCCAGAGGTGCCGATATCGATGCCAATGACAGTTGCTGCTCCCGAGAATTGGCGGCTTGTCACGTCCGTGCTCCGCGATCGAGCGCCTGGCGATATTGCTCCGCTTCCCAATTGGTCAGTTCGTATTCATCAGCCTCGGTCAGGTAGACGACGTCGGCGCCCTCAGGAATCCGCGCCACGACTTCCGCAAGGCAGCGGGCCATAACCTGCCCGCCCGGGGTCAGTTCATTCGACAGGAGCATACCGCAGCCGGAAACGATGATCATCTTCGGCGCGGTCTGACCTTTATCTGCGAACCGTTCCAGATAGGATGGCAAGGACTGACCCGCTTTCAGCAGACCGACTGTCGTACCGAGAAAGATCACGTGATCGGGATACATCGATCCGCCGGTCGCCAGCCGGATGTTTTCAGGCACGAGCGCCAACTGGTGACTGGCGAGGTCCGCTGCGGGGGAATAGCTGCTATCCTGGCTCAGCTGCTGAAGCGCCCCAATATCCGCATCCGGAACCTGTCTTGCAGGTAAGGTCAATGCCGCGGTGACCCGCTCGATCCGATCGGCAACTTCTTCGACGGTCTCGCCCGTGACGATGATGCCATGATTATAGAGGATCAGGACGTCGGGATTCGATTCGGCCGCGAGATCGACGTCCCTGGCCAGTGGCGTACCGGGACGCCGGTAAGGTACCGTCGCCCATTTCATGCCCGCTGCCTCAAGCTTCGTCCTAAAGATCTCATCGCGTTGTTTCAGCACCGAAAGAGCAATCGTGTTGACGCAGTGATAGTGCGCGACAACCGGGCTCGGCAGAGCCGCATGAAAGCTCGTTTCGATCGACGGCCGCAGCCCGCTCGTATTCAGCGCCGTGATGACGAAGTCGGTCGCCTTTTCAGCGCGCGGATCGCCGCGGCGCAAAGCCTCGACCAGCGGTGCTACGCGGACGGGGACCATGATGTCGCGTTCGCCTGCCTGGGCAAGCCAGGTGCCCGAGGCCTTGACCCACATCGTATCGCCATCCTTCAGCGATGTGTTGCCGCCGGCGCCCTGCGTCTTGAGGATATCGGTTCCAATCTGTTTTGACAGGCGTAGGAACCGGTCGAACTCGCTCTCCGCGCCACGTGCTGCCATCGTCAAGATTAATCCTCCAAGCCTCGACGTCCTCTCACCAAAACGTGAGCGAACTCTTTCTCTATCGTAGGTATGCGATTGAATATCGTCAATGATGAAGTTTTTGCGTCACAACGCTTGCGGCCGCTCCGTCATTGTGATTATCTTTAATCATCGGCTGGGAGTGGCCGGGAGGAAAATGCAGTGAACGACGCCGACCGGCACAAGATCATCACCGACCTGCTTCGCGATACGCCGTTTGCCTCGGTTCGCGACCTGCAGGATCGGCTGGGCGTGTCACCGGCGACGATCCGGCGCGACATCGACAAGCTGCACGAAACGGGACGCGCCAAGAAAGTCTATGGCGGAATCTCGGCTTTCGAAGTCGGCGGGCGCCTGGCCGCCCGGCCCTATGACGAAAATCGCGACATTGCCGTGGAAGCCAAGCGGGCAATCGCCGGCAAGGCTGCGTCTCTGGTGCGCGACGGCGACTCGATTATCGTTCACGCTGGCTCGACATGTTTTCAGCTCGGTGTGCTGCTGGCGCGGCGGAACCTGCGAATCTACACGAATTCCATGCCCCTCGCAGCCTATCTCGGCGAACATGGTAGCTGCCACCTGAGCCTTGCAGGCGGCGAGCTCTACCGTGAGCCAGGCATTATTCACGACCCTTCCTCCGGCGCGCCGGACTATTTTGCCTCTCGGTTCTTCGTCGGCACCCAAGGCATCGGCGCGCAGGGCCTGTTCGAATCCCATCCGCTGCTCGTCAAGGCGATTGGCGAGCTTAGCACCTGCGCCGACGAGGTGGTCCTTCTGGCTGATAGCCGGAAGTTCTCGATCCAGCCGCGAAACCTGGTTCTTTCCCTGTCGCGAGTCGGAACGATCGTCACGGATGACGGCCTTTCCGACGCGAATGCCAAGCTTGTGGAAAATGCCGGCGTGACGATCCTCATCGCCAATGTCGGAGGCGTGTCATGACAGCCCAGCAGCCGGTCGCAGTCTTCGACCTCGGAAAAACCAATTCCAAGCTCTTTGTAATCGACGGCGACGGTAACGTCATCGCCGAGCGGCGCACGAAACCGGTCTGGCGGGCCTTTGGCGACATTCGTGTTCTCGATGATGCCGCACTGTTTGCCTGGATGGAGAACGAACTTGCGCAGTCCGTCGAGGCGCACGGCGTGCGCCACGTCACCTTCTCCGGACACGGATGTACCTTTGCGCTCATCGGCGACAACATGCTTCGCCATCCCATCCTCGATTACGAGCAGGAACCGCCCGCATTGGTTGCCGACCGGATCGACACCCTGATTCCCAGTTTCTCGGAAACCTTCTCGCCACGTCTGCCACTCGGCTTCAATTACGGCCGGCATGTGCTGTGGCTTGCCGATCGGGATCCACGAACGCTTGAAGCGACGGAGGCAATCCTCGCCTATCCGCAATTCTGGTCCTGGAAATTCTCCGGCAGGGCCGTGTCGGAGGTTTCCTACCTCGGCTGCCATTCCCACCTTTGGGCTCCGCTCGCCGATGATTTCAGCAGCCTGGTCGATGGTCAGGGCTGGCGGTCGAAAATGCCTGATTTCGCAGCCGCTGGCTCATTGCTCGGCACCCACCAAGTCACCCTCGGCGATGGTAGCACCGTCGACGTCTGCGTGCACAACGGCGTGCACGATAGCAACTCGGCGCTCTTCTACTATCGATCCGTCGGTTTTGATGAATTCACCCTGATCTCGACCGGCACTTGGGTGATCATCTTCAATCAAGCCTGCCCCCTCAATGCGCTCGACCGGAGGCGCGACATGCTCGCAAACGTCACCGTCGATCACGCGCCGGCCGCGACGATCCGCTTCATGGGCGGCCGGGAATATGACGTGGCAAGCGATGGCTGGACCGAGCACATCTCGATTGCCGCAATCGAAGCTGTCATCGCCAAGGCCAGCTTTGCCCTGCCATCCTTCGCCGCGGGCGGACCATTCCCAGATTTCGAAGGCCGTTTTGACGGTCCTCCCGTGTCAGGAGAAGACAGGGCGGCGGTCGCATTGCTCTATGTGACATTGATGACCGATCTGTCGCTCGATCTCATCCGCTCGGAAAACGACATCGTCATCGATGGCGGGCTGGTCAAGGCCGAACTCTTTGCCCCGATGCTGGCCGCACTGCGAAGCCAGACCGTCTTTACGAGCGCCAATCCCGAAGGCAGCGCGTTTGGCGCGGCGGCTCTCGTGTTTCGCCAGGCCGGGCTGCGACCGTTCAGCAACGAAACCGAGAAGGTCCGTCCAGCCAACATAAAGGGTCTCGAAAACTACCGGCGCGAATGGCGCCGTCGCGTCGAGGAGATGCATTCGCGCTCGCCGAACGCGACCCTGTTGAAGGAGAAGATGGGATGAGCACTGCTGCTGCACCCGATCGACGTGTCGCGCCTGTTCTCGAAATGCAGAACATCAGCAAGACCTTCGGCAATACCCGCGCCCTGACGAACGTGTCGCTCACGGTCTATCCGGGCGAAGTTCATGCCCTGATGGGCGAGAATGGCGCGGGAAAATCGACCTTGATGAAGGTTCTGTCGGGAGCCTATGTCGCCGATCCCGGCGGCAGTATCCTGGTCAGCGGGCGCCCCGCAATCGCAGGCGACCCCGTCAAGGCAAAGGCTAATGGCATTGCCGTCATCTATCAGGAACTGTCGCTTGCGCCCAACCTCACAGTTGCCCAGAACATGTTCCTGGGCACGGAGCCCTCGCGCATGGGCTTCGTCGATCGCGGCGACATCCGGAAGCGGGCGGAGCCGATCCTCAAACGTCTCGGCATCACTTTCTCACCGAGCCAGATGGTATCGACGCTGTCGCTCGGAGAGCGCCAGATGGTCGAAATTGCCCGGGCGCTCACTACCGACGCCCGCATCATCGTCATGGACGAGCCGACGACGTCGCTCACGAGCCGCGAAACCGAAAAGCTCTTCGAAGTGATCACCAGCCTCAAGGCACAGGGGATCGCGATCATCTATATCAGCCACCGCATGGAAGAAATCTATGCGCTAGCCGACCGCGTCAGCGTACTGCGTGACAGCGCCTATGTCGGAACGCTTGAGCGCAGCGAGCTTTCCGCCGAGCGCCTCGTTTCGATGATGGTCGGCCGCGATCTTTCGTCCTTCTACAAGAAGGAGCATCGCGCTGTCGGGCATGACCGGAAGGTGGTGCTGGCGGTCAAGAACATCGGCGACGGCCGTCGCGTGCATGACTGTTCCTTCGACGCCTGCGCCGGCGAGGTGCTGGGCATTGCCGGACTGGTCGGCTCGGGACGCACCGAGCTCGCCCGGCTGATCTATGGCGCGGATCACAAGACCTCGGGAAGCGTCCTGCTCGATGGCCGCGAGCTTTCGCTGAACGGACCACGGGGAGCGCTCGACGCGGGCATTGCCTACCTGACGGAAGACCGGAAGGGACTCGGCCTCTTCCTCGATATGTCGATCAACGAGAACATCAATATCGGTGTCATTTCCGAAGATGCGCGGTCCGGCGGTTTCCTTGATTTCGGCAAGGCTAAGAAGCGGGCGGACAGCGCCGTTTCATCGCTTTCGATCCGCACGAAAAGCACATCGATCAACGTCGGAGCCCTCTCTGGCGGCAACCAGCAGAAGGTGCTGCTAGCCCGGCTACTCGAAACCAAGCCGAGGGTAATCATCCTCGACGAGCCGACGCGCGGCGTCGATGTCGGCGCAAAGTCGGAAATTTACCGGATCATTGACGAGCTTGCCCAGAGCGGCATCGCCATCGTCGTCATCTCCAGCGACCTGCCTGAGATCATCGGTATCGCCGATCGTGTGCTGGTCATGCGTGAGGGCTGCATCGCCGGCGAAATCGTCGGATCCGAACAACAGCCGATCGGCCAGGAAGCCATCATGGCCCTGTCCACCGGACCCGCCAAGCGAGACGCATAAAGCGCGATAAAAGAGAGAACCTGAAATGAGCGCAACGCAAAGCGAACAGACAGCAATGGACAAGATGAAGCTGCGGTCGACATTGACCGCCCTCGGCATGCTTCCCGTCCTCATTATATTGGCGATCGGCTTTCATCTGCTCAGCGGCCGCTTCCTGAGCGTCAATAACCTGTCGATCGTCATGCAGCAGGCATCGATCAATACGGTGCTGGCGGCCGGCATGACCTTCGTGATCCTCACCGGTGGCATCGATCTCTCCGTCGGCTCGATTCTCGCGGCGTCTGCAATGGTCGGCGTCATCGTCTCGCTCTGGCCCGATATCGGCCTGCTGGGCATTCCGGCGGCGATTGCCGTCGGCCTCGCCTGCGGTGTCGTCAACGGCTCGATCATCGCCTTTCTGAAGCTGCCGCCCTTCATCGTGACGCTCGGCTCGCTCACCGCCATGCGTGGTATCGCCCGATTACTCGGCAATGACACGACTGTTTTTAATCCGGATCTGCCCTTCGACTTCATCGGCAATGGCAATTTTCTGGGCGTGCCGTGGCTGGCGATCATTGCGCTGCTGACGATCCTGATCTCCTGGGTGATCCTCAAGCGCACCGTGCTCGGCACCTGGATCTATGCCGTCGGCGGCAATGTGGAAGCCGCGCGTCTGACCGGCATCAAAGTGCCGCTCGTGCTGCTCTTCGTTTATTCCATGTCCGGGCTTCTCTCCGGCCTCGGCGGGGTCATGTCGGCGGCGCGTCTCTACGCAGCCAACGGCCTGCAACTCGGCCAGTCCTATGAGCTCGATGCGATCGCCGCCGTCATCCTGGGGGGCACCAGCTTCGTCGGCGGCGTCGGCTCGATCTGGGGAACGCTGATTGGGGCTCTCATCATCGCCGTTCTGTCGAACGGCCTCATCCTCGTCGGTGTTTCCGACATCTGGCAGTACATCATCAAGGGGCTTGTCATCATCGTCGCCGTGGCGCTCGACCGCTACCGGCTGAAAGGGCTTAGCCGCACGTGAAGCGCGGCTCGAGGGACCGGGGTTACCGGATAACAGGGCGCAGGAAGCGCCATAAGGAGGAAATATGCGTATGATCTCTAAACTGCTCGCAGCCACCGCTCTGGCGGCAGCCATCGCCATGCCGGCTGCGGCCAAGGACCTTCAGAAGATCGGCATTTCGGTCGGCCTGCTCGGCAACCCGTTCTTCGTGGCAACCATCAAGGGCATCGAGGACCGCGCCAAGGAAATCAATCCGAACGTTCAGGTCACCTCGGTTTCGGCCGACTACGACCTCAATAAGCAGGTTTCGCAGATCGACAGCTTCATCGCCGCCGGCGTTGACATCATCATGCTGAACGCCGTCGACGCCAAGGCCATCGCGCCGGCCGTCAAGAAGGCACAGGCGGCGGGTGTGATCGTCGCCGCCTTCGACGTTTCGGCGCCGGGCGCCGATGTCACCGTCATGACGAATAACATCAAGGCGGGCGAGGAGGCGTGCCAGTACATCGTCGATCAGCTGAAGGGCAAGGGCGATGTCGTCATCATTAACGGCCCGGCTTCGTCCTCGATCCTCGACCGCGTCCAGGGTTGCAAGAACGTGCTGTCGAAGAGCCCTGACATAAAAATCCTCTCCGACGACCAGAACGGCCAGGGTTCGCGCGATGGCGGCCTCGCCGTCATGCAGGGCTTGCTGACGCGCTTCGACAAGATCGACGCCGTCTTTGCAATCAACGATCCGACGGGCATCGGTGCTGAGCTTGCCGCCAAGCAGCTGCACCGCAACGAGTTCTTCATCACGGCTGTCGACGGCGCGCCCGACATCGAAAAGTCGCTCGCCAGCGGCAACTCGATGATCAAGGCGTCCGCCTCGCAGGATCCCTATGTCATGGCCGGCGACGCGCTCAAGATGGCCGTCGACGTGCTGAACGGCAAGAAGCCGGCTGAAAACACTGTCCTTCTCGACCCGAAGCTGATTACGGCCGACAATATCAAGGATTACAAGGGCTGGACCGCAGCTCGCTAATGTTTCCTCCCGAGCGACCCGCAATGCCTCAGTGCAGGCGGGTCGCTATTTTCATTGCCAATCGGAAAGCGGCGTCCCATGTCCAAAATCGGTGTTCATTCCTTCGTCTGGAGCGCCGGCTCGTCGAAGAACGAGCTGGAAAAGGCTCTCACAAGATCGCACGAACTCGGCTTCAAGCTGATTGAATTCTCCTACCTTGATCCGAAGCAGGTGGATGTGACGTGGCTTGCCTCGCGCATTCGGGAACTCGGCCTCGACGTTGCGATCAGCATGGGACTGCCGCCCGAGGGCGATGTTTCCAGCGACGACCCGGCAGTCGTTTCCAACGGCCAAGACATCCTCGAGCGCGCAGTGGCGCTGGTGCGCGATCTCGGCGGCACGAAGCTCGCTGGCATTTTGAGCTCGGCGCATGGCAAGCAGGAGCACGCGTTGACCAGGAAGAGCTGGGACACGAGCGTTTCCACGCTGTCGAAGGTCGCCGACCGGGCAAAAGCCGCCGGCGTCACTCTCAATCTCGAAATCGTCAACCGGTTCGAGAGCAACTTGCTGAACACCGCCGCACAGGGCATGGCCTATATCAAGGACACCGGCGCCTCAAACGTCTTCCTCCATCTCGATACGTTCCACATGAACATCGAGGAAGCCGATGTCGGGCTGGCGATCCGTCATGCAGCTGACAAGATCGGCTACGTCCATATCGGCGAAAGCCATCGTGGCTACCTCGGTACCGGCAATATCGATTTCGCCGCCGTTTTCGATGCGCTTGTTGCGATCGGCTGGAACGACTACGTGACCTTTGAATCCTTCTCGACGGCCATCGTCGACAAGGATCTATCCCTGAAAACGGCTATTTGGCGCAATCTCTGGAACGACAACGTGGAGCTGGCCAAACACGCGCGCCAGTTCATCGAGCTCGGACTGGAGACTTCAAGGCGTAAGGCCGAGCTCGTCCGGCAGGCACATGTCCTGTAAAGAGAATGAATGAAGTACATGCCCTTTTTCATTCGTCATAGCGGAATTGGTCTGGCGGACCGGCGGCATCCGGCGTGTCGGTGCTCACTTACTCGGATCGTGCTCCTGTGCGGCATCTCTGTGCAGTAGTCACATCTTCGGTGGCTTACCCGGCGGCGTGATCGGCGAACAAAAATTGGCCGAACCTGTCGGTGATCTCGATGTCGTGCGACATGCCGACACTCTGGCATTTGCCTTCCGGCAAACTGATACGCTCGGGATAATTCAGCGACGTCGAAACGGCGTTCGCGGCTGATATCGAGGGTGCCGATGGCGCCAAAGTGGTTGCCGCTTAAACGGCGCTTTGGCGCAGCGCGTTGATTAGCTCGGGTGTCGATCGAGCGGATGTAACATTTCCGGCAACATAAACGCTTCCACGGTTTGGGGGGCGTTCATCTTGCTCGCGAATTCACGGATGTCGTCGCGGCTAACGATATCACATTTCGCCTCGAAGGAGGCGGGGCGGTCGGCTTCCTCGGATCTAAAGGGGCTGGAGAATGACGGGATTCCTGTGCCAACTGCGGGAACTTGTCAGCGTTGGGCGTAACTCCGCACTGGACAAGAAAACGCAACGCCTGCCTATCATCTGCATAAAGCGATTTACGAGGGCCTCTAAGGTCGATTTCAGGAGAGCTTGATTGCAACCGAAATTTACGCTATTCAACCCGGTATGAGGTACGTACATCATATTGATGTCGCTTTCTATGATTGTCACTCCTTAGTGCCGAAGTTCACCGACTAGGAGGACCAGAGACCCCCAATGCGCTGACATTCAAAACAGACCACTCAGTTGAGGCTGACCAAACCAAAAAGAGAACCTCGAAAGGTGATAGAATGAATGGGTTCAAGCTTAATCCTGAGTTCGCTATAACAGATGAGCAATCCCTTCGAAGTCTGTTCGAGGCGACACATGCCCTGGCCATACAGAAGTGCCAGGATACACTCGGCAAACACGCACAGCAGTTTATCAAGCGTTCGCCGTTCCTATGTATCGGCACACAGAACCTGGATGGCAAAGCGGATGTAAGTCCCCGCGGTGATCCCGTCGGCTTTGTCAAAATTCTTGATGAGCGCACGCTGGCGATACCTGACCGGCCCGGCAATAACCGTCTCGATACCCTCGTCAATATTCTTGCCAATCCGAGTGTTGGCCTGTTGTTCATCATTCCAGGTTTTGACGATACGTTGCGCGTGAATGGCCGCGCCACTCTGGTCAATGACCCTGACCTTCTGGAGAGCATGAGCGTCAATGATCGCGCCCCTAAACTCGCAATCGTGGTCAAAGTGAGTGAGGTCTTCATGCACTGCGCTAAGGCATTTCGGCGCTCTAAGCTGTGGAGCCCGGATCATTTCCAGAGTCGCACCGAGATGCCGTCACTTATAAAGATCATTCTGGATGAAACAACCGGCGCGCCGAGCGATAAGGATGAGATGCGCAAAATGGACGACGATCTGGAAGACGAATACAAGAGGACACTTTACTAGCGGCTTGAGAAGAACGGGGTATTGATAGCGATGGCGTGAAAGGGCCGACTTCGCCAGCTATCCGATCGATCGCCGCACTTCGCCTGCCGTTCATGCCTATACGGCAAGGTCGGTTCGCTGCTGCCTAGCTCTCGGTGATGCGCCGATCCTCTTCGGAACCGACCGAGAGCTGCTTCCAGTCCAGGTCTTCCTGCAGTTCGAGATATTGCGTCGGGCCAATCTGATCTGCGTCTCGGAGTTCCTCGAGGCGCTGACGCTGGGCGATAACAGCTGCGATCGTCAGGTTTCGGCGACGAGCGAGCGGCGCGGTCTTGGCACTATCTGATGGTTCGGTCCAGTGGTCCCGGCAGATCGTCCGGATCGCCTCAGCCTCAGCGCCACCCTCCTTCTCCAGCCGCTGAAACGCGGCTTCGGCGAGCGAGCGTCGGGCCGCCTCCAGTTCCTCGTGGACTTCCGCTTGCCGCCCGAGTTTGAGGAAGTGGATCATCGGCGCAAGCGTCGCGCCCTGAATGACCAGGGTTGCCAGCACAACCGCAAAGGCGGTCAGGACGACGAGGTCCCGCTCCGGAAACTCCCCCGGCAACGCGAAGGCGGTAGCCAGTGTCACGAGGCCGCGCATGCCGGACCAGCCGACCAGCAGGGTCTCCCCACTCGTAAACGGCGCCAGCATTTTGCCGCGGCGGTGGCGCGACACCACGATCGCATGAAGGAGGAAGGCCATTGCCAGGCGTGCGAGGATGACGCCGACAACCACAATGGCGGCGAAACCGAGCGCCCGCTCAAGTTCCTCGGCGGACATCGCTTCCAGGATGCGGCGTGCCTGCAGGCCCATGAGCAGGAAGGCGATCACGTTCAGCAGGAAGACGACGGTCGTCCAGACGGCGAAGGAATGCACCCGCATGCGTGGAGAATCATCGACTGTCGCAAGGGCGGCGATCGTCATGGCGCTCGCAACCGTCGCCAGCACGGCCGAGAGGTGCAGATGCTCGGCGATCAGCCAGGTCGCAAAGGCATAGACGAACTGAAACAGGGTGCCGCCGACCGTATTTTCGGTCACCGGCCGAAGCCTTGAGACGAAGAAGCCGAAGACGATACCAAAGAGAATTCCTCCAGGTGCTGCGAACCCGATCTGAAGCGCGGTTGCGCCGTCGAGCCCGCCCCGTGCCTGGACGGTGAGCGCGGCGCCGAACAGCAGCAGGGCCGTCGCATCATTGAACAGGCTTTCGCCTTTCAGCAGCGCATCAACACGACGGGCGACCGGCAGATTGGAAAGAACGGCGGTGGCTGCGGCAGCATCGGGCGGCGCAACGATGGCGCCAAGCGCGACCGCCACCACAAGCGGAAGCCCGACAGTCAGAATGCTGATTGAAACCACCACGCTTGTCGTGACCAGAACGGCAACGATGGCATAGAAGAATAGCGGCAGCAGCATGCGCCGCGCAGCACCCACCGGAAAGTCATAGGCCGAGTCGACAAGCACGGGCGCGATGAACAAAGCAAGCGCCGTCGGCGGATCGATCGGGATCGTCGGCGCGCCAGGCAACATCGCCACCGCGACGCCGGCGGCAGCCAGTATACCGGGATAGGGCAGGTGCATGCGCCGCGTGATCTGCAGCAGCAGGATGGCGACAGCCAACAATGCAACGAGGGTTTCGAAGAAGGTCATGGCAGCATAGTAGCAGGCTTTCGGGCGCATTGAAGCGGGTGCAGCTCCCATGTAAAACTCAAGCCGATCAAGGTGATGACGGAAAGCGGGGGCAAAGCGGTGAAGATGGACTACGATGTGGCTGTTATCGGCGCCGGTGCGGCGGGCATTGCTGCGGCACGAAAGCTCACCGATGCCGGACGCTCGGTCGTCATTCTCGAAGCCAGCAACCGCGTCGGCGGCCGCGCCTGGACGATCGAACTCTCCGGCATGCCGCTCGATATGGGTTGCGGGTGGCTGCATTCGGCCGAGCGTAATCCCCTTGTCGCCATCGGCCGCGAGGCGCGGTTCACGATCGAGCGCGGGGCGACGGCCTGGCAGAACCAATGGCGCAATCTCGGCTTCTCGCCGGATGAGCGAGCGGCTGCAGCCGCGGCTTGGGACGCGCTTGAAAACCGCTTGCGGACCAATCCGCCCGAAAGCGACAGGGCGTCGGACGCGCTGGAGCCCGATGGCAAATGGAATGCCTATTGCCAGTCGCTCAGCGGCTATCTGAACGGCGCGCCGCTGGAGCGACTGTCGGTCGCCGATTTCCTTGCCTATGACAATGCCGCGACCGATGCCAACTGGCGGGTGCACGAAGGTTACGGGAGCCTGATTGGGGCTGCCGTTCCTGACGTGACCCTCCGCCTGTCGACGCCGGTTCGCCGGGTCGCCCTGATCAGAGAGGGTGTTCGGCTGGAGACTGATCGCGGCCCGCTCACGGCTAGTGCGGCGATCGTCACTGTCTCGACCAATGTCCTCGCCCGCGGCACCATCGCCTTCGATCCGCAGGCCGACGATCACCTGCATGCCGCAGGCCAGCTGCCGCTCGGCCTCGCGGACAAGCTGTTCATGGAGCTGCACGGCAATCATGGCCTCGAGCCGGAAACCCATCTGCTCGGCGACCCCCGGAATGACGAGACCGGCAGCTATTACATTAGGCCGCTCGGCCGCCCGGTGGTTGAAGGCTTCTTCGGCGGAAAGGGCGCCGTCGTCATCGAACAGGCCGGCCTGCTCGACGCCTTCTCCTTCGCGCTCGACCAGCTGTCGTCGCTCATCGGAAACAATATTCGCCGGCATCTGCGGCCGCTTGCGGCCTCGTCCTGGTGCCACACTGATTGGGTTCGTGGCTCCTACAGCCACGCGCTGCCCGGCCATGCCGGTGCCCGCACCATCCTGGCGCAACCGATCGGCGACCGGCTGTTTTTCGCCGGAGAGGCGACCCATCAATCCGACTTCTCGACTGCGCATGGCGCTTGGGAAAGTGGGCTGCGTGCTGCCGGCCAAGTCTTATCGGGTCTCAAATCCTAGTGATCAAGGACACTGGTAGCTGCAGAGGTTCCACAACGTCGTGCCTCGATTGATTGTGTGGCCTAGATTCGACCGTCATTAATCATTCCCCCGCAAAAATCGACAAGGCCCCATTCGTCTGCGAATAGGCCCGAGCATGGAAAATTGCCATTGACTATATGTTTGGGGCTCTAAACCTTTCATTGACTCATATCCAGCCGTCCCACGATCTTCAGGGATCGCCTCCATGCGCCTCGTCGAGTGCTTACTGCAGCTCTCCCGAGGCTTGGCCAAAAACTCACAGATCGTGCCAATCTCCTTTGGTCTGCCGCATAGCCTCCAGAAATTCGTCGCCGTCAGCGCGAACGTGTCGTGCCGCTGCTTTCGCCGCCGACGCGGGGTCACGCGCCTCGAATGCGGCAAGAATGGCCCGGTGTTCTTCGATCCGTGCCCTCATTCGATATGGAATGGAGGGCAGGCGTCGACGAAAGGATTCCAACAGACCGGCATATCGTTGAAGCACTTCGATGGCTTCTGTGTTGGGATCAGAACGAAAGATAAGGTCGCGATCAGCGGAGGCACGATCTTGTCAACCCTGCATTGACATTCTTCTAGATGGGATTTAAGCCCATCCCAAGAGGAGATAAGCATGCTGCCGAGAGGGCTGATATCAGACACAGTTCAGGCCATGGGCCGCTCGATTGTGCAAGGCGAATGGCAGCCTGGTGCCCAGCTTCCCATGGAGGCCGACTTGGCGGCCAAGTTTGGCGTCGGGCGAAATGCGCTTCGCGAAGCAGTCAAGGTGCTGGCGGGAAAAGGGCTTGTTAGAACTGCCCGTCGTTACGGATCGCGGGTCGCGGACAGATCGGACTGGAACAGTCTTGATGTCGACGTCATCAGATGGCGCTTGCACGATCGCTCTTCACACGCACGATTTCGGCGTGAGGTCGCGCAGCTTCGTGAGTTGATTGAGCCGGGCGCCGCATCAATGGCGGCGTCAAATGCGACGAGTGCCGAAAGAGCGGCAATATCGACGCTCGCCAATTCGATGAAGGAAGCACCGTCTCCCGAGGCGATCGAGACAGATATCGCCTTTCATCTGGCAATCCTTGACGCAACGCATAACAGTTTGATCCAAGGTCTCCGTCGCCCGCTCGAAGAGATGCTACGCACCCTTTTTCATGCTGACCTTACCCTTTTGGAAAATGGGCTCTCTTATGATCCAAACCCGACGCTGCACCTGGCGCTCGCCAATGCCATCGCCGGCGGTCGCGCGGAGGAGGCCCGCTATATCGCCATGGCCTTCGTGATCCGAGGAGCCGAAGGCGCTGATCGCCTGGAAGCCTCCAATCTCCAACAGCTTTAAAAGTAGACGTCTATGAAAATTGCGAAAATTGAATGCTTTACTCCCAGGGTCGGTCACCGGAACCAACTTCTGGTTAAGGTAACGACTGAAAGTGGGATCTATGGCTGGGGTGAGTCTGGGTTAACCGGCCGCGAGCATGCGGTTGTCGGCGCGATCAGACACTACAGCGAGTTTCTTTTGGGGCGCGACGCCAGACGAGCGGGCGCGCTTTGGCAGGAAATGTATCGCAGCCAATATTTCGAAGGCGGACGTGTTCTGTCAGCGGCAATCGGTGCGCTGGATATCGCCTTCCATGATATTCGCGCCAAGGCGCAGGGCGTCCCGGTCTTTGACCTGCTAGGGGGGAAGCAGCGCGACCTCGTCCCAGCTTTTGCTACGGCCCCCGCCGATCCTGGTCCGGAAATGGTCGAGCAGGCAAAAACTCTCATGAGTGCCGGCTGGACCTGTATCCGGTTTGTGCCATGGGGACAGCATTCCACCGACATTTTCGAGCCACGCGAGTCAATTGCGCGCACAGCACCGTGGATGGTCAAGGCGAGAGAGGAACTGGGACCGGCGGCCGTGTTGGGGATCGATTATCACCATCGGCTGAGTGTCGCGGAGGCCGCATCGTTTTGTCAGAAAATGCCAAGCGGGACGTTGGACTTCATCGAAGAGCCTATTCGCGATGAGACGCCGGAGGCGTACGAAGCGTTACGCAGGATGACAGATGTGCCGTTCGCCATTGGCGAAGAGTTTTCATCCAAATGGCAATTCCTGCCTTACATCGAGCGCGATATCCATCAGTTCAATCGCCTGGATATCTGCAACGTCGGCGGCTTCACCGAAGCGATGAAGGTCGCGGGATGGAGCGAAGCCCATTACGTCGATCTCATGCCGCACAATCCTCTCGGCCCAATCTGCACGGCCGCGACCGTTCATCTCGCTGCAGCTGTTTCAAATTTTGCCTGGCTCGAATGCCGCGCCTCGCCGGTCGAACAGCTTGGATTCGATTCGGCCGAACTCTTCCCCGAACAGGTCACGCTGGAGGGCAGCAGCTACAGGGTACCCGATCGCCCAGGACTGGGCATTGAAGTCAATGAAGATGCTTTGAAAAAACTGGAATTCCAATTCTTTGAACCGCCGCATCTGCGGCGCCGCGATGGAAGCTTTACCAACTGGTGATTGCAAAAAAAATTTGGGAGGAGGATATATGTCGATATCGGCAACGCTGACGGCCCCGAGCCGAACCCGCTATATCATAACTGCGCTTCTGTTCTTAACGGGAGTCATCAACTACCTGGATCGGACGAATCTGTCGATTACGGCACCGTCTCTTTCCGGTGAGCTGAAAATCGATCCGGTGACGATGGGTTGGCTGTTCTCAGCTTTTGGCTGGACATACACGGCGATGCAAATTCCGGGAGGGTGGCTTGCCGACCGCGTGCACCCAAGGGTCGTTTACCCGCTGACAATCCTGGTTTGGTCGATTGCCACACTCAGCCTTGGTTTCGTCGCCGGCATCGTCAGTTTGTTCATTCTGCGATTGGCCGTCGGCGTCTTTGAGGCTCCGAGTTATATCGTCAACAACCGCATCGTAACCACGTGGTTCCCGGAGCGTGAACGAGCCAGCACAATCGGCATCTACATCTCCGCACAATACGTTGGTCTTGGTTTCCTGACACCGGTACTCGTCTGGATCGAGGCGGGCTATGGCTGGCGTTCAGTCTTCATCCTGACCGGTATCCTTGGGCTCATTGCAGCTGTGCTTTGGGCGACTGTCTATCGGGACCCGCAACAGTTCCGGGGAACGAACGACGCTGAACTCGACCTCATCAAAGCCGGAGGCGGTGTTCCAGAGTTGAGCTCCCGTCTCGTGAGGGAGCAGGCGAATAGAAAGACCTTCTCCTGGACCGATCTTAAAATCGTTTTGAGTAAAAAGAAGCTTTGGGGGCTCTACATCGGGCAATTCAGCTATTTGGCCTCGGCGAATTTCTTCCTGACGTGGTTTCCCACTTATTTGGTCCAATATCGGCATCTGGATTTCATCAAGGCAGGCTTTTACGCTTCGGTGCCGTTTCTCGCCGGATTTGCAGGCGTCCTGGTTTCCGGGTTTCTTTCTGACGCACTCTTGCGTAGGGGCTTTAGCTTGAGCGCCTCTCGGAAGATCCCCGTTCTGACGGGTATTGCCCTGTCGGTCCTCATCGTCGGCGCCCAATTAGTCGATAGCCCACCGCTCATCATTCTGTTTCTGGCAGTTGCGTTTTTTGGCACGGGAATGGCATCAATCACCTGGTCGTACGTCTCCGCACTGGCGCCGGAACGGCTGATCGGATTGACGGGCGGCGTATTCAACCTGTTCGGGGGCCTTTCCAGCATCGTTATTCCGATCGCAATTGGGTATCTCGTACAGGGGGGCAGCTTTGCACCTGCGTTGGCGCTATGCTCGATCCTGGCGATCATCGCCGCCCTCTGCTACGTATTCCTCGTCGGCCGCATGGATAGGGTCGTTGAATAGCCCGCCGGATGCGGCACCCCGGTTTCGACACATGCAACGACAGCACGGGCTGTTGCATGTGTCGGGCTGACTGTCGTTTCTCGGGCGAGCTAGGCGTTGCGAATAATTTGAAACAGCGCGTTTGCCGCCTGTGTGTCGGGAATTCCGAGATCTCTGACAGTGGTCATATGATTGCTGTCCGTCACGTCGGAGCGGTCCACGGTGAGGCCCTGTGAACGGAGATGCCGGGTAAAACGGTCGGCCTGATCCAAGAACGGATGCGTCTCGTCGGTGCCTGCCAACACCGAGACTTTGGTGCGCAGATCAAATTGGTGGGAAAGAGGGCTGAACCGGGCGACCTCCTCGTCAGTGAGTTGAATTTCTTGTTGCAGGAAAGAGGAGCGAAGCGGTTCAAGCTCGTAAAGCCCACTGAGCAACAGAGCTGCGGCAAGCCCTGACGGGTTGGTATCTCTCAGAAACACGAAACTTGCCAGATGCGCGCCGGCGGAATGACCGCTCACTGTCATGCGCGTTGGGTCGCCGCCATATTCTGCAATGTGCTCGAAGACCCATTGCCTGGCTTGCCGCACTTGATTGATGAGAAGCGCCATTCTGGCATTGGGCATCAATGCGTAATCGACGATGACGGCGATTGCTCCGGTCCTCGTTATTGTATTGGCGATATAGGAGTAGTCCCGCTTGGAGAACATCCGCCAATAGCCGCCATGGATGAACATATGCACCGGCATGCGGGTCTGCCGCCTCTGCGGAAAAAACAAATCCAGCCTTTCGGTCGGATCGTCGCCGTAAGCAATGTCAGGAACCATAGGAAGCGTGTCGCGCGCCACCGCGCTGCGCGCCACAATGTCATCGACGATCGCATCGAAATCAGCGACGTGGCCGCGGATGCGGAAGGGATCCTTTTCCAAATCGTTCTTCCCGCGTCAAAAACTCGTTGCGATATATTTGGCTACCATGAATTCGGCAATGCCGTGATGCTGGCCGCCCTCGCGGCCGAGGCCACTTTGCTTGAGCACAGCTTCTGTCGACGGATCAACGACCTCGATCATTTGCCCCGACTGCGACGGCAGCCACTGGCCATCGATGTAAAGCCCGCGCGCGGTAGCCTGAATATCGGGCAGTCGACGATCATGCGGGAGGATCGGTTGGGCAATGGTCATCGGGATACTCCTTTTCTTAGATTGCGCTGGCGGCGAGGTCGCCGTCATAGGCCGCTTGCACGAGGCGCTTCATGGCTTCGAGATCGAAAGGGCGGGGGTTGTTCTTGATCAAACGATCGATGCCGAACGCCTGTTCGGCCGTCCAGTCGAGCTTGTCTGCAGGAAGCCCGAGAGCCTTGAGCGTCGGCGTAATGCCGATTGCGGCGAAAAGCCGTCGGACCTCCTCGATAGCGGCCCCGGCCATTTCCTTCACGTCAAGGCCAGCCTGCACGATGCCAAGGGCTGCGCCGACTTCCGCCAGTTCTTCCGTCGAGGCCGAGCGGTTGTAGCTCATAACGTAAGGCATCAAGGTCGCAACGCCGAGACCATGCGCGGTGTGGGTAAGTGCGCCGACCGGATATTGAATGGCGTGTGCGGCCGCGGTCCCTGCCGTGCCGAAAGCACAGCCGGCAGCAAGCGCACCCATCATCACATCGGCGCGCGCGTCTTGGTCCGCTCCGTCCTTGCAAGCTTTCTCCAGACTGCGCCCGAGCAATTTTATGGCGAGCAGGGCGAAATGATCAGTCAGCGCGCTCTTGCCGATAAACACGTGGTTTTGAGCCAAGGATGCGTCGGTGCCGCGTCGAGCCGCCGTGAAAGCCTCGATGGCATGGGTCAGCGCGTCGGCGCCCGCGACGGCTGTCAAACCCACAGGGCACGACATGGTCAATTCGGGATCGCAAATGGCCGCAGCGGCAATAAGGTAGGGGCTGGAAATACCCACTTTGAGCGTGCGGTCGGGGTCGGACACCACCGCAACGGGCGTAACCTCCGAACCGGTACCAGCTGTCGTCGGCATGGCAATAACAGGGAGTGTCGGACCAGGAACTTTGAACTCCCCATAATAGTCCTGCAGCTGGCCGCCATGGCTGAGAATAAGGGCGGCACACTTTGCCATGTCCAGGCAGCTCCCGCCGCCGATCCCGATCACCATGTCCGGCTTAAACCCGCGTGCTCCCTCGACACAAACGGAAACCGAGTTTCGCGGGACATCCGGCAGGACGCCGTCGTGGACAAAGACGGCGATCGACGCGTCTTCCAGCGCGGCCAATATTTCCGCAAATATTGCCGTCCCGGCAAAACGCTGATCGGTGCAGATCAGGGCCCGTGTCCCGTGCCTCAAAGCGACCTTCGGCAGCGCGTGACGCTGCCCTTTTCCAAACAGGATTTCGTGCGGCAGCCGAATGGCGGCAAAATGGCTCATTGTCGATGTCCTTTTACAAGCGGTGACTCGAGATCTGAGAAAGCAGTGTGTTTGTCTGAACTCCGAGCCGCGATGGCATATTCATCGGCGACGGCCTTGGCGCGCCTTGGACAGGCAACGTCGACCCTTGCTGCAATCGAGGATCGCGATCTAAGGGCCGAGAAGGGCGGACCGTATCAGATAAAAGGCGGCTTAGCGGCTTTGGTGGCGCATGGATGGCAAACGCCACGCCGCCCTTCCTGGCAACTGCCTCGGTTTGGAGCGTGCCTGCTTCTATCCCAATGCCAAGACCATACCCTGTCGCATCGCTGAAGAGCGCTATCCGTCCATTTGTTGCACGCGACGCACCCGCCGTCGGCTGGCCATCGGCGGTGAGAGCCCACGGCAGCCGAAGCGATATCTTCCTGGCCGAATGGTCGTGGATCTTGCCCATCTACACGCTTCCGATGTTGGACCTGAGGAGTGGTGTCGTCAGCAAACGAGCATGAGGCTTTTGAGCCCTGCAACCCTTTGATAGCGCGGTCGCTGTTTGGACGTCCGCCGCTGGTCGAACTCTCACATCGTTACCCAATATAAAATCCTATAGGATATGGGATTGAATTGCTCGCAGCATCGTGTTAGCCCTTGTGCATGTCAAGAGGCAAAAATATGCACAACTCGAATCGACGCATGTCATCGGAAGACGTGGCGACCAGTGCCCTGATCCAGCGAAGCAGTAGTCTCGCGGCAAGCGTCTACGACGCGATTTTTGGCCAGCTCATGTCGCTGAAGATCGCGCCCGGTTCACGTATCCCCGTGGATAATCTGGTCAGGCAATTGAGCGTCTCGCAGACCCCCATCCGAGAGGCGCTTGGTCGGCTCGAAGGCGAGGGGTTGGTGGTCAAGACCCACTTAATTGGATATAGCGCGGCCCCGCAAATCACCCGCCGCCGGTTCGATGAACTCTACGAGCTTCGTCTCTTGCTCGAACCGGATAGTGCGGCCAGAGCCGCGATCGCGATGGATGAGACGAGGCTAGCAGCACTTCGAGAAGCCGCTGGGGTCATGGGCCGTCGAGAGGGAACCGACGAACGCATCCGCTACTCGACGTTTGCCCGCCAGGATGCCGTCTTTCACGACAGGATCATGGAGTTTGCCGGAAACAAGCTTATTCGAGAAACGCTCAACCATCAGCACACACACTTTCATATCTTTCGTTTGATGTTCCACTCGCGCGTGACCGAGGAGGCTCTCGACGAGCATGAAGCCCTTCTTGCCGCGTTCGCCGCGGGGGATGCCTGCGCCGCTGATAAGGCGATGCGTGAGCATATCGAGCATTCGCGGGACCGGCTTGTACTGGCGTTTGATTGAGGACGAGACATGGCCAATGTCGTGAGTATCGATCGGGAAAGGAGCAGCGACGTGTCGCAGAGCGATGATCTCGTCAGTCGCCCCGTTCTTCGCGCTGAAGGCCTGTCGAAGCAATACGGCCCGGTCACGGTATTGTCCGAGGTTACCCTCGATATCTTACCGGGCGAGATTCACGCAATCATCGGGGAAAACGGCGCGGGAAAATCGACCTTTATGCGTCTTTTGTCCGGCTATGCCGAGCCCACGGCCGGAACGGTCTCGCTGGCCGGCGAAGAGGTCACCTTCTTAAAGCCGGAGCAGGCGCAGAAAGCCGGAATTGTGCTTGTACATCAGGAGATCCTGCTTGCCGACGGGCTTACCGTCGCAGAAAATCTGTTCCTTGGTCGCGAGCTTATGCGCCGTGGACTGGCAGACGACCGAACAATGCGTCGTCTTGCTGCCGAAAAACTTTCAGAACTGGGATGCCTCGTCTCGCCCAACGCTTTGGTGCGTGACATTTCTCTTGCCGATCGCCAACTCGTGCAGATCGCACGAGCCCTTCTTGACGACTACAAGCTTGTCATCTTCGACGAGCCGACGGCCGTTCTGACGGGGGAAGAGGTCGAAAGGTTGCTCGGCATTATTCTTCAACTGAAAGACCAGGGTGCCGCTGTCCTCTACATCAGCCATCGCCTCGACGAAGTGCAACGGCTTGCTGACAAGGTGACCGTGCTGCGGGACGGCAAGATGGTCGGGACTTTTCCGGGCCACACTCTAAGCCAGATGGAGATGGCACGGCTGATGGTCGGACGGGACCTCGCCGCTCTGTACCCGGAGAAGAGTGGCGAGTTGATTGGCGAAGTTATTCTAAGTGTCCAGAACCTTGCCGTACCTGGCTATGCCAAGGACATTTCCTTCAAAGCGCATAAGGGAGAAATACTTGGTTTCGCCGGCATGATCGGTGCCGGCCGGACGGAAGTGTTCGAAGGAATAATGGGTCTTCGCCCGGCAACCGGCACAGTGGAGCTGAATGGAAGGACGCTCGATGTGCGATCCCCGCGAGCGGGGATGGATGCCGGCATCGGCTATCTCACCGAGGACAGGAAGGGCAAAGGTCTCCTGCTGCAGGAGCGGCTTGCACCCAACCTCACTCTTTCTGCCCTTGGTCGATTCCATCCTGGACTCCTCATGCATAGACGGCGCGAGCAGACCGCGCTCGTCGACGCCGTCAACGAGTATGACATCCGCTTGAAAAGCTTCGGGGTTAATGCAGGCCAGCTTTCCGGTGGCAATCAGCAAAAACTCTTGCTGGCCAAAGTGCTGCTTACCAATCCTTCCGTCGTGGTTATCGACGAACCGACCCGCGGCATTGATATCGCCAATAAGGCGCAGATCTACTCCTTCATTCAACGATTGGTTGGAGAAGGAAAGGCCTGCATCGTCATTTCTTCGGAAATGCAGGAACTGATCGGTGTCTGCGATCGAATCCTGGTGATGCGAGAGGGACGCATCACCGGCGAGGTGGCAGGTGACACGATGACCGAACACAACATAGCGCTTTTGGCCGCGGGCGGCGCGACAGCCACTGCGGATCAGGGAGGAAGACCATGACTGTCATTACGGGTTCGACGCCGGTTAAACCGGGGCGTGAATGGAATATCGGCTGGACGGACATAGGGCCGTTCCTGGCCCTTCTGGCACTCCTGCTGATCGGGTTCATGGTTAATCCAGATTTCCTTTCAACGACAAATCTTGGAAATGTCATCACCCGCAGTGCGTTCATCGCCATCATCGCCGTCGGCGCGACCTTCGTAATCTCCTCGGGAGGGCTCGACCTCTCGGTTGGTTCGATGGCCGCCTTCATCACCGGCATTACAATTATGTTCATGAACACCCTGGCACCAGGCTTTGGTACCTGGGCGATTCCGGCTGGAATGGTCGTCGCGATCGCTGCCGGCTTGCTCTGTGGGTTGCTGAACGGCTTGATCGTGACGATCGGCAAGATAGAGCCCTTCATCGCTACGCTTGGAACGATGGGAATTTTTCGGGCCCTCATCACCTACATGACGGACGGTGGCACGATCCCGATCGACCGGTCACTGCGCGAAGCTTATCGCCCGGTCTATTTCGGCTCGGTCGTGGGTATTCCAATTCCGATCCTGATATCAATCGTTGTAGCGGCGGTGGCCTCCCTCATACTTTACAAGATGAAATATGGCCGCCGATGCGCCGCGGTGGGGGCAAACGAAGACGTCGCACGATATTCGGGGATCTCCATCATCAGGACCCGAACCATCGCCTATGTCATCCAGGGCGTCTGCGTCGCCATCGCCGCCATCTGTTACATTCCTCGCCTGGGCGCAGCCACGCCAACGACAGGCCTTCTGTGGGAACTCCAAGTCATTACGTCCGTCGTCATCGGCGGCACGGCTCTGCGGGGAGGAAAGGGGCACATCTGGGGGACAATGGCTGGCGCGGTTATTCTCGAGCTGATCGCCAACCTGATGGTGCTTTCCAATTTCGTTTCCGAATATCTCGTCTCCGGCGTTCAAGGCGTCATCATCATCATCGCGATGCTCATACAGAGGTTCTCGAAATAGCTCGTGTCCGGACCACGCGGGTGCCAATTCTCAGTCGGTCCATTTTCTTGGGAGGAATGAATGTTAGGTAAGAAGTGGATAGTGGCGGCCGCTCTTGGCTCGCTGCTGACGGCGGGGCATGCCCTGGCCGCAGACAAAAAGGTAATCGCGGTCTCTATCCCTGCGGCTGACCACGGCTGGACGGCAGGGGTCGTTTACCACGCGCAAACCGCAGCCAAAGAGATCAACGCAGCATTTCCGGACGTCAACGTGATTGTTAAGACGTCGCCATCTGCAAGTGAACAGGTCTCGGCCATCGAGGATCTTTCCGCTTCAAGCAAGATCGATGCGCTGGTCATCCTGCCTTATTCTTCCGAGGAGCTGACCGAACCGGTCAAGGCTATCAAGGATAAAGGCACGTTCGTCACTGTGGTCGACCGCGGACTGACGGATCCGACGATTCAAAGTCTTTATGTCGCCGGCGACAATATCGCCGTCGGTAAGAACACCGCGAAATACATGATCGATAAGCTTGGCGGCAAAGGCGACGTGGTCGTGCTGCGTGGTATTCCGACCGTGATCGATGATGAACGCATCAAAGGCTTCCAGGATGCCATCAAGGATACCGGCATCAAGGTGCTGGACATCCAATACGCCCACTGGAACAGCGACGAGGCGTTCAAGCTGATGCAGGACTATCTGGCGAAATATCCGCACATCGACGCTGTTTGGGCCAACGACGATGATATGTTGCTCGGCGTTTTGGAAGCAGTCAAAGAATCTGGACGTAAGGATATCAAGCTTGCACTTGGCGGCAATGGCATGAAGGATATCGTCAAGAAGGTGATCGACGGTGACGCGATGACTCCGGTTGAAACGCCCTATCCGCCATCGATGATCAAGACCGCCATCTACATGACAGTCGCAAATCTCGTCGGCCAGGCACCCGTGCGCGGAACCGTAAAGCTCGACGCCCCTTTGATCACCCAAGCGAACGCCAAGGAATATTACTTCCCGGATTCCCCATTCTGAACAGCACATAGTCGGGGCGGCAATCGCCGCCCCATCGCCTGAAGTCAAGAGGAGTAGACCATGCCAGGCAAGAAGATACTGATGTTGACCGGTGAGTTCACCGAGGAATATGAAATTTTCGTTTACCAGCAGGCTATGGAGGCTGTCGGACATACGGTTCACGTCATCTGCCCGGACAAGAAAGCCGGAGATTTGATCAAGACCTCGCTCCATGATTTCGAGGGCGATCAGACCTACACCGAAAAACTCGGCCATTTCTTTACGATCAACAAGACGTTCTCGGAAGCGGAAACGCAGCTTGAACAATACGACGCTGTCTATTGCGCCGGCGGTCGCGGTCCGGAATATATCCGCACCGACAAGCGCATCCAGGCGATCGTTCGGCATTTCCACGAGAAGCAAAAACCGATCTTCACCATCTGCCACGGCGTGCAGATTCTCATCGCGGTCGAAGGTGTGGTGCGCGGTAAAAAGGTGGGTGCCCTTGGTGCCTGCGAGCCGGAAGTCACGTTGGCGGGCGGGACCTATATCGACCTGTCGCCAACAGAAGCCTATGTTGACGGTACGATGGTTTCTGCCAAGGGCTGGACCGCACTTGCTGCTTTCATCCGGGAGTGCTTGAAAGTACTCGGAACGGAGATACGCCACAACTGATGACCAGGGCTGGCGCTGAGCGCCAGCCCTTTTGGTCACTCTTTGAACGATATTGAGACGTTCATCCACCCCTAAATTCATAAGCCGGGTTTGGGCATCTGCGACAGCGGCCAACTGCCGGTGGCAGTGCCGCGATAAATCGTCCTATTCAGACCATCTGTTGTTCTCCGCCGCGGGCTGCAAGTGTGGCGGCACTGTTTTCTTCGACCTTTCACGACAGCTGATCTGTCCTCGGCCTTGACGTCACCGAGTTGAATGACCGCGATCGTCGCCGTCTTTCCGGCAGGCGATGTCGATTGGTCCCGGGTTATCAATCTCTGGATCGAGCAGTTCAATACGAGGGGCGAGATCGCAACGCTTTTCGAGGAGTGGTTCGGTTGGCCACCACCTCGGCGACGAGATAGGCGGTCTAAATCCAGTTTCGTCTGGGCGGGTTGACGTCAAGGTCCGATCGGCTGGTGGGAAGCGAAGTCGAGACGACCAAAATCGCAATTTTATGCCCTCCACATCAAGGCAGGGCTAAAGGCGACTTGTGAGAGGTCGGCGCAGCCGGTCCAAAATTCAACCCGACACAGATACATCCCTTCGCGCTTCCGTGAGCGTTACGGCCAATTCGATGGCCTCAATCAGGCTCGTCTCGCTGGCAATGCCCTGTCCGGCGATATCGAAGGCAGTACCATGATCAACCGAGGTGCGGATTATAGGCAAACCAAGCGTCACATTGACGCCGCTCAGTGCCTCCCAGCGTCCGGTTGCCCCGTCGACAGAAAACCCGAGCAGCTTCACCGGGATGTGACCCTGATCATGGTACATGGCGACGACGGCATCGAACTGGCCCGCGCGCAGCTTCACGAATACTGTATCACCCGGCACCGGTCCTTCCACGTCGAAACCACTTTCTCGCAGCTTCTGAACCGCCGGCGCTACCACGTCAATGTCCTGCCGACCGAAGAGTCCCCCTTCTCCGGCATGGGGATTGAGCGCCGCGACGGCGATGCGCCTGCGTGCAAGGCCAAGTGAGCGAAGGGCCTCATCCGTGAGGGTCACGACACGGCCGAGCCGTTCGGGCGTAACGCGCTTTGGGACGTCCTCCAGCGCAACGTGAGTAGTGACATGGCTTACCCGAACGTTGCCGTGAGCCAGCAACATGACGCTGTCCTTTGCGCCGGTCAGGTCCGCCAACAATTCTGTATGGCCGCTATATTGATAGCCGGCAAGATTGAGCGCCTCCTTGCTGATCGGCCCCGTACAGATCGCATCGGCCGCCCCACCGAGCGCCATTTTCACAGCAGTTGCGATCGCATCGTAGGCAATCTGGCCACCTTCTGCCGTGGACCGCCCCATCGGCACATTTCCGGACCGAGGATCGACGTCGATGAAGGTCAGACCTCGTATGCGATCTGTCGCCGCATCCGGTTCGATCGATTCTACCCGATCCGCAAGACCGAGCGAGGCAAGGCTGCGCCGATGCGCGGCCCGCGACCCCACCAAGGCAAGCGACAATTCGCCTGCCTCGATCCGGGGCCACAAAAAATCCGCCGCTTTCGCCATGATTTCCGGTCCGATTCCAGCTGGATCCCCAGAGGTGATCGCGATTCTTGGCTGCCTCACTAGTGCTCTCCATGTCCTGTTTTGATTTTCATAACGCAAGAAGCGCTCCAGAAAAAGCCAAAAAGTATCAATTCAATTTGAAAAATATCACATTGCATCAATTTTGGTCGCCAATCGCTGCACTGCACCACATTTTATCGATTGACACATTCCATAAAACGCCATTTTATTTCAAAAATGTTCCGGATTGCATCAGCGACGTGCCCGGACTGTGATTTTGTCGCGGGAGGAGTAGGCATGCTTAATCGATCGCGGATGATGAATTTTTTAACGGCTACCTCGCTGGCGCTCCTTGTTGCCGGCACGGCTAGCGCCGCCACCTACAGACCGGAGTGCTTCAGCCCAGCGTCGGATAACAAGAAGACGATCAAGTACCCGGCGAAGACTGGTCCTTACAAGATCGCTGTTGTAAACGGCTATGTCGGCAATGACTGGCGCATTACGTCCGTCCAATCGGCCAAAGCCTGGGGCGCGCGACCTGACAACGCGAACCAGCTTTCCGATTTCAAAGTCATCTCTGTCGGCAACGATTCTGCAGCCCAGATCGCCGCGATCGACAACTACATTGCTGCTGGCTATGACGCCGTCATCATCAACGCGGTCAACCCGACGGCCTTCGATGCCGTCGTTAAGCGCGCGGAACGGGCGGGCACTGTTCTCGTCACTTTCGACAACGTGCTTGATTCCGACAAGATCGTACAAGTCAATGAGGACCAGTTCGAGCTCGGGCGGCTCAAAGCGCAGGCCGTCGTCGACGGTATCAAAGCGGCCAAAGGCGATGTAACAGGCCAGGTTTTGGAAATTTCCGGCCTCCCCGGCAACAGCGTCGATCGCGACAACCACGAAGGCATGCATTCGGTTCTCGATCAGTACAAGGGATTGAAGGTCGTTCAAGTGGTCGGGAATTGGGACGCGGGAACGGCCGAAAAGGGAACGGCGGACGCCATCGCGACCAATGGCAAGTTCGATGGTGTTCTGGTGCAGGAAGGCGCGATCGGCGCTCTACATGCGATGGAGGCAGCACATCATCCAATCGTGCCGATCGGCGTCGATGCCGGCAACGGTACGCGGCAGTTGGCGTTCAAGGACAAGTACCCGGGTATCACCGCAGCCCAGGCTCCGGCCATGGCTGCACTTGCTCTTGAGGCAGCAGTCGTCCTTCTCAAGGGAAATGAACTGCCACAGAAAGTTTTCCTGCCAATCCCGCATAAATCAAATGCCGATCTTGTCGAAGGCAAGGATTTCTTCCCGGACCTGCCCCCGAACTTCTACACGACGACTGGCTATCCCCAGTGCTTCCCAGTGTTCACCCCGCAGGAGCTTTTGGGGCAGAATTCCTCGGACAATGGCTAACGTCATGAAGGGGTCGCTGCGCAGGGCACGAGCGTCATGAGTGGAATGATCGAACTTTCTGGCGTATCGAAGAGTTACGGCGGCGTGCCCGCGTTGACCGATATATCGTTGAGGATCGAGCGCGGGATGGTTCATGCCATACTTGGCGAGAACGGTGCCGGAAAATCAACGTTGATGAAGCTTCTGGCAGGCGTTATTGCGCCTGACACAGGCACAATAACGATTGACGGCATTGCGCGGCGCTTCAGTTCGCCACGCGATGCCGGCGCTCTCGGCATTGTCTGCATGTTCCAAGAGTTGTCGCTCATGCCCCACCTGACGGTCGGCGACAATCTGATGCTCGGTGATGGCGGGCGCCCATTCGCCTGGATCGGGCGACATGCGCGCGACGCGGCTCGGCGTACCCTCGACAGTGTTGGTGGTACGCACATTGCGCTGGCACAACGGATCGCAGATCTGCCGCTGGCTGACCGCCAGTTGGTTGAAATTGCAAAGGCCATTCATCGACGCCCACGTGTGCTTATCCTTGACGAGGCGACCTCAGCGCTTACGGCCGAGCGCGTCGCAACCGTATTCGCTGTCATCCGCAGGCTGCGCGATGAGGGCACAGCAATCCTCTTCATCTCGCACCGCATGTACGAAATTGATGCTCTCGCCGACAAGGTATCGGTGTTTCGCAACGGCCGCCACATCGAGACATTCGCCGCTGGTTCTCGCAGTCGCGACGCCATGATCGGGCTGATGGTCGGACAACCGCTGAAGGAGCTTTTTCCGGAGCGGATTGCACCGCCCTCAGCGGAAATTTCACCCATATTGTCATGTCGTGGGCTCCGCTGGTCTTCCGTGCTCGATGGCATCGACCTTGATGTTCGTCCAGGTGAGATCATCGGCCTCGGCGGCCTTGATGGGCAAGGTCAACAGCATGTGATGCACGCTATTTTTGGGGTATTGCGCCGACTTGAGGGCACCGTTTCCCTCGACGGGAAAGCCCTTGGCGCCATGACGCCGGTTCGCGCCAAAGCACCGGGGACGGACATAGCGCTGGTGCCGGAGGATCGCAAAACGGAAGGACTGATCCTGGATATCTCGATTGCGGATAATTTACGACTGGCCTCCTTGGGCCGCAAGCCATTCGGCTTGCTTCAGGCTAGGACGCCTGCCGACGCGGCCATTGAGCGGCTGGTCGAGCGGTTGGCCTTGACCTATGGGCAGCTATCGGACCCGGTCAAGACATTATCCGGCGGCAACCAGCAGAAGGTCGTACTTGCAAAATGGCTGGCGCTTGGCCCGCGATGCCTGCTGCTGATGGATCCAACCCGCGGCATAGATGTCCGCACCAAGGCGCAGATCTATCGCCTCCTCCAGGACCTGGCAGCCGAAGGGCTGGCAATCGTCATCCAATCGACAGACTATGAGGAATTGATTCACTTGTGCCACCGTGTCCACGTTTTCTATCGCGGCCGGGTGTCGCGCGAAATGAGCTCGGACGAGGTCACGCCGGATGCCCTAATTGCAGCCGCGCTCAATGCCCACGCGGGAAGCTCCGCACAATGACAAAACGACTTTTACCCCGCTTTCCGCGTCTGGCATTCACGGCTGCTCTCCTTGCCGTGTTATTCGGCGTGTTCATAGCGATCCACCCACGCGGACTGTCGGTCTATGTTCTGACCATTTGGGCAAACCAGGGCACCCTGCTCGCACTCGCGGCGATTGCACAATTCTTCGTCATTCTTGTGCGCGGGATTGATTTGTCAGTAGGCTCGATGGTGGCGCTTGCCAATGTCTTAGCTTCCTATCTCGTTTCGGGGTCGCCGCTGCAGGTTGCAGGCGGTGTCGTCGCCGTTCTGGCCGTTGGTATCCTCTGTGGCCTCGTCAACGGTTCGGCGGTCGTGGTGGGACGGGTACCACCGATCGTCGCCACGCTCGCGCTTGGCAGCGTCTATTCGGGCGTCGCCCTCCTGTTGCGGCCGACGCCCGGTGGATCAATCGATGACACCTTGTCCGATCTCCTGACTTATGATCTGCACGGGATTCCCTCGTCATTGATCCTGCTCGGCGTTGCGCTCTTTGTCGTTATGCTGCCCCTTCGCGCAACACGCTTCGGGCTCAGCCTCTACGCGATAGGGTCTTCGCACGAGGCGTCCGTCATGACCGGAATCCGCACTCCTGCCGTGACGCTTGCTGCCTACGGCCTGAGCGGATTTTTCGCCGCTCTTGCCGGGCTCTACGTGAGCATGGTCACGCTAACGGGTGATCCCAATATCGGTCCGGCCTACACGTTGAATTCCATCGCCGCAGCAGTTATCGGCGGGGTGGCGTTGTCTGGCGGTGTCGGTTCGCCACTAGGAGCGGCGCTGGGGGCCTTCATCCTCAAGACAATTTCCAGCCTGATGTTTTTTTCGGGCCTGCCACCGCTCGCTCAGCCCTTCTTCGAGGGGGCGATTCTCGCAATCGCGATCATTGTCGGCGCGCTCGGCATATTGCGCGTACGATCCCGCCTGGAGCGCTATATCTGATGCCTGTTGAGACAACTTCCCAAATGCCCGCGACGAAAACTTTGCGGCCAAAGATCGAGCGGCCCGTCATATTGGTCTGTATTGCCTGCGTCGCGATTGTCCTTGGCGCGGGAGCAGTGTCACCCGGTATTCTGTCGGCCGGCTACTTGCTGCAACAATTGCAGATAGCCGCCATAGTCGGAATTTTGGCGACCGGTGCGATGCTGGTCATTCTCCTCGGCGAGATCGACCTGTCGATCCCGTTAACGGTAACCGGGACGGCAATTCTGTCAACGTCACTCGCCGGATCCGGCAACGCATTTCTTGAAAGCATCGCCATTCCCGCGGGGCTTGCGGCAGGCGTAGCGATCGGCACCATAAACGGGCTCGGTGTCGTGATCTTCCGGATACCCGCTATGGTCTGGACACTGGCCGTCAATGCGATGTTGCTCGGAATCACGGTCTTCTATACCGGAGGGTTCAAGCCCCACGGTGCGCCCCCTCCACTTGCGGTTTATATCGCTCATGGTCGCACCCTTGACATTCCTAACGCTTTCCTGTTGTGGGTTGTGGTCGGCGCCATTGTCCTGTTTCTCTTGCGTAAAACCGTGTTTGGAACCTATATTTATGCCTACGGGCAATCACAGCGCGCTTTGTTCATGGCAGGCGCGCCGGTTGAAGCGGTAACGATCGGCGTATTTGCCTTTGCGGGGCTAATGTCGAGCGCTGGGGCGTTGCTGCTCGTTGGTTATGCGAACCAAGCATATCAAGGAATGGGTGACAGTTACCTACTACCGGTCATCGCGGCAGTGGTGATTGGAGGGACTTCGATCCTCGGCGGCAGTGGCACCTATGCCGGCACGTTTTTTGGGGCAATTTTTATTACGCTCATGTCATCCGTCCTATCGCTGATGCAGGTGCAGGACGCCGTACGGCAGATGATCTTTGGCGCGATAATCCTGGCAATGCTCCTGATCAACCGCAATCGGCGAGCCAACTGATATGCCTTCCACCCGACGACCTGAGCTTATTCCCGCCCAGCGCCGAGCCTTGATGCTGGAACATATCCGCAAGCGCGGGGCTGCTTCCATACAGGAACTGGCTGAGGAGATCGGCATATCGATATCAACGGTGCGCCGCGATCTCGAGCATCTCGAGGAGCGTGGTTATCTAGAGCGCTCGCACGGGGGCGCCCTTATCCACAAACAAGTGCAATCGACCTTTGAGCCGGAAGCCGCGATCGCGGCCGAATTCGACCGATCACAAAAAGAGTTGATCGGACTTGCGGCCGCGGCCACGGTGCCTTCCGGAGCAAGCGTCATTTTCGATAGTAGTTCAACAGTTCTAGCAGCCGCCCGCGCCTGCGTGGAGCGCGGTATCGCGCTCACGGCTGTCACCAACGATCTCAGAATCGGACAGGCCCTTGCCACCAGCGCCAACATGCGGATTGTCATGCTGGGCGGGACGTTGCGGGCAGGATCACTGACTGCGGTGGGCGAGCCTGGTGAAAGCTTTCTAGGCAAACTCAATACGGACATTGCCTTCATTGGGACACATGCAATCAGCGGTACGAGCCTGACGGAGACTTCACTCGAAGCGGCCGCGATGAAGCAAGCAATGATTGCTGCCGCCCGTCGAGTCGTCCTTTTGGCAGACGCCTCAAAGTTCCGCGCCGCAGCCTTCTGCCGCATCTGCGAGATGCGAGACATTCACGAAATGATCACGGATGATCGCGCCGACCCTGCCGAAATCGAACGCCTGCGCGACCAGGGCGTTGTTGTGACCGTCGTTTCTTCCGGCAATCTGTGACGAGCCCCACATGAGCTGCCTCCGCCTCATAGCAGACGATTTGACCGGTGCGCTCGACAGCGCTGCACAATTCACCGGTGCGCTCGGACCGCTTCCGGTATTGACCAAACCGGGCGTCGCCCAGCCACCAGGCTCTTTTGTCCTCAACTTATCTTGCCGAGATGGCACTGCCGCAGAGGCAATTGCACTGTCACGCCGGACGGTGCCGTCTTTTCGCGGCGCCGACATCGCCTACAAGAAAATCGACAGTCTGTTGCGCGGCCACTGGGCTGCCGAGCTGGCGGCAATTTTAGCGACGGGAATTTTTGAGCGCGTCATATTGGCGCCAGCCTTCCCCGCCCAGGGTCGGTTTACGATCGATGGCATTCAAGTCATCGCCAAACCGGGCGGATTGTTCGAGCGCATCGATGATCCGATGGCGGCGCTCTCGTCCTATGGCATTGGGCGGGACGGCGAGCAGACGGATCGGACCGAGTTGATTTTAGCGGATGCAAGGTCCGATGCAGATCTCTCCAAAGTCGTGTCCCGCTTTCGGGATGCACCGTGCACTCTTTGGTGTGGCGCTGCCGGTCTTGCACAGGCACTTGCGGGCAAGCCGGCTGTACCGGTTAGGCGGGAAAGCACACCACATCTGGTTGTCATCGGATCGCATCATCCGGTGACGCTTGACCAGATCAATCGCTTCGCCGCATCATTTCCTGGATGTATCGTACGCTTCCGTTCAGACGGAGTTGCAGGCGCCGAAGCCATCCAAGAAGTTATGCGTGCACGGGGTACGTGCATTGCCATACCGGACATTCCCCTTGGCCAGTCACCATTGGATGCCGCGCTGCTCATCGACGATTGGATTGGCGCACTCACACGCCACCTTGCTGCTCCGGCCGTCCTGACCGTCGTCGGCGGCGAAACCTTTGCCTCGTGCTGCCGCCATCTCGACGCGGACACACTTTCAGTCGAGGGCGAGTGTGAGCCAGGCATTCCTGCCTCGCGCATGACCATTGGCCTCTGGCGGGGAACCCTATGTTTTTCGAAATCCGGAGCCTTCGGCAGCCCGGATTGGCTGCTGCACCATACGGGAGCCTCACGAACAGCATTGAATTGATGACAAGCCCTTCGACGCGGTTGCCTTTGCATGCGTGGTTTGAAGGGAATATTGCAGCCGAACCCAATATCTGCGCTTGGCGTTCAACAAAACGATGAGGTCTGAATATGGCAGAGCAAATCACCCAGCTTTATGACATCCGTGACGACCGCTTCCGTTTCCTTGTGTTCGAAACCGAAACACTTGTCGAGCACTACGCCGACTGTCGATGGGCCGAAGGGCCTGTCTGGTATCATGACCTCGGCTGCCTGATCTGGAGCGATATTCCCAATCAGCAACTGCTGCGCTGGCTGCCGGATGGGCATGTGAGCGTCTTTCGCTCGACCAATTTCGTTAACGGCAACACCCGCGACCGCCAGGGTCGGCTTGTTTCGTGCGAACACGGTGGCCGTCGCGTGATCCGTACCGAGGCGGATGGCTCCATCACCGTGATTGCCGATCGTTTCGAAGGGCGGCGCTTGAATTCCCCCAATGACGTTGTCGTAAAATCCGACGGCTCTGTCTGGTTCACCGATCCCACCTACGGGATCCAGTCCAATTACGAAGGCTACCGCGCCGAACCCGAACAGCCGACCCGCAATGTCTATCGTGTCGATCCGCAAACCGGAGCAGTGGCGAAGATGGCGGACGACTTCGTCATGCCGAACGGCCTTGCTTTCTCGCCCGGAGAAAGCAAGCTTTACGTCGCGGATTCCGGGGGCACCCATTATCGCGATGGCCCGAGGCATATCCGTGTCTTCGATGTTGCGGACGACGGCCGTCTGCTGGGTGGTGCAGTGCATTACGAAACGGACAATGGCGTACCCGACGGTTTTCGTGTCGACGGTGATGGCAATATCTGGACCAGCGCCGGCGACGGTGTGCATTGCGTCGCCTCGGATGGCACGCTGCTTGGCAAGGTTTTGATCCCGCAGACCGTATCCAACGTCACATTCGGCGGACCGCGACGCAACCAACTGTTCATCACGGCGACCAAGTCACTCTATTCGATTTTCGTGGGGGCAGTCGGTATACAGGCTCCGTAGCTATCAATGACAGGAAAGCCGGTCAGCGCGACAAGCTAATCCAGGATGCGCTTGCCGCTTCGGCTTTCCAAACCACCGCTCGACAATGACTGCCACCGCTCCGATCGTGTGGCCATACTGAACCGCAGCGACACTATCGGTAACCGACCGCAAATGTAGCAGCTCGGTTGCAATAGTTTTGATCGCATTTCCTATACGTTCCCGGCTTCGAGCCGACTGGACCAATTATGAGACCGCGTTGCGACGGACCAGGTGTTGGACGCCCGCTGGCATAGTTTCGATCAGGCTGCGCAGCGGCAGAGGCTTAAGGTCGAATTGATCGAGGACGGCCTTGTTTGGAAATGCCCAGCGGAATTCCAGGTCGGCGCTTCCGTCCCGGACGCGGTGCACGATGTCGGTCTCGTGGAAGGGCAGGGGTCTGGCAAGCTCGGCCTCATAGTAGAAGCCGACCTCGTGAACTCTTCGTCCCGCCAGTTCGAAAAAATTCTCGATAACGAAGCGCAAGGGACCCACTACGGCCGTGCAGCCGATCTCCTCTTCGATTTCGCGTGCGAGTGTTTCGGCTCCCGCCTCGTGAAACTCCACGCGCCCGCCCGGCAGGACCCAGAACGGGTCTCCGACGGCGCGATGAATGAGGATGTGCCCGTTAGACCGGATCAAACCACCGGCACGGAGCTGGAAGCGCGATTCTCCAGCGTCCATAACGACCATTGTTCGTGCGCCTTGTGTCATCGATTAATCTGCGTCTGCGAAACGAGAGAGAAATGAGATTTCAATGTTTATCATTCTCGCTCCTTGGTGGCCTTCCAAACAGCGCAATCACAATCATCGCGACGCTACCTTCGCAAAATCCCTGTATTATATACAGGATGCCATTGGTCGACCTCGCGACCAACAGGCTTGGACTGATGGCAAAATACTGATGAAAACAAGAACGTGAGGAAGCGAATGAAACTTCATCGGGCGACTGAACAGCTGGATGTCAATGATTCCGATTTGTCGGGTTCGATGTTCAACGACGCCAATCTTTCAAGCACCACATTTAATCAGATCAATTTTTCTGGAGCCAAGTTCAATGATAGCAACATGAGCGGATGGCATGTCAACGATGTGAACCTGTCAGGCTCGCGTTTTCAGAATATCAATTTGTCTGGGGTGGAGTTTTCGAAATGCCGACTTACCGGCGCAACGCTAGATGGTATTCCTTTGGAAGAGATGATCGAAGTTTATAGGAAGTCGCGGAACTCGTAGTTCAAAACAGCCAGCACGCGCGCCGGAGGTGAAAACCGGACGTCGACAAGGGTCATCTTTCACACCTTGTTGAGCGCAGCTGCCGCTTCCCGGTTCCCCACCGTCTTCTTGACGCCTAGGAGGATAATTGCATGTCTATAGTCAGCGAAAGTCAGGCGTTTATTAGCATCGGTGTATCCTGCCAAACCGCTCAGCAGCTGCAGCGGCACGCCGGGTTCCTTTCCTCACTCCTAAACGACCAACTGCTCGAACGGTCCGCATTCTTCAACTGGGTCTTTGTCAGCGCGTCAGATATCGCAAAAGTCGTCGAAAGGCTGCACTCCGGACCGATCATGCCCCATTCCCTCTATGTGCCCACGCATGCCCAGGAAGCCCTGCGGCTGGAGGATTTCAAACTTTGGTTTTGGCACGAGAAATTGAGCGATGCGGTCACCCAGGACGACGTGGAGAGAATTGCAAGTAAATACGAGCGTCTCCGTAATAGATTTCTGAAAATGCTTGAAAAACCCGTTCGATATATCGTCCTCAGCAATACGCAAAACAATATAGAAGACTTCTATCCCTATCAGACCCAAGGAATGAACATCTCTCTCGATGCGGATATTGTCTCTGAAATTGCCTGCGCGCCTTGGGCAACCAATCAGTATGGTCGCGCCGAAATGATCGCAGTGACCTATCCGCGCCGATGGACCGGCAGACCGCATCCGGATGTTTCGTATTTGGAAGAAGACGATACCGTTTGGGAAGGCAGCTTCGCACATTGGGACGAGGCGTTGCAACGGCATTTGATACCAGATCTCAAGCCAAATAAACGCTGGTCCCACGAGAATAGTCGCTCCGGTCGTGTCCACGTCGCGCCTCAGCGAGCAAATTGGGAGAATGAGGCGGGCAATCTTAGCCACCCGCCTTTTTATGGATGCGCACCAGTGCCGGCAGGTATTGATCGCTTTGCTTCCTTATCGCACGGTTTACAGGATGAGGCTCATCGAAAGGATGGCCGCGTCTCGAGCCGTGCCGCCTGCGCCCCCTTAAATCATCGAGAGGATAAACATCAATGAAACGGTTTGGATCTGCCGCGTGGAGCGGCAACTTACGCGACGGAAGCGGCTCGGTATCGACTGAGAGTGGTGCCTTGGACGACTTTATCTTCACATTCTTCAGTCGCTATGGCGATAAACCGGGCACCAATCCAGAGGAGCTGATCGGTGCAGCGCATGCGGCATGTTTTACCATGTCATTTGTCCGAATGCTGGGAACGGTTAATCTGGCGCCGGAACATTTGGATGCAAAATCTGTAGTCGAAATCGAAAAAGATGGAGAGGGTTTCAGCATCACCTCTGTCCACCTTTCGGTGTCCGCGCGGATTCCCGAAGCCGACGAGGCGACTTTTCAGGCCATTGCCCACAAGGCGAAAGCCTTTTGCCCCGTCTCGAAGCTCATGAACACCGAAATCGGTTTCGAGGCTACGCTGCTTCCGAAATGATGTCGCGGCCATTGCCGGCGTTCAAAACGTAGCGGCGGATCTTGGCCGAACACCATAGCGTTTTGTATTTCTGTGAGAAACAGGATCGCATATCAGCGTCCGAACCTCATGACGCGAAGCTGAGGAGCTTAACAGGCAATCTCGAACTGCTCCTTTACCACTTCGGAAATATGGCCTTGATAGCATCGCCGATCACCGAATGCGCGTTGGTTCCTGATCTCTACCGCGCGGCCGGGCAGTGCATGAAGATCAGGCATGGCCGTCCCGTTGATCGGGTATCCGTTTCGCAAAAGGCACGCATAAGAGTGCAAGTCCGGTTAACGTCGCGGTCGCCAGCCAAGCTTCGTTTATGGCCTGAACACTGGCTGCGGTTTGGACTAGAGGATCAAGTAGGGAACGGGTCGCGGCGTCGAACGGACCGGTATGTCCCGCAATCGCCTGCAACGGAGCGCCGACGAAGGCTGCCGTCTTCATGTCGCCGGCCTGGAGGCGATCCCAAATCCTTTCGCCGAGCGGATCGGACCGCGTGTAGACGATGGTGTCAATCAGAGCAATGCCAATTGCGCCGCCGAGATTGCGCATGAGGTTGAACAGACCGCTTGCGTCGGGAACGCGATCGGGAGAAAGCGATCCGAGGGCCAAGCGGGTCGGCGGCAGCAAACAGAACATGATGGCAGAGCCGCGGACGATCTGCGGCCAGAACATCGCGTCGAAGTCCGTGCGCGGATCCTGAAAAGCACTCATTCCGACGCCGATGGCAAAGACGAGGAAACCAGCGCCAGAGAGCACACGTGCGTCCATGCGCTTTTCAAGCGCGACTGCGATGGGGGCTGTCATGAGTTGTGCCACGCCAGTGACGATCATGGTCATACCTATTTCCAGAGCGTTATGACCTCGAATGAAAGCAAGGAATACCGGCATCAAATAAACCGAACCGAACAGGCCTATTCCAAGAACGAAGCTCAGCGTGGAACCGATCAGAAAGTTGCGGTCGCCGAAACTTCTGAGGTCGACGAGGGGGCGGCGTTTTCGCAGCGTCCTCCATGCGAAGGTGCTTGCCGAGAGCAAACATATCACGAGGAGACTGACGACATAGGCCGACGTCCAGCCACTCGTCGGAGCTTCTTTCAGACTAAGTTCCAGCGTCGTCAGCGCGCCCGCCAACAGGACCAGGGACGGGATGTCGATCTGGATCAGTTCTGACGGGTCCATAGGCTGCCTCGGCAAATATCGTGCCGCGACCAGGGCCGAGGCGAGGCCAGGCAACACGTTGATCAAGAACAGCCAGTGCCAGGAGTAGGCTTCGGTCAACCAGCCGCCAACAATAGGCCCGACCGTGGGCGCGAGAACGGCAAGAACGCCGGCGATTGTTGTCGCCAAGGGTTGTCGCTCATCCGGAAACAGAATGAAGACTGCGGCAAAGACCGACGGTATCAGCGTCCCGCCGGAGAAGCCTTGGAGCACGCGCCAGGCGACGAGTTGACCAAATCCGGTGCTGGACGCACAGCCGATGGACGCAGCAATGAACAGGACAATCGCAGCGACGAACAGCCACCGCATCGACAGAAGGCGGGTCATGAAGCCCGTCAGCGGGATCGCGACGATCTCGGCGATCAGATAGGCGGTCTGTATCCAGCTCATCTGGTCGGGATCGATGTTCAATGCAGACTGAATGGTGGGCAACGACGTTGCCACGACCTGTACGTCGAGGATTGCCATGAACATGCCGGTGCACATGGCAACAAAGCCGACCCAAGGCACGGCGGCGCGGGATTCGGGGCGCAGCGCTTGATACTCTTCAGACATGAAATGATCCCTGGGGTTTGCAAATTCTTCAGCTAACAGCTCAGCCCGCAAAATATTCGGATTATCGCTCACCTGTCACCGGCTCCCCTGGGCGCACTTTCCAGACCGACGTGCTCAGGATGCAAGGCGTGCGCATGATGCAGCAAGCGCAGGTCCAGGTCGATGAACAGTGCAATGAAGTTTCCCGTTTTGTGCATCGGTCGTCGCTTTAGTCGCCTGCTCGAAGCAGCCCGACCGCGAACTGTTGTGGCTTGGCAGCAACCAAAAGCGACCAGCTCGCCCTTCGGCCAAACACGGTGATCCAACAGGAGGTAAGGAACTGCCAAGAAGACATGAACTAGGTGGTGTTAGATTTCGGACGACTGCGCCAGAGCAGGACCGACAGGGCCGCATGAAGTCCGACCGCCGGCCACAGGAGGATGCCGCTGAAGCCACCCCATAATCCGAGGTAGGCAAGATAGAACGTCACGGTCACGCTGTAGATCAGCATAGCGAGGAGACCTGATTTCCAGCAGGCAATGCCCAATGCGATCAGGGCAATGCCCGCAACCCGCGCCGTCGGAATCGCCGCGCCCGTCAGCCCCTCGCCGAGCAACACCTGCCCCACGAACGAAGGCACGACCGCGAGCGCGAGACCTGTGGCGATCTCCGCGAACGCAGCGACATCAAGCACGCGCATCATCGGTCCGCACCTCCGCTAACCGTCCTCGTCCGAGCTGTTGCCTTACCTGCTGACGCTAGGGGCCGGCTTTTGCCGGAGGCTCCAGTTGGAAGGTCAGCTTGTCGATCTTGCCCGTGAAACGGAAGGGTGTGTCGTAGCGATATTCCAGCAAGGCGACGCCCGTGCGGGTGTCAAGACCGACGTCGAAGGTCTCATCCTCCGGGAAGGTAACCGGGATGCCATGCTCGATAGTGTTCCTGGCGACCTCCTTGCCATCAACCGACAGAACGCCCGTGCCGCCCTTCCCGAGACCAGGCCCGTCCGACTTGAAGTCGAAGATGATCTGATGCTTGCCGGGTTCGAGCTCCGGCCCCTCCCACATCGTCCGCTTCAAGTCGAGGAGGTTGTAGAGAAACACGACCTTTCCCCGGCCGACACCGAAGTCTCCTTTGCTAAGGAAGAGACCGTAGCCGCCAAAGCGTCCTCCTTCGGTGACGATCATGCCTTCCGCGCCGCTCTCGGGTATCTCGACCTCGGCCGTGATCGTGTAGGACTTGTTCAAGGTGCTGGGTGCCGCACTGGCTGGCACGCCGCTCAATTCGCCTGAATAGGTGAATTCCGTCCGTCCCGCCGTCAGACTTGGCCGGGGGGTGTTCCAGCGCGCGAGCGTCGAGTTGTCGAGTGGCAGGACATTGTACTTTTTCGCTTCCGCGTAGAAGAGCTTCTGCATCTCCCCGAGCTTGTCGGGCATCTTGGCGGCGAGATCGGTGAACTGCGTCGGGTCTTCGTCGACGTTGTAGAGTTCCCAGTTGTAGCCCGTGATCACGTCGGGAGGCGTCTTGGTGCTGAGTTCCCACGGGAGTGTCGCCGGCGTCGTCGCTGCGATCCATCCGTCGTGATAGATCGCGCGATTGCCCAGCATCTCGAAATACTGGGTCTTGTGTTGCGTCGGGGCGTTGGCATTTGCCTTGTCCCATGTGTAGGCCATGCTGACGCCTTCGATCGGCTCCTGCTTAATACCGTCGATCGTCTCCGGTTGCGGGATGCCGGCTGCTTCCAGGATCGTTGGGACAATGTCGATGAAGTGGTGGAACTGCCTGCGGATACCGCCTGCGTCATTGATGTGGCCCGGCCAGGACATAACCATGCCTTGGGCCGTGCCGCCGAAATGCGACGGCACCTGCTTTACCCACTTGAAGGGCGTATCCATCGCCCAGGCCCAGGCGGCGGCATAGTGGGGGAATGTCCGCTCCGAGCCCCAGAACGGATACCAGAGGAACTGGTCCTTGACGGGAACAGCGACACCATTGAAGGTGGTGAATTCGTTCGGCGTGCCGTTGATCATGCCCTCGGCGCTCGCCCCGTTGTCGCCGCCAATGTAGATGATCAAGGTATCATCGAGCTCGCCCAGGTCCTCCACCGCCTGGATGACCCTTCCGATTTCGTTGTCGGCATAGGCAAGGTAGGCGCCATAAACATCCGCCTGCTTAATGAACAGTTTCTTATCCTCGAAACTGAGGGAATCCCATTGCGGCAATCCCTCGGGCCATGGCGTCAGCTTCGCGCTCTCGGGCATGATGCCGAGGCGCTGCTGATTGGCGAAGATTTTCTCACGCACCTTGTTCCAACCCTCGTCAAAGAGGTGCATGTCGCTGATCTTCTTGATCCATTCTGGCGTCGGGTGATGCGGCGCATGGGTGGCACCGGGCACGTAGTAGACGAGCCAAGGCTTGTCCGGCGCGATCTCATTGAGTTGCTTGATGTAGTGGATCGCTTCGTCGGCCATGGCCGTTTCCAGGTTCCAGCCGGGATTTCCTTCGAACGGATAGATGGCGGTGGTGTTCTGGAACAGGTTCGGTTGCCACTGGCTGGCATCGCCGCCGACGAAGCCATAGAAGTAGTCGAAGCCCATGCCCGTCGGCCACTGGTTGAACGGGCCCGCCTGACTCGATTGATAGGACGGCGTGTTGTGGTCCTTGCCGAACCACGACGTGGCATATCCGTTTTCCTTCAGGATCGTGCCGATCGTGCCCTTCTCAATCGGGATAATCGAATCGTAACCCGGATATCCGGTCGCGATTTCGCCGACGACCCCGAAGCCGACGGAGTGGTGATTGCGTCCCGTGATCAGCGCCGCACGGGACGGCGAGCACAGCGATGTGGAATGGAAGTTCGTGAAACGCAGTCCCTGGCTGGCGATGCGATCCATCGCCGGTGTCGGGATGACGCCGCCGAACGTGCTCGGCGCGCCGAACCCCTGGTCGTCGGTCATGATGAGCAGCACATTCGGAGCGCCTTTCGGCGGCACAACACGCGGTGCCCACCAGGGTTTCGATTCCGAGGCCTTCTCATTGATCACGCCGCCGAAAGGCGGACTTGGAGGCGGAAGTTGCTTTCCCGTGATTGTCGCGGTCGCTCCAGGTGCACCGGGTGTACTTGTGGCCTCCTGGGCCCAGGCCGAACTAAGGCCAAGCGCGAAGAAAGCAGCGCCTGCAAGCATGCTGCGGCCAATTGTCATGGCGAACACCCCTCTTGCCGATCGTTGAACCCCGATAAATTTAGAGATAACTAATATACGCAAATCGTAGCGTGCGGGAAAGGTAGGCTTTTGAAGCGCGGAAGTGCCGGGATGCAACAGCCCACGACTGGGTTCAAGCGCTTGCGCTTCCCCGAGCCCGCCATCGCTGAGGCCGTTGGCTTATGGCTCGGGACGATTTGCACGAGAGCGGACTCACCGATGCTCTCGCTATGCTAGCGCAGATAAAGTGGGCGTAAAGCGCGGACGCTTTCCGCCAGCGTGTTGCAGCTATGAACGACGCTTAAACCAACCATTTCAATATGCCACTGGTTTAATGGCAGCATATCAAACGTCTCATCGATCTCTTCGCTGTGGGTTGGATCAAGATCCCCGTGTATTCTCAACGTTCTAAAACAGGGCTCCGGCAGACCTGATCGATCTCGTATCTCATCGACCTTACTGTCTGCTGGCGGAAAAGCTTCAAGGACAGCAATATATCCGAGCAGCATCAGCGGGTGGTGATGCAGGGTCCAATAATATTGAGCGCCTACCAACCGTGCGACTTCGACAGAGGGTGTGACGGATAAAACCGCCTTAGGATCGCATCCGGCAGCCTTAAGATCGTCAAGGCCCCAGGTATCGTGATGCATTTCTTCAGTTACATGATGCCGATAATATTCCCCCAGCAACGGCGCAAGTTCATCGGCTCCCTTCAATTGGTCGCATCGTTCCGCTGCGCTTTGCATGAGGGGAACGGACGCTCGCATGATCTGATGAAGAAGGACCAAGAACGCAATGGTTATTTCCCGAACAGGATCTGTTCGCCAAAGATCATCAAAAGCCGCGTGAAGCGTTGGCAAGCAGAGTTCAACTCTTCCCCTCATCATACCACTATTCGATTGTCTTTTAAGCATACCCATGACGACACCCCTCTTGGTACGGATCAGGGATAATAAATCTAGGCGCATTTTGAGAACGGACCAGTTTAAAAACAGCTATCCAATCCGATAGCTCTTTCGAGCTATGCCATAATACTCGACAAATGCCCGTAAAAAACTCTATTGTTCTCAGCGCGCGGCGAGCGATTTGTCGCGATCATTGACAGCGATCTGGAAAGAGTTAGAAAATTTCTCCAGGCCCAAAGGAGGTCAGGATGCCAGATTTCCAGTCCAACTTTAAGAAGCTGAAAGATGCGAATGTGATCCCTGACGTACAGGAGGATATGCTCCCGAAGGCGGTGCACGATGTAATCGGAAACCTGTCCGATCAAGAAATCGGAGTTCTGGTGAACATCGGCCAAAAAACGGGGTCGCATATTTATCTTAACAAGGAACACTCTATCGTCTGCGGATTCTGAAATCGTGATTTCGCCTCATGTGCTCGACAGTTGGCCGCTCTATGACCGCTGTGATGAGGGGTATTGCGCTTCAAGAGAAGCCAAACGCGAGCTATCTCTCAACTCGGCGATCGGTAAAATTCCGATTACGCGTGTAACCGATATCACGTCACTCGACGTCTTGGGTATTCCCGTATTTGCTGCGGTGACCCCCTTGGCAAAAGACTTAACAACCCATCTAGGCAAGGGAACGAACAAGGAAACGGCTCGCATTGGTGCGCTAATGGAGGCGGTAGAGCGGGTATCCGCGGAGGAGTTCGAAAGCAAGCCTCGGATTGCCAGTTATGTCGAACTTGCCGTCTCGGATGCCCGTGTCGCAGATCCTTTGTCTTTCGACATTCCTCCCGAGACGACTTATCGCCCGGAATCGCTGTTCGAATGGGTCGAGGGCTGGGAACTGATGAACGCGCATCCGATCTGGATTTTAGCCGATCTGGCGCGATCCCCCGCAAAGGAAGGTATCCTCGGTCAGGTTGACACCAATGGCTTGGCTGCAGGGTTCACCCATGGTCAGGCTGTGCGAAACGCGATCCTGGAAATTGTTGAACGAGATTCTGTCAGCCAATGTCAGTTCTTCAAACAGTATGGGGATGAGGGGGACACCGGACCTATCGGCAGACGGATTGATCTCGAGTCGCTTCCTGCCAAACCCAAAGCGCTTGTCGAGCGCGCTAGAAACGCAAACCTAGAGCTCGTTCTGGAAGACCTAACCACTGATCTGGAGATCGCTGTGATCTCATGCACTTTGATCGATCCGTCCTTTTGTGGGACCAACGGTCCGATGCCACTGACGTTTGTCGGTTGGGGCGCGGACCTTGTTGCTGAGACTGCTGTCACCCATGCGATCTTAGAATCATACCAATCGCGGCTCGGAGTTATTCATGGCGCTCGTGACTCCTACAACCAGATACCACCCCACCCGCGGCGTACCGAGCGTAGGTTTCAAGATTCTTCGACCAGACATCACTTCTCCACGATTGCCAACACAAAGTTGCCAGACCTCGCAGCGGAAATCGATTTTATTCTCAAGAGGTTGAAGGGAGTTGGAGTTACACAGACGATAATAGTCGACATGACACGGAAGTCACTGGGCTTACCGGTTGTAAGAGTTCGCATCCCCGGCCTCTCGCTGTTTTCAATCGATCGCCATCGCATCGGCTGGCGAAGCGCAAGACACCTGTTGTAGCGATGGACGCAAGCAGAATGCCGCCGGTTGTGTTTGTTGGTCCGAGTGCCCCTGCATGGGAAATACGGTCCATTTTGCCAGACGCGATCATAAGGCCTCCGGCAAGTCGGGGGGACCTTTATGCTTATCGTATCCTAAGGCACGGGTACTTTCTGTTACTCGACGGCCTGTTTGGCGGTGTGCTTTCCATTTCGCCACGTGAAGTCGTCGACGTTGTTCAGGACGGCGCGGTTGTGGTCGGCGCCTCCAGCATGGGCGCACTTCGAGCTGCCGACTGTCGTCCCGCGGGGGTGCTCGGCGCAGGGATCATATATCGGTTGTTCAAAGATCGAGTGATATCCAACGAGGACGAGGTCGCGGTTCTGTTTCGCGAGGAGATGCCGTTTCCATCCCTTACGGAACCACTTATCAACATGAGGATTGCTTTACGGCGAGCAATTAGGAAAGGCCTTGTGGAAGCGTCCGAGGCCGAAAAGATTATCGCGGCGGCTCAGTCGTTACACTTTAGTCGCAGGACGTGGTCCAGTGCCTGTCGACGGGCCAATCTGCAACTGCCTAGCGGCATCCTCGGCTTCTTGAGAGAGATAGACACAAAGCGCACCGATGCGATTAAAGCTGCTCGGCTTGTCTCGAGATTACTGAAGGCCGACAACGGTTCCGGTCGTCAGTTCGGGTCATCTCGACTGTTTGGGCTTCTAGGCAGCGGTAGAGAGCGAAGCGCTGATCCTTTGAGTGGCGCAGACTTTCAGCAAATTGAGCCGGAATTTATCGAGTGGCTTCTTTGTTCCGGCAGGGCCTACATCAGGTTGCGCAACGAAATTAACCGCCAAAGCGGAGAATTCACCGTGCCGATCTCGTTGATTTGGCATATACTTCGGGGTTCGGGCGAATTCGAGGCCTATCTGATGAAGTTCAACATTTATCAGAGGGCCGTCTCCGAAGCGAAGCGACGTGGCCTTCGGCCAGAAAGCGAGGATCTCCGGCAAGCTGAACGTCAGTTGGCCGACGACCATGGTGCTGCCTCATGGAACGACCTGGTGCAATTCGTGGAAAATGACTCACCGTACTCTAAGCGTCTAAGAACATACCTAGGTCAACTCGCTCTGACGAAATGTCTTCGAAGGAAATATTTGATTGCGCAGGATCAGGCAGCAAAAGCGGGAGAGGTGCTGCTATGGAAACCCAGGTAGAAAGCCCTTACCACCTGCCGGGAAATAGCGTTTGCATGCTGTTTACCGACATCGAGGGATCAACAAATCTAGTGGAGTCTTACCCCGATCTCTATGAGAACATGCTCTTTCGGCATTATGAGCTGTTGCGCGACGCCATTCATTCTTATGGTGGCGAAGAGATAAACGTTGTTGGAGATGCCGTATTTGCACTCTTTCCAGCCTCTGCTCAAGGCGTTCAGGCCGCAATTGATGCGCAAGTTGCACTGACTGCGGAAGAATGGCGTCAAGGCTGTAAGCCATTGGTTCGGATGGGATTGCACACTGGAAACGTAAGGAGACACGAAACCGCAATAACTGGAATAGAAGTTCATCGTGCGGCTCGTATCGCTTCTGCGGCGCACGGAGGTCAGATTGTAATTTCGAACACTGTCCGTGAGGAGATAGCACAGGGCCCGGTTGGAACGCGCGTGGGAATACGCGATCTCGGCTTCCATCGCCTAAAGGACCTTCGGTATCCGGAAGCCCTGTTTGATCTGGTGATCCCCGGACTGCAAAGCGATTTCGCGCCTATCTCGTCTATTGGCGCGAACCGCACCAATTTGCCTTCTGACGTACCCACGCTCTACGGGCGGGAAGCCGAAATGGCCCAGCTCAATCGCATCATAGTAGATAAGAAGAATCGGCTCATCACCCTGACCGGCACTGGCGGCGTAGGCAAGACCAGCTTGGCAATCCATGCTGCAAGGACAGCAATAAGTTCCTTTTCCCGTGGCGTGTTCTTCATACAGTTGAGAGAAATTGATGATCCGGAGTTGATCGGTTCGGAGATTTGCAAGGCCGTCGGCCTGCAAGAGGTGCCGGGCGTTTCGGCTGTGGAAACCGTGTGCAATTCGCTCGGCAGCGCAGAAATATTGCTAATACTTGATACTTTTGAACATCTTGTAGATGGCGCGGCCGTCGTAAATGTCATCCTTCGGAAATGTCCCGGTGTCACTGTGGTGACCACGAGCCGCGAGCTCCTCAAATTACGCTCTGAGATCGAACTCGTCGTAAGTCCCCTAACTCCTCCCGATGAAGGGGCAGATTACGATCAGGTTCGCGAAAACCCGTCCGTTCAACTCTTTCTCAATTTCCTGCAACGCGAGCGACCAGACTTCAGCCTGAAAGGTGACAGCCTAACTTTAGTCTCTAGGATATGTCGGCGGCTCGACGGGCTACCACTAGCGCTTGAATTGGCGGCGTCGCATGTCGGTCTATTAAGTATCGCCGAATTGGAGGACCGGCTTCAATCAAGAATGCAGGACCTTCGAAGCAAAGTAAGGGATATTGATCCTCGTCATCGCACCCTTCGTATGATGATCGATTGGAGCGACCATCTTCTGACAGAAGGGCAACGACGGTTTTTTTATGCCGTGGCGGTGTTCAATGGCGGATTCGATCTCCACGCGGCTGAATCCTTATTCAAGGGTGATGTCGACGTGGTCGAACAAGTCGAAGCTCTCCTGGATAAAAGTCTATTATCTAGGACGATGGCTCTCGGTCGACCGCGCCTCAACATGCTGGACACTATTCGCGATTTTGCCCTCGATCGACTGCGAGACTCGAGCGAGTACGAGGTTATCCGGGATCGCCACGCAGACTATTTCGCCGACCTAGTTCTCTCGTCCGCGCCGAATGTCCTGAAGTTCAACCAGCGCGATTTCGTGGAGCATCTAATACAGGAATCTGGAAACATTCGAGTAGCGTTGGAATGGCGGATGAAGGGTTCCAGCGCTGTGGAATCGGCAAAGCTGATTGAGGCACTGACGTGGCTTTGGATATCCAGGGGCCAGTTTTCCGAGGCGAGAACGTGGTCAGACAGGGCACTGGAGCATGCGCGGGCAACAGCCGAACCGGAACCGCTCGCAGGCATTTTGAAGTCTGCGGCGTTGATCAGATACATGTCTGGCGACCCTCAGACAGCGCTTGAATACGGCGCCGAAAGTCACCGAATTTATTCCGAACTGGAGAACGAAGCAGGAATTGCAGGTGCGGGGATTATTGCCGGCATCGCAAACGCTACGGCAGGCGATCTCGAGGCAGGGGGAGCGTTGATCGCGAATTCGTTGGAACTATCAAGTCGAATTGGTGATGACTACGGAACCGTGCTTGCACTTATTGCTATCGGGGAAGGGGAACGCGCTGAGGGCCATGAAGCAACCGCTGAAGAGCACTATCAGGAAGCGCTGAAGCTACTTGACCAACTGGGCGACACCTATTGGCCGGGGCACCTGTACCAAAATCTTGCTCATTTTAGACTACACAGCGGTGATTGGCGGAATGCTGCCACGTTTGCGGGCAGAGCTCTGGCCATTGGAGAGAAATACGACTACCCAATGGTGGTGAATCTCGCCCTGTCCGCGATAAGCGGAGTGCTTGCTGCCAAGGAGGATTGGGCGGGGGCGGCAGAGATCATTGGGGCAGTTAACGCTCAACTCACTCGCCTAGGGGTGCAATTTGAGCCAACCGACGATGCCGATTTCCGTAAGATCATATCCGCGATCGACACTGCCTTGGGAAACAAGCGATTCCGACGCGAGAGTGATAAAGGGGCTAAGCGCGATTGGAATGAAATGTTGATGTCGTGCAGGGCCGCTATTGCAAGCTAGACTCCCTTTCGTCTTCCGACGAACGGGAGTAAGCGCCCGATTGCTACCGCGGAGATTAGTTGCGGGAATTCATTTGTTAGTGAACTCTACGTCAATGTGCACTCGGGGGGAGGGCATGATCAATCGGATATATTGGATGCTGCGAGGTAGATACGCAGTGATGCGTAATATATGGCAACATCCGTTGAACTATGGATCAAGATTTCGCGCCATAGGTGATTACTTTTTGTGGAACATTGCAAAGATAGCAATGCGCTCAGAGCATGTGGTTTCGGTTGGCGGAAAATTTGATATCATATTGGGGCGTAAGGAAAATTACGGCTCTGCTGTATATTCTAATTCTATTCCCGACTACGAAGAGATGATGCTTCTAGCCCACTTTTTGCGCGACGGAGACCAATTTATCGACGTCGGAGCGAATGTTGGAATATACTCCATCTGGGTCACAACAATCACGGGAGCGACCTCAGTCGCATTCGAAGCTAACCCTGAGACATACGGTAAGCTCCAGAGAAATATCAGGCTCAATCAATTAGAACCCAAAATTTTTACGCATAACTGTGCTGTTGGCGAAAAACGAGGATCAGTCAATATAACGACAAGTAAAGGCGGGCTGGATCACATAGTTGCCGACGGAGTGGAGAACAAGCAGACTGCACTCATCGAGATGGTCGCCCTTGACCACCAGGAGATTGCGCTGAACCCCGCAGCTATAAAGATGGATGTGGAGGGGTATGAGATGAACGCTCTGATAGGGGCGTCCAACCTCCTCGGCAATCCGAATTTGAAAGTGCTTGTCATTGAATTGCAGGACTGGACCTTGCAGAGATTCGGGACGTCGAAGGCAGAGGTCGTCAGCTTGCTCCAGTCCCATGGGTTTCATCAAAGTGCATATGATCCTGAGACGCGCTGCATTTCGGAGCGTTCCGATCTTGTATCTTTGAACGAAATATTTGTCCGAGATGCAGAAGCTGTCGCCACAAGATTGAGGGATGCGCCGAAAGTGAATCTCTCATTTGCGAGAAGGTCAATATAATCCGAAGCGCAGTCAATCGCCGAGACGCTCGTCACGCATCTATGTCGAACGGCCGTCTCATTTATCATTGGCTTGATCGATGTTGAGAAGGACATCGCCCTCAACGAGATGGTCCTATGCCCGAGTGAGGATAGGTCCGTATCGATTGACCGTTGTGCTCTTGACGTGTGGCTTCGCAAGCGGGGCTGGATCTTTAAAGAAGACCGCACATACGTTGGAGCAGAGCTGCTCCAACGACCGCCAGATCGACCTTCAACTGGTCTAGTCGTCGGAAATGTTCCGGCACAATTTTTCCAGCATTTCGCCAAAGGCTTCGAGATTGTCTTAACACACTATGACAGACTGGATCAGTTGTTCAGTGTGATACCTACTATGCGGAAGCCGTCCCGAGAGCGGCTTTCGCCGCCCCAGAATTTCTGCGGCATCGGCCACTCTAGTTTGCCTTCCAATTCGCATTGTCGGGGATCGACCGCTGAGGCACGACAACCTGGATGATGGACGGGCTGTTCAGGTTTTCTTTGGCGCCATTTACAGCTTCCTCCAGTTCGCCATAGGTGTGCACCTCCCAGCCTCGGCAGCCGAAGACCTCTGCCAACTTGCTGTAATTCCATCGGTGCAGGTTGCATGAATTGTAGAACGGCGTGTTACCATGAAAAACCGATGCATCGGCAAGCCACTGCTCCACGCCATAGACACCGTTGTCCATCACGAAGATGATCGGGTTGAGATTGAAACGGGTTTGTGTCGAGAGGCATTGAGCGGTCATCTGAAACCCGCCGTCCCCCGAAAAGACCATCAGCCTTTGTTTATCTTGTTTCGCCAGAGAAACCCCTGTCGCGGCTGGCCCAATATAACCGATCGCCGAATAAGATGATTGAACGATGAAACCGCGGCGCGCCCCCACTTTCAGAAGTATGCTCCCGAAATAATTCAAACTCGCGTCGGCACCAACGATAGTATTTCCGTCGATCTGGTGCTGAATGAAATCGTAGAAGCCCTGATACGTAATTCCGTCTGCCAGGTTCACGGCCGGCGCTTGCGGGGCTGTTTTTGCTGGAAAACTTTGGGTTTTGCACGTCAATCTTTTGTCAATTAAGCCGTTGACGAGATCCGCCAGCGAAACCTGTGCCTCGAAGCTTGCGCCGTATTTCAATGTATCCCAGGAGGCAAATGCGGTTTTTTCGAAATCGATAGGCCAGCCCAAATCATTGATGTCCGTCAACCAGACGCCTAACGCCAATACGAAATCGGAGTCTTTAACCAAAGACTGAACATAGGGTGATGACGATTTGCCATCAAATACCCCGGCAAATTGTGCATCGTCTTCCGACAGGATGGACTTGCTCAAAAGCTCGGTCACGTAGGGAATTTTGAGATCCCGGATGAGTCGCTCTGCCTGGTCGTGAAGGCCAAACCGGTCGATCTCGACACCAATCCAGATCAGAGGTTTGGTAGCATTTTGCAATCTTTCGCTGATTTGCGTAATCGACTGATTCAGGCTGTCTTCGTCGGACATAACCGGCGCTGGTTTTAATGCAGTCAACGGACGTGCGCATTCCAGGTCCACCATATCCTCCAGCAACTCGATATAGACCGGACGTCTCTCCGTGATGCACTGCGTCAGCGCGTAATCTATGAGCATCGGCGCAAGATGAGGGCTATCGATACGGACTGCAGCGGCAGTTATGTATTCGAACACCTGAAGATCCGTTTCCCGTCCACTGATGAAGTGATGCGAACTGTAGCCGGTTTGTTCGAACGTGAGCGTTTTTTTGATGCTTGGCGCCCCGTTGATCAAAACAACCGGCACTTTCTCGACGTAGGATCCGGCGATCGCATTTGTGGCGCAAAGCGCACCTGCGGAATAGGTAACGCACAACGCACCAATTCCGTTCAGTCTCGCATAGCCGTCAGCGGCATAACCCGCATTGAGTTCATTCACGTCTTCTATGACCCGTATAGGGCTTTTCTCGACGTAACTGTTTACCCATTCAATCGAATAATCGCCCGCTATGGAAAAGAGGTGCCGCAGACCCAGCTCATGAAGTCTGTCGACCATATATTGTCCAACCGTGAATTTCTCGCCCATGTTCTAAAGGCTCCCCTGTTGGCGGCAATTGCAATATATTAAAACTCGCTCGCGTTATCGAATAAGCGCGGCATGTATATATCGAATATTGCGGGGCATTTTCGTTCGGGAAAACTTTCCAGCATGAAGCGCTTGAAAGTATCATTGGTGAGACCTTTGCCAACAGCCCCCATGGCGACAGACAAATACTCTATATTTTTGGCAACCTCATTTTTGTCAGCCGGGAAGCCGTGACCGGGAAGGAACAGGTCATAGTCGGACAGCAGCATATTCTGCAAAATCCCAATCCAATGCTCCATGTATTTCGTAAGATAGAGGTGCGTCCCGCTATAAATCAGGTCTTGTGCAATGAAAACGCCAACGTCTGGAAGACCTATTGTGAGAAGAAAATCGATCTCCGTATTAACGACTTCGTCAAATACATATTTGACTCCGTCGATGATTTCCTCGCCGGCACGTACAGTTTCTTCGGGAATTACCAGGCTGTTCGGAACGAGGTTACCCAATTTCCAATGGTCTTGTAGAGAAGCCTGCCCATCCTGCTTCAGGAACTCTATCGTTTCCTGTAGTGCATAAATCGGAATGTCGCTAAATGCGGCTCCCAGACCGAACCAATGGTCGGGATGCCTGTGCGACAGGTAAATCCGTTCGATCTTCTTGCCAATACTATTGGCATACTTCCTGAACTGCAGCGCATAGGGAACGAGGAATTGCCCATCGACAAGAACCAGCTTGTTCTTGCTTTCGATTATGTGCGTTGCATTGGCGATATTGTCATCTGTGAAAGATGAAATGAACGTATGAATACGAAGATCGCCTGCTCGCCTGAAGATTTTAATCGGATCCGGCAATTGCGCCACCATAGGTATCTCCCTGATTCAAAGGTCGCTTGCTGATGTTTGACGTTCACTCGGGCAGGGCAGCCAGACAGTATTGGCTACCATGCCGGCCTCGAGGGTCTTGGATGGAGGTTGCCTTTCCGGCGTCGCCGTCTTGGGTTGTTTCCAACATGGGCGGCTGAGCGCCGTCACGGATGAGATTGACGACCGTGAGAAGCGATCTTTTCCTGCAATGTCTCCAGGGCCGCGCGCGCAACGTCGTAGGCGCTGTCGACGTTCGCCTCCCGTTCGTCCTCACCGGGCCGCCAGAAGCGTCTGCGCGTCATTCTCATCGAGCTTTCGAAAGGTGGAATCGCGTTAAAGACTTCGACAAGGTAGGGGCCGGAATAGACCGGCTCGATTTCGCCCAACATAATCTCCCAGGGAATCCAGCTGTCTTTGACAGCGCCCCGGTCTGGTGCCGAGATGTGAACGTAGTTCAGCCGGTTCTGCTGTGTGGCACGGGCGACATTTTTCCTGAAGATTGCCGGACCCTGGCTCTCCATCACGACCTGGGCTGTATCGATCGTGACGCCACAGACCGGAATGTCGGCGTCTTCGAGGAAATCCAGCGCTTCCGAGACCATGGTCGGCGCAGGCGTTTCCCAATTCTTGACTGGCTCGATGGCGAGCTTCACTCTCTTTTCGGAGGCATATTCCGCCAACTCCCGAAAGATGGAGCTCGCCGCAGCGAATCGTGGCTTTATCCAATCGTGAAGCGCGTCGCTCCAGATCTGTTCACCGTCATCGGTCAGCGGAAAGATACCATAGGGGTAGAGGAACGGCCCGGACATGATCGTATTTTCCCCGCCCAGCACCGAGGTGATATCGACGCGGGATTTGAGATAGGACAGAGCCTGCTTGCGCTGTTCCTCATAGGGTGATGTCGGATCGAAGGTTCGCGTGGTCCCAACATTGGTTGTGAATTTCACATCCCGGAAACCCGCCTGATCGAATGCCTTCTTGAGGTGGACATAGCTTTCGACCTCAGCGTAATGACCGACATGGGCCGGTCGTGGGGCGATATGCATATCAAAGCCAGTGTAGCCGATGTCGGTAAGGGCCTTCAGATGTTTGAGGAGAACCTGGGTGTAGCCCGCGTCATTCGGCTTCAAATCGGCTGTAAACATAAAGAAGCTGAAATATATATCTCGCTTGAATGCCTCTGTCATCGCCATTGCTCCAGCTATTGTTACCCAATAACGCGTGGTTAGTGATCAATTCGGAATTTATAGAGAAGTATGTACCTTCCGTCCTCGCGATCGATCCCTTAAGAATATTCTGAAACATCTTACGAAACGCGATGGAAAGCAGGCAAACTCGTAAATATTGGTTTTCACGGAGCCGACATGAGGTGCGTGTGCCGACTTTATACTGTACAAAGGCGGTTTAGATCTGGAATCTAAGCATGAGGAGAGATCCCCCCGGCTCCTCCACATCGCTATCGGGGCTGAAACACAAAGTCCGTGCCTGGGCTACCATCCGAGCAACTTGCGCAGATATTCGCGACCCATTTTCGCATATTGCAGCGGATTGGCTTTGGCCGGGTCCTGTTCTGCTTCGACGCAGATCCAACCGGCGAAATCCGCCTCGGCCAACGCATCGAGGATTTCCGGAAAGGTCTGGATGGAGCCATCCCCCGGGACCGTAAATATCCCCGCCTCGATACACTGCTGGAAGGACAATCCCTCGCGGTGAATCTCATCAACCACCCCGGCACGAATGTCTTTCAGATGAACATGCTTGATGCGGTGGGCGTATTTTCTGGCCAATGCCAGCGGATCGACACCGGCAGCCGCCTGGTGCGCGGTATCGAGAAGCATGTTGACCAGGCCTGGATCCGTCTCGTCCATGAGCCGGTGGATCGCTTCCGTCTTCATCACCCCGGTTCCGAGATGCGGGTGATAGCAGAGCCGGCGGTTACGGGCCCTGGCTTTCTCTCCGGCCTCATGCAGGCCTTCGATCAGGTGTTTCCACTGGTCCTCGGAGAAATCGGGGCAATTCGGGAACAGGGCGACCGGAAGCGGATTGACCGCCCCGCCGAACTCGGAGACGACCAGATCGGCCCTGCGCGGATCGTGGCTGTCACCTTCCATGGCTTCGAGAAAGTCGAGCTGAGCATCGACATTGTCCAGCGTATGACGCTTCATCGCTTTGATGGTGAAGTAAGTGCTCACCCAAGGCTCGGAGATCCGCAATCCCCTGAGTTCAAGGGCTGGTCGCAACACTTTCGGGTCCGTCGGATATTTATGGCCGACGCCACATCCAACATAGCCGGCGAGCGCCATTTCACTTAGAGCCTGCTCGTAGGGGATGCCGATATCGATATTGATGAAATCGTCATTCCACCAGAGCGTAGGGATGACACCAAGCCAGACCTTGGCAGGCGTCAGTCGGTGCAGATGTGTCGTCATAACAATGATCCAGTTCTTTAAAGGCCATTCAACGGCGGTGGCACCAGGTTTTGATAGTCGGGACCCGGAAGAGGGGGAATTTTCGGCGGAAAGGCCCAGGAGCCGAAACCGGGCGCTTTGGCGCCTGCGGGGTGGGCTCCGATCGCCTTCCAAAGCAAACCCTCGACATAGGCATCGGGTGAAACGACGAAGGTGGTATCCGCGGGCCTAGGACCAAAGCGCTCCGTCCAGGCGGTGGGCAGCTCGAACCAGGTCCCGGAATACCAGAGCTTAATCAGCGCGCGAGCCACGTCTCCCAGCAGTTCATTGCCCAGAATGGTCGTGCGCATTGCCCGGATACGGGCCTCGTCTTCCGGCGGCAAGGCGACGAAGGCGGCCAGCAGCGCGTCGGTGATCTCGCCGCCGACCACCTTGTCGAGTGTAGCGAGATAGCGTTCCGTCAGGCCCGTTCCCAGAAGATCGAAGTGGGAGAAAGCCGTCAATTCGACAGAAAGGCCCAGGAATATCTCTAATCGGCTGTTCATGCGGTCACCTCCGCCTGGCGGGTAATGGCTGGCTGTTTGGTACTGGAGGGGATCTCATAGGTTGGGCTGCCGTTCTTACCGGGACAGCCCCGTAGGGGATTGCGGATGAGTTCGAGGATCATGTTGCGGAATTCGAACATGATCGGAACGGCTTCCAGCAGCAGGCTCGGCTGGCCGTTATAGGCACGCGTCAAAAGCTGCAGAAATTCGCCGTAGCGTATGTTGAAGGCGATCGTCGCCTCAAGCAGTTCCCGGTCTCCGGTTATGTCGTTCACTTTCAGGTTTTGTTGGATGGGATAGGCGCCCTCCCAGTCGACGTGCAACTGCGGACCTGTGGGATGGCCGGGCTGGTCGCCCTTCTGGTAGTAGCGGCCTTCGACCAGCTCCTCGAAACGATAGTAGTGAGCCAGTTCGTGCTCGTCGTCGTCGTAGATGCCGCCACCGTCGCCTTCGCCCTGTTCGATGACGAGCTCGACGGCTTCCAAGGCGCTTTTCAGATCGGTCACGGGAAACAGCTCGCCGCCGCCGGAATAATAATATTCCGAGGTGATCTGGCGTGACTTGTCGCCGGTAAAAATGGTTGTGCCCACCCGATGCGCTTCGGCTTCCAGGTATTTGATGCCTTCTACGATGGCCGCGTAGAACTCGCCGATACTATAAAAATAGAGGTCCTCGTGCATCGGATGGCTGCCAAGCGCGGTGGTATGCGGGGACGCCTTGCGCTGTATCAGGCCCCTGCCAGCGAGATGTTCGGGACGTTGGGCCGGTCGCTCGATTTTCAGGAAAGTCGCCAGCGCGTCGCGACTGAAAGCCTGGATGCTGACCTTGAAATCGGTCTCGCCGTCCGGCAGAGAGGCGGGATAGCTAACTGCGAAGTCCGGCCTAGTAAGATCCGGCGTGCCACCGATGGCATTGAGAATATTGGCCGCGATGGTCAGATGCAGCATTTCTTCCACGACGATCACGCGCAGAACCTGGGTCGCATCCTGGTTGACGCCGGGCTTTATCGAATAAAGCGCCGTCAGATACGGCGGAATCGTCGCATGTTCGAGCTGCATTGCCCGGTGGAGAAACTCTTTCAGCTCGTCGAGCGTCCTAATGCTGTAAGAATGCATGCTCAAGCTCCATGGAAGATAAGTTAGGTGCACAGGCCGGCTTGGTGTCGCTTGCGCCGAGGTCGTCCGTTCATTCCGCGCACCGGATGTTGGTCTTCGTTCAATGCAGAGATTTCAGAATGTCGCGGCTGCTTCGGAAGCACATGGCGGCCAGCGTCAAGGTGACATTGGCCGTGCCGATCGTCGGCATGCTGCCGCCGCCCACGAGGTAGAGGTTTTCGTGGTCCCAGCTGCGCTGGTTCTTGTCCACGACGGAATTGGTCTTCGACGTTCCCATGATATGGGTGCCGGCCAGATGGTTGCCGCCGCGGATCGCATAGCCTTGTCTCTCGTAGGCCACATAGCCGAAGTCGCTGGGGTCGTATCGGGTATGATCCTGCGCGCCTAAACGTGCAAAGACGGTGCGCGCAAACTGACGGCCATAGGCGGCACCCTTCATGGTATATTCGGGAACCGTGAAGGACAGGATGGGCCGCATATTGCCCAGGGCATCGGTATATTGCGGATCCACCGTGATGCGGTTGCTTTCGACGGGCATGACCTCGATCATGAATGCCAGCAACAACTGCCGCGAAACCCGGTCGATGACGCCGCGTCGAAGATCCGCCCCATGGAGGTTGCGATCGTCCACCAATTCGAGAAGGTCGGAGGTCGGCGCGCCGGTCGCCCAGCCCCAGCCGTCGTTATGGATATCGATGGCGAAGGCTGCCTGCCTTTCCCGGAAGGGGCCGTCGCGCAGATCCACGATACCGCCCGTCGAGCTGGTTCCGCGCATCGTGCCGCAGATTTGCGGCATCAACGCCCAGTTCAGCAGATAGGCATGGTCCATCAGATTGCGTCCGACAAGGCCGCTGGTGCTGCGCAGCCCGGAGGCCAGCATGAGACGCGCCGTTTCGATGGCGCCTGCCGCAAGCACGAAGACCTTGCCCTTCACGGTGATGGTCTCATGGGCCGGTGAGGCCGGGTCCTTATAGACCTTCACCTCCAGCGAGCGGACTTTCCCGCTTTCTGCATCGATGTCGACCCTCGATGCGACCGCCTGCGACAGCAATTCGACAAGCCGTCCGCCCTCTTTCCCGTTTGCCGCGAACGCCTTAGCAAGCGTTTTGCCCGAGTGGTAGCGCGCTTGCACGGGACAGAGCGGTACACAGTTGGTATTGCCCTGGCAGCGACCGCCCTCTTCGACCTGATGCGTATTGACTGCGCCGATTGGACGGTAACCTTTCCCGCCATCATAGGCCGGGTTTGGTATGCTGTTGCGCCCCTGCGGATAGGGCCTGACCTTCAGGGGATAGGTCTTGCCGTAAAGTTCGACATTGGTGCCTTCGATGCCCTTGTTGACCTGCTGGTCCAAATAGGAAAGAGGCAAGCCGCGCATGGGAAAGACATAGCCGTCCGGGAAGGTCTGCTGCAGATATTGCTGGTCTTCGACATTCGCCGATACACCGATTTCCCGCTCGGCCAGGCGGTAATCGTCCTCGATTTCCTCAAAGCCCAGTGGCCAGTCCAGCCCTTGGCCGAAATTGGTGCGCGTCTTGAAATCCGAGCGAAGCAGGCGAGGCGTTTTTGCCTCCCAGTGCATGGTGGTTCCGCCGAAAATGCGGGTATATGTCGTATCGCTGACATAAGGGCCGGATTGAACGATATAGGTCGAGCTATCGGTTTCCCCCGCCTGCAGCTTGCGAAGCTGCGGGCTGCGGGGCATGGCCGCGTTGGCATTCAGCGGAAAGGGTGACTGATTATCCTTGCTGGCTGCCGAATAGAAGGTTGTCAGCAGGTCGTTATAGCCTGTCAGAGTGCTATTGGCACCGGTTCCGGCTTCAAGGATAAGGACACGCTTGCCCGCTTCCACAGCCTGCTTGGCAATGATTGCACCGGAAATGCCGGCGCCGACGATCACGATATCGTAGTCGCCAGACGCTTCGACGGTCTTGGCGTCGGCTTTCAGCGCTGCTTCGAGGGGAAAAAGCACTCTGGTCCTCCATCATTCCGGAAAGCCGCATCAGGCTTTGCCGATCATGCCGCTTTGGGTTCAATTGAGATGTCAGGCCGGATGGGCCTGAAATCATCAGGATCTTGGGCTGCGAAGGTTTCGGGGTTTGGACTTGGCGGTCTGGGTGCCACCGGAGCGGGCTCTGACTGCCGAGAGAAAAGAGGCGTAGCTCCAGGTCAGGTTGCGGACGCTTTTCTCATAGCCCGTGGTTCCATCGAACTGTTCGCTCAATTCATAGTCATCGCTGTGATAGACGATGGCGCGCAGCATGGCGTCAGACGAAGCCCGCAAAGCAACTGAAGCGTCGGCAGCGCTGCTGGATGGGCCGAGCCCCAGTTCCGCGAAGAAGGGTTCGGAGAACTGATCGAGTGGGATGGTGCCGCTGGCCTCGATGGCATTGGCAAGCCGATATTGAAACTCGGCGAAGTTGGCGGTGCACAAAGCCCAGGGATGCCCGCCGACCACCGGAGCGGCCACATCGCCATCATAATGGTCGCTCGGATAGCGCGCGAAGAGCGGTCCGAGCCCTTTGGCCGCGTCGGCGCCATTGATTGGGTAATAGCTGGAAGACGAAGGATCGGCCCACTGGCGTCGCAGGATGGCCGCCGTTGCCAGAAGCTTGGTATCGGTCGGCTCGATCCCGCCATAGCAGACCGAAGAGACTATATCGATGTTCGCGTCGTAACCGGCTTGCACCGCTCCATCCAGAATGCTCACATAGAGTTGCCCATTCCAGTGGCTGGCCAGCTGGCTTTCCAGCCACGAGATGGCATCGGTCACCCCTGCAGGCACCGCAATCCCGATCGCATTTCCGGAAATTTCCCGGAAAAAGCGCAGCTGTACGGCTCTTGCGAAAAAGGAATAGCCCTCATATTCCTCCCAGAGATTTGTCGTCCTGTTCTGATAGACTTCGAGAAGATAAGCGAGGTTAGTCTCGACCAATTGTTTGGCGATTGTCTGCGTGGCAGCATCCAGCTGATCGAAAAAGGTCAGGATAGCAATCGATTGAATGGCCGGCCCGTCATTCTGCTCCGACCACGGACGGACCTCGCCAGTGATGGTGAAGCAGGCATGGCCAAGTGTGACCGTCGCGGAATTCTTCGCATTCGCCTGACAGAGCGCGGCGAAGCTTACGTAGTCGATCAGGCTCGGCACGCCGCCACCCGGAACCGGCGGCAAGCCGGCAAGCGCCATCTCAATCGCCGTAATAGCTCCATCGCGGACCCAGTTGAAAACATAGTCCTGGTCGATGCCGGGGGTGTTCGCTGGATAGGAGGGTGCAGCGATGATGCAGCCCGGGAGGGAAAAGACACCGGGCGATACCGGATCCTCAATGACATAGCCGTCGCTTGTGATGTTACGCATCATCAGAAGGCAAAAGTAGCGCGACAATGCAACTAGATCGGTCTGCGCGAAGGCAGGCGCCGGTGCGACTGCAGGCGCGGAAGTGCCAATAGCCGGGCCTGTATAGGGCGGGCCTGCAACTGTCGCTGGCTGACTTCTAAACGCAACTGTCATTGGCTAACTCCAAGATCGGTTGAGACTTGCCGGAACCAGATTGAAAAATATTGCGGTCGAATGGGCTGTGATGCGCTTCCAACACATATTCACCGCGTTAAGCCATTGATTCTCTGTCGTCGGTAAATTTCAGTTGACGCGTAGGCGGGCAGTATTTCTCATTGCGCTGCCAGCCCGGGCCGCAGCGGTTGCGCCTTCCATTCCAAAAACTCAGGCAATAGCAAACCTTCCGAAGGAGGCAAAGAAACTGCCCGAGATGCATATTTGATCTGTGGAAATTGCGACTATCAAAACGCTTTCGGGAGCCGCTTGACCTTGAATGAGGGAGTGCTATTCGGCGAGTTGCGCCTCCAAAAATTCCCAGGGGCGCAATTCTCGTCCGTCTTTCTAACTCATATTAGCTATATAAATGCACCCGTAAATAAGCACTATTACTTAGCTTATGGTCACTTCCGATGAAGCCACCCGGTAGCATCGCCTTTTCGCCAGGCAGAGAATAGTGAAGAGGTGCCCGGCTCATGTGGCGATCGATACAGTTGTCTCACGCCAAGTGAGCATGGCTGCGGTTTGCACCCTGCGATATTCAGTAGTGCTTGTCCGGTTTAGGTGAAGATGGAAGAGGTTGGCGGTCGGGTCGCACATGAAGACGAAACGCTCGCATTATCGTGCTGACTTGAACCACATTATGCTCCGCTCTCGCTGCCATTCCAATCAGCTTCTATCAATTAAGGCGCCGGTAACCGTCATCGCCTTTGTCGGCGTCAAAAAGGCGAATTGTCGTAGGCTCGTCATCCCAATGGCATATGTATTTGACGTGCATTGTCACTCGCAAATGCCGAGCTGATGATGAACCGTCTTGCCTTACCTTGGCAATTTGGCCAAAGGGGCGCCTCCTTCGCTAAGCTTTTGATCTATAACAATTAACGGGGAAATAGCTTTTGCGAGAAGCGGGAACAAAGAATAGTAGTTCCTCGAAATAGCATGTCCTGGAGGGAAAAGTGGACAGTGAAGCCTTGGCAACCGCAAACATAATGTTCGACTTTATGTCGGACACCGCAGTGGCGAAGAGCAGGGAGGATATACTGAAGTCGCTGGACAGAACAGCGCGCCACTTTGGGTTTAGTTGTTTTGCAATGTCGGGCATACCCTTGCCCACGGAACGCATTGACCCTTACTTCTTGTTGAACGGATGGCCCTGTGAATGGTTTGAACGCTATTCAACGGCCAATTACGTCCATGCCGATCCCGTAATCCATCTGAGTAAAATGCAAGACGGTGCTTTTGTTTGGTCAGAAGCACTGCGGGGGCAAGACCTCGGCCGCCATGCGCGCCGCGTCATGAGCGAGGCCAGAGCATTCAAAATGAATGATGGTTATAGCGTGCCACTGCACACGGCCGACGGCTTTCAGGCAATTATAACGTTCGGGGCAGAGAAGGTGGATCTGTCGCATGCTGCGAGAGGGGCGCTGCATATCATATCTATTTACGCCCATAACACAGTGCGCAGTCTACTAACGCCAAAAGCGAACTCCGAAAATAAGGGCCTCTTGAGAATAACAGCGCGTGAACGCGAGATCATTCAGTGGTGCGCTGCGGGCAAGACAGCGGTAGAGATCGCGGCAATTCTGGGCCGCTCACATAGAACCATTCAGAACGAAATATTCAATGTTCAACGCAAGCTCAATGTCGTCAACGCGGCGCAGATGATCGCGGAAAGTTTTCGCTACGGAATACTTCGGTGAAGCATACATCCTGGGTAAGGGCTGAGCGAAGCCGCGAGCCCAGTATCGACTTTGCCGGTTGCAAGTTCCCCAGAAGCTCCCATGCTGTCGAGCCGTCAATGCAAGCGAAAGCATTGGCGCGCCAAATCTCGGTCCCTTAGATCGGTCCTCTTAAGCTTTGCTGTCCTAATCAGTGTCCTCAACGGTGGGCGGATGTTCGTGCGGTCAACTTCGGCGAGGCGCTAGACGCCGTGAGCCTGCGGCTCCCAGGGCTGGTTCTGGGTCGCGCAGGGCCTTTGGCATTCCTTGTCTTTTCGCGACACCATGTACGACGGTGTTCTGCGGCAGATGCGTGAAAACTAGGTAATTTCACTCATTTAAATGATAGGGAGTCTCATGCATTCTCGCCCAAAACAGAGGGAAGAATGATAAGACTTTACGTCGGTTGCAACGCATCAAGCGGGCAAGCAATGGAGAAAATTTGGCGTTTTCGGCACGAGCAATTCGTCGAAAGGCTCGGCTGGGAGGCACTTCGCAGAAGTGACGGACGGGAAATTGACCAGTTCGATCACGACCGTGCCCTGCACCTTGCGCTGTTCTTTGAAGATACTGTCGTGGGATATACGCGATTACTCCCGACGACTGAACCTCATCTCTTATCCGACGTCTATCCGCAGATCATGAACGGGCAAACATGGCCGCGTTCGCGCCAGATTTTCGAGTGGACTCGCTGCGCTGTCGCGGAAGGGGAAATTCTAATCAATGGGATACCAGCCTCACATGTCTTAATGACCGGCGTGATGGAATTCTGCCTTGTTGCGGGCATTATTTCAGTGATCGTCGAAACGCACCCGAAGCTGGTGCAACTCTTAGTCTCAACCGGTTGGGAGGTAACCGAGCTTGGCCTGCCTTCGCTGCTCGACGGCGGATTAATCGTACCGATCCACGCAAAGCCTTCTATTTCTGGCTTGATGAAACATCATCAACTCTATTCCCTCCAAGGAAGCACGCTCTTGCTAGAGCCGGAGGCTCAAAATCCGCTGAACCCCGAGGTCACTTTGCGCCATTTGCCTAACTTGGACCCCGGGAAAATTCGGCCAATCGATAAGAGCAAGCAGCGCGCCTGACCTGCTCCCCTGGAATGTCCGCTGTCTGATGTTAGTCTGGTCTCCGGATGACCGTGCGGCGGAAGAGCGCTGGGCACTTTTGCAAAAGATGGTGGCGGATCCGAGCGCTCGCAAGGAACGGATCAACGTCAACACCGGCATACGAGGGACGATGCTTGGCTGACGCGGCTGCTAGACCTGAGGCTTGCCAGGATCACCCAAGATGCTCCAATCGGCTATATGTCTTCTTGGATAGGGGCTACGATGTTGTCCGGCCTAAATGATAGACCGACATGGTCTTGCTGACGCCCTTGAGTTCCACCTCGCTTTTTGCCGTCGGGTACGGCGCAATAATTTCCGCCACAGCCGGCGCGCCGTAAACTTCTTCGGTGAGGCAAATCTCGTCGCCGTCGGCAAGGTTTTGCACCCGCGCTGCGATATTCACCGTCTGACCGAAATAGTCGAGCCGCTCGTTGAGCGTCACCGCAATCGCAGCACCTCGGTGCACGCCGATTTTAAGGATGAAATCACGTTGCAAGCGGTCCCGATTTAGCTGATCCACGGCCTCGCGCATATCAAGCGTCGCCTGCACCGCATCGGCCGAAGTCAAAAACGCCGCCATCACCGCGTCACCGATCGTCTTCGTGACGGCGCCATTGTGCCGAACGGTGGCGTCGAGAAGATGCTGGAAGTGCCGCTGCACCTGAATGTAGGCGTTAAGGTCGCCGATCCGCTCGTAGAGGGCGGTGGAGCCCTTGAGATCGGTGAATACGAGAGTAATATCGAGAACTGCAATGCCCTCAGTGGCGCTGATCACCTCTGAGCGAAAGATGTCGCGAAAGGTTTGAGTCGTCAGCAACCGTTTGCCGGACAAGGACGGACTGAAGTGAAGCCTCGGGCGCAGAAACGTCGCCATCGGAAGCTGTAGGATGCCGAATACCACCGGCAGCGTACCAGCGTTGTGAACTTCGAAGACGACCTTACCCGGCGCGATGTTTGCAGTGGCGGCCACGCATTTGCCGTGGTCGAGCATGACCGGCACGTGGGATGGCGTTGCACCCGTCCCCATTGCGACTGGGAAGAAGAATTGGGCGTCGCTTTCGAAATCCTGGCCCAGAAGCGCGCCTTCGGCGGCATCGACCTCAAGATTGACCGTAGAACCTGGCTCTATACGGGTGAGCACTCTCACCAGCTCTTTGGCAGCCTCCCGCCATGGCACGCCGTCGGGCATTATGCCGCCCGACGTCAATTTATAATGGAAGACGTAATCCCAGGCCGAAAGCGCATCCGGGGTATGGAAGCGGATGCTGCGCACGGCGGGCGAAACCGTAAATGTCACCGTGATGTAGTCGTCCAGCGCCGCGTCGTAATCGCTTTGACAGAGGTGGCAGTGGAAATGCGTGTGCAGTTTGCGCAGGCTCCGGAAGCTCTCGACAACGTCGGAGCACATCGGACAAACGAGCAGCCAATCCATATCGAATAATCCAGCCACGCATGCATGGAGGAAAAGATCGATCGCTTCAGCCTCGGCAATCGATTTCTCTTTGGCGAACTCAATCGGATTGATGCGATGAAGTGCTTCGTCCGTGCCCGCGCGCAGCAGCATCTCAAGCCGCGAGACGACACGCGGACTCCAGGATTTGGCCTTTTCGACCATCTCCAAACGCTCTTCAAGCTTTTTTTCGTCGATCATAGCATTGTACCGCGATAGAACCTCGATCATCCCCGGGCGTTCGGTTAAACCTAAATACACAATTCATGATCTCGGGGCGAGCCCATCGAGGCTTCCTAGGTCCAGACCGCACGCTAACTCAAAAATTCACGTTGAGTGAGATCGTCGATCACCCGTTCACCGAGCGCGAAGCCGTTGAGGCGCCGATGCCGCCGGTCACCATGACGAGCCTGATGTTGTCCGCCGGCGCAGAGGATCAAGCACCGCCCGGTGATCTTCCTCCGAGGATTGTCAAGAACGGATACCGTGACGCTTAGCATGCTTCAAAGCTCCTTTTGAAATGCCGTGTTGAGGTGCAAATTCCCGATTCAATCTTAACGATAGATTTTGACGCCCGTTAATAGTCCACCGGTATACGGCACGGAACCGCGAGAAGGACACGCGCTCTGGAAGCCCGCTTAGAGTTTTCCGGTCCAGCACGATCTTATCGCAAATGCCTGTGATCGAAACGTCGCGAAATTGGAAGCAGAAATGAAATTTACAAAAAGGCTTTTGATCGTTGCCGCACTCCCTTTAATTCTTTCCGGCTGCGGTGGAGCGGTCAAAGGCCTACAGGCTGGTGTTGCAAAGCTAGGGGAGGGCATTCGAATAGCCGCTGCAGCGCCTTACAACAAAGTCGGCAGCCAATGGCGTGGCAAACCGATTTCGAAATTCCAGGACAAGTTTGGCGCACCGACGAACCGCAGCAATTCTGGCGACGCGGCCGTGCTGACCTGGCAGCGATCTCGCGTGGTGCGGATACCCGCGAGGACATATGTGGACGAGTCGATTGAAGGGAACTGGATAATCAGGAAGCGGCGCTATGTCCCGGAACATGATGAGGACGTGTCCTGCACCCTCGCACTCACTGCAAAAGGCGGAGCTATTGCGCAGGTGAAGACGTTGGATGATGTACCCGTACCGGTAGGCGAAGACGGGTTGTTTCCGGCGAGCACTTCGGCCTGTCAGATTGTCTTCGGATAGAGAGGGATTTGTTCAACGGTCGAACGACCGGCTGCGGCAATACCAATTGAGGTTTCAAACATGGCCTCTCGCCAGGAAACTGACGCAGCTGTCAAGTCGGGCGCCCTCCTGCCCTTAAGCGAAGCTTTGAGTTACCTTTGGCGTCTTAGTTCCCGAGATATCCGAGCCAACCGCGCACCGTCGCGATGACGCTTTCTTTCATCTCGGAGACCCAGTTTCGAACAGTCTCAACGCGATCCATAGTCCATCTGAGCCAGCCGTAAGTTAGCAGCTTCTCGCGGCCTGCGTGGAAAAGGCGCTCGACCAAGAGGAAGCTCATCAGGTAAGCCAATGCGATTATTACGAGCCCGGTGATCACATGACCACTGGCGATAACGAATAAAGCATAAATCTTTAGCGGCTCAGCAATCGCAAGCGGCACGACGAAGAGAACCAGAATCACAGCTCGTGGTAACGAACCAACAAGCTCGCTGAAGTGCTCGACGATGGGCAGCGAGGAGAACCACTTCACGAATGGTCGGTATAGCGGTCGGGCGATCTCGCTGATGACTACGAGCAGGGCTATGGCAAGCCGCAAGGGTAGCAAAAGGAATTGCCAGGCAGACCGGCGTCGGTGTTTGATGACCATCTCTGAATTCCTCAAATTGCCATCACATGATCGACGGCTGCTTGGATGTGTTCGCCTGAGTGTCATGGTTCTGGCATTGAATGCAATCGTTGCGCTTAGCCGCACCATTCTTGCTTGGAGTGCCAATGATGAACAAGTCATCTATCCATGATCGGGCCATGAAGGCTTTGCATGACTTGAGGCCGGAAACACCATTTCCCCTTCGAAATGGCCCGCCGTCGTCGCTCGATGACCTAATGTACCGACATGCAACCCCCGGCGTAAGCATCGCGATTGTCGATCATTGCCAAGTTGCGTGGGAATGTGGTTTCGGCGTGCGGTCTGCCGACCGGCAGGACGAAGTGAGAGCAAGCGCTCTTTTTCAGGCAGGCTCTATCAGTAAGGCGGTCTTTTGATAATCTAACTTTGCGGATTGGGTCGCTCAAGTCGGTTCCGCTGGTAGCAAGCGGCGAAAGAACTTTTACTTCGCCTGTTGTTGACCTCCGTATCTCCTTTGAGCCGGACGATTCTCGTGGATTACCGGCGCTCATCCTTCGCCAATTCGGATCGGAACTTCGTTTGGAGCGTGCAGTACTCAATCAAGATACGCCTTAAGATTATGTCCTCTTCATCAGCGGCCGCGCGCTAACCGCTGATGGTTTCCCATTCCGTATGCGGGCCGTGGAAGGCGGCGTTCGTCGACTATACGATGGTGTAATTGCAGTGCACCAACGCCTGATTGACCACTCACCTTCCCCATGACAATACGGCCATGCCTTCGCACCACAGCGCGGTGCATTGGTTACCGAAACAACCTATCAAGAAGCAGATGGACAGCTACCTTAGTCGCTGTCCGGCTGCGGTGTCAGGCCGCCGCCGGATGGTCATCATAACAACCTGGACCGCTCCCGGCAGAATCCGCCGGGCGAGCGCTGGTCGGGCCTAGCCTGTCCGGCTCGCCATCCGGACCCGCCGATAGCGGGCCGAGGAGGTGAGCCATGAACAACATCATCCCTTTCCGCGGCCGCTCAGCCGCATCCAAATTTTCTATCATGCAAACGCAGCCCGCCAAGGCTGGGCCGCAGCGCCCAGGTCGTGCGCACGTCCTGCGCCCCGCTCTTATTGCCGTCTGGCACACCAATCCTTTCAACGGAAAGCAGGAGTGCTTCTGGACCACTGAAGCTCGCGCGATCCGCGACGAAGGTGGCAGTCGTGGCACTCACGGCCACGGCGCGACGTAGGATCCTCCTCGGAGCCTCTTTCTTTCGACTGCGTGTCCGCGGATGTCGAGCCGATCATTGCGGCTATGACGACTCCGCACGGACATGCCGATGACGACACCCTGTTCTTCCATGAGGTCACACATGGTCTTTCTTTCCAACGATCGTCGAGGGCATGCCGCCGTTGCCGAACTGGCGCGGGCCCGCATCCTGCCGAACGGCTACGATCTCGTCGCGTTTGCATTCGTCGCGTCCCTGGCCGTCCTGGCTCTGCATGGAGCGGCCGAGATGCGCGCGCCGCTGGAGGGGCTGGCAAGCGCGCCCCTCACGCTCGATCCCGCACGGCTGCCGCAATATGCGCTGCGCACGACGCTCCGGATGTTCGCGGCAATTGCCGCGTCACTCATCTTCACGTTTGTCATCGCGACCCTGGCGGCAAAGAGCCGGCGGGCGGAGATGATCATCATTCCCGCCCTCGATATCCTACAATCCGTGCCTGTACTCGGCTTTCTCACCTTCACCGTCACCTTCTTCATGGGAATCTTCCCAGGAAGTCAGCTCGGCGCCGAATGCGCGTCAGTCTTCGCGATCTTCACCAGCCAGGCCTGGAACATGGCCTTCTCCTTCTATCAGTCGTTGCGCACCGTACCGCGCGATCTCGACGAGGTCAGCCGCGGGTTCGGCCTCTCCGCATGGCAGCGGTTCTGGCGGCTGGAGGCGCCTTTTGCTGCTCCCGGCCTCGTCTGGAATACAATGATGTCCATGTCGGGCGGCTGGTTCTTCGTCGTCGCGTCGGAGGCGATCACCGTCGGCAATACGACGGTCCAGCTTCCCGGCCTCGGCTCCTGGCTTGCGGTTGCGATCGACAAGCAGGATTTTGCAGCGGTGGGTTGGGCAGTGCTCGCCATGGGCATTGTCATCGTGCTCTACGACCAGCTCCTCTTCAGACCGATCGTGGCCTGGGCCGACAAGTTCCGCTTCGAGCAAACGGCAGGGCAGGACAAGCCCCGCTCCTGGGTCTACTCGCTGATTCAGCGCACGCGCCTTTTAAAGCTCCTGACGCGGCCGATCGGCTGGATATGGCGCAGCCTGATGCTCGTTCGATTGTCGGCGACATCTCAAGCTGCGCCGCTCGTGGGACGTGATCGTAGCATGACCACACGAGCGCTCGACTATGCCTGGCTCGGTCTGATCGCAGCCGTCGGCCTTTGGGGTATTTGGACTGCTTTGTCCTTTGTGAGCCAGACCCTGACGTGGAGCGACGCATGGGAGGCCTTCAGTGGCGGCCTTGTCACCCTGCTGCGCGTGATCTTGCTGATTGCGGTCGCGAGCCTGATCTGGGTGCCGGTCGGCGTCTGGATCGGCCTGCGGCCAGCCGTCGCCGAGCGCGTTCAGCCGGTCGCCCAGTTCCTCGCAGCCTTCCCGGCGAACGTGCTCTTTCCCTTCGCGGTCGTTGCGATCGTCGCGACCGGGGTGAGCCCGAACGTCTGGCTTTCACCGCTGATGGTGCTTGGTACGCAATGGTACATTCTCTTCAATGTCATTGCCGGAGCAAGCGCCTTTCCGACTGATCTGAGGGAGGCCGCCTCCGTCTACCAGCTCCGGTCATGGACCTGGTGGCGGCGGGCCATTCTGCCGGGAATCTTTCCCTACTATGTCACCGGAGCTCTGACGGCGTCGGGCGGCTCGTGGAACGCCAGCATCGTCGCCGAAGTGGTGAGCTGGGGCCACACCAAGCTGGAGGCCTTTGGCCTCGGCTCCTACATCGCCAAGGCCACGGAGGCCGGCGATTACCCGCGGGTCATCCTCGGCATCGGGGTGATGTCGCTCTTTGTAACCCTCTTGAACAGAACCCTCTGGCGCCCGCTCTACGTCTTCGCCGAACGCCGCCTGCGTCTCAACTAACCATTCCAGTCGGAGTAACAAACATGGAACCCACCATACTCACGAAGAAGCCCGAGATTGCTGCAAATGCACCCCTGGTGTCCGCCAAGCAGGTCTGCCAAATCTACGACAAAGGGGCGTCCGGTTCGCTGGTCGTGCTGGACAATGTCGATCTGGAGCTCCGTCCGGCCGAGATCGTTGGCCTGCTCGGCAGATCCGGTTCCGGCAAGTCGACCCTGCTGCGTGCGATCGCCGGTCTGATCCGACCAAGCAAGGGCGCCATCAGCTTCGAAGGCAAACCCGTTGTCGGCACGACATCGGGAATTGCCGTCGTCTTCCAGAGCTTTGCCCTGTTTCCCTGGCTCACCGTCCTGCAGAATGTCGAGCTCGGTCTCGAAGCCCAGGGTGTTGCACCGGCCGAGCGACGCAAACACGCTCTTGCCGCCATCGACCTCATCGGTCTTGATGGCTTCGAGAGTGCCTATCCAAAGGAACTGTCGGGCGGCATGCGCCAGCGAGTCGGTCTTGCGCGCGCCCTCGTCGTGCGTCCCAAGGTGCTGCTGATGGACGAGCCGTTCTCGGCGCTCGACGTGCTGACGGCGGAGACGCTGCGCACCGACCTTCTCGACCTTTGGTGCGAGGGCCGGATGCCGATCGAATCCATCCTGATGGTGACGCACAACATCGAGGAAGCGGTTCTCATGTGCGACCGCATTCTGATCTTCGGATCGAATCCCGGCCGCGTGATTGCCGAAATCCGCGTGGACCTGCCGCAGCCGCGCAACCGTCTCGACCCCACCTTCCGCATGCTGGTCGAGGATATCTATGCCAGAATGACCGTGAAGACCGGCGCACCTGCGCGCGATGGGCTGTTCCCAGGCACGGGGATCGCCATGGCCCTGCCGCGGGTGTCGACCAACCTGATGTCCGGTCTGATCGAAACGGTCGCGGCCGAGCCTTATCGGGGCAAGGCCGACTTGCCGCCGCTAGCCACGCACCTCCATCTCGACATCGACGACCTCTTCCCCGTGGCAGAGACGCTTCAGCTCCTGCGTTTCGCCGACCTAGAGGGGGGCGACATCAAGCTGACGGCGCCGGGCCTGCGCTTCTCCGACAGCGACGTCGACGAGCGCAAACGCCTGTTCGAACAGCATCTCGCGACCTATGTGCCGCTCGCCGCTCATATTCGCCGGGTTCTTGATGAACGCCCCACGCACCGCGCGCCGGCACGCCGCTTCCGCGACGAGCTCGAAGACCACATGTCGGAGGACTATGCCGACACCACCCTGAAGGCGGTGACGAACTGGGCGCGCTACGCCGAATACTTCGCTTATGACGAAAATGCCGACCTGTTCACGCTTGAAAATCCGAGTTGAGAGAACAGCGGAAGCGACTATGAGCGATCATTACCGACGACGGGTCGTCCCCGGAGCAAGGGGACGGCCGTTCATCACACCTCTTCGAAATCAGTATGCGCCTGAGGCAGGAAACCACGCATGGGATTCGAGCGCCCCGCAACTCTAGGCGGCGCGTCGGACCGCGCGACCTGCCCGGTCGCAAGGCGGGATCATCATGCGCAGAGACAACGAAGAACGCGGCCGCGTCCTTGCGGCACTCCACCTATTTGCGGATGGCCGCAAGTCATGCCATTGCGGCCGCAAACACGGCCATTGCGGAATGACTTTGGCGACTGGACCTGGACGCTTCGAGACGTATTTCTCGCTAGTGAAGATGCAGGCGCTTCTTTGGGGTGCCCACTGGGTTCTGCGTTGGACCACGCGACTGTTTTTCCAAGGTGTTCTGTCGCCTTACCAGACACGCGTGCTCATGCGCACTGCTGCGCGCCTCAATCGTGCAAGTCTTGCGATTCTGCGGCGCCAACGCCGCCGTCTTTCGCGCTATTACGCTGGAAACGACAATCATGACGATCGGACTTAATCGAGTGCCCTTCAATCTCATCACCGCCCTCGCACGCGGTTTCGTGATCGGCTTTCAAGGAAGCGGTGTTGGCGCTAGTTTTGAGAGACGCTTGAGTCCGCAGTTTCACTGGTGCGGCCATCGCGGCGCCGCTGCATGCTGTCGAGGCCGGGCCTGTGTTCAAATCGATGTTGACGGGAAGGACGCGGCATGAGGCGTGAGTTTGTCCGATACGTGACCGAGATGCCCCTTCTGTGGTTGGGCATCTCCGTGCTTGCATCTCTCATCTTCATCGCCGACACGGTGACCGACCTTGAGATGGCCTTCGCTGTCCTATACGTCTCCGTGATCCTGATCTCGGTGCGATCCGGTCGTCCGCGGGCGGTCATGGTCGTGGGAATTGGCTGCGTCATTCTTACTGTCGTAAGTCACCTGCTGACCCAGCATGGCGATCCGAAGCCAGGCATCGTGAATAGCGCCTTGAGCATACTTGCCATAGGCGCGACGACCTATCTTGCGATCAGGATCGATTCCGTCGAGGCAAAGGCACGGCAGGCCCAAGCCGCTCTCGCTCATATGTCGCGGGTCACGATCATGGGCGAGCTGGCCACATCCATTGCTCACGAGGTCAGCCAGCCTGTCACCGCCATCGCTGCCAACAGCAATGCGGCGCTACGCTGGCTCTCGGCATCGCCGCCAAACCAGGACGAGGCGCGCATTGCCATTGACAGGGTCGTAAAGGATGCCGATCGCGCCGGCGAAGTGATCGGCCGCGTCCGCCGCCTCGTCGCGAGGGCCTCGCCTCTGTTCGATAAAGTCGACATGATCGACGTGATCACCGAGACGCTATTGCTCATGCGTAACGAGGTTCGGAAGAATCACATCGTGCTGCGGACAGAATTTGCCAATGATCTGCCGACAGTGACCGGGGATCGAGTGCAACTGCAGCAGGTAATTCTGAACTTCGTCATCAATGCCATCGAGGCGATGAACGACGTCAATCCCGAACAGCGCGAACTGCTGGTCAGCGCGGCCACCGACGGAAAGAAAATGACGGTGAGCGTGCGCGATTCCGGTGTCGGCGTGCCCGCGGCCCTCGACAGGATATTCGAGGCCTTCTACACCACGAAGCCTGCAGGGATGGGAATGGGCCTGGCAATCAGCCGATCGATCGTCGAGGCGCACGGTGGTACGATCTACGCAGCGCCCAACTTCCCGCACGGCATGGTGTTCGGCTTCACGTTGCTACTGGACGTCAGTACGAGGAGATAGGAAGATGGAGGACCAGCGGCCGACCGTTTACGTCATCGACGACGACCCTTCTGTTCGGAACGGGCTGGACAGCCTCTTCCGGTCCGTTGGCTACGACACTCGCAGCTTCGCTTCACCAAAGGATTTCCTGCTTCATCCGCGGTCCGACGGACCCGCCTGTCTCGTCCTTGACGTCAGAATGCCGGATGCAAGCGGTCTCGATTTCCAGAACGAGCTGGCGAGGACTGGCAATCTCATCCCGATCGTGTTCCTGACCGGCCACGGCGACGTCCCAATGTCCGTCAGGGCGATGAAGGCCGGGGCGGTGGAGTTCCTCCTCAAGCCCTTCCGGGAGCAGGATCTTCTCGACGCCATCCGGGAGGCCCTCGGGAGGGATCGCGCCCGGCTCCAGCAGGAGGCCTCGGCCGCCGATCTCCAGGAGCGCCTGGCCACGCTCACGGCGCGCGAACGCGAGGTGATGGCGCTCGTTGCGCGCGGACGCCTCAACAAGCAGATCGCCGCCGAGATCGGCCTCAGCGAAATCACCGTGAAGGTCCACCGCGGCCAGGCGATGCGCAAGATGCGGGCGGAGTCCGTGGCCGATCTTATTAGAATGGCCGATCTGCTTGGAGTGTCCGACCGTGCTGTTGGCGGCATGGATATGCTTCATCCGCCTGGCACCAGGTCACAGTAGAATCGCGGATAGCCCTGTTATTTTGAGACCCTCAGTTTCGATATGTCCTGGGCGATCGCGTGGAAGGCGTCCTTGAGAGCCGTCCAGTGGATTGCAGATAGACATGCGATGAGTCCGTTGCGCATTTCGAGACCAGGTCTCTCGCTCTCTGAGAGTCGACGACGTTGAATCCTACGGTATAGACAGTGACGCCGGAGGCCTTCATGTTCGCGCAGAGGTTTTGGGCCTGGGTGTAGGGATGGCCGGAATCTTAGGTGCGCTCTCGGATATATATCAACGATATCTGGTACTTATGAACATTGAGAAACGCAGTGAAACGTCCGCTAGGCGCCCCAGGGAGCTGAGCGGTTTGCTGGTCGTGGTTCGAATCCGGTCAAGCAGGAGATCTCGTGGTTGCCCGTCGAATGATTTTCGGTAGGCAGTAGACGACACCATTTTCACCGATCCGATGGGGAATGGTTGAATGAAAAGTGTCGAGCTGCTTCTTTTGATGCAGATCGATATGGTGAACGATCCGACCCACCATTTCATCGAGCGGTTGTTCGAATGTCGTCAGTTGATAGGGCAGCCAGGCGGATGCGGCTATATTATCGAAGCCAAGAAGCGATAGATCCGAAGGAACGTGCGCCTGACCTCGCAAGCCATCCATGAAGCCAAGCGCGAGGGCATCATCCGTCGCAAAGACCGCATCAGGCTTCTCGTTATGGCGCAGCGCAAGAAATGCCGCTGCACATTCCTTCCCGGCTTCCATCGTCATGGCTTCGTTGCGCCAAATGGCCGCCGATCCGCCTTGCGAACGGATTGCATCGACAAAACCCTGTGTGCGGAGTTCGCTTGCCCAGTTACTTTGTGGCCCACTCATGACAAGGAATTTCTGCCGGCCTTCTTCGATAAGATGAGAGGCCGCCATGACACCGCCCTGTCTATTATCGGTCGCCACGGCAAAGGCGTCGGGGTGGTTGGCAGGCCGGTTGAGTGTCGCCAGGAACCTGCCGGCTGAGATGATCGCCTCCGCCCGGCGCGCCCGTATATCGCCAGCCATGACGATGACGCCGCGCGTCCGCCATTCCATCGTTTCCTCAAGTAGACGATCGACGTCTTCATCGTTCTCGGCATAAAAGAGCAGCGGCTTGAGGTGCCATGCCTGGATCGATCTCAGCAGATGGGAGAGTACCTGCGCTCTCCAGTCGAAGTTCAATCGCGCCGTGACGACGGCGACAAGTGGCGCATCACCGGTGACCACGCTGCGGGCAAGTGCATTCGGATGCCAGCCTATGTCTTCGGCGACTTTCAGAATTCTGGCACGGGTCTCGGGCGATATACGCCCTTTGCCGGTGAATGCCCGACTGACAAGCGCCTGCGACACATTTGCCGCCCTGGCGACGTCATGAGACGTGACGGAATGGGATTCTTTGTTTTTATTCGGGGCCATATTGCTTCACTTCCCGGCAGTCATTCGCGTTGTTGTTCGTTGTCGCCGACAAGTGTCCGCATAACCTTTCTCCCGACCGAGTCGCGGGACGGGAACCCCCTTATAGCGGTCTGAAATGGCGTGGTTGTAGATGGGGCCTACAACAATCTTGTCACGCCGTTTCGACCACAGCCTTTCGCAACGCCAGCCGTTCGTTGCCGTGCCGCAGCCAGCGGGGCGTGCTCAGGCAAGTCCGATCTCCACCATCAGGCAGTCGTGATCCGAGGATGGCGTCCCATCCGCCTTCAGCGCCGAAATGACGGCGGGAAGAGATGCCTTGAGCCCTCGGCTGAAAAACCAGTCGATCTTGCCGAGCACGCGGTCGGTCGGTTCGTCCGGCCTTTCGGTGGGTACGCCCGGAACGTTGCATCGGATCCAGTCATATCTCCGCCTGGCCATCAGCGCGAAGAGCGGCTCATAGGGCTCGACATCCACGCGTCGCCTGGGATCGGCGGCAAGTGCCGCGGCGACGCTTGCGGCGTCGTGCGACTTTGTCCCCCACGAAAATGTCGATGTATTGAAATCGCCACCGATCAGAACCGGCGCAACCGGGTCATAGCGATCGATCACATCGAGAAGATGCGCGGCCTGAGAGGCTCGATGCTCAGGGTCGGAATGGCTTTCGAAATGCACGGCAACCAGGGTCACTTTCGTGCCATCAAGCTCGATCTGCCCGCCGATCGCCATCCGGCCGCCGATGCGTGGTTCCTCCCGCTCCCAGCCGAACCATTTCCCCTCAGCCTCCAGCCTCACCAGGAAAGGCCGGCTCAGGACCAGATCGGTAATGATGCCGTTGCCGTGAAAGCCGAGAAGATCGATTTCATGGGCGTGCATGGCCCGCTCTTCAGGGTCGCCGCGATCGAGCTCGATGAATTCGACGCCGTAAGCGTAGCCTTGGCCGAGGCGGGCCGCGAGCTCCGCGATGCGATGGCCATTTCCCGATCGCGCCATGCCCTTGTCGATCTCGGTCAGCAGCGTGACGTCGGGCGCGAGCTGAGCCAAGGTGTCACCGATCGCCTGGAGATGCCGCAATCGCCCGACGTTCCAGCTTGCCACCCTCAGCGAAGTACGGGGGGGCGTGCGCCGAGGTCCATTCCCGCCGATTTCAATCTGGCGCAATGCCGGGATGGAATCGAAGGCTGCGGCGAAGGTTGCGGCGTCGACCGGACCATCGCGGAGACGCTCGCGCTCATCACGGGAGACGACTGTCAGTTCGGAGACCTGTTCGACCGTGGGGAGCGCGATCCAGTCGTTCATTTCGCAACACCTGCTGCCTTGAGTTGGGCCAGGAAGGCGACATCGTCGCCGGAAATGGTATCGATGACGCCGTCGGCGATATGGGCTGAAACCGGCGCGAGCAGATCGATGCCGAGCGCCTTGTAGCGATCGTAGTAGGCCGGCCGCTGCAGGTGGAAACGCACGGCGACGCCAGCCTTATGAAGGGCGGCCCCATCCTGCGGAGCGAACATCTGATGCTCGATCGAGATAGAGTCGAGACGCGCCGCTTTCGCAACGCCGACGAAATCGGCATGGCGGGCATGGGTAATGCCCTCGGTGCGAACGCTGGGCAGCGCCTCCTTCAGGTCCCGCAGGAAGGCATGGTCGAAAGAGATCATGACGAGGTGGTCGGCGCCATCGATTTCGGCAAGAACCGCGCCGAGGCGCCGGACGAACCGGTCCATCTGGCGTGCTTCCTTGACCTCGACAACGAGGCCGAAATCATATGTCTTCGCAAATTCAATCGCTTCTGCAAGCGTCGGGATCCGTTCGCCGGCAAAGCGTTCGTCGAACCAGCCGCCGGCATCGAGCGCTCGGATGTCGGCAAGGGTTTTGGCGGAGACGAGACCGGTGCCATTGGTGGTGCGATCCAGCGTCTGGTCGTGCATCAGAACGATCTCGCCGTCTTCCGTCAACACGCAATCGATCTCCGCTGAATCGCCACCATGTTCGCGCGTGGCGGCAAAGGCGGCGATGGTGTTTTCCGGTGCGCCGATGGAATGACCGCGATGGCCGCAGACGTGAACTTCGGCAGCGTTCTGCGCGAGAAGCTTGAGCATTGAATTCTCCTTGATCGGTGAGACTAGAGCTTGCCCATACCGGCGGCGAGTGCGCTTTCGTTGCGCAACGCACGTTCGGCAAGGATGAAAATGATGACGGTGGGTGCGAGCAGGATGAAGGTCACCACAGCCGCGTTTGGAAAAATCAGAACCTTGCCGCCGAGAACCGCCCAGAGCTTTACGGTCAATGTCTCGACCTGCGGGGCGCCGACGATGAAAGTCTTCTCGAATTCCTCGAAGCTCGAAACGAAGGATAGAAGGCCGCCGGCGACGAAACCAGGCCAGGTGAGCGGCACGACGATGCGCAGCGCAACCTTGAGGGGGCTTGCGCCGAGTGTACGGGCGGCATGGATAAGATCCATAGGCAGGTTCTCCAGCGTCGCCGACAGAATGCGGATCATGAAGGGAAGCGTGCCAATGGTCTGCGCGAGGATGACACCGGGGACGGTATAGGCGAGGCCGACGCGAAAAAAGACGAAACCGATGCCGATCCCGACGACCAGTCCGGGAACGATCAGCGGCGCCAGGACGAACATCTCCACTACCCGCTTGGCCCTGAATGGGATCTTGGCGAGCGCAAAGGCGGTCGGCAGCGCCAGGACTGCCGAGAGTGCCATGACGATGGCCGATATCGACAGGCTCGTGACGATGCTTGAAACCAGGCTGCGATCCTCAGCGATCGCCTGCCAATGGACGAGAGAGAGGCCGCGCGGCAGAATATCGGGAGCGAACCATCCTCCCTTCGGATCGACCAGCGACCAGAGGAGCGTCACGACAAGCGGCGCCAACAGCGTCAGCGTGAGCGCGGCATAGAGGCCGACGGACAACCACAATCCCTCAGGTCGTCGACGACGCCTGATATCTGCCCGATCCCGGCGCGAGCCAAGTGAAACGGCAATCGTCATCTGGTCTCTCCACTGATGCCGGTGCGCATGCCGGATGTGATGCGATAGTAGATAACGAGCACGAGGCAGGCGACGAGCGAGAGCATGATGCCCATGGCCGATGCCGTCGCCCAGTCGTTCTTCTCGAGCGCGCTCTGGTACATCCACAGCGACAGCGGTTTGGGATAGATCGGCCCGAGCAGTGACGGTACCGCGAAGGCGCCAGTCGTTCCGACGAAGACGAGCAGCGTGGCCGCCGTGATACCCGGTAGCGCGAGGGGCAGCTCGATCCGCCAGAAGACGGTCAGGCGGTTGCCGCCAAGCGTGCGCACGGCGTGTTTCAGATCGTGTGGGATCGCCGCGACCGAGCCTCCGATGATCAGCGTCATGAACGGGATCGATTTCCAGGCCATGGCGATGATCACGCCGAGCGCCCAAGGATCGCGCACCAGCTTCGGCAGTTGCAGGTGAAAGGGTTGCAGCAGCCGCGATATCTCGCCGCCGCGATCGAAGAGCGTCATGACGATGAAAGCGGCGACGATTGCCGGTACGACCAGCGGTATCTTGTAGAGCGTCTGGAAGAGCCGCTTGCCGGGAAAGCTCTCCTGCAGGAGGACGGCGAGCGGCAGGGCTATGACTAGGCTGACCAATGTCGGCGCTACCGAGATATAGATCGAGAAGACCAGTCCGTCGCGATAGACGCTGTCGGTGAAGATCGAACGGTAATGCTCCAATGTGAAGCCATGGCTATCGCCGAGGGCACCCAGGCCGACGCTTGCGAGAAACGCGAGAACAAGCGGCAGCCCGAAGAAAAGAACGAGAAATCCCACACCGGGCAAAAGCAGGAGGAGAAGGGCGGCCGGTCGGTTCATTCCATTGCCTCCTTTACGAGAGCACGTGCAGATCGCCAGGAAGACTGATGGTGATCCGCGTCCCGACCGGCAGAATTTTCACCCCGCGTCCGCTCGCCCGCGCGCGCATCGTCAAGCCGCCAACATCGAGCTTGTGCTCTATATCCGCACCGAGAAAAGTGACATCGGTCACCACCGCGGGGCCCGTCGCCTCTGCCTCTATGGATATGTCTTCCGGGCGGATCGAGAGGTCGAGGCGGCCGTGCTGACCGTTCCAGCCGGACCGCTCGCCACCCCAGGGAAAATGAAGGGTGCCGTCGGAAGCCGTCGCGGCGAGAATATTGGTCTGGCCGAGAAATTCGGCGGTGAAACGACGTCTCGGCGTCTGATAGAGGTCGCGCGGGCCACCCTCCTCGACAATGCGCCCGCTGTTCATGACGACGATACGGTCGGCAAGAGCGAGCGCCTCTGACTGGTCGTGCGTGACATAGATCGTCGTGATGCCGAGGCGGCGCTGCAGATTTCGGATATCCTCGCGCAGATGCTCGCGCAGTTTGGCGTCGAGATTGGAAAGCGGTTCGTCCAGAAGCAGAACATCCGGTTCGGTGACCAGCGCGCGAGCGAGCGCGACGCGCTGCTGTTGACCGCCGGATAGCTGACGCGGATGGCGTTTGGCGAGCTGCGAGAGATCAACCATGTCGAGAACGGCTGTGACGCGCCGGCGCATCTCGTCGCGCGGAACGCGGCGCATCTGAAGTCCGAAGGCGATATTGGCTTCGACGGTCATATGCGGAAACAGAGCATAGGACTGGAAAACCAGGCCGACATTGCGGTGTTCGGGCGACAAGCCATCGACGCGCCTTCCCCCGATCGCGATCTCGCCGCTATCGGGTTCGGCGATGCCGGCAATCATCCGCATGACCGTCGTCTTGCCGCATCCCGAAGGGCCGAGGAGAGCAACGAATTCGCCCTCAGCGACGTCGAGGGAAAAATTGTCGACGGCCAGCGTGGCGTTGAATCTCTTATGGAGGTCGACAAGGAGAACGCGCGCCATGATCTGTAATTCCAGCGATGAAGAAGGATAAAAGGGCGACTGATCGCCGCCCTTGCTGAGGAGCGGATGGGCGCGATCAGCTACCCTGCAGGATGGTCTCGACGAAGCGCTTGGCGGCAGCGTCGGAGATGGCGCCGACGATGCGTGGGCGCGAATAGTTCAGATACTGGTCCTGCGGCACGAGGCGGCCGGTGACGTCAGCAGTCAGGGCCTTCTCAATGTCGAGCTTTGTGCGGGCGGAACGCGATCCGTTGACGGTGAGCTTATAAAGCTGGATTTCGTCCGACATCAGAAAATCGAGAAAGAGAAGACCGCCGGCGACGTGAGTGGCGCCAGACGGCATCATGGCGCCGTCGCCGTCGCCGACCTCGCCATCGGTGAGAAGGCGGGACTTGACCGTCGGTGGCAGCAGACCACGTCCGGTGAAGTCGTAAACTTCGTCTTCCCATACGGTCGCCACTTCGGCCTGGCCGTTTGCCATCAGGTTGAGCGAGTCCGTGTTGCCGTTGGTGAATTCGACGTTGGGGCGCAACTCCCTGAAATAGGCAAGAACCGGATCCATGCAGGGGCCGTTGGCCCAGGCGGTCGCGTCGGCTTCAGACACGGTGTAATCATAAAGGTGGGCCTGGCAGTCCTTGCTGGTCATCGCAAGAATGGCGCTTTCGAGAAAGCCGCCGCCGGCGCCGCCGCGCGTCGGATCGGTCACCGCCATCTTCTGCGGGTTTGCCTTGGCGAAGGCGAGCAGTTCGGCAAAGCTCTTCGGTTCATTGCCATTGGGGAAGGCGCGCGTATCGTAACCGATCGCGGTCAGATTGCGGTGGTAAGGCACGACCTTGCCGCCGTGGACGTAGCCGCGCGATACGGTCGCCGCGTTCTGCTCGAGGTCCGGAGCGCTCGGCAACATGGTGTTGAGCGGCAGGTTGGCGATTATGCCGGCCTGATCGGCGACACGGACCGAGCCGTTCGGCATCCAGAAGACATCGGCCGGCGAAGGCTGGCCAGCCTGCTTGGCGGCGATCAGCTGCTGTACTGCCTGTTCGCCATCGACCTGATGATATTCGACCTTGACGCCGTATTTGGCTTCGAAGCGACGAATGATTTCGGCGAAAATGACGTTCTCCGATTCGCCGAAATCGTAGAAGGTGATGTGGCCTTCCGCCTTGGCCGCCGGGAGGAGCACGTCGTAGAAATTTGCGGGGGTCAGCGTTTTCAGATCTACATTGGTCTTGATGTTGAAATCTGGTGCGCCTACTGGTTCTACCGCGCCTGCCTGTGCATAGGCCGCGCAGAGAAGCGATGCTGTCATTAGTGCAGTGCGAAGTTTCATGACGTCCACCTTTTTGCGATGTTGGTAAGGTCCGGATGGAGCGATTGTGTAAAGTGGTAATACGAATTACCTTTGAAGGTTCAGTGACAATTCGATGAATAAAATGGAAAAAATTTGGAAATATCCCGCGACACAAAATATTCATATAATATTCATTTGACATAACGCTTGATAATTTTTCATCGTTGAAAATTAAACCGCCTATACTTGCTAGAAATACTGTATTTTATTATGCAATCTGGAGTTTTTTACCTTGAGGCAGGATGTCCCACTGATTTCAGAACTGGCCGAAATGGCTACCGCTGCGGGAGACTTCGCCCGATCGCGTCAACGTGAGCTTTCATTGTCGGTGATGTCCAAGGGTCACCTCGATTTTGTCACCGATGTCGACCGCGCGGTGGAGGCGATGATTTCATCCCGCATCAGCCGGCTCTTTCCCGAGGATGGCATCATTGGAGAGGAAGGGCATAACCTTTCGAGTAAATCCGGCCATACCTGGATCATCGACCCGATCGACGGCACCCATAACTTTGTCCGCGGCGGCTCCTCCTGGGGCGTGTCCATCGGATTGGCGTCCGATCGCCCGATCGGCGCCGCACTGAATGCGCCTGTCGAGGGAACTTTGCTGGTGGCCGAATCAGGAAAGGGTGTCTGGCGTAATGGGGAAAAGCTTCCGATGCGCGGCAGATCTACGGAGCTCAGCATTGCGCATACCGGCGTTTCGACCTGGATGTCGACGGACAATGATCGCTGGCTGTCCGGTTTCGTGCGCGACGAACTGGGACTGGCCGATCGTCGGACGGGATCGGCGGTGACCAGCCTTATTGCCGTTATTCTCGGCGAGGCCGATCTCTATATCGGTTTCGGGGAACATATATGGGACGTCGCCGGCGCGGCGATCATTGCGGCGGAGGTTGGCTGCGCTCATTCGCTCGACTGGTCCGCTGGCCTGCCGCAGGGGCCCTTTGCTTTTGTCTGCGGCGAACCGGCATTGGTTGAGCGTACATCAAGGGCGCTGGAAAGCTTAGCTACGATCTCGTAGGCCATAAGCACCGCCCGAGCAGGCTCAAAAGTCGAGCCAGCCTCATATTCAGTGGGCAATGTCTAGCCTCACCACGGGATATCTCGCCGCCTACAGGTGGTTGGGTGATTTCTCTCAATGTCTCGTGTTCCGCGTCGCATTGCTTCCCGAACAGATCGGCCAGCTGAGCATGGGGAGCATGTTCGGCTGTTGCAGCATGGTTGCTGTGGGCCGTAGCCTTATGGGTGAGGAGGGCGCGCGATCGTTTTCCAGACAGTTGGCGCGCGGCGTCGGTATAGTGTTGCCTTTTCGCAACGAATCTTGCCTCGCGTTTGCAATGTGAAATTGCATACTTGCCGACAAACCGATCTCGTGTAACATTGCAGCTCTCGCAATCAAATCAGAGGAGGCGTCAAATGAAATCTATTCTCGTGTTTGCACGCTTCTCTGGCGGAACGGCCGTGTCAGCGTCGATGCGATGTGCATCGAGCCCAAGCCGACATTGGCACCAGGGTTACTAAACCCCGGATTTCTGTCGTTTAGCATTTTCCAATTATCCTGACGTCACCGGCTACCAGAGCGACTGTTCGCATTTCCGCGACCGTATCCGCGCGTCTTATGACCTTCGAAAGGACCCGGCCGCGTAATTGCGCCGGGGAAGAAACTATGCGCGAAGCACAATCTTTAGTTGTTGATACCCTTTCGGCAACAGTCGATGAACTGTGCCAGAAATTCGGCGTCTGGAAGACGGCGTGGGCGTTGTTTTTCGTCGTCTGGAGGCGTCGCCAAACGGAGAACCAAATCTCCCACCTGCCGGATCGCATGCGCCACGACATCGGCCTTCCGGATGGTCAGGAAGCCTCTGGACTTCCTGTTTGGAATTTTCGGACGTGGTAAGAGGCCATGGTGGAGAGAGGGCGAGGGGACTCCTCTCAATAGGGTCGCGTCATGGATACTGGCTTCTATGCCAGCATCCATGATGGATCACGAATCTGGTTTGGGATCCCGCCCAATTCCGAAAAGCAATGATCGTCTCTAGAACCGTCAGGCAATGGCGTGTTCCGCGCCGCAGCATGGCGGGATATTTAGTGTTGAAACTAAAAAAACCGCGCTCCTATGTGGCAGGCGGTTTTGATTTCCCAACCATCTGAAATCTATTTGGAATCTGGCTTCATAATCAGGAATTATGTGGTTCTCCGTCGGCCCAGTAGCCAGGAGGGGAAACCCGCCGCGGTCAGTCTTCCACCAACTCAATCTCGGGACGGCCGGCAAGGGTGAGCCGCAGGCGGCCGCGCTCGGCGCGCTCGAGCATGATCGGGCCTGCCTTTTCCTCCAGTCGCCGGCGCAGCAAAATCAGCCGGGTCTCCAGATTGTCCTTGAAATCTGGCAGTTGCAGGCGCCGGTCCCGGCGTATCTCACGGTTCAGAAAGTCCCGCTTGCCGGTGCGTGCATAGTCCTCGAGGAAGTGCAGGAGCAGCCGCCCCGGCACGCCCCGGATGAGATAATCGTTGTCGATGAACAGCGAGCCATCGCGCGGATAGAAGCGCACGGCGATGCGCCGACCGCCAGGCAGCCTCACGGCCTCGTCGGCCTCCGCCTCCGCCTTCTCGCGCAAGCCCGTCTCCGCCCGCTCGCGTTCCTCGGAAAGAAAGGAGAGCGCGGTGGCCAGATGCGCGGCGATCACGGTCAGTGCCTCCTCGTCGCGATGGCGGAAGGTGAACCGCTCCGCCGATTCCGAGAAGAGCACGCCGACGAGCCTTCCCCGCGAGACAAGCGGCAGCGCGGTCTGGCTGAGCGGCTTGTCGAGCGCCGGAAGCGGGATCGGCGTTGCATCCTCGACGCCCGCCATGGCCCGCACCGCCTGGATGTAGCGCTGGCCGCGACTCAGGTCGGTGATCCGCACATTGCGCCGCCGCTCCGCCGCAACCCCGATAATGCCGTGCCCGGGCGGAACTTCGGCGCCAAAGCCGAACTGGTCATAGCCGCGGCTGGCGATCGTCGTCAGCCCGCCGCGTTCGCCGTCCGGCACCAGCACCATGGAATGGTGGTAGCCGAACAACTCGCCAAGGCCCTCAAGCGTCACGTCGAGCAGCGTTTCCGGATCGCTGCAGTCCGGCATCCGCGCCGTCAGCCTCGCCACCTTGCCCATCAGGTCGGGCAGCACAAGCTGTTCCGGCTCGACCAGCGGATGGGCGGCTGGCACGGCCCGACAGTCCTCCACCCGGTAGATGTCGACGGCGCGCAGTTTCATGATCCCGGTCATCCGGCTTTCCAGGATCGCCAGATGGATCGCCACCCGCTCGAAGGTATCGCTCTCCGTCTCGGAGCGCTCGAACACCAAGTCGAGCACGTGCTGCTGGCCGCTATAGCCGTCGACCACCATCACGGTCGCGAGCCCGTTGCGCGCCACATTCGTGGCGGTCTTGGAGAAAAACTGGTTGGAGAGCGCGACATGCGTCTCATCGACGTAATGCACATGCGAGAGATAGGAGATATTGGGCATTCCATCCGCATCGGTGGTGGCGATGACGGAGGGAATGACGCCCTCGAAACTGTCGCGCAGCCTTTCGAGTGGGATCATGCGACAGCTTCCGGCGTCAGCCTGCGCCCGGCGCCCGGCCCGGGTGTCTGCTCGAAGATCTCCTTAGGCTCGATCGTCAGGCAGACGAGTTCCTGGTCCGAGAGCGTGCTGGAGAGTTGCATCCGGGTGACCCCAAGCGCCAACATCCGCGCGAGCTGTTCTGCGACATAAGCCTGGCCCAGTGCCTGGAAGGCGGCATCCGCCGGCCCCGCCTCAAGGACCCGGCCCTTGATCTGGCAGGCCTTGTAGTCGGTGGCCCGCACATAGGTCGTGGCAATCGGTCGGCCGGGCAGTGCCTCGCCCACGGCCTTCGGCCATTGGCCGCGGGAGGCGAGAAAGTGCAGATGCCCGCTCTCCCGGTCGAAGCGCACGCCGGAACCGCGGCCAATCATCGGCCGGCCGGCCTCGTCGCGCGTCGCGAACAGGATCATGACGGGACTTTCTATGAATTCCGCGAGTTCCGACCCCAGCACTGCTTTTCCCCATGGTATGCCGCGATGATAGTTAGTTAGGATATTCTTAGCAATCGCTGCGGTTGCTTAGGATGGTTTTAGGAAGCGTCTCGGAAAGGCCTCGGCTATCTCTCGGCCATCAGCCCGGCGCACAGGAAGAGACGCCGGCCAACGAGAGGAAAACCATCATGAGCCACGAATTCTCGCTTACCAGCATTCCCGATCTCAACGGCCGTTACGACATCTACGGCGCGGTGCACAAGGGCCTGCGCAAGGCCGGCTGCGACCTGCTCGGACGCCTCGGCACGGCCGATTTCCAGAACGCTGAGGAGACGGGCTTCCTGATCGACGACCTTCGCAATTACCTGATGCTCGCCGCTTCCCACGTCAATCACGAGGATGAGCACATCCACATGGCGCTCGCCGACAAGGGCGTCTCGACCGTCACGCTGGACGAGCAGCACGACGACCACCGCACCGCCTTCCGCGAGCTGGAAGAACTGATCGCCGCCTGGGAAAAGGCCAGGCCGCTGCATAAGCCCGCCTGCGGCCGCAAGCTCTATCTTGCCTTCGCCGCCTATATCGCCGATGATCTCGCGCATATGCACGAGGAGGAGACGGTGACCGGCCCTCTGTTGTGGCGCAACTTCACCTACAACGAAATCCTCGGTATCGAGATGCGCATCATCGCCTCCCTGCCGCCGGAAAAGAGCATGGCCTTCATGCGCATCATGGTCCCGGCGATCAATCCGGTGGAGCGCGCGGCACTCTTGGGCGCCATGAAAAAGGACGCGCCGCCGGCAATCTTCCAGGCGGTCATCGACTTCGCCGTTCGTCCGGGCCTATCGGCCAGCGACTTCGCCCAGCTTGCCGACGCGCTGAGGCTGGCGGCCTGAGGAGGCTGCTGCGGACGGAGGATCGAGGCTCCGCCCGCAGCATCGCCGAGAATTCCCGGAGAAAACCATGTGCAAACCGAACGGCGAGGCCGGCATCCCGGCCGAGTGTCCGCGCCGCGGCGATTGTCGCGGCTGCCCCGCGTTGCCTTCCGCCATGGCGGGTGAGGGGATCGGCGCGCGTCTCAACGCTCCCGTCAGGGAAGAGCGCCCGCCGCCAGCGTCGGTCTTCCTGGAGACGTGCCTCAGATTTGGGAATTCTATGGCGATTCCGAAAAAACAAGAACCGCGCTAGCCCCTTTGACGCAGGTCCGAAACGGGTCTGCGTCGACTTATCCAGCTGCTCAGAGGATTCAGCGGGAACACCTCGAAACGAACATCGATCGCCCCAAGACGTTGTCACTTGAGCAAGGGACAGGAGACCACACCGAGGACACGATCCACTGAACCCGGTATCGTGCCCAGGAGCACTGTGATCTCTATCCCTTATTCAATTCGTCGAATTAAGGGGTCGCTCCAGCTAGTTCGAGTGGATTACAGCTTGAAGCCTGCCGACGTGGCATCGTTGTAGAACATCTTCACCGTATCCAGCGAATATTGATCAAGGTCGTAACCGACCAGCGACAGTTTCTTCAGAATATCGTTGGTCACGGTGATGACGTGACAGCCGATCTGATCTGCCTGGAAGATGTTGAGAAGTTCGCGCGGGCTTGCCCAGATCAACTCGGCGGCGGGAGCTACCTTCAACATTTCGACTGCAGCGGCCATCAAGGGCACAGGATCGCGGCCCGTGTCGGCGATACGTCCGGCAAAGACGGATACATAGCTTGCAACATCCGGATCGAGCGAGGCAACGACATCACGAACCTGGCTGAGCGTCATGATCGCCGTCACGTTCAGTTTCACCTTTTTGGCCGCCAGCTTCTTGATCAGCGCATAGGCAGTTTCTTGCTTGGTATTGGTTACGGGGATTTTGACGTAGACATTGTCGCCCCAGCTGGCAATTTCCAACGCCTGCGCTTCCATCTCCGCGAAATCGTCTGAGAACACCTCAAACGAAAGGGGCTTGTCGGCAATCGTCGTCAGGATGTCCTTGCAGAATGCACGATAGTCGGTGATGCCCGCCTTCTTCATAAGCGTCGGGTTGGTGGTCAAGCCCTTGACGAATGGCTTAGCATACATTTCAAGCATGCCGGCTTTATCAGCGCCGTCAGCAAAAATCTTGACGTTTAGCTCTTCCACTTTGGTCATTGCACTTTCTCCAGAATGTAAGCCGCAGCTTTGCCGAGCGAAGTTACGCGGCAGTCTACTGCTTCAGGTTGTTTTTCGCTGTAGCCATAGTCGATGAAGATCGTTTTGCAGCCGGCATTTTGTCCCGCTTCGACATCGCGCCAACGGTCGCCGATCATGAAGGAGCGAGTCATGTCGATGTTGTGCAGTGCTGCAGCAGCGAGAAGCGATCCAGGACGTGGTTTGCGACAATCACAGCCATCACCGCTGTCGTGATAGCAGGTCCGGAACTCGTCAATCGGTAGGGAGGCGCTGAGGTAATTGTTGATAGCCTCCACGGCCTCCCTGGTCGTTGTGCCTCGCGCAACATCTGGCTGGTTCGTAATCACGATTAACAGGTAACCGTGCTCCTTGAGCCTGGCCAGCGCTTCGGCGACATCCGGCAGAATTTCCGTCTCCTCGACGGTCGACGGCGGATAGGGCTTGCCCTCGCGCACCATAGCGCGGTTTATCACACCGTCCCGATCCAGGAAGACTGCCTTGGCCATTTAGCGTACCGCCGATTCCCACTTAGTATCATTAGCTTTCAGCTTCGGATGTGATACCAGCAAATGCCAGACAACCGCCTGGAAAGCTTCCGAGTGAGGCGTGATCGTTTCCGTGTTGACCGTCGGCACGACGACGCACACATCCGCGACCTTAGCCGTATAGCCACCATCGCGCCCGACAACGCCGGTGATCTTTGCGCCAACATCTCTTGCCAGCTTCAGAGCCTCGACCAGATTGGGGCTAATGTTCTTTTCGAGATTGCCGCCGCCCACCGAAAGGATGAACAGGACATCCTTCGAATTCAGCTTGCTGATCTTCAGCCATTCGGCAAAGATTGTGGACCAACCCTCATCGTTGGTGCGCGCCGTCAGCTCCGAGACATTGTCAGTCGGAGCATAGCTCTCGATGCCGACGATCTTACGAAAATCATTGACAGCGTGGGATGCATTTCCAGCACTACCGCCAACGCCCAGGAAGAAGATTCGCCCACCCTCTGCCTTCACGGTCGCCAGCAGGTCGGCCATCCCCTCAATCGCGCTGATGTCCAGCTTCTGGATGATTTCTGCAGCTTCTTTCAGGTGTTGTTCAGCGTAGCTCATTGTTTCCGGTGCTCCCTAAAATAGATTTCTGCTTCCTGTAGACCGCTATGGGATCCGATTTCATAAAACCGCTCACTGACTTCATAACCAGCCAATTGGCCGCGCACTGACAGAGCGTGATAGAGGTCGGCGATATCGAAGACCTCTCCCGGTTCGTATGTCTCTAGTGCGCTCGCTTGCAGTATCCCCAGGCCATAGTCGATATACTTCATATCTGGACTTGGCTCGCGCTTATTGTATTCAATCAGCTGCCCGTCGCGAAACAGGACGTTGCTCTTGTCCCACCGATCGCCATTGTCGAGCACCGTCATCAGCCCCGGTTTGCGCGTCGCATGAAAGGCCGCCTCTACCTTCGAGAAGTCAATCGGCAGGAAAGAGTCGCCGTAGAGGATAAAGAAACTGTCTGCCAACATGGACAGCGCCTGTCGCACCGCTCCGCCCGTACCAAGCAGGCGTGGGCCGTCTGGAGAGTATTTTACATTGAGCCCGAATGACGCACCGTCGCCCACCAGATCTTCGATCATTTCGCCAAGGTAACCAACGCAGAGCACGACGTCGGTCAAATTTTGTTCGCGAAGATAACGCAGCTGATGGAAAATGAAGGGCTCGCCCGCGACTTCCACCAGCGACTTGGGAATCTTTTCGGTAATCGGACGCAAACGTGTCGCCAGGCCACCCGCCAGTATGCAGACGCCCAACGTCATGAAGCCAAAACCACTTTGGTGCCCTCGAAGTCAAACCGGAATCTGACTTCTTCGAGCCCGGCCGCCGCCATTGTATGGCGCAGCTTGTTGCGATCCTTGGCAAGGAACATCAAGAAACCTCCTCCACCAGCGCCAACGAGCTTGCCACCGACTGCACCATTCTTCATTCCAAGTTCGTACCACTCATCGATCTTAGGATTGGTCATTCCACCGGAGCGGCGCTTTTTATGCTCCCAATGCTCGTGCATGAGTTCGCCAAAAAGGGTCGTCTTGCCATCGATCAATGCATCGCGGCTACGATAGCCGAGGTCTTTTACATAATGCAGGTTCTTCAGCATGTCGGAGTCTTGCTGCTGAGATCTGACCTGCTGGTCCTTGAGGATCCCGCTGGCGCTGCGAGAAAAGCCGGTAAAGAACAATAAAAGATTGTCTTCCAGATCGAACATCGTATCCATCGAAAGACCGAGCGGCTCGGCCGATACCTTGTCATCCTTGTGGAAGGTGAAACAGGTCACGCCGCCGATGGCAGCGATATATTGGTCCTGCTTGCCGATCGGCTCGCCCAGACGATCGATTTCGATGTGGCATGCGAGCTCGGCAAGCTCTTCTTGATGCAGATGACGCCGGCGATGCGTGTAGAGCGCCTTGAGAAGTGCAGTGGTGAAGCTTCCCGAGGAACCCAAACCGGTGCCTGCAGGAATATCCGCAAGGGTCGTAATTTCCACTTGCGGCGTATTGAACCCAAGCATCTGGAGCGATTCCCGGATAATCGGATGTTTTACGTCCAATATCTTATCAACGTGTTCCAGGTGGGAATATTTTAGATAGATGCCTTCCGTGAAAGGGCGCATCACTGTGACATACACGTATTTGTCGATCGCGGCAGAGACGAGAAAGCCTTCATGATCCCGGTAGTAGGAAGGCAGATCGGTTCCGCCGCCGCCCAAGGTGATGCGCAACGGACTACGCGCGATGATCATAGCCAGACTCCTGATAGATCTTTTCGATAATCCTCAACGACTCATAGGCGTCAGCGAGCCCTGCTGCGCTCGGACGATCGAGCTTGATGTCGTCATAAAACTCTTCCAATTCGACCGACCATGAATTGTCGGCCATTGGATATTCCCATGATGTCGTTTCAGGCGGCCCCATTTCGGGGAGCATATGATAGTGGGTCAGTCGCTCTACACCGTAGCTGCCGCCGAGCCCGGAAATCTCCAACTTGCCTATCTTTCCGTAGATCTCCATGGAGAACATGTTTTTCCACTCCGTGCAGGAGACATGGAGGAAAGCTGCTTGCTTCTTTTCAGTCTTGAGAAGCATGAACCCGTTATCGTCGACCGGCATGTCCCAGTAGTAGGTATTGGCGAAGCCGGAGACATCGACGAACTCGCCGAGGAACCAGCGCGACAGATCTATGAGATGAGGTCCTTGGTCGATGAGTTCGCCGCCACCGGACAGGGCGGGATTTGACCGCCACTCTCTATCATAGCCGATACGACCTCCGTGCCCGTAACGTGCGCGGATGAACATCAGCTCACCGAGAGCGCCGTCATCGATGATCTCCTTGGCTTTGCGCAAGGCGCGATGGTAGCGATGGTTGAAGCCCACGTGCACCTTTACGCGGGTTGCTTCAGCGGCCGCCATCACCGGCACAAGCTCGGCAGCAAAACGAGCCGCCGGCTTCTCCACGAGTACGTGCTTTCCGGCTTGCGCTGCCGCCAGTGTCAATTCTGCCAACGAGTCATGAAGTGTGGCAATGATGACAATATCTACGTCCGGCAAGCCCAGCACGTCCCGCCAATCGCTGAATGCGCGCGCGCCACGACTGGCAGCGAGCTTTTCGGCTCTGGGCAAATCCTTGTCTGCACATGCCACCAACCGTGCCCTGGCACCAAGCGCCCCCGCTCGTTTTTGCCCGATCAATCCGCAACCGATAATGGCTACGCCGAATACGTCATCTGTCATCAGAACGAAACAACCTTGTCCTGCCGAAGTTGAGGTGCAACCGATAGCCTCTTGACCGAGGCATCGGCAAGCTGTGATTCAAATATTGGCCTCTTTTCCAGCAAAAACTGCGGACTACGACGCTTATATTTAAGGTGAATGAAAGCCAAAGCAGCTTCGTCAGAGCTGTCGGCGTGCGAAACGTCGACCAGGTTTTTTGCACCTGTCCACGGCATTACTTGTCGCCCCAGGTGAAGCCGCGATCTCGACCCGTAATTCGACGTAACGTATAGGCATCGGTCTTAGCGAGGTCGTCGCTATGCTCCGGCCAGTGCTCCCAATTGTCCCATACGGCGCTTATGAGCTTGCCGGTAATTCCGTCACTTGCGGCGGAAGCCAGAAAGAGGGCGAGTTCGGCGCCTCTCCCGATCGGGGCGCCGCCGCTTTCCTTTTGCTTCAATGCACGCTCATAAAACGCATGCCCCACCTTCTCAGGCCCTGCGTCAAGCACCTCGTCAAGCATACGGGTATTGAGCGCGCCTGGCGCGATGCAGTTGACGTCAATTCCGAGCCCCCGGACCTCTTCCGCGAGCGTTTCGGCAAAACGCACGATTGCTGCCTTGGACGCTGCATAGGCGCTTATGCGGGGCAGGGGATTGGTGGCCCCCCCGCCTGAGAGCTGTATGATCTTGCCGTAACTCTGGTGCTTGAAATGCCCAAGGAGCTCGCGGCAAATCAGGACTGAGCCGAAAATATTGATTTCCATGGCCCGGACCCACTCGGACCAGTCGACGGTTTCGATCTCGCCCTTCGGACCGTAGACGCCAGCGTTGTTTACCAAAATCTGGCAGCTTCCAAACTCCGACAGAGTGGCTTTTACCACTGCTTCGACATCAGCCTGCTTTGATACGTCTGCGGATAAAGATGACACCCGCTGCTCAGGAGTTGCCAAAGCCTGGAGCTCTGTCTTGGCAGCATCCAGCAGGTCGCTGTTTCTCGCACAAATCATGAGGTCAGCGCCGGCCGTGACGTATCTACGGGCGATCTCAAGTCCCAGGCCCTGATTGGCGCCGGTAATGATTGCGACGCGGCCTTTAAGCGGCTTTTCTTCCACTAGGACATTCCTTCGGACTGCGGGCTGCCTACAGCGATGTAAGTTAAACCCAATGCCTTTGCCTGTGCTTGCACAAAGCGATTTGCGTCAATTACTGCGAGTTGTCGGCATTCAGGCATCGGCAGCGTTTCAACACGGTTTCGATACTCTGGCCACTCGGTCCCGATTACCAGAATCCGGGCGCCACGCGCTGCCTCAACCGCATCTTGATGGCGGTGAACCGATCCTGCCCACCGCTCCGGCAATTCAGTGGCTGCCGGATCATGCACCTGGACGGCAGCACCCTGAGCCATAAGCCAGTCGCATAGTTCCACTGATTGCGATCGCCGCAAGGTGCTGGTGCCAGGCTTGTAGGTGAGACCCCATACAGCGACCTTGACCCCTGACAAGGCATTCACCAGACCGCCAATTTTTCGGCGTGTCCACGTCTTGTGCTCGTCATTGCTGACTTTTACGGAGGAAAGAAGCGGTGTTGCGAGGCCACCTTTGCCACCGCTTGCCTCGCGAAGGAATTCGATGTCACGCGCCAGCGTTCCTCCGGCAAATGGCCCACCCGGCGACAAATATGCCTTAGGACCGATGCGTGCCTCGGTCTTCAAGCCGCGCTCGACCTCCTTTGCGTCGGCGCCGACCAACTCACAGATGGCCGCAATCTCATTTGCGAAAGTCACCGACGTTGCGAGAAACGCGTTGATAGCATGTTTTGTCATCTCGGCCGATTCAACCGACATCCACTCGAGTTTGTCGGTCACCGGTGACAAGAGCGCCGCAAGGCGTTCTTTCGTGATCGCATCCCGTACGCCTATGACGATTCTGTCCGGGCTGAGGAAGACTTTTAGTGCGCCGCCCAGACGCAAATTCTCGGGGCTGCACGCAAAGTGCAGATGATCGCGGCCGATCGACCGGGAATATGTCTCCAACGCCGCGATGGAGCCAACGGGCATTTGCGACGAGATGAGCACGACGGCGCCAGATTTGAGATGGGGCAAGCTCGCCTCGATCCTCGATGAAACGTATCGCACATCTGCGCGATCATCATCATCGACGGGCGTGTCGTAGGCGACCCAAAGAACATCAGCGTCGGCCAACGCTGAGGTCGGATCGGTTGTGAAACCAAGTTTCCCGCTGGCCAAACCTGCCGCTAGAAGATCGTCAAGTCCGGGTTCCAGGAGCGGAGCCGCCCCCTTTTTCAGGCCAGCGATGACCTCCGAATTGTCGTCGAGGCCGACCACATCGTGCCCAACGCTGGCCAGGCAGGCGGCAGTTACGGAGCCAAGGTGCCAAAGCCCTTGTACGCAAACTTTCATTTTACGTCCTTGCGTTAAAGACCCATTCGTTTGCCCGAAGGTATTCAACCGTCTTCAAAACGCCGTCCCGGATTGAATACTTCGGCTTCCAGCCCAGCGATTGGATGCGCTTGGTATCAAGAAAAATGAATGGGTTGTCGCCGATCCAGCCGCGATCTCCGCCGCTATATTCCAGCTTTGGGGACAGTCCCAATGTCTCACATATCCAGCCGATCGAGTCGTTGACTTCGCAATAGCCGTCGACACCCAAATTGAAAATGTTGACCTTCGCTTCAGCCTTTTCCATCGCCAGGAGGATCGCATCGATGCAATCCTGAACGTGGAGGTAGGATTTGCGCTGCTTGCCGTTGCCGAGCACCGGAAGACGCGTCGGATCTTTCTTCAGCTTCTCATAGAAGTCGAAAACATGGCCGTGTGTGTAGCGCTCGCCGAGAATGGACACGAAACGGAAGATGCAGGCTTGGAATCCGAAGCCCTCGCAATAGGCCGAAATCAAGCCTTCTCCAGCAGCCTTCGAGGCGCCATAGAGGGAAGTCTGTATAGGGAAGGGACCGTCTTCCGGAGTGGGAATGACTGGCGCTTCCCCATAGACCGAGCCGGTCGACGAGAACGCGATCTTGCGAACGCCGTTAGCGCGCATTGCCTCCAGCACGTTATAGGTCGCGATGGTATTCTGCTCGAGATCTTTGCGCGGATGCTCCGTACCAAAGCGAACATCAGCATTTGCGGCCAGGTGAAACACTGCGTCCGCGCCGTGAAAAGCGGCCTTCAGGAGGTCAAGATCGAGAATATCCATCTCGACCAGCCGGAAATTCGCATTTGCTAGCGCGCCTTCGAGGAAAGGGCGTTGGCCGGTCGAAAAATTGTCGACGCCGATGACTGCATGTCCGTCACCGAGCAGACGATCGACCAGATTGCTTCCGATGAAGCCCGCGCAACCCGTCACCACAAATGTGCTAGCCAAAATTACCCCCTGCTATGCTGGAAAACCCACAGTTTCGTGACCCCATACCCCAGTCCAACCGTGACGGCAACCGCGACGCCAACGCCGAGGTATGTGGACTGACCTGAGACGTCAACCACAATATAGACGACGATCAAAGTGATGATGTAGTTCACAACGACCAGGCAGATGTAACGCAGGGCCTCCATAAGTATTTTGGGGCTCCTGCTTCTAAACGTAAATATTTTGTTTGCGGAAAAATGGAAAGCAATTGCACAGAAATAAGAAATACTGACGGCGACGACGTGATGGAGATGGAGGACCGTTACCGTCAAGAAAAGAACTGAGAAATACAGCGCCGCAGTCAACGCTCCTACCAAAAAGTACTTTATGACCTGAAACCTCGGGTCGTGAAGGAGATTCATCGTTTACTTCGTCCCGTTGCTGTGGACAGTGGCCTCCACCCCTGTGAGCGAGGCTTCCATCCCCATCACGGCGGCCGCCAATAACACGCGTCAGCGTATTGTGCTACTTTATGGCTGTCATCGTCACTCGGATGCCAAAGGGAAGCGAGATTCCCGACAGGAAATTGACCTCAATCTTCATCAGCAGTTCCATGAGTACGCTGTTTCTAGTCGAGGCGGCCTGACGTGTCACCGTATTCTTGGCGCTTTTTGCGCCAAAATACTTGTCCTTCAGCTTCACCAAAGCAAACATTGGAAACAGTAGGAAGCCGAGGTGAGATTCGCTTGCTATGCGAAAGCCCGCGTTGCTCAGCTTTTGATGGAGCTCTCTCCGGGTATATCGACGAAAATGGTGGAGTTCGACATCATAGGGACCAAATAATCTGGGTCCTGCGGGCACTTCAACGACCAAGAGGCCGCCCGGCTTTAGAAGATCATATGCTCGCTTCATGGCCAGCACATCGTCTCCTATGTGCTCGAAGACATTGAGCATGACAATGACGTCGACGGATTCCGGCGGCAGCGGGCATTGCAGCAGATCGAAGCGAACCAACGGAATGTTGGGAAGATCCCTCGCTAACTTGATAAGAGGTGCTTTGACCACATCCGCACCGATCAGCGAACAATCTGGAAGCGCGCTAGACATGTCTCGGAGCAAAAATCCCGATGAACAACCAATGTCCATCACGACCCTATCGCCGGATCCTTTGTACTTCTCAATCTCTTTAATTGCGCGAGTTCGGGACGCCACGTCGATGGGGTGATGTTCACCGGCTGCTTCTTCGTGAAGTTGGGTAAGGTCGTCAGACCAACCTTCAAAATTTTCGCTGTATTCCAATATAGGAAGCGTCTTGTCGCCTATAACGAACTCACGGCCATTCCACACGGGCTCTTCGGTATAGCCTTGGGGAGAGGGAAGCTTAAATGGGATCACGACTTCTGCTCCGTAAAATTAACCTGCCGATCGACGATGTACATTGGCCGGCGCTTGACCTCGTCATAGATTCTACCGACGTATTCGCCGATAAGGCCGAGCCCAAGCAGCTGGACGCCTGAGAAGAAGGTGACGATTAGAACTGTCGTTGAGAGGCCGGCGGACAAATCTATCCCGATGATCTTCTGGAGAACATACCACGCGCCAAGCAGGAAGCTGAATGCGGCAAGGATGAAACCGGCAATCGACATCATGAATAGGGGACGCGAGGAGAAGCTGACCAGCCCATTCAGACCGATCTTAAACGATCCGGTCAGCCGGTTATAGTTTCCTTTTCCAGCAAATCGTTCGTCGCGATCATATTCGATGAACCCCTGCTTGAAACCAACGTATGCGACCAAGCCCCTCAGAAATCCGTGGGTCTCATTAAGTTGCCGCAGCTGTTCGATAACGCGGCGCGTCATGATCCTGAAATCGCCGGTGTTGCGGGGGATTTTGACGTCGCTCAGCTTGTTGATGACGGTATAGCCGAAATGCGAAATCAGACGCTTGAACCAAGTCTCGCCGCGTCGGCTGCGGCGCGTGGCATACACCACCTCGAAGCCTTCGGAGAGTTTGCCATAAAGCTGTTCGATCAGTTCCGGTTGATCCTGGAGGTCGACATCTATCACGACGCACGTCTCACCAGTGCAGGCCAATATGCCTGCCATGGTGGCGGCGGGTTGTCCGAACCGGCGCGAAAACAACAGGAGCTTGATATTGGAGTTACGATTGATTTCCTCGAGAATAACCTCCTCGGTACGATCCGGTGACGGATCCAAGGAGAAAATAATCTCGTATGTTTTTCCCATTTTTTCGAACACCGCTTCGGCTCGAGCAAGAAAAGGGCGGATGTTCGCCTCTTCCTTATAAACGGGGACAATCAGGGAAATTTGCGGAACCATAGCAATCTCTGGTCTACCTATTTGATTCCATCGAAGCTGATATACAGACCCGGCGGTTTGGTAAAGTCCGATTGCCCGCAAGTGCCGACATTATCCAAAACCGGGATCAGCGGGAGGATTGTTGGTCTTCTATAATTTATCGGCAATGGATCAACTGCTGAACGAAACATTGCGGCCGATGAGCCGCCGCGTTTCTACTGCCAAATGCCTTTGGAGCTAGAGTTTGCTCGCACTGTCCGCCTCCGGAGCGGTCCAATCGTCGATCTTAACTTAGGCCCTGAACATAACGGGTTTCCCACTCGTCTTCGCATGCAGGAACGATGTTGCTTTCGTCGCGCCAAAAGCAACTCTGCGGTACCATTTACGTGGCGCGTCTAGTGCTAGTCTTTTGGCACAATCGAAAAGCTGGATATCGCCAAGCCAAGCAGGCGGTCGTCACTTGAGCCCGCCCGGGCTGGCGATGTAGCATCAGGAAATTCCATTTCAACGTCCAACAAGGATGGATTTGCCGGATCACCCGGAGCGGCCAGAACGATGTCTTTTTTGTCCATTGAGTTCATATCCACCGTCTGTGGTGCCGATCCGTTCACTCGGAAAATAATTCGCTGACGTTCAACTTTGCCGGGCACGAGATATGTGCCGGCCTTAAGAACAATATTGGTCGCTTGTTTTGTTAAATCACATTCACATGTGGCTTCGAGAGATGCGTTGTTTCCGTTCGTCCAACGTCCCCACGATTCTGAACCTGAGAAGCCAGTCAATCTGAGGCAGTCCGTTTCAGTTCCCGCCAAATCTATCTCAGTTTTCACCGGCAACATGCGGTCGGCGCCCTTTGCCGAAATGCCGGTAACCAACTTAATGCTCTTTCGTCCAACGCAGTCCTGGCGAAGGGAAGCTATCTCTGTGTATTTTACCAAGTCTTCCTTCGAGCTCGCGCCGTAGTTGGTAGCGCGCGAAAAGACGATTGGTTTGTTATTGACGTAGATAGCGGCAGCCATTCGCTCTATAACTTCGGGAACATCAATATAGACGGCTTGCGCTGTCGGAATATCTTCCGCTTTGGCCACATCGCGTAAGCTCTCGCGGAAATAGAAAGCATTTTTGCTCACATCGGTGAAATATAGCGTGATATTCGCAACTATACATAGAGCGATGACCGTCAGCACTCCCTTGAATATCGCTCGCGCGCCATGGCCACGGTATAGGAGGAGGAGAAGGCAGAGAATGTAAGCCACAACAACGAACCCCATCGTAAAGGGTAACGTGGATGCAAACTTCCATTGCTTATAGGATTCGCCAAATACTCCCCAGGCCACCAGATAAAGCGCTGTTGAGAAGCCAAAACAGCCGAGTGTGAAAAGTCGGGCAGCTCGATTATCCGTCCTGTCGAATTTTAGAGCAATGACCAGGCAGCCACAGGCGACAAGGATCACGGGTAGTGATTGAATGCCGGCGGAAAGATATGAATCCGACGCCTGCCATGGCACTGGTGCACCGAGAAGCAAGGCAAGATTTACAAACGGTTTTGGCCATCCCGCATCGGCGGTAGCCGCAAAGATTATCTTCTTTGCGGCTATGACGTAGCGGCTGGTGCCGAGGATGAGGTCGAAAAGGTTGACGGCCAGCAACATTCCAAGCGAGGCCAGTCCCGCCGCAAAGAAACTCCTTAATGTAACTGGCGAGTTCCTGACAACGAGCGCGACGCCGAAGGCGAATGAGGCCAACAATAGGTATTGGACATACCAGGGATGATAAACGAACATCACGGTGGCAGAGCATATCAAAATTGTGGCAATGGCGGCGTGTACGGATGATGCCGTCTTGTTGGTGGCCTCGGCGATATAGAGGATCGACACCAAAAGGAGCCCCATGAAGAACATCTGGGCGAGGAAATAGCAGAGAACGATATAGGAGAACAGCGTGGAGGTCGTTACCAATATGGCGATCACGGCTGCCAGACGTGCGGGCAAAGCGAACACCCGTTGACATATATTGACGATGCCAAGAGCGACCAGTCCTATGGCGACACCCATTACTGGTATCGCACATTTTTCGACGCCGACCCGCAATACGAAAGACGACATTGCAACCAAATTAAAGCAACCATAGACGTCGGTCGTGATGAAATCACGGAGATCCATCGAGCTCAATATCGTTGTCGCTGACGGCAAATCGAGAAGCACTACACCCGATTTCAGGTACGCGAGAAGATCGCCGTTGCCGTTCGTCAGCAGCGGCAAAGCGCCGACCTTGATCTTGGCAAAACTCAGTATGCTGTATGCAAAAACCGGCAACAGGAATGTTGCCGCGGTCGCCATCAATGGTGGCAATTGTTTGCGGATCGTCGCGGGTCCGTTCGCCTTCAAATATCGAGTACCTGCAACAACTACGCAGATTGTGCCGATCACGATTAAGGTCGCAAAAGGCAGCTTTACGCTGATACCAAACCTAAAAGCATACCAAGAGGCTACTGAAACCAAAAGCATCCCACACATAATGCCGAATGCTGCGGTCACCTTTACGCCAGTGCGAGCCGAAAAAAAATTCGATACGGGGAACCCTATCAATAACAGCACGATCGTAATGATTGATGACCTCAGTGTCCCAACCATCGCGTGGATGAGCACTTCGGCAATATGGTCAAAATTCATCCGCAATCGTCCCGATTAGTCGCTTTGGGCGAAGCAGTAACGCAGACCCAATGGAGTGACAACTCCATCCCCACCATATCGGCTCGTCCGGGCATCTTTTCCGTGCTGCATCGGCACTGGCTAAGATGCTGGTGAGCGAGGGCGGCCATTTTTGTTTCGGCGATTGCGGGCTGAGACTCACTTGGCCAAGTCGGCGGCGCGTGGGCAACTTTTTCTCCCAAGTACAGGCTATTTGCCGCGCCGGATCATGATGCCGACCGAGGTACTCACATATTGCCCCAGGAGAAGCTTAAGATGCGGGTTGTGGCTATAGGGCGGTACGTCGACATGGTGATCAATCGGCGTTGCCGTGGGGGTGACCGTTAGTCCCTCCACCTCATGGCCCTCATCGCGCATCCGCTCGATGAAGCCTTCCAGATCCCTGCGGCGGAACAGGACGGTATCGCCATTTTCAACAGTCTCCTCATTTGAGGATAGGTTGAGTTCTGTCGTCTGCACGGAGATGCCGCCAACCTTGATCGTCTTCAGGCTGTTGGCAATGAATTCGAGGCCGAGTTCGATGCTGCCAAGATGTTCGAGGCAGCAAGCTGACCAGCAGAAGTCGAATCCCGTGAGATCGGGAGGGATGTGGTTCATGTCAGCGGTGGAGTAGGTGACGCGCTCGAAGAACTCTTTTTCGTCAATCATCCCGCGGTAATTCATATCGGAAAGCGCGCGCGAGAACTCTTTGCTTTCTGTCCATTTCTCACCAATGATTTCCGATGGCGCGTCAGTGGCATGAATGCTGCAGCCTCTTGCAGCAAAGAGGGCGGGCAACGGCTCCTGCCCGGCGCCGAAACACAGGCCCCGTTTTCCCGGAGCGATCATGCCACCAATGGTCAGCTTGTGCTGAATGTACGCGAACTCCCATAGCTTCCTGTGCATCTGGAACGGATGATCGTTGAAGGAAGTTAGGAAGTCCCGGTAGGCCGGATGAAAAAAGTCCGATGCGATGGGATACGAATGCGCCATATATTCCGCGTTTGCACTGCCGGAAAACACACCGCCTAGCAAGTAAAAGGAGTCGTTGCTCGCTTTGGCCACACTCAAGCTCGCTTCCAATTTTGCAAGCTTGCTCGAGAGTTCGCTAACGCGGTTCGCCTCCGCGCGCAAATGATCGCGCTCCACGATGAGATCTTGTCGCTCCTGCCAGAGGCGACGTATTGGACCAATAAGTAACGCGAGCTGCTTCATGAAGATTCCCCCTCTCTCCATTGCACGCAAAGCGATAGCACCCTGACCGTCACCTCGCAAGGCAGCCGTCACCGTGAGGATACGCAGATTGTGTCGCTCGAGTGCGTGTAGACGGATAACAATGGGCCGGATGAAAGCGTCGTCAAAACGCTTCAGCAAGTGGCAGTATCTCGCTTGTGCGGGGCAGTCTAGCTCTTGATAGTCTTCTCGCAGGCAAGCTAGGTCGCCTTAGGTTTCATGCTGCCTGCAATTCTTGAACTCGAGTGCACAACTGACGCATGTGCAATCTATACCTACGAATGAAACTCAATGCCGGACGGTTGATGGAGCTTTCCAACCCTGCACACCGTCGACGGCTATTTGCGGTGTTCCGCCGACTATTCCGATGATAGCCGGTCGTTCCATCTCAAGGCTCCAACCGTTTGCCAATAGAGTTGACATTATGCGTCCTTCGATTTGACGGGAGTGCGTCCCAATTACGATATATCTTACGCACTGATTTAAATCCTCCACGGTGGCGTCTACGTAGTCCGCTTCGCCGCCTTGTATGTCGATATGCAGGAGGTCAATTGGTTCGCCAAGCGTGATCTCGTCGAGCGAAAGAGCGGGCAATATCTGGAATTGTCCCGAAGCAGTTGCTTCGCGAACTTGCAGATCGGTTGCATTTAGAATTGGTTCTGAGCCCCACGACGCGCCAGCATTCTCGACGACAGGAAATAGCGCCGTGCCTTTTCGAGGAGCCGCAACGCCATGAATTATTCTGTAGTCGCCGGATGAGAAACCATTGCTAGCCAATGCCTCTTTGGCAAATTCGACATGATCGCCATCGCCCTCAATACCAATTAATTGGACGTTGAGGCCGCGATTTCGGGCTGCCACCCCTGTATTATTTAACCAGCAGCCCCAACCGCAGCCTAGTTCAACAGCCCTGAACTTTTCTTCGGCCAGATCTACTGCCCTCAAGGCAGCAGCCCACTCTGCAATGTCAGCGTGCCAATTCGCAGGAATTGGAGGGGGTTCTATCGTTCCTGCTTTGCCGTCGAGAATGCCTGGAAAAAATCTCGGGGAGACCTTTACGCCTAAGAAGTTTGTTACGTGAGTGTCATCGGCAACGAGGTTGGTTTGCTCGTGTCTCTTCAGAACGTCTAACGCATCGAAACTGCAATTGTAATGAAAGAAAGGATTTTGCTGTACCTGAGATCCAGCCTCGAGCGAGAGAAGTAGCTCTTTGTTGGCCTTTGCAAGGGCATCGCGCTCGGAAATCAGTGCCATTCTGTCGTGCCACAAACGCCTTATCGGCGGCGCCATTAGCGCAAGCGCTTTAAGTGGCATCTCCAACTCGCTTCCGTTGAGGACAGTGAGCACGTATCACATCGCAGGAGCACAGATAGCAAAATTTGTCCACGTCGTCCATATTTGGACACGTTCTCAATCTCGCGGATCCATTTAAAGGCAATATCTAGAAAATTAAAAAATATAATTTGTAGTTTCGCGTCCTATTTCACGTTTATACCGTAGTTTAAGCCGAGGAAAAACCTCTGCGAGTCGATATTATGTTATAAATAACGTGTAAAGAAAATTTTGATCTGCCATTTAATTTCCATACTGCAACAAATATTGTTTTGAATGATCAAGCTTAATCTACTATTGCAGTGGCCGAGTCTCCCGCTCAATTATAGCTTTTTTGAATACATCTACGAGCTGTAGCGCGCTCTTTTGCCAATTGAAGCGAGCTGCGTTGGGTCGGGAGTTTTCAACTAGCCTGGCGTACAGGGAATCGTCAGTCGCGAGTCGCTGCAACCCGTCCTTTATCGATTGAACGTTTTCGGGGTCCACCAATATCCCCGCGTCGCCGGCGACTTCTGGCATTGACGACGTGTTTGAGGTCAATACGGGAACTCCCCATGAGTTGGCTTCTATTATAGGAAATCCGAAACCTTCATAGAGGGATGGCATCGCAAGAAACCTTGCGTTGCCATAGAGTTGCGCCAGATCGGCGTCTGACACATAACCCGTTAGTCGAACAAACGCTTCAATTCCCAATTCCGCAACGAGTTGTTTTAGATCACCTAGCCGCCAGCCTTGGCCGCCGGCAAGCACAATAAAAAATCTATCTTTTGTAGATTCAGGTAGTAAAGCATAAGCTTGTAGTAGCTTATGGAGGTTTTTACGAGGCTCAAGCGTGCCCACAAAAAGAATGTAGGGGCGATCAATACCAAACTGCGAGAGATCTTTTGTAGAATTCACTTCCGAAATTGCTGTGAGGCCAGGATAAATAACTGTCAGTTTGTCATCGAAGCCGTGAAACTGTTGTTTTATCGCGTTCGCCGTTGCCTCTGAATCGGCGACCACCTGATCTGCAACTGCGATGGCAGGCTTCATTAACCAGCGGTCGCCCATCCACGTCTGCCATCGCATGGTGGCAGCCATATCGCGCCAAACCAGATCGTGTATCGTCACCACACGCGCGACACGTTTATCGAAAAAAAAAGGTAACCGGTGCGCAGGTCCCCAAAGGACGTCGAGTTGATCCTTCGCGGCAAGTAGCGGTAACTGTGTCTGCGCCCAAATCATGCGCCTTATTCCGCCAGGAAACCGAGACGCGCGGACCGTCGTGAAGGGAAGCTCCTTTTCCAGGTCCCGGTTCGGCGTATCGGGCAAGTAGAGATAGAGCTGGTGACCAAGATCAAGGAGATGACGGCTCATTTCGAGGACATAGCGTCCAATTCCCGTCATCTCAGTCACAAGATTTCGTGCGTCTACGCCAATCCTTAGCCGCTGGACATTGTGCCGGCTTAGCGACTCCCCTCCAATCATAGGGGAACTCGCAAGGGACCGCGCGACCATCCGACCGCCTTTTGAAAAAGGCCAAGCTCGGCGTAAGCGCCGCCCCTTTTCTTTAGATCGGAGGGGATGTCGATCGAAATGTACAAGCTCTCTTTCGGAGGCAGAACGAATGGGATGCGGGCGCTTGTGCGATCGTCCAAAACTGTCCTTCCGTCGTCGCTCAGTACTCTACAGCCTAAGGTAATAGCGAAGGACCCGTCATTTGCGCCGAGGCTAGACCATAGCTTTTCGGAAAGATTAGTGACGCGCAACGTGTACTTGACCGTTCCCGTGGATCCGCCGTCGGCCGGGCCATCAACGAGCTCGATTTCATTTTGGGTGTCGCTGGGAGGCAGCGGCTCTACCATCGTTGTCATTCCGATATTGCTGATCGGTACGTATGCTTTGTCTGAAGTGGGCCGGTAGATTTTATACCAATCTTCAGTCAACACGACCCTTTCCAATTCCTTGGAGCTGTCCCCCCAAGTCGTCCAGTTGTTGACTTCCGCATTCTTCTGAGGACCATCTGCTGCGGCGAGAAATGATCGGACAGCGTCCGCGAGAGACTCTGCTGAACCGGGGGTAAAGAATTGGCAATTCTGTCCGCGCGCGGTGACTTCGCGGAACACAGGTATATCACTCGCTATGACTGATTTCCCAAAATGCCCCGCTTCGACTATTGGAAGGCCAAAACCCTCGGCATAGGACGCGGCCAAAAGTGCATTGCAGCGGGCGTATTCGTTCTGCAATTGATCATCAGAAATACCATTGTGCCAGAACAGTCGGCGTCCGTATTCGGAGTGGCCTTCTATTTTTCGAACGAGATGCTCCACACCCCATCCTGGCTTGCCGACGATCGTAAGGCTGATGTCCAGACCTTCGTCCCATAGCTGTTCAAACGCGGCAAGTGCGACCGAATGGCCTTTGCGAGGCTCGAGCGTTCCGACCATAAGGATGCTCGGGCGTTCATCTTGCCGAACGGGATCAATCGCGGTGGCACCGCCATTTTCAGCGAAATCTGCACCGAGATGCCAATAGCCTATCTTCATTTCTCTCGGAAACTGGATTGCTTCGAGAAAGGCAGTGAGCTCGTCAGCGACGGCCTTCGAGATGCAGACAAAGGCTGTCGAATAGGATAGGGCCGTCTGGAACCAGGCGGAAAAAATTGGCGGCATGATCGGGCTGCAAAACGCCGGAAAGCGCAGCGGGATAGTATCGTAGAGACACGAGATTACGCGGGCTCCCCGCAGGCGGGCAGAGCGCAACGTCATATAATGATGCCTGTAAAACTCCCAGGAGCTGTCGAGCATCAAGATCACGTCGTCGGAGGAGAACTCCAGCCGATTGTCTTCTGTGAAGGCGAGGGGGCTGGCTGATTTCTCAAGAGTGTTGGGAATGCTGAACCAGCCGTCGGATGAATCGCTATATGCAATTACCTTTTCGATCCCGCCGCTCTCACTTTCGTCCTGAGCTGCTCCAAGATTGGCGCAGATATTTTTGACCACGCGTTGGATACCAGTTTTATGGTCGACGCGATACGTAGCGGTCGCATCGACGATGAGGCGTGCCCCGGCGGAGGCCACTTTTTCGGAGCGAGCCAGCGTTTCGGCGATTGCGTCGGTCGGAACGGTTGTGTCTTCGAGGTTTCGGAGGACAGCCTCTTGGATCGCCGACGCTGAGGCTTCGGCGCCGACAGGCCTCACATTGGCTGCAGCTGCAGCTTTTTTTAAAGCCTCGACCGCAATGGCCGCGGATTTGGCCCAACTGAATTCCTGAGCCCGGCAACGCTGCCTTTCGGCGACGGACTTTGTCGCTTCCGGATGGGTAAGGGCATGTTTCATGACACGAACGATGTCATTCACATCGGCCGGATCGAACAGAAGTTCTTCGTCGCCGATGACCTCCGGTAAAGCCCCCGTATTCGAGGCAATGATCGGCGCGCCACAGGTCATGGCTTCCAGGGCAGTAAGACCAAAACCTTCAAGCAAGGAGGGCTGAATTGCCAGATCTGTCGCTTTATAAAGCGAAACGAGCTGGCTGTCAGTGACATGGCCGAGAACCACAAGATCTTTTTCTGGAAGACCAAGCTTCTTCCAACGGTCCTCCTCATCCTTTAGGAGCGCTCGCGGGTGATCTCCAGCCAGGACGAAACTATAGCGATCGCGCACATCTGATGGGAGCTGCGCGAAGGCCTGGATGGCGGACTTGACATTCTTCCGCCAGTCCAGCGCGCCTACGTAGAGGATAAAAGGCTTTTCGATCGATTGCGGCATCCTGATATCAGGATGTTCGATCGCGTCGATGAAATCCTTCGAGACGCCGGCGAGTATGTTAATGGAGCGATGGTTCCTTGAGATTTCAACACATTCGTTGCGAGAATATTCCGAGATGCAAAGGTTCAGGTCATATCGTGAATAGAGCGCGAGGCGTCGATGGTAGTATGCTCGCATCGCAGAAGACGTGAGATATTGCTGAGGATAGCGATAGGGGATCGCATCGTAGAAGATAGAAGCAATTGGCATTCCCGAGATGTCGTTCGGAACAAGAGGGACCGCCTTTTCTCCGACACCTTCGAAGGGACTTGTCGAGAGTGCTATATCAGGCTTCAAACAGGCGACATGATAGGCAAGCGCAACCTCGCTTAACCGCCGTTTTTCTGTATAGCCGTTGATCGCTTCGCCCGCTTCGGCAGCGCCATGCCATATGTGGATGTTGCCGGGCTTAATCCATTTCTGCAAATGATCGCGGGCCGCCAGCGCCTCCAGCGGCATTGCTGCATTGAGCGAAACAAGAAGTTCAACATCTGGATGGTTGTCGACAATTCCAAGCACTAGTTCCTGTACGTACCGCCCAATCCCTCGCAATCTGCTTGCCGTCTGGAAGCACTGACCATCAATCCATAGCCGCATAGGCCCTTATCTCTCGCTTTTTGCTGGAATATCTTCGAGCAGTTGTTTCCACCGGGCCGAAGCGCCTCTGGGCGCGTCGATATACCATTCTGCTTCGCGGCCGCCGTCTAAACCGTGCGGCGTTACACCATATCCACGCGATCTTGCAAATGCTTCCAGCCTGCTCCTAATTTTCGGATAGCGATAAAGCAGCCGAAGACATCTGTCTTTCCACTGAGGGTGGCGTGAAAGCCAGCGAATGATCTTTTCGAGCAGGATCTTTACACTGTTTCGCGGCAGGCGGAGTGACCTTGCTTTCAGAGCGTTGACTTCACGCAGCGGGCGCGTCAGCCGCCATGAAAGACTTTGGTAAACCTCGTGCAACTGCGAGCTGGTTGTCGCTTCTCGGTAGTGTGATGCAGAGAGTTCTCCTTCCAATATACGGATTCGTCGATCGTCTTCTTGAACGATCCGGGCCTGCTCCGCCATTTGATAGGCATGTTCGGTATGGGCGCGCTCCAACTGTTGATCGCGCTCGGCCAGTCGTGACCGCAGGACGGCGGTGTAGGGGGTCTTATCCGCTAGCACAAAACCATCGAAGACATTCGGGCCAGGGCCGAAGAAATGCAGAAGTTCCTGATGTTGTTCGCTTACGTAGAAGCGGCTCAAACCGTCGAAATACGCAAACTTGTAACCCATCTCCAGCAATTTGGGTTCCCACTTTTCGTAGTTCGTTTCCTGTGAATTCGGCAACGTACTTTCCATGACGACAACCCAGGGTCGTGCAGGAGACGGCGCCCAGCTCTCTATGACCGATGCCTCCATACCTTCGACGTCGACCTTTAGCCAATGGATTTCCCGGTCTTGAGCCTGCGCGAAGACGGCCGATAACGGCATAAGTGGAACATCGGTTTCAACGATGCTGTGGCCTGCGGTTTGATGCGTCACCGCGATATCGCGATCACTGGTGCTTAGGCCGGTGTCCGGAACCTCAAAGAAGCGGATGGAGCCATCGCCGCTGCCGATCGCGGCTTGGATAACAATCTCATCCGGTCGGTCTTGCCGCACCTTTTCGGCATAATGCGTCGTTGCCTCGGCATGAATACCGCGCCAGCCTTTTTCATAGAAGCCACGGCTGACCGATTCGACGACAGGATCCTGCGCTCCAATATCTATATAGAACCCATTTTCGATCTGCTTCAGGGCTCGCCAAAGAATGACGTCTTCAAAATTTTGCGCGTAAGAAACAAACATTATAGTTCCGGAAACAATGAATGGCGGGCAGTATTGCGGCTTATATGAGGTAGCGTCACACTCGCGTCCTGACGGAAAAAGCTCGCGACAACAAGGCCATCGCCGCTGAAGGATTCCTGAACATCATGCTCGATCAATATGCGTCCGCCGAGTGATGTGATTTTCTCGACACAGTCGCGATGCGTCGTCTTCGAGCCGGAGATGGAGCTATGATGGGTCGAGGCGACCAGAAATCGCACCCGTCCGTTTTCGATTGCCTGCGCCATGGACTTCAGAAACGGCAGCTCCGCTCCTTGGACATCCATATGAAGGATTTCGATCGTGTTTTCGCCGGCGAGCCTCGAAATCGAATCCATGTTGAAGCAGGGGAGTGTCAACTCGGTGCCCAGACTTTCCGCATGAAGCGCGAACGCAGCCTGCTCCTTTTCTCCCACCCATGCGCTTTGCAACGCGACACGTTGCTGTACGTCGTTCAACGCAATATTTCTTTCACCGACGGCACGATTTTGCGGGTCGGGCTCGACACAGATTGCGCGAGAGCCCGGTATCTCATGGAGATACCAAAGACTATAATAGGCCCAGAATGCTCCAAGTTCGACGATAAGCGAATTGTGCCGACACAGGCGCAACAAGCTGTCGAAAATAAGTTCTTCCTGCGGCTCATGATGTCCACGAAGCGCGCGTATGACATGCGCCATCCAATCGCCGTGGTAGCCGCCAGCAACGACTTTAACGCCGTTGTGCATGATCTGTACCGGACCGCTCTCGGTTTCAATAATCCGACCGGCATCCGCGACCTTGGGGATATGTTCGCAGTCCTTGCAGCCGATGGTCATTAGGGTTCGTTCAAGGCCGTCCATCAATCTACTTTCGCAATTTTAATCTGAGCCTGGAGGGCATTTGAGCCTACGAAGTATGGCAGGGACGTATTAACCACGTCGAACACCAGCGCATTGTCCTGCCAATCATAATTTGCATCAAGATGAGTATCCGAACCGGTCAAGGCTGTCGTAACACTGAATGAGCCTGGCCCGAGATTGCAATCGAACTCTAGGTCAAATCGAATATGTTGACCGGCAGGTTGATCGAAAAGCGCCTGGTTCGTATGCCAGGTATTGGTGCCCCATACGACATGCCCGGTTCGGTCTCGCAACATAATTCCGAGAACGATCTTGGGTACGGCCCGGCCCACTTCCAGTTCGATACGCAAGGTGAGTTTCTGGCCGACCACCGCCGTCGAAACGCGTGTAAGACTCTGTCGATCCAGGAGGTCAATATTGCTCACAACTATATCGAACGTGCCCGAGCGAGTCTTTAGCCATCCGTCACGGTCACGGCTCTGCTGTATCGTCTGCTTGCTGTTCTCACGTTCGGCCACCATCGCGTTGTAATAGTCCACGACTTCATCAGGTGGGCCGTCTTTCAGAACCTTCCCTTTGTCGAGGAGAAGCACCCGCTCGCATAGTGCTTTGACGTCGCCGAGGCTGTGTGTCACGAGGAGAATAGCCGTTCCTTCGGCCTTGAACTGTCTTATTTTGTCGAAGCTCTTGTGCTGAAAATAGCTGTCGCCCACTGATAGCACTTCGTCGACGATAAGAATGTCCGGCCGGCTGGCCGTCGCAAGCGCAAAAGCCAGCCTCGCCTGCATACCGCTCGAATAGACGCGCACCGGCTGATCGAAAAATTCGCCAATCTCGGCAAAGGCCTCAATCTCCGGCATGAGATTGGTAAGCTCCTGTCCCGAGAATCCCATAAGGCCGCCTGCCTGGTAAATATTCTGGCGACCCGTAAATTCCGGATTGAAACCAAGGCCCAATTCGAGAATGGCGCTGATCCGGCCGGAAACACGAACGTCGCCGCTGGTCGGCCGTACGGTTCCAGTGACGATCTTCAGCAAGGTGCTTTTGCCGGCGCCATTTTGACCGATCAATGCAACAGCTTCTCCTTGATGCATTTCAAAGGAGATGTCGCGGCTAGCCCAAAATTCCGATGTCGGAGCAAAAGAGGCGCCAAACCAATTGGCGAACCGCAGCAGATTGCTTCTATAAGTTGGATAACGTTTGGAGACGTTTTCTACGTTCAGTACTGAACTCATCAGAGTGCGTCCACCAGATCGGCGCTGGCCCGCCGGAAGAGAGTGAACGCCAACAGTACCATGATCGCGCCCACCACCACGGACGGCAGGATTCCCATCCATGATGGGCCCTCGTTCAATAGTAGGGCGTTCTGATAGAGGTTGACCAAAGAGGCCATCGGATTGAACCGCAGCAGGTTTTGGAAACTCTCTGGCACCGCCGATTTCACGTAGACGATAGGCGTGAACCAAAACCACAATTGCATTACGACGGTCATGGCCTGCGCGACATCGCGCACGAAAACGTTCAGAACGCCTAGGAAGACGCCGATGCCGAAGGCTAAGGCGGAGATCAATAGCATCCCGGGAATTAGATAAAGCCAGGCAAGACCGGGATATTGTCCAAAGAACAGGAAGATGACAGCAATCGAAACAAGTAGGAGTACGTGGTTGATCAATGCGCTGCCCCAGACAATGATCGGCAGGCACAGCCGTGGAAAGGAGATCTTCTTTAGGGCCGCGGCCTGCTCGATGAAGACATTCATGCTGCGCATCAGAATTTCGCTGAACAAGCCCCAAGCGGCCATGCCTGAGAGCAGATAGATTGGATAGGCAGCAGGGTTGGTCATATTCGGCATCTTCGCCCGCATGACCTCTGACAGGACGATCGAAAATATCAGCGCCTGAGCCAAGGGGTGCAAGATAAACCACAGTGCCCCAAGGCGCGATCGCGCAAAGCGTCCCCGCAACTCTCCCTTGATGGAGGCGATGATGAAATGTCGGTAGTTCCAGATGCTTCTCAGCAAATCCTTATCTCCGGCCCTTAGGCAATGTGGTGCGTGGCGGATGCCGGCACTATCGCGATTTCACCCGCTGACGCCATTCAGCAAGGACATCATTGAGTGTGTCGCGCAACTCGAATTTCGGCTTCCATCCAAAAGCGGCAAGCGCAGCCTTGTTTTGACCGGATGCCGTTTGCACTTCCGAGCCTCTCAAGCGCTGTGGGTCGATTTCGATATCAACCTCTACTCGTGACAGCTCTATGAGCAGATCGAGTATGCGGCGAATTTGCGTCGGTCGGCCTGACGACAAATTGAAAGCCTTGCCAAGAACGTTCGGGGCCAGATCGCCGAGTGCCGCGTCGGCATAGGCGCGCACGACGTCCCGGGCATCGAGGAAATCTCGAAATCCAGAGAGATTTCCGACGCTGAGAATCGGAGGACGAAGACCCGCTTCAATCTCCGCAATCTGCTTCGCAAAGGCAGGGACGACATAAGCGTCTGTTTGCCCCGGCCCGGTATGATTGAAGGGGCGGAAGCGGATTGTCTTCATTCCCTCATATGCGAGCTGGCCGAGTAGCATATCTGCCGCGGCCTTCGTCGCGCCATAAACGCCCATGGGTTTGAGCGCAGCATCTTCGTCGAGCGGCGCGCCTGCCTTCTCGATAAAGGAGGCGCCATAAGCCTCTGAACTCCCCGCGAAAATGAAGCGGGCATCCGGAGCAAACTCCATCAGAGCGTAAGCGAGATTCATCGTTCCGCGAAAGTTTACATCCCAGGCGCGATCGGGAGCCTTGCGGGCATCGCTAGGGGCGGCAATCGCGGCAAGATGAATGATCGCCGAGGGGCGGGAGGTCTCGACAAGCGCCATCGCCTGGCTCTTGTCGGCGACATCCGCCGTCAGACCCGATACCTCGCCATGACCTGCGGTCAATACCGTCAAATCGATGCCGTCTTGAAGCCGGCGTGTTTCAAGTTCGCGTTGCAGCCAGGTGCCGACGAAGCCGTTGGCACCTGTTATGAGAAGACGATGTTCGCGAGGCATGGACAGGACCTAGGAGCTGGAACCAGGTATCATTTCATGAGCCGCTTCAGATCGGCTTCAACCATCTCGATAATCATGTCTTCGAGCGTAATCTTGGGCTCCCAGCCAAATTTCTGTCGAGCCTTGGTCGAGTCGCCGAGAAGGATGTCTACTTCCGCGGGACGGAAGAGCACGGGGTCGATGATAAGATGTTTATCCATATCGAGACCAGCATGTTTGAAGGCAATCGCGCACATGTCGCGTACCGTTGTTGTGCGTCCCGTTGCAATGACGTAATCGTCGGGCACATCCTGCTGCAACATCAGCCACATGGCGCGCACGTAGTCTTTGGAATGCCCCCAATCCCTCTTCGCATCGATGTTTCCGAGGCGGAGCTCCGTCGCGAGGCCGAGCTTAATCCGAGCGACACTATCGGTGACCTTTCTGGTCACGAACTCAATGCCACGCAGGGGAGATTCGTGATTGAATAAAATGCCGCTCGAGGCATGAAGGCCAAAGCTTTCGCGATAGTTCACGGTTAGCCAATGGCCATAGAGTTTCGCAACTGCATAGGGTGAGCGCGGGTAGAAAGGAGTCGTCTCAGACTGCATTGGCTCCTGAATGAGGCCGTACATTTCGGAAGACGACGCCTGATAAAAACGGGCGTCGGAGCTTTCCAAACGAACGGCTTCAAGGACATTCGTCACGCCGAGACCGGTGACTTGTCCCGTCAAGAATGGCTGCTGCCAGGAGGATCGCACGAAAGACTGTGCAGCAAGATTGTAGACTTCATCAGGTTTGACGTCGCGCATCGTTCGAATGAGGCCGGAGAGATCCAGCAGATTTCCGTCAACAATTTGAACCTCGCGCTCGATGCCAAGCCATTGCAACCGGCTAAGATTGACGTCGGAAGTGCTTGATCTCCGAGCAAGGCCGTGAACTTCATAACCCTTCTGCAGCAATAGTTCTGCAAGATAGGCGCCGTCCTGACCTGTAATGCCTGTTATCAACGCTTTCTTCGCCAATTTCATTTCTCCTTTCGGCACGACCCTGATGAGGCCAGACAAGTAATTTGATAGGCCTGATGTGGGCGGTTTTAGTTTATCCCGCCCCGTTTAGCCTTTCTCTAATACGAAAACAACGACCAAAGCCGTTTTGCTGTGGTCGGCGCTGACACCGTTGAAGCCTGTGCACTGTTATCGACAAATTTGCCGAACGGGTCTGCGCGTTCTACTTCTTCAAGGGCTTCGAGCCGCACGGCCCCAGCGTATTGTTTATCGCTAGCACTGGTGCCGTCCGATCCCTTGCAACGACGACCTATTATTATTGGGGATTCGCAGGCGAGGGCCACTTAGAATGCAATTTCTGACAGAGCAAGCAATAGTTGAGGGCAGTTGCGAAGCCAATTGAAGAATGTTCAGCACTCTCCCACGCGGCCTTGTTCTCGTCTTTTCCCACTAAATCCCCGTAGTACCCACATTTTCCGGTTCAGGGTTAACAACGAGCGGATTTCCTGGCTTTTCAATGTGTTGCAGATTATTCCTTGCAACACGCTTGTATGCCTCATACCTGGGTCTCATTTGGGCCAACCTCTGTATAATTTCAAAAGGCGCTGCGTGATGATAGCCTTCCTCATCGCCTCAATATCTTCCTCTCAATGGGGCGATAGCCCACCAACGACTTTGGTGTTCTTGCCCCCTACACACCAAAGGTCGCGGATGCCAATCCGCATCGACCGCCTCGCAGCCCGGGGCGGTCTTTTTGTCCGCGTTTAGCGCAGGCGTGTGACCCACAAGAAAACGCCGCCGACATGCGCGCTGACCGCGGTGATTTACGAACTTTCTGCCATTTCGTCCACGGTTCCATGCGTGATGTCGCTGCCTCTGCGCTCGGACAACGGCAGCCGGTGGGCTTGCTTGCCGCGATTGCCGGCGCGTTTTCGTTCGCAGCCACCGTAGAGATCGGTGTTTTTAGTGCTTTCAAAATTAGCGTCTTGTGTTTAGGGTCGCCCGCCGATGGAGGAGTTCGTGATGCGACGATACAATCTTCGACACGATGTCGACGGTAAGTGGCTGGTGGTCGATGGGGTGACAGTGCAGCCCGCAAAGCTTGATGACGTCCCATTGACCGGCATGGGCTGGCCGGAGGCTTGCGACATGGTTGCTCTGTTGAATTGCCTCGACGCGATTGAGAGTGCGGCAAGGGACTATGAAGCTCTGGCTGCCGCGGAATAGTTGTTATTCGCCGCCTGCGGCGCGCCCGAACTTGTTCATGCCGCCACTTCGCGCACTCGTAAGCGGTGTCTTGGGCTAACCCAGCGGCCGAATTCATCGATGACCTGCCACCTGGCCTATATTGCCAATCGTTTACGAGCGATTGTTGCTATGGGTATGTCAGGTCTGCCGCAGCTCTAAGCTCGCTTTGCCGCAGCTGGGCGACTGCCGCGGCGGACCCGCACAGCTATAATCCGATTGGCCATACCACGGTTAAGCGCTATACCTCTGGCGATGGTCAGCATGCCAATCCGCAGAACATCAGCTCCTACATAGAGATGGTGACTAATGGCGCGGCTGCCGAGATTGGTATCTCTTCGGGAGTACATCGCTGGATATCGCAGCCGGTCGCATCGCCCCGGCGATCGGCATGGCCCCCAGCCATAGCCTGACGTGGTACTCCGCGGCGAATACCAGTGCTTGGGATGTCTACTCGACCGCAACAAGCGGTAGTAATTCGCTGATCCTGAAGCCGGCTGAGGCGACTCTATCGACTGCACTCGGACTGAATGGTGCGGCTGGTACTTCAAACCGTGTCACGAACATCTATTCTGGCGGTTCTCTGCGTTGGACGGTTGGGGCAACCTCAACCGCTGAAACCGGTGGCAATGCGGGCAAGAATTTTGCGTTCGCTGCGTTCTCCGATACCGGGGCGTTCCTGAGCACTCCTATCATCATCAATCGCGGCCTGGGCACGGTTATCCTGTCTAGCCTTATCGGAACAGGCAACCGCGCTGTGTGTGTCGACCCCAATGGCGTTCTTTATGCTCACGCTGTAGGTTCATGTTGAGGATTAAAATGCTGAAAAGAATTGCAACTGCATTTGTATTTGTCACTGGCTTAGCGACGGGCGTTTCCGCTGAAGAAGTTAAGCCAGTCCCACCTGCGCCGGCGAATTCCGTGACAATTACTCTGACTGCGGAACAGGTCGCTGCGTTGCCCCAGATTTTGGACACTGCAATTAGGCAGATGGGTCTGTCGCCGGGAACCGTTACGGCCCTCCAAATTGCGCAGTCGGTTTCATTGGCGCAACAGAAGCTCGGTCAGCCGGGGCAGGTTGCTCACTGATCTATCAAAGCGAGAAGATGGTTTAGCGGTCCGATCCTTTGGGGGGATGCGGCAAGGCCAATCGACAGCAATTTATGCATTTCATTTACGAACTCTGTGCGGCTAACGATATTCTTGCTGACCAGGAGATTGCAAACTTTGGCAAGGATCGCCGTCTGCGTTGCGATCAATGAAGCGAAATGGTCCTCTTGGCTCTTGTCCACGATTGCTCTTTTCCATTGTTCGTAAGACAAACTGTTTCCCGTAGGCCTTGACGCGCCTTGATCGACTGTTATTCAGATAACAGTCGTTAAAGTAGTTTTAAGCCTGTCGGGAAATTGAATTATGAAAACCATTAGAAAGCGGCTCGGTCATTTTGTAAAGGCGGTTTTCTCCGATCAAGCGGCGCCATCTCCAGTGGAGAAGGGTGCGAATCAGCAACGAACGGCGTCGACGTTCTCACAAGCTGACGTTGAGTCCGTAAGGCCGTTCTTTGATGTGGATTTCTACTGTTCGCAAAATCCAGACGTTGCAAAATCTGGGCACGACCCGATCGAGCATTATCTCATGTGGGGATGGCAGGAACGGCGCGATCCTTCGCGGGATTTCTCGACGCATTACTATCTCGAAGCCTATCCGGATATTCTTCAGAATAGACTTAACCCGTTGGTCCATTACGCCATTGCCGGCCGAAAAGAAGGGAGGCGGGCTAAACCAGATGGGCCTTTGGCTGTTGCGTATTCCCAAGACGCTAAACCAGTGCAGGGCTACTTAAGCGCGATTGCGTCACTGAAGGAATATAAGGGGAAGCCTGCCGTTCACGGGAAACCTGAAGCCGGCCGCCTTGATATCCATTGGGTCATCCCAGATTTCAGCCGCGGCGGCGGTGGACACATGACCATCTTCCGCATGGTTCATCTGCTTGAAACATTGGGTCACAAGTGCACGATCTGGGTATTCATCGGGGATCTTCATAAGCAGCCTTCAGACGCATATGACGATATCGTGAAGTATTTCCAGTGCGTAGGAGCCGAGATAAAAATCACCGATGACGGAGTGATTGACGCCGCCGGCGATGCTCTGATTGCCACAAGCTGGAACACGGTCTATCCGGTGGCCGCGGCAGAAAAGTTCAGGCAGAAGTTTTATTTCGTTCAAGACCATGAGCCGGAATTCTATCCAACAGGCTCAGACAGCTTGCTTGCACGGGAGAGCTACAGTTTCGATCTCGCGTGCATTTGTGCCGGTGACTGGCTGAAAGGCTTGATGTCTAAGCGATACGGCCGTTGGGCGCGTAGCTTCGATCTCGCCTATGACCATGAGGTTTACAAGATAAAGGCTTCTAAGCGGTTCGGCGATCGTAAGAGGACGAAGATCGCCGTCTATGCTCGCGAAGCCACATCCCGCCGGTGTGTCAATCTAGCGCTTGTGGCACTGGATATGCTTGGCAGGGAACGCGATGATTTCGAAGTTCATTTCTACGGTCAGGAAAGGCTTCCATTCAACGAAGTGAACTATCCGGCGTGGAACCACGGAGTTCTGGACAGTGCGGCGCTGGCAGACCTCTATAACGTCTGCGATATCGGTATCTGTTTCTCTGCCACCAATTATTCCTTGGTACCGCAAGAAATGATGGCGTGCGGACTACCGTTGATAGAGCTGGACGGCGAAAGCACAAGGGCCGTTTTCCCGGAAGGGATCGTTTCTCTCGCTGGTCCTCAGCCGGAAAGCATCAAGAACAAAATAAACGAATTGATCGCCTCACCTGAGGAAAGACAGAGGCAGGCAGCGAAGGCGTTTGAGTGGGTCGGCGCCCTAACCTGGGAGAAGTCCGCAAGGGCCGTTGAAGCCGCGATACTGGAGCGCTTGGATCTTGCGAAGGCGCCAAATGTGGTTAGGTCGGCTGAAAAACTGCTTGATGTGGTTATACCGACCTATAACGGCATAGGCGAGATCGAGAAGGTAGTTGAAGCGCTTCGCTCGCAAAGCCTGTACCCGCAGATGGCGATCTATTGCGTTGATTCAAGTTCAAGGGACGGGACGGCTGAATGGCTGGCAGCTCAAAAAGATATCAAGACCACGACAATTCCGCAGCGGGAGTTCCAGCATGGGCGCACCCGAAACTTCGGTGCTTCATTGGGGAATAGCCCATACATCGCATTTCTAACCCAGGATGCAATCCCGGCAACAAGCTATTGGGCAAGCGATATCTGTCAAATGATGGACCATTTCCCATCCTCGGCGGGTTTATTTGGCCGGCATTTGCCGTATCCGGAGCACCCGCGACATATCCGAGATGAAATCAACAAGCATTTCGATGAGATGCTGAGATTTCCTCTACTGCTGTCAAAGGATACGGACCCCGCAAAGTGGGCGTCCGGCGATATCGGCTGGCGACAGGTCTTGCACTACTACAGCGATAACAATTCGTGCATGCGGCGAACTGTCTGGCAGGAAATGCCGTACCCGGAAGTTGATTTCGGAGAAGATCAGATCTGGGCGAAAGCGATTATCGAGGCGGGGTATTCGAAGATCTACGCGCCGACAGCCACGGTTTATCATTCCCATGATTTTGGGCCAAAGGACACATACGAACGATCGGCAACAGAGTCCCGTTTCTTCTATCAATTTTTCGGCTACGAACTGGCGCCAAGCAGCGAAATCGAGCTGTCGAAGATTGTCGAGAACGAGCAGCTTGCTTTCAGAAAGGCGGCTGCACTTTACAATCTAGACAAGGAGGAAACGAACCTCCGAAATGCAATTATCGCTGAAAAGTATCGGGGATGGTTTGATGGCATGTCTGCTGCCAAACGATTGATGGGAAAGAACCATTAAGGGGCCCCTGACCTCATTTGCCAATTCTAGAATCATTGGCTACGTTCACGAAATCGGGAGCACATACTAAAAAGGTATATTAGTGAGCGTAATATTTGAGGATACGGTCAATCATGGAGTTCGCGTAAGATATTCGCAGACACCGCTTTCCAATATTCCCTTGGATGATCTGCGTCTGATAATTCAGGATCTCAACAACGTATCCCATACCTTGGGGTGCGTTGTTTTTGAGGGCAACGGGGAGAGCAATACGGATCTCATTATTTTCGCGGGGAATCTGGAACGGTTTTCAATGTTGTCCGCGGCTCGCTCGGTTGGCTCTCGGGTGTTTTACTTTCAAGACACGATTAGCTGGTGGTATGGCGGCTCTGAGATCCTGCCAGATATCTCAGGGATTGCTTCGTTTCTCCGTGAGCATGTGACTGGCCGGCGCAGCGTGGTCTTCGGGCAATCGTCTGGAGGATATGCCGCGCTGGCAATCGGTGGATTTATTGCAGACAGCGACGTTCTGGCTTGCTCTCCTCAGACATTCCCGGATGCGGGATTAAAGAGGAAGCTCCACGTTTCACCGTCCTTGGCTGTTCAGTATGCTCCAGATTATTTGCTTGATATGGAAGAGCACTATGCCTCATGCTCGAGAGCGGGACTAACCGCGGCGATCTTCGCGGCATCGGAGTTCAACAACCCATATCAGAGCCATTTCTGGATGGATCATTTGCACCTTGCGAAATTATCTCGAGTCCCATCGATCGATATTTTCATTGCGGCTGCAGCCAATCATTCGATCGTGTTTCGTCGTGCAGCAGCATTTTCCGATTGTCTGCAAAGGCTTTTGCAGAGAGCCGAGGAGAGCCTTGAAATCAAGCGGTCAATCGTCAGTGAGCTTGTTTTGGGCATTCAAGAGTTGGAAGCCGTAGAGGGATGATCCCGGCTTTTGTGCAGTGCTTCTTGAAGGCATGCGGGTTTGGCTCCGTCTTATGCCTGAATCAAGATGCTACGGTACTCGCGGTTGAGCTTCGGAAGTTCGGCCTGATTGCATCGACAGATAAGCAGTCAGAAGAGCATTTTGATTTCGTCGTTATGGATCGGTGGCCTAGCGATGGTTCTGAAATGCAGCGTCTAGTGTCCAGCGTCAGGAAAGCAATCGTTCTCGCACTTCCAGGAGGCGAGGGCATGGCAGCTCATCTTGACGATCTTTACGGCATCGGTTTTAGGCTCCATCCGAGGGCATCGGCTTTCGAACTATTGAGCCTTCGAAATGATTGCCAATTTTGCGTTGTCGAGCGAGACACGGACGCAGCGGACCCAAAAGACCGTGCTTACTTGCAGATGGCAGGCTCCCTTTGGGCAGAGATCGGAAAGCTGGTTTCGCCTCGTGACAGAGTTCTCGCTCTCGGTGAGCATGCCAGCTTCACCCGCCGTGTGATCTCCGGCAATTCGCTTGCGAGGGAGGTTTTGACCGGCGACAGACCGGATGGAACGGCAAACGACCAGTTTGATATGATCGCGCTGTCTGGTTTTGACTGCACCGAGAATGTGACTGCGGAGCTTTTAGATGCCCTTGCCGAACGATTGAATCCGGGTGGACGCCTCGTGCTTGGAATATTTTCGCCGGATCGACAGGAGATTCAGAATAAGGCGTGGCTGTCTTCGGCTCTGCCTGGTTCCTTGATTGCTGAGGCTCTGTATGTACCGAACGAGAGCCCCGCGGCTGTCAGAGAGCCGATATGGGCTCGATACGATCTCAAGGACCAACAATATTGGACCGAGGGATGGCAGGCCGTGGTGATGATGAAATCGGTGACGGCCGCCAGTGTGGAGTTTCCGGCATCAAAGTTTCCAGATTTCCCATTCGATGACTTCCGCAGCCAGTACGACACCCCTTGGCTCGTTCGGGCGATGGTCTCTGTACAAAGCCGCGTGATGAGCGCTCGACAACTGTGGTTGCTTGCGGATGAGATTATCGCGGCCTCTATACAGCGTTCAGACATAGCCGCTGCATACTGCGTGAAGGCATATCTGATCTTGGGCCAGCAACAGCCGTGGGAGGCCGTACAGGCGTTTACCGCCGGCTTTGAGGATCTTCTGGCTATCACTGATGAAACCCGAGCCGTAGACGTGCGGTGGGCGGTTTCGTTGCTGTACGTCAAGGCTCTGCTGGAACAAAAACACGGGCAGAGGGACAAGGCGCACGATTCATTTCGGCGATGCGCGGAAAGTCCCTTTCTCCGGTTTGCGCCGATGCTGGCCACCAAGACGATCTCTGCATGTCAGCAATTGGCGTTCATGTGCCTTGCAGAAGAAGACAAAGCGGGAGCGGAGGGCTGGTTTAAGCTCGGGGTCGTGCAATCGCGAACGGCGATGGGCGACGGTCAATTCAGGTCTGATCCGCCATATCCGTTATATGTTTTGCCGGAGCTTTCTCAGGTGCTTGGCCTTGGCGCACAATGCAATGGTGCTTTGATCGCCCTACGGCAGAATGGAATTTCGCCGCTCGTCTGGGATATGATGAACTGCGATATGTCCAGCCAGATACAGGACGAACGGTTGACGTCTTCCGCGCTTCGGCAATTGCTCCATTCGCGGGTCTACGCCTCGAGTAGCTGACGCCTAAATACGCGTTCGACTAACAGGCCGGCGAAGAGGGTTCCGACACCCCAAGCAAGTACATATTCCGGGCTGACGAGTTTATCGCTGTAGGTTTCATAGAACGCTGTCCGCATCCACTCGACACAGACTAAGAGAGGATTGTACGCGAGCGCATGGGCAAGCGGGTCAGGGAGGTTCGACGCGACGAACATGGTGCCCGACGAGATGTAAAGTAGAATGATAATCAGCGCATATGCGGTGACGATTACTGGCATGAACATAGACGCCACTCCAATCACCGCACCGCAGCCGACCGCCAGTAGAATTGTCGCCAAATAGCAGCATACGGCCCGCTCAAGATCGAATGGAAACGGGTTTTCCCCGAGCGCCCATAGGATGGCGACGATCAAGAAGAGCATGATGCACGCTGCTATTATCTCGAGAAACGCGCGGCCCATCATCACGTCAAAAACCTGGACCTCCGGGAATGCGAGCATCGCCTTGTTCATGACCAACGAATACCCCATGAACCGGGAAACATACATAAACGTCAGCGTGGGAACGAGCCCGGTCGCGTAGAAGACCGCCGTGCTCTCTCCATAGGGTGGCTTCCCACCCGACGCCGTGTGCATAAGAATTAGCACGCCCATATGCACAAGCGGCCAAAGCGGAACGACGATAAACCCCAGGCCATGATTGAAAAACCTGGTCCGCATGTCGCGCAGGATCACGGCGGCCATGACGTTTTGCTTGCGGGCGAGAGCCCGGAGCATTGGATGCTGCCTGTTGCTGTGATCTGTCCTGGCCATGGCGAAGTCGTCTTTCCCCAAATTGGATGCGGAAGACTTTTTACGGGGAATTTCGCACTGCGCAATGGTGCCGCGAACACTTAAGTAAATCCGGAAAAAGGAAAAGGCTTATGACCGATTTACCTTGGATCTCCGAGGCGAAGAAGCACGTCGGTTTGCAGGAGGTACGCGACCGCCTGAAGCTGATGGCCTACTTTAAGACCGCCGGCCAGAATTACGATCCATCAAAGACGCCGTGGTGCGGGATTTTTCAGGCGACGGTATTTCATAGCGCCCTTCCGTCGCAAAAGCCTGTGGTCAATCCTCCTCCAAACTACCTAACGCATTTTGGTCAAGGTGCGATCGGGACACCGCTTACATTGATATAACTATCGCCATATCCCATTGCCAAATGAGGGTGACCTCAGCTCTTCGTATTGCTGCCGCTTGCTCTCCATCCAGAGATGCAGTCAGCATAAGCGCGCCGGGTTTGGGAAACTTGAGCAAAACGTCATTTCAGAATTGCAAATTTTCCAGCGCTCTCTTCCTCACCCATTGAGCTTGATCTGCCGATGTGCGGAATGGGCTGGCGATCGCTTCCCGCAATCGGACATGGGCGCCCTCGCCTGTCGTCTCCACGCAGGGAGGGGCTCCAATCATCTCCGCCACAGCATCCATTTTTGGCGTATTACCGGGGCTATAGACAATTGGAGCGGAAACAGCTGCCGCCGCAATAAAGTGATGGAAGCGGCCGGTAACAACAATCTCAGCTGACTTGATCCATCCCATCCACTCTCCGAGTGAGGGAGGATTTATGAATTCCATTTCGGGAATGACTTCCTTCATATTGGCAAAGTGAACCGGATCCTCCTCAGGACCTCGCTTAAAGCCGCCCGAAAGGAATATGATACGCCGATTTCTATCGATACCAGCCTCAAGGAGATTTTTAGCGAAGCTGGCTGCTCTGTGAGGCTCCCACCAAGAGGCTGCGCCAATAACAATCGAAGCTTCCATCGACGGAATTTGCTGAAGGCCGCTTACAAAAGCCGGTAGACAATCAAAGCCTACCGAATGTGGTAAGCCAAGTCGATCGAGGTTCAACGAAGAAACGGTGTCTCGAACGACAAGCCTCTCGGCGTCTTTCAAGCACTCTCTGTAGAACTCCTCCACGTGTGGAGCCGCAGGATCGCCTCCGCCGGACGGATAACACGAGTGATTGATGAGATGCACTCGTTTCCCAATGCTGGTCGCGAACTTGATCGTCGATAGAAGCGCACGGGGCCCTTGATGAAATCTATGGATTGTCCCTTCGCCGTTGACGACAACAAGATCGCTGTCGCTGATCGCTCGGTAAGCCATTGGATTGACCGACGCTAGCTGTTCGCCATATGCGGCGATGACCTCGGGGGTACATGTTTCTGGGGCCGAACCGAAGCCCAGGTGCGTCGTTTCAACGTCGAAGCTTACCACTGAGTAGCCAGCATTGATTAGCGCTTCGTAAATTGCCATGGAGGTCGCGTAGCATCCCCAATGATAACTTGCAGCGGTGTTATTAATGAAAACGGCTTGTCCGCGCCGCCCGAAGGGTTGACCATTAGGTGAGCGAACCTCTTTTTTTTTCTGCAAGCGCCTAAGATAACGCAGAAACATAGGTTCTTCTGTGAGAAGCATGCATCCTCCCTATTGCTGTGAGAGGCGTGCATCCTCCCTACCGCGGCCGACGGCATAGCGGACATGCGTCGATAGCGTCAACAAAACGGTTTATCTACTGCCAAGGCACGGAATCGCTCTGTTCGTCGCTCATACCGTTACCGTTTCCATCTGTATCTGACTTCGCGGCGTACGCCGCACAAATGGTGTAGCAGTTTTTTATTTCAAAAGTCTCTCTACTTCGTCTGCCGCCATGGCGCCTATATTTGCCTGAAAAAATGTCGCGTTTTGGCGAATTCTTTCCTCGTCCCAATTCCACCATTGGAATTCCAACAGTAGCGCTCAGACTCCCTCTGAGAACCGCTTCTTCAGCGGCTTGCACGGTATTCCTGCTGCAATAGTGTAAGATGGGATCGACTGAGTAACTACGGAACCCGCACCGATGCAGCAGCCGTCGCCGATCGTTGCCCCGCTCATAATTTTAACGTCATCACCAATCCAGACATCGCTACCGATTCTCACGTCGCCTTAGTGCGCTCGCGCGTGGGTGTACCGACTTCGCCGGGGTGCGGGGTATTAAAGTGGTGCCTATAGAACGTGCCTTGTAATGCTGGATAATCCCAATCGTGATTTAATGTTATGATCTTAAGGTTCTTACCCACCGCGCAGAACGAGCCGATGTAGACCTGTGCTTCGGCCGTAGCGACAATGGTGATCTCATCATTGTACAGTGTCTGGCGCCCAACGTGTAGAAATTCCGTTTCGACAATTTCAGCGGCCATCTGACTTCCCTGATTTAATTGGAACGGACTCCGCTTTATCGAACGCGCCGGATTGGAGCCATTCACAAAAATGAGGCACACCTCTCATGGTGTCATGGCGGGCGGTTCTCGCCTCAAGGCCCGGCGGCTCGTCGCCAATGGATCGTATTTTGTACCCGAGGCGAAAAACTGAGTGCCGGCAGTTCAACTTCACGCAAGGTGGATACTCTGTGAATGTAAGCGCTTCTGTTGCAAAAATACACGCCACTCATCAAAAGCGAGCACGAATCGACGCTGCGGCAATTCTAACTATCCGTGTGTAGAACGAAGTCTGTTATTGAGCGGGTCAAGCCGATGACCGGCCGCACTGTTTTGGTGCTGTTTCATGAACTCGATGATTTGTCGGTGAGCAAGTGCCGTCTTGCTCAATCGAATAGTTTTGACCTTAGGAAGCTTTGCATGACGTTTGCCGTTTTGAATGACATGTTTTCCGTCAAGAATTTCGCATCTGTAATTCTGGTCTCATCCGTCCTTTATGCATCATCCGGCATGGGTCAAGAGCAGCCGGCGGCAGGTGCAGCCGCGCCGACCAATGCAGGCACTCAGCAGGACGCCGCCGCAGCGCCTGCCGGACAGCAGCAGCCGGCACCGCAAGCCCGTGTCCAGAAGTTTGACGACTGGTATTATCGCTGCGTTGATGGCAAGGCAGCCGACGGTTCGGCGACAACGAGTTGCGAAGCTGCTCAGATCGCGACGGTAAAGCAGGGTGAGCAGAGCGTGAACGTTCTGACTTTGGCGATCGCCAAAACGCCTGCGACGTCTGCTCCCACGCAGAAGGGCGGGAAGCCGGTGGCGAGCGATCTCGTGCTGACGACGGTTGTGCCACTCAACATGTATTTGCCGGCCGGACTTGGCATTGATGCTGGCGATAAGCCCGTCGTTCAGCTTGTCTATCGCAATTGCAACCAGGCTGGTTGCTGGTCGCAGCAGAAACTGGACGCGAAAATGGTCGCGGCCCTTACAAAGGCGGCGGATGGGGTCGGTCACGTGCAGATGATGAATGGCCAGAAGGTCAACATCAAATTCTCGTTGAAGGGATTGGCCGCGGCTTTGGACGCACTGGAGAAGCCCGCTTCCAACTGACGACGCGACCCGAACGATCCCATGACATCGGCCCGGCGACCGACGGCTGCCCAGCGCAGCCTTGCCTTCACAATGTCCTCCTACATCATGGGTGTCATTGTGTTGCTCACGACAGCTTTGGCGGCATCGATAGCGGCTGCGCAGCAATCGCCAAATGACGATTTCGCGCGCCGGCAGGCGCAGCAGAATGAGCAACAGCGCCTCGACGCGCTGCGCAAGAGCACGCCGAAGCCATCGGAGGCGCCGGTCGATCAACGGCAAGTAGATGGCGGGCAAAAAGGGGGCCCGTGTTTCCCGATCACCGATGTTGAGGTGGAGGGGGTCAAACATTTCCCAGCCGCCGATGTCGACAAAGTCACGGCACGCTATCGCAACCGATGCATCGGCGTCGGCGAAATCAACACCTTGTTGCGCGATCTGACCTATCTTTATCTCGACAGGGGTTTCGTCACCTCGCGCGTCTTCGTGCCGGCGCAAGACATTGCCAAGACCAAGATGTTACGTCTGGTCTCCGTCGAGGGCACGCTTGCCGACATCTATATCAACGGCAAGCCGGCGCCGGGCTCCGGCGTGCTTGCCACCGCATTTCCCGGCATGAAAGACCATATCGTCAATCTGCGAGATATTGAGCAGGGCCTCGACCAGATCAACCGGCTGAATTCCAATAACGCCAAGACGGCGATGCTGCCGGGCAAGATCAACGGCACATCGATCCTCAACATCGAGAACAAGCCCAGTCATCCCTGGCATGTCTCCGTCGGCAACAGCAATCTCGGCCAGCAGCAGACGGGCTATTCCAAGAGTTCGGCCTCGTTCGGCTATGACAATCTCTTCGGCGTGAATGATCAGTGGAGCTTTGGCTACGAGCACACAGGCCCGGGCTATCCCTGGCGTGACGACGGCCAGGGCAGGAGCGATAGCTATACCGGCAATGTCAGCGTCCCCTACGGCTATTGGACACTCTCTGCAAACGGTGCCTGGTACGGCTATGACAGCTCGGTTCCCGGCAATTTCGGAACATTGCACACCTCGGGCAATTCCAAGCAGCTTGGCGTCGGTGCCGACCGCGTCATCTTCCGTGACAAGGATTCGATCACCACCTTCAACAGCGGGCTGACCTACAAGGAAACCAACAATTTCCTGCTCGGCAGCAAGATCGAGGTCGGCAGCCGCAAATATACGGTGGGCGACCTCGGCCTTTCGCACTCGCGACGCATGCTTGGAGGCCTCTGGGTCTTCGATCTTTCCTATGGCCAGGGTCTCAACCTGTTCGACGCCGTCGACCCGGGTGATGTTGGGGCAGGCGACGCCGATCCGCGGTTCTCGAAGTTCACCGGCACGATCACCATGACCCGGCCGTTCCAGCTCGGCGAACAGCGCTTCGAAGTCGATTCAATCCTGACCGGACAATATTCGCCTGACAATCTGTTTGGCGCCGAACAGATCTCGCTCGGCAGCTATTCCACCGTCCGCGGCACGCGTGAGACCATGCTTTACGGCAACAACGGCTTTTTCGACCGCAGTGATCTGGTCTGGCGTACGCAGCCCTTCGCCGACAATGCCGCCCTTTCAAAAATCTTCGGTGAGTTGCGTCCCTATGTCGGGCTCGACTACGGGCGGATCGCCTCACAAGCACGGTATCAGATCAAGGGCGGCGACATGCTTGGCTGGACGGTTGGTGCCAAGCTCGCCGGCGGCAATCTCAATCTCGACATCGGCTATTCCGACGTGCTGGCCGGCACTGTCGATAAAAAGAATGCGGGGCTGTTTTTCGTCAGCTCCTCTGTTCATTGGTAACTAATATTTAGAGGAAAATCATGGGCTTATTCATTCAGAAAGATAACAAGACGGTACCTTCGGCATCGCTTCCCGCGGCGGCGCTTCTCTGTTGTGCCATCGCGCTTTCGAGCTGCGGCGGCCGCGAAGCGCATCCGATCGCGTCGACCAACGTCGGCGACAGCCGGATGGATTGCGGCGGGATCTCGCGCGAATTCGAAGCCAACGAACGCCAGATCCTCGTGACTGTTAAGGAGCGCTCGCAAGCTCAAGGCAAAAACGTCATTCTCGGCGCCACCGGCGTTCTTCTCTTCTGGCCGGCGTTATTCTTCATGGATCCCAAATCACCAGAGAAGGTCGAAATTGACGCCTTGCGCAATCGCAACCAGGTGCTGACCGAGCTTGCCCGTTCGCGGAAGTGCCCGGTGCCCAAGTCGCAATTGGGCGAAGTCTACAAGAAGCTCGACGGCGGTGTGAAGACGACACCGGCCAAGAGAGACGGCTGAGGTGGCGTGATGATGTCCATGCGTTTGATGTCCGATATCAGCAACTTCAGTGTGCGGTCGATGCGGTGCGCGTCTTGCGGGATAGCCTTGCTTCTCGTGACCATGCTTGCCTCCTGTGTCACCACCGATCCACGGCTGATCGCGGCACTTCAGCAAACTTCGGTGCGCGAAATCCGTATCGAGACAGCGCCTGACGTGAAGATGACGGGCCTGTTCACTGAAGGTAAACCCGATCCGCAGCTTTCTCTTGTCGTTCGTACGCTGAAGAACGCGATGGAGAAGGAACTGATCGGCCTGCCCGGCGGCCCCACACATGCGCGACTGGTCGTCACCCTGCATGTCGTCGATTTGAGCACCAAGGCTGGCCGCATCCTCATTCACAGCGACAGCGACATCGCGGCGACGGTCAGGCTTGAAGACGCCAAGACTGGTCGCCTCATCGCGGAAGAGCCGAATGTTGTCGCCGGCAATTCAGGCATGCGCGGAGAGGGGCTTGGAATATTTGTGGCCATGGCCGTCAATGCGGCAGAGGCGGCGGGGCCGGAAGATATCCTGGCGCAGCGGCTGGCGAATGCATTCACGCATCAGGTCAAGCAGTGGCTGCTGGTGAAGAAATAGAGCACACGACAGGTTGCCCTGCCAAAGGCAGGGCGCCTGAAGCAGCAAATAGCACGTTTTTGTTTTAAATCCATTTACCTCAACCACATGCCGACGTTGCCTCCCATCCCGAAGCCATGGTCTCGCTCTGCATGCCACCACAACCACGGCGATATTCAGTCGCCGTAAGAATCACGCACCGGAAGGCGTGCCATGAGCAGGACGATCGTGCGGCGTAAGCCCGCGACAGCAGAACGCGGCATAGAAGCAGGCGAGGGCGGCTCGTTCCGCCGGCTCACGCGCCTTGCCCACCAGTCGCTGGCGCTGCTGTTGAGTGGGCTGCTTGTTCTTCAGCCCACCATCGCCAATGCCCAGTCGGTCTCCGCGAGCACCACCGCGCCCGCCGCCAACCAGCCAAGTGTCGGTGCTGCCCCGAACGGCGTGCCGCTGATCGATATCGTCACGCCCAACGCTGCCGGTCTTTCACACAACAAATATGACAACTTCAACGTTGGCGCCCAAGGCGTCATCCTCAACAACTACAAGGGCGAGGTCGGCATCTCCAATCTCGGTGGCGCAACGCCGGGCAATCCGAACCTCAATGCGTCGAACCCGGCCTCGGTCATCCTGAACGAAGTCACCAGCGGCAACCGCTCGGCGCTGAATGGCCCGACGGAAATCTTCGGGACCAAGGCCGACGTCGTTATCGCTAATCCAAACGGCATTACCTGCGACGGCTGCGGCTTCATCAACACGCCGCATGCCACCTTGACGACCGGCGTGCCTAATATCGGCGCCGACGGAAGCCTGACGGGTTTTACCGTCAATGGCGGCGACGTCACCTTTCAGGGCAATGGCGGCAACTTCGCCGCCGGCCCCGGCGCGGTCGATCTCTTTGACGTGGTCTCCCGCAGCATTCACGTCAACGGCCCTGTCTATGGCAGGACACTGCGCCTGACGGCCGGCGCCAGCAAATATGACTATGCCACCGGCGAGGCGACGGCGCTTTCGGCCACATCCGGCACACCGGAATACGCGATCGACGGCACGGCGCTCGGCGCCATGCAGGCCGACCGCATCAAGGTAGTCGTCACCGAGAAAGGCGCTGGCGTCAACATGAGCGGCGACATGGCCGCCAATGGCGGCGAACTGTCACTGTCATCAGACGGCAAGATCTCGATCGGCAACGCGTCGGGTGCTCAAGGTGTCACGATCACCTCGAAGTCCAAGGTGACGGCTGCCAAGGTGAGCTCAAAGGCAAAGATCGCCGTTCAGGCCGATCAGGGCATCACGCTGCAATCGGTGGCAGCCGACAGCGATATCGTTTTGTCGAGTGGCTCCGGCCTCCTGAGCGTGGCGAGCGATACCAACAGCGCGGCCAATGTGCAGATGACGTCTGCAGGCGGCATTTCCGCCGCCAATGTGACGGCCGGTGGTGCAGCAGCGCTGTCGGCCTCGGCCGGTAATGTCAGCCTCACGGGTGCTGCCAGCAGCAATAGCGCGCTTTCGATCGCTGCGGCATCCGGTACGATCACGGCTACGTCGCTCTTGAGCCATGGCAATATCGGCCTCAACGCCGGCCTCGACATCGTCGTCTCCGGCAATGTGTTTGCGCAGGGCAAGATTGCGGCCACCGGTCGTTCGATGTCGACCGGCATGATCGCTTCCGGCCTCGATATCGCCGCCACACAGGCGGCTGCGAACGGCAAGACCGTGCTGGCGAGCGCCGCCGACCTGCAATTGACGGCCAATGGCGCGATCAGCACGGCCGGCTTGCTCTCGTCCGGCAATGTGGCGATCAACGCCGCCTCACTGTCAGCCGACAGCCTGACGGCCAACGGCGCCGTCAGCATCGATGCCGCCACCGGCACCACAACCGCCAGCGGTCGCGTGGATGTCGCCGGCCAGCTCCTCGCTTCCGGTGATGTATCCGTAGACGGCCAAGGCATAGAGGCGGCGACAATCGCTTCCGGCGTCGACTTTGCCGCCACCGATGCAGCGGGTGGCAACATCGTTCTCGGTCCGGCCGGCACCCTCGATCTGAACGCCGGCGCCGGCACGATCGTTGTCGGCACGCTGCTGTCGGCCGGCGATCTTAATGCCCAGGCAACGCTGCTGCAGGCAAACGCTCTCACGAGCCACGGCAATGTCGACATCGATGGCGGCGTCGATGTTTCCGATCAGTTGCTCAGCGCCGGTGATGTCACCATCAATGGCAACGGCAATGGTGTCAGCGCCGATCTTCTCGCCTCCGGCGTCGACTTTGCAGCGACCAAGGCCGCCGGCGGCAATATTGTGCTTACGCAGAGTGGCGATCTGACCGTCAACGACAGCGCCGGCGCGATCCAGGCGGGAACCATGCTTGCGGCCGGTGCGATCAACGCTGTCGGCCAGGCAATCACCGCTGATACCATTACGGGCCACAAGAACATTACGCTCACTGGTGCCACTGGCACGACGACCACGAGCGGTCGCGTGGATATCAGCAGCCAGGTGCTCGGCGCCGGTAATGTCAGCGTCTTCGGCTCGAGCATTAAGGCCGACGCCATTGTCTCCGGCGTCGATATCGCCGCTACCGATGCCGCCGGCGGCAGGATCGTGCTTGGCACGTCAACGGCTGCTGGAACCGGCAATCTTGCACTGTCGGCAGCCGGCACGCTCGATGTTGGGACGTTGCTCTCCGCGGGTAATTTCAGCGCCCATGGAGCGGCCATCACAGCCGACAGCGTTACGGCGCATGGTGATCTGGCGCTTGACGGCGCCACCACCGTTAGCGGCCAGATTCTCGGCGCCGGCAACGTTCTGATCACCGGCCAGAGCCTTTCCGCCCAGACGGTCGTTGCCGGTATCGATCTAGATGCCACCAACACATCCGGCGGCAATATCGTACTTTCGTCAGCCGGCGATCTGACGGTGCTGGTCAACGGCGACATTGCGGCGTCGACGATACAGGCAGCCGGCAGCATCGATGCCAGTGGCACGACCATCACCGCCGATGATGTCACCGGTCATAACGATATCACGCTCTCCGGCGCTACCGGCGCGACGGCCGCAAGCGGTCGCGTGGATGTCAATGATCAAATCCTGGGCGGAAACGACATCAGCATCTCCGGTTCCAGCATCAAGGCCGGCGCCATCTTTTCCGGCGTCGACTTCGCCGGGACGGCTGCTTCTGGCGGCGGCGTCGTGCTTACCAACAGCGGCGATCTAACGGTTGGGGCCTCCGGCGCGCTCAACGCCGGTACGCTGCTGTCGGCCGGCGATCTCAAGGCTATCGGTTCGAGCATTACTGCCGATAGCGTTACGGCCCATGGCGACATGACGCTCGCCGGCGCCGGCACGACGACCGCAAGCGGTCACGTGGATGTCAGCGGTCAGATTCTTGGTGCCGGCAACGTGCTGATTACCGGCCAGAGCCTGTCAGCGCAAACCGTCGTCGCCGGTATCGACTACGACGCCACCGATGCCGCCGGCGCCACTATCGTTCTTGGCCAGGCCGGCGACCTGACGGTCGCGATCAACGGCGCGGTGGCGGCTTCGACCATTCAAGCCGCTGGCAGCATCAATGCCAGCGGTGCGACCATCACCGCCAATGCTGTCACGGGTCATAAGGATATCACGCTTTCCGGCGCCACCGGCACGGCGACCGGAAGCGGTCTCGTGGATATCAGCGGTCAAGTCCTTGGCGGCGGCGACATCGGCATCTCCGGCTCGAGCATCACCGCCGGCGCAATCGCTTCCGGTGTCGACTTCGCCGCGACGGCTGCTTCCGGGGGCGCCATCGTGCTCGCTGGCGGTGGTGATCTGACGCTTACGGCCTCCGGCGCACTCAAAGCCGACACATTACTGTCGGCCGGCGATCTCAGTGCTACCGGTTCGACCGTTACCGCGGACAGCGTCAGCGCCCATGGCGACATGACGCTCAATGGCGCAATCAACGTCGCAGATCAGATTCTCGGCTCCGGCAACGTATCGATTACCGGTCAGAGCCTGACGGTTCAGACGCTTGCCCCCGGCATCGACTTCGATGCCACCAATGCGGCCGGCGGTAATATCGCGCTTGGCCAGGCCGGCGATCTCACGGTATTGGTCAACGGCGCCGCGGCGATGTCGACCGTGCAGGCTGCCGGCGCTATCGATGTCAGCGCGACGACCATTTCCTCGGACGCCGTCACCGGCCATAAGGACATCACGCTTTCCGGCGCAACGACCGTCAATGGTCAAATTCTCGGCGGCAATGACGTCAGCATCTCAGGGCCAAGCATCAAGGCCGATGCCATCGTTTCCGGCTTCGATTTTGCCAGAACAGCCGCTGCCAATGGCAGCATCGTACAGACGACAAGCGGCGATCTGACGCTTGCCTCGAGCGGAACAATTGACGTCAGCACGCTCTTGTCGGCCGGCAGCCTCAGTGCGATCGGGACGGCTGTTACCGCCGACAGCGTCACCGCCCATGGCGATCTGACGCTCGGCGGCGCCACGGGCACGACGACCGCAAGCGGTCGCGTGGATGTCAGTGGTCAGATTCTCGGCTCCGGAAACGTGCTGATCACCGGTCAGAGCCTGTCGGCGCAGACCGTTGTCGCCGGTATCGACTTCGGTGCCGCCGAAGCTGCTGGCGGCACGATCGTGCTTGGCCACGCAGGCGACCTCACGGTGTCGGTCAGTAATGGCATCGCTGCTTCGACCATACAGGCGGCCGGTACCATTGACGCCAGCGGCGCGACCATCACAGCCGACGCTGTCACTGCCCATAAGGACATCACGCTTTCCGGCGCCACCACTGTCAATTCTCAAGTCCTTGGCGGAAGCAATGTCGACATCTCCGGCCCGAGCATCAAGGCTGGCGCGATCGTTTCCGGTGTCGATTTTGCCGGGACTGCTGCCGCCAACGGTAGCATCGTGCTCGCAAGCAGTGGCGATCTGACGCTTGCCTCTGCCGGCAATGTCAACGCCGGCACGCTGCTGTCGGCCGGCAGCCTCAGTGCTACCGGTACGGCTGTTACCGCCAACAGCGTCACCGCCCATGGCGACCTGACGCTCCAAGGCGCCGCCACCATTAACGGTCAGATCCTCGGCGCCGGCGATGTGCTGATCACCGGCCAGAGCCTTTCCGCCCAGACCGTTATCGCCGGCATCGATTTCGATGCCACCAATGCCTCCGGCGGAGCGATCGCGCTTTCGCCATCAGGCGATCTACTGGTTTCGGTGAACGGCGGTATCGCCGCTTCGACCATGCAGGCGGCCGGTGCTATTGACGCCAGCGGCGCGACTATTACCGCCGATACCATCACTGGCCAGAAAGACATCACGCTTTCCGGCGCCACCGATATCAGCGGTCAGATCTTGGGCGGAAGCAATGTCGACATCTCCGGCCCGAGCATCAAGGCCGACGCCATCGTTTCCGGTGTCGATTTCGACAGGACGGCGGCTAGCGGCGGCAATATCGTACTCGCCGGCGGCGGTGGTCTGAGCCTTGCCTCGGCCGGGAATGTCAGTATTGGCACGCTGCTATCAGCCGGCAGTCTCAGTGCTATTGGCGCAAGCGTTGCCGCCGACGGCGTCACGGCCCATGGCGATCTAACGCTTAAAGGCTCCACCACCATCAGCGGCCAGATCCTCAGTGCCGGCAATGTGCTGATCACTGGCCAGAGCCTTTCCGCCCAGACCGTTATCGCCGGCATCGATTTCGATGCCACCAATAGATCCGGCGGCGATATCGTGCTTGCTCAGAGTGGCGACCTGACGGTTTCGGTGAACGGCGGCATTGCCGCTTCGACCGTACAGGCGGCCGGTACCATTGACGCCAGCGGCGCGGCCATTACTGCCGACGCCGTCACGGGTCACAAAGGCATAACGCTTTCCGGCACCACCACCGTCAATTCTCAAGTCCTAGGCGGCGGCAACGTCAGCATTTCTGGGCCAAGCATCAAGGCCAGTGCCATCGTTGCCGGTGTCGATTTTGCCGGGACTGCCGCTGCCAACGGCAGCATCGTGCTTGCCGGCAGTGGCGATCTGACGCTTGCCTCCGCCGGCAGTCTCAACGCCAGCACGCTGCTGGCCGCCGGCAGCCTCAGTGCTACTGGCGCAACGGTTGCCGCCGATACCGTCACGGCCCATGGCGATCTGACGCTTAAAGGCTCCACCACCATCAGCGGCCAGATCCTCAGTGCCGGCAACGCGCTGATCACCGGCCAGAGCCTGTCGGCCCAGACCGTTATCGCCGGCATCGACTTCGACGCCACCAACGCTTCCGGCGGCGATATCGCGCTTGCTCAGAGCGGCGACCTGACGGTTTCGGTGAACGGTGGTATCGCCGCTTCGACCATACAGGCGGCCGGTGCCATTGACGCTAGCGGCGCGACTATTACCGCCGATACCGTCACAGGTCACAAGGACATCACGCTTTCCGGCGCCACCGATATCAGCGGTCAGATCTTGGGCGGAAGCAATGTCGGCATTTCCGGGCCGAGCATCAAAGCCGACGCCATCGTTTCCGGTGTCGATTTTGCCGGGACTGCTGCTGCCAATGGCAACATCGTACTTGCCGCAAGCGGTGATCTGACGCTTGCCTCCTCCGGTAATGTCAATGTCGGCACGCTGCTGTCCGCCGGTAGCCTCAGTGCTACTGGCGCAACGGTTGCCGCCGATACTGTCACGGCCCATGGCGATCTGACGCTCCAAGGCGCCACTGGCACGACGACCGCAAGCGGTCGCGTGGATGTCAGCGGCCAGATCCTTGGTGCCGGCGATGTCCTGATCACCGGCCAGAGCCTTTCCGCTCAGACCGTCGTCGCCGGCATCGATTTCGATGCCACCAATGCCTCCGGCGGCGATATCGCGCTGGCGTCGAACGGAGACCTCACGGTCGCGGTCAACGGCAACGCCCAGGCGTCGACGCTCCTTGCCGCAGGCGCCATCGATGCCAGCGGTTCGACTATCACCGCCGACTCCATCACTGCCCATAAGGACATCACGCTTTCCGGCGCCACCTCCGTTAACGGCCAGGTCCTTGGTGGAGGTGATATCAGCATTTCCGGGCCAAGCATCAAGGCCAGTGCCATCGTTGCCGGTGTCGATTTCGCCGGGACTGCCGCTGCCAATGGCAACATCGTGCTTGCCGCAAGCGGCGATCTGACGCTTGCCTCCACCGGCAATGTCAACGCTGGCACGCTGCTGTCGGCCGCCAGCCTCAGTGCTACCGGTTCGGCCGTCACCGCCAGCAACGTCACGGCCCACGGCGACCTGACACTCAAAGGTTCCACTGGCACGACGACCGCAAGCGGTCGCGTGGATGTCAGCGGCCAGATCCTCAGCGCCGGCAATGTGTTGATCACCGGCCAGAGCCTTTCCGCCCAGACCGTCGTTGCCGGCATCGACTTCGATGCCACCAATGCCTCCGGCGGCGATATCGTGCTTGCTCGGAGCGGCGACCTGACGGTTTTGGTGAACGGTGGCATCGCCGCTTCGACCATACAGGCGGCCGGCGATATCGATGCCGGCGGCGCGACCATCACCGTCGATGCCGTCACCGGTCACAAGGACATCACGCTTTCCGGCGCCACCTCCGTTAACGGCCAGGTCTTAGGTGGCAGTGATATCAGCATCTCCGGCCCGAGCATTAAGGCAGGCGCCATCGTTTCCGGTGTCGATTTTGCCGGGACTGCTGCCGCCAACGGCAATATCGTGCTCACCGCAAGCGGCGATCTCACGCTTGCCTCCGCAGGCAGCGTCAACGCCAGCACGCTGCTGTCCGCCGGCAGCCTCAGTGCCACTGGCGCAACGGTTGCCGCCGATACTGTCACGGCCCATGGCGATCTGACGCTCCAAGGCGCCACCACCATCAGCGGCCAGATCCTCAGCGCCGGCAATGTGTTGATCACCGGCCAGAGCCTTTCCGCCCAGACCGTCGTCGCCGGCATCGATTTCGACGCCACCAACGCCTCTGGCGGCGATATCGTGCTTGCGTCGAACGGAGACCTCACGGTCGCGGTCAACGGCAACGCCCAGGCGTCGACACTCCTTTCCGCCGGCACCATCGATGCCAGCGGTTCGACCATCACCGCCGATACCATCACTGGCCATAAGAGTATCGCGCTTTCGGGCACCGGCACGACGACTGCAAGCGGTCAGGTGGATGTCGGCGGACAGATCCTCGGTGGAAGCGATGTCAGCATCTCCGGGTCAAGCATAGAGGCCGGGGCCATCGTCTCCGGTGTCGATTTTGCTCGGACGGCTGCAGCCGGCGGCACTATCATCCAGTCGGCAAGCGGCGATGTGCGGCTCGCAGCCACCGGCGACATCACCCTCGGTACGCTTCTCTCCGCAGGCGATTTTAACGCTCAAGCCGCCAATCTCACGGCGGGCGGCATCACCAGCCATGGCAATACTGACCTGAAGGCCAGCGGCACGACAACCGCAAGCGGTCGCGTGGACGTCGACGGCCAGGTGCTGTCAGGCGGCAACCTCGCGATCGACGGCGGCAGCCTCAACGCTGGCCTTCTCGTTTCCGGCGTCGATTTTGCGGCGACCGAGGCGAGCGGCGGCAATATCGTGCTTGCTCCCTCCGGCGCCATGGACCTCACCGTCGCCGGCAATGCCGTTGCCGGTACGATCCTTTCGGCGGGCGATTTCGAAGCGAAGGCGGCGGCTCTCAAGGCCGGTAGCATTACCAGCCACGGTGCGGTTGGTATCGTCGGCGACGTCGATGTGACGAGCCAGATTCTGGCCGCCGGCGATCTCGCGATCACCAGCGGCAGCATCAGCGCACCCGTTCTGATCTCCGGCATCGATTTTGCCGCCACCAATGCGGCGGGCGGCAATATCGTGCTCGCGCAGTCCGGCGCGATCAACCTTACCGCCACCGGCAATATCGCCGCCCAGACGATACTTTCAGCCGGCGACTTCGTGGCCCAGGCAGCAAGTCTCACAGCCGATAGCATCACCAGTCACGGCAAGGTGGCGATCACCGCAAATGGTAACGCCGGCACTATCGCCGTCAGCAACCAGATTCTGTCGGCCAGCGATCTCGCGATCAACGGCGGCAGCATCAGCGCCCCGGTACTGATCTCCGGCGTCGATTTTGCCGCCACCACGGCATCCGGCGGCAATATCGTTCTTGGCCAGTCCGGCGACATGCAGCTTGACGCCTCTGTGGGCATCGCGACCTCGACCATGCTGTCGGCAGGCACTATTGACGCCAATGCCGCCACGATTGCAGCCGGCGCCGTCACGGCACACGACGACGTCACCCTTGCCGGCAGCAACAGCGTCAACGTCACCGGCCAGCTCCTTGGCGCCAACGACGTCTCACTCTCCGGCCAAACCGTTCAAGTCAACCAAGCTATCACCGGTGTCGACTTCGCTGCCACCGCCCGGTCCGCCAACGGTGCGATTGTCCTCGGGCCGACGGGCGCCCTCGACATAAATGCAGGAAGTGCCACAGCCGGCACGCTGATTGTAGCGGGCGGCCTTGACGTTGCCGCGAGTAAGTTCACGGGCGGCAACATTACAAGCCACGGCGGAGTCTCGATCGGTTCGTCCACCGCTCCCGGCGCGGTCGCGATCAACGGCCAGCTTCTCGGCGCAAGCGACGTCGCAATCACCGGCTCGGATATCAGCGGCAACGTCATCGTCGCCGGCGTCGATTTCCCCGCAACTGGTCAGTCGGCGTCCGGCAACATCGTCCTCGGCCAGGCCGGCGATCTCACCTTGAAGGCCACATCCGGCAACGTGACCGTTAACAGCCTGCTCGCCGCCGGCACCATCACGGCCAATGCGGCGAACAATGTCAGCGCCAATGCCGTCGCACATGGCGACCTTGCGATTGCCGCCGGCAATGCGATCACGCTCACCGGCCAGTCGCTTGCCGCTCGCAACGTCAATCTTGCCGCCAGGTCGATGACGATAGACACCCTGGTGTCCGGCGTCGACTTTGCCGCCACCAACGCTGCATCCGGCGGCAGCCTGATGCTGCAGCGGACGGGCGCGATGACGGTTGCCGCCTCCGGCGGCAGCATCAGCGCCAACGCGCTGCTGTCTGGCGGCAATCTCGCCGCCTCGGCAACGCAGAACATCGGCTATGCCAGCCTGCAGAGCCTCGGCAACGCCACGCTCACCGCACCCGGCACTATATCCTATACCAACACCACCCGCGTCGGCGGCAATCTCACGATCAACACCGGCGCCATCGATCTGTCCGGCGCCAGGGGCAGCCGGATCGCGGGCGGCGGCACGTTGATCGTCAACGCTTCCTCCGCCAATCTTTCCGGCAGCAGTCTCGTCTTCGGGGGTCTGGCGCTCAATCTTTCCGGCAATGCCGACCTCTCCAACGCCGACGTCAGCACTGTCACCAATGCCGGCGGCTCCGGCGACATCGCCATCTCCGCCGCGGGCCTCATCACTACCGCCAATACATCGCTGCTTGCTGCGCACGATCTGACGCTCACCCTGCCGTCGCTTGCCAACACCGGCCAGCTCGCCGCCGGCAACAATCTCACCTTCAACGTCGCCGGCGATTTCTACAACAGCCCTTCCGGCCTCGTCTTTGCCGGCGACAACGCCAACCTGTTCGTCGGCGGCGTGCTCACCAATGACCAGGGCGCCATCCTTGCGGGTAACAGCCTTGCCATTGCGGGCCCGGGTGGCGGCCAGCGCAACGGTGCCGTCGTCAATTCCGCCGGGCTCATTCAGTCCGGCGGCAGCATGTCGATCCTGACCAACGGGCTGACCAACACCACGACCTCCGGACCGACGATCCAGCGCAATGTGCAGATCTCCAACACCATTCTCAGCGCCTACGACCTGATCACCGAGACCTACAAGTGCGAGACACGTTGCGGCACTGGCTCGGGACAACATGAGCCGACCTACGGCTGGACGGAGACGATCGATCATCTGGTGAACCAGATCGTCACCGAGGATCAACTGATCTCGGGTGCCGGCGCTTCAGCTAAGATCCGCGCCGGCGGTCCCCTGACCATCAATGCGGTCAATCTGACCAACGCCTACAGCTCGATCAAATCCGACAGCGACATGCTGCTCACCGTCGCGGGCACGCTGACCAATGACGGCGCGACGCTGAACCGCACGACGCAAACGATCTGCGATAGCAGTACACCTTGCCAATATTATCCGGACGTCATCAAATCCGACACCACCGATGGCGGTCCCGACTGCAGCGGCCCGAACAATCCTTGCGTCGGCAGCAACGACTCGTCGTTGACCTATTCGGACAACCCCAACGGCAATCGTGACGCTTCGAGGGATATCGCCGCCGGCACCACGGTGACCGTGCAGGCGATCGGCGTCCTGTCGGGCGTCATCCAGGCGCGGGGCGCGCTCGCCATCAACGGTGGCGGCACGGTCAACAACGTCGCCGCCAATGGTTCGATCGCCGGCCAGGTTGCAATCGATGCTCCGGCGACCGCGAGCAATCCGCTTGGCGCCTTGAACAGCATGACGGCGGGCGGCGCCTTGTTCAACGTCAATGCCGCACTGGCAGGCGTAGCGGCCAATGGCGGTGCGACCGCCGCAAGCGGCCCGTCGATTGCAGGTGGTGGCCCGGCGATCGGCAGCGGCCCGGCCATCAATAGCAACAGCCTGACGGCTGCTGGTGGCACGTCGATCAGCGGCAATAATTTGACGGCGTCCGGCGGTGCTTCAGTCAGTGGCAACGGCTTGACGGCGTCCGGCGGTGCTTCGGTCAGTGGCAACGGCTTGACGGCGTCCGGCGGTGCTTCGGTCAATGGCAACAACCTGACGGCGGCAGGCAGTGCTTCGGTCAGTGGCAACGGCTTGGCGGCAGTCAGCGGTGCTCCGGTTAGTGGCAATAGCCTGACGGCGGCTGGAGGCACCGCGGTCAATGGCAACAACGTAACCGCGGCTGGCGGTGCTTCGGTCAGCGGCAATAGCCTGACGGCGTCCGGCGGTGCTGCAATCAGCAGCAATAATCTCACGGCGGGTAACACCTCGGTTAATCCGAATAGCCTGATGGGCAAGCTCACGGCTGCCGTCGGCAACAGCGGCAATCTCGCCCAGGTCTTGCAAGTGAACGGCACCCAGCTCGCCTCGCTCGCCAAGCCGCAATCGGGTGGCGTCGGCGGCACGGTTCCGGGCCAGGTCTTCCTGTTCGAGACACGGGCGGCCTTCCTCGACGTGTCGACGTTCTACGGTTCTGGGTATTTCATCGACCGTATCGGCTATACGCCCGAGACCCAGGTTCCCTTCCTTGGCGACGCTTATTTCGACAACCAGCTCATCGACGAGCAGTTGCGGCAACTGGTCGGCGATGGCCTCGGCGCCGGCTCCTTCATCCCCGGCAACAACGCCACCGATCAGATGAAGACGCTGCTCGACAATGGTGTGGCCTACGCCGAGGCCAACGGCCTTGCTCTCGGCCAGGCGCTTACCCCCGAGCAGGCGGCGTCGCTGACCCAATCGATCGTGATCTACCAGACTGAGACCGTCGACGGCGCGCAGGTACTTGTGCCGGTCGTCTATCTCTCGGCTGCCGATCGGGCCAAGACCACGTCTGCGGCCACCATCGCCGGCAACACGGTCAGCATCGATGCCGGCTCCGTGGACAATTCCGGGGCCATTGCCGCCGCCGACGGCATGACCATCAATGCCACCGATATCAAGGCCAATGGCGGCGCCTTCCTTGCCGGCGGCAACATGAACCTCAATGCCACCAACGGCATCACGCTCGCCGCGCAGACCATGAACATCGGCGGCCAGACGGTCGTCACCGCCAATGGCGGCATAACAGCCGGTGGCAATCTGAAGGTCGATGCCGGCGCCGGCAGCCTGACGCTTTCCGGCACCAAAGTGGCGGCCGGCGGCTCGGCTCAGCTCTCCGGCCAGACCGTGACGGTCGGCGCCGTCAAGCAGGACAATGGCGGCGTCCAAACGCTTGTTGGCACCACGGTGACGACGGGCGGCAATCTCAACATCTCCGGCACGAACGGCGTCAATGTCATCGCAAGTTCCGCCAAGGTCGGCGGCGATCTCTCCGTCCTCTCCTCCAACGGTTCGGTCAACATCATCTCGGCCGGCGTGGAGAACACCGTCCTCAACAAGGACCAGCTGAGCCTTGCCCAAGGCGGCACCATCACCACGACCACCAGCCTGACGCAGCAGGGCTCCTCGCTCATCGCCGGCGGCGCCATGCTGGTGTCCGGTAATCAGGGCATCCTGATTGCCGGTTCCTCGCTCAATGCCGCGGGCAATCTCGGCCTTGTCTCGACCAACGGCAATATCGCCATCACCGCCTCCCAAGACCAGACGACGAGCCAATCGAAGACGATCGCGGGTGCCGCCAACGGCTACAAGAGCGGCCAATCGTCCTCGACTTCGCTCACCAACAACGGCTCTTCGATCACCTCGGGCAGCGGCCACGTGACGGTCGAAGCCGACAATGGCAACGTCAGCGTCATCGGCTCCGACATCGCTGCGCAAGGCGGCACGGCAAACCTCATCGCCAAGGGCGACATCACCATCGGCGAAGCGACCGACAGCGCCTCGTCTTCCAGCCAGTCCGGCTCGAAAAAGGCGAGCGAGGAAACGACGACGGCCGAGGGCTCGTCGATCTCCGGCCAGACCGGTGTCAACATCGCCTCCACCGGCGGCAACGTCACCATCTCGGCCTCCGACGTCACTACTGGCGACGCCACGCACACGGCCGATGCCAATATCCAAGCTGCCGGCAACATCGTCATTGCCTCCGGCAAGGATACGGACGAGACCACCTCCGACAGCAAGTCCAGCGGGTTCCTGTCCTCGTCAAAGACCCATACCCACACCTATGACGAAGACACCGTCGGCTCCTCCATCTCCGCCTCTGGCAACATCACCGCCAATGCCGGCAACGAGACTGTCGTCTCCGGCTCGGAGATGGCCGCAGGCGGCAATCTCAGCCTCTCCGGCTCGACAGTCACCATCATGGGGGCCGAGGAGGAGCACGAGAGCGACAAGCAGACCAAGAAGTCCGGCATCGGCGTCGGCTCCGGCGGCGGGTTTATCTCGATCTACGGCAGCCACGACAAGACGACCAGCGAAAGCTCTACGGACAATGTCGGCTCGACGCTGACTGCCGCCAACGGCAACATCACCCTGAATGCGACCAAGGGCGATCTCAACGTGATCGGCTCCTCGATCGAGGCAACCAACGGCGACGTTACTGGCAAGGCGGCCGGCGACATCAACATCCTGCCGGGTCACGAAAGCGACGATTCCTCGAAGAGCGACAAGCGCTCCGGCTTCGGCATCCAGGTCTCGACCAGCGGCGGCGGTGCCTCGATCGGCATCGGCGCCGGTCGCTTCACCGACCAGGTGAACCAAAGCGCTGACACCAATGCGGTGTCGACGATCAACGCCGGCGGCGACATCACGCTTGCGGCCGGCGACACCTTTAACGACCAGGCAGGCCAGATCGCCGCCGGCGGTGGCGTCACCATCTTTGGGCAGAACGGCGTCAATATCCTCTCTGGCAATGACGTCACCAATTTCGACGAGGTCGCCACCAGCTTTTTCGCCGGCGTCAGCGTCGGTGTGTCCTCCAGCTTTGTCGGCGCTGGCCAGAGCATCGAGAACCTCGCCTCCAAGCTCGGCAATGTCACGGATGGCTATTCCGCCGCCAACGTCGCCTTCGCCGGCCTGAAGGCCTATCAGGCGCTCTCCAATCTCACCGACAGCATCGGCGCCGGCAATCTTGCCTCCGTGTCGCTGACGGCCGGCTTCACCTACTCGAAGAATGAGACCTCGGTTTCGACCTCGACGCCGGTGCTGCCGACGATATCGGGCAGCTCGGTTGACATTTCTACCAGTGGTGATTTCGTCAGCCGCGGCCTGCAGATCTCGGCCGTCGCTGATCCGGATCATGCCGATGACCCGATGAATGGCAGCGTGCTGATTTCTGCCAATAATATCGACATGGCCGGCGCTCAGGCGACGACCGATGCTTCCTCGCGTAGCGAGTCGGCCGGGGCCAGCATCGGCGTGTCGGTCGGCGTTGGCATTGGTGGCGCCACCGGGATCACACCGACGGCCAGTGTCTCGGCCGGTCAATCGAAATCGTCGAGCTCCTCGACGACTGAAGTCCTCTCCACCGTCACTGCCTCGAACAACATCACCTTCGTCTCGAAGGGCGACACGACGCTCAACAACACCGTCTTCTCGGCCGATACGATAAACGGCACGGTCGGTGGCAATCTTTCCATCGTCTCGACACCGAATACCGGCACCCAGTCGAACAGCTCGTCCTCGCTCGGGTTCTCCTTCACCGGAGGGACGATCGGCAAGACGGATGGGCAGGACCTGTTGACGGCAGGCAATGTTGGCACGGCGCTTGGCGGCCTGACGCTGGGCGGCGTGCAGCCGGGCTTCGGCTCCGGCAAGGGCTCGACCAATTGGATCGATCAGCCGGCCGGGCTCTATTCCACCGGCGACCAAAACATTACGGTCGGCGGCAACACCAATCTTGCCGCTTCCGGCATCATCTCCGGCGATGGCCAAGTCAACCTCGACACCGGCACGTTGACCTGGTCGGACTTTGTCGGTTCGCAGAAGTACCAGGGCTACCAGGTCGACGCCAATATCGATCTCTACGGCGGTAAGGATGCCAACGGCCAGACGACAAACAATTCGAGTGCGGAGGGCAAATACCTGCTCGACGACGTCGAGCAATCGGTCAAGGCGACGATTAGCGGCAGCGGGGGCGCCGGCAACATCACCATCCGCAATCCCGATCAGCAGGCGGCGCTAGAACAGAGCGGACAGACGGGAGCGGTCGACCAGATCAATACCGATCCCGCCCAGCAGAACGTCGTCACCAAGGACAAGCATATCGATCTCGAGCCGTATATCTCGGTGCAGAGCCTGCAGGCGGCTGTGGATGCCGGCCAGACGCTGATGCAGGCAATCGGCAATGCGCTCGATAAGATGGTCGCCGATCGGCAGATATCGTCTGGTGACGGTCAGACAGCGCGCAACCTTCTGTTGCACCTGGGCGACAAAGAGCTCCAGGCGGCACTTGCTAGCTGCGCAAAACAGGCCAGCGGCACAGGCTGCTCTGGTATCGACCCCGCATACGGCGCCGTTTCATCCGATCTTGCCCTTACGATCATTGGCATCGTTCAGCCCGGATCCAAGATTATTGTTACCAGCTCCGAAGATAAGATCTTCGTCAGCCAGATGGGACAGGAAGATGACGAATGGCCCGATGGCGAGTACCAGAAATATCAGCGGGTGGGGGGAGTCTTAGGTGAGGCGCCAACGCCAGACGACGTTGATGCTTTTGGTCGACAAATGGTTGGGGCTGGTCGCGCACCAGAAACAGAAAGCCCCGCTCTCTCTGATAGTCCGTACAATCCGGCGGTTGTCGAAAGTCGGATCAAACCTCCGTACAACGCTAATGAAGCGCATGATGTCGGCAGCTCCCTTTATAACCCAGCTAAGACTCCAGAGCCCTCCGATGCGCAAAGTGTTTATGAAGATGGGGCGGTTCGTGGTGGCATTGGGACATGGTATGGAAAGGGTGAAGATGGCTATTATAGGTATTTCTCGGATAACGCAGGTACCGTTCATTTCAGTGGGACAATACCCGAGGCAAAGGTCCCTAATGAAGTGCGGAAATTCTTGGGGAATTGACTATGGATTTCGGAGATAGAACCAGATTCGGGATAACGCTTGAGTTGGACGCGAATTATGGCGGGCCGCGGTTATTCGGCCGATTCTGCTATTGGATGGAGGGCAACGTTGTCGGAAATTATGACGATGTCACGTCGCTAGCCGATTTAGTGGTTAATATGAAATACATCATAGGTGATCGAGGCAAAAGGCTTTGCCCAGCACTTCTTGATATGCCCCCAGCGGAAGCATTCCGAATAATCTCCGAAGCCTTGGATGGCACCAGTGATGAAATTCTTCAATATGTAGCTGAGGGCTTCATGCCTGCACGATTTGATATTTGCATTCCGGTAGACGTCTTCGATTGCTGGAGAATATTTTTGGTTGAAGGCACACGCGAGGCCCGCTTGTTCTTCTTCAACCTCGATGTTTCGCAATTGAGCACCATGACTTTGGCAGCGGGCGAGGCCGATGAGGTGTTTGGAGCTGCGTATTCGCATCTCGATAACCTCTACGAAAGTGTCGTCGTCGGCGTGCAGGGAAGTGCGTCGGACGCGAAAATTTAGGTCTCATTCGTCACCAACCGACTCCAACACTATGCAAGATCAAAGCTTCGCGTTTCGGAAGCCAGCGGAATTGATGAAGCAAGACCTGAGGATCGTGGATAGCGCGAGGAAAGGCTGTTCCGGGATTGCCGGGTCGTACCGCAGAAACCCTTTCTACGAGATTCGAGTCGTCCTCCAATCGGACTCAAGCAAATAAATGAACATGACTGAAATCGAAAGGAAAATAAGCCTGCTCGCTCAGTCATTTAGTGGAAAAGTCGAGCAATGTCAGATTGATTTCGCCATCGAATATATTCGTTATGGCGAAAGCAGACTTGCGTTTGAAACGCTCTGTGAATACATCTGCGAAGCGAACGCAGATATGAATCTCGAAGATTTCAAGCTCATATTATCAATATCGTATTCTGGGTTCGAGCTTGATCCGCTAATATTGATATACTTGGCAAAGCTCGTCCGCGACGTGCCAAACTCTCCTTCTGCATAATAATCGCAATGTCTCGTTAAAAAGGGTGACCTTAGGCGGGCCGACGGAGGGGAATTCCTAGTCGGTGGCTTTCTATGGGCTTCGGTCTTGCCACCGGCACGCTGACCTGGTCGGACTTTGTCGGTTCGCAGAAGTACCAGGGCTATCAGGTCGATGCCAATATCGATCTCTACGGCGGCAAGGATGCCAACGGCCAGACGACAAACAATTCGAGTGCGGAGGGCAAATACCTGCTCGACGACGTCGAGCAGTCGGTGAAGGCGACGATCAGCGGCAGCGGTGGTGCGGGCAACATCACCATCCGCAATCCCGATCAGCAGGCTGCGCTCGAACAAAGCGGGCAGACGGGGGCAGCCGATCAGATCAACACCGATCCGGCCCAGCAGAACGTCATCACCAAGGACAAGCATATCGATCTGGAGCCGTATGTCTCGGTTCAGAGTGTCACGGCGGCAATCCAGGCCGGCAAGACGATTGCCGAAGTGCTTGGCGATTTTATCGACAAGCTAGCCGCTGCAGGCAAGATTTCGGCGCAAGATGCCGAAGCTGCAAAGAAACTTGAACAATACAGTAACGATCCGAGCGTTCAAAAGCAGAAAGCGGAGTGTGCTCAACGGCCCAGCGGAACGGTTTGCAGCATCACGGTGACGGAGCGCACTTACGGCTACACTGAGACGGCCAATGCGACGACGATTTCGATAACTTCTGACGCTGCAAGGTGGCTCGCGGGCGGCAGCGGAACGGTATTAGCTGCAGGAACGGCCGGCCTGCTGGCGTACTTCTGGAATACAAATTCTGGTGAGCAATCGATCGACAAGACCGCATCGCTTGGCGATGGGCTACAAGCCCGTCTCAGCGGCAATCGAGACAATGGCTTTCTCAACCTCGATATTGTGTTTCCTGATTAGACAGTGGCGAACATCACGCTCGGTGTGACAGGTACGTATGGCCAGTTCAGCGTCGAATCCGCTTTCGGATCTGATGGACAGCCACTTTCGGCCGATACCCTCGCCGCCTTCGTCAGCATGGTCAACGGCGCCGGTAACGGCGTCCAGATCGTCTATAATCAGAAGAGTGGGTCGGGGGATGGCACGGGCGCCACCGGAGGTTCAAGTGCGGCCGCTGGAACGCCAGATCCGGATGATGATGGGTCGCAAGATCCTGACCAATCTAGTACAGAGAAAGCCCTTGATGCAGCCGATATCCGAGCGATAGTGCGCCAGAAAACAACTCCGTATGGAACGGGAGGCCAAGCATTCAATGTCGAGACGGAAGCTGAGTTGCAAGAACTATATGATGAAATCACGGCTGGAGCTGATCAGACCGTGCCAGGTGGGCCAAAGTATCCCGAAGGCTTTAAAATACAATCAGACGGTACAAGGATTGGCCTGAGAACCCAGTCTGAGACTGGCGGCAACACCATTGACGTGTTTCCGAAGGGAAGCAAGAATGGCTATAAGATTCACATAAAGCCGTAAAAGATGAATACCTCAGAGCAACGTGCGAACGATATAGTCAACTACCTCTATGATGAGGGCGATATCGACCTGACTTTTTTTGGGCACATTCTGGGAATGGTAAGTGCAGACGAGAACGATGTATCTTTTGAAAAATCAGCAGAGCAGCGCTTGAGTGATGCGATAACATTGGTTGATTTCCTGGTTTCTTCGGGTGATTTCTACGTAGGCCAAACAATGGGGAAACAAGACGGAAAATATATTGATGTTCCCCTCTCGGGTGGTTTGGAAGAATTCAGAAACGAGGCGATGGATATATTTGCTAAGGAGGGAATTGACGGCGACAATCTAATTGTATTTTCCTGGATTAAGAAGAAAAAAATAGGAAAAAAAGCGCCCCCGCTTCCAGGGCATATTATCGATTTATTTCGGTGAGGTAGCTACTTGCATCAAGGCGATGAGGTGAGGGATTAATTTGCAGTTGGTGGGACACAAATAAGATCGAACGCGGCCAAATTTATACGATGACGATCTCAGATTTTCAAAAAGCTTGGACAGGGTATAGTGTATATAAACCAAAATGAATTTCGGGGTATTTCAGTATTCGTTAACTCTAAAGCGATCGTATAAGGATGAAAAATGTCGAGATTACTTCAATATCCGTAAATCGCGAAGATAAGACGGTATCTTATTTTGTGATTATCAATGGTGTAAACCGTGTGTTTAGTGGGACATATCGATATGAGAGAGTTCCTATAGATTATGTCTCCATTCCGGGTGAATTTGAAGGTATACTCCATCAAATAGATGCGAAGTCGCCCGCGATTTTGAGGCCAGTTTTTGATATTATCGATGGGCGCGCGGTACAATTTCCGATTAAACTCTCCTAGTAAGCCGGCTAAAGCTCCGGCGAAAGCTCATCGGAATCGACGACGTCCATTCCGGTTCCGCCCACGATCCGCGGCAGCTCGGTGACCATCATCGCCCAATCCGGTGATGTCGTCGGCCGTGGCGTGCAGATCAGCGCCGGTATGGGCAAGGACGGCGAGGCGCCGACGGCGTCCGATGATCCCAACGACGGCAATGTGCTGATCTCCGCCGCCGGCAATGTCGACCTTGAAAGCGTGCAGGCGACGAGTGACAGCAAGAGCAGCAGCAAGGCTGGTGGCGTCAGCATTGGTGTTGCCGCTGGGATAGATGCTGGCGGCAATATCTTAGGCGGCGGCCCAACCGCCAGCGCAAGCTACAGCTCGGGCAAGGAGAACGGCAGCTCGGTCACTCAGGTCAATTCGAATGTTAGCGGCACGAATACGGTCACGGTCGTCGCCGGTGATACGCTGACGCTGGCGGGTGGCGTGCTTTCCGGCAACACGGTCAATGCCAGCGCTGCCAATGGCATCGTCATAGAGAGCCGCCAGGACACTGCATCCTATGACGAGAAGACGCAGAGCGCCCAACTCGGCATTAGCAGCGGAGGTATCTCTGGCGGCTATAACCAAGGCAGATCACCGGCGACTATACCAACGTCACGCAACAGAGCGGCATCTTCGCCGGCTCCGGTGGCTATCACGTCAACACCGACGGTTCCATCGATCTCATCGGCGGATTCATCGGCTCGACCGCCGATCCCAAGAATAACGATCTGACGGCCAACCAGATCCTTTATTCCAACATCGAAAACTCGATGTCGGCCTCCTCAACGAGCTACGGCTTCAGCCTGATCGGTGCCGGCATTCCCGTCCCGGTCGTCGGCCAGCCGGCCAAGCAAGACGATCATGGCGAGACGCTGGCGACGATTACGCCTGGCAACTGGAACTTGACGAACCAGCAGCAGGATCTCTCCGGGCTCAACACCGACGCCTCCAAAGCCAGCACCCAGGTCGATCCTTTCGACATCGACAAACTGAAGGCACAGCAGCAAAGTGCGGCGGCGCTGTCGCAACTGATGAATATGGCAATCGGCTATCTCGGGCAGAAGTACGGGCTCGCCGATGGTGGCTCCGAAAAGGTCGCGCTGCATGCGGCCGCTGGTGCACTCACTGCTCTAATCTCAGGTGGCAGCGTTAGCACAGGCGCGCTGTCCGGCGCTGCGCAGGAGCTGATTGGCGCAGTTGTCGACAAGGCACTCGCAGACAATCCCGATCTTACACAGGACGAGCGCAATGCGCTTGGTCAATGGGCCTCCGTTCTGGTTGGCATGGCGGCCGGTGGCACGCAAGGTGCTGCTACCGCGCTGGACGCGGAAAAGTATAACCGGCAGCTGCACATCGATGAGGCCAACCTTATCAAGAACAATGCGGCGCAGTTCGCCTATGATCAGCGTCTTTGCGGCAACGCCACTAGTCCCTCCGGCTGCAGTCAGGATGCGGTCAATGTCGCCGTCGGCGAACTAACAATGCAGGCGCTGAAGCAGGTTGACGCGACAGCCGCCGACGTGACGCAGGACAGCGCTGCGGCGGCATTCCTTGATAGCATAGCGCCTCGTGATACCGCATGTGCACCAGGCGGCACCAACTGCTATTATTTCCATGCTTACGGCGATGAGTACCAGGACGCGACGATCAACTCCCAGTATTTTGCCCGGGTGCTCAACCTCTATAATCTTGCCTCGCAGGTTTATGCCACAGAGCACACTACGTCCAAGGACTTTGCGGGCGAGCTCGACAGCGCCGCACAAACGATCACCGGAGCCGCTCAGGCTAGGGCAGCCGTCGACAAGGCTTTGGCGACTTGGGAGGTCATAAATGGAGTTTTCATTGGTGCAGCCACAAGTGGGGCACCTGCGACAGCTATCAACCAATCCCTTGGATTCGAATTCGAACCGCTGAGTGGTTCAGCTTATACGGGAGCGAATAACACAGCACTTTCGCCATCCCAGCAAGCTAGGGCTTGGCAGGGAAGCGGCTACTATCCAGGCGTCGATAACTATGTCGATATTCTGCTGTCGGGTGGAAGTTATGTAGTGGGGGCCGCACCGGGTCAATCAGTGTATTACACCACTCTGCAAGGCTATTTGGCCACCGGCGGTACTGCAAAGGGATATTATAATGCGCTTCAGATAAAGCCCAACACTGATGTACCTTATCCGCCGTACCGAGACGGCGTTACGATATACCAGGTGAACGGGAACACATCGGCTGCATATAGTTCCGCAACCACGGCAAACCCGGTGTGGGGCAGTGGCGGGGCTCCGCAGTTTTTTATACCCGACTTTAAGAATTCGCTGGTGCCGCTGTTTTCCATTCCGTTCAAGGATTAAACAAATGATATGCAATATAGACAGGAGTGACGGCTCCATTTTTTTGGAGGAAGGGCGGGTGCTTGCCCGGAACACAAGCCTTCATCAGGTTCTTGATATGGGTTTTGCGGTATGGAACGATTGGGAGGTAAATACTGGCTGGCGGCACATTTCGATTACGAATATTCTCATTCTGGGAAGACCAGCCTCAGCCATGCTGAGCTTTTTCCGCGAGGAGCTGAAGAAGGTTTTTTTTGTATTGCTGGATCAGGATCGCACTGATCCCGAAAAAGTTCGACAGCACCACGATAAGGTATTGATTGCCGCGTTTGGCCCTCCACACTCCCGCGACATTCACGGGTTTATAAAATATGCGTTTGCTTGGGGTAGTATCGAATCTTCGTACGATCCACGTGGCGTCGAGTCGAACATAATTCTAACCTGGACATAAGTCCGCCGCCAACGTCGCCTTCGCCGGTCTGAAGGCCTATCAGGCGCTCTCCAATCTCACCGACTGTATCAATGCCGGCAATCTCGCTTCCGTCTCGCTGACGGCCGGCTTCACTAGTCGAAGAACGAGACGTCGGTTTCAACCTCGACGCCAGTGCTGCCGACGTTATCGGGCAGCTCGGTTGACATTTCGACCAATGGTGATTTCGTCAGCCGCGGCCTGCAGATATCGGCCAACAATATCGACATGGCCGGGGCCCATGCGACGACCGATGCTTCCTCGCACAGCGAGTCGGCCGGCGCCAGCATCGGCGTCTCGGTCGGCGTTGGCATTGGCGGCGTCACTGGCATCACCCCGACGGCAAGCGTCTCGGCCGGCCAGTCGAAATCGTCGAGCTCCTCGACGACTGAAGTTCTCTCCACCGTCAGCGCGTCGAACAACATCACCTTCGTCTCCAAGGGCGACACGACGCTCAACAACACCGTCTTCTCGGCAGACACGATAAACGGCGACGTCGGCGGCAATCTTTCCATCGTCTCGACACCGAATACCGGCACCCAGTCGAACAGCTCGTCCTCGCTCGGCTTCTCCTTTACCGGAGGGACGATCGGCAAGACGGATGGGCAGGACCTGCTGACGATGGGCAATGTCGGCACGGCGCTTGGCGGCCTAACGCTGGGCGGCGTGCAGCCGGGCTTCGGCTCCGGCAAGGGCTCGACCAATTGGATTGATCAGCCGGCCGGGCTCTATTCCACCGGCGACCAGAACATCACGGTCGGCGGCAATACCAATCTTGCCGCTTCCGGCATCATCTCCGGCGATGGCCAGGTCAATCTCGACACCGGCACGCTGACCTGGTTGGACTTTGTCGGTTCGCAGAAGTACCAGGGCTACCAGGTCGATGCCAATATCGATCTCTACGGCGGCAAGGATGCCAACGGCCAGACAACAAACAATTCGAGTGCAGAGGGCAAATACCTGCTCGACGACGTCGAGCAGTCGGTCAAGGCGACGGTCAGCGGCAGCATGTCGTCACCAAGGACAAGCGGATCGATTTCGAGCCGTATGCGTTAGTGCAGAGCCTGCAGGCGGCAATCGATGCGGGCAAGACTATTGCCGAAGTGCTCGGTGATGTCATCGATAAGCTGGTGAAGGCGGGCAAGCTGTAAACCCAGGACCGGCAGGCGGCGGGGAAGCTTAAAGAATATGGTGACCCCGTGCCAAGATTTTCAATCACTTGCCAAATAGCTCTGCCCGTGTCCGCTCTCGGACGCTTTCTCGATTGCGTCTATCATCTTGTGCCGCAACAGGCCGTGGCCGAAATCCGGTACCTCCGCTGTCCCATTCCGTAGATCCGAACGGAGCAGCGCATATGTGTTGGCAAGCGTGTAATGCATGTTGCCCGGCGCCGCATCGGCAACCAATCTGTAGCTATCGGGTACTTCTATGGTTTCAAGTTTCCCCCCTGCGGAAGCGAGGCGGATCTGCAGGTCGCTGTATTGAAGACGGCCGCTATCTGCCGTTATGACCAAGTCGCCCTTGCTGCCGTTGATCTCCCAGAAGAAATTCGCCGCGGGAGAAGAGCCTGACCGATAGTGAAGCGAGGCAACCGCACCGTTCTGAAGCAGGCCGTTCACGGCTATCTGATCGGCAATGGTCTTCTTGACCGTTTCGCCGTTGTCGGTGCGCTTGGGCAAAGGATACCGGGTCGCAAGTGTTGCGGAAAGCTCGGAGAATTCGCCGAGGCACCAGCAGAACCCATCGATCAGATGACCGAATTGCACGGTCAGCATCGAAACGCCATTTGCCTTATCCAGCCCATAGACCAAACGTGGTTCCACGGTTGCGCCCCAGGCGCCGGCCGAACCGACGACGGTGCTGGATATCACGTCGCCGATGTGACCTGACGCAATCAGATCACGAATATAGCGAAGCGGCGGAGATGCGTGCCCTTGCAGGCCGACGAAGGTCCGCACGCCCTTGGTCTTTGCGCGTGCGGCCATTTCCTCGGCCTCACTGAGGCCATTGCCTAGAGGCCATTCGCAATAGACAGCCTTGCCCGCATTCAGAGCGAGATCGACCAAGGCCAGATGATGGGGAACCTTGACCGCAATGACCACAAGATCGATATCCGGCCGGGCAACAAGCTCGGCCGGATCGCTGTAGAAATGCGGAACGCCATAGCGTTGGGCGGCAGCGGCGGCCGATTCCTGCCGGGAGGTCGCCAAAGCACGGATTTCGTAACCGGGTACCGCCTTCAAAGCCGGCACATGCGCCCGGCCGGCCCAGGATTCATCTGAACTGAGACCGACGACACCAAGTCGTATGTTATCTTGTACCATTTAGTCCTCCATGCCGGCGAACCGGGAAATGCCTCAACAACACGCAGCAGGCCGCTCAATGGTGAGAAGCCCTTGCATCTGATGCTCCTAATCCCCTATGGGCGTCGGAAAGCGGCCGGTATTGTTTCTGGATTGACTTGATTGCCGGCGGTCATGACCTGCCAATAAGCTTCGTCGACGGCATGAATGATGGAATTTTCGATACTGCGCGCGACCATGTTGCCTTCCGCCGAATGGGCTGCCGCGACATGAGCGACCTCCTCTGGCAAGCCGACACTCAGGCAAATATAGACTCCGTAGGCCGGATGCCTTATTGCCGGCCGCCCGGTGTGGCGCGAGGATGCCCAACGCTCCCGGTTCACCGGATCGAATTCCCACGGCTTGCCGATGTCATGGCAAAGCGCGCCTGCGACCACCAGATCCCGGTCTATCTCCAACTGCGGGAAATTCCGGATAAAGTCATCCGCCACGAGAATGGCCTGGCGTGTGACAGCGCGCAGATGATCTGTCTGATTGCCGCTCTTCGCTTCGAATATGCCAGGCACGCCGCAAGCCGGCATGTCGATCAGCGAATCATAGCTGCTTCCGGCGAGCGAGAAAGCCCACGCCTCGACAACTTTTGCGCGGAGGTCCTCGTTCTTGATCTCCGCAATTTCAGGCAATTCCCGCCGCACTCGCTCGCGCAACTCATCGGTAATTGGGCGCTGCGGTCTCGCCCCCAAAGGCGCGTTGGCCGTTTTAGACTTGGTCTGCTCCATCGATTGAACCTCATTTATTGTTGAATTTGTGGAATTGGCCCGTGCGGTCACGAAGCGGTTGCATTGGCCAATTCGATCAATTTGGGTGGGAAAAGATCGGGGTTGCCGGTGAGCACCGATGCGGTCTTGGCTCGGAACGACTCCCGATCCACGTCAGTCGCGACCTGAAGACCGTTGGCCGCGAAAAAGGTGTAGGATTCCGATTCCTGCTGCACGGTCAGTTGCCTGACGTGATCATCGGCTGCCTTTGATGCCTTGTTGAAAGCCGCCTGCTCCGTATCCGAGAGCTTGGCATAGGCATCGGGATTGATGACGATGTAGGCGGTCGTCAGTACATGATCGGTTTTGGAGACGAACTTCTGGACTTCATAGAGTTTGGTGGATTTCACAACAGGCGCCGGCGTGTCCTGACCATCGGCGACGCCCTGCCGGAGCGCCAGATAAAGCTCGCTCAGATCGACGGCGACCGTCGAGGCACCAAGGGCCTGTATGAGGGCGATATAGGCGCGTGAATTGGGTACACGCATTTTCAGACCTTGCATATCGTCCGCCTTCAGGACTGGCTTGACGTTGTTGGTCATGCAGCGAAAGCCGAGATCAGTCCAGCCGACCAACTTGAACCCCTTGTCGAGAGATAGCTTCCGCAGATCATCGCCGAATTCGCCGGCGAACGCATTGTAGGCTTGCTGGCGCGTCTTCCAGAGGAACGGAGCATCCGTAATGGACATCTCCGGCACCCATCCCGAAAGACCGACGCCGATACCTCCCATCTCGACAGAGCCGCGGCGGACTGCCTGCGCTATATCCCGCTCTCCCCCCAGTTGCGCGTTCGGAAAGATCTGCACCGTCACACCGCCGTTTGTCAGCGTCTCCATCTGCGATTTGAATTCCAACGCCCAGAGATGCCAGCCGTGCTCGGTGGGAGCGGGATGGGCGAGCCGAAGCCGCTTTGCCGCTTGCGCCCTGACCAAACCGGCCGGCAGAAGCGAAGCTCCTGCAATGGCGCCCCCGAGCTTCAATATCTGTCGCCGCGACAGGACGTTGGAGCTTGCGCTGTTCGTATAATCGAATGCTGACATAATAACTCTCCTCTTGTTTCCCCTCGCTGCCCATCAACCCTTGATGTTGAAAAGTCTGGGCAGGATTGTTGTTATCGATGGCACGGCGACCAATATGAGCAGGCCGATCGCAAGAACGCTCAAATACCAAAGCAATATGCGGCTGGTGGGTTCGACCCTGGCGCCAGTGATCTTGCAGGCGACGTAAAGCGCGATGCCGATCGGCGGAAGAACGACGCCAATGCCGAATGCCTCCGCCATCACGATGCCGTAGTGCAGCGGATCGATGTGAAGCGACATCGCCACAGGCATCAGCAATGGCGCCAGGATGATGATCGTCACGAAACTCTCGAGAACGGCTCCGACCAGGATGAAAATGACGACCACCGCCAGCAGAAATCCTGTCGGTCCGAAGCCGCCGACGAAATCCGCAAGCGAGCTGGTGACGCCTTCCAACGTCAACGCCCAGGAAAAGACCGTCGCCATGCTGACAGTGAAGAAGACCATGCCGTTCAGCATCGAGGCGTTCGTCAGCGTCTGCCAGAAGGTTGCAGGCGTGAACTTGCGGTAGAGCAGGCCCAGAAACAGCCCGTATACGACAGCGAAGGTGGAAACTTCCGTGGGCGTTCCGAAACCGCCAATGATGCCACCGATGAGGATCACGGGCAGGAGCAGGGGAAAAAAGGCGCTGCGTCCGGTTGAGATAACCCGGCTGAAGGGCGCCCGTTGTCTCGGCTTCCATCCGAACATCGAAGCGCGCACGCGGATGAGCAACATCTGGCAAAACGCCAGCGTCGCAGCCGGAAGTACGCCCGCGACGAATAGGGCGCCCGTCGATATGCCGGTTGCCGATCCGATCAGAATGAGAGCAATGCTTGGGGGCACGGATTCGGACATTGCCGCCGCTGCCGCCAGCACCGCGGCCCGCTCAGGAGCGGGATAGCCTTCCTCTTCGAGCTGCTTGGACATCGGGATGCCGATCATTGCCATGTCGGCCGCCTTGGAGCCGGAAATGCAGGACCCGAGGTAGCAACCCACCACCATGACCTGCAGCAATCCGCCGCGAATATGACCGATCAGCGCAACGATCAGGTTCACGATTCTGGAGCCGATATCGGCCCGGTCCATGATGAAGCCGGCAAAGATGAAGAACGGCAGAGCGAGCAGAATGAACCCGTCCGATCCGCGCTGGGCGTTCATGACAACTGCTACCATGTCAGCAGATTGTGATGACAAAACACACACGATACCTGTCGTGGCGAGGACGAAGCCGATCGGAATTCCAAGGATCAGTTGCACCAAAAACATGCCGGCGAGTACGGTATACAGGGCCGGAAGATTTGCACCGAGCGCATCTTCGCCGATAAGGAAGAGCGCGACTGCAACCGCTGGAATGAGGAACATGGAAACAACGGCTGCAAGAGGAAGCCGGAACAAACGGACCGCTGCATGAGCAACGAAGAGCATACATCCGATCGTGATCGGTAAAGTCAGCCACGCGTAGCCGATGCCAAGGACGATCGTCGTCTCTTCCAGGTTGGAAAATAACAGAGGGACGGAATAATAGGCGGTAAGTGCCGTCACCAGGATCACCGTCCACTCGACGAGCGCGGCGAGGAACGGCTTTACATGTGCCGGCATCCTGTCCGACAGGAAGGTGATGGCGACGAAATTACCGCGGCTGTAGGAAACGGCGCCGCCCAAGAAGGAAATGGTCACCAGAAAAGGATGGGCCGTTTCAGCCACGCCAACCACGAGCGGGGAGTTGGTGTAGCTGCGCAGAATGGTGGCTGCGAAAATCAGCAGAACCTGGCCGATCAATGAGATATTCAGGACGGCGATCGCGGCCCCGTCGATCCATTGAAGCCAACGCGGTACCGCAGCCAAATCGTCGGCGCCGTGAACCTCGGTCCTGTCGACCGATGCCATTTCAACTGTCATACGTTCCTCCCAGGTGCAAGCACCATACGGGCAAGGCCCCTCCGCCAAACGCCGTATTATCTCCAACGATGATGTAATGGATTACATCCGTTTCCGAGAACCGTCAAACGGAATCTCGCAAACATGCCGAAGGGAGCAAGGCTGCTATTGAATGAAGTTTCCGGTTGCGTCTGCGGAAATTCCGCCATTTTTCGGAGCGAAAATATGGATAGGTTGCTCGGCAAAGTTTACTTGTATCTTGTCAACGCATGAGGGCAGCGTTTATAAGATTGACCATGATGACGGAAAAAAGAAAACGATTACAGAAAAACCAAGGCGACACTGTTCGAGTGACCGACGTAGCCCGGCTGGCGGGCTGTTCCACAGCAACGGTCTCGCGCGTCCAGAATACGCCGGATCTTGTGTCAGCGGAAACGCGCGAGCGAGTCCAGGCGGCGATACGTGCACTCAGCTATATGCCGAACAGTGCAGCCAGAGCCTTGCGTTCCCATCGTTCGCGTATGATTGGAATCGTCATACCGACACTGAACCATGCCATCTACGCCAGCCTGGTTGATGCAGCGCAGCAGCGTCTCGCCAGCGAGGGATATTCTGTTCTTGTCGCCACTTTCGACTACGACCTCGATCGTGAGAAAGAACAGACCGCCATGCTGGTGGAGCGTGGCGCGGAGGGACTTGTGCTTGTCGGAGAATCCCATCACCCGGATTTCTATCCAATGCTCGCGGCGGCCGACATACCCTACATCAATACATACGTATTCCGGCCAGACGGGCCGCACCCTTGCATTGGCATAGACAATCGGCATGCCTCTTTCGAAATCGCTGACTTCCTATATGGCCTCGGACACCGCACTTTCGGCATTATCTGCGCTTACATGGAGGGCAACGACCGCGCGGCAACGCGCGTCCAGGGTATATGCGAGGCACTTGGCCGCAACGAGATCAAGATCGATCCGGCAGCCATCGTCGAGCGGCCCTACAGCATCCCAAGTGGTCGAGAAGGGCTGCGTATATTGCAGGCGCTCAATCCGCGCCCGACGGCGATCATATGCGGCAATGATATTTTGGCCTTCGGCGCGCTTATAGAATGCCGTGAAATGGGCCTCGGAGTACCAGAAGACGTATCGATTGTCGGATTCGACAATCTTGATTTCACCGCCCATATCAGCCCGCCATTGACCACAATGGATGTTCCCGCCAAAGAGATGGGAGACGGCGCGGCACGATTCCTGCTCGATACGCTCAAAGGGCGGACGACGATGCGCAAGATTCGGCTCGAACCTCAGTTGATTGCCAGGCGAACCACAGCTCCGGTTCCGGGATTTATCTTTCCGGTCGATCTGCGTAATGCGGTGGATTGAGGATCGAGGCCGCTGCGGCAATATGTCGGCGTAGTTAGTCACGCTAGCGAATGCAATCAAAGCAAAAGCGGCGGCTCGTCTGGTACCTTTGCGCTCGATCTACGCCGCACGTTAGGCCGGTCTATGAAGCCGGGGCTTGCCGTTATCGAAGCTCCGGCGTCCATTTTTCCAGCCGGCAACCACGCGGGCAATCTCGCGCACCGCCGCGCGCGGGCCGGGGCTGTCAAGCAACACGATCGTTGCCTCGGCGCCCGGCTGCATTTGTCCGGCGACACCGAGCTGGCGCGCCGCCGCTTCGCCCACCATCGCAAAGACCGAGGCCATGTCCTCGTCACGCAAGAGCTGCGCGACATTGGCATAGAGATTGGCCATGCGGATCAACGAGGCATCGCCAAAGGGAGTGAAGGGATTGAGCACATTGTTGGTCGCAATCGAGGTGACCACACCGCGGGCCGCCAGCAGATGGGCGGGCGCGACGCCGCGCGGAATCAGCTGCTCGTACCCGCGTCCGTTAAGGAAAAGATCGGTGGACGGCAGTACCGAAAGCGCGATGCCGGCGTCGGCCAGCCTGTCGGCGATATATAGGACGTCCGCCTGCAGCATGGCCGAGAGGTTGGTGACGTGGCCGATCGCCACACGACCCTGCCAGCCGTGACGGAGCGTCGCGTCGATCACCGCCGGCAGGTCGGTCCGATCGGGGTCGAGGCTGAAGTCGAGATGGAAGTCGACCGGCACGTTGTGCTTTACTGCCAGCGCGAAGACCATCTCCACATGCCGGCTCGGGTTGGGGTCCGTGTAAGGACAGCCTCCGACCAAATCTGCGCCACTTGAAAGGGCAGCGTCGAGCATGTCGAATGTCTCGGGCTCGTTGGTCAGCCCGTCCTGCGCGAAAGCACAGATTTCGATGTCGACGGCGAAGGCATATTCGTCGCGGATCCGCTTGATAGCCTCGAAGGAACGGAAGCCGGCGCGGGGATCGATCTCGACGAAGGTACGCATCCGCACCGTGCCATGTGAAATCGCCTTCTCCACGACACGTGCCGCCCGGGCATAGACTTCGCCTTCCGCGAAGCCGGCCTTGGCTCTGGCTGTCTCCCGAACGGCTTCGGCAAGTGTGCCCTCACAAATTTCGCATCGATCGAGAATACAAGCCTTGTCGAGATGGATGTGCGTGTCGACGAAGCCGCCGAAGGCGAAGGCACCTTGGCCATCGACACTCTCGATCGCCTCGCAGCGGAAGTCTGGCTCGATGGCCGCGATCCGCCCGTCCCGAATAGCGACATCGACCAGCGCGCCATTTTCTTCGATGCGGACATTGCGGATGACGAGATCGAACAGATGATCGGTGGACTTGCTCATAATTGGATCGCACCTCCATCGCTGCGCGGGTCGTGAGCTTGGTCGATCAATCCACTATCTCCGATGCGGATCACGCTGGCTTGTCCACCGAGCGGACGAAAGGCGCCGATCATCGATATCTCGTGCTCCATCGCCGCAAGTACGATTGCATCTCCGAGCAAGCTTGGCAAACTCTCCGACCCTGCCCATTCGCCGGCGGTATGGGCAAGCACTCTCTCCCAGCTATCCACGAGGCAGGCGGTCGTAAGGGTGGAGCTGCACCGCGGAGCGGAATATCTCCGTCGCAATGACGACTGGCGCCCGACCGATACCGAGGAAGGTTTGTGCCTTGCCGGTCTCCACCGCCACCAGCCAGACGGCATCGCCGCCGAGCCCGCAGAAATGCGGGGTAGGTGATGGCCAGCGCCGCGCCCGCGGCGACGAGCGCCTCGATCGCATTGCTACCACGTCGCAGCACTTTTGCGCCCGCTTCGCTGGCGAGCCAATGCGGTGTCGTGACCATGGCCCTGGGGGACCGCCCACCGGCCCTGGTCGTCGGTTTGCCGGGATGGGACATCAGCGGACAACGGCGCCATTCTCGGCCACGAGGCGCCCTTCCTTGAAAACGCGTCGCGGCTTTGGAATAGCGACCACAGCCTCCGGCACGTGCTCAGCAGCAAGCGCCACGAAATCGGCCTTCGCACCAACGGCAATGCCGTAGCCTTGCAGCCGCAGCGCCTTGGCACCGCCTGACGTCACTGTCTCGAAGGCGGCGCTGAGGTCCGGGTCAGTGTAGAAACCGGAGCGGTAGGCGATGATCTCTGCCCGACGCAGCATGTCGCCATCACCGAATGGCCACCAGGAATCGCGGATATTGTCGCTGCCGCTGAAGACGTTGACGCCGGCTGCGCGCAGAAGTGCCACAGGCGGGAAATTATGATTGCCGGGCGCGTTCGTCATGATGGAGACGCCACTTTTCGCGATCAGGGCGGCAATCTTCTTCGCTGCCTCCGGAGCGAGATCGCCAAGGCCATAGGCATGGCTGACGGCGACATGCCCCTGCATGCCAAGCGCTGTTGTGCGGACGCAGATTTCCTCGATCGTCATCGCGCCGAGCGTGCCCGCGTCGTGAAGATGGATATCGACGTCGACGCGGTGCTTCTCCGCAATGCCGAAGACCACGTCCAGGTGGCCCTTGATATCGCGATCGAAGGAGAGTGGATCGAGCCCGCCGACGAGATCGGCGCCCATTGCAATCGCCTCATCCATCAGTTCCGACGTGCCGGGGCTCTTCAGGATGCCGCTTTGCGGGAAGGCGACGAGCTGGATGTCAATGATATCACTATATTCTTCGCGAACCATCAATATGGTTTCGAGCGACTTCAGGCCAACCGAGCCGTCGACCATCACGTGACTGCGCATCTGGAGCGTGCCGTGTGAGATGCAGAGGTCGAGCTGGTTGCGGGCGCGTTCATCCATTGGTGCGGCAGCGGCCATATTCTCGGCCTGAAAGGCGACGCGCTCGTGCACGTCGAAGCCATTTCTGCACGGCTTGTGCGGGATCCACTTATCGCCATAGAAGCTCGTGTCGAGATGTATGTGACCCTCGACGAAGCCCGGCACGAGTAGGGAACCGGTGATATCGACTAGGTTCGCGGCGCCGTCGCCGGAGCCCGCCGGCTTGATTGCGGTGATGCGTCCATCATGCACTGCGATGTCGTTGAGCGTGCCGTCGGCTAGCTTAGCATTTGTGAAGAGTGTTTCGGTCGAGCCCACCGGCGTTCCTTCCCCTTAGGTTGTGGACTAAGCCCCACCGGATGCGGGGCCTGGTGTCTGTGTCAATGATCTCTCGCGATCAGTTTCGTGGCACTGTACCCTGCACGCCTTTGATCAGCCATGCCATGCCCTTGATATCGTTTTCGGACAGCTCCTGGCCGGTGGCGACCTTCACGTTGCCGTTCTGGCCCTTGATCTCGCCCGCAAACGGCTTGAACTTGCCGCCGACAATGGCCTCCTCGGCCGCCTTCATCTCCTAGGTGACGGATTCGAGCAGTTCGCAGCTGCTGGTCGTCATCTTGATGTAGCCGCCCTTCGCCGAGGCCCAGCTTCGACTATGTCGTCTGTGAATGTACATATGGGGACCGTGAACGGGACGAGGTTTCTGACGTTGCTCGCCGCGCGCAACTTCGCGAGATACCTCGCACGGCCTACATCCGAACGGCACATTATAATCTATCGGGGCCCCTCGCAGCTCGCGATAATGGGCAGGAGGGATGTCGTGGCGCGGAACATGAAATAGGTTGGCGATCGGGTCGTGGATGGAAACGAAGCGTTGAAGCTGTCGTGATGATTTGAGTTAAAGACCTGGTTGAGCAAGGCCGGCTGGTGCGGATGCTGAAGGATTAGCGCCCGTACTATCCGGGCTTTTGTCTTCCCTATCCCGGTCGCCGGCAGTTGCCAGCGACTGGGCGGGCGTTCGTGGACTTTGCGAGAACCATAACACCGTGAAATCAACGCATCAGACCTGAGAAGGTGATCGGGACGAAACGTCAACCAAGCGTATGTTTGGTGACAGGGACGGTGCTTTGCGCAATGCCGGTTTCTGCTTCCATAAGTTCTTCAAGACGCCTTGACCGAGGTTCGATACCGAGAATGGCCACCACGATTATCTGGACCGCCAGCAAGCCGATCATCAGAACCAATACCCCTGATATGCCGTGGGATTGGAAAAGCGATACGACGATGAAGGGTGTTACGATCGTCGCACCGCGGCCAAAAGTCTGGCATATGCCGGAAGCACGCAGACGCACCTCTGTGGGGAAGAGTTCGGGGATATAGATGCCGAAAAGAACCGCAACCAGAATATAGATCGGTACGGTCAGTGCGAAGCCGACCATCGGCAGCCATACGGGATCGGATAGTTGCGGATAGATCATGCCGAAGATGATAGCGAGCAGTGATGCGCCTATGATCGTCGGTTTTCGGCCCCATGCATCCGAGGTCAGAGCGCCGATTGCCGAGCCGACAGGCGCCCCGAGCCCCATGAGCAGGGCGAAGCCGAAGGATTTCGCGGTGCTGAGACCCTGGCTCACGAAGAAAGTGGGCAACCATGTAACAAAGCCGTAGAGCAAGGTATTGACGACCACGAGTGTCACGCAGCCGACGATCATCCTGGACAGCATCGGTGGGCGAAAAAGTGCAGACAGCTCGATGCGGGGAAGGGTGGCCGCCGGGGTCGGAGGAGGAAGTTGCCTTCCGGCGGCAACCTCGGCTTCGATCTGGGAAACCAACTCCTCCGCCTCTTCCATCCTGCCGACCGATTCCAGCCACCGTGGCGATTCCGGCAGTTTCTTTCTCATGTACCATACGGCAAGAGCCGCAACGCCGCCGATGATGAACATCGTGCGCCAGCCGAAAACCGGGATGATCAGATAGCCGAAGAGGGAGGCGACCGGCAGACCAGTCACCACAAAAACGGCCATCAGACCGAGCCAGCGTCCACGTGAACGCGACGGCACGAATTCGGTCATCGTCGAATAGCCGACAACGTTCTCGGCGCCCAGGCCGACGCCGATCAGGAAGCGCAGGAAGATCAATACCTCCATATTCGGTGCGAACGCCGCAGCGATCGACGCAGCGCCGAAGAGAAGCAGATTGATCTGATAGGTGAAGCGCCGACCATAACGGTCACCGAGAAAACCCGTCCCGAACGCCCCAAGCATCATGCCGACGAAGGTTGCCGAAACAAAAATGGCATTCTCGCCCAGTGTCGAGAAGCCGCTCGCGAGCGTCGCGCCCAAGACCGTTGCGGCGACGTAGATGTCGAAGCCATCGAGGAACATCCCGATTCCGATGAGCCACATGACGCGATAATGGAATGGTCCTACGGGCAGCCGGTCGAGGCGCCCACCCGCGTTGACGATGGTCGACATTGTCTCCTCCTAAGATGAATCGTGGTCGCGAGGCGGAGCGAACCTCCCGCTGGCGCCTCGCCGTGTCTGTCAGTTCAGACGAGTTTGCGTCGCGGTCGCGCTGTACCAATCAAAAGGCTTGTCTTCGGTCGCGACCATGACGCTCTTGACGTTGAAATGGTCATTGAAACTCTCCAGGCCGAATTCGCGGCCGATACCGCTTTCGCCCACGCCGCCCCATGGGGAGGCTGGATCCAGACGGTGGTGATCATTGATCCAGACGATGCCAGCCTTTACGCGTGCGGCCACACGATGGGCGCGGCCGACGTCGCGCGTGCGGATCGCTGCCCCGAGACCGAAGGGGGAATCATTGGCCAGGCGCAATGCATCCGCCTCATCCTTGAAGGGCGTGACGCTGGTAAAGGGACCGAACACTTCTTCCTGGAAAATACGCATGTCGGCATTGACATCGGCAAACACGGTCGGCTGAACGAAGTAGCCGCCTTCGAACCCAGCAACTGTCGCAATGTCGCCGCCTGCGACCGCACGGGCCCCGGCGTCGCGGCCAAGCTGCGAATAGGTAAGGACGCGCTCACGCTGCTTGGCCGAGATAACGGGTCCGAGCTGCGTCTCCGGGTTGAACGGGTCGCCGATGCGGATGGAGCGCGCCTTGGCGGCGAGCTTCTCGACAAAGGCGTCGTAGATCGTTTCCTGTACCAGATGCCGGCTACCACACACGCATGTCTGGCCAGCGCCAATGAATGCACCGAACGCGGCGTAGTTCACTGCCTGATCGATGTCAAAGTCATCGAAGACTATCACGGGTGTTTTGCCGCCGAGTTCGAGCGTCTGGTGCGCGAATACCTTGGCGGCGGCGCTGCCAGCGATCCGGCCGGCTTCCGTACCGCCGGTCAGCACCAGCTTGTTGATATCGGGATGCTCCGCCAGGAGCCGGCCCGCTTCGGCGCCGTAGCCGAGAACGACGTTGAATACGCCTTTGGGTAGGCCCGCTTCGAAGAATATCTCCGCGAGCTTCAAGGTCGTCAGCGGTGTATATTCAGAGGGCTTTACGACGGTCGTGCATCCGGAAGCGAGGACCGCTGCCAGCGACTTGCACATGATCATCAGCGGATGATTGAACGGCGTGCAGTTGGCGACGACACCGATCGGCGTGCGCAGGGTATAGTTGAGATAAGATCCTTCGACCGGGATAACGTCGTCGCGACGAGCAAGCGCAAGACCGGCAAAATAGCGGAAGAAGTCCGGAAGCCGAGAAAGCTGAGCGCGCGTCTCATTGATCGGCCTGCCGTTATTGAGCGTTTCCAGACGATACAGCGTCTCAAGATTGGCTTCAAAGGCATCGGCGAGCTTGTTGATGAGGCGAGCGCGGGCGCGGATATCCATCCCACCCCATTCGCGGCCTTCGAAGGCCAAACGCGCGCTCTTCATGGCACGATCGACGTCGGCTGGCGTCGAATTCGGAATGCGCGCGATCACCATACCGGTTGCGGGATTGCGCACATCGATCGACGTCCCCGTTCCGGCTTCGATTTCCTTGCCGTCGATGAAATTGCCGTGGGTCTCAACTGCTGGCTCGCGGGTAGCCTGGTTCATGGGTCTTCCTCCAGATTAGGGACGGACAGCGCTGCGCCCGAGGGCGGACGCCACGCGTTTTTGGCCGGAAATTACGTGAGCGCTAATGAGCTTGCGCGCAGTTCGGGAATCGCGCCGCTGCACGGCGTCGATGATGTCGCCATGCTCGGCAACGAGTTTCTGGGGATCTCGCCCCTTGATGGTGCTGACAGACAGGCGAACCAGCCGATCCGCCTGATCCAGGACGTCCCTGATGGCAGCCTCCATTCGCGCGTTGCCCGATGCTGCCGCCAGGGCATCATGGAAGGCCCGGTTGTAATCGATGAAGTCCTCTTGCGCGCCAATAGACCGAAAGCGATCTAGATCGGCCAGTGTCTGATTGCTCGCGCTTTCGACGGCAGCGGCGACGCATGCAGGCTCGAGAGCGAGGCGAAACTGAAACAGATCCCTGACGTCCTTCATGGAAATCGGATTGACCTGGTATCCCTGGCGCGGCTGCACGGTGACCAGGCGATCTTGCTGCAGCCGTAGAAGCGCCTCGCGGATCGGCTGCCGACTGACCTCATACCGTGCGGCGAGATCCTGCTCGTGGATTTCTTCACCCGGCATCAGTTGACAGGTGAGGATTTCGGAGCGCAGAGCGTCGTATATATTTTCTCTAAGGAGCACTTGTCGTAGACCAGACTTAATCTTGGAATGGCATCGTGATATTTCACGAGCGATTCATACACCCGTAAAATAAGGAATTGCAAGACACAAAAATGGCATCTATGAAATGTCAAAATTGTTGAAATGTGGGAGTGGTGATGAACAATAAGCTGAACTTGTACGTGGCTGGCAATGGACGTCCGCTCCTCCTGCTGCACTCACTGCTCTCCGATCGCGAGAGCTTCGATCGGATTATGCCTGCACTCTCTGCGAACTATCGCGTGGTCGTTCCCGATCTGCCGGGGTTTGGTGCATCGCCGGCAAGCACAGGCCTTCCCGAAACGGCCGACCGTATCGCGGGACTGATCGATGCCTTCGCTTCGGATGGTGAGGCTATCGTCCTGGGAAATGGATTTGGTGCGTTTGTCGCCCTTCAAACCGCAATTCGGCATCCCGCGCTTTTGCTGCGTCTCGTGCTCGTTGGTTGCGGTGCCAGGTTCTCCGACCAGGGACGGGAGGCTTTTCGAAAAATGGCAGCTGCAGCCAGGGCGGGCGGCCTTGAAGCCGTTGTGGAAACAGCGATGAACAGATTGTTTGCCCCCAAATTTCAAGCGGACAATCCGGATTTGATGGAGGACAGGCGTAAGGCATTTCTCCTTATGGATTTGGAGGTTTTCTGCAACGCTTGCTCAACACTCGCCGAACTTGATCTGTCGACTGAAGCTGCAAAGGTTGCCGCTCCGACACTCGTTGTCGTCGGAGATGCCGACCAAGCAACGCCGCTTCCGATGGCACGCGACCTGGTCGAGCGACTTCCCGACGGCCAGTTGCGCGTCCTCAAAGGCTGCGCGCACGTCCCTCCGCTGCAGGCGCCGGACAGGCTTTTGGCGCTGGTGGATGAATTCCTTGGCTGCTCGGTACCCGCTGCTCTGAAATAAACCGTAGGATGATCGGTTCTGACGATGCAGACGCCCACCGACGGCCCTGATGTCGGAATGTGGGCGTGTTTGCACCCACATTGGAGAGCATCATCAGCGTAGTGAGCACAATCGGGTTGGATCCGGCGAAGAATGAACCGGCGCACGGGGCGGCGTTCGCGCGATGGACACGCCTGAAGGACCAATATGTGAGCTGATGCCGGCCAATCATTTTGGCACTGCGCTGTCGGCAGGCCAAGCAGTCACAAGCACAAGAACGCCGCTATGAAGTCGTGCGGTCTGTGACACTTTTGCCGTGCCCGACGTTATCTCAAGTCCTAACTAAGACCTGTGCATTCGTCCCGATGATAAGGTCGATACGGAAATCTCGCGACATGGGTACCTTGAGCAGCCTTACCGACGCGCGTCACGACCCATTTCGGTGAGATGAAAAGCAGCATCAAAGAATGACGCCGAACCACACCTCGTTACCATTGCCGAAGACTCACAAGGCGCATCAGGTCTAGATTGGGGCATGAATTGACGGCCCGGACGTTCGTATCCCCGCAAGGCGTGGAATTGGTTTAGCCTGTCCAAAAAATGAAGCAGGCTAAATCCGCAGCCAATCCCTAAGCTGATGCGATCAGATTACGCTGACGTTTTCGGCTTTCGACTTTCCGGTCTTGCGATCTTGACCCAATTCGTAGCTGACCTTTTCGCCTTCTCTGAGCGAACCGCCCCGCTGCAAAGCAGAAACGTGAACGAACACGTCAGCTCCCCCATTTTCGGGAGAAATGAAGCCAAATCCTTTGTCCTCATTGAAAAATTTTACAGTACCCGTAGGCATGACAGTTCCCCCTTCATTTCCGGGATCGTTTGATTCGCCTGCCGAACTTACAGTCGAAGTGCTTCGTTATCAACGTTCCACGACTTTCCCGCAGTTTCAATATTTGCCGGAAATCTCAGCCAATGAAGTATAGCCTTGATGAACATCTGCGGTCCAGGCTTGCTAAGGCAGACCCTTTAGGCCAGCCTCACAATCTGTCGCGTGTCCGCGTGCGGTGGCTCTACGGCATAGCCGGCGTCGGATAGCGCATCATAATGGAATGGGAGAAGAGGGAGGACTTCGAGCCATGCCATATACCGCCGCCCAGCTGATGGATCGGTTGTTGTCGATATCGCGCGCTTTTGCCGGACATATCGACCCGGCCGCGGCGTTCCGCGCCATCGCCGTCGAGATCGAAACGCTCCTGCCGCATGATCACATGGATATCGCGGTGGTATTGGATGAGGGCCGCAGCCATGTCTGTTATGAGGCGGGTTGCTACACGAGTTGGAGTGCGCTTGCCCAGCATCCGCTGCCGGTCGATATCAGCCCGATCCGGGATGTGTTGCACGGCGATCTCCCTTATCTCATTGCGCAGGATGCCTTGGAGGACGCACGTTTTCATTTTCCTGGCGCCCTAGACGGGCCGATTTATGCGGCCAATCTTCGCAGTCGTATCGTTGTGCCGCTCAGGGCTCGTGGCAATATCATCGGGGCGCTCAATATCAGTCGGCACGAACCGGGTATCTACACCCAGTCCGACCTTGAGGTTGCGCAGCACTGCGCCGAGTTCATCGCGCCCTACATCTTCGCGCTGATCCAGAGCGAGGAAGCGCGTCGGGCAATGCTGGCGGAAAGCGAGGCGCGCAGTCGCGCCGAACTGTTGCGGGTCGGCGCAGCACGGTTGACCGAGGGTATGGAGCGTGAGCGGCGGCGCATCGGCATGGATCTTCACGACCAGACGCTGGCCGATCTTTCCCGTGTCGTGCGCCAGGTTTCGGCGCTTCATCGCCAAGGCGTTGCAGGGGCCGCACAGCTGGCCGAGCTGGAGCGTGAGGTGGTCAACTGTCTGACGGAACTTCGCCACATCGTCGACGACATGCGGCCCAGCGTGTTGGAATTGTTCGGCCTTCGCGATGCGATAGAAGCGCATCTAACCCGCAGCGTCAGTCGTGCGACGCCCTCGATCGCGGTGCGGATCCAGGACACCAGCGATGGCGCAGCCGACGAGCTTCCGGAGCGGATATTGACGGCGGTCTACCGGATCGCGCAGGAGGCTATCAACAATGCCGTCCGGCATGGTGCGCCGCGTTGCATCGAAGTGCGGATGGAAGCCACGCCTTCGACACTGCGCGTGGTCATTAGCGATGACGGCATCGGATGCGGCACCGTCGATCCCGAGGTCGTCGGTGGCATCGGCCATATGCATACCCGCGCTGCACTGATCGGGGCGACGCTGAAGCTTGGCCGCGCCGGCCGCAAGGGTGGCACGCGAGTTGCAATCGAAATTGGCCGCCATTGCGGTCAGATCCCGGCAGCGACCGACATAGGTCTAGAAGCATTGGAGAGCCTTTAAATGCTTGTGATGGTAGCTGAGGATGATGGTCTGCACCGCAGTTTCGCGCGGGCAACGATCGAGCATTTGTGGCCGGGCGACGTCGAGGTGATCGAAGCCAGCAGCGGCGATGTGGCGATCGACCTCGCCCAGAAGCGCAAGCCACCCTACGTCGTGCTCGACCTGCAATTGCCGAAGGCGACCGGCATCGAGGTCGCCCGGTCAATCTGGGGGATCCGGGCTGACACGAACATCCTGTTCTGGTCGAACTTCGCCGACGAGTCCTACGTGCGCGGCGTGGCGCGCATCGTGCCGCCAGGCACGGTCTACGGCTACGTGCTGAAGTCGGCGTCGGAGGAGGGGATGCGCCTGGCACTGCGCGGTGTATTTGCCGAGGGACATTGCATCATTGACCGTGAAGTGCGCGGCATCCAGCATCGTGTGCAGAACCGGTTGGAAGGCATTACCGACAGCGAGTATGAGAGCCTGATCGACGTTGCGCTCGGCCTGACGGATAAGGCGATTGCGGCACGCAGAGGGCTTTCGACCAGAGGCGCCCAGGCCCGCATCCGGCATCTCTACGAGAAGCTTGGCGTGGCGGCACTTGAAGAGCCGGCCGACAATAACCTGCCCATATTCAATTCGCGGACACGCGCAATTTACCTCGCCTTGGCGCGTGGCCTCATCAATGTCGACGCGCTGCGGCGCGAGCAGCAGAGCCTTGAAGCCTGGCTTGATCGGATCGACGAGCCGGAGAGGAAGCAGTGAGCAAGTTGTCATTGCGAATGTGTAAACACACAGTGGGCACTGCGTCTTGAAACGTATCGTGCCGGCCGGGATTGTGGCTACTCTGACGAAAACAAAGACGAAAGCGTGAGGGGAGGAGTGTTGTATGCCATTCGTCAATATTCAAATTCTCAAAGGCCATTCCCAGCAGCGCAAGAACGAGATTGCGCGCCGCGTCACCGAGGCTGTCAGCGAGGTCGCCGAGCTGCCGAAGGAAGCGATCTGGGTCGTGTTCGAGGATGTCGCGGCTTCCGATTGGTATGTGGGCGGCAAGACGGCTGAAAAGCCCGCGAGCTGATCATGCCGAACACTTCACGCAATCCCAGCTTTGCCGACGTGGTGGGTGATGCCACGCTTGAGACGCTTGCGAGCGGCCTTGGCTTTACCGAAGGGCCGGTGTGGCACCCCTATGAAAAATGGCTGGTCTTCAGCGACATGCCGGAAAACCGTATGTATGTGCGTCAACCATCGGGTGTCATTGAAGATTTTCGCCGACCAAGCAACAAGGCGAATGGCAATACGCTCGATCGTGAGGGCAGGCTTTTGACGTGCGAACACGCGACAAGCAGCGTCACCCGTCTCGAGGCCGACGGTTCGACGACGGTGCTTGCCACGCATTACCAGGGCAAGGAATTGAACAGCCCGAACGATATCGTCGTGGCAACCGGCGGGGCGATCTATTTCACCGATCCCATCTTCGGCCGGATGGAATATTATGGCATCCCGCGCGAGCCCGAGCTTTCCTTTCGGGGGGTCTATCGGGTCGATCCGGATGGGTCGCATCTGACGCTGCTGGCCTCGGATTTTGGCCAGCCGAACGGGCTATGTTTCTCGCTCGATGAATCCCGGCTGTTCGTCAACGACACGGAACGTCAACATATCCGTGTGTTCAGCGTCACGCCGCAGGGCGAACTGACGGGCGGAGCCGTTTGGGCGGAAACCAAGGGCGACGAGCCGGGAGCGCCCGATGGCATGAAGATCGACAGCCGCGGAAATCTCTATTGCTGCGGTCCTGGCGGCATTCATGTCTTCGATCCCTCGGGCAACGTGCTCGGTGTCATCCGCACACCGGAACCCTGCGCGAATTTTGCCTTCGGTGACGAAGATCTGAAGAGCCTGTATATTACCGCGTCAAGCTCGCTGCACAGACTGAGGGTGCGCGTGCCGGGGCTGAGACTGTTCTGAGGCCGGAAAACCGGCGCAAGGGCGTCGCTGATTGCTCGATCGGTGATGAGAGTGCCTTCGGCGTCGCGGAGAGCGAAGACATCGGAAGAGGAGCCGATGGCCGGAGGAAGACGGAAAGAAGTCAATTACTCTAGGGAGGATCGAAATGCGTAAACTATTTGTTCTTGGCGTGCTTGCTGCGACGCTTGCTTCCGGCACGGCTTTTGCCGATACCAGCGGCAAGAAGATCGCCTTTTCCAACAACTATGCCGGCAATTCCTGGCGGCAGGCGATGCTGAAGAGCTACGACATCGTCACCAAGAAGGCCGTCGCCGACAAAGTCGTCGGTGCCGCCGATGTCTTCACCACGGCGGACCAGGAAGTGCCGACGCAGGCAGCCCAGATCCAGAACCTCATCCTGCAAGGCTATGATGCCATCGTTATCAACGCGGCCTCGCCCGACGCGCTTAACGGCGCGATCAAGCAGGCCTGCGATGCCGGTATCGTCGTCGTGTCCTTCGACGGCATCGTCAATGAGCCCTGTGCTTACCGCGTCGTCGTCGACTTCGAGGACATGGGCAAGCAGGAAGTCGAGCAGATGAAAAAGATTCATCCGGACGGCGGCAATCTGCTTGAGATCCGCGGCCTTGCCGGAACGTCGATCGACGACGCCATTCACAAGGGACTGCTGGAAGGCGTCAAAGCCAATCCGCAATTCAAGATCGTCAACTCCGTGACGGGCAACTGGGATCAGACCACGGCGCAGAAGGCGGTCGCAACCGTGCTGCCGTCACTGCCTGATATTGTCGGCGTCGTCACACAAGGCGGCGACGGTTATGGCGCTGCCCAGGCCTTTGCCGCGGGCGGCAAGCCGCGCCCGACGATCATCATGGGCAACCGTCAGGACGAGTTGGAATATTGGAAGGAGCAGAAGGCGAAGGACGGCTACAAGACATGGTCCGCATCGATCGCCCCTGGCGTATCGACGTTGGCTTTCTGGGTCGCCCAGCAGGTTCTCGATGGCCGAAAGGACATTCCGCACGACCTGCTCGTTCCCTATCTCGCTTTCACTCAGGATGATTTTGAAAAGCATCTTCCGGACATTCCGGTTGGAGGCGTCGCCAGCAAGGAATATTCGCAGAATGATGCCATCGAAGCGATCAAGGCGAACATCAAGTGATGGCAGCCGTTTCGATCTTTGCCCTCTATGATGACGGCTTCGGACATGCCGGTGCTGGCTGACGCTCCTAAAAGCTTCATCAGGTTGAACGACGCCGAAAAGCATTTCGGCGCCGTTCGCGCTCTGGATGGGGTTAACTTCACAGTCGGACGGGGCGAGTGTGTCGGGCTCGTCGGCCATAATGGGGCCGGCAAGTCGACCTTGATGCATATGCTTGTCGGAACGCTGTCGCTCGATCGGGGTCGAATGCTGATCTCCGATACCGCTGAGGATAGTTATACCGTCAGCCGCGGTAAAAAGCTTGGGATACGCTGCGTATTTCAGGAACTGTCGCTGTGCCCCAATCTCTCGGTTGCGGAGAATACCCGCATCAATCATCCGTCACTGCGTGGCTTTGGCTGGCATCGCCGCGCCGCCGCACTCATCGGTGCCAAGCTGGATGAGATCTTTCCCGATCACGCCATCGACGCGTCAGACATCGTCTCGGATCTTTCGATTGGCCGGCGACAGATGGTGGAGGTCGCGCGTGCCTTCACGGTCACCGAAGATCCGCTCAACCTTGTCATTCTGGATGAGCCCACCTCCTCGCTTGACGCGCATACTGCCGGACAACTGCTCGCCTTTGTGCGCCGCTTCGTGGCAGGTGGTGGTAGCTGCATTCTGATTTCGCATGTGCTTGGCGAGGTGTTGCAGAATGCCGACCGCATCGTTGTCATGCGCGACGGCAAGGTCGTTGCCGCGGATGCTGCAAAGGCCTTTAACCGTGACAGGCTGGTTGCAACCATGGGTGGCGCCGGGCATCGCGAGAAGGTTGCCGCTGAAGCTCAAACCGGCGAAAGGACGGTTGGCGCGCTTCGAGTCAGGGCCCGAGCAGCACGGCAACGCGATGGCACGGAGCTTGTCGCGCATGCGGGAGAGATCATCGGTCTTGCCGGCCTTGCAGGACATGGCCAGACGGATCTCCTTCTTGATATATACAAGGCCGCTGATCGCCGGAAGGCCGGCATCGAGGTCACGGCGCCAGTGGCGCTGGTCGCGGGGGACAGGCAGTCGGACGGCATCTTTCCGCAATGGTCGATCGCCGAGAACATCGGCATCCGTTCGCTTTCGCGGCTGCGCAACGGTCTGCTAATTTCGCCCAAAAAGGAAGAGGAGCTCGCGGCGGTCTGGCAACAGAGGATCGGTATCCGCACGCCCGACATGAACAACAATATTCTTTCGCTTTCCGGAGGCAATCAGCAGAAGGCGCTTTTTGCCCGCGCGCTTGGCTCGGACGCGGATATCATTCTCATGGACGATCCGATGCGGGGCGTCGACATCGGCACGAAACTCGAGGTCTACGACCTGATCCGGCAAGAAGCGAAGAAGGGCAGAACGTTCATCTGGTATACGACGGAGACCGAGGAGCTGGACAATTGCCACCACGTCTATGTCTTCAAGAGTGGCAATATCGTTGCCGATCTCAGGCGAGACGAGCTCACTGAAGAAAAGATCATTCAATCCTCATTCGTGGAGGCCGGCTGACATGACGTCCTTTTCCAGTCAGTCGCTCGTGAGGACGCCGGCGCGTGGATCCGCTGGACGCGCGCGTGCCTTGCGTGCGTTGTTGCCAGCGCTTTCGCTGGCTCTGGTGTTGATCGCAATCGCCTGGCTCAATCCGCGTGCTATTTCCTATTTTGGTTTCAGCCTGATGCTGAACCTTGCAATCCCCATCGCGCTTGCGACGATAGCGCAGATGTTCGTCATCGCCGGCAACGAGCTGGACCTGTCGATCGGGACCTTCGTGGGCTTTGTCGGCTGCGTCACGGCGACATGGTTGCGCGACGCGCCGTTGCTCGGTGTCATCGTTCTGTTGGCATCCATCGGTGTTTATGCGCTGCTTGGCGCGTTGATCTATCTGCGCAATCTGCCGTCGATTGTTGTCACGCTGGGAATGAGTTTCGTCTGGCAGGGACTTGCCATTCTTGTTCTGCCCAAGCCGGGCGGCAAGGCGCCGGAGTGGCTGCAGGCGATCACCTCTTTCAAACCACCCTTCATACCTTTCCCGATCGTTGCAGCGATTGTCATTGCGGCTGTCGTGCATTTCGGGCTGATGCGCACTTCTTATGGGGTCATCCTGCGCGGATCGGGTGGCAACCCTGCCGCGCTCAGTCGCGCCGGCTGGTCGCTGCTGCGAACCAAGGTCACTCTTTTTGCGTTGGCGGGGCTCTTCGGAGTGTTGTCCGGCATGACGCTGATTGGCATCACCTCCTCGGGAGATGCAAATATCGGCAACGGCTACACGCTGCTGGCGATTGCCGGCGTCATTCTCGGCGGTGGCGAATTCATGGGCGGGCGTGTGTCGCCGATCGGCGCGGTCTTGGGCGCCCTGACACTTGCGCTTGCGGCCTCTTCCTTGCTGACTTTTATGCGTATCCCGCCCGATTGGCAGGTCGCGGCCAATGGCGCAATCCTGATCATTGTGCTTGCCGCTCGCGTGCTCATTAGCCGAAGGGAGGCATAAGGCTCATGCAGCAGATCAAGGCGCTCGCCGCAAAGCCCTGGATATGGTCCTTCGTCGGCGCACTGGTGGTTTGGCTGGCCACGATCATCTTCACCGGCGGCTACGGCGCCGGAGGCATGATAACCGCGGCATTGTCGCTCGCCGTGTTCATGGTGATTGCCGGCACCGGCCAAATGTTCGTCATCACCCTGGGGCCGGGCAATGTCGACCTGTCGCTACCGGCCAATATTGGTCTCGCCAGCGCGGTCGCGATGAAGGTCATGGACGGCCAGGACAGCATGATCGCGGTTGGACTTCTGGCGGCCCTTGCCAGCGGCGCGGCGATCGGCGCCGTCAACTACCTGCTGATATGGGCGCTGCGCATCCCGCCGATCATTGCCACGCTGTCGGCAAGCTTCGTCATCCAGTCGATCGATATCAGCTACGGACGCGGATTGCAGATCAAGCCACCCCCGGGCTTTGCTGCATTCACCAATGTGCAAGTTCTTGGCATTCCGCTGCTCGCGATTCTGATTGCATTGTTTACCGTCGGCGCCGCGATTGTTCTACGCCGAATGATCTATGGCCGCTCTGTCCTTGCCATCGGGCAGAACATCCGTGCCGCCTGGTTGGCTGGCGTCCATGTCGGGCGGGTCCGGTTCCTCACTTATACGCTTTCTGGCACGTTGGCGGGTTTGAACGGCGCCTTGCTCGCCGGCTATTTCCGCGGCGCCAATGTCGATATCGGCAACGAATATCTGCTGGCGTCGATCGCGGTGGTGGTGATCGGGGGAACCTCGGTTGCCGGCGGCAAGGCGAACGTTCCAGGCGTCTGGGGTGCGGCGCTCTTCCTGGTGCTGCTTTTGACCATGCTCAACACGTTCGGCGTCAGCGCAGGCATTCGCCTCCTGCTCACCGGCCTGATTATCGTCGGAGTGATCACGGTCGCGGGCGGCGAAAAATCTCCGACGTGAAGTCCTGCGATAGTTCGGCAACTTGGCGGCACCTTCGCCTTGCGGGTCGATCTCGCGTAGAAGCGAAGGCAGCCGGCGGACGTTGGAAAGGCGCGTGCATCCGATATCGAAGGCGCCGGGGAGACATAGATGTCCGTTATGCGTTGTCGAGAGCTGAAGCCAGATCGGCGATCAGGTCGTCGGGATGTTCTATACCGATTGATAGTCGGATCGTTGATTCCAACACGCCTATGCGATGGCGCACCTCCGTCGGAACGCCCGAATGCGTTGTGGTCGCGGGGTGGGAAGCAAGCGACTCCGTACCCCCCAGGCTAACCGCCAGCTTGAAGATCTGCAGCGCGTTCAGGAACTTGAACGACGCCGGCTGACCGCCCAGGATATCGAAGGAGAAGGTGGAACCTGCCCCGCTGCACTGCGCGGCAAAAGTCCGGCCAGTCGCAGATGCCGGGTCAGTATAATGCAAATAGTGGACCTTCTCGACCTTCGGGTGGTCGCGCAGGAAATCGGCGACTGCCCGTGCATTGCTGTCTGCTCGTTCCATGCGTATTTGCAGAGTTTCCAGCGAACGGCCGAGCATCCAGCAGGAATGCGGATCGAGCTGTGTGCCGATCGCTCCTCGCAATGCCTTGACCTGCTTGATCAGCGCCTTTGGGCCGAGCGCCGCACCGGCAATCAGATCGGAATGGCCGCCCACATATTTGGTTAGCGAATAAAGGGAAATATCGGCTCCATGTTCGATCGGGCGCTGGAAGACTGGACCCAGCAGGGTGTTGTCGCACGCGATAATCGGTGTATGGCCCTGCTTCAAGCCGATTGCATCGGCTACGCGGCGGATCATCGCGATATCGACCAGGCTATTCGTTGGATTGGCGGGCGTTTCCAGAAGAATGACAGAGACGCGGCCTTTTGCCATTGCTTCCTCGGCCCGAGCCATCACCGATGCTTCGCTGACCCCATCCGCGAAACCGACTGCTGAGACGCCGAGATTGAGGAATGTTTTTGCAATGAGCGTTTCAGTGCCACCGTAGAGGGGCTGGGAATGCAGCATGCTATCGCCAGGGCGGACAAAGGCCAACAGAGTTGTGGCGATTGCCGACATGCCCGAGGAGAACAGCGCGCCGCTTTCCGTGCGCTCATAGACGGCCAGGCGGTCTTCGACGATTTCACTGTTCGGGTGATTGAAGCGCGAATAAACGAGACCTACGCCTCTACCTTCCGGCGGTTCGTTGCGACCGGATATGTAATTGAAGAAATCGCGCCCATCCTCGGCTGATTTGAAGACGAAAGTCGACGTCAGGAAGACCGGAGGTTTGACCGCACCCTCCGACAGTTCGGGGTCGTAGCCGTAATTCAGCATTTGAGTTTCGGGGTGCAGGGGATGGTTGCCAATATGGGTTTTCGATGGATGTGGTGCTGTCATGACGGTCTCCTGGTCGATGACAAGAACTTCAGATTGCACATTATAACACTGCCGATGGGCGTTGATGCGTGGATCAAAGTCCAATGGCTACCACCTATGTGGCTGATGCCACATAGGCATAACGTCTCCAGCCGCCGTCACATCGGAAAGACGAAGTTCAAGGTGACGAACCGGCGGAGGTATGAGGAAGGTCTTTGCAGGCGTGGTAGCTGAGATTGTGGCTGACGCCCGTCGTGCTGACGATGCACCGCACTGTGAAGAACGACGTGCGGTGGCTACTTTGATGGCAAGATTTGATCGGTGGGCACAGCTGCCGCCGCCCTAGGCAAATGCCATGCGCCTCACATTGGCTACGGCGACCCTTGAGACTGTGTAATCTCAGGGATTGCCGAGCCAGCGCTTCCCACCGACATCTTGCATGCGTGATACAGCCGCGTCGCCAAAGGCTTTCAGCTGCAGCGGTCATGCCGAAAGCAAAGACTATATCGACAGCAGCTTCCGCAACCGGGCAAATAGGCTCGGTGGCCTTCCGGCGAGCAGCGGACGAATAGAGCGTGCGACTACGGCAGAACTGACCGTTTCGCCGAAATGGCAATAGCAGACAATTCCGTGCAACTCATGATCCGTGAGTTCGAAGAAGCGCTTTGCCTCCCCGTAGCTGTCGCCCTCCAAACCGGCGGCGCGAAGAACCGGATCGGCAAAGGCAACGGAGATCGGGGAACTGTCCGTCCGCATCGCCGCCCGCGTCTCACTAGGCTGAAATTCGGTTTCGCGCAAAGTGGAAAGAAACTGCCGAGGACTCCGCTCAAGAAGATCTATCCAACGTTCGAGCCGTTGGCTTCGCGACATCTCTCGATCAATGAAATCCTGATCAACTTTTGCAATTTTCTGCAGGTCATCGCGTGCATGCTGCTTCATCTCGGCCTCCTATTTGGCGATAGTTGGTCCCCTCAGATGTAACTTCAGCCCACAGTAATGGTGATCCCAAAGAGACAAGATGTCCAGTCACGTTGGGCTGCCGGATGATCTGCAGAACGAGAAATATCACCCACACCGCATGCCCCCGCTCATGTCGGGCGATCGGAAGTTCGCGCCTCACGTTGAGGCGTGTCCTGCGACAAACGCATCCTGTTCTTTCGGAATGGCCGTGCGTTCATCCGTTTTCGGCCGCAGCCTTATGCGAAATGATCGCGGAAGGCCTGTGGTGTCGTTCCGAATGTTTTAAGGAAGCTCCGGCGCATGGTCTCGTCCGAACCGAAACCGCAGCGGATACGTGCCTGGCGAAGTGAAAAACCCTGCTCCAGCAGACGCCGTACAGCCTCCACACGGATATCCTCGACGGCCCGGGCAGGTGTGCGCCCGGTTGCCTGGCGATAATGCCGCGAAAAGCTGCGCGCGCTCATGTTCGCCTGCTCGGCAAGCGCCGGCAGCGAAAGGTCTCTACTGAGATTGTCGAGGATCCACGCATGCAGGCGGTCGAAGCGATCACCGTTTTCCTGTAGTGAGAGCATGGTGCTGAACTGTGCCTGGCCGCCCGGCCGCTTCAGGAAGACGACAAGTTCGCGTGCGACGGCGAGCGCCAATTTGCGACCGAGATCCGCCTCCACCAGCGCAAGTGCCAGATCGATGCCGGCCGTAACGCCTGCCGATGTCCATATGTTGCCGTCCTGGACAAAGATCGGATCGGGCTCCAACCGCACATTGGGGAAGCGTTTGGAAAACTCGTTGCACCGGTGCCAATGGGTCACCGCACGTCGTCCCTCCAGAAGTCCGGCCTCGGCGAGAAGAAAGGCGCCGCTGCAGACCGATGCAGCCCGCCGCGCTCTTGCTGAACGTTTTCGGACCCAGTCGACGAGGGCCGTATCCTCACAGGCTTTATTGACGCCGATGCCACCGGCGACAATCAAGGTATCGATCGGCTCATCGTCCTGGGGCAACACCGTCGTCGCAAGCATCAGACCCGAGGTCGTCCCAGTCTGTCGGTTTATTGCAACCGCGATCGCGTCATAGGGCTTTGGCTGACCGGCTGCGAGTGCCGCCTCGTTGGCGCTCGTAAAGACCTGCAGTGGCCCGGTTATGTCAAGCAGTTGGGCGTTTTCGAACGTGAGGATTTCAATGCGGCGCATGGTTGGCACAAAATGAGGGGACTTTGGCAAATACGCCAGATAGTGATCGCGTAAGCTTGCCGAAGTCAACCATTGGAGCTGCGATATGACCATTCGCTTCGGACTGCTCGTTTTTCCCGGCATTCAACAACTCGATCTGACAGGTCCTTACGAGATCTTCGCCTCCACGGAAGGCGCGGAGGTACATCTGATCTGGAAGGACACATCACCGGTCGTCTCCGCAACGAAACTGGTGCTTCAGCCAACGACAACATTCGATGATTGCCCTCAGCTCGATGTCCTCTGCGTGCCTGGCGGTGGCGGCATCAATGCACTGCTTGAGGATGAGGTCGTACTGTCCTTTATTCGCGTGCAGGCAGCGCAGGCACGTTTCATCACCTCCGTCTGCACCGGCTCCCTTGTCCTCGGCGCTGCCGGTCTGCTCAGGGGCAAGAAGGCAACGACGCATTGGAATGCGCACGATTTCCTCGCAAGCTTCGGCGCAATTCCAACCGCAGGCCGTATCGTTAAGGACGGCAATCTCATCACCGCCGGCGGAGTGACGGCCGGCATCGATTTCGGGCTGGCTGTTCTTGCGGCCCTCCTTGGCCAGGAGGAAGCGGAGACGGTTCAGCTCTCGCTGGAATATGCGCCGGCGCCACCGTTTCATTCGGGCACGCCACAGGAGGCGACAGCCGATGTGATTGCGCGGACGAAGCGGCGTCTTGCCGGCTCACGGACGGCGCGGGAAGCCATCATCGCCCGCCTGACGGCGGCTGCGCGCGTTCGGACTTAAGCAGGCTTCGCCGTATCTTTCGTGATTGCTTCGTGCTGACGAGAAAGGTTTCGAACCGCTGACGATGTCGTCCAGGTGCAATCGAATGGACATGTTTTTTGCCCTCGGACAGTATCCAAATCGACGCTGCCGTTCGCTGATGACAGGAACGGCGGTTGAAATCACCTTCGATGCAGCGTCTGCCGATCTGATACCGAATGTCATGCTGGCAGGAGTGATTCACCAGGAGCTCAACAAGATCGGCGGAGCGTCGTTCTCAAACAGCAAGAAGGAATTCGCGGCGACGATCCAGAAGACTTTTCCCCGGGACGTTCAAGCTCGCATCGAGAAGCGCGGTACGATCCTGTCCGGACACGTCAACGAGTTCGCAGAAAAGCCGACGTTTCTGCACGGGTCGACAGACGTCGGCGACGTCAGCTGGATCGTTCCCACCGGACAGGTCTATATGGCGACGGCCGCATACGGAACACCTCCGCATAGCTGGCAAGTGGTTGCGCAGGGAAAGACCTCCTACGCCCATAAGGGAATGCTTCAAGCCGGGAAGGTCCTGGCGGCCGCCGCCGTCAGATGTCTTACGGATAACGAATTGATCGGCCGGGCGAAGCAGGAGCACGTAAGGGAACTCGGAGGAGCTATACAAGCCTCTCATCCCGCTCGAGACGAAACCGATGAAGGTCCGCTAGGGCGAACGAAGATATAGCGATTCCGTTTGAGGCATCCTTATCCAGCACAGTGCCATTGGTGGGCCTAGTCGTCCAAAATGCAAACAGTCAGTTGTTGTCTTGGTCCTGCAGGCAATTGTGCTCGATGAAAGTCTCAAAGAATTCCGGCGCCGCGAGCCACCAGGTATTGTTCCAGTAATAGTCGCGGGCGTTCAGTCCGTGCATGTCGGATTCATCGTTCTGTCTGTTGCCCGAGCCGTCGGCAAAGTGCTGCCAACCGCGGGCTATGTCGAGCGTGCCGTAGGCGAGCGCATCTCGCGCTCGGCCCGCCGCACCCGCGCCGGCCTCATTGTTCCAGTCATCGATGTCCCAAAAGGCGCGAGCTACCTGGAGCGGAATGCCTCGGTTGTTGCTGCAAGTGGCGTTGGTGGGCGTGGCCGCATCGAAGTTCACCGACCAGCCGACTGGATTGCTGGCACTGTTGTTGGGGTCGAACCAGCTAACGACCGCGACATAGGAAGCCCAACCCTCGGTGGTCGCCCCGGAATCGAATTCGTCGCTTGTAAGGCTCCATCCATTGCCGCCCTTGCTCACATCGTCGGTGAGCGAATCCTGGCCGAATATCTGCATTTGCAACACATGGCCGAGTTCGTGCGTCGAAAGTATCCCATCTCGGCCTTGCGTCTTGAAGATATGATAGTTCTCGCGGTCCGTCGCGCAGCTCGTCGTGCAATCGTCCTTGCCGGGAAAGTGGAGTTTCACATTGCGGTTCATCAGATCGCTGTAGACCTGCAACATGTGCTGGGCGGAATCGAGCGTCATGATCCGCTGCGCGCGTTCCGACGCCACATCCGATGTCGGAAGAAGATATCCCGACGGAAACATGTAGCAGGTAGACCCTGCGGTACAGTTGTTGGCGACGTAGCGGTCGGGGTCGCCCGGCTGACCGTTGCGCCAAGTCGTCGCCGGGTGCGCGCCTCCGTCCCGCCGGACGACCTGAACGAACACGTAGTTCGAAAAACCGGTCTGATTCACGCGGTTGATGTAGCGCATGTAGACGTCCGGATCATGCTCGCCCAGGCTCGCGGCCGATCGTTCCCACTCGAACGTTGCGCATTGCGTGCCGCCGCCGTTGACATACCAGGTGCCAATCAGGTCATCCGGGCTGTTCTGATCCTTGTCCCAAAGTTCGATCTGATGGCCGATCGCATCCACGTCCGACCCTGCCTGGCATCCGCGCAGCACACCGTTTGCGGGAGCCGGACAATTGTTGCGGTCGTCTGCGAAGCGGAGATTGAAGCAGACGGTGCGAGGTGCTGCCGTTGCGACCGTTGCAAACAGGAAAAACGTTGCTATCGCGATGAAAAATCTGGCCGCGATCGTCATGTCATGGCTCCTGGCTTTCGTCGCGTAGGCGCAACTGGCGTTGCTCGCCTGGTTGCTCCTGAACAGCACCACCCCCGAGGCCAAGCGCCGGAGCCTGATGATGCTCCGTCTTGTCGAGCGGAACTTCAGCTTTGCCAGCCGCGCCGCCGGAGAGAAGGACGCGCTCGCCGGCTGCATCGACGCCAAGTTCGACTGGATCCGTGGCTCCCGAATATTCCTCCTGCGTTACGCGATGGACACCGGACTCGGAGACCACAACATGTACCCATTGGTCGATCCGTAGAGGTTCCGTTGTCTCGCCCTTTGCTGGCGTTTCGACAACAATAATTTTCACTGCATAGTAGCCTGGTTTGAGGTCGGAAAGCTCGTCGAGCCCAAGCGGAATCTCGGCCACGCGTTCTTCCTGCGAGCCCTTCTCCATCTGGAAATCGAGGCGTTTCTCGCGCACGACCTTGCCGTGATCGTACAGAGTCCAGGATGCCGACAGGTCGCCGCGTTCCTGCGGGCCGATCACAAGGTCGAGGCGTTCAAACGAATCGCGGAAAGCAAGCGGGACGTCCGGGCCTATCGCAGCGGCCGGCACCGCGGCAACAAGCTGGAGACCGACGAGCATGGCGAATACCGGTAAGGGCGGCGGGAGAATTCGCATGGAATGCCTCCAATCGCGGTGGTAGCCGCTTGGCGGCAACCTCGACAAAACTCAACTTTCCTTAGAATAGTAACATATGCTTCTACCTTGCGCCAACAAAACCGTTGTTTTCGCGCATAGATGGATGAATTGGCATCTTTGTTTCTCGGATGTGGCTACGTCGGTCGTGCGCTCGTGGAGATGCTTCGTCTTATATCTGCGATCTAGGCCGGTGAGGGCAGCGTCACAGGCGTACGCTATTCTGACACCGTTGGTGGTTTGCGTCGACGTGCTGCGGGTGATGATGGGTTCAGCCAGATGTCAGCGTCGTTAAATATGGGATGCGGGATCTTGCCAAGGACGATGTTTCGATGACTGCTAAAGCCTACATCATTGCGATGCTGTTGAGTTCCATCCTGTGGGTAACGTCATTCGACGTTGCACGGCATGCCTATCGAGACGCGCAGAAAGCAGGAGCCATACCCAATCTGCACCTCAAGGACAGCGTTCGCTGGATATTCGACGATGACGGCGTTTAGAGCGATCGGCACATCCTCAGCTAACCGGCAACGATGCTTGCAGGCACGGCAAGGCCGGTATCGACGACCGATTTCTGTCCGGTAGAGATAGCCTCCCTGACCGCCAACTCCGCCATGGCGAGAGCAGCCTCACGGTTCTTGGCGGCGGCGATGAAGCGGCCATTATGGCAAAAGCTCGCACCAGCAATGCCGCATGCCGCCTCCAGATCACCATTGACCAAGCCCGCCCACGCTGCAGGCAGATCCGCCCGTAGCTCAAACCCATCGTCTGCGCGACGAATGCCGGTCAAGCACCAATCCTTCTCGCGCGGGTGAACGACAAACAGCAGGTGCTCGGCGCCTGCCTTCACGATGGCGGGGCGAAAGGGCATTCCCATCGGGAGTTCAAGAATTCGCCCTTGGCCCGCGTCCTCGATTGCCTGGTGCACAAGCGCCTCGGCCCGCAATTTTGCGGCGTTTTGGGCGATCTTTGCCTCAACGAAACTACGGGCAATGGCGAGAGCACTTTGGAATCCGCGGTCGTCTGCCTCGGGATCGACCTCGTCGAAAACGGGTTTCAACGTCTCCAGCAGAACCGGCAGCGTGAGCCCGGCGAGTGGGCCTGCAACGGAGGGGCTAAGCGCACCATTGTCCGTCAGATCGACCGGCAGGACGAAGCTGGCATCGAAAGAGGCATGTACGGCCTCGATATGTGCTAGGGGAAGTCCTGAGGCAGCAAGATAGTCACGGCCGTAATGCTTCCAGATCAATCCGAAAGAACTGTACGGTTGACCGTCCTCCCTGAGCGGCGCGCCCCGCTGATGGTGATCGAAAATTCGCGCTGCAGCGTCATATGCGCCGCCGACATCATAGATGATGCGGTCGACGCCGGGTGTGATCCATTCCGGCGCTCTGCTGCGGATCAGACGAGCCTGCGGGAAAAGCCGGGTCAGAATAACGCTGGAGAGCAGCTCGTCGGCATGGAAGCCACCGGAATGGGTGACGAGGAAATCTGGAATCATGCCGGTCTGTACCTTGTTGTTCGCCGAGCGGCCGCTTGGGCTGGCACCAGATAGCCATTGTTGGATCCTATCTCAACCCATCATTCGGCCATTTGAGTGCGTTGTCCGGCCTTGATATCAGGCGTGCAATGCTGCGCTCACGCTCGCATTGAGGAACGCAGATGGCTGCCATGCGTTAATTGCATCAGATAGCCGTTGTAGTCGAAGGCAGTCATCGCCAAATGCATGGCAACGAGAAACAAGCGTTTCTCTCCTTTTGAGGAGATCAGTTATGGTTGGATTCAAGTCCATCAACGAAATGACAATCGATGAACGGCAGGAGATATTATCGGCGGTCGTAAATACGCTGGAAGAAAGCTCCACGGAAGCTTCATTAGAGGGCGAGGCTACTTATGCTGAAAACTCTCGCCATCTTGCTTTGACTATCAGGGGTTCCTCCGACGAGCTGGCGACTGACGAAATTGAAGCTGCGAATGTCCTGCTGCAACAGGCAATGACCTTAATATCGCAATTCCGTTTGAGACATCCTTATCCCGCGCAGAGCCTTTCGATTCACTGATTGAGCGATAGCGAAGGCGATCGAAAGATCCAATCAGATGCAGCCACCTACTGGCTGGAGTGTGACAGCATATGGGTCTCCTGGCAGAGAGGTCGATGAGGAAGGGAGCGGCGCGAGCTGCTCCCTTTTTCCGTCCAGCCTCTTCGGATTGATTATCGTCCCATGCCGACAACGGCTGGCGGTTCGATCATGATGGCATCTATTCCTAAGGCCTCATCGTCGAAGAACGAGCGCCGGGCTTTGCCCAGCCGATAGTCGTCCCATTTGTGTTCAGAACAGAACCACTGGGTGCCCTGGTCGACGTCGTAACCGAGCCCGCCCCACTTCACACATCCGGGATATTCGCAATAGTGATCCTCCAGCATCTGCTCCTCTGCAGAGCGTGAAATCCTTGCAGTATCGTCAGCCATCCGAGTGTCCTTCGCACGTTCACCGCCGTCGCTGCATAAAGAGCGAAGGCGCGGTTCCATAGTGGACTCACCACAGACGAGGGTAGGAGCGGGTGGTTAACCGATGGTTTCAAGTCGCTGGTTCCAGCGCTGAACCAGCTCATTTGATAGGGAGCTGGTTCTCTGCCAAACGCACTACGGCGTCCGTTATCAGGTTGAGGGTGCCGGGCCGAGCATTGCCTGGCATACGCCTGATCTTTTCGTCGACCGGCGCTAGCTGCTTGCCATGAATTTGGCGGGCTGTTTCATGGCCGCCGAGGTCATCGGCGGCTATTCGCCAACTGTTTAGACGATGCCGATATGTTTGAACTCGCTTCGGATAAGGCCGTAAAAAAAGCAAATAGACCTACGTATAAGTCATCCTCACCTCTTTGGTATGCGATCCGTCCTCCCGGTCAATAGTCAGGTCGGGGGGCCACTGTTATGGTTGAACTATATACTTTCGCGGGACGGTTCCCCAGAAAGTAGCCGTCGAATGGGTCAACATACCGCTCGACACGACCAGAACTAAAACCGCCTGATACGGCGGAGACATTGTTTACGGCGGCCAAAACCGGATCGAGGAAAGCTTCGAAATCGAAGTTCCCTTTACTCAGAGGTACGGATCATGAGCAAGCCAGCAGCTATTCTTTTTGCAGCCATGACCGGTGCCCCGGCAGTGGCGCATGATGCGACGCCAACAGCAGCACAACCAAACGGATGGAGCTATCCAGTTTCGCGCTGCAACGGAAATGCCTGGGCCTTTTGGGTGAAGCAATTTCGGCGCACTGAGCCCGATCGCATCACCTGCTGGAGGGATCACGAGGGACTGGCGACATGACCGACCGTACCCTTGAAGAACTCAAGCGCCAGATGGAGGCCGCACGCGCCGACAAAGCGCAGGCTGATACACGCTACAATGCGATTGCCAAAAGCTACCACAGAGCACGTTGTGATCGGTCTGGTTTAATCGGCAAGTTCGCTTCGAACCATCGCTACGCGATCCTTATTCAAGACATCACCTTCACCGGGGACCAGGCGTTCTATTTCACTGGCCAGAAGATGCGAAAGGACGGAACACTGGATCATAAAACCGGCATCGTCTACGCACAGCACGCCAAGATCTTCGAATTCATCAGCCATGAAACGGGCGCTCTGGTTTAAGCCCGTCTATCCAAGCAAATAAATACGCAGCCGAAGCATGTCGCGGAAATCGCCGAGTTCGGCGCTAGTTTTCGCATGAATCTCGCCACTCCCACGCAGGTGGATTTCCTTCTGCTGTTGAACGCCACCTTCAGTTGGAAGGCTTCACAAGCGGTTCGCCTTTGCGGACGGTGTAGGTCGCCAATTCCGAAGCCGAGCCGCTGCCGACATTCCTTGCCGAGTGAACAACGCCGGAAGGAATGAACAGGGACTGGCCGGCTTTGAGGGTCACCGGTTGCTTTCCTTCGAGCTGATATTCCAGCGTTCCTTCGAGAACGTAGGCGACCTCCTCACCGGGATGGGAATGCTTGGCGGCAAGGACGCCCGGTGCGAAATCGACACGTACCTGCACCACCTCGTGGCCGGGTACGTCGATGTCATTCTTGAGCAGATCGGTGCGCTGCAGTGGTTGTCCAGCCTGAGCGTCCGCGAGTGAAACTGCTCCGCCGCCAAGAACAAGGGCAAGCGCGATAGCCTGGATCGTTTTCATTTTGACATCCTTCCTTAATTTACGGCGTTTTCGGCCCGTTGGGACGCATCGGGATTTCAGTCGATGAATGAACCAAGGATATGTCTGCAAACTCCCATTTTTGTAATCGAATGTATCAGCGGTCGCGGGGGGAAAAGCATGAGCACATGCTGGTGTCTACCTTAAATAAGGGCTGATGGCGCGAAGCCGCAGCCAAGGTGCGTTGGCGAATTCAAAAGGTGCGCTGCGATCGGATTGTATCGCAGAGAAAACCGCTCTCGCCAGGCGCGGACAAAGCGAAATTAATTCAGGGTGCTATCAGGATTAACCGGCGTTTCAAAATTCTGGGCGTCGATCAGCGCTTCTAAGATGGCGAATGTGAGCCGAACGACGCACTGGTCCGTGGTCCAACGAGAGTTCGGGTCGGTCGAACGCAGCAAATCCAGTCCCTGATTGGACACAATAGTTTCTGCCCGGTTGACTGCCCAACCGGTGAAATTCTTCGCCTTCGACATCTTCATTCCCGATAACGCACAGCTATCTGCATTTTGGTCGTATCGGTAATGGCGTTGGAAAAATATTTGGTTAATGCGAGGTCGATCGCTGGCCATATTTGGCTACGGCAGAAACTCTGACTGCCTCGACTTTGGACCTCTTACGCGGTTGGCCGCGACGCCGCGATGGACGTGAAGCCAGACAGGTCCGTTCTCCGATCTTGCTGAACACAGATTCGTTACATGTCTGAATCGTATAAACTCGAATAAGATGCGTTAGAATTTTCGCTCAGGGAGGAAATGGGGATGGCTGATTTCAAGACGACAGCGAGGTTGCTGGCAGTGACTGCAGTGATGGTGGCCCACCAAGGATTTGCTTTCGCGCAGATGCCGCAGCAACAGCCAGATGCGAAGGCCTTCAAACTGGGGAAGTTCGACATTGTCGCCTTACACGATGCCCAGTTTGTCCAACCCAATGACGGCAAGATATTTGGTCTTGACCATAGCCCAACCGAGGTCGCGGATTTGCTTAAAGCGGCGGGCGCACCGACCGATACTGTCACCCTTAGCGTCGACGCTCTGCTGGTCAAGTCGGACCGGCACCTCGTCCTGATCGATACCGGTGTCGGCGGCGCCCTTCAGGGCAGTCTGGCAAAAGCCGGGTATCGTGCGGATGCAGTCGATGAAATTCTGATCACCCATTCTCATCCGGATCATGTTGGCGGACTGGTTTTGAATGGAAAGCTCGCTTTTCCAAATGCCACGATCCGCATGTCGGAAACGGAATGGTCCTATGCCAAGGCAAACGAAAAACTGGCCGACATCGTCAAGGTCATCGCGGACCATGTGAAGACGTTCAAACCTGGAGGTGAGGTTGTCCCCGGGATTACATCCGTGGCGCTCAGTGGTCACACGCCTGGCCACGTCGGCTACCAGATCAAATCGGGAAAGGAGCGGCTGTTCGATATTGGCGACACTGTTCATAGCTCCATCATTTCGCTTGCCAAGCCAGAGTGGGCGATATCCTTCGACGGCGATAAGCCGGAGGCCGAGCAGAACCGTGTCAAAACATTGACCACGCTCGCCAAAAGCCACGAGAGGATCTTCGCGCCGCACTTTCCGTTCCCTGGCGTCGGATATATTGCGGCCGAGGGCGACCACTTCAAATGGACTCCGAATGACAAGTCCGAGTAGCTGGACAAATATGTTGGAGTCCCAGGTGTAGAAACCAACGTTCTGAGCAGACCGCGAGGCTCTGGCCTGAGAAATTCGGCATGCGTTTCGCCAAGGATATCCGCAAGCAATCAGGCGGCAGCCTCGGGGACGAATGGCACTTCGACGAGGCCGTCGGACGATCAAGGGAAGGAAACACTTGCTCTGGCGTCCCGTCGATCAGGACGTCTTTTGTTCTCGAAATGCTGGTGCAAAACCGCCGCAGTGCCAAGGCTGCAAAACGCCTGATCGAAAGATTCAGCGTTTCGTTTTCATACACGACCCGATTGCCGACCTCCTTCACATTCACCGCCGCCACAGGCAATCTGGCCCATCATCGCGAACTCCGCGACGCAGCCCTGAAAACCTTTAGCGATATCGCTCGCCTCGACGCCGCCTGACCCTAAGCTGCAATCTCAAATCCTGTTTTCGAGGCGCTAAGTCTAAAGCGCCGTGCCGGGTTATCAAGTTCCATGTTCCCTGAGGGCCCGAGGTCCGCCCATACAATTTTCCGCGATACGGGGTGGCGCCAAAGCAATGGGGATACCACTGCCGCATCGGTTTGCGTAAAAGGACGAGGTCACGATAGTCAAGCGAAGGGATAAAGATGAGAAACCATGCGTTGGTGGCGCTTGCGCTCGCCATGACAATGTTCGCGGCGACTGCCAAGGCGGACGATACGGCGCCGCCGTCCTACGCTGAAACGACGTTCACCGGAGACTGGCACGGCTATCGCAATTGGCTGCGGGATCATGGTGTCACTTTCACGATGTCGCAGACTAGCGATGTGCTCGGCAACGTCTCGGGCGGTCTGAAAAGGGGCGCGGCCTATGACGGTGTCTTCCAATTGCAGGGCGACTTCGACATGGGTCGATTGACCGGCTGGAGCGGCGCCAACATTCACATTTCCGGCTATGCCATTCAGGGCCAGGGCTTGTCGGGGAAGGATATCGGCAATCTACTGGCTGTGACATCGGTCGAGGCAGACCCTGGCTTCAGGCTCGGAGAATTCTATCTCTCGCAAAGTCTCCTGAATAACGCGGTGACGGTAAAGCTCGGCCAGATTCTCGCGGACCAGAATTTTGCGATCAGCAACACGGCCAGCCTTTTCGTCAATTCGACATTCGGGTGGCCGGGCATTTTTGCCGACGATCTTCCCGGAGGGGGGCCGGCGTACCCGTTCGCCGTTCCCGGCGCTCAGATTATCGTCAAGCCGGATGATGCCTGGACGCTCCAGGCCGCCGTCTTCAACGGAAGTCCAACCGGATCGGATCCGAACGGCAATTCCAATGGATTGGGATTTCCAATTGGAGATGGCGTGCTTGCCATTGCCGAAGCGGCTTATGCCTATATGCCGGGGAAGGGCGATCCTGGTTTGCCGGGCACATATAAGATCGGTGCGTGGTATAATTCGGAGGAATTTAACAGTCTTTCCACCGCATCGAACGGCGTTTCCCTGGCCGATCCTTTGTCGAGCGGAAGCCCTCGTCGGCTCTCGGGCAATTATGCGATATATGCCGTTGTCGATCAGACCCTTTGGCAGGAGCCCGGCAGCAGCGACAATGGTCTCAACGGATTTTTCCGTCTGGCGGTTGCGCCGCAGCAGGATCGCAACAGCATGAACTGGTATTTTGATATGGGGCTTGCCTACAAAGGGCTTCTGCCCGGGCGCAACGACGACACGACTGGCGTCAGCTTTGCCTATGCCAGCATGAGTTCGGGCATGTCGGATCTGGTAAAGGCTCAGAATGCGTTCACTGCGGCGTCACAGCCGGTTCCAAGTTCCGAGGCTGTGATCGAGGCTACATACCAGGCCGCCGTCACGCCATGGCTGTCGGCGCAGCCCTTCTTTCAATATGTCATCCGGCCCGGCGGTAATGTGGCCGATCCAAACAAGCCCGGTTCGCGGATACAGAATGCCGCGATTTTTGGCCTCAGAGCCGTGGCAACCTTCTAGGAGCTAGGGTTCGGACCCATAAAGAGGATTCCGTTGACGGCGGTTCTATGCGACGAACTTCCTTGCGGCCGTCTGCGTCGCCGCCACTGTCACCTACTGGTTATGAGTCAGGGCACGAATTCACGTCAAACAGCCAGACGAGAGCAGCATTTCTTTCATTCTGACTTGGCGGCGCCAAGTAGGTAGCCCCCGTCCCAGTGCCAGATCTGCTTGTCGTCGACCGTGACCTTGACGACCGCCTGGAATCCGGCAAGCGTCCCGCTGCCAGCATGGAACGCACAGGTTCCGCTCGGCGGGCTGGCCGTGTCGTAGGTGACGCAGTACCCGACCGCTGTGTCTCCGTTTCCAACGGCAATGACCGCCATGCTGCTGCCGAAAAGGGGACTGCCGGTCACCGGCCCATAGTATAAGATCTTGGTGCCCACCGGGATCGCTGCGAGGCTCGATTCCGTGATGGTGCAGAAGCTCGGGGTATCGCCGGTGTACTGGCTACATTCCTTAGAGATCTTTAGCGGTTGCATAGCCGGCGCAGCGAACGCCACGGACGCTAGTGCCAGGATGGCACCAGCAGACAGGATCAACAGTCTGCTCATAGCCCACTCCCTATGGTCGAATTAACGCCTGAAATTCTACTCGTTATCTCCTCTCCTCGCAATCGGCTGCTTCGAATCTTCTGGGCAAGGGTTTGCCGTCTGCCCCGCCGCCGGCTTGCTATGAGTCCGGACCCTAGCAAAAATAGGGTTCTCTAGTTCTGCCCGACATTCGGCGGCTGATGAGAGTTCTCGGCCCGATTGTTGAGGCTATTTTGCGAACGAGGCTCGACGCCGGGCATGATCTCCCGTTTCACTGCCACCATCAGATCGAAGCTGGTCAGTGATCATCTTACGCGGCGAACGATCTTGCCTTTTCAGAAGCTTTCGCGTCAGGCGTTTTTGCAGCCTTGGTACTGCGGCGGCTTTGCGCCGACTCTGAACAGGCTGCCGTTAAGTAACTGAGTTCACGTGAAAATTTCGTGGCAGGTTGGGCAGCAATCGGCGCCGGTCCTGATCCACCCAATTTTCATATTCTGTCTGAAAATTAAAGCTTTGCGCTCATGTGCCAAGCGGCCAGCCTTCGGTGCCATTCACGGCCGGTCCTTCCAAATTACCCATCATCCCGTCTGTTACGTGCGCAAAGGCTGCACTATAGCTCAACTTCGGCGTGAGACCTGGTTGTCGCCAAAGGGGCCTTATCACCTGGTCCTATCGCAGGCACTACGCTTGACTCAACCATCATTTCTGCGACCGTGGGCGTACGATATTGCGTCTGGTCTCGGCGGTAGAAAGGTTGATCGCATGAACGAATTTTGGTCACTTCGCTTCATGCGCTTTTTGGTGACAATGTTGATCGCAGCGCTCGCTATGGCCTTTTCGCCGGCGCTGCTGGCGTCGGACGCTCAAGCGCTAGATGCTGCTGCGCAGACGAAAACCTCGAATGAGCAGATTGAGAAACTCATTGGGGTCCTGCGTCAGAACGACAGTGCCACTCAAAATCTTCGAAAGCGGCGCGCCGCTTTCGAAAGGCTTATGGCATCCACGCCTGATCCGACGCGCGTCCAGATCCGTCATGTCAATGCCAACGGCGTTGAGGCCGACCTGATATGGCCTGCAAGACTCCACCATCCGATCGGTCGGCGCGCGATCCTCTATCTCCATGGAGGCGGACTTTACAGCGGCTCCCTGAGAACGCACCGGAACATCGCGGGCTCTCTTGCCAAGGCCGCGTCCGCCGATGTCCTGCTGGTCGATTATCGACTGCTGCCGGAACATGAATTTCCAGCCCAGATCGATGACGCTCTCGCTGCCTATCGTTGGCTTCTGAATTCAGGGTACAGGCCTGAGAATATCGTGATCGCTGGCGAATCCGTGGGCGGAACCCTGGCTATCGAGGCAACCCTAAATCAGCTTCGGATCGATGGACCTTTGCCGGCGGCGGTGGTCGCGATGAGCCCGGTGACCGATTTCGCCGCAACGGGTGCGTCCATGACCACGAACGCCGAGAACGATCCGTTCATGGGCAAGGCCGAGCTGGAGGTCATCCGCAACGCCTATATCGGCGATAAGTCTCCGGTCGATCCGGAGCGGTCACCGCTCTACGCCAATATGACTGGCTTTCCGCCCCTGCTTTTGCAGGTCGGTTCGCGGGAAACGCTGCTCGACGATACTCTCCGGCTTGAAGACAAGGCGCGCCAGGCAGGGGTCGACGTGACCGCGCAAGTGTGGCCGGGCATGATCCATCAATGGCAGATCTTCCCATTTTGGCTTGACGATGCGCGCAAGTCGAACGGAAAAGTCGCCGAGTTTGCTATTTCTCACTTTGCCGACAGGCCCGAGGAATAGGTATTATAATCCATATTAACGGCAAGCGTTCCCGCGGCTCGCCATCGCCGATGAAGATCGATTATCGGGAATGACTTCAACGCGGCGGTTTGTCGTCGCTCCGAACCTTTTGCGCATCGAGGTAGCCATGCTCGAATGCCTTGGCCCGACTGCTTTCTTCGGGATAGGGATTTTTGTCGGCTTCAGCCTCCCGTTTGCCCGCTTCCGCTCCACGCGCATAGGCCGCTGCATCATCGTCGTCTGCGCCAGCATCGTCGGCTGCACTTTCCCTGGCTATTGCGGGTGGCTCTACCGATGGTGGCTGGATGGGATTTGGGAGCCCAGCTTCCGGCGCGGGGACCGGGGGTAGCGTTGAATCATATTTTGCCATGGTTTTTTCCTCCTGTGGGAAAACGCCATGGCAGCGTCGCGGTTCCCTGAACGACCCCGATCCGCCTCGTCATGTCCTGTTTGTTTGGCCGGCAGCTCACGTGCAGACATTTGCCATCCGCGGGCGGCTTTGACGTCCGCGATCGCCGCCGATGCAGCTTTCAACCCGCATCGGTCGTAGCTCATCGATCAACGTGAGGGAAAGCGAGGAGCAACCATCGCAGGGATTTATGTCATGCCTATCAAAATCTTACCGTTTTTCAACGCCTGCCGGGACTAACGGCGGGTACTTCCGTGGATAGGTAGCCAGCGCAGTTCGATAAGTATCGCTCCAGAATTCCGCAGCATCCCTGGCGTCGAACAATTGCTTGCATGTGACCATGGCGGCTGCGCGCATCGCCATATAGCCTTGATAGTCATTGAGGATCGCTTCAAGTTTTCGCACGCTCTCGACCGCCATGCGCTCTATTTCATCCCGATACATTTTTTCGAACTTCGGCGTTTTTCTGTCATCCGTTTCTGGACCCCAGTGCGATAGTCCAGGCGTCAAAGCCGGGGCGATCATCAGGCCGTTGGTTTTGTCGGAGACAAATTCCGGCAGGGCACCTTGGGCGGTACAGAGGACCGGCGTTCCTCTCGACATGGATTCAATGACGCTGAAGCCAAAGGTGTCAGAAAAGGTTGTCAGAAGGGAAAAGTGGCTCCGGTCGAAGAGTGCCAGGACATCGCGGTTCGGCAATGTCTTGTAGTATCTGACGTTCGGCAAGGTGAGCATCTTGACGAATGGCTCTAGGACCCCACCGTCGAAAGGATCGGTCCATATTGCTCGGCCCATCTGAAGCTTTGATATTATGTTGACCCGCAGAGGAAGATTGTTTTCATGCGCGAGCTCCGCAATTCTTGCGGCCACACATCCCCCTTTTCTTCCGAAGTGGCTTCCGACAAACGTCAGCTCCAATATGTCGGAGCGTCCCTGAAACCTGGGAGGCGTCCCAGAATCGATTCTAATATTGGGATAGCGGGTTGTCGTCTTGGAAATGAGGAGTTCGCGTTCCTGTTCTGGCAGTCCGTCCACATGTAGTCCCGTAAAGAAATTCTGCTTTGCAAAATTGGAGATGGCAACGATCCGCCTGCATCGTTCGGAAAGCAGCTTCTTGTATAGGTACGACCTGTAGTATTTTCCGTCCGGTGAGAATGTTCGAGGCAGGTGCGATTCAAAGCCGATGACGTAAGGAGGACCATTCAGAGGGATTCTATTAAACGCATGAATAAGGTCACACCTGACAACATCAATCGGATTGAAAAAGGTAAAGCCGTCCCATCCCTGTCTCAGCCTGTCGAACGGTATAAATTTCCGTCGTATTATTTCATAGTCTTGTATCCGTGGACCAGTGAATTCCCAAGGATAGCCAACAGGAGCGAGTATTCGTATGCCTTCGGCCATTCTCCAGTCCCTCCAAGGTCTAATTGGGGCTTCGATTGACGAACCAGGGGATTGTTTGGCGAGTGCTCAGATCTTGAGCGGCAGCTGTTGATACTGTCCGTATATCACGAAATACTCACTTACGCGATAGTTGATCCCGGAAACGGCGCGTTCCAAAAGGGTTACATCTTGGCCCGAACTACTGAAGAAGGGTGATTTGGTGGCGCTGCACACCATCCGGAAACGGCTGCGATGGCCGCCTTCCGCTCCACGCGCACAGGCGGCCGCATCGTTGCCTGCGTTCTCCCCGCCCATTGCGGGTGGCTCTACCGATGGTGGCTGAATGGGATTTGGGAGCCTGCTTCCGGGCGCTGGCCCAAGCAGCTTCGTCACGTCGTTGCTTGTTTGGCCAGCAGCTTACGCTGCGGGTATCTGCCATCCGCGAACAGCATCGCAAAAACGGCATCGATGTCCATGACCGCCGGCAATGCAGCTTTGAACCCTCATTGGGCGCATCATCGGTCCAGCTTGAGGGAAAGTTGCAAGCCACGCGGTAATGGCGGTAGTGGCCGGCTGATATCGACACGGCGTTTCCAGGCGGCGCGCCGTTCCTGCTCGCGTTCCCTAAGCGCTTTCGAGACCGCGACAAAAGTCATGGCGCGCTCGATGACTTGTTCGGATTTCGTCATGGATACCTCCATCTGTTCACTAAATGTTCTCATATTGCGCGCTGATAGTCAAGTCGCTGACAAAGTCTCTTGTCTATGAAAGCAGAATGCCGGTTGAACTATAGTGCGTTTGCGCCCGTCGCTATTGAAGAGAGGGGGCTCCAGAACAAAACCAGCCGAGGTAACGGAACAAAGCCCGGAAGATTTCGTTCAATTGCATTGGCTTCACCCGGAGATGTGTCGATGTCGCCGCGTGCGCAATGGAAAGGTTATTTACAATTCGGTTTGGTGACTTGCCCGGTGGCGCTTTATACCGCGACGTCGACATCCGAGCGTGTGTCTTTTCATACCATCAACCGTGCGACCGGCAATCGTGTCCGGCGCGAGTTCGTCGATAGCAGCACAGGCAAACCCGTAGCGCGCGAGGATCAGGTCAAAGGCTACGAAGTCGGCAAGGATGACTATGTGATCTTTGAGCCGGATGAAGTCGCTGCCGTTGTGCCCGGAAGCGACAAGACCCTTCATCTGCAAGCATTCGTCGGATACTCCGATATCGACGACGTTTATTTCGATAAACCTTATTATCTGACACCGAGCGATCGCGGCGGCGAAGAGGCGTTTGTGCTGATCCGCGAGGGAATGCAGAACAAGAAGGTGGCAGCCATCGCGTGGACGGTTCTTTTCCGGCGAATGCGGACCTTGTTGATCCGTCCCTACGACAAGGGCCTGATCGCGACGACGCTGAATTTCGATTACGAGGTCCGCTCCGCGGACAAGGCTTTCGAGGATGTGCTCGACATTAAGATCAAGGGCGAAATGATTGATCTGGCAAAACATATCATCTTCACGAAAAGCGGCACGTTCGACGCGCAAGCGTTTGATGATCGCTATGAGGCCGCAGTTACCGAGTTGATCAAGGCGAAGCTCGAAGGCCGCAAAATTCAAATCCGCAACGAGCGCAAGCCGGAAAAGGTCGTGGACCTCATGGAGGCGCTTCGCCAAAGTGCCGGCGTCAAGGAAGACAAGAAACGCACCGTTTCCAATGCCTCCCGACAGCGAAAGGCGGGTTGATCCATGGCGCTTGAGACCTACCGCGAAAAGCGGGATTTCTCGAAGACATCCGAACCCAGGGGCCGCACGCGCAAAACGGAAGCGCATAATAGTTTCGTCATCCAGAAACACGCAGCCCGCCGTCTGCATTATGATTTTCGCCTGGAGCTTGACGGGGTTTTGAAGAGCTGGGCGGTTGCAAAAGGTCCGAGCCTGGTTCCAAGTGAAAAACGCTTGGCTGTCCAGGTGGAGGATCATCCGCTCGATTACGGCGATTTCGAAGGTACTATTCCGAAGGGTGAATATGGCGGCGGCTCGGTGATCGTCTGGGATCGTGGCACCTGGGAGCCGGAGGGCGATCCGCACAACGGTTTCAAAAAGGGTCACATCGAACTCGAACTGCATGGCGAGAAGCTGCACGGGCGCTGGCATCTGGTCCGCATGGCAAGACGTGCGCGGGAGACGAGGGACAATTGGCTGCTGATTAAAGCCGACGACGAGGCGGCCCGCCCGGAGGGTGCGGATGACATTCTCGAGGAGCGGCCGGAATCCGTGAAGACCGGCCGGCTGATCGAGGAGCTCGAAGGAGAAAAGCCCGGATGGTCTTCGAAGACGGGTAAGATAGAACGACCGTCGACCGATGGCAGACCACCCCAACGGTCGGCAGCGAAAACTCTGGCTGATCCCTCATCTGTGAAGAACGCCAGGAAGTCGCCTTTGCCCGATTTCGTCGAGCCGACATTGGCGACGCTCGCGAAGAAGCCGCCGAACGGCAAGCAATGGCTTCATGAGATCAAGTTCGACGGCTACCGCCTGCAGGCCCGCATCGAGGACGGTCATGTCAAGTTGCTGACACGCAGCGGTCTCGACTGGTCGGACAAGTTCGGGAAAACACTTCTGACCGAGTTCGCCGCTCTTCCGGTTAAGACGGCGCTTGTCGATGGCGAACTGGTGGTTGAGACCAGTTCCGGCGCATCGGATTTTGCGGCCCTCCAGGCCGATCTTAGCGACGGCCGGAGCGATCGTTTCGTCTTCTATGCCTTCGATCTCCTCTATCTCGACGGATATGATCTGCGTGCCGCCCCTCTGATTGAGAGAAAAAAGGTACTGGAGAAAATCATACCTTCGGGGACCGGCAAAATCCGCTTCAGCATTGATTTCGATGCCGATGGCGATCTGATACTGGAGCAGGCCCGTCTGCTGGGCCTGGAAGGCATCGTGTCGAAGGAAGCCGACGAACCCTATCGCTCCGGCCGCGGCAGAGGCTGGCTGAAATCGAAGTGTTCTCTCCGGCAGGAATTCGTGATTGCGGGCTATGTACCGTCATCTACGGCACGCAAGGCGATCGGCTCTCTCGTACTCGGCATTTTCGATAAGGGCAGGCTGCAATATGTCGGCCGCGTCGGCACGGGATTTACCAACAAGGTTGCGGAAGATCTTTATTCTCAACTTGAAGGCATGCGCTCCGATGAAAGCCCGTTCGATCAACGCCTCGGCACCGATGAAGCGCGCGGCGTCCGTTTTGTGCGCCCGGAACTGGTTGGCGAAATCGAATTCCGTACTTGGACGGGGGACGGCCTGCTGCGGCACGCCGCATTCCGCGGCCTACGTGCGGACAAGCCCGCGAGCGAGGTTGTTCGAGAGACATCAGTCGGCGCAGTCACCGAACCCGAGCTGCCGAAGCGGACGGTGGTTCTCACACATCCCGACCGCATTTATTGGCCGGACGAAGGCGTTACCAAGGAAGGCCTCGCCGATTATTACACCGATGTCTGGAAATATATGGCGCCGTTCATCGTCCAGCGGCCGCTGGCGCTGCTGCGTTGCCCCGATGGCATTAGCGGCCAGCACTTTTTCCAGAAGCATGCCTGGAAAGGTCTGAACAAGAACATTGTCCTCATCCATGATCCGAAGGACAAGGACGACATCCCGCTGGTCAGCATCGATGATCTCGATGGTCTGCTCGGTCTCGTGCAGGCGGGATCGCTCGAGCTTCACCCCTGGGGCATCACGACCGCCGATTGGGAGCATCCCGATATGATCGTCATGGATCTCGACCCTGGCCCGCGCGTGCCTTGGGACAAGGTGATCGAGGCGGCGGAAGAAACGCGCGATCGTATGATGCAGGCTGGCCTGGAAGCCTTCGTCAAAACATCGGGCGGCAAGGGCCTGCATGTCGTGTCGCCATTGAAAGCAACAGCAGAATGGCCTGCCGTCAAAGCCTTCACGAAATCCGTCGCCGACCAGATGGCCGCCGACAGCCCAGAGCGCTATGTTTCCACCATTACCAAGTCGAAGCGTGCAGGAAAAATCCTGATCGACTACCTGCGCAACCAGCGCGGCTCAACGGCAGTCGCGCCATACTCGACGCGGGCGCGTCCGGGAGCTGCGGTCTCGATGCCCCTTACCTGGGAGGAGCTCAATCCTGCGATTGGGCCAGCTTATTTCACGGTCAACAATGCACCGACCAGGCTCGCCGCCCTTCGCTCCGACCCTTGGGAGGATTTTCGAGCGGCTGCGGCGCCATTGGAACAAGCAAGGTCCAAGAAGAGAACGGTGCGTTAGCGCTTGGTTTTCGAGGCGGCGGCAAGGCTCTTTTTCAATGCATCCATGATGTTAATGACGTTGCTCGGCGGTGCTTCGGTTGCCTCTGGCTCGGCTTTGGCCGTCTGTTTCCGGCCTTTCTTTTTCGCAGCAATCAGATCGTGCAGCTTGTCCTGTACCGGATCGCTCGCCATCGACGGCGTCCATGGCTTCGTCTGCTCCTCGATCAATTGCAGGACGAGCGACATTAGAGGCGGCTCGGCCTTGTCCGCATTGATCGTTTCGAAATAGGTGGCCGCATCGCGAACCTCGTCGCGGTAGCGCAATGTCCACAACACGATGCCTTTGTCGCGGGGCTCGAGCATCACAGCCCGCTCTCGGCGATACATGACCAATCGGGAGATGCCGACCGTCCGGGTTGCTGCCATGGCGTCGCGGATGACGCAGAAAGCTTCTTCGCCGACGGGATCGTCCGGGGTCAGATAATGCGGCTGGTCGAGCCAGATCCATTCGATGGAGTCGCGCGGCGCGAAAACATCGATATCGATCGTGCGCGTGCTTTCGAGTGCGACAGACTCCAGTTCGTCGTCTTCGATCAGGACATAATCGCCCTCGCCACGCTCATAGCCTTTAACCTCGTCGTCCTCCTTCACCGCCTTGCCGGTGACGGAATCGACATATTGGCTGACGACTCGGTTCCGAGTCTCGCGATTGAGGGTGTGGAAACGGATCTTCTCATTTTCGGATACGGCCGGCACCATCGCGACCGGGCAGGTCACGAGTGAAAGTTTGAGATAACCTTTCCAGAAAGAACGCTGAGCCACGCCTCCATCTCACTGTTTCAAACCGAACGGGAGGCATGACGATTTGTTCCATGTGGTGATGCGTGGCCCGGTTCATGATTGATCCAGTAGTTGCAAAGCCGCTGCCATCCATCGTGTGAAAGCGCAATCTTTTCGGCCGTCAATATATTCACATCTGACGCGGCACTGATCTGTTTGATGAGTGCTGGCCAGTTGTCAACATGGCCTAGCTCCCCGACGGGCGTATGCGCTTGACGAACTCCCAAATTGGCAACGCCGCAACACCTCCGATAATGCCGGCGATATAGCTCGGGATCGGAAACCGAAAGGCCCATTGCCAGAGGAGGCCAACGAGATAGCTCGCGGCAAGCATGGCAATTATGGTGATGATTAGGCGTAGCCAGAGGGGTAGTTTCGTCTCCATAGGTCCATCCATCCCTATTTGGCGTCTTTTATGTAGCGTCGTCTTGGCCCAAGTAGATGACCACGTCGATGCGATAGGACGCTCCCCGCCTCATGGCTATACCATATTCTTGGCATCCTGACCTTCATGAAGATCGGCAAGGGCCACATCCAGGTGCCCGGTGGCTCATTGCAATGGACCGCGCTAGTCCGGCCCGCCATAGGGACGAGCGCTATTCGCTCTTTGCAAAGGAGGCACGCGAATCTAGGTGTTCATTAGGCGCCGCTGATCCACTAAGTAAGCGTCCTTCAACACCAAAGGATCAAAATGTCTGAACATTCGCGCTCGCTGGAGTCGACAAGGCATTGCATATCGGATCGAAAGCCCAAAGGGACCATTATTTACATAGTGGTTGCAGTCGTCGCGGTTATCACCGGGTTGATTTCGGCGCGGCACGAAGCCCCTGTATCACCGGAGCCGCACATTGCGAAACTGGTTCATTAAATAGGCTAGTCGGTCAAGCGATCCATTGTGCCTACGACGAGCAAGCCACGGCCGCCTGAAGCTCTCACGGCAACTGTGCCGAGCTGGCCACGTGGCAGATCCAAAAAGCTGACCGCCCTTCGATTGGTTGCTTACAGTCAACGCCGCCGCTTTCCTCCCGCCGATGTCGGCCCCGAATTCTTCCCAGTGTGCACGTCGGCGCATTTGTGAGCGCCCCGTCGCAGCAAAGCGGCGACATACGCCCCTCTGATTATTCATGGTTTTCTCAAAGTACGTTAGAATAGTTTTTGGGCTCCTCTAACCGAACTATCCCTATGCCGAAGAGTATACGGGTCGGGGCGTGGGAGAACTTGCAGCTAGAAGCCAGCATATCGAGCCGGATTCCGATGTCTTGCAAACGCCTAGCCAGAGATCGCCGCTTTAGGGTCTCCTGCGCAAAACTTTGGCCCAAAGGCAGCCAATTGCCCTGAGCAAAGCCCGTATATCCGGTCATTTTCGGGGTTTGTTACTGTAACGTACTTACAGTTTTCGGCGCCTGCGCTCATGCTTCGCTACAACACTGGGTGAATCGTCACCGGGTGTTCGGCCATGCATTGAGGAGGCTGCGGCGCAGCAAGGGGATCGACGCCTTTTCGACGGCAAGCAGTTCCTCCCAAGGATGGCCACTTCAGACACTTGCATGGAGGGCTCGAGGCAGAAAGCGAATTGCCTCAAGCCATGATCAATCCTGGAGGGGACATGACGATGAAATTATGCCTCGGCTATCTGTTGATGTTTATGAGCGCAATCACGGTCAGCGGGTCGCTGCACGCTGCCGATCTGACGCCGCTTCTCAATTCGGAATCCAAGCCCGTCGCCACCCAAAGCGGGTGGACCTTCACATTCGCGCCGTATTTCTGGGCCGCTGGAATGAAGGGCGATATTGCGCAATTCGGTCTGCCTGAAGTGCACGTCGACGAGAGCTTCAGTGATATTTTTTCGGATCTGGATTTCGCGTTCATGGCGACCGGCGAGGCGCGGTATGATCGTTACAGCATCTTCGGAGACATCATTTATGTGAAACTTTCCGAAGACGCCCACACGCCTAGAGGCATCGTGGCGAATAACATCGAAGTTACGTCGAAGACATTCGCCGGCCTTTTGGGCGCCGGCTATGCGGTCATCGACGAACCGAACGGGCATCTCGACCTGGTTGGCGGCATCAAGGTGTGGTCGGTCGACACCAATATTTCTTTCAACGGCGGCCTTCTCGGTGGCGTTGAGGGCGACGACAGCGCCACATGGGTGGATGCGGTTGCCGGGGTCAGGGGCAACTATTTCTTCACGCCGCACATCTATCTGACCGGCTGGGGTCTTGTTGGCGGTGGCGGAGCGGACATCGACTGGGATGTCGCCGCAGGCCTTGGATACAAATTCAACGACAGGATTTCGGCGATTGCGGGCTATCGCGCCTTGGGGGTCGACTATAGCCACGACAGTTTCGTCTTCAACGTTGTCCAGCAGGGGCCAATCCTGGGGGTCGCGATCCACTTCTAGGGAAACATTGACCCTAGGCCCCGGGGTCAGCGCGCGTACTGGCGCGACAGGGGAGTAGCCTCTTCCCGCCGAACATACGCCTCTGTTGCTCGACCAGCCTCAGCAAGAGGCACTGAATGATGCAGGCAAGCAGCATCCGATGACGGGGCACACCGAGCGGCCGTCCGGATTGACGCCGCTCCATGCAAACGGGGGAGAAACACGATGACCATAACCAGACGCGAATTCGCGAAGGGATCGGCATTGACCGTCGCTCTCGCCGGGTTTGGCTTTAAAAGCGCCGACGCCCAAGACGCGACGCCGGATGAGGCCCGAAAGATCGCCAAGGAAGCTTACATCTACGGCTTCCCGATGGTGGACAGCTACCGCATCCAGTACGCCTATTTCGTCGACACCAAAAATCCCGAATACAAGGGACCCTGGAACCAGATCATCAACACGCCGCGCGTTTATACGCCTGCGGACACGGCGATTCAAACGCCCAACTCGGACACGCCATACTCGTGGCTCGGCCTTGACCTGCGCACCGAGCCCATGGTGCTCACCGTGCCGCCAATTGAGAAGGATCGTTACTTCAGCGTCCAATTCATCGACGCCTACACTTTCAACTTTGCTTATATCGGCAGCCGCACGACCGGCAATGATGGCGGCAGCTTTCTCGTGGCCGGACCTGGCTGGAAAGGCAAGACACCCAAGGGCGTGAAAAAAGTGATCCGCTCGGAAACCGATTTTATATGGGCAGCCTATCGCACACAGCTCTTCAATCCGGAGGACCTCGACAACGTCAAGAAAGTCCAGGCCGGATACAAGGCAGAGCCGCTGTCGAAATTCCTCGGCAAGCCCGCGCCAAAAGCCGCACCTGCCGTTGACTTCATCAAGCCGCTTTCGCCAGAGGAAGAGACGAAGTCGCCGGAGTTCTTCAACATCCTGAACTTCATCCTGCAATATTGCCCAACCGACCCTTCCGAAACCAAACTCATGGCGCGTTTTGCCAAGATCGGAGTTGGGGCGGGCAAGACTTTCGATGTAAGCAAGCTCTCGCCGAAAATGAAAACCGCCATCGATCAGGGAATGGCCGACGCCTGGGTTGACCTCGCTCATCTGGAAAAAGACAAGATCGACACCGGGAAAGTGACCTCGGGTGATCTGTTCGGCACGCGCGCTTTCCTGAAGAACAATTACCTCTATCGCATGGCGGGTGCCAAGCTCGGCATCGGGGGCAATTCGAAGCAGGAGGCGATGTATCCGGTCTATGCCATCGATTCCGACGGGCAGAAGCTGGACGGAGCCCACCAATACACGATGCGCATCGCGGCTGGCCAGCTACCACCTGTGAACGCCTTCTGGTCATTGACCATGTATAAGCTGCCGCAGAGCCTGCTCGTTGCTAATCCAATCAACCGTTACCTCATCAACTCGCCGATGCTGCCGCAATTGGTGAAGGACGCCGATGGCGGTCTGACGCTCTATATTCAGAACGAATCTCCCGGTAAGGACAAGGAGCCGAACTGGCTACCCGCGCCGAAGGGACCCTTCGTTATGGCCATGCGCCTCTATTGGCCGAAGAAAGCAGCGCTTGACGGAACGTGGAAGCAGCCGCCGCTGACGAAGTCGTAGCGGCTAGAAGCAGATCACCAGGCCCGCCGCACGCTCTGTGGTGCCGTTGCCAGGCCAGCAAGCGTCTATTCAGCCGCAGTCGCAAGGCATCCATCGATGATCCCACGGATTTCGGCGCGACAGGAGCCGCAATTGGTCCCGGCGTTCAGCATTTTGCCGACCGCTTCGACGCTGTGGCAGCCATTGCGAACGGCGCCGACGATCTGGTTGATACCGACACCGAAACACGAGCAGACCGTCGCTCCGGGATCCGGGGTGTCGGCACCCGGTCGCCCGGCGACAAGGGCGAAGCGTTTGCGCATGTTGCTATGCGATGCAGACAGTTGCGCGATTGCCCAGTTGCGGGCGACGGCCACCGGCTGACGGGCTAGAAACAAAGCGGCAAGCAGCCTGTCTCCATCGAAAAAAGCAAGACGCAGATCGCCGGAGGTTTGATCGGCATAGCCGAGCGGTTCGACGTCCGGTGGAATATCGAAAGTGGCGCGACACCAATCCGCCCAGTCTTCTGTGGTCTCGTTGAAGGCCAACTCCATTCGCCATCCGCCATCGGCTTTGGCGAGCGCCCAATAGGCAGCTTCCAGCCGTTGCGGCTTCGCCATCGAAACGGCAAAGCCATAGCGCGATGCCCTGAAGGGGCGTGCTGCAACAGCGACATTTTTCGAAGCCGGCTGGCCGGAGACTGGATCGGTCAATGGTGCAACGACGGCGTCGATGCGTGCCTTTGCGGCGAAGTGATCGTTCCAATGCATCGGCACGAACAGGCTGCTACGCGCCTGCCGCTCTGTCACCAGTGCCCGGACGATCACCTTGCCATGCGGGCTTTCGATTTCGATCAAACCGGCGTCGCTGACGCCGATCTCGATCGCATCGCGGGGATGGATCTCGGCGAAGGGCTCGGCGATATGTGCTGACAGCCGAGCGCTTTTGCCGGTGCGGGTCATCGTATGCCATTGATCGCGAATGCGACCGGTATTGAGCGTGAACGGGAATTCCGCATTCGTGCGGTCGGACGCCTGCGCTTTGACGGCCACGAAACGGGCTTTGTGATCGGCGTGAAAGAACCGACCGTCGGCGAAGAAGCGCGTCGCCTGCGGTGCTGATCCCACAGACTGCGGCCATTGGAACGGCGAAAGTGCGTCGTAATCGTCAGCCGCGATTTGTTGGTAAGCGCCGATATCGAAATCCCGGCTGCCGTCATTTTCAAAGCTGGAGAGGGCGGCATGCTCGGCAAAGATATCGGCCGTCGAGGGGAACGAGAAAGCGTCGACAAATCCCATGCGTCGACCCACTTCGGTCATTTGCCACCAATCGGGCTTTGCCTCGCCGGGAGAGGGGAGAAACCGGCGCTGCCGGGAAATCCGACGTTCGGAATTGGTGACCGTGCCATCCTTTTCTCCCCAGCCTAGCGAGGGCAGCAACACATCCGCGTGCCGTGTCGTATCCGTCTGCCGCAAGACATCGGAAATGACGACAAAAGGACAGGCCTTGATTGCCGCTTCGACTGCATCGGCATCCGGCATCGAAACCACCGGATTGGTCGCCATGATCCACAAGGCTTTGACGCGGCCGTCGGCAACGGCGCGAAACATGTCGACGGCCTTTAGCCCGGGCCGTTCGGCAATCGTCGGGGACCGCCAGAAGCGTCGTACACGATCGCGATCATCGGCGTTTTCGATCGCCATGTGAGCGGCAAGCATGTTGGCGAGTCCGCCGACTTCGCGTCCGCCCATGGCGTTCGGCTGGCCGGTCAACGAGAATGGCCCCATGCCGGGACGGCCGATGCGGCCGGTCGCGAGGTGGCAATTGATGATGGCGTTGACCTTGTCGGTGCCGGATGACGATTGGTTGACGCCCTGGCTATAGCAGGTCACCACCTTTTCCGTCGTTTCGAACAGACGGAAGAATTCGCGCAGTTGCATCGCCGGCAGGCCGGTCTTGTCGAGCAGATCACCGAAACTCAGCGCCGAGGCTTCGGCGAAGGCTTCGGAAAAGCCCTCGGTATGGTTCGCGATGAAATTCTGGTCGATGGCAGAACTCTGGGCAAGGCGCGCAAGCAGACCCATGAACAGCGCGACATCGCCGTCCGGGCGGATCGCCAGATGCAGGTCGGCGATATCGGAGGTCATCGTCCGGCGTGGGTCGATGACGACGACCTTCATGCCGGGTCGTGCCACCTTGGCGGCAGCAAGGCGCTGGTAGAGAACCGGATGGCACCAGGCAAGATTGGATCCGGTCAGGATCACCAGATCGGCGAGCTCGATATCCTCATAGGTGCCGGGCACGGTGTCCGAACCGAAGGCACGCCGGTGGCCGGCAACCGAGGACGACATGCAGAGCCGCGAATTGGTGTCGATGTTGGCCGAACCGATAAAGCCTTTCATCAGCTTGTTGGCGACGTAATAGTCTTCGGTCAAAAGCTGGCCGGAGACGTAGAAAGCGACCGAATCCGGACCATGGGCGGCGATGGTTTCGGAAAAACGCCTCGCCATCAGATCAAGAGCATCGTCCCAGCCTGCGCGTTGACCGCCGATTTCCGGATAGAGAAGACGGCCGTCAAGATCGACCGTCTCAGCGAGCGCCGAACCCTTGGAACAGAGGCGCCCGTAATTGGAGGGATGATCGGAATCGCCTTTGACGGACACTTTGCCGTGGTCATCTGTGCTGGCAATGACGCCGCAGCCGACGCCGCAATAGGGACAGGTCGTCTTGGTTTCAGCGGCCATGGAGATGGCCTCCACGGGTTGAAGATGTCGCCAGGCGCAAAACCATCTATTCCGCCGCCATCATCAGGCTATCAAGAGCGATCGATAGCAATCCATCCTCGTTGCGCACCGGTATGGTCCGAACCGAACCTTCATCCGCCCCAAGCGCCTTGCCGGTCTCGAGCGAGATGACCCAATTGTGCAGCGGGCAGGTGACGGCCGCGCCGTGCACGATCCCCTGCGACAGCGGCCCGCCTTTGTGCGGGCAATGGTCCTCGATGGCGAAGACTTCGTTTTCGGCGGTGCGGAAGACCGCGATCTTGCCCTGCGGGGTCTTCACGCAGCGCGCGCCGCGCAGCGGGATGTCCGAGATGTCGCCGATTTCTATCCAGTTCATGTCAATCTCCTCACTCGGCGGCCTGATGGAACCCGACCGTCGCCATTGGCCGGAATTCATGCTTGTCCTTGCCGGAGACGCGCTCCGACCAGGGGTCGACCTGGGCGAATTTCTGGCTGAAGACGAAGCGGTCGTAATAAGCCCTGCGCCTTTCGGCATCTTCCATGATCTGGCGACGGATCTCGTTAAGGCCAATGCGCTTCGCCCATTTGTAGATGCGCTCGAGATAACGGCCCTGTTCCCGGTACATCTGCGTCAGCGCGACGATATGCTCCAGCGCCTCGTCCTCGGTCTTGACGAGGCCGAGAACTTCCGTGCCCTTGATATCAAGGCCAGCGGCACCAGCGAAATGGATCTCGAAGCCGCTATCCACGCAGATGACGCCGATGTCCTTGCAGGTCGCCTCGGCGCAGTTTCTCGGACACCCCGACACGGCCATCTTGAGCTTTGCCGGTGTCCACGAGCCCCACATGAATTTCTCGATGCGGATGCCGAGACCGGTGGAATCCTGCGTGCCGAAACGGCACCAGTCGGAACCGACGCAAGTCTTTACCGTGCGCAGGCCCTTGGCGTAGGCCTGTCCGGAAATGAAACCGGCCTTGCCGAGATCGGCCCAGACGGCAGGCAGGTCTTCCTTCTGGATGCCGAGCAGATCAATGCGCTGGCCGCCGGTCACCTTCACCATCGGAATTTCGAATTTGTCGACGACATCGGCGATAGCGCGCAGCTCGTTCGAATTGGTGACGCCGCCCCACATGCGCGGCACGACGGAATAGGTGCCGTCCTTCTGGATATTGGCGTGAACGCGTTCATTTATGAAGCGCGACTGATAGTCGTCGGCATATTCGTCCGGCCAATCGCACACGAGGTAGTAATTCAGGGCCGGCCGGCATTTCGCGCAGCCGCACGAGGTTTTCCATTCCAGCTCCTGCATGACGGCGGGAATGGTCTTCAACCCCTTGGCCTTGATCAGGCGGCGCACGTCGTCATGGCCGAGTTCGGTGCAGGCACACATAGGCTGCACAGCCTTGGGATTGTAGCTGTCGCCAAGCGTGATCGTCATCAGTTGTTCGACCAAGCCTGTACAGGAGCCGCAGGAGGCGGACGCCTTGGTGTGGGCGCGCACATCATCCAGGGATGTCAGACCCTTGGCGGTAATTGTTGACGTGATTTTGCCCTTGCAGACGCCGTTGCAGCCACAGATTTCCGCATCATCCGGCAAGGCTGCAACGGCCGCCATAGGGTCCAGCGGTGACCCTCCCTGATAGGCCTGGCCGAAGATCAGCGTCTCGCGCATCTCCGAAATATCGGTCGCCTTCTTCTTCAGGTCGTTGAACCAGGCGCCATCTGCCGTTTCACCATAGAGCACAGTACCGATGATACGATTGTTCTTGAGTACCACGCGTTTGTAGACGCCGGCTGCCGCGTCACGCAGGACGATTTCCTCGCGATCGTCACCATCGGCGAAGTCTCCGAGAGAAAAGAGATCGATGCCGGTGACCTTGAGCTTGGTCGGCGTATCGGAATGCACGAAGCCGGCTGTGGTCTCGCCAGAAAGGTGCGACGCGGCGACACGCGCCATCTCATAGAGCGGCGCCACCAGGCCGTAGACCATGCCTCCGACTTCGGCGCATTCGCCAAGAGCCATGATGTCGCCATCGGATGTGCTCATGCCATCGTCGACGACGATGCCGCGGTTGACGGCCAGGCCCGCCTCCTTCGCCAGTCCGACATTCGGGCGGATACCGACCGCCATGACCACCAGCGTGGCGGGAATGACGCGGCCATCATCGAGTTCGATCCCCTCGACCTTGCCGTTGCCGATAATCGCCTTGGTATTGGCCTTGGTGATGACCTTGATGCCGCGTTCCTCGACGGCCTTCTGCAGCAGGTAGCCGGCGGCGGGATCGAGCTGGCGCTCCATCAGCGTCGGCATGACGTGGAGAACCGTCACGTCCATGCCGCGGGCGGCAAGCCCCGCGGCCGCTTCGAGACCGAGCAGGCCGCCGCCGATGACGATTGCCTTTTCACGCGACTGGGCAGCAAGCAACATCGCCTGCACGTCATCGAGGTCGCGATAGGTAATGACCCCCCGCAGCTCCTTGCCCGGAACCGGGATGATGAAGGGCACCGAACCGGTGGCAATCACCAGCTTGTCGTAGCTCTCGATCACACCATGATCCGACGTCACCGTCTTCGCGGCACGGTCGATCGCAACAATCTTGTGGCCCTTGTAAAGCGTGATGCCGTGTTTGATGTACCAGCCATCGCCATGGATGATGATCTGCTCATAGTCCTTTTCGCCGGAAAGCACCGGCGACAGCATGATGCGGTCGTAATTGACGCGCGGCTCGGCGTTGAAGATCGTCACTTCATAACGATCGGGCGCCTTTTCGAGGAGGTGTTCCAGCATGCGGCCGGGCGCCATGCCGTTGCCGATGATGACAAGTTTCTGGGTCATGAGGGGCTCCGATCCAAATTATTGGGCAAAAACGCTGGCGCTTGCGTTCGATGCGTTGTTCCGCTGCAGTTGCCGGATGGAGAGGTGCATCCATACCAGCGAGATCGCGACAATCGCGAAGAGCAACATGAAGCAGCTCGACCAGAGACCGGTCATATCCTTGAGCAGCCCGAAGGCGATCGGCAGGATGAAGCCTCCAAGGCCACCCATCATGCCGACGATGCCGCCGACAGCGCCGACGGCACCGGGATAATAAGCCGGAATGTGCTTGTAGACGGCTGCCTTGCCGAGGCTCATGAAGAAGCCGAGGACGAAGATGACGACGATGAAGATTGCCGGAGTAATGCCGAAGGCCGGAGCTGTTGCGGTGGCGGCCGGCAGCGAGAGGATCAAGGTGGCGAGTGCCGACACCGCCAGCATTGTGTACATGACGCTTCGTGCTCCCTTCTTGTCGGAAATCACCCCGCCGAAGGCACGAAAGATGCTGCCAGGAATGGAATAGGCAGCGGCGATCATGCCGGCAGTCTCGAGGTTGAAGCCGTAGACGCCGACCAGATAGCGAGGCAGCCACAGTGACAGGGCGACGAAGCCGCCGAACGCGAAGAAGTAATAGAGGGAAAAGCGCCAGACCTGCACGTTCTTCAACGGCGCGAATTCCTGCAGCAGGCTCTTGGATGTGCCGCCGCTGTTACGACGAGCGCGGAAGGCCGGATCATCCGTCGTGGTGAACCAGAAGACGATCGCCATGGCTGCAAGCACCAGTGCCCAGATCTCCGCGACAGCCTGCCAGCCCCATGCAATGAGGACGAAGGGGGCTGCGAACTTGGTCACGGCGGCGCCGACATTGCCGGCGCCGAAGATGCCAAGCGCCGTTCCCTGCTTCTCCGGCGGGAAGAAGGGCGAGACGTAGGCAACGCCGACAGCGAAGGAGCCGCCGGCAAGGCCGACGCCGAGGCCGGCGATCAACATCTGCGCATAGGTGTGGGCATAGGAGAGCAGGAAGGTCGCCAATGCGGCGGCCAGCATGGTCAGCGTGTAGACGAGCCGGCCGCCATAGCGGCCTGTCCAGATGCCGAGGACGATGCGGACGAGCGAACCGGTCAGGACCGGGGTGCCGACCAGCAAGCCGAATTCGGCCTCGTTCAGGCCAAGATCCTGTTTGATGCGAATGCCGATGATCGCGAAGATTGTCCAGACGGCAAAACAGATGGTGAAGGCGGTCGTGGAGATCCACAGTGCGCGCTGCGGCGCGTCAGCGGGCGATGGCGGCGTTTGGTCAAAAGCGGGCATAGCTTCTCCGTGCGCGAACAACGTCGCGCCTTTCCTCGGTTCGAATTAAAACAAAAAAGCTGCCGGCCAGGGTTCGCACACGCTGAAAGCGTGTTCGTCAATCCTGATCAGCAGCTTTGCCTGAGACGCCCCACGTTGGACGCCAATCGATGAGCCTTATCGGCCTCAACAACAGCAACGCAAGTTGCATGCCAAATCGAATTTGTCTGGAAAGCCCTGCAATATCAAATGGGGAAAACGGAGACGGTTATTGGTTCAACGACAGAATGGTCAAATCTTGGGCGGCCATTGCTGCGGTGCACATTAATCGTGCAGGGCGCTCAGCCAGCCTCGGCTGTCCTCTGCGCTTCGATATAGGCATCGATCTTGTCCGGATCAAACAGGCCGCCATCGAAGAAGCCATCGGGACCGAGCGTCAGGCTGGCGCCGGTGGAACCGACCGGCGTTTCGACGCGAAGCGCGCCTTCGACCTTGGCACTGGCGCCGGGCAGGGGGACGCCAAGCGGCTGCAACGCCGATCGGTATATGTCCGGTCTATAGGTGTTGCGGGCAATGGTCTCGTTAGCTTCGTCGTGAGCGACCTGGCCCCAGCGCACCATCTGCGTATAGAACCACAGCGCGTGGCTTTTCCATGGAAAGGTTGCCGCCTTGGCGCGGGGAACGAAGAAGTCTTTGACGCTGGTGACCTGACCGCCCCCGACCTGTAGATCGCCGGAAAGGGCCGGCAGCAACCAATCGATGGGGCGGCCGATATAGGCCGGCTTGGCGAGTATCGACGCCAGGCTTTCCCTGTTCTCCGGATCGGAGCACCAGACAGCCGAGCGGTATAAGGCCCGCAGAAGGGCGGCCATCGCGTCGGGGTGATCGTCCGCCCAGCCGGCATTGGCGCCCAGCACTTTTTCCGGGCTGGATTTCCAGATCGCGGCTTTGACCGTTGCCATATGGCCCTTGCCGCTTAGGACACCAGCCGTATTCCACGGCTCGCCGACACAATATCCGTCGATCCTCCCGGCACCGAGCGCATCGGCCATTTCCGGTGGCGGCAGGATGATGATTTCGATGTCGCGATCGGGATTTGTGCCGCAAGCCGCGAGCCAATAACGCAGCTCGTAATTGTGCCCGGAATGGGGATGGACGACCGCGAAACGGAGCGGGCGATCCGCGCGGCTGAGGACGACCCTATGAAGGGCTTTGCCGTTGCGGCCGGCATCGAGGTCATCTGTCGCGCCGGCAGCAGTCATTTCAGCCCAAAGCGCTGACGATACCGTCACCGCGTTTCCACCGAGACCAAGCGCCATCGGCACGATCATCTTCGGTGCAAGCGGGGTCAGCCCGAGATTGCAGGCGATCGGCATCGGGGCGAGCATATGCGCCACGTTGTAACGGCTGACCGCAAGCCGGTCGCGAATATTGGCCCAGGAGACCTCCCGCACGAGCTGGAGATCGATCGCCTCGGCCTCGGCGAAACCCTTTTCCTTGGCGATGACGAGTAACGCACTGTCGAGAAGGGGCAGGAACCCGGCGACGATCTCGTGTTTCTGCGTCATGCATTTTCTCCTGGATCGAGCAGGCCGATCGCGGTTACCAGACTTTGCGCGATGTCTATGATCTTGCGGTTCTGGTTCATGGCCGTCCTGCGCATCAGCGCATAGGCCTCTTCTTCGGAAATGCCCCGCGACCTCATCAGCAAGCCTTTGGCACGGTCGATCACCTTGCGGTTTTCGAGTTCGCCCCGGGTCTCTTCCAGTTCGCGATTGAGGCGCGCGAATGCGTTGAAGCGGCTGATGGCCATCTTCAGGATCGGCCGCACACGTTCCTGTTTCAACCCGTCGACGATATAGGCCGAAACGCCGGCATCGACGGCCGCTTCGATCGAGGCTTCGTCCGAGCGGTCAACGAACATCGCGATCGGCCGTTTTACGGCTCGCGAGAGCTGAAACATGTTTTCGAGCATGTCGCGATTGGGATTTTCCAGATCGATGACGATCACATCCGGATTGATTTCGCTGATCCTGCGGGCGATGCCGTTGATATCATGGACGATCGTGACGTTCTCATAGCCGGCCTCGCGCAATCCGGCCTCGATGATCGACGCGCGAATACGGTTCTCGTCTATGACCAGCACGGCAAGGGTATGAGATTTCATCGTCGCATTTAGCCTCAGGCCCAGCTCCCAGCAACGTTCAACCGCCAGAGCCGCCGTGTGCTTCCTTACGATCGGTTTGCCACAATCGCAAGGGACGACGCTGGCTGTTGCGGCAGTGATACGGGCAGGGGACCCTCCCAAGAGCTTATTTCACCTGCAGCACAGCTGGTGGAGCCCGTGAACCGTCAATGGCCGCTGCCTTGGGACCATAGTTCGCGATGGCGGTGCGGCTGAAGTAATCCGTTCCCCGGCTAACCTGTGAAGCCGCGCGGCCGAGTTTGGCCCCCGCCCATGATCGTGAAGCCCCTCCAACATACTCACGGCTTATTTGCCATTGCAACTGGACGGTTCTTGGACTGGACGACTTATGGCTCGCGAAACGCAATTCACCGCGCTGGCATGTGGCTTCCGTGATATAGTCCTCTGTGGCTTGGAGGAGAGCCACCAACAGACAAGTTCAAGCGCCGGCATTCGACCCAAAGCTCCCCGCCCACGTCCGGCTGATGCCGATGAGACGCGAGCGGCCAAAGGCCGTTTCGTCTGAGTTGCTGCCAAGCCGGACTTGCCCGTCATTTGGCATCGGGTGCCGCTATTGATGGCAAGAACTCAGATCTAAGCAACGACTAACGCTAGAACGACAATTGGAAACGCGACAAGGGAGGATGACATGACGACGGTGTTTGTGAGGCATCCGGTTTCCGACTACAAGACTTGGCGGAAGGTTTATGATGCGTTTGCGCCGGTCCAAAAAGCTAACGGTGTTACGGCGGAGGCAGTTTATCAAGCCGCCGACAATCCCAACGACGTCACCGTGACACACGAATTCGCCACGCTGGAAGCCGCTCAGGCCTTCACCAAGATGGAAGAGTTGAGAAAGGCGATGCAGAATGGGGGAGTAGTCGGCACACCAACAGTGTGGTTCACCCACAAAGTGTAACCTCGCGGGAGCGAAGGAGACGGCGCAGGGGTCACGCTTGTTGCGAGCTTGAGTACGCCTTCTCCGAGGACTTACGTTGGCACACTCCGATCGCAAATTTTCGAGCCGTCGCACCATGATAGAAGGAGGACGGTATGACTGAGACCCGGAAAATAGCAGCGATCCTGGTCTCGGATGTGGTCGGCTACAGCCGGCTCGCCGGCGCGGATGAGGATCGCATTCTGGCGCGCTTGCGGGCGCTGCGCAGCGATCTCATCGATCCGACCATCGCCGTGCACAACGGTCGTGTGGTCAAACGCACCGGCGATGGAAGCCTAATCGAGTTTCGCAGTGTCGTCGATGCGGTACGATGCGCGATCGAAGTTCAAAATGCCATGCTCGAACGTAATGCCGGCGTACCGGCCGAGCGTCGCATCGAGTTCCGCGTCGGTATTCATCTGGGTGATGTTGTCGAGGAGAGCGACGGCGATCTGATGGGCGATGGCGTCAATATCGCCGCGCGCCTAGAAGGGATTTGCGAGCCGGGTCGTATCTGCCTCTCCGAGCAGGCGTATTGGCAGGTCAAGGCAAGACTCGATCTCGCGATCAACGATCGCGGCGCAGTGCAACTGAAAAACATCGCGGAGCCGATCCGGGTCTATTCGCTGCAAGTCGGTGTGACCGCCCAGGCGCAGTCGAAGTCCGCGGAACCAAGGGATCCCACCGAGCCGGAAAAGCCCTCGATGTCGCTCGCGGTACCTGACAGGCCTTCGATTGCGGTCTTGCCGTTCCAGAACATGAGTGGCGACCCCGAGCAGGAGTACTTCGCCGACGGCATGGTCGAGGACATCATCACCGGGCTGTCGCGGATCAAATGGTTGTTCGTCATCGCGCGCAATTCAAGCTTCGTCTACAAAGGGAAGGCGGTGGATGTCAGGCAGGTTGGGCGAGAGCTGGGCGTGCGCTATGTGTTAGAGGGGGGTGTCCGTAAGGCGGGTAATCGATTGCGCATCACCGCCCAGCTCATCGAAGCCGAGTCCGGGGCGCATCTGTGGGCCGACAGATACGATGGCGCGCTGGAGGATGTTTTCGACCTGCAGGACCAGATCACCGACAAGGTAGTCGGCGTCGTCGAGCCGAGCCTGCAGCGATCGGAGATCGAACGCGCTCGGCAAAAGCGCCCTGAAAACCTTGACGCCTATGACCTCTATCTGCGCGCCGTCCCACACATGGCAACCGTCATGCCCGCCGACGCCAAGATCGCTGCCGGGTTTTTGGAGGATGCGCTAGGCCTGGACCCAAACTACGCCGCCGCCCATGCGCGTCTTGCCTGGTGCCACGAGATTTTCTTCACGCGGGGCGGCTTCAGCGAGGCCGACAAGGTCGCCGGGATCGGGCACGCGCGCTCCGTGATTGCGAGCGGCACCGACGACGCGACGGCATTGGCCATCGCCGCTTTTGCGATCCTTATGCTGGGCAAGGATCAAGAAGCGGCGTTGAACGCCGCCGAGCGCGCCCTGTCGCTAAATTCCTCCTGCGCTACCGCACTCTACTTCGGCTCCGTCATCTACGCCTTCGCCGGTCAAGACGCCAAGGCGACCTCCAATGCCGAACGCGCGCTAAGGCTCAGCCCATTCGATCCGATGGCCTTTGCAGCACATTTGGCGCTCGGAACAGCGGCCATCCAGCAGAAGCGATACGACGAGGCGGTATCGCATTGCGCGAGGGCCGCTCAGGCAAATCCACGGTTCAGTACGCTTTATTTCTTTCAGGCCGCTTCGTTGGCGCTCGCTGGCCGCCAGGTGGAAGCACGGCCAGTCGTGCAACGGTTGCTCGAACTGGAACCGGGATTTCGGCTCCATGTGTTCTTCGAACTGGGGATGGTGCGGGCAGTGGCCGACAGGTTTGCAGAAGGCGCGCGCATACTGGGGTTGCCCGAATAGCTTGGCGGCGGTGGAGCGTCCGCTGACAAGCTGGACTGTGGATCCCGGACACCAAGCCGCTCTTCCCTAATCTGCGACGGATTGGTGTTCGGATCCGATGCACCTTAGCCCAGGACTTCCTGCTCCCGAATGTCCAGATGTGGCGCATGGTTGCGGCTAGCCACCCGTTGCATGAAACGGCGGTTGGGGCATTCGCTACCTAATACCGCAAATTTGTAAGCCAATGTACGAAGAAGCCCACCGTACACATTGGCGGACAAATTTGTCGTCTATGCTTGTCCGGGGCACCTGGACACGCAGAGAGTGGCAGTAGATAGTTTGCATCATAATCAATATCACGCAAACTATCTTGCGAAAGGATTTCTCTGTGATCAAACACATTCTGTTCCGGGCGGCTGTGGCTCTCGCGGTAACGACGGCGGGGCCGTTGTCCATCGCCTCTGCTGCCGAGGTGAAGAATATCGTCATCGTTCACGGCGCGTTTGCCGATGGGTCCGGCTGGCGAACCGTATCCGATATTCTGACGAAGGACGGGTACAAGGTTGCGATCGTGCAGGAGCCGCTGATATCGCTGGCCGACGATGTCGCTGCGACGAAGCGGGTCCTCGACCTGCAAAATGGTCCAAGCGTGCTTGTCGGCCATAGCTATGGCGGCATGGTCATCAGCGATGCCGGTAATGCCGACAATGTCGCGGCACTGGTCTACGTTGCAGCATTCCAGCCTGACAAGGGTGAAAGCCTGGCAAAGCTTGTTGAGAGCAAGCCTGTCGAGCACATGAGGAAGAACGGCGTCAAGGCAACGCCGGACGGTTTCCTTTATATGGACCCAGAGGCGGTGCATGAGATGTTTGCCGCTGACCTGCCGCAGGCGGAGGCGGACTTCATCGGCAGATCCCAGGTGTTTGCCTCGCAGAAGGCATTTGGTACCGAAGCGGGTGAGCCGGCCTGGAAAAAGAAGCCGAGCTTCGCACTCGTCGCCACAGAAGACCGGTCGATCAATCCTGACCTCGAGCGCAGCATGGCAAAGCGTGCCGGAAGCAAGATCTATGAGGCGAAAGCAAGCCACGCCGTATTTTTGTCGAAACCGAACGACGTTGCAAAACTCATCGAAGAAGCCGCAAAGGCCGTCTCGAACTAAGAAGAACCCATCGCATACCTGCTCATAAATGTAGCCGATATGCGAATGTTTACACTGGGAGAGGATTGCCAATCGGCAATCCTCTTTTCTCTGTTACTCCAGAATAAAAGTGTAATTGTATCCTGGTGTTACCACTTCTTGCTGAGCTTGAAGGTAATGGTCCGCGCCTCGCCATAACCGCAGACATTTTCGCCCGCGCAGCCCGCGACATAGTCCTTGTCGAAGAGGTTGGCGACGTTGAGCGAAGCGCCCCAGCCTTTTTTCTCGTAGCGGATGCCGGCATCGAAGAGCGTCGCAGAAGGCACCCGCAGGGTGTTGGCCTCGTCTGCCCAGGACTTGCCCTGATAACGCACGCCGGCGCCGATGCTGAGACCGTCAAGCGTATCGCTGGTGAAGGCATAGTCGAGCCAGAGTGCAGCGGTGGAGTTCGGCACGAGGTAGGGCGAATTGCCGACAACGGTCTGGTCGAGATCCTTGGTGATTTCGAGATCGGTGTAGGAGTAGGAGCCGAGCAGTTTCCAATTGTCGTTAAGATTGACCTTGCCTTCGAATTCGACGCCGCGTGAGCGCACTTCGCCGATCTGGCGCTGCAGGAAGGTGACGGGGTCGGTCAGCGCCATGTTCTTGCGGTCGATCTGGAAGATCGATGCCGTGATCAGGCCGTCGATGAAATCGGGCTCGTATTTGACGCCGGCTTCATATTGCTCGCCCTTCTCGGGCGTCAGGCCGCCGCCGCTGACGCTGGTACCGATCAGGGGATTGAAGAAGGTACCGGCGCTGACATAGGGCGTGATGCCGTTGGAGAACTCGTAGGCGAGGCCCGCCCGGCCGCTCGCCGCCTTTTCATTGGTGCTGTAGGTGGTGCCGACCTTCGCATCGGAATCGATATCGACAAAGTCGTAACGGCCGTTGAGCGTCAACAGCCATCCGCCGCCGAAACGCATCTGGTCCTGCGTATAGATGCCGAGCTGCTGCTGCGTCAGCGACTGGTTGAGGTAAACGAAATTGGCACCCTGCGGCGTGCCATAGACCGGATCGGTGGCGCTGATCGGATTGGAGCCGCAGCAAGCCTGGATCTGGTCGAGCCGGTAGATCGAGTAGTCCGAGCCGATCATGAAATTATGGCTGATGGCGCCGGTGTCGAATTCGTTCTGTGCTCGGGTGTCGACTGAGAAGGTATCCACCTTCGATCGTTCGAAGAAGCCGATGCGGTTGAGCATATAGTTCGGATCGTCATAGGACGGATCGAGCGGATTGCCGTCCACATAGCCGTTTAGGTAAGGCCCTTCCTCTCGCTTGTAGAGATGGCCGTAGCGCGCATTCTGCGACACGGTCCAACCGCCGTCGAGTTCATGCGAGAACTCGTAGCCAAGCATCTGCTGGGCATATTTCAGGTTATCAATGTCCGGCTCGCCATAGAAGGCCTTGCGGTCGATCTTGCCGAAGGGCGCGTCGACCACCGTGCCGACATAGGGAAAGAAGCCGTTGCCGGTATGGACCTCATCCAGGCCGCTGACCATGCCGTACACAGTGAGCTTGGTGGAGTCGTCAGGGGAGATGGTGACCTGCGGCATGACGAAGCCACGCAGATCATGCGTATTGTCGCTGTAGGTATCGCCACCGGCGACTTTGCCGGTCAGCCGGTAGCGATAGACGCCGTCAGCCGAGAGCTTGTCGGAAAAATCGAAGCCCAGGAAGGCGTTGCCGAGATTGTTGATGCCGATCTCGGTGTCATAATAGGGATCGTCGGTCGGCTCCTTGCGCACCATGTTGACAAGACCGCCGGGATTGGCGCCGCCATAGAGCACCGAGGAGGGGCCCTTCAGCACCTCGACCCGCTCGAGCATGAAGGGATCGATCTGGAAGCCGCCGAAACCATAGCTGTAGAGCGTCAGCCCGTTCAGGAAAACGCCGGTCTGCGTCGCGTCGAAGCCACGGATATAGAACCAATCAGTATCGCCGTCATTGCCGAAGGGCTGCGTGGTGACACCGGGTGTATAGCGCAGCGCTTCGTCGACCTTGTTGGTGACGCCGCGATCGTTCATTTCCTGCCGGCCGATGACGGAGACCGATTGCGGCACCTCGGTGATCGGCATGTCGGTTTTGGAACCGGTCGTCGTCTTCTTGGCGACATAACCTTTGACCGGGGCCGTGCCGCTCGCTTCGCTGTTATCCTGCCCGGATTGGATGACCAGCGGTTTCAGTTCCGTTGGGCTCTCCTGCGCCGTGGCCTGTGAGGCCAGCACCATTGCTGCAACGGCAGCGCCCACCGCCAATACCCGTTTCATCGATACGTCTTCAGTCAAACCCTGCATTTCCGTCGTCAGCCCCAAATTTGCGACACCCAGCTCAACCCAGGTGGGCACTCCTTCACAATAAGATGAGCAATTAACTCATATTTAACGGGACGGCTTGTCGCGAATTCGGGAAATTGAACGTTTTTGGGCAATTCTCCACAGTGCCGGCAATTGCCCGCAGGGTGTGGCTTTTAGGCAATCTGGCTTCGTTTCCAGCTTGCCGGGGTGATGCCGACATTCTTGCGGAAGACGCGGGTGAAATGCGCCTGATCGGCAAAGCCGGTTTCGACGGCGATATTGGTGAGCGGCGTGTTGCCTTTCAGCAGCAATTGCTTGGCCCGTTCCAACCGGGCTTTGGTCTGCCACTGGTGCGGCGGCAGGCCGGTCGACGCCTTGAAGGCGTGGCTGAAATGCGATTGCGACAGGCCGGTCAGTGACGCCAGCTCTTCCAGGCGGATGTTTCGGAGGCAATTTTCCTCGATGTAGTCGACGGCCCGGCGCAATTGCCAGGAGGCGAGCTCGCTGCGCCGACGCGGCTGCGATCCGCGAGGCTGCAGCACATTGATCAGCAGCGAAAGTGTGAGGCCGTCGCCGTAAAGATCATGCAGAGGCTCGGGATTCTCACATTCGGCCGCGATCAGCTCGGCAAGCGACATCACCCGCGGATCGGAGAAATGCAGGCGTGGATTGTCGAGGCGGGCCGGATCGAGATCCTCCATCAGCCGTCGGCCGATGATTTCGGCGTTGAAATGGATATCGAGATGACGCACGAAATCGATGCCTGCAAGATCGGCCCATAGCTCCATTCCCGCTGGAATGTAGGAAATCCTTTCATGGTCATAATCCTGCTGCCGGCTTTGAACACGCGGCGAGAGCCTGACGCTGCTCGTACCGGAGCCGCGCTGATCAAGCAGGATGAAGAGCCTGGGATCGTCGGCGATGTAGTAGCCGCCGGCACGGGCCGCGCAATTGACATTCCAGACGTCGGCAACGATGCCGTTCCACCGGCGTCGATGAACGCCACCAATGACCGAGAAACCGCCGATCCTGTTTTGCATCCTTGGCTGAAACGTCATCCTCAGCTTCAAACTCCGCCTGCAATAATCCTTCGTAATAAAGTCAAGTTATTATATCAGCGAAACTTTCGTGGCAATGCGTCGATTGAGGAAGGTTCGCGTCAAGCGCATCACCTCTTTCGCATGGTGGACGATCGGTTTGGACGGCGGAGGCCGTCGAGACACCAGGACACACAAACGCAACGCAACTCTCAAAGGTGGCGACGCATTCGCTTTTTGAGAACACCCCAATTTTGAGCCTCGCAGCAAGCCGCCTTTGCCTAGTCTTCGCAATGGGTTGTCGATATTTCTGCAAGAGGAGCGTGAGTCCCACGCCTGCGGCTGACAAAACAGCATTCAATCGACGTTGATAGGACCTAAAATGAAAAAAGCGCTTCTCATCGCTGCGGCATTCGCGGCAACTTTCCCGCTTCTTGCTCACGCTGAGACCCTGCAGTTTCCGAGCGAGGAACCGATTGCCGAGGTTTCAATTCCGCATAGTTGGGGGCCTAAGGAAACGGAAACAGGCGTCGATGCAACCTCGCCGGACTCCGCAATCTACTTCTCCATCGATATCGCCAGCGACAAGACGATTGACAAGACCCTCGACGACGTCATCGATTTTCTTTTGAAAAACGGCGTCGAAATCGACGACAAGTCCAAGCATGAATATCCGGATTCCGTGCTTAACGGCATGAAGATGGCGCATCTCGAATGGGATGGCAAAGACAAGGACGGCCCGGTCGATGTCGAACTCGGCCTGCTGCAGCCGTCCGAGGACAAGCTTCTGGTCGTCACCTACTGGGGGTCAAAGGAAACTCAGGACAAGCATGACGAAGCGGTGCAGAAGATTATGAACTCTCTTAAGCCAATCAACGACTGAGTCTTCAGAGGCAAAGGATGGCAAAGGGAACCGCACATGCTGATGCCTTTGCTTTATCGCGGTCCTTCCGTCTGTGTGGTGTCGGTGATCGGTACCGTTGGACGGTCAAGCGTTCCCAGACGCTCCAGGAAGGGAAGTTGGCCGGCAATGATCTTCCCGCGAGCATCGGAAAGGGTAAACCATTCGGCGCGATCAACCTCGGGAAACGACTGGAGACGTCCGCTTCGGGGTGGCCATTCGATTTCGAATAGGTTGCTGCGCAGCGCGGACGTGTCGAATTCTCCTTCGAGAGCGAAGGCGGTCACATGTTTTCCGCCCTTCTGACGCAGTTCTCCCAGCGGCTGCAAGCTGCCTTCCGGGACATGGCCCATTTCCTCGGCGAATTCGCGTCGAGCGGCGGCCTCGGCTGGTTCATCCTCCGGATATTCTCCCTTGGGAATGGACCATGCGCCTTCATCCCGTTTGCGCCAAAAGGGACCACCGGGATGAACGAGCAACACCAGGATATCGCTTTGCGTCCTTTTATACATCAGGATGCCGGCGCTCTTCTTCATCGACGATCGCTCCTGCGAATGAAGCCATACCCCACCTTTGCCAACGCGCGGCCGGGCAAGCCGTGCCAATGTAACGAGAAGACCTCCATGACACCATAAGAGAGGCCTTTCCTTGAAGCCAGCAACCGATTCATCGCCGTGATCGGCGCCGCGAACATGATAAATAGCCTGCCGCACCGGCAGGTCGCCAACGCGTCAGCGATTCAGGTCGCTGTCAGAAGGCGACTTTAGATTGCCGCCGATAACCAGGCAGATCGATGAAAATGGCGCACTGGATCGTCGACAGTTACGGGATGAAGACGATTATCCTCGGACCGGATATGCAGACCATCCTTGTCGTCAACGGCGCCATGCCGGAAGAGAGTGCGGTATTCCCGAACTGGGCGAACGAACAGGTTATCATTGCACAGGTGATGATAGCCTATGTTGAAGGAAAGGCGCATCGTCTCGATATGGTCCAGGGTTATTTCGAGGATCTGAACGAGGCCGGCAAGCTCAGACACAATTCACAACTGAATCTCTTCCACACGATCGCCAAGCAGTTTTTCTCAATGATGCATGGGAGAAATCAGCGGTCGGTAACGCTCGGCGACACGCTCCAACAAACGATGTGGCACTGCAGTCCGAGGGAAAATGCAAAGATTTATGAGCGGTTGCGAGCCTATTTCGTGGACGGTCGAAATGATCCTCTTATCAAGCAACTTCCTCATGCCGGGGCTATACAGCCAGCGTTTCATTAACGTGCCCGGAAATATGAGAGCCGACAGGCTGGCGGATAACGCCCGAAATCGGTACTGAACTTACCGTGCCGGCATTGAACCGCTTGCCACTTCGAACCCGCCGGCCATGCCAAAGCTGTCGGAGCGAAGTTGAAGGCCTTCCCTTCCCACTCAAATTCACGTCGCGGAAAAGCATCGCGCTGAACCCAGACAGACCGACACCCGCTTGAAATTCTGCCCTTCTTCCGCCACCTCTTCGGCGCGACTTTCAACATTTTCTGGAGACCAGACGCAGATGACCACGACCACCGCAGAAAATCCCGCTGAGAGCCACGTCTTTGAGGCCGACGTCGCCCGCCTTCTGCATATGATGGTTCACTCAGTTTATTCGGATAAGGATGTTTTCTTACGAGAACTGATTTCGAATGCGGCCGATGCCTGTGAAAAGCTTCGCTATGAGGCAATCGCTACGCCTGCATTGCTCGCAAGCGATCCAGACAGCCGTATCGTATTGACGCTCGATGAGGAGGGCGGCAGGCTTCTCGTCGAGGATAACGGCATCGGCATGAGCCGCGACGAGATGATCGAAGCGCTCGGAACGATCGCTCGCTCCGGCACGCGGGCGTTCATGGAACGAATCGAAGCAAACAAGCAGGGCGAGGGCGCGCAACTCATCGGACAGTTCGGCGTTGGCTTCTATTCCTGCTTCATGGTTGCCGAGCGTGTCGATGTCGTATCGCGCCATGCGGGCGCAGACAACGCCTGGCTTTGGTCTTCCGACGGCAAGGGTGGTTATAGCGTCAGCCCGATCGATATCAGCGAGGCGCCGGCACGCGGTACGCGGATCACTCTGCATCTCATGGACGACGCCAAGAGCTACACCTCCCGTTGGAGCATCGAGCGGATCGTCAAGGAACAGTCGGGTCATGTGCCGGTGCCGATCAGGATTGCAGACAAGCCCGGTGCCGAACCGGCGCAACTAACCGACGGCACCGCGCTCTGGACCAAATCGAAGAACGACATCACGAGCGAGGAATATACCGACTTTTATCGCGGAATTTCGGGCCAATACGACGAACCGGCTCTGACGGTGCATTTTCGCGCTGAAGGGCGCCACGAATATTCCGCACTCGCCTTTATCCCCGGTTCTCAGCCCTTCGACCTCTTCGACCCCGATCGAAAGGGCCGCATGAAGCTCTACGTGAAGCGGGTCTTCATCACCGACGAGGCCGAGCTCCTGCCCCGTTATCTTCGCTTCGTGCGCGGCCTTGTCGATACCGCCGACCTGCCATTGAATGTGTCGCGCGAAATGATCCAGGAAAGCGCAATCCTTTCGTCGATCCGCAAGGGCGTCGCCAACAGGATCATTGCGGCCATCGAAAAACTTTCGGAAAGCGACAACGACGCTTTTCTGAAGCTTTGGGAAGCGTTCGGAAGCCTGATCAAGGAAGGTATCTATGAAGACTTCGAGCGGCGCACCCAACTGATGGCGCTGTCGCGCTTCCGAACAACGGCGTCCGGAGAGGAGGGCTATCGCTCTCTTTCCGACTACGTCAAGGACATCAAGGAAGGCCAACAGTCGATCTACTATCTCGCCGGCAACAGCCTGGAGCAACTGAAAGCATCGCCGCAGCTCGAAGGTTTTCGTGCACGCGGCATCGAGGTTCTGCTGCTGACCGATTCCGTCGACAGCTTCTGGGTTACCAATGCCCCGGAATTCGAGGGCAAGACCTTCAAGTCGATCACCCAGGGTTCCGCAGACCTCACGCAATTCAGCAAGGTCGAGCAAGGCACGGCGGCGAGCGAGACAGCACCTGCAGAGGTTCAGGCATTCATCGCATTTGCGAAAGAGAAGCTCGCCGATCAGGTTTCGGACGTGCGTGCGTCTGACCGTTTGATCGAAAGTGCCGTCTGCCTCGTTGCGCCCGAACAGGGCTACGACCGGCAGCTCGAAAAAATTCTGCAGGGTGCTGGCCGTCTGCAGTCCGGAGCAAAGCCTATCCTGGAGATCAATCAGGATCATCCCGTCGTGAAGGCCGTTGCCGCCAAAAGCGATCAGCCGTCCCTGCGCGATGACGCGGCATTCCTGCTGCTCGATCAGGCACGGGTTTTGGACGGTGACAAACCGGCTGATCCGCGCGCCTTCGCCGAGCGGTTAGCACGGCTCATGGAAAGAGCATTGCAATAAGGGAGTTCTGTTCGAAATCTCGCGGCCTGTTGCCGCCGGGGTGATTTCCGCCATCAGCTGTCCCGCGGTGGATGGGTCTGTTGCCCATCCACCGCGGATTGATCGAGTAGCCAAGCCCGGAAAGCAGCTTGCCTCGGCTGTTTTGAAGGCGCGGCCAATGCGCCTGCCTTCCAAAGCCCAATTGGGATTGCCGCATCCAGCGCCGTTTCTCCTGAGGGGAGGTTTGGTGCGCCGACCAAGCTGTTTTAAAGGAAGGGCACCAAAAGGCTATCGCGTACCTACGATTACCGTTGCCGTTGAGCGGAGCTGAACCTTGCCATCGCTGATGGATTGTTGCGCTAGCTCCAGGACCTCGCGACGGATTTTCTCCCGTGTTGCCGGATCGGCCTTGGATAGTCCGGCGACGACCGGCGCGGCGACCTCGGTCATGAAGTCCCAGTAGCGCTCGGGTGAATCGTGCACCATAGTAGTCGACACCTCCTCCTCGGCGACGTCGAGAAGGCCCGCCTCTTTGAAGGTCTCGACCATCATGCCTTCCGGCGCGCAGCGGAACAGACCTGGAGAGCCGGGTGGCGGCGAGGGCATATCCACGTGGCGGGCGATAGTGCCCATGATCGTGGTCGCCCAAGGATTTTTGGCAGGAGTGCTCCATACTGCGGTGCAGACTCGCGCCCCGGGCTTTGCCACGCGTGCCATCTCCTTTGCGGCAGTAGCAATGTCCGGGAAGAACATAAATCCAAACCGGCATAGGACGGCATCGAAACGGGCATCGGCGAAAGGCAACGCTCCCGCATCGCATAGCTGAGTTTTGAAGTTTTTCAGGCCACGTTTGGCGGCATTTTCGGCGGCCGCGGCCAGCATATTTTCCGAGAGATCGGTTACGGTCACATAACCGTCGGGGATTGCCGCTGCAGCCGTTAGGCCGGGTTCGCCGGTGCCTACGTCAAGCACGCTAAAGCTGTTCGAGAGATTTGCATGCCGGAGCATGGTGTCACCAAACGGCGCGAGCCAACTTAGAACCAAGCTGTCCCATTTCTTCCAGCCGGCCGAAAACTTGTCCCAGGTCTCACGTTGCTGGTTACGGATATCGTCGAGATTCGCTGACATGCACGCCTCCTCCCTGATGCGTCCAACCGGCAAAGCCCGGAAGTGGTCCACTATGGGCCACTGATGTCGGGATTCAATGGAAATATGCGGCGTTGTGGAAGCAAATGCCACGTTTGCTGGAATCCAGCGACGTTGTCGCCGAGAATGAACGGAATGTTCGGCTTCGCTTGTTGCGCAGATGCCGTCGCGACAGGAAACGGCCGCATCGCCGTGGATATGCTACGGAATGACATTGACTGCACGCGCGGCCACGAGGACGAGTGTCAGCAGCGAAATGGCACTTTCGAGCATCATGAGCGCCTTCGCACGTTGCGTGAGTGGTAGCACGTCGGTGGGACTGAAAGCCGTCGCCGTATTGAACGCCAGAGATAGATAATCGATGTAGAGCGGCCGCCAATCCGGCGGCGCGAATTCGCGGGCCGACGCCTGGGGAAAGAGCCAGTCAGGTCTTCTTGCTACCCCACGAGCGATGCGCGACGGGCCACCCGCATCAACCTGCCAGTAAAGCAGCGAGAAGGTAAGAACGTTGGTGATCCAGATCGCAAATGATGACGTCAACAGCGATACTGATCGTGTCTCGGGCGGGTGCACGGTGATGATCCCGATGATATCTCCAAGTTCCGCCGCCGTATTGCCTGCGTAGGCACTGGCAAGCAGCATGATCGCAACGCGCTCGATGCGTAGCCAGACAGCGTTGTCAGTCGACACCGTCACCATGACCATTGGAGCGATAGCGACGACTAAAACCCCGTAGGACACCCATCGCGGCATGGCGTAGACATGGTGCGGCAGCACCTCCAAAAGGACGAACACTGCAAGTATCGCCACCACCGGAGGCCATCGGGGTTCGTCACGACCTGCTTGGATGACATCGCTCATCGTCCCGCCCTCAATCGGCCCCAAGGACCTGACAGGTGAAGCATGGAGCGGACGCCTTTCGGGGCGTCCGCTCCGACGTCGCTACGCTCCTGCGCGCGTCAATCGTGACCTGTCTTCATCTCCTTGACCTGCTGCATGACCTGCTCCAGATTGTAGCTTGCAGGGTCCTGAAGCGGCGGGAAGTCGATGTAGGTCTCGAGATGCTTCAGCCACAACTGCTGGCCGATCGGCAGGATGTTCCAGTCATAGACATAGGCGGTGGACGGTGACGCAATCGATCCGGCCATGCCAAACAGTGTCTTGATCTGCTGACCGACCGAGGTTTCGAACGGGTCGCGCTTGATGTTGACGACCTGCGTCCAGGCGTACGGCTGCACGCCGCCAACGAAGCCAGCCGGATCGTCGGAAACCATGGCGAAGTACATCTTCCAGTTCTTGTAGCGGACAGCCGATGGCTCCTTGCCGGAATAGTACAAGAAAGTGTCGCGCGCGGATGGAGACTTGCCTTCCAGGAAGTCGCGCTGATCGATCCCGTCGAGCGTGGTCTTGACGATCCCGGGATACGTACCCGCCTCGATCTCTTTCTTCAGCCCGTCACCCTTCGGACCGCCTGCGATGTCCACAAACGTCGGCAGCCAGTCGAGCGCCGAGAAGATGTCGTTCTTGACCGTACCGGGCTCGATGTGCCCCGGCCAGCGAACCACAAGTGGCGCACGCATGCCGCCTTCCCAGGTGCTGAGCTTTCCGCCCTTGAACGGGGTGGTGCCACCATCTGGGAAGGTGATCGTCTCGGCGCCGTTATCGGTCGTGAAGACGACGATGGTGTTGTCGAGTTCTCCCATCTCCTCGAGCCTTTTCAAAACGTAGCCGATGTTGTCGTCCATCTGCTTCATGCCGGCTTCGTTGACGCCCCAGTCCTTGCCCCCGGCCTCGCCGACCATGTTCAGATATTTGTCGGGCAACACAGTCGTGATGTGCATGCGGGCCGGGTTGTACCAGACGAAGAAGGGCTTGTTGGTCTTCTTCGGGTCATTGCGGTCGAGGAAATCGATGACCTTGCTTGAGATCTCTTCGTCAATCGTCTTGGAGCGCTCAAGCGTCAGCGGGCCCTCGTCCTTGCAGCTTTGGTTGGCCGGGGATCCGTCGGACGATTTGCACGAAAGCATCGGACGCGGCGGCGTCAGGCAGGTCGTGGTCTTCGGGTCCACGGATGCCGGGTCTTCCGTTAAGCCGGGGATCGGCGTGTTTCTGCAAGGCGGTGCGATCCCCTGCTCGGTTGGGGTTTTGTTGATGTCGGGGAAGCTCACCCCCTGCATGGCGTCGAGGTGATAGAGGTAGCCCCAAAATTCCTGGAATCCGTGTGCCGTCGGTAGGGATTCGGTGGTATCTCCGAGATGGTTCTTGCCGAACTCACCTGTCGAGTAGCCGAGATCATACAGGAACTTGGCGAGGTGAGGCGTGCCGGCCCGCAGGTAGGACGGGCTTCCGGGAATCTCCGGCAGAACCATGCCGACGCGCACCGGCTGCATGCCGGTGATGAATGCGGTCCGCCCTGCCGTGCAGCTCTGCTCGGCATAATAGGTCATGAACTTCGCGCCTTCCCGGCCGATGCGGTCGATATTGGGTGTTTCACCGACCGCGAGACCTTGGTGATAGATGCTCGGCTGCATCCATCCGATGTCGTCACCCATGATGAACAGGATGTTGGGCTTCCTGGTCTCCTGCGCTTGTATTGCCGCCGTGCTCGCCAACAGGCTGCCCGCGACCGCCATTGCTGCTGTGAAGAACTTCGTAGTCCGTCTCATTTCTATGCCTCCCCCGAGAGGCCATCGCAAGGACGGCCAAGGTTGGTTGAAAGACGAGTCAAAGCAGAACGCGGGCAGATATCGAGATGGCTAAGTCGACAATTGGTGCGGCCCCGTCACTTCGGATGCGTACTCCGCGTCGGGCATACTGACCATTGATTTGCGGAGGAGAATTGTCTCCCCTCCAACTGTAACCTTAACTCGAAGGTGCCAGAGCCGATATTGGCCTTTGGGGAAGCAACGTTGCCCAGCAGTGGCATCATGACACAGGAGTGCCCGCAAGCGATCTATCCGAATCCCATGGGCACATGCTGATCCCGACACCGGCCAGCCGTTCAGCTGCGCGCGGTAAAAGCATTTTGGGGATGTGAAGACTGCCAACAGGCGATGATAGGCCACAAACCATAGCGCCTGCTTAACTCTTGGGAAACCATATTTGGCAACAAGGAAGGCAGTAAGTCCCGCGCCGCCACCTTCTGACCGAGATTTCCATGACCTTTGACCATTCGACGAACAATCTCCAGCAACGTCTTGATTTCATTGAGCTCGACGTCGTAACTCGCGATACCCTCAGGGAATTGCGGCCCCTGATCGCGGAAAAAATCGGCGGTGCGCTGGACAAACTCTATAAGAAGGTCGCGAAAGCTGCCGACGTCGCCGGCTTCTTCCACAGTGAAAGCCATATGGCCGGCGCCAAGAAGAGGCAACAGGATCATTGGGCCAATCTCGCCAATGGAAACTTTGATGCCTCTTACGTGCAGGGAGTGCAGGCCATCGGCAGAACGCATGCCCGCGTCGGCCTCGAGCCGCGCTGGTATATTGGCGGCTATGCGCTCGTCATGTCCGAATTGATCAAAGGCATCGTTGAAAAGCAATCGTCGACCTTCTTTCGCCGCGGACAAGGAAAGAAGCTGTCGGCTGGAATTTCCGCCGTCGTAAAGGCGGCCATGCTGGACATGGACTATTCCATCAGCGTTTACCTCGAAGCCCTTGAAGAGAAGCGTAAATCGCTCGAGGCGGAACGGCTGCGTACCGAAGCCGACCAGGCGCTGGCGCTGGCCCATCTGCGTCGGGCGCTGGCTGCGCTCGCCAAGGGCGATCTCGATGCCAAACTTCCTGCGGATCTGCCGGGAAACTTTCAGGAAATGGCTTTGGACTACAACAAGGCGGTCGGCGCGTTGCGCAATTCCTTCGCGTCGGTCCATAGGACATCGGGCGAGATCTTGACTGGCACCGAGACGATATCGAAGGCGACCGACGATTTGGCGCTGCGGACCGCCCAGCAGGCCGCTGGCGTCGAGCAAAGTTCGGCCGCCCTTCAGCAACTCACCGTCACTGTCGGCCAGACGGCTGCTAATGCCGAAAAGGCTTCCGAGGCTGTTCGCGAAACCCAGCAACGGGCAAGGAACTCGGGCCAATTGGTCACCGATGCCGCTTCGGCCATGGCCGCAATCGAACAGTCGTCAACCGAGATTTCGAAGATTATCGGGGTGATCGATGAGATCGCCTTCCAAACGAACCTGCTGGCGCTCAACGCCGGTGTCGAAGCGGCTCGTGCCGGAGATGCCGGCAAGGGCTTTGCTGTTGTGGCCCAAGAGGTCCGGCAACTGGCGCAGCGAAGCGCCGGGGCAGCCAAGGAGATCAAGCAGCTTATTTCGGAAAGCTCAGATCAGGTGAACAAGGGCGTGGGTATCGTCAGCGGTACGGGCGAGGCGTTTAGCGATATGATCGGTCGCATCGATGTCATCAACCAGTTCGTTTCCGACATCGCAGCCACGGCGCGAGATCAGGCAACCGGCGTCGACGAGGTCAATGTCGCGATCCGCAGCATGGATACGATCACCCAGCAGAATTCCGGCATGGTCGAACGCACCTCCGCGGAAACACGCCGACTTCGCAACGAGGTCGAGAGTCTCGTGCACCTCCTCCAGCGTTTCGGCACCGCCGGCCAAGAAGCCGCCCGCTTGAACCGGGCCGCCTGATCGGGCGGCCGATTTGTTGCTCTCGTGAGAATGAAGCAGTGACGGTAAGTCCCTGAAGGAAAGACGCCGGCCGAAGCTGCTAAGCCGATTTGAGCCCACCGAGAAGCGTCGGAATGAGCTCGGATACGGTGGGATGGATCGGCACGGCCCATTTCAGAACCGGGTAGGGCGTTCGCGCATGCATCGCGTCGATGAAGCCGTGGATCGCTTCGTCGCCTTCGACACCGAGGATTGCGGCACCCAGAATCTGTCCGGTTTCAACATCGGCGACGACCTTCATCAGGCCCTTTGTCTCATCTTTTTCGATGGCGCGCCCGACACGGCTCATCGGCATGGTCGATACTGAGATCGCCCGCCCGGTTGCCCGTGCTTCTCGCTCCGTCATACCGACGCGCCCAAGCGGCGGATCGATATAGAGCGCATATGCCGGAATACGCTCGCTCACCTTCCGGTCTTCCCCGTCTAGAAGATTGGCGGCGACGATTTCGAAATCATTGTAAGAGGTATGCGTGAAAGCGCCGCGGCCGTTGCAATCGCCAAGCGCCCATATGCCGGCGACATTGGTGGAGAGATGATCGTCGACGATGATATAACCCTTGTCGTCCAGCGCCACACCTGCCTCCGAAAGACCAAGATCGTCGGTGTTCGGCCGGCGGCCCGTGGCGATGAGGAGATGGCTTGCGTCGACGTCCGGATTGCTGGCGGTCGAGATGCGGATGTCCTCACCGCTTTTCGATAGTTTGATGTCCTGTGCATTCGTATGGATCGATATGCCTTCGGAACGAAGAACGTCACCGATCGCCTGGCAGACATCGTCATCCTCTCGCGGGGCCAATCGCGGGCTGCGTTCGATGATGCTGACTTCGGTGCCGAAGCGCCGGTACATCTGCGCGAATTCGAGGCCGATATAGCCGGCGCCGATGATGGCGAGGTGGCGGGGTAGGGCAGTCAGGTGGATCATGGAGGTACTTGTCAGATACTCGACGTCCGAGAGCCCGGGCAACGCAGGAACGGCTGGCCTGGCGCCGACGTTGAGAAAGATGCGTGGTGCGGTCAATGTTTCATCACCGACGCGGATGGTCGTTGCGCTCTCGAAGCGCGCATGTCCGCGTTTCAGGGAGATTTTGTCCGTGGACTCGAGCCACGTCGTCAGCGAATTCCTGGTATTATTTATGACGGTCGCCGCGCGCTTCTCGACGGCCGTCATATCCGTCGATACCCCGCCGTTCGTGTGGATGCCATAGTCCGCGCTTCGCCGGATCACGTGAGCGGTTCGGGCGCTGGCGACCAAGGTCTTGGTCGGCATGCAGCCCGCGTTGACACAGGTTCCACCGACGAATTTCCGCTCGATCAGAGCCACCGTCATGCCCGCGGCCGCAAAACGTCCGGCAAGAGATGGCCCTGCCTGCCCGGCACCGATGATAATCGCGTCGAAGGTCTTCATGGTTATCCCCTGCCGCAGTTTGATGATTGTTTTTCCCACCGGCTCGACTGGGTGCCGACACCTTGTCCCAGTGCAGTTTAGCAGACTTGAGCGGAACCTTGGCCGAAAACCTGAAGGAGCGATCGGATGGCTTTCGATAAAATGCTCCTGTCTGCGGCAAATCAACGCGTATTTGCGTTTTGTCTTTAGCATCTTTTTGCGCAGGCTAAGCTGTCCAGCAATCCAGCGCGTCTTTTTTGCCGTTGGGAAACATTGATGCCGGTGAGGCAGCTATGTCACGGTCTCCGCACAAATGTTTCCAAACCTTGACGGCAAGCGCCGTAAAGCCATGTCTGGTCGCATATGTGTCGCAAGGAGACAGAATGCGAAACGCTAAGATTAGATTCACTGAGAGTGAAAGCGAAGTAAATTCCGACTTCATAAAATGCGAAGGATGGTCGAAGCTGATGGATGAAGCGATCGGCCTTTAGGCTGCAGGCTTAATCGCGGCGCGGCAGTTGCCGTCGTCACTATCGGATGGCCGCCCGACCCCTCGTGCGCAGTCCAAGCTCCAGGCACCCGGCTAGAGAACGGCGTTGACAAGCGTCGGAGGCCATCTCTGCTGCGTGCGAAGGATAACTTAAGGATTTAAGCAACGTGCTTGCTGTTCCGAAAGAACCACCACAAAAATTCATCTCTTTGATGCTGTCGTCCCTTCGAAAGGCGTTTTTCAGCATTGCGATAGCGAGCGCTGCAATAAACATCCTGGCGCTGACCGGCTCCTTTTTTATGCTGCAGGTTTACGATCGGGTCATTCCGGGCCGTAGTCTTCCAACGCTCGCGGGACTGGCGATTATCGCCGCGACCCTGTTCATATTCCAGGGGACCCTCGAACTGTTGCGTTCGATGCTGCTTGCGCGCGTGGGCATGTCTCTCGATGAACGGATGAACCGAAAAGTCTTCGGCTCGCTCATCTATCTGCCAACGAGAGCGCAAACGCCCGATGATGGGCTGCAGTCCGTTCGCGATCTGGAACAGGTCCGATCGTTTTTGTCCGGGAGCGGCTCGACCGCCCTATTCGATCTGCCTTGGATGCCTTTTTACCTGATCCTGTGCTTTCTGTTCCACTTCTGGATCGGCTTCACCGCCTTGTGCGGCGCCGTTTTACTCATTGTCCTGACAGCCCTTGCAGAGATCCTGTCGCAAAAACCAGCGCTTGAAGCCGCGAAGTCTTCCGCGGCTCGTCTCGGCTTTGCACAAGCGGCCCGCCGGAACTGGGAGGCAGTGGTCGCGATGGGTTTCAGCGGCCGCCTTACCGAGAAATGGACGGCCATGAATGAGGAGTATCTCGGCAATCAGCTCTCCGCCGGCAACATCGTCGGCACGCTGACCACGATCGCGAAGATATTGCGGATGATGTTGCAGTCCGCTGTATTGGCTGTCGGCGCAATCCTTGTCATCAAGCAGGAGGCGACGGGCGGCATCATCATCGCCAGCTCGATCATGGTCACCCGCGCGCTTGCCCCCGTGGAGCTGGCAATCGGGCAATGGAAAGGCTTTGTCGGGGCCCGCCAAAGTTGGTCGCGCCTCGCCAAGCTGTTGGACCTTGTCCCTACCGAACACCGGGCCGTGGCCCTGCCGACACCGCAAAAAGAGCTCGGCGTCGAGAACATAAGCCTCACATCCCCCGGCAGCCGCGACTTCATCCTCCGCAATGTCTCATTCAAGATATCTGCGGGAACGGTGCTCGGCGTGATTGGCCCGAGCGCTTCGGGAAAATCGTCGCTTGCCAGAGCGATCACGGGATTATGGCCGGTTGTGATCGGCGCAATCAGGCTCGATCAGGCGGCGTTGTCGCAATGGGAACGGGGCGACCTGGGGCGGCATATCGGATATCTACCCCAGGATGTTGGTCTGTTCGACGGCTCGATAGCGGAGAATATATCCCGCTTCGCGAAAGACATGCAGCCCGGACCGATTATCGCGGCGGCGAGGGCGGCCGGCGTATACGACATGATCGTCAAACTACCGGATGGGTTCGACACGGTCATCGGCGAAGGTGGTTCGCGACTTTCCGCTGGTCAGCGGCAGCGCATTGCCCTGGCCCGGGCCCTCTATGACGATCCATTTTTGGTGGTTCTTGACGAGCCGAATTCCAATCTGGATGCCGAGGGGGAGGCATCCTTGACCAAAGCCTTGATAGGCATTCGGGCACGCGGCGGCATTGCCGTCGTCGTAGCGCACAGGCCGAGCGCTTTGGCGGCCGCCGACAAGGTCCTGATCATTGCGAACGGTCAGATGCAGGCGTTCGGACCGAAGGACGAGATTCTTGGCGGATCCACCAGGCATTCGGGGGCCGGGCCAGTGCGTTTGATGATTGCCGGCGAGGATGTGAGCGGATGAAAAACATGGGCTTGTCTTCCACCGAGCGTGCGATCCGCCGCCTTTCCATTTTCGTGCTGGCGACGATTCTTGTCCTTTTTGGCGTCATGGGTGGTCTTGCGGCAGCGACGAAGATTTCGGGAGCGGTCATTACCTCCGGCACCCTGGTCGTCGACAGCTATGTAAAGACTGTTCAACATCTCAAGGGCGGAATCGTTGGCGAAATCCGCGTGAAGAATGGCGACCACGTCGATGCCGACCAGATATTGATCCGCCTGGATGATACGCAAAACCGAGCCAATCTCGGCATTATCAGAAAGCGTTTGAATGAACTGTCCGCCAGAAGGGCGCGTTTGGTTGCGGAGCGCGACGACAAGAGTGCGATCAGCTTTCCGGCAGATCTCCAATCCATCGCCGGCGACGATGGCGTGGCGAACATACTGGCCGGCGAGCGCCAACTTTTCAGCGACCGGTTGGCATCGCGACAGGGTCAGAAGTCGCAGCTGCGTGAGAGAATTCAACAGTTGAAACAGGAAGTGGACGGCCTCGTCGCGCAGGAGAAGGGCAAGAGGATCGAGATTGAGCTCGTCAACAAGGAGCTGGGCAGCCTCCAGCGACTGTTCGATCAAGGCATCGTCCCGGCGGCGAAAGTCTATTCGCTGCAAAGAGACAGCGCTCGCCTGACCGGTGAACTCGGTAATCTTGTTTCCTCGATTGCACAGACCAACGGCAAAATTACCGAAACCGAGCTTCAGATCATTCAGATCGACGACGATCACAGCTCGGAAGTCTCCGACCAACTGCGACAGGCCGAAAGCGATATCGGTCAGTTTTCGGAACGGTTGATCGCTGCCGAGGATGATCTCAAACGGGTGGATATACGGGCGCCGCAGGCGGGTATTGTCGATCAGTTGAACGTCCATTCCGCCGGCGCCGTGATCGGGCCGAAAGAAACGATCATGCAGATCGTACCGGACAAGGACGCGCTGGTCGCCGAGCTGAAGCTTGCGCCGCAGGATATCGATCAGATTGCCGTCGGTCAGGTGGTCGCGTTGCGATTTTCCGCCTTCAACCAACGCATCACGCCCGAACTCAACGGACGCGTCGAAACCATTTCGGCGGATCTGACGACCGATCAGCATACGGGTGTGAGCTATTACATCGTTCGCGCCAAAGTGCCGAAGGAAGAGTGGGACCGATTGGGGAAGCTCACGCCTCTGCCCGGCATGCCCGTGGAGGCCTTCATGCAGACCGGAAAAAGAAGCGTTCTCGCCTATCTGACCAAGCCAATGACCGATCAGATAAAGCGTGCATTCAGAGGGGATTAGGACGTTTCTCTAACGTGCGTTGTTTAAGCCGATTTGCCGGTTAAGGACGAACGGCGCAGCCGCGATTAAAAAACGGCTGCGCCGAACGCTTGGTGCAGGTCGGACCCTATCAGATATGCCAGTCCGGAGTATGGGCAGCCGCGGCCGCGGCCGTCTGGGTCATATGGTCGTTCAACTGATAGGCCTTGATGTAGTCGATTTTCATCTCCGAGTCTTTCAGGCTGTCAGTCGGAGTGCCTGCTGTGCCGCCGACGGCCTGATCCACCAGCATGTACATCGGGCTGTGCATATCGGCCGGTGTTGCCGCATGCGCGATGGCGACGTCGTCGAAATACCAGACGATTTGATCCTGGTCCCACAGCACGCCGTAATTGTGAAAACCATCGGTGCTGGGAACTTGCACCGGAATGGTTTGCATGGTGTGCTGACCCGTCGCGTTGGAGTGAACGGTTGCGTTGACCGTGTTCGGATCCTGCCCGCGCATTTCCACCACATCGAGTTCAGGCGGCCATGAGCCGTCTTCCGGCAGAAGCCAGAAAGCAGGCCATGTGCCTTGATCATGTGGCATGTCGGCCCGCATTTCAAAATAGCCATAAGTCTGGGAGAACGTGGAATGGGTGTTCAGAATGCCGGAGGTATAGTCATGGCCTTCCAGAAGCGATTTCAGCGAATCGGGCGTCGGTTTGGCCGAAATAGTCAACACGCCGTTCGAAACGGAAAATGGATTGGCCGATGCGGTCGGGCCATAGAGCGGATTGACATACCATTGCAGCTCGCCGGTCATGCTGCTGCCCTTGTCCGGCGCCCACCAGTATTTCGCATCCCAGGTGCCTTGCGTTCCCTGATGAAGGGAAAGCGAATTGAAATCATCCGAAAAGGTCTGCGTGAGCGCGGAACGGTCGAGTCCGAGCTGGAACTGGTCCGAATGCAGATCGGCAATGGTCTTGTTGGCAAAAACCAGGCTCTCGCCGCCGCCAAGATCGAGGCGCAGATTGGCGCCTTGCTGGGTAAGATGACTGACGACCTGATCGAAGGACGTCAGTCCATATTGGTTCAGACGCACCTTATCGTCGCTGCTGAAATCAGTGATCAGGTCGCTGCCATTGCCCTTGGTGAATAGGAAGGTATCGGCACCGCCGCCGCCGGTCAGGACGTCGTTGCCTGCACCGCCATCGATGGTCTGGCTGCCTGCACCGCCAGTGATGATGTTGTCGGCGCTGTTGCCGAAGGCATGACGGCCATCGCCGGTCACCGTGAGATTCTCGAAATTTGCGGGCAGCGTGTAGTCCATCCACGTATTGATGGTATCTACCCCAGCACCAGGGGCCTCGTAGGCGTGATTGATGCTCGAATAGAGATAGTAGATATCATCTCCAGTGCCGCCCGCCATCGTTACGTTGACGGAGCTGTCGCCATACATCGAATCATTTCCAGCCGTGCCGTTAAGCGTCGGACCGGAGCCTGTGGCTGAAAACCAACTTGTCGAAGTTCCACTGTAGTAGAGCGTTTGGCCTAGGGCATTGAGTACCGTATTGGGCATTCGAAACCTCTTCCGTTGTGCGTGGCTGTCTCCTCCACAGAGCCAACATTCCTCCGCGCTTACGTTAGAGAGATAACATTTTCCGCATTGCAGCACAGCCCCCTACAGGTTGATTTCAGCTTTATGTGAAATATGGCCGGCTTAAAGACCCCCCATGCTTAATCGCGCATCAAGATCGAATGCTGCTTCACACATAGCGTGCCGTATTGGTCGGTTATGAAGTCGGGAAGTGAGCTTAGCCTGCAAACCGCATCGCGGCGTGGAACAGCAACGAGCTATTCCCATTCGCTCTCGGCTATCACCGCAGAGTTGAAGCGATTGAGTGTCTGCGAATGAGATAGCAGGCTGACGTGAAATCCGGTTGCGGCTTTCCGCAAGGACCTGCTGCCACGAACAAAAGCCAAAAGCCCGCCGCAGACCGGGAGTCGATAGTCGCGGCGGGCTCACGCTCCAGTGGCCGGCGTGGTACACCGTGAGCTGCGGGGTAAGCGTCCCGCTGATCTGAAACTCAGAAGAAGCGCTTTGGTTCCCGCGCCTTATCGTGGTCGCGACAATTCGTCCGGTCGTAGGTGGGCGCGCACGACAAAGACGGCCGCGGCTTGAGAAATATGTCAAGCTGACGGACGTCAAAGGTCTGCATCCTCTCCGCCTTCGCGCGAGTAATACAAGGGGCTTGATGCTGTCCACGCGACGAAGAGCGGCCTGTGGACCTCACTGCAACAGAGATATCCCGGCTTCTTCTGCCGCCTTGATGAATGCTTCTCGCGCGGCTTGTGGGCAGACCACACCCATCATCGCATCGAGACATATTCGTACCGCGGTTACGTACTCTTCACCATCTTCAACCGGCCAATGCTCCAGCAGCGTCTCAGCCGCCTCCTGTACCGAATTGACCCGCCGATAACCCTCCGTGCCTCCCATCACGAGCGTCACGGCAGAGAATGGCCGCAAAGTGTTTCGTTTCAAAACGCATTACCTCCGAAACATAAAGACTTCAGTAACCTTGCAAAAAACGTTCCGGGAGGGCGGCACGACTAATCCGCCTTTGGCCAATCAACAGAAGATGACGGGAGAGGGGCAAAAAAAGCCCACGCTGATGCCGGTGACAGTGACGCGGCATGGTTGGGCTTAACGAGGCCAAAGCTTAAGCTGAGAGAAAAAGATGTCGGTGAAGCTCTCCGCCGGTTGGCGTGCTTTCGTGTCATTGCGTATGCAAGCAATCGGCAAATAGCCTCAGCGACAAACTAGAACCGCCTCGAGCGAGGCCATTTCAAAGGCGTCACGCGCTTCGCTCGCCGTACATTCGTGCTCGAGGGCGGCGATGCAGACCTTCTTAGCCTCCCTCAAAAAGACGCCATCGGCGATCGGCCATTCTCGTTCCAGGCATCCGACGGCTTCGGCCGGGCTTTTGACGACCTTTTGTTTCCCGCTGCTGACAATGACCGAAACGGGTGCCTCCCATGCGAGAGCGCTCATTCTGACCTCCTTTTTCTTTCAGCTGAAGTTAGACAAACGATGGTTTCGCCGCTCTGTTCCAAGAGCGAGATAAAAAATTCCATCTCCGCAAGAAAAAAGCTGCGCAGGTAAACGAGGGTTACAGATCAGGGGAGATTCTGACGGGACCAGTCAAAAGCACCCGCCATTGGAAGGTCCCGAAACGAGCTACCCCGCCGGCCCTTTAGGGGCTTGTTATCATGAGTCATGAAAATCGCGTGTCGAACACGCGGAAGAATTCGCATACCGTGCCGGGCGGAAGGACAAATGCAGCAGAAATCTCTGCCTTCAGTGGAGTAGTATCGGAAAAGGCCTTACTCAGAAATGTCTGGAAGACGGGGGAACTGGAGAAGTGCTGACGACTGTCGGAAGGGCGAGTTGAGCGACGTGGAAAACACCGCCCGGCAAATTCCGAGCAGTTTCCGATCGCAGGCCGAAGCCTTCGACTATTTCGACAGCCTGAGCGTGGTTTCGATCAGCGAACTTGCCGGCCTTTGGCAAGGTCACGGTATTGCGTCCGGCCACCCGCTCGACGGTGTGCTGGAAAATCTCGGATGGTACGGCAAGCGCTTCACCGCCAATCTCAGAGCCGACGCTCTGCTGTTTGCGCTAGGACCTCACCGGCTCGTGGCCATTGACCCGGGAATGATCCCTCTGAAACTTGCGCTTCGTTTTCATCGCTTCGGGCGGACCAGGGCGGCGCGCGGTTTGTTTTCGTATTTACAGAAACTGGGGCGAGCAAAGGGGCCGGTCGCCTCCCTCCGATCGATGTCCTTCAGGGACAAGACGAGCGCTGCAATGGTATATGACAGGCAGCCGATCATCGACCATTTCCGCAGAATTGACGATGACCGGCTCTTGGGCGTCATGGCCGTCGAGGGCGATGGCCGACATTATTTTTTCGTTCTCACGCGCATAAAAACGGAGCTCTAGGAAGCCGGTTTCATAATGCTCCTCAAGCGCTCTTTGGCCTCTTCTTAGCCCGCGCCGATGTGTTCAATGCCACGGCGGCGCGAATGAGCGCCTTCAACGCCTCTTCATCCATCCTGTCGCTTTCATGGAAATCGATGGCGCGCCTGGTATTGCCTTCGAGGCTGGAGTTGAAGAGGCTCGAAGGGTCCTCCAACGAGGCGCCTTTGGCGAAGGTCATTTTTACGACTTCCTTGTACGTCTCGCCGGTACAGATGATCCCGGCGTGCGACCACACCGGAACTCCTCTCCACTTCCATTCCTCGACCACTTCGGGATCGGCCTGTTTGATGAGACTTCGGATCCGAGCGAGTGTCTCGCCCCGCCAATCACTCAGCTCCTTGATTCTCGCATCTATCAGCTGGGAGGGAGAGTCTTCCCCTTCCTTCGAAACGCTCTGCTTCATGGTTGTTGTCGCTTTCCTCATGGTTGTTGTTGCTCGCGCGTCGTTTGAGTATCGCTCATCAGCATTGGTCCGATCGCAGCTCGTTTCCATCGGGGGTCTTCGACGGTCAATCGAGGCCCCGCATGTAGTGGCCGCTCACATTCGTTCGCCGGGCAATTGGCTTGCTTGCTTCACCCAAGCGGCGAGTTGAGCTTCATCAAGCTGGTCGTCTTCACGGATGTCGAGGTAGCGCGTGTCCTTGCTCTTGGACTCGCCAGGGGGAACAGGACGGAGCGAGGTGCCGCGGAAGAAAGCCACTTTGACGTAGTTCGTGTAGGTATGGATACCGAGGAACCAGCCTTGGCCCTCGACTCCGTAGAGCGGGGAGTTCCATTTGACCGCCTTGCGCACACCGGGGACGGTGCGCACGATGAGCGCGTCAAGGCGTCGCCCAACGTCGCCTTTCCAGCCTGGCAAAGCTGCGATGTAGGCCTGCACGGGGGCGTCGCCCTCGGCCTTCGCGATCTGAGGGTTCCCGCCGCGAGGAGGGCCGGTTTCGCAACAATCGGCTTGGCGACGGTCCTTTTTGCGACATTCGCCGACCTCTCGGACGTCTTGCTGGCCATTGTCTTTGCTCCTATCCGCCAGTGCGCTGCTCGCTAAGCCACTTGCTGGCATGCGGCAGCATTAACAAGTATAGACCGGTGAGCAGGAGCAAGACGAGTGGAAGCAGCGCCAAGATGCCTATCCAGGTGGCAGTTTGCCCCTGTCTCAAGGCGACGATGTTGATGATGACGGCCACTGTAAAAGCGATGGACACCCAGCGGTGGATCTTCCGGATCCATTTGTTCCAATCCAATGGGACCTCCTCTGAAAATGAGCCAAAGCGGATTTGGCGATGCGCTTGGCGCCCGCCTTCCTCGCGATCTCTGTCGACTTTTTAGACGTCGTTTGGGCCGCAGACGCTTACGCTATGCAATTGTGAACAGGGCCGGTTTCGAATTGTGCCATTGGACTCAATCTGTCCGCGCCAAGACCTGCTCCAGGTTTGCAAAAAACTGCTGCCACCCGTACTTGGCGCCCTGGTAGGCCTGCTGCTGATCTGGCCGGAAGCCCGACTGCTCCATGCGCAGGTGGGTCCCCGTGCTCGTTGCGGTGAGGGTCCAAGTGACTACACTCTCGAGACCATAGGCGGCCCAGGTGTAAGACAGCGTTTTGTTCGGCTCGATTGCGAGGACCTGACAGTCGACAGCGCCCCAATCCGCGCGAAGATTGAAACGGTGATCCACAACAGGCTTGAAGTCGTTCTTCATCAGCCAATCCTCGATCAGGTGTGGTTGGGTGAGCGCGCGCCAGATCTTTTCTGGCGGGTAAGGTATTTCACGTTCGACAATAACGGAGCGCGTTTCGGTCGCAGTATGGGTCACTGGTCCATCCTTTTCAGCAGGTCTTCGAGTTGGTCGAATCGGCTTTGCCAAAACCCGGCCATTTGGCTTGTCCAATCGATCAGGGGACCCAGGGCGCCGAGCTGCGCACTATAGTGCGTCTGGCGACCTTCGTGGCGGTCGCGTACCAACCCGGCCCGCTTCAGGACCCCAAGATGCTTTGAGACGACCGGTTGCGAGACCCCGGCCCGAGCCGTCAAGGCCCCGACGGTCTTCTCTCCTTCGCGGCACAACCGTTCGAAAAGAGCCCGCCTGGTCGGATCGGCGAGCGTTCTGAAGAGCACATCGTGATCGTTGGACATTTGGGATCTATACCCTGTTGGCTATTGATTGACGTATAGCCGCGGAGCTATACATGAGTCAAGCGGGAGCGCGGAGCGACATGGCGATCCTGACACAGAAGCCACCAGCGGTCGCGCGTTATTCTTCAGCGATTGAGATCAGTCGGTCACGATGCAAGCAGCATGGCTCCTGGACAGGGATGTTTGCGCTTACCATACCTCGCCAGCTATGCATCGTGCATCACCTTGTTGAGCATGCGCGGCCGCGGCGGTGTGGTGACGAGCGCCATATGGCTGCCGTCCGCAGATGTCTGCGGAATTCAACTTCGCAAACAGGGCATGGGAAATGTCACTTCTCACGGTCCCGACTTGGCAGTGGATGAACGAGCTGTGCCGTGCCCCGTGCATTAGAGTGGCTGTATGAATGGCTTGTTCGGGTGGTGTTCAGATAAAGCGCCCTATCTTCCATCTATATTGCCGACATCAGAAGGAGTGAAAGATGTTTGGACGTTTCGCAGGGATTTCCTACATCGCGTTGGCCGGATTGGTTGCGTCACAACTGCTTCCCTCAGTCGCCGTGGCGCAGTACTACGACGACGATCAGGACTACAGGCCGCCGCAGTGGGATCGCCGCCAAGATAATCAGGACTGGGGTCGCCCGCCGAGGGATTGGGACCGCGGTGGTTGCAGCCGGCGCGATCTCGTGGCCGCCGCCCGTGACGAAGGCTTTCGACGCATCGATTCCATCCAAATGAACGGACGCCGCATTATCGTTCGTGGCTGGAATGACGGCGGGCCCGACCGTATGGCCTTTGCCAACAGACGTGGTTGCCCGGTTATCGACTAGCGCGCGAGGTCCCCTCGTCACCAGCCGAGGTAGCCGGCAAACGCACGTACATTCCAAGGACGGCTTCGGCAGGATAAGCTCGGGCGAGAAAGGCGGCTCTCGTCGATCATGTCCGGTAGCTTGATGAGAATGAGAAATGGGAAATTGGGTTAGCGGGTCATTCTGCGGTGACACGGGTGAAACGGCTTGTCGGTAGCGTGTTATGAGATCGACGCCATCCACCACTCGCCCAAGCCGACGGGGAGAAAAGCCCCGACACGCCGTATTGCTATCCGAAATCAGTGAGGCCCGACATGGGATGCCGGGTCTCGATTGCGGGGTTAGTCGCAACGCCGCATCGTCTTTGTGATCTGACCACCGTCTTCGTTCGTGCGGGTAATGCTCTTGGTAACGCACCGGTCGCGATTGTGATAACGATCGCGATCGCGGACCTTGCCGACCGAAATGCCCTGATCGCTGATGATGATGCCGGCGCGATCACGATGGTGCTCCTGATGATAGCCCTCGTCGTAGGAAGGGCCACCAATGATGACGTCGTCTGCCAATGCAGGCGCAGCCATGGAACACACAGCTAGAGCTGCCACCGCGCATCCGATGATTGTATATCGCATTTGTCTATCCTCCTTGCTTGTATATTTAAGCAACGATTGAGGAAGGACATGGTTCCAACATTTGACTGCCATCGGATATCGAGCTGAGACGGGGTGGGGCCGTCCAACTGTCGATTATCAACGATTGACACCCGTGCGGGCGGCGGCTTCAACGCCAGCCGAGGGCAGGGGCGACGTGGCTCAGAATTGCTTCGATGACATGTGCGTTATAGTCCACGCCGAGCTGGTTGGGGACGGTCAAGAGCAACGTGTCGGCCTCGGCAATGGCCTCATCCTTCGCCAGTTGCTCGATGAGGGCGTCGGGCTCTGCGGCGTAGCTGCGACCGAAGATCGCCCGGGTTTTCTCATCGATAAAGCCGATCTGGTCTTCGTTCTGGTTGCCGTATCCGAAGTAGGCGCGGTCGCGGTCGTCCACCAGTGCAAAGATGCTGCGGCTGACCGACACCCGCGGCTCGCGTTTGTGACCGGCCGCCTTCCAAGCCTCGCGATACACTCTGATCTGCTCCGCCTGCTGAACGTGGAAAGGAAGCCCGCTCTCATCATCCTTGAGCGTGGAGCTCTGCAGGTTCATACCAAGCTTTGCCGCCCAGGCCGCGGTGGCGTTCGAGCTTGCGCCCCACCAGATCCGGTCGCGCAAGCCTTCCGAGTGCGGCTCGATGCGTAAGAGGCCGGGTGGATTTGGGAACATCGGCCGCGGGTTGGGTTGCGCGAAGCCTTCGCCGCGCAACACATCGAGCAGGACCTCGGCGTGGCGCCGGGCCATCTGGGCGTCGGTCTCGCCCTCGGCGGGTGCGTATCCGAAGTGTCGCCATCCATCGATGACCTGTTCGGGGGACCCACGGCTGATGCCGAGCTGCAGGCGCCCGCCGGCAATGATGTCGGCAGCACCCGCATCTTCGGCCATGTAGAGCGGATTCTCGTAGCGCATGTCGATGACAGCCGTGCCGATCTCGATACGGCCGGTCTTGGCGCCGACGGCCGCCAGCAGCGGAAACGGCGCGCCGAGCTGGCGGGCGAAATGATGCACGCGAAAATACGCGCCGTCCGCGCCCAGCTCCTCGGCGGCGACGGCGAGGTCGATAGACTGCAGAAGTGCGTCGGATGCCGATCGCGTCTGCGATTGGGACGAGGGCGTCCAGTGACCGAACGATAGGAAGCCGATTTTCTTCATAGTCCTGTAGCCTCAAAAGTGTGACATGCGCAGCTTAGCCTCTTGGCACAATTCCAGCTCGACACACAGCTCTCTATTGCTCTCTGCATCCTGGAGAGATGGTCCTAATGCAGCACAAATGAGGCATTACCAGATATGTTTGGAATCCGCAGTTCTCTGGCAGAGAAACGGAGCGCCGATCACTTGGCCAAAGCATAGATTTCGGCTGGCCGAGTGACGCCCTTAAGAGAGAAGGTGCCCACTTTTTCGAATCCGGCTTGAAAGTGCGATACAAAAGCTCCGGATGCCAAGAGGCTACGGTCAACGGTGTCGCACAGCTTCTCCATACGAGCCGCTTCGTTGACCGCCTTTCCGATCGCTGTGAAATCGAGGCGGCGGGCAGCGCCGACGTTTCCATAGAAGACCTCGCCGACATGCAGGACGATATCGACGAGGATTTCCGGCTGCTCGGCCTCCAATCGCCTGCGATTGACTGCGGCATTGGCTTCCATTGCCTTCTTGGCTGCCGACAGGGTCCGGTGGCATGCCTCGGCGGGATTTTCCATGTCGGCCGGAAAAATGGCGAGCAGGCTGTCGCCCATGAATTTCAGGATTTCGCCGCCATCCTGCTCGATAGGCTGTCCTATTGCCTCGAAATGCTCGTTCAGCCAGGCAATGATGTGGCCCGGCGCATGGTTCTCGTTGAGCGAGGTAAAGTTCTTGAGGTCTGCAAGCAGGATGGCCGCATAGATGGCCGCGCCTTCCCCTCGCTGTGTTTGTCCGCTGAGAATTCGCCCGCTGGTGCGGGTGCCGGTATAGACTGCGAGCATATCCGCGGCGACGCGTGTTGCCGCGATCCGGTAGCAGGCAAGCGCAAGGGCGGGCAGAAATATATCGAGATCGGCAATTTGTTTTTCCGTGAAACCCGTGGGACCCTCACCGGCCAGAGAAAATCCGACGCCCGCCAAGGCAGTTCCTTCGGGGTAGGCGATGAGCTTCAGCAGGTAATCGCTCGCCCCCAGATCAGCCAATTCCGTCAGGAGTGCGTAGGCTGCAGTGTTCTTATCGGTGGGCAGCCTCCAGCGACCAAATTGGAGACCGTTCGACAGAAGATAGGAAATGGGCGACCTGCGGAACATCTCCTGACCCGCGTCGTCATGACCCTGAACCTCCACCGAAATGCTCGAAGTTCGCGACCATGCGACCGTGACGCCCCTTTGCAGGGGATCGATGGTTGGCATCGTAATTGAAGCTCGAAGAAGCGGATATCCAAGCATCATCAGCCGCTCTGCGACGCCCTTCAGAATATCGCCGATATTGTCCGTGGACAGGCCTTTGCCGATGATCCAGCCGACCAGTTCCTGCAACTCCCGCATTTCGGATGTCCTTGAGGTCCGCCGAATCCAAAAGTATGGCTGACAAAGCCGATCCTTCAACTGCGAAAAATCGGACGCTCGAGCTGGAAGTCAAGCTCCGGCGTCCATTCGGTGCGCTTTCCTGACCTACAGTCTCGCCACCATGCGCACGCCCGCGATCGGCACATGCCGCCAGCTCATGCCTTGTTAAATGGACGGGGCTACTCTACCAAAAGATCAGTTTGGCCCTGCGCTACCAAACGAGGAAATCGTGGTTTCTGACGATAGTTTTGCGTTTCTGCTGCCCGTTATCATGATGACGTTCGGTTTCGTGTTCCTGGCGCTATCCAGGCACGGGCACCGTCAGTCGACATCGTGGGCGCTTGGCTATCTCAGCGCGGGCGCTGCTTTCTCGATGCCCTTCGCTCCGGCAACGATACCCGCTCCCGTGCTTTCCTTTGTTGCCGATGGCCTGTTTACGGCAGCATTCTATTTCTATGGAAGCGCCCTTTTAATCCGCTTTCAACGATCGACGTTCGCCACGATTCGGTTGACGTTCTGCTTATTGACATACGCGGCGACGGCAGTTGCTGTTTTCGTCCTGCAAAATCTCGCCGCCGAACTGGTCATCAACGACCTGACATGCGCCACTCTTCTGACATTCGCACTGGCGATGGTGGTCGGGCGTCGAAGCCACACGGCCGATCATGCCCTGCTCATGATTGCGGGTCTGATCGTCGTAGAAACCATCGCTCGCAATGTCGCACTGGTATTTCTCGTCCCTTCCTACGGCAGCACGGAAAGCTTCCTGAATTCGCCATACGCTTTTGCCATGCAGGCCGGTGCATCGGTCCTCGCATTGTTCTTCGCCCTGTCTGCACTTGCTGCCTCGACCCTGGACGTGATCGCCCAGTATCGCAGTGCCGCAGACACGGATGTGCTGACCGGCCTGCTCAACCGCCGAGGCTTCGAGCGCGCGACGGAAGGGCTATCGGACAAGGTGCTTTCGTCCTGCGCTATCGTGGCCTGCGATATCGATGGCTTCAAACAGGTGAATGACACCCACGGCCATGCGGCCGGAGATGCCGTCATTCAGGAGCTTGCAACGCTGATAAAGGCCCGGCTGCCTCTAGATGGCATTGCTGCGCGTTTCGGCGGCGAGGAATTCGTCATTCTCCTGCCTGATCACTCGCTCGACGCTGCAGCTCAATTCGCCAACGGGCTTCGAACAACCTTCGCAAATGTCGATCGACACGGCATCGGCATCAACCGAGCGGTAACCGCGAGCTTCGGCGTTGCCACGAAAGACCACAACGAGCATGACCTGCGGGATCGCATTTCGCGCGCCGATCTGGCGCTTTACGCCGCCAAGGAAGCCGGGCGCAACCGCGTAATGCTCGATGGAAAGCCCCCACGCGACGCGACGGGCATCCGGCTTGCCGCGCAATCGGCAACGTCCGGAGGGGGCCGATGAATGTTCGGCTATATGAATTCGCGGCTCACAGTGTGCCTGAGGCGACTATGCTCATGCGTGGCTTGCCTGCTCTTCGTATCGATCGAGTGTGGCGGAAAGCATCAGCGCGATAATCTCAACCGTCGCGTCGGCATTTGCCGGGCGATGCTGCGGATCGAATCCGACACCAATGACAACCGTGCGGTCGGATTTGGTTGGCGCTGGCCAGAAATCGAACCGTGATTGATCGAAAGGATAGACACCCGCAGTCACGATTTCGTTCGACACGGCCGCCATCTTTGCTGCGTCTCTCTCCAATTGGGTAAGCTTCGTTTCGCCTTCGATCTGCAGTTCCTCGTCGTCTCGAACGAAAATAATCGCGGCCGGAGCCTCAAAAAGTGACGCCAGGACGGATCGGGTAAGATCCGTTGCCTCTCGTGCAGATCTCGAGGCAATCATCTGGCGTGCGTAAACCTGCATTTTGGCCTGATGAAAATGAAGGCGATCAAGCTCGGCCGAGTCGTGCCGCTTTGTCGATGCAATGGTGCTTGTGACGCAGCCGATGACGAACAGCAACGCGATAGCCCAGATGTTGGAAGTATCCGCGACGGCGAGTGAGAAACGGGGTTCAGTGAAGAAGAAATTATAGGCAAGGGCTCCGAGAAGAGCTGAAAACAATGCTGGACCAAGACCGAACGCAACCCCACTCGCCACGACCGGCAGAACGTAAATGAGCGACAGATTGGGTATCGTCTCATAGCGATCAAAACCGGCGGCGATCGCGGTGGCCATTGCTGTCATGACCAAAGAACCAAGATACTGCACGATCGACGGCATATCTGAAAGGCCCAGATTGCGAGTAGCAGAATCCGCTGCCACGCCGGTTGCGACTTCATCGAGATGGTTGTTCGCGGACATGACCAGATCCTCCTTCCAAATGGAAGTGGTTTGCCGGGCATTTGAATTCCATGGGGAAACGTGGGGAGATTTATAAACATCGAATAAATGCGATGGGCGCACTTCCATCAATATGCAATATGAGGTTTCGTGCTCCGGATGCCGACACTACCGTCGTTTGGCAGCTAAACGGGCCGTCGACATATCAGGAAGACCCCGTCTAAAAGCCAAGCAACGCCGCTTTCGCCATGTGATATTCTCTTTCTGGGCGTTGGAGAGCATAGTTTCGTGGCGCAAGCGACTGGCTTCGCAACCGATACAGATAGAGCAGAATGGCAATATGGAGCGAACTATGCGGCGCATCATTCTTCTGGCAATCGTCGGTCTGATCACCTGTTCATGCAATCAGACGGGCACTTTTTCGTTGGAACCGATTCCGGGAAGCATCACCTATGGCGGCCAGCCGACGATGAAGCTCACGAAATCTCCCATTGGAAGCCAGGTCCCTCACCGTTTCACCGACCAGTGGGGAGACGAGGTTTTCGAAACCTATATCATCCAGCCGGACCGCAGCCTCAGATTGGTGGACCGGAAAATCATCCAAGAGCATTTTTCGGAACGCTGAAAAGTTCAGCAGCTCGAGCTCCATCATGGCGAATGACTAAAGGGGCCGGTCCGGGTGCTTGAATACCGGAATTTGTACTGATGCTCCAAGTAATTTAGGCAATTCTAATTGTATTCACTTTTTTGATGCAAGTCGATCGTTATGCAATATTGATGAATGATAAATAATTAAGCATGTTTGGATATCCTCGTATTTGGTCTTTACCGCGGGGGGCACTCATGGCGTCAATTCAGCATAAAATCATCATTGCAAGCGTCGCAATTTTCGTATTGGCAGGCGGCGCGACGGGTGTGGGCATCTGGTCGACATCCATCCTGGCCGAAAACAACGCCGAAGTTGCCCGTTCAGCACAAGTGCTTCGCAACCATATGCAGGCCGACATGATGCACGATGCGCTTCGCGCGGACGTGCTTGCGGCGCTGCTGGCCACCGACCCGGCTGCAGGCGTGGCCGCTGACGCGGTGAAGGCGGATTTGGCGGAACATGAAGCGTCGTTCCGGGAGATGATCGCGGCCAATAAAGCACTCGCAACCGATGCGGCTACGCAGCGCGTGCTGGCCGGTGTCGAACCGCCGCTTCTTGCCTATATCGACAGCGCCACGAAGATGGTCGACCTTGCCGGCAAGGACCCGTCTGCGGCGATGAAATCGCTGCCCGGATTCATGAAACAGTTTTCCGCTCTGGAAACTGCGATGGAACAAGCTGGAGATCAGATCAATGCGCTCTCCGAAGACATCACGAAACGCAGCGCTGATACGCAAGCTCTTGTCGATACGCTTTTGAAAGTGATCCTCGGGCTGACGGCGCTGTTTTCGGTCGGCCTCTACTTGTTGACCCGTATGTCGGTCACCAAACCGATGCTCGCACTCTCCAGCGATATGGAGAAACTTGCCGCTGGCGACACCAATATTGCCTGCAAAGGCGCTGGTCGTTCGGATGAAATTGGAACCATGGCATCGGCTGTCGAAGTCTTCCGGCAGGCTGCGATTGCCAACAGGCAGCTCGAACAGCAGGCCGAGGCAGCTCGGGTGGAAGCCGAAGCTGACCGGATCGCGGCGCGCAAGCAGGCCGATGAAGATGCCGGTGCGCGCCTTCGCGCGGCCACATCAGGCCTCGGCGCCGGGCTGAAAAGGCTCGCCTCCGGCGATCTTGCCTTTCAACTCGATGACCCATTCTCGCCAGACTTCGAGAGCCTTCGGCACGATTTCAACAGCTCGGTGAAGCAGCTCGGAGATACGCTCAGTGCAATCTCAATGGCCATCACGGCGATCGATGACGGCACGAAGGAGATTGCATCGGGCGCCAACGACCTTTCCAGACGAACTGAACAGCAGGCGGCATCGCTTGAAGAGACTGCCGCGGCACTCGATCAGATCACAGTCAATGTGTCGAATTCGAGCAAGCGCACCGACGAGGCTCGCACGGAAGCCACAAAAGCAAATCACAGCGCGGCAAAGTCCGCTGAGGTCGTTTCGCACGCCGAAGAAGCGATGCGTCGCATCGAGGCCTCCGCGCAACAAATCTCGAGCATTATCGGCGTCATCGACGAAATCGCATTCCAGACCAACCTTCTGGCGCTGAACGCCGGCGTCGAAGCCGCTCGCGCCGGGGACGCCGGCAAGGGTTTTGCCGTGGTCGCCCAGGAAGTGCGCGAACTCGCGCAAAGATCGGCTCAAGCTGCAAAGGAAATCAAGGGACACATTCAGAAGTCCTCGGCTGAGGTTGAAAGCGGCGTGAAGCTGGTTCTTGAGACGGGTCAGGCTCTGAAGACTATTGGCGAACAAATTGCCGACATCAATCAACATATGAACGCGATCGCCACCTCGGCCAAGGAGCAGTCAACCGGACTTGCCGAGGTGAATGTCGCCGTCAATTCCATGGACCAGACAACACAGCAGAACGCAGCGATGGTCGAGCAATCCACCGCCGCGTCGGCCAGTCTTGCCCTGGAAGCGGCAAAGCTTCGCGATCTTGTCGCTCAGTTCAAGCTGCAGGCGGCTTCAATGCAATCCGTTGCATTTCGGCGCGGGGTAAACGGGATGGCCGCCTAAGCTGCTTTTCCTGCTCTGATATCCTGCGTCCTGGCGATCCGGCTTTCGTGATACGGGATGAACGCTGGCGCGTTCAGGTCAGCGCCAGTATGCTGCGTGCGCGACCACGGCTCCGGGAGGCTTGCGCTCGACTGGCTGGCCAGAGGCAAACCTTATTCGTGATGAAGTCGATTGTCATCGGGGAGAACTGCTGACCGCATCTAGACGCAGCCGGTTTTGGCGAAAGTGATTTTCGCTTTCATCATCATTGCGCAATGGTGAAGTGAAGAGAGCGGATCGACACATGCCCCAGGAAACCTTTTCATTAAAACAGCTTGCGCAAGGTAGCCGCCCAATCCGGATCGGCTTCCTGCTCGTTCCCGACTTTCCGCTGATGACGTTTTCTGCAGCGCTCGACTCGCTGCGCCAAGGCAACCGGCTGGCAAAGCGAAAGGTCTTCGAGTGGATTCTGATCTCGGCAGATGGCGGCCATGTCAAATCGAGCAGCGGCCTTGGGTTCGACATGGACGCCGCAATGACCAAAGCTCCTCGCTGCGATGTCGTGATCGTATGCGCGGGCATTAACTACGTCGATTCCTATGATCCCAATATTTTCGCCTGGCTCCGCCGCGTCTATTCGGAAGGCTGTATCCTGGGGGCAGTCAGCACTGCGGTCTTTTTTCTTGCAAAGGCGGGCCTGTTGGAGGGTCGTCGTTGCGCAATTCATTGGGAGTCGCTTGCAAGCTTTCGCAGCGAGTTTCCGAACTGCCTGGCCACCGACGACATTTTCGCGATTGACGGGCGGTTTTTGACATCGTCTGGCGGCACCGTCACCCTCGACATGATGCTGTATTTGATCGCAGCGGCCGAAGGTCGTGATCTCGCTTCGCAGATCTCGGACCAGTTTAATCATCCTCGCATCCGCAGGCAGGATGACGTTCAAAAGATGGACCCCGAAGGCCGGTTTGGCATTCGCAATGCGAAGCTCGGCTTCGTCATTCGCCGCATGGAGGCGAGCCTCAACGATCCAATCGAAATCACAGAGCTCGCCGACAGCGTCGCACTCTCAGTTCGTCAGTTGGAACGTCTTTTTCATGCCAATCTAGGTAAAAGCCCGTCGAAATTTTATATCGAGCTGCGCATGTCTCGTGCTCGCGAGCTGCTGGCAAACACCGAGCTTGCCATTGCGAACATAGCCGAGATTTGCGGCTATGAATCCACCTCCCACTTCAGTCGCATCTATCGCCAGCATTTTAACGAGAGTCCGGCCGCGACTCGAAAGGCTGAACCGAGGCTTGGCATGCTGGCACTGGGTTTCTAATGTCGATCGACGCGCAGAAGATGTCGATTCAGTGCATATCTCGAGGGCCTAAACGCTTCTATTTTTTTCCTGACGGATAGCTGGCGAACGAAAAGTTCGCAGCAGCCTCGGACCGATCACAGCAATCGTCGGCCGGGTTCAAAAAAATAAAAACGGAACAGCGTTGCGGCAACTTGGAGACAAAGATCATGGACAAAAGACAGCACCCCTATATCCCGACGCTCGTCGATGACCTGACGAGCGGAAGCATCAATCGACGGGATTTCCTACGCAAGGCGACCCTTCTTGGTGTGTCCGCGGCGGCGGCCTATACGCTGGCCGGGCTTCCGAACCCGGCGACTATCGCAAAAGCCGATGACATGCCCAAAGGCGGAAATCTTCGCATCGGCATGCGATGCATGGAAATCAAAGATCCGCACCTCGCCGATTTTGCCGAGAAGTCGAATGTCATTCGGCAGGTCTGCGAGTATCTGACCTTTACCGACAGGAACAACATTACGCATCCCTATCTCTTGGAGAAATGGGAGGTCAGCGACGACCTGAAGACCTGGACGCTGCATGTCCGCAAAGATGTCAAATGGCGCAAGGGCGGTAAGCCGCTCACGGCCGACGATGTCGTCTGGAACCTGAAACGCGTCAGCGATCCGGCAATCGGGTCTTCGGTACTTGGCCTGTTCACCGGTTATCTCGTGCAGGAATACGACGCCGGCGAGAAGGACGAAAAGGGCAACCCGAAGAAGTCGAGCAAGCTTTGGGCCGACAATGCGATCGAAAAGGTCGACGATTACACCGTCCGTCTGAATTGCTTCGCGCCGCAGATCGCCGTTCCGGAACATCTCTACCACTACCCGATGTTCATCATCGACCCGGCAGAGAATGGCGCTTTCGGTCCCGGTGCCAACGGCACGGGTCCCTTCGAACTTACCGAATATACGGTTGGCAAGGGTGCCAAGTACAAGGCTCGCACCGATTACTGGGGCACGGGTCCCTATCTCGAGACGTTCGAATATGTCGACCTCGGCGACAACCCCGGCGCGGGGATCGCTGCCATGGCATCGAAGCAGGTCGACGGCCTGTCGGAAGCCGACGCCGTGCAGATCAACGCGATGAAGAATTTCCCGCATGTTGCGGTCTATAAGGTCGAGACGACCCAAACCGTTGTCGCCCGCATGCATCCCGACGTGGAGCAGTTCAAGGATAAGCGCGTTCGCCAAGCCATGCGCTACGCAATCGACCGCGACAAGGTCATCCAAACGTCGCTCTTAGGTGCAGGCACTCCGGCCGAAGATCACCACGTCGCCCCGTCTCATCCGGAATATGCGGCGCTGCCGAAATATCCCCGCGATATCGAGAAGGCGAAGAAACTGCTCGCCGACGCCGGCTATCCCAACGGCTTCGAATTCGACATGGTCACGCGTCCTGATCCGATCTGGGAGCTGAACACGGCCCAGGTCCTTGCCGAACAGTTCAAGGACATCGGTGTCAAGATCAACATCAAGTCGCTGCCAAGCGCACAGTATTGGGAAGTCTGGACAACTGCCCCCTTCAGCTTGACCGCCTGGGGCCACCGACCGCTCGCCATCATGACGCTGTCGCTCGCCTACCGCTCGAATGCGGCCTGGAACGAGTCCCATTATTCCAACGCCGAATTCGATCAGTTGCTGACCCAAGCGGAAGGCATCCTCGATCCGAAGGAGCGCAGCAAGGTCATGGCGAAGATCGAGGCGATCATGCAGGACGACGGGCCGATCGTTCAGCCGTTCTGGCGCGTCTTCTCGACGGTGATGGACAAGAAGGTCAAGGGCTTTGAGCTCCATCCTTCGCAGTACATCTTCGCGCATCAATACGCGATCGCGGCGTAATCTCCCGGCCCGCGCCTGGCCGCCTTCGGGCGGCCGGGTGCGGTGCCGATGTCGACGGAATTGACGACCATGACGAAATTCCTGCTCAATCGATTGGCGATGATGCTGCTGACAATGCTTTGCGCATCATTTCTGGTGTTCGCAGTCTGCGAATTTACGCCGGGCAGCGTGGCACGCAAATCACTCGGGCCATTTGCAACGCAGCAGCAGGTCGACCTGCTGACCGAAAAGCTCAAGGCCAATGATCCCCTGCTTGTCCGTTATGGGCGTTGGCTTGGTGTTCTCGTCGGCGCCATTCCCGATCCGCTGCAAGACCCAAGCACGGGTCTGAATTTCAAGGATTCGCGCGGCGCGCAATATTTCGGCAATTTTGGCTATTCGACGCTCAACAAGCTGCCGGTTAACGACGTAATCTGGAACAGGCTCGGCAACACCGCGATTCTTGCCGGTCTCGCCTTTCTGCTGATCGTGCCGCTGTCGATCATCTTCGGCGTTCTCTCAGGCTTGAAGGAGGGCGGAGCGCTCGACAGGACGTTGTCGGTCATATGTATCACCTTCACGTCCATTCCCGAATTCGCCTCCGGTGTCTTTCTGGTGACCTTGTTCGTCATCCTCTGGCCGATCCTGCCGGGAACCAGTCCCCTCAACAGCGATGGCGGCTGGGCAATTCCCTATCAGTTCGTCCTGCCGGTCGCCGTGCTCGTGATCTATGACTTCGGCTATGTCGCCCGCATGATCCGCGTTTCGATGATCGGCGTTATGGAACGGCCCTATATCCGCACCGCCGTGCTGAAGGGCATGAGCACGCGCCGCGTCATCCTCGGTCACGCGCTCCGCAATGCCATGATCGCGCCTTTCACGGTGCTGCTCCTTCAAATCAACTTTCTCATCAGCGGCGTTGTCGTGACGGAGCTGGTCTTTGCCTATCCGGGCTTCGGCCGCCTGATCCTCGAAGCAAGCCTCTTCGGAGACATCTCGACGCTCGAGGCGGCCACGCTGATCACCGTCGCTATTGCCGTCGTTACGCAGTTGCTCGGCGACCTTGGCTACATGCTGCTCGATCCACGCATCCGTGTGAGGTAAACCATGGCGCTGCAAGACAATCTCGCTGAAGTCAAATTGGCACCTGCACAACGCCGTGCACGCCCGAATTGGATGCGAATCTTCTATTCCAAAACGGCGGTCGTCGGCCTGTTTCTGGTCGTCTTCTGGGTTGCCGCGGCCCTGCTTGCGCCGATCCTGCCGCTTCCGTCGCCGACCGATTCCGACGTCATGGCAATGGGCAATCCCTATCCCTCTGCAGCTCATTGGTTGGGTACCGACGTTCTCGGCCGTGATGTGCTCTCGCGGCTTGTCTTCGGTGCGCGAACGGTATTGTCCGTCGCGCCGCTTTCGGTTGCCGTCGCAATGATCGTCGGCATCACGATGGGTATGGTTGCCGGTTACTACGGCGGCTGGATCGACACCATCATCAGCCGTTTCTCCGACATCATCCTGGCGTTCCCGGTGCTGGTGATCTACGTCATCCTGATTGCCAATATAGGCCCATCGGTTCTGAACATCGTGATCGCCACGACGATCGCCTCGGCCCCTGGCATCGGCCGTATCACCCGCGGCCTGGTCCTTGGCCTCAAGGAGCAGGAATATATCGCCGCGGCTAAACTCAGGGCCGAGAGCACGATCTACATCATGCTGGTCGAGCTTCTGCCCAACTGCCGCAGCATGCTGATCGTCGATGCCTGCCTTCGCATAGGCTACACTATCATTACCATCGGTATCCTCGGCTTCCTTGGTCTCGGCCTGCCGCCACCGAATCCGGATTGGGGCGGGATGGTCAAGGAGAGTGTGACCGTTCTCAACGTCTGGCCACTGATGTCGTTGGTACCGTCTGCAGCGCTCGTCAGCCTCGTTCTTGGCTTCAACCTGTTGGCCGACGGTATGCGAGAGGCTTGGAAGCCATGAACCTGATCATATCCAGCCCTAAAGGAGCGGCTATGTCCGGCAAATCACCGTCCGATTCCGATACCGTTCTCGATATCAAGGATCTGAGGATCGAGTTCCGCGGGAAGAGCGAAACCGTGGTTGCCGTCCCCAACCTGTCCTTCAGCGTAAAGGCGGGAGAAAGCTACGGCCTTGTCGGGGAATCCGGTTGCGGCAAGAGCACGACCGCCATGGCGATCATGGGCTATCTCGGCAATACCGGCGTGATCGCCGAGGGCAGCATCCGCTTTGAGGGCAAGGAATTGGTCGGCTCCAGCGCGAAAGAGCTTCGCGCCATCAGGGGTCGCAGGATCGCAATGGTTTATCAGGACCCGATGAGCGCGCTCAATCCGGTCAAGACGATTGGTGCTCAGCTTGCGGAAGTGCCGCTGCTGCATCTCGGAGCCACGCGAAAAGAGGCCATGGAGATGGCTGCCGCCATGTTGGCGGATGTGCGCCTGCCGGATGCAGGCGATATGCTGAAGCGTTATCCGCATCAACTCTCCGGCGGCCAGCAACAGCGCGTCGTCATCGCTATGGCCTTGCTGGCGCGTCCGTCGCTGCTGCTCCTAGACGAGCCGACGACCGGCCTCGATGTGACGGTGGAAGCGGCCGTCATCGATCTCATCGGCGAGTTGCGTCGGCGCTACTCCACCAGCCTTTTGTTCATCTCCCACAATCTCGGGCTGATCGCCGAAACCTGCGATCGGGTCGGCATCATGTATTCCGGCGAAATGGTGGAGGAGGGGACGACGGGCGATCTCTTCCGCAAACCACGCCATCCCTATACGCAGGGGCTGATCGACTGCATTCCGGATATCGCGCATGACAAGCGTAGCCGCTCGCTTGCCGCCATCCCTGGCCACATTCCGCTGCCGCAGGAACGGCCGGTCGGCTGTTCCTTCGCACCGCGCTGTTCAAGTTTCACCGCCGGTCTCTGCGACCGGCCTGATCTCGAACTCGAAAATATTGGTGAAGATCATCTCGTGCGCTGCGCCCGGTGGCCGGACATGCACCGTGCCACCCCCCAACCGCTTGCAGAGATTGGCAATGCCCAAACGCAGACCGAAGCAATAGCGGTCTCGGATCTGACCAAGCTTTACAGGGTTGGCGCCAACAAAACGCTCAAGGCGAATGAAGCCGTCTCCTTCAGCGCCGATAAGGCGGAGATTGTCGCGCTCGTCGGAGAATCCGGCTGCGGAAAATCGACATTGGCGCGCATTGTTACGGGTTTGGATCGCGCGACGTCCGGACAAATTCGGCTGGCTGGGGAAAACATTGCCGAACTCCAGGCGCGAGACCGTCCGCGCCACCTTCTGCAGTCCGTCCAGATGATTTTCCAGAATCCCGACAGCACGCTCAATCCGTCGCATTCCGCGGCGTTTTCAATCCGGCGCTCGATCAAGAAGTTCGGTGTCCGAAAGGGCAAGGCGGCGATCGAGCAGCGCGTGGGCGAGCTTCTGCAAATGGTGCGCCTATCGTCGGCTGTTGCCGACCGCAAGCCAAACCAGCTCTCCGGTGGACAGAAGCAACGTATTGCCATCGCCCGCGCCTTTGCCGCCGATCCATCGCTGATCGTCGCCGACGAACCGGTCTCCGCGCTCGACGTCTCGGTCCAGGCCGCCGTTGTCACGCTGCTTCTCGACATCCAGAGAGAGAAGCACACCACCATGCTCTTCATCAGCCATGATTTGGCGCTTGTCCGCCACGTCGCCGACAAGGTGGTCGTGATGTACCTTGGCAAGGTCATGGAGCAGGGCACTGTCGAGGAGGTCTTCGGCGGGGGCACACATCCCTATACGGAAGCCCTGATTTCGGCGATCCGCAGCCCAAATCTCGACGAGAAGCCACGCGAACGCATTCAGCTTGGCGGCGATACGCCAAGCCCGGTCAACGTGCCCGCCGGCTGTCGGTTTGCAACGCGTTGCCACCGAAAGGTCGGCGGAATCTGCGATAGCGTCCCTCCGCCCATCCGCAAAATGTCGCAAACGCACGAGATCGCCTGTCATATCGATGAGGCGCAATTGCGCGCGACGCTGCCTGCGTTCGAAACATTGCCGGAAGGGCAGGTATAATCGTGGATCGATTGTCGTCATCCGTCGCAAGGCTGTGGCAGAAAGCGGAGCGCTCCCGAGCCATCCTGCCGATCATGGCAAGCATCTGTGTTGTCGGAACCGGCAACAGTTTGCTGACAACAGCGGTATCGCTTCATTTGAGCGATCCCGGCATCGATCCGCATGTCGTCCAGATTGTATTGACCGCTTTTCCGGTCGGCTTTTTTGCTGGTTGCCTTATCACTCGCTTCCTGGTTGGCAGCCTCGGCCACGAGCGGAGTTTTTTGCTTGTGTCTCTGCTGGCGGCGCTTGCGACATGCGGCTTCACCATGACGACGCTGATCCCCGTGTGGGTCTGCTTGAGGTTGGTGAGCGGGCTGTCGATGGCCGCCCTGTTCATCGTTTCGGAAAGCTGGATCAATCTTTATGCCGACCACCGCAATCGCGGCAGGTACTTTTCGCTCTATATGATGATGACCTCGCTTGCGGTGCTTTTTGGACAGCTGATGGTGGAAGTGGCCGGACCGCATTCGCCGCATCTATTCCTGATCGCAGCCGTTACGATCGTTTTGGGCCTCTTTTATTGCAAGTTCATCGGCGGCCGTTGGCCATCTCTGCCGGTATGGCAGCTGGAGCCGGACCCTTTGACGGTCGCTCCCTCCGAGCAGCGCTACGGCCTCTGGCGTCTCGCGTTGCTTGCGCCAGTGACCATCGTTGGCGTGTTCCAAGCGGGCATGACGAACATGAATGTCTTTGCCATGACGCCGATATATGGCGGTCATGTCGGACTCCCCGCGGTAACGGCCGTCGGGTTGGTCACTGCGTTCAGCATTGGCGGCATGCTCGCACAGGCGCCGATCGGCTGGCTGTCGGATCGTTTGGACCGTCGGCTGATATTGCTTGTGCAGGGTATCCTCGCCGCGTCGCTCTGCGCTGCGATCGTCTGGGCAGGAAACCGGTTCGCACCGTTGCTGTTTGTGCTCTTCTTCGCCTACGGAGCGACGGCGCTGACGATCTACCCCGTTGCGATTGCCTTTGCCAATTCGCAGATCGAAAGCCGCCATATGGTGTCGGCGTCAGGCGGGCTGTTGTTGCTCTATTCAATCGGCAACGTCATGACGCCAGGGGTCGCCGCCGATCTGATGGAGCGCGTAGCGCCGCTAATGCTGTTTGTCATGCTCGGTAGCGGCGCCGCGTTCGTCGCTGTCGCTGCAAGTTACAATCTTCTGCGCCGTCGCGCGTCTCTTCCAAGAAGCGTTGGATCAGATTGCATAGCCTCGGGAATAAGCGAATGAGCAACGAACCTGTTTTTGACCTCGTGATCCGCGGCGGCCGCGTGGTGCTGCCGAACGACACGCGTGAACTTGATGTCGGGGTACGCAATGGCGTGATTGCCGCTCTCGGCTCTGATCTGCCGAAGGGCAGCCAAGAGATATCGGCCGAGGGACGCCTCGTGCTGCCCGGTGGCGTCGACAGCCATTGCCATATGGATCAGCAGCCCTGGGAGGGAAAGGCGACTGCCGACGACTTCAATACGGGCACATTGTCGGCACTCTGCGGTGGAACGACGACGGTCGTCCCCTTTGCGATGCAGATGCGCGGCCAGTCGCTGCGCGACATCGTCGAGGATTATCATGAGCGGGCAAGGCCGAAAGCGCATATAGACTACGGCATTCATCTGATTGTCGGCGATCCGTCGCCCGAGGTGCTTCGCGACGAGATTCCGGCGCTGATCGCCGAAGGCTGCACCTCGATGAAGATCTACCTGACCTATGACGGGCTGAAGCTTGATGACTACGAGGTCCTGAACGTCCTCGATCTTGCCCGGTCCGAAGGCGCGATGGTGATGGTCCATGCCGAGAACGACGCCTGCATCCGCTGGTTGACTGAAAAGTTCATCGCGGCCCGCAAGACGCAGCTTCGCTATCACGAAAAGGCTCATTCCGCGATCGGCGACCGTGAGGCGACCCACCGCGCCATCAGCCTCTCGGAACTGATCGAAACGCCGATCCTTGTCAGCCATGTTGCCGCTGGTGGCGCGGTCGACGAAATACGCCGTGCGAAAGCGCGCGGCCTGCCCATTTATGCCGAGACATGCCCGCAATATCTCTTCCTCTCTGCAGAAGACATCGACACGCATGATCTTTCCGGATCGAAATGCGTTTGCACACCGCCGCCACGCGACAAGTCCAATCAGCCGGCGATCTGGGACGGCATTCTGGATGGCACGCTCGAGGTGTTTTCCTCCGACCATTCGCCGTGGAATTACGCTGACAAGATTGCAGGCGGCCCGGATACCCCGTTCCATCGGATTCCGAACGGCATCCCCGGTATCGAAACACGGCTGGCGCTGCTGTTTTCGGCTGGCGTCAATGGCGGCCGGATCTCGCTGCAGAAGTTCGTCGATCTCACATCGGCGGCACCAGCCCGCCTCTTTGGGCTCTATCCGCGCAAGGGTGTGATTGCCGTCGGCTCCGACGCCGATCTCGCCATATGGGATGCCGAGCGTGTCGTCACGATCAGCAACGACCTTTTGCACCATGCTACCGATCACACGCCCTATGAGGGGCAGACGGTGCGCGGCTGGCCCATCATGACCATCTCGCGCGGCGAACTGGTCTGGGATGACGGCAAGGTGCTGTCGCAGCCGGGGCGCGGGCAGTTTATCCCCCGCCAGCGGCCTTTTCCGCCGCAGCAGGCTCTTTCGCGGATTCTTGCGTCATGAGGCAGGCCGACAATCTCATGGCCGAAAGGCCCGTAACCGAAAGACTCACCGGAAAGGTGATCATGATCACCGGAGCGGCCAGCGGTATAGGCGCTGCGATCGCACGCCGCTGTGTGGCTGAAGGAGCGAGCGTCGTCTGCGCAGATCATTCGTCGGATGCCGCCACAAACCTTGCCGAAGCTTTGGGAACCGCCGCCATGGCTGTCCGCTGCGATGTCACCGACCAAAGGTCGATGGAGCGGGCGGTGGAGGCCGTGCGTGCTCGCTTCGGACGTCTCGACGGCTTGGTGCACAATGCAGCCGCGCCGTCGCTGGATGGTACGGTGGTCGATCTCAGTGAAGAGCAATGGCGGCTGGAAATCGACGTCAGCCTGACAGGGGCCTTTCTTGCAAGCAAGTTTTCCATACCGCTGATGATATCGGGCGGCGGCGGCTCGATCGTGTTGATCGCCTCGCAGTTCGGCCACGTCGCGACCCGCAAGGCGGTGGCTTATTGCGCGGCCAAGGCCGGCCTTATCCATCTCGCCAAGGCCATGGCTGTCGATCATGCCGCCGATGGCATTCGCGTCAACAGCCTGTCGCCAGGGGCAGTGGCGACGCCAAGACTTCTTCAGCGCTGGCCCGATCTTGTGGCGGCCAATGAAAGTCTCGGGCCGGCGCACCTGCTCGGACGGATCGGACAACCGGATGAGATCGCTGCTGTGGCAGCCTTCCTTCTTTCCTCCGATGCCTCCTTTGTCACCGGCACCGACCTGCTCGTGGATGGCGGTTATGCCACTCGCTGAATGTCCTTCACACGATAAAATGGAATGGATTTCGAGATGACTCTTCTTGTAACCGGCGGCACCGGTTTCGTTATGAGCGTTCTGGTTCGCGAATGGCTTGACCGCGATCCCGCCGCCCGCGCGGTCATCCTGGACCGCTCCGGTCTGGACGCGATGGCCGAACGCTATTTCGCGCCTGTTCGCGATCGGTTGACGGTGATTGCCGCCGATATATTGGATTCGGATCAATGGGCTGGCCTTCTGGATGCGCATAGCATTTCGGCCGTCGTGCATGGCGCAACGATCACGCCGATTTCGCGCGGCACCGCGACGGAAGCCAAGCGTCAGCCGGAGGCCGAGGACCCGGCGCGCATCGTTGACGTCAATCTCATGGGGACTGTGCGGGTCCTGGAATGGGCACGAAGCAAGCCCTCGGTAAAACGCTTTGTGTATGTCAGCTCTGGATCGGTCTATCGCCATCATGGTCCGGATTGGGCGGGAGAACCGCTGCCTGAGGACGGCTATGTCGCGCCGCTCACACTTTACGGCATTTCGAAATTCGCCTCGGAAATGGTTGTCAATCGCTATGCCGACCTCTTCGGATTGTCAGCGCTGAGCGTCCGTCTGGCGTCCGTCTACGGTCCGATGGACCGGGCGACCGAAAGCCGCAATTTCCGCCACGTCCCGAACCGGATTGCGCATATGGCGCTTTCAGGCGAGGTAATCCGCCCCAACAGCCTGGAGCCGGTCGGCGACTATGCGCATTCGGGCGATGTGGCAAAGGCGATTATCGCGCTGCTATCAGCGCCGCGCTTGCGCTACCGGCACTACAATATCGGTAGTGGCGTCACCTCCACCATCGGGGATGTCATCGGTTGGGCGCGCGAGCGTGTGCCTGGCCTTCAGGTTGAGGTCAGCCCGCACGACACCGCCAACGTCATCCAGGACACGGCGCTGAAGGATGGCATGTGGGGTGCCTACGATCTGGCGCGGATCGAGCGTGATACCGACTGGCGCCCGCGCTCCGGCAAGGAGGCGTTTCACGACTACATGGACTGGATCGTCGCCAACGAGAGCGCCGCCAGTGGGGAGGGAAAATAATGTCTGACGATACCACGCTGTTGCATACCGAACGCCAACCCCGCGACTTTATCGGCTATGGTCCAAAGCCGCCGCATATGAGCTGGCCTGATGGCGTCAAGCTCGCGATCAACCTCGTTCTGAACTACGAGGAGGGCTCTGAATATTCCTGGCTGGAGGATGGCCGCAACGATAATTGGGGCGAATACAATATCCCCAACAGCCCGCCGGTGCGCGATCTCGGTACGGAGACGCATTTCGAATATGGCAGCCGCGCCGGCGTCTGGCGTCTGGCGCGGCTCTTCGATCGCTACAAGATCCCGGTCACTGTTTCCGCCTGCGCCGTCGCGCTGGAGCGCAATCCTGCCGTTGTCGAGTGGATGAATGCGCGCGGTCACGACCTGCTGGGCCACGGCTTACGCTGGAGTGAATACTCGACCATCGAGCGCAGCGAAGAGGAGCGTCAGCTTCGCGAAGCGATCGCTTTATACAAGAAGCTGACTGGCCGACGGCCGATGGGCTGGAATTGCCGCTCTTTCCCAAGCGTCAACACACGAGACCTGATCGTCAGGGAGGGTGGCTTCCTCTACTATTCCGATCCCTGCAACGACGATCTTCCCTATTTCCTCGATCACGACGGCACGCGCCTGCTCGTTGTTCCTTATTCCAAGACGCTGAACGACAGCCGCTATCTGATCGCACCGGGCTACAGCAATCCGCGCGACTTTGCCGAGGACTGCCGTTCGGCCATCGATTACATGATCGGCGAGGCCGACGAGACCGGCGGCCGCATGCTGACGATTGGTGTGCACGCGCGCTGGATGGGCCAGCCGAACCGGGCGTCTGGTCTGCGCGAGGTCATCGAGCATGTCCAGAAAACCCCAGGCGCTGCCTTCATGCGCCGTGAAGACATTGCCCGCCATTGGCTTGAAAATCATGGATAAATCAATCGACAAGCTCGCCGTGGGCGAGGCGGGCTCCTTGCGACCTGCGCAGTCAAAGGAAGCTGAGACGAGGCGACAGGATATGACCGGCGCTGAGCTCGTCGCGTCGATCCTGAAACAGGAAGGGGTGAAGCAGATTATCGGCTTCCCCAACAGCGAGCTTTTCGATGCGTCGGCAGCGCTCGATATACCGCCGGTTATCACCCGCACGCCACGCGTCGCCGTCAACATCGCCGAGGGCTATGTCCGCACGGCTGCGGAAGGCGAACTGGCCGTCGTCACTGTGCAATACGGTCCGGGCGCGGAAAGCGCTTTCGGCGGCATTGCCCAGGCCTTCAACGACCGCGCCCCCATCCTGTTTCTGCCAACAGGCTATCCTCGCGGCTCCGAAGCGGTCACGCCGAACTTCGAAGCCCGCCGTAATTTCCACCACATTACCAAATGGTGCGAGGCTGCAAGCCGCGTCGAGCACCTGCCGAAATTGATGCATTCCGCCATTTCCCGCGTCCGCAACGGGCGCCCGGCGCCGGTTTTGCTGGAGTTGCCCGTCGATCTGCTGGCGGAGAAGGTCGATTCGTCCCAACAAACCTATCAGAGGCCGCGGCGTAGTGCGCCGCAAGCCGATGCGAGCGAAATCGCCGAATTGGTCGACACGCTTCTGAAGGCGAAGAATCCTGTCGTCCTTGCCGGGCAGGGCGTGCTTGCAGCGTCTGCATCGAAGGAACTGGTTGAATTTGCCGAATTGCTGCGCATCCCCGTCATGACGACCCCCAACGGCAAGAGCGGTTTTCCGGAAAACCATCCACTCTCGCTTGGCACAGCCGGGCGGGCGCGGCCGGCAACGGTCGATCATTTCATGGAAAAGGCAGATGTCGTGCTGGCGCTCGGCACGAGCCTCACGCGTTCATACTACATCCTGCCGATCGGCAAGGAAAAGGTGCTGCTGCAGGTCACCATCGACGAGGGCGATCTCGGCAAGGATTATCCGATCGCCCAGGGCGTTGTCAGCGATGCCCGCGCGGCGTTGAAGCAGATGATCGCTTACGTTCGGGAGCGAAAGCTTGAGATCGCCGACCGATCCGACATCGAGGACGAAATCCGCTCCATACGGTCCGCTTTCATGCAGCGCTGGATGCCGTTCCTCACGGCCGACAGCGAGCCGATTTCGCCCTACCGCGTCGTGTGGGAAATCATGCAGGCGGTCGATCCGGACAAATCGGTCGTCACTCACGATGCCGGAAACCCACGCGACCAGTTCAGTCCGTTTTATCAGGCGACCGCGCCTGGCAGCTATCTCGGCTGGGGCAAGACGACCCAACTCGGCAGCGGCCTCGGTTTTGCGCTCGGTGCCAAGCTCGCGCGACCGGAGGCGACCGTCGTCAATCTGATGGGGGAATCCGCTTTTGGCATGGTCGGTATCGATTTCGAGACGGCAATCCGCTGCCATCTGCCGATCCTCACCATCGTCCTGCGCAACAATGTCCTTGGTGGCTATGCCGCCAGCATGCCGATTGCGACAAAGAAATATGGCGCAAACCGCATGTCAGGCGGGTACGCGCCCATCGCCGAAGCTCTCGGTGGCTATGGCGAATGTGTAACTGCGCCGGGCAATCTTCGGCCGGCATTGCTTCGCGGCCTCGAGCGGGTCAACAATGGGCAAGCCGCCCTCATCGAGGTTGTCACGCATGAAGAACCCCGTCTTCCGGGTCTGAGCTGAGAACCGCAAGAGGAGAGCAATATGTTCGACACGCTCATATCCGGCGGCACAGTCGTCAATGCCGATGGCGAGGTCAGGGCAGATGTTGCCATTGCCGATGGTCGCATTGCCGCGATCCTGTCTCCCGGCGATGCGGCAACGGCCCGGACTGAAATCAACGCAGCCGGCAGACATCTGCTGCCCGGACTGGTCGACGCGCACGTCCATCTTCGGGAACCCGGCCTGACCCACAAGGAAGATTTTGACAGTGGCACGAAGGCTGCGGCACTCGGCGGCGTGACAACGGTTCTGGACATGCCGACGGACGACCCATGGACGGCAACGGGCAAGCAACTCAGTGACAAGATGGCACTCGCCGGTGGACGCCTTCACGTCGACGTCGGCTTCCAGGCGGTCATCGGCAGAGATCTCGAAGCGCTAGAGGCGTTGATCGCGCTCCGGCCGGTATCCCTCGAACTGTTCACCGCGGATGTTCCGCCAGCCTTCATGTTCGACAGCCTTGACGCCGTCAAACAGACGCTGAAACGGCTTGCCCCGCACGACATGTTGATTGGCATCTCCCCCGGCGATCAGTCGCTGCTGCTCGGCAGCGACATACGCGACCGCAGTGGCGACATTCCGGCATTCTTGTCCAGCCGGCCACCTCTTGCCGAGGCGGGCGGTATCGCCCGTGCGGTCTTGGCTGCAGCAGAGACAGGTGCGCGCATTCACGTTCGTCAGATCAATTCTCTGCTTGGTGTCGGCGTATGGCGCCGGCTTCGGGACATGGCTGACGCGACTGTCGAAACGACGCCGCAAAACCTGTTCTTCACGGCCGATGACTATCAGACGCAGGGCGCAGGCCTGAAAGGCTCACCGCCGCTGAGGGGTAGGGAGGACGTGGAGGCTTTGCGCGCTGCCTTGGCGGAAGGATCGATCGATATCATTGCGACCGACCATGCTCCTCACAGCCGGGCGGAAAAAGCGATGCGTTACAGCGCCTTCTCGGAGATCCCCGGCGGAATGCCAGGATTGCAAACGCTGCTTCCGGTCATGCTGAAGCTGGTCGGCGAGGGGTTGATCGGACTGACCGACCTCGTGCGCATGTGCGCATTCACGCCAGCCAAACGCTTCGGCCTTGGCCGCTCGAAAGGCAGGATCGCCGCGGGCTATGACGCTGACATCGTCATCGTCGATCGGAACCGGGCGTCGACAATCACTAGTGCCGAGCAGGCATCTCGCGCGGCCTACACGCCCTTTGATGGCTGGAGCATCCCTGCAAGGCTGACCGATGTTTTCTTGCGGGGCGAACGGATCGTGAGCGAGGGGTCGCTCGTCACATACGCCCATGGCCAGGTCGTCACCCGGCAGGATTGAGGAAAAGCGATGTCCATGTTGCAGAACAAAATCGCCATTGTCACCGGCGCAAGCTCCGGCCTGGGTCGTGCCATCGCCTTGCGCTATGCCGGCGAAGGAGCCTCGGTCGTCGTCGCCGACATCGTGGAAGCGCCGCTTGAAGGCGGCGAGACCACCTTGGAGCGGATCCGCGCCGCTGGCGGCAAGGCGCTGTTCGTCAAGACCGACATTTCGAATTGGGATTCCGTCGATGCGCTGGTTGCCGAGACAGTCAAGCATTTCGGCCGCCTTGATGTGATCGTCAACAATGCAGCGATTTATACCTCGACCAATCTGCTCGAAACGACGCCCGAACAATGGGCCCGCGTGATCGGCGTCAACCTCACCGGCTTCTTCTATTGCTGCAAGCGGGCTGCGGAACAGTTCCTGAAACAGGAACCGATCAACGACGTGCGCGGACGCATCATCAATATCTCTTCGCAGCACGGCATGGTCGCCTGCCCAGGCGACTTCCCTTACGGGGTCAGCAAGGGCGGCATCGTCCAGATGACCCGCCAGATCGCGGTCGATCATGCCGACGACCTGATCGTCTGCAACGCGATCGCCCCGGGCAAGATCATCACCGGCAAGCCCGGCGTCGCCAATGATCCCGACGCACTTGACTACTCTCGCCGACGCACGCCCTGGCCGCGGCTCGGTGCACCTGATGACGTGGCGGGTGCCGCACTTTTCCTTGCAAGCGACATGGCAAGCTACATCACCGGCGTCAACCTCATGGTCGATGGTGGCTGGATGGCCGGTTAGAGCAATTCCAGGAAAAGTGCGAAGCGGTTTTCCGTCCGGGATTGCGAAAAAACAAGAAAATGGAGCGGTTCTGCGTTTCCGTGAAAAGCTGAACCGCTCTGGACGGCGATTTTCAATGAAGACCCGGCTCCGCCGGAAGAAGGAAAGGAAATACGCATGGATCTCGGAATAAAGGGCAAGACCGCGCTGGTTCTCGGCGCAGGTGGCGGCCTCGGCAACGCTATCGCCAGGACGTTGGCCAAAGAGGGCAGCAAGGTCGCCGTTGCCGATATCAACAAGGAAGCTGCCGAAAAGACCGTTGCGGACATTCAGGCCAGCGGCGGCTCCGCCATGGCGCTTTCCTGGGATCTCGGCGATCTCACGGTAATAGAGCCGAACTTGTCCCTGATCGAAAAGCAACTTGGATCGGTGGATATCCTCGTCAATATCACCGGTGGACCGCCGCCGACGCTCGTTTCCGGCCAGAGCGCCGAAAGCTGGCGGAAATATTTCGACAGCATGGTGCTTTCGGTGATTGCGATCAGCGATGCCGTGCTGCCGAAAATGCGGGAAAAGAAGTGGGGCCGGATCATCACCTCGACATCGTCGGGTGTTGTCGCGCCCATCCCCAACCTCGGACTGTCAAATGCGCTGCGCATGTCACTGCTCGGTTGGTCGAAGACCCTTGCCGGCGAAGTCGGCCGCGACGGCGTCACGGTCAACATTGTCCTTCCCGGCCGTGTCGCTACACAGCGCATTACGTTTCTCGATGAGCAGAAAGCAAAGCGGGAAGGAAAGACAGTCGAGGATGTCTCTGCCGCAAGCACCGCGTCGATCCCGGTTGGCCGCTATGGAGATCCCCAGGAATATGCCGATGTCGTGACGTTCCTGGCGAGCGGGCGCGCCTCCTATCTTACCGGCTCCGTCATCCGCGTCGACGGTGGCCTGATTGCCAGTGTCTAAGCCGGGTTGATAGAAGCACTCAAGCGATAGACGATTCCGCGCTCAGCCGGGCGTTCGTCGATCTCGAAGGCGGTCACTCCAAGCCCGCACGGTCCCGGCCACCGTTCTCAGGTGGTCGGCGGCCGTGAAACCTGAAACCGCCTTCCGTGGCTTCAGATCATGGTCGCCATCTTCGAGCCAAAGTATTTCGATGGTCTCCGACAGCGCATAACGGGAGACTTCCTCACGAGCGCCAAATTGATCTCGGGTGCCCTGACAGATCAACGTCGGCGTCTTCAATTCGATGAGATGCGCCGTACGCAGATCTTCGGGTTTTCCGGGTGGATGAAAGGGGTAGCCCAGGCAAAGCAATCCGGCGATCTTGCCGGCTGCATAGAGGTCATCGGCGATCATGCTTGCTACGCGGCCGCCCATTGACTTGCCACCTATGATGAGCGTGCCAGTGGCGCCAAGCTCGTCGATAACAGCCAGATATTCGCCCTTCAGCGTTTCGGCCCGGGGCGGCGGTTTCTTTAACCCGGTACTGCGCCGCCCGGCCATGTAGGCAAATTCAAAACGGGCAACACGAAAATCGGATTCGGCAAGGGTTCTGGCGGCAGCATTCATCGAAGCGGAATCCATCGGTCCACCTGCACCATGCGCGAGGAGAATGGTGATCTCAGCGTCTTCGGGGCCTTGAAGGAGGAACTTGCCGTTTGCGATTGTCATGCGGCTAGTTTTCGCCCACGTTTTCGGGTTTGGCAATCACGGGAATGGCAAATCCGCATTTATCGTTCGCAGCCCGGGTGAGGCAAAAGGCTGTCCGGCTGGCAGCTTGCCTCTAGGCCCTGAACCCATAAACCGGGAATGACCGAGATTGGGGGAAACGGAACGGCGGCACTTTGCGATAGAACAGCGAATTCCGCCATTGCAGCAGTGCACAATCTTATCGACGGCTTAGCGAGGGTGTGCAATCAATGGGCCTATGGCTAAATACGGAACGTCACTTGCAAATTGCACGAGCGGCAGATGCCAAGCCAATGGCATCGACATTCATTTTCTGCGAACGGGCGGTGACAAGCCGCCGCTGGTCGCCCTGCATGGCCTGATCGGAAGTGGCGCATGCCTGTCGCCTGTAGCCCGCACGCTGAAAGGCGACTTCGACGTGATCCTGCCCGATGCACGCGGGCATGGACAGTCCAGCGGTCCGGTCAGCGGGTATTCCTATCCTGAGCTCGCGGCAGACGTTATCGGCCTGATCGAGAAGCTGGCGCTGGATCAGCCGATATTGCTCGGCCATTCGATGGGGGGGGCTGACCGCTGCCGTCGTCGCCAGCCTGCTTGGATCGGCCATTTCCGGGCTCGTCCTGGTCGACCCCACATTCATCAGTCCAGAGTGGCAGCGCGAGGTTTTCGAAAGTGATGTCGCCGCGGAGCATGGACAATTGCTCACGTCGGCAAGATCCGACCTGCTTGCCCGGGCGCGCCAAAGAAGTCCGCACCGTTCCGACGAAATGATTGAGTATCTGGTCGACGCGAGGCTCCGGACAAGCCTCAAGGCATTCGAGGTGCTCACGCCTCCCAACCCTGACTACCGCGAGCTCGTGCGACGCGTTCGTGTCCCGACTCTGCTTGTCATTGGTGAAAGAGGGGTCGTCTCTCTCGATGCCGCCAAGGAATTGCAGCGCCTCAATCCGTTGGTGTGCTCTGAGCTGATTGCTAATGTCGGTCATGGCCTTCCCTATGACGAACCAAGCCGATTGGGTGGGGTTGTTCTGTCCTTCCTGCGGAGACTGGCGACTTTCCGGAATGAAACTGCGCAAGCTGACTGACCACACTTGAGGCGTTTTGCTGTCGGCCTACCCGCGCACCATTGTGCTGGCGGACAAGGTCTACGATGCCGATCGCATCCGTGAACTAATTCAGGAGCAGAGCGTCACCCCTAACATTCCGCGCAAGAGCAACCGGCGCTGGAAGCCTTGCTTCAGCAACGGGCTCTACCGCGAGCGCAATCTGATCGAGCGATTCTTCTCCAAGCTGAAGCACTTCCGCCGCGTTCGCCGCCAACTTCCTCGCCGTGGTCCAGCTCGCCTCGTTGTGGCTGTGGCTACGCGCTTAAGAGTTACAGCCTAGACAATGTCCTTGAGCCCATCCAACGGCCCGGTCAGGGCTGTTCGAGGCGGGACGAGGTCCGGGCGGATAAGGTGAATTTTCGGCGGTGTCCGCGTTTCTTCGATCAGCTCGAAGGCCTTGGTGATCATGCCTTCCACATCCTGGCGCATCATGATCACCGGGAAGGGGAGGAAAGATCCGAACGGATCGTAGTCGTAGCAGCCGACGACCAAGTCTGCGAAGGTTTCGTGCGGATGGGCCGACATAAAGCGCAGCAGCCCTTCGAAATTGATCGACGAATTGATGAAAAGCGCGCGCGGCAGACGGCCGGCCTTCTCGAAGAACGTCTCAAAAGCTATCCGTGCCGTATTTGGCGAATAGCCGGTCGGCTGAATCGACGCCTCGGGGTCGGCTCCGAGAAGCGCGCGTTTGACGTCCCGGAATCCACGGATGCGTTCGCGGCTTGCATGGTCGTTTCGCCCGCCGAACAGGAAGAGTTCGTCGGGGACCAGGGGGTCGTCGGCTGGAAAATGATGGATGATCGCCTCTGTCAGAGTACGACCGCCTTCGTAATTGTCGCTGATCACCGAATGCGCTTTCGTCCCCGGAAGATCGATGTTGATGTGCTTCAGTCCCGCCGCTTCGCAGACCTGGTGCACGCCATCGGGATCCGTTGCGCCGCATATGAACAGTTCGTCGATGGAATAGGAAATCAGGTTTTCAGCGGTTTCGCGTTCTTCCCGGGGATCACGGCTGGAGCTGACAACGATCGGACATTGCCCGCGTTGCCGCACATGGGCTTCGAAGGTCTGGGCCATCGAAGAGAAGTAGCGATTGTCATAAACGGGCAACATCAACCCTACCAATCCGGAGCGGGAACTGCGCAATCCCTGGGCCTGCCGGTTTGTGGTATACTGGTGTTTCTCCGCGAGATCGCGAATGAGGTCGGCCGTACTTTCCTTAATACGGCGCTTGCGCCAGGTGCCGTTTAAGACCGCACTGACGGTCGAGGGAGAAATCCCGGAGAGCATGGATAGGTCATAGATCGTGGCCTTCTTCCGACTGTCTTTTTTCATGAGCGTCTCCTCGGTTTTTCTTAGCGTCCGAGTCCTCTTGACGAAAGGATAGATCTCATCGATATTAATTGCACCATCGATTGTGCAAAAAAGAAAGATCGATTGTGCACAATAATGGTGCCGTTTGAGGAAGCGGCTGCCAAAGGGAGGCGGGGCCTTTATTCGCCACCTACGCCGGGAGGAAGGCTGCCGTTCGCGGTGTGCCTGTTTGTTCCCCGAAAGGGAACTGTGGAGGAGAAAATCATGAAAAGATTTATCGTGGCTGCGCTTGCAGCCTCGCTATCGCTCGCGACCGCCGCAACAGCATTTGCGCAGGAGACCGGCAAGGTCGGCATCGTTGTGAAGATCGGCGGCATCCCATGGTTTAATGCCATGGAAGCCGGCATCAAGGAGCAGGGACAAAAACTCGGCGTCGACGCCTCGATGATCGGTCCGACAAGCGCCGATCCGGCGCTTCAGGTGCGTGCCATCGAAGATCTGATCGCCCAGGGCGTCAAGGTCATCGGCGTCGTTCCCAACGATGCCAAGGTTCTTGAGCCCGTTCTCAGCAAGGCGAAGGAAAAGGGCATCATCGTCATCACGCATGAATCACCGGGCCAGAAGGGCGCGGACTGGGATTTCGAGCTTGCCTCCTCGACCGGCTTTGGTGAGGCGCATGCCAAGCTTCTCGCCGAGAAAATGGGCGGTAAGGGCGAGTATGCAGTCTTCGTCGGCTCGTTGACGGTGCCGCTGCACAATGCCTGGGCCGATGCCGCAATTGCCTATCTCAAGAAGAACTACCCCGACATGAAGCTCGTTGGCGATCGCTACGGAGTTGCCGAAGACGTCGACAAGAGCCGCAGTACGGCACTCGATCTGATCTCCGCGCATCCGGATCTCAAAGGCTTCCTGGCATTCGGCAGCCAGGGTCCGATCGGCGCAGGTCGTGCGATCGAAGAGCGTCGCAAGGTCGGCAAGATCTTCGTGCTTGGCCCCTTCTCGCCTGGGCAAGGACAGAAGCTCCTGAATGCGGACGCGATTTCCGGTGGCTTCATGTGGAACCCGAAACAGGCGGGCGAGGTCTTCGTGACGCTTTCGCAGAAGCTGATGAAGGGTGAGCAAATCAAGGATGGCGAGCAGATCGAAGGGTTGGGCACGATCCATCCGGATTTCGAGAAGCACAACATCATCGTGGACCAGCTCGTTCCGATCAACAAGAAGACGGTTGCTGATCTCGCGGCGATGGGCCTCTGAAACAAGACCGGTTCTCCCGGCAGGCTGGGCCGGCTTCGGCTGGCCCGGCATGTCCCCACCCATCCAAGGTATGACGGGCGGATCCGCATGTCTGAGATCGAAAGCGCGAATGCGAGCGGCGGAGCGCTGCTATCGCTCCGCGACATCAACATAACGTTCGGTGGCGTCAAGGCCTTGAAGAACGTGGCTTTCGAAGTCCATCCGGGCGAGATTCATTGTCTTGCCGGCGAAAACGGCTCGGGCAAGAGCACGTTGATCAAGATCATCACCGGCGTCTACCGTCCCGCGCCTGGCGCCGTCATCGAATATGACGGCCAGACCTATTCCCATATGTCGCCTGTGACCGCGCAGGCGAAAGGAATCCAGGTCATCTGGCAGGACCTCGCGCTGTTTCCAGAGATGAGCGTGGCGGAGAATATCGCATTCCAGACCGTGCTCGGTCGCTGGCCTCGCCTCGTCAATTATACGCAGATGAGGCGGTTGGCGATGAATGCGTTGAAACGACTGGGTGTTAAGCTCGATGTCGATCTGCCTCTCAAAGAATTTGCGATCGCCCAGCGCCAGATCGTGGCCATCGCCCGCGCTCTGGTCGGCGAAGCGAAGATCGTCTTCATGGACGAACCGACTGCGTCGCTCACCCAATCCGAAACCAACCATCTTTTAGAGATTGTCCGCAATCTTTCCGCCTCTGGCGTCGCTGTCGTTTTCGTTAGCCATCGGCTTGCAGAAGTGCTCGACATATCGAGCAGGCTGACCGTGCTTCGCGATGGTGCGCTTGTCGGCGTTTACCCGACCGAAGGCATGACGCAGTCTCGCATCACCGAGCTGATGACGGGAAAGACCTTCGACAATCAGGTTCGGGCGACGCCCAAGGATCAACAGCCCGTTGTCCTCGATGTCAGATCGCTCAGCCGGCGCGGTCAATTCGAGGACATTTCGCTGACGGTGCGGCGTGGTGAAACGCTCGGCATCACCGGGCTGCTCGGCGCCGGGCGGACGGAGCTTGCCCTTGCTCTCTTTGGCATGACGAAACCGGATTCCGGAACGATCGTACTCGACGGCAGGCCGGCGCGCTTCTCGTCCAATCGCGATGCAGTTCAGGCGGGCATCGCCTATCTTTCCGAGGACCGCCTGTCGCTCGGGCTCATCCAACCGCAATCGATCGCCGACAATCTCGTGATCTCGTCCTTGCGCAAGATCCTGTCCGGCGGGCTGCTATCCGACGAAAGGAAGGAGAGCCTCGTTGCGCGCTGGATCCGCGAGCTCGGCATCAAGATCGGGCGGCAGGAGGATGCGATTTCGACATTGTCGGGCGGCAATCAGCAGCGCGTCGCCATCGCAAAATGGCTGGCGACCGATCCGAAGCTGCTGATCCTCGATGCACCGACCGTCGGCGTCGATGTCGGCGCACGGGCCGGCATCTTCGACATTGTCGCCAAGCTCGCGGAAAGTGGCCTGGCGATCATCCTGATCTCCGACGAGGTGCCCGAGGTCTATTTCAATGCGGACCGTGTGCTGCATATGGCGCAGGGCAGGGTCGTCGGCTCGTTCGATCCACGGCAATGTTCCCTTCACGATATCGAGGCTGCCGTCTATGCGTAGTTTTATCGGCACCCATGCGACGGAGAGTTCCTTGTTGGCGGTGATGATCGTCATCTGCGCCTTCCTGTCTTTCGCCACTGACAATTTTTTCTCGCTTGGCAATACCTTCGATCTCCTCAACACCAGCTCGGTCAACATCATCTTCGCGGTCGGTCTGCTGGTCGTTCTGATCGCCGGCGGAATCGATATTTCCTTCGCGGTCGGTGCGTCCGTCGTGCAATACGTGACGGCGATCGCGCTTGGCTGGATCGGTGGGGGAGGCTGGGTTTCGGGTCTCATCATCGCGGGATCGATCGGCATCCTGCTCGGAGCGATCAACGCCTTCCTGATTCATCGTTTCCGGATCATCTCGATCGTCGCGACCATCTCGACCTTCAACATCTATTTCGGGCTTCTGATGTTCTTCACGAAGGGCGTGTCGATCTACGACCTGCCCGATTGGCTCACGGACAAGGTCGTCTTGTTCGAGCATGAGATGCCTGACGGCACTTGGATCGAGATTACCCTTCCGGTCCTGGTCATGGTAATTTGCGTCGTCGCCACGTGGGTGCTCATAACCCGTACCACCATCGGGCGACAGCTCTATGCCTTTGGCGATAATCCGGAAGGCGCGCGCCGTTTCGGGATCAATATCGGCGCCATGCAATTCATTGCATTTGGCTGGCTGGGCTTGATGGCGGGTATCGGCGGTCTGGTGCAGGCGCATTATGCGCAGGAGGTCGTCCCGAACGCACTTTATGGGCGCGAACTCGACGTGCTTGCCGCCGTCGTTCTCGGGGGCGCGCGTCTTGGCGGTGGCAAGGGATCGGTGCTCGGCTGCGTTCTCGGTGTGCTGCTGATCTCCATCACCCAAAACGGGCTCAATCTGATGGGCGTCTCGCCCTTCGCATTCAAGATGATCATCGGCGCCATCATTCTGGTCGCTATCACGCTGTCGAATACGCGGATCGAGAAACTTTTGCCGCTACTGCGTCGGGAGGGACAGGTGCGATGACAGTTCTCGTCGAAAGCTTCCAGAAACGCTTCGGTTCGGAAATGGCCGGACCCTTCTTCGCCTTCATTGCCGTGATGATCTTCTTCGGGGTCGCATCGCCGCAATTTCTGAGCCAGGCGACCTTCGGTTCGGTCGCCTTCCAACTGCCTGAGCTTGGCCTCCTGACGCTGGCGATGCTGTTGCCCATTCTGACCGGCGGGCTCAATCTGGCCATAACGTTCACCGCGAACATCGCCGGATTGACGGTTGCCTGGGTGCTGCAAGCGAATGGCGGTGTGGATGCTGGACCCTTGGCATTCGCCCTCGGATGTGTGCTGGCGCTGGCGGCAGGAGCGGCGAGCGGCGTGGTGATGGGTTTGGTCATCGCCTATACGCGCGCCCACCCCATTCTCGTATCGCTGTCGATGATGATCTTCCTGCGCGGCCTTGGCGAATTCCTCACCAGGGGCGGTGACGTATCGGGCTTTCCGGACTTTATCCGGCCCTTGGGGCATGGATCGTTGCTGGGCATTCCCGTGCCTCTGATCATCTTCATTGTCTGCGTTCTCATCTGGCATCTGCTGCTGACGCGCATGAAGCTCGGCTTCAATACCTATATGATCGGCTCCAATATCGAAGCCGCCCGTTATTCAGGCGTCAACACGCGCAAGGTCGTGGTCCTCGTCTATACGCTGTCCGGCGCCATGTGCGCTGTGGCGGGCCTCATCATGCTCGCGCGTTTCAACTCCGTCCGCGTCGGTCACGGCGAGTCCTATTTGCTGATAACGGTGCTTGCCTGCTTCCTGGGTGGCGTCAATCCATTCGGCGGCTTCGGCCGTGTGATCCCCGTATTCGTCGCGCTTGTGGTTCTTCAGCTTCTGTCCTCGGGACTGAACCTGATGGGAGCCAATCAGCATCTGGCAACCGCGGTCTGGGGCCTGCTCCTCGTCGGGGTGATGTTCCTGCGCTGGGTCGCCTCCCACTATAAATTCTTCAACAATAGAAAAGGATGAAAGCTATGGAAGGCTTTGGTGTTCACACGAGCATGTGGACGATGAACTGGGACCGCGCAGGGGCCGAGCGCGCCGTCGCCGCTGCCGTTAAATACAAGGTGGATTTCATCGAAATACCGATGCTCAATCCAACCACAATCGATACGGCCCATACCAAAGCTTTGCTGGAAAAGCATAGACTTAGGGCCGTTTGTTCACTTGGCCTCCCCGAACGCGCCTGGGCGTCAGTCCGCCCCGAAGCCGCCATCGACCATCTTGCCGTCGCTATCGATAAAACCGCCGATCTTGGCGGCGAGGCCCTTTCGGGCGTGATCTACGGCGGCATCGGCGAGCGTACCGGCGTTCCGCCGACACAACAGGAATATGACAACATCGCGCGGGCTCTGACGGCAGCAGCCAAGCATGCCAAGGGGCGTGGTCTCGAGCTCGGTGTGGAGGCCGTCAACCGCTACGAGAACCACCTGATCAATACCGGCCGCCAGGCGGTGGAGATGATCGAGCGCGTCGGCGCCGACAACATCTTCGTTCATCTCGATACCTACCATATGAATATCGAGGAAAAGGGTGTCGGCAACGGCATCCTGGCAGCACGCGATCACCTGAAATACATCCACCTGTCGGAAAGTGACCGCGGTACGCCGGGTTATGGCACCTGTGACTGGGACGAGATTTACGCGACCCTGGCCGCGATCGGCTTCAAGGGCGGCCTTGCAATGGAAAGCTTCATCAATATGCCGCCGGAGCTCGCCTACGGGCTGTCGGTTTGGCGCCCGGTCGCCAAGGACGAGGAAGAGGTCATGGGCAACGGCCTGCCATTCCTTCGCAATAAGGCGAAGCAGTATGGATTGATCTGACGGCGATGGCGGGATGTCCTCCTTCCCAGTCTGCGGTGAGAGGTCATCCCGGGCGATCGAATTGGGCACTGCTCAGGAGGGATGCGATGGTGACGACCGATAGAAGAGGTGCCGACGACGAGGCGTCGGTGGCTGTTCTCGATATCGGCAAGACCAATGTAAAGCTGAGCGCAGCATCGCCACGCGGAACTGTCTTTGAAACCATGAGCCTGCCGAATATCGTCAGGGATGGCCCTCCCTGGCGCCATCACGATCTGGGGCGGCTCGGCGACTGGATTTTCGAGGCCCTGAGTACCGTCGTGCACCGCCATCCCATAGGAAGCATCGTCTGCTCCGGACACGGATCCGGTGGTGTGCTGACGAGTGCAGACCCGGAAGAGGGCGATGGGGCGGCGCTTCCGATGATCGACTACGAGCAGCCGCTGCCAGCGGATGTCCGCGACGGCTATGCGCCTCAAAGCGGCTCTTTCTTCGACCGCGGCAGCGCGATCATGCTGGCGGCGACCCACCAGGCGCGGCAGCTTTATTGGATGGAGCGCGAGCGACCTGATGCCGTCGCCGGCGCGCAATGGTTCTTGGGCGTGCCGCAATATTGGGCCTGGCGCCTGAGCGGGGTCGCCGTATCGGAGAGAACCTGTCTGGGTGCGCAGTCACATCTGTGGAACGCCGCCGAGAGGTGCTGGACGTCGATCGTTAAAGAGCGTGGCTGGCGCAGACTGATGCCGCCATTTGCCAATGCCTGGGATGTGATCGGGACCATCAGCCCGGCGTTGGCGGCGCGCTACGGGTTGCCGACTGATATCGCTATTCTGGCCGGAGGCCACGACAGCAGCCTGAATCACTATCGTTATCAGGCAGCCGGACTGAAGGACTTTTCACTCGTCTCGACGGGGACATGGATTGTCGGTCTTTCGGATACGACGCCGCTTGCCGCACTCGACGAGCGACGCGGCATGACTTGCAACAGCGATGTGCATGGCGCGCCTCTTGGCGGGGTGCTCACAATGGGCGGCCGTGAATTCACGCAGCTTGCCGGCCCGGATGCGCCTCAAGGAAAAATCGAACTCGATGCTGCTATTCGGCTTGTCACGCAGGGTACCATGGCGCTTCCGTCTTTCAGCCATGATGACGGGCTGTTTCCCGGAAGTGCCGGCAAGGGCCGTTTCGTTGGGCCGGCGCCGGCAAATCCTGCCGAACGAAAGGCGCTCGCCGTTCTCTATGGCGCGCTTCTGACGACCGAATGCGTCGAAGCGCTCGGCAGCAGCCGGTTGCTTGTGCTCGATGGGAATTTCCTGCGCGATCCGCTTTATGCTGCTTTTGTCGCAGCGATGCTGCCCGGGCGCGAAATCCTCTTCAATCTCGATACCGTCGGGGTGACATCCGGGGCAGCCTTGCTGGCCGGTCACGTCCACCGGCGCGAGCCGGCGCCGATCAATCTGACCACGCCACGAGGGTTGGGTGCTTTCGCCTCCGCTCTTGCGGCCTATGCCGCCCTCTGGCGTACCCGCGCGCGAACGGCAGGCCTCAACGACAGCACTACCTACGGAAAGAAAGGGTTTTCCGATGCATGACGCACCGAGCGACAAGACGGCGGCACGCCGCGAGATGGTCGACATCTGCCGGCGGATGAATTCCAGCGGCATCAACCAAGGAACCGCGGGCAATCTCTCATGCCGCGTCGAGGGTGGTTTTCTGATCACGCCTTCGTCTCTTCCCTATGAAGCAATGCAGCCGGAAGACATCGTCGAAATGGATTTCGATGGCACGTACGTCGGCCGCCGTCCTTCATCCGAATGGCGTTTCCATCGCGATATTCTGCGTGAACGCCAGGACATCAACGTCGTTCTCCACTGCCACTCGCTGTATGCGACGACGCTTGCCTGTCACCACAAGACCATCCCAAGCTTTCACTACATGACAGGTGTTGCGGGCGGAAATACCGTGCGTTGTGCCGCCTATGCCACCTTCGGCACGCAGGCTCTGTCGGACAACGCGCTCATCGCATTGAAAGACCGGCTCGCATGCCTGCTCGGGCAGCACGGTCAGATCTCGCTTGGCAAGACGCTCGAGGCCGCCCTTTGGCTCGGGATTGAGATCGAGACATTGTCGCGCATGTATGTGCAGGCCCTGACCATCGGCGAGCCTCCGGTGCTTCCCGACGACGAAATGGATCGCGTCATCGAGCAAATGCGCAAGATGAGTTACGGGCACGCTCCCGATGCTGAAGGCGTAAACGACTTGGCTCGGCCAAGAGCAACTTGATAATTCCGTCCCCTCTGCCTTCGCGAAAAATTCTAGGCAGAGGAGCGTGGTGTTGTTGACGCTCGTTTCGAGCTTTGAGGGAATTCTTCTTCGGTTCGAACGAACTCGGGTTCGGCGCGTTGAGTGAGGTGCGAACGGTCAAGGAGGAACCCCTATGAAAAAGCTCGCTCTTATCGCCACTGCCGCTTCGCTTGTGCTCGGCATTCCCACGGCCGATGCCGCAACGGCGCATCGATCACAAAGACACCCCGAAAAGGAACAGGCCATGACCGGACCGAAAGAACGTCTCGGCACCCTGTCCTGCCAGATTGCCGGGGGCGTTGGAATGGTGATTGGCTCAAGCAAGTCCGTCGATTGTACGTTCAAGCGAAGATCAGGTCCGGCCGAGCACTATGTTGGCTCCATCGGCAAGCTCGGCATCGACATCGGCGTGACGGGGAAATCCTATCTGAGCTGGGTGGTTTACAGCATCAATGCGACCCGCGCGGGTGAGGGTGCTTTGGCCGGCAGTTATGTCGGCGCATCTGCCGGTGCTGCGGTGGGTGTCGGTCTCGGGGCAAACGCCCTGATCGGGGGCAATTCCAAAAATTTCGGCCTGCAGCCGTTGAGTGGCGAAGCGGGTACGGGACTTAACGTTGCTGCCGGCGTGTCGAGGCTGCAATTGCGCCCGGCTAGATAAATGCCCTGAGAAACGCATTCGCGGGGTGCCATGTAAGGCGCTCACCGTGAAGATGTCGATCTCTGAGGGATAGGGAGCTTTTGCCATCCCGATAAGGCAAAACCGCCGGATCTCTCCGGCGGTTCGGTATGTTTGCCGTGTTGCGGCTTTAGGCGGCGCGGCGGTTCTGGGCGAGCGGGCGGCCGTCGTTG
>NZ_JACHZQ010000005.1 GCF_014193655.1 Rhizobium sp. BK313 | reverse complement strand
ACCTATTTCTCCGCCTACAAAGGCAAATATTTCACCGGCGACGGCTGCCGGCGCGATGAGGACGGCTATTACTGGATCACCGGCCGCGTCGACGATGTGCTCAACGTCTCCGGGCACCGTCTCGGCACGGCCGAAGTTGAATCGGCTCTTGTCTCGCACCATCACGTCTCGGAAGCCGCCGTTGTCGGCTATCCGCATTCGATCAAGGGTCAGGGTATCTATTGCTATGTGACGCTGATGGCCGGCCAGGAAGGTTCGGACGCGCTGCGGCAGGAGCTGGTGAAGCACGTGCGCGCCGAAATCGGCCCGATCGCCTCGCCCGACAAGATCCAGTTCGCCCCCGGCCTGCCGAAAACCCGCTCCGGCAAGATCATGCGCCGCATCCTGCGCAAGATCGCCGAGGACGATTTCGGTTCGCTCGGCGACACATCGACGCTGGCCGATCCGGCTGTCGTCGATGATTTGATTGCCAATAGGCAGAACAGGGCGGATGCCGCTTGATCGAGGTTCATCTCGCTCCCGGTGGGCGAGATGACGATTTTTAGAATTAGGCGAGAGCGTATCCTCGCCTAATTCTCGAAAGATAAACCCTGACGGAAGCCTACGGTCATCGCTTTCCCTTTTTGCGATGGCAACCTGATTGTTGCCGCCATGGGGTTCACGGTCTCATTCGCGCAACATCTACAGGATCGTGAACAACTTTCTAAAATCGATCTCAAAAATCGATTGAACGACCGTTGATCTCCCAGTCGCCGAAGCGAGCCGGGTCGGCGCCGCCGCGGCCGCCGGTTTCGGGGGGAAGGTCGGGTTGGGCCTGGGCCTTGCGGCGCTCCTCGGCTTCGGCGAGCGCCCGTTTGGCGGCTGGCGAGAGCGGTTTGCGGGGCGCCTTGCCGGCGTCGATGTCGTTTTTATTGTCGTTATCTGCAGTCTGCATGGCGTGATGCGGCCTAGAACTGTTGAAATAGGCGGGTGAATAGCCAAATCATAGTGCGTCCGGCCGGAAAGAAAAAGGTTCGGACTGACGATGTGATGGAGACATCAGATGAATCTCATGCGCACTGCCATGTTGCTTGCCTTCATGACCGCCCTGTTCATGGGCGTCGGCTATTTGATCGGTGGTCAAGCCGGCATGATGATCGCGCTCGTCGCCGCAGCCGGCATGAATTTCTTTTCCTATTGGAATTCCGATCGCATGGTGCTTTCCACCTATCACGCACAGGAGGTGGACGAGCGCAGCGCACCGGAATTCTATCGTATCATTCGTCAGCTTGCGCAAAATGCCGGCCTGCCGATGCCGAAGGTCTATCTTTACGACAGCCCGCAGCCGAACGCTTTTGCCACCGGCCGCAATCCTGAAAATGCGGCGGTTGCTGCCTCCACCGGTTTGCTCAACGCGCTCACGCCGGAGGAAGTGGCCGGCGTCATGGCGCATGAGCTGGCGCACGTGCAGAACCGCGATACGCTGACGATGACGATCACGGCGACGCTTGCCGGCGCCATCTCCATGCTCGGAAATTTTGCCTTTTTCTTTGGCGGTCGCCGCGACAATAACAATCCCCTCGGTATCATCGGCGTGCTGGTGGCGATGATCGTCGCGCCTCTCGCTGCCATGCTGGTGCAGATGGCGATCAGCCGCACACGTGAATATTCGGCCGACCGCCGTGGCGCGGAAATCTGCGGCAATCCCCTTTGGCTCGCCTCGGCGCTTGGAAAGATTGCCCGCGGGGCGGCGCATATTCCGAATGAAGAGGCCGAAGGTCATCCGGCGACGGCGCATATGTTCATCATCAATCCGCTCTCCGGCGCGCGCATGGACAATCTGTTCTCCACGCATCCGGACACGGAAAACCGTATCGCCGCGCTCCACGAGATGGCGCGGTATGGCGGCGGTGGCGCAGGCCCTACCATGAGCATGTCGTCCGACTTTGGCTCGACGGGACCGATCTTGACTGATAATCCGGAGCGTAAATCGCGCTCCGTGCCGAATACGGGTCGCGGTGGTTCGCAACCGCCGAAGGGACCCTGGTCTTGAATTCCAACAATAAAAAGCCTTTCAACAAAGACGGAAGACAATCGGGCAATCGCCCGCCGCAGCATCGGTCGCATGATTCGGTTCCCGCCAAGCCGGGATTTGCAGCGCGCGCCGCCGCGACGAAAATCCTGGGGGCCGTTATCGACCGTAAGACGCCGCTCGATGGCATGCTGGATGCCGAAGGCGGCAATCCCGCCTATAAGGCGCTTGGCGAGAGCGACCGTGCGCTGGTGCGTGCCATCCTGAACTCGGCGCTGCGGCATCTGCCGTGTATTGAGGCGGCGATTGCTTCACTGCTGGATTCGCCGTTGCCGGAAGGTGCGCGAGCCCTGCATCATGTGCTGGTGGTGGGTGCGGCGCAGATGCTCTATCTCGATGTGCCGGATCATTCCGCCGTCGATATCGCCGTCGAGCAGGCCAATCAGGATCCGCGCAATCGCCGTTTTGCCAAGCTTGTCAACGCCATTCTCAGGCGAATCGGGCGAGAGAAAGAGGAGATCCTGAGCCAGGTTGCCGGCGTGCCGGCCATGCCGGCTTGGTTCCTCGCGCGTCTCGAAGCTGCCTATGGTGCCGAAGCCGCGTTGAGGATTTCCAACACGCAATTGGAGCCGGCAGCGATCGACGTCACGGTGAAATCCGATGCTGAAGGCTGGGCGAAGCGTCTGAACGGCGTCGTTTTGCCGACCGGCGGCGTGCGGCTTGCCGCCTTCGAGGGCTCGATTCCCTCGCTCGATGGATTTACGGACGGCGAATGGTGGGTCCAGGATGCTGCTGCCAGCATTCCGGCAAAATTGTTCGGTTCGCTTGTTGGCCGCACAGTGGTCGATCTCTGCGCCGCGCCCGGCGGCAAGACGGCGCAACTCATTCTTGCCGGCGGCAAGGTGACCGCGCTCGACCAATCCGCCAATCGCCTCAAGCGGCTTTCCGGCAATCTGGCGCGACTTGGGCTGGAGGCGGAAACCGTCGCCGCCGATATGGCCAAGTTTCAACCCGATGATCTTTTCGACGCCGCTCTTCTCGATGCCCCCTGCTCTTCGACGGGTACGACGCGTCGTCATCCCGACGTGCTATGGACCAAGGGTCCGGAGGATATCGCGAAGCTTGCCGCGCTACAGGAGCGTCTGCTGCGCCATGCGTTGACCTTGGTCAAGCCCGGCGGGCTTGTGGTCTTTTCCAACTGTTCGCTCGATCCCGAAGAGGGCGAGGATCTCGTCGCGCGTGTTCTGCGGGAGACGGACATGGCCGAGCGCGTGCCGATCAAGCCCGAGGATTGGCCGGGTCTCGAAGCCGCGATCTCACCCCTCGGCGCTTTCCGCACCACACCCGACATGCTGCCGCTTTCCGGCGGTTTCGCTTCCGGGCTGGATGGGTTCTTCGCCGTGGTGCTCCGCCGCACGCGATAGTGGCGAGCCTCGAGCGTTTACGCTCGAGTTGACCAAAAATAGGGCACAATGCCCCTATTTGGCATATTCCTAACCTCTTCTTAACCACAGAGATAGAGAGTAAGCATAAGCAAATATGCAGTTTTCCGGCAGGGTTCGGTGAGTTTACACATGCGGGAAGCATGGCGGCGAATGTCGCGCCGCGCGGCGTTGGCGCGATTGCGTCTTACCCGCCACACGATGCGTGTGCCGGAGCGGTTAATTGTGGCTCCGACGGACCTGCGCAGCATCGATCCGTTTTTCGTTGAAGAGCTTTTGAACGGCCGCATCCTGTTGGCCGGCCGGGTGCTGGAAACGGAGGGGAAATCACCCTTCGCGTTGGAGCTGCCGTCGCAGGTCTTTGCCGCGCGTCTGCACAGTTTCCGCTGGCTGCGGCATTTGCGGGCGGAAAAAAGCGATCAGGCCGCGGCCATGGCGCGATCCATACTCAACGACTGGATGGCCGTCCATGGATACCGGCTCAAGGGCGTAGCTTGGGCGCCTGATACAGCCGCCCAGCGGCTGATAGCCTGGCTGTCGCATTCGCCCGTGGTTCTGCAGGGTACGGATGGCGGCTTTTATCGTCGTTTCATGCGCATGCTGGTCTTCCATGTTCGTTATCTCCGTCGGGTAGCGGCAACGACACGGGACGGTGAGACGCGGTTCCGGGTACGGATCGCGCTCGCCCTGTCCTCGGTCGCCATGCCGAACGGTGCCTCGACGCTGAAGCGTGCCGGCCAGGCGCTCGATAGGGAAATCGACCGGCAGATTCTTCCCGATGGCGGGCATATCTCGCGCAATCCGCGCGTGGCGCTAGAGCTGCTGCTCGATCTGCTGCCGCTGCGCCAAACCTACGTCAATCTTGGCCATGACGCACCGGCCCGGCTGATCCCCGGTATCGACCGCATGTACCCGGCGCTGCGCTTCTTCCGGCATCAGGATGGCGATCTGGCGCTGTTCAACGGAGCGACGTCGACGCTCGCCAACGAGCTGATGTCGGTGCTGCGTTATGACGAAACAGCTGGCCAGGTGTTCAAGGCGCTGCCGCATACCAAGTACCATCGGCTGGCCGCCGGACGCGCCGTGGTCATCGTCGATACCGGAGGGCCCTCTTCCGCAGATCTTAGCCGTACGGCGCATGCCGGCTGTCTGTCTTTCGAAATGTCCTCGGGAAAATCCCGCTTCATCGTCAATTCCGGCTCGCCGAATTTTGCCGGTGATCGCTACGTCCAGGCGGCCCGCGCTACGGCGGCGCATTCGACCGTGACGCTTGACGATACTTCTTCGAGCCTGTTTTCCAAGTCGAAAACCCTCGGCCCGGTGATGGTCAGCGGCGTGAAGAAGGTCATCGTCGAGCGCGCGGAAACTGAAGATGGTCGCGATTATGTCCGGGCGGTTCATGACGGCTATCTCTCGACCTTTGGCTATGCCCATGAGCGCGAGTTGAGCCTGAATGCCACCGGCACCATTCTTGCCGGCCGCGACCGTTTTTTCGTGCCGGAGGGCAAGAAATCACTGCTGAAAAGCGATGGCCTGGCCTCCGCGCGGTTTCACATCCACCCCTCCATCAGCCTGCTGCAGACCGAAACTGACTCGGCCTTGCTGATCGCGCCGGATGGGGAGACCTGGGTATTCTCCTCGCCGGGCAACGAGGTGTTGGTGGCTGAGGATATCTTTTTTGCCGATGCTTCCGGCATGCGCTCTTCGGACCAGCTCGAGATCGTTTTCCCGATCACCGAAAAGCCGGAAATCCGATGGTTTTTGTCCTATCGGCCATAGGCTAACAGCGCCAGCTATGCTAACGGGGCGGCATTATCGTCCCGCGCTCTTTTCGCCGGACATCTCCTCGCACTAGATCTCGGAGAAAGCCCATGGCCGTCGTTTCCAAGAAAATCCCTGCTCCCGACAAGGTGAAGGTGAAAACCGCGCTTCTGTCGGTCTTCGACAAGACCGGCATCGTCGAGTTGGCGCGCGCGCTCAGCGAACAGGGTGTGCGGCTGCTGTCGACCGGCGGCACGCACAAGGCGATTGCCGCGGCCGGTCTTGCCGTTACGGACGTCTCGGAGGTCACGGAATTTCCGGAGATCATGGACGGCCGCGTCAAGACGCTGCATCCGAAGGTACATGGCGGCCTGCTCGCCATCCGCGATGACGCCGAGCATCAGGCTGCCATGAAGGAGCATGGGATCGAAGGCATCGATCTTGCCGTCATCAATCTCTATCCCTTCGAAGATGTTCGCAAGGCCGGCGGCGATTATCCGACGACTGTGGAGAATATCGATATCGGCGGCCCGGCGATGATCCGCGCTTCGGCCAAGAACCACGCCTATGTGACGACGCTCACCGATCCCTCTGATTATGCCGAGCTACTGGCGCAGCTTTCCGCCGATGCGGGCCAGACGAGCTACGACTTCCGAAAGCGCATGGCCGCCAAAGCCTTTGCCCGCACCGCAGCCTATGACGCGATGATCTCCAACTGGTTTGCCGAAGCGCTCGATATCGCCACGCCGCGCCACCGCGTCATCGGTGGCGTGCTGCGCGAGGAGATGCGCTACGGCGAGAACCCGCACCAGAAGGCGGCATTCTACGTCACCGGCGAAAACCGCCCCGGCGTTTCCACCGCGACCCTGCTGCAGGGCAAGCAGCTTTCCTACAACAATATCAATGATACCGACGCGGCCTATGAACTCGTTGCCGAGTTCCTGCCGGAAAAGGGTCCGGCTTGCGCGATCATCAAGCATGCCAATCCCTGCGGCGTTGCTACCGGCCCAAGCCTGGTCGAGGCCTACAAACGGGCGCTGGCCTGCGACTCGGTGTCGGCCTTCGGCGGCATCATCGCGCTGAACAGCATTCTTGACGCGGCGACGGCAGAAGAGATCGTCAAGCTCTTCACCGAGGTTATCATCGCGCCCGAGGTGACCGAGGAAGCCAAGGCGATTATTGCTCGCAAGCCGAACCTTCGTCTTCTTTCGGTCGGCGCCCTGCCCGACCCGCGCGCATCCGGTCTGACCGCGAAGACCGTCTCCGGCGGTCTGCTCGTCCAGAATCGCGACAATGCGTTGGTCGAAGATATGGAGCTGAAGGTTGTCACCAAGCGTGCGCCGACGGGGCAGGAGCTGGAAGACATGAAGTTCGCCTTCCGCGTCGCCAAGCACGTGAAGTCGAATGCCGTCGTTTACGCCAAGGACGGGCAGACAGCCGGTATCGGCGCCGGCCAGATGAGCCGTGTTGATTCGGCCCGAATTGCCGCCATCAAGGCTGAGGAAGCCGCGAAGGCCATGGGGCTTGCCGAGCCGCTGACGCGGGGCTCCGCGGTCGCCTCCGAAGCCTTCCTGCCCTTTGCGGACGGCCTGCTATCCGCGATTGCCGCTGGTGCTACGGCCGTCATTCAGCCGGGCGGTTCGATGCGTGACCAGGAAGTCATCGATGCCGCCAACGAGCACAATGTTGCGATGGTCTTCACGGGCATCCGGCACTTCCGTCACTAGGACATATACCGAATTTGAGAATGGATATCCCGGTCCAGCATCCGCTGGGCCGGGATTTTCTTTGTCCTATTTTGCTCTGTCGGCAGGATAGGGCGTCGGCAGCAGGAGCAGAAGCCCGCCGGCGAGAAAGACGATCAGCGTTGCCATGCCGAGGCGGGCGGAGCCGCTCCAATAGGTCATCAGCGAGAAGAACAACGTCGCCATGAAGCTGGTGGCGCGGCCGGAGAGTGCGTAGATGCCGAAATAGCGGCCCGCCTCCGCAAGGCTGACGCTGCGGGCGAGATAGGAGCGCGAGGAGGCCTGCACGGGGCCGAAGGCGAGGCCGACCAGCAGGCCGTAGGCGATATAGGCCTTCTCCGCCGCGGTGCCGAACAGGCCGCCGGAATCGACGGTCGAGAGCGGTACGAGGCCGAAGAGCGTGAAGCCTGGCCCGGTGGAAATGATGCCGAACGTCGCTACCACCAGCATCGACAGGCTGATGATCACCATGACCTTGGAGCCGAGCCAGCGGTCGAGATAGCCGGCCAGGAAACAGCCGAAAATGGCGATGACATTGAGAATGATGCCGTAAATTCCGATTTCGATCGTCGCCCAGTGGAACATGCCCGCAGCAAAAGTGCCCCCGAGGATTAGCACGCCGTTGACGCCGTCCTGGTAGATCATGCGCGCGATCAAGAAATGCGCGATGCCGCGACGGCGCTTCAACTCGCCAAGCGTCGCCCTGAGTTCGTCGAGGCCGGAGCGGACGGCGGCCCCGAGCGGCAGGCCGCGCGCGGCGTCGGGTGTGAAGAAGAACATCGGCAGGATAAACAGGAAGTACCAGACGGCGGCGATCGGGCCGGTGATGCGCGCATCCTCGCCCGTATGCGGATCGAGGCCGAAGAGCGCTGGCAATCCGAGAAGCGTCTTGCCGGTGGCGGGGTTGGCGGCAAGGAAGCCGACGACGAAAATCAGCACGATCATGCCGCCGAGATAGCCCAGCCCCCAGGCAGCATTCGACAACCGGCCGATATCGTCCTTGCCGACGAGCCGCGGCATCATCGAATCGTTGAAGACGATCGAAAACTCCGCCGAGATCGAGGCAAGGATCATGAAGATGACGGGATAGATCACCGGCGAGCCGGGTGCGGCTCCCCAAAGGCAGAAAAGGCTGGCGATCTTGATGACAGCGAAAAAGGCGATCCAGGGTTTGCGTGCGCCGGATTGATCGGCGATCGAGCCGAGCACTGGCGACAATACGGCGATAATGACCGACGAAATCGTCGCCATATTGCTCCAGGTCGTCTGCGCCGAGACCGGATCCGCCGTCAGCCGCGCGACGAAATAGGGACCGAAGATGAAGGTGGTAACGACGGTGAAGAATGGCTGTGCAGCCCAGTCAAAGAACATCCATCCCCAAATGCCCCGCGCCGGCACTTTTGCCGGCGCATCGTCCGTTATCTCTGTGGCCACCAAATTCCTGCCCCTGATTCCCCAGCGCGTCTAGAGCGGTTCAGCGTTTCACGGAATCGCTTTCCCGCTCTATCCCTTTGTTTTTACGCATTCCGGACGGAAAACCGCTTCGCACTTTTCCTGGAATTGCTCTATTGCACCGGGCGGACTGTCTCATCTCGCCCGGTCGTGCGCAAGGTCGGTCAGGAGGCCGGCGGCGACAGTGATTCGGGCAAGGTTCGGATCGCCGCTTTCGCTGAGGCCTGCAAGCTCTTCGGCAATGCGGTTGATGCGGATGCGGTCCTCGGCGTGCCATGCCAGGATCGGTTGTTTGTCCTTGGGATGATTGCTCAGCGCCGAGATGACGATATCGCGGCGGGCGCCGGCGATCTGGTCGAGGCTGCGCGCCAGCGCCAGGCTTTCATAGTGATCGCCGGTGACGATGCGGTTGCCGGCAAGCAACAGGCGACCGACGCGGAAAGTCTGCGACACGGTGAAATAGCTTTCGGCGGCACGGTTGAGCGTATCGCCGGTGCGTTCGGCGATCTGCATGATCTCCGGCACGAGGACAAGCGCATAGATCGTCGCGATCTCGGAGGCGAGCTTTTCCGGGAGACCGGCGGCCTGGTAGTCTGCCTGTCGGGCTGCGATCTCGGCCGTAAAATCCGCCGGGATATGGCTGAGGAAGACCGGGCGTAGTTTTTTCAACGCCGTCTGAAGCCGGCTAACAGTTTCCTCGATGTCGCCCTTGGCCGCGCCGGTTTTCAGCAACAGACGCGTGAGAGCCGTGTAGACCTCGGTGATTTCTGCATAGACGCGGTTCTGTGTCTGGCCGCCGACCTTGCCGTCCAGTGCATCCGTTTCGTTCCAGAGCCGGTCGAGATCGAAGCCGTCGCGGGCGAGCACGGCAGCTTTGACCACTTCGGCGGCAGACGCCGCCGTCGCATCCATCATGCTGACGGCAAAGCCCGGTCCGCCGCGGTTGATCGCTTCGTTTGCGAGCGCTGTCGCGATGATTTCGCGACGTAGCCGATGGCCTGCGATATCGGCAGCATGGGAACGCTGCATCTTCGCCGGGAAGTAGCGGTTGAGCGTTGCGGCAAAATAGGGATCGTCCGGCAAGCCGCTCGCCGCCAGGGCATCGAAGAGGACGATCTTCGCGTAGGAGAGCAGGACGCCGATCTCGGCGCGACTGAGCGGCCGGCCATTGGCGTAGCGCTCGGCAAAGGTCTGGTCGTCCGGCAGCGTCTCGACCTTGCGGTTGAGCTGCTTGGCCGCCTCCAGCACGCTCATGAAGCGGCTGAGTTCCAGGCCGTTGCCGGTGCCTTTGCGTTCGGTCAATGAGATCGCCAGCGACTGCAGATAGTTGTTTCGCAGCACAAGCACCGCCACTTCGTCAGTCATCGACGCCAGCAGCGTATCGCGCTTGGCGCGCGTCAGGCGGCCATCGAACATGGCGGACGCAAGCGCGATCTTGATGTTGACCTCGACGTCCGAGGTGTTGACCCCCGCCGAATTGTCGATGGCGTCGGAATTGCAGCGTCCGCCCCTGAGACCATAGGCGATACGGCCCTTCTGGGTGACGCCCAGATTGGCGCCCTCGCCGATTACCTTGGCCCGAACCTCTTCCGCCGTGATGCGGATCGGATCGTTGGCACGGTCACCGACTTCCGAATCCGTTTCGGCCGGTGCCTTCACATAGCTACCGATGCCGCCGAACCAGAGCAGGTCCACCGGGCTCTTCAGGATCGCCGTCATGATCTCGAAGGGCGTCGCCACCGCCTTCTCGATACCGATAGCGGCTGCGGCCTCAGCTGTTAGCGTTACCGATTTCGCCGAACGGGAGATGATCATCGCACCTTTCGACAGAATGCTCTTGTCGAAATCCTGCCAGCTCGAGCGGGCAAGGTTGAACAGCCGCTGCCGCTCAGCGAGCGTCGTTTCCATGTCCGGATCGGGATCGATGAAGATATCGCGGTGATCGAAGGCAGCAAGCAGGCGGATTTTCGGCGACAGCAGCATGCCGTTGCCGAAGACGTCGCCAGACATATCGCCAACGCCGGCGACGGTGAAGGGCGTCGTCTGGATGTCGATATCCATTTCACGGAAGTGACGCTTGACGGTCTCCCAGGCGCCGCGGGCGGTGATGCCCATCTTCTTGTGGTCGTAGCCGGCCGAGCCGCCGGAGGCGAAGGCGTCGTCGAGCCAGAAGCCGGCTTCCTGCGCCAGGGAATTGGCGGTGTCGGAGAAAGTAGCGGTACCCTTATCGGCGGCGACGACGAAATAGGGGTCGTCGCCATCCAGCCGCACCGTGTCCGGCGGCGCGATGATATCGGCGCCTGCGATGTTGTCGGTGATCGATAGAAGCGTGCGGATATAGGTCTTGTAGGCATCGCGGCCGGTATTGAAAATCTCATCGCGGCTGCCGCCGATCGGCAGCTTCTTGGGATAGAAGCCGCCCTTGGCGCCGACAGGCACGATGACGGCGTTCTTCACCTGCTGTGCCTTCACCAGGCCAAGCACCTCGGTGCGATAGTCCTCTGCGCGGTCCGACCAGCGCAGCCCGCCGCGGGCGACCTTGCCGAAGCGCAGGTGCACGCCCTCGACTTCGACGCCATAGACGAAGATCTCGCGGAAAGGCCGCGGCTCCGGCAGACCGTCCAGCAGTTTCGGGTCGAGCTTGAATGCGAGCATGGCCTTCGGAGTGCCGTCCGGATTCCTCTGGAAATAGTTGGTGCGCAGCGTCGCATCGACCGCATTGACATAGCGGCGGAGAATCCGGTCGTCGTCGAGGCTTGGAACGTCGGCGAGCTCGGTTTCGATGGTCGCATGCAGCTCGGAAAGCCTTTTCGTGCGGTTCTTGTCGCTGAGCTTGGGGTCGAGCGTATCGTGGAACAGGCGGAAGATCGAGCCTGCGATGCGAGGATATTTGTCCAGCGTCGCGGCGATGTAATCCTGCGAATAGGCGATGCCGGCCTGGCGGAGATAACGGGCGTAGGCGCGCAAAACGTTAGTTTCGCGGGCGGAAAGATCGGCCGAGACGATCAGCCGGTTGAAGCCGTCATTGTCGATCGTGCCGCCGAAGGCGGCAAGGAAAGCTTCCTCCAGCGCTGCCCCATGCCGAGCGAGATCGATCGTCACGCCACTGCGGGCTTCCAGCTCCATGTCGTGGAGAACGACATGACCGGTCGCGCTGTCCTTGGCGGTGACATAGATATCGAAGGTCCGCTCGCTCAAGACATTGAAACCGAGATTTTCGAGCAGCGGCACGCGGCGCGACAGCGCCAGATTGCCTTGGCCGTGGAAGATCTTGAGCGACAGGATATCACCCGCTTCGTCCTTGCGGATGTAGAAGGCGATGCGGATCTGTCCGGCACCGGTGGTGGCCGTGATATCGGGCAGGTCGGCGACGGCATCCTCCGGCGAAAAGGCCTCCTGGAAGGCCTGGCTGACCGAGATATGCGGTGCCTTCGGCCCGGCCAGCATTTCGAAGCGGTCGTCCCAGCGGGCGGTGATGGCGCGGATCGCCTCTTCGAGCTTGGCCTGCGGAATGTGCGGGGTCTTGCCGGCGCTGCGGCCGATGATGAAATGCACGCGCGCCACGCCGCCTTCCGGGAAGGCCGGGTAGTAGGCGGAAACGCGGCCGTCATAGACGGTCTTCAGATGGTTGCCGATCTTCTCACGGACGACGGAATCATATTCCTCGCGCGGAACATAGACGATGACCGAGACGAAACGGTCGAAATGATCGATGCGCGGCAGTGCGCGCACGCGGGGCCGGTCGGCAAGGTCGTTGATCTGTTCGGCAAAGCTTGCAAGCAGTGTCGTGTCGATCTGGAAGAGATCGTCGCGCGGATAGGATTCCAAGGTGTTGTCCAGCATGCGTCCGGAATGGCTGGCCGGGTCGAAGCCGAAGTGGTCCTTGACCTTCTGCACCTTGGAACGCAGCAACGGCACCTCGGCTGCGGCACTCGTGTATGCGGTCGAAGTATAGAGGCCGACGATGCGCAGTTCGCCGGTGACATTGCCGTTGGCATCGAAACGCTTGACTCCGACATAGTCCATATAGGCGCGGCGGTGGACGACCGACTTGACATTGGCCTTGGTGACGATCAGGAAATCCGGCCCATCGAGGAAGGCCAGGATTTCCGGTGTGGTGGTGACGGCGTCCTTCCCCTGCCGTAGGACGAGGACGTCCGGATTGGAGAGGATGCCGAGGCCGGCGCCGCGGTCACGCTCCACCTTGGCGTCGGCGCCCTTGCCGGAATAGACATATTCGCGCATGCCGAGGAAGGTGAAATTTCCGTCGCGCAGCCAGGCGAGGAAGGCCAGCGCCTCGTCACGATCCGCCTTGCGGCGGCCGCCGGCCTCATAGGTGGAAAGCTCCAATATCACGGTATCCAGCCGCGCCAGCATCGACTTCCAATCGGAAACGGTCAGATGTGTCTGATCAAGCACGGTTAGCACGCGTTTGATCAGGTCCGTTGCCTGCGCACCCGTCAGGGGCGACAGATGCAGTTGGATGTGGCTGACACGGTGAGCGGGATCGCTCGGTTGATCGGCGGAATAAAGCGTGGGTTGCTTGCCGTCTTCGATCACGAGGATCGGATGCACGGCCATGTAAAGGTCGCGGTAGCTGCTCGTCACCTCGCCCATGGCCGATTCGTAGAGGAAGGGCATGTTGTGGTCGGTGATCGACAGGATCGAGACAGGCATGCCCTCGGGGTCGATGTTGGCAACCTGCTCGATATTGACGCGGGGAGAGGCACCGCTCCAGGCCGCCAGTTCCCTGGCCGCATGTACCGCGGCAAGGGCGAGCATTTCCGGGCTGTAGCGCTCCATATCGTCATTGCTCGCCCGGCCGAACAGGATCTCCGGATCGAGATGCGTCTCGCCGGTCGCGGCGGCGATCTTGCGCGCCGCTTCGATCTGTTTTTCCCGCTTCGGATTGGTCCTGGATGCCATGAAATTCCTCCCCTATTTCAAGAGTTTTGGTCACCTTATCAGAAGGTCTATCGAAAAAACTGGCAAAATGAATGCGGATTTCATTGCTTTTTGACCGATCAGGTCTCGAATTTTGAAGAATCTTGCTGGCCTGCGAGATCTCACTGCAAACCGCATGAAGATTAGGGCAAAATTGGCGGACATAAGCTAGTCAACAGAGGGTTTCATGACTCTGTGAAGTGTGGTTGACAGAGTGACGATAAAAAGATCATCAACGGCGCCATCGAAGTCGCAACATCGGAACTGGAAGCAAGCATCATGTCGGACACTGCGGCAGGCGCCGTTATCGTCATCTCCAGTCATGTCGTCAGAGGTTCTGTCGGCAATCGCGCGGCGGTCTTCGCACTTGAAACCTTGGGCCATCCGGTCTGGGCACTGCCGACCGTCGTTTTGCCCTGGCACCCCGGCCATGGCCGCTCGACGCGACTGACCTTTGCCGAAGCGGATTTCGACCATGCGATCGACGACCTCATCGCCGCACCCTGGCTGCCCGAGGTGAAGGCAGTGCTGTCGGGTTATTTCGGCAATGCCGCGCAGGCACGTTCCGTCGCTCGACTGGTAACGGCTCTGCGGGAAAAGAACCCCGATCTCATCTATGCCTGCGATCCAGTCATCGGCGATGCCGGTGGGCTGTACGTACCCGAAGCAACCGCGGAAGCGATCCGAGATCACCTCATCCCGCTGGCTTCGCTGGCGACGCCGAACCGCTACGAGCTTGCCTGGTTCGCCGGTGCGCCGCTGGAGGACAACAATGCCGTCATGGAAGCTGCCCTGGCGCTGGGACCATCGCGCATGCTGGTGACGTCAGCCGTGCCAATGATGACCGGCGGCACGGGCAATCTCTATCTCAGCGGCCGCAACGCGCTGTTTGCCGAACATCGCAGCATCGACAATGCGCCGAACGGGCTCGGCGACCTGCTCTCGGCCGTCTTTCTGTCGCGGCTTCTTTCCGGCATGGACGAAGAGCGGGCTTTGCAATTGACCACGGCCAGCGTCTATGAAGTGCTGGCGCGTGCAGTCAAGCGCGGCAGCGACGAGCTGACTCTTGCCGCCGATGCATCCAGTCTGTCGACGCCGATGGCGATGGTGCAGATGCGGCACCTGCTGCATCCGGCGCAACGGCGGAAGAAATAGCGGTTGGGGTGTCGGCAGCTTTTTGCAGTGCAATAGTTGCCATCGGCGGCGCTGCGCTGTAATTCAGTACCATGCAGAGCTTTCCTATCTCCCTTCTGAACGGCTATCGCAACTTCATGAGCGGGCGTTACGTCGATGAGCGCGAGCGCTATCGCAGCCTTGCAGAGGAAGGGCAGAAGCCCGCGACCCTGGTGATTGCCTGTTCCGACAGCCGTTCGGCCCCGGAGACCATTTTCGATGCTGGTCCCGGCGAGCTTTTCGTTATCCGCAACGTCGCCAATATGGTGCCGCCCTACGAGCCGGATGGCCATTTTCACGCGACGTCCGCAGCTCTAGAATTCGCGGTGCAGTCACTGAAGGTCTCGGATATCGTCGTCATGGGGCATGGTCGCTGTGGAGGCATCCGCGCGGCGTTGGACCCGAATGCCGAGCCGCTATCGCCGGGCGATTTCATCGGCCGGTGGATGGGCCTCGTAAAGCCCGCTGCCGAACAGATCCAGAGCAATGACGTCATGACGCCAGCCGAGCGTCAGACGGCGCTGGAGCGCATCTCCATCCGCAATTCGCTCGACAATCTGCGCAGCTTTCCCGATATCAAGTCGCTGGAGGAGGAAGGGAAATTGAACCTGCACGGCGCCTGGTTCGATATCTCCACCGGCGAGCTGTGGGTAATGGACGCGAAAACCCGCGATTTCATCAGGCCTGAAATCCAAGAATAAGACAGGCAACGAAAAAGGCGCTCCAACCATTTGGTCGAAGCGCCGCCTGTTGATTTGCCGTGGTGTTTATTGGCCGTCGATCTGCTTGCCGATGTAGGCGATTGCCTGCTGGTAGACGACCGCATCGTTCCAGCCGCCAATCGCCGCGAAATTTGGTTCGCCGGGCTGATAGCCAAGACCAGGCTGCCAGCCGTGGCCCCTCAGGAAGTTTGCAGTCGAGGCCAGCGCGTCGGCGCGGGAGCCGACCAGATCGACCCTGCCGTCGCCATCGCCGTCGACACCGAAATTGACGACGTTCTTCGGCATGAACTGCGTCTGGCCGATTTCACCATGGGCCGCGCCGCGAGCCGACGGGCTGAGATAGCCTTCGCCGACGAGCTTGAGGGCAGCATAGAGCTGATCGGTGAAATAGTCGGAGCGGCGGCAGTCATAGGCGAGCGTCGACACGGCTGAAAGCGTATGCTGGTCGCCCATGAAGCCGCCAAAACCGGTTTCCATGCCCCAGATGGCGATGATCGGGCCGGCGGGCACACCATAACGCTTTTCGATCCTAGCGAACAACGCGGCATTGGCCTGTTTTACGCTCTTGCCGCGGCTGATGATCGCCTGCCCGCCGCGCTTCCGCATGAAGTCGTCGAAAGAGAGCTTGAAGCTCTTCTGGCCGCGATCGGCGCGGATGGTCGGTTGATTGTAGTGCACGTTGGCAAAGGCTCGGTCGAGGACAGAGGCGCTCACGCCCTGAGCCTGCGCTTCCTGCTTGAATTCCTGCACCCAATTCTCAAAACCGGCAGACGAGTTGCCGCAAGATGCCGCATTCGCCGCAAGCGGCGTCACCAACAGCAACCCGCCTGCCGCGAGAGCTGCCATTCCAGACTTTGTAATGCGCATTCAGAGTCCCCGAATTCTTACCGCGCGAGACGCGGTAACCGTTTTTGATGGCACATAAGCCTTCCGTTCTTCGGGCCTATGCGCGGTCTTACTGTCACCGGACCATGCCAGTATCCGGCGATTCTGTCATTATCACGTTTTAGCGATCAGTATTTTCGCTTCACGTGAAACATTGTACTTAACGGCAGCTTTGCAAAAGCCCCGCCTTTCGATCCGAAATGGCGAGGCTTTTCTTTGGATCCCGCTTAGCCAGCAAAGATTTAAAAACCGTAAATTGGTTTATAAACCGTTTATGCCGCCTGCTTGCGCGGCTTGATCAGGCCGCGGTTGATCAGGAGTTCGGCGATCTGGATGGCGTTCAGTGCCGCGCCCTTGCGCAGATTGTCGGAAACGACCCAGATGTTGAGACCGTTTTCGACCGTCGCGTCCTCGCGGATGCGCGAGATATAGGTGGCGTCCTCGCCGGCGGATTCATAAGGCGTGATGTAGCCGCCCGGCTCGCGCTTGTCGATGACAAGGCAGCCCGGGGCTTCGCGAAGGATATCGCGGGCCTGGTCGGCGGTGATCTCGTTTTCGAACTCGATGTTGACCGATTCCGAATGGCCGATGAAAACCGGCACGCGCACGGCGGTGCAGGTGACCTTGATCTTCGGGTCGAGCATCTTCTTGGTTTCGGCCAGCACCTTCCATTCTTCCTTGGTGTAGCCGTCTTCCATGAACACATCGATCTGCGGGATGACGTTGAAGGCGATACGCTTGGGGAACTTCTTGTTCTCGATCGGATCGGCGACGAAGACGGCGCGGGTCTGGTTGAAGAGCTCGTCCATGCCGTCCTTGCCTGCGCCAGAGACGGATTGGTAAGTGGAGACGACGACGCGCTTGATCTTTGCGAAGTCATGCAGCGGCTTCAGGGCCACCACAAGCTGTGCGGTCGAGCAATTCGGGTTGGCGATGATGTTGCGCTTGGTGAACTGGGTGATGGCGTCCGGATTGACTTCCGGCACGATCAGCGGCACGTCCGCGTCGTAGCGCCAGGCCGAGGAGTTGTCGATGACGACGCAGCCCTGGGCGCCGATCTTCGGCGAGAACTTCTTGGAGACATCGCCGCCGGCCGACATCAGGCAGATATCGGTGTCGGAGAAATCGTAGTTCTCCAGGTTCGAAACCTTCAGTGTCCGGTCGCCGAAGGAAACTTCGGTGCCCTGCGAGCGGGCCGATGCCAGCGCCACGACTTCGTCAGCGGGAAAACCGCGTTCGGATAGAATGTTGAGCATTTCGCGGCCGACATTTCCGGTCGCGCCCGCAACTGCAACTTTGAAACCCATTTCTCAAGCTCTCTTTCTCTTCTCTCCTCTTGGGCGAGGGGGGAACTACGGCCATGACGACCGGTTCCTGTCCCCGACCGGGCCGGGGAGAGAGCGGCAGGCCAGAGACGTCAGACGGTTTTCGTCGTCGTTTTGGCCTTAGTTTTGGAAGAAACCGGAAAACGGAACTCCTGCCCGGCAAATACTGCCAGGTGACTGAAGCTATCGATCTGTTCGAAGCGAACCATGGAGGTCTTCCTTTTCCGTCGCCGGTTCTAAGAGGTTTTCCACAGGAGTCAAGGATTTTGCGTTCCCACTTCCGCGGGAACGCAGAAATCAGGGCGAACTTTTAACGATTGGTGTTGCGGGTGGATTCGAACAGGAACCAGGTGCGGCGTTCCGTTTCGTCCAGCCAGTTTTCGAGAAGGCTGGCGGTGGCGATATCGCCATATTCATCGCAGACGTCGTGGGTGGCGCGAATTTCGGCAGCAAGCTTGAGGTTGTCGTCGGCCAGTTCGGCGAGCATGTCCTGAGCGTCGACATATTCGGCGTCATTGTCGGGAATGCGCTGCAGCTTGGCGATATGGCCGATCGAACGCAGCGTGGTGCCGCCGATCTTTCTGGCGCGTTCGGCAATCGGGTCGGTCATGGCGAAGATCTGCTCGCCTTGCTCGTCCAACAACAAGTGGTAGTCGCGAAAATGCGGCCCGCTCATATGCCAATGGAAATTCTTGGTCTTGAGATAAAGGGCAAAGACATCCGCCAGCAACGCATTCAGCGCTGCGGAAATATCGCGTGTCGCCTCTTGGCTGAGGTTGGTGCGGGTGCCCAGTTTCGATTTGGTATTGGCGGTATTCATGATGGCGTGCTCCGTTTTGTTGTTCGCAACAGCGATCTCTCAGAGGTTTTCGCAGGAATTAATGGCGTGCGCTCTCGCGTGGGATCGCATTGCAGACAGGATCTGTCTTGAAAGTTTTCGCGGTCAAGATGGTCGTTTCGCAGCAAAAACGGCTGCGAGGATCTGCGGAAAAACCCGAACGAAATGATAGTATGAAGACGGAGACGGTTTGGCAATTGTCGCCGGATGCGATCAATTGGGCTGGAGCTGTGAGATGATGAACAATGCCGCTCCCCTCGTCAGGAGGGAAGCGGCTCGGACAGAGGCCGTTACTTCAGACCGCCGCCGGCATAAAGGGTTTCGCCCGTCAGCCAGCCGGAATCCTTGGAAGCGAGGAAAACTGCGATCGGCGCGATGTCTGTTGGCTGTCCCAGGCGGCCAAGCGGCGTCTGCGAAACCATCTGCTTTTCGAAATCGCTGCCGATGATGCCTGCCGCGATGACGCCTTCAGTCTCTACGCCACCCGGCGAGATGGTGTTGACGCGGATGTTGCGCGGACCGAGCTCCTTGGCAAGGATCTGGGTGATCGAGGTCACGGCCGCCTTGGTCGCCGTATAGACTGTGGCCGTCGGCAGGTTCATGGTGACGGCGGTCGAGGCGATGTTGATGACATTGCCGCCTTCAGGGCCGAAATGCTTCACGGCTTCCTGGATCGTCAGCAGCGTGCCGAGGACGTTGATGTTGAATTCGCGGTGGAATTCCTCTTCGGTGATCTCTTCCAGCGGCTGGAATTGATAGACGCCGGCATTGTTGACGAGGATGTCGACGCCGCCGAAGGCTTCCTTGGTTTCAGCGAAAAGCCGTTTCACGTCGGCGGATTTCGAAACGTCGCCATGGGCCGCGATCGCCTTGCCGCCCTTGGCGGTGATTTCGGCCACGACCTTGTCGGCGCCTTCGCGGCTCGACGCATAATTGACCACAACGGCTGCACCCGCCTCGCCCAGTGCCTTGGCGATGCCCGCGCCGATGCCCTTCGATGCTCCGGTCACGATCGCGACCTTACCTGCCAGTTTGCTCATGATATCTCCTATCGAGATGTTTGTTAGATAATTTTATATCTATCGAATTGTTGGCGTGACCGCGGCCGTGAAAGTGTGGATCGCGTCACGTCACTTCGATATTTAGATAATCATCTAACTGATACAAGGGCGAGCGCGTGCGGCGCACAAAGAATCGTCTGGGTGGGAAATTGTCAGATGTGGGAGAGTTCTGCCATATAGGCGGAAAGCACGTCGCGACGTAACACCAGATTCGCGAATTTGCCTTCCCGCACGATCTCGATGAGACCGGCGTTTTCAAGCTCTTTCAGGTGGTGGGAGATCGTTGCGGCGCTAACGGTATGGCATTGCGTCAGCACGCTGCAAGGCATCGGCTCGGAATGACTGCCGATTTCCTTCAGCATCTGCACCCGGCGCGGCTCGGCGAGCGCCCGGGAAATCAATCCCAGTTGTCTCTCGCTCAATCGTATCGGCCCGGCATCCGTCATCGTCATATCACCAACGGGATGGTTTCCCGTGAACTCACTGCCCCAGATATATGAACGTAGCAAAAAATTGGCAACCATTCGGGGTATGGTTGATGGCGGCATGGTCGATTTCGAGAACTTTATCTGGCCCTCGTCGGAAGACGCTTCGTGGGGACGGCGTTGTCGGAACAAACGGCTCTCAAGATGAACCGAAGTTTGTCCGTTCATTCGCCCTTCGGATGCTTCTCTCCACGGAGAAGGGAACGATTACTTTCTCAGCAGCGGCAATCTCGGCACCGGCCAGCCGATCTCGCCGATGCGGAAGAGCAGGCCGTAGCGGGAATAGACAATCGCCACCATGAAGGAAAACCAGCCGCCGAGCGCGAGGCCGGCGATGACATCGCTTGGATAGTGCGCGCCGATCATCACGCGTGTCGTGGCTAGCCAGAGGGCACAGGCGGCGAAGATGTAGCGATAGCGTGGGAAGAGGAAGGCGAGCGCCACGAAGAAGGCGCCAATAGTGGTCGCATGGCCGGACGGGAAGCTTTCGAAGCCGGCATGGCCATTAAAGGGCGAGAAGCCGAAAGGACCCCAATCCGCAAAATGCGTGGGGCGTGCACGGCCGATGGCCCGCTTCAGGAGATTGGCAACGATACCCGAAAGCGCAATGGTCGTCAGCAGATAGCCGCCGATCTGACAGATTCGCAGGGCCTGGCAGCGACAGCGTGGCGATTGCAACAGTCGGCTACCGGCCCAGCCTTCGAAGAACAGAAAGGCGCTGAGCAAGATGATCCAGCCGGATTCGCCGAAATTGGTGAGCAGCTTGCCGAAGAAATGAATGGGTGGAGCTATATTCTTGATATTTGCGCCGACCGGCCAATCGAACAGCAGGGCCGCGAGCAATACGATATTGGCGGTCAGGAACAGGCAGACCTTCCAATGCGAAGGTGCAAAGCCGCTCTTGTTCCGTCGCCACCGCCTGTCGAGAGACGTCAAGATCGCCTGCATACCCACCGCCTGTTGCCGCCAATTCCACCAAGTCGACGATCACGCGTAGCAGGGTCCTGCTACAGTTTTTTTACGGATTTGAGACGATTGACAGGTCAGCGAAGCCCATGGTTCAGCCGCGGCAGCGGCCAATTATTTTGTCCTTTGGAGAAGACCAGGCCGAAACGGGAAAAGAGGATCGCGACGGCGAAAGCGATCCAGGCGCCGAGCGCCAGACCCGCGGCGACATCGCTTGGATAATGGACGCCGATGATGATGCGCGAAGCGCCGAGCCAGAGGCCGATGCCGACGAACAGCAGCCGAAATCGCGGGAAAAGCAGGGCCAGGGCGGCAAAGAGCGCGCCAACATTCGCCGAATGCGCCGAGGGAAAGCTCTGAAACAGGAAGTCGCCGTGAAACGGCTCGAAGCCAAAAATTCCGTATTGGTCATAAAGCAGGGGCCGCGCCCGTCCGATTGCGTATTTCAGAATGTTCACGACGATGCTGGCAGAAAGAACGGACAGACCGACATAGGCAACCATCCGGATGAGATGGGCGGTCCGGTAACGGCCATGCGTCGGCGAGCGTCGTACGACGAAAAGGCCCACGGCAAGCACGACGGCGATCGCTGTGAGAATCCAGGCCAGCCTGCCGATATCGGTAACGGCACTTGCGACCGCGATCAGTTCCGGCGAGAGGTTCTTCGCAGTCTGCCCAAGCGGTGTGTCGAAGACGAAGAAGGCGAGAATGACGATGTTGATAGCCGTCAGCGTATAGCCGAGCCAAGGAAGGCGGCCGTGGCGGCTGCGGCTGATGTCATAGCGCCGCGCCAGCCTTTGCCAAGGCTTTGATTGTTTCTGGATCATGCCCGGCGGCGGTGTCGTTTCCGTATTCATCCAACGGAAATAAGTGCCTGTCGCGTCGAGTTCAACAAAAAGCCCTCGCTTTGCAAGCAGAGAGCGAGGGCTTTGAATGTTTCACGTGAAATACTAGAGCATCCCGCTTTCAGGTGGAGCTACCAGAAAACGGATAAGATGCGCTAGTCGGCGATTATGCCGACAGGGCCTTGAATTCGGCGAGGATGGCGTCGCCCATTTCAGTGGTACCGACCTGACGGCTGCCGGCGGACATGATGTCGCCGGTGCGGATGCCGCTGTCGAGCACGTTGGCGATCGCCTTTTCCAGCGCGTCGGCCTCAGTGACGAGACCGAAGGAGTAGCGCAGGCACATGGCGAATGAGGCGATCATGGCGATCGGGTTGGCGATGCCCTTGCCAGCGATATCGGGGGCCGAACCGTGCACCGGTTCGTAGAGCGCCTTGCGCTTGCCGGTCTTGGCATCCGGGGCGCCGAGCGAGGCGGACGGCAGCATCCCGAGCGAACCGGTCAGCATGGCCGCGACGTCCGAAAGCATGTCGCCGAATAGATTGTCGGTGACGATGACGTCGAACTGCTTCGGCTGACGAACGAGCTGCATGCCGCCGGCGTCAGCAAGCATGTGCTCGAGCTGGACGTCGGCGTATTTTTCCTTGTGCGTCGCGGTGACCACCTGGTTCCAAAGCACGCCGGATTTCATGACGTTGCGCTTTTCCATCGAGCAGACGCGATTGTTGCGGGTGCGCGCCAGTTCAAAGGCGACGCCGGCAATGCGCTCGATTTCGTAGGTATCGTAAACCTGGGTGTCGATGCCGCGCTTCTGGCCGTTGCCGAGGTCGATGATTTCTTTCGGCTCGCCGAAATAGACGCCGCCGGTGAGCTCACGGATGATGAGGATATCGAGGCCGTCGACCAGCTCCGGCTTCAGCGAGGAAGCCGATGCCAGCGCGGGATAGCAGATGGCCGGGCGCAGGTTGGCGAAAAGCTGCAGGTCCTTGCGCAGGCGCAGCAGGCCGGCTTCGGGGCGCACTTCATAAGGTACGCTGTCCCACTTCGGGCCGCCGACGGCGCCGAAGAGAACGGCGTCGGCCGCCAGTGCCTTGCCCATATCTTCCTCGGAAATGGCCGAACCATGTGCATCGTAGGCGCTGCCGCCGACCAGACCTTCATCGGTGACGAAACCGGCATTCTTCGCCTCGTTCATGTAGGCGATGATCTTGCGGACTTCGCCCATAGCTTCGGGGCCGATGCCGTCACCCGGCAGGAGGAAGAGATTGCGCACTGTCATGGGAAAAGCCTCCGCAAAAGAAACAAGTTGCGGGTTCTTAGACCCGCAGGTGCGGCTTTTCAAGCGAAGAAGGGGGCGAAGCGGTACGGTTTCAGCAGGGAAAATGCCGCATTTTTTATGTTTCCGGCCGGCGATTTCAGGAAATACCGACCGGAGTTTAGAAGGCTGATTACTCAGCCAATCCAAGCGAGGCCAGATAGGCGGCCGATGCCGGGATCTTCGACTTGTCCTTGATCTCGATGATCAGGCGTGGGTTGCTCTCGAGCTTGGCAAGAGCGGCGAAGACGGCGCGCCAGTGGATGTTACCTTCGCCGAGGCTCCAATGGCGGTCGGCGTAACCGTCGGCATCCTGCAGATGAATGTGCTGCAGGCGGTTGCCGGCCGCGTGGACGTAGTAGTCGACCGGCGGTGCGCCGGTGTAGCCGTGTGCGTACTGGGCATGGCCGGTGTCGATCGAAACGGCAACAGCGGGCGAATTGAAGCTGTCGGCAAGCCCGACGCGGATATGGGGATCCTTGTCCTCGATATTTTCGATGACCATGGTCAGTCCGATGTCTTCGGCGCGCTTGACCGCGTCCTTCAGCGTCAGGTGCGTATATTCGATGATCTTTTCGCGTTCGCCCTTGTTGTTGTCGAGGTTGTTGTAGGACCAGGACGTGTAGGGGCTATGGATGACCATCTGCGTGGCGCCGATCGTGGCACAGACGTCGAGGGCCTGCAGGATGCGCTTGGAGACGACGGCGCGGATATCCGGATCCTGCGACGCGATGATGAAGCCCCAGAACGGGCCATGAATGCCGAGGCGGCCCTGATGACCGTCGAGCAGCTTTTTGGTGCGCTCGGCGAGCGGCGCCCAGTCACCGTTCAGAATTTCGGCTTCGACGAAGCTCTGCAATTCCAGGTCGCGCGGCTTTTCCAGCAGCCAGTTGCGATGGATTTCGACGTCGTTCAGCGTCATGGCGGCGCCGACAATAGGAAGGGAGGTCATGAAATGCTCCGATTGGGAGGAGGAGGAAAATCGAGGGGGGCAGGAGCGGCCTGAAGGGCTCCGCAGAGGCTATATGGACCCGCTTCTTGTCGGAGATATTACAGCCGGCAAAATGTCATGGCCTTTCCACGGGCACGAAAAGAAAAAGCCGGGCTTTTCAGCCCGGCTTCTGCACGCAAATGTGATGATGAAATCGATCAAGCTGCCCAGGGGCGAGCGCTGGCGTTCGACTTCTCGAAGCTGTCGATGGCCTTGGCCTTTTCCAGCGTCAGGCCGATATCGTCGAGGCCGTTCAGCAGGCAATGGCGCTTGAATTCGTCTAGTTCGAACTTGAGCAAGCCGCCGTCCGGGCCGGTGATCTCAAGGTTTTCCAGATCGACCGTCAGAATGGCGTTGGAGCCGCGCGAGGCGTCGTCCATCAGCTTGTCGAGGTCTTCCTGGCTGACTTTGATCGGCAGGATGCCGTTCTTGAAGCAGTTGTTGTAGAAGATGTCGGCGAAGCTGGTGGAAATGACGCAGCGGATACCGAAATCGAGCAGTGCCCAGGGAGCATGTTCGCGCGAGGAGCCGCAGCCGAAATTGTCGCCGGCGACGAGGATCTTGGCGTTCTGATAGGCCGGCTTGTTCAGCACGAAATCCGGGTTCGGCGAGCCATCTTCATTGTAGCGGGCTTCAGCGAACAACCCCGTACCGAGACCGGTGCGCTTGATGGTCTTCAAATAATCCTTCGGGATGATCATGTCGGTGTCGACATTGACGACCGGGAGCGGTGCTGCGACACCGGTCAACTTCACGAACTTGTCCATGGGGTCCTGCCTTCATTTTCGCCTAAGCACGAATTATCCTGCCAATAGAGCAAATCCCGCCCGAAATGAAGAAGAATCTTGGAAATGCTCTACAGTGCGGCGCTTTGGTCGCAATCTGCTCTTCAGCAACATGCCTGAAATTAGGCGAATGCATTCGGCAGCCGGCAACGGCTGCCCTGCCCTGTTTTCGGCCTCAGAGGTCGATGATCGTGCCGCGACCGTCGTTCCAGACGCGCATTTCGCGCTGACCGTTCGCCTTGGCACGTACCGGAGCGGGCTTCATCCGCAACGAAATCGCGCGGCCCACCATAAGCACGGTGAGAATGCCGCCGACGGCGAGCGTGAGCGAAACGGTAAACAGCGCCAGGGCTGCAAACACGGTGATGCCGGCAAGCGCGATAAACAAGGAACGGATATTCTGCATGGTCGAGACCTCTCTACTCATGGCAATGTGGTCCTCTCTTCTTCCCTCTGCAAGAGGAGCATGGCTTTTTGTTGTCTTGCCCATTGTTATCTTGCCTGATGACTGAAAGCGCGGCAAAACTGAATCATGAGCCGCTCCGCCCCTCCCCGTTCCATCCGCCTGCGCCGTTCGGTGCTGAGTGTCCCCGCGATCAATCGGCGCGCTCTTGGGAAGATAGCCAGCCTTGATTGCGATGCTGTCATCTTCGATCTCGAGGATTCCGTGGCGCCGGAGAAGAAGGCGGAAGCGCGGGAGAATTTGCGGATTTTTTTCACCGATCCGCCGCCTGCCGACAAAGAAGAGGCTGGCAAAGAGCGGATCATCCGCATCAATAGCTTGTCATCCGGTTTCGGTGCCGATGATCTGGAACTGGTCTTGGCGCTCGAGCCGGATGCGGTTCTTCTGCCCAAGATCGACGAGCCGCAGGATGTGACTGTTGTCAGCGACAGGCTTGCCGAGGCAGACGCGCCGGAAAGCCTGCGCATCTGGGCGATGATCGAGACGCCGCGCGGCATCTTGAACGCTGCCGCAATAGCCGAGGCCGGCCGTACGCCGGGAAGCCGGCTCGATTGTTTCGTCGTCGGCCTCAACGATTTGCGCAAGGAGACCGGCGTGTTGCCGCAACCGGGCCGCGCCTACCTCGTGCCCTGGCTGATGCAGGTGGTGCTGGCCGTCAGCGCCTATGGGCTCGACGCTATCGACAGTGTTTTAAACGATTTCAAAGATATGCAGGCGCTGGACGCCGAATGTGCCGAGGGCCGCGCAATGGGCTTTGCCGGCAAGATGCTGATCCATCCGAACCAGATCGACACCGCCAACCGGCATTTCGGACCGGACGAGGCCGCTCTTGCCGAGGCGCAAGCCATCATCGCCGCTTTCGCCGATCCGGCGGCGGCTGGTCTCAATGTCGTGAATTTCGGCGGGCGCATGGTCGAGCGGCTGCATCTTGTCCAGGCGGAAAGACTGGTCCATAAAGCTCGCCTGATTTCAGAACGCCCTTTGAGGCTGCCTGCGGCAGCACCTCAGGATGAAGGCTGATACGTTACGAAAGACGATTTGATGAAACTTTATCGCTTCCTCAGCGGACCGGATGATTCCTCCTTCTGCCACAAGGTGACCGCTGCCCTCAACAAGGGCTGGGAACTCTCCGGCTCGCCGACCTATGCCTTCAATGCCGCAACCGGCCTGATGCAGTGCGGCCAGGCCGTCGTCAAAGAGGTCGCAGGCAAGGATTACGATCCGGAAATGAAGCTTTCCGAGCAGTAAGCGTAACAGGATCGCCTAATCAGCGATCCGTCGCCTCTTCCGCGCTTTCCTCGATGCGCTCCATGTCTTCGTCGCTCAGGCCGAAATGGTGGCCGATCTCGTGGATCAGGACATGGGTGATGATGTCGCCGAGGGTTTCCTCGTTTTCCGCCCAATAATCGATAATCGGCCGGCGATAGAGCCGGATCTTGTTCGGCATTTCCCCGGTTTGGGCGGTGAAACGCTCCGATATGCCGCGGCCTTCGAACAGGCCGAGCAGGTCGAATGGCGTTTCCAGCGCCATGTCCTCGAACACGTCGTCGTCGGGAAAATCTTCGATCAAGATGATGAGATTGCCGGTGAGCGAGCGAAATTCGTCTGGCAGGTGGCTGTAAGCCTCCTGCGCCAGCGATTCAAATGTGCTGATTGAGGGTGCGTGGCGGTCCCGCCAATCCTCGCTCTGGTCAATGCGGGCCATGAATGCTTCCTTCCTTAGCTGGTCATATAGAGCCTTTGTTTCGGTTTTTCGAGAGTGGAATCAGACAGAGGAATATTTTCTCATAAAATGGTGTTGACTCTTCTTTCGACCTCTGGAATCCATAAGAACATAACAGGAACATAATTGATCTGGAGCTAACGTCATGGCTGAGGCCGCCGTGGCGCGGGAGACGCTTTTTGCCCTGCGTGAAACCATCGCCCGACTGGAAGGCAGGCCGATACCGGCGCTGGCAGCCGTGGCGCATGAGGTGCGGGCGGCGGAGCCGCAGGCCGGTCCGGCCGATGCTGTCCAGCCACTTGCAATTGGGGTTGCCGGTCTCGACGAAGCGATGCAAGGCGGCGTGCCGCTCGATGCGCTGACGGAGATCCGGTCGCTGGCCTTGCGTGATGCCGGAGCGGCCAGCGGTTTCACTCTCGCTCTCGCTGCGCGGCTTAGAGTTTTCGCTGCGCGGCTGGGAGCGCAAGCCGCCGGCAAAACCGCGACCGTGTCGCCGGTTCTGTGGATCGGCGATACGGTCGCGACGATGGAGGCGGGCCTGCCCTATGCAATCGGGCTTCGGGATTTCGGATTGGAGCCGGCCGGCTTTCTGCAGGCATCGCCGCGCAAGCTGGAAGAGGCGCTTTGGCTGGCGGAGACGGCGCTCGTCAGCGCGGCCTTTGCGGTCGTCATCCTGGAGGTGCGCGGCAATCCGGCCCGCTTCGGGCTGACCGAGAGCCGGCGATTGGCCCTGAGGGCCAAGGCGGCGGGACGGCCCTTATTTTTGTTGCGTCAAGCGGGCGAGGAGGAGGCGAGCAGCGCCCTCTTCCGTCTGCTCGTCGAACCCGCGCCGGCCCTGGCGCGGCCTCTGCCGGATGGATCGATGCTTGGCGGCAGCATCGGTCATCCGGCCTTTCGTCTCACCTTGGAAAAAAGCCGCAACCCGGCGCCCTTTTCCATAACCTTGGAGTGGAATGCCCATGACCGCCAGTTTGCCCCTGTCCTCGACGCTCAGCGCCCTGCCTTTCCCGGCGAATACGCAGCGCATTCTGGCGCTGACCTTTCCGCATCTGCCGACCGACCGGATCGCCCGCAAACGATGGGGTCTGTCGTGGCGTTCGGCAGGCCTGCTTGAAGCGCCGCCGCTCGCCTGTGCCGGCAAGCTGAACAATGCCATGCGGCTTACCGCGCTCAATGAAAGGGCCGAGACGATCGGCCTGAAGCTCAGCCAGGGCGTTGCCGAGGCAAAGGCGATCTGTCCCGCCCTTGACGTCGTCGAAGAAGATCCCGGCGCGGACCGCAAGCTACTGGAGGCGATTGCCGATTGGTGCGATCGTTATACGCCGCTGGTGGCGATCGACGGCAAGGACGGGCTCTTCCTCGATATTACCGGCTGCGCCCATCTCTTCGGCGGCGAAGAGGCGCTGCTCGAGGATATCCTCATCCGGATTTCCCGTCTTGGGCTCGATGTCCGCGGCGCCATCTCCTCCGCGCCGGGTCTATCCTGGGCGGTTGCCCGCTTTGACGACAGCCGCGTCATTCCTCCGGAAGCCATGGAAGAGGCGCTGGCGCCGCTGCCGGTCGCCTCGCTCAGGCTTGGCGAGGAAACCGTCGCCGCATTGCAGAAGCTGGGATTGAAGCGGGTGAGCGATCTTCTGGCCGCGCCGCGAGCGCCGCTGACCCGCCGTTTCGGTGCGCAGCTTCTTTTGCGGCTCGATCAGGCCGTCGGTCTGAACGAGGAGCCGATCTCGCCGCGCCGGCCGGTCGCGCAGTTGTCGGTCGAGCGGCGGCTTGCCGAACCGGTGCAGGCGGAGGCTGATATCCTGCAACTGGCCCACCAGCTTGCCGAAACCCTGAAGCCGGGACTGGAAGGTCGGGGCGTCGGTGGCCGTTCGTTCGAGCTTTTGCTGTTCCGGGTCGACGGTGCGGTGTTCCGCATCGCCGCCGGAGCGTCGCAGCCGCTGCGGGAGCCAAGACGGATCGCCGGTCTGTTTACGGAGCGCTTTACTGCTGTTCATGATGATCTCGATGCGGGATATGGCTTCGAGATCGTCCGCCTCAATGTCCTGCAACATGCGCCTTTCGATGCGGCGCAGGGCGATTTCGTCGAGGAGGATCAGCAAGGCACTTCGCTTGCCGCCTTTGCCGACCGGGTCGCGGCGCGACTGGGGCCGGACTGCCTGCAGGGCTTCGAACTGCGGGAAAGCCATATTCCCGAAAGAGCCGTTCGGTCGATGCCTGCCGTGGAAATCCTTGCCGCCCATAGACGGACAGGGAGCGAGTATACTGGTCATGGCTTTTCCCGCGGCGAACGGCCGTTACGGCTATTTCGCATGCCCGAGCCGATCGAAACCTTTGCCACCGAAGTGCCTGATGGTCCGCCGCGGCAATTCCGTTGGCGGCGGATGATGCACCGGGTCCTACGGGCCGAAGGGCCGGAGCGGCTTGCGGCGGAATGGTGGATCGACGAGGAGGAAACACCGGCCCGCGACTATTTCCGCATTGAAGATGAGGCCGGTCATCGTTTCTGGCTGTTCCGCAAGGGTCTCTATGGCCAGGATGCCGCCCCCAGCTGGTACATGCACGGGGTCTTCGCATGAACACCCATCCGTCCTTTTCCGGGAATCCTCCTTTTTTTGAGATCGGAGCACGGTCGAATTTTTCCTTTCTCGAGGGTGCTTCGCATCCGGAGGAAATGGTGCTGGCCGCCAAGATCGCCGGCCTTAGTGGCCTCGGCATTGCTGACCGAAACAGCGTCGCGGGCGTAGTCAGGGCGCATGTCATTGCCAAGCAGTATGGCTATCGCTTCCAGCCCGGCGCCCGCCTGGTCTTCTCGGACGAGACGCCCGATATTCTTGCCTTTCCGCAGAACCGCCAGGGCTGGGCCCATCTCTGCCGGTTGCTAAGCGCCGGCAATCTCAGAGCCGAAAAGGGTTCCTGCGAACTCCTCGAAGCCGACCTGATGGAATGGGGCGACGAGATGATGCTGGCGCTCGTTCCCGATGCTGAGAGCGTGGAGACACCGGAAGGGCAGGCAAAACTGGAGCAGTACCTGGCGCGGCTATGGATGCGCTTCGGCAGGAAGCTTCATATGGTCTTGTCGCCTGCTTATGACGGGCAGGATCGGCTGGTCTTTGCCACTCTCTCCATCTTGGCGTTACGCAATGGGGTGCGGCTGATCGCCAGCAACCAGCCGCTCTATCACGCAACCGAACGCAAGCCGCTTGCCGACATCGTCGTTTCGATCCGCGAGCATGTGCCGATCGCCGAGGCCGGTTTCAAGCTGGCGGCCAATGCCGAACGCTATCTGAAGGGTGGGGCCGAGATGGCGCGCCTTTTTAAAAACTATCCGAAAGCTATCGCCAATACGCAGAAGTTTTTTAGCCGGCTGTCTTTTTCGCTGGATGAGCTGAAGCATAATTATCCTGATGAGAGCGTTTCGGGTGAGACTGTCTCGGAAACGCTGGAGCGGCTGACACGGGCGGGTGCCAAATGGCGTTATCCTCATGGTATTCCACCGAAGGTCGCCAAGCAGATCGACTATGAACTCGATCTGATCAAGCAGAGGCAGTACGAGCCTTATTTCCTGACGGTGCACCGCATCATGGAATATGCCCGCAATGAGAATATCCTGTGCCAGGGCCGCGGTTCCGCCGCCAATTCCACGGTCTGCTATTGTCTTCGAATTACCGAGGTCAATCCGGAGATCACGACGCTTTTGTTCGAGCGCTTCATCTCGACGGAGCGGGAAGAGCCGCCGGATATCGACGTCGATTTCGAGCATGAGAAGCGCGAAGAGGTCATTCAGTATATCTACAGGCATTACAACAAAGAGCATGCCGGACTGACGGCGGCAGTCACTAGTTATCGCGCGCGCTCGGCCGGCCGCGAGGTGGCTAAGGCCTTCGGTCTGTCCGAAGATGTGCAGTCGGCCCTGGCGAGCGGTGTCTGGGGCTGGTCGACGGAAGAATTGTCCGAACGCGAGGCGAAGGTTGCCGGCCTCGATCTCAGGGATCGGACGACGCAGCGCGTTCTCTCCTATGCCACGACGCTGATGGGTTTTCCGCGTCACCTCACCCAGCATGTCGGCGGCTTCGTCATCACCAGGGACAGGCTGGATGAGGTCGTGCCGATCATGCATACGGCGATGGACGATCGCTACATGATCGAGTGGAATAAGGACGATCTCGATAGTCTCAATATTCTGAAGATCGATGTTCTGGCCTTGGGCATGCTGACCTGCCTCGCCAAGGCTTTCGAGCTGCTTCTGCTGCATTATGATGTGAAGAAGGAGCTGGCCGATCTCGGCAACGCCAATCACCCCGATGGCGTGCCGGTCTATGACATGATCTGCCGTGCCGACACGATCGGCGTCTTCCAGATCGAAAGCCGGGCGCAGATGAGCATGCTGCCGCGCCTCAAGCCACGCAAATTCTACGATCTGGTCATCGAGGTGGCGATCGTTCGACCGGGACCGATCCAAGGCAACATGGTGCATCCCTATCTCAAGCGGCGGGAGGCTGATCGCGCGGGGAAACCTCTCGACTATCCGAGCAAGGAACTGGAGTTGGTTCTGGAACGAACGCTGGGTGTTCCCCTATTCCAGGAACAAGCCATGCAGATCGCAATCACGGCTGCCGGGTTTACGCCCGCTGAGGCCGACAAGTTGCGTCGGGCGATGGCGACTTTCAAGCGGACTGGAACGATCCATAAGTTCGAGGAGAAGATGGTCGAAGGCATGGTCGCGAGGGGGTATAAGCGAGAATTCGCCAAAAACTGCTTCGAGCAGATCAAGGGTTTCGGCGAATATGGTTTTCCGGAAAGCCACGCGGCCTCCTTCGCTCTCCTCGTCTACGCTTCCGCCTGGATGAAGGCTTATTATCCCGATGTCTTCTGCGCGGCGCTGCTGAATTCGCAGCCAATGGGTTTTTATGCGCCGGCGCAGCTCGTGCGCGATGCGCGCGAGCATGGCGTCGAGATGCGGCCGGTGGATATCAATAGATCGGAATGGGAATCGCTTTTGGAAGAGGCGCCCTTCGACAGGGATGCGATTGAGCCGCGCCATGCGTCGATGCGGGAAGTGATCAGGACGAGACGGGCGGTCCGTCTCGGCTTCCTGCAGGTCAAAGGGCTGTCGGAAGACGACATGACAGAGAAGCTGGTAGCCAATCGCGGTTCCGGCTACACCTCCGTGCGCGATCTCTGGTTGCGCTCCGGCCTTGCCAAGTCCGATATCGAGCGCCTGGCCGATGCCGATGCTTTCCGTTCGATCGGGCTTGGCCGTCGCGAGGCTCTATGGGCTGTCAGGGCGCTGGACGTGGGCAGTGCCGCCGAGAAGCTCCCTCTCTTCGATCTTGCCGACCGCGCCGATCTGCAGGTCGAGCCTGCGGTCTCCCTGCCGGAAATGCTGCCCGGCGAGCAGGTGATCGAGGATTATCGCTATCTCTCGCTGTCGCTGAAGGCGCATCCGCTTTCCTTCCTGCGTGCGGATCTCTCCAATATCGGCATCATGCAGAACCGGGATTTGCCCAGTGTTCCTGATGGACGGATGGTGACGGTCGCCGGGCTGGTGCTGGTGCGCCAGCGGCCGGGATCGGCGAATGGGGTGATCTTCATGACGCTGGAAGACGAGACTGGCGTTGCCAATGCGATCGTCTGGCCGAAAATGTTTGAGAAATACCGCGCCATCGTCATGAGCGCCCGGCTGGTCAAGATTCGTGGCCGTCTGCAGAGCGAAAGCGGCGTCATCCATGTGGTGGTCGATTATATCGAGGACATGACCCCGGCGCTGGGTCTGCTGCAACGCGAAACCAGGCGTTTCGGCGTCAGTGACCGGGCAGATGAGGCCTTGCGTCCGACCATGGATCATCGGCAAAAGAAGCGGCTCGACGAGGCAAGCCGGTCGGCGCGGGAGCAGGCCGCCGAGATAGCGGCAGATGGCCGCAGCGATATCACTGGGACAGCAAGCGTCATGCCGCGAGGCCGTAACTTCCATTGATACGCAGGGGCCGCACCTCACACTGAAGTGACCCGTTCGGTTTGGCTCAATAAAAAATGAATCGATTCTTTCTTGACAAAGACCGTCTTCTTTCGCAGATAACAAGACAGCAGATGTCATGTTTGACGGGCTGAGCGAAGAATGCTGGTTTGCAGTTGTAATTACATCACCGACAAAGAAATCCGGGAGGTCATCACCGAGCTCCTCGATCAGGATTGTTGGCAGCTCATCGTCCCCTCCAAGGTCTATCACGCCATGTCGAAACGCGGCCGTTGCTGCGGCTGTTTCCCGAATGTTGTCGACATCATTATCCAGACGACCGAGGACTATCATGCCCGCCGCCACTCGACGGAGGCGGAAATATTTGATTTCATGTCACGCTTGAAAAAATTCCACGAAGAAAATAGGAGAGCGGACATTGAAAGGCGACAAAAAAGTCATCGAGCGGCTTAACGAGGCGCTGTTTCTCGAACTCGGTGCAGTCAATCAATATTGGGTTCATTATCGGCTTCTGGAAGATTGGGGCTATACCAAGCTTGCCAAGAAGGAACGTGCGGAATCCATTGAAGAGATGCATCACGCCGATCGTCTCGTCGCTCGGATCATCTTTCTTGAGGGACATCCAAACCTGCAGACGCTGGCGCCGCTGCGCATCGGTCAGAATGTCAAGGAAGTGTTGGAAGCCGATCTCGCCGGCGAATATGATGCCCGCACGGCCTACAAGAAGTCGCGCGACATCTGTCATGACGCCGGCGATTATGTCTCGATGAAGCTCTTCGAAGAGCTGCTTGCGGACGAGGAAGGCCATATCGACTTCCTGGAAACCCAGATCGGCCTGCTTGAAAAGATCGGCGAGACCAAATACGGCCAGCTCAACGCCGATTCGGCTGATTCTGCGGAATAATTCGGGTTTTTGTACCGGCCGCCGAAAGGCGGCCGGACTGCGATCAGTCGTCGGTCTCCAGACCCGCCAGATGCTGGAATTCGGCGACGACTTGTTCGTAGACCGACCGTTTGAAGGCGACGATCAGGCCGGGCAGCTCCGCCATCGGCTTCCATTCCCAGGCGTCAAACTCCGGCTCGTGGCCGCCTGGCGGCGGATTGATGGCGATTTCGCTTTCGTCGCCGTCGAAGCGGAAGGCAAACCAGCGCTGGGTCTGGCCGCGGAATTTTCCCTTGAGGCCGATGCCAATCAACTGCGGCGGCAGATCGTAGTTGATCCAGTCCTTCGCTTCGGCCAAGAGCGTCACGGTCTTCATGCCGGTCTCTTCGTAGAGCTCGCGATAGGCCGCCTCCAGCGGGTCCTCGTCCTTATCGATGCCGCCTTGCGGCATCTGCCAGAGCTGCGGCGAGCCATCATATTCGGAATTACCGATCGGAATGCGCCTACCGGACCAGACCAACCCCTCGCGATTGAGCACCATGATGCCGACGCAGGGACGATAGGGCAGGTCTTCAGCTCTGAGGGGTTGATGGCTCTTGCTCATGGTTATCCTCTAAGGCTCAGGGATGTTTGGGGTCGTCGGCGAGAGCGGAGACGGCAACGATCTCGATACCGCGCATGGCTGCTTCCTCGCTCCATTTACTGATGGCATCGACGCTCTCGTCGAAAGCGGCCGCAACGCCGATCGCCGAACCGTTGCGGCGTGCGATGCGTTCCAGCTCATCAAGTTTCTTCAGGATGGCATCCTGCTGCAATTCTCCGTCGAGCTGTACGTCGGCAAAAGCATGCGGCACCTCCAGCGCCTTGGCGACGGTGCCGGATTTGGACTGCGCCGAGGAGCCGTCATCAAGGAACAGTAGGCCGCGCTTGCCAATATCGCGCATGACAGGCTCCATAGCGTCGGCATTCGAAAGAAACCGTCCGCCGAGATAGTTCATCACGCCGGTATAATTGGTGATCTCGCCCATGGCCTTGTGCAGGTCTTCGATATTCTTGGCCGCGGGCTGCGAGGTCAACAGGGTATCCGGTCCGGGATTGTTTCCGGGATAGTCGAACGGTTCGAAAGGCACCTGGAGCAGGATTTCATGGCCGCCGCGCCGCGCCTCCTGCATCCAGCGCTGCAGGCTATTGCCCGTGGCGGCAAAGGCGAGCGTGATCTCCTCGGGCAGCTTCTCGATGGCGCGTTGCGTACCGGTCTGGCTGAGGCCGAGGCCGCTGACGACGATGGCAACGCGCGTGCCGCGGGCGCCGGACCAGGGCCTCGCATATTGGTCCATCGGTCTCAGCCCGCTCGGCGCCGTGATCGGCAGTTTGCCGAAGGGCGAGTCCTCCAGCAGGCTGTCGTTCGGCGTTGCCGCCATGCGCGGATCCTGACCGACCTGATTGGCGTTTATCAGCACTGGGCCGTTGCCGTCACGCGAGTTCGGACTGAACATCGTCACGACAGAACCATCGCTGGTGACGATGCGATGCGTATCGGCCCCGGACTGCGGATCGACCTGTGTCAGGCCCGTCTGATTGTTGGTGGCCGGCTTTTCGGCCACCGCCGCCGGCGGTGGTGTGGTCTTCTCGGCTGTCTCGACAGGTGGAGTTTTCTGAAGGTTATCGCGCAGTAGCGCCGAATAGAGGGAAAAACTGGCGATCGCGATCAGGCAGAAGCCGGCAAGGATGCGCCCGAAGGGCGGATGACGCCGTTTGCGGCCAGGGCCGCGGTTCTGGCCCAGCGGTGCATGCAAATCCGTTCCCAAAGTCCGTATCCACCCCAAGCGGGAAGCTGTCCGCCCCCAGAGCATTCCGCTTTCATGTGCAGCCATCAAAGCGGAGAGGATGCTCCGTATTCAAAAAACCCAAGCATGATCCAAAATGGATTTCGAATAAGATCGCACTTATTCAAATAGTTAGAGCGAGATGAGATAAATCACCTCGCTCCGGATATGAAAGCGCCGGGTCTGTTTCCAGCCCGGCGCCGTTTCCTTATTTCGCGGAAACTGCCTTTTCCGGGTTCGGCGGGAAGGACGGGTCCGTCTTTGCGCCGCGCAATAGGTCAAGCGCGTAGTTGAGCTGAACATCGTCCTTCGGATCCGGCGGCACATAGGCGGCGGAGCCGGAACCCTGGTCGGTTTCGCTCTGGCCCTTGATGTGGCCCGGCAGGCTGGATTCGCCTTCGGTCACCAGCTTGCCCTTCAGATCGTCGGGCAGCGGCTCGTCGACCTTGATGTCAGGCGTGATGCCGGTGCCCTGGATCGAACGGCCCGATGGCGTGTAATAAAGTGCTGTCGTCAGACGCAGCGCACCGTTGCCATCGCCAAGCGGGATGATGGTCTGCACGGAGCCCTTGCCGAAGGACTGGGTGCCGAGAACGGTGGCACGGCGCAGATCCTGCAAGGCACCGGCGACGATTTCCGAAGCCGAAGCCGAACCGCCGTTGATCAGCACAATGATCGGCTTCCCGTCGGTCAGGTCACCCGGGCCGGCGTTGAAGCGGCGGGTTTCGTCCGGATTGCGGCCGCGGGTGGAGACGACTTCGCCGCGCTCCAGCACATCGTCGGCAACGTTGATCGCCTGGTCGAGCAGGCCGCCCGGATTAAGGCGCAGGTCGAGGACATAGCCCTTCAGCTTATCGGCCGGAATATCCTTCTTGATCTTGGCGATCGCGGCCTCAAGGTCCGGCGTGGTCTTTTCGGTGAAGGAGATAATGCGGAGATAACCGACGTCACCGCCTTCTTCACGCGACTTCACGGCGGCAACAGCGATCACATCACGGATGATCGTGAGTTCGATCGGCTTGTCGGCGCCCTTGCGCATCAGCGTCAGCTTGATCGGCGTCTTGACGGCGCCGCGCATCTTCTCGACGGCGTCTTCCAGCTTCAGGCCGCGTACAGACTGGCCATCGATGGCGGTGATGTAGTCGCCGGCGAGAACACCGGCCTTGGCAGCGGGCGTATCGTCGATCGGGGTGATGACCTTGACCAGGTCGTTATCCATCGTCACTTCGATGCCGAGACCGCCGAATTCACCCTTGGTCTGGGTGCGCATGTCTTCGGCGTCCTTGGCATTCATGTAGCTCGAATGCGGGTCCAACGAGGTCAGCATGCCGTTGATGGCGGCTTCGATGAGCTTGTCTTCCTGGGGTGGCGTTACGTACTGAGCACGCACACGTTCAAAGACATCGCCGAAAATCGACAATTCCTTGTACGTGGAAGCGCCAGCGGCTTCCGCCGGCACCACGGCCGTGTAGATGACGCTCATCGCGGTCGCACCCATCAATGCGCCAACGAGAACAAGAGAAGCCCTACGAATCATTGCGTGCCTTTCCAGTGTCTTTGGAGGTCCACCAAGGCCGAGAATCGACCGGTTTCCCATCTTTTCGAAATTCAATGTAGAGCGTTGGCCGATCCGTTTCCAGCGCCAATGCAGTCGCGCTCGCGACTCTTTTTTCGCCCATCACAGCGAGCGGCTCGCCAGCGAAGACAAATTTGCCGAGACGCGTCTTGATCGCGTCCATTCCCGACAGCACCATGTGATAGCCGTCGCCCGTATCCAAAATAACCATCTGACCGTAGCTGCGAAACGCGCCCGCGTAAACGACCGTCCCATCGGCAGGCGCGGTGACGAGCGCGTCGGGGCCAGTCGCGACGGTCATGCCCATCGCCGTATGTCCCGTTCCGTCATCGTCGCCGAACTGGCGGAGAATATCACCCGCCACAGGCAGCTCCAATTTCTGTTTGAGGTCGGAAAACGGATATGCGGGCGCAATGCGGTTTTTATCGGGCACACCGTTTTCGGCCAGGGCCTTGGCCTGGTCGCGCTGCTGGTCGGTCATCTGCTCCCGGCGGGCCTCTTCCGCCCGGGCGGCGGCAGCGGCATCGCGCACCGAGCCGATCTGGCTTTCCAGCGACGCGACGAGGCCTTCGAGACTGGTCGCCTGGCCCGCCAATTCTTCGGAGCGCTTGCGCTCGGCGTCCAGTTCCTCGGCATTTTCATGGCTGTGCTTGTCGTTTTCGGCGATCAGCAGGTCCATGCGCCGTTCTTCCTCCAGACTGTTGGTCATGGTGGCGGTGAGATCGGCCTTTTCGGCAGCCGTGGCGGCATGCAGCTTGGTAAGATCGGTAAGGTCGGCGACGAGTTTATCCGTCTCCTTGCGCATGCCGGGAACGACGGCGCCGAGCAGGATGGCGCTGCGCACGGAAGCAAGCGCATCGTCTGGTGTCACCAGGAGTGCCGGCGGCGGGTTGCGGCCCATGCGTTCCAGTGCACCGAGAACTTCGGCCAGCAACCCGCGGCGCTCGTGCAACGATCTGCGGATATTGTCTTCCTTGACCGCGAGATCGGTCAACGTCTTCTCGCTCTGCTGAATCTTGCGGTCCATGTCCCTTCGGCGGGCAGCGCTGTCGATCAGAGCCTGACGCAGGCTGGCGGTGCTTTTGTCGAGCGAGGCGATGCTGTCTTCCAGTGCCTTCGTCTTGTCGGAGGAGAGGCTGATCGTCTTTGACAATTCCTCCAGCTCGGCGCGCGTCTGATCGCGCTTCCGGGCGAGATCGGCGGCCGGGTCGGGTGCTTGCCCGGCCGGCTGTGTCGATGGTGCGGTCGAGGTGACGACAGGCTGATCGTCCTTGGTCTGCGCTGGGGTCTGCGCTGGCGCGGGTGATGCGCCGTCATCTTCCTGCGCCAGGGCCATGTCCCGAAACTGAAACGGACTTTCAACATAGACACCCATGCCAAAACACACTGCTAAGGACGGCAGCAACAGGCGGGAAAGGGTGGGCGGGGTTTTTCTCATCCAGTCGGTTTGGGCTTGGTCCCTTTACATCGCGTGAAAATCAAGCCGATTTACTGCGATTACCCAGAAAGCATCATCAATTTTGCGGCGGGAATCAAAACACGCCTGTGTGAGCGTTCCGTTAACGCAAAATACCCGAAAGCCAAACTGTTTTCGAGTGTTTCGATCTCGGCAGCGGAACATCAAGCCCGATGGTAGGGATGCCCGGACAGAATCGTGACGGCGCGGTAGAGCTGTTCGGCGATCAGAATGCGCACAAGCTGATGCGGCCAGGTCATTTTGCCCAGGCAGATGGTGGCGTCGGCCTTGTCGTAAAGGCTGGGATCGAGACCGTCGGCACCGCCGATGGCGAGCGTCAGGTCGCGCTTGCCCTGGTCGCGGTACGTACCAAGCAAAGCGGCAAAGGCTTCGCTGTCCAGAGCCTTGCCGCGCTCGTCGAGGAGGATGAGAACGCCGCCTTCCGGATGCGCTTTCTGCAGCAGGACGGCCTCTTCACGCTTGCGCGTCTCGCCGTTGGATGCGCGGCTTTCGCCGACCTCGGTCATACGCGCCAGTTCGAGGCCGATTGCTGGACCAGCCTTGGCGAAACGGTCGAGATAACGGGCCGCAAGATCCTTTTCAGGGCCGGTTTTCAACCGTCCCACGGCAAAAAGACCTATCCGCATTCCCGCTCCCAAGCATATCCGCCGTTATGGCGGCACAGATATAGATCGCTGCCGGACCATCATGTCCGGCGATTCAAGGCTGCCAACCGGGACCGGGAATAACACCTGGAATCGGTTAGTGCAGTGTGCCCTCATCGAGATCAGGTGCAGCCCACATCTTTTCGATGTTGTAGAACTCGCGGATCTCCGGACGGAACACGTGAATGATGATGTCACCTGTATCGATCAGCACCCAATCGCCGCCTTCCAGGCCCTCGACGCGGGCGGTGCCCAGGCCTTCGTCCTTGAGGTCGGTGATCAGATGGTCGGCAATCGCCAGGACATGCCGGTTCGAGCGTCCGGAGACGACGACCATATAGTCCCCAAGCGCGGATTTGCCAGCAATGTTGATGGTGACGATATTTTCGGCCTTGGAGTCCTCGAGGCTTACGAGGACGGCTTGCAGGGCGCGGGCAGCGGCATCGGCGCCACGTTCCGGGCTCTTCGGGATAACGACAGGCGCTCTTCCCTTGGCGTGTACTGTTGTCAGTGCTCTTCCTTCCTTGAGTAACAGAACAGGCACATAGGTGATCTGAGTCGATCACGCTACAAAGATAGGCATCAATGCGTTAAGGTTTCAAGACGCACGCCGTCATCTATTGGACGTAGAGACAAGGTTTTGTATTAAATTCCCGCTCCCTCGTACCACATATGGGTGATTGTCGGCGCGGGCTACGGCGTGAGCTTCGGGTAACGCTAGGTGAGGTAGAACCGGGCGGTCGCCATTACCAATCGTCCGCATCCCATGTACAGGCGAGCGAAGGGCGCGTATACACAAGAGCAGATCGAAACGCTCCGACGCCATGACCAAAACTCCGCAACAGTCCCTAAAGCCCATCCTCCGCATCAGTTTTTCGGGGCAGGACCGGCTTGGGCGCGGCAAGATGGAACTCCTTGAACATATTCGCGAAACCGGTTCGATCTCGGCTGCCGGACGCGCCATGGATATGTCTTATCGCCGCGCCTGGCTGCTCATCAGCGAATTGAACCATATGTTCCAGGAGCCGGTCGTCGAATCGCAGCGTGGCGGACAGAAGGGTGGCGGCGCTGCGCTGACGCCGTTCGGCGAGGAGTTGTTGCGGCGATTCCGCGGCATGGAAAGTTCGGTGCGGGCGGCAATTGCCGGTGATCTCGAATGGCTGGAGGCCAATCGCAACCCCAGCGATGCCGTTGCAGAGCCGCGGGCGGAGTCCTGATCGCTCCTACGATTCGAGCGCTACTGTCTTGATGACCGCATGGACGGGCAGTCCGATCTGCAGCCCCAGCCGTTCAGAAGAAAATTGCGTGATGCGGGCAAGTACCGTGTCACCACCGCAATCCACCTTTACTTCGACGGTGCCGTCGGCCGCCGTGCCGATGGCAAGCACCCGGCCTTCGAGGATGTTGAGGGCGCTGAGGCCTTCAGGCCGGACCGTCGCCAGCATGACGTCGCGGGCGGGGATGTGGACGCGGACGGTCTTGCCGACTCCAGCCGCTTCCCCGGGTACGAATAGCTTTGCCGCCTTCAATGCCACGATGGTCAAACGGTGCCCAAAATCGATATGCTCCACACGCCCCTCGAACAGAACACCGGCTTCGCGACGGTCGATCGCCTGTGGGCCGGAAAGCTGGCTGAAGATCTCGACCGCCGGCCCCATTGCCTCGACCTTACCGTCGCGCATGACGACGACACGGCTGGCCAGCCGCGCCACTTCGGCGATGGAGTGGCTGACATAGATGATCGGCACTTTCGTTTCGTCTCGGAGCCGTTCGAGATAAGGCAGGATCTCGGCTTTGCGGGCCTCGTCGAGCGCGGCCAGCGGTTCGTCCATCAGCAGCAGCCGCGGTGACGACAGCAGGGCGCGGCCGATGGCGACGCGCTGTTTCTCGCCGCCGGAGAGTTTTGCGGGTCGTCGATCGAGAAGCGCTGCGATGCCCAGGAGATCAACCACACCATCGAAACTTTCGCCGTGCTCGCTTTTCAGAGCGAACCAGCGACCGTAATTCAGGTTCTGCCGTACGGAGAGATGCGGAAACAACCGGGCTTCCTGGAAGACATAACCGAAACGGCGGCGGTGGCGCGGAACGAAGACTTGGGCGTCGGTGTCGGAGAGCACCGTACCATCGAGGCTGACGCGGCCATGGTCGGGCTGGATCAGGCCGGCGATGATACGGATGATCGATGTCTTGCCAGAGCCGGAGCGGCCGAATAGGGCGGTGACGCCGCCGTCCGAGCTGAAGGCCGCGTCGAGGGAGAAGGCACCCAGTCGGTGGCGGATATCGACAGAAAGCGTCATTCCCAATCCACCCTCTTGCCGGCGAGATAGGCGAGGAATTCGGAGGCGAGCAATGCCGCCATGGAAATGACGATGGCGACGATCGTCAGCCGTAGCGCACCGGCATCACCACCAGGCACCTGCGTAAAGGTGTAGATCGCCGACGACAGTGTCTGCGTTTCGCCGGGGATATTGGAGACGAAGGTGATGGTGGCGCCGAACTCGCCCATGGCCTTCGCGAAGGAAAGGATCATGCCGGCGATGACGCCGGGCAGGATCAACGGCAAGGTCACGGTGAGGAATATCCAGAGCGGGCTGGCGCCAAGCGTTCCGGCGGCCTCCTCGAGCTTGCGATCGACCGCTTCGATCGACAGACGGATGCTCCTGACCATCAGCGGAAAGCCCATGACGCCGCAGGCAAGTGCGGCACCAGTCCAGCGGAAGGAGAAGACGATACCCAGATATTGGTCGAGCAACGCGCCGATCGGCCCTTTCCGGCCGAAGAGGATCAGGAGGATAAAGCCGGTAACGACGGGCGGCAGAATCAGCGGCAGATGGATGATGCCGTTGAAGATCGACTTGCCCCAGAATTTACCGCGCGCAAGCAACATTGCGGCGGCTATGCCGAAGGGCAGGCTCACCAGCATGGCGACGGTCGAGACGCGCAGGCTCAGCTCGATCGCCGTCCATTCGTCGCTGCTCAAACCCAATGCGTCCAAGTCCGGCCTCGCAAAGACATGTCAGGCCCGCCGAGGTCCGGCGAGCCTGTCGAAACAAACAGAATGCCTACGGTCGAGCGGTGGTGCTCACTGCTTCAGAACCGTGAAGCCTTCATGTTCGAAGAACGGAACAGCCTTAGCCGATTTCAGATAATCGAAATAGGCCTGCGTGTCCGGATTGGTGCTGCTGGCGGTGATCGCGATCGGATAGATGATCGGCGGATGGCTGTCTTCCGGAAAGGTGCCGACGACGGCGACGCCCGGATCGGCGGAAACGTCGGTTTGATAGACGATGCCGTAGGGCGCTTCGCCACGTGAAACCAGCGCGAGCGCGGCGCGCACGCTTTCAGCGCCGGCGACCTTCCTCTCGACGGAAGACCAGATGCCGAGCTTTTCGAGCGCCGCCTTGCCGTATTTGCCCGCCGGGACCGATTCCGGCTGGCCGATCGCCAAGCGCCCGTCGCCGAGAAGACTTGCGAGGTCCATACCCTGCTTGATCTCGATCGGCTTGGCCTTGTCCTTGGCGGCGACGAGAACGATCTGGTTGCCGAGCAGGTTGGTGCGGCTGTCGTCCTTGATCAGTTTTTTCTTGGCGACATAGTCCATCCAGTCCGTATCAGCGGAGATGAAGACGTCGGCCGGTGCGCCGTTTTCGAGCTGCTTGGCCAGCGGTCCGCTTGCTGCATAGGAGACGGTGACCTGCTTGCCGGTTTCCTTGGTGAAGGCGGCGTCAATATTATCCAGCGCGTTTTTCATGCTGGCGGCAGCGAAGACGGTGATCTTGTCGGCGGCGAACGCCGGCGCCGGAATGACCGACATGCCAAGCCAGGCGGCACAAAGGGCGGCGGTTGCAAGCTTGATCCATTGGCGGCGGCTGGTAGCCATCATGTTTCTCCGGGAAGATGTCGACATATTTGGAGAGATATAACGGCTGATGAGCCTTGGCTAGGGATATATTTTGAAAAATATAGCGTTATCGCCAAGCGTAACCCTACGAATTTGATAGAGATTTGCCTTTGAAGCGGATATTAGTGCGTTTTACCATTACGGAAATGCATGGCTTGATTCGCCCAAGGGGAATAGCGAACGCTCACGGTATAAGACGTAACGTTACGAATCGTGCGATTTTGCAGCTCTTTGTGCAAAAGCCGATCTGGCAGGGAAGCCGCAGCGCGCTTAACCAACGCAAAAGAAGCGTTTTTTGGGCAGACAGTTTTCAAAGCTATGACTACAACGCATTGCTGCATTGCGCTATCAGCGTTTTATCATTCGGTCAAATCTGCTAAAACATAAACATCGAAACGGCGATCTCCTCCTCCCAACGCCTTTCGATATGGGTCGGCAACCCTCCTCCTCCCAGTTGCTGACCAGGTTTGAAGGCCCGACGGATCTCCTCCCCCGTCGGGCTTTTCATTTTTGGAGGTTTTCTTGAAAATCAGGCCTAATATCGCGCCGGTGCGGTTATTGTGCGGCGCGCAAGGCGGTAGAGCTCAATGTCGAGCGCCGGCCGTGAATGAAGGTCCAGGCGGGTGCCGGCTTCTTCCATAGTACCCGAGCATCGTCTTCATCGACGCGCGCGTAGTGAAACGTCTTGGCCATCTTTGCGGAGAGATAGGATAGCGTTGATCCCGGTCGGTCGATGACGGCGATCGGAAAGGTGTGGGCAATCTCCTGCCATTTCTGCCAGCGGTGAAACGTGTTGAGGCTGTCGGCCCCCATGATCCAGATGAAATGCACTTGGGTATTGCGCGCCTTGACATAGGCGAGCGTGTTCGCCGTGTAACTCATGCCGAGCGTCTGCTCGAAAGCCGTCACCTTGATGCGCGGATCATGCGTGATCGCCTCGCTGAGCGCGATGCGTTCGGCAAGCGGTGCGAGATGATTGCGGTTCTTCAACGGATTGCCCGGCGTCACCATCCACCAGAGCTGGTCGAGGCCGAGCCGGCGGATGGCTATTTCGGCCACCAGCGCGTGGCCTTGATGCGGCGGGTTGAAGGAACCGCCGAAAAGACCGACCACCATGCCGCGTTCGGCACGCGGCATGCGCAGATAGCGGTAATCGATCTCTTCTTTGTGCACGTCAGGGCCGTATCTGTCCGGTGCCGCGCACACGATATTTGAAAGAGGTAAGCTGCTCGACGCCGACGGGGCCGCGCGCATGCATCTTGCCCGTGGCGATGCCGATTTCCGCACCCATGCCGAACTCGCCGCCATCGGCAAATTGCGTCGAGGCGTTGTGCAGCAGGATCGCCGAATCGATCTCGGTGAAGAAGCGCTCGACCACGGCGGGGTCCTCGGCGATCACGGCTTCGGTATGGTTGGACGAATATTTGCCGATATGGGCAATTGCGCCGGAAATGCCATCGACAATGGCTACAGAGATGATGGCGGCGAGATATTCGGTCGACCAATCCTCTTCCGTTGCGGCCTTCAGACCTGGTGCAAGGCGAAGCACGTCGGCGGAGCCGCGGATTTCGCAGCCGGCGCCAGACAGCACGTCGAGCAGCGGCTTCAGATGCGTCGGCGCGGCCTTGGCATCAACCAGCAGCGTCTCGGCAGAGCCGCAGACGCCGGTGCGGCGCATCTTGGCGTTGACGATGATCGTCTTTGCCATCTCCAGATCTGCCGAGGCGTCGATATAGACGTGGCAGAGGCCTTCAAGGTGAGCAAAGACCGGCACACGCGCTTCGCTCTGCACGCGCGCGACCAAGCTTTTTCCGCCGCGCGGCACGATGACATCAATCGTACCCTCGAGTCCGCGCAGCATGGCGCCGACGGCGGCGCGATCGGTGACGGGAACGAGCTGGATCGCATGCTCCGGCAGGCCTGCTGCTTTCAGCCCTTCGACCAGGCATTCATGGATCGCCTGAGACGAGCGGCGCGAATCGCTGCCGCAGCGTAGAATGACGGCATTGCCAGCCTTCAAGCAGAGCGCGCCGGCATCGGCGGTGACGTTCGGCCGGCTTTCGAAGATGACGCCGATGACGCCGAGCGGCGTGCGGACGCGCTCGATCTTCAGTCCATTCGGCCGGTCCCAGGCAGCGATCACTTCACCCACCGGATCCGGCAATCCGGCAATGGCGCGGATGCCTTCGGCCATCTCAGTGACGCGCTTGTCGTTGAGCGTCAGGCGATCGACGAAGGAGGCAAGGATATCGGTGCCCTCGACATCTTTGAGGTCCTTGGCATTCTCGGCAAGGATATAATCTTTGCGCGCAAGAATGGCATCGGTCATGGCGGCAAGCGCCTTGTTCTTGCTCTCGGTCGAAGCGAAGGCCAACGGTCGCGACGCAGCCCGGGCCTTGCGGCCGATATCGTTCATCAAGGTGTCGATGTCGGGGCTTTGTGCGACGGTATCAAGCATGGGCTTCATCCTTCTTCAGTTTTTCGGCCTTCGTCTTGACGGACGCGGTCATGACGAGGTCGTCTCGGTGCACCATGGCGGCACGGCCGGGATAGCCTAAGATCGCCTCGATCTCCGCCGACTTGCGGCCGGTGATCTGGCGGGCTTCCTCGGCATCGTAACCGGCAAGGCCACGGGCGATTTCCCGGCCCGAGGGGCCGATGACGGCAACGGTGTCGCCGCGGCCGAAATGGCCGACAATGCTGCGCACGCCAGCGGGCAACAGGCTCTTGCCGGCGCCCAGCGCGGTGACGGCGCCATCATCGACATGCAGCTCGCCCGCCGGCTGCAACTGGCCGGCAATCCAGGTCTTGCGGGCGGTGACGGGCGTACCCGACGGCGCGAACCAGGAGGAACGCGCGCCGTTCTCAATAGCGTTCAACGGCCGATCGGTCTTGCCTGAGGCGATGATCATGGCGCAGCCGGCACCTGTGGCGATCTTACCGGCATCGATCTTGGTGCGCATACCGCCGCGCGACAATTCGGAGGCGGCGCCGCCGGCCATCGCCTCGATTTCGGGCGTGATCTCGGCGATCGTTTCCAGGAATTTGGCTTGCGGATCGAGATGCGGCGGGGCGGTGTAGAGCCCGTCGATATCGGACAGCAGGATCAGCAGGTCGGCGCCGGTCATGGTGGCGACGCGTGCGGCCAGCCGGTCATTGTCGCCATAGCGGATTTCGCTGGTGGCGACCGTGTCGTTTTCGTTGATGATCGGCACAGCGCCGATTTTCAGAAGCTGATTGATGGTGGCCCGCGCATTGAGATAGCGGCGGCGCTCTTCGGTGTCGCCGAGCGTCAGCAGGATCTGGCCCGCGACGATATCGCCATGCGACAGGCTTTCCGACCAGGCGCGCGCCAGCGAAATCTGGCCGACGGCCGCCGCCGCCTGGCTTTCTTCGAGTTTCAACGCACCGGAGGGCAAGTCGAGCACCGAACGTCCCAGTGCAATGGCGCCGGAGGAGACGACGAGGACATCGACGCCCTTCGCCTTCAGCCCGGCAATATCGGCACACATGCCGTCGAGCCAAGCCTTCTTCAGGCCGGTCTTACGGTCGACGAGAAGGGCCGAGCCGATCTTGATGACGATGCGGCGGTAACGGTCGAGCGGCTTGCGGGCAGTCATCCCTGCTGCTCCTCGTGATCACCGTCCCCCTCGTCCACGTCGTCGGAGGCCTGCATGTCGCGATGGCGCAGCTTATGCGTTTTCGCCGGCTTGTCCGCTTCGCCCGCATTGGCTTCGACGATGACGTCGCGCAGCGCGCGCAGCACTTCGGTCATGCCGCGACCGGTGACGGCGGAAATCTGGAAGGGTGTCTTGCCGCACGCCCGCGCAAGCTCGCGCGTCTTCTTCTTCAGCATTTCCTCGTCCACCACATCGATCTGCGATAGCGCGACGATTTCAGGTTTGTCAGTAATGTTATTGCCGTAGGCTTCGAGCTCGTGTTTGACCGTCTTGTAGGCCTTGCCGACCTTCTCTTCCTGGGCGGAGACAAGATGCAGCAGCACGCGCGTGCGCTCGACATGGCCGAGGAAGCGGTCGCCAATACCGACACCTTCATGCGCCCCTTCGATCAGGCCGGGAATGTCGGCCAGCACGAATTCCTGGCCATCGATGGTGGCGACGCCAAGATTGGGATGCAGCGTCGTGAATGGATAATTGGCTATCTTCGGCCGGGCACGGCTGACGGCAGCGAGAAAAGTCGATTTGCCTGCATTCGGCAGGCCGACGAGGCCGGCATCGGCGATCAGCTTCAGCCGTAGCCAGATGGTTTTTTCTTCACCCGGCAGACCGGGATTGGCCCAGTCGGGGGCCTGATTGACCGAGGATTTGAAATAGGCGTTGCCGAAACCGCCATTTCCGCCTGGCGCCAGGCGAAAGCGCTGGCCTTCCTGCGTGATGTCGCAGATCAGGGTTTCCCCGTCTTCTTCGAAGATCTGCGTGCCGACCGGCACCTTCAGCGTTACGTCTTCGCCCTTGGCGCCGGCGCGGTTCTTGCCCATGCCATGCGTGCCGATCGTGGCCTTGAAATGTTGCTGATAGCGGAAGTCGATTAACGTATTCAGCCCGTTGACGGCCTCGACCCAGACGTCGCCGCCACGGCCGCCATCGCCGCCGTCCGGACCGCCGAACTCGATGAATTTCTCACGCCGGAAGGAAACGCTACCTGCGCCGCCATCACCAGACCGAATATAGACCTTTGCTTCGTCGAGAAATTTCATTTTACTTCCGTCACTCGGTATTGGCGCATGATCCTCGATCGGGTTCGATTCGGGACAGGCTCATGCGCCCTTTTCAATTGTTATCGCGTCCTTTGCACATCCGCCAGGACATGCAGCGCGGTCATTTACCCGTATGCCGCCTTCGATATAGGCGGTTCAGTCTGAGGTCAAAGATTATCGTGAAGTTGGTGAGCTATAACATACAATACGGCTTTGGCCTCGATGGCAGATACGATCTTGAGCGCATCGTCGCAAACCTTGCCGGAGCCGACATTATCGGATTGCAAGAGGTATCCCGCGGTTTCGCCCCTAACGGCGGTATCGACATGGTCGCCGCGATCGAGACGTTGCTGCCGGACCACTATACCATCTATGGGGTGGGGATGGACCTGCTGCCGCCGGGCGCTGGTCCACGCGATCTCCGCTTCCAGTTCGGCAACATGGTTCTGTCGCGCTGGCCGATTCTTGCGACGCGGACGCTGCTTCTGCCTCGCAGTCGCACGATTTCCAAACTCAATCTGCAGCGCGCTGCCGTCGAGGCGGTGATCGATGCACCTGGCGGTGCGATCCGGGCCTACTCCGTGCAGCTCGACCATGTCGCTCCGGACGAGCGCATCCGCCAGATCCACTGTCTCAAGGATCATGCGATCAACTTTGCGCGCGATGGCGGTTCGCTGACGGGCGCTATGGAGATCGACCACAGCGATCCGCCGCTGCCGGAGGATTTTGTCCTGATGGGCGATTTCAACATGGTGCCGGAATCGCCGGAATATTGCGCGCTTGCAGGACTGAAGGATGCCTTCTATGGCCGCATGCCGCGTTTCGACACGCCGATCGACGCGCTCGACGCGGCCGGCTGGCTGAAGCCTGAAGTCTATAGTTGGATGGATCCCGAGGATCGCAGCAAGCGAATGCATATTGACTACTGCTTCATCAGTTGCGGACTGAGTGATCGTTTGCGATCGGCCCATGTGGATCTTGAGGCCGAAGGCTCTGATCATTTTCCGGTATGGATTGAGATTGATGGCTAGGGGTGTCACCGCCGGCAGAACCGGCGTTGACGGATTTTTCACGGCCTCATGACGCCTGCGAGAGCCGCAACGCCCCGGGCTTCAGCACGGTTTCGATATGCGGAACCATTGTGCTACGGGCGAAGCTGTAGATCTCTGCGCAGCCGGTGATGTCGAAGCCCAACTTCTGCTGCAGCTTCAACGACGCCGGATTGTCGGCGAAGACGCCTGAGAACACTGCGACGTCGGGCATGCGGCGGCCGAAGCGCTCGAGAGCGGCTGTGACTGCCTCAGTCATGATGCCGCGCCGCCAGTAGTAGCGGTTCAGCCAATAGCCGAGATGCCAGCGGCCATGCCGCAGTTCTATGCCGACCATGCCGATATGGACATCGTCCCGTTCGGTGATGGCCAGCGTCCAGTCGCTACCGATGCCGGGGGTGTTCCGGACCAGCCAGTCCAGGGCATCCTGCCGGTCATAAGGCGTTGGAACACGGGCCAGCATACGCGTGACCGCGAAATCCGACAGGGATTCCGTGATCGCATCGGCATCGACGAGCCGGTGTGGGCGGAGCGTCAGCCGTTCCGTCTGAATGACGGGCGTCGGTCCGGGCGTCAGGATGCGGGTGTCGCGGCGGACAAGAGTGGCGGCGTTCATCTCAGACCTCCCCAGCTACGCAGTGACATCCAGGTCTTGCGGTCGAGCCGGTACCATTCGACCGATACCGTGCTGCCGAGCGCCAGCGATGCGGCAAGGCCGGATCCCTGGAACTGGAAGCCGCACTTCTGCACAACCCTTCGGGAGGCAACGTTCATCACCCGGCAACGGGCATCGATCTGGGCGACGTTCTCACGCGTACGGAAGACCATGTCGATCAAGGCATGAGCGGCTTCCGTCATATAGCCCCGGTTCCAATAGGGCTCGCCCAGCCAATAACCGATCTCGACTGTCTGCGGGTCGGCCGTCGGCTCGACGCCGCAGCAACCGAGAAAGGCGCCGTTTTCGGCTTTGGTGATCGCATAGACGCACTTGCCAATCTCGCCAAGCTTCGTGCGTCGCACGAAATCGGCGGCATCATTGGTCGTATACGGGTGCGGCATACGCGATACCATAGTGGCGACGTTGGCGTTGTTGGCGAGATGGGCAAGGGCGTCGATGTCTTCTTCGTGGGGCGCGCGCAGAACGAGCCTTTCCGATAACAAGACAGGGCAATCGGTCCTTAACCGCTCCGGCCTCAGCCGTTCTTCGGGAGACCTCGATTGGTCTTCCCTTAACAATTCGCCTTGCATGGTTCAGTCCTCCTTGGTTGAGGGTAAAGAAAAAGGGGAGATGGCGCCCCATCTCCCCTTTTTCTTGACTGAACCTGATGCGATCAGCCGGGTCGATGAGACGCCGGCTGTTTTTGAGCGCTACCGGCTTATTCCGCTGCTTCCGCTTTCGGCATTACAGACACGTACACGCGGCCATTGGCCTTCGTACGGTAGTCCACATTGCCGGCCGTAAGCGCAAAAATGGTATGATCTTTGCCGAGGCCGACATTGGCGCCCGGATGCCACTGCGTACCGCGCTGACGCACGATAATGTTGCCTGCAACGACGTTTTCGCCGCCGAACTTCTTCACGCCAAGGCGCTTGGAGTCGGAATCGCGACCGTTGCGCGAGGAACCGCCAGCTTTTTTGTGTGCCATTGGAGTTCTCCTTTAAACCTTGATCCCGTTACTTACTTGGCAGCCACGATGTCCGTGATACGGACGACCGTGTGATGCTGGCGATGGCCGCGCGAACGCTTCGAGTTCTGACGACGGCGCTTCTTGAAGGCGATGACCTTCTTGCCGCGATTGTGCTCGACCACTTCGGCCTTGACGGAAGCACCCTTGACGAAGGGAGCACCAATCGCAGCGTCGGCGCCTTCGCCGATAACGAGGACTTCGGTGAATTCTACGGTATCGCCGGCGGTGGCTTCCAGCTTCTCGATGGTCAGCACGTCGTCGGCTGCCACACGGTACTGCTTACCGCCGGTCTTGATGACTGCGAACATTTTTTATCCTTTCATGTTCGTTCCGGCTCTCTTGTCACAAGGACAAGCGGCCGTCTTTTTATCAGTCGAAACTTAGCAGGGATTCCAAAGGCTTGCGGCCTCGAAAAAGATCTGCCGGTGAAACCCCGCACAAAGCGAGGCGGCCAAGGCACGGACTTATCCACACCTATTGCGTTGCACGGGATATATAAGGGTCTCTGATCTGTCAAGGCAAAAGGATGAAAAGCTTGAATATTCACCCTTGCCATCCCCCCCGTCTATCGCTATGAGAACGCCGCGCTTCAAACGCGCCGACCAGCATATCCGGAGAGGTGGCAGAGTGGTCGAATGCACCGCACTCGAAATGCGGCATGCCTGCAAGGGCATCGTGGGTTCAAATCCCACCCTCTCCGCCATATTTGTTTGAAATCAGTGGATTTTGAGGTCGCCGGTCGACAGCCGACCTCTCACTTTGCCCAGCGCCCTTTATATTTTCTTCGGCCGGGGCACAATAACGCTAGAGATCCGAATCGCCTGCGTTTACTTGATTTCAGAACCGCCGGTCGTTGGCTGCTGCAGCCATTGCACCAGAGCCTGGTTGAAGCGATCAGGGGCTTGGATTTGCGGTGAGTGGCCGAGATCAGGAAATTCCATCAACTGTGCGTGCGGAAAACGGGCAACTGCCTGCTTACCGAGAACGGGGTAGTTGCCGAGTGTCGGGCGGATAGCCTCTGGCGCGAGATCTTTGCCGATGGCGGTGGTATCCTTGTCGCCGATCATCAAAAGGACGGGTTTGGAGATGTGTTCGAACTCGTAGAACACCGGCTGAGTGGCTATCATGTCGTAGAGGCGGGCGGAACTCTTTTGCACCGCCGCGCGGCCGGCGCCACGATAGAGACCCGCCAGCATTTGCACCCATTTCTCGTAGGACGGATCCCAGGTGCCGGCATAATATGTCGCCCGTTCGTAGGCCCGGATACTGTCGGCCGAAACATGGTCCTCGCGCTTCAGCCAGCCGTCCAGGCTGAGCCACGGCACGCCTTTAGTCTTCCAATCCTCCAGCCCGATCGGATCGACGAGAACAAGCTGGTCGACAGCGTCGGGATACATCAGTGCATAGCGCATCGCCAACATGCCGCCGGTGGAGTGGCCGATCACCACCGAGCGCTGGATATCCAGTGAGGCCAGCAGATCCCGCGTGTTGCTGGCCAGCTGCTGGAAGGTAAATTGATAGCCGTCCGGCTTGCTGGATTTGCAGAAGCCCAACTGATCGACGGCGATCACCCGGTAGCCGGCAGCGGTGAGGCTTTCGATCGAGCCCTCCCAGGTTGCTGCACAGAAATTCTTGCCATGTAGCAGGACAGCGGTCTGGCCATTGGGCGAAGATGGCCGCACATCCATATAGGCCATCTCAACGGCCTGGCCCTGGGAGCTGAAATGATAATGCGAGACTTGGAACGGATATTCAAATCCTTGCAGCTCCCGCCCATAGGCAGGTTCACTGATACTGTCAGCCTCGGCTGAGCGGACACCAGCTGCAAAAAAAATCAGCAGCCCAAAGGTGAATGCTAAGCGGATCATGATGCGTCCAGACACTGGAGTGAAAACGCGCGCCTTATATCATCCGGTCGCAACTGCGGAAGATCACGCTCGTTAACGTGTTGGTGATCGATGGTGGGGATGACGCGCGGTTCCATCATCGCTCTGAACATCCCGTCCTCGTTGGGTGATGGCTCTTGGGCCATCTTGGCTGGGATAGCTGTATGATCTCTGCCGCACGTGCGTCGGTGTGTGGCAATTTATCTGGACAAGGCCGGAAGGGCGACTTCCAGGCCCTTGATAGGGTTGCCGCGGGAAAGGGATGATACCATCAGGGCTGCATAGACGGTTGATTACTCAACCCGTTCTACTCCCTAAAACAGATCCAAGGTTGCGCTAAGTTTACATTTCTTGTTGAAAACAGGTTTTTGCTGACAAACGTTGTCATCGCCAACTTAGGTTTCGGCTAATATTCAAAACAGCTAATCTCACTAGAAGCTCATATAGAGCGACCGCAGATCTCTCAGACGATCAACAAGCACACAGCAACACGGTCGCACTCTTAAACGAGATATGAGCAAAAGAGCAAACGTCAGACGCTCGATAAAGCAACAGCTGCGTAGCTACATCAGGAAATGGCTAGACCCTGAACGCATAGACGAAACCTAGAACGATCCGGAGATGAGAACGGTTAGCTTTCTGAGCAGAGACGCACATAGACGGATACGTAGGTAGAGAGACGCAGGGGTGCCTGTAGCGAGGCACAGGGGCTCAAAGCGCAACAGCGAGGGGAAGTTGCGAGGAAGGAGGGACACGTAAAGAACAAGGAACATGTAAGGAAGTATATCAGTCGTAAGAAGGAGGGATGGTGCCGGCCACGGTTCATCATCCCACCCTCTCCGCCAATATGAGCCTTTGAAATCAGCGCGTTCCCTGCGCCGGCTCGGCAAGGTTGTTGCCGCGTTCGGGTCGAGGAGCTTGCTCCTGATCAGAGAGCCACTCCCGGGGCGCTCTCGTTCGCCGCCAGATGCTATATCAGCACCGATTATCTTTTATTGCGGTATTTGGGGGCTGATAACTCTCCCCAATGCCGCAACCTCGAAGCGCCTAGTTGCGGCGCTGGGGCAAGACAATTCTGTCCAATCATGGCGGGCGCGGATCACGTTGAGCGTTGGTCGAGTTTCAGCGCTGCCGAAATCTCGGCAAGCGTGGCTTTTTCGGCATCACTTACTATTACCCCGCCAAAACCAAGGAACCCGCCCTCCTTTGCGGCTTCGGCAACGCTCTCGCTAATGCGGTAGAGCCAGGTCTTGAACGCAGTGGCGGCCTCCGGCGCCTTGGATGCGACAAGATCGCTGGTCTGCTGCAAGACGGTAATGCATTTGGTCTTGATTTCATCCGGCTTGGAGCCCTTGAGCGTTTCCTGAAGGCCTTCCCGCGCGATAGTTCTTCCTTCCGAGGTTTCGAAGTCGCTGACGAGTGCGGAGACGAGCGAGGTCGCTCCGGGATCGGTCTTGGCCTGTAGCAGCGCGCGCGTGCTGGCCATTCCTTCTTTCAGCATACCCCAAAGTCCACTTGGATCGGCGGCGGTGACGGCAATGCCTGCCGCCATCACGCTTTGCAGCAGCAGCTTCCATTCGTCGGGCGTGAATGTTGATTTGTCAGCCATCGTCTCCGGTCCTTTTCTCTTGCTGTTCATCTGGGTGCAAGCGAGCGGATTTCGCACGCCGGCCGTATATGGCCGGCGATCGATTTCATTCGCCGTCAAGCGGGCAGGGTCGCAAGTTTTGCCTTTAGCGAATCTATTGTCGGCTTTAGAACGTCGGATACGCCCGGGATGGCCAGGATCTTGTCGAACAGCCCGTTAAGTGTCGACATCATTGGCTTGAGCATGCCCGCAAGTGCGGTCTTTTGCTCTGCCGAAAGTTGTCCGATCGTTGCCGTGACCTTGTCAACATCGCCTGCTGCCGCCTGCAGCTTGGGGAGGGCTGCCTGCGCGGATGCCGCATCGGTGACGCCGGTGACTGTGGCTTGCAGATTTGTCAAGGTATCCGTGAGCTGTTTGCCCACATCCACGCCGCCAACTGTCAGGTTCTGCGTCGGGACCGCGCTTTGCGGGACCGTCTGTTCGGTTGGCCTTGCGAAGATATAATAGAGCGCTGCCAGGATCACGAGCGCCGCAATGAGCCAATAGAGCCAGCGATAGGACGCGGACGACGCCGCCGACGCGGTGCGCTGGCCAACGTTGCTCATTGACGATGCAGTTGCCGTGGCTCGGCCCGCTGCCTGGCTTGGCGCCGCTGTCGCCGTTCGCATGGATCCACCGAGAGCACTCAAAAGACCGGTGCCGCCAAGCATATCGCTGACACCTGAAGGCAAAGCAGAGACAATGTTGTCCTTTTGACTGGCGAGGAGACTGGCAACGCCGTTGGCGCTGAGATCGTTACCACTTTGCTGGGCAACGCCGCCCATGACAATCGGGGCTAGCATGCCCAGAAGGGAACTGCTCGCCTTGTTGTCGAGGCCGGCGTAGCTGCCGACCGCGTTCGCCAATGCGCCACTGTCACCGGCTCCGAACAACGATGACAGGATTTGCGAACCGGTCTGGCCAAGGGACGCCTGGCCATCCGGCGCGAGCATTCCGGCAAGGTTGCCGAGTGCGCCACCCTGCTGTCTTGCAGCGTCGGCGACTTTCTGTGCTCCGCCAGGTTGCGCCGCAACGCCGCCAAGACCGGCCAGCAGCGCAGGCACCGCAGCCGCTATCGCACGCTGCGTCTTGGCGGCATCCAGGCCAAGCGCGCCTGCCAGGCGACCGATCAAATCCGGCGTCAGTAGTTGCATGATGGATGAAACAAGATTGCTGGCCATTGAACTTTCCTCCGCAGCTTCGGATTAGAAACAGCTTGAATGGAAATTTCTCTCGAATCTGGCACTTAACTAAATCCTGCTGCCTCGAATGGAGGGTATTATTTTTCATGCCGGACATATTTTCCGCCGGATGAAAGTATGAATGAGGCAGTGCAGGCAGCATAGTATTAGCATTTTTTTCTATATTTCGCTAGGGAGGCGATGCTGTTCTTCGAAAGATTGTGATGGCCTTCGATCAGACGTGGAATAATCCTTTGCTCCCTCCAGGTATCCTATGCATGATCTTCGATACCTGTTGGGAATCACATGGCAACGATCAGAGAGCGCTGGCATGTGTAGCCTGCCTAGTCCGCGCCGGTTGCAATTTCATTTTGATTAGTTGAGGCTGATGTTCGTCGTGGGTGCGAAGCTCTGAGTTTCTTGACTCCGCAGCCTAGGCCGTTGCCAAGCGTCGGTGATCTGATGGCTCCCTTCATTCTTTTTTCTTGTAGATGCAAGTGGACGCCACGCGCAGCAATCATCCTTCACGCACGCCAGACGATAGTCGAGCGGCGTTTGGGCCGTCTTAAATGGGTGGTTGGAAAGATCACCTCCTGGCAGGCCGATATCGTGGCAAGGGCGCTCTGGGGATCGATGGTACCTATAGTGAAGGTAGGGGATATCTACCGAGCAATATACGCTGGTGTTGGAGCATAGTTGCGACAACGCCTGGATGGATACTTACCCATTTGCGGCCTCCCGCAATGACGGGATCAGTGTGCCAACGGCATCGTCAGTTGTCAGGGAAGCGGTAGACCACATCTGCAAAAGAGCCGGTGGGGAAGGCATAGAATAGCTTCAAGTTGGCGTCGGAGTCGTTGCGGATACCGTGCTCTGCGTTACCGGGAATGAAAACGGCGGTACCGGCTTTGACAACCGTTTCGTGCCCGTCGATCTGCACGATGCCGGTTCCCTCCAGGATGAAATAGATCTCTGGCTGCTCGTGCCGATGGGGTCGAAGCTCGCCGCCGGACACGAGTTCCGCAACACCTGCACTCATGCTGTCGGTCGGGGTGATGTCGCTGCTGAAAAGCGTGTGCCATGACACGCGACCGTGGATCGGATCGTTCCATTCGTCGCGCGGACGCTCTTCGGCAGTCGTGATAACCGCTTGTGATCGTTTTGTCATTTTTCTCAAAACGGTGTTTAAGAAACCGTCTCGAACGGTCTCACAACGGCAGCGAATGTCAATTGGTTAGACTCGAGAATCCACGTATTGGGCCACCCCACCTGAGCCAACAGCGGCCTCATTCAAATACTCACTAATAGGGCGAATAGCATTGCCGACGAGGCCCGTTGTAGGGCTGGAACGTGTTGTCGTAGGCCCGATAGGATCTATAGCGCGAATAGCACCAGCTTGTATGTCCACCGCCGCCACTGTAGACGCGTGGTTGCGAGGCGATGATCCCCCCGATGATGGCTCCAGCCGCCAGGCCACCGATGATAGCGCCGGCATTGTCGTTGTAGTATCCGCGGCCGTAGTATCCTCGGCCGTAGTATCCGCCACGGCCGTAATATCCACCGTGGCCGTAATATCTACCACCGCCATAGTATCCGCCATGGCCGCCGCCGTAATTGCGGCGGTGCCAGTAGGGGCGGTTCCACTCGCCCCTCATGTTGCCACGGTCGCCTCTATACTGAATGTTCTGAACGTCCGATGTTTCGATCTTTAGCGGACTAACAGTTGGAAAAGCCTCAGCCGGAGTGACAACGCCGGTAAGCGCGGTTACGCACGACAGAGCTATAATGGCGAGCTTGTTCATCTTTTTCACCTCACTCCTCAACGCGAAACGTTGCTTCTGGTTCCGGCAGAGGTCGAGATTGATTATGCTGACGACGACATCGTGATCGGCGCGTACGCTGGTTGCGCCGGGATAGTCCGTAGCCCTCCCCTACCAGCATCATTAAAAGCCAGTTCTGCAGCTCTTCGCTATGCGCCGGCCTCACCCATTCTAGCTACTTTAAGAGTATCTGATTGACGATAAACAACTCACGGTTCATTGTCGTTTCTCTAACATAATGGAGGGAGACATGAGAACGATCGTGTGTTTTCTCGTCTTACTTTGGGGTGCCGTGGCCGCAAGCGCGGCGGATAACGTTATACGTGTGTCGTCGATAATACCCGCTGCCGAGATCGCACAAAGTGCCTTGTTGCTACGCGGCACCGGGGACGCTGCTTCGTGCGGCTATAACAGCTATCATAAAAGATATGATCCTAGCGGCGTCCGATCGTGCTGCCGGCGGGCTTCCGGCTCACCGTCCGTCGAACCGACATCCGCAGGAGCGCGACCGGCCATTCGTCAATGACGTTGCTTGCACTGCCGGATTAGCGGAAACAGGGCGTGTTTTGGGTGCAATCCGCGGATCGTGGCGGCGACGGTGGCCCCACGATGTTCATAGATATGCCGATAGGCAGGCTTGGCCGCCGCCGCACACCGAGCCGATGGCGAATGTGGGCAGCTAAGCCTATTCCGTCGGATCGTCCGGCTCCGCCGCCTTGGTCTTGCCTCCGAAGAGGCTCTTCAAGGCATTGGTCTTCACTTTCGATGCCTTGCTGACCTTCAGGGCGCGCGTGGCCGCCTTGGCCTGCTCCAGCATCATCTCGATCTGGATCTGCTGGATCTCCGTCAACCGCTCCCATTGCCGGTTGAGAAGATGGTCGACTTTTTCGTGCAGATGACGGATTTCAAGTTCGGCTTTCAGGTTGACTTTATAGTCGTTGAGCGCGCGCAGCCGGTCCTTCGCTTCCTGCCGGCGCTGGCTCATCATGATGATAGGCGCCTGCAGGGCGGCGATTGTCGATAGGATCAAGTTCAACAGGATGAACGGATAGACATCGAAGGCTTTGCTTTCGCCCATGGCGAGATTGATGCCCATCCATACCGTCAGGAACAAGCAGAACGAGATGATGAAGGTCCAGCTGCCGCCGAAGGACGCGACGATATCGGCCATGCGGTCGCCGATGGAACGATGATCCTCGTAGTCCTCTTCGATGTTTTCGGCCAAGGTGTCGTGCGTCTTCAGGCTTTCGACGACCTCATCCTCCAGATTTGAAAGTTCGCCGCGCTCGTCCACCAGCAATTCGGCGATATATTGGGCGCGATAGTCGTCCATCGCCTTGCGGCTTATGTAGTCGTCGGAGCGAATGCCCGGATGTTTCTGCCGCACGAATTCCGCAAGCGATGGGCGCAGGTCGTCGAAATGCACCGCGTCTTTCTTCTTGAGCACTGCGCCAGTGATGGCGTCGACGAGCTTGACGGACTTGGCCTTCGCCTGAGCAAGGCTTTTTGTGTAGTCGTCGATCTCCACGGTCGCTGCTTCGCCTTCGCCCGCGTCAAAGTCGACTATTCCTTCCGCCTCATCAAAGGTCTTCGTCTCAGTCATATGTGGCCCTCTTTTGCAGTTGTTCGTCTAACCAATGATCGGAACAGGATTGTGACTGTAAATTGGCTGCCCAGCCGTCCGCTGACGGTTTGTAGCGATCTTGCCCTAAGCAATAGCAAACAAATCGCGCGGCGGTGGAACGATCGGTCGCCCCGTATCTTCCGCGATCAGACACCGGACACGATTTAACAACTGATCCGCGAGACCTTGAAAACATTTGTAAAAGCAGAGCGTGTCTGCATCGCAATGGCATGAATGTTCAGCCCCTGGACCGCGGTTGACGGGCCTTGTTTGCTGCACTGCAACGTATACCGCGCAATGCCGAACAAGCGAAGTCGGTTTTCAGGTGGATCTTGGTGGGAAGCAGGCGCAGCCGCACGCCTTTCGAATTGAGAGATCTTCGGCGGTCATGCTGGCTCCCCTGTGGGTGGAACCCAGCATGTCATCGACACGGTACGAGACAAGTGCCTCGATCAGACCCGCCGTCTCTCCGCCATCAGAAACACCACCAGTACGAGGCATAGCAGGCCAAGGCACGATGGCAGCCCCTGATGTCCGATCAGTTGCATCGCCAGTCCTGTCGCGGGCGAGCCCACGATGCCGCCGATGCCCCATACGAACGCGAAGGCCGCGTTGCCGGCGATCAAGGATTGACCGGTGAAACGCTCGCCGAGTTGGATCAGCGACATGGTGTAGAGCCCGAATGAGACGCCGCCCCAGACGAAAACCAGCGGCCAGATGAGCCACGAGTTGAAGATCGACGGCAGCAGCAAGCAGCCGGCCAGCGAAGCCAGAGCACAAAATAGCATGGTCCGCGTCGAGCCAAACTGTTCGGCCACGCGCCCGAGCAGAATCTGCAGCACGGCATTGCCTGCGATGAAACAGGTGATGAGCGAGGCGATGTGCTCCTCGGCGCTGCCGAGCGCGGTGCCGTAGACCGCGAACAAGGAAAGCAGGATCTGCTCGAAGGCGGCAGCAGCGAAAACCGCGAACAATAGGAGCGGCGCCAGTGCGAAGAAGCCGCCGACCGATGTTGCCTCGCCTTCATGCGGCATGTCAGGCAGGCGCGGCACGACCGCAAGCACGATCAGGCCGCAAAGAAGTAAGGCCACGATGCCGACTATGAAGGGCGGCCAACCCTGCGTGCCGACCAGGCCGAGCGACAGCGGGCCGATGGCGAAGCCACCCGAAACGATCGATGAATAGAGGCCCATGATGCGGCCCCGGCGTGGCGCGGGCGTGATCGAGATCAGCCAGGTTTCGCTGATCACGTATAGCGGATTGGCAAAGAAACCGAGCATGAAGCGCAGCGGCATCCAGGCCCAGACTTCCTGCGCCCAGGCAATCGCGATCAGGGTGAACGCGGCCAGGATCGAACACAGGATCGCAAGCCGCCCCGCGCCCACGCTCCGTGCCAGCGCCGGAATGAACGGCGCGGATACAATGAAACCCAGCGGCGTCATCGCCGCCGACAAGCCGATCAGGGCGGGCGTCGTCCCCCGACGCTCCAGGATGAAGCTGAGCAGCGGATAGGTCAGCCCCTGTGCCACGGCGAACACCGTGACGGTCGCGATGATACCCGCCATCGCGGCCCATGGAATCCGGTCTCCTTGCGGTGATGTCGTGCTTTCGGCGGTCATGCAGACCTCCAGACGGGCCTGGTGAATCCCGGCAAGTGCAAGCGCCGGCGAACCACTGCGGTGCTCGGAGATCGGCGATCTGCTGTCATTGCAGCATTCGCCTCAAAGGGGTAACGAGAGAGATATCCTTTCGCCTTCTCGACCACCTTCCGAACTCTGCAACAAGGACCTCCGACATGTCCCTGCATCGCGGCTTTCTCGATTTTCCAGTACATCTGCCCCACGGGGTGCAACCGCGTATCGTGATGTTCGGCGCGCCGCATGGCAGCACCTATCCCGGGGCCGATCCTTCGGGTTTCGCCGTTGCGGCGGCCGCCATCCGCGATGCCAGCCGGGGCGATACGCAGTTCCTCGACAGCTGGGACTTCGACCTTGGCGGCCCCCTCTTCGCGGGCCGAGAGCCCTGCTGCGTCGATGCCGGCGACCTTCCGACGTCGGTCATTGACAATGCCGGAAATCGCAAGCTGATCGAAGAGAAGACGCGCGGCATTCTCGCCGCCGGCGCCACACCGCTGATGATCGGGGGCGATGATTCCGTGCCCATCCCCTTCATCGCCGGCTTTGCCGATCATGGCCCAATCTGGATTCTGCAGATCGATGCCCATATCGACTGGCGCGACGAGCGTTATGGCGAGCCCTTGGGCTATTCCAGCACCATGCGCCGGGCGAGTGAGATGCCGCATGTCGCCGGCATCGTGCAGGCGGGTATCCGGGGCCTTGGCAGTGCCCGGCCCCTGGAGGTCGAGACCGCCAAGCGCTGGGGCGCGCACCTCGTTACCGCGCGGGAGATCCACGCCGAGGGCATCGAAGCTGCGCTCAGGCACATACCTACGGGCGTACGCGTAGTCGTGACCCTCGACTGCGACGGCCTCGATCCCAGTGTGATGCCGGGCGTCGCCGGCCGCGCACCTGGCGGGCTGACCTATCAGCAGGCGATCGGACTGATTGAGGGGGTGAGCCAGCGCGGACGCCTTGCCGGTTTCGACCTCATTGAATTCCAAACGTCCGCTGATATCGACGGCATCACGGCGCTCACCGCTGCGCGCCTTCTCGTCAATGCGATCGGGCGCATCGTCAGGCAGGTTTGAACCGGTAACCGGTCGTGCATAGTGCCGATGCCGAGCGTCGTTCATGGCAACCTCCATATGGCTTGGGGGTCTGAGGGCCCTCAACGTCAAGGAGGATGAATTCTGCAGGATGCGGACGGCTTCGTAATTAAGCACTTCCAAAAAGTTCTCAAAAATTTCCAAAGGGGCTATAGATGCGCCCCATGCAGGGATCGCGCTTTGCCTTTGGTCCGTTCGTGCTTGATTCCGGTGCGGGAACGCTCCTTCGGAACGATGTTCCCGTTGCCGTTGGCCACCGCGGACTAAGGCTGCTTGCCGCGCTCGTCGGACGGCAGGGCGAAATCCTGGGTAAGGCCGAATTGATGGACGCGGCGTGGCCGGGCACGGCCGTCGAGGAAGGCAACCTCACCGTCCAGATCGCCCAGCTCCGGAAGCTGCTTGGTCCGGCCGCCGACGGCGGTGAGTGGATCTCCACAGTTCCGCGCGTTGGCTACCGCTTCAAGGGGGTCATCGAGCAGCTCGGTACGCGAGCGCGAAAACCTTTGCCGCTGCCCAGCAAACCATCGATAGCCGTGCTGCCTTTCGTGAATGTCAGCAACGATCCCGAGCAGGAATCCTTCGCGGACGGGTTGACCGAAGACCTAATCACCGACCTGTCCAGGATCTCCGGCCTGTTCGTCATCGCACGCAACTCGGTCTTTGCCTTCAAAGGAAAGGCGATGGACGTGCGCGGGATCGCAGAGGACCTTGGCGTGCGCTACCTGCTGGAGGGGAGCGCAAGACGCGCCGCGGGGCGCGTGCGCATCAACGCCCAGCTGGTCGACACGGAAAGTGGCGAACATCTATGGGCGGAACGCTTCGATCGCAGTCTGGAAGATATCTTTGCCGTTCAGGACGAGGTCACCGGTAAGATCGTGGAGGCGTTGCTTGGCCGGCTGCGCACACCGCCGCCGCGTAATCGGCCCAAAAATCTCGAGGCTTACGATCTCTGCGTGCGGGCGCGCAAGCTGATGGATGACTCGCCGCAGACGGCGCAGGAAGCGCATCTGATGCTCACGCGCGCGATTTCGCTCGATCCGGGATACGCCGAGGCCTATCGCTGGCTGGCCATAAACCACTGGATGGGATGGGTACATTCCGGCGGACCAACGGAACCTGCACGCGGTGTTGCCTTGGAACTGGCGCGCAAGGCCGTAGTGATCGATCCCAACGATGCTGGCTGCCGCTGGACCCTAGCTTATCTGCTTGCCTATGAGCGCAGCTTCGCCGAGGCGGACGCGGAATTCGCCAAGGCGATCGAGCTCGACCCGAACGAGGCCGATACCTGGGCGGCACTATCAGACATCGCGGTCTTGGCGGGGCGAATCAAGGAAGGTCTCGAGCACATTCGCAAGGCATTCCGGCTGAACCCGTTTCCGGCAAGTTGGTACTATCTGACGCTCGGCCAGGCGCAATATGCCGCCGGCGAATACGAAGCCGCTGTCGAGACGCTGCTCAGGGACGAGACCTATCGCACAAGCTCACGCCGCTTCCTGGCGGCAAGCCTTGCGCAACTCGGCCGGCTCGACGAGGCGCGCGCAGAGGTCGAACTCTTCCTCGTCGGCAACCCGCATTTCACAACCCGCCACTGGGCCACGACGGAGCCATTCCGCGACGCGGCGACGCTTGAGCATTTCGTTGACGGCTACCGCAAGGCCGGTCTTCCGGAATGACGTCGGCGTGACCTCCCAAACGGTCATTCGATCCGAAAGCCGCCGGTCACGCGGCCGGGTAATGCTGCTCGCAAACATGAAGGCGACGCCGACGGCAGGCCAATCAGCCTTGATCTGACAGCGGGGCAAGCCCACGATATCAGGATAGCAGAAACGATGCAGCAGGACGTGCACGCTGGCGCGATCCTCCTTGCTGACCGCGCCTACGACAGCAATGCCTTGCGAGACTTGGCCAAAGAAAACGAGCTTGGGCCAAGTCTCGCAATATGATCGAGCGTTTCTTCAACCAACTCAACAGTTCCGCGGCATCGCAACCGGATACGACAAAGACCCGCGCAACTTTCTCGCCGCCATCAAGCTGGCTGCGACACGCATCTGGATCGGGCCGTTATGGGTCATGCCCTAGTTCGGCCCTGACCAACAAGCGGTCAGTAGTCCCAGAAAACCGGTACCCATCGAAAGTGGTCGCCATCGAGCGCCACCCGGCCGACGGACGGGAACGGCAGGTGAGTGGCCACCAGCTGTTCGCCGGTTGTCGCCAGCTCCGTCAAAAGACCGATCCGAACACGGGCCGCCTCTTCGGGGTCGTGTTCAAAACCATTGTACCAGTCGGGGTGATCGAACCCGACCGCGAACACGGCATCACCGGCAAAGGTCAGCCGATCGCCGCCGGATGCCAGGCGAACCACGCTGTGCCCGGGAGTGTGGCCGCCGGTGCGACGGACGACCACCCCCGGCGCTACCTCGTACTCCTCGTCGAACAGCCGCAGCTGGCTGCGGTACTCTTCCGCGAACCGCTTGGCGGTCGCCCGAAGCGCGTCCGGGAAACCCGGCGGCATGGAGACGTGGGAGAAGTCGGGCGACTCCCAGAATTTGACCTCGGCGGCCGCCACGTGGATCCGCAGGTCGGGACGCAGCCGGTCCTTTACGCCGCCGACGAGCAGTCCGCCAATGTGGTCCATGTGCATGTGGGTAAGCACCACGTCGGTCACGGACGATAGATCGATGCCGGCGGCCTCGAGTCGCTTGATCAACTGCCCGGCCCGCGGCAAGTTCAGGTTCGGGTCCAATCCTAGCCCGGCGTCGATAAGTATGGTCTGCCCGCCGCTACGCACCACAACCACGTTCAGCGACCAGTCGAAAGCGTCGGGCGGCAGGAACATGTCGTTCAGCCAGGCGGCCCGGACGGCCGGGTCGGCGTTGTGTCCCAGCATCGCGGTTGGGAGCGGCAGCACCCCATCGCTGACCACCAGCACGTCAATCTCGCCGATCCGTACGGCGTAGCGCGACGGAACCAGCTCTTCGGGTCTCGTTCTCCCGGGGTGGGAGGTGTTGTCTAGGCTCATGTTTGTCTCCTGCTGACCAATCGTACGGGGTGTTGTTTCTGCCTGCGACATGATGCGCTCCTGTTTTGCGTGATCGAGATGTTTCGTCACGTGCCACGGCGCGGACTCTATGCCCAAGCATGTTGGCGATCGATCGGGTCAAAGGAGAGGGAAGGCTAAACCTGAGGACAGGGCAGCCTATGCTTTTCAATGGACCGCAGCGAAGTTTTGGTGGTGAAGAGGCTGGAGTCCACCTTCCAGAGGCCGCACGACTTCAGGCCCGCGCGGACGGTGCCGCCGATTTCCGCGCCTTTCTTGACAGCGACCGTTCGGTCGCATCGCCGCCGATTTCGCCTTCCATGTCGAAGGCGATGTCCTCGGGCATCTGGCTCAAGATGTCGATCAAGGCATGCATCGCTGTCACAGCGCAACAGCCCACCCCGCACCGTTCGTGCGGCCGACTCCTCAAAGCGACTCGTGCGAGTGCCCGACGCCACAATTCGGACGTTGTCGCACTGGCAGCGGCGCATACACTGCCGTCGCGCGGTGACCAGTTAGCCCGGCAGCCGGTCTGCCAGGACGTCCGGGTTCTTGATGGCCAGCGGGCCTTCAAACAGCTCGTCATAACGGGCCATCAACGCGGCCGCGATCGGGCCTTTGAGGTGGGCCTGGCGGCCGTCTTCGCTGTCGAAGGCGTCGAAGATGGCGAAGGTGTTGTGATCGAAGCGGACGGCGAACCAGGCGATAGTCTGCGGTTCCTGTGTCAGCAGACCGACGGCGCTTTTCAAGAAGGCGGCGACCTCTTCCTCCTTGCCGGTTTTGGCTTTCAGTTCGACATAGAGTGCGACCTTGGTCATGGCGTGTCTCCTTTTTGGATGGCCGGATCAGTTAGGGATCGTCGACGTGAAAATGGCGGGACCGTCCCTCATTCTCAAATTCTGGTCCGGTCATTGCCTTGCGTTTTAGAACGTTCGTTTTAAATTACAGGACGAATATTATCCGCGCCATTCGGGCAGGGATCAACTTTTTGGGAGACTTGGGCCATGGCCCGGCCAAGGGAATTTGATGAGGAGGCCGTGTTGCTGCTGGCGGTCGAGCGTTTTTGGGAACACGGTTACGAGGCAACCTCGATCCGTGATCTCGCCGAGGTCATGGGCCTGACCAGCGCCAGCATCTACAACGCCTTCGGCGACAAACGCTCGCTTTATCGACGCGCGCTCGATTATTATGTCGACCATAGTTTCGGTGATCGCGTCGGTCGCTTCGAAGGCAATCTGCCGCCCCGCCAGGCGATCGAGGCTTTCTTCAATGAGATCGTTGCCCGTTCGCTGGAAGATACCAAGCGCAAGGGCTGCATGCTGGTCAATTCGGCGCTGGAGGTTGCGCCGCACGATCCGGAATTTCAGCGGGTGGTCGCCAATGTCCTTGTTCAGGTCGAAGCCTTCTTCCGGCGCTGCGTCGAAGCGGGCCACCGGGACGGCACCATCAGCAACGGACAGTCGGCCGACGACATGGCGCGGATGTTGCTCGGCATGCTGCTCGGCATTCGTGTTCTGGCGCGCACCCGGCCTGAAAGGGCGCTGCTAGAAGGGCTCATTCGTCCGGCGTTTGCGCTGCTCGATTCCCGGAGCGACGCGCATTGATCGCCGGTGCTCCAGCCTATCCGTTCCGCATCGCGACGGGGAAACCCTGATGGTTTCACGGCAAGCAACTCTGCGGACCTCGCGGGTTTCGCGAGACGGCTGCGCGGCGGACGCTGCGCCGTCTGTCCGTGCGGTCGGCCGGTCCGACCTTGGCGGGCGGCTTCGATCACACGGGCGCCGGTCCCTGTGTCAGGGTGCCATGGCCGTTCGGCGTTTTGATCGTTTCGCATGTTCCGGAGGGAACCAGCTTCCAGGAATTCCGCTGGTAGTCGATCGTCGAGGTACCGGCGCAAGTAGTGCCTGCACCGGCGGCGCAATCGTTCTGGCCCTTGAGGGCAACGCCGTAGCACTTTTCCTTGGCCTTGCCATCGGCGGCTGCGGCGGGGGCAGCGACAAGGGATGCGACCGCAGAAGCCAATGTACTTGCAATGGCCAGAGCGACGATGCTGTCTTTCATAAGACTGTCCCCGTAAAGAGTATGAACCGTCATTGCATTGCACTGATGTCTACGCAGCCGCTCTGCGAATATTACAGACGCTACGATAATTTTTTTGAATGCCGCCCAAGCTCCGGCGAGGGCAGTCTATTATCCAATTCTCTGCGTGTATACCGGGGGCGATAGATGAGGTTTGATTCCAAAGGGATGACGCTGCAGCATGGGGAGCGGCGGGAACGACGCCTGTGCTCAGGGGAGGTAATACGTGGCTGATCGTGAAATCGCGGCGGTCCCATACCGCACTCTTTCATGCCGCGCTCTGGCAAAATTGCCGGATGATGTCCAATCGTCAGCGCATCCGTTTTCGGCTGAAATCCGATTCCGACAAGGTTCTGAAAAAAGAGGGACCATTGCCGGTAACGAAATCGTGCGGTCGCGCGTAGAAGGAGGTGTCGAATGAATTATTCGGCGCGCGAAGAGGAATGGGCAGTCTGGATGCGAGCCGCCGTCAACGGCGATGCGCAGGCCTATCATCGCTTCCTTTCCACTGTCACTCCGCATTTGCGCGCCATGGCGCGCAGACGCTGCGATCAGTTCGGCGCGCCGGCAAGCGAGGCCGAGGACGTGGTCCAGGAAGTGTTGCTGACGATGCATCTGAAACGCGGAACCTGGGACACATCTCGTCCCATCGGTCCGTGGATATCGACCATCGTGCGCAACAAGCTGATCGACAGCTTGAGACGGCGCGGGCGGCATATGAGCGTGCCGATCGACGATGTCATTGATATTTTGGAGGCGGAAGAGCACACGGATGCCTTGGATCGTCTTGATGTCGATCATATGTTGGAGCAATTGAAAGATCCGCAGCGGACCATCGTGCGCTCCATTTCCGTCGAAGGAACCAGCGTGCGCGAGACGGCCGCTCGACTGAAGATGACGGAGGGTGCGGTGCGCGTGGCCCTGCATCGCGCATTGAAGGCGCTTGCCGCCTTATATCGGAGTGAGACAAGTGAAAACCGATGACCTCATCAATCTTCTAGCGCAGGATGCGCCGGTCCGCTCGCGGATCGGGCAGGCGCTGGTGCTTGCGGTCGTCGGTGGCATCCTCATCAGTGGAGTGATCTTCTTCGCGGCGATCGGTTTTCGCGCCGATATCGGCACCGCCATGGAAACGGTTCGCTTCCTGTTCAAATTCGTCGTCACCATTGCGCTGGCCGTCACCGCCGGGGCCGTTGTCTTCCGCATCGGTCGCCCCGGCGTATCGCTGCGTCCCTGGGGCTGGATGCTTTTCGCTGCACCGCTACTATTGGTCGCTGCGGCTCTGGTCGAGGTGATGGTCATGCCGGCCGATACCTGGGGCGCGCGCATGATCGGGCACAATGCCCGCTTCTGCCTGACATTCATTCCGCTGCTGTCGATCGGGCCACTCGCCTGTTTTCTCTTCGCATTGCGCCAGGGTGCACCGGAGAAACCGGGCATTGCCGGTGCGGTCGCGGGGCTCGCGGCCAGCGGCATCGCCGCCACCTTCTATGCTTCCAACTGCAACGACGACAGTCCGCTTTTTGTTCTGTTGTGGTATCCGATCGCCATCGCCGTGGTGACGGCGGTCGGATATGTCGTCGGCAAGCGCGTGCTGCGCTGGTGATAAATCAGAATCGGCAAACGATCAGAATTGGGCGACGCCGCCGTCGACGAAGAGCTCGATGCCAGTAATGTAGCTGCTATCGTCCGAGGCCAGGAAAACGGCCGCCTTGGCGAGATCGTCCGGGGTGCCCATGCGGCCGAGCGGCACGTTTGCCATCATCACGTTGCGCACGTTCTCATCAGCCAATACCGCAAGGCCGGGCGTTTCGGTATGGCCGGGGCTCAGCACGTTGATGCGGATATCGCGGCCCTTGAGGTCGACGATCCAGCCGCGGGCGAAGGAGCGCACGGCCGCCTTTGTGGCGTCATAGACCGAAAAGGACGGGTAGCCCTTTATCGAGGCTATAGAGCCATTGAGAATGACCGACGAACCCTTGGAAAGCAGCGGCAATGCCTTCTGCACGGCAAACAGGAGCCCGCGGACATTGGTGTTGAACGTCTTGTCGAAATGCTCCTCGGTGATCTCGCCGAAGGTGCCGAATTCGTAGAAGCCGGCATTGACGAAGAGGACGTCGATGCGGCCGGCCCGCTCCTTGACGATGGAATAGATACGGTCGATGTCGGCGAGGTTTGAGGCGTCGGCCTGAATGGCGGTGACGTTGCGGCCGATTTCGGCGACCGCCTTGTCCAGTTCAGCCTGGCGGCGGCCGGTGATGAACACATGTGCGCCTTCTTCGACGAAACGCTTTGCGGTGCCGAAGCCGATGCCGGCGCTGCCGCCGGTGACGACGGCGATCTTGCCTTCAAGTTTCCTGCTCATGATAAAATCCCTTCATTCCCAGCCCCTTCGCACTGTCTTCGGCGACCGGGGCGTTGCTGTTGATCACGGGAATGAAGATACGGTGTTGCCGCCGCCGCAGTAGCCGACGGCTGCGACTAGAGCCTATTCCTGCCGGGAATGGAGAAAGAGCGAAAACCGGCTTGACGCCCGCTCGGGTTCGATCACCTCAAACGGCAAGTTTCGGAGCGAGCGCCAGTTGTTCCTCGACGAAAGCGGCAAAGGCGCGGGCCTTGGCACTGGCGACGCGGCCGGTGGGGAAGACGGCCCAGAGGTCGATCGGTGCGATCGTCCAGTCCGTCAGCACGGCTCTGATATCGCCGGTGACGAGTTCGCGAGCGAACATCCATTCCGAGGCGACGGTAACGCCCATGCCTGCCAGGACCGCGGCGCGCACGCCCTCGCCGGCGGACACGCGCACACGGCCATTCAGTGTCACGGTCGTCTCCGCCTCCCCCTTGCGAAAGGTCCAGACATCGCGGCCGGCGCCCCTGGCGTAGACCACGGTTTCGTGGGCGGCGAGCGCATCGGGCGATGCCGGCACGCCTGCATGTTTAAAATAGGCCGGCGCGCCGACCACCAAGCGCCGGGCCCGGCTGATCCTGCGCGCCGTCAGGCTGGAATCGGCAAGATCGCCCATGCGCAGGGAGACATCGATCCCCTCTTCGATCAGGTCGATCTTTTCGTCGTCGAGGATCACCTCGATCTGCAGATCAGGATGGGCGGCAAGAAATTTCGGCAGGTGCGGAACGACATGTAGGCTGGCGAAGGTGGTGGCGGCGCTGACTCTCAGGCGGCCAGAGAGGCTGGCGCCCGCCCCGCGCGCAGCAAGATCGGCTTCGTCGGCCTCATCGATCGCTCGTTTGGCGCGTTCATAGAAGCTCTGTCCGGATTCGGTCGGTGTCAGCCCGCGCGTCGAGCGCAGCAGCAGTTTGACGCCAAGCCGCTCTTCGAGTTGCGCAACCGTCTTCGATACCGCCGGCTGGCCGACGCGCAAGTGCCGGGCGGCTTCAGAGAAGGAGCCGGTCTCCACCACCCTTACGAAGGTCTCCATCGCCGCCAGCCTGTCCATGCGTCCCTTCCCCGGTTTATGCCTTTTGGGAATGAGACATATCACTTTGGCCAGCCTTCCGGCAACGCGAGCTCGCATGCGACGACGATGTTGCATTCAGCACAAGAAAGGCCATTCGCATGTTGGAACTCTATGCCTTCGCCACGCCGAACAGCGTGAAAATTCCGATCGCGCTGGAAGAACTTGGTATTGCCTACCAACTCAAGCCCATCAACGTCCGCAGGGGCGAACAAAAGGATCAGTCGTTCCTTACACTCAATCCGAACGGCAAGGTGCCGGTGCTGTTCGATCCGGATGGCCCGGACGGCAAGCCGCTGACACTTTCCGAATCCGCCGCCATTCTCATCTATCTCGCCGAAAAGACCGGCCGGCTGCTGCCCGTCACGGGTGCCATGCGGGCGCGGGTCTTCGAGCAGCTTTTCTTCCACGCCTCCGGCCTCGGTCCAGCTTTCGGCCAAGCCGGCTTTTTCAAGCGCAATGATGAAAAACTCCCCTTGGCGATCAATCGCTTCGAAACGGAGGCGCGGCGCGTGCTGTCAGTGCTCGACGGTGTACTCGCCCGTTCGTTCTATGTTGCCGGCGACGAACTGACCATCGCCGATATCGCCCATTTCGGCTGGCTCTGGCGGCGCGAATTCGCCGGCATCGATTTCATCGAGGCGCCGAATGTCGCCCGCTGGTATGAAGCCATGGAACAGCGGCCGGCAGTCGGAAAGGCAATCGCAAGATTGAACGGCGTAACCGGGTGAGGCATCGGGTCAGTTCTTGGTCCGCTACCCCGCAGAGCCGGCCTCGCCACAGAAAATATCTGGAAACGCCACTCTTCAGCGACTATCTTGGTTGCCGAGTGCGCCTTGCCCAAAAAATCGTATTCGCTGGCGTTAAAGTATTTGCATCCGCGGCGAATTCCATTATAGAGGCGCTGCTTTCCCCGCGGGGGCGTCTATCGTCCGGCGGCTGTTGGGAAATAGTTCAATGGTAGAACAGCGGACTCTGACTCCGTTAATCTTGGTTCGAATCCAGGTTTCCCAGCCAATCTAAGCTTTCCAATCGACCGATATTCCTTTTACAGACATGAGCTGTGAACTCATGCTCATGTCTGACAACTGCCGGGCTGATGCAAAGCTTTGGTATTTTCTCCTGATCGGCGGATTCTCGATGCGCTGCTCGGCGGCGCGTCTGTTCACGAACGAAAATCGTAAGGCACCAGAAGCAATTTTTAAGCGAATTCGCGGGGAAAAGCTTTTCAAACTATTCGCGGGCGTTGTACAAGTCAGGCATTCATCGACAGCATTTCTCGGTAATATGGTCTGGCGACCGTATGCGTACTAAAAGTTGTATTGAAAAGTTTTGGTGAGAATAAAAGCGAAATGACGATATTGGTTTCTGGAGGCGCCGGCTTCATCGGGGGGAATTTCGTTCTCGATTGGCTGGATCATTTCGATGAAGCAGTGATCAACCTCGACAAGTTGACCTATGCCGGCAATTTGGAGACGCTGAAACGATTGAACGGCAACAATCGCCATGTTTTCGTTCACGGCGACATTGGTGATCGCGATTTGATCAATAACCTGCTCGCCATGCACAAACCGCGTGCCGTCATCAATTTCGCTGCCGAAAGCCATGTCGACCGTTCCATCCATGGACCCGGCGAATTCATTCAGACAAACGTTGTCGGCACGTTCAATCTGCTCGAGTCGGTCCGCGGCTATTGGGATGGCTTGCCGGGCGGCGAGAAGCAGGCGTTTCGCTTTCTTCATGTCTCGACGGACGAGGTCTACGGCACGCTTTCGCGGGATGATGCGCCGTTCAACGAGCTCAATCGATACGAGCCGAACAGCCCCTATTCCGCGAGCAAGGCTGCGTCGGACCATCTGGTGCGCGCCTGGCATCATACCTACGGCCTGCCGGTATTGACGACGAATTGCAGCAACAACTACGGCCCCTATCATTTTCCGGAAAAGCTGATCCCTCTGGTGATCCTGAACGCCTTGGCGGGCAAGAGCCTTCCCATCTATGGCGACGGTCAGCAGATCCGCGATTGGCTTTATGTCAGGGATCACTGCAGCGCCATTCGCCGCGTACTTCAATCCGGCAAGGTCGGAGAGACCTACAATGTCGGCGGCTGGAACGAGAAGCCCAACCTGGATGTCGTTCATACCATCTGCAGCATCCTCGATGAGCTGCGGCCGAAGGTTTCCGGTGGTCGCTATAAGGACCAGATCACCTTCGTGAAGGACAGGCCGGGTCACGATCGCCGCTACGCGATCGATGCCCGGAAGCTCGAACGTGAATTGGGCTGGAAGCCTGAAGAGACGTTCGAGACCGGTATTCGCAAGACGGTCGAATGGTATCTCGCCAATCAGGATTGGGTGCGGAATGTCACCAGCGGCGCTTATCGCGAATGGGTCGGCAGACAGTATGAGGTTCAGCTGTGAGCGCGCTTCTGATCACCGGCACCAATGGGCAAGTCGGCTTCGAATTGCAGCGCTCTCTTGTACCTCTGGGCAAAATTGTCGCCGCAACGCGTGCGGAGATGGACTTGTCGAGTGAGGCTAGCATTCTCTCTTTCCTCAGAAAGCACAAGCCAAGCGTCATCGTCAATCCCGCCGCCTATACCGCTGTCGATCGTGCAGAGAGCGAAAAAGAGCAGGCAATGGCGGTCAATGCCACAGCACCCGGCGTGCTGGCGCGTTGGGCCGCCGATAACGATGCTTATCTCGTGCATTATTCGACGGACTACGTCTTCGACGGCATGAAACCGGATCCCTACGTGGAAACCGATCCGGTCAATCCGCAGTCGGTCTATGGCGAAAGCAAGTGGCTGGGTGAAGAGGCGGTGCGCTCCGCCGGCGCAAATCACGTCATTTTGCGGACGAGCTGGGTTTTTGGCCATCACGGCAACAATTTCCTCAAGACCATCCTGCGTCTCGCGCAAGAGCGCAGCACGTTGAACGTCGTCGCTGACCAGATCGGCGCGCCGACTTCGGCGGCGCTGATTGCGGATGTCACACGCAGGATCATCGAGGTCGTCAGCGGCGTGGATGCGCTTGATGTGTCGGGCACCTATCACCTGAGCGCGCAGGGCAATACATCATGGCACGGCTACGCCGCGCATATCGTCCGCGAGGCATCGGCGAGGCACTTCAATCTTGCCCTTACGCTCGATGCTCTCAAGCCGATCTCGACCGCCGAGTATCCGACGCCGGCAAAACGACCGAAAAATTCAAGGTTGAACTGCACGAAACTCATGGATTGCTTCGCATTCCCCCTTCCCGCGTGGCAGGAGGGCGTGAATGACGTGGTAGAAATACTTTCGCCCACCAGTAATTGAAAATATGCAAAGTTTTTAAGTTATAAGTTGCAATAAATGAACTGATTGGCCTGCAAAACGAATTCAAGACGAGACGTCTATAATGAATAAAGCACGTAAAGGCATCATACTCGCCGGCGGATCTGGCACGCGCCTATATCCCGCAACCCTTGCCGTCAGTAAGCAGCTTCTGCCGATCTACGACAAGCCGATGATCTATTATCCGCTAACGACTTTGATGTTGGCCGGCATTCGTGAAATCCTCATCATTTCGACACCTCAGGATACACCTCGTTTCGAGCAGCTGCTGAGGGACGGAAGCCAATGGGGCATCAAGCTCGACTATGCGGTTCAGCCGAGCCCGGATGGTCTTGCGCAGGCGTTTCTCATTGGCGAAGCGTTTCTCGACGGCGCCCCGTCCGCCCTGGTACTCGGAGACAACATCTTTTACGGGCATGATTTCACCAAGCTCCTTCATCAGGCGGGCGACAAGCAGGATGGGGCCACCGTTTTTGCCTATCACGTGCATGATCCGCACCGTTACGGCGTTATTGAATTCGATTCGCAGGGCCGCGCGATCAGCCTCGAAGAAAAGCCAAAGGCCCCCAAGAGCAATTACGCCGTCACCGGGCTCTACTTCTACGATACGAACGTCGTCGACGTGGCAAAATCCATACGTCCTTCGCCACGCGGTGAATTGGAAATAACGGATGTCAACGCGCATTACCTCAAGGCTGGGCGGCTCGACGTCCAGACGATGGGTCGCGGTTACGCCTGGCTGGATACCGGCACCCATGAATCGATGCTGGAGGCGAGCCACTACATCGCCACCATCGAAAGCCGGCAGGGCCTGAAGGTTGCCTGCCCCGAGGAAATCGCTTACCGAAGCCGTTGGATCGATGCCTCTCAAGTTGAGGCCCTGGCCGATCCGTTGAAGAAAAACGCCTATGGGCAGTATCTTCTCGGAATTCTGCGCGAACGGGTATTTTAACGACGCACTTGGTGACGTTGCGCGCCCGCTGGCCACGCCAATGCGGGCATAGGGAAGCAGGAAAGACGAATGAAAGCCATCGATACCGCCATACCGGACGTCAAGATCATCGAGCCAACGGTTTTTGCCGATGATCGCGGTTTTTTCTTTGAGAGCTTCAGCCAGGTCAAGTTCGAAGCGGCGATCGGGCGAAGCGCGGCATTCGTGCAAGACAATCACAGCCGGTCGGGCAAAGGCGTTCTGCGCGGCCTGCACTATCAATTGCCGCCACGTGCTCAGGCCAAGCTCGTTCGGGTCGTCATCGGCGAGGTGTACGATGTCGCCGTCGACATCAGAAGGTCTTCCCCGACGTTCGGTCAGTGGGTCGGCGTCCTCCTGTCGGAGGAGAACAAGCGTCAGTTCTGGATCCCGGAAGGCTTTGCGCACGGATTCCTGACGCTGAGCGACCGCGTCGAGTTCCTCTACAAGACCACCGACTATTATGCTCCAGAGAGCGACCGTGGGATTCGTTGGGATGATCCGACGCTTGCAATCGACTGGAAAGCGGTCGGCGCACTGACGCTTTCCGCCAAGGATGAGCGGCAACCGTTGCTGGCGGACGCCGAGCTATTCGATTGATCTGATATCCAGATCGTCGAACGATACTGGTTATGGACCTGCGCAGTTTCTCTCGCTACAGGAATGAAATGCGCGTTCTACATTTTTTCAAAACATATTGGCCGGATACTTTCGGCGGGGTCGAGCGGACAATCCATGCGATCGTCAAGGGCGTCGCAAGACACGACATACAGTCCGACGTCCTCTCGCTCAGCAAGACGCCCGAAAAGGGCACAGTCGAATTTGACGGCCATATGGCTCACAAGGCGAAGCTCGATTTGGAGTTTGCCTCCACCGGCTTTTCGCGCGAGGCATTCGGGCGTTTTCGAGAGCTGAGCCGGAAGGCCGACATCGTCCACTACCATTTTCCGTGGCCGATGATGGATGTCGTCCATCTCGCCGCCCCGCCCGGCAAGCCGACGGTCGTGACCTACCATTCCGACATCGTGAAGCAGAAATTTCTGCTGAAACTCTACGAGCCGGTCATGCACCGTTTCCTGGCAAGCGTCGGTGCAATCGTGGCTACCTCCCCGAATTATCTGGCGACGAGCGAGGTCTTGCAGCGCTACAAGGATAAGACCACCGTCATCCCGCTTGGTCTGGACGAGGCGGATTATCGGAAGGCAAAAGAAGAGGATAGAGCGCGTTGGCGCACACGGTTTCCCAAACCGTTTTTCCTCTTTGTCGGCGTGCTGCGCTATTATAAGGGCGTTCACATCCTTCTTGAGGCTGCGCGACAGACGGCCAGCGATATTGTCATTGTCGGCGAAGGTCCGATGGAAGCATCATTGAAGGAATATGCGCAGCAGCACGGCCTCGGAAACGTCGTCTTTCTGGGTGCGCTGCCGGATGCGGACAAGACTGCCCTTCTCGAACTATGCACGGGGTTCGTATTCCCTTCCAATCTGCGCTCGGAAGCATTTGGCCTTTCGCTCGTCGAGGCCGCGATGTTCGGCAAACCGATGATCTCCTGCGAAATCGGCACGGGTACCAGTTTCGTCAACCAAAATGGTAGAACGGGCTATGTCGTGCAGCCCGACGACCCGACGGCGCTTGCGGAAGCAATGGGACGTCTTACGGCCGATGGTGAGGTGGCGGCATCCTTAGGCAAAGCGGCTCGCCTGCGATACGAAGAGTGCTTTACCGCAGAGCGGATGGGTAATGCCTATGCGGTGCTCTACAAAAGACTGCACAGTCAAATGCCTTCTGGCGCAGGTGCAGGAAAGCGCTAGAGGGAGTAGGGGACTACTCGTCGACCTCAGGGTTGCCGCGCTGATCCGATCGTGATCAGGCGCTGACGGCCTCCGCCTGCGGTTTCTTGCTCGGCATCAACAAGCTTTCCCCCCTCAAGCGCATGCCGCACCAGAAGGCGAAGGCAGAGCTTGTCAGCGCAAAGCTTTCGCCGATCGCGAGGCGGTTGTTGGAGTTGCTGAGCAGCGTCAATGCAAAGAAGAATAGGCTGACGGCGTAGGCATGCCAGGCGGTGCGCGGTATGAGGCCCGCCTTGCGCGCACGCCAGACATTGACGATGAGCGCGCCGAGAATGATCGCCATGACAAGGCCGCCGAACAAGCCGTGACGCACCAGCATTTCGAGATAGCCGTTGTGCAGCAGCGTATATTGGACGTCTGCATAGCGCGTGTGTTTCCAGCGCTCCACCCATTCGCCGCCCCAGCCGAAGATAGGTGCGGAAGAGAAGAGCTCCCAGCCGTTCGACCAGAGCTGTAGCCGCGCATCCATGGCAAAGGGCGTGGTATCGGAGGTGATCGTGCTTGCCACGGCGTTATTGAGGTCGTGGCTTTTGGTGATGTTGTCGATCATCTCGATGGTGGAAGCCACTGTCGGGCCGGCGGTCTTGTCAATATTGTGCCGCACCGCATAGGCGCCAACCAGCAGAAGCACGGCGGCGCAGACGACGACGATAAGGCCGTTTTTCAAACGCAGATAGGTCAAAGTGACCAGCCCCAGCACCGGCAGGGTGGCGGCGAGCGCCAGCCAGACGCCTTTCGACTTGGCGCCGTAGATTGCGATCAGACAGAGAACGGCAATCAATGGCGAGGCGATGTAGGCGAAGCGGGCGATCGATCGATTGCCGGATTCCTCCGTCAGATAGTGCAGCAGCCAGAAAGCGGTGAAGATCAGGATCATGCCGCAGGCAACGGCGCCATGAATCTGATTATTCATGATCAACGGGCGCACGGTTTCGCCGGCAAAGACGTCGCGGAAATGTTGCGTGGCGATCAACATGATGAGCGCGACGGCGAAAACTGCGGCGATGATTTTCTCCAGCACCGGTTCGTACAGCAAAAGGGCGACGCCAAGGACTGGGAAGAAGAAGGGATAGGCATAGAGCCAGTCGGATGCACCGATCGTATGCTCCGGCGTCATCAAGAAGATGATGAGAAAGCGGGCGAGTACATAGGTGCCCCAGCCCATGCACAGCCAACCGAGCCAGACGGTGGGGGGGCGCACAGTCGCCTTCCTGTAGTAGTGAGTGGCGATGAGGGCGAGGAAGGGCGCGGTATAACGATAGGCGGCGCTTTCGACGAAGAGCGGCGATACGACCACCAGCCACAAGAGGCTACCCAGGATCAAAAGGCGTTGTGGCAGGATAACAGGCACGAGTTCGCCGGCATTGTTTCCAGATGCGAGATCGACCGGTGGGTTATTCGTCTGCAACTGAGCCAATATCGTCGTCCGCCTTCATCCACATTCAGCCATTCCGGAAAGCCTAAGCCTGTGTCTGCTGGCCAGTAGGGTCGCAAGGAGGCAGGAATACGGCATTTCGGTGGTTGTCGTTTTGCGTCGCCCGTTTATGATATTAAAAGCTTACGATATTGCAGTCCCGTTAATGCGTCACTCCGTCACTGCGCAGAACTTTCAGCATCGTCAGGATGATGATCTTGACATCGAAAAGAAACGAGCGCCGGCGCAGATAGTCCTCGTCCAGCGCCACTTTCTGCGGGATCGGCAACTCGTCGCGGCCGTTGACCTGTGCCCAGCCGGTCAGGCCCGGCAGCAGGATGTCGACGCCGCGCTCGGTGCGTAGCGCAATCAGGTCATGCTGATTGAAGAGGGCCGGGCGAGGGCCGACGATGCTCATCTCGCCCTTCAGGATGCACCAGAGCTGCGGCAGCTCATCCAAGCTGGATTTGCGCAGGAAAGAGCCGATCGGCGTCAGATAGACGCTGGGATCCTTCAGAAGATGCGTCGCAACCGCAGGGGTATCGGTCCGCATGCTGCGAAATTTCGGCATGCGGAAAATCCTGTTTCCACGGCCGACACGGTCCGACCAGTAGAGAACGGGGCCGGGGGAGGTCAAACGGACGGCGGCGGCGACGATCAGGATCGGAATGGAAAAGAAGACGGCGGCCGCAAGGGCGGCAAGGAAGTCGAAAAGGCGCTTGGCGATCGTATAGGGCATCGTCTCTGATGGTTCTGCCGGGGCTCGTGTCTCGTTGCGCCAATGACGGCTTTGTGCGGAGTGCATCTCATATCATGGATTTGTTCACAATCGTCCTGCTCACGAATTTTGCCGGGCTTGTTCCCTGCGGAGGGAATGTGCAAAGCATGACGCGTGTAAAAACCTGGGTGGAATAAGGGATGATAGACGCATGATCCTGGTCACGGGCGCGACGGGTTTCGTCGGGCAGGCGCTCTGCGCCGAGCTTTCGCGGCAGCAGATAGGGTATCGACCGATCAGCCGTACGCCGAAGCCAGGTTTTTTGACCGTGGGCACCTTTGACGGCGTCACGGATTGGTCCGGCGTGCTCGCGGGTGTCGAAACGGTCGTGCATCTGGCGGCGCGTGTCCATGTCATGAACGATACCGCGGCCGACCCGCTTGCCGCCTTTCGCGCCGCCAATGTCGACGCCACCGTCAATCTGGCGCGACAGGCGGCTCGGGCCGGCGCGAAACGCTTCGTTTTCCTGAGTTCCATCAAGGTCAATGGAGAGGCGACCGCACCGGGCAAGCCGTTTACGGCATCCGACATACCGCATCCCGAAGATCCCTACGGCCAGTCGAAACGGGAGGCGGAGGAGGCGCTCCTTACCATCGGCGAGGAAACGGATATGGACGTCGTCATCATCCGGCCGCCTCTTGTCTATGGGCCGGGGGTGAAGGCGAATTTCGCAAGTTTGATGAAGTGGGCCAAGCGGCCGTTTCCATGGCCTTTCGGCCTGGTTGCCAACCGCAGATCGCTGGTGTTCGTCGGCAATCTTGTCGATTTCATCCTGCTCTGCGCGCGCCATCCCGACGCGGGAAATCGAGTGTTCCTGATCAGCGATGGCTCGGATCTTTCCATCGGCGAATTGATCGGCAAACTCTCCTTGGCGATGGGGCAAAAAGCGCTGATGCTCCCCGTACCGCCACGATTGTTGGAAGGGCTTGCGATGCTGCTGGGGCGTCGTGCGGCGGCGCAACGGCTCCTGGGTTCGCTGCAGGTCGATATAGGCGAGACGGCGGAGATCACCGGGTGGTCGCCGCCCTTTTCGGTCGATGACGGTCTGCGGCTGACGGTCGCCGCATCCGAAAAGATCACCAGCTAGCCCTTACAGGCTCCAGACTGCGTGCCCATTGAGCAGTGGATTGTTCTGCTCCAGCGCGGCCTTCACGTCGACCACCACGCCGTTCTCGCCCAGCAGACCAAGAATCTGCGCAGCACCGTCGGTCAGGTAGGATTTGTGCGGTACGGCAAGCACGATAGCGTCGAGCTCGCCGAAATCTTCGAGCGCTGCCAGCCGCACGCCGTATTCCTCTTCCGCCTCGTGACGACTGGCCATGGGGTCATGCACCAGCGGCTCGAGGCCGAACTGATGCAGTTCGCGGATAATGTCCGGCACGCGGCTGTTGCGTAGATCGGGCACGTTTTCCTTGAAGGTCAGGCCAAAGATACCAATCCTGGCGCCATTAATGGGCTTTTGCGCCGACACCAGCATCTTGATGAGTTTCTGGGCGATGAAGGCGCCCATGCCGTCATTGATGCGGCGGCCGGAGAGGATGACTTCGGGATGATAACCGAGCTCCTCGGCCTTGGCGGTGAGATAGTAGGGGTCGACGCCGATGCAGTGGCCACCGACCAGACCGGGCGTAAAGGGCAGGAAATTCCATTTCGTCCTGGCCGCCTTCAACACGTCCGCCGTGCGGATGTCCATTTTCTCGAAGATGATCGACAGCTCGTTCATCAAGGCGATGTTCAGGTCGCGCTGGGTGTTTTCGATCACTTTCGCTGCTTCCGCGACCTTGATGCTGGGTGCGCGGTGAATGCCGGCCTCGACCACCGCGCCATAAACGGCGGCGATCCTCTCCAGCGTTTCCTCGTTGTCGCCGGCGACCACCTTCACGATGCGTTCGAACGTATGTTCCTTGTCGCCGGGATTGATCCGTTCCGGCGAATAGCCGACGTGAAAATCCTCGCCCTGGCGCAGGCCCGAGACCTCGGCGAGCACGGGGCCGCACACCTCTTCCGTCACGCCGGGATAGACCGTCGATTCATAGACGACGATGCCGCCTTTCTTCAAAGCCTGGCCAACGGTGCGCGAGGCGGAAATCATCGGTCTCAGATCCGGTTGCCGGTTCCGGTCGATCGGCGTCGGAACGGCGACGATGAAGATGTCGCGGTCTTGCAGATCATGAATGTCGCTGCTGATGTGCAGGCCGCTTTCCTTCAGGCGCGCCGGCGAAACCTCACGCGTATCGTCTTCCCCTGCTTTCAGGGCGGCGACGCGGGATGGCTTGATATCGAAACCGACCACATCGGAAAATTTCTCGGCCAGGGCGATCGCGACAGGCAATCCGACGTAACCCAGACCAATGACGGCAATTTTTTCGCTCAACACAATCTACCTCGAACAATCGACTTGAAATAGCCGAAACCTAAGCGGCGTGTCAGCGCAAATCTTTGTTCCGAGACGCCAATTCAGGTGCAAGTCAGATCAATGTGACTATCAGGCAGAGGCTTTGCAATAGGCGCATCGGCGGGGTGCCTTCGCATGCCGCCCATCTTTTTGAGGCGGCCGAATAAAAAGGAAGCCTCGGGTGTTTGCTGCTCGTCCCTCCCAAGGAGATCGTAAATCATGAGTAATTTCAATATGGCCGCTGCGGATGCGCGGGCGGCCCGCTACGACCATTTAACCATCACGCTTCATTGGCTGACGGCGCTTCTGGTGTTGACCATGTTCGCACTGGCCGAGGCGCGGAGCTTCGTCGAGCGCGGAACGCCTCTGCGCACGGATTTGATCTTCGTGCATGTCTCGCTCGGCGTTCTGCTGGCCGCCGTCCTCGTCCTGCGCATCGTCTGGCGCATCGCGACCCACAGGCGCACCGCGCCGGCCGTCTCCGGGCTTCAGCATGTGGTGGCGACGCTTGTGCACTTTGCCCTCTATGCATTGATGATTTCGCAGGTGTCCTATGGCTTCCTGATGATCTGGGCCTCGGGCAACGGCCCGAGCTTTTTCGGCCTGTTCTCCGTGCCACCCTTGATCGTCGTCGATCAGCCAACACGGCATGTGATCGGTGAACTGCACGACTACACCGCTTGGGCGATCATCGCCGTTGCGGGAATTCACGCCGCCGCAGCCCTCATGCACCATTATGTGCTTCGTGATCGCGTGCTTGCCCGGATGATCCCCGCGCGCGGATAAGGCGCTGGTAGCCCGGTCCACCCTGAAGGCGCCGCGGCAGGCCAAAAGTCGCGGCGCCACCTATCGAAACCTTTTCGCCGCGAACTTATTTAGTATTCAGAGACATATTTTCTCGGAATGCGTGGTTTGCGATGCGTAACAAATATCTTGCCCATTTATATGCGAAACGCTCGGAGCTGGAATCCAAGCTCGAGCTGCATATAGCGCGCTATTGTTTTGGCGAAGGGGAAGTCGACGACGGTACCGAGGCGGATCTGAAAGAGAGGATCCGGGAGATTACCGACGAGATCGCCGCGCTGGAAAACGAGCATAGCTATTAGAGCGGCTTTCCAAAATTCTTTGCAAGACGGCTGTCGATATCTCGACATTGCCTCCGGTTCCGCGTGATAACAACCGAAATCCGGATGGGATCACAGCGAAGACGAGGTGCCGATGAAGCCGACCCTGCCGACCCTTCTCAGCATCAATGGCGGCTATGTCGACACCGCCGGCTTCCTTGCATTGCAGGGTCTGTTCACCGCCCATGTCACCGGCAACTTCGTCACCTTCGGCGCCTCGATGGTGCTGGGAACATCGGGCGCGACGGCCAAGCTGCTGGCACTGCCGGTTTTCTGCATTGTCGTCATTCTCGCTCGCCTGCTGGGCGATGATCTGTCGCGGCGCAAATTGCCGGTGCTGCGGATGATCCTAACGTTGAAATTCCTTCTGCTCGTGCTTGCCGCCATCTTCGCCATCAGCTTTGGTCCATTCGCCAGCGGCGACGGTTGGCGGGCGATCGTTACCGGGATGACGCTGGTTTCCGCCATGGCCGTTCAGAACGCTTTACACCGCGTCCATCTTGCCTCGGCGCCGCCGACGACGTTGATGACGGGCACGACGACGCAAATCATGATCGATATCGCCGATCTCCTGCGTGGGCCTGCCCCAGAAGCGAAAGCCGCCATCAAGGCAAGGCTTGGCCGGATGGGGGCTGCGGTCGGCGGTTTTGCCTGCGGCTGCGCGGCGGCGGCCCTGCTCTTCATGTTCGCCGGCATGGAATGTTTCCTCGTGCCGCCGGTTTTGGCGCTGGTTGGAATCCTGTTTCATACAGGCAAGGCTGAAACAAAGCCGGCATAGGCTGTTCCGGCGTTCTTCGCGTTCGTGTTCGCCAAGCCAGCAAATCCTGCGTCTTTTTCTGGTCTTGCAACTCGTCTAGAGGTCTCTAACTCTACGCATCGGATCGAGCACGGTCCTGCGTGTTTGAGCAGTCAGTCGTTGAGAAGGGATGGTTATGGCAGGGGAAACGGTTCTGGTGGTCGGCGGAGCCGGCTATATCGGCTCGCATACATGTCTGGATCTGGCGAACAAGGGGTTTCAGCCTGTCGTCTACGACAATTTTTCCAACGGTCATCGCGAATTCGTCAAATGGGGTCCGGCGGAAGAGGGTGATATCCGGGACCGGGCGCGGCTCGACGAGGTGCTGGCGAAATACAAACCAGCCGCGATCCTGCATTTCGCGGCACTGATCGAGGTTGGCGAGTCGGTGAAGGATCCTGTCTCCTTCTATGAGAACAATGTCATCGGCACGCTGACGCTGCTGTCGGCGGCGCAGGCGGCCGGCATCGGCGCTTTCGTGTTTTCATCCACCTGCGCGACCTATGGCCTGCCGCAGAGCGTGCCGCTGGATGAAAGCCACCGGCAGGTGCCGATCAACCCCTATGGCCGCACCAAATATATCGTCGAGCAGGCGCTTGCCGACTACGACCAGTACAAGGGCCTGCGCTCCGTAGTACTGCGCTATTTCAATGCGGCCGGCGCCGATTTCGAAGGGCGCATCGGCGAGTGGCATACGCCTGAAACCCATGCCATCCCGCTGGCGATCGATGCGGCGCTTGGCCGTCGCCAGGGCTTCAAGGTGTTCGGCAGCGACTACGACACGCGCGACGGCACCTGCGTGCGTGACTATATCCACGTGCTTGACCTTGCGGATGCGCATGTCCGGGCGGTGGAATATCTGCTGCGGGGCGGTGAATCGGTCGCGCTCAATCTCGGCACCGGTACGGGCACGACGGTCAAGGAATTGCTCTCGACGATCGAGACGGTATCGAACCGGCCCTTCCCCGTTGAATATGTCGGCCGCCGCGAAGGCGATTCGACCACCCTCGTCGCCAATAACGACAAGGCGCGCGACGTTCTCGGCTGGTCGCCGAAATATGATCTTTCACGCATCATCGAATCCGCCTGGAACTGGCATGCCAAATCCAACCAGCATTGAGCGTGGTTCGGGCAAGCGCCCGAACGTGTTGCTGATATCGGCCGATCAATGGCGGGGCGACTGTCTCTCCGCCGTTGGTCATCCCACTGTGAAGACGCCCAATGTCGATGCTCTGGCGGATGACGGCGTGCTCTTCCGCCGACATTTCGCCGGAGCGGCGCCCTGTTCGCCGGCGCGGGCGACGCTTTACACCGGCCTTTATCAGATGAATCATCGCGTCTGCCGCAATGGTTCGCCGCTGGATGCACGTTTCGACAATCTGGCGCTTGCCGCACGGCGCGCCGGCTACGATCCGACGCTGTTCGGCTACACTGATACGGCGCCGGATCCGCGCGGTATGGACCCGAATGATCCGCATCTGACGACCTATGAGGGCGTGCTTCCGGGCTTCAGCGCGCGTCAGCTTTTACCTGAACATGAGAAGCAATGGCTGTCCTGGCTGCGTAAGCGTGGTCACAGCCAAGCCCTCAGCCGCGATATCCATATTCCCGTCGGTGCAAAGCCTGGCGAGATCTCCAATGCAGCGCCGGCCTATTCCAAGGACGAGACGCAGACGGCTTTTCTGGCTGGCGAGTTCATTCGCTGGCTCGGCGAGCAGGACGAGCCCTGGTTCGCGCATGTCTCCTTCCTCCGGCCGCATCCGCCGTTTTCGGTGCCTGAGCCCTATAATCTGATGTTTGCCGCGGGTGATGGACCTGCTTTTGCGCGTGCTGCAGATCGCCAGGCGGAGCAGGCGGCGCATCCCTTTCTCGCCTTCGCCATGCCGCTGATCGGCAAGGGCGGCTTTGTCCATGGCGGCGAGGGGCCCGCGAGTGAGTGGACATCAGCCGATTTTGCAGCAATTCGCGCCATTTATTACGGCATGATCGCCGAAGTGGATGCACAGCTCGGGCGGATCTGGCAGGCGCTGAGGGATGCAGGTGCCTGGGACGATACGCTGATCGTCTTCACATCGGACCATGCGGAAATGATGGGCGATCACTGGATGCTCGGCAAGGGCGGCTTTTTCGACAGCAGCTATCACATCCCGCTGGTCATCCGCGATCCGGGGCAGCCCGGCGGCATGGGCAAGGAAGTGCAGCGCTTCACCAGCGCCGCCGATATCTTTCCGACTCTCTGCGATCGTCTAGGTCTCGTGCCTGACAATCACCTCGACGGCGAGACGCTTATCCCCTTCCTGGAAGGCGCAGAGCCGGAGAACTGGCGCGATGCGGCGTTCTGGGAGTTCGATTTCCGCGATATTGCCAAGGGCGGGGCGGAACGGCACTTCGGTCTCAGGTCGAATGCCTGCAATCTCGCTGTCATCAGGGACGAGAATTTCAAATACGTCCACTTCGCCGGCCTGCCGCCATTGCTGTTCGACTTGGCGAACGATCCGATGGAGCTCATCAATCTTGCCGACGACCCGGAATATGCGGCAACTCGGCTTGCCTATGCCGAAAAGCTGCTGTCTCTCAGGGCACAGCATCTCGATCAGACGCTCGCTTATACCGAGCTGACAGAAAAAGGGCCGGTATCGCGCCGGCCCTGATCAAGTTTCGATAGTAGGCTATCAGGAAAACGAACCGAGATAGGTCATCTTGCCGACCGGCAGGCCGCGGCTGCGCAGGATGCCGTGCGCGGTGGTAACGTGGAAGAAGAAATTCGGCAGCGCGAAGCTTGCGAGATAGTCCTCACCGCTCAGCACGGTCTTGTTGCCGCCGGGCGCAATCGTTACTTCCCGGCTTTCGCTGCCTTCCATCGTCTCCGCCGTAATCGTCGCCAGGAAGTCCTCCGTCTTTTTCAGACGTTCGCGCAACTCGGCAACGGTGGTTTCATTGTCTTCGAAGCGTGGAGCGTCGATGCCGGTCAGCCGGGCGATCGCGAGCTTGGCGCTGTCGGTGGCGCGCTGAAACTGGCCGGAGAGCGGCAGCATGTCGTCAACGAGGCGTGCGCCGACGAGCTCGTTCGGATCGGTGCCTTTTTCTGCGGCATAAGCCTCGATCTTGTCGAGATAGGTTGAAAGATTTGCGAGGCCACGTTGAAAGACGGGCACCGAGAAGCGGTACATCGAGGGCATGCTGGTTCTCCATTGTCGGCCGATGGGGGTTGATTGCGGCCTGATATCGATGGCGTTGTACGTTATTCAAATGTCGATGGAATGTCCGTTCCATCGGATCGAGCAGCCCACATGTAGGCCGGCTCGCCACCTTTTACAGCCTTTCTCCGCTGAAACTTCTTCTGTCGTTCGTTGATCGCCAGTTCCGGCCGTGCGGCGACAAAATAGTGTTGACGTTCCCACCGAAAAATGGAATAAATATTCCGCATATGAAATTTTACGGTCTGTTTGTTCCGTTTTTGGGGTTACCGTTATAGGAGTGACGGCGGCCCTGATTGTTGGCCCTGCGGTGGAGACCGGGGGCTCCGGCGTTAGGAGGGGTGTAGCCGGACACCATAGCTGGGAGGAAAAATCATGAAAAAGTTCATTCTGGGCTCCGCGATGGCGCTTATGCTGTCGACTGCCGCCCATGCCGAGACCATCGGCGTTTCGATGGCGCTGTTCGACGATAACTTTCTGACCGTTCTGCGCAACGGCATGCAGGACTATGCCAAGACGATGAAGGGCGTGACGCTGCAAGTCGAGGATGCCCAGAACGACGTCGCCAAGCAGCAGAGCCAAATCCAGAACTTCATCGCCAGCGGCGTCGATGCCATTATCGTCAATCCGGTCGATACGGATGCCACGGCCGCCATGTCGAAGCTGGCGGCGGACGCGAAAATTCCGCTGGTCTACGTCAATCGCGAGCCGGCAAACGTCGATAGCCTGCCGGACAAGCAAGCCTTCGTCGCCTCCAACGAACAGGAATCCGGTACCCTGGAAACCAAGGAGGTTTGCCGTCTGCTGAAGGGTAAGGGCAAGGCGGTCGTCATGATGGGCGAGCTGTCGAACCAGGCGGCCCGCATGCGCACCAAGGACGTACATGACGTTCTCGCCACCGACGAATGCAAGGGCATCCAGATCGTCCAGGAACAGACCGGTAACTGGCAGCGCACCCAGGGCTCCGACTTGATGACCAACTGGCTCTCGAGCGGTCTCGATTTCGATGCTGTCATTTCCAACAATGACGAAATGGCCATCGGCGCGATCCAGGCACTGAAGGCGGCCGGCAAATCGATGGATAGTATCGTCATTGGCGGTGTCGACGCGACGCAAGATGCGCTGGCAGCGATGCAGGCCGGCGACCTCGATGTCACGGTTTTCCAGGACGCTGCCGGCCAGGGCAAGGGTGCGGTGGATGCCGCGCTGAAGCTCGCCAAGGGCGAGAAGGTGGAAAAGAAGGTCTATATCCCCTTCCAGCTCGTGACGCCGGAAAACGTCAAGGACTTCGTCAAGAAGAACTGACGGCTGTTACCGATGGATGCGGGCGCCAGAGCCCGCATCCCCTAAATTCCGACAGCTCCCGGGAGGGAAAAGATGGTTGTGAGCCCATCCACCATGGCTGCGGTGCGCGCCAGCGGCGCGGTCCCCAATGCCGTCTATCTGCTGAGTGCCGAAGGCATCCGCAAGGAATTTCCGGGCGTGCTTGCCCTCGATGATGTTTCCTTCCGTTTGAAGCGCGGCACCGTGCATGCGCTCATGGGTGAAAACGGCGCCGGCAAGTCGACGCTAATGAAAATTCTGGCCGGCATCTACACGCCGGATCAGGGCGAAGTGCGTCTGAGAGGCGTCGAGATCCGCCTGAAATCACCGCTGGATGCGCTGGAGAACGGCATCGCGATGATCCATCAGGAGCTCAACCTGATGCCGTTCATGACCGTCGCGGAGAATATCTGGATCCGTCGCGAGCCGAAGAACCGTCTGGGCTTCGTCGATCATTCGGAGATGAGCCGAAAGACAGAGGAACTCTTCAGCCGGCTGAATATCACCATCGATCCGGAAATCCAGGTGCGCGAGCTTTCGGTCGCCAACCGCCAGATGGTCGAGATCGCCAAGGCGGTATCCTATGATTCCGACGTGCTGATCATGGATGAGCCGACTTCGGCGTTGACCGAGCGCGAGGTGACGCATCTCTTCGAGATCATCCGCGGCCTGCGTGAGCAGGGCATCGGCATCGTCTACATCACCCACAAGATGAACGAGCTTTTCGAGATCGCCGATGAATTCTCGGTGTTCCGCGACGGCAAATATATCGGCACACACACCTCCACCGACGTCACGCGCGACGACATCATCCGCATGATGGTCGGTCGCGAGATCACCCAGATGTTCCCGAAGGAAGAGGTGCCGATCGGCGAGACGGTTCTTTCCGTCAAGGACCTCAACTTGAACGGCGTCTTCTCCGATGTCTCCTTCGAGGTGAGGGCCGGCGAAATCCTCGGCGTTGCGGGCCTGGTCGGCTCAGGCCGCTCGAATGTCGCCGAGACGCTGTTTGGCGTCACACCGGCCTCGTCCGGCACGATCGAGCTTTTCGGCAAAAAGGTCGATATATCCTCGCCGGCGGTGGCAATCCGGCACGGCATGGCTTTTCTGACTGAGGATCGGAAGGAGACCGGCTGTCTGCTGATCCTCAGCGTGCTCGAGAACATGCAGGTCGCCGTATTGCACGACAAGTTCGTGCGGGCCGGCTTCGTGCAGGAGAGTTCGGTCGAGGAGACTTGCGACGACATGGCGCATAAGCTGCGCATCAAGACGCCGAACCTCGATGAACGTGTCGAAAACCTATCCGGCGGCAATCAGCAGAAAGTGCTGATCGGCCGTTGGCTGCTCACCAAGCCGCGTATTCTGATCCTGGACGAGCCGACCCGCGGCATCGATGTCGGCGCCAAGGCGGAAATCCATCGGCTGGTCACGGACATGGTGCGCAACGGCGTCGCTGTCATCATGATCTCCTCGGAGATGCCCGAAGTGCTGGGGATGAGCGACCGCATCATGGTGATGCATGAGGGACGGGTGACCGGCTTCCTCGATCGTGCGGATGCAACTCAAGTCAAGGTGATGGAGCTGGCGGCGCAATGACTGGGCCGGCCGTCGCAAAGGAGGATTGAACCATGGTTAGCAAAGTTGCGGAGGCGACCGCACCGTCAGTGACGCGTCCCAGGCGGCGGCGCGTACCGCCAGAGCTCGGCATCTTCCTCGTATTGATCGGCATTGCGCTCGTCTGTGAAGTCCTCGGCTGGATTTTCGTTGGCCAGAGCTTTCTGCTCAACGTGCAGCGCCTGAAGATCATGATCCTGCAGGTCTCCGTCATCGGCATCATCGCGGTCGGGGTGACGCAGGTCATCATCACCGGTGGCATCGATCTCTCATCCGGCTCCGTCGTCGGCCTGACCGCCATGGTGGCGGCGAGCTTTGCACAGTCCTCGGCCTGGTCGCGGGCGCTTTATCCCGCGCTGACCGATTTGCCGTTTTTCGTTCCGATCGGCGTCGGTCTGCTGATTGGTCTTGCCGCCGGTTATGTCAACGGCCAGCTCATCACGAAAACCAAGATTCCGCCATTCATCGCGACGCTCGGCATGATGGTCTCGGCACGCGGTCTGTCGAAATTGTACACGAAAGGCCAGCCCGTCTCCGGCCTCACCGATCAGTTCAATTTCATCGGCACCGGCATCTGGCCCGTCGTCGTCTTCCTGGTCGTTGCGTTCACCTTCCATATCGTGCTGCGCTACACGCGCTACGGCAAGTTCACCTATGCGATCGGCGCCAACATTCAGGCCGCGCGCGTCTCCGGCATCAATGTCGAGGCGCATCTGGTCAAGGTCTATGCAATCGCCGGTCTGCTCGCGGGTCTTGCAGGCATCATCACAGCGGCCCGCGTCCAGACGGCGCAAGCGGGCATGGGCGTGACATATGAGTTGGACGCGATCGCAGCCGCGGTCATCGGCGGCACCTCGCTCACCGGCGGCGTCGGGCGCGTCGCCGGCACGGTCATCGGCACGGTCATTCTCGGCGTGATGATTTCGGGCTTCACTTTCCTCAACGTCGACGCCTACTACCAGGAGATCGCCAAGGGCATCATTATCATCGCCGCTGTGGCAATCGACGTCTACCGCCAGAAGAAGCGGGCCAAACGCTGAAACGGCTGATGCTTTGTCGGCTATCTCGAGGCGGGGGGATTTGCCCCCGCCTTTTCCGTATGCGGCATTCCATGCTAATGCAGATTTTTTTCATTTAGGGATGGCGAATCCCGTCATCTTTTCTATTCTGGCCGCTTTCACGTTGCTCATCCGAGCGCTTTATCCAGGATAGACAATGCAATTCGTATTCGATGGCCATAACGATGTTCTGCTGAGACTCTGGAATCATGCCCGCGAAGGAACGGATCCGGTCGCTGAATTCAGGGATGGTATATCGACCGGCCATATCGATGCGCCGCGCGCCAAGGCCGGCGGTCTGGCCGGCGGTCTCTGCGCCATCTATATCCCCTCCGGCAATCTTGTCTTCGCCGATCCCGACCGCAATGGCCACTATGCAACGCCGCTCTCGCCGCCGCTGGAGCGTGCGCCGTCGCTCGATATCGCGCTCGAAATGGCTGCGATCGCCCTCAAGCTTGATCGCGCCGGTGCCTGGAAGCTCTGCCGCTCGACCGCAGAAATTCGCGACTGCATGGAAAAGGGCATCTTCGCCGCGGTGATGCATATGGAAGGCTGCGAGGCCATCGGCGCCGATCTCGTCGCGCTCGAAACCTTCTATGCGGCCGGCCTGCGCTCGCTCGGCCCCGTCTGGAGCCGCAACAACGTCTTTGCTCATGGGGTACCCTTCGCCTATCCCAGTTCGCCGGATACCGGGCCGGGCCTGACGGATGCCGGATTCGCGCTGGTGCGCGAATGCAACCGCCTCGGCATCGTCATCGACCTCGCCCATATCACCGAGAAGGGCTTCTGGGATGTGGCGAAGACATCGGATCAGCCGCTGGTTGCCAGCCATTCCAACGCGCATGCGCTGACCCCCGTCGCCCGCAATCTGACCGACAAGCAGCTCGACGCCATCAAGGAGAGCCATGGCATCGTCGGCCTGAACTATGCGACGGCGATGCTACGCGACGACGGCCGTTCGGATGCGAACACGCCGATCGAGGCCATGGTCCGCCATGTCGACCACCTCGTGAAACGTGTCGGTATCGATTGCGTCGGCCTCGGATCGGACTTCGACGGGGCGACGATTCCAGAAGAAATCAGCGATGCTGCGGGCAACCAAAAGCTGATTGCTGCGCTCAGGAACGTTGGCTATGCTGACGCAGATCTTGTGAAGCTATGCAGGGAGAACTGGCTTCGTATTCTGGCGTCTGCTTGGGGAGAGAGCAGCGGGCCGCGTGCATAGTTCATATAGATAATAGCTAAAATAAGGGAACAAAAACATGATGATGACCAAGATGAACCGCAGCTTCCGTGCTCTTTCGGCCGGTGCGGCTCTCACGCTTTTGACGATGGCTGTACCGAGCGCCTTTGCGGCAACGCCGAAGGATACGCTGGTCGAAGGGTTCGCCTTCGACGACATCCTCAGCATGGATCCGGCGGAAGCTTACGAACTCTCCGCTGCCGAAGTCACTGGCAACAGCTACAGCCTGCTCGTTCGCCTCGATATCAACGACACCTCCAAGATCCAAGGCGATCTTGCCGAGAGCTGGTCGGTCTCCGACGATCACCTGACTTATACGTTTAAGCTGAAGCCCGGCCTGAAATTTGCCTCGGGCAATCCGATTACCGCCGATGATGTCGCCTGGTCCTTCGAGCGCGTTGTCAAGCTCGACAAGAGTCCGGCCTTCATCCTCACCCAATTCGGCCTGACCGGCGACAATGTCACGGAAAAGGCCAAGGCCACCGATCCCAGCACGTTCACCTTCACCGTCGACAAGCCCTATGCACCGAGCTTCGTGCTGAACTGCCTGACGGCGACCGTTGCGGAAGTGGTCGACAAGAAGCTGGTTCTGCAGCACGTCAAGCCGGTGACGCCGTCGGCCGACAACAAATACGACAACGACTTCGGCAACGCCTGGCTGAAGACCGGCTATGCCGGCTCCGGTCCGTTCAAGCTGCGCGAATGGCGCGCCAACGAAGCCGTCGTATTGGAGCGCAACGACAATTACTACGGCGACAAGCCGAAGCTTGCCCGTGTCATCTACCGCTTCATGAAGGAAAGCTCGGCACAGCGCCTGGCGCTGGAGAATGGCGACATCGACGTTGCCCGCAACCTGTCGCCGACCGATCTGGCCGCTATCGAGAAGAATGCGCAGCTTGCCTCGACCAATGCGCCGAAGGGCACGATCTACTATGTCAGCCTCAACCAGAAAAATGCGAATCTTGCCAAGCCGGAAGTGCAGCAGGCGTTCAAATACCTGGTCGACTACGACGCCATCGGCAAGACGCTGATCAAGGGCATCGGCGAAATCCACCAGACCTTCGAGCCGAAGGGCATGCTTGGCTCTTTGGATGAAAATCCATTCAAGCTCGATGTCGCCAAGGCAAAGGAACTGCTGGCCAAAGCCGGCTTGCCGAACGGCTTCTCCGTGACGATGGACGTGCGCAGCATCGAGCCGGATACCGGTGTGGCCACCTCGATTCAGCAGACGCTGGGCCAAGCTGGGATCAAGGTTGAGATCATTCCCGGCGACGGCAAGCAGAAGCTGACCAAGTATCGCGCCCGTAACCACGATATCTATTTCGGCAACTGGGGCAACGACTATTGGGACCCCCATTCCAACGCGGATACGTTCACGAACAATCCCGACAACTCCGACGCGGGCACCAACAAGACGCTTGCCTGGCGCAATACCTGGACGACGCCCGAACTGGACAAGGAAACCAAGGCCGCCCTGTTCGAGGTCGATACCGCCAAGCGCGGTGCCATGTATCAGGAGATCCAGAAGAAGTACCTGGATGCCAGCCCCTTCGTCTTTCTGTTCCAGCAGACGGAAGTTGCCGGCTATCGCAAGGATGTGAAGGACTTCAAGCTCGGCCCGAGCTTCGACACCAACTTTGTCTGGCCGGTGTCGAAGTGATGGTCCGATAGGACTAGTTCTTTGAGCACTGTCGAACGGAAAATGGAGGTGCGGCCCAAAAAGGGCCGTGCCGCGCACATTCTGATGGGCGTCTTGCGCTTCCTGGTCGTGGCGGTCACGACCTATCTCGGTCTTCTCGCCGTCACCTTCTTCATCGGGCGTGTCATCCCGATCGATCCGGCGTTGGCGATTGCCGGTGACCATGCGCCTGCGCAGGTGCTGGAGCGCCTGCGCCGCGAAATGCATCTCGATCAGCCGCTCTATCTGCAGTTCTATTATTATCTGCTGAACGCATTGACCGGCGATTTCGGTACGTCGGTGTTGACGACCAATCCGGTGATGGACGACATCAGGCGCGTCTTTCCGGCGACGATGGAGCTGGCAACCGTCGGCACGATCATCGGCGCGGCTTTCGGCGTTCCCTTCGGCGTGCTTGCCGCCGTACGCCGCAACAGTTTCATCGACCAGATCGTCCGGGTCATCGGCCTCGTCGGCTATTCGGTGCCGGTCTTCTGGCTGGCGATGGTGTCACTCGTCATCTTCTATGCCAAGCTAGGCTGGGCGGCGTATCCCGGCCGCATCGACATCGCCTTCGAATATACGTTCACGCCGATCACCGGCTTCTATCTGATCGACAGCGCCATGCAGGGGCAATGGGATGTATTCTGGGACGCATTCCGCCACATCATTCTGCCGGCGTCGCTGCTCGGTTATTTCTCGCTTGCCTATATCAGCCGCATGACACGCAGTTTCATGCTGAATGAGCTGGGTCAGGAATATATCGTCGCTGCCCGCGCCAAGGGACTTTCGGAGACGCGGGTCATCTGGGGCCATGCGCTACGCAGCGCCGTCGTGCCGTTGATCACGGTGATCGCGCTTTCCTATGCCGGACTGCTGGAAGGCTCGGTACTGACGGAGATCGTATTCTCCTGGCCGGGCATCGGTTTCTACATCACCAGCTCGCTACGCAATGCCGACATGAATGCCGTACTTGGGGGCACGATCGTCGTCGGCACGGTTTTCATCGGCATCAACCTGTTCTCCGATCTGCTTTATCGGACCCTCGATCCAAGGACGCGACGTAAATGACGGTTGACACCATCCAACCCGGTTGGCGCGACTGGCTCCTGTCCGACCGGCCGCAGTCACGGCGGCAAGCAAGACTCGGGCGCGCCTATGTCACCTGGCGGCAATTCTCCGCCAATCGCCTGGCGGTCGCCGGATTGCTGATCATCATCGCCTTGGTGCTGGTTGCAGCCCTTGCCGATGTCATCGCGCCTCACTCGCCAGTCATCGGCGATCTCACCAACGCCTATCTGAAACCGCCGGGCACCGAGGGCTATCTTCTCGGGACGGATGATCTCGGCCGCGATATTCTGTCCCGCCTGATCTATGGTTCGCGATGGACTTTGTACATCGTCGTGCTGGTTGCGATCATCTCCGCGCCAGTCGGGCTGATCATCGGCATGGTATCCGGATATATGGGCGGCTGGATCGACACCGTGCTCATGCGCATCACCGACATTTTCCTCGCCTTCCCGAAGCTGGTGCTGGCGCTCGCCTTTGCCGGCGCGCTCGGGGCGGGCATCGAAAACGCCATCATCGCCATAGCCATTACCTCCTGGCCACCCTATGCGCGCCTGGCGCGGGCCGAAACGATGACGGTGCGGCGCTCAGACTATATTGCCGCCGTGCGGCTCATGGGCGCCTCGCCGCTGCGCATCATCTTCCGCCATGTCATGCCGCTCTGCATCTCCTCGGTGATCGTGCGCGTCACGCTCGATATGGCCGGCGTCATCCTGACGGCCGCCGGCCTCGGCTTTCTCGGCCTCGGCGCGCAACCGCCACTGCCGGAATGGGGGGTGATGATCGCCACCGGGTTCAAATATTACCTCGACCAATGGTGGGTGGCGGCTATGCCCGGCATCGCCATCCTGATCGTCAGCCTCGGCTTCAACCTGCTTGGCGACGGCCTGCGCGATGCGCTCGATCCGAAGGAGAGCGGCCAATGACGGCGCTGTTGACGGTCGAGAACCTGAGGGTTCGCTATCCTACCCGCACCGGCGTCATCGAAGCAGTGCGCGGCGTGTCCTTCACGCTCGGCCGCGAACGGCTCGGCATCGTCGGCGAAAGCGGTTCCGGCAAATCGCAGACTGGTCGTGCCATCATGGGGCTCACTCCGTCGCATGGAATCGTCACCGCCGACCGGCTGAATTTCAGTGGCATCGACCTCCTGTCGATCTCCGCGAAAGAGCGCCGGTCTCTGCGCGGCAAACGCATCGCCATGGTGCTTCAGGATCCGAAATATTCGCTCGACCCGGTGATGACCATCGGCCGGCAGATCACCGAGACGCTGCGCACGCATGAGAAGGTCGGCAAGGCGGAAGCGCGTGACCGCGCCATGGCCATGCTGGAAGCGGTGCAGATCCGCGATCCCAAGCGCGTCTACGACCTGCATCCGCACGAAGTATCGGGCGGCATGGGGCAGCGCGCGATGATCGCGATGATGCTGATTGCGGGGCCGGAGCTGCTGATCGCCGACGAGCCGACCTCGGCGCTTGATGTCACCGTGCAGCTCGATGTGTTGCGGATCATGGATAGGCTGGTGTCGGAACGCGGTATGGGGCTGATTTTCGTGTCGCACGATCTGCGGCTGGTGTCTTCCTTCTGCGACCGCGTCATCGTCATGTATGCCGGCAAGATCGTCGAGGAAATAAAGGCTTCCGAGCTCAACAATGCGCAACATCCCTATACGCGCGGCCTATTGAATTGCATGCCTGTGATCGGCGAGGACCGCCATCCGCTGCCGGTCCTCGACCGCAAGCCGGAGTGGGCGGCATGACGGCGGCACTTGCAGTCGACGGCCTCAGCGTCGTCTATGATGGTTATTATGCCCTCGATGCGGTCAGTATCGATGTGGACAGGGGCGAATCCTTCGGTCTTGTCGGCGAGTCCGGTTCCGGCAAGTCGACCCTTTTGCGCGCCGTCGGGGGTCTTGCGCCGGTCAGCGGCGGTGTGATCCGCATCGACGGCGAGGCGCTGAAGGGTTCGAAACGCAACAAGGCGTTCTATCGCCAGGTCCAGATGGTGTTTCAGGACCCTTACGGCTCGCTGCATCCGCGTCAGACCATCGACCGGCTGCTGCTGGAGCCGCTGGCGATCCACGGTATTGGCGACAGTGACGCACGCATCGCCCGGGCGCTTGACGAAGTCGGCCTCGGCTCCGGTTTCCGTTTCCGCTATCCGCATCAACTGTCCGGCGGCCAGCGTCAGCGTGTGGCGATCGCCCGTGCCTTGATCGTAGAGCCGTCCATCCTGTTGCTCGACGAGCCGACCTCGGCGCTGGACGCTTCCGTACAGGCGGAAGTGCTCAACCTGCTGGAGCAGGTGCGCAGGGATCGCCATCTGACATTCGTTATGGTTAGCCACGATCTCGGCGTCGTCACCCATATGTGCGAACGCCTCGTGGTGATGCAGAACGGCGCTATCGTCGAGCGGCTGAGCGCAAAAGAATTGGCGACTGGCGATGTCAAGGAAGACTATACACGCAATCTCATGATTGCGAGCAGGGGATTTGTTCGCAATTAAGCGATTGTAATCATTGGCCCTTCATCGCTCCTTTAGTTAAGACACCTTTAAAAGACGACCAATCGTATAGACTATTGACTCGTGCCGCATTTCTGTCATGATCTCGTTAATGGCGGTTAACTTTCGTGATCCCTATTTCGGGTCATGCGCGAGTGGAGGCAGGCATGTTTTTCATGGGTGGCATGACCATGGGTTATCTTCATCCGCCAAAGCCGGCGAAAGAGGAGGACGTGCTGACCGTCGCTCTGCCAGAAGAAAAGAGCCGCCGTCAGATCGGTCCAACCGAAACGCCGGCTCCTGAAGCAAGCGCCGTAGAGCGCACTTTGATCTGGGCTCGCCGCATTCTCTGCTGATTTGGCCTTGCTGATCTTTCGAGCCTGATCGTCGTCCAGTGGTTTATTTTTTCCTTCGTTGCCCTCTGGACGAAATTTCATGTCTACCTAATTGATAGGGATTATATGAATGTCTGGCGGATCGTCCCGCGAGACATCGACAAAAAAACGAACGGAGGCAACACATGGCGAATTTGGGTATGTCGAATACGCATGTGAATCAGTTCGACGGGTCGAAGCGTGTCGCGACGACGCGCCATAAGATTCAGACTGCGATTCACGTTGCGCTGTTTTCCGCCGCATTTCTTTTCGTCGCTGCCATCGTCTGCGGCGTCGTTGTCTGAACCCTGCTACAAAGACGACCTTGGTCAATGATCATGGGTGCATGCATGCCGACGCGGCGCGCCAGATGATTGCGGTCGGAGCGTCATCCGTCCTTTCCTAACGGCGACGCTATTGATCGGGCGGACCTTCAGGCGAGCGTGATGATTGGCGTTGCATCGCCCGCTTCTTCCCAAGTTGAAGCCTTCCCTTACGGCAACTCTTCTTTCCCGGCACTGTCAAAACTTCGCCGGACAAAGAAAATTTCTTGTGCCCAATAGAATGCGCGTCATGAAAACAGTAAGCTCCGCCAAAATATAAAATAGAGTGGGGCGGAAGCATGACCAAGGCGGAGGCTGGGCGCAGCAGCAGACGGAATGGTGTTCACGGTGCGAGAGCGGTTCTGAAACAGGATCCGCATGCCCTACGCGACGTGAAAGAGAATAATCTCGAATTGGCGATTGGCCACGAGGTTCGCGCCTTTCGCAAGAAGCTCGGCATCACCGGCGCCGATCTTGCCTCTGCCACCGGCATATCACTGGGCATGCTCTCAAAGATCGAAAACGGCAACACGTCGCCGTCTCTCACCACATTGCAAGCCTTGGCACGGGCGCTCGGCGTGCCCGTGACGTCGTTTTTCCGACGCTTCGAGGAAAAGCGCAACGCCGTCTTCGTCAAGGCGGGCGAGGGTTTGGAGATGGAGCGGCGGGGTACGCGCGCCGGTCACCAGTACAATCTGCTCGGTCACATCGGCAATGGATCTACCGGCCTGCAGGTCGAGCCCTATCTGATTACGCTAACAGCCGATTCCGATGTTTTTCCGGCGTTTCAACACGAGGGGTTGGAGCTGATCTATATGCTGGAAGGCGAGGTCAAATACCGTCATGCCGACAAGCTCTATGCGATGCGACCTGGCGACAGCCTGTTCTTCGACGCTGATGCGCCGCATGGTCCGGAAGTGCTCATAAGCCTGCCGATCCGCTTCTTGTCGATCATTTCCTACCCTGAGAAAAACGGCTCTTGAGAGGAATTTGCGAATCTTTTGAGGGAGTTCAGTTTAAGTTCATCTTCTGCGGGATATGGAGGGCTCAACCTGCCACGCCCTGCCGGATTCCCAATCGCGAGAAATCAGCCTAAGGAGAATGCCTCATGACTTTGATCGATTGTCTTTGACACGTGCGACCGCTGCCGGAACCATTTGGCCGCGTCTCAAGTTTCACGGAAGCCTGTTTCGAATGGTGGCGCAAAATTGCCATGATCCTGACGAAGAGGCCGTGAAAATCTTCGCCTGAATACGTTTGTTCTAAGCCGTCACTTCGAATTCATCCCCTTCGCACGCCGGGAAGCGAAGCAAAGGGTCCAAATGCATGAATAGTTGTGCCGGGCAGGGCAAAAGACGTTAAAGGCGACAATGCCTGTCACTCTGTTTGGACCCAGAACCCGAATCCATGACATCTCAAAACCTCTCCACTGTTCCGCCACGCGATTCTGAAGCCAAGCAGATCGATCATAACGATTCGATCCGTGCCACCTATTTCTCCAACGATCAGATCCGGGAATGCGGTGCGGCTTTCGCCCGCAACGGCGCCAGCACGAAGCTGCCAGGCTTTGCGCCTTTCGATTTCTTCGCCCGGCATAAGGAGAACGAGAAGGAGATCCTGCGCGTCTACCGTTCGGCCAATGCCGACGTCGATGCCGGCGAATCGATCACGCCCGCCGCCGAATGGCTGCTCGATAACCACTACATCATCGAAGAGGCAATCCAGGAAGTCCGCCGCGATTTTCCGAAGAAGTTCTATGATCAACTGCAGACGATCACCGTCGACGGCATGGTGATGCCGCGCACGCTGGCGCTCGCCTGGCTCTATGTTGCCCACACGCACAGCACCGTGTCCAACCAGGGTCTGCTGGCGCTCGTCGAAGGCTTCCAGTCGTACGAGATGCTGAAGATCGGTGAGCTCTGGGCGGTTCCATCGCTGGTTCGCTATGTTCTCGTCGATAATCTGCGCCGCATCTCCAGCCGCGTCGAACAGAGCCGCCTGACGCGCAAGAAGGCCAACGCCGCCGTCGATGAGCTGATCCGCATCAATGACGACGCAAAGGTCACCGAGTTCCTGAAGACGCTCGAACCCTATACGTCCGACAATACCTTCGCCACGCAGTTCCTTTATCGCCTGCGCGACGGCTCGCACACATCGGGCCTTGCCGTCACCTGGCTGGAAAGGCGGCTGGCGGAAGCCGGCACCGACGCCGAAACGGTCATGATGGCCGAGCACAACCGCCTGTCGTCCGGCAATGTGACGATGGGCAACATCATCAAAAGCCTGCGTCTGATCGACGATACCGACTGGTCGGGCTGGGTCGAGGAAGTCAGCGCGGTCGACAAGCTGCTCTGGGACGAGACCGACTATGCCAAGCTCGATCCCGGCTCGCGCAACAGCTATCGTCGCGCCATCGAAAAGCTTGCGCGTCGTTCCGACAAGACGGAAATGGAAATCGCCCAGGTCGCCATGGCCATGACAGAGGCGGCCAAGGCTTCGGGCGAGCTGCAGCCGCATGAGGCCAATATCGGCGAATTTATCGTCGGTCAGCAGATCGAGAAGCTGGAAAAGGCGATCGGCTTTCGGCCGAAGCTGTCGCAGCGCTTCGTGCGCCAGTGGCGCAAGTTCAACTGGCTGGCGATCGCCGCACCCGTTCTGTTGCTCACCGTCATCGCTCTTTGGATCGTCGGTTATTTCATGATCCAGGCCGGTATGGGCTGGGCTGAAACCATCATCCTGCTGCTGATGTTCTCGCTGCCGGCGTCGGAAGGTGCGACGGGCCTGTTCAACTTCGTGGTCACCATGTTCCTCATGCCGGCGCGTCTCGTCGGCTATGAGTTCAAGGAAGGCATTCCGGAGGAGGCCCGCACGCTGGTCGTCGTGCCGACGCTGATCGCCAATCGCGACAGCGTCGACGAACTGGTGCGCAATATCGAAGTTCACTACCTCGCCAATCCGCTTGGTGAGGTCTATTACGCGCTGCTCAGCGACTGGCCGGACAGCAAGGAAGAAGAGAGCGAACGCGATCTGGAAATTCTGGATTACGCCCGCCGCGAAGTCGCGAGCCTCTCCGCCCGCTACGCCGAGGACGGCAAGCAGCGCTTCTATCTGCTGCACCGCCGCCGCCTTTACAATCCGGCCGAAGACGCCTGGATGGGTTGGGAACGCAAGCGCGGCAAGCTGCACGAACTGAATCTGCTGTTGCGTGGTGATCGCGATACGACCTTCCTGCCCGGTGCCAATACCGTGCCGAAGGACGTGAAATACGTCATGACGCTCGATTCCGACACGCGCCTGGTGCGCGACACGGTCACGAAGCTCGTCGGCAAGCTGCATCATCCGATCAATCGGCCGGTGTTCGATCCCGAGAGCAAGCGTGTTGTCCGCGGCTATGGCGTGCTGCAGCCGCGTGTCACCCCGTCGCTGACGACGGGCAAGGACGCCTCGGTGTTCCAGCGCGTCTTCTCCGTCAATCGCGGTCTCGACCCCTATGTCTTCGCCGTCTCCGACGTCTATCAAGACCTGGTCGAGGAAGGCACGTTCACCGGCAAGGGCCTCTATCATGTCGATGCTTTCGAGGCCTCGCTGAAGGGTAAGATCGAAGAGAATGCGGTTCTCAGCCACGATCTGCTCGAAGGCTCGATGGCGCGCTGCGCGTTGGTGACCGACTGCGAGCTCGTGGAGGATTTCCCGATTCGCTACGAAGTGGAAGTCTCGCGCCAGCATCGCTGGGCTCGCGGCGACTGGCAGCTCCTTCCCTATCTCTTCAATCCGAAGCGCGGCGTCACCGGCCTCGGCCGCTGGAAGATGATGGACAATCTGCGTCGCTCGTTGACACCGATCGCCTGGTTCTTCGCCTCCGTTCTCGGCTGGTATTTCATGGGGCCGTTCGCCGCCCTGATCTGGCAGATCCTGTTGATCTTCTGCCTGTTCGTGGCGCCGACGCTGTCGCTGATCAACGGTATCATTCCGCGCACCAGCGACATCGTCGCCCGCGCCCATCTCTATACCGTTTGGTCGGACATCCGCGCCGCCAATGCGCAAGTGGCGTTGCGAATCGTCTTCATTGCCGACGGCGCCTGCATCATGGCGGACGCCATCGGCCGGTCGCTCTACCGCGCCTTCGTCAGCCGCAAGCTGATGCTGCAATGGCGCACAGCCGCCAGCGCCCAGGCTGCGGCGCAGACGACGATCCTCGGCCATTACCGCGTCATGTGGCACGCGCCGGTACTGGCGCTGCTGGCTTTGGCTTTCGCATCTCTGTCCGGCGACAATGCCTTCTTCGTCGGCATCCCCTTCGCATTGCTGTGGATTCTGTCGCCGGCAATCGCCTGGTATGTCAGCCAGACGGCGGAAACAGAAGACAAGCTCGAAGTTCCGGAAAGCGTTTCGGCCGAGCTGCGCAAGATCGCGCGCCGCACCTGGCGCTATTTCGACACGTTCGTGGTCGAGCAGCAAAACCATCTGCCGCCGGACAATGTGCAGCAGACGCCGCATCCGGTGGTCGCTTCGCGCACCTCGCCGACCAATATCGGCGTTTATCTGCTCTCGGTAATCTCGGCCCGCAATTTCGGCTGGATTTCCTTTGAGGAAACCATCGATCGCATGGAAAAGACGATGGCGACGGTCGAGAAGCTCGAGAAGTTCCGCGGGCATCTCTGCAACTGGTATCATACAGACACGCTGAAGCCGATGGGCGCGCGTTATGTCTCGGCGGTCGACAGCGGCAATTTTGCCGGCCACCTGATTGCGGTGTCTTCGGCCTGCCGCATCTGGGCGGAAGCGCCTTCCGCGCATATGCAGGGCAATCTCGACGGCATCGGCGATGTCGCCGGCATTCTCGGCGAAATGCTTGCCGAACTGCCGGATGATCGCAAGACTGTTCGTCCGCTGCGTCATCGCCTGGAAGAGCGCATCATCGGCTTCCGGAACGCACTGGCGGCGGTCAAGCGCGAGCATGAGTTCGCCTCGATCCGCATCATCAACCTGTCCGTCCTGGCGCATGATATTCAAAAGCTCGCTGCCAACCTCGACCACGAGGTCAAGTCGCCGCAGAGCGGCGAGGTGCTCACCTGGTCGGAATCGCTGGTGAAGGTCTGCGAAGGCCATATCGCCGACAGCGTCTTCGATCTCGCCAATGTCGACGCGCTGCGTCAGCGCCTGGCAAAACTCCGCGACCGCATGCGCGAGATCGCCTTCGGGATGAATTTCAGTTTCCTCTATCGTCCGGAACGGCGCTTGCTCTCCATCGGCTTCCGCGTGGAAACCAACGAACTCGATGCCGCCTGCTACGACTTGCTGGCGTCCGAAGCCCGCCTCACCAGCCTCTTCGCCATCGCCAAGGGCGACCTGCCGACGGAGCATTGGTACCGCCTCGGCCGTCAGGTCGTGCCGATCGGTTCGCGGGGCGCGCTGGTTTCCTGGTCCGGCTCGATGTTCGAATATCTGATGCCGCCGCTCGTCATGCAGGAGCGTCAGGGCGGTATCCTCAACCAGACCAACAACCTGATCGTCCAGGAGCAGATGAACTATGCCAAGCGCCTGGGCGCCGGCATTCCCTGGGGCATTTCGGAAGCGGCCTTCAACGCCCGCGACCATCAGATGCAATATCAGTACACCAATTTCGGCGTACCCTCGCTTGGCCTGAAGCGCGGGCTCGGCCAGAATGCCGTTATCGCGCCCTATGCCTCGATTCTCGCCAGCCAATACCGGCCGGAAGCGGCGCTCGAAAACCTGCAGAAGCTGCGCAAGGTCGGCGCGCTCGGCACCTATGGCTTCCACGATGCCGTCGACTTCACGCCGACCCGCGTTCCCGAAGGCAAGAAGTCTGCGGTGGTGTTCAACTACTATGCCCACCATCACGGCATGTCGATTGCCGCCATTGCCAACGTCGCCTTCAACGGGCGCCTTCGCGAGCTCTTCCACGCCGATCCGGTGATCGAAGCAGCCGAGCTGCTGCTGCAGGAAAAGGCGCCGCGCGATATTCCCGTCATGGCCGCCAAGCATGAGAGCGACCAGCCGGCCAACATCCAGGAAGACATGCTGCGTCCGGAAATCCGGAAGATTGCCGATCCGGCCACGCAGGACCGCGAACTCGCCTTCCTCTCCAACGGTCATTACGCCGTCATGCTGACGGCGACGGGCGCCGGCTATTCGCGCTGGAACGGCTTGTCCGTCTCGCGCTGGCGGCCCGATCCGACGGAAGATCGCTGGGGCACCTTCATCTTCCTGCGCGACACCGTGTCCGGCCAATGGTGGTCGACGACTTCGGAACCGCGCAGCATCGAGGGCGAGAAGGTCAAGGTCACCTTCAGCGACGAAAAGGCGGAATACAGCAAGACAGTGGGTGACCTCACCAGCGAGGTCGAGTGCATCGTCGCAACGGAAAACGATGCCGAAGGCCGGCGCGTGACGCTGCTCAACATGGGTGCGGAGGATCGCTTCATCGAAGTGACCTCCTATCTCGAGCCGGCTATCGCCAGCGACGACGTCGATTCGGGCCATCCGGTCTTTGCGCGTATGTTCGTGCGCACCGAGATCGGCGGCAGCGGCGATGTGATCCGTGCCGAGCGCAACAAGCGCGACTACAACGAGCCTGACATGTCGATCGCCCACCTGGTCGTCGACAATGCCGGCACTGAGCGCCCGACAGAATTCGAGACGGACCGCCGCAAGTTCCTTGGCCGCGGCCGGACGCTGGCCGAAGCCGCCGCTTTCGATCCGGGCGCGACGCTTTCTGGCACGGACGGTTTCACGATGGATGCCTGCCTGTCGCTGCGTCGCGTCGTCCGCGTTCCGGCGGGCAAGAAGGTCAGCATAATCTTCTGGACGATCGCTGCACCGAACCGCGAGGATGTCGACAAGGCGGTCGACCGCTATCGCAATCCCGACACCTTCGCGGTCGAGCTCACGCAGGCCTGGACGCGCACCCAAATGCAGATGCGTCATGTCGGCGTCACCTCGCAGCAGGCGGCAGCCTTCCAGAAGCTTGCCCGCTATCTCGTCTATCCGGACATGCATCTGCGCGCCGACGGCGCTACCGTTCAGGCCGGCCTGCATTCGCAGTCGGCGCTCTGGCCGGTGACGATCTCGGGTGATTTCCCGATTTTCACCCTGCGCATCAACGACGATATCGATCTCGAAATCGCCAGGGAAGCACTGAGCGCTGCGGAATACATGCGTTCGCGCGGCATCAATGCCGATCTGGTGATCGTCAACGAACGCAACGTGGACCAGGCCCAGGACATGCAGAGCGAGTTGGACAAGCTCGTCGAGCACGTCCGTCACAATCAGGGCGACGGGTTGCGCCCGAATATCTTCTCGGTTCGCAAGGATCTGATCGAGAATGAGACCTACCAGCAGATTCTCGCGGCCTCGCGTGTGATCTTCCATGCACGCAACGGCAAGCTTGTCGATCAAATTGCCCGCGCGGCCACGCTGTTCGGTTCCGCACAGTCCGATGGGCGGGCACCCGCCAATCGCCTTGCCGTGCCGCTTCTGCCACAGGAATCGATCTTTGCAGCCGGAGAGCTGGGAGCGCAGGACGATCTCGATTTCTGGAACGGCTACGGCGGCTTTGTCGACAATGGCCGCGAATATGTCGTCCGGCTTGCCGGCGGCCAGTCGACCCCGCATCCATGGATCAACGTCATCTCCAACGAGCGCTTCGGCTTCCATGTGCCTGCCGAAGGCGGCGGCTTCACCTGGAGCCACAATTCGCGCGACTATCAGTTGACGCCATGGACCAACGATATGGTCATCAACCGTCCGGGAGAGGCGCTTTACGTGACCGATCTCGATAGCAATACGGTGATGACTCCCTATGCGGGCCTGTCGCGCAACCCGAAGGTCCAATATGAGGCCCGCCACGGTCTCGGCTATTCGGTGTTCTCGAGCGAACAGAACGGCATAGCGCTGGAACTGACGCAAACGATCGACCGCGAACGTCCTGTCAAGCTCTTCCGCCTGCGCGTCCGCAACACGGGCGCCGGCACCCGCCGGCTGCGGCTCTACAATTATGCGGAGTGGGTGCTCGGCACCAATCCGCACAAAACCAGACCATTCATCCTATCGTCGCTGGACGAAGAAACGGGTGCGCTGTTTGCCAACAATCCCTACAGCATCGACTATTCCAAGCGCGTCGCCTTCATGGCGGCAAGCGAGGGGCATTCGAGCTTCTCGGCCAGCCGCCGCGAATTCATCGGCCGCTACGGCACGGTGCAGATGCCGGAGGCCGTCGTTTCCGGCGCCGTCCTCTCCAACTCCGCCGACCTCGATGGCGACCCCTGCGCGGCGCTCGCCTTCGACCTGACCGTCGGAGCCGGCGAGCAGAAGGATATCTGCCTCTATATGGGCGATACCGCTTCGGTCGAAGAGGCGCGTGCACTGGTCGCCGATATCCGCAAGGCCGATTTCGAGGCTGTGCTTTCGGCCAGCCGCGGCTTCTGGGATGGCTTCACCGGCCGTCTGCAGATTTCGACGCCGGACAAGGCGATGAACAACATGATCAATGCCTGGCTGCCCTATCAGAGCCTCGGCTGCCGCATCATGGCGCGCACTGCCTTCTATCAGGCTTCCGGTGCCTTCGGCTTCCGCGACCAGTTGCAGGATACGCTGGCATTCCTGATGCACGCGCCGGAACTTGCCCGCAAGCAGATCCTGAATGCGGCGCAGCGTCAGTTCCGCGAAGGCGACGTGCAGCATTGGTGGCTGCCGGGCAGTGGCGCCGGCGTGCGCACGCATATCTCGGACGATGTCGTCTGGCTCGCCTATGCCATCAACCAGTATTGCATGGTGACCGGCGATAAGTCGCTCCTCGACGAGGAACTTGCCTTTGTCGAAGGCGCGGCCCTCATGCCAGGCACGCACGACGCCTTCTACCAGCCGTCCGTGTCGCAGGATAAGGTCAGTGTCTACGAGCACGCGGCCTTGGCGCTCGATCTCGCGATCAAGCGCAAGGGCGGCAACGGTCTGCCGCTGATTCTCGGCGGCGACTGGAATGACGGCATGAACCGCGTCGGCATTCAAGGCCGCGGCGAAAGCGTCTGGCTCGGCTGGTTCCTTGCAGGCACGCTCACCGCCTTCCTGCCCTATGCGCAAGCGCGGGGCGACAAGGAGCGCGTCGAGCGCTGGACCAAGCATTTGCCGGAATTGCGCAAGGCGCTGGAAACGGCGGGCTGGGATGGCGGTCATTACCGCCGCGGCTACTTCGATGACGGCAGTCCGCTCGGCTCGAACGAGAATTTCGAATGCCAGATCGATTCGATCGCCCAGTCCTGGAATATTCTCTCTGGTGAAGGCGACCGCGAGCGCGGCGAAATGGCGATGAACGCCGTTCTTGAAAAGCTTGTCGACGATGACAACCGCATCATCCGGCTGTTCACGCCGCCCTTCGCCAAATCGGCGCGTGATCCGGGCTACATCAAGTCCTATCCTCCGGGTGTGCGCGAAAACGGTGGCCAGTATACTCATGCCGCCACCTGGGTAGTCATGGCACTGGCGGAAATGAACCGCGGCGACGATGCCTGGCATTGCTTCGAACTGCTGAATCCGGTGAACCACGCACGCAATCGTGATCAAGCCGATACCTATCGTGTCGAGCCTTATGTCATCGCCGCCGACGTCTATGGCGAGGGCCAATTGACCGGCCGTGGCGGCTGGACCTGGTATACGGGCTCGGCGGGATGGTTCTATCGCGTGGCAATCGAGGGAATTCTCGGCATCCGCGTGAAGAATGGCCATCTCTACGTCAAGCCGGCGCTGCCGTCGAAGTGGGACGGCTTTGCGGCGGACCTCGATCTGCCGAGCGGAAAATACCGTATTTCCGTCTCAAAAGTGCCCGATGCAGAGGGATACTCGGTCACGATAAATGATAGGGCGATCGCCCATCCCGAAGAGGGCTATCCGATCGGACAGTAGCGTTTTCCTGCACTGTTTTCGCTTCAACGATCGGGGCCAAAGGGGGAACTCTTTGGCCCCGATCGCATTTGGATGTCGGAACAGGAGAAGTCCATGAATTCCAGGGCAAATATCGACGTGGCCTCGGCAAGTCGAGTGAGCTTGCCGAAGACGGCGACGCAGCGGGATACGAGACTGGATGTTCTAAGGGCTTTGGCCCTGATTACGATTTTTATCAATCATGTGCCGGGCCAGTTTTTCGAGCGGCTGACTACCAAGAATTTCGGCTTCTCCGATGGGGCGGAAGCCTTCGTGCTGATCTCCGGCATTTCCGTCGGTCTCGCCTATGGCACGCGGTTTATGCCTGGCAATCAGCTTTCAATCGCCTGGAAGGCGGTCAGGCGCGCCTTGACGCTTTATGCTGCGCACATGATCACCACTTTCATCACGCTGGTGCTGTTCATCTCCGGCGCATGGATATTCCGCCAGCCGGGCTTGCTCTGCGAGGTGAATATCCTTGCTGTGCTGATGGATCCGGCTCGCGGCATTCCGGCCTTGCTGCTGCTCGGGCACCAGATCGGCTATAACAATATCCTGCCGATGTATGGCGCATTGTTCCTGATGCTGCCGCTGATCCTGGTGCTGGAGGCGCGAAGCCCGCTGCTCTTGCTCTTGGTCTCCGCCGGTGTCTGGCTGGTCGCCGGCATCTATCAGATCGCGCCGCATACGACGCTGCTTGACGGCTTCTGGTTTCTCAATCCGCTCTCCTGGCAGTTCCTGTTCGTTATTGGCTTCGTCGCCATCATGCATGTGAAGCGCGGCGGCCGGATCTCCTATAATCCGGTCCTGTTTGCGCTGTCGCTTGCCTATGTCGTTCTGTCTTTCATCTGGGTCACCGACAAACTCTGGACGCTGGGCGATCACCTCGCTGCGCTCGGCCTGCCCACGGTCGTCACCGGTTTCGACAAGACCTTTCTGTCGTTGCCGCGATTGCTGCATGTGCTGGCGCTTGCCTATATCATCGTCAGCGTCCCGACGGTTTCGCGATTGCTGCGCCGGCCCGCCGATCATCCGTTGGCGATCCTCGGGCGGCATTCACTGAGCATCTTCGTTGCAGGCACGATCCTCGCCATGGTCGGCCAGGTCATCCTGTACGTCACCGATAAGGACCCGGCTGTTGGCGGCGCCTATGTTCTGGTCGGCATCGTCGCACAGTTTGCCTATGCCTACTATCTCGAGCATAGGCGGCTGGATACAGCAGGCCATCGGCCCATCGCGGCATCCGTGGGTACAATTCCGCTGCCGGCACGGATCGAAAAAAGTCGATAATTTGTCTCGCGGCCATTCCGTACCACAACTTATAATCTATTGATCTATATCGTTAATTCGTTTTGCAACAATTGTGCGAACGAAGTGTGACGTGATTTTTCTGCAACGCAACGGTGACCCGGCGCGTTGCGGCAAATATTCAGTTGCCCAAAATCTTGTTGTGCAAAATTGAATTCCTACATCGAGATCGTGACGGTGCTCGGGGAGTGCCGCCACCCCGGCGTTAAAGCGTACAAACGGGCGCGACGCATTCGTGGGGATTGTCAAAACGGGAATGGGGTAGGGAACGTCGAATTTTCGGCGCGATAACTCATGCCCAATCGATACTAGATTGGAGTATTTATGAATATTAGAAGTCTTCTTCTCGGTTCGGCCGCCGCCCTGGCAGCCGCCTCGGGGGCGCAGGCGGCTGACGCTATTGTGGCTGCCGAGCCGGAACCGCTTCAATATGTTCGCATTTGCGACGCCTATGGCGCCGGCTACTTCTTTATTCCGGGCACCGAAACCTGCCTCAAGATCGGCGGCCGCGTCCGCACCGAGGGCGAATGGTATGATGCCTACAACGCCAACAGCAAGAATGGTACGCTTTGGCATACCCGCGCTGAGCTCAGCATCGACACGGCGACCGATACCGAATACGGCCCGCTGAAGACCAACACCGTCTACCGCTGGGACTGGCAGGAGGGCGGCACCACCGCCACCAAGCTGCTTTGGGCCAATATCAGCCTTGCCGGCTTCATCGTAGGTAAGCTCGACTCGCAGTATAATCTCTACATGGGCTATGCCGGCAACGTCATCAACGATGACGTCGTCTATGACGGCCCGAAGGAACTCAACCAGTTCACCTACAGGTATGACGCCGGCAACGGCTTCACGGCTGTGATCTCGCTGGAAGATTCCAACTCGTCAGCCGATACGTCGTCCTACGGCGGCGCGTGGCAAACAGGTAAGGCCAATCACTATGCTCCTGATGTCGTTGCCGGCGCCGGCTACAAGGCGGGCGCATGGACCCTCCGGATCATCGGCGGCTATGACAGCATTGTCGAGGAAGGCGCCATCAAAGCGCGCATCGACGCCGATTTCGGCGACTTCAAGGTCTTCCTGATGGGTGGATGGAACACGGATGGCGACAAGCTGAACAAGTATGCCGGTTCCTACCTCAACAGCAACCGCGCAGCTTGCCCGACCAATGGCGCGGATTGCGGCTGGGGTGACTGGGCCTTCTGGACGGGCGCCAGCTATCAGTTGACGCCGAAGCTGCAGGCCAATGCTCAGGTCGCCTATACCGACTCGAAAATCTTTGCCGCCACCGCCAACGTCGCCTGGCGTCCGGTCAAGGACCTGCTGATCGAGCCGGAAGTTTCCTACACCGATTGGGACGCTGCCGACCAGGACCAGTGGGCCGGCGTGCTCCGCTTCGAGCGCAAGTTCTGATCTGATCCCGGTTTGACGCCAGTCATAACCGGTTTGACGTTGGCCTTGACTCCAGCTTGACGCCACAACCGATTTGACCTCCGATCAGAGAAGGAGAAAGGCCCGGTTTTCCCTGCCGGGCCTTTCTTGTTTTTGGTTCAGCCATGTATTCGACAGACGCAGGGCGGCGACGGCGTCGGACGTACCTGACATACGTCGTCCGGCCGGAAGTTCGGCAGCAAAAAAGCCGGGAGAGCATCGCTCCCCCGGCTTCGATCTTTGGGCCCCTTGGAAAATATCAGGCGGCTTCGGTTTCCGTGGCGTGTGCCTTGCGGACTTCGTCGTCCGTCAGGATGCCACTGGCGCGCAGCAGGGCGGCGAAGCGGCCGTTGCTCTGGCTGAGCTCGCTGAAGCTGCCGTTTTCGATCACGCGGCCATTGTCGAGGAAGAGGACGATATCGGCCTCGCGTACCGTAGACAGGCGGTGAGCGATGATGAAGGTCGTGCGGTTCTGACGCAGATTGTCGATCGCCGCCTTCACCCGGTTCTCGGTCTCCACGTCGAGCGCGCTGGTCGCTTCGTCGAGTACCAGGATCGGCGCGTCCTTGAGGATGGCGCGGGCAATGGCGATGCGCTGGCGCTCACCGCCGGAGAGCTTGTTGCCGCGTTCGCCGACACGAGTGTCATAGCCGCTTTCGCGATTCTCGATGAAGTCGTTGGCGGCAGCCGCTTCGGCGGCGCGGACCATCTCCTCTTCGGTGGCACCCTCGCGGCCGAGACGGATGTTGTCGCTGATCGAGCGGTTCAGCAGGCCGGCATCCTGGAAGACGGTGGCGATGTAGCGGCGCAGCGACTTGCGCGTCACCTTGGTAATGTCGTTGCCGTCAACGAGGATCTGGCCGTCCTGCGGGTCGAAGACACGCTGCAGCAGGTTGACGAGCGTCGTCTTGCCGGCGCCGGTCGGACCGACGATTGCGACCGTCTGCCCAGCCTTCACCGTGAAGTTGATATTGTGCAGGCCTTGCGACGTATTGCCGAAGCCGAAGGACACGTTGCGGAACTCGACTTCGCCCTTGACGTCCTTGATCTCGGCAAGGCCGGCCGGCTCTTCACGGTCGCGGACGGAATCTTCCAGCGTGTAGAAGTCTTCCAGCTTGGCGCGCGCTTCGAAAATCTGGTTGGCGAAGTTGCGCAACTGTTCCAGGCGGCCAATCAGCACGTTGGCGAAGGCGATGAAGGTGATGAGGGCGCCGAGGCTCAGGCTGCCGTCTTGAACCAGCAGCGTACCGATCATCAGGATGGCCATCATGGCGACGGTCGAGGCCGTACGGTTCAGCGCACCGGCGAGCGCCCACCAGTCGAGAACCGGATACTGTGCGGCGAGCAGTCGTTCAGTGAAGGACTTCAGCGCCCTGGTTTCGGCTTCGATGCGGTTATAGCTATGCAGCACGGAAACGTTGCTGATGCTGTCGCTGACATGCGAGAACACCGTATTGTAATGGCTTTCCACCGAGGTCTGGCCATCCTTCGTCCGGCTCATGACGAGGCGGCCGATGACCCAGTAGAAGATGCCGAGCAGGATGAGCACGGCCGAGAGACGCAGGTCCATAGCCATGGCCGTCGGGATCATCACAACAAGCGCGACCGCAGTCGACAGATGGTTGCGCATGAATTCGAGCCAGAGGCCGAACAGAGCTTCGCAGGCGCGCAGCAGCGTGTTCAACGCGCTCGCTGTGCCACGCTGGCTGTGCCAGGAGAGCGGCATCGAGATGATTCGGCTGAATGCTTCGGTCAGCAGCGATGCGCGACGCCCATGGGCGAGACGGTCCGCCTCACGGGAAACAACGATGAACGCTACCGCGCTGAAGACGGCGAAACCTGCCCACAGCATCATGGTCGGCGCCACTGCCTGTTTTTTGGCGATGGAGTCGAAGATGCGGCCGAATAGAACCGGCTCGTAAATGGTGGTCATCGCCAGCGCGATGTTCGCGATGACAACCATCCAGACGCGGTATCGATACGCGCCAAGATACTTCAGGGCTCTGGCATAGACTTTGAACAGCGACACGTCTGGCACCCTCTGTGCATTCGCAAATAAGGAATGCTGGATGCTACAGATTGCTACCTGAACCGGCGATTAACGGAATCTGACGCTGTTTTTTCAGGGGAATTTTGACGCGTTTCGCTTGTAGCCGCAAGGGCGTGCAAGCGGCTGTCCGAGAAATGTGACAACTATAGGATAGTTCATGTATTGGCATTGTCGCGCGGCGACGCGGTTGCTATTTAAGGTTGATCGGTAAAATTTTCGCCAAAGACGTTTAATTTCATTTCGATCTGGGTATGTTTGCCCGCCATCAGCCGTGTCGGCGGCAAAGCGGATGATGATGACGGCATCTGCTGACGAAGAACCAGGCTTTTAGGCCAGGGGGTTTATGTGAATATTCATTCCTTAATACAATTGCTTGTGGTTATTGAAGAATGCAAGCTTGCCAAGAATGTTGTGACAGAGCTGGAATTGGTCCTGCGGTCTTATAAGTTCGATTTTTATGGTCTGCTGAAGCAGCCGCGGCCGAATACCGACCCTATGAATCTCGTCCTTGCCGGACGCTGGCCAGACAAATGGCCGCTCACCTATGTCACCAAGAAATACATCCTGGTCGATCCCACCATTCGCTATCTCGGCCGGGCGCAGCGGCCTTTCCGCTGGCGCGATGCCATGGCGGCACTGAAGGGCGATCCGCTCCGTCGGCGCATGGAGCAGATGATGGCCGATGCCCGCGCCCATGGGCTCATCGACGGCTACATCTTCCCTGTTCATGGGCGCAGCGGTCTGCTTGGCAGCATGACGATCGGCGGCAATGTGGTCGATCTGTCGCCGGTCGAAATCGCGCTGTTCGATGCGGTGGCGAAAAAAGCCTTCTGGCGGCTTCTGGAACTGCGTGACGAAGCACGATCACTGGAAGAGGCGGCCACGATCGATGTCAAGCTTACCAGGCGCGAGATGGAGGTGCTCAATCATCTCGCGGAAGGCATGACCTCGATGGAGATCAGCCGGATGCTCAAGATCTCAAATCACACCGTCGATTGGTATATGAACAGCATCCAGGATAAGCTGAATGCCAAGAACCGCCAGCATATCGTTGCCATCGCTTTTAGAAACGGACTTATTCCGTAATGGCAACTATTTTGATGTCGGATGTCGCAGGGGAAATTGAACTTCTCGTGACAAGAAGTTAAGAATTTCCTTCGCGGGTGCAGCATGCCCGCTTCCGGCGTCGCGAGGGAGACCGCATTTGCCCATTTCCAAAATCCTGGTTGCCAACCGTTCTGAAATTGCCATCCGCGTGTTTCGCGCCGCCAACGAGCTGGGCATAAAAACAGTTGCCATCTGGGCCGAGGAAGACAAACTCGCGCTGCATCGCTTCAAGGCCGACGAAAGCTATCAGGTCGGCCGCGGTCCGCATCTCGCCCGCGATCTCGGCCCGATCGAAAGCTACCTGTCGATCGACGAGATCATCCGCGTCGCCAAGCTGTCGGGCGCCGATGCCATCCATCCAGGCTACGGCCTGCTGTCGGAAAGCCCGGAATTCGTCGACGCCTGCGATGCCGCCGGCCTCATCTTCATCGGCCCGAGGGCTGATACGATGCGCCAGCTCGGCAATAAGGTCGCGGCCCGCAATCTGGCCATTTCCGTCGGCGTTCCCGTCGTGCCGGCAACCGAGCCGCTGCCCGACGACATGGCTGAGGTTGCCCGCATGGCCGAGGAGATCGGTTATCCGGTCATGCTCAAGGCCTCCTGGGGCGGTGGCGGCCGCGGCATGCGCGCCATCCGCGATCCCAAGGATCTCGCCAAGGAAGTGACGGAAGCCAAGCGCGAAGCAATGGCCGCCTTCGGCAAGGACGAAGTCTATCTCGAAAAGCTGGTCGAGCGTGCGCGCCACGTCGAAAGCCAGGTTCTCGGCGACACGCACGGCAATGTCGTGCATCTCTTCGAGCGCGACTGTTCCGTTCAGCGCCGCAACCAGAAGGTCGTCGAGCGCGCGCCGGCGCCGTATCTGACCGAAGCGCAGCGCCAGGAACTGGCCGCCTATTCGCTGAAGATCGCCGGGGCGACCAATTATGTCGGCGCCGGCACCGTCGAATATCTGATGGATGCCGAAACCGGCAAGTTCTACTTCATCGAAGTCAATCCGCGCATCCAGGTCGAGCATACCGTGACCGAAGTCGTCACCGGCATCGACATCGTCAAGGCGCAGATCCATATCCTCGACGGCTTCGCCATCGGCACGCCGGAGTCGGGTGTTCCGAAGCAGGAGGATATCCATCTCAACGGCCATGCCTTGCAATGCCGCGTCACCACGGAAGACCCGGAACATAATTTCATTCCGGATTACGGCCGCATCACTGCTTACCGTTCGGCTGCAGGCTTCGGCATCCGTCTCGATGGCGGCACGGCCTATGGCGGTGCGATCATCACCCGTTTCTACGATCCGCTACTGGTCAAGGTGACGGCCTGGGCTTCGACTCCTTCGGAGGCGATCAGCCGCATGGATCGGGCGCTGCGCGAATTCCGCATCCGTGGTGTCGCGACCAACCTCACCTTCCTTGAAGCGATCATTACCCATCCGAAATTCCGCGACAACAGCTACACGACGCGCTTCATCGACACGACGCCGGAGCTGTTCCAGCAGGTCAAGCGCCAGGACCGCGCCACCAAGCTGCTCACCTACCTCGCCGACGTCACCGTCAACGGCCATCCGGAAGCGCGCGGCCGGCCGGCGCCGTCGCCGAAGGCCGCCGAACCGATCCTGCCGTATATCGACGGAAAGGTTCCTGACGGCAGCAAGCAGCGGCTCGACAAGCTCGGTCCGCAAAAGTTTGCCGAATGGATGCGCAACGAAAAGCGCGTGCTGATGTCCGACACGACGATGCGTGACGGCCATCAATCGTTGCTCGCCACCCGCATGCGTACTTTCGATATCGCCCGGGTGGCCGGCACCTATGCCCGGGCGCTGCCGCAGTTGTTGTCGCTGGAATGCTGGGGCGGCGCCACCTTCGACGTCTCCATGCGCTTCCTCACCGAGGATCCGTGGGAGCGCCTGTCGCTGATCCGCGAGGGCGCGCCGAATCTGCTCCTGCAGATGCTGCTGCGCGGCGCCAACGGCGTCGGCTACACCAACTATCCCGACAATGTCGTCAAATACTTCGTCCGCCAGGCTGCCCGGGGCGGAATCGACCTCTTCCGCGTCTTCGACTGCCTGAACTGGGTCGAGAATATGCGGGTGTCGATGGATGCCGTCGCCGAGGAGAACAAGCTCTGCGAGGCGGCGATCTGCTACACCGGCGACATCCTCAATTCCGCCCGGCCGAAGTACGACCTGAAATATTACACCGATCTCGCCGTCGAGCTGGAAAAGGCGGGCGCCCATATCATCGCGCTGAAGGACATGGCCGGCTTGTTGAAGCCCGGTGCGGCCAAGGTGCTGTTCAAGGCGCTGCGCGAAGCGACCGGCCTGCCGATCCATTTTCATACGCATGACACCTCGGGGATTGCGGCGGCGACGGTGCTGGCCGCCGTGGACGCCGGCGTCGATGCCGTCGATGCAGCGATGGATGCGCTCTCCGGCAATACCTCGCAGCCCTGCCTAGGCTCGATCGTCGAGGCGCTGAAGGGTACGGAGCGCGATCCGGGTCTCGATCCGGAATGGATCCGTCGCATCTCCTTCTATTGGGAAGCCGTGCGCCATCAGTATGCTGCCTTCGAAAGCGACCTCAAGGGACCGGCGTCGGAAGTCTACCTGCACGAAATGCCGGGCGGCCAGTTCACCAACCTCAAGGAGCAGGCCCGTTCGCTCGGCCTCGAGACCCGCTGGCACGAAGTCGCCCAGGCCTATGCCGACGCCAACCAGATGTTCGGCGACATCGTCAAGGTGACGCCGTCGTCCAAGGTGGTCGGCGATATGGCGCTGATGATGGTTTCCCAGGACCTGACGGTTGCCGACGTCGTCAGCCCGGAGCGCGAGGTTTCCTTTCCGGAATCGGTGGTATCGATGCTGAAGGGCGATCTCGGCCAGCCGCCGGCAGGATGGCCGGAAGCGCTGCAGAAGAAGGCGCTGAAAGGTGAGGCGCCCTATACGGTTCGTCCCGGTTCTCTGCTCGCCGATGCCGATCTCGATGCCGAGCGTAAGGCGATCGAGACAAAGCTGGAGCGCAAGGTCGACGACTTCGAATTCGCCTCCTACCTGATGTATCCGAAGGTCTTCACCGACTATGCCCTGGCCGCCGATACCTATGGCCCGGTCTCGGTGCTGCCGACGCCGGCCTATTTCTACGGCCTGAAGGAAGGCGGCGAGCTTTTTGCCGAAATCGAGAAGGGCAAGACCCTCGTTGTCGTCAACCAGGCAATGACGGCGACCGACGACAAGGGCATGGTGACGGTGTTTTTCGAACTCAACGGCCAGCCGCGGCGCATCAAGGTGCCGGATCGCGCTCACGGTGCGTCGGGCAGTGCTATCAGGCGCAAGGCTGAGGCGGGCAATGCCGCCCATGTCGGCGCACCGATGCCGGGCGTCATCTCCACCGTCTTCGTCTCGCCCGGCCAGGCGATCAAGGCCGGCGACGTTTTGGTCTCCATCGAGGCGATGAAGATGGAAACGGCGCTGCACGCGGAGAAGGACGGCACGGTCGCCGAAGTTCTGGTGCGCGCCGGCGACCAGATCGATGCCAAGGACCTGCTGGTGGTTTACGGGGCCTGACCGCCCGTAGCGAAGCAAAGAAGGGGCGGCTCCCAGAGCCTGCCCGTCGCATGAATGTAGAATTGAAGACGAAATCGCATTAATGACAAACAGTTCCCGCCACTTCGGGCGATATGAGGTTATCCTTCTGCGCGACGGCGTGTTTGAAGCGCCAGCGGACGTGCTGATCCATGCGGATGGCGACGCCGCACGGCATCGCGTCATCGAAGCATGGGGTAAGCCGACGCTTCAGGTGGATGTAAACTGTTTTGCCCTGCGGGACGCCGACGGCATTATTCTCGTCGATGCCGGCACTGGTACCTCGTGGGGACCCAAATATGGTCACGCGCGATCTGCATTGCATGAGGCCGGAATAACACCGGACCAGATCGGGCGCATATTGCTCACCCATATCCATGGCGATCATGCTCTCGGCTTGTTCGATGGCGACACTCCGTATTTCCCTCATGCCGACGTATTCGTGCCAGAGAGCGATTTCGCCTTTTTCACCAATCCAGCCGCTCGACAGGCGACGCCGGAGGCGCGACGGGGCGGCTTCAACGTGGCTGAACAGCTCCAACGCGTATATGGATCCCGAGTCAGACGGATAAAGGAAGGCCCTGTGTTCGCTGGCATAGAGGCACGTCCTCTGCCGGGCCATACTCCCGGCCACACCGGCTATCTGGTGCGCGGCGAGGATAATGATCTCTTGATCTGGGGCGACACCCTGCATCTAGGGGATCTTCAACCTGGTGATCCAAAGATCGGGCTGGTCTTTGATCTTGACCCCGACATGGCGGCGCAAACTCGCCAAGCCACACTGGAAGAGGCTGTTCGTGAGGGATGGATCATCGCCGGCGGCCATATCACCGGCTTCGGCCGCGTACAGCGGGCCTCCGAGGGCTACCAAATCTCGACCGTGTGAACCAGCAGCGGCCTTGTTTGAGGGCAGGAAGCGGCCTAATCCCAACATTCAAGCCCGGCGTGTTGCGCGCTATCCAACTGATTTGCGCATATGGACGATGAAGCTGCCCTTGAACGGCTCTTCGCGGTAGATCTCGTAGCCGATCTTCAGGTAGAGTTGCACGTTTTCGGCAAAGCGCTTGTTGGTATAGAGCCGGATCTCCTTGTGTCCCAGCGATGCCGCGACCTGTTCGGCATGGGCGAGCAGCTTTCGGCCAAGGCCCCGGCCCTGATGAGCGGGCGATACGGCCACGTTCTCGATCAGCAGATGGTCGGCTTGCGGGATCATTTCGATCAGCGCGGCGAGTGCGCCGTCGCTGTCGAGCAGGTCGATGCGGTGGCTGCGGACGGCCTCGGTGTAGTCGGCGGTCATCGGCAGCGGTTCGCGGCCGATAAGCGGCACCCATTTCGAATATGCGTCCCGCGTTAGCGAGCGGATGGCTTCGACGTCTGCCGCGGTCGCCGGCCGCAGTGAGAAGGTTGCGCTCATGATCGCCTTGGCCGCGAAGATCGTGATCTCATATGTCGTAGGTGTGCCCTGCATTCAGCGTCGAGATGAACTGCTTCGTCCGCTCCTGTGTCGGGGCGCCGAAAATGGCACGGGAGGGGCCGGTTTCGACGATGTTGCCGGCCTCGAGAAAGACAACACTGGTGGCGATCTTCGAGGCAAGGCGCAGGTCATGCGTCGCCATCACCATGGTTGTGCCCTCGTTGGCGAGCCGGCCGAGAACGTCGACGACTTCGGCCGCGAGCTCGGGGTCGAGTGCCGAGGTCGGCTCGTCGCAGAGGAGAACGCGAGGCGAGGGGGCCAGCGCACGAGCGATCGCCACGCGCTGCTGTTGTCCACCCGACAGCGTCGATGGCCAGGCGTCCATCTTGTGCGCCATGCCGACCTTGGTCAAAAGCTCGACCGCGCGGGCTCGCGCCCTGTCAGCCGGCCAGCGCAATACGGTCACCAAGCCTTCCATGACATTCTCGATTGCCGTCTGGTGCGGAAAGAGTTGGAAATTCTGGAAGACCATGCCGGTCTGCCGGCGGATTTTCTGGATGTCCTGCCAGACGGTCTTCTTGCCAGGTAGGAAGGTGGCCGTCTCTTCGCCGATGCGGATCGTGCCTGACGTCGGTATTTCCAGAAGGTTGATGCAGCGCAGCAGCGTGCTCTTGCCGCCGCCGGAAGGGCCGACGAGCGCCGTCACCGTACCTTCCGGGATCAGCAGGCTGATGTCTCTCAGGATGACATTGTCGCCGAAGCGTTTTTCGATATGCGACAGCTCGATCATGTCCGCGCCTCCAGCGTGCCGCCATAGCGGGCGAAACGGCGTTCAAGAGAGACCTGCAGCGTCGACAGGAACGAACTCATGACGAGGTAGATCAGGGCCGCTTCGATATAGAGGATCAGCGGCTCATAGGTCGTCGCCACGATGCGCTGTGCGGCCTGGAACAGTTCCGGCACGGTGATTGCGGCTGCAAGCGAGGTGTCCTTGACCAGCGAGATGAAGGTGTTCGACAGCGGCGGCACGGCAACGCGCGCGGCCTGCGGCAGGATGGTGCGGCTCATCGCCTGCCGCCAGCTCATGCCGATGGAATAGGCCGCTTCCCATTGACCCTTGGGCACCGAGGAGATGACGGCACGGATGATCTCGGATGTGTAGGCGCCAACGCTCAGCGTGAAACCGATGACGGCGGCAGGGAAGGCGTCGAGCAGAATGCCGAGGCTCGGCAGGCCGTAGAAGATGACGAAGAGCTGCACCAGCAGCGGCGTGCCGCGGATCACCCAGACATAAAAGCGTGCGATTGCGGCGAGCGGGCGCGGGCCGAAAAGCCGCGTGACGGCGGTGAGCAGGCCGAGCAGCAAGCCGAGAACGAAGGTGATCAGGGTGAGCGGGATGGTGAAGACAAGTCCCGCCCAAAGCAGCGAGCCCAGTGAGTCCCACATCAATTGCGACCAGTGCTGCACGAAGCGGCCTTTCAATAAGAGAATGCGTCCAGGAATGACCCCAGACGCATCTTTTTCACAATTTGGCGGCGATGCCTATTATTTGGAAACGTCCTGGCCGAAGTATTTCTGGGAAATCTTGGCATAGGTGCCGTCAGCCTTGATGTCGGCCAGCGCCTTGTTGATGGCGGCCTGCAGCTCCGGCTCGCCCTTGCGGATGATGGCGGCGGAATAATCGGCATTGGCCTGCTGGGCGACGATCTTCACCGGTGCGTCCGGCTTGTGCTTCTTGAAATCGAAGAAGGACAGGCTGTCGTTGATGGTGGCATCGGCGCGGCCGGTCAGCACGAGCTGGATCGACTGGTCGAAACCATCCGTGCCAACGAGTTCGGCGCCGGACTGTTCGGCGAGCTTGCCGAAGTTGCTGGTCAGCGACTGTGCAGCCTTCTTGCCCTTGAGATCGGCGAAGTCCTTGATGTCGCTGTTGCTATCCTTGACGATCAGCACGGCCTTGGAGGCGATGTAGGGATCGGAGAAGTCGTACTTCTGCTTGCGGGCATCGGTAACGCCGACTTCGTTGATCACTGTGTCATAGCGGTTGGCGTCGAGGCCGGCGATCAGGCCGTCCCACTTGCCTTCCAGAAACTGCGCCTTGACGCCGAGCTTAGCGGCGACGGCTTCGGCGATCTCAACGTCGAAGCCAACGAGCTTGCCGCTTTCGTCGTGATAGGTGAACGGGGCATAGGTGCCCTCAGTCCCCACTTTCAGGACGCCGGCGGACTGGATGGCCTTCAAGTTATCGCCGGCATGGGCGGGCAGCAGGAATGCAGCCTGGACGAGGGCGGCAGCGGCGACAGTCTTCAACCAGTTCATTGTTTTCTCCCGTTTCTTGAGCGGTTCAATCGATGCCGCATACATTGCAGAAAAACTGGGGCAATGAAGCGTAGAAAACTGCAAAAGAAATGGGCAATTGCGAATATTTTTCTCAAAGGGTTGAGGTTTCGTGATTTTGCCACCGCGCAGGTAAGAGGTATCCGGGCAAGCCGTCGTAATGGTGTGGGTGAACCACGAGGAAGCAAGTCGATGGATCGCCGACTAAATCGACAACATTGGCCTAGAGAAGGCATCGTGCTCCCCGCAACGCCACCCCAATGACATTAGTTGTTATACGCACTTTTATAAGAAAGTGGAAAATATCGTTTTACCACCAAAGCGCTGCCGAAATCCGAAAAATGTCCAGAATCAAAGTATACAAATTGCCCGTCTATAATATAATTACAGTTTCCGCCTGAACACAAATTTGCAATTGGATCAACAAAAGTCGCGCCTTTGGATACAGACCTCAGTTGTTCATTGAAGTTCGCCTCAATTACAGTGGGCCACGAAGACGACGCTTCTCCTAACGCAGCTTTTTCAAATCCAATGACCCTCACGTCCGTAACGAACATCGGCGATTGACCTATTACGGTTACGTCCACCCCCAGCGCCTTGAGGGTCGATATCGTATCTTGAAGCAAATCCAGACCTCTGACACGTAGATCCACCCACCTCCCCGAAAGAATGACGTGCTTCACATTGAGCGTCTTGATGAGGTTTAGCGCGTTGCGGTTAAATTGCTGGCAGTTGGGTCTGGCATAGGAATAGTAGGCGAGTACCGGTGGACAGCCCGCATAGGTGTACTCGTAAATCTGTAGAGACGTTTGGCCAGCGTTCGCGACAATACCCGGGACATAGTGGGCGGCGTACGAGTCACCCCAGAGAAAAGCGACGTCGCCCGAGGTTTTCGTCAATTGGCAGTTTTCCGGCTTCCAGTTCTTAAACTCGTCTCCATTCTCGAAGAAGCATCTGTCATTTCGCCAGGTCTGGTCTTCGCCGGCCGCTACCGCCTGCGGTTTTTTCTTTAGGTGCAGCATCTCCGCCTGTGCCTCATAGGCGGGAAAGCGATTGGGGAAGCCGCCAGCGGCGATTGTTCCGTATGCAACCGCGAAAGCGGCAAAAAGCCCCGTCGCGGCTGATGCAAACACTTTGCCGCGGGACGAAATAATTTCCCTTCCACGGAAAGGTCGTTCCACGAACCACCACGAACAAACGGCCAAAACGTAACTCGACACAATGATGAAAATTGCATCGAGCGCTCCCGGTTCGCGCAGCGTGACATAGCGCAAGAATACCGCGATGGGCCAGTGCGCCAGATACAGGGAATAGGATATCTTGCCGGTGAATACGAAGGGTTTCGTCGACAGTAACCTGGCAACGATCGATTGCTTGGCTCCGCCGGTGTAAATCAAGATGACCGCACCGATGCAGGGCAACGCTGCAGAGAGGCCCGGAAATGGCGTCGCTGCCGAATAGGTGAAAACTGCAATCACGATTGCCAAAAATCCGGCAATTGCCAGCAGGTTATTTATCAAATTCGGCAGAGTGCTTTGTCTGCCCCAGATAGCCAGAAGCGCGCCGAGCAAAAGCTCCCAGCATCTCGTTGGCAGGAGAAAGAAATTGGCTGTTGGAGCAACGTCGGTTGCATATACGCTAAGGGCAAATGATGCGGCTGCGACAGCAGCGAAAGCCGTGAGACGGAGACCGCCGCGCCACCGGTGAAGCAGCCACATCGCGAGCGGCATAAAGATATAAAACTGTTCTTCGACCGAGAGCGACCATGTGTGCAACAGCGGACGAAGCAGAGCGCTGTCTTCAAAATATCCGGAAAATTTCCAAAAATAGAAATTGGAAATAAATAATGCAACGCTCGCCATACTCTTGGAATAGTCGATGAAAAATGACGGTAAAAATAAGAGTGACGCGAACAAGGTTGTCAAAAGCAGATAGAAGAAAAGGGCGGGGAGAATGCGTCTTGCTCTCCTTTCGTAGAATCCCACTATGGAAAAGCGCCCGGCTTTGAGATCGTCTTCAATTATGGTCGTAATCAAAAAACCTGAGATGACGAAGAATATATCGACGCCGATAAAGCCTCCCGAAAACCCGGACAAGCCAGAGTGAAAAAACACTACAGGCAAGACGGCCATAGTTCTGAGGCCATCTATTTCGGGTCGATACTTCATTGGGATCCGATGCTTTCACGAGAACTACCAGAAACTGGTATTCGGGTTACTGAAGGCATTCAGTATGTTAAATGCTGATCGCACGAAATCGCTGATAGCAGCGTGACCCAAGAGAGTGGGCTTGTCCAGTCATCACCCTAATGACTTTGCCGGAAGTCATGTCGCCATAAGGTGAAGGGAGAGCTTAGATACATGCCCATGGTGGCGGGTAAAATGCAGCTTTTGATTGAATCTCAGCGTTGGCGAGTCCCGATCAACAAGCCGTCGGATACAGGCTGGAGGCTGCGTTTTCGGAAAGTTGCCGTCTGCTATAATGACGCTTGCCGCCGACCGCTGCTTCACTCGCCTGAATGCGGCACCGGAGAGCGTTCTGCGCGATCGTGATCCTGCTTCGTTAAAGCCGCCGGCACCCGTCGCAACCGTTCGCTGACGATGATGATCAGCCCGGCGCCGAGGATCAGGACGGCGCCGACGAAGGTGTTGATCTTGGGAATATCGCCCCAGATCAGAAAGCCGAGAAGGAAGGCCCAGACGAGCGAGGTATATTCGAACGGCGCCAAAACCGAGACCGGCGCCTGCCGCATGCCTTCGAACAGCGCCAACTGCGCCACGCCGGCAATCGCGCCGGTGCTGAAAAGCAGGACTAGTTCGTAAGTCGTCGGCGTTTTCCAGTGCAGAATGGCCATCGTGCCCGTCAGCAGGATGAAGATGATATTGGAGACGGCCATCTGGATATGGCTTTTTTCGTGCAGTGCAGTCTTGCGCAGGAGCACCATGCCGGTCGCCCAAAGCACAGCCGCCTGCAGCGCCAGATAGACCGGCCAGGAAATCGATAGGCCGACCGGATTGGAGGCGATCACCACCCCGCAGAAGCCGACGCCGACGGCCATCCAGCGGGCGACGGTGACCTTCTCGCGCAGCACGATGGTCGCAAGAATTGTCCCGACGATCGGGGCTGCGTAGTAGAGCGTGGTGACTTCTGCGAGCTGCAGGTAGCGCGCGGCGGAATAATAGGAGGTCCAGGCGACCACCAGCAGAATGCTGCGCACGATCATGGGCTTGATGATCGGCGAGCGCGCCACCTTTTGCGCCAGCGATGGACCCTCGAAGATGAAGCAGCCGGCGAGGATGGTACAGCTTCGCCAGAACAGGATCTGCCAGACCGGAATGGTGACGACGAGCAATTTCACCACCGAGTCGTGGGCGGTGAACAGCATGTAGGCAAACACCGTAAGCAGGATGCCGTAGCTGACAGGGTTTTTCACGGAAGCACCATGGGGATGGCTCGAGGCGGGCCGGTCGAAGATTCTTTAAGGCTCAACCGATAGGAGGCTACTTTTTTGCCGTCAATAGGCCATATGGGCAAGGTAGGTGGGTCGGGAAATATTATTTGCGGTTGTGGCTTCGTTGCCTCCGTTTTAACAGATGGAGACGAAATGTGACCGATGTCCCTCTTTTCGGATATTGAGATTTCAATCGATTTAAATATTCTGCGCGCACCGATTTGGGGGATTTCTTATGGATGATATGACGCAATCCGAGAGCTTTCACGCTCGCAGAAGCGGATTCTTCACAAAATCGCGCGCAGCCGTTTCCCTGCTGTTTTTGATGAACGGCTTCACGGTCGGCTGTTGGGCGCCGAAGATTCCGGAGTTCGCCGAAAGGCTGCAACTCACCAAATTCGAACTCGGCCTGATGATCCTGGTTTTCGGCCTGGGGTCGCTGGTGATGATGCCGATGGCCGGTGCGCAGATTGCCGGGCGCGGCTCGAAGATCGTCGTCAAGGCTTTTGCCGTGTTGTTGCTGCCGATGCTGCTCGCCTTGACCATTACCCAGAGTGTTTGGACCGCGGCGATCGCCATCTTCCTGTTCGGTGGCTTCATCGGCGCGATGGACGTGGCGATGAACGCCAATGCCGTCTCTGTCGAGCAGTCGATGCATCGCGCGATCATGTCGTCGTGCCATGCGTTCTGGAGCCTCGGTGGCTTGATAGGCTCGGCGATCGGCGGCTTTCTGATCTCGCATTGGGGCGTCCTCGGTCATGCCGAAGCCGCAACCGCGCTTTCCGTCCTCTTCCTGGCCGTCGCCTGGCCGATGATCCTCAGCGACCAGCCGCATCCGGACGAGGCGAAGCCAAAGGCGCGCTTGCCTTTGATCCCGTTGCCTTGGCTGCTCGGCATGATGGCGCTGTTCTGCATGATCCCGGAAGGTGCCGTGCTCGACTGGAGCGCGCTCTATCTCAGCCAGGAAAAGGCAGCATCGGTGACACTGTCGGGTTTCGGTTTCGCCGCCTTCTCGCTCACCATGGCGACAATGCGCTTTGCCGGCGATTTCGTCCGCGATCGGCTGGGCGCCGTCAAGACGCTGCGTGTCTGCACGGTCTTTGCGATCGTCGGCATGCTGCTTGCGGCGCTGGCGCCGAATGCGATACTCGCCATTATCGGCTTCGCACTGTGCGGCATCGGCATTTCCAACATGGTGCCGATCGCCTTTTCGGCTGCCGGCAATATTCCGGGGCTGCAGCCGGGCATCGGCATCTCCGTCGTTACCACCATGGGCTATTCCGGCATGCTGGTCGCTCCTTCCGCGATCGGTTTCGCTGCCGAACATGTCGGTTTTTCGCCGGTTTTGATGGCGCTGCCGGTTCTGTTGCTCGTCGTGCTGGCACTTTCGTCTCTGGCGCGTTACGCCGACGGCATCGGCCGCAGCTCGCATTAATTTGGTCGCTTTCAGCTGCTATCGCCGTGCTCCTGCCTGAGCAAAAGTGATGCCCGGAGCGGTTGACAACGACCGTTCCGTGATCCACCTGAAAGGCACCCATTTCCCGAGGCTAACGAGAGTTCTCCATGTCGTCCGCCAGTGATTTCGATCCGAAGCCGCGCCGTTCCTCCGTCGCCGTCGATGTCGGCGGCGTTATCGTCGGCGGCGGCGCGCCTGTGGTCGTGCAGTCCATGACCAATACCGATACCGCCGATGTCGATTCGACGGTTGCGCAGGTCGCGGCCCTCTACAGGGCCGGTTCGGAGCTGGTGCGCATCACCGTCGATCGCGACGAAAGTGCCGCTGCCGTGCCGAAGATCCGCGAACGGCTGCTGCGCCTCGGCATGGACGTGCCGCTGATCGGCGATTTCCACTATATCGGCCATAAGCTGCTAGCGGACCACCCCGCTTGCGCCGAGGCGCTGGCGAAATACCGCATCAATCCTGGCAATGTCGGCTTCAAGGACAAGAAGGACAAGCAGTTCGCCGAGATCATCGAAATGGCGATCCGCTACGACAAGCCGGTGCGCATCGGCGTCAACTGGGGCTCGCTCGACCAGGATCTGCTGACGGCGCTGATGGACAAGAACGCCGCCGAGGGCTCGCCGCTCTCGGCCCGCGAGGTGACGCGCGAGACGATCGTGCAGTCGGCGCTGATCTCGGCCGATCTTGCCGAGGAAATCGGCCTGCCGCGCAATCGCATCATTCTATCGGCCAAGGTCAGCCAGGTGCAGGACCTGATCGCCGTCTATTCCATGCTATCGGAGCGCTCCGACCATGCGCTGCATCTTGGGCTTACCGAGGCGGGCATGGGCAGCAAGGGCATCGTCGCCTCATCCGCCGCCATGGGCTATGTGCTGCAGCACGGTATCGGCGATACCATCCGGGTGTCGCTGACGCCGGAGCCGAACGGCGACCGCACCCGCGAGGTGCAGGTGGCGCAGGAGCTGCTGCAGGTCATGGGTTTCCGCCAATTCGTGCCGGTCGTCGCCGCTTGTCCCGGCTGCGGCCGCACGACGTCGACCGTGTTCCAGGAACTGGCGCAGAACATCCAGAACGACATCCGCAAGAATATGCCGGTCTGGCGCGAGAAATACCCTGGGGTCGAGGCGCTGAATGTTGCCGTCATGGGCTGCATCGTCAACGGCCCCGGCGAGAGCAAGCATGCCGATATCGGCATCTCGCTGCCTGGCACCGGCGAAATGCCTGCCGCCCCCGTCTTCATCGACGGCAAGAAGGCGATGACGCTGCGCGGTCCCAATATCGCTTCGGATTTCGAAGCGCTGGTTGCGGATTATATCGAGAAGCGTTTCGGCCAGAAGAGCGTCGCGGCGGAGTGATCCGCCGCCGGAGCAATTCCAGGAAAAGTGTGAAGCGGTTTTCCGTCCGGAATTTCGGAAAAACAAAAAATAGAGCGCTTCTGCTTTTCCGCGGATAGCTGAAGCGCTCTTGACCTGGCCTCAGATGTTGCTGGCCAGCAGCTTGATGCCGGCGAAACAATAGAAGCCGGCCATGGCGCCCTCGATCCATCGGCGCGCACTCCTGTAGATCTTCAAGGCATGCGGTGTCGAAAACAGCATCGCGTATCCCATGAACACGACAAAGCCGGTTGTGCAGCAGATTGTGATGATCAACACGGCGACAGAGGCCGGTGCGCCCTGCGGCATGCCGAGCGCGATGATGGCGAGCCAGGCGAAGATCGCTTTCGGATTGGTGACGTGGATGCCGTAGCCGCGCAGGATCAGCGACTTGAAGCTTGGGCTTCTTGTTTCTTCCTTGACAGCCGGCAAGTCGCCGCTAGCCCGCACCGCACGAAATGCCTTGTAGGCGAGGTAGAGCAGGTAGAGTCCGCCAAAGACCTTCAGGATCTCCAGCGCCATCGCATAGGTCTGCAACAATGTGGCCAGCCCGGCTGCGGCAGCGATCGCCCACGTCAGCGAGCCGCCGAAGATGCCGAGCGAAATCGTCATGCCCGCCTTGCGACCGTGGGTCATCGACGTCGCGATGATGGCCATGATCGCCGGTCCCGGACTGACGACGGCGATGATATAGGCAACATAGGCCGGCAGGATCTGCGGCAGATAGGCAAGCGCCTCATGCATGGAATAGCTCCGGAGGGATTTTAGGCGGGCGCTGAAATCTGTCATGGAAAAGCCAAAAGGTCACTCAGTTTCCGTGTGATTTCTTGTCACGGTTACATTGTCCGGCCCCTGGCCGTAGCGGTCGGCGTCCGATGGTTCACCCGCCGTCAGGGGGCGTTAAGAGGCTCTTCGCGCAAGGCCCGGATAGGTCATCAGCGCCATCGCCGTTTCCCATGACAGGACCTCCGGCATCCGCGACTCACTCAGCCCAAATTGTCGTCCAGGACTGCTGCCGATAAGCCGGCTATAAGTTTAGATTTTCCTGTTTCTTTGCCAAGCCATTGGACGGAAAGCAAAATTCCTGGAGCCTCGATCCTATTGGCATGAAATCTTGCGTGTATTAGCAGATCCGCTATCCTGATCGATACAGTTTGCATTGCCAATGGCGATCGGCTTCCAAGCCAGTCGCACCGCATTCGAAAAGACGGAAGCGCGCGATATTCCGTTGGTCAGCCGGGGAGCAAACGAAAAAAGATGACAAAAAAGGCGACGAACATAGTGCTGGATATCGAACAAAGGGATGAGTACTTTCGCCGGGAGGACGAAGCATTTGGGGATTTTGCCTTCACAGCCAATGTCGCCAAAGTATTCGACGACATGGTCAGCCGGTCTGTGCCGTATTATGAGGAAATGCAGCGCATGGTCTGCGAATTGGCGCAGGATTTTTCAAAGCCGAATACCAATCTCTACGATATCGGCTGTTCGACCGCGACGACTCTTCTGACGCTGGACCCTCTTTTGGATTCCAGCATACATTTCATCGGTGTCGATAACGCACCCGATATGCTGGAAAAAGCCCGGCAGAAAATCAGGCAGACGGGAACGAACAGGCCGATAGACCTTCAAGTTGCCGATCTCCATCAAGGGCTTTACATGGAGAACGCCAGCGTCGTCACAATGCTGCTGACATTGCAATTCATTCGCCCTCTCTATCGTGAGCGCGTGATGAAAATGATCTATTCGGCGCTGAACGACCAAGGCTGTGTGCTTCTGATCGAAAAGCTCACGAGCGAGGACACGATGTTCAATCGTCTGTTCATCCAGCACTACTACGACTTTAAGCGACGGAATGGCTATTCGGAAATCGAGATTGCCAAGAAACGCGAAGCGTTGGAAAACGTCCTGATCCCCTACCGGCTGGAAGAAAATCTCCAGTTGCTCAAGGAAACCGGATTCCGGAGCGCCGAGGTCTTCTTCCGATGGTATAATTTCTGCGGGATTGTCGCCGTCAAATAACGTGCTGGAAAGACAGATGAAAACAATGATGATATCGATCGGAGAATTTTTCTTCCGGTACCGAAACCAGGCTTTTCCGCTCATCATTATCGCACTGTTCGTGCTGGCTGCGCCATCCTCGGAAATATTCCAAAGCGAAGGCCTCGACCAGGCAAAGGACATCATCGCTGTGATGATTGCGATTTCGGGCCTGGTACTGCGCGCCATGGTTATCGGCTATGCCTATATCAAGCGCGGCGGCCTGAACAAGAAAGTCTATGCGAAAAACCTCGTGACGGAGGGCATGTTCGGCGTCTGCCGCAATCCCCTCTATGTCGGTAACATGCTCATCTATGTCGGGATTTTCCTGCTGCACGGCCATCCGCTCGTAGTGGTCGCCGGGATCACGCTTTTCGCCTTCATGTATCAATGCATCGTCCTTGCAGAAGAGGCCTACCTCGAAGAGAAGTTTGGCGAAGGCTACAGGGCCTATTGCGCTGACGTGCCGCGCTGGATTCCCCAATTCAGCAAGTTTGCCGACGCCACCGAAGGCATGGAATTCAATTTTAAACGTGTGCTTATCAAGGACTATTCAACGATTGCCGCGACCTTGATCACCTTGTCGTTGGTGGAAGTCTACGAACGCCTGGAGCTGCCGAATCCGATGCAATACATCGATTATCTCACTTTTTTGGTCGTCTCCGTCACGGCAGTCGGCATGCTCACCGGCATCGTAAGTTTCTGCAAAAAGCGCGGCATCCTGGCTGAGAAGAAAGCGATCTGAAAACGGCCAAAGAACAAGCCGCCGATCGGATGGTGTGGCTCGCACTACCGTTTGTTAAGGCTTGTTCCTCGAATGCTTGGTTGTGAACCCGGCAGCCTTCACTTCTCTAAGGGCTGTATCGAGCATCGGCTTGAACTCTCCCGATCCATGGCAAGAATGCCGCATTGCCGGCTAGAATACGCTTTCAATCAAATGCTGGGCCAATCTTACGCTGAACGCCATGGCGGTGAGGGTCGGATTTGCTTGCCCCGATGTCGGGAAAACCGAGCTGCTGGCGACGTAAAGATTCTTCAAATCAAAAACCTTAAGGTTCCGATCGACGACGGCCTCGTGCCGGTTTGCACCCATCCGGGTCGTGCCTATCTGATGGGTGCCGTGGCGAGCCGTGGCCAGTATCGCTCCCGACAGCTCGCCGGCGGGTTCCCGAAACCGCAGTTCAGCGCAACCAGAACTTCGAAGCCACTCATTCAGAAGGTGGTGAGCGCGCCCTAACGCGTCGGCGTTCTCTTTGGAGAATTTGATATCGATCTCGAGGCGTGGCAAGCCGAGTGCATCATACTGATGTCCGAGTCGAACATGGCTGTTGCGTTCCGGAAAATGCTCTGAATGAAAATATAGGCCGTAAAGGTGGCGGCGATTTGTAGCGTAAAAGCCCGGCCGTCGAACTGCTGCAAGGTACCGACGATAAATAAACTGCGGAAGAAATGAGAATATCTCAAAAGGATTTTTAACTATATTCTTGACGTGATCTGCATTGTTGACCCGGTGCATTACGTGATGTCTTCGGATGACTTCCGGTGTTAGCTTCCTGCCGAGCGGAGGGAACTTTACCGCGAGATAAGCCATCGACAACAGCGCACTTCCATGACTGGGGTCCGCCACTTGGGAGACGACTGGCCAGAAGGCCACATTTGGGAGCTTGTGGCGCAGAATCTGGTCGTCGGTGGGTATTATCCTTCGGCGAATGTATGATCGATGTTCATCCAGCTCGAAATTGAACGCGGCTTCGATTTCAGGGTTGCGGAAACAGATCTGGCTGGCCTGGCCGAAGAGGTGACTCATGTAATAGCGGCCCAGAGCGCCATGGGCTCCGCCGAACAGGGCAGGTTTGCATCGTTGGAGCGCCAGGAGCAACCGTGTTGTCTCCAGACCGCCCATCGCAAGAACGATGACCTTCGAGGAGATCATGACCTTGGTACCGTCGAGCCGGCTGGCGATGACTTTTTCGACCTTTCCGTCCTCGGAAATCACCAGGTCGGAAACCGTCAGGTTGAGATGAATGTCGAGTTGCTTGTCGTGGAGCGTGTCCGCGAAGACCGATTGGACGAGTTTCGCATTGCGACTGTAGCGTTCGCGCCTGCTCAAGTCGAACTGGCCGCCCTCGCAGTCGAGACGGGGATTCGAATCTTGAAAGATGGAAGCGCCGCAATCCGCATACTGCACGGCGGCATCGTAGTAAGGCACGATGTCGGCGTATTCTATCGGCCATTTTCCATCGTCGAATCGATCAACGAAGTCGACCGGATCGTATGGTACGCATCGTCCGGTCCATAGGTTTGATGTGCCGCCAAGTTGGCGCGAGACGCAAATCCTTATGTCATCATGTAGGTTCGGATCTACGATATGCGCATCGGCGAGCTGTTGAGTTGCTTGCGAAGGCCGTCGCCCGCCTGATTCCACAATCAAAATTCTTAGGTTTGTTTTTCGTAATTCTGATGCGAGTGCCAGGCCGACCGGGCCGGATCCAATGATGCAAACGTCATAGTTATCGCAAGCCGGTTGTGTGGCTTCTTCGAAAATCATGCTCACCCCGATTCACGCATGATGGGAGGACGTAGCGCGTGGGCAATCTATTAATACAGATATTTCTAAATTAGCATGAAAATCCGATATCGCCAGACCTGCAGCTTTGCTTGGTCAGCGCATTTCGCCGACGGGAATAATCCCGGGACCGGCCCTCGAGGATGATGCAGGTTGTTGGAATTACGCGCGTTTGAAGAGGACGAGACTTTCAGTCGGATGCTGCGGCTACGACGCTTCATTCCGCCATGGACTTCACCACGATCGGCCGCGCCGTCTCACAGCCCGACAGACGATCCCAAACGTCATTCCGCTACAAAAGAATTCAGCTCTTGCGGCTGGCAATGAACCGCGCCGTCTCGATCAGGACGGCCGCCTTCTCTCCATAAGGAGACAGCAACTCCGCAGCTTCCGCCACCAGGCGTGCAAGCGTCGTTTCAGCCCAGGCCTGGCCGTGCAGCGCGACTAGCGTGCCTTTGCCGCGGGCGGCGTCCTTGCCGGTGGCCTTGCCCATGGTTGCGGCGTCGGCAGTCAGGTCAAGGAGATCGTCGGCGAGCTGGAAGGCAAGACCAATCTTTTCGCCGAAGATACGCAGCCGCTGACGGTCCTCAGCCGGCGCGCCGGCGATGATGGCGCCTGCTTCGCAGGCAAAGCGGATCAGCGCACCGGTCTTCATGGCCTGCAGCATGGTGATGCCCCGCTCGTCCGGGGTCTCTTTTTCTGCGGCAAGATCGAGGGCCTGGCCGCCGGCCATGCCGCCTATGCCAGCCGCGCGCGACAGCGTCAGCACGAGTTCGATCTTTCGGCCCGCCGGCAGGTCGGTTTCCGGTGCGGCGATGATGTCGAAGGCGTAAGTCAGCAGGCTGTCGCCGGCGAGGATCGCTGTCGCATAGTCGAAGGCGACGTGCACGGTCGGTTGCCCGCGGCGCAGGTCGTCGTCATCCATGGCCGGCAGGTCGTCGTGTACCAGCGAATAGCAATGCACGCATTCGAGCGCCGCGCCGATCCGGAGTGCCGCGTCACCGTCGCCACCGAGAAGTGCTGCAGTCTCCATCACGAGAAACGGCCTCAGCCGCTTGCCGCCGTTCAGCACACCGTGACGCATCGCTTCGAGCAGACGCGTGGGGCGAATGATTTCGCCGTTCTGACGGGCGTCTGCAAGAAGCTGGCTCAGGACAGCCTCAACCTTGCCGGCATTGTCCCTGAGGCGATGTTCGAAGGAGGAATTGGTGCTGTCCATGGCCGCTGTTTGGCATGAGTGCCGGTCGCTGGCAACGAGAATTGTCAACAGCCGGGGTGGGAATCTCGTCGCACTCTGGTCATCGCTGTGTGTAGACGGTATGACAATTGGAGCATTCCTGGCGTTCCTCGGACGCGTGAGGAATGCTCCGGGGTGGAGCAACGGTGGACCTTCAACAATTGGACATATCGACGGACAGCGAAGAGGAAGCCGAGATGCCGCGACGGGCCGGCCGGCTTGCGCGCTTCAAGGGCCGTCCGCTCTGGCAGCGTATCGTTCTTGTCCTCATCGGTTTGATGCTGCTGCCCTACCTGTTCATCCTCCTCTACCTACTGCCGTTCATTCACCCTATTTCAACCTTGATGCTGCGCGATGCCGTCACCTTTCAGGGATATGATCGCCGATGGGTTTCCTTCGATGACATTGCGCCGGTGCTGGTGCAATCGGTCATGGTGTCTGAGGACGGGCAATTCTGTTTTCACGGTGGGGTAGACTGGGGCGAGATGCGCATGCTCGTGCAGGAGACGCTGCGGGGCGAGTCCACGCGGGGTGGCAGCACGATCCCGATGCAGACCTCGAAGAATCTGTTCCTTTGGAACAGCCGCTCCTTCGTGCGCAAGGCGCTGGAACTGCCGCTTGCCGTTTCCTCCTCGTTCGTCTGGTCGAAACGGCGGATGATGGAAATCTATCTAAATATCGCCGAATGGGGGCCGGGCATCTACGGCATAGAGGCGGCGGCACGCTATCATTTCAAGGTGCCCGCCTCGAAATTGACTGCCCGCCAGGCTGCCCTTCTCGCCGTCTCCCTGCCCAATCCGATCGACCGGGTGGCGAGCAAGCCGGGGCGCGGACTGCGCCAGCTCGCTTCGCTGATCCAGCGGCGGGCGAAGAATTCCGGCGAGTACATCAAATGCCTTTATAACTGATATCAGAACTTGTCGTTCGATCGGGTAACCGTCATCTGGCATTCTTGCTTGTGACGTAAGGGCGGGTGATCTGCCAACCAAAACCGGATCTGCCCCCATGAGCATCGATGCCTTCTCGCCCGAACTGCTGAAATATTCCAAGAGCCGCCATCCCGAACCGCCGATCCATCTCGGTACGCGCTATGATCTCTCGGGCAATTTCCAGTACGAGCCGGGCAATACGATCGTCTGCCATGTGGTGGAAGGCTCCGAAACGCAGCGCGCCGTCGTTGCTGCACGGGAAAAATTTCTGGCGATGCCGGAAGCCTCGCAATTCACGTTCACTCCGATTTCCAGCCTGCATATGACGCTGTTTCAGGGTATTATCGAATATCGCCGGACGCGGCCTTATTGGCCGGCGGATATCGCGCTCGATGCGCCGATCGATGAGATGACCGAGATCATGGGGGAGCGCTTGAAAGCCTTTTCCATGCGCGATCCCTTCAAGGTGGCGGTGACGCATGCGCGGCCGAGCGGCCTGCTGGTGGACGGCGCGACGGAGACGGATCGGAAGGTGATGCGGGAGTGGCGCAATGCCCTTGCCGATCTTCTCGGCTATCGCCATCCCGACCACGACGTCTATCCGTTCCACATCACCTTCGCCTATGTCATCGAGCGGCTCAGTGATGTGGCGCTGCCGCGTTGGCAGGCGATGCTGGACGAGGTTGCCGCCGATGTTCGCGCTGCGGCGCCTATTCTCGAGTTGCGCCCGCCGGCCTTTTGTTCGTTCGACGACATGAATCATTTCGAGGAACTTCTGGTACTCGAGTTCCAAAAATAAGAAGGACAAACCATGGACAAGCTGACCCTCTATATCGGAAACAAGAACTATTCCTCCTGGTCGTTTCGACCATGGATCGCCTTGGAGGGCTGCGGCATCGCTTTCGAAGAGGTGCTGATCCCCTTCGATTTTCCGGCCGGCAATCCGCGCATCCGCGAGGTTTCGCCGACGGGAAAGGTGCCGATGCTGGTTCATGACGGCTTCAAGGTTTGGGAATCGCTCGCCATCATCGAATATGTGGCCGAGCTTTTCCCAGACGCCGGCCTCTGGCCCAGGGATCGGCAGGCGCGCGCCACGGCGCGCTCGATCTCCATGGAGATGCTGGCGGGCTTCCGGGCGCTGCGCAATGCCTGCCCTATGAACATCCGGCGTCCGGTCAGCCGGCTCGATCTGCCGGAGGGCGTCATGGACGACGTGGCGCGTATCGAGACGATCTGGCGCGACATGCGCGCCCGCTCCGGCGGCCCATTCCTGTTCGGTGCTTTCTCCGGTGCCGATGCGATGTTTGCGCCGGTCGTCAATCGCCTCGAGGTTTATGATCTCGTCAGCGCCCCCGATACGCTGGACTATATGGCTGCAATGAAAGCACTGCCCGCCTGGCAGAAATGGGAAAAAGCGGCGCGTGAGGAGCCGTGGATCGTGCCGGAGGACGAAGCCTGATCATCGATTCGGCTTTCATCCATCCGAATCCGATGGCGCGGGCAAAAAATGCGGGAAGGGACTGGTCAAAGCCCCTTTAGCCATGTATAAGCCCGCCCAAATTCCGAAATTGATCCATGTCTGTTTCGGCCGCCTGGCTGGCCGCTGATATGTTTCGTCCGCAAAGTGGAGTAACGAGAATGGCTGTACCGAAGAGAAAAACGAGCCCGTCCAAGCGCGGTATGCGCCGCTCGGCTGATGCGCTGAAGGCTCCGACCTATGTCGAAGACAAGAACTCCGGCGAACTGCGTCGCCCGCATCATATCGATCTGAAGACCGGTATGTATCGCGGCCGTCAGGTTCTGACGCCGAAGGAAAGCGCATAATTCAAGCGCTCCCTTAGGGTTGAGATTCAAAGGCTGGCGTTTTGCCGGCCTTTTCTATTTGTCGATTTGGTCCAGCAGGATCCCGCCAGAAAACTGCTTCGCCCCTTCAGGGGTTATGCGCTAAGACTTGCGGCGACTTCAATTCCGGAGAGATGCGCCTCGTCATGATTGTTGCCTTCCCGCTGACGATAGTTCCCCTCGTGCTTTATAATCTGGCCATGATGGGATTGATGGGCGCCGGCGGCATCGATTCCCTCAACGATGTGATGCTTGCTCTTGCTATGCTCTCGGGCGCGACGTGGACGCTGCAGCTTGGCGATCTCTTCATCGCCATCGCTCTGGTCATGCTATTCTTCGAAATCCTGAAGGCTACGCGCAACGGTTCCGGCTCGCTGCTCAATCACATGCTGTCGATGCTGGTGTTCATCGCCTATCTCGTCGAATTCCTGCTGGTCAAGAATGCGGCGACGCAAACTTTCTTCATCCTGATGACCGTCGCCTTCATCGACGTCATCGGCGGATTCACCATTTCGATCCGCTCGGCAGGGCGGGATGTTTCGATCGGGCTGTAGTTGCGACTTACCCCGCCGTCGGGGAAGGGTGGCACGTAAGCGCCAGGTGAGGGGGCGTGACCGGGAAGTTGCCTTTCCGCTCACCACTCGAGGCCTTTGCCGCTTACGCTCCTCGGCCCGCACATTCGCCCTATCGGGCCCCTTCTCCCCGAAGGGAGAAAGGGTTTTCTCACAAACTATCCAGCTTGTTCTGCATCGCGCGTAGCTGTTCCTTCAGCTCGTCGATGTCCTTCGCCTCCGCCTTGCGGCTTTCTTTCGCCGGCGGTTTCATGAAGGGCGAAAACATCTGCATGGCCTGCTGGAACATTTCGGTGTTGCGGCGGACCTGCTCCTCGACCATTTGTATCGGCAGTTGCAGGTTCTTGCCGAGTGGCGTTTCGCCGAAGGCGCGGTCAATCTGCTCGCGCATCTGCACCTGCTGTTCGGTAAAGGCGCGCATGGAATGTTCGAGAAAGCTCGGCACGACCATCTGCATCTGATCGCCGTAATAGGTGATCAGTTGCCTGAGGAATGAAATCGGCAACAGTGTATTTCCGGTCTTCGATTCCTGTTCGAAAATGATCTGCGTCAGAACAGAATGCGTGATCTCTTCGCCGCTTTTCGCATCCTGGACGATAAATTCCTCTCCCTTTTTCACCATCTCCGCCAGGTCATCCAACGTAACGTATGTGCTGGTACCGGTATTGTATAAACGGCGGTTGGCGTATTTCTTGATTACGATCTGGCCCTCATTCTTTGCCATTATCAGTCTCCTGGCCCCGTCTGATTGTATGGAAACTCCTCCACCGCCAAGTGTAGACGCAAAAGAAGCTTGGTGACAATCGGTTTGTGCGATGCGGCAAGCCCTTTCCATTGATTGCATTTTTTGCCGGCGATGACGGCTTCATGAAATCTGGAAGACTAAAATTCTTGTCGTTTGACTCGGGCGCAAAGCTTTGACAGTTTCGCCTTATATATGTTCATCCTGTCAGGAGGCTTCCATGAGCAATCCATCCATCGTCGTCGCCAGTGCCGCTCGCACCGCCGTCGGTTCCTTCAACGGCGCCTTTGCAACCATTCCGGCTCATGAGCTCGGTGCGACCGCCATCAAGGGTGCATTGGAGCGCGCCGGTGTCGACGCCAAGGAAGTCGACGAGGTGATCCTCGGTCAGGTGCTGCAGGCCGGCGAAGGCCAGAACCCCGCCCGCCAGGCCGCAATGAAGGCCGGCGTTGCGCAGGAAGCGACCGCCTGGGGCGTTAACCAGCTCTGCGGCTCCGGCCTGCGCGCCGTTGCGCTTGGCATGCAGCAGATCGCTGCGGGTGACGCTAAGATCATCGTCGCCGGCGGCCAGGAATCCATGTCGATGGCCCCGCATGCTGCCCATCTTCGCGGCGGCACCAAGATGGGCGATATGAAGATGATCGACACGATGATCAAGGACGGCCTGACGGACGCCTTCTACGGTTATCACATGGGCATAACGGCGGAAAATATCGCGCGTCAGTGGCAGCTTTCGCGCGACGACCAGGATCAGTTCGCCGTTTCCTCGCAAAACAAGGCCGAAGCCGCCCAGCTCGCCGGCCGCTTCAAGGACGAGATCGTGCCGTTCATCGTCAAGGGCCGCAAAGGAGACGTCAGCGTCGATGCCGATGAATACATCCGTCATGGCGCGACGCTCGACGGCATGACCAAGCTGCGCCCCGCCTTCGACAAGGAAGGCACGGTAACAGCCGGAAATGCTTCGGGCCTCAATGACGGCGCGGCTGCTGCCGTGCTGATGACCGAGGCGGAGGCATCGCGCCGCGGCATCCAACCGCTCGCCCGCATCGTTTCCTGGGCAACCGCCGGCGTCGATCCGCAGATCATGGGCACAGGGCCGATCCCGGCCTCGCGCAAGGCGCTGGAAAAGGCCGGCTGGTCCGTCGGCGATCTTGACCTGGTCGAGGCCAATGAGGCGTTTGCTGCGCAAGCTTGTGCCGTCAACAAGGATCTCGGCTGGGATACGTCTGTTGTCAACGTCAATGGGGGCGCCATCGCCATCGGCCATCCGATCGGTGCCTCCGGCGCCCGCATCCTCAACACGCTGCTGTTCGAAATGAAGCGTCGCGGTGCCAAGAAAGGTCTTGCCACACTCTGCATTGGTGGCGGCATGGGTGTCGCCATGTGCTTCGAAGCGCTCTAAGCCACTTCGTCGGTCCCCAAACGGTGCGAGATGGTTGTAAATAAGGTCGTGCTAAAATAAATAGCGAGAGAAGGATTAAGCGATTCGAGATCGCCTTATCCCGCTTTGGCGGCAACAGAGGGGAATAGAACATGAGCAGAGTGGCGTTGGTGACAGGGGGTACGCGCGGCATCGGGGCGGCCATTTCGATGGCTTTGCGCAATGCGGGGCACCGGGTTGCGGCAACCTATGCCGGCAACGAGGAGAAGGCGCGGGCGTTCCATGAAGTGACGGGTATTTCCGTCCATAAGTGGGACGTGTCCGACTATGAAGCCTGTGGCAAGGGAATCGCCAAGGTTCAGGACGAGCTTGGTCCGGTCGAGATCCTCGTCAACAATGCCGGGATCACCCGAGATGCCATGTTCCACAAAATGACGCCGCAGCAGTGGCACGAGGTGCTCAGCACCAACCTCACCGGTCTGTTCAACATGACACATCATGTCTGGCAGGGCATGCGTGACCGTAGCTTCGGCCGCGTCATCAATATCTCTTCGATCAACGGCCAGAAGGGCCAGATGGGTCAGGCGAATTATTCCGCGGCCAAAGCCGGTGACCTCGGCTTCACCAAGGCGCTTGCCCAGGAAGGTGCTGCCAAGAATATCACCGTCAATGCCATCTGCCCCGGTTACATCGGCACGGAAATGGTGCTGGCGGTGCCGGAGAAGGTCTTGAAGGAGCGTATCATCCCGCAGATTCCCGTCGGCCGTCTCGGCGACCCCGAAGAGATCGCCCGTATCGTCGTCTTCCTCGTCGACGATGACGCCGGATTCATCACGGGATCGACGATCAGTGCTAATGGCGGTCAATTCGTCGTTTGAGATGGCAGGATGTGCGCCCGATGATTGCCGGGACGCCGGCAATCATCGCCAGCTTGATTTCACCGGTCGCCGTTGCCGCGGTTTGAATTCCAAAACGACAGCCTTGAAGGCCATGCGTCGCATTTCCTTTTCCCGCATCCCTGCGGCATAGCCCAGCGCGATAAACGTGGTGCCGACAAGAGCCAGCGCTGCGGTGCTTGCGATGATCTCGGCCATGATTCCGTTCCTTTCCAAAAACGTTGACCCGATCCCCGCGAGACCGGCGAGGGCATTCGTCTCAAGAAAAATATCGGCCCGATGTTTTGAAGCGAAAGATTTGTCTTTTAAGACCGATCGTCAACGGAGTGTTGACGATCGGGCGAAGGAGACCGGTCTTTGCGCGTAACCACCTTAGCGGCAGCGAGCCTCATAGCGGCGGCCGTTGCGGTCGCGGTAGATGCAATAGCCCGGGCGCTCATGAGACCGGCCGATGAGATATCCGACGGCACCGCCGGCGACGGCGCCGATTGCGGCACCGCCCCAGCTATTGCTGGCGACGCCGCCTATGATCGCGCCGGTGCCGGCACCGATGGCCGTTCCCCTTTCAGTTGCCGTGCATGAGGCAAGCGCGCCGACAAGAGCGATCGCGACGATGGTTTTCTTCATGGTATTGCTCCCTGGTGTGCGAGATCTTCAACAATATCAACCGGATCAGATCCGGCCCATTAGCAGCAGAATGAGAACGATGACAAGAACGAGTCCAAGACCACCCGATGGACCGTAACCCCAACCCCGACTGTAACCCCAGTTCGGAAGTGCACCAATTAGTAGCAGAATTAAAATTACGAGCAATATCGTACCAAGCATGGCGTCTCTCCTCCGCGTCCAGCGCCTAGAGCATCCCGCCGGAGTGAGCTCACGCAAGCGGATAAGATGCGCTAGATTCAAGTGCTGGTGCGCCCTTCACCGAATGAGCGGCGCACCAGTGTCGCTGTCGATAGAAACTTGTTTCGCGGGAAATTGTTCCGGCTCAGAAATAACATGGCATGGATATGAGCCGGATGCCGGGGCAAGAATGTTAACGGACACGTACCATACGCTACGAAAGAACATCCGGTAATCACTCTCGCGTATGGTTAAAAATTGCTTTAAATACAATATGTTGCGGTGAACGAAACGAGAAAATGGATTTGTCCGTGATTCGTCAGCGATTCGTTCTGCATTTGGGCTTTGGTTAACGTCAGGGTGATTGGCTCAATGAGAGAACTACCTCTTTTGGAGAGGTAGGTTTAGACCCTTTCGCCGGAAAGTGGTATGTCGCCAATGGAAATGGTTAATACCGAGGATTTCCGGCGGCATTCAAACTATCTCGTCATTCTCCATCTGGATGAGGATCCCTATCCGAACGCTATATATAGCCATGAACAAATGGAGTACACGGCAGAATCAGCGATTCGTCGCCGATTCGTTCCGGCTTTGGTCGATATGTTAACAGATGCAATTACTGCGCGAATTTGCGGAATTGTCATATTTCGTTCCACTTAAAAGTTAATCACAATCCACGATTCGGAGGGATTCTGTGCTTCAACCATCCAGAGTCCTGTGCGTTTCCTTCGGAAACACGCTAGATGTTGTGGAGAACAAATGCAGAATTGGCGGAAGTCAGCGATTCGTCGCCGATTCGTTCCGGCTTTGGCCCAAATCTTAATTCGGAGCTTTTCACGGCTTGCTTCCTGGGAAATTTGGCTGATTTACAAATGGTTAACTATATTATCGAACGGGAATCTCATTCAGCCGGATTCGTCCCTTCACTCCTGATTCACGTGAAATGAGGGTCCAAAGGCGATTCAGCATCTGGTGGGATTTTGCGAATCAAAATCCATATGTAGTAGTGAACAGAAAGAGAACCGCAAGGAGTCAGCGATTCGTCGCCGATTCGTTCTCAAGCTGTTCCGGACTCGCCGGGACTCGCTTGGGATGTGGGGATAATGTAGCCTTTGGTTGAGCTCGCCAATTATGAAATCGCATATTGCGGCCGTTGTTTTTTCATTCAGGTCTTGCCTTTGTCACATATGGTCGTCATCTCTTCTTCTCTTCCCTGGGGAGCTTGCCGATCGTAAGACGGCGGTTTCTTGCCCATGCATGGACCTATGACTCAGACCTCGCAGCCAATGATCCTGAGCGGACGCGGAGTGACCGCGGTGCTCGGACCGACCAATACCGGCAAAACCCATTATGCTATCGAGCGCATGGTGGCGCACGGCAACGGCGTCATCGGCCTGCCGCTGCGGCTGCTGGCGCGCGAGGTTTATACCCGTGTCGTCGAAAAGGTCGGGGCGCAGAATGTCGCGCTGGTCACCGGCGAAGAGAAGATTTCACCGCCGAATGCGCGTTATTCCGTCTGCACCGTCGAAGCCATGCCGCGCGAAACGCGCGCCTCGTTTGTTGCCATCGATGAAGTACAGCTCGCCGGCGATCTGGAGCGCGGCCATATCTTCACCGACCGTATTCTGCATTTACGCGGGCGCGACGAGACGCTGCTGCTTGGCGCTGGCACGATGCGGCCGATTCTTGAGCAGTTGTTGCCGGGGATCACCGTCGTCGAGCGGCCCCGCCTGTCACATCTCTTCTATGCGGGACAGAAGAAGATAACCCGCCTGCCGCAGCGCACGGCGATCGTCGCCTTCTCTGCCGACGAAGTCTATGCCATCGCCGAACTCATCCGTCGCCAACGCGGCGGAGCGGCCGTTGTCCTCGGTGCGCTCAGCCCGCGCACCCGCAATGCCCAGGTCGCTCTCTATCAGGCTGGCGATGTCGAATATCTGGTCGCGACCGACGCGATCGGTATGGGGCTCAATCTCGATGTCGACCATGTGGCCTTCGCGCAGGATCGCAAGTTCGACGGCTATCAGTTCCGCAATCTCAATCCGGGCGAACTCGGCCAGATCGCTGGCCGCGCCGGCCGTCATCTGAAGGACGGCACTTTTGGTGTGACCGGCCAGGTCGATCCCTTCGACGATGAGTTGGTACGGCGCATCGAAGGTCATGAGTTCGATACGGTCAAAGTGCTACAATGGCGCACCAAGGAATTCGATTTCTCTTCGATCGCTTCGCTTCGCGCGAGCCTTGAGAGTGCGCCGCGTGTACAAGGCTTGACGCGCGCGTTACCGGCGGTCGATCAGCAGGCGCTGGAATATCTGTCGCGCGATCTGGAGATTTCCGATCTCGCAAGCAACCCGGCGCGGGTCGAAAAATTATGGGAAGCCTGCGCGCTTCCGGATTATCGGCGGATTACACCCGCCCAGCATGCCGATCTTATCGCCACCCTCTTTTCCGACCTCGTGCGCTATGGCACGGTAAAAGAAGACTTCCTTGCCGAACAGGTGCATCGTGCCGATCGGACAGATGGCGAGATCGACACGCTTTCGGCGCGAATCGCGCAGATAAGGACTTGGACCTATGTGTCGAACCGGCCCGGTTGGCTTGCCGATCCGACACACTGGCAAGAAAAGACGCGGGAAATCGAAGATCGATTGTCCGATGCGTTACATGAAAGGTTGACGAAACGCTTTGTTGATCGCAGGACATCTGTGCTCATGAAGCGCCTGAGAGAGAATGCGATGCTGGAAGCTGAAATCAGTGTGAATGGGGATGTCTTCGTTGAAGGACATCATGTGGGACAGTTAACCGGGTTCCGGTTCACGCCTATCGCGGGAACCGAGGGGCCGGACGCCAAGGCTGTCCAGACGGCCTCGCAGAAGGCGCTCGCGCTGGAGTTCGAGGCGCGTGCCGCCCGTATCCACGCGGCCGGCAACAGCGATCTGGCGATCAGTGCGGACGGCCTCGTCCGTTGGCTCGGCGATCCCGTGGCGCGGCTGTCGGGCAGCGATCACGTCATGCGTCCGCGCGTCATCTTGCTTGCCGACGAGCAGCTGACGGGCAACGCGCGCGACCATGTCGCCGCGCGCATAGAGCGCTTCGTCAACCATCATATCAGTACGGTCCTGAAGCCGCTCGACGACCTGTCGCGCGCCGAAGACCTGCAGGGCCTCGCCAAGGGGCTGGCCTTCCAGCTCGTCGAAAATCTCGGCGTGCTCTTCCGCCGCGACGTCACCGAAGAGGTGAAGTCGCTGGATCAGGACGCGCGCGCCTCGATGCGCCGCTATGGCGTTCGCTTCGGCGCCTACCATATTTTCGTGCCTGCCCTGTTGAAGCCGGCTCCGGCTGAGCTCATCACCTTGCTTTGGGCGCTGAAGAACGACGGCCTCGACAAGCCGGGCTATGGCGACCTGATCCCGGTTCTGGCCGCCGGCCGCACCTCCGTCGTCACCGATCCGAGCTACGAGCGCATGTTCTACAAGCTCGCGGGCTTCCGTTTCCTGGGCAAGCGTGCGGTGCGCATCGACATTCTCGAGCGGTTGGCGGATATCATCCGTCCGCTGCTGCAGTGGAAGCCCGGTCAGGCGTCGCGTCCGGAAGGCGCCTATGACGGCCGCCGCTTTACGACGACGACGGCGATGCTCTCCATCCTCGGCGCAACGCTGGAAGATATGGAAGAGATCCTGAAGGGTCTCGGCTACCGCGCTGACGCCGTCAAAGCGGAAGACGCATCGACCTTCCTCGCGCAGCAGGACACCACCTCGGTGCCCACTCCGGCACCGCAGGCTGCGGAAGCTGCCGCCGATAGGGCCGATCACGATGATGCCGATGGCCACAGCGATGAGCCGGCTACGGAAAGTGAAACCGTCGCACAGGACGCAGTTCCCGCGGCGGACGCTCCGGCTGAGCCGGTTGCTGTCGTCACTGCCGCAGAGCCTGCGGAGACCGCTGCCGCGGCAACTGAACTACAGGGTGCCGATATCGTCGTCGCCGAGCCGGTCGAGCCGAAGCCGGTTCTGCTTTGGCGTCTTGGCGGACGCGGCGACAACCAGCAGCGCCAGGGCGGACGCGGTCATGGCGATCATCGTCGCGGCCAGCAGGGTCAGGGCGAGGGACGTGGTCATCAGGGCAATCGCCGCAACAGCGGCGGTGAGCAGCAGGCAAGCGGCGACGGCAATCGCGAAGGCCGCGATAATCGCGATGGGCGCGAAGCCCGCGGTGACAACAGAGGGCCGCGCGGTAACCGCGACGGTGGCCGTCCGCAACATCAGGGCAACCGATCGGAACGCAACGACCGTCAGGATCGCGGCGATCGGAAAGAGCGCAACGATCGCAATGACCGGAACGACCGCAACAATCGCGGGGCATCGCAGCCGCTGCGCTTCGAAGCCAAGCCGCCGCGCAAGGAAAAGCCGATCGATCCGGATTCTCCTTTCGCAAAGCTCGCAGCGCTCAAGGAGCAAATGAAGAAATAGGCCATGACGGACGAAAAGCAGCCATCTTCCGGTTCGCGCCAGCGCATCGACAAGTGGCTGTTCTTTGCCCGTATGGTAAAATCCCGTTCGCTGGCGCAAGTCTATATCCAGAAGGGCAGCGTGCGGGTGAATGGCGAGCGGGTCGTTCAGCCGAGTTTTGGTGTCAAGGCGGGTGACCGGATCGAGTTTTCGCTGGAGCGGCGGGACGTCATCCTGATCGTGCGGTTGCCGGGCGATCGGAGAGGTCCTTTCGAAGAAGCGAAGCTGCTTTACGAAGACCTGACGCCGCCGGCGGGTGAGACAAAACGTCTCACGCCGTTCGAGCAGGCTATCCGTGCGCCGGGCAGCGGGCGACCGACAAAACGCGAACGGCGTGCGATCGATCGGCTGACGTCCGAGGACGATTAGAAAACTCTGTCGGGTCTCCATGACTTTCGGGATTGTTTATCCTTGAAATTGGCCGACAAAGTCGATACCTCACGGTCAACCCGCTGGTAACCAGCCGGTCGGCATGCATGCGCATAGCGCATCAGCTTGTCCGCCGGCTTCCGAGGGAAAAGCGCGACGTTCCAGGTTGCGCATCCACGGAAAACGAGAGACATCCCTGGAGTGCTTCATGACATATGTCGTGACCGACAATTGCGTTCGCTGCAAATACACAGATTGCGTGGAAGTCTGCCCCGTCGACTGCTTCTACGAGGGCGAGAACTTTCTCGTCATCCATCCCGATGAATGCATCGATTGCGGGGTTTGCGAGCCGGAATGTCCTGCCGAGGCGATCAAGCCCGATACGGAGCCAGGTCTCGACAAGTGGCTGAAAATCAACGCAGATTATGCATCGATCTGGCCGAACATCACGGTCAAGCGCGAGCCGTTGCCGGAGGCCAAGGAAATGGACGGCGAACAGGGGAAGTTCGAGAAGTATTTCTCGGCAAATCCCGGTTCCGGCGACTGATCGAAGGTCGTGACAGGCCGCCGATAAAGGTGTACTCGATAACGCGCGAAGACGAATCAATGCCGTTGGCTGCACTAGCGGTCAATGTGCCGGCTTTGGTGTGCGTAAAGCAAATTATTGATTTCCTCAGATTTTTGTGATAGCTTCCTCACACTGATCCACTGCGGCATTTCGCATGCCCCAAACCATCACGAAAGTAAATAAGCAATCCGTACGCGGTTTCCTTGACATATCAACGTTTTGAGTTGTCGGGTCTGGGATCGCGATGAACGGGTTTCTTTTTGCATGCGTCTGGCTGGAACAGGATGAAGTCACCCCGACGGTGCTTCCGTCTCATCCGGGCCTGACTGACCCGGCCCCGGCTCACTCCGGGTGCGTAACAGGGAGTTTTTGAAAAGAATGACGATCCAGCAGAAAAAACCTTCAGCAGCACGCCATGGCTTCAAGACTGGTGAATCGATCGTATACCCCGCTCACGGTGTGGGTACGATCACCGCGATTGAAGAGCAAGAAGTCGCAGGCATGAAGCTTGAGCTTTTTGTAATCGACTTCGAAAAAGACAAGATGCGTCTGAAGGTGCCCGTGGCCAAGGCCATGAGCATTGGAATGCGTAAGCTTTCCGAAACGGATTTCGTCGATCGGGCGCTTAAGGTCGTTCAGGGCAAGGCCCGCGTCAAGCGTACCATGTGGTCGCGCCGTGCGCAGGAATATGATGCCAAGATCAATTCCGGCGATCTGATCTCCATTGCCGAGGTGGTTCGCGATCTCTATCGCGCCGAAAACCAGCCGGAGCAGTCCTATTCCGAACGTCAGCTCTATGAAGCTGCGCTCGATCGCATGGCGCGCGAAATCGCGGCCGTCAACAAGATGTCCGAGACCGAGGCTGTTCGCGTCGTCGAGATCAATCTGAACAAGGGCCCCAAGCGCGGCAAGGTCGTCGAAGAAGACGATTCCCAGGACGAAGCCGCATAAGGCCAAAAGGCAAATATCAGGTCAAAAAAACCCGGCCATTGCGCCGGGTTTTTTCTTTGGAACCTTTTCCCGTCTGCTGCGTTTATGCCTCGTATTCGCGGCCGGTGTGAGTTTTCTCCTGATGTGAGTTTCTCGACCAGCCGTTTCCCATAACGTTCAAGAGGACCGGACCCCATGCGTTTTGATTGGAAATTTCCCGGCGATCTGAAGCCATTTCGTTCGCTAGGTCATTTCGGTGAAGCCGAATTAGACCCGTAACCGACCGTCCGGACATCCGGACAGGTCTCCAATTGCATTCCAATCATAGATTTTCATCCGCGCAGCAATGTCCGGGAACGATGTTTGCTGCCTTTTCCGTTGACCGCGCACAGAGACGATTTTGGGGTAGGATTTAGGGGATATGCATATGAAGAATATGTCTGCAGATCGGCGTATGATTAAGATTGCGATGGCCGCCCCCTATCTCGGCCGCGACGAAGAGCACGATCTCGCCATCCGCTGGAAGGATCACGACGACCGCGGCGCTCGCAACAAGATCGCTACAGCCCACATGCGCCTCGTTATTTCGATGGCGGGCAAGTTCCGCAATTTCGGCTTGCCGATGAGTGATCTGGTACAGGAAGGTTATGTAGGGCTCCTGGAGGCGGCGGCAAGGTTCGAACCGGAACGGGAGGTGCGATTCTCGACTTATGCGAGCTGGTGGATCCGCGCCTCGATCCAAGATTATATCCTGCGCAACTGGTCGATCGTGCGCGGTGGCACCAGTTCGGCGCAGAAGGCGCTGTTCTTCAATCTCCGCCGCCTGCGCGCCAAACTCGCAAGGGGTAACACCGGCGTAACCGTGCAGTCCATCCATGAGGAAATCGCCGTCGCCCTCGGTGTCAGTCTTGCCGATGTGCAAACCATGGATGCGCGCCTTTCCAGCAACGACGCGTCCTTGCAGGCGCCGTCGATCTCCGGTGATGCCGAAAGCGCCGAGCGCATGGATTTCTTGATCAGCGACGAGCCTCTGCCGGACGAACAGGTCTCCAACATGATCGACGGCGAGCGCCGCCGCATCTGGCTGGCCTCCGCATTGAAGCACCTGAACGAGCGTGAAATGAAAATCATCCGCGCGCGCCGCCTGGTGGAGGACGGTGCGACGCTCGAGGAGCTGGGTGCCGACCTCGGCATTTCAAAGGAACGCGTACGCCAGATCGAAAGCCGCGCCATGGAGAAGCTCCGCAGCGCCCTGGTCGACGCTGATCCGCGCATGGCAAGTTATGCCTGAAGTGGACAATCCCTTCTCCCCATGGGGAGAAGGCAACAAATCGTCTATTCCGAAATAATCTTGACCTTGTCGCCGGGCGCAACCGTTGCACCCGTTGGCAGGGCGTTGATCAGTTTGAACAGATCGAGCTTGCGGTCGGTACCCATCATGCGCGCAGCGAGCGTGGTGATGTTATCGCCCGCCTTGACGGTGACGACGCGTACGCGCAGCGGCTTCAGCGATGAGGCTTCCTCCGGCGTCATGTGCCGGAAGCTTGAGCGCAGCACATCGGCGGTCTGCTCCAGCGCGGTGATATTGCCTTTCGGTACGGCCGTCAGGAAGCGGAAGATTTGGGAGCGGTCGCGGATGACGGTGACGTCGAAATCCCAACGATCGGCCGAGGCACGCGCAGTTGCCGCATCCATGCCATTGACGGTGATCGACTTGATAGTCGATGGATCGAGGCCCGTGACCCAGCCGCTGGAAATATAATTCGTCAAGTTCTGGTTCTGGGTGTCGGCAACGCCGTCGAAGCGGACGGCGATGTCGCCGGGGCCGGTCGCCATGACCGCCTCAACCTTGTTGTCGATGTGGAAATCGGGCGGCACATCGAAGCGGATGCCGAGGCCACCGTGCAGGAAGGTCTGGCCACGAACATAGCCTTCCTCCGGGCTGTCGCCATAAAGCAGGCCGTCGATGCCGTTGAGGTAATAGTCGCGGCCGGTATCGCCGACCTTGCCCTCCTCGCCGAATTCGCGGGCATGCGCCTTGGCAAGATCGATGCGCTGTGGCGTGCTCGGATGGCTCGATAGGAAGTCGAGGCTCTGGTCGGCGTCGGAATTGGCCGTCATGAAGTGACTGTAGTCTTCCATCGCGTTGAGGAAGCGGGCGGCGGCATAGGGGTCGTAGCCGGCCTGACCGAGCGTGCGGATGCCGATCTCGTCGGCCTGCAGTTCCTGCTGGCGGGAGAAGGCGGCAAGGCGCAGTTTGCCGCGGGCGAGCGCCTGCTTGCCGGCAAGATCGCTCGACAAGACTTCGGCCACAACGCGGCTGGCGATGACCTCCGCCTCTTCGCGCTTCTGGCGCTCGATACCGTGATTGGCTGTGACGTGGGCCATCTCGTGCGACAGCACGGCGGCAACCTCCGAGGCATCGTTGGCAAGCGCCAACAGACCGCGGGTAACGTAGAGATAGCCGCCGGGCAGCGCGAAGGCGTTGATCGACGGCGAATTCAGAATGGTAATGCGATAGGATTGCTGTGGATTTTCCGAGACGCTGGTCAGCGCGCCGGCGATGCGGGCCACCAGCCGCTCGGTCCTGGCGTCCTTATATTCGCCGCCATAGCTCGCAAGGATGCGTGGATGCTCGCGGGCGCCCATCTGCGCGCGCGGATCGTTCTTTTGCACTTCGGAAACGATCTGCGGATTGGCGGAGGGCGAAACATTCGCATGATAGGATTGATCCAGCACCGACTGACAGCCGTTAAGCACCATCGCGGCAATGAGGACGGGGGCGAAGCGGCGCGTGTGCGTCGCGACAGTCGCGCTGATCCTTCGTGCTGCGTGCTTGTTCTGCTTCAGTGCTTGTGTCCCGTTCATTTCGCTGCCATGCCGGCCGGACGCCGAACCCGGTTGATCATGACAAGGCCGATCATTGCCGCGCTTCGTCAAAGGTTGCATCCACCCGATCAAGCCTGAGCTCACCCGGATGGTCTCCGCCCCCTGCTGTAGCCGATTTCGGCAGCCGTTGCATAGCGAGACTCCGTTTAATTGTCGCGGCGTTGTATTTTAGCAAGCATATGCCAGGACTTTCAGCCGCCCGCCGCGACGAAATTAAGGCAAAAACGGCAGCAAGATGCTGCGGCGCACTCAATGTTGTAGAAATGTGGCCAGCGCCGGAATGCCGTCCTGCTTCAGGAAGCGTTCAATAGGGGCCGAAAGCCGGATTGTTCCGCCGTCGATGAAGACGGCATGGTCGGCAAGGCGTCGGACTTCGGCCGGATCGTGCGAGACGATCAGCACTGTATTGCCGGTCTCGCGGTGAAGCGTGATCAACAGCTCCGCCATGCCGGAGCGCAAGCCGGGATCAAGTGCGGCGAAGGGCTCGTCGAGCAAGAGGATCGGCTTGTCGCGCACCAGCGCCCGGGCGAAGGCGGCACGTTGCCGCTCGCCGCCGGAGAGGGTGCCCGGTTTGCGTCTGTCGAAACCGGTAAGCCCGACGCGCGCCAAGGCCTCCGAAATCCTTTGTCGGTCGTCCGCCGAGAGCTTAAGCGACGGGCTGATGCCCAATCCGACATTGGTGAAGAGATCGAGATGGGCAAACAGGTTGTTATCCTGGAAAACCAGCGATACCGGCCGCTCGGAGGGATGCAGCCCGGTGACGTCCTGTCCTGCAAGCATGATGCGGCCACGGTCCGGCGTCTCGAAGCCGGCGAGCAGATTGAGGTAGGTGGATTTTCCCGATCCGGACGGGCCGGTGATGGCGATGATTTTGCCCTGCGGCAGGTCGCAGTCGAAGCTGAAATCATGCGTGCCGAGCCGCAATTCGACACCGGTCATCGCGATGCCAGGTTCGGCCATGGCCTGATGATCAGTCATTGCGCCTGCCTTCGTCCTCATGTCCGCCTTGACCGGCTGTACCGGCGATGGTCAGCAGAAGACATACCAGCCCCAGGATGAATGCAAGCCCGTCCGCGTCATTGGTGCGGTAGCTGCCGAGCTTGCCGTAGAGCAGCCAGGGCAGCGTCATCAGGCTGTCGGAGCCGAAGAGGGCGACGGCGCCGAGATCGCCGAGCGAGAGTGCCATGGCGAAGGACAGAGCGGTGAAGAATGGCTTACGCAGACCGGGCCAGTCAATCAACTGCAGTCGCGACAACCCTTGAAGGCCGAGACTCGCCGCCAGACGTTCGGTGCGGCGGCGATGGACGGCATAGGCCGGCTCGATGACGCGGATGACGAAGGGCAGTGCCATCAGGGCATTGATGGCGACGATCAGAAGGGCGGCGAAGCGGGTGGGGTCGCCGAACAGCCTGAGCGCCAGGAACCATCCGGTCGCCAGTACGACCGGCGGTACCAGCAGGACCAGAGAGGACGTGCCGCTCAAGGCGATCGCCAGGCCGCGCAGGCCTGGAATTTTTCGGCGTTCGGCCGATATGACGGAGCGGGCGCGAACAATGGCGAAGGAGGCCAAGATCGCCAAAACGCCGGCGGCAAGGGCGATCAAGAGGCTGGTCAAGGTCGCCTCCAGGAAGATCGTTTGGCCGACTAGCCTGGGAAGATCAGCCTTGAGGCCGGCGACGACCACCGAGGCGAGCGGCAAGCCGATGAACAAAGTGGCGAGCAGGAGCAATGCGCTATCGGCCAATTTGGCGGCGGGCAACATTCCGTCGATGCGCCGCACGGCGCGGCCCGCCGTCAGCCCATGATCGTCCGGCGCCGGAAGCAAAGCCATCGCGCCGAGAATGGCGGCGGTCACAGCGATTTGCAGGAGGGACAGGGCCACAGCGCGGCCGGGGTCGAAATCGAAGCGCAGTGCCTGGTAGATCGCCACCTCGAGCGTGGTCGCGGCCGGGCCGCCCCCGAGGATCAGCACCAGCGTGAAACTGGTGGCGCAGAGCATGAAGATCAGGCCCGATATGCCTGGGATGAGGCCGCGCAGCACCGGCCATTCAATGAAGCGGAAGACGGAGGCAGGGCGCATGCCGAGCCCGCCGGCCATCAGCCAATATTCCGCCGGCACACGCTCCAGCCCGGCAAGCATCAGACGGGCGGCGAGCGGCAGATTGAAGAAGACGTGCGCCAGCAGGATGCCCGTCAGCCCGTAGATGCTGACCGGCTGCGACAGGCCGAGGCCGGTCAGCGCCTGGTTGAGGATGCCGTGGCGTCCCCAGATGCCGAGCAGGCCGAGCGCGCCGATCAGCACCGGTAGGCCCATCGGAACGGCCATCAGCCGGATCAGCCAGAGCCGACCGGGAAAGCGCTGTTGTCGCGCCAGCGCGCGGGCGACCGGAATTGCGAGGATAACGGAAAGAAGTGTGGAGAGCGTCGCCTGTAGCAGGGTGAAGCGCAGCACACGCAGAAGATAGGGATCCGTGAGCAGATTGCCGCCGGCAGATTCGATACCGGCCGCAAGCAAGGTGACGATGGCAAGGCCGATGAAAAGTGCAATTCCGGCGAGGCTGAGCGCTCCGCCGGCAATGGCATGTCTTCTCTCGGGCGTTGTCAGTATCATCCCGATGTCAATTCGTGCTGGTGGCCGCCAGCCATTCGTCGATCCAGGCCTTGCGGTTCTTCTCGACCACGTCTGGGCTCATCAGGAAGGTCTTGGACGGTACGACTAGCTTGCTGAAGGCATCCGGTAGCGGTTCGGTGGTGGCCGAGACCGGCATCATCCAATTATTGGTCGGGATCGTGTCCTGGAAACCGGGCGAGACCATGAACTTCAAGAAGTCGCGGGCAAGCTCCTTGTTTGCCGACAACTTGATCAGGCCGGCCACTTCGATCTGGATGTAGTGGCCTTCGGAGAAGGCGGCCGCCTGATAACGATCGGTCTTATCCTCGATCATGTGGTAGGCCGGCGACGTCGTATAGGACAGCACCATCGGCGCTTCGCCCTTGGTGAAGAGGTCATAGGCTTCCGACCAACCGGGCGTCACGGTCAGGATTCGACCCTTGAGCTTCGTCCAGGCATCCGTCGCCTTGTCGCCATAGACCGACTTCACCCAGAGCAGGAGGCCGAGGCCCGGGGTTGAGGTGCGCGGGTCCTCGATAACGATCTTCTGCGTCGGATCGCCTTCGACCAGATCTTTCATGCTCTTCGGCGGGTTCTTGATCGCCTGGGTGTCGTAGACGACGGCGAAATGGCCGTAGTCATAGGGGACGAAGACATCGTCCTTGAAGTCGCCGGGAACCTTCAGGCCAGACGTATCGATGCCGCTGGTATCGAACAGGCCGGTGTCCTTGGCCTCGTCGACGAGATTGGTGTCGAGACCGAGAACGACGTCGGCCTTGGTGCCCGCGCCCTCCAGCTTCAGGCGGGAGAGGAGGGCCACGCCGTCGGTGACGCTGACGTAGTTGACCGTGCAGCCGCAGGTCTTCTCGAAGGCGGCCTTGACCTTGGCGCCCGGACCCCAGTCGGCGGTGAAGCTTTCATAGGTGTAGATGGTGAGCGTCTTGTCGGCGGCTTCGGCGCTCTGGGCGGCAAAAAGCGTTGCGTCGGCGGCAAGAGCCAAGCCGGCAAACAGTGATAACAGCTTTCGGTTGGGCATGACAGCGCCTCCTCGTTGGTTTCGTCTTGAACGGGAAAAGGGCGCTATGATTTCGTCACGCGTCTAATCCCTCCGCCGGTGTTAGCCGGATCAGGTTCCGCGGGTTGGCCGGTCAAAGCCTCTCAGCCAAATGTCTGCAAAGACATGAGGCACCCCGTTAGAGCGTTGGCAGGTTTAGTCCTGTGACGAAGGGATGACAAGGGGGATGCTTCCCTTGTCGATTGCAGGCTCCGTGTCTTACTCGGCGGCGTGGGCGGCGGCCGAGCTATCGAGCTTCTTGGCGGCGCTGGGCAGTTGGACATTCTTCAATGTGATCGCCGTCAAGAGGCCGAGGAAGCAGATGGCGGCCGCCGTCATGAACAGTGGGCTGAAGGCGCTCGCATAGGCATTGGCCACGCTTTCGCGCGTGGCGTCCGGCAGGGCAGCCATCATTTTCGGGGTCAGTTCCTCGATGTTGGTGACGCCGGGAATGGAGAGGCCGACATTGCTGAGCTTGGCGGCGATGATGGCGCCGTAGATGGAAATGGCGATCGAGGCGCCGCCCATGCGCGAGAGCGTCACGGCGCCGGTGGCTGCACCGACGTCACGGCTGGCGGCGGCATTCTGCACGCCGATGACCGGGACCTGCTGCGCCAGACCGATGCCAATGCCATGCAGCAGCATCAGGGCACCGATGAAGACGATCGGCGTGCCGGCATGAACTTGCGCCAGCGTGGCGAAAGCGATGGTGCTGCAGGCGGCGCTGGCGATGGCGAAGGGCTTATAGCGGCCTTTGGCCGAGATCAGCCGGCCCGCCGAGAGCGAGCCGCAGACGATGCCGCCGGTCAATAGGATGAACAGCAGGCCGGCCATCGACGGCGACAGGCCCGTCGTCGTCTGCAGGAAGAGCGCGAAATAGTTGACCATGCCGATGGCGACCGCGCCGCTGGTGACCGAGATGATCAGCAGCAGGCCGAAGGTCGGGTTGCGGAACAGCGTCATCGGCACGATCGGCTCTGGCGCGCGGCGTTCGACGAAGACCCAAGCGAATGCACAGAGCACGCCGAAAGCGATGATGCCGAGGCATTCGGGCGAAAGCAGCGAACCGAAGAGCTCGGTGCCGTCGGCGGCGAGAACGATGCTGGTTGTCGTGAGTGCAAGGAGGATCGCGCCTGCATAGTCGATCTTCGGCCGGCGGGCCGGCTTGCGGTAAGGCAGCATGAATGCGAGGCCGGCCAAAACGACGAAGCCGATCGGTACGTTGACGAGGAAGATCGAGCGCCAGCCGAAGAGATCGCTCATCGTGCCACCGAGAACGGGGCCAATGGCGCCGGAGGCCATCAGCACCAGGCTGGAATAGCTCTGATAACGGGCGCGTTCGCGCGGCTCGAAAAGATCGGCGTTGACGGCGAAGATCGACACCAGGATGCCGCCGCCGCCGAGGCCCTGCAACACGCGCGCGGCGATCAGCGTGTTCATCGATACTGCGAGGCCGCAGACCGCCGAGCCAATCGTGAAGATCGCGATTGCAGCCATCATCACGTATTTGCGGCCGAAAAGGTCGCCGAACTTGCCGTAGACCGGCATGGAGGCGGAAAGGGCGAGCAGATAGGCTGAGCCGATCCAGCCGAAGCGTTCCAGGTGCCCAAATTCCCCGACGATGGTTGGCAGCGCCGTCGATACGATCTGGTTGTCGAGTGTTGCCATGAACATGGCGGTCATCAGGAAAAAGAAGAGAATCAGCCGGCGGCGGTGGTCCGCCACGAGTGGCGCGGGCGTGGTTTGCATATCCATGGAACGAGAAATCCGAGCTTGCCCGGAACGCTACGCGTTCGACCGAACGCATGGGAACGCTCCGGTTCCTGAATGCGGAACATCGCGTTTTCGGGCAGGTATTCGAAAGCGAGTGTTCCGGAACAACATATGTGCTATCAGCATATAATTGTCAATGACAAGTGAATGCTGTTTGCATATTTTAATTCTGGTCCGTCTCTGATATGTTGGAATGATGACAACAGCAACAAACACACGAGAAGTTGAAGCCTCGCCGCTGCCCGAAGACGAAAACCTGTTGCGCATCGGGCAGGTGATGACGCGCATGCGCCTGATGACGGGCCGCCGCATGATCGGCCGGCTTGCCATTCAGAATGTCGCGCCGGGCCTGGAGCTTTCGCATCTCGACGTCATCGATGCCGTAAGGCGCGCGGAAGGGTCCGGCGAAGTCACCGTTGGGACGATCGCCGAAATCCTGCGCATCGATCCATCGCGGGCAAGCCGCATCGTCGCCGAGATGGTGAGCCGCGGCGTGCTGCGCCGCAAGGCGTCGCAAGCGGATGCGCGCCGCATCGTCGTCGTGCTGACAGCGCTCGGCCAGAGGTTGCTCGCCGAGATCCAGGCGCAGAAATTCGCCCTGATCGAGAGCATCGTTGCCGATTGGCCGGCCGAGGATATAGAAGCCTTTTCGCGCTTGTTCGACCGTTTTATCGGCGGCTATGAAGATGCTTTTCAGACGCGTCTCAAGGACACCGCCGGCTGAATGCCGGCTTGGCGCCGAACAGCGCTCTTCCCTAGAGACACGTCTTTGCGCTATGGGCTTGGCACATGAGCCAATCCACCACCTTCACCATCCTTCTCGGCGGCGAGCTTCGTCTGACGGACCGGCTGCGTGCTGCCACAGACGGCAGTCGTTTCATCGCGGCGGATGGCGGCATGCGCCATGCCGTGGCGCTCAATGCGACGCCTGAACTCTGGGTCGGCGATTTCGACTCGACGCCGGCGGATCTGCGCGACGCATTCCCGAATGTGCCCAAACAGCCCTATCCGGCGGCAAAGGCGGCGACGGATGGCGAGATTGCCATATCGGAAGCGATCGATCGTGGTGCGAAACGGCTGATCCTTGCCGGCGCTATGGGTGGAGAGCGTTCTGATCATGCGATCCAGCATCTGCTCTATGGCGTTCAGCTCGCCGAAAAAGGTTTTGACGTGCTGCTGACTTCCGGCGACGAAGAGGCCGTGCCGCTGCTGCCGGGTGACTTGGAGCTGGCTTTGCCGGCCGGCTCGCTGTTTTCCATTCTCGGCTTCAGCGATCTGACGGGTCTCTTCATTCACAACGCCCGCTATCCCCTGCGCGATTTTCACCTGCCCTTCGGCGCATCGCGCACCATTTCCAATGTTGCGGAAGGCCCCGTGCGCTTTTCGCTCGGCAGCGGCAGGGCTGTTGTCCTTGCCCGCCCCTATGATCTCAGCGGAGTCTGATCTTGGCCCCTCCCATTCTAAAACTCGACGACATCTTCCTGAGCTTCGGCGGCGCGCCGCTCCTGGCCGGCGCCGGGCTGCAGGTGGAGCCCGGCGACAAGATCTGCCTTGTCGGCCGTAACGGCTCGGGCAAGTCGACCCTCTTGAAAATCGCCGCCGGCCTCGTCGAGGCACAGTCCGGCGAAGTCTTCCGCCATCCGTCGTCGACGGTGCGCTATCTCGAACAGGCACCGGATTTCGCCGATTACAAGACCGTCGCCGCCTATGCCGAAGCCGGGCTTGGACCGGGCGACGATCCCTATCGCGTTACCTATCTGCTGTCGCATCTTGGCCTCACCGGCGAGGAAGATCCAAAAAATCTCTCGGGCGGCGAAGCACGCCGCGCAGCTTTGGCCCGGGTACTTGCGCCGGAGCCGGATATCCTTCTGCTCGACGAGCCGACCAACCATCTGGACCTGCCGACCATCGAATGGCTGGAAGGCGAACTGCAGAAAACGCGCAGCGCCCTGGTGCTGATCTCGCACGACCGTCGCTTCCTGGAAAAGGTATCGACGGCGACCGTCTGGCTCGACCGCGGCACGTCGCGGCGGCTCGATCGCGGCTTCGCGTTTTTCGAAGCCTGGCGGGACCAAGTGCTGGAGGCTGAGGAGCTGGAGCAACACAAGCTCGGCAAGGCGATCGAACGCGAGGAACATTGGCTGCGCTATGGCGTGACCGCACGGCGCAAGCGCAATATGCGCCGCCTAGGCGAATTGCAGGACATGCGATCGCGTCATCGTGGCCATAGGGGGCCGCAGGGCTCCGTGCAGGCGGCTGCCGCCGACGCGCAGGAGAGCGGCAAGCTGGTGATCGAGGCGGACAAGATCACCAAGGCCTATGACGAGCGCCTGATCGTCGCGCCGTTTTCGATCCGCGTGCATCGTGGCGACTGCATCGGTCTCGTCGGGCCGAACGGCGCCGGCAAGACGACGCTCTTGAAGATGCTGACCGGCCAGCTCGCGCCGGACAGCGGGACGGTCAAGCTCGGCACCAATCTGGAGATCGCCACACTCGACCAGAAGCGCGAAGACCTTAATCTGGAGGATACGCTCGCCAATTATCTGACCGATGGCCGCGGCGAAAACCTGCTGGTGAACGGCGAGCAACGGCATGTCACCGGCTATATGAAGGAATTCCTCTTCCAGCCGGAACAGGCGCGCACGCCGATCAAGAATCTTTCCGGCGGCGAGCGCGCGAGGCTGATGTTGGCGCGCATCCTGTCGCGGCCGACCAATCTCCTGATCCTCGACGAACCGACCAACGATCTCGATATCGAGACGCTGGACTTGCTGCAGGAGATCGTCGCCGGCTTCAACGGCACCGTCATCCTCGTCAGCCACGATCGCGATTTCCTCGACCGCACCGTGACCTCGACCATCGCACCCGCTAATCCCGAGGAGCCCGACGGCCGTTGGATCGAATATGCCGGTGGCTATTCCGACATGCTCGCCCAGCGCAAAGGCGCGATCGAAGAGCGCAAGCGAGCTGAAAAAACGGCCGAGAAGCCGAGGACCGCGGAGACCTCGGCTGCGGCTGCCGAGCCTTCGAAGGGTAAGGGCAAGCTCTCCTACAAGCAGAAATTTGCCCTGGAAAACCTGCCGAAGGAGATGGCGAAGGCCGAGGCTGACATCGTCGCTCGCGAAAAGAAAATGGCCGATCCCACCCTTTTCACTAAGGATCCGGCCAGCTTTAATCGCCTCGCCGCCGAAATGGAAAAGCTGCGCGACAGCCTGACCAAGATGGAAGAGGAATGGCTGGAGCTCGAGATGCTGCGGGAAGAGCTGGAAGGCTAAAGACCGGCCTATGCCGTGTCATCAACCCTTCATCGCTATCGGTATATTAAAAAAAACAAATGGTTGCAGCCGATGCGCGCCAGCTATTCTCTGTTGTCGAATTCGATAAACTGTTTATACATTGTGTTGAAAGTGCCAGCCCTCCAGCTGGACGACATGCGGATCATCGGTGATCTGCAACGCATTGGGAAGTCCGAAGAGACCTGACGGGATTCCGCCGATGGCGGTCACAGGTCCTTCGCAGAAGGCTGCAGGCAGACATGACGAACGCTTGACGCGGCAGTTTTGCCGTGGGTGATCTATTGTTCAGGGGGTCCTTCATGCCGATGACGCTGGCGCGTGTCGCTTTATTGAGCTGTGCAATTGCTGTTCTCACAGGGTTTCAGGTGCTGGCGCAGAATGCGCCGCCCGCAGCGCCGGTGACGGTTGCCAAGCCTGTCGTCCGGGATGTCATCGATAGCGATGAATTCATCGGACGCTTCCAGGCGGTCGACGAGGTCTCCGTTCGTTCGCGCATCGGCGGCTATCTGCAGGAAGTGCATTTTCAGGACGGCACGATGGTGAAGCAGGGAGACCTGCTCTTCGTCATCGACCAGCGGCCTTATGTCAACGCGTTGAATGAAGCGACAGCTTCGCTGGAAGTGGCGAAGTCGACGCTCACGAATGCCGATGCGCAATTTGCGCGCACGCAGGCGTTGGCGGGTACCGGCAGTTTGTCTGCATCCAATCTCGATGATCGCCGCCGCGACCTCATCTCGGCGCAGGCAAATGTCCGCGGAGCGCAGGCGGCTGTCGATCGCGCCTCGCTCGACATGGAATATACCAGGATCACCGCGCCGCTCGGCGGTCGTATCGACCGGCGACTGATTTCGGTCGGCAATCTCGTCCAGGCGGATCAGACCGTTTTGACGACGATCGTCGCGCTCGATCCGATCGATTTCTATTTCGACGTCGATGAGCGCCGGCTGCTTTCCTATGCCGATGAGGCGCGCAAGAACGGCAGTGCCCTGCAGCAGGGCGGCGGTGGCCTCGACGTCACCGTGACGATCGCCGACCCACGCCAACAGCCGTTCAAGGGCAAGCTCGATTTCGCAGAAAATCGCGTCGACAATGAAAGCGGTACGATCCGCGTGCGCGCCCGTTTCCCCAATCCGAATTTTATCCTACAGCCCGGCCTGTTCGGGCGCATTCAGGTCGCAGGTTCCAACAGCTACAGAGCCATCCTCGTTCCTGACGAAGCCATCGGCGCCGATCAGGATCAGCGTGTCGTCTACACTGTCGACGGAGATGGCAACGTCACGCCGAAGTCCGTGCGGCTTGGCCCGAAGCTTTACGGCTATCGCGTCATCCGCAGCGGTATGACCGGTGACGAGACCATCATCGTCAATGGGTTGATGCGCATCCGGCCCGGCGTCAAGGTCGCGCCCCAATTGATCCAGCTTCCGCAGGAAGCGTCGAACCAAGAGGCACCGGCCCAGGCAGCGGCTCAGGGGTCGGACCAATGAGATTTTCCCATTTCTTCGTCGACCGGCCGATTTTCGCGTCGGTCCTTTCCATCGTTTTGCTGATTGTTGGCGGCATCGCCTATTTCCAGCTTCCGGTCGCGCAATATCCGGAGGTCGCGCCGCCGACGATCGTGGTGCGAACCTCCTATCCGGGCGCGGATTCGCAGACGATCGCCGATACGGTGGCAACGCCGATCGAGCAGGAGGTCAACGGTGTCGAGGACATGCTTTATATGTCCTCCTATTCCAGCGCCGATGGTTCGATGTCGCTGACCATCACCTTCAAGCTCGGTACGGATCTCGACAAGGCGCAGGTTCTGGTCCAGAACCGCGTCGCTATCGCCGAACCCCGCCTGCCGGATGATGTCCGCCGCATCGGCATCACCACGGTCAAAAGCTCGCCCGACCTGATGATGGTCGTGCATCTGCTTTCGCCCAGCAATCGCTATGATCAGCTTTATATCTCTAACTACGCCCGAACGCGTATCCGCGACCTTCTCGTCCGCCTCGACGGTGTCGGCGACGTGCAGCTCTTCGGCGAGCGGCAATATTCGCTGCGCATCTGGCTGGACCCGGAAAAGCTTTCAGCCTACGGCATGACGGCCGGCGATATCGTCCAGGCGTTGAGGGATCAGAATGTGCAGGTATCGGGCGGCGCGATCGGCGGGCCGCCTGTTTCGGGCACGAACGCCTTTCAATATACGGTAACGACTCAGGGACGTTTTTCCGATGCACGGCAATTCCGCTATGTCATCGTCAAGGCGACGGATAGCGGCCGGCTCGTGCAGTTGCAGGACGTGGCGCGCATCGAGCTCGGCGCTCAGGACTACGTCACCAACAGTTATCTGAACGGCGCCCCCGCCGTTGCGCTCGGTATCTTTGCGCGGCCCGGCACCAATGCGCTTGCCGCCGCCGCAGACATCCAGAAGACGATGAAGGGCCTGGCCCAGGATTTCCCCCAGGGCCTCGAGTATCGCATCGTCTATAATCCGACCGATTTCATCTCGGAATCGATCAACGAGGTCTACAAGACGATCTTCGAGGCGGCGATCCTCGTCGCCATCGTCGTGCTGGTCTTCCTGCAATCCTGGCGAACGGCGATTATTCCGATCGTCGCAATTCCGGTATCGCTGATCGGCACCTTTGCCTTTCTGCTTGCCTTCGGTTTTTCGTTGAACATGCTGACGCTGTTCGGCCTGGTGCTGGCCATCGGTATCGTCGTCGACGATGCGATCGTCGTTGTCGAAAATGTCGAGCGCAATCTCGCACTCGGGATGACGCCGAAGGAGGCCGCGCATGTGACCATGAACGAGGTCGGTACCGCCGTACTGGCGATCTCGCTGGTCCTCATCGCCGTCTTCCTGCCGACGGCTTTCATTCCCGGCATTACGGGGCAGTTCTACCGGCAGTTCGCGGTGACGATTTCCGTCGCAACGGCGATCTCGTGCCTGAATTCGCTGACGTTGTCGCCGGCGCTTGCATCGATCGTGCTGCGCCCGCACGACCATAAGAAATCCAACAACATCTTCTCGCGTTTTGGCCGCGCTCTGGGTAACGGGTTCAATCGGGGCTTCGACCGGATGAGCAGCGGCTATTCCTGGATCATCCGCCATCTCGTCACCACCTGGTTCGCGCTCGGCTGCGCGCTCCTTGTTTTCGTCGGGCTGCTTGGCGCAACCTGGTACATGGGCAAGATCGTGCCGCAAGGCTTCGTCCCGACCATGGACCAAGGCTATGCGATCGTCGTCGTGCAATTGCCGGATGGTGCGTCGCTCGCGCGCACCAACGCGGTCATTCAGAACGCGACTGAGATCATCAGGAAAACACCGGGCGTCGAAAATGCTGTCGCCTTCGCCGGTTTTAACGGCGCGACCTTCACGAATGCCTCGAATTCCGGCGTCATCTTCACGCCCTTCAAACCGTTCGAGGAGAGGCTGAAGAGCGGGGAGTCGGCCAGCAAGATCATCGGCCAGCTCTATGGCAGTCTGCAAGGCATCCAGGAAGCCTTCATCATCGCCATCCCGCCGCCTTCCATCCGCGGCGTCGGCAATTCCGGCGGCTTCAAAATGCAGATCATGGACCGGGAAAATCCCGATATGCGCCGCATTCTGCCGCTTGCTTATCAGCTCATGGGCGTGGCGGCGCAAAACAAGGACGTCAGCGGCGTCTTCACCACCTTCTCGGCCAATAGCCCACAATATTTCCTGGCGATCGATCGCGACAAGGCGCGGGCGCTGAATGTGCCGATCCCGAATATCTTCGAGACATTGTCGATCAATCTCGGCACGTCCTATGTCAACGACTTCAACGCCTTTGGCCGCGTATACCAGGTGCGGGCGCAAGCGGACCAGCAGTATCGCATGGACCGCGAGAATATTCTGGCGCTGAAGGTTCGCTCGGCGACCGGTGCGCTCGTGCCGCTCGGTACGTTGGTCGATATCAGGGATACGACCGGGCCGACACTTGTTCAACGCTACAACATGTATGTCTCGGTCCCCCTCCAGGGCAATCCGGGGCCGGGTGTTTCGACCGGCACCGCGCTCGATACGATGGAAGGACTGGCGAACAATCTGCTGCCGCCGGGTACGACCTTCGAATGGACGGAGCTTGCATATCAGGAAAGAAATACCGGCAACACGGCGGTCTATATCTTTGCGCTGTCGGTCATCTTCGTCTTCCTGGCGCTTTCGGCTCAATATGAAAGCTGGATCCTGCCGCTTGCCATCATCCTGATCGTGCCGCTGGCGGTGCTGGCTGCTCTCATCGGCGTGCATCTAAGGGGCATGGATAACAATATCCTGACGCAGATCGGCCTCATCGTGTTGATTGGCCTCGCGGCGAAGAACGCGATCCTGATCGTGGAATTCGCCCGACAGGCGCAGTTGGAGGGCAAGAGCGCCGTCGAAGCGGCGATCGAGGCCAGCCATCTGCGTTTGCGGCCGATCCTGATGACTGCCTTCGCCTTCATCTTCGGCGTCGTGCCGCTGATGATCGCTACCGGTCCCGGTGCGGAAATGCGCCAGTCGCTCGGCACCGCCGTCTTTTCGGGCATGCTCGGCGTGACGCTGTTCGGCCTGTTCCTGACCCCGGTCTTCTACGTCGTGCTGCGCAGGCGGCGGAAGCAGTCGGAGGCCGTCAAGGACGAATCGGTAGCGCCCATGAGGACGGCAACCAAGACAGAAACGCACTAGAGCGGTCAGCTTTCACGGAAACGCAGAACCGCTCTATCTTTTTGTTTTTTCGCAATCCCGGACGGAAAACCGCTTCGCACTTTTCCTGGAATTGCTCTGGAGCATTCCGCTTTCAGGTGGAATCACCTGCAAACGGATAGGATGCTCTAGATTCAAAAGACTCGAACGACCTTTGTGCGTTCAAATGAACGCACGGCGCTCTAGGCGATGCGTTTGGCCTTCGCAAGCGACCAATAGGCTGGTCCCGACGCGACCTTGTAGCCGATATCGATGCGCGGATTTCGGGCAATCACGTAGGACAGCGTGATAATGCCGAGTAGGGGCAGATCAGCCAGCACCTTCTTTTCAGCCGCTTGGATGATTGCAATGCGCTTGTCGAAATCAGGTTCGTTCTGGGCCTGGGCAAGAAGATCATCGATGCCGGGAATGGCGACGCCATAGTGGCTGTAGTTGCCCTGTCCCTTGCCGTCGGCCTTGACTTCGGCGGCGGCAGCGAGCTGTGAGGAGAGCGTCAGCGTGGGTACCGGGGGGAAACTTGACGAGTAGAGGGCCAGCGAATTCTTGTCGAGGCGGTTATCCGCATGGAAGGCGTTGTGGTCGATCATGCTGAGATCGAGCTTGATGTTGGCCCCACGTAGCTGTTCCTGAATCATCAACATGATCGAGGCGTAGTCCTCGCGCTGGCTGACATAGCAGGGGATCGTCACGCCATCGGGATAGCCTGCTTCGGCGAGCAATGCCTTCGCCTTTTCCGGATCGGGCTTATACTGCAGTTCCGGCGGCAGATCGTCGACCTTCACGGAGCCGGCAAACTGTGAAGCAATTACCCCGACCATGGGCGCCGCAATGCCGTTGAATGCTGTGGCGATCGCCGTATTGTCGATGCCGTAGCGTATGGCTTGCCGCACCTTGAGATTGTCCAGTGGCTTGCGCGTCAGATTGATGTTGAGCGTATTATGACTGCCTGGCGCCGTCGCATCGAAGATCGTCTGCGGCAAGCGCTGCTTCATCGAGTCGATCCAGCCCGGCGCACGCACGCCCTCGATCATATCGACCTGACCGGAGGCAAAGGCGAGAGTGCGCGCAGTGGTATCGGCGATATATGTGACCTGCAGGTTGGGCGTGACCGGGGGACCTTCGAAATGATCCGGAAAGGCCACGAACTGAATGCCGTCCGTCTGGCTGAAGGATTTGACCTGATAGGGACCTGTGCCGATCGGGTCCGTATTGTAGCCGTCGCCTCTCTCTTCGAACGCCTTCTTGCAAAGAATTGAGACGCTGAGCGTTGACGCACAACTGCCGTTGAACAGCGGATCCGGGCTTTTCAGTGTGAAGCGCACGGTCATCGGATCCACGGCCTCGCAGGCGACAATGTTGGAATAGAAGACCTTGTTGGCCGTCGGCAGCTTCGGATCGAGTTGGCGGCCGAATGTGAAGACCACGTCATCGGCGGTAACTTCGCCGTAGCCTTTGTGGAACTTCACGCCCCTGCGGATTTTGTAGGTCCAGATCTTGGCATCAGCAGACGATTCCCAGCTCTCGGCGATACCAGGCAGAAACTCTTCCGGCTTCACCGCCCAGCGACCATCGGGTGCTTTCACCAAGGTGTCGTACATCTGGTCAATCGCCCAGTTGTCGCCGCCGTTGAGACCGGTCTGCTGTGGATTGAGGCCGACCGGGCCACGGGCAGCAAGCGCGATTGTGATAGTGTCGCCATCCGCTGCGAAGCTCGGCGCGCTGGCGACACTCGAGCCTAGGGCGGCTACGGCTGTCACCAATCCGGTTTGAACGAGAAACTCCCTGCGTGTAACGCTCATCCTGTTTTCCTCCCAGATACGTTTGAATTCGTCGGCCGCCTGTCGCGAGATCTCCCTGTGTTCCATTTTCGCATTCAGACTTTGTGCGGGGATCGGGTGCAACCGGCAGCCAAAGACAAGTTGAAAGGTTCGATCTTGCTAACCTCCTCAGGTTTCAGCATAAAATAAGATCGGATATCAGATTGCCATTTGATCACTATGCTGACGGGCGGAGTGCGGGTCAAGGGAGCGCCTCGGAATATCACCCGGCGCTCTCTATCGTCGGGGCGGTTCCGCAAAAAAACTGAACAGCTCCAGACGAGGGATGAGCCTCGCCTGAACCCAGATTTTTGTTTCTCGCCCGTTCCTTCGACAACAGGAGGGCGAAATAGGCATCCGATCAAAGATGAGGATTGCGCGGCCGGTATTTTTTCACCAGCCGCTGATTGATCTCCTTGGCGCCCGGCATGTTGGCGCTGAGATAGACCGGTGGGTCACCGTCCTTGCAAAGCTCGGCGGCGACCTCGGCGAAGATGGCGTTCAGCACCGTGGTGCCGATTGCGGTCGATGCCGGCCCGACTTTCAAATTGCTCCCCGGCAGGTCGATGATGGCGTCGCCCGGCGGCAGGCCGTTGTCGAAGACGATATCGGCGATATCGGCCAGCCGGCGTCGGCCATTGGCGATGGCCGTAGAGTAAGCGAGCGAGGTGATGGCGATGACAGTCGCACCGATCTCGCGGCCGTAGTCGGCGGCCTCGATCGGGGCCGCGTTGACGCCGGAATTGGAGGCGATGATCAGGACATCGCCCGGCTGCATGCCGTAGCGTTCGAAGATTGGCCGTATCAGACCTTCGGTGCGCTCATAGACCGAGCTGATGACGGCGCCTTCATGCAGCATGGCGGAGCCGACCAGCACGGGGATGGTGAAGGCCAGGCCGCCGGCGCGATAGTGCACCTCTTCCGCCAGCATATGCGAATGGCCGGTGCCAAAGACATAGACCCGGCGGTCGGCGCGCGCCGCCGCACAGATGGCGCCGGCCGCCTTCGCTATCGGCTCGGCGAGCGTCTCGCGCAAGGTTTCCAGCCGACCGATGAGGGCGGAGAAATAGCTGTCCGTGACTGCGGTCATTCCGTGCCTCTCTCGTTTGCGGCTTCAAGCCGATGGCTGGCCCGAGATCCATGTCCCGGTGACTTCGATGCCGTCGTTGATATGGACGAGATCGGCGCGGGCGCCGGGCGTCAGGTGACCCCGATCACCAAGACGTAGGAAGCGGGCCGGATAGGAGGTCGCCATGCGCAGGGCTTCCGCCAAGGAAAGCTCCAGGACGTTGACGCCATAACGGATCGTCGAGGCCATATCGACGTCGGAGCCGGCGAGCGTGCCGTCGTCCAGCGTCAGCTTCGAGCAATAGCCACCTTTGGTGCGATAGACGGTGCGGCCGTTCAAGGTGAAGCTTGGAAGATCGGTGCCGACCAGCGACATGGCGTCGGTGACGAAGAACAGCCGGCCTTCGCCGCGCTTGGCGCGAAGCGCGATGCGCAGGGCACGCGGATCGACATGGTGGCCATCGGCGATGATGCCGCACCAGGGCGCGGGATGGTCGATCGCAGCACCCACGAGGCCCGGCGCGCGATGGCTCATCTGGCTCATGGCGTTGAAGAGATGGGTGACACCGCGGGCGCCGGCGTCGAAGCGGGCATCAGCAGCTTCCGCTGTGCTGTCGCTGTGGCCGATGCTGACGATGACGCCGCCTTCGTTCAGCGCCTGTACTTGGCGTTCGGTTACCTGCTCCGCCGCCATGGTGATCAGCAGAGTACCGATTGCCTCGCGGGCACGGATGAAGGTCTTGACGTCGCTGTCTTCGACCGGGCGCATCAGCTCGGCCAGATGCGCGCCCTTGCGGGCCGGCGCCAGATGCGGGCCTTCGAGATGCAGACCCACGACGCCACGGTTGGCCTTGACCGCCTCGGTCGCCGCTTCGATTGCGGCCGTCGTTGCCGCGGCGACATCGGTGATCAGCGTCGGCAGCAGCGACGTGGTGCCATAGGGGCGATGCCCCTCAGCGATCATGTACATGGATTCGGGCGAAGGCCCATCGTTCAGCATACGGCCGCCGCCGCCGTTCACCTGCGCGTCGACGAAGCCGGGTGACAGCACGCCGCCTTGAAGGCGGACCACTTCGGCATTGTCGGGCACATTGTTGGCGGCGGTGATCGTCTGCACCCTGCCATTGCCCGTCACCAGCGCGCTATCCTCGTGAAACCGCTCGCCGTCGAAGATGCGGGCACCGGTAAAGACCTTGTATTCCATCACATGGTCTCCGTTACCTTGAGAAGATTAGCCGGCTTATCGGGGTCGAAGCCTTTGCGCCGCGTCACGGACTCGACGAGGCGATAGTAGCAGAGCAGCGACACCAGCGGGTCGAGCAGGCCGTTGCCGGTGGTGGGCATGCGCAGGTTGATGCCGGGGAGGGGGGCGGTGGAGAAGGAAACGGCCGTGGCGCCGAGCTTTTGCAGGCGCTCAAGCGCCTGGGCATTGTTGGCGAATGCTGCATCATCCGGCGCGAAAGCGACGATCGGGAAACCCGGCTGTACCAGTCGCATCGGTCCGTGCATCAGCTCGGCAAGCGAAAAGGCTTCGGCATGCAGTCCGGAAGTTTCCTTGGCCTTCAGCGCTGCCTCCAGCGCAATGGCGAAGGCCGGACCGCGGCCGCCAGTGTAAAGCGATGTGGCGTTGAAGAGCACGTCCTCGGCGGCCCCGCCGTCGATCCCCGATGTTGCCGCGAGCGCTTCCGGCAGTTTGGCGAGGCTGGCCGCGAGCGTCGGGTCTGCCGATATTGCCGCGGTGACGCCGGCGAGCGCGGCGACGGAGGCAATGAAGGATTTCGTGGCGGCGACGCTCTTTTCCGGGCCGGCATTGAGACCGAGTACGATATCGGCCTCCTTGGCGAGCGGACTATCGGTGACATTGACGACGGCAATCGTCGTGGCGCCGCCTCGCTTGGCAGCTGCCTGCAGCGCGATGATGTCAGGGCTGCCGCCGGATTGCGATACGGTAAAGTGGATCCCACCCTTCAGTTGCAGAGGAGCGCCATAGACCGAGGCGATCGAGGGGCCGACCGAGGCGACGGGCACGCCACAGGAGATTTCGAAGAGATATTTGAAGAAGGTGGCGGCGTGGTCGGAAGAACCGCGCGCGGCCGTGGTGATCACAGAGGGACGAGTGGAGGCGAAGAGCTTTGCGATTTCGGCAAAGGCGGGCTTTTCCTTCTCAAGCAGGGTCGCGACCACGTCCGGCGACTGGCCGGCCTCCGTCAGCATCAGGGATTGGGTCTCGCTCATAGGTCATCTCCAATTCTCAATTCAGCAACGAAATCATAAGCATCGCCGCGATAATGCGAGCGGGTGTATTCAACGACGCGCTGGTCTTCCAGGCGTGAAATACGTTCGATCAAAAGCGCCGGCGCACCGGCCTTGACATTGAGGATCGACGCGGAGGTCGGATCGAGTGTCACCGCTGTCAGCCGCTGCAGAGCCCGGACCGGCTTGAATCCATTCCCAGCCAGCGCATCATAGAGCGAACCCTCGGAAACCGCATCCTCGCCCAGAAATTTGATCGGAACGACGGCGCGCTCGATGGCGAGCGGCTGGCCGTCCGCAAGGCGCAGGCGGTCGAGCCGCAGTACGGGTTCATCCAGGCCGAGACCGAGCAGGAAGGATTCTTCCGGGGCGGGCGCGCTGACGGTGCGTGACAGGATCTTTGCCGCCGGTTCGCGGCCGCGCGAACGCATATCGGCGGAGAAGGAGGAAAGGCGCCAGAGCGATTGTTCGATACGCTCGACGCGTTGCGAAACGAACGTGCCGCTGCCGTGGCGCGACTCGATCGCGCCGGAGGCTAGCAGGTCGCGATAGGCTGTGCGGACCGTGACGCGGCCGACCTGCAGGGCCTCGGCCAGATCGCGCTCGCCCGGCAGCGCCGCTCCCGCCTTTAGCAGGCCTTCCTGGATAAGGCCGGTCAGCGCCTGCGCCAGGCGTTTGTACAACGGCCCGGTCATGGCCTCGTCGCGCAGGCCGCGGCTGTTCAGTTCAGCAATTAAACTGGTTCTATCCATGGGTTCTTTGTAGAACCTATTTAGAACCAATCCGCAAGATGAATCTGATCTGCAGGCCAAAAATCAGTCGACTGGGCGCAGTGCGCCCGGCCGACATTTTCTGGATTGGTGCCTTCAGCTCAGTTCTTGGTGAAGATGTAATCCGTTTCCTGTCGCAGCACTTCGCCGGGGCGAAGGACGGCGTTCGGGAAGCCTTCATGGTTTATGGCGTCCGGCCAAACCTGGGTTTCCAGGCAGAAACCGGCGAAGGGGCCGATTTTGCGGCCGTCATGGCCGGGAACGGGAACATTGAGCTTGAATCCGGCATAGAACTGCACGCCGGGCTCGGTCGTGCGCACTTCGAGCGAGACGCCGGAATTGACGCTGCGCGCCAGCACTACCGATCGCTTCGCGGTGCGTTCAGAGGACAGGCAGAAATTATGGTCGTAGAGCGCCTGTTCGGCCCCATCGAAGCGCTTCATCGGCGCCATTTCGCGGAAATCGAAGACGGTGCCAGCGACCGGGCGAACTTCGCCTGTCGGTACCTGCTTCTCGTCCGTCGGCGTATAGTGATCGGCGGCGATCATGATGTCATGACCGAGGGCGTCGTCGCGGCCATCGAGATTGAAATAGGCGTGCTGGCAGACATTGGCCAGCGTCGGCTTATCGGTGGTCGATTCGTAGGTGATCGAGAATTCGCCGTTGCCATGCACCCAATAGGTCGCCTGGATCGTGCAATTGCCAGGATAACCGGCGCGTCCGTCGGGATCGACAATCTTCAGCACGACGCGGTCGGTGGCGTGTTCGACGATCGTCCAGTTGCGCTTGGCGGTATTGTCCTTACCGCCATGCAGATGGGTGACGCCTTTTTCGTTGAGCTCGAGTTGGTATTCCTTGCCGTCCAGCGTGAAATGGCCAGCGCCGATGCGGTTGGCGCAGCGGCCGGGCGTGGCGCCGAAATAGGAGGAATGCGCGGGATAGTCGGCGAAGTTGTCGAAGCCGAGCAGAAGGGCCGGGCCATGGCCCTCGAGGCGCAGGTCCTGAATGACGGCGCCCCAGGTCATGATGTGGGCCGTCAGGCCGCCGCCCGTTATCTTGACGCGATAGACCGTTTCTCCATCAGCCGTCGTTCCGAAAACTTCACGCTCCAAACTATCTTTCGTCATATCAACTCATCCATTCCTAACAAAAATTCGAGGCCAGACCCTGCCCCCATTTGCGCCGGTCCGCAACCAGTTCTATTGCGAAATCTAGGCGCGGCGGATTGCCGATCAAGCCTCGATCCGGCTCCGGAGTTGCCACACTGCGCCGGAAGTGTGCAATGCTTACGACAGGTGGATTGGTTTCCATGCTAGCCCCTCACCCTAGCCCTCTCCCCGCTCGCGGGGAGAGGGGACGACAGCGGTAGACGGTTGCCTTCCAGTTTGCGGAGCGAGGTTTTGAGGAGCCGTAGAGCTCCCTCGCCCCGCAATGCGGGGAGAGGGCTGAGCAAAGAGGCGCGGCATTGGCTAGATGTGCCTGGCCAACAAGCAATCGAGGCGCACTTCGCCACAGCGAAGGCGCACCGACAGGCGCCTTTGTAGTTGTGGCGGGAGCCGCTGAGGGTTTACTTTCGGCCGAAAAGCCTGGCTGGTTAGCGCGACAATTCCCGCGTCGCCTTCTCCAGACCGCCGAGGGTCAGCGGATACATGCGGTCGGCAAGCAGGCGGCGGATGATCGAGATCGAGGTGGTGTGGCTCCAATAGCCCTCCTGCACCGGATTGAGCCAGACGCATTTGCGGAAATGACCGGTGATGCGGCTGAGCCAGACCTCGCCGGCCTCCCTGTTCCAGTGTTCCACCGAGCCACCGGGATGCGTGACCTCATAGGGGCTCATCGAGGCGTCGCCGACGAAGACGATGCGATAATCGGGGCCGAAGGTGCGGATCAGATCGGTCGTTGCGGTGACATCGGCGCGCCGGCGGCGATTGTCCTTCCACACGCCTTCGTAGAGGCAGTTGTGGAAGTAGAAATATTCCATGTGTCGGAATTCGGCGCGCGCTGCGGAGAATAGCTCTTCGACAACCCGGATATGATCGTCCATCGAGCCGCCGACGTCGAAGAACATCAGCAGTTTGACGGCATTGCGTCGCTCCGGCCGGGTCTGGACGTCGAGATAGCCGTGTTCGGCGGTGGAGCGGATCGTGCCGGACAGGTCGAGCTCTTCGGCCGCTCCTTCGCGCACCCAACGACGGAGCCGTTTCAGCGCCACCTTGATGTTGCGGGTGCCGAGCTCGACGCTGTCGTCGAGATTTTGAAATTCGCGGCGGTCCCACACTTTCACCGCCTTGCGGTGATGGGACGCTTCCTGGCCGATGCGCACGCCTTCGGGATTGTAGCCATGCGCGCCGAAGGGCGATGTGCCGGCAGTACCGATCCATTTTGAGCCGCCCTGGTGCCGGCCCTTCTGCTCGGCAAGGCGCTGACGCAGTGTCTCCATGAGTTTTTCGAAGCCGCCGAGCGCCTCGACCAGCTTCTTTTCCTCGTCCGTCAGATGTTTTTCGATGAGCTTGCGCAGCCATTCTTCGGGGATAGCAACCGCTTCATCGGGCTCTGTATCACCGCCCACCGCCTCCACGCCGCGGAAGTAATCGGCAAAGACCTGGTCGAAACGGTCGATGAAGCGCTCGTCCTTGATCAGCGCCGCGCGCGCCAGGTAGTAGAAGGCCTCGACGTCGTAATCGGCGATCCCTTCTTCCATCCCCTCCAGAAGCGACAGGAATTCCCGGAGCGTCACCGGAACCTTCGCTTCCTTCAGCTTCAGGAAGAAGGGGATGAACAAGGTCAGAACCTTTCTTGGCCGATCTCCTCGAGATCGTAGGGCGTGGTCTGGTAGATTTCGTTGATCCAGTTGCCGAAGAACAGATGCGCATGGCTGCGCCAGCGGTTCTGCGGCGCGATCTCCGGGTCGTTATGCGGGAAATAATTGTGCGGCATCTTGATCGGCACGCCCGCATTCACGTCTCGGAAATATTCGTCCGCCAGCGAGGTGGAATCATACTCTACGTGATTGAACATGTAGAGCCGATTGCAGGCCTGCTCGTGGACCAGACAGACGCCCATCTCGCTCGATTCCATCAGGATCTGCAGTCCCGGCACCTTTTCGATGTCGGTTCGGCGCACTTCCGTCCAGCGCGAGACCGGAATGGCGAAATCGTCCGAGAAGCCGTTGAGATAGACCGAAGATGGCTTCAGATTCTGGTGGCGATAGACGCCGAAGGCCTTTTCCTTCAGCGTATGTTTAGGCACCTTGTGGAAGTGATAGACCGCCGCCATCGCTCCCCAGCAGACGTTCATTGTCGAATGGACGTTGGTTGCCGTCCAGTCGAAAATCTGCTGCATCTCATTCCAATAGGTGACGTCCTCATAGTCCAGAAGCTCGATCGGCGCTCCGGTGATTATAAAGCCGTCGAACTTGCGGTGCTTCACCTCTTCCCATGTCTCGTAAAAGGCGAGCAGGTGCTCCTCCGACGTGTTCTTGGCCTTGTGGCCACCGACACGGATCAGCGAGAATTCCACCTGCAGCGGCGAGGCGCCGACGAGGCGCGCCATCTGCACCTCGGTCTTGATCTTGTTCGGCATGAGGTTGAGAAGCCCGATCTGAAGGGGGCGGATATCCTGTCGGATCGCCACCGTTTCGGTCATCACCCGCACGCCCTCGCTCTGGAGGGCTTCGAACGCGGGCAGCGTATCGGGAATCTTGATGGGCATCGTTATCACTCGACTAAAAACAAAAAACCGGCCGCGATAAGAATCGCTACCGGTCCGCACGCGGCCCTTTAGCGACTTTTTTAACGTGGCTGCAAGCCGGCCGGCCAAATCACCACGGGAAAAATTCAATAGACCTGCTATCTCAGCGGGTCAATGGAAAAGCATTTGGGGACGCCGGCGACCGGCCTCATGTTGGTTGTCGCCTACAGATGTTCAAGGAGCGCCTGCATGCCATAGCCGAGGCGCTGCTTAGCTTCCTCGATCGGCAGCCAGAAGAAACGGAAGCCAATCGGACCGCCGCCGCCGAACGGCGTCGTTTCGTAGTGGAGCCAGGTGGCGGGCGCCATCTCGGAGATGCGGCAGCGGAAATAGTGCCGTTGGTGATACTGCTCGCGCCCGTTCTTTTCGAAACGGTAGTCGTCAACGCCGACCGCATGCAGTTCGTCCGGCAAAAAACCGGTCTCTTCCTCGAATTCACGCATTGCCGCGGCCGCGATATCTTCGCCGGGCTCGACGGTGCCACCGGGAACCTGGAATTCGACGAATGGAAAATCCGGCTCGTCGAATACCAGCAGATGCTGGTCGCGCAGCGCGTAGATCAGGACCTTTACGGCACCCGGCTTTATCATTTCCCTTGAGCGCGGGCCATGAAGGCGAGGCGTTCGAAGAGGTGAACATCCTGCTCGTTCTTCAGCAAAGCCCCATGCAGCTTCGGCAGAGCGCTCTTTGCGTCTCCGCGCAAGGTCGCCGGATCGACGTCGTCGGCGACGAGGAGACGAATCCAGTCGAGCGCTTCGGAGGTCGAGGGTTTCTTCTTCAGGCCAGGCACATCGCGGATCTCGAAGAACTGGGTGAGTGCGGCCCGCACCAGCGTCTGCTTGATGCCGGGATAGTGCACCGCGACGATGCGCGTCAGCGTTTCGGCATCGGGGAAGCGGATGTAATGGAAGAAGCAGCGGCGCAGAAAGGCGTCCGGCAGTTCCTTTTCATTGTTGGAGGTGATGATGACGATCGGCCTGACGGCGGCGCGGATCGTTTCGCCGGTCTCGTAGACGTGGAACTCCATGCGGTCGAGTTCCTGCAGCAGATCGTTCGGAAACTCGATGTCGGCCTTGTCGATCTCGTCGATGAGCAGCACGCATTTCTCCAGCGCCGTAAAGGCCTGCCAGAGCTTGCCTTGGCGGATGTAGTTCCTGACGTCATTGACGCGCGCGTCGCCTAGCTGGCTGTCGCGCAGGCGCGAGACGGCATCATATTCGTAGAGGCCCTGCTGCGCCTTGGTGGTCGATTTGATATTCCATTCGATGAGATCGAGACCGAGGGCCGAGGCGACCTGACGGGCCAGTTCCGTCTTGCCGGTACCCGGCTCGCCCTTCACCAAAAGTGGGCGTTCCAACCGAATGGCGGCATTGACAGCGACCATCAAATCCTTGTCGGCGATATAGTCTGCGGTTCCCTGAAATTGCATTGGAAGGCTTTCATCAATCTTTGGGGCGCAAGCTAGTCCTTGGCCTTATTCGGTTCAAGGCGTGAAACGGTGTATATACCGAACGTGATCACGCTGAGGTATTGCATGGATGGACATGTGAGCAGGTCATGATTAACTGAGGATTACGTGCGTTGCAGGGAAGTGTTGATGGCAGTTGAAACGCAAGCCAAGCCGAATATCCAGGGAGCTGATCGGGTCGGATACGACTTTAGCGTTCTCTATCGGCTGCGGATGATGTTTTCCGCCTTTTGGAATTCAGCGGTCCGCATCAAGATTATTTCGCTTACGATTGCGTTGTTCGCGATTATCTTGGTTACGGCCTATGTCCAGGTTCTGCTCAACAGTTGGAATGCGCCTTTTTATGATTCACTGGCGCGGCGCGATACCGGCGCCTTCTTCCATCAGCTCGGCGTCTTCGGCATCATCGCCGGCCTGCTTCTGATCCTCAATGTCGTGCAGGCCTGGCTGAACCAAATGACCGCGCTCTACATGCGCGAGGGTCTGGCGAGGGATCTGGTGAACCAGTGGCTGCAGGCCAAGCGTGCGCTTCGTCTTGCCTCCGCCGGCCTGATCGGTGTTAATCCAGACCAGAGGCTGCATGAGGATGCGCGCAATCTTGCTGAAAGCACGACAGGGCTGGCTATCGGTCTGGTGCAAGCGACGATCCTGCTCCTGAGCTTCATAGGGGTGCTCTGGGAGCTGTCCAACGGCATGGTCTTCCATTTCAAAGGCATGAGCTTTGCCATTCCCGGCTATATGGTCTGGGCGGCGATCCTCTATGCCGGTTCGGCCTCGTTCCTGAGCCAGTTCGTCGGCCGCCGGCTGGTGCGGCTGAATGCCGACCGCTATTCCAAGGAAGCCGAGTTGCGCTTTGCGCTGATGCATGCCAACGAACATATGCCGGCGATCACCATTGCCGGCGGCGAGGAGAACGAGCGCCGGCGGATCAACGTCGATATCTCAGCTGTGCTTGCCGTCATCCGCCAGCTTGCCATCGCCAATACCAACCTTACCTGGGTTTCGGCCAGTTACGGCTGGCTGGTGCTGATCATTCCGATCCTGGTGGCCGCGCCTGCCTATTTCTCCGGCGGACTGACCTTCGGCCAGTTGATGGTGGCGGTCGGTGCCTTCAATCAGGTCAATTCTGCATTGCGCTGGTATGTCGCCAATTTCGGCCCGATCGCCGAATGGCGCGCCACACTGATGCGCGTCACCGATTTCCGCCAGGCGCTGACGGAGATGGATGATGGCACCGTCATGCCGCACACCATTGCTTTCGATCAGGCTGCGCCCGGTAGGATGGTCTGGACTGATATGGAGATTTCCACCAAGACCAGCGAGGATGCCATCGAAAACGGCTTCAGCATTCGTGAGGGCACCGTGACGATTGCCGCCGGCGAGCACATCATGGTCAACGGCGATCACGGTGTGAACCGCAGATTGCTGTTCCAGTCGTTGGCGCATCAATGGAATTGCGGCTCCGGGACGATCAGCCTGCCGCCGATGGAAGACATGTTGTTCATGCCGCATACGCCCTATGTGCCGGGCGGTACGCTGCGCGAAGCGATCAGCTTCCCCGAGGATCGCGATGCCTACGACGATGCTGCCGTAGAAGCCGCGATGGACAAGGTCGGCCTCGGCCGATTGAAGAGCCGGCTCGATACACAGGCCCGCTGGGACCGGCTTCTGGACAATGAAGATCAAAAGGCCGTCGCCTTTGCGCATCTGCTGCTGTCGAAGCCGAAATGGATCATCCTCGACGAAGTGATGGAAGGGCTGGAACCGGACATGCAGGCCAAGTTCTCGGCGCTGCTGACGGAATTTACCGACGCCACCGTGATCTATATCGGCCGCTCGGAAGCCTATCTCCAGGCGATGTCGCCGCGCGTCCTGCATCTTCAGGCGTTGGTGCCGCACGAGGAGGTCGCCGCCGCAGTCGTGCCGCCGGCGGCAGCGGCACCGGACGCGAGCCCCAAGAAGGCAAATGCTCCATCGCGGTAGTTTGGGCTCCGAATTCGCCCTGGCACGCAAGATCATACCCAAAACAAAAACGCCCTATCCGCGAGGATAGGGCGTTTTTCGTGAAACGATGGGCCGATCGCTCAGTCCTTGGCGCGTTCGACGTAGGAGTTGTCTTCAGTGGCGATGACGACGCGGGTGCCGGCATTGATATGCGGCGGCACCATGGTGCGCACGCCGTTCGACAGCATAGCGGGCTTGTAGGAGGACGATGCCGTCTGGCCCTTCACGACCGGTTCCGTTTCGGTGATTTCCAGCGTGACGTGGCGCGGCAGCTCGAGCGCCAGCGGAATGCCTTCGTGGATCGACAGGACGCAGGTCATGCCTTCCTGAAGGTAAGCCTTCTGGTCGCCCATGGTTTCGACATCGACAACGACCTGATCGTAGTTGGACGGGTTCATGAAGTGGAAGCCTTCGCCGTCTTCGTAGAGGTATTGGAAGTTTACGTCTTCAACGAAAGCGCGCTCGACCTGTTCAGTGGTGCGCCAACGTTCGGATACCTTCACGCCGTCGACGATGCGGCGCATGTCAACCTGAGTGACTGGCGTGCCCTTGCCCGGATGAAAGTTCTGAGCCGTGAGAACGACGTAGAGCTTGCCGTCCACGTCGAGAACGTTGCCCTTGCGGACGGAAGAGGCGATGACCTTGACCATAAGACTTCCTTGTAACTCTGCCTGTCGCGTCGTAGAGGACTGTCGAAATACACCTCGAGACGCAGCTATTGTTTGCTTGGGGGCGCAACTACCCTAAATCAGCGGAAATAGCCACCCCCATCCCTGGCGATCCCGAGAAGAAAGCGTGCAATGGAGCCAACGAGCAGCAAAGCGTCCCCCTGGTGGACCCGCAGTGTCCACGCGGACCGGCGGCCGTTCCTCATTGGCCGCAATGCCATCCAGGCGGCGCTGCGAGAATTCTTCATCCGCAACGATTTCATCGAAGTCGATACGCCGACGCTACAGGTGTCGCCGGGCAACGAGGCGCATCTTCATGCCTTCGCCACCGAGGCGCTGACGACCGACGGTCAGAAGGCGCCTTTCTATCTCCACACCTCGCCGGAGTTCGCCTGCAAGAAGTTGCTGGCCGCCGGCGAAGAGCGCATCGCCTGTTTCGCCCATGTCTATCGCAACCGCGAGCGGGGGCCGCTGCACCATCCGGAATTCACCATGCTGGAATGGTATCGGGCGGGGGAGAACTATGAGGCGCTGATGGCCGATTGTGCCGCGCTGCTGGCGCTGGCGGCGAAGACGGTGGGCGCGAAGAAACTCAGCTATCGCGGCGCCGAAACCGATCCGTTCCTTCAGCCGGAGCGCATCAGCGTCGCTGCAGCCTTCGAACGTTACGCCGGGATCGATCTGCTTGGTTCGGTCGGTCTCGACGGATCGACGGATCGCGAGCACCTGGCGGCCGAGATGCGGCGTGTCGGCATGCGTGTTGCAAACGACGATCACTGGCCCGATCTTTTCAGCCGCGTGCTGGTCGAAAAGGTGGAGCCCTATCTCGGCTTCGGCCGGGCGACGATCCTCGACGAATATCCGGTCTCTGAAGCGGCCCTTGCCCGGCCTTCGGCTAGGGATCATCGGGTGGCCGAACGCTTCGAGCTCTATGCCTGCGGCGTCGAGCTCGCCAATGCTTTCGGCGAACTCACCAATGCCGACGAGCAGCGACGCCGGTTCGAGATCGAGATGGCCGAAAAAGCGCGCATCTATGGCGAGACCTATCCGCTGGACGAGGAATTTCTTGAAGCTCTTGCCGTCATGCCAGAGGCAAGCGGTATAGCGCTCGGTTTCGACAGGCTGGTGATGCTGGCGACCGGCGCCTCGCGGATCGAACAGGTGCTCTGGGCGCCGGTTTCGGAGTTTGGTTCATGAATGTGATGCGACCGATCAGGAATGTCGACGACCTCGAGCAGGCCGGTCTGATCGATGCCGGCGAGGCTCTTTCGCTGGGAGCGGTGGCCGAGCGTTATGCCATCGCCCTGACGCCTGCCGTGGCAAGGCTGATCGACCGCACCGATCCCGCCGATCCCATTGCCCGGCAATTCGTGCCTGACATGGCCGAACTCGTCGTCACGCCGGAAGAACGGGCCGATCCGATCGGCGATAATGCCCATAGTCCTGTCGAAGGGATCGTCCATCGCTATCCCGATCGCGTGCTGTTGAAGGCCGTGCATATCTGCCCCGTCTATTGCCGCTTCTGTTTCCGCCGTGAGATGGTTGGGCCCCAGGGACTTGGGACGCTGGATGCGGCGGCACTTGATACCGCCTTTGCTTATATTCGCGATCACCGGGAGATCTGGGAAGTCATCCTGACTGGCGGTGATCCGCTGGTGCTCTCTCCGCGCCGGCTGGAAGAGATGCTGAAAGCGCTCGCCGATATCGAACATGTGAAGATCGTCCGGTTCCACACCCGCGTGCCCGTTGTCGATCCCCTGAAGATCGATGAGGCGCTGATTGCAGCGCTAAAGGCGAGTGGCAAGACCACCTATGTGGCGCTGCATGCCAACCATCCGCGCGAGCTGACCCCGGAGGCGCGCGCTGCCTGCGCCCGGCTTGTCGATGCCGGTATCGTTTTGGTCAGCCAATCCGTGTTGCTGAAGGGCGTCAATGACGATCCGGATGTGCTGACGGCGCTGATGAAGGCTTTCGTCGAAACGCGGATCAAGCCCTATTACCTGCATCACCCCGATCTTGCTCCCGGCACCAGCCATTTCCGCCTGACGATTGCGGAGGGACAAAAGATCGTCGCGGCATTGCGCGGCCGCGTTTCCGGCCTCTGCCAGCCCACCTACATCCTCGATATCCCGGGAGGCCACGGCAAGGCAGACATCGGCATGACCGCCGTCCGTGAGCTCGGTGAAGGCTGCTATTCCATCTCGGACTACCGCGGCGGCGAACATGTCTATCCGCCGGAGGGATAGGGTCTGTTTTTTGCCCGCTTCTGCTACTTCAGGATGTCCGCAGCGCCGCGTTTGTAAATGAATTTTGCCAGAAAATTTGACACATTAACCTTGCAGCCAAGTACCATTCTTCCGCACATCATTCCGTACAAATTTTAGAACTATAAAATATTTCCCTATAAACGACACCTTATATGGCTTAAATATCGTAAATTTCATTTAGATAAAACTTAAATACAAGATTTTCTTGCTAAGTATAGCGTGGTTATATTTACCACGTCGCTTAGCGGAATGTTCTATTTTACCTGTTACTTCTCGGCTCAGGATAAGACGGCGTTGCTGCCGTCGTGTTTGCGGTTGCCTGGAGGGACTACAGGATGAATGAGACGATTCGCGATTTGCTGGCCAAGTTTGGTGCGCTCCCCGTCACGATGGATCAGATTGCCGATGATGCCGATCTCTATGCGGCGGGACTGTCTTCTTTTGCATCGGTGCAACTCATGCTTGGCATCGAAGAGGCCTTTGACATCGAGTTTCCCGACAATCTGCTGAACCGCAAATCCTTTGCCAGCATCGTTGCTATCGAAAAGACGGTCGGCATGATCCTGGATAGCCGAAAGGTTGCCTGATGAACGTCGCGGTCGCTTTGGTTGAAGCCGGAGCCGGAGACACGGCGGCGGTGCGCGCCGCACGTGTCGCGGTAGTCGCCGGCAAATATGCTGATGCAGTCGACGCCGAGAGCCGGTTCCCGCGCGAGGCCGTGGATGCGATGCGCGCCGAAAGGCTGCTGTCGATCCAGATCCCCGCCGATCTTGGCGGCGAGGGTGCATCGATCACTGAAATAGCTGAACTCTGCTCGATCCTCGGTCAGGCCTGTGCGGCCAGCGCCATGGTTTTCGCCATGCATCAGATCAAGCTGTCGAGCCTGGTCGAGCACGGCGCCGGCAGCGACTGGCACCGCGAGTTCATGCGCCGTATCGCCAAGGAACAGCTTCTGCTGGCTTCGGCGACGACGGAAGGCGGCATCGGCGGTAATCTCCGCAACAGCATCTGCGCCATCAAGGTGGAAGGCGATCGTTGCTTCCTGGAGAAGGACGCGACTGTCATCTCCTACGGCGCCCACGCCGACGCGATCCTTATCACCTCGCGCAGCCATGCCGAGGCGGCTTCGTCCGACCAGGTGCTGACCGTCTTCTTGAAGGATCAATACACGCTTGGGCGCACCGTCGAGTGGAACACGCTCGGCATGCGCGGCACCTGCTCCGACGGCTTCCTCTTTAAAGGCGAAGCACCGGCGGTGCAGATCCTGCCGAAACCGTTTGCCGAGATCGCTGCGCAATCGATGCTGGCAAGCTCGCATCTGCTCTGGAGCGGCGTCTGGTATGGGATCGCGGCGGATGCGGTCGCCCGCGCCCAGGCTTTCGTGCGCGCTGCGGCCCGCAAGTCGCCCGGTACGCAGCCACCCGGTGCGTTGCGGCTGGCGGAGGTCTCCAGCCTGCTGCAGATGGTCAAATCGAACGTCGTTGCCGGCCTGAAAGTCTATGAAGAGGCCAAGGTCGATGCCGACCGGCTCTCCTCGATGGCGTTTGCCGTCGCCATGAACAACGTCAAAATCGCGTCGTCGGAGATGATCCTGCCGATTATCAACCACGCCATGCTGATCTGCGGCATCATGGGCTACAAGAATGGAACACCTTATAGCCTCGGTCGCCATCTGCGCGACGCCCATTCCGCTCAACTGATGATCTCGAACGACCGCATCCTCGGCAATACGTCGACCATGCTGCTCGTCCACAAACAAGATACCAGCCTATTGGGATAACCGTCATGGATATGCAGACCTCGTTTCTCGACCGCCTTTTTGAATCCGGTCTTCTGATCGACACCGGCGTTGATGGTCTTTATGGCCGTAGTGGCCAGTTCGAAGACGTCATCGCCGCCTTCGAACGCCTGATCGACAAGTTCGGCGGCGCCGACGGCGCCGAGGCCATCCGTTTTCCGCCCGGCATGAACCGCGCCTTCTTTGAAAAGAGCGGCTACATGAAGAGCTTTCCGCAGCTTGCGGGTACCGTGCATAGCTTCTGCGGCAGCGAGCTCGACCACCTGAGCCTCCTGAAGTGCATGGAAGTCGGCGAGGACTGGACGAAGGATCAGGAAGCGACCGACATCGTGCTGACGCCGGCGGCCTGCTATCCGCTCTATCCGACGGTCGCCAAGCGCGGCCATCTGCCGGAGAACGGCGCGCTCTTCGACCTGCAGTCCTATTGCTTCCGCCACGAGCCTTCCAAGGACCCGGCTCGCCAGCAACTGTTCCGCATGCGCGAATATGTCTGCATGGGCACCGACAAGCACGTCACTGACTTTCGCCAAAGCTGGATGGATCGCGGCGTCGAGATGATGAAGGCCGTCGGCCTCGAGGTGACCATCGACGTTGCCAACGATCCGTTCTTCGGCCGCGCCGGCAAGATGCTCGCCAATAACCAGCGCGACCAGAACCTGAAGTTCGAGCTGCTGATCCCGATCACCTCGTCCGCCAATCCGACCGCCTGCATGAGCTTCAACTATCATCAGGACGCCTTCGGCGCGAAATGGGGCCTGAACTTCGAGGATGGCAGCGTCGCGCATACCGCCTGCGTCGGCTTCGGCCTGGAGCGCATCGCGCTGGCACTGTTCCACCATCACGGTCTCGATACCAAGGAATGGCCCGAGAGCGTGCGCAAGGCGCTGTGGGGCTGATCGTTTCCATGGCCTCCGTCTTCGCGGGACTCGATCCCACCGCATACAAGCCACATGCGCTGCACAATAGCGAGCGCATGTGGCCGGAAACCAATTGCTACATCGATCTCTGGATCGAAGTGCTGGCAAGCCTGAAGCTGCCGCCGGAAGCCATGCTCGGCTTCACGCTGGGTCAGGATTTCGAGGGCGATCAGTTCACCTTCTTCAAAGCGCCGCTAGAGGATCTCGAAGCGCTCTACGGCGTCCGCTGCACCGAGCTGGCGATCTACGACAAGGTCCAGCACCATGTCGCCGAGCAGATCGGCCGTGGCCGGCTCTGCCTGGTCGAGATGGATTCCTTCTACATGCCCGATACGCAGGGTGTCGGCTATCGCCGCGAGCACGGCAAGACGACCGTCGCCATCAACAGGTTGGACATGGCGGCCCGCGAGGTCGACTATTTCCACAATGGCGGCTTCTTCCGGCTGTCGGGCGAGGATTTCGACGGGCTGTTCCAACTGCATCTGACGGACGAGGATCTGCCCTTCCTGCCCTATACGGAATTCGCGAAGTTTCCGGAGAGCGTGCCAGGCGAAGCTGCCATCCGCCAGACATCCAGGCAACTTCTGGCCTTCCATTTCCGCCGTCGTCCTACGGCCAATCCGATCCGTGCCTTCGCAGCGGTTTTTCCGGCGCAGGTGGAAGCAGTGGCCGAGCGGCCCTTCGGCTTCTTTCATAAGTATGCCTTCAATACGCTGCGTCAGCTCGGCGCCAATTTCGAGCTGGCGGGCAGTCATCTCGACTGGCTGTCGGCGGATTTTTCCGAGGCTGCCGGTGAGGCCCGGCGAATTTCGGAAGTGGCGAAATCGGTGCAGTTCCAGCTTGCCCGCGCCATAACGCGCAAGAAATTCGAGCCGCTGCAGACGGCCCTTGATCCGGCCGCGGAGGCATGGGATTCCATGATGAGGCTGCTTGAACAGAAGCTGTAGTTGAACATGATCTCGTCCCAAAATCCGATTTGCGCTTTTCGGAATCATGTTCTGAGCTGAGGGATCCAATGCAAGGGCGTTTGGCTGATATCAGCGGCGAGACGCTGCTGAGCGAAGGGTGGAATCTGGTTCTGACGGATGCGGTCGCCTGCGCCTCGCCTTCGGACGTGCCGCTTTCGGCTGGGCTCATCCCGGCGCCGGTGCCGGGTACCGTGGCCGAGGCGCTGGAAAGGGCCGGGCTCTTCAATCGGGAGCACCCCCATCCGCTGAATGACAGGGATGCCTGGTATCTTTGCCGATTGGTCGATGCCGACGCCGGTAATGCGGTTCTGCGGCTCGGGGGACTGGCGACGCTCTGCGAAGTCTTTCTGAACGGCAGAAAAATCCTCGTCTCCGAAAGCATGTTCGAGTCGCACGAAGTCGCCGTTGACCTGCTTGGCGGCGATGAGTTGGCACTGTGTTTTCGCGCCCTGGAACCGCGGCTTGCCGAACCCGGCCCTAGGGCCCGCTGGCGGCCGCAGATGATCACGCCGCAGGGGTTGCGCCTGGTGCGCACGACCCTGCTCGGCCATATGCCCGGATGGTGCCCGGAAATCCAAGCTGTCGGTCCCTGGCGGCCGATTTCGCTGTTGCGCCCGCATAGTCCCGTCATTCGCGACCTTTCTCTGCGTCCGGATCTGCTGGCGGACGGCGAGGGCCGGCTTTATGCCTCGCTCGTTGTCGAGGGGCAGGTCGGTGAGATCGCGCTTCGCTGCGGCGACGTCGAACAGGCTTTCGAGAAAGACAATAGCGGGCATTGCACGGCGATCCTGAAAATCCCCGGCGTGACGCCTTGGTGGCCGCATACCCATGGAACGCCCTATCTTCATGATGTCGCGCTGATCATCGATGGTGTCGAGCATCCGCTCGGGCGTACCGGTTTCCGCCGGCTGATAGTCGATCGTGGCGCGGACGGCCGAGATTTTGCGCTTGTTGTCAATGGCGAGCGCATCTTCTGCCGCGGCGCCGTTTGGACGACGGCGGATATCGCCCGTCTGCCCGGTGGCCGCGAAGACTACGATCCCTGGCTGCGGCTGGCGGCGGAGGCCGGCATGAACATGGTCCGCATCGGCGGCACCATGGCCTATGAGACCCGGGAATTCTTCCGGCTCTGCGACGAACTCGGCCTGCTGGTTTGGCAGGATTTCATGTTCGCCAATTTCGATTATCCGAAGAACGACAAGGCTTTTACTGCCCATGTCGAGGCGGAAGCGGCGCAGTTTCTTTCCGGCACGCGCCTGTCGCCGTCGCTCGCCGTGCTTTGCGGCGGCAGCGAGATGCATCAACAGGCGGCGATGCTGGGACTGCCGGAGCGGTTTTGGGCGAGCCCGATCGTGGAGGAGGTCATCCCGGCGGTCGTCAAGTCCCTGCGGCCCGACGTTCCCTATGTCGTCAATTCTCCCTCAGGCGGCGCCATGCCGTTTTCCCCAAATGCAGGTGTGACGCACTACTATGGCGTCGGGGCCTATATGCGGCCGCTCGACGATGCGCGTCGCGCCGATGTCCGCTTCGCAGCGGAAAGCCTGGCTTTCGCACATGTGCCGCAGGCCCGGACGCTGGCGCGGCATCTTCCGGTCCCGGCGGTCCATAGCCCGCTATGGAAGGAGCGTGTGCCGCGCGACCGCGGGGCTTCCTGGGATTTCGAGGATGTGCGCGATCACTATTTGAGCGAGCTCTACGGCTTCGAGCCGAACCGGCTGCGGCGGGAGGACCCCGATCTCTATTTGGCTTTGTCGCGGGCTGTCACCGGCGAAGTCGCGGAAGAGGCCTATGCCGAATGGCGGCGGCAGGGCTCCGGCTGCAATGGTGCCCTCGTCTGGACGCTGCAGGATCTGCTGCCCGGCCCCGGCTGGGGCGTGATCGATTCGACCGGCGAGCCGAAAGCCATATGGTATGCGCTCCGTCGTGCCTTTCGGCCGATACAGGTATTGCTGACCGACGAAGGTACCAACGGCCTCAATGTGCACGTCATCAACGAGGGCGATGTTGTCGTTGATCTTGATCTCGATGTGGTCTGCTTGCGAGACGGCCGGCAGACTGTGGTGAGCGGCAAACAGGAACTGTCGATCGAAGCCCGCGCCAAACGCAAGATCGCCTGCACCGATCTCTTCGGCGCCTTCTTCGACACGACCTATGCCTTCCGTTTCGGGCCGCCGTCGCATGACGTGACGGTGGCGCAGTTGACGGCGCGCGATACCGGGAGGTTGATTGCCGAGGCCTTCGATTTTCCCTTGGGCAGGACGAAAGCCTTCCACGAGTCCGAAATCGTGGCATCCGTTTCGCAGCAGGATGATCACTGGTTCCTCGATCTGCGTGGCGACCGGCTGGCGCAATCGGTACAGATCGATTTCGAAGCCTATCGGGCGGAGGATGACTGGTTCCACTTGCCGCCGGGCGTAACCCGGCGGTTGAGGCTTCATCCGAGAGCTGGAACTTCGACAGAGACTGTTCCTACCGGTCAGATCAGAACCCTGGGTAGCCGGCGAATAGTCGAGGTTTAAGGCGCGGCAAATGCGGAACCCATCTCGCCCTTGGTGGACGAGATAACCCTGCGCGCCATTAGCTTCCCTTACAGAGTCTTTCCATCTGGCCCGAACAGATGGCAGCGCTCGGGATCGATATGGATATTCACCGTTTCGCCGGCGCGGATCGGCTGCTGGTCTTCCAGCGCAACCGTCAATGACTGGCCCCCCTGGAGGGAAGCGTAGAGGATCGTCTGGCCGCCGAGATGTTCGACCAGATCGACGCGGGCGCTGCCGAGCGCCAGGCCGCGATCGCCGACGTTCAGATGTTCAGGCCGGGCGCCGAGCGTGACAGATTCTCCGGGCTTGATGCCCCCCAGCCGGCGCGGCAGGCGAACGGTCTGGCCGTTGAGGTCGATGACGGCGGAGCCGTCGTCCGAGGCAACGATCTTTGCCTCCAGGAAATTCATCTTCGGCGAGCCGATGAAGCCGGCAACGAATTTGTTCCGCGGTTTGTTGTAGAGATCGAGCGGAGCGCCGACCTGTTCGATGTTGCCGCCATTCAGCACCACGATCTTGTCGGCCATGGTCATGGCTTCCGTCTGGTCGTGGGTGACGTAGATCATGGTATTGCCGAGCCGCTGGTGCAGGCGGGCGATCTCGACGCGCATTTGCACGCGCAGTTCGGCGTCGAGATTGGACAGCGGCTCGTCGAAGAGGAAGATCTTCGGTTCGCGCACAATGGCGCGGCCGATGGCGACGCGCTGGCGCTGGCCGCCGGAGAGCTGCTTCGGCTTGCGCTGCAGGAGCTGCTTGATCTGTAGGATTTCTGCAGCCTTTTCGACGCGCGGCTGGATCTCCTGTTTCTTCATGCCCGCCGTTTCCAGGCCGAAGGCGAGGTTCTTGTAGACCGACATGTGCGGATAAAGCGCATAGGACTGGAACACCATGGCGATGCCGCGCTTGGAGGCGGGGACGTCGTTCATGCGGCTGCCGTCGAGATAGAGCGTGCCGCCGGAAATCGGCTCCAGCCCGGCGATCATGCGCAGCAGTGTGGACTTGCCGCAGCCGGACGGACCGACGAAAACGGCGAATTCACCGGGCTCGATTTCCAGGTCGATGCCGTGGACGACCTCGAGCTCGCCATAACGCTTGATAACCTTCTGCAGCGAGACACTTGTCGCCATGGGCGCTTCCTCCTTGTTCGTCCTGATGGCTCGCAGGGCCGTAGTCATGCCGGCCTCCAGCTCTTGTATTTCGTACTCTCCGGGCCGACCGGAAAGCGGACCTCGGTACGGGTTTCCGACGATTCGTAGAACGCGGTCACCAGCTCCAGCGCCTGACGGGCGTCGACCGTGGTCACCGGCAGTGGTCCGCCGGAAACCAGAGCTTCATGGAAGAGCTTCATCTGCGTGTTGAAACGGATCGGCACGGGGGTCCAATCGGCAAGCAATGCATCGATCTTCGCCGCCACTTCATCATTGGCGGGCACGATTTTCCACGGGTCCTGGCCGGGGCTGTAGGGTTCGTGGTTGCTCTCGATCAGAACGTTTTCAAAAGCGAGGCGCAGTCGGCTGATCTGTTCCTGCGAACCAAGCGTCGCGCTGATCGTCGCAAGCGCGCCGTTGGCCATAAGCAGACTCGCGCTGGCGCAATCCTCGACTTCAATATCGTTGACGCGGGTGGCGACGCGGCCGAAGAGGCCAGCGATCGGCCCCATCAGATAGGTCAGCATGTCATGCAGATGGATCGAATGAGTCATCAGCACGCCGCCGAGTTCTGTCGCCCATTTGCCGCGCCAGGGAACGGCATAGTATTCTCCGGTACGGACCCAATGGGTTTCGGAAGTGGCGACATAGGGCTTGCCGGCGATGCCGGCGTCGATGATGCGCTTGGCCTTCTGGATGCCGTCGCCATAGCGGTATTGGAAGATCGGCATCAGTCTGCCTTTCGCCGTCTTTTCCGCTGCGATGATGGCGTCGATATCGGCGAGCGAGCCGACCAGCGGCTTTTCGCAGACCACATGCTTGCCGGCGGCAAGCGCCTGCAGGATCAGCTCGAAATGCGATCCGGGCGGCGTGCAGATATCGATAATGTCGATATCCGGCATGTTCAGCACTTCGACGAAATCCTTGATGCGCCTCGTGATGCCGAACTCGTCGCCAATGGCGTTCAGGCGCTCTTCGTTGAGATCGCAGAGCACGGCGACTTCGAAGCGGTCGGGATGCGGCAGATAGCCCTCGACAATATGAGAGCGGCCGATGCCGAGACCGATGACCGCAACTTTCTTAACGTCGGACATGTGCAAATTACCTTTGTATGCTGTTGAGCGATGTCGCCTCGGCGATAGCCTGCGCCTTTAGCGCCAGCTCCATGGCCTTGAAGCAATGATCCTGTCCCATCGCGGTTTCGGTGCGGTCCCTGATATCGGCGGCCAGTTGCCGGCCATAAGGCAGCTCTAGACCGCTGCAGTCGATATGCTGCATGCCCTTGCGGTCGGTCAGGAACAAATGATCGGTGCCGGGGCGGCCGGCGACGTCGATATATTTGCGCAGCTCGATGGTGCCCTCGGTGCCGACAATGAAGAGGCGGCCATCACCCCAGGTGGGAAGCCCGTCGGGCGTGAACCAGTCGACGCGGACATAGCCGGTGACGTCAGGCGTGCGCAGGTGGAAATCGCCGTAATCCTGCAGGCCGGGCGTGTCGGAATTGGCGCGGTTCGAGACGGTCGCGGACAGAACCTCGGCTTCCAGCGAGCCGGCGAAGAAGAGGAACTGCTCGCATTGATGCGAGGCGATATCGGTAATGATGCCGCCATAGCGCTTGCGGTCGAAGAACCACTCCGGCCGCGTCGGCTTGCGCAGCCGGTGCGGCCCGAGACCGGTCGTGTGGATGACCTTGCCAATGGCGCCGGCCTTGACCAGTTCGCCGGCCTTGACGGTCGAGGCGGTCTCGAAATGTTCGGAATAGAGAATGGAGACGATACGCTTGGTTTCGGCCTGTACCCTGCGCACCTCGGCGAGCTGATCCAGCGTCACCATGCCGGGCTTGTCGAGCATCACATCCTTGCCATGGCGCATGGCATCGATTGCGACGCCCGACCGCTCGCTGGAGATCGCCGCACTGACGATCAGGTCGATCGAGCTGTCCTCGAGGATTTCGCGCTTGTCTGCAACGCGTCTTGCCTGTGGGAAGCGTCCGGAAAAGACGGCCGCAAGCTCGTCCTCGACGGCGTGGAAGGCGACCAGCTCGGCGCCTGCCCGCAGCATGACGTTGACCTGGCCGTAGATGTGATCGTGATTGAGGCCGATGGCGGCAAAGCGCAGCGCGCTCATGCGACATTTCCTTTCAGTGGGTTTCTTTGGTTACGGTCCCAAACCTTGGGCATTCGGGACCGTAAGGTTCGTATCAGCGCTTGAGGCCGGCGGTCGCGATCCCGTCGATCAGCAGCCTCTGGAAGAACAGGAAGATCAGAAATACGGGGATCAGCGAGATGCTCGACATGGCGAACAGGCTGCTCCAGTCGGAGCTTCCGGTCGAGTCGACGAAGGAGCGCAGGCCGAGCTGCACCGTGTAGGTGTTGATGTCGGAGAGATAGATCAACGGGCCGAAGAAATCGTCCCAGGTCCAGATGAAGGAGAAGATGGCGGCGGTCGCGAGAACCGGCAGCGACAGCGGCAGCATGATGCGCCAGTAGATACGCCAGGGGCTGCAGCCATCCATCATCGCCGCCTCGTCCAGCTCGCGCGGAATGCCGCGGAAGAACTGCACCATCAGGAAGATGAAGAAGGCGTCGACCGCAAGGAATTTCGGTACGACCAGCGGCAGCATGGTTTTCACCCAGCCGAGCTTCAGGAACAGGATGTATTGCGGGATCAGGGTAACGTGATAGGGCAGCATCAGCGTGCCGAGCATCAGCGCGAACCAGAAATTCTTGCCCCAGAAATTCAGCCGCGCGAAGGCATAGGCCGCAAGCGAGCAGGAGATGACATTGCCGATGACAGAAAGGACGGCGATGACGACGGAGTTCCACACGAACGAGCCGAAGGTCACCTGCCCGCCGAACCAGCCGCGCGCATAGGAGCTGAAGTCGAACTGCGACGGGATCAGCGATGCGGTGCCGAAGATTTCATTCTGGTCTTTGATCGAGCCGGACAGCATCCAGAGCAACGGGTAGAGCATCACGATCGATGCACCGACCAGCGCGACGTGGATGAGGACCGACAGGAACCAAGGACGCCCGCGCGGCGGGTTCAGATCGTCAGGAAAGTGGGTGAGCTTCGCGTCAGTCATCGTAGTGGACCCAATAACGAGCGGAGAGGAAAGAGAAGGCGGTGAAGATCGCGATGATGATCACCAGGACCCAGGCAAGGGCTGCGGCATATCCCATGCGGAAATAGCCGAAGGCTTCCTGGTAGAGGTAGAGCGTGTAGAACAAGGTGGAGTCGATCGGCCCGCCGGTGCCTGACGAGATGACATAGGCCGGCGTGAAGGCCTTGAAGGCGTCGATGGTCTGCACGACAGCGTTGAAGAAGATGACCGGTGTCAGCAGCGGCAGGGTGATCTTGAAGAAAATCCGCGCCTTGGATGCGCCGTCGAGGCTGGCGGCCTCATAGAGATCGGTTGGGATCTGCCGGAGGCCCGCAAGGAAGATGATCATCGGCGAGCCGAACTGCCAGATGGCGAGAATGATGAGGGTGTAGAGCGAGTAGTTCGGGTTGGAAATCCAACTCGGACCATTGATGCCGAGCACGTACCACAACAGCGTGTTGACGACGCCGTCGCCGTCGAAAATCTGCCGCCAGAGTACTGCGATGGCGACGCTGGAGCCGAGGAGCGACGGCAGATAGAAGATGGCGCGATAGACCGGCAGGCCACGAATGCCACGGTTGAGCAACAGCGCCACCAACAGCGCGAAGGCAAGTTTCAGCGGCACGGAACACACGACGTAAAACAAAGTCACCTTCATCGACGAGATGAACTTGTCGTCGCCGGTGGCGATGCGCGCATAATTCTCCAGTCCGACCAGATGCGGCGCCTGCAGCAGGTTATAGTCGGTGAAAGACAGATACAGCGACACGACCGCCGGCCCGAGGGTCAGGCCGAAGAAGCCGATGAACCAGGGCAGGAGAAACAGATAGCCCGGCGCATTGCGCGCAAACACGCCCGGTGCCTTCTGATAAGTTTCGACGCGCACTGGCGCGTTCGCGCCAATGGCCAAGCCACCGGCAACGCTGTTGCGGTTTGTGCCCACGGTATCAGCCTCGCGTTACGTTTGCCGCCGCCTGTTCAACGAACTTCGTTCCAGCGTCCTGCGCGCTGGTTTTGCCGAAGGCCACTTCCTCGGCGATTTTCTTCAGCAGGAATGCATTTTCGCCGGCGCCGTTCGGCGGAGACGGCGGCAGTGCTCCGACCTGTGGCGTCAGGCGGCCGATGTAGTCGACGACTTGCTTGCTCGCCGCATCGAGATCGGGCGTCAGCAGTTCGCGGATCTTGGCCGAAGCGGGAACGCCGCGCTCGACGCCAAGTGCCTTGGTGCCGTCGGGGTCTTCCACCAGATAGTTGACGAAGGCGACCGCGGCGTCCTTGTTGGCCGATGTTGCAGAAACCGACATCAGCATCGACGGTTTCAGATATTGGCCGGGTTTGCCGTTGGGGCCGGGGTTCGGGTAGGCGAAGATGTCGAGCTTTTCCTTGCCGAGGCCTTGGATGGCGATGAACTGGTTGGAATGGGCAAAACAAACGGCCGCCTTGCGTAGCGCAATCATGTTCGTCTCGATCGTTAGCTGATCAAGCGCCTGGACATCGGCCGGCACGCAGGCTTTGATGTCACGCATATGGCCCCAGAAGGTAAACCAGTCCGCGGCGTCCTTGGCCTCGAAGGCAAGCTTGCCGTCGCTGGTGTAAAGTGCCTTGCCGCGCTGGCGCAGCCAACATTCGAAAGAGGGTTCGACGCCGCTCGCGTCCTGGGAGCCGTAGAAGCCGCGCCGCTTGCCGGCAGCCGTTACCTTGGCGCATGCTTCAGCAAATTGATCCCAGGTCATGCCATCATGCATCGGCTCGACGCCCGCTTCCGCCCAGGCCACGGTGTTAACGGCTGCCATGCTGGAATTGACGCCGAGATTGACGCCGTAAAGCTTGCCGTCGACTTTGCCGGAGTCGATGTTGGGTGCGCCGAAATCGTCGATCGCCAGACCCTTGCCCATATAGGGCGTGAAGTCGAGCAGCGTGCCGCGGCGTGCATATTCGAAGATGTAGCGATAATCCATCTGGATCAGGTCGGGCGCATTGCCGCCGGCGGTCTGGGTGGCCAGACGAGTCCAGTAATTATCCCAGCCGAATGACTCTCCTGCGATGGAAACATCGGCATTCTTGCCCTGATAGGCTTTGATGGCGGCCAGCGTGCGGTCGGTTCGCTCCTTCGAACCCCACCACAGAAAGCGCATCGAGGTTGCCGCATTGGCGCGAGCAAGTCCGATACCGCCGAAAGCAACAGTGGCTGCCATGCCGGCAAGCAACTGCCGGCGATCGATCGTCAAAGTCATCCTGGTCTCCTCCCCAGTTAACCGGTGATTTACGAACTGCTTTGCATGATATAACTATTTGGTTACAAGTTGGATAGAAACTCGAGCGCTGTCAAGCGCCAATCGTGTCACAATCAAAACGACCTGCGCTGAGGCTGGAGGCGTCTGTTGCGAAAGAGATAGATCGGGGAGGAGGATTGTCCATGGTAAACAGAGCAACGCAAGGAACTGAAAAATCAGCGAAAGCGGGCGCTTACGGGGATGAGGAAACGAGGCCGCAGAGGGTGTCGCGCAATCCGCAGCGCACACATGCGATGATCCTGGATGCGGCGACCGAGGAATTTGCCGCACATGGTTTCGGCGGTGCCAGAGTGGATGCGATCGCGGCGAGGGCGCAGACCAACAAGCGCATGCTCTATCACTATTTCGGCGACAAGGAGGGGCTCTATGTTGCCGTGCTGGAAGCGACCTACGCGGCGATCCGCAGTGCGGAGAAAAATCTCGATCTTACGCACCGTAATCCTGAGGAAGGGATGCGGGAGCTTGCGCTCTTCACTTGGCATCACTTTCTTGATCATCCGGAATTTTTGAGCCTGCTCGTGACCGAAAATCTGCATGAAGCGCGCTATCTGAAGCGCTCCGACAAGATTTTGGCGATGCACTCGCACTTCATCGGCGAGCTTGCCGACGTACTGCGACGAGGTGAAGCAGCCGGCATCTTCCGGCCGGCCATCGACCCGGTGTCCGTTTACCTCACCATTGCGGCGCTCGGTTTCTTCTACCTGTCCAATCGTCATACGCTGTCGACGATTTTCGCCCGCAGGCTGACGGCGCCGGCAGAGTTGAAGGCCTGGGGCGAGCACATCGTTTCGGTGACCCTCGCCTCTATCAGGGCCTGATGACTGTCAGAAATTTTCGAAAGGCGATTGACAAATCCGGGGATAACGCGCGATCGTGTAACTATATAGTTACCTTGGCTGATCAGCCAAGCCGTTGCTTTTCCTGACTCTGGAGGGAGTCGGGTCAAACATTTCAGGAGGGATCATGAAGCGCGTTGGTATCATCATGCACGGCGTCACCGGACGTATGGGGCTGAACCAGCACCTCATTCGCTCGATCGTGGCGCTTCGTGCCGAAGGCGGCGTGTTGTTGTCGAACGGCGAACGCGTCATGCCCGATCCGGTTCTCGTCGGCCGCAATGCTGCGCGACTGGAGGAGCTTGCCCGCAAATACGGCATCGAGCGCTGGACCACCGATCTTGAGGGCGCGCTTGCGGATCCCGACGATGCGATCTTTTTCGACGCGGCGACCACGCAGATGCGCGCCGAGCTGATTTCGAAGGCGCTGGATGCCGGCAAGCACATCTATTGCGAAAAACCGATCTCCGACGACCTCGACGCGGCGATAGCGCTCGCCCGCAAGGCCAAGGCTTCCGGCCTGAAAAACGGCGTCGTGCAGGACAAGCTGTTTCTGCCGGGCCTTCGCAAGATCGCTATGCTGCGCGACAGCGGTTTTTTCGGAAAGATCCTCTCCGTTCGCGGCGAATTCGGCTACTGGGTATTCGAAGGCGACTGGCAGACGGCGCAGCGGCCGTCGTGGAACTATCGCAAGAAAGATGGCGGCGGCATCATCCTCGACATGCTCTGCCACTGGCGCTATGTGCTCGACAATCTGTTCGGGCCGGTGAAGGCGATCAGTTGTCTGGGCGCTACCCACATCCCCGAGCGCGTCGACGAGGCCGGCCGCCGCTATGTTGCGGACGCCGACGATGCGGCCTACGCCACGTTCGAACTTGAAGGCGGTATCATCGCCCACATCAATTCCTCCTGGGCCGTCCGCGTTCGTCGCGATGATCTCGTCACCTTCCAAGTGGACGGCACGCATGGCTCGGCGGTGGCGGGACTGACGCGTTGCTGGACGCAGCATCGTGTCAACACGCCGAAGCCGGTCTGGAATCCGGACCAGCCGCAGACGATCGATTTCTACAACACCTGGGATGAAGTGCCGAACAATCAGGTCTACGACAACGGCTTCAAGATCCAGTGGGAAATGTTCCTGCGCCATGTGCTCGAAGACGCGCCCTGGCGCTACACGCTGACAGAAGGCGCCAAGGGCGTCCAACTCGCTTCTCTCGGTTTGAAGAGCTGGGCCGAGCGCCGCTGGCTGGATGTCGAGCCGCTGGAGATTTGAGGGATGGTTGTCTTTTCCCGCAAGGGCTCGTCTTGTGATACGGGGCTTCGAGATAGACAGGCAAATCTTCCGCTGCCGCACTTTCGTGCTTGGCCCGACCATCGGCAGGAGACCTTGAGACCATGACCGAACCCCTGAAAATCAGGCTTGTCGAGGCCGAGACCTTCGAACGTCCGGTGCAATTGCGGCTTCCGTTCCGCTTCGGGGCGGCCACACTGCGGGAGGCGCGGCAGATTTTTCTGCGTGTCCGCATCGAAGACGCTCGCGGTAGTTCGGCGAGCGGCATGGCTGCCGAACTGATGGTGCCGAAATGGTTCGATAAATCGCCCGAGCTCTCCAATGCCGATAATGAAAACCAGCTCCGCCGCTCGCTGGCGCTGGCGCTGGACGCCTTGAAATGTGCGGGATTGGGCACGGCTTTTTCGCTGCATGCCGCCGTCGAAGCGGCCCATCATGCGCGGGCCGCCGCGGAGACGTTGAATGGGCTGGTGGCGTCTTTCGGCTTAGCGCTTGCCAATCGGGCGGTCCTCGACGCGCTCTGTCGGCTGGAAGGGCTGACGGTCGCGCAGGCGATTAGGGCCAATCGGCCCGGCATCGACGCATCGACGGCGCCTGACCTGGCAGGTTTCGATCTGTCCGGTTTCCTATCGAGCTTGGCACCGGCCGGAAGCCTCGCCGCGCGGCATACGGTCGGTCTGGTCGATGCTATCCAGGCGGGCGATATCCCGGCCGCCGACCGTCTGAATGACGGCCTGCCGGAAAGTTTCGAAGAGGCGATCGACGCCTATGGCCTGACCTTCTTCAAGGTGAAGGTGTCTGGTGTTCCCGATGCCGATATCGACCGGCTCTGCCGCATTGCTGCGGTGATCGATGCCAAGATGCCGACCTATTCCGTGACGCTCGACGGCAACGAGCAATTTACCTCCGCCGAAGCCGCCGCCGATCTGCTGACGCGCATCCAGGCTGAGCCGCGGCTGGCTCGCTTTGCGGCTTCGATCCTGTTTGTCGAGCAGCCGATTGCCCGTGCCCATGCTTTCGAGAAGCCGGTGAGGGCACTTGCAGCCTTCAAGCCGGTCGAGATCGATGAATCCGATGCCGATATCGACGCCTTCGTCACTGCCAGACGGCTTGGCTATACCGGGATCTCCTCTAAGTCCTGCAAGGGCTTCTATCGCTCGCTGCTGAACCGCGCGCGCGTCGCAAAGTGGAGCGCCGATGACGGCACGGCCTATTTCATGTCGGCGGAAGACCTGACGACGCAGGGCGGCCTCGCCGTGCAAGAGGATCTGGCGCTCGCTTCGCTGATCGGAATGACCCATATCGAGCGCAACGGTCACCACTATGTCGACGGCATGGCCGGTGCACCCGAGGCTGAGCAGGCTGCTTTCGCACGGGCTCATTCCGACCTCTATGCCGTTCGCGATGGGCGGACGCGGCTGAAGATCGAGGCTGGGAGGATTGCCATCGGTTCTGTCGTCGGCGCGATCGGCCTCGGTTCGTCCGTCGAGCCGGATTGGAGCGCCATGGAGACGTCGCCGAAATAGGATTCTGGTTAAGGTCGGGCGCGTTTGTCTTTGACGTACTGTCGCACATGGCCCCTCACCCTAGCCCTCTCCCCGCGCGTGCGAGGAGAGGGGACTACGGAGCAAGCCGATCGGCCCAACCAGTAGGACCGAGGCAACATCATGCATGATAAACTCCCTCGCCCCGGTTTGCGGGGAGAGGGTTGGGGTGAGGGGCCAGGCAAGAAGGTGCGGCCGAGCCGGACTAACCTGACCATCGCCGTTGCGGACTCTGGAGGAAAAACATGCCGTCATTGAAGAAACGCTACGCCCTGGTCGGCACGGGCAATCGCGGCGCCACCATGTGGGGCAAGGATTTGGTCGAGCGCTGGAGCGATGAGGTCGAGCTCGTCGCTGTCTGCGATCTCAACGCGATGCGGGCCAAGCGCGCGCTGGACTATATCGGCGCTTCGGTGCCCGTCTATACGGATTTCGACGAGCTGCTGCGGGTCGAAAAGCCCGACCTTGTCATCGTATGCACCCGCGATTCCACCCATGACGACCTGATCGTCAAGGCGCTGGAAGCTGGCGCCAATGTCATCAGTGAAAAGCCGATGACGACGACAGTCGGCAAGATCAAACGCATCCTCAATGCCGAAGCGCGCACCGGCAAGCGGGTCGACGTCTCCTTCAACTATCGCTTCGCTCCGACGGCGGCGAAGATCAAGGAGCTCATCAACTCCGGCGTCATTGGCGATGTCACGTCAGTTGATTTTCATTGGTATCTGGATACCAGTCACGGCGCCGACTATTTCCGTCGCTGGCACGCTTTCGTCGAAAATTCCGGCAGTCTCTTCGTCCACAAGGCGACACACCATTTCGATCTTCTGAACTGGTATCTCGATTCCGATCCGGAAACGGTATCTGCCTTTGCCGATCTCAAGCACTATGGCCGCAAAGGCCCTTTCCGCGGCGAGCGCTGTCGCACCTGTCGGTACAAGGACGAGTGTGATTATTATCTCGATATCAGCGCCACGCCGCTGCTCGAAAGCCTCTACGAGGATCCGTCCAAGGTCGACGGCTACGTCCGCGACGCCTGCGTCTTCCGCGAGGACATCGACATTCCCGACACGATGGTCGCCTCGATCCGCTATCGCAACGGCGTCAACGTCTCCTATTCGCTGAACACCTACATGCCGATCGAAGGTCACCATATCGCTTTCAACGGGCACAAGGGCCGCATCGAGCTGCGACAATACGAAAAGCAGCATTGGACGACGCCGCCGGCCGACGAGATCGTCGTCATGAAGAATTTCGGCGATGTCGAGCGCATCTGGGTACCCTACTCCTCGGGCGGTCACTATGGCGGCGACGATCGGTTGCGCAACATGCTGCTGCGTTCCGGGCCGAATGACGAGCTGAGACAGCGCGCGGGCTCACGCGCAGGCGCGCTCTCGGTTCTCTGCGGCATCGCGGCATTGGAAAGCAGCCGGACAGGCCATCAGGTGTCGATCGCCGACATATGGGGCAAGGACGATGGGCTCAACCTGCTCGAGGCCCGACCCTAGAGCGGCTCTGTCTTTACTTTAGCGCCAGACCTCGAGCGCCGCCTCAATCGCAATTGCGCAGCTGCGAGGCATAGAGCGTCGACATGCTGGCGACCTTTTGCGCTGTGCGCTGCAGATCGGCATTGCCGCGCCAGCTTCCCCGCTCATAGCCCTTCCAACCGACATAATAAGCCAGGTAAAGATTATAGGGATCGTTCAATGCGATGCCGTTACGCTCATGGCTTTGGGCGTGATACCAGCCGATGAATTCGATCGCGTCGGAGAAGTCGGTGCGGCGCGCACCCCAACGGCCCGTATCGCGTTGATAGTGATCCCAGGCACCGTCGAGCGCTTGCGAATAGCCATAGGCGGTGGAAGGCCGTGTCCAGGGAATGAAGCCGAGCAGCTTCGTGCGCGGCGGCCGGGCGCGCGGCTGGAAGCCGGATTCGGCATAGATCGTCGCCATCAGGATCGGCACTGGCACGCCGTACTCCCGCTCCGTGCGTTCAGCGGCGCGCTGCCAATTGTTGAACCAGCCGTCGCGCTGATCGAAGATCGCGCAGACATTGCGGGTATGGGATGGAGCCGTGGCACAGCCCGCCAATACTCCAAGCAACAACAACGCAGCGATAGATACGATACGGGTACGCATGACTAGAACCTCTTTGCTGAAGAGATTGCTAGCCCAGAATGATTAAAAACGGGTTTTCCGCGCGTGCCGAAATGGGGCGGTTTGGTGATGATTCCGAGGCTTTACGCCATGCGCGCCAGGTCGTCGCGACGGATTCCGTAGATCAAGGGCTTGCTCTCGACGAAGCGGATGACTTCCTCCACCGCCATCTCGCCGAGGCGAGTGCGTTCGAGGCCGATGGCACCGGCGATATGCGGCGTCAGGAAGACATTCGGGAGGTCATAGAAGGCGGAACTTGCCTCCGGGATTTCGGGATCGGTGACGTCGATGATCGCGTCGATGCGACCGGTTTTCAGCGTCGCGAGCAGAGCTGCCTCATCCACCAGCGCGCCGCGCGCGGTGTTGATGAAGGTCGCGCCCTGTTTCATCAGCGATAGGTTGCGGGCGCCGATCATACGCCGCGTCTCGGGCAGTGAAGGGGCGTGCAGCGAGACGATGTCGGAGCGCGCCATCAAGGCGTCGAGTTCAGTTTTCTCGGCGCCGAGACGCCGTGCCTCGGCCTCATCGACCATCGGATCGCAAAGCAGGATCTTGTAGTCGAATGGCGCGAGCAATTCGATCACCCGCCGGCCGATGCGCGATGCGCCGATGATGCCGACCGTTCGGCCGTAGTTGCCCGTGGCTTCGCTCTGCATCGGCTGCGTGCGTCCGCGATGACGGTCGGCAACATAGACGTCGCGGAAGCGGAAGACCTGCTTGCCGGCGAAGATGATGGCGGCAAGGGTAAATTCGGCGACGGGCAGGGCATTGGCCTGCGCTGCATGGCTTACCAATATGTTTTTGTCGAACAGGCTATCCTCGATCAGACCCTTTACGGTTCCGGCGGCATGCGCCAGCAGCTTCAGATGCGGTGCCTGCGCCAACACGGCAGCGTCGATATGTGGCGAGCCCCAGGAGGTGATCAGGATCTCCGTCTCGCCAAGTAGCTTTCGCGCTCTTTCGTCGTCAAAACGTTCCATCGGCACGGCGTCGAGCACGCGGCCGACCGTATCGAGGCGCTGTATCAACTCAGGCGTCAGGACATGCTGCGTGCGTGCGGACTGCATGGCGAAGGCGATGGTGGGGCGGCCTGGGGCAGATTGGATCATGCCAGCCGTCCCGGCGCCTTGATGGCACTGACGGTGACGCCCTTTTCGACGATCAGCGCGCGCAAGGCATCGAGATCGGGTTTTCCCGGTGGCTTTGTCCAGGCGCCGGAGACGGCGGCGGGGTCGCGCTCGGCGAGGACGGCGGAAACAAGAATGGTTTCGCCGGCCGGGATTGTGCCGCGCAGTTGCGGTACCAACGTTTTGGCGACGATCAGATTGGTGTTCGGCGGCGCTTTCTGTGCCAGGCCGTCACGGGGTACAGTCGAGCCGAGATCGAGAATGCCGCTGAAATCCGCCTCGCCGACAACATAGGCCGCGCCTTTCTGTGAGGAGAGCGTATCGGCCTCCAAATCTCGCCGGGCAATGGCAAAACCGCCTTCAGCGGTCTGCAGTGGTCGCGGCGTGACGATCTTGTGCAGGCGGACATGCCAAGGCGCCGCGGGGATAAGCCAAGTTTCGACTGTGACATCGGACCAGGGCGACCACTTGGCGTAAAGCGTGTCGCCGGCGAGCTTCGCCTCCTCGTTGGCTTCACGGACGCGGTAATGCAGGCCGTCGTCGCTGAAGGCGAGCATGCTGTCGAAGGCGCCGCCGCCAAAAGCGCGTTCGTCGCTTTCGACGCTGAAACCGTAGCGGGCGGAATAGGCGAATTTGGCATATTTCTCCGGCCCAAAGCGCATCTGCAAGTTTTCCTGGCCGGAAGACAGCGCCACGACATCCGCTTTGCTATGCATCATCACCATGCCGGGGTGCTTGAGCGGCACGACCGCCGGTTCGGCAACATACGGCTTTTCCTCGGCGGTCCAAAAGGGATGCGTCGCGGAGAGCGCTAGCGGCAGGAAGGCCTTGAAGGCCCAGTAGGGGGAGCCTGAGGAATTGTAGTTTTCCGACATCAGCAGGTTGGGATAGCCGTAGCCGATTGGCAGGGTGCCGTCGCGATTGGTGATCGGCTTATCGGCCCACCAGCGCAGGTGCCGCAGGCAGAGCCCCTTGATTTCGCCCCAGGGCAGCGCTTCGACATCGGCAAAGGCGAGCGCCGACCAGAAGCCGGCGCAGGCGAAGCGGTAGGTCAGGCTGCGGCCGAAAGGCACGGTGGCGCCATCAGGCGCGAACCAGTGGCGGAAATCCCTGGCGAACAGAGCTGCGCGCTCGCGGTAGCGCTTGGCGCGGTCGTCGTCGACAAGCTTGGAATAGATCAGGCCGTAGAAATGCATCGCGAAGGGAATGTAATGATCGATACGCCTGACATTGCCATCGCGGTACCAGCCATCGGCGATATAGAGCCCGTCCAATTCCCTGAGATAGTCCTCCGTCAGGCTGCGATCGAACTCGGCACCCAGCCGGTCGAGGGCGATATCCACGAGGACGCGGAAGAATTTCCAATTGTTGTCGGCATAGTCGAAGGTGCGGGCATGCTTGAGATAAGTGATCAGATTGCTGCGGGCTCTGCTGTCGAGCGGTTCCCAGATCTTTTCGGGTACCAGAGCAAGCGCAAAGCCCAGGGCGGCAAGTTCGACCATGCGCTGATCGCGGCTGTTGACGGTGCCCCAATATTCCGGATGGCTGGGATCGACGCCATTGGCGATCCCTTCGGCATAGCGGTCCCAATGGGCAAAATCATCGCCGCCGGCACAGAGCGGTGCGAGGCCCCAGAGTGGACGGGCGAAACCCTCGAGATCGGCGGCAGCGCGGTCGAAATGCGCGCCCGCAGCATCGATGCGAACGCGGGCATTGCCTTTCGAGAAGTAAGGCAGAAGCGGATAGAACAGGTCGATCAACGCGCGGCGCATATCGGCGCGGTTTTCCAACGGATTGCCGGCGAGCGGGTTGGTGCTGGCGGGGTCGTAGATCATCGGTCTGGCTCTTTTTCGGTCGTCGCCGCTAAAGACGCGGGCTCAGGTTTCGGGCGGGATGGTACCGCCGGGGACGGGAATGACGGCATGGCAAACTTGGCGCGCGGGCGCCTCGCGGTCGCGAAAACGGGCGGTCATCAGGCCGATGGCTTCGCGCCCGATCGCGTCGCGGTCGACGCGCATGGTGGCTAGGCGTGGATTGGTCATCAGCGCACACGGCAGGTCGTCGAAGCCGATAACAGCGAAATCGTCCGGCACGCGCAGACCGGCTTCGAGTACCGCTTCGAGCACGCCAACCGCGACGAAATCGTTCATGCAGAAGGCCGCGGTAAAACCGCGATCATCAGCAAGGGCGGCGATGGTAGCGGCATGGGCTTCCGCGCTGGCGCTCCCCTGGAACGTCAACGGCACGAGCCGACCTTCGCCACCTTCGATAGAAGCAATCGCTGCTTCAAAACCACGGGTGCGCTCGAGGATCGTCTGGCGATGCGAACCGGTCAGATGCAGGATGCGGCGATGGCCGGCTTCGATCAGCCGGCGCGTCGCCGCATAGGCGCCAAAGAAATTCGAGGGGGAGACGCCATCGAAGCGCAGTCTCGAATCGGTGCCGTTGACGAGCACGACCGGCGTGCCGCTGTCCTCCAGCCAGATGCGCAGCTCGTCGGATGGATCGATACCGACGAGAAATAGACCCTCGGCGCCGGCCGTCTGGAGATATTCCTTGATATGATCGGGCGCTGTCCTTGCTTCACGGACGAGGCGTATGTCGAAAGGCATGCCACGTTCCGCCGCGCCGGCACGCAGGCCCTCGACAATGCCCTCATAGAAGACGCTCAGGCCGCCCGTGACGCTGTCGCTGGCGATCAACGCCAGCGCGGCGGGTACGGCTTCTGCTGCCTGTTTCAAGGGGTAGCCGAGATCGCTCGCCACTTTGAAGATCTGTTGGCGGATCGTATCGCTGATCCCAGGCTCGTTGGTCAGCACCCGCGACACCGTTGACACGGAGACGCCGGCCCTGCTGGCGATATCGGCTTGCCTGACACGTTTGGATCGAACTTCACTCATGTCGCAATACTTCTGCAAATCATGCAAATTTGCAAGAAAAAGATTGTTTATTGCGTTCTGCAATAGAATTGCATATCTTCGCATCGAACTTATCCGCAGGAGGCGTCGGGAGATCGTCGCGGATAGCACGCTATAGGCATCGCAAGAGAAGGAGGAATCTCATGCGCATGAATCGCCGTTCATTTATGATTGGAACTGCCGGAGCCGCCGCGGGCCTCGCTTTTGGTGCAGGCGGATCTCTGCCTGCTTTCGCCGACTCGACGCAATTGCGGGCGATGTGGTGGGGTTCGGCCGATCGCAACAAGCGTACGGTCGCTGTCGCCGAGCTGTTTCACACCAAGAATGCCGATATCTCCGTTGTTGGCGAAAGCATCAGCGGCGACGGCTATTGGACCAAACTCGCGACGGCGATGGCCAGCCAGGACATTTCCGATGTCTTCCAGCTCGAGCCGAGCACAATATCGGACTATTCGAAGCGTGGCGCCTGCCTGGCCCTTGACCAGTTCGTGCCCTCGACGCTGAAGGTGGACAGTTTCGGCAAGGACGTGCTGAAGCTGACGACGGTCGACAACAAGCTCTATGGCATCGGCCTCGGGCTTAATTCCTTCGCGCTGTTCTATGATGAGGACGCATTCAAGAAGGCCGGCTTGACGCCGCCTAGTCCGACGACGACCTGGGCTGAATATGCCGACCTTGCCGTGGAAATGACCAAGGCATCCGGCAAGCGCAGCTATTGGGGCGGCCCTTACGGCGCGCGCTACAACTACGTCTTCGATGCCTGGCTGCGCCAGCGCGGCAAGAGCCTCTACACGGATGAGGGCGGTCTCGGTTTTGGCGTAGATGACGCCAAGGAATGGTACACCTATTGGGAAGATCTGCGTCAGCGCGGCGGCACCGTCTCGGCGGACGTGCAGACGCTCGACCAGAATGTCATCGAGAGCAACTGCCTGGCGCTCGGCAAATCGGCCATGGGCATGGCCTACTCCAACCAGCTCGTCGGCTACCAGCTCGTGGTCAAGAGCAAGCTCGCTATCACGCTTCTGCCGCGTGAAAAGAAAGACGGCCCCTCGGGCCATTACTATCGCCCGGCTCTGATCTGGAGCGTAGGCGCCACCACCAAGAATGGTGAAGCGGCCGCGAAATTCATCGACTTCTTCGTCAATGATATCGATGCCGGCAAAATTCTTGGCGTCGAACGTGGCGTGCCGATGTCACCTGCAGTACGCGCCGCCATCCTGCCGACGCTCAATCCGACCGAGCAGCAGACGGTGAAGTATGTCGATCTCTTGAAAGATCAGGTTGGCACCTATCCGGCGCCGGCGCCGCTCGGTTCGACCGAATTCGACCAGAACGTCATGCGCCCGGTTGCAGATCAGCTCGCTTTCGGCAAGATCACGGTTGCGGAAGCAGCGCAGAAGCTGGTGGACGAGGGGAAGGCAAAGTTGAAGAAGGGGTAATTGATAGCTGGCTATGGTGATGATCAGGTGAGCTCGGCTTTGCCGGAACTCACCTGATATGCATTCGTCGAAGAGCGCTTATTTCCCGTCCCACGGCTTCAGCGCATCGTGTTTCATCTGGCGCTGCTGTTCCGGCGAAAGCTTGTAGTCGCTGTGATAGGGCGCACTTTCGAACGAGCCGTAGGTCGGATTGGCGATGGCGATCCAGTCATGGCCGAAATGGGCGGCGTCAGCCTCGAAGACCTTGTCGCGTTCCTCGACTGTGCCCTTGTAGTCGTCGGTGAAGTCACCGAGATTATCGCCGAACATCAGGAGAATGCGGTAGTTCTTGGCGATGAAGGCGCGGCGTGTGCCCTTGGCCGAGCCCCAGTCCGGTTGCTCCTTGGCACTGAGGAAGGTGTCGACGTTGTCGCCCATCGGAAAGCCGAAGCGTTTCATTTCCTCGACGGTCGGCTTCTCTTCGTCGGCTGTGCGGTTGGTGACATAGAACACCTTCACGCCTTTCGAAGCGGCATATTGGGTGAACTCGACGGCACCCGGGATCGCAACGTCCCGCTCGGCGTTGACGTATTTGTTCCAGCTGTCCGGCGTAAAGCTGGTGCTGTTGATCACGTTCCATGCCTGGTAGGGCGAGGTGTTCAGGACGGTATCGTCGACATCGAGGATAATGGCGGGCGGCAGGTCCTGAAAGGCTCCTGTCTGTTCGGCCGGCGCTGCCGTCCAGCTCTTGTCCGCCAGCGCCTCGTCGAGCCGGTAGTGGGCGAGCGCATAGGCGCCCAGCGCATTGGCCTTGGCTTCGACCGAGGTTTGATCCCAGAGAACCGCGTTGAGATTGTCGTCGGGCATGGCTGTTGGCAGATCGGCGGCCAAAGCCGGCAGGGCGGCGGCGAGGCCGATGGCGGTGACGAGCGCCCGGCGCCCTAAATATCCGTTTCTCACGCTGTTCTCCTTATGAAATCACAGAAAATCCATGAATCATATCAACGGCTTCAGCTGCGCGCTGATATCATGATCCGGATAAGGATAGTTTGCGCTCGAGTGAAATGTGTCAAGTGTATGACAGTTGCGTGACGGCTTCTTTTGCCGATTTTCTGCTTTTGGTTCCAAACCCGCCAACGGCGAAGTCAATGGTGGGCTCCATGCCGTTGAGATGTGCCTCGAAATGCAGGTTTGCCAAGCCATTCGCGACAAAAAAATGCCGGAGCCCTTTCAGGCTCCGGCATCCGCATCTCGTCATGGCCGCGGCCTATTTCTTCGCGTCCGCCCAGCTCTTGACCAGTTCATCGTAGTTGATGGTAACCGGCTTTTCCTTCTCGTTTGCGACCTTCAACTGTGGAGCGAGATGGCCGTTCTTGACGGCATCGGCGTTCCAGTAGGCGAGATCATGCTCCTCGGCGAGCTTCGGACCGATGTCGCCCTGAACGCCGGCGCGTTCCAGGCGCTGCAGGACCCGCTCCTGATCGGCGCATAGGGCATCCATGGCGCCCTGCGCATCCTTCGCGCCGGATGCGGCGTCGCCGATCGCCTGCCACCAGAGCTGCGCCAGCTTCGGATAGTCCGGAACGTTAGTGCCGGTGGGCGACCACTGGACGCGTGCGGGCGAGCGATAGAACTCGATGAGGCCACCGAGTTCCGGCGCACGCTTGGTGAAGCTCTTGTCGCGAATGGTGGATTCGCGGATGAAGGTGAGGCCGACATGGCTCTTCTTCACATCCACCGTCTTTGAAGTCACGAACTGCGCATAAAGCCAGGCGGCCTTGGCGCGGTCATCGGGAGTGGATTTCATCAGCGTCCAGGAACCGACGTCCTGATAGCCGAGCTTCATGCCGTCCTTCCAGTAGACGCCATGCGGCGAGGGCGCCATGCGCCACTTCGGCGTGCCGTCCTCGTTCATGACCGGCAAGCCCGGCGTGACCATGTTGGCGGTGAAAGCCGTGTACCAGAAGATCTGTTGGGCGACATTGCCCTGCGCCGGAACCGGACCGGATTCCGAGAAAGTCATGCCTTGCGCTTCCGGCGGTGCATAGGCCTTCAGCCAATCGAGATATTTCTGGAGGGAGTAGACGGCTGCCGGGCCGTTGGTGTCGCCGCCGCGCGCGACGCAAGAGCCGACCGGGCGGGAGTTGGCGTCGACCTTGATACCCCATTCGTCGACCGGCAGACCGTTCGGCAGGCCCTTGTCGCCGTTGCCGGCCATGGAAAGCCAGGCGTCGGTGAAGCGCCAGCCGAGCGACGGGTCTTTCTTGCCGTAATCCATATGGCCGAAGACCTTCTTGCCGTTGACATCGCGGCCGGTGAAGAACTCGGCGATATCCTCATAGGCCGACCAATTGACCGGCACGCCGAGATCGTAGCCGTATTTGGCCTTGAAATCGGCCTTGTTCTTCTCGTCGTTGAACCAGTCGTAGCGGAACCAATAAAGGTTGGCGAACTGTTGGTCGGGAAGCTGATAGAGCTTCTTGTCCGGAGCGGTGGTGAAGCTGGTGCCGATGAAGTCGGCGATGTCCAGGTCGGGATTGGTAACGTCCTTGCCTTCATTGGCCATCCAGTCGGTCAGGTTGCGCACCTGTTTGTAGCGCCAATGGGTGCCGATCAGGTCCGAATCATTGACCCAGCCGTCATAGAGGTTCTGGCCGGTCTGCATCTGTGTCTGGATTTTTTCGACGACGTCGCCTTCCTGGATGACGTCGTGGGTGACCTTGATGCCGGTGATGGCGGTGAAGGCCGGCGCCAGAACCTGTGATTCATATTGGTGCGTCGTCAAGGTTTCCGAGACCACCTTGATCTCCATGCCCTGGAAGGGCTTGGCCGCATCGACGAACCATTGCATTTCCTTTTCCTGGTCGGCGCGCGAGAGTGTCGAGAGATCGCCGATCTCCTTGTCCAGGAATGCCTTGGCTTCGTTCATGCCGGCGTGGGCCGACCCGGCCAGAGCCAGCAGCACGACTGCCGTTGTTGTTAAGAGATGCCGTCGCATATATTCCTCCCTACAGGTTGCGAGTGCATTGTCAGACGGCCAGACCCCCCGGCCATCTGTATCGACTTGTCTTACTGCGCCGCTTGCCTATCGATGGGCAAAGGACGCGGTAACTCTTTGAAACCATGCTAGACCAGGCGGAAAACGCCGATGGCGTAAACCACGGAAATGGCAAGAGCCCACCAAAGGCTGGGCCCTCCCAGACCCAACCAAGCGATATGAATGAAAGCGGCGCCGAGGAGCGAGACGAACAGCCGATCGCCGCGCGTCGTTTCGAAATGCAGGATGCCGACGCGGGGATGGCCACCGGGCGAAAAATATTCCCAGACCGCCATGCCGATCAGAATTACCAGGATCGTCACGAAGAACAGCACCGTCGGCAACGTCCAGGCCATCCAGGAAAAATCGGTATTCATGGCGGGTTCCTCTTAGACGCGGCCGAGTGCGAAGCCCTTGGCGATGTAGTTGCGGACGAAATAGATGACGAGCGCTCCGGGGATCAGCGTCAGTACGCCTGCCGCCGCAAGCAGGCCCCAGTCCATGCCGGCGGCCGAGACCGTGCGCGTCATGATGGCGGCGATCGGCTTGGCGTCTGTTGTCGTCAGGGTGCGGGCGATCAGGAGTTCGACCCAGGAGAACATGAAGCAGAAGAAGGCGGCGACGCCGATGCCGCTTGCGATCAACGGAATGAAGATCTTGATGAAGAAGCGGGGAAACGAATAGCCGTCGATATAGGCCGTTTCGTCGATCTCCTTCGGCACGCCGGACATAAACCCTTCGAGAATCCAGACGGCCAGCGGCACGTTGAACAGGCAATGTGCCAGCGCCACCGCAATGTGAGTGTCGATCAGGCCGAAGGCCGAATAGAGCTGGAAGAAGGGCAGCGCGAAGACAGCCGGCGGCGCCATGCGGTTTGTCAACAGCCAGAAGAAGACATGCTTGTCGCCGAGGAAGCGGTACCGCGAGAAGGCGTAGGCTGCTGGAAGGGCGCAGGCAACCGAGATCACCATGTTCATGACAACGTAGGTGATCGAGTTGATATAGCCCTTGTACCAGGACGGATCGGTGAAGATGATGGCGTAATTGCGCAGCGTTGGCTCGTGCGGATAGAACGTCAATCCGCTGACGATCTCCTCATTGGTCTTGAAGCTCATGTTGACGAGCCAGTAGATCGGCAAGAGCAGGAAGATAATGTAGAGCGTCGGCACCAGCCAGGACCAGCGCCCTTCCTCGCCATGCCGGCGCATCGGCTGTGTGCCGGTCGTGGCGGTAACGCCGGCGACCGGGCTGGAAGCCGCCATCTTGTTCATGGCGGTATCGCCTGCGGAGGTCGAAAGAGGTTTGCCGCTCATCGCGTCGCTCCCGCATCATAATTGGTCATGACGGTGTAGAAGATCCAGGACAGCAGAAGCACGATCAGGAAGTAGATGAGCGACATTGCCGCCGCCGGGCCGAGATCGAACTGGCCGAGAGCTATCTTGACGAGATCGATCGACAGGAAGGTCGTCGAGTTGCCGGGGCCGCCGCCGGTAACGACGAAAGGTTCGGTATAGATCATGAAACTGTCCATGAAACGCAGGAGCACGGCGATCAAAAGCACCCTGTTCATCTTCGGGAGCTGGATGTAGCGGAAAACGGACCAGCGCGAGGCGCCATCGATCTTGGCGGCCTGATAGAAGGCGTCGGGAATGGAAGCGAGGCCGGCATAGCAGAGCAGCACGACGAGACTGGTCCAGTGCCAGACATCCATGATGATGATCGTCATCCAGGCATCTGCCGGGTCGGATACGTAATTGTAGTCGATGCCGAGGCCGACGAGGACATAGCCCATCAGCCCGATATCGCTGCGGCCGAACACTTGCCAGATCGTCCCCACCACATTCCACGGGATAAGCAGCGGCAGGGCCATCAGCACCAGGCACACCGGCACGCCGATACCCTTCTTCGGCATGTTGAGGGCGATGAAGATGCCGAGCGGGATCTCGATCGCCAGGATGATGAAGGAAAAGATCAGGTTGCGGAACATGGCGTCCCAGAAGCGGCTGGAATGAAGAATCTCCTCGAACCACTGTGTCCCCGCCCAGAAGAAGACGTTGTTGCCGAAAGTATCCTGCACCGAATAGTTCACCACCGTCATCAGCGGAATGACGGCCGAGAAGCCGACCAGCAGCAAGACGGGGATGAGCATGAACCAGGCTTTGTTGTTCCAGGTCTTGTCCATCATCAGGCTCCCATCTCGACGCGCCAGGAGTTCGCGTAGATATTGATACCGGCGGGATCGAAGGCGATGTGCGGTTCGGCCGGGACGGTCTGATCCTCGCCGATGATTGCAACGATATCCTGGCCGTCCAGCTTGGCGCGTACCACCTTGCGGCGGCCGAGATCTTCGACCTGGGTGACCGTGGCTGGGATTCCTTCGCGGCCGAGGCGGACAAATTCCGGTCGTATACCGAGTTCCGACCGGCCTTCGCGCCGCTCGATAGGGGCACCGGGGAGGATGATGGTGCGGTCGCCGAGCCGCGCATTGCGGCCATCGATTTCGACCGGCATGACGTTCATGCCCGGTGAGCCGATGAAATAGCCGACGAAGGTGTGGCGCGGCCGCTCGAACAGGTCGTTCGGCGTGCCGATCTGCACCACCTCGCCGTTGTACATCACCACCACCTTGTCGGCGAAGGTCAGCGCCTCGGTCTGGTCGTGGGTGACGTAGACCATGGTGAAGCCGAACCGGCGGTGGAGCTGCTTCAACTGCGAGCGCAGCACCCATTTCATATGCGGGTCGATGACCGTCAGCGGTTCGTCGAACAGGATGGCGCTGACATCGGAGCGCACCAGGCCACGGCCGAGAGAGATTTTCTGCTTGGCATCGGCCGTCAATCCCCGCGCCTTGCGATGGGCACTGTCGGAGAGGCCGATCATCTCAATGATTTCATCGACCTTGCGCTTCACGTCGGCTTCCGGAACGTGCCGGTTGCGCAGGGGAAAAGCGAGGTTTTCATAGACCGTCATCGTGTCGTAGACGACCGGAAACTGGAAGACCTGGGCGATGTTGCGCTCCTGCGTCGACAGTCTGGTCACGTCCTTGCCGTCGAAGAGGATGCGGCCTTCCGAGGCGCGCACGAGACCGGAAACGATATTGAGCAGAGTGGTCTTGCCGCAGCCGGATGGCCCGAGCAGCGCATAGGCGCTGCCGTCCTCCCAACTGTGATGGACTTCCTTCAGCGCATAGTCGGCATCGGATTTGGGGTGATCGTTGTAGGCGTGTCTTATATGGTCCAGGTCGATGCGTGCCATTGGCCGTGTCTCTCCTCAGGCGGCCCGTTGCAGGGCGGGTGTGACGGCGGCGCCGTTGGTGTCGAACACCATGATGTGGCGCGGGTCGATGTAGACATCGATCGAGTCGTCAACATCGATGTCCTCGACGCCCTGGATCAGCATGACCCAGCGCCGATCGGCGAAATCGATGTGGATGAAGCTTTCCGAACCGGTGATCTCGGTCACCATCACCCTTGCCGGCGCCGCGACGGCCTCGGATGTCTGTGGTTTCAGCGCTAGATGGTGCGGCTGGAAGGCGATTGTGTAGGGGCCGTCCGGCTGGGCTTCGAGGCCTTGCGGCACGGGCAGACGCATATTGCCATTCAGCACGAAGAGGTTGCCGCGCTTGTCGAGCGAGATCGTGTTCAGCGGCGGATCGGCGAAGGTGACGGCAGTGATCAGGTCCTTCGGCCTGTGGAAAACATCGATCGTCGGTCCGAATTGCGTGATCCGGCCCTTCGACAGGGTTGCGGTATTGCCGCCCAAAAGCAGTGCTTCCGACGGTTCGGTCGTGGCGTAGACGTAGATAGCGCCGGATTCGGCAAAGATTTTCGGCAGTTCGGCGCGCAGTTCTTCGCGCAGCTTATAGTCGAGATTGGCGAGCGGCTCGTCGAGCAGCACCAAGCCGGCATTCTTGACGATGGCGCGGGCAAGCGCTGTGCGCTGCTGCTGGCCACCGGAAAGGCTAAGCGGCAGGCGGTCGAGGAAGGGACCGAGCCGCAGGAGATCGGCCGCTTTCTTCACTTCGCGGTCGATCGTCGCCGCATCGGCACCGTTGAGGCGCATCGGCGAGGCGATATTGTCGTAGACGGTCATGGCGGGGTAGTTGATGAATTGCTGGTAGACCATGGCGACGTTGCGGCGCTGCACGGGTACGCCCGTTACGTCGACGCCGTCGACATGAATCGTGCCCGAAGTCGGCTTGTCCAGCCCTGCCATAAGCCGCATCAGCGACGTCTTGCCCGAAAGCGTCGGTCCGAGGAGGACATTCAGCGTGCCGCGCTGCAGCGTCAGGTTCGTTTCGGCGATATGCGTTTCGCCGCTGACAGACTTCGACACGTTTCTGAGTTCAAGCACGATATGCTCCTTCCATGCGTCGTATAGTGACGCTGCGACGGACTGCCGGCCGCGAGGCCCGTTTGTACCCATTGGGCAGCGATCCGGAGGATATGACCCTGCCGCGATCGTTATGTCTTCACTGAACGATGCCCGATGCCGAAGCCGGCTCGGGCATGGGCGCCTAATGCCGCGTCACTTCGATAAACTCGCAGCGGCGGTATGGTCGTGAGGAAGTGGGTTGCTTCAATCTGGATGTGAAGGATTCGCGATGGAACAAGCCATGGCTGATATGGTTTGGAGCGCGTAAAGTGGAAGCGTGCCTTCCCTTTGCAAGGATGCAGCCGGTGCGCTCCATGGAACTGCGGCTCACACCGCAATCGATGACATCTATGCCGTCGATTAGACCTTTGGACAATTGTACCTCCCCCGTTTCGATTTCTACCCCTCACGCGAAAACCGAAACTAGAATGACGATAAATGAAGCCAAAGGAATGTCAAACGAAAATTGGGTGGGTCTCGGTTTCCAACCGAAACTCATCTTGAGGCACATATTTTCGGAAGCAATGACGCAGCCGGTAAGCGATTGATCAGGATTGAAATTGGCCGAAAATCCGCCTTTGAACGTAGAAAGCCGAGACGGCGGTTTTGCACCGCGCGCTCGGCTTTCCCTTTGTGAACAGGGTCGAAAAATCAGGCGAAAAAGTCGCGGTCATCCTCGGCGAGATAGCGCTTGGCCTTTTCCGGGATGAGATCGACGCCCATGCCGGGACGGTCGATGACATCGATGAAGCCGTTCTTGACGATCACCTCCGGCAGTCCTTCGACGATGTCGTACCACCAGTCGGGATCGCCGGTCGTGTATTCGAAAGCGATGAAGTTGGCGGGAAGCGTGGCCGAAACCTGGATCAACGCCGCCAATCCGAGCAGGCCGTTGGCGGTGCCGTGCGGAGCGAAAAGGATCGAATGCAGGTCGGCATATTCGGCGATCCATTTGAGCTCGGCGATGCCGCCGACATCGGCCGGATCGGGGCCAAGCACGTTGACGGCCTGGGTTTCGATCAGCTCCTTGAAGTTCTGGCGCAGATAAATCTGCTCGCCGGTATGGATCGGCGTGGTACTGACGCGGGTCAGTTCGCGGTAGACCCCCGCATTGACCCAGGGCGTGTAGTCGCCGGTCAGGAGGTCTTCGATCCAGAGCAGATTGTAAGGCTCCAGCATGCGGGCCAGCCGGATGGCGTCTGATAGCATCCAGCCAGGGCCGCAGTCGAGAGCCAGACCGATCGTGTCGCCGGCGACCTCTTTCATAGCGGCGACGCAATCGACGAAATGGCGCAATCCTTTTTCGGTGATCGGGCCACGATCGAGCGCACCGTGGAAGGGGCTGGCGTTCGGTTCGCCGTAGTAAAAGTTCGGAATCTCGCGTTTCATCGGCGAATGAAAGCCGATCGGCTGCTTGATGATGGTGAAACCCTCAGGCAGGGCCATCATCTTCTTGAGATCGTCGGCAAGGTCCTCCGGGCGGTGGCCGGCGAGCGGAAAGCGAATGGAGCCGTTGTAGACGCGGACACGGTCGCGCACCCTGCCGCCGAGCAGCTTGTGGACGGCGACGCCAGCCGCCTTGCCGGCGATATCCCAGAGCGCCATTTCGATGACACTGACGGCCGAACCCCAGGGCTTGAAGCCGCCACGTTGGCGAATCTTCAGCATGCAGCGCTCGACATTGGTCGGGTCCTCGCCCATCAGCGCATCGCGGAAGGCGAGGATGTGCGGTTTCAGATAGGGCTTCCAGGTCTCGGCCTGGCCATAGCCGGAAATGCCGTCATCGGTGACGATCCGCACGATCGGGCTCTTGCCGATGATGGCGCATTTGACGTCGACAATCTTCATTGCTCCTCCTGTTTCCTCTTGGCGCATGATCTGATCCAAAAAACCGCTTCACACTTTTTGGGATCATGCGCCGATAGCTTTAGACCGGCATGGCCTCGCTCATCGCCCGCGCCGCGTCGATGGCGGCTAACCGGATTTCCTCCATACGGCTCGGTTCGGCACCCGCCAGGAACGGCACGCTGATCGCCGCCGCCAATCGTCCCGTCTTGGCGAAGACCGGGGCGGCGAAGGCGTGGATGCTGGGGGCGTTCTCGCCGCGATCCTGCGCCCAGCCGAGACGTTTGATGCGCACAAGCTCGCTCGCCAGCCTCTTGGGATCGGTGATCGATTTCGGCGTATAGCCGATCAGCGGCTTGGCCAGCCAGACGGCCAACTCGTCCGGCGGCAGGTGCGCCAACAGTAGTTTGCTGGCCGCACCGGCATGGATCGGCATGCGCTGGCCAGGTGCGACCGTGAGCGCATATTCGCGCCGCCCCTGCGAGGCTGCCACCACCAATATGCCGTCCTGGTCGATCACCGAAAGCTTGCTGCCTTCGCCGAGTTCGGCCGAAAGCCGGTCGAGAAAAGGCTGGCCGATGGCGGCAATGTCGATGTCGCTGACGCGGGCGACGACATGAGAGGCAAGGGTCAGCAGTCGCCGGCCGAGCGTGTAGCTGCCATTGTCGTCACGGCGCACCATGTCATGGCCCTGCAGCGTATTGAGGATGCGGTAGATCGTCGTACGCGGCAGGGAGAGGTGTGCCGTCAGCTCGCGGATCGTGGCGCCATTCGATCGCCGTTCGAGCTGGCCGAGCACATCCATCATGCGGTCGATGACCGGAATCGTATGCTTCGCCGCTGCCGTTTCATTCGTATCATCAATCATTCAAACTTGGTCTCGGAGGCGTTGACATTTCTTTGGTCCTCCCATTACCATGCATTATTGAACAGAGGAAGTTCAAATATGGATAAGGCGAACTGATCGTTTTGTCTGGGAGCGGCGCCGTCAGAGTCCGTTCCGTGTGAGGAGGAAAATCACGATGCAAAGAGATACGGCTGATATTGCCGACAAAGCCGCGCGCTTCAAAAAGCTTTATACCGCGGCCGTCTACGACATCTTGGACGAGATGGGCCTGCCCAATCAGTGCATTGATCTCGGCATCCGCGCGCTCGACCGCTCGATGCGCATCGCTGGCCCGGCTTTCACCGTGAAGGTCAGTGCCGATGTACGCACCGACGAGGAATATGACATCGAAGAGGTCAAGACCTTCACCTTCTTCCGCAAGATGTATCCGGGTTGCGTCGTGCTGATTGCGGCTGCCGGCGAGCGTCACTCCGGCCACTGGGGCGAGCTGATGAGCACGGGTTCAAAGAGCCGCGGCGCCACCGGCATCGTGGTCGACGGCGGCATTCGCGACGGCAACATCCTCATCAATATGGAGGATTGGCCGGTCTTTACCCGCTACCTCTCGCCGATCGAGTCGCGCAAGCGCACCCGCATCAGCGGCATCGAAGTGCCGATCGCGGTGACCGGCACGCTGACGGCGCAGATCCGCGTCGATCCCGGCGACTGGCTGTTTGGCGACATGGACGGCGTGGTCGTCATTCCGGCCGACAAGGTCGATGCCGTGCTCCAGCGTGCCGAAGAGATGATCACCATCGAAAACCGCTCCCGTAATGAAATCCGCGCCGGCGGCGATGTCGCCGATGTCTATGCCAAATATGGCCGTCTCTGAATTCGATCAGGAATTTTCAAACATGCTCACGGTTTCTTCGATTGCCCATGTCGCCATCCGCGTGAAGGATATCGACGCTTCGCTCGATTTCTATGTCAACAAGCTCGGTTTCTCCGAGATGATGCGGCTCGACAAGGACGGTCGGCTTTGGCTCGTCTATCTGCGCATCACCGATGATCAGTATCTCGAAGTCTTTCCGGAGGGAGAGGGTGATCGCGCCGCCGAGCGTGAGGCCGTCGGCTTCAACCATATCTGCCTTGCTGTTCCGGATATCCAGAAGGCTGTGGCCGAGTTGGACGCGCTCGGCATCGAGCGCATCCGTCCTGTCATCAAAGCGGCCGATAATAATTGGCAGACCTGGATCGAGGACCCGGACGGGCATCGCATCGAACTGATGCAGATGGCTGATGATAGCCTGCAGTTCCAGGCGATCGAACGGTTGAGGGCTGCGGCGAAGTAAGTCGCGAGGAGGGCCGTCGGTTACAGTCCGCGGCCGGGAGGAAACCATGAAAATCACGGCCCAGAAGGTCTTTGTCGCCAACGTCTCGCGCACCAATTTCGTTTTCGTCAAACTCTATACCGATGAAGGCTATGAGGGTGTGGGCGAAGCCACGCTGGAATGGAGGACCAAGACGGTCGTCTCGGCGTTGGAGGAGCTTGAGCGCGTCCTGATTGGCCGCGACCCTTTCGCCGTCGACGCGATCATCGAGCAGCTGCACCGCGATTCCTACTGGCGCACGGGTGCCGTCTTCCGCACGGCGCTCGGCGCCATCGAGGCTGCACTGCTCGACATCAAGGGCAAGGCGCTCGGCGTGCCGGTGTTCGAGCTTCTCGGCGGCAAGTATCGCGACCGGGTGCAATGCTACGCCAATCATTGGTTTTTCGGTGCGACGACGCCGGATCAATATGCCGAGAATGCCCGCAAGGCGGTCGCTATGGGCTACAGGGCGCTGAAATGGGACCCGTTCGATGTCGCCGACCTCGAAATGGACCGCAAACAGCGCCGCCAGACCATCGATATCGTCGCAGCCGTTCGTGATGCCGTCGGCCCCGAGGTCGACCTGATGCTCGACGTGCACGGTCGGCTCAATGTGCCCACCGCGATCGCCATGTGCCGGGAGTTGGCGCCCTACGATCTCAGATGGATCGAGGAGCCGACGCCGCCGGAAAGCATCGATGCGCTGGTCGATGTCCGTGCCCACAGCCCCGTGCCGATCGCCGCCGGCGAGCGCTGGTTCGAGCCGGGCAAATTCCTGGAGGCACTGAACAAGAAGGCCGTCGACATTCTGCAGCCGGATGTTTCGCACGCCGGGGGCATGGGCGAGACCAAGCGCATCTCGCATATGGCGCATCATCACCTGATCCCGGTCGCGCCGCACAATCCGGTCGGTCCGGTGATGAATGCCATGACTCTGCATATGTCGGTGGCGGTGCCGAATTTCTCGATCTTCGAGACGGTGTCGGTCGATGTGCCCTGGCGCAAGGAACTGGTCAACGAGACGCTGCAATTCGAGGATGGCGCCATTCTCGCGCCGACTGCACCCGGTCTCGGCATCGAGCTGATCGAGGAAGCCTGCGCGCGTTATCCCTACGCGCCATACAACGTGCCGCTCTTCGACGGCAGCATGAACACCAGCGGTGTCGCGACCGGCGCTGCGACGCTTTCGAATGCGCCGAAAAAGTGAGTCGCGTCAGGGAATTGACAGTGAAACGCTCTTGTCGCAAGTTTACTAAAGAATTGACGAGTTTCAAATTTGAACTAATTGATCGGGAATACCAGCATCGTCTTGGGAGGACGTGGTGAGGGTAGGTTTGACACTCAGCGGTGATCGGTTGAGCGAGGAGGGTGCGCGCTATGCTGCCCAGCTCGGGGTTAACGACGTTGTGGTACATCTAACTGATTATGCGCGCAATTCAGAAGGCGATCCCTATCGCGAGGGCGTCGGGCCAATCAATGGCGAGTGCATCGATGCGCCGCTATGGAGCTATGAGCGCATGGCCGACATTGTCGCGATGTGCGCTCGCCACGGTCTCAGGATCGCAGCGATGGAGAATATTTCACCGAATTTCTGGTCGGATATCCTGCTGGACGGTCCGAAGAAATTCGAACAGATGGATGGGTTGAAGCAGTTGGTGCGCGATGCCGGCCGGGCCGGTATTCCCGTCATCGGCTATAATTTTTCGCTCGCCGGTGTCTGGGGCTGGCAGCAGAAGCGCATCGCCCGCGGCCGCGCCGTGACCGCAGTCTTCGATGCGGATGAGTTCGATGTGCAAAGCCCGCTTCCGGACGGCACGATCATGAATATGCGCTATCGCCCGGCGGTCCCCGGTGCGGCGGCGGTAACGGTCAGCGAGCCGGAGCTTTGGGCGCGTTTCGCCTGGTTCCTGAAGGAATTGGTGCCGGTCGCCGAGAAAGCGAATGTGCGGCTTGCGGCCCATCCCGACGATCCACCGGTGGAGCGGTTGCGCGGCACGGCGCGTCTCGTCAACAGCCATGCCAAATATGAGCGGCTTCTGGCGCTTGCGCCGAGCCCGGCCAATGCCCTCGAATTCTGCATAGGCTCGCTCGCTGAAATGATCGAGGGCGACATCTACAGGACGACCCGGCATTTCGCTCGCGCGGGTGCCATTGCTTACGTTCATTTCCGCAACGTGCGCGGCAAGGTTCCCCACTATGTCGAGACCTTTGTCGATGATGGGGACGTCGACATGGCCGAGATCGTCCGCGTGCTGCGCGACGAGGGGTTTGAGGGGGTCATGGTGCCCGACCATGTGCCGGCGCTGGATTGCCCCGCGCCCTGGCATGCGGGCCACGCCTATACGGTTGGCTTCATGAAGGCCTTGACGATGAACGCCGATGCGCTCGGCCCGGCCCGGTCGCAGGAGGTGGCGTCGTTCGAAGGGGAGAAGGCTGCTTCATAGAGCAAAGCCCATGACCGGCCGGAGGAAAAACGGCGGCGATCGTGCCGTCTATAAAGGAGGAGACGATGAGCAAATACAGAATGGCGGCCTTCGCGGCTGTCGCGTTTTCGGCAGCGTCGCTTTTGAGCAGCGTTGCCATGGCCGGCGAAGTCGTCTGGTGGACGCCCAACTGGGGTCAGCCGCGCGCCGAAAAGCTGGCCGCCGATTTCCAGAAGGCCAATCCCGGCATTACCATCAAGCTGGAGATCACCACTTCCAACGGCCTGCCGCAGCGGATCCTGACCGCGCTGCAGTCGGGCGCCGCACCTGACGTCATCGAAGTGCAGCATCCCTGGGTGCAGGGTTATGCGCAGTCGGATCTCGTGTTGCCGCTCGATGACGTCATTCAGGACAAGGACGATTACAACAAGGCCGCCATTAACTACGACACCTATGACGGCAAGCTCTATGGCATCCCCTATCGCATCGAATGCGTCGGCGTGATGTATAATCTCGATGACTTCAAGGCTGCCGGGCTCGATCCGGCCAATCCGCCGCAGACCTGGGATCAGTGGGCCGACGCCGCCAAGAAAATGACGACCGGCGGCAAATTCGGCATGGCGATCACCGGCGGCGGTGAGGTCGGCAATACCATCACCCGCCTGCTGCCGCTGATCTGGATGAACGGCGGCAACATCATCAGCGATGACGGCAAGACCGCCGTGGTCAACTCGCCGGAAGCCGTGGCGGCGGTGAAGTTCTACACCGACTTCTACAGGAACAAATATTCGCCGGACTCAACGCTGCAGAACGATGGGATCGCCAACCGTCAGCTCTTCATCGCCGGCAAGGTATCGATGTATCAGACCGGCCAGTACGATGTTGCGCCCATCCGTCAGGCAAACGCCAAGATCAACCTTGGCGCTATGGCGACGCCGCATCCCGAGGGCAAGCAGACGGCCGGCGTCATCGGAGGCTGGAGCTTTGTCATCCCGAAGGACGCCAAGAATCCGGATGACGCCAAGAAGTTCCTGCAATTCCTGAACACGTCGGACAACCAAGGCTTCTTCACCGACACCTTCCCGGCTCGCGTCTCGGCGCTCAACCTGCCGCGCTTCCAGGATCCGATGTTGAAGCAGTTCGCGGCGATCCTGCCCTACGGCCGGCCGTCTCCGAACACGCCGCATTGGGTGCAGATCAGCCAGGCACTGTTCGACGGCATCCAGCGGGTCCTTTCGGGCGACCAGGACCCGAAGGCTTCGATGGACCAGGCCAATGACGAAATCCAGGCGCTGCTGGATAGCTGAGCGTTTGGCAAATAATGCGATATCCGGGGCGGCGGTCGTCCGCCCCGGGACGCGCTCGCCAAACCTCTGATGACTCCGGATTTCGGGCAATCATTTACCAGAAAGGCTGACCCATGGGCCGCCAGTCGACGGGACTTCTTTTCATTCTGCCGGCTATGATCGTGCTGGCGATGCTGATCGCCTATCCGGTGGTCTATACCGGCTATCTCAGCGCCACCGATGCCCGCGGGGTCCTGACGATCAAGAATTATGCCAATGTGCTTCGGCCCGCGGTCACGACGCAGGCTTTTATCAATCTCATCTATTTCGTCGGCGGTTCGATCGTCTTCCAAGTGGTGCTCGGCACGGCGGCGGCAATCCTGCTCAATCTGGAATTCACCGGCCGCAGCCTGCTGCGCTCCATTACCCTCATCCCGTGGGTCGTGCCCGGCATCGTCGCAGCCACCACCTGGGCGTGGATGTTCCATACCGAGTTCGGCATCATCAACTATATGCTGACCGGCTCGGGCGTCATTCCCGCCCCCATTAGCTGGCTTACCAATCGCGATACGGTGATGCCAGTGCTGATCGCCATCAACGTTTGGAAGCTTTTCCCCTTTGTCGCCATCATGGTGCTGGCCGGTCTGCAAGCCATTCCCGCCGATCTCTATGAGGCGGCCAAACTCGACGGCGCCAATTTCTGGCAGGAGGTCCGCTTCGTAACGCTGCCGCAGGTCCGGCCGGTGATCACGGCGGTCACGCTGCTGCTGGTGATCTGGGGGCTGAATTCCATCACCATCATTTATGCCATCACCGGCGGCGGCCCGGCCAACCGGACGCTGATCACGCCGATCCAGATCTTCAAGCTCGCTTTCGAGAGCTTTCAGTTCAATCAGGCGGCCGCACTGTCGGTAATCTTCTTTGTCGCGGCGGCTATCATCGTTGCGATCTATCTGAAAATGCAGGCGATATCGGCGAGGGAAGCGCGATGAACAGAAGCGTCCTTGCGACCATTATCATCGCCGTCTCATCGATTGTGCTTGTGCTGGTGTGCCTCTTCCCCTTCGCCTGGATGGCGCTGTCGTCGATCAAGGCCCTGCCGGAGCTCTATACCGTGCCGCCGCATTGGCTGCCCGATGCGCCGACGATCGGCAACTACATTACAGTGATCTTCAACTCCAACATTCCACGCTATTTCATGAACAGCGTCATCATCTCCGTCGGCTCGACGGTGCTGGCGCTGATCCTTGCCGTCTTCGCCTCATACGGGTTCGCCCGTTTCGATTTCAAGGGAAAGCCGTTCTTCCAGACCTTCGTGCTGGTCGGGCAATTGCTGCCCACGGCGGCGATCATCGTGCCGCTATTTATCACGCTGCGCTATCTGCATCTGGTCAATACCTACTGGGGCCTGATCCTCGTCTACATGATCATCACCCTGCCACTCAGCGTCTGGATGCTGACCAGTTATTTCAAGGCGATCCCGATCGAGCTGGAAGAAGCGGCGATCGTCGATGGCGCCTCGCGCCTCGGCATCCTCTTCCGCATCACTTTGCCGCTGTCGACGCCGGGGCTGGTGGCGGTGCTCGTCTATGCCTTCGTCACCACCTGGAACGAATTCATCTTCGCGCTCTGCTTTGCCACAGACAGTTCCGTGAAGACGTTGCCGATCGGCCTTGCCGAATTCTCGACCGAATTCAACACCGACTGGGGCGGGGTGATGGCCGCCTCGATGGTAATGACGGTACCGATCGCGCTGCTCTTCCTGTTTTTCCAAAACCTCTTTGTTGGCGGGCTGACCGCCGGCGCAACCAAGGGATAGGATTATGACGACAGACAAGACCATTCCGAAACTGGGCCTCGGCACCGGCGGCCGCATCGGTGATGACGGCGTGGCGGCCATTTCGGAGGCTATCGCGATCGGTTATCGGCACCTCGACACGGCGCAGAGCTACAATAGCGAGGATTCCGTCGGCAAGGCGGTGCGGGGATCCGGCCTGCCGCGCGGCGATTTTTTCATCACCACCAAGGTCGCCGACACGAGGCTCGACAAGGCTCAGTTCCTGCCATCCGTTCGCGCCAGTCTCGATACGATCGGTGTCGATCAGGTCGACCTGCTGTTGATCCACTGGCCGTCGCACAAGGATGCAGTGCCCTTCGAGGATTACGTGCTGGCGCTCGGCGAAGCCCAGCAGAAGGGCTATGCCCGGCTGATCGGCGTCTCCAACTTTCCGATCGCCCTGCTTGAGCGAACCCGCAACTTGCTCGGCCCGGATGCCATCGCCACCAACCAGGTGGAGATCCATCCCTATCTGCAGGCGCCGAAGCTCATCGCCTATGCCCGCAGCATCGGACTGACGCTCACGGCCTATCAGCCGCTGGCCAAGGGCGAAATCCGCGGCGATGCGGTGCTTTCAAAAATCGGCGCCGCCCACAGCGTTTCGGCATCGGCGGTCGCGCTGGCCTTCCTGATGGCCGAAGGACATGTTGTCATCCCATCTTCCTCCAGCGAGGCAAATCTGCGCGGCAACTATGCAGCTCTCGGCATCTCGCTCAACGAAGCGGAGATGAACGAGATCCGAGCGCTCAACCGCGGTTATCGCCGCATCAATCCCGAAAAGTCGCCCCGCTGGGACGATTGACCCCTTTCCTCGATATGCGGAGTTAGACCCTTGGGCTCAGTGAAAATTGCAGAGGTACGTAAGAGCTACGGTGCGCTGGAAGTTTTGCACGGCGTTTCCGTCGATATAGCGGATGGCGAGTTTACCGTGCTGGTCGGCCCTTCAGGCTGCGGCAAGTCCACGCTGCTGCGTATGATCGCCGGCCTCGAAGCCATCAGCGGCGGTGAGATCGCCATCGACGGCAAGGTCGTCAACAACGTCGCTCCCAAGGAGCGCGACATCGCCATGGTCTTCCAGTCCTACGCGCTTTATCCGCATATGACGGTCGAGGCCAATATGGGCTTTTCGCTCCGGCTTGCCGGTGCGCCCAAGCCGGAGATCGCCAAGCGGGTGGCGGAAGCGGCGCGCATGCTCAGCCTCGAGCCCTATTTGCAGCGTTATCCCCGCCATCTTTCCGGCGGCCAGCGCCAACGCGTCGCCATGGGCCGCGCCATGGTGCGCAATCCCAAGGTCTTCCTCTTCGACGAGCCTCTGTCGAACCTGGATGCGAAGCTGCGCGTGCAGATGCGCTCGGAGATCAAGCAGAATCATCAGCGGCTGAAGACCACGACGATCTACGTCACCCATGACCAGATCGAAGCCATGACCATGGCCGACCGCATCGTCGTCATGCATGGCGGCATCGTCGAGCAGATCGGCTCGCCGCTCGAACTCTATGACCACCCCGCCAATCTTTTTGTCGCCGGCTTCATCGGCTCGCCGAGCATGAACATCCTCAAGGGACGACTGGACGGCGGTAGCTTCGTCACGGAAAGCGGGATGCGGCTCGCCGTCAATGGCGCGGCCGCGCGTGGCGATCAGCCGATCACGCTCGGCATCCGCCCGGAGCATTTGAGATTGGACCCGCAAGGACTTCCCGCCGAGATCGTCACTGTCGAGCCGATGGGCTCGGAAACCCAGGTGGCCATGCGGCTCGGCGGTCACGACCTGATCGGCGTCTTCCGCGAGCGTATTCTCAACGCTCCGGGAGAGATCCTGAAGATCGGTGTCGAGACCCACCAGATTCACCTATTCGACACCGAAACGGGTAAGCGGCTGGAGGGCTAACTGGCGAACGCCTGCTACTCGCCGGCAATGCCGATCAACAGCAGCAGGCAATCGCCGCCAAACCGACACCGGCTACCGGCAAGGCAAAATCTGTCGCCACTTTTCTGGTATTGCTCTAAAGCCAGTTGATGCGCTTCAGCACCCAGAGGGTGGCGATCGACGTGACTGTGACGAAGGCGACGATAACGATAAAGGCCCAGGTGTCGTTGACGCCGGGAATGCCGCCGACATTCATGCCGAAGAGGCCGGCCACGACACTCGGCGGCAGAAGCAGGGCGGCAAGGGCGGCGAGGCGGTTGGAATTGCGGGCAATGCGCTCGCTGATGACGGTCGACAAGTCGTCATGCAGGATGCTGGTGCGGTCGCGGATGGCATCGAGATACTCGATGTAACGCATCAGCTTGTCGATGACCTCGCGCATGCGCAGCTTGTCGCGTTCGGCAAGCCAGGGCGCATCGTCATGCTCGATGCGGTTCAGTGCATCGCGTTGCGGCGCCAGATACCTGCGAAGCTGCACGGCTCGCCGGCGCAGCAGCTTCAGACGTTCGCGCACCTGGCCGGCTTCGCCATGAAAGATCAGCTCGTCAAGATCGTCCACCTCTTCGTCCATTGCGTCGAGCACGGGCTCGAGGTCGCGCACCAGCTTGTCGCCGATCAGGGCGAGCAGGTCACCGGTGCGCTGCGGCCCCTTTTTCTTCTCCAGCGACAGGCGGATATCGCGCAGCGCCGTGATGTAGTGGCCGCTGTCGCGGAGCGAGACGATACGGTCGCCATCGACCCAGAGATGCAGGGGTACAAGGTCGATGTCGGCAGGTTTCTGCGTCACGCCATCGGGCGACGTGGCGCAGACGCCGCGCAGGATGATCAGCAGCCCATCGCCCACAGGTTCGACACGAGGGCGCGAATCCTCTTCCAACAGCGCTTCGATTACGAAGGGGTCGAATCCGCTTTTGTGGGTGACCCAGTCGGCCGTAGCAGGATGGTCGCGCTCGAGATGCAGCCATGTCACGCCTTCTCCGGGCTTCCAGGCACAGACCTCATCCATGCAAAGCTGCTTACAGCCGCCATGTCCGTCGAGCAGGGAGGCGAAACGCAATCCGGGCTCGGCGCCATAGCTGACTGTCGGGGTGTTCGATGTTTCCGTTGTGCCCTGATCCATTCAGCCTCCATGGCAGCGAAAAACGCAGCCAGCACAAGAGTTTGTGGCATGGCGGCGTCATTTTATCAGTTCGGGCTAAAGTCGCAAGCGCGGCCCGGTTGGCGCAGCGGTGACATGTATCTTCCCCTACCGAGTTGAAGGGTTCGCGGACGATGTGCGGTCACCGGAACGAAACTTCAGTATGTATTTGGCCACGTCGATAAATGCGCGGAGCTTGGGTGCGGTGGCGGCGCGCTTTGGATAATATAGAAACAAACCAGGCTCTTCGATTGCAGTTTCAGGCAGTAGCTGCGTCAATATTCCACTTTCGATTTCCGCTCTCGCCAGGGGTTCCATGAGATAGGTGATGCCGACGCCCGCCAGGGCAAGTTCCTTGGCATAGGTGGCATCGGTAACGATCGAGCTTCCCCTGACGGCGACAGAGACCATAGTGCCACCGTCGTTTAGTTCCCAGTCGTAGAGGCTGCCCGCAGTGATTTGCCGAAACCCGATGCAGTTGTGATTTGCGAGTTCCGATATGGCTCGCGGCTCGCCTTTTCGGGCCAAATAATCCGGCGCCGCGACCAGGATCATCTTGAAGGGAGCGGTCAAACGCGTGGCGACCATATCCTGCGCGATCATTTCTCCCAGCCGTACTCCGGCGTCGAAACCGCGGGCGATGATATCAACCGATGCATCGTCGATGGCGATTTCCACCGTCAGCTGGGGGAAGCGCTGCGAGAGTTCGATGATAACCGGTGTGATTGCCAACGCCAACGCCGTCCGAGGGACGTTGAGACGCAGCACACCCGTTACATTGCCAGTGTTTGCGCGAAATTGATCAAGCCCGTCTTCGATCTGAGAGAACCCAGGCCCGATTATGCCCAGAAGATGGTTTCCGGCTTCCGTCAACGCGACGCTCCGGGTGGTGCGAGCGAACAATGTCGCGCCAAGCCGCGACTCGACCATGCGGATCGCGTGGCTCACGGCGGAGGGGCTTAAGCTAAGCTCCGCAGCCGCACCGGCGAAACTGCCCTGGCGTGCCACCGCAAGAAATACCGGCAAATGAGCAAGGAGATCGCGGTCCATTCATGAATTCTATCGCATAAGGAGTGCGGATAGAACCATATTATCAATCTATCAGGCGCGGATATAGTGGCTATCAACATCAGCCGCTTGGGAAATCACCGCTATGTCCACGTCAACTCCCACATGGTTCATCACCGGCGCTTCGTCCGGATTTGGCCTCGCATATGCTCAATATGCGCTCTCGAAAGGCTATAATGTCGTTGCCACCGCGAGAGCGACGGAAAAACTTCAGTCGCTGCAGGCCGAAGGTGACCGCCGGCTTTTGGTGGCCGAACTCGATGTGACCCGGACCGGCGCCGCAGAGCAGGCGGTTACGGCCGCCATTGCGAAGTTCGGCGGCATAGACGTCCTCATTAACAACGCAGGCTATGCAATTGTCGGAGCGCTGGAGGAAACGCCCGAGACAGAAATCCGCGCGCTGATGGAGACAAATTTCTTCGGTGCCATGGCTGTCACTCGCGCAGTGCTGCCACACATGCGGGAAAAGGCAAGAGGCGCGATTGTCAATATTTCCAGCATGGGAGGCCAGATGTCCTTCGCGGGCGTCGGAGCCTATTCCGCGACAAAATTTGCCTTGGAAGGCTATTCGGAAGCGCTCGCCCAGGAAGTCGCTTCGTTCGGGATCAGGGTGCTCATCGTCGAGCCCGGCGCCTTCAGAACATCGCTTGTCAGCCAAGGTGAGCGTTTCATGCCAAGTCATGACGCCTATCGGGAAGCGCTCGCTGGAGTCCGAAAGGTAATGCGCGATATGGACGGAACCCAGGCCGGAGATCCTTTGAAAGCCGCCGCCGCGATCGACATTGCACTGGCGAGCGAGAACATGCCGCTGAGGCTTCAATTGGGCGATGACGCAATCGACGCCGTCCGCCAACATGCGCAGCGGCTGCTCGACGATCTGGAAATTTGGAAGGATGTCGGTTCGAACACGCGGCTCGACGCCGGAGACTGAAGTTTGAAACCCGCGAGGGCTTCCTGAGCCCGTCGAAGAGTGACGTCTTCTCCCCGCGCGCGGGGAGAAGACCAGGAAGAGAGCAAACCTCTTCGGAAAGATGGGGCGGGCGTTACCGTGCTGCCCAGCTGGCGCCGCGGCGGAAGATGGTTTTCATCTGCGGCACGTTGAATTCCTTGGCCTGATGGCCGAGCGAGGAATAGAAGACGCGGCCCTTGCCGTATTTGCGCTTCCAGACGACCGGCATGACGACGCCGTCGATCCAATAGGCATGATCGCCGGTGAAGGTCGTGGTTGCCAGCACTTCGTTCGACGGATCGACATGCATGTAGTACTGCTCGGACGTGTAAGGAAAATCGGTGATCCCTTCCATGATCGGATCGTCCGACTTGGTGATGTTGACCGTGTAGTCGATGATATTGCCGGGATGGGCAACCCACTGGCCGCCGATGATGAACTGGTATTCGACGCTTTCACGGAACGAGTCGCCCGCGCCGCCATGATAGCCGGCGATGCCGACGCCGCTTTCGATGGCAGCGGCGAGGTTCTTCACCTCTTCCTTCTCGATCTTCGACATGGTGACGATCGGCACGATCAGGCTCAAGTCATGGATCGACGGGTCGGCGAAGGCTTCCGTGCTGTTTTCGAGGTAGACCTTGAAGCCGTCCTCCTGCAGCATGTCGCGGATGATATGGGCGCATTCCTGCGGTTCGTGGCCGCTCCAGCCGCCCCAGACGATAAGTGCTTCACGCATGATGGTTCTCCTGAACTAGCTCAATTAGCGGCCGATCTTGCCGTCCACGAGGGATTCGGAAAGCGGGGCCGGACGTTCGGTTTGTGTGGTGATGGCGACCGTGCGGCCGGTATCGGATGCGGTCTGGAAAGCTTCCATGACTTCGAGCACATGCAATGCCAGGCTGCCATTGGCGCGGTGCGGCCGGTTGGAGCGAATGGCATGCGCCAGGTCGGCAACGCCGAGCGAGCGGTAGTTGCCGTCGGCATAAGGCGCGGTGACTTCGCGTTCCTCGAACTGGCCACCCTTCTTGAGGTATTCGACCGGGCCGGCAAAGCGGTTCGGATCGGGGACGATCAGCGTGCCCTCGGTGCCGTAGACTTCGAGTGGCACATGCTTGTGGCCGGCGACGTCGAAGCTCATGCCGATCTGTACCACGGCGCCGTTGGCAAAGGCCATCACGCCGGCGACGTGGGTCGGGACATGCACCGGGATGTGCTCGCCGTTGCGTGGCTCGCTGGTGATGATGCGTTCCTTGCGCGGGGTCACGGCAAAGCCGGCGACCTGGGAAACCGGACCGAGCAGGTTGACGAGGTCGGTGATGTAGTAGGGACCCATGTCGAGCATCGGGCCGCCGCCGACTTCGTAATAGAAAGCCGGATTCGGGTGCCAGCGCTCATGGCCCGGGCACATGAAGGTGGCGGTGCCGCCGACAGGAATGCCGATCGCGCCTTCATCGATGACGGCGCGTGCCGTCTGATGGCCGCCGCCGAGAAAGGTGTCGGGGGCAGCGCCGATGCGCAGACCTTTGGCCGCTGCTGCGTCGGCGAGTTTCTTGCCTTCGGCGAAGTTGATGCCGAGCGGCTTTTCCGAATAGGTGTGCTTGCCGGCATCGAGCGCCTGCAGGCCGACGGCGACATGCGCCTTCGGGATGGTCAGGTTGACGATGATCTCGATCGTCGGGTCGGCGAAGAGCGCGGCTACGTCGACGGCCTTAAGGCCGAATTCGGCGGCCTTGGCTTCAGCGAGTTCGCGATTGAGGTCGGCGACCCCCTTGATGTCGAGAATGGGGAACGATTTCATCGCAGTGAGATAGGCGCCGGAAATGTTTCCGCAACCAATGATGCCAATGCCGACCTTTTCCATAAACTTTCTCCAAATGAAGTGTCTGTGCATACCTTGCGGGTCAAAGTGCCGGTGCCGGCCCTGTCGTTCCCCAAGGAGATTCATAGAGTTCGCGCAGTGCGACCACGGCCGCACCCTGCGCCCAGGTTTCGTCCGTCGACTGGTCGAAGACGAGTTCGGTCACGCCCTTGATCGATGGTGGGATCGCCAGGGAATAGGCCTCCCGGAGGCTGTCGAGGAAGGGCTGGCCAAGCGCCAGGCTCGATCCGACGAGGATAACGCGTGGTGGCGCGAACAAGGTGACGATATTGGCAAGCGCCATGCCGCAGGCTTCGCCGGCCCGGATCGCCGCGCTGATCAGCGTGTTGTCCTCGGCTGCAATCAATGTCTTCGCATGCGCCATACCGCGGCCGAGGCGGATGGCCTCGGCAAAGCGGCCGCCGCTCGGCTGGTCGCCGAGAATGGCGCTTTCGCCCGCCAGGCTCGCAAGCCTGATCGTGCCCTGCGCCCCGATACCGAGCGCGAGGTCGCCGAGATTGTGGCTCAAGCCGCCGGCGCCGCGGAACAGTTGGCCGCCATGCAGCACGCCGAGGCCGAGCGTCTGTTCCAGCGACACCAGCACCATATCGTCGAGATCTCTCGCTTCGCCGAACCAGTGATGCGCCAGCGTGATGGCATGCGCATCGCTCTCGACGATGGCGGTGACGCCCAGCCGCTCGGACATCTCTTTAGCAAAATCGACGCCGCTTTCGCGGAAGATCGGGCTGGTGCGTACATGGCCGGTGCGGTGTTCGATGACGCCCGGCAGGCCGAGACAGACCGAATCAATTTCATCGAGCGCCAGATCGGCATCGACCACGCAGCGGCGAACGCCATCCTCAATCAAGTCGGCGATGACGCTGATCGGTTGCCGGTCGACGCGAAGGGCGAGCGTCAGCGTCGACAGCACTTCGCCGCGGAAATCGGCGACGACGAAGACCATGCGATTGGCGGCGATCTTCGCGCCGACGACGCGGGCAGCGTCCGGATTGAGCTCCAGCATGACGCGCGGCCGGCCACGGGCCGCTGCTTCACGCAGGTCGCCTTCGGTACGCGCCAGGATCAGGCCGTCATCCAGTAACGAAGCAGTGATCGCCGATACCGTGGTGGTCGAAAGCTGGGTACGTTCGCTGATTTCGATGCGTGCGATCGACCCCGCCCGCCGGATCGTATCCAGCACGTTGAAGCGGTTTATCGCCCGCATAAGCTCCGGGTCTGCTGTTTTCATGAGAATGTTGCCGATTGAGTATTCCGCTCGGCGACGGCCTGATATTTTTGACGGGATGCGAATTAAATAGGCTATGGTTGATGCCTTATGTCAAGCCGTTTCCCGGCGGCGCTGCCGAAATTTTAGGAACGGTGGTTGACATTTCAGCAAAGCTCCGTTGAATTAATCCGCATAAGGGAAAAATTATCTGAGGCTCTTGTTCCCTTGGGAGGATAAAATCATGCTGTATGAACGTGGGGCGAAAGCCCTTCGCGGTGCGCGTATCGCCGCCATTGCTGCTGCCACGGGGCTTGCGATCCTTGCCGGCGCTACGAGCGCGGCCGCAGATACGGTCGTCAAGTGGCTGCATCTGGAGCTCGATCCGAATTACATCGCCATCTGGCGGAAGATCGCCGATCAGTACGAAGCCAAGCACCCGGGCGTAAAGATCGAAATGCAGTTCCTGGCAAACGAGGCCTTCAAGGCCAAACTGCCGACGCTGCTGCAATCGAACGACGCACCGGATTTCTTCTATAGCTGGGGCGGCGGTGTGCTGAAGCAGCAGGAAGAAACCGGCACGCTGATGGATCTGACCACCGCGATGAACGCCAATGGCGGCGCCTGGCTGAAGACCTATAATCCGGCTGCCATCAAAGGCCTGACCTTCGACAACAAGATCAGCGCGGTACCATTCAAGCTCGGCACCGTTTCCTTCTTCTACAACAAGGCGCTCTTCGCCAAGGCCGGCGTCGATGCGACAGCCATCAAGACCTGGGACGATTATCTGGCAGCCGTCAAGAAGATCAAGGCTGCCGGCATCGTGCCGATCGCCGGCGGCGGCGGCGAGAAGTGGCCGATCCACTTCTACTGGAGCTATCTGGTGATGCGCGACGGCGGCCAGCAGGTCTTTACCGCTGCCAAGAACGGCCAAGGCAACGGCTTCAACGATCCGGCGATCATCAAGGCGGGCGAACAGCTCGCGGATCTCGGCAAGCTCGATCCGTTCCAGCCCGGCTATCTCGGCACCACCTGGCCACAGGCGCTCGGCGTCTTCGGTGACGGCAAGGCCGCGATGATCCTCGGCTTCGAAAACACCGCCGCCAACCAGCGCACCAATGCCGGCGACGGCAAGGGGCTGGCTGACGACAATATCGGCCACTTCGCCTTCCCGGCCGTCACCGGCGGCGCGGGTCTCGCGACCGATACGCTCGGCGGCCTGAACGGCTGGGCCGTGACCAAGAAGGCTCCGCCGGAAGCGCTCGACTTCCTCGCCTATCTGACCAATCCGGACAATGAACGCATCATGGCGCAAGCCGGTATGATCATTCCGGTGACGATCGGTTCGGAAGACGGCGTCAAGAGCGAGCTGATGCACGAATCGGCCGAGCAACTGGCCCATTCGACCTGGCACCAGAACTTCTTCGACCAGGATCTCGGCCCTTCCGTCGGCCGTGTCGTCAACGACATCTCGGTCGGCATCGTCTCAGGCCAGATGACCCCGAAGGACGGCGCACAGCAGGTCCAGGACGCCTTCGAGCAGGATCAGCTCTAACAAACAGCGGGCGCCGGCGGGTCTTGCCGTCGGCGCCATTCTTTCCAGCATTCTGAGTATCAGGATCGTTCATGACGAACATCAGCGCAACGACCGTTATCCGGCCCGCCGCACAATCAATGTCAACGACGCGACGCAAGAGCCCCGCTGCGCGCGGCCGCATGCCCGTCATCCTGCTGTTCCTTCCGCCAGCGCTTCTGCTTTTTACCATCTTCGTCATCCTGCCGATGGGAGAAGCCGCCTGGTATAGTCTTTACAAATGGAACGGCTACGGCCCGCCGACGGAATTCATCGGGCTGCGCAACTTCGAGGTTCTGTTCAAGAACGGCGCCTTCCTGACCTCGCTCAAGAACAATGCGCTGATCATCCTGGTCTCGATCGCCATTCAGGTACCGCTTGCCATCTGGCTCGCGACGATGCTGGCGAACCGCATTCGCGGCGTCGTGCTCTATCGGTTGATCTTCTTCCTTCCCTATGTGCTGGCAGAAGTGGCCGCGGGCCTGATCTGGCGCTTCGTCTATGACGGCGACTACGGCCTGTTTGCCGCGATTTCGCATTTTCTCGGCGTCGCTACGCCCTACGTGCTCGCCGACAAGGATCTGGCGATGTACGCGGTGCTGGCGGTGATCGTGTGGAAATATTTCGGCTTCCACATGATGCTGTTCATCGCCGGCCTGCAATCCCTCGACAAGAGCGTGCTCGAAGCCGCCGAAATCGACGGCGCCACCGGCTGGCAGAAATTCCGATACGTCACCCTGCCGTTGCTTGGCTCAACATTACGCCTGTCCGTCTTCTTCGCGGTCGTCGGCTCGCTGCAGCTTTTCGATCTGATCATGCCGCTCACGGGTGGCGGACCATTCAACTCGACGCAGACGATGGTGACCTTCCTCTACAATTTCGGCGTCACCCGCATGCAGGTTGGCCTCGGCAGCGCCGTCGGCGTGGTGCTGTTCGTCATCTGCGTCACCCTCGCCTTCGGCTACAAACGGATATTTATGCGCAATGACTGATATGGCCTCATCCGTTCGACTGAGCACCGGCACGAAGATCTATCTCTACGTGTCATTGACCATCATCGCCGCCATCGTGCTGATCCCGCTGTTGACAACGGCGCTCGGCGGTTTCAAGTCGTTGGGCGATCTCAGAACCAATCCCTTCGGCCTGCCGGCCGAGTGGCATTTCGAGAACTATTCCGGCATCCTCTTCGGCGACCGGTACTGGCGGCAGATGATGAACTCACTGATCATCGCCGTCCTTACCGTGTTCTTGACGGTCACCGTCTCGGCCATGGCAGCCTTCGCCTTCGCACATGTGAAGTTCTTCGGCTCGAACTTCCTGCTGAATTATTTCCTGATCGGCTTGATGTTCCCGGCGGCCACCGCGATCCTGCCGCTGTTTATCCGCATCCGCGATCTCGGCCTGCTCAACACCTATTGGGGCGTGGTGCTGCCGCAGGTGGCCTTCGGCCTCGGCATGAGCATTCTTCTGTTCAGAAACTATTTTCGCAACCTTCCGGAAGAATTGTTTCAGGCGGCTTTCGTCGACGGTTGCGGCTATATCCGCTTCTTCTGGCACATCTCGCTGCCGCTCTCCCGGCCGATCGTCGCCACCGTCAGCATCATCTCCTTCGTCGGCAGTTGGAACAGCTACATCCTGCCGCTGATCATGCTGAATTCGGACTCGATTTATCCCTGGCCGCTCGGCATGATGGTCTATAGCGGTGAATTCGGCACAGAATGGGAACTGGTGCTGGCTTTCATCACGCTGACCATAATGCCGACCATCATCGTTTTCTTCCTGGCGCAGAAGCACATCATCGCGGGTCTCACCGCTGGTGCCGTGAAATCCTGAGCCCTACCGGAGCAAAAAAAAGCATGGCATCCGTCGAACTGCACAACATTCACAAAGCCTATGGCGCGCTGCCGGTCATCCACGATGTCTCGCTGGCAATCGGCGATGGCGAGTTCATCGCCCTCGTCGGGCCATCCGGCTGCGGGAAGTCGACCCTGCTGCGCATGATTGCCGGCCTCGAGGAAATCACCGACGGCGATGTGTCGATCGGGGGCCAGGTCGTCAACGAGCTGACCCCGCGCGAACGCAACATCGCCATGGTCTTCCAGTCCTACGCGCTCTATCCGCATATGACGGTCGCGCAGAACATGGGCTTCAATCTGAAGCTGTCGGGCGAGACCAAGCAAGTGATCGAGCAGCGGGTCAACGAGGCCGCGCGCATGCTCGACCTCACCAAGCTGCTCGACCGCAAGCCGGCGCAGCTCTCCGGCGGCCAGCGCCAGCGTGTCGCCATGGGCCGCGCCGTCGTGCGCAACCCCGCCGTCTTCCTGTTCGATGAGCCCTTGTCGAACCTCGACGCCAAACTGCGCGTGCAGATGCGCTCCGAGATCAAGGCGCTGCATCAGAAGGTGCAGACGACCTCGATTTACGTCACCCACGATCAGATCGAAGCGATGACGCTCGCCGACCGCATCGTCGTGCTGAACCAGGGGAAAATCGAGCAACAGGGCACGCCGATCGAGCTTTACCGCCAGCCGGCCAATCTCTTCGTCGCCGGGTTTATCGGCTCGCCGGCCATGAATTTTCTTGACGGCGTGGTGGACGGCGTTGACGGCTCACCGTCTGTGCGGCTGAAGGATGGCACGCAGGTGCGTATTGCCAGCGCGCGCAAGGTCAGGTCCGGCCAGAGCGTGAAGATCGGCCTTCGGCCCGAACATCTTAGTTTGACGGGCAACGGCTCGCCGCTCACCGGCCAGACGATGCTGGTCGAACCAACGGGCGCGCAGACCCACGTGCTCTTCGAGCTTGCCGGCGAACAGGTGACGGCTGTCGTCGACGGTGAAGCCCCGGTTCGCTACGGCGAGCAATTGAAGGTCACCGTTAATGCCGATCAGGTCTATGTTTTCGATAGCGGAAGCGGGTTGGCTCTTTAAGCGTCAATTTTCATGGCGTCGATCCGGTCAGGGTAGAAAGCCATGTAATCCTTGATCTGGCTAACGGAGGCATAGGGATTTTCGTAGGTCCAGATCGCATTCACCGAGCGCTCCCCACCAACGGGGATGCTGTAGTAGGAGCAATCGCCCTTATAGGGGCAGTAGGTGGCGTGGTCGGTTTTCTTGAGAGCGGACATGTCGACATCCTTGCGCGGCACGTAAATGACCGCGGGATAGGAAGCTTCCTTCAGGGACAGCGCTTCACGCGTATCGGCGATGACCTTGCCGGCGACCGAAACGGTGATATGGGCCTGCTTGTTCTCGATCGTTATGGGGTGATCGGGGCCGGGAATCTTGACCAGCTTTTCGGACATGGGATTGCTCCATGATTGCGGGAATTGGGGTGCTTGCTGAAAGGATATAGGAAGCATCCTGCCGATTATCAGGTCCCCTGCGGCACCTGCGTTTTCGGTGCGCCCCAGCGCAGGCCGTCCATCAGCAGGCGGACGAGGCGGCGGGAGCGGTCGCGCCATTCCGGTGAATTCGGCATGGAATATGTGCCCGACAGCGCATGCAGCACATCGGTGCTGTCGACGTCGGCACGGATCGAGCCGTCGGCCACTGCCCGTTCGATCAGGCCCCTGAGCGCGATCGGCACCATGCCGTAGCTGTCGGCGAAGAGTTGGGAATTGCTGTTGAGCAGGATGCGTAGGCTATCGGCCATGCCGCGCTTGGTGGCGATGTAGCCGACGAAGCGGTGCATCCATTCTTCCAGCGCCTGATCCGGCGTACGCTCATGTGAAAGCTCTTCGGCTGCATTGCAGAGCGCCTCGACCTCGTGACGATAGACGACTTCGACCAGGTGTTCGCGGGTCGGGAAATGGCGATAGAGCGTGCCGACGCCGACGCCGGCACGCCGCGCAATGTCTTCGAGCGAAGCGGCGGTGCCGTGATTGGCGAAGGCTTCAGCGGCGACTTCGATAAGCTTGTCACGATTGCGCCGTGCATCCGCGCGTAGGGTTTTCGCGCCTAGCGGCGTTTCGTCCTTCAGCTCTGACGACGGCCTGGAAGCCAATTTTCGCTCCATGCGGATTGCGACTTGACGATATCGAACAAGTCTCTAGGATAATAAACGGAGGCGCCTCCGTTTAATTTGGAGTACCAGAGGATTGTTATCGCATAAAGGGCCAAGACGCCATTGCTGTCTGATCGGAGCATCAACGACGGTAAAAGCGCGGTCTCACCCAGGCGTCCTACCACACGCCGCACCCGCCGGCGAAAGCGCTGTATCCTGATTACCTGGCGCCGGTCAGGCTGACGTCAAGAACGGATGTCATGACTGGCAGAATCTTATGATTGCAAAGTGATGACCCGAATAGGGAGTGACCTGATGACTACCGTCCATCTCGATATCAACGGACACGAGCACGAGCTTTCGCTCGATCCGCGTGTCACGCTTCTCGATGCCCTTCGCGAGCATCTCTGTCTGACCGGCACCAAGAAGGGCTGCGACCAGGGCCAATGTGGTGCCTGCACCGTCCATGTCGACGGTGAACGCGTGCTCTCCTGCCTGACGCTGGCCGCCCAGGTCGAGGGCCGCAAAGTCACGACGATCGAAGGGCTGGCGGCAGAAAGCGGTGATCTGCATCCGGTGCAGGCGGCTTTCCTGGAGCATGACGCCTTCCAATGCGGTTATTGCACACCGGGACAGATCATGTCGGCGGTCGCCTGCATCCGCGAGGGCCATGCCGGCTCCGACGATGAAATCCGCGAATATATGGCCGGCAATCTCTGTCGGTGCGGTGCCTATCCGCATATCGTCGCGGCCGTGCGCGAAGCGGCGGAGGCTGCCCGATGAAAGAGTTTTCCTACCTCCGCGCCGGCTCGATCGATGAAGCCCGGAAAGCTGCGGCCTCTTCCGCCACCATGCTGCTTGCCGGCGGCACGACGCTACTCGATCTCGCCAAATGCGGCGTTGCCGAGCCCGAGACAGTCGTGGATATCAGCCACCTTGCCGGTTTCGATGCGATCACTCTTACTGATCAAGGAGTTACGATCGGCGCGCTGGCGAAAATGAGCCGTGTCGCCGACGACGCCAATATCAAGGCGCAATTCCCGGCCGTTTCCGAGGCGCTGTCGCTTGCGGCCTCGGCGCAGATCCGCAACATGGCGACGATCGGCGGCAATCTGATGCAGCGCACGCGCTGTCCCTATTTCCGCGATCCGGCGACCTTTCCCGCCTGCAACAAGCGCGCGCCCGGTTCCGGCTGTTCGGCAATTGGCGGCGTCACGCGCAATCATGCCGTTCTCGGCACGAGCGAGGCCTGTATCGCCACCAATCCCGGCGATCTCGCTGTCGCTCTAGTGGCTTTCGATGCTGTCGTGCATCTCGGCAGCCGCCAGGTCGCGATCGATGATTTCTTCATCTTGCCGGGAACGACGCCCGAGCGGGAACATGCGATCGAGCCGGGCGAGATGATTACGGCGATCACCATTCCGGCATCCGCCGCCGCTCGCCGTTCGACCTATCTCAAGGTCCGCGACCGTCAATCCTACGAGTTCGCAGCGGCGAGCGCCGCCGTCGGACTGGAACTGGAGGCGGACGGCAGGACGATCCGCGATATCAGGGTCGCACTTGGCGGTGTCGCCACCAAGCCGTGGCGTGCCCGCGCAGTCGAAGAAGCGTTGAAGGGCCAAGTGCTTGATGCGGCGGCGGTGAAGCGCGCCAGCCTGCTCTCCGTCGAAGGCGCTGTCGATCTCGGCGCCAATCATTACAAGATCGCGCTTGCGCCGCGTGTCGTCGAGCGTGCCATCCTGATGATGGGGGCGTTGGCATGACCATCATGGAGACCAGAAAGTATGGCGCTGCCGACGGCGCGCTCGGAGGACGATTGTCCCGTCTGGATGGGACCGCGAAGATCAAAGGTGAGGCCGACTATGCGGTCGAGCATGATCTCGAGGGGCTGACCCATGCGGTGATGGTGCAAAGCACGATCGCCGCCGGCCGTGTCACCGGCATCGACACTTCGGCTGCAGAAAGGGCACCAGGCGTTCTGCTGGTGCTGACGCCGGACAATCAGATGGCGCTGAATTCGGCAACCACTTGGATGGATACGCCCGGCCCGGAAGGTCCTTATCGGCCGTTGCTGCGCGAGATTGCCTTCAGCGGCCAGCATGTCGCCGCCGTTGTTGCCGAGACCTTCGAACAGGCGACGGCTGCCGCAGCGTTGATCAAAGTCACCTATGAAGAAACGCCGGCGATCTTCAGTCTTGAGGATAGCAAGGGCGGCGAAGGCTTGCCGCTCGATCCGATGACCAAGGAATGGGGCGATGCTGCGGCAGCTTTGGCCGCAGCGCCGGTCAAGTTCGAGGCCGAATACAAGACGCCGCGCGAATACAACGTGCCGATCGAGCCGCATGGGCTGATCGCCAAGTGGGACGGCGACAAGCTCATCCTTTGGGAGCCGAGCCAGTGGATCGACGGCATGGCGCGCACCTATGCCGAATGGTTCGGCATTTCCTTCGAGAATGTGCGGATGATCTCGCCCTACATCGGTGGCGGCTTCGGCTCGAAAGCATTTGCACTTCCGCATGGTGCGATCGGCGTCATGGCGGCGAAAATGGTTGGCCGCCCTGTGAAGTTGGTCATCACCCGGCCGCAGACCTTCACCTCTTTCGGCGGCCGGCCGGGCACACGCCAGACGATCGCGCTCGGTGCGACCGAGGATGGCAAGCTGCTGTCCATCGTCCATAACAGCGCCAACGAAACCTCGATGGATGGCATGGCGGTCGAGCCTCTCGGTGTCGTGACGGCGATCATGTATGCGACGCCCAATCTGTTGTCGCGGCAGAATGTCGTGCGAGTGAATACGGTGACGCCAGGGGCGCTGCGGGCTCCGGGCGAAAATCCGAGCGCTTGGGGCATTGAAAGCGCCATGGACGAGCTTGCCTATAAACTCGGGATGGACCCGCTGGAAATCCGGCTGAGGAACTATGCCGAGCGAGATCAGGAGGCAGATAAGCCCTGGTCGACAAGGCAGTTGCGCGAGGCTTTCGATGCTGGCGCGAAGGCTTTCGGCTGGGCGAAGCGTTCCCATGCGCCACGCTCCATGCGTGACGGCAAACATCTGATTGGCTGGGGTGTGGGTGCCGGCACCTATCCGGTGCGCCGCACGCCGGGCGAAGCGCTGGTGCGTATCCTCGCCGACGGATCGGCGGAAGTGGCGAGCAGTGGCATCGACATGGGCCAGGGGACCTATACGATCCTGGCGCAGACGGCGGCGGAAACGCTCGGCATTCCGGTCGAGCAGATCCGAGTCAAGCTTGGCGATTCCGCGTTGCCACGCGCGCCCGTCGCCGGCGGTTCGCAGCTTGCCAATCTGATGACCGGTGCCGTCTACAAGGCGGCGATCGCTGCCCGCGACGAGCTGGTGGGCTTGGCAATTAACGATCCCAATTCGCCGCTCCGAGATCTGCAGGCCAATACGCTGACCGTTTCGGAAGGCCGCATTCTGCCGCCGCGTGACGGCGGCGATGGCATCGCTATTGCCGAACTGCTGCGGCAAATCGGCCGCGACAAGATCGAGGTGCTGCGCAACACCCTGCCGGAAGACAAGCAGAGCAAAGCGGATCACTACCGCAACTTCTCGACCGTCGCGACCATGCTGTCGCCGACGGACGGCGAATATTCGCTGCATAGCTGGTGCGCGCACTTCATCGAAGTCCGCGTCGATGAGGATTTCGGCACCGTGCGCGTCTCACGCGTCGTCTCGGCGCTCGATTCCGGCCGGCTCTACAATCCGAAGCTTGCCGAAAGCCAGTGGAAGGGCGGCATCATCATGGGCATCGGCCAGGCGCTGCTCGAAGAGGGCATCGTCGATGAGCGCTACGCCCGCGTCATCAACAACAATCTCGGCGACTACCTCGTGCCGACCAATGCCGATATTCCCGACATCGAAGTGATCTCCGTCGGCATCCCCGATCCGCATGCTTCTGTGCTCGGCGGCAAGGCGGTCGGCGAGCTGGCGATCGTTGGCGTTGCGCCGGCGATTGCCAATGCGGTTTACCATGCGACGGGCAAGCGGATACGCGAACTGCCGATTACGCTGGAGAAGCTGCTGTAATTTTGAGGATGGTCAGGCCCATAAGTGCGACGCAATCGCACTCGCCTGGCCATCCCCCAATTGACCAATCACCCCAACGGCAGGATCAGCACGTCACGCGCCGGAACTTCTACGCGGCCGCCGCCATGCGCCGCACCGACTGGCCAGACAGCCTTACCAAAGCCAAGCGTTCCAACGGCGAGTTCGACTTCCGTCGTCTGCGCGGTGCGGGTCGGATTGACCAGCCAGAGGAAGCTCCCCTTTTCCCCTTTGTGGATGCGTGCAAACAAAGTGGCATTGGAGAGCGTTACGTGCCGCTCTTTGCCGCTCCAGCGAAAGAGTGCGGCGAAGAAGGCGCCGTTCGCGCGACCTTCAGTGCGATAGTAGGCGACGGAAGGATTGGTGCCGATCAGCAATGTGCGGCCCTTGCCGAAGCGGTGTTCGACCACGGCTAGGCGTCCGTCGTCGAAATTGCCGCGAGCCGTGCCGCCGGCGAGCCTATAGGACTGCAGCAGGCCGCCGCCGTCGACGGCTGCGCCATCCAGCTTGAAATGGATACGGTCGCCGATGTCGGGCATGAACTCGACTTCGTCTTCCAGCGCGCCGAATACCCTGTCGAGGCCCATGTTCGGCTGCACGGTGCCGACATGGCCGCGATCGCCGAAATATCCGGGGCAGGCCTCCGATATCAGCGTACCGCCCCTTTCGATCCAGGCAGTCAGCCGCGCCGCTTGCTCGGCGGTGAACATGATCGGATAGGGGAAATAGAGCAGGTCATAGGCGTCGATATCATCGATGTGCACCCAGTCCGGCTGAACGCCATTTTCGAGGAAGGCGCGGTAGGCGCCCCACATGGCTTCCGGATAGGGCTTTTCCTTGCGGTCGTAGCTCAACAGATATTCGAATTCCTGCGCTTCCGGCACGACGAGAATGCCGATCTCGCCACGCACAGGTTTCGCCTCCCAAAGGGCGGCCTGCGCCGGTTCATTCGCCCATTTCGCCATGGCGCTTGCCATATCGGAGCGCGGTGTGCGCGAGCCGTCCATGGCGTAGGAACCGAAGGCGCCAAAGAGCGGTCCATCGAGCAGCGGCCGCCAGCGCAGATTGAGGATGCCGCGAGCGCCGCCGGCAAGGGAGGTCATGCTCCAGAGGCGGATATCCTCGGGATCGACTACGCGGCCGTCTTCCTTGTCGCGACCGATCACCTGCGGCTGCAGCCATAGCGGCCCGCCCTGGCGCTCGGCATGCCAGAAGGGCTTGCCGCGGGCGGCGGCGCGGTTGATGTCGACGCCGTACCAGTTCTTCCAGGCTTCGCTGCCCTTGCGGGCCTGAACCCAGGTGAAGCCATAGACCTCGACCTTGGAGGCGGCCAGCCAGTCGTCGCAGCCGTTGGAGGCCATGATCGGGATGGCCCCGGAAATGCCGTGCGCGGCGATGACGTTCTTCGGGTCGACTGCGCGGATGGTGTCGATGCGCCACTGCATCTGGTCATAGAAATTGTCGCGCTTGAATTTCAGCCAGTCGATGCATTCCGGATAAGGCGCCATGTGAACCGGCGGTTCGACGTCGTCCCATTCGGCGTAGCTATAGCGATGCCAGGCGAGCGCCAGCATTTTCAAGTCGCCGTATTTCTTCTCCAGCCATTTGCGGAAGGCAGCCTTGGCGTAGTCGCTGTAGTCGACATCCGCCGAATAGTTGCATTCGTTCCAGACGTCGTAGCCGTAGATCGCGGGGTGGTCTTTGTAGCGGGTGGCGAGCGCGGTCAGGAAGCGGCCGGCGGCTTCCTTCACTTCCGGGCAGCTCAGCGTCAGCGCGCCGGCGCCGCCGCCATTGTTGGAAAAGCCGCCGGTCGCGGCCGAGACGCCCATATAGGAGCCGAGCTTGGAGCCATCTGCGTTGACCTGCAGGGCATGCTTGTATTTGCGCACCGCCCAGTCCGGGACGGCATGGATGAGTTCGGCGATAATGGTCTTTATGCCATTCTGCGCGGCGAGATCGAGTTGGCGGTCGTATTCTGCCCAATCGTAGACGCCGGGCGCCACCTCGATCGCGCTCCACATGAACCAGTGCCGGAAGATGTTGAGTCCGTCCTCGCCGGCGACCTTGTAGTCGCGTTCCCAATCGGCCTGCGGCGGATTGGATTTGCGGAAATAAACGGCGCCGTAGGGCAGTTGAATATCGTGTTTGAGCATGGTCGGGTCCTTCTTCAATCGTTCTGTCGGGCAAAGCTTCGCCGCCCGAAGATTGGCTTCGGTTCAGTGTCAGTCGGTCTTGGGGGTCGTCGTTTCCTTAAGGGAGTTCCGGGCTAGAGCGGCGTCTCCTTGATCATCGTGGGATCCTCACGTCCGGTAGGGTTTCATCCAGCCGAGACCTTCCGTAGTGCCGGCCTTGGGTTTGTATTCGCAGCCGACCCAGCCGTCGTAACCGAGGCGGTCGAGCTCATTGAGGATGAAGCCGTAGTTGATCTCGCCCGTGCCCGGTTCATTGCGGCCCGGATTGTCGGCGATCTGCACATGGGCGATGCGATCCTTCAATCGTTCGAAGGTCCGGATCAGATCGCCCTGCGTGATCTGCATGTGATAGAAATCATACTGGATATAGAGATTGTCGGAGCCGACCTTCTCGAGGATGCGCTCGGCATGATCGGTGGTCGACAGCAGGAAGCCTGGCATGTCGCGGAGATTGATCGGCTCGATCAAGAGTTTGATGCCGGCATCGGCCATCCGCGGCGCGGCATAGCGGAGATTGTCGACCAGTACGCGTTCCAACGTTTCGGGATTGGCGCCTTCGGGGACGAGGCCGGAGATGACGTTCAGCCGCTTGCAGCCAAGTGCCGCCGCATAATCGAGCGCGGCGGCCACTCCATCGCGGAATTCCTGCACGCGGTCCGGCAGGCAGGCGATACCGCGCTCGCCGCCGGTCCAATTGCCCGATGGCAGGTTGAAGAGCACTTGTGTCAGGCCGTTGGCCTTCAAGGCATCGGCTACCTTTTCCTTCGGTTCGGCATAGGGTCCCAAATATTCGAGGCCCATAAAGCCATCCTTCGCGGCAGCAGCAAAACGATCCAGAAACGGCAGGTCCTGATAGAGAAAGGAGAGGTTGGCGGAAAATTTCGGCACGTATTTTGTCCTTAAAGAGCGGGTGCGTTGAAGCGCTGCCGGTGCAGCATGCGCTTGTCGCGCGGATCGGGGTTGGGAACGGCGGAGATAAGGCTCTTGGTATAGGCCTCGTTCGGCGCAGTGCAAATCTGTTCTGCCTCGCCAATCTCGACGATCTTGCCGCGATGCATGACGGCCACCCGGTCGCAGAAATAGCGGATCACCGAAATATCGTGCGAAATGAACAGGAAGCTGAGGTTCAGTCGCTGGCGGATATCGAGCAGCAGGTCGAGGATCTGGCTGCGGATCGAGACATCGAGCGCCGAAGTCGCTTCGTCAGCGATGATGATCTTCGGGTCGAGCGCGAGTGCGCGGGCGATGCCGATGCGTTGGCGCTGGCCACCCGAAAAGGCGTGCGGATAGCGCTCCATCATCATCGGATCGAGGCCGACTAGTTTCATCAGCTCGGCTACGCGCGCCTCCAGCGCTTTGCCCTTGGCCAGGCCGTTGACGACCAGGGGATCGCCGATCACCTCCTTCACCGTCAGGCGCGGATTGAGCGAGGCGAAGGGGTCCTGGAAAACAAGGCGAACCTCGCGGTGAAAATGCCGAAGGTCGCGCTTGCCGAGTTTGGTGACGTCGATCTCCCGGCCCTCATTGCCGCGAAAGGTGACCGAGCCGGAGGTGGGTTCAACCGTGCGCAGGATCAGCCGGCCGAGCGTCGTCTTGCCGGAGCCGCTTTCGCCGACGATGCCGAGGTTTTCGCCGGGATAGAGGTCGAAACTGGCGTCATCGACGGCGCGCAGCGGCTTCGAGTTGCGCCCCGCCCAGCCATAGACTTTCGAGAGCTTGTGCACGGAAAGGATCGGCTGCGGGTTCTCCGCCGCCTTGGCGATGGCGGGGACCTTGCCTTCCTGATGGTGCGTCAGCTTCAAGGTCGAAGCGAGCAGTTGCTTGGTGTAGGGATGCTTTGCCGCATGATAGATCGCATCGACCGGTCCGCGTTCGACGATCCTGCCGAAGCGCATGACGGCGACCTCGTCGGCCACCTCCGCCACCACGCCCATGTCGTGGGTGATCAGCAGCATCGCCATGCCGCGGCTGACCTGCAGGCGCTTGATCAGGTCAAGGATTTCCGCCTGCGTCGTGACATCGAGTGCCGTCGTTGGCTCGTCGGCTATGAGGATATCGGGATTGCCGGCCAAGGCCATGGCGATCATGGCACGCTGGCGCATGCCGCCGGAGAATTCGAACGTATAGCGATCGGCCATCTTCTGGGGGTCGGGAATTTCCACCTGGGCAAGCAGCTCGATCGTCTTCTGCATGGCGGCGCACTTGTCGAGATCGCTGTGCAGGCGGACCGCTTCGACGATCTGCGAGCCGATCGTATGCACCGGCGAAAGCGAGCTCATCGGCTCCTGGAAGACCAGGCCGATGCGGCGGCCGCGAATGGCGCGCATCGGGCGGCTCGACGGGTTGAGCGCGGTGACGTCGGTGATCTCGGCGCCGTTGCGCAACAGGATCTGTCCGCCGACGATTTCGCCGGGCCTGTCGACGATGCGCAGCAGCGAACGCGCCGTCACGCTCTTGCCCGAGCCGCTTTCGCCGACCAGGCAGAGCGTCTGGCCGCGTTTCAGCTCGAAGCTGACCTTTTCGACCGCGTGCAGAATATGGGTACGCAGTCGAAAATCGATCGACAGGTTTTCAACGGAAAGCACGACATCGTCGGCAAGCGTCGCCATGGTCTCCTCCTCAGTTGTCGTAGGGATCGGCCGCATCGCGCAGGCCGTCGCCGAAGAAGTTGAAGGACAGCACGGCGACGACGACAGCCAAAGCAGGCCAGATCAGCAGCCACGGCGCGGTGGCGACCGTACGGATATTCTGGGCATCCTGCAGCAGCACGCCCCAACTGACGACCGGCGGCTTCAGGCCGATGCCGAGGAAGGAGAGTGAGGTTTCGGCAACGATCATCGTCGGCACGGCGAGCGTCACGACCGCGAGGATGTGGCTCGTCAGCGAGGGCAGGATGTGGCGGAAGATCAGCCGCGCCTCGCTCGATCCGTCAAGGCGGGCGGCTGTGACGAAATCCTCGCTGCGAAGCGCCAGAAAGCGGCCGCGGACCTCGCGGGCCAAGCTTGTCCAGCCGAGCAGCGAGACGATCAAGGTGATGACGAAATAGACCGTCACCGGCGACCATGTGAGCGGGATGGCTGCGGCAAGGCCGAGCCAGAGCGGAATGGTCGGCATGGCGCTGACCACTTCGATGACGCGCTGGATCAGGGTATCCACCCAACCGCCGTAGAAACCGGAGATCGAGCCCAGCACCACACCGAGGATGAGCGAGACGGCGACGCCGACGAGGCCGATCGACATGGAGACGCGCGTGCCGTAGATGAGCCGCGAGAAGACGTCGCGGCCGAGCCTGTCGGCACCGAGCAGATACATCGGGTCGTTGGGATTGATCGGGCCGATCAGATGTCGGTTCATCGGGATCAGGCCCCAGAGTTTATAGGCCGGACCTTTGACGAAGAAGCCGACGGGCACGACCTTCTTATCGTCGACCACGAAGGTGCGGCGCAGCGCCACCTTGTCGATGGCGATGGTGTAGCCCTTGACGTGAAAATTGAACTCCGAGCTGCCATCCGGCTTAGCTGTAAAGAAACTTAGGCCCTGCGGCGGGGCGTAGGTATATTGCGGCCGCGATGTGTCGGGCAGGGCGGGGGCCAGGAATTCGGCGAACAGGCCGATGAGATAGAGGATCAGGATAATGATCCCGGCAGTGACGGCGACCTTCTGGCGGAAGAACTTGCCGGCGATCAGCCGCCAGGGACCAACGGCGGCCGTCGAGACCGTCTTGTCCTGCCGGAGCGGACTGATCGATGGCCCATCGGCGAGAACGAGGACCGGCCCGACTTTGGCTCCGCCTGTCTTGCTTCCGAATGTCTCTTGCTTACCCATGACCGCCGCTCCTCAATTGAACCGGATGCGCGGGTCGAGCAGCGCAAGCAGCAAGTCGGAGACCAGCATGCCGACGAGCGTCAGCGCGCTGAGCAGCAGGATGAAGCTGCCCGCCAGATACATGTCCTGCGACACCAGCGCCCGAAAGAGCAGGGGGCCGGCAGTCGGCAGGTTCAGCACGATGGCTGTGATCGTCACGCCGGAGACGAGATGCGGTAGCACCCAACCGATCGCCGAGACGAAGGGGTTGAGGGCGATGCGCACCGGATATTTGAGGATGACCTTGTATTCCGGCAGCCCTTTGGCGCGGGCGGTGATGACATAGGGCTTGTGCAGTTCGTCGGTCAGGTTGGCACGCAGGATTCGGATCAAGGCCGCGGTTCCCGAGGCGCCGATGATGATGATCGGGATCCAGAGATGGGCGAGGAAATCGCCGGCCTTGGCGAAACTCCAGGGCGCGTCGGCATATTCCGGCGAGCTCAGGCCGCCGACGCTCTGGCCGAGATATTTGTAGGCGACATACATCAGCGTCAGCGCCAGGATAAAGTTAGGCACGGCGAGGCCGATAAAACCGAGGAAGGTGAAGACGTGATCGCTGATCGAATGACGGCGCACGGCGGAATAGATACCGATCGGCAGCGATACGACCCAGACGAAGAGCAGGCTGAGGAGCGAAATCACCAGCGTCGAGCCCATGCGTGCCCAGATCAGGCCGGCGACAGGCTGGTTCCATTCGAAGGACCAGCCGAAGTCACCGCGGCTGACGATACCCCAGATCCATTTCAGGTATTGAATGTAGAAGGGATCGTCGAAGCCGTAGATCTGCTTCAATCGCTCGATTTGCGCAGGATCGACGGTCTGGCCGCTGTCGCTCATGGTGGCGAGCATCGAGGTCAGGTAATCGCCGGGCGGCAGTTGGATGATCAGGAACGAGATCAGCGACATGCCGATCAAGGTCGGTATCATGTAGAGAATGCGCTTGACGATATAGCCGAGCATCGGCCTGCTCCTCCCGTTGAAAGCGCCCTCCCCGGCGCTTCGTCGGATCACCGCTTGCCCCGGCCTTGCAGGCCGAAGGCAAAGTCTCGAATTTATGTCCCAAACCTCATTTCCAGGTCAGATGCACGACCTCCAGCCGGTCGATGCCGGGCACGTCCACCACGGCGCGGCCATCCTTGATGCTGAAGGCGGCGGCGCGGTCGGCAACCACCAGCCAGGCTTTCGCCACCGATTTACCCCTGGGAATTTCGAGTGAAACTGTCTGGCTTGCCAGCGGGAAATTGTCGCGGATCGGCCCTTTCATCATCATCGGGTTGGTGAGGTTGAAGAGCGACAGCGCAACACCGTCGACGTTTTCGCGCAGCGCCAGATCGATGACGCCAGGACCTTCGACGGCGACGCGCGGCGTTTTGCCGAGTGCCCAACGTACGGCATTGGCAATCAGCCGCGCATGGTCGACGGCCATGACTTCCCAGAATATCTCGCCGATGTTCCAGGGAACGTAGACCGAGCGGCCGCCATGACCGGTCACGCGAGCGATCACAGCGGCCCCCCGCGGCTCCTCGCGGGGATAGACTTCCTCCATCGGCAGATCCGGGAAATCCGGCACGTAGAGGAATGGAACTTCGGCCTTGTCGGTGGGTTCGACGGCGATCAGATGCGTGCCACCCATGATGCGGGCGGCACCTTCATAGCCGGCATTGAGGGGATGCTCACCGGCGAGCGCCACATAGGTGTTCTTGACGATGCCGCGCGGGCCGGAGATGAACTTGGCGCCGAAGACATCCGCGAGACCGAAATCCCCGCGCTTCTTGCCGAGTTCGTCGCGCAGCGACGTCTCGTGCGCCGCGATGATGCTGCCGCCGCGTTTGATATAGACGCGGATCGCTTCGTTCTGTGCATCCGAGAGGCAGGAGGCATTGGCGAGAATGATCAGCTTGAAGCGGTCGAGGTTTTCCTCCGTCAGAACCTGGTCGGAGAGAAGCTCGAATGGCAGCTTGGCTTCGACCAGGGCATGATAAAAGCCGAGATCGTGTTTCTCCGCCTTCGATCGTTCCTCGGGTGCCCAGTGGCGCAGGGTCGTCGAGGGGTCGATGACGGCGATTTCCGCGGTTGGATGCATGCTTTCGATGACTGGCTCGACAGCAGCCTGCAAGGCAAAGGCATCGGCCACCGGCTCGACCCAGCGCTTGTCGGGGACGACCCCGTTGAATTTGGTGAACCAAGCATAGAGGCCGTGCGCCGTGCCGTCATTGATCCAGAGCTGCATCTCTTCACCGGATGTGACGGCATCCTTCCAGCGATACTCCTCCTCGGGGCCGATCGAGGTGATCAGCACGACCGGGCGGTCGGGGAAGGTGGCGCGGATGCGTTTGCCGTTGCGCCCCGCCGACCAGCCGAGTTCCACCCCGCGGCGGCCCTGATGGTCGACGACGAGAAAGGGGCAGTGCTTCGATATGACCGAGAGATCAAATTCCATCAGCGACGCGCCGCCCATATTGGGAATGAAGCTCGCATGCGGACGGATCGCCTTCACGGCGTCGTCCCATTGGGCGATCATGTCGGTCAGCACCCGGCGGCGCCATTGCAGCCAGGCCTGCCAGGCCGGATCTTCGGCGTCGGCAGCGCGCGGCAGGGCATGGCCGAACATGTCCTTGAAGCGGCGGGCACTGTCTTCGCTATAGTCGACACCATGACCTTGCCAGCGGTTGGCGAAGACGGCGTCTATATCGTATTTGCGGACGATTTCCTTCACCACTTCGGGCATGAAGACGGTGTTGTAGTCGCCATAGGCGTTGGTGACCCAGACATCCGGATAAGCCCAGTGACGGCGCGGCTTGCCGTCGGCGTCGATCATCACCCATTCCGGATGCGCCTTGGCAGCATCGTCATGGATCGCATGCGGATCGACGCGGGCCATGACGTGCATGTCGAGCTTGCGGGCGGCATCGACCAGCGCGCCGAAGACATCCTTGTCGCCGAGGAACTTGCTGACATAGTGATAGGGCACGTCGCTTGGATAGTATGCGATATAACCGCCGGCGCTGAGGCAGACGGCGTTGGATTTCGTGCGCTTGAAGACATCGACCCAGAAGGCAGGATCGAATTTCTCCGGATCGTCCTCGGCAAGCGTCAACTGCGTCCAGCGGGTCGCGGTCTTGAACCAGTCCGTCGTTCTCAGCGTATCGGTATTCTGTTTCCTGGCGTCGAGCATCGGTTTTATCCAGTTCGCTAGGCATGATCCCGAAAAGTGTGAAGCGGTTTTCGGACAAGATCATGCGACATCAAACGCCTAGAGCTTGCTCTAGGCAAAAGGGAGCCGCCGCGCCGGCCACGAGGACCGGCGCTTCGACCGCTGGGAGGAACCTGAGCGGTATCAGGCCTTGAAATATTGCTCCGGCATGGTGGGAGCAGGCGTCGGCCAACCGAACGAATTCGGCATGGTCTTGGTGACGTTCTTCATGTTGTTCTTGACGATGCCGTAGCCGTCCGGCGGCAGCGATATGCCGAAGACGTAGAAGGCGTCTGCAGCCGATTGCAGGATGTCTTTCATGATCGCATTCTGGCCGGCGGCGTCGGAAGTCGACTTCAGTTTGTCGTAGAGTTCGTATTGCTTCTTGGTCGCTTCCGGCGGCTCGACGGCATTGGCATTGTCGCGGTCGAGATACCAGAGCTGCCAGCCCGGTGCGTACATGGCGTTGCTGTCCGTCGGTACGTAGTAGCGCGGGTCGAGCATGGCGGCGATGCCGCCGTTGGCGCCGAATTGATGGGCGGTGGCATCGAAATCGCGGCCCTGGCGCACACGGGTTTCCCAAAGCGAACGATCCATGGTGCGCATTTGCGCGTCGATGCCGACTGCTTGGAACATCGGGATGATCAACTGGAAGAGATCGAGGAAGATGGCGCGCGCCTGATCCAGCTCGAAGACGATGGTCAGGCGTCGGCCCTTGTCGTCGAGGCGGAAATTCTGGTCGTCCTTCTTCGGCACGATCTTGTCGAGCATGGCATTGGCCTTGTCGACATCATAGGCAGTGAACTGCGTCGCCAGTTGCTCGTTATAGAGCGGATCTTCCTTCTTGATCGAAGGCTGCGCGGGCGCGCCTTGGCCGACGAGGACGGCGTCGATCAGCGTCTGACGATCGATCGCCGTCGAGAGCGCTGCGCGGAAATCGCGATTCTGGAAAAGCGCCCGCTTGGTCTCGTCATTGTGATTGAGGTTGAGGATGAAGTTCATCACGTTGGCTTCGGTGGAGGTCAGCGTGTAGAAGTCGTAGCCGCCCTGTTCGCGCGCGTCGTAAAGCACGGACTTGTTGTTGGGCGTGGCGATATATTGATCCATCAGGTCGATCTCGCCCTGCATGGTCTTCAACAGAAGCACCTGCGGATCGGCGACCATCTGATAGAGGATGCGGTCGAGATAGGGCAGTTGATTGCCTGCCGTATCGACCTTCCAATAATAGGGATTGCGTTCGGCCACGGCCCGCTCGGTATTTTCGCCGGGTGCGATGGTGAACATCCAGGCGTTCAGGCAGGGTTTCTTCGACGAGTTCAGGAAGAAGGAATTGTCGTCCTGGAAGCCGGCGGCGCTCTGGAAGGAGGCGATCCAGCTTTCGAAACCGCGCTGCTTGGCAAGTTCATTGGCCTTGGGATTGTAGTCGATGTGGAACTGCTCGAGATAATGTTTCGGGCAGCGCGTCGTCTGATCATTGTTGGCCCAGGCGACCTGCAGGGGGAAGAGGCCATTCGGCTGATCGAATGTGACCTTGAAGGTCTGCTCGTCGACGATCTCGAGCTTGGCGGGCTTGCCGCCGGATTTCCAATGCGCCTGGCCGACGAAGGCGACGCGATCGTCCGTCAGCACCGTGTCGTACCAGAATTTGATGTCCGCGGTCGTATAGGGCTGGCCGTCGGACCATTTCATGCCCTTGCGCAGGCGGATGGTATAGACCTTGGAATCGGCATCGCCCTGGAAGAATTCCGCAACATTCGGCGTCACGCCCGACCAATCCGGCGTATAGCGCAGCAGCGGCTCATAGGCTTGATAGCGGAACAGCATCGACAGCGAGCCGCCGCCGACCAGCGCCATGTTCCAGTCGCCGCCATATTTGCCGACGGCTTCGACCGGCTTGATGACAAGGGGATTTTCGGGAAGGCGATCTTTGAGCAACGGCAGGGCGCCGCTTGCGACTTTCTGTTTCAGAACATCCGCCTCTTGGTAGCCAGCGGCGAATGTAGGCAGGGCCGGCAAAATGAGGACGGCCGAAGTCCCGGCCAAAAAGGCCCGACGTCTCATCTTCATCAATGTCTCCTCCGAGAGAGCCAATCCCGTTATTGTTGTTTTTTACCTATCGGGTTTGGATACCGGAGAAATATATTTTGGCTATTGTTAGGTAAAGCGTTATGTTGAAGGGAGAGGCTAATTTTATATCGGATCGGATTCTGCCCAAGGTAACTGACGGGGAAAATCCGCTGAGGGGCGTGGAAAATGGCGGTCAGAGACCGGATTACGTTGCAGCAGATCGCCAATGAGGTCGGGCTGTCGAAATACGCCGTCTCGCGCTCGCTTGCCGGCAAGAGCGGCGTCAGTGAGGAAACGCGCGAACGCATCAAAGAGGCGGCGCATCGGTTAGGTTACATCAAGCCGCCGTCGCAGCCGGATCAGCAGGAGATTTCCCTGATCTTCCACGATCTCGATGTGATCAACAGCGAGCTGCACATGCAGTTACAGAACGGCGTGCAGCGCGAAGCGCACCGCCTGGATCTGCCGATCCGCATCCGCTGGACACACAATCCCGCGCAGGTGGCGGAGCTGGCGCGCATGAGCGCCGGGTTGCTGCTCGTCGGCGCGCACGAACGCGCCTCGATCGAGGCGGCGAACGCATCCGGTGTTCCCGTCGTCAGGCTCGGCTGGGTGGACGCGCTGGAGCAGGCCGATCAGGTAACCGGCACGGACCACGAAGCCGGACAGGCCGTTGCTCGCTACCTGATCGAGCTCGGCCACCGTACCATCGCCTATGTCTATGGCACGCCCGGCTATCGCGGCCGGCTGGAGCGGTTCTACGGCGCACGCGAGATCATGGAAAAACGCGATGACGTGACGCTGCATGTAATGGAATTCGAGGAGCAGGGCGGCTTTGTCGATGCCTTCAAAGCACTGAAGGCGGGAGGAATACATCCGACGGCTTTCTTCTGCGCCCATGACGGGCTGGCCTTGACCGTCGTGTCGGAACTGCTTGGCCTGGGCTACCGGATTCCCGATGAGATTTCGGTCATCGGTTTCGGCGATTTCTCGCCGGCGACGCAGATATCGCCGCAATTGACGACGGTGCGGGTCGAGGGCCAGGAGATCGGCGTTGTCGGCCTACAATTGCTGCTGGAGCGCATCCGCTCGCCCAAACTGCCCGATGGCCCTGCGAGACGCGTGCAGATCGCGTCCCGCATCATCGAGCGCCGCTCCGCCGGGCCGCGCAAGGCGGAGTAGCGAGCTGTCCATTTGCTTGCTTTGCAATTCCGGACGGAAAACTGCTCCACATTTTCCCGGGATTGCTTAGGTCGCCCGTGCCAATTGCCGCAGCAGCTTTGCCCAGGCGGTCAGACCGATGCGGAAGTTGGCGAGGCGGAAGAACTCGTTCGGGGCGTGATAGTCTTCGTCCGACGTGGAGAAGGAGAAGAAGAACGCCTCGGTGCCGAGATGCTTGCGGAAAGAAGCGCCGATCGGGATCGTAGCGCCCATGGCGACTCGCAGCGGCGGTTGGCCGAGCAATTCCGCGAGCACCTCTTCCGCCACTTTCAGGGCCGGCAGGTCGGGATCGATGAAGAAGGCTTCGCTGCCGGGTCCGTGGCGATGGATGTCGAGCGCGAAGCCGGCGGGCAGCCGAGCCTTCAGATGCCGGGTCACCACGTCGACGATATGGTCGGGCTTCTGGCCGGCGATCAGGCGGCAGGTGATCTTGACACTTGCTTCTGTCGGGATGACCGTCTTTGTGCCTTTGCCCTGATAACCGCCCGAAATGCCGTTGAATTCCAGCGTCGGCTCCAGCCACTGCCGGATCAGCAGCTCGCGGCCGGTTGCGATCGCGTCCGGCTTCGGCGAGCCGATTTCGCGATAATAGGCGTCTGCATCGAAGTTCGCCGCTTCGATCGCCGCGATGATGCGGGCATCCGGCGGGCTGGTGCCGTCGAGATATCCTTCGACAGCAACGCGTCCATCCTCACCATGCAGCGACGCGATGAGCTTGGAGAGCGCGCTGATCGGATTGGGGGCGCTGCCGCCGTGGCGGCCGGAATGCAGATCCTTGGAGGCTCCGGTCACCGTCACTTCGAAAGCAACGAGGCCGCGGCTTGCAACCGTCATCGACGGGCGGTCGGGACGCCACATTGCACCATCGGCCGATATCACCAGATCGCAGCCGAGGCGATCGCGATAGGTCTGCAGCGTGCCTTCGAAATGCGGGCTGCCGGATTCCTCCTCGCCTTCGATCAGCACCTTGAGATTGACCGGCAGGCGGCCCTCGGCGCGCATATAGGCTTCGGCGACGAGGATCGGGATCAAGAGCGGCCCCTTGTCGTCGGAAACGCCGCGGGCGTAGAGCCGACCATCGCGCTCGCCCGGCTCGAAAGGCGGCGTCTTCCATTTGTCGAACGGGTCCGGCGGCTGCACGTCGTAATGGCCGTAAACCAGAAAGGTCGGTAGCTTGGGATCGCTGATGATCTCGCCGAAGACAGCCGGGTGGCCGCCGGTTGCGAGCTGTTCGACATTGGTGAAGCCTGCCCGCGTCAATCGGTCGGCGACGAAAGCCGCCGCCTTGGCGATGCCTTCGGCATAGGCCGGATCGGTGCTGACGCTCGGGATGCGGCAGAAGGCCTTGAGATCTTCAAGCGCCTCGCTGAAGTGTTCATCGAGATAGGTTTCGACGCCGCTCATTTACCGCCATCCACGCTGATCACCTGGCCGGAGACCCAGCCCGCAAACTCGGACGCGAAGAACATCACCATCGCGGCGATATCCTCGGGCTTGCCGAGCCGTTTGAGGGCAATGTTCTGAAGAAGCTTGGCCTGGCCTTCTTCGCCCATCGCCTCCCACTGCCGTTCCGTCGTTGGGTTGGAGCGGACGAAGCCGGGGGCGACATTATTGACGGTGATATTCCAGGGGCCCAGCTCATGGGCGAGCTGCCGCGTCAGACCGATCTGGCCGGCCTTGGCGCTGGCATAGGCCTGGATGCCGGTCAGCGAAATGCCGAGACCGGCGCCGCTGGAGATATTGATGATGCGGCCGGATTTCTGCGCTTTCATGGTCGGCGCCACCGCCTGCGACATGAAAAAGGCGCCGGAAAGATTGACGTCGAAGATCGTCTGCCAATCGGCTTCCGAAATCTCCTCTATGGGACGACCGACCTGGCCGCGCACACCACCGGCATTGTTGACGAGAATGTCGATCGTCTGGGAGACCGCCGCGATCTTGGCGACGGCTTCCTGCACGGCCGTGCGATTGCCGACGTCGAGAATGTGTGCTGAAGCCTTGCCGCCGCAGAGTTTCAGCGTTTCCTCAAGGCCGGCTTCGTTGACGTCGCAGATGTGGACGGTTGCGCCGCGGGCAGCGAAGCCTTGTGCAATGGTGCGGCCGAAACCGTGGGCAGCGCCGGTGACGATGACGGTCTTGCCGTCGAAGGTGATATTCATGCCGCAGCCCTCGCGAGGTCGTCGAGATTGGCGAGATCGAGCGGCCGCTTGCCGTCCTCGATCTCATGGATCATGGTCACGATCTTGGCCGCCAAAGGCGTGGGAACGCCGAGCGACTGGCCGATTTCGACCACCGGCAAGACTTGCGCATCGACTTCCGTCTTGCGCTTGCGGATAGCGAGATCGCGCCAGATGCCGGAATGGGATTTTGCCGACTTGCGGTTATGCACCACCATCTCGTCGAAGGAGCGCGCCGTCTCTGCTGCCGGGGCGGAGGGCGCAAAGGCTCTCGGATCGAAACCGTTGAAAGCCTCGGTGACGATGTTCTGGGCCTCGGCCACCTTGCCGACCTCGTGCGCGAGCCGGGTCAGCACCGGTCGGTATGCCGGGTTGGCGAACACATCGGCGATGCTGTCATTGGTCAGCGCCGTGCCGAACAGCAGCGCGCCATAGATCAGTTTGCCCCAGAGATAGCCCCAGATATTGCTGGTCAGGATCGCGTTCGGCTCGAATTGAAGCATCAGCGCATAGATTGCCTCGATGCGTGGCGTCGTCTTGCCGTCGAGTTCGCCGACGACGACCGCGCCGTGACCGCTATAGTGCACGACGCCCGGCTCCAGATAGTCAGCGCCGAAATTGACGAAGCAGCCGATGACATGCTCCTTGCCGATAATGTCGGCGATGACGTTCTCGTTGAGGCCGTTCTGGGCCGAGACGATGTAGCCGTCAGCGGCGAGATGCGGCTTGAGCGCCTTGGCCGCGGCCGCGGTATGATGCGCTTTGACGCAGAGGAAGATGCGGTCGTACGTGCCTTCCAGTTCCTCCGGCAGATAGGCCTTGGCTTTGACGATGTCCTGATAGATCGGACCATCTATCCGCAAACCTTTGGCGTTGATTGCCGCCACATGGTCGGCAGCATTGTCGACGAAGATCACTTCATGTCCGGCGCGGATGAAGGACGCGCCAAGGGTACCGCCGATGGCCCCGGCGCCCCAGATCAGGATCGGTGTTGTCATGCCCATGCTCCTTCGAGCAGAGCGCGGGTTTCCTTGACGGCGACGTCCCAGATGGCCTGCATTTCGTCGTCCGGCCGCTCGTAATAGCCACCGAAGTTGCCGTCGCCGAGAAGGGTCTTGACGCCGGCGGGTGACATGGCCCGCATGCGCGCGAGATCGACCATCGGCTTCTGCTGCGTCGGGAAAATGGTACCGGGCAGGCGCGTCCAGGGGAAGTTCTCCATCCAGGACGCGTGCGAGGCAACGGTATCGATCTCCTGTACCTTCGCGAAGGTCTGCGGCGCGTTCCACCAGTTGTGGAACTTGACTGACGTATCCGGATTGTCAGCCATCCATTCGACGGCGAGACTGCCGGCCGGCTGGTTGCCGCCATGGCCGTTGACGATCAGGATGCGGCGGAAGCCCTGCAAACGCAGGCCGTCGAGAATATCCCTGACGATGCGGATATAGGTTTCCTGGCGCAGGCTGATCGTGCCGGGATAGGCGAGGAAATAGGGCGTGATGCCATAGGCGACGACGGGGAAAACCGGAATGCCGAGCGGCTCGGCGGCCTCGACGGCGACGCGCTCCGAGAGAATGGAATCGACCGAAAGCGAAAGCTGTGCGTGCTGCTCGGTGCTGCCGAGCGGCAGGATCGCACGGTCGTCATTCTTCAAATAGGCTTCGATCTGCTGCCAGTTGGATTCGGAAACTCTCATAATGTCTTCTCCTGTTCCCATTTTAGTTCGCTAAAGCACAACCCCGGAAATCATCCAACTTTCGGAGGGATATTTGTGCTGCTTCAAAATGTTACTGCGTCTCTTCGACGTCCGTACGGATAGGCGGCGCAGCAGTATCGGACGCTCGTTTTTGGGCGGGCGTATCGGCCGGCTGCGGCTGAATGCCGGCGGCGCGGAGGATGGGGACGACGACACGTTCGATATCGGCGACATCGGGCGCGTGGCGGTATTCGATAGCCGGCATGCCCGGCGGCAGATGGGCGATGACGCCCTCCGCGCCCGAGGCATAGATGACGACGCTGGCGCGGGCGATCAGGGCGTCGAGCCCCGGCGTTTCAAGTGTGCCGGCGGAAATCTCGCTGATATGCGGCGCGAAGCGCTGCACGCCGCTTTTCATGATGGGCAGGAAATCCGGAAAACGCGAAATCACGGCGATGGAGGCCAGCGAATCGAGCGAAGCCAGCGCCCTGCGCGTCTCTTCCGCCGGCGTGAAGCTGACGGTCACGACCTTGGTGTTCGGCAACAGCATCGCCACTTCGCGGTGTCGGTTGGCAAAGGTGATGGCGAGATCGGCGGAGTTGGCCCGCGCCTTGGCATCCTTCTGGCGCTCGATGGCTGCGATCGTCAGCGGCTCGACGGTGACGCCGCGGCCAAGGCGGGCTGCAATGAAGCGGGCATAGCTTGCCGTCGCATCGGGAAAAAGGCCGACCATGACGATACGCAGCCGCGGGCCGATGCTGTCGCGATAGAAGACCCGGGCGCTGACGAGCGAGACGAGTTCGGCCGAACGGATGCCGAGCGTGCGAGCCTCGTCGATCATCTGGTCGATATGACGATGCAATCCGCTGGCGTCGGCACGGCCGGCCAGACGGGCCTGCAGACTGTCGGTGACGAAGGTGCCGGAGCCCGGTCGTGCATCGATCAGGCCTGCAGCCTTGAGATCAGCATAGACCTGGCTTACGGTCATGGGCGCGACACCGATTTTTTCCGCCAGCTCGCGCACCGACGGCAACGTCTCGCCGGGGGTGAGTTCACCGCAGGCAATGCCGTATTCGATGAGGCCGTGGAGCTGCGTGCGCAACGGCACAGGCAGCTCGCGATCGATGAAGAACTCCATGAATGCCGTTCGAGTTAGCTGTTATAATCTGTTGTGACAGTTATCCTGACGCGGCAGGTGGAGCCTGTCAACCGCTCTGAGGCGTGATCCCGGGGGGTATGAAGCAGCTTTCCAAGCGGGATCTTCCCGGTCGGTTTCGCATTTTAGGCGTTTGAAAAAGCTGTTGACACCTAAAAGAACGCATGAAATCGTTATAGCTAACAATAACACTTAATGCGTTCATAAGAACAAGGGGAATGCAATGAAAACGATCGCCAAGGCGGCACTTGCGGCCGCGCTTCTGTTTAGCACCAGCCTCTCAGCATTCGCCGTCGAGCGCGGCGGCACTCTGACCTATGGTCGCTATGCCGACAGCCTGTTTCTCGATCCGGTGCTGAACGACGCCAACGTCGACATCTGGGTCCTGTCCAACCTCTACGACACGCTACTGCTGCCGACCGACGATGGCAAGGGCGTGCAAGCCGGTCTCGCCACCGCCTGGAAAATAGCTGATGACGGTTTGAGCGTGACGCTGACGCTGCGCGACGGCATCAAGTTTTCCGATGGCTCGCCAATCACGCCGGAAGACGTCGCCTGGTCGCTGAAGCGCGCCGCCGATCCCAAGAATGGTATCTGGAACTTCCTCATCAGCTCGGTCGACGATGTCACGACGCAGGGTGACAAGACCGTCGTTATCAAGCTGAAGCACACCGATCCGGCGATCCTGGCGGCGTTGACCGTGTTCAACACGGCGATCCTGCCGGAAAAGGCGTTCGAGGCTTCGGCCGGCACGACCGATGCCGACAAGGCCAAGAGCTTCGGCGAACACCCGATCGGCTCCGGTCCTTTTATTCTGAAATCCTGGGACCGCGGTTCCGACATGAAGCTGGTGCGCAACCCCTATTATTGGGGCGTTGGTGAAGACGGCAAGCCGCTGCCATATCTCGATAGCATCGATTTCCAGGTTATTCCTGACGACGCCACCCGCATCCTGAAGCTCAATTCCGGCGAACTCGACGGCGCGGAATTCATTCCGTATTCGCGTGTCGATGAGCTGAAGGCGGCCGACAATCTCAATATGGAGCTCTATCCCTCGACGCGCGTGCAAATGATCGGGATGAACGTTCGTCCGCAGATTGGCGGCAAGGACAATCCGCTGTCCAACTCCAAGGTGCGTCAGGCGATGAACTACGCCGTCAACAAGGAAGCGATCATCCAGATCGTTACCCATGGTGTTGGCACGCAGATGACCTCGTTCATGTCGTCGGCGACGCCGCTGCATTCCGGCGACAAGCCGCTCTATCCCTACGATCTCGACAAGGCCAAGGCGCTGATGAAGGAAGCCGGCTTCGAGAAGGGTTTCTCGACCAGCCTGCTCGTTCTTGCTGGCAACCAGGACGAAATCGGCATCGCCACGGCGCTGCAGCAGATGTGGGCTCCGCTCGGCATCAAGCTCGACCTGCAGCAGGTCGACAATGCCAGCCGTACCCAGCAATATCGCGACGGCACCTTTACCATGCGCGAATCCGCGTGGACGGACGATATTGCCGATCCGAATGAGATCACCTCCTACTATGTCTATTCGCCGAATATCCAGGCGTTGCATTCCGGCTGGAAGAACGACGAGGCCGACAAACTGTTCGAGGCTTCGCAGAAGGAGATCGATGCGAAGAAGCGCGCCGAGCAATATGCGCGCATCCAGGAGATCTACAATGCCGACGGACCGATCGTGCCGCTCTACGAGACGCCCTATCCGGTGGCTCTGAACAAGAAGGTGAACGGCTTCCTGCAGATCCCTCTCGGCAACAATATCTTCACCAAGACCTGGCTCGCCAAGTAAGGTTCGATATGGTCGGCGCGGTGAGCTGAGGCTTGCCGCGCCGATATTCGTTTTACCGGAAATGCGGGAGCGGCGATTTGCCACTTTTCAGTTATGTAGTCCGTCGCATTCTCCAGATGATCCCGACCGTGGTGTTCATCCTGGTCATCACCTTTGTCCTGATCCGGCTCCTGCCCGGCGATCCTGCCAGCGCCATGCTCGGCGACCGCGCTCTTGATGCCGACGTGATACGCATTAACGCCAGCCTCGGTCTCGACAGACCGATCATCGTGCAGTTCTTCTACTTCGTCGAACGCGTTTTCACCGGCGATCTCGGTAATTCGATCACGCTCAAGCTGCCCGTCATGACACTGATCCTGCAGCGCCTGCCGGTGACGCTGATGCTGATTAGCATGGCGGCCGTCATCGCGCTGGTGCTCGCCGTGCCCCTTGCCTTTGTCGCTGCGCTGAAGCGCGAGCAGACATCGGATGCGGCCATTCGCGGCGTTTTCCAGGTCGGGCTGTCGATGCCGGTCTTCTATATCGGCATCCTGCTGCTGACCTTGTTTGCCGCGCACCTGAAGTGGTTCCCGGTCGGCGGCTATGGCGATACCTTCGGCTCGAAGCTCTACCACCTGTTCCTGCCGGCATTGACGCTGGCCGTCAGCCTGGCGGCGATCCTGATGCGCAATCTGCGCGCCGCCATCATCGGCGTCATCAATGCCGAATATGTCGATTTCGCCCGCGCCAAGGGCCTGCGCACGCGCATCATCCTGTTCCGGCATGTGCTGCGCAATGCGCTGATCTCGACCATTACCCTTTTCGGCCTGCAGATCGGTTCGCTGCTCGGCGGCGGCGTCATCACAGAAACCGTCTTCGCCGTACCCGGCGCCGGCCGGCTGATGATCGACAGCATCTACGGCCGCGATTATCCCGTCCTGCAGGGATTGACCATCGCGCTCGCCATCCTGGTGTCGCTGACCTTCCTCGTCACCGACATCGTCCAAGCCTGGCTCGATCCGAGGATCGCCCGATGAGCGCCCTCACGACCGAAACCGCCACCCCGAAGACATCGCGCACTCGCGCTCGGGCGTTGCCGCGCACGCTGATCTCTGGCGGAGTCATTCTAATTCTCAGCCTGGCACTCGCCTTTTTCCCGTCGTTGTTTGCGCCCTATGATCCAACGACCTTCGACTACAATGCGCTGCTGAAAGGGCCGACCTGGGCGCATCCCTTCGGCACCGACAGCTTCGGCCGCGATGTTCTTTCGCGGGTCATTCATGCCTATACAATCGACATGCAGATCGCGGTTTTCTCCACGGTGGGACCCTTCATCTTCGGCACGCTGGTCGGGGCAATCGTCGGCTATCTCGGCGGTATCGCCGAGGCGATCTTCGGGCGTGTCGTCGATGCGGTGCTGACCTTCCCCTTCCTGGTGCTAGTGATTGCCGTCGTCTCGGTGCTCGGCCCCGGTCTCGGCAACATGTATATCGCGGTTGGCGTCGTCGGCTGGGTGTTCTATGGACGCCTAGTGGCGGCTGAAATCAAAGTGCAGAAGCGGCTCGATTATGCCGATGCCGGCCGCGTCATGGGTTATACGCCATCCCGCATTATCTTCCGTCATCTGCTGCCGAATGCCATCACGCCCGCCATCGTCTACTGGATGACCGACATGGCGCTCGCCATCCTGCTCGGTTCCAGTCTCGGCTATCTCGGCCTCGGCGCGCAGCCGCCGGCGTCCGAATGGGGCGTGCAGATCGCCGACGGCAAGAACTACATGAACACCGCCTGGTGGATCTCGGTCTTCCCGGGCGTCGCGATCGTGTTGACCGGCCTTGGCTTCAGCCTGATGGGCGACGGCCTGGCGGAACTGTTGAGGGTGCGCCGATGACGATGGCAGCAAGCGAAAATGCAGGCCTGGTCGTCCGTGGGCTCACCACGACTTTCGATACGCCGCGCGGTCTGGCGATCGCCGCCGCCGATGTCGATTTCGACGTTGCGCCGGGCGAGGTAGTCGGGCTTGTCGGCGAATCCGGGTCGGGCAAGAGCGTCACGCTGCGCTCGATCATGAGATTGATCCGCGAGCCAGGACACGTGAGCGGCCGTGTCGAGTGGCGCGGTCGCGATCTCGTTGCCATGCCGGATGAAGAGCTTCGGCGCATCCGAGGTAGCGAGATTGCGATGATTTTCCAGGAACCGATGACGGCGCTCAATCCGGTGTTGCCGGTCGGCCTGCAGATCGAGGAAAACCTCATCGCGCATACCACGCTGAACCGCCGGGAGCGGCGGGCTCGCGCCCTGGAGCTGATGAACATCGTCGGCATTCCCGCCGCCGAACGGCGGCTCGACGAATATCCGCATCAATTCTCCGGCGGCATGCGACAGCGGGCCATGATCGCCATCGCGCTTGCCTGTTCGCCGAAACTCCTGCTTGCCGACGAGCCGACGACGGCACTCGACGTGACGATCCAGGACCAGATCCTGAAGCTGCTTCTGGAGCTCCGCGACAATTTCGGCATGAGCGTCGTGCTCGTCACCCACGATCTTGGCGTGGTCGCGGCGACCTGCGATCGCATGGCGGTGATGTATGCCGGGCGCATCGTCGAGACGGGCACGGTCGCCGATGTCTTTGCTCATCCGCGCCATCCCTATACGCGCGGTCTGCTCGGCTCGGTACCCAGCGGCGGAGCGCCGCGCACCATGCTCTATTCGATCGATGGTACGCCTCCGAGCCTGACGGCGCTGCCGGCCGGCTGTGCCTTTCATCCACGCTGTCAGTTTGCGACGGCGGAATGTCTCAATGCGAGGCCGCCGCTCATCGCGGTTGCCGAAGGCCGCATGGCCGCCTGCTTCCATCAGGACGATGTCGCGGCGATGGAGGCCATCCTATGAATACGTCTGTCCCGATCATTTCCGTCGACGGCGTCACCAAGCGCTTTGCCGGGCCACATTCGTTGATGCGTCGCATCGCCGGCAAGCCGCCGCTTGCGGTGCATGCGTTGAACAACGTCAGTCTCGAAGTGTATCGCGGCGAAACGCTTGGCATCGTTGGCGAATCCGGTTGCGGCAAGTCCACCCTTGCACGCTGCCTCGTGCGACTGCTCGATCCGGATGAAGGTGCTGTTCGTTTCGAAGGCAAGGACATCTCGCATCTCAAGGCAGGCGATCGGCGCGGCTTCAACCGCCGTGTCCAGATGATCTTTCAGGACCCCTACAGCTCGCTCAATCCACGCATGACGGTGAAGCAGATCATCGGCGAAGCGCTGAGCGTCCACAAGATGCGACCTTCCGCCGATATTCCCGGCCGCATCGCCGAGCTCCTGGAACTCGTGCGCCTGCCACAGGATGCTGCGGGTCGTTATCCGCATGAGTTTTCAGGCGGCCAGCGCCAGCGCATCGGCATTGCCCGGGCGCTTGCTGTCGAGCCCGACGTCATCGTTGCCGATGAGCTTGTGTCGGCGCTCGACGTTTCGGTGCAGGCGCAGGTGGTCAATCTGCTCCTGCAATTGCAGGAGCGGCTGCATCTGACGGTGATTTTCGTGGCGCATGATCTGCGTCTCGTGCGCCATATCTCGCACCGGGTGGCGGTGATGTATCTCGGGCAGGTTGTCGAGCTCAGCCCCGCCGAGGCCTTGTTCACCACACCGCGCCATCCCTATTCCAAGGCGCTGCTCGATGCGGCGCCCGAGCTCGATCCGTCGCGCCGCAGCAAGGTGGTTGCGGCGCGCGGCGAATTGCCCAGTCCGCTGAACGTGCCGCCGGGCTGTCCTTTTGCCAGCCGCTGTCCCTATGTCTTCGAGCGCTGCCGGGTCGAAAGGCCGGTGTTGACCCCGCGTGGTGGCGGCCAGCGCGCCGCCTGTCACCTGACTGAGTTCGGCGCACACGACGTCGCTATCCCACTGGAAGGCATTCCCTCATGAGCTTCGCGACCTTCGAAACGGAAATCGCCAAAATCAACGATATTCTTTGTGCGGTGAACCTGCTGACCTGGGATTCGCGAACCATGATGCCGCCAGGCGGCGTCGAGGCGCGCGGGAAGCAGATCGCGACGCTGGTCGGCCTGGCGCGCGATCTTGCGACCGGCGACGAGGTGCAGCGGGCGATCGAGGGTGCCCGCACCGAGCTTGGCAATGTTCCTGATAGTGATGTCCGTAAGATCGCGGTGGAGCAGGCATCGGCTGCGATCGCGACGCTGGCGCGCATTCCTGCTCATCTGGTCGGTGCCGCCGCTGATCTCAAGACCCGCGCTCAGGCTGCCTGGGCCAAGGCGCGCGCCGCCGACGATTTCGCGGGTTTTGCGCCGCTGCTCGAACAGACGATGGAGATGCAGCGCGAGATCGCCGGCGCCATCGGCTATGACGAACACCCTTATGATGCCCTGGTTTCCACCTATGAGCCGGGCATGACATGGTCGCGGCTGCGCGGTCTCTATGGCGATCTCAGGGATGCGCTGATCCCGCTGCTGGCAGCGGCCAAGCAGGCGCCGGTGCGCAGCGACATTCTCGAGCGCGCCTATGCTGTCGATCGCCAGCGGGCCTTTTCCAGCGCCGTTTCGACCCGGTTCGGCTATGATTTCGGCCGCGGGCGATTGGATGACACCGTGCATCCCTTCGAGATTTCCTTCACGCGGTCCGATGTGCGCATCACCGGCCGTTTCCGCGAGACCTGGCTGCCGGGCGGCCTTTTTGCCGTCTGGCACGAGGCGGGTCACGGGATTTACGAGCAAGGGATCGCCGAGGAGTTCTCGCGCTCGACCTTCACCACCGATTTCATCAATCTCTATGCGGTCGGCGGCGCCAGCTTCGGCACGCATGAATCGCAATCGCGCCTCTGGGAAAATCGCGTCGGTCGCTCACGCCGCTTCTGGGACCTGCATTTTGCCGAGCTGAAGGCGACCTTCCCCAGCCAGCTCGAGGATGTTTCCGTCGACGACTTCTGGCGGGCGGTGAATGCCGCAAGGCCGAGTTTCATTCGCGTCGAGGCCGATGAGCTGACCTATGATTTCCACATCATGCTGCGCTCCGAGATCGAAGCGGGGCTGATCGCCGGAGAAATCCGCGTTGCCGATCTGCCGGCAATCTGGCGCGACAAGATCAAGTCCTATCTCGGTCTCCATGTGCCGAACGACACGCTGGGTGTGCTGCAGGACGTGCATTGGTCGTCCGGCATGGTCGGCTCCTTCCCGACCTATACGATCGGCAACATCATGTCGTCGCAGTTCTTCGCAGCCGCCCGCAAGGATGCCTCGGTCGAAAAGGGTCTCGATGAAGGCAGCTATACGCCCCTGAAGAGCTGGCTGAACGACAATGTTCACCGGCATGGCCGCTCGAAGAGCCCGAGCGAAATCCTGATCGGCGCCACCGGCTCCAATCTCTCGGCGGATGCCTATATCGCCGATCTGACGAAGAAGGTGGCCGAGCTGACGGCTTAAGTCTTGTGTAGCCTCAGCGACGGAATGACGCCGGTAAAAAGCGCGTCATGTGTTCACCTTGTTTTTGACAGCCGATGACTGCTGTCTCTAGAGTGGCCTCCGACTATGGGAGCCGGTCGGAGGTTGGCTGGCTGTGAGGAACAGGGCGGAGCATTATGAGCCAGTATGAAATTCTCGACCTGCGCTTCAAGGCGCTGATCAACGGTTCTGCGAAATTGGAGCAGCTTTGGACCGGCGGACGTTGGACCGAGGGGCCGGTGTACGTGCCGGCCGCGCGCCATGTCGTGTGGTCCGATATCCCGAACGACCGCATCCTGCGTTATGACGAGGTGACGGGCGCGGCTGGTGTCTTCGAGAGCCCCGTTGGCTATCACAATGGCCATACGCTTGATCTCGAAGGCCGTATCGTCGCCTGCGAGCATGGCCGCCGCCGCGTGAGCCGGCTCGATCACGATGGCCGCTGGCGGCCGCTCGCCGAGCATTTCGATGGCAAACGGCTGAATTCGCCGAATGATGTCGTGGTGAAGTCGGATGGCTCAATCTGGTTCACCGATCCGACCTATGGGATCGACAGTGATTACGAGGGATTTGCCGCACCGTCCGAAATCAATGCATCGGATGTCTACCGCATCGATCCGGCTGACGGAGCGGTGACGCTGGTCGCCAGCGACCGCGTCAAGCCGAACGGTCTCGCCTTTTCGCCTGATGAAAGCGTGCTTTATGTCTCCGACACCGGTGGCTCGCATGTACAGGGCTTGCCGCCGACGATCACGGCCTATTCGGTGAATGCGGACAAGCGCAGCCTCGGTGAGGGCCGGGTCTTTGCCACCTGCGAGGTCGGCGCGTTCGACGGTTTCCGCGTCGATCGGCACGGCAATATTTTCGCTTCGAGCGGCGATTCCGTGCGTGTTTACGCGCCGGATGGGACGTTGATCGGCCGCATTCTGGTTCCCGAAGTCATCTCGAATGTCTGCTTCGGCGGGCCGAAGCGCAATCGACTCTATATCACCGCCACGACCTCGCTCTACGCGATCTACGTGAACAGCGGCCCTGCTGAGCCGGCTAATCGTCTGGATTAAGCTTTCAGTGCCGTCTTGCGGTGCGCTCGCGGATCGGGGATCGGCACGGCGGCCATCAGCGCCTGCGTGTAGGGATCGCGCGGGTGCTCGAAGACCTCGCGGCGCGTGCCGGCCTCAACGATCTTGCCGTAGCGCATGACCGCGACCTTATGCGACATGCGCTCGACCACGGCCATATCGTGCGAGATGAAGAGGTAGGCAAGGCCCATCGTTTCCTGCAATTCCAACAGCAGGTCGAGGACGCGGGCGCGCACTGAAACGTCGAGAGCGGCCACGCTTTCGTCGGCGACGATCAGTTTCGGCTCCAGCGCCAGAGCTCGGGCGATGCAGATGCGCTGGCGCTGACCGCCGGAAAACTCATGCGGATACCGTGTCGCCGCATCCGGCGTCAGGCCGACGCGGGAAAGAAGGGCCGCCACGCGGTCCTGCCGTTCGGACCTGTTGCTGATGCCGTGGATGACCATGGGTTCGGCGATCGCCGTCCCCACCGCCATACGCGGATCGAGCGAGGCGTAGGGATCCTGAAAGATCATCTGCGCCGAACGGCGCACCGGCTGCATCTCGTGATGACTGAGGCCGCCAATCGCGCGGCCGTCGATCGTGACGTCGCCGACAAAGGGGATCAGCCCGAGCACAGCCTTGCCGGTCGTCGATTTGCCCGAGCCGCTTTCGCCGACGAGGCCGAGTGTTTCGCCGGGAAGGATATCGAAGGAAACGTCGTCCACCGCCGGGGCCGGTGTCTTGTCCTTCAGAAACCATCTACCCTGGCTGCCGTATGTGACATTGAGTTTGCGGACGTTGAGTACCGGCGTGCGATCCGGTCGCAGTGTCTCCACCCTATGCGACGTCACGCGCGGCGGTCCGTCAGTGCCGGCATGGGCGCCGAGCCGGGGCACGGCTGCGAGCAATTGCTGCGTATAAGCTTCGCGGGGATGGCCGAAGATCGACAGCGCGCCGCCCTCTTCGACGATCCTGCCGCTCTGCATGATAACGACGCGATCGGCCATTTCCGCGACGACGCCCATGTCGTGGGTGATGAGGATGATCGAGGTGCCGAATTCTTGTTTCAGCTCGCGCATCAGTTTGAGGATCTGTGCCTGCACCGTCACGTCGAGCGCCGTCGTCGGCTCGTCGGCGATCAGCACTTTCGGCCGGCAGGAGAGCGCCATGGCGATCATCACGCGCTGGCGCATGCCGCCGGAAAGTTCGTGCGGATATTGCGAAAGGCGCCGGCCCGGCTCAGTGATCTGCACCGCCTCCAGCATCTGCCTTGCAATCGCCACGGCGGCGTTGCCCTCGCTGCCCTGATGTTCGCGGATCGCTTCGGTGAGCTGGGCGCCGATCGACATCACCGGATTGAGTGAGGTCATCGGTTCCTGAAAGACCATGGCGATGTCGCCGCCGCGCACGCTGCGCATCGCCTTGTTGGAGAGCTTCACGAGATCGCGGTCACCAAGCAGAATGGAGCCAGAGGCCACCTGCAACGACGCTTTTGGCAAAAGCCCCATGATCGCAAGTGAAGTCACGGACTTTCCCGAGCCGGACTCGCCGGCGATGCAAAGCGTCTCGCCGGCGGTCAGCTCGAAGCCGATGTCGTCGAGTACCCGCCGCCGCCCTTCGGGCGTGCGGGCATCGACGGAAAGATTTCGAACCGAAAGCACCGGCGGGGCGGCAGGGGCAGATTGCATCACGCGAATACGATCCTCGGGAAGTAGAAGGAGACGACCCAGTTCGGGGCGTCGACGATTTCGCTGATCCGGAGATCGCCGCAGACCGAGCAGAGCAGATAGGCATCGGTGGCGCTCATGCCGTGTTCTTCACCGAGAAGGTCGATCATCCGCATCAAGGCTTCGCGGGCGCCGGTCATCAGGTCGGGACCGATACCGGTGGTGACTTCGTAGCCGGCGCCGTCGAGATGGCGGGTGACGGGCTCGGTGGTGGTGAAGCGTGGGCTCTTCAGGCGCGCGTCCTTGACGAGCTCCAGAGTCGCCTCGACTTCCATCTGGCTTTCGATGGCCGTGCCGCAGACCTCGCCGTCACCCTGGGCGGCGTGGGTATCGCCGATCGAGAACAGAGCGCCTTCGACTTCGACGGGCAGATAGAGCGTGACGCCGGCAGTGAGGTCGCGGATGTCCATGTTGCCGCCGACGCGGCGTGGCGGCACGACGGAGTGCAGGCCGGGTTCGGCGGGCGCCAGGCCGATCGTGCCCGCAAACGGTTTCAGCGGCACACGGCCGCCGGGGCCGTAAAGCGCCGGCGCCATGCTGCTCGCGTCATAGGACCAGATATGCAGCGCCGGGTCTTTGAACTGGTCGGCGAGCAGGCCGAAGCCCGGAATATTGGCGGTCCAGCCGTGGCCCGACGGCACGAAGCGGCGGATTGTCACCTTCAGCGCATCACCCGGCTGGGCGCCTTCGACATAGACGGGACCGGAAACGGGATTGATCCTGCCGAAATCGAGATTGCTGAGCGACTGCAGCGTCGCATCCTTGCCGAGCTGTCCGCCGGAGGAATCGAGGCATTCGAAATGGATGGTCTCGCCGGACTTGGCGACAAGCGCCGGCTCGAAATCGCGGTTCCAGCCAAAATGATGCTGGGCGCGGTGAATGGTGTGGGTGCAAACGATGCACATGGTCTGTCTCTCCCATGATTGGACTTCCCCGGCCCTTTTGGCATGATCTTATCCAAAAACCGCTGCGCACTTTTTGGGATCATGCTTTGGCCGGGGAAATCTGCGGGCCTGTCCGCTTATTTCTTGATGTAGACGGCTTCGTAGTCGATGACGCGGGTCGGATCGATGTAGATTTCGTCCGGACCGCCCATGCGCTTCGACTTCGCGACAACGCGACGCTCGTTGAAGACCGGGATCCACGGTGCGTCCTTTTCCTGGATTTCCGTGAATATCTTCTTCCAGGTTTCAGCACGCTCGGCGGCCTTTGCCGGCACCGGCATGGCGTCGGCGGCCTGGGCGCGAGGCTCCATTGCCTGGTTGCAGTACCACGACCAGTTCCAGCCGCCTGCAACGGCGCTGCCGCACGAGAGGATCGGTCCGTAGAAATCGGAGGGATCCGGGAAGTCGGCGATCCAGCCGAGACCGCCCGACCAGACCATCGGCGCTTCACCCTTCGTGCCGCCAGCGGCGATCACGTTCGGATTGGCGAGTGCCTTCAGTTCGACCTTGACGCCGATAGCTGCCAGATCCTGCTGGATCGCCTGGGCGATGCGCGGCTGCGGGTCGGTGTTGGAGGTGTAAAGCGTTGTCGAGAAACCGTCCTTCAGACCGGCTTCGGCGAGCAGCGCCTTGGCCTTGGCAACATCGAATGCATAGCCCTTATAGTCTTTGTCATAGCCGGCCATCATCGGCGGCAGCACCTGCGTTGCCGGTGTCGCGCGGCCGTTGATGATGCGGACGATGCGATCCTTGTTGATTGCCATGTTAACGGCCTGGCGTACCTTGACGTTATCGAACGGCGCTACCTGGGTGTTGAGCGTCACATAACTGGTTTCGAGCTGCTGGCGATCGACGATCATGCCCTTGAAGTCCGGCGACTTCTGCATCTCCAGGAACTTGGCAGGCGGAATGCCGTCGCCGGCAATGTCCACTTCGCCCTTCTGCAGGCGCAGTAGCGCCACCAGCGGCTCCTGGCCGATTTCAACGGTATAGCCGTCGATATGCGGGCGGTCCTTGATGAAGTAATCGGGGTTCCTTGCGAAAACCAAGCGCTGGCCGACCGTCCATTCCTTCAGGATGAAGGCACCGGAGCCAACCGGCTTCTTGCCGAAATCACCGCCTGCAGCTTCGACAGCTTCCTTCGGCACGACCGAGGCGAAGTTGAGCGCCAGCACGTTGAGGAAGGTCGCGTCAGGCTGGACGAGGGTGAACTGGACGGTGTGGTCGTCGACGACCTTGATGCCGTCGAGCGCCTGCGCGGTACCCGCCGTCATGGCGTCGGCGCCGACGATCGAGTGGAAGAAGCCGGCGCCGGGGCTCTGGGTCTTCGGATTGACGGCGCGTTCGATCGAATATTTCACGTCGGCGGCGGTGACTTCACGGCCATTGGTGAACTTGACGCCGGTGTGCAGCTTGAACGTATAGGTCTTGCCGTCCGGCGAGACATCGTAGCTTTCAGCGAGCGACGGCTTCAGCTCAGTGGTGCCGGGCGTGTAGTCGACCAGGCGCGAGAACACCGCGTTGATCATCGACCAGTTCTGCCAGTCGTAGCCGATCGCCGGGTCGAGAGTGGCGATGTCGTCCTTGTAGGTGACGGTGATGGTGCCGCCCTTGTTCGGCGTGTCGGCGGCATGGGCCGCAATCGCGGGAACGAGAGAGCTGGTGGCGAGCATGGCGGCCAAAGCCGCCCGCCGCAGGAAAGTCTTGGTCATCAAAAGAACTCCTCTGTTGGTTTTGCTTGGTTATTGCGCGCGGATGCGCGGGTCGATGAAGGGGGCAATGAAGTCGGCGACGAGATTGCCGAGGACGATGGCGAGCGCCGAGGTGAGTGTGACCCCCATGATGATCGGGATGTCCACCTGCTGGATCGCCTGCCAGGCGAGCTGGCCGATGCCCGGCCAGCCATAGACCGCCTCGACCACCACCACGCCGCTCATGAACTGGCCGATATCGATTCCGATCATGGCGATGATCGGTAGGATGGCGTTGGGCAGCACATGGCGGAAGATGATGCGCGCCGAAGACAGGCCCTTGGCGCGGGCGGTCCGGACATAATCATGGTTCAACACGTCGATCATCGCCGAGCGCACCATGCGGGCATACCAGCCGGCGCCGAGCACGCCGAGCGTCAATGCCGGCAGCACGACATGGCGCGCGGTGCCGAAGCCCGACATCGGGAACCAGCCGAGCGTGGCGGCGAAGACGTAAAGCAGCAGCAGGGCGACCACGAACTGCGGCGAGGAGACGCCGATGAAGGAAAGCATCATCACCGTACGGTCGACGAGACCGCCGCGCTTGACGGCGGCGATGATGCCGAAGGTGAGGCCGAGGACGACCTCCACGACGATTCCGGCTGCCATCAGGATGATCGTCGCCGGCAGGCGCGCCTGGATCAACGGCAGAACGGCAGTCTTCTGCGTGTAGGAGCGGCCGAGATCGCCATGCAGCAGCGCGTCGAGATAATGGAGGAACTGCATGATTAGCGGTTGGTCGAGGCCGAGTTCGTGGCGGATGCTGGCGACCATTTGCGGTGTGGCACTGCGGCCGGCGATCAATACGGCGGGATCGGCCGGTAGGGCATAGAGCAACAGGAAGGTGATCGCCGCAACGCCCAGGAGGATGAGTACGGTCTGCACCAGACGATGCAGGATGAGGAACAGCATTCAGCCTTTCCCCCGCTGTGTCGGGTCGAGAATGTCGCGCAGGGCATCCCCGACGAGATTGAAGGAGAGCGCCGTCAATAGAATGACCGCACCGGGAATGAAGACGAGCCAGGGCGCATCCTGGAAATAGCTTTGGCTTTCGAAGATGATATTGCCCCAGGACGGTTGCGGTGGCTGTACGCCGATGCCGAGAAAGGACAGGGTTGCTTCGAGCAGCACGGTGGTGGCGATGCCGAGCGTGCCCCAGACGATCGCCGTCGGCATGAGATGCGGCAGGATATGCCGGACGAGGATTCGGAAATGGCCGGCGCCGAGCGAGCGTTCCGCCATGATGAAGTCGCGCTCCACCAGGCCGCGCGTCTCGGTATAGACGATGCGGGCGACCTGTACCCAGTTGACCAGCGCGATCACCATGGCAACGATCCACAGGCTCGGTTTCAGCAGGGCGGCCAGCACGATGGCGAGCAGCAACGCCGGGAAAGCCATCATCAGGTCGGTGAAGCGCATCATCAGATTGCCGATGGTGCCGCGCAGATAGCCGGCGACGATGCCGACGAAAAGGCCGATCGCCACGGCGACGCCGTTGGCGACAAGGCCGATGACCAAGGATGTCCGGGCGCCGAAGAGAAGTCGGGAGAATAGGTCGCGGCCGAGCGTATCTGTGCCGAGCAGGAAATGGCCATCCGGCGGCAGCGGCGCGCCCTCGATCGACAGGCCGTCGAACATCTGGTCATCGGGGCTGAAGGGAGCGATCCAGGGCGCGGCGATCGCCATGATCACGACAAGGACGACGACGACAAGCCCGAACAGCGCCGCAGGCTGACGCAGCATAGCCTTGATCACATGCATCAGCTTGCCTCCGGCAAGGGTTCGGCACCGCCGACAATGAAAGCGGAAAGCTGCTCCATCGGCAGGCGTCGGCGCATGGCGCAATTGCGCAGAATGGCGTAGGCGCGTTCCTCATCGACATCATGCGCTGCCATCAGCTTTTGGACGGCGGCATGGACGAGAGGGCGCAGCCGCACACGCTCTTCCAGATATTGCAGCTTTTCGGCAATGGCCCTGCGCTCCTCATGAATCGACACGGCCATCACGAGAGCGGGATAGACGGCAGAGGTGGCGACTGGCTTGGCGATGATCGCGCCCGCTCCCTGCTCCAGGGCCCAGGCGATGCGGCCCGGCGCTTCGGAGCCGAGCAGGGCGACGACCGGAAGCGGCGGATTGCCGCCACTCCAGGGGAGAAGATCGTCCCAGCCCTGGTCGGCGTCGACGATGACCATGTCAGGCAGTTCATGCGCGCCGATCGGCTCCCAACGCAGGGACGTGCGCAGGCCGAGCAGCTTCAGCTGACGGGTCAGGCGTTCGGTATTGCTGTCTTCCCGGTGCAGGATCGCGACGTGCCAGCCGGTGAAGTTCGGCGTGTTTTTCATGACACCACCCTGAGCTTCGGCGACTTTAGAACACGGCGGCCGGTAAGATAGGGATCGGCGGCGAGCGCGGGGCGCGAGGCGATGACGTCGAAGCCGTTTTCGCTGTTGATGCGGCCGAGATGGAAGGGAAGGGCGGCGTGGTTGGTCTCGGGATCGATCGCCAGCGGTCCGAGCAGCGTCGGCCAGGACGCGGCGTGAAGCTGGCGGCGCACCGCCTGCGGCTCATCGCTGCCGGCGGCCAGGATAGCCTCGATGCAGAGTTTGACGGCGGTATAGGCGCCGGCGAAGACGCTGGAGACGCGGCGGTCCGCGCCATAGTGCTTCGCCAGGCGCGCCTTGAAAGCGAGATTGTCTGATGTGCCGATCGTGTCGAAATAGGAGGCGGCGCAGAGCTGGCCGACGGCCGCGCCGGCCGCGATGTCTTCCAGCTCGCATTCCATCAGGTCGCAGCTCACGACAGGGCAGTTTTCCGGCCGGAAGGTGGGATCGCGGTCGCCGAGTGTCTTGATCGCTTCCAGGAAAGCATAGCTCGACGGGCCGATGAGATTGTTGAGGATGAAGCTCGGACGGCGGTTCTCGATATCGGCGACGATGCGTTCGACGGCGGTTTCCTCGAGCGGCAGGTAGCGTTCGCCGAGTACTTCGCCGCCGGCATTGGTGATGAGTTCACGGGCAAGCCGGTTCATCTCCCAGCCCCAGACATAGTTGGCGCCGACGAGATAGGGCCGCTTGCCGAAGCGCGGGATCAGGTGCTCGAAGAGCGGCAGCAGATGCTGGTTGGGGCAGCCGCCGACATAGATGACATTCTCGTTGGCCTCGAAGCCCTCATAGGGGCACATATACCAGAGAAGGCCGTCATGCTTTTCAACGAGCGGAATGACTTCCTTGCGTGCCGCCGAGGTGATCGTACCGATAATGTGGCGGCAGCCCGTATTGCGCAGCATATGTTTTGCGCCTTCGAGATAGGCTGCGATATCCGCGTGCGGATCGACAAAGACCGGCTCGATTGGCCGCCCACCGCCGGCCGCGAACTCCTCGATGGCGAATTCCGCGCCGGCGCGCGCATCGCGGCCCATGGAGCCATAAGGCCCGGTGGTCGAAAAGAGGATACCGATCTTCAGCGCGTCGTTCATCTCTCAGCCAAAAAACGAAAAACCCCACGACGCTGGTCCCATCGGCGATGGGGCGTCATGGGGCAAAACTGCCCGGCGACTATCAAAGTCATGTGATTGCAGATAAGTTCTGCCTAATCCGCAGGCTTGAGTAAAATACAGGCAACTTGGCTTTGTCAAGCCTTATTGGCGATCGCCATTCAATACCTCAGCAGCCGAACGTGTAAAGACAGTCCGGCACATTTACGCGGCTAGAACATAACGACTGTTGATCACGGTCCGCCGAAGCGGCCCGGGCCTCGCTCGGGTCCTTGGTCGAAAGCGGAGAAGGGGTGGGCCTCTCCTTGCGGCGGTACGTCGAGATAGCTCATGATGTTGTCGACGTGGCTGACTTGTGAGCGCAGGCTGTCCAGCGATTTGCCGGTGAGGTTGGTGCCCGCCGGCAACTGAGCGGTCAGCGGGTTCTCGTAGCGGCCGTTGACGCGCAGTTCGTAATAGAGATGCGGACCGGTGGAATAGCCGGTGGAACCGACATAGGCGATGACCTGGCCCTGGGTAACGCGCTCACCGACGTGCAAGTCCGATGGCGTCGAGGAAATATGGGCATAGGTGGTCTCGTAGCCGCCGTCATGGCGAATGCGGACATATTTGCCGTAGCCCGTTTCCCAGGAAATCTTTTCGACGATGCCATCGCCCGCAGCCATGATGGGGCTGCCCATCGGCGCGCGGAAATCGACGCCGTTATGGAATTTCCGAACGCCGAGGATCGGATGGATGCGCCAGGCGAACCCGTCGCCGAGCTTGCCGTTCGGTACGGGACGGTGAGTCAACACCTTGGCGACGGAGTGGCCGCCCTCGTCATAGAATTCCGAAGGGCCTTCACCGCCCTCTTTGTGCAGATAAAAGCGATGCGTGTCCCCATCGGTGTGGAATTCGATGAACATCAGTTCGCTTTTACCGTTATCTGCCTTGCGGAACAGCAGATCGACGCTGTCGGGCGCATCGTCGGCGCCGGTCAATGAAACGCCGTTGGCCTTGGCAAGCTTGATGAGCTGGGCGGCGCTTTCGTCGGAAAGACCGGCTTTTTCGAGTTTGGCGCTGATCGTCGATTGATCGGCGCTGTCGATGCCTTTGAGGTCGACGGCGGCCACTTCCGTGGAGGACGGCGCGTCGGCCTGGCTCTCGCTGTAGAGCGTCGCAAACAGCCGGTCGTCGGTGAGCGGCACGAAGCCGTCGGCATCGTCGCGAGCGACGATGCGCTCCGGTGTTTTCCCGCCGCTGAGGCGCGCCATGATCAGTTTCGGCTGCGCGTCCGCGGTCTTTTTCTCCAGCAGCAGTTCCAGGCTGTCGCCGGGCGAAACCGTATCGGTTTCCAAGGCCCGCTGCAGCTCGTCGCCGGCGTCTTCGTCGAGTCCGGCAGAGGCGAGAATATCCTGCAGGTCCTGCCGGTCCTTTGGCATGGAAACCAGCCTCTTGAACTCGCGGCCGGGCTCGCCCGTGGTCGCTTTCGACACGCTGACATTCAATGGCACGCCGCGGACGGGGAAGCGCGAACGCCGGACTGCGTCATAGCGATTGGCGTGCGGATAAATGCCCTGGCGAATATCTGCGAGCGACGGCGGCGAGAACAGAGCGGCCTCCGACTGCGCATCGCCGTCATAGGCCGCATTGATGGCCGTGGCATCGCCGCCGGAAGGCTCGGTATCCTCGGGTTTGAAGACCAGCGTCGTGCGATGATAGGTGAAGATGCGGGTTTCGCCGCTCGAGGTCTTTTCCGCCACCTGCGCAAAGCGGGCGCCGTCAAAACGCTGTTTCGTGGCAAGCCGGTTAGCCTTGGGCAACGCTGGCTGTGAGCGGATGAGCTGGGCTGAGTGCATCGGCACGGCCTGCTCGATCGTGTGGCGGGCAAGGAGCGGATAGAGAATGGTGGCGAGTAGGCCGAAGGAGGCGGTGCCGGCGAGGCCGATGGCGATCAGATGACGAAGATGAGCAGAACGAGGCAGAAAGGGAATATGAAATTCGTGATGCGGCCGCGCCTGAATCGCAGCCTCTGCAGGAAATTGGACGCGCAATGGACTTTCGGCCATGAATTGAGGAACCCTGCAGACTGCGGTGGGCCCAAACTAGGGCAAATCATGGCAAAATCGGGGCAAATATTACAGATCTGTTAATTACCGTGATCTTCCGCGCGTGCAGATTCGCGCTTTACGAGCGATTCGTCAACCGAAGATGGTGTCGTAAAGCAGCTTGAAATTCAGTGCCAGAATGATCCCCGCGACCAGCCAGGAGAGGACGGCAACGCTCCTCGGAATGACGAATCTGCCCATTTTCCTGCGATCCGTGACGAATTGGACCAGCGGGATGACCGCGAAGGGCAGTTGCATGGACAGGATGACCTGGCTCAGAACGAGCAAATCCGCAGTACCTTTTTCACCATAAAATGCAGTAACAAAAACAACCGGAATAATTGCGAGGCCACGCGTCAGAAGCCGCCTTGCCCAGTGTGGAATGCGCAGGCGGAGAAAACCCTCCATGACGATCTGGCCGGCGAGCGTCGCCGTCACGGTGGAATTGAGGCCGGAGGCAAGCAGCGCCACGGCAAACAGCGTCGAGGCGATACCGAGGCCGAGCAGTGGCGAAAGCAATTCGAAGGCTTGGCCGATTTCTGCGACATCGGCGTGGCCGCTGTTGTGGAAGGCCACGGCTGCGACGATCAGGATCGACGCGTTGACGAAAAGCGCCAACATTAAGGCAATCGTGCTGTCGGTCGTCGCCCATTTTATCGCATCGCGGCGGCCCTCGTCGGTGCGCTTATAGGCGCGGGTCTGCACGATCGATGAATGAAGGTAGAGGTTATGCGGCATGACGGTCGCGCCGATGATGCCCATGGCGATGTAGAGCATCTCATGATTGGTAACGATCTCGGGCGACGGGATGAAACCGTTGAGGATGGCGGCGACCGGAGGAGCTGCGGCAGCGATCTGGATAGCGAAACAGGTGGCGATGACGATCAGGAGCGCGATGACGAAGGCTTCAAGGAAGCGGAAGCCCTTGTTCATCAGGAGCAGCAGCAGGAAGGCGTCAAGTGCGGTGATCAGCGCGCCGCCGATCAACGGGATGCCAAAGAGCAATTGCAACGCAATCGCCGTACCGATGACCTCGGCGAGATCGCAGGCGATAATGGCGAGCTCGCAGGCAAACCACAGGGCCAGATTGACCGGCCTGGAATAATGGTCGCGACAGGCCTGCGCCAGATCCCGGCCTGTAACGATGCCGAGCCGGGCAGCAAGCGCCTGCAGCAGGATCGCCATCAGGTTCGACAGCATGATGACAGCTAGTAGCGTATAGCCGAATTGCGCACCGCCGGCGAGATCGGTCGCCCAGTTGCCGGGGTCCATATAGCCAACGGAGACCATATAGCCTGGCCCGAGAAAGGCGATCAGCCGCCGGAACCAGGTGCCGGCATGCGGAACATGAACCGTGGCGTGGACTTCCGGAAGACTCGGCCGCGCATCCTCATCCGGCCGGGCAAATTTCCATGCACGCGGTGCGGCTGCTTCCTGAATCTGCGTCATCCGGGGCTCCGAGAGATGAATTACGATATGGGTAAAGAGATATGATGGATATCAACATTATGCAATAGGCTATATTTTATAGTTGCGGCGTTGTGATGGCGATGACAGCGTTGCCATGAAAATCATCATCCGCTTTCAAGATTGAAGCCGGTGCTATAAAGATAAAAGTCAGTTTATCCGCGCCTTTAGGGAATCGAACGCATTGCCAAAAAGAAGACCCTCGATCCATCGAGATGAACCGCTGCCGGATGCCGAGACGCATTCGGAAGGTTTTCGGCATACACGAGAAGCCACCCGTGGTGCTCTGGTGGAGGATTATGTCGAGCTGATCGCTGATCTCATCGATGACGGCAATGAGGCGCGGCAGGTGGATATCGCCGCAAGGCTCGGCGTGTCGCAGCCGACCGTCGCCAAGATGCTGGCGCGGCTCTGCGACGACGGGCTCGTGTCGCGGCGGCCTTATCGCGGGGTTTTCCTGACGGATGCAGGCAACAAGATCGCCCAAGACATCCGCGCTCGTCACCAGACGGTCGAAGCGTTCCTACGCTGGCTTGGCGTCAGCGCTGAAACGGCGCGGATCGACGCCGAGGGTATCGAACACCATGTCAGCGCCGAGACACTGAAAGCGTTCCGTCGCACGATGCAGCGCGACGGCTGATCTGGAGGGGCCCGCGAATTCTATTCCGCGGCGTCGTCGTGTTTGGAAATGGAATCGCGCACCACGCCATATTGGCTGCCCCAGCGGTCGGTCATGTCTGCGCGGATATCCCAGAGATCGGGAAAGAAACGATGGCGGGCGCCAGATTGCAGCAGGTCGACCGGCCGGCCCTTGAGGGATTTCGAGCCGAGCCCGATCGATCGCTGGATCAGATAGATATGGTTGGCGCGGAATTTCTGGAAGAGTTCGTCGAACTCCACCAAGGCCTCAGCAACGACATAGCTGTCGCCGTGATCGTATTTGCCGTCATAGACATCCTCGACCGTCAGTCCCTCTGCGTCGAGGTAGTGAGCCTTGAAGGCCCGCCAAAGATCCGGCGGCATACGCAGCAGGAACTTGAAGCCGGGTGATTCCTGGCCGCTGCCATTGCCGAGCTGCAGGCGGATCTGCTGATATTCCTTGGGCGACATGGTTTCGAGCAGGTCGAGCTGCGCCGTCATCATCCGCATCAGCCGATGCACGCGCCCCATCAGCGTCACGACGCGATGTGTATTGCTCTCTTCGATAAAGGCGATCACATCGACCAGCGTATAAGCGATGAGCTTCATCCAGAGCTCTTCAACCTGATGGACGATCTGGAATTGCAGTTCGTCGCCGTTGACCATCTCGCCCAATGGCTTCTGGCAGGCGAGCAGCTTGTCACATTGCAGGTAAACGCCGTAGTCGCGCATATCAGGCGCCTCGATGCGCGCGTAGTACTCTTCTTTATGCATTTTCGTTCCCTTTATCCGGCCTTTGGCCGCAAAGCATGTTTGCCTGCTGCAAGGATACGAAATTTCCGCTTGAACATTGTTCCTAATTGTCATCCAAAATCGAGAATCGGGAGCACGATCGGCTTCAAAGAGGGCAATGGAGAGAACGATGGACTTGGACGCGCTCGACCACAAGATTGTCGCCGCCCTGGAGGCCGACGCGCGCATCTCCTTTGCCGCGCTTGCCGATCTCGTCGGTCTCAGCAAGACGCCGTGCTGGAAGCGCGTTAAGGCGCTGGAAGACGCCGGTGTGATCAGAGGTTACCGGACGATCCTCGATCCGGCGCAGCTCGGCTTCGGTCTGGAAGCCTTCGTGCAGGTGTCGATCGATGTCGAGCTCTTCGAATCGTTCGAGGCGGCGGTGCGTCGCCATCCGCTGATCTGGCGCTGCCACGCGACGACCGGGGAGGCCGACTATCTCCTGCACATACTCGCCGCCGACATGGCCGCGCTTGACCGACTGTTGCGCCAGGAACTGAACCGGCTGCCCGGCGTGCGACATACAATGACATCGATGTCGACGCGCGAGATCAAGTCGGACATCTCGCTTGCTGACGCGTCGCGGCATATAGGGGGCGGCGGCCGCTAGTTTGCGCTTCGCCGCATCGACCCGATCACGCTGGACACCAGCTTCTCGCCGACATCGACCACGGGAAACGACTTGCCCGAGCGGAGCCATTCCGCAAAGAGGCCGTTCATGGAGCATTGGAAGGCGCGGGCGGCGGTATCGACGGTCCAGGCAGAAGCGAGCTTGCCTTGCCGATCGGCCATGTCGATCAGCTTCTGCAGCTTTTCGTACATTTCGGCATTGGCGGTGATGATACGCTGGGCAGTCTCGGAGGGATCCTCGGTGAATTCGCAGCCGAGAATCATGATGGCGAAGATGCGCTGCTGTTGCTCGTCATTCGCCAGGATATGAAGCACCTCGATCGAAGCCTGCTCGATCAGGCCGAGCGGATCGTCATGGCCATGTTCCAGCGCGTGGTCAACGATCGCCTCCTGCGGCAGGCGGATTTCGCTGTGGAGCGCCGTCAGCACCTCGGCTTTATCCTTGAAGTGCCAGTAGATGGCGCCGCGCGTCACGCCGGCACGCCTGGCGATTTTGTCGAGGCTGGAGCCGCTGACGCCGTTTTCATAAAAAACCTCGGCGGCGGCCGCCAAAACCTCCTCTCTGGTCTTGGCTGCATCTTCCTTGGTCCTGCGCATGCTGTCTCCCCCGATTTTTCCCGGAGGCGAGAAATTATTTCATCTCGCCCCAGATAATTGATTTTGCGTGATATTCGCTAAAAACCGCTGCGCAGTTTTCGCGATCACGCAAAAGGTCACGTCAATTTGATATTTACAATCATTCATGCATGTTTGTATGTTGCGCCGCAATAGAAAATCTAAAAACTCGCGGTGACTTCCATGACGGCGCATTCCTCCTTCTTCTTGCGCAGCAGCCTCATTGCGGTCGGGCTCCTCTTTCTCGGCGCGCTTTCCTCGCAAGCTCAGCAGGCCGGGCAGATGCCGCCGCCGCAGGTGACCGTGGTCGAGGTCAAGCCTCAGACGGTGCCGCTCACCTACGAATATGCTGCGCGCATCTCGGCCTATAGGCAAGTCGACGTGCGTGCCCGGGTCGGTGGTATCCTGTTGAAAAGGAACTTCGTCGAAGGCGCCGAAGTCAAAGCCGGCGATGTGCTTTTCCTGATCGACCCCGCCCCCTACGAGGCTGCCCTTGCCCAGGCCCAGGCCCAGTTGCAGCAGGCCCAGGCCCAATTGACCCAGGCGCAGCGTGAGGAAAAGCGCAACATCAACCTCTTCGATCAGAATGCCGTCACGCAGAAGGCGCGAGACGATGCGACGTCCACGCGCCAGTTGGCAGAAGCCGCAGTCGCGGCGGCGCAGGCGCAGGTGCAGACGGCGCAACTCAATCTCGACTACACGAAGGTCACTGCTCCTGTCGGCGGTATCACCAGTCTGGAGCAGGTCTCCGAAGGCAGCCTGATCGGCACGACGGGCGATACCGGCCTGCTGACGAGCATCACTCAGCTTGATCCTGTCTATGTCAACTTCTCCTTCTCGGATACGGAGGCCGCCGAAGTGCGCCGGCTGATCGATCTCAAGAAGGCCAAGGGACAAGCGCCGAATCTCGGCGTGAAGATCTCCTTCGGCGACGGCACGACCTATGACCATGACGGCGTTGTGGACTTCACTTCGTCCACCATCGATGTTTCGACGGGCACGCTGCAGGCCCGCGCCGTGGTCGACAACCCCATTCGCCGGCTGCTGCCCGGCCAGTTCGTGCGCGCTACCGTCACCGGTGTCTCGCTCGACAACGCGATTACCATTCCGGAAGTGGCGCTAATGCAGAGCCCGCAGGGCCAGTTCGTCTATACGATCGACAAGGACGGCAAAGCGCGTGTCAATCCGGTGACGCTCGGCCAGAAGGTCGGCAGCAACTGGCTGGTGCTGTCCGGCCTTAGTGCCGGCGACAAGCTGATCACGGAAGGCATCATCAAGGTGCGCCCCGGCTCACCGGTGCAGGCCGCCGAAGCTGCAACGCCTGCTGATGCGAACAAGGTGGCGCAAAACTGATGTTGGGCAACAGATTCTTCATCGATCGCCCCGTCTTCGCGGCGGTGATCTCGATCATCATCGTGCTTGCTGGTGTCGTCTGCCTGCGCATCCTGCCGATCGCGCAATATCCCGAGCTGACGCCGCCGCAGGTGGTCGTCACCGCCACCTATCCCGGCGCCAGTGCCGAGACGGTGGCCCAGACCGTCGCCGCACCGTTGGAACAGCAGATCAACGGCGTCGAAAACATGCTCTACATGCAGTCGACGAACTCCAACAGCGGCGCGATGCAGATCACCGTGACCTTCGCGCTCGGTACCGATCCGGACCAGGCGGCAATCAACGTCAACAATCGCGTGCAGCGCGCCGTTTCGACGCTGCCACAGGACGTGACCCGTCTCGGCGTCGTCGTCACCAAGCGCTCGACCTCGATCCTCGGCTTCGTGGCGATGTATTCCACCGACAGCCGCTACGATCGCGCCTTCGTCGGCAACTACGCGCTGCTCAACGTCATCGACGATCTCAAGCGCATTCCCGGCGTCGGTGACGTCAACCTACTCGGCGATATTGATTACTCCATGCGTATCTGGCTGAGGCCGGACAAGCTGGCGCAATATAATCTGACGCCGAGCGATGTCGCGACCGCCATCCAGGAGCAGAACTCACAGTTTGCCGCCGGCACTTTCGGCGATCAGCCCGACAACAATGCCCAGCCCTTCACCTATACCGTGACGACGCAAGGACGCCTGCCGGATGTCGATGCCTTCGGGGATATCATCCTGCGTTCGGACGCCAATGCTGCGACGCTGAGGCTGAAGGACGTGGCGCGCATCGAGCTCGGCACCAAGAGCTACTCTATCCAGAGCAGTCTGAACGGCACGCCGGCAATCCCCATCGCCGTTTATCTGCAGCCGGGCGCCAACGCGTTGAATACGATGTCGGCTCTGCGCGCGCGTCTCGACGAGCTGCAGAAGTCCTTCCCGCAGGGCATCTCCTACCAGATCCCGTACGACACGACCAAGTTCATCCAGGTGTCGATCGAGGAGGTGATCCACACCTTCATCGAAGCGATCCTGCTCGTCGTGATAGTCGTCTTCGTCTTCCTGCAGAACTGGCGGGCGACGCTCATTCCCGTCATCGCCGTGCCGATCTCGATCGTGGGCACCTTTGCCGGCATGTATGCGCTGGGATTCTCGATCAACCTGTTGACGCTGTTCGGCCTGGTGCTAGCCATCGGCATCGTGGTGGACGATGCGATCGTCGTGCTCGAAAACGTCGAGCGCCTGATGTCGACCGAAAAATTGTCGCCCAAAAAAGCGGCGATCAAGGCAATGGGCGAAGTGACCGGCCCGGTCATCGCCATTGTGCTGGTGCTTTGCGCGGTGTTTATCCCGGTCTCCTTCATGGGCGGCCTGGCTGGCCAGATGTACAAGCAGTTCGCCGTCACCATCGCGATCTCGGTCATTCTATCTGGTATTGTGGCACTGACGCTGACGCCGGCGCTCTGCGCGCTGATCCTGAAGCCCGGTCATCATGAGCCGGTGTTGCCGTTCCGCATCTTCAATCGCGCTTTCGACCGGCTGACGCGAGGCTATACGGCGGGTGTCGCCTTTTTCCTGAAGCGCGCCCTGCTTGGCTGCGTGCTCGTCGCCGGCCTGCTCGGAGCGACCGGCTATCTCTTCTATACGCTGCCTGGATCGCTGGTACCGGATGAAGATCAGGGCGTGCTGTTCGAACTCGCCATCCTGCCGCCGGCAGCGTCCCTGCCGCGCACGCAAGCGGTGATGGATCAGGCGCTGATCAACACCAAGAAGATCCCAGGGGTCGACGACGTCTTCGCCGTCTCCGGTTTCGATCTGCTTTCGGGCGGCCTGAAGAGTAGCGCTGGCGTCGCTTTCGTGACGCTGAAGGATTGGAGCCAGCGCACCACGCCCGCATTGGACGCCCGCAATCTCGCCGGTCCTCTGATCGGCGCCAACATGGGCATCAAGGACGCCATGGTGCTCGCCTTCAACCCGCCGCCGATCCAGGGCCTCTCGACCACAGGCGGTTTCGAAGTCTATGTCCAGGACCGCACCGGCAAGAGCGTTCAGGGGCTGGCCGAACAGACGAACAAGCTGGTAGCGGCCGCTTCCAAACGGCCCGAGCTGACGGCGGTGCGCACCACGCTCGACACCAACGTACCGCAGTTCCGCGCCGATCTCGACCGCGAGAAGGCCAAGGCCTTGGGCGTGCCGATCAACTCGGTTTTCGACGCCATGCAGGCGACCTTCGGCAGCCTCTATGTCAACGACTTCACGCTCTACGGCCGCAACTATCAGGTCAACCTGCAGTCGGAGGCACCGTTCCGTGAGTCGCCCGACGACCTGCGCCAGGTCTTCGTCCGCTCCGACAGCGGCAAGATGATCCCACTCGACACGCTCATCAAGGTGACGCGCGTCATCGGGCCGGATCAGCTCGAACGCTACAATGCCTTCAACGCTGCCAAGATCACCGGCAATCCGGCACCCGGCTACACCTCGGGCGATGCGATCAAGGCGATGCAGGAAGTGGCGGCGCAGACACTGCCCGAGGGGTTCCAGATCGCCTGGACGGGCTCGGCCTATCAGGAGCTGGAAACCGGCGGCGCCGGCACGCAGGCGATGATCTTCGGCATCATCATGGTGTTCCTGATCCTTGCCGCGCAGTACGAAAAGTGGAGCCTGCCGCTTGCCGTCATCACCGCGATCCCCTTCGCGCTGTTCGGCGCGCTGCTCGCCACCTATCTGCGCGGACTCACCAACGACGTCTATTTTCAGATCGGCATGGTGACGCTCATCGGTCTGGCGGCGAAGAACGCCATCCTGATCGTCGAGTTCGCGGTTCTGAAACGAAAGGACGGTATGAGCGCCGGCGAGGCGGCGCTCGAAGCGGCGCGCCTGCGCTTCCGTCCGATTGTCATGACCTCTCTTGCCTTCATCCTCGGCGTCGTTCCGCTGGCGATCAGCACCGGCGCAGGTTCCGCGAGCCGCCACGCCATCGGCACCGGCGTCATTGGCGGCATGCTGGCGGCGACCTTCATCGCCACCTTCTTCATTCCGATGTTCTACCGTCTAATCGCCTGGAAGCAGCCGAAGCCGGATGAGGATGACGAGGATGAAGAGGTCAGCCATCGCCATGCCGAGGCGGCGGAGTAGGGACCAAGTCCCGCCAATCGAACATCGACTTTGAAAATGGCGCCTTCTGGCGCCATTTTATTATGTAAATCAAAGGTCGTTCGGCAGGGACTCGCCTGCTGATCCTCTCTTGCCCAACAGAAATTTCCCGCCATGATGATGAAAACGCGGGGTTCTGTTTCATGGCTTTTTTCGAGAGCATGCTGACACTGATGCTGGTGGCGCTGATCGCGCTTCAGCCGTCGCGGCGGTTAGGTATTCCCTATCCGACCATGCTGGCGATCGCCGGCGTGCTGGTCGCCATGCTGCCTTGGGCGCCGGCCATCTCCATCGATCCGGCGTTGGCGTTGGCGCTGTTCATCGCGCCCGCTTTGTTCGATGCTGCCTATGACCTGCCGCCGCGGACGTTGAAGCAGAATTGGATACCGCTGATCTCGCTGGCCGGTATTGCGGTCGTTTTGACGACTGCCGCGGTCGCCTGGGTCGGCGTTGCCTATGCCGGCCTGCCGGTTGCCGCGGCCATCGCGCTCGGCGCCATCGTCGCGCCGCCGGATGCGGCGGCTGCCACCGCCATGCTTGGTCGCTTCAACCTGCCGCGGCGCACGTTTACGGTGTTGAAGGGCGAAAGCTTGCTCAACGACGCGGTAGCGCTGTTGATCTTCGGCGCCGCTGTGGCCGCCGCTTCCGGGGCGATTTCGGCTGTCGAACTCGTTCCTCGGCTGGCGCTTGCCGCGCCTGGCGGCATCCTTCTCGGCATCTTGCTTGGCTATGTCTATATGCGAATCGGGCCGCGCCTTGCCGGCACGCTCGGCGGTTCGCTGTTCGAATTCGTCGCCACTTTCGGTGTCTGGGTGATTGCCGAGCGGCTGCATCTCTCCGCGGTTCTCACCATGGTCGCCTATGCCATGGTGATTGCCCGCGAGATGCCGGAACGGCAATCGGCGCGCAACCGGCTGCATTCCTATTCCATCTGGGAAGCGACCATTTTCATGCTGAACGTGCTTGCCTTCCTGCTGATGGGTATGCAGGCACGCACCACCGTCCTGCAGCTCTATCAGCACGATCTCAGCTCCGCCATCGTCTTCGCCGGCTTGGTTTTCCTCACAGTCGTCCTTGTCCGCATGGCCTGGTTGTTGTTTTCCAACCGTTTACTCCACTATCTCCACGCCGCCGGCATTTTCACCGCCCCGCCGCTGCGCTTAGCGTCGTGCTCGGCACTCTGGTCGTGCAAGGTCTGACGCTCGGGCCGTTGATCCGCCTGTTGAAATTCGAGCGGGACGAATCGTTAAAGCACGATATCGACGGCGCTCGCCTCGCGCTGATCGATACCGCGCTGCACGAACTTGAGCCGATGCAGGACAGCAAGGGTGCCGCGACGCTGCGTGTCCTCTATCGCGGTGATAGGGAACTGGCGATTCAAGGTCTGCATCCGCGCGAGGCCAGCGAGATTGACACCATCAAGCGGCTGATAATCAAGGCCAAACGCACCAAACTCGCCGCCATGCGCCGCAGCGGCGCCATCGACGACGACGTATTTCATGTGCTTGAGGAAGAACTCGACTGGGCAGAACTCGGAGCCTCGCCTCCGGGCCAATTCGAGATTGTGGAGGGGTGAGACGCGGTCGGGCATAGCCCGAACAATCGACCCAGTGGCTCGACTACAGTGTCGGGCGCCCCTAGCTCGGCGACGGGCAATTTGATGCGACCAGCGCGGAACTCTTCCAAAAAAAACGAGGCCCGGAAGCCCGGACCTCATCCTCTGATTCCACCAAAGCCAGGGTGCGCCATTACATCTTGGTCATGCCCTTCTCGGCGTTTTCCATATGCGTCACACAAGTTTTCATCTTGTGCGCCTTCATGGCATCCTTCGCCATGGCTACCTGTTTGGTGGCGGCTGTCTTTTTCGTCTGATCGGTCATTGCATCCACCTTGGTCTGCAAGGCCATGATGGAAGCGTCATCACATTTGGCCATGCCTGCGGCATAGGCCGGCATCGTACCCGCAACCGCAACCACGGCCGCGATCAAAATCGATCTCAGCATGTGCATTTCCTCCGAAAGGGCATAATCGCCCGGTGAGCAAACGTGCCATGCCTGCGGGCGTTCCTTTTTTGAGGGTACCTGCGACAATTAGACCATTCTAAAGGAATGGGCATTAAATGCCGGCGTACCATTCGTAGCCGCGATCTTCCCAGAAGCCGCCATTGCCACCCCAGAGATCGTTGAATTTGTCGCGAATCTCGATACGCATCACGTATTTGGCGTGCTTGTAGCCGAGATGGCGCTCGACGCGCAGACGCAGCGGCGCGCCATGTGCGACTTCCAGATCCTTGCCGTTCATCGAATAAGCGAGGATGGTCTGCGGATGAAAGGCGTCGATCAGGTCGATGCTTTCATAATAACGGCCACTGCCGTCCAGCGTCTGTTCCAATTCGTCGGCACAATAAAACACCGCATATCGCGCTCCCGGCTTCAGGCCCGCGCTTTGCAGGATGAGACCGAGGGGCACGCCCGTCCATTTTCCGATAGCACTCCAACCCTCGACACAGTCGTGGCGCGTTATCTGCGTGCGCGACGGCAGTTTCTTCAGATCCTCGAGCGAAAATTCCATCGGCTGATTGACCATGCCGTCAACCTTCAGTTTCCAGTTGGCAAAGCGGTTCGCTACCATCTCGGCATATTCCTCGCTGCCGGGATCGGTGGTGCCGTTCGGGTGGAAGTTCGGCGAGATGTCCTTATCGGTATATTCGCGGGCGAGCGCCTGCGGCGAGACGAGCAGGCGCTGCGTGCGCATCGTCAAGCCTTCCGCCAGCGCCAGCACTTTCTGGACGCTCTGGTTTTGAGTGACGTCGTCGCAGCCGGTGAGGCCCACTGCGCCTAGGGCGGCGGCGGAACCGATGAGAAAGCGGCGGCGGGAGACGATCTTGCTCATGCGTCCTCTCCTTCAGTGCGAATGGCGTAACGGCCGGTCACCATCGAACGCATGTTGTTCCAGAGCCCGGACAAAATGACCATTGCCACATGCACGAGCACGAAAAGCACGATCGTCCAGGCGGTGATGAAATGAATGCCGCGCGCTGTCTGCCGTCCGCCGAAGAAATCCAGCAGGAACGGATAGCCGGCGTCGATGCCGGGCGACATGGTGAGGCCGGTCGCCAACATCAACGGCAACAAGATGAAGATGACAATCAGATAGGTCAGCTTTTGCAGCGCGTTGTATCGCTTCGCCTTTTCGCCCTTCGGAAAGCGCAGGCGCGCATGTTCGATGATCTCGTGCCAGATATTATGCGGCGATATCTCGGCCCCGGTCGGTGCCAGGTCACGACGGAAATGGCCGGCAATGAAGCCATAAAGCAAATAGATCAGCCCGTTGAAGACGAAAAGCCAGGCAAAGAAGAAGTGCCAGCGCCGGCCGGCGGCCAGGTCCTGATAGCTCGGGATTGTCGCCCAGGCCGGGAAGGCGCGTTCGGCCCATTGGCCGTCTTCTTTCGAGGCGCCGAGCAGGCCTGTCGTCGGGATCGTCAGGCTGCCGACCCGAAAATTTCCGTAAGGCTGGGTATCGCCATCGGTGGCCGATATTGCCAGCCAGGACGGATCGCCGTCACCGCCATATTGTCCCCAATAGAGCGAGGGGTGGGCGTTGAAAATCTGCATGCCGCTCATCAGAAGCAGCGAGAGACACAATACGTTCAGCCAATGAGTGAGGCGCGTGACGATCGAATGCCGGCGGATATAGATCGTACGAGGGCGCACGGGCGGCGCACCGGTCGCATCGATGTCGGCCATGGCTAGGCTCCTCTTAAAATCTTCGATGAATCCGGGATAGCTGGTTGGATCATACCACGAAAAAGACCAGAAAAGGTGGCGGCGCTCCGTCAGCGAGGGGGGCTGAAAAAAGGAGCGCCGCGCGGCAGGCCTCGACGGGGGGCGGGTGTCGAATGGCCTGCAAGCTTTTCCCTGACGGGAAAGATCACATCTGACGGGAAAGATCACATCGGCGGAACGGTGCCGTTGACGCCGACGGCGACGCGGTCTGTGGAAACCATGCCATCGCCGGCGGTTTCACCGGTGATGAAGACGCCAGCGCCGGCCTTCAGGTCATCCTTGGTCGCCGAGGCGAAGGTTACGACCGGCGTGCCTTCCGGAATGTTGATCTTCTTCTCGCCGCCCTTGTAGGTCAGCGTCAGCGTCGGGCCATTGACCGACTTGACGGCACTGGCAACCGTGGCGTTGGTCATCGAGCTGTTCGGCTTTGAATCCCAGGGGCGGTCGCCTTCGCCGGTGCCCTTCATCGAGGCCGGAAAGATTACGACTTCAATAGCGCCTGCGACGCCGCTATCGGTTGGCTCGTTGGCAATGCCGACAAAATCGCCAGGCTTGATATCGGCGGCCGAAGCCTTGGTTACGCCGGTGACGGCCCAGCCGGATTTCAGCATCACGGTGATGTCCTTGCCGTCCCGGGACTTGACCTTGAGGGTATCGCCATCGAGGCTTTCGATCGTGCCACGCACGCGGACGCGATCGGCTGCATTGGCGCCCTGCAGCGCAGCGAGCGTTACGACAGCGCCGGCGGCCAGCGCCAATACGCCCTTCGTCAGATTCTTGCGGTCCATGGATAGTCTCCCTTGAGATACCTACTAATCGGTAGGTTTTCGACATGGCGGCCGAGGCCAACCAACCAAATTTCCTTGCGTGAGCATCGGCGGGAACCGGCAACTCGACTGCAACGGGCCAATCCTATCTACCACTCGGTAGCTCCGCCAATCAAACAAGCGTGAGAGTGGCGTTACCCGTCCGGATCACGAAAACGGATTGATTTCAATGGCGAAGGCCCAGCCGGTCGAACAGCGGCTCGACAATGGTGGCAAAGACCACAGGGTCGCCATAGGCCCGCGCCGAGAGCATGGCGCCATGCACGGTCGCCATGAAGGAGAGAGCTTCCTCAGCAGCCGGACGTGGCAAAACGAGACGGCCTTCGGCCGCGCCTTTTTCCATCACGGCCGCAAGCCAGCCGGACAGATCGCGGAAATGCCCGCGCACTTCGACGGCAACATCGGCCGGCAACACCGGCAATTCGGCGGCCAACATGGCGCAGATGCAGAAAGGGGCGGAGTTGTCTCTGATGCAGGTTTCCCAGAAGCCCGTATAGGCTCGAAGCCGGGCAACGGGATCGGCAATATTGGCATCGGCTCCGGCGAGGCCCTGCCGCGCCTCTTGCCGATAACGCGCCACGACGATCCTGACGAGATCGGCCTTGGTCGGAAAATGGTGATGAATGCTGGCCTTACGAATCCCTACCTGCGCCGAAATATCGGCGAAGCTGAAGCTGTTGTAGCCGCCCGCGATGATCAGGCCTCGGGCCGATTGGACGATTTCGTCTGCTTTTGTCGAAATATTACTCATCTGTTTTGCCTACCTATTGGTAGGGTGTCTGTCAAGTCTGTACAGCGGGCCGCGACATCGGCAATATCCCGCCAATTCGGCCTGGTTTGAATCGGCCGTTTTCCACCCTCAGAAGCCGACAAATCCGGGATTGTGGTTGAAACTTTCAATCCTGACGCTACGTTTCAGCCCTTAAAGGCTGGTTGCCTCAAAATTCCCTTGCTGTATCTGTATGGCGTCGAACTCGGAAGGTTGGAGGACCGAAATGATCGCGATTCGTCCACTTTTGATCGGCCTTACCCTTATTCTGGCGCTAGTGCTGATTGCTCTCAGCATCCTGCTGGTCAATCCTGTGCACCCAATCCATCAATCGGACAACCTCATCCCAATGCAGACCGAACCCGTGCAGCGCCAGTAGTGTAGCAGGTTTCAGCTCGACGGCGTGAAGCGCGCCACCAACGTATGACGGTCACCGGGATAGGTGAGACGGACGTGGGTAATCGGTCCGAGGCCACTCCAGGTGCGCCGCTCGATGACGAGGCAGGCGGTGCCTTTGGCGATATCGAGGCTCGCAGCCGCTTCGCCCTCCGCAGGAATGGCGCGAATCTGGTGTTCGGCCGTGCTCCACGGTACCTGATTGATCAGCCACGGTCCCGGCGGCAATTCGTCGAAATCGACTTGGTCCGCCTCCGGCACAGCGTCGAGATTGATGACGCGGTCCTCCAGACAGAAGGGCCGGCGGCCGGCGTAGTGAATGCAGGTGATTTCCAGCACTGAAACCGCGCCGGCAAATTGCAGTCGCCGCCCGTCTTCGGGGCGGCCCTTGCGCTTGGCACGCTTCACGATCCTATGGGAGTAGGGCAGGTTCAGCGAGAGGATTTCTGATTTGATGTCGTGGATTTCCAGCACCGCCGACTGTGCTTGCGGCTGGGTGACGAAACTCCCTGAACGCTTGCGCCGCTCGATCAACCCGGCGCGGGCAAGCTGCGTCAGCACCTTGTTCACCGTCATGCGCGAACAATCATATTGTTCCGCAAGGGCAAGCTCGAAGGGAATGCGATGGCCGGGCGGCCAATCGCCGGAAACGATCCGGCTCTCGATATCGCTCAGGATACGCTGATGCAAGGTCGCCTCTTTGCCTGTGGTCATGCCGCCGACCGTTTCCTCATGAGACCTGGATTTCGCCGCTTTATCATTCAGGATTCAGTATGCCGTGAGGAAAAGCTCTTTTTCAACCGATTAGTTCGGTCATTGCAGCGCGGAATCGTGCGGAGATTGTTTCCCGCCTGTTGTGCCGGCCGCCTTCGACCTGTTTGCGGCCCTGCGTCCAGACGCTATCGACAGCAACGCCGCCGGCAAATATCCACTGATCGAGGATCTGGTCGCCCGAGAGATAGGGAACGCCGCTGATATCGAGTGAAACCATATCGGCGTAATGGCCGATGGCGAGCCCGGCCGGCGCCTTCAATGCCGCGCCGCCGCCGGCAAGCGCATGATCGAACAACGCACGCGCCGTGGAGCCGCCCGGTGTGGCGACGACATTGCGGGCCCTCAGCGCCAGGCGCTGCGAATATTCGAGATGCCGCAGCTCTTCCGGAACGGAGATCAGGATGTTGGAGTCCGAGCCGATGCCATAGTGGCCGCCTTCCTCCAGGAAAAGCGGTGCGGAAAAAGTACCGTCGCCGAGATTGGCTTCCGTCACCGGGCAGAGGCCGGCAATAGCACCGCTTTTGGCCATCCGCCGGGTTTCGTCGTCGGTCATGTGGGTCGCATGGATCAGGCACCAGCGTGCGTCGACGGGGGCGTGATCGAGCAGCCATTCGACCGGTCGTGCGCCGGACCAGGCGACACAATCCTCGACTTCCTTCGTTTGCTCGGCGACATGGATATGGATCGGCCCGTTGCCGGCGAGCGGTACGAGTTTTGCCAACTCGTCGGGCGTCACTGCCCGCAAGCTATGTGGGGCAAGGCCGAGTTCTGCGCCGTGCAGGCGGCTTGTTACCGTTCGGCAGCCGGCCATCAGCGATTCGAAGCGATCGAGTGAATTGATGAAGCGCCGCTGGCCGTCGATGGGGGCCGCACCGCCAAAGCCGGAATGGGCGTAGAAGACCGGAAGAAGTGTCAAACCGATGCCGGTCTCGGCGCTTGCCGCGCCGATGCGCTCGGCCAGCTCGGCGATATTGGCATAGGGGCTGCCGTCCTTGTCGTGGTGCAGATAATGGAACTCGCCGACACGAGAAAACCCGGCTTCCAGCATTTCCATATAGAGCTGCGCGGCCACCGCCTCGACATGATCGGGGGTCATCGACAGCGCGAACTTGTACATGACGGTCCGCCAGCTCCAGAAGCTGTCGTTCGCTGGCCCCCGGACTTCGGCAAGGCCGGCCATGGCGCGTTGAAAGGCATGGCTGTGTAAATTCGGCATCGCAGGCACCAGAATGTCGTGCCGCTCGTCGCCGGCCTCTGCCGCAACATCGGTCTCGATACCGGTAATGCGACCATCTGCCAGGGTTAGCCGGATATTCTCCCGCCAACCATCCCGAAGCAGTGCCGAACGCGCATGAAGTTTCGCCATGGTCCAACCCTTTCCTTTTGGATGCCGAGTCCAAAATCCCTCTTGTCAGCCTTTTTATTATGTATATACATTATGAGCCCATAAGGAAAGGCGTAAAGCTGATGAGTGGGAACAATTCTTCCAAGGATAGCATGCGGTCCGAAGGCAAAAGCCGCCTTTGGCGCAATGCCCGTCTGGCGACATTGAAAGAGGGTAGGCCTGGGCTCGGCATTGTCGAGAACGGTGCGATCCTGAGCCGGGACGGCGACATCGTTTTCGCAGGTAGCGAAAGCGATGTGCCCGAGATCGGCGACGCCGAAACCATCGATCTTGGAGGTCGCTGGGTCACGCCCGGTCTTGTCGATTGTCACACGCACATCGTTCACGGTGGCAATCGCGCCCGCGAATTCGAAATGCGGTTGGAAGGCGCGAGTTACGAAGAGATCGCCCGCGCCGGCGGCGGCATCGTCTCCTCGGTCAACGCGACCCGCGCGCTATCCGTCAATGACCTCATCGCCACAGCCCTGCCGCGCCTTGATACACTGCTTGCCGAAGGGGTCACCACGATCGAGGTGAAGTCCGGCTATGGCCTCAGCATCGAATCCGAACTGAAGATGTTGCAGGCTGCCCGTGCGCTGGAAGATGCCCGTCCGGTCCGTGTCGTCACCTCCTATCTCGCGGCGCATGCGACGCCGGCGGAGTACAAAGGCCGCAATGGCGATTACATCGCGGAGGTCGTTCTGCCCGGTCTGGAGGAGGCGCATGCAAAGGGCCTCGTCGATGCCGTCGACGGCTTTTGCGAGGGCATCGCCTTTTCGCCCGCCGAGATCGCCCGTGTCTTCGATCTGGCCAAGTCGCTCGGCATTCCCGTGAAACTGCATGCCGAGCAACTCTCCAATCTCAGCGGTGCCAAACTTGCCGCCTCCTATGGTGCTCTCTCCGCCGACCATCTCGAATATCTCGATGAGGATGGCGTGAAAGCGATGGCAGCGGCCGGCACGGTCGCGGTCCTCCTGCCCGGTGCCTTCTATGCGATCCATGAGAAGCAGAAGCCGCCGGTCAAGGCGTTGCGCGAGGCAGGTGTTGCGATCGCCATCGCCACCGATTGCAATCCCGGCACCTCGCCGTTGACCTCGATGCTGCTGACAATGAACATGGCGGCAACCCTTTTCGGCCTGACGGTCGAGGAGTGCATCGCGGGCGCTACCCGCGAGGGTGCCCGCGCGCTCGGCCTGCTTTCCAGGACCGGCACGCTGGAGACCGGCAAGTCGGCCGATTTCGCCATTTGGGATATCGAAAGTCCTGCCGAGCTCGTCTATCGCATCGGCTTCAATCCGCTCCATGCCCGCATCTTCAAGGGAGAAAGATTCGATCGATGACCGTCACTCTCCATCCGGGCTCCGTCTCGCTGAAACAACTGGCAGCAATCTATTGGGCCGGCGAGCCTGCCAAGCTTGATGCCTCCTTCGATGCCGGCATTGCCAAAGCCGCTGCCCGTATTGCCGAGATCGCCGCCGGCAACGCGCCGGTCTATGGCATCAATACCGGCTTCGGCAAACTGGCCTCCATCAAGATCGACAGCGCAGATGTCGCAACCCTGCAGCGCAATCTCATCCTCTCGCATTGCTGCGGCGTCGGCCAGCCGCTGCCGGAGAACGTCGTCCGCCTGATCATGTCGCTCAAGCTGATCTCGCTCGGCCGCGGTGCTTCCGGCGTGCGTCTGGAACTGGTGCGGCTGATCGAGGCGATGCTTGCGAAGGGCGTCGTGCCAGTCATCCCCGAAAAGGGGTCCGTCGGCGCCTCCGGCGATCTCGCACCGCTCGCGCATATGACGGCCGTGATGATGGGCCATGGCGAAGCCTTTTATGCCGGCGAACGGCTGGATGGCGCTGCAGCGCTGAAAAAGGCCGGACTGACGCCCGTCGTGCTTGCCGCCAAGGAAGGGCTGGCGTTGATCAACGGCACACAGGTCTCGACAGCGCTTGCGCTGGCCGGCCTTTTCCGCGCCCATCGCGCCGCGCAGGCTGCATTGATCACCGGGGCCATGTCGACCGACGCCGCGATGGGGTCATCAGCGCCGTTCCATCCCGATATCCACGCGCTGCGCGGCCATAAGGGTCAAATCGACACAGCCGCCGCGCTGCGCCATCTGCTCACCGGTTCCGTTATCCGCGAGAGCCATATCGAAGGTGACGAGCGCGTCCAGGACCCTTATTGCATTCGTTGCCAGCCGCAGGTCGACGGCGCCTGCCTCGATCTCTTGCGTTCGGTTGGCCGCACGCTGGAAATCGAAGCGAACGCGGTCACCGACAATCCGCTTGTCCTTTCCGACAATTCCGTCGTGTCCGGCGGCAATTTTCATGCCGAGCCGGTGGCTTTTGCCGCCGATCAGATCGCCATCGCCGTCTGCGAGATCGGCGCGATCTCGCAGCGCCGCATCGCGCTACTGGTCGATCCGGCGCTGAGTTACGGCCTGCCGGCTTTCCTCGCCAAGAAGCCTGGTCTCAACTCCGGACTGATGATTGCTGAAGTCACCTCCGCAGCGTTGATGTCGGAAAACAAACAGATGTCGCATCCGGCGTCCGTCGATTCGACGCCGACGTCAGCCAATCAGGAAGACCATGTGTCCATGGCCTGCCATGGCGCCCGCCGACTGCTGCCGATGACCGACAATCTCTTCGGCATCATCGGCATCGAGGCGTTGACGGCGGCACAAGGCGTCGAGCTGCGCGCGCCGCTGACGACAAGCCCCGAACTGACGCTCACCATTGCCACCATCCGCGCTGTCGTGCCGGCACTCGATGAAGATCGCTACATGGCAAACGACCTCAAGGCCGCGAGCGACCTCGTCGCCTCCGGCGCGCTCAATGCATCCGTGTCCGCCGGCATCCTGCCCTCTCTGGAGATATGACATGACCAACCCACGCCATAATATCCGTGAAATCCGTGCGCCCCGCGGCCCGGAACTCAACGCCAAGAGCTGGATGACCGAAGCACCGCTCCGCATGTTGATGAACAATCTCGATCCCGACGTTGCGGAAAATCCGAACGAGCTGGTCGTCTACGGCGGCATTGGCCGCGCCGCCCGTACGTGGGACGACTTTGACCGCATTGCCGCGACGCTGAAGACCTTGACCGAGGAAGAGACGCTGCTGGTGCAATCCGGTAAGCCGGTGGGTGTTTTCCGCACTCACAAGGACGCCCCGCGTGTCCTGATCGCCAATTCCAACCTTGTGCCGCATTGGGCAACTTGGGATCATTTCAACGAGCTGGATAAGAAGGGTCTTGCCATGTACGGCCAGATGACGGCCGGCTCGTGGATCTATATCGGCACGCAGGGCATCGTGCAGGGCACCTACGAGACCTTCGTCGAAGCTGGCCGCCAGCATTACGGTGGGAACCTCAAGGGCAAGTGGATCCTAACCGGCGGCCTCGGTGGCATGGGCGGCGCACAGCCTCTGGCGGCCGTCATGGCCGGCGCCTGCTGCCTTGCCGTCGAATGCGACGAGACCCGCATCGATTTCCGCCTGCGCACCCGCTATGTCGACGAAAAGGCGAAGACGCTCGACGAAGCGCTTGCGCTGATCGACAAGTGGACGAAAGCCGGCGAGGCAAAATCGGTCGGCCTGCTCGGCAACGCCGCCGAAATCTTCCCGGAACTGGTGAAGCGCATGCAGGCGGGCGGCCCGCGTCCCGATATCGTCACCGACCAGACCTCGGCGCATGATCCATTGAACGGCTACCTGCCGCTCGGCTGGACCGTGGCCGAAGCGAAGGCGAAGCGCGAGAGCGACCCGAAGGCTGTCATCGCCGCTGCCCGCGCCTCGATGAAGGTGCATGTCGAAGCCATGGTCGACTTCTGGAATGCAGGCGTGCCGACACTCGACTACGGCAACAATATCCGCCAGGTCGCCAAGGACGAAGGCTTCGAAAACGCCTTCGCCTTCCCGGGCTTCGTGCCAGCCTACATCCGTCCGCTCTTCTGCCGCGGCATCGGCCCGTTCCGCTGGGCCGCGCTCTCGGGCGATCCGGAGGATATCTACAAGACCGACGCCAAGGTGAAGGAGCTGCTGCCCGACAACAAGCACCTGCACAACTGGTTGGACATGGCACGCGAGCGCATCGCCTTCCAGGGTCTGCCGGCACGCATCTGCTGGGTCGGTCTGGGTGATCGCCATCGTCTCGGTCTTGCTTTCAACGAAATGGTCAAGAACGGTGAGCTGAAGGCGCCTGTCGTCATCGGCCGCGACCATCTGGACTCTGGCTCGGTCGCTTCGCCGAACCGCGAAACGGAAGCGATGAAGGACGGCTCGGATGCCGTGTCCGACTGGCCGCTGTTGAACGCGCTGCTCAACACCGCATCCGGCGCCACCTGGGTATCCCTGCATCACGGCGGCGGCGTCGGCATGGGCTTCAGCCAGCATTCCGGCATGGTCATCTGCGCCGACGGCACGGATGATGCAGCAAGGCGCCTGGAGCGTGTTCTCTGGAACGATCCGGCCACCGGCGTCATGCGCCATGCCGATGCCGGTTACGAGATCGCCATCGATTGCGCCAAGGAGCAGGGGTTGCGCCTGCCGGGCATCCTGGGGAACTGAAATGAAACTTCTGCGCGCCAGTGATTACAAGCGCATGCCCTGGAAAAACGGCGGCGGCGAAACAGTGGAAATCGCCGTTTCGCCCGACGGCGCCGGGCTTGCCGGCTTCGACTGGCGCGTCAGCATGGCGACGGTTGCCACGGATGGTCCGTTCTCGGTCTTTCCGGGCATTGATCGTACGCTATCCATTCTCGAGGGAGAGGGCATGGCCCTCTTCATCGAGGGGCACGAGCCGAAGCGTCTGACACAGGCAAGCGATCCACTACCCTTTGCGGCAGATGCGCCGACCTCGGCCACTTTGATCGACGGGACGATCACAGATCTCAACGTTATGACGCGACGCGGGAAGCTGGAACATTCGGTAAGACGCGTCGGCGTTGCTGGCCTTGGTGAGCTGGTGTTCCATGGCGAGGTGGCGTTGGTTCTTTGCCATCGTGGCCAAATCGATATTGGAGATCAGAAGCTTTCGGCGGGCGATTGTCTGCTTATCGAGGCGGCGGCTGGAAAGCGGCATTCAGCTTCAGGGGCGGCACAGCTGTTTGTGATCGAAATTCAGGCGGCGTAGCGAGGCTCCGCCTCTCTGTCTGCGCCCTCTGCTTTTATGACGATCCGTCCTTCTCTCCACCCTCTGCTTGACACTCGCAGGCCCCGCATATCCTATTGCCGCAGAGCAAAGAGGATGCCCGTATGAGCGACGATCAGACCCCCGCCGACAGCAAGCTCACCACCTCGAAGCGCCGCTGGGCAGCCGAGGGCAAGTTTCTGACCGGGCGGATCAGCCGGCCGGAAACCGAGCGTTTGCCGCCCGGGCAGCATCTCGTAAAGAACTGGCCGGTGCTCGATCTCGGCCAGCAGCCGCAGGTTCCGCTTTCGAGCTGGCGGCTCGATGTGCGCGGTTTGGTGGAGACGCCGCTGAGCCTCGATTGGGGCGCCTTCCAGGCGATTGAACAGAGCACCAAAGTCAGCGATATCCACTGCGTCACCACCTGGTCGCGTTACGACAACCGGTGGGAAGGTGTCTCGACGCGCGACCTGCTGGACCTCGCAATGCCGAAGGCCGAGGCGCACTATGTCATGCTGACGAGCTATGACGGTTACACGACCAATCTACCGCTCGCCGATTTCGCAGCCGAAGACGCGATCCTCGCCACCGCCTGGGAAGGCCAGCCTTTGACGCGCGACCATGGCGGGCCGATGCGTCTTGTCGTGCCGCATCTTTATTTCTGGAAGAGCGCCAAGTGGCTGACCCGCATCGAGCTGATGGCCGCCGACAAAGCCGGTTTCTGGGAGGAGAACGGTTATCATATGTTCGGCGATCCCTGGCGCGAGCAGCGCTATTCCGACGACTGAGGCTCCGGCCATTTCCGCAAATGGGTGCTGCGGGCGGGAGGGCTGCTAAATGAGGCAGAGTCTCCCAGGACCGATCATCGGGACTGTACTCCTTCCGCGGGCTGCCGATTTTTGATAGCGCAATGTTCGATTGCGGCTTTGCAACCAGTGGCAATGGGCGTATGCATTGATCATATGATTGATGTCGGATAAGTCCGGCGATCCGTAACGCCATTCCCTGAAATCCCATGTCATGACCGCCGTTCAGACCACAGAGCAGCCTTCCGAAGAAAGTTTCGGCCGGCAATCCCGCATCATCGCCTTCGTCGTCGCCGTTGCCTTCTTCATGCAGATCCTGGACGGCACGATCGTCACGACCTCGTTGCCGCAGATGGCAATGACTTTCGGCGTCGAGCCGGTGTCGATGAGCATCGGCATCACCGTCTACCTGCTGACCATGGCGGCCTTCGTGCCGCTGGCGGGTTGGGCAGGCGATCGTTACGGCGCCCGGCGGGTATTCTTGGCATCGATCACCATCTTCACCGTCGCCTCGCTGTTTTGCGGCCTCTCCGGCAATCTCATGGCGTTTGTCATTGCCCGTGCCGTCCAGGGCATCGGCAGTGCGCTGATGACGCCGGTCGGCCGCATCATCGTGCTGAAAAACGCCCGCAAATCCGATCTCGTACATGCCATGTCGATGATCACGTGGCCCGCCCTGACCGCGCCGGTCATCGGCCCCGTGCTCGGCAGCTACATCACCACCTATCTGAGCTGGCACTGGAATTTCCTGATCAATATTCCGATCGGCATCATCGGCCTCGGCCTGGTCCTGCGATTCGTGCCGGATCAGCGGGAGGAGAAGGTCGCGCCGCTCGATTTCATCGGCTTCCTTCAATCGGCGGCGGGGCTGACTTTCCTGCTCGCCGGTCTCGAATTCGTCGTTCAGGGTACCACCGGTCTTGCGGTCAGTGTCGGCCTGATAGCCGCCGGCGCTGTCTTTTCCATCATCGCCACCAGGCGTTTCATGAGGGTCGACGCGCCGCTGCTCGATCTCTCCGCCTTCAAGATACAGACCTTCGCCATGTCGACGCTTTCGGCCGGTACGGCGAGCCGGGTCGCGATCAACGCCACGCCCTTCCTGATCCCGCTGCTCTTCCAGGTCGGCTTCGGCCGCACGGCGATCAACGCCGGCACCTATCTGCTGTTCTACTTCGCCGGCAATCTCGGCATGAAGGCGATCACGACGCAGATGCTGAAAGCCTTCGGCTTCCGCAACGTGCTCGTCTTTAATGGCCTCATTTCATCGGCCAGCATCGGCGCATGCGCGTTTCTGTCCCCGGCGACGCCGGATCTGCTGATCTATTGCCTGCTATTTATTGCCGGCCTTTCGCGGTCGATGAACTTCACCGCGCTGAATACGCTCGGCTTTGCTGATATTCACGCCGCACAGCGCAGCTCTGCCTCGACTCTATCGAGTATGCTGCAGCAAGTGTCACTGCTACTCGGCGTTGCCGTCGCCGCCGCGGTTCTCAATCTCTCCCGCACGATTCATGGCGGCGAGAGCCTTTCTCTCGTCGATTTCCACTGGGCTTTCCTCGTTGTCGGCCTGATCGGGGCCGTCTCCGCGCTGCGCTTCGTCAGCCTGCCGCACGATGCCGGCGCGGAAGTGTCGCGGCATCGCGTGAAGATGTGATGCAAGTCCATCAAACCAGCGTGACGTCCGGCCACGCGATGGTGTAAACTACCTTTGCGATTCTTATATAAGATGGGTTTCAACTCCATAGGAGGCAGTGCCATGCTGCTCAAGACCCTTGCCATCTCGGCCCTCGTCATTGGCGTCTCCAGCGCCGCTATGGCTGGCCCAGCTAACAAACATCGCACAACGAACTTCGACGCGCAGGCAATCCAGGCCGACATTGGCAATATCGACCACTCCAAGGACGCTATCCTTCCGGATGGAACGATCAATATGGACCCATCCGTCGTCGGCCCGGGCCGTAAGGACGATTTCATCAGTCGGTTGCAATGCGATGCCAGGCCGAACACGATGGAAAGCCGTTCAAATACCTACAACCTGCCCCTGTCGGGCTGCCCATAACCGGGACACCGTTATCACAGGCGACTTAGGCCGTTTCGATATCGGTTTGAGCGAAGCCTTCACTTTTGAAGAGTAGGGCTTGGCGGTAATAGCGGGCGCAGGCATAGGTCATGCAGTCGTTGAGGCTGAGAGCCGCCGGATGGCGACCCTCGCCGTAACGCCCATGGGTTTCGATCGCCAGAAATGCGGCGCGCGGGGGAATTGCCAGAAGCTGAACATTCATCAGCTCCAGAAAAGTTCGAACCGCATCACCGGCGTCGGCGGCCGGCAAGCCGAGACGGGCTGCGACTTCGATCGCCGCTTGGGCAGCCGCCAACGGCGACGTCATTCGCGTCGTTTCAGCCTGCATGCGCGCGGCGAAGTTGCGGGCCTCTTCCTCATCGGTCATCATTGCGGAAAGCACCGAGGCATCGACGAACATCAGGCGTCCTCTCCCGGGAGTGTGGTTACCGTCTCCTTAGAGGCTGACTTCCGCTTCAGATTGCGGCAGAAGGCGACGGCAACATCGGCAAGCGACGGCTTGGTAAGCTCCTCGTCCAGGGCTTTTTGCAATGCCAGCCGCACGGCCTCGGTTTTGGTGGATGCTTTCGTCAGCGCCTGATAGCGCCGGGCCAATCGGTCGATGGCATCGTCTTTGATGTAAAGTGGCATCGGATATCCATTTCTTATATTGAGGATATCCTTAGTGCATGGCGGCGAAGAGAACAATCGTCCCGACCATTTTGGATTGGCAATAGCGGACAGGTTTTGCCCGAAGAAATGTTTTCGACATATTTACATGACGAACATCATCTAACGTGCTAGCAATAGCTCCGATCACTTAACTTGCAGACTGCGAGGAGCCATCATGTCCGTCACCGATCCTGTCGTTATCGTCTCCGCTACGCGCACGCCGCTTGGCCGTTTCCAAGGCGAACTGTCGCCATTGCAGGCGCCGGAACTCGGATCCCGCGTCATCCGCGCCGCTTTAGAGCGTGCCGGGTTATCCGCGGAGAAGGTTGATGAGGTGCTGTTTGGCTGCGTCTTGCCGGCGGGGCAGGGCCAGGCACCGGCGCGACAGGCGGCGCGAGGGGCAGGATTGCCGGATGCGGTCGGCGCCACGACGATCAACAAGGTCTGCGGGTCGGGCATGAAGGCGACCATGCTGGCGCATGACCTGATCCTTGCCGGTTCCGCCTCGATCGCCGTCTCCGGCGGCATGGAGTCGATGTCGAACGCGCCATACTTGCTTGCCAAGGCACGGGGCGGCTACCGGATGGGCCACGATCGCATCTTCGACCACATGATGCTCGACGGGCTGGAAGACGCCTATGAAAAAGGCCGTTCGATGGGCGATTTCGGCGAGATGGCGGTCGAAGCCTATCAGTTCAGCCGCGACGATCAGGATGCCTATGCCGTCGAGACGCTGACCCGTGCCCGCAAGGCGATCGAGACTGGGGCCTTCGAGGCGGAGATCACGCCGATTTCCGTCGCTGCCAAGGGCGGCCCGGTGACGATCGCCAAAGACGAGCATCCGCAGAAGGTCTCGCCGGAAAAGATTCCGACGCTGAAGCCGGCGTTCCGCAAGGACGGCACGATCACCGCGGCGAGCGCTTCGGCCAATGCGGACGGCGCGGCCGCCCTGGTTCTGACGCGGCGTTCGATCGCCGAACGCGAAGGACTGCCGATCCTCGCCGAGATCAAGGCGCATGCCACCCATAGCCAGGAACCAGCCTGGTACACGACCGCGCCGATCCCGGCGATCCGCAAGGTATTGGACAAGACCGGCTGGAAGGTTGGCGATGTCGATCTGTTTGAGATCAACGAAGCCTTCGCGGTTGTCGCCATGGCCGCCGCTAAGGACCTTGGCATCGACCGTGACCGCCTCAACGTCAACGGCGGCGCCTGCGCGCTGGGCCACCCGATTGGCGCCACCGGCGCACGGCTGATCGTGACGTTGCTGCATGCGCTGGAGCGTCAGGGCGCGACGCGCGGCATTGCAGCACTCTGCATCGGCGGCGGCGAGGCAACTGCGATCGCGGTGGAACGGATGAATTGATTGGGTCGATGAGGGGAGCAAGTCAGGTGCGTCTGCCGATGCCGCGCCTGCGAAGCATGGCCCCTGATCCTAGCCTTCTCCCCGCTCATGCGGGGAGAAGGGACGACTGCGCAATATAATGAGCCTCTTCACTCTGCCCGAGGGGCCAGCAGGGGTAATTTAAGCTCCCTCGCCCCGCTTGCGGGGAGAGGGCGGGGGTGAGGGGCCAGGCACATTTTTCCGGCATTATCGCGTTCGCCTGACCTGCCGAAACAGCAACCTCACCCCTCCGACAATTCCTCCAAGATCGGGCAGTCCGGCCGCTCGTTTCCATGACAGGCATGCACCAGATGCTCCAGGGTGCGGCGCAGCTCGGTCAGTTCGCGGATCTTGCGGTCGATCTCGGTGAGCTTCGACGTGGCGATCTCCTTGACGTCGGCGCTGGCGCGGCTTTTGTCCTCGTAAAGGGCCAGCAGTTGCCGACACTCGTCGACGGAGAAGCCAAGGCTGCGGGAGCGATGCAGGAAGCGTAGCTTGTGCACGTCGTCGGAGCTGTAGTCGCGGTAGCCGTTGTCGCTACGATCGGGGCGGATCAGGCCAATGTCCTCGTAATAGCGGATCGTCTTGGCCGGCAGGCCGGAGCGGCCCGATGCTTCGCCGATATTCATCTGAACTCTCCTATTTTGCCAGTCTCAGCCGCAGCGCGTTGGCGATGACCGAGACCGAGGACAGGCTCATGGCGGCCGCCGCGATCATCGGCGACAGCAAAAGGCCGAAGACTGGGTAGAGCACACCCGCGGCAAGCGGCACCCCGAGAGCGTTGTAGCCGAAGGCGAACGCCAGGTTTTGTTTGATGTTGCGGATCGTCGCTTCCGAAAGATGCCGCGCCCGGACGATGCCGTTGAGATCGCCCTTCACCAGGGTGATCCCGGCGCTTTCCATCGCAACATCGGCGCCGGTGCCCATGGCGATGCCGACGTCGGCTGCAGCGAGCGCCGGCGCATCGTTGACGCCGTCACCGGCCATGGCAACGACGTTACCCTTGGCCCGAAGCTCGTCGATCAACGCCTTCTTGCCTTCCGGCAACATATCGGCCCGCACTTCGTCGATGCCGAGATGCGCGGCGACGGCTTTGGCGGTCTGGGCGTTGTCGCCGGTGGCCATGATGATTTTCAGGCCGCTGTCGTGCAGTGCCTTGATGGCTGCGGATGTCGTCGGCTTGATTCGGTCGGCGACGGCAACGAGGCCGGCCAATCGGCCATCGAAGGCGACGAACATCACGGTCTTGCCTTCACCGCGCAGACGCTCGGTCTCTGCTTGCAGCGCATCGGTCGCGACGCCGAGATCGGCCATCATCGCGGCATTGCCGAGGGCGATCGCCGTATCGCCGGCGCTGCCCTCTACGCCCTTGCCGGTCCTTGCCGCGAAGCCGGATACATCGACAAGGCTCGCGCCGCGTTCCTGTGCGCCGGCGACGATCGCCTCCGCCAACGGATGTTCAGAGCCGCGTTCCAGGCTGGCGGCAAGCGACAGCAGGCGGATCCCGTCTACACCGGAGGCAGGGACGATATCGGTCAGGTTCGGTTTGCCCTCGGTCAATGTACCGGTCTTGTCGACAATCAGCGTGTCGACTTTGGCGAAGCGCTCCAACGCCTCGGCGTCGCGCACCAGTACGCCCTCCTGCGCTCCCCGGCCGGTGGCGATCATGATCGACATCGGCGTCGCAAGCCCCAATGCGCAGGGGCAGGCGATAATCAGGACAGCAACAGCGGCGAGCAGCGCATGTGCCAGCTTTGGTTCCGGCCCGACAAAGGCCCAGACCGCAAAGGCGATGGCGGCGGCGACCACGACGGCGGGCACAAAGACGGCCGAAACACGATCGACCATCGTCTGGATCGGCGCACGAGACCGCTGCGCCTTGGCGACCAGCTCGACGATGCGCGACAGCGTTGTTTCCGCACCGACCTTTTCGGCGATCATGATCAGGGTGCCGTTCTTGTTGATCGTGCCGCCCGTCAGCGCATCGCCCTCGGTCTTTTCAACCGGCAGCGGCTCGCCAGTTATCATTGATTCGTCGATGGTCGACTGTCCGTCGACAACGGAGCCGTCCACCGGCACGCGCTCGCCCGGCCGCACGCGCAGTCGGTCGCCAGCCTGGATATGATCGATAGGCACATCGGTCTCGCTGCCGTCAGTGCCGATGCGGCGGGCAGTCTTGGGCGCGAGATCAAGCAGCGCGCGGATCGCCGAACCGGTGCGCTCGCGTGCCTTCAGCTCCAGCACCTGGCCGACGAAGACCAGTGCGACGATGACCGAAGCCGCCTCGAAATAGACGGGTACGGTCTCCCCGTGGCCGCGAAAGCTCATCGGGAAAATGCCGGGCGCCAGCGTCGCAACGAGGCTGTAGAGATAGGCCGTGCCGACGCCGAGGCCGATCAACGTCCACATGTTGGGGCTGCGGTTGACAAACGAATTCCACGCACGGCGGAAGAATGGCACGGCGGCCCAGAGCACGACCGGTGTCGCGAGAACGAGCTCTATCCATGTGGCGGCGGGCTCGCCGATCCGGTCGCGCAGGGTGAGGCCGAACATCGGAGCCATGGCAAGGATCAAGAGCGGCAGCGACAGCGCGGCGCTCACCCAGAGGCGCCTGATAAAATCGACAAGCTCCGGGTTCGGGCCCTCATCGACGGCCGGCACGCCCATCGGCTCCAAAGCCATACCGCATTTGGGGCAATCGCCGGGATGGTCGCTGACGACCTCGGGGTGCATCGGGCAGGTATAGAGTGTGCCCTTCGGCATCGGCGTCGGCGTTGGCCTGTCGCCGTTGAGATAGGCTGTGGGATCGGCCTCGAACTTTGCCTTGCAACCCGTAGAGCAGAAATAGAATTTCTCGCCCTCATGCTTCAGGAAATGCCGCGCAGTGGCGCGATCGACATCCATGCCGCAGATCGGGTCCTTGGCCGTCAGATAATTTTCAGGCGTTGCTTCGAATTTGTTGCGGCAACCCTCGCTGCAGAAATGGAAAGTACGGCCGCGATAGTCCAACGACGGTTTGCCGGCGTTGGGGTCTACCGTCATGCCGCAAACGGGATCGCGGGTAATCGCGTCCTGCGGCGCGCCGCGATGATGGTGGTGGTCATGGCCATGATGGCTGTGATCGTGTTCTTCGTGCAATGCCATAGAGAACTCCTGCGCCCGGAAGCGAGCATCGGGTAATCTTATGAACCTTCCCGTCGCTGGAAGGTCAAGAGGAAAAATCGTGAGGGCCGTCCACAGTTGAAAGAGGCCGCTTTCTATCCCGATGCCGTCAGTGATGTTAACTTCCGCAAGATCGAATCAATCATGTAATTCCAATGCGATATGATCTTGCCACCCTACCGCTGACGACGCTTCTCCCCGCGATGACCAGGGCCGAGGATATGCTGGCGCGGCTGGATGAGCGGGTTTTGCGACATGTCGTTGGCGATGGTTTTCGTGAGCGTGGTCATTTTTTCGATGCGGTCGGCGCGCTCTGGGTCGGCGGCGAGCTGGTGCATGTGGAAGATCTGGTGCTGCATGATGCGCATGTCGATGCCCGCGCGCCGACGCATGAGCTGACCATCGCCCACGCCGTGCTGCGCGCCCGGCGACGGCTATGGAACGCCGAGCCGGACTGGGGGCTGGGAGCGGCCGGCCTCGCCGCCCTGCGCGGCGATATCGGTGATGCCGAGGAAACCGCCACGCCGCGCCCCATGTCTATCGAGATGGCGGAAACAGAAGAGGACGATGACGATGACTTCGGTATGGATTTTGCCGAGATCGACGCTGTTATCGCCCGCTCCGGCCAGGTGCTGGATGGAAAGATTCCCGAAGTCAAGGCCGTAAACACGGACGATCCGCTCGGCCTGATCCGAGATGAGGATTGGGACGAAAACGAGCGGCTGGAGAACTGGCGCGCCGCCATCCATCAGGCGGATCTCCTGCCGCCGGCTTTGGGCGCTGCCGTGCTGTTCGATGCATGGGAACGGATCGAGCCGCTACGGCGGCAGCATTGGCTGGGCAGCCTGCTCGTCAGCGCCTATCTGCGCAGCCGCGGCAAGGTCACGTCCCACCTTTTCTGCCTCAATACCGGCCTGAAGTCCGTGCGGCATGAGCGCCGCCGCGGGCCGGACCGCACCACGCGGCTGATCGCTTTTCTTGAAGCCATGGCACTATCGGCCGAGGCGGGCCTGAAGGAACTCGATCGCCTGTCGCTCGCCAGGATACAGATGGAGCGCCGGCTGAAGGATCGGCGGTCGAACAGCAGCTTGCCCGGCGTCATCGAGATTGTGCTTTCCCGGCCTATCGTCTCCGCCAACATGGTTGCCCGCCATGTCGGCGTCACCTCCCGCGGTGCACTCAATCTGGTGGCTGAACTCGGCTTACGCGAGATGACCGGACGCGGGCGCTATCGCGGTTGGGGTATCCTTTAGTGCAGTGAGGCCTGGATTGCACATCTGAGGGTCGCGCCGTCGTTGTGCGCATGGCTGAATGCGGCTAGCCTGAAATCCCCACCTTTACGGAAATGCACCCATGCCTCTGATCGATACCGCCAATGCCTTCATCGAGCTTTTCGCGCAGCCGGTTCGTACCGTGGATAGTGGCTCGCTGGCTGGGCTGACCTTTGCCGCCAAGGACAATATCGATGTCGAAGGACGGATCACCGGCAATGGCAATCCGGTTTGGCGGCGCGCGCATGGCCCAGCGGCGGCGCATGCGCCTGTTGTCGCCCGGCTGCTGGCCGAGGGGGCCGTACTTGCCGGCAAGACACATATGGATGAATTTGCGTATAGCCTGATGGGCACCAACGCACACTACGGCACGCCGCTGAATAGCGCTGCGCCCGACCGTATACCCGGAGGTTCCTCCTCCGGCTCCGCTTCGGCTGTTGGTGCCGGCCTGGTAGATTTCGCGCTGGGAACGGATACTGGCGGCTCGGTGCGGCTGCCGGCCTCCTTCAACGGTATTTTCGGCATGCGGCCCAGTCATGGGGCGATCGATATGAGTGGCGTGGTGCCGCTCGGGCCGGGTTTCGATACTCTCGGCTGGTTTGCCCGCGATGCCCGAACATTGGCTCGTGTCGGTCGTACGCTCGGTATTGCCGGCGGGTCGGATTTTTCGGCGGCCTGGCTACCTTCCGATATCTGGACGGGCGTCGATCCGGCACTTGCCGCTTTGCTGCGGCCGATGGCGGAAAGGATCGCGGCGCGGTTCGGCAAAACCGCTACCGATCCGCTGCCGATCGTCGGGCCGGAAGAACGGTCCGAGGTCTATCGCTTCTGGCAGGGCTATGATGCATGGAAGGTGTTGGGTGGCTGGGTCGAGGCGCATGATGCCGAACTTGGTCCGGATATCGCCTCGCGTTTCGCCGCGGCGTGATCCGTCAGCGACGAGACCTTTGCCAGGGTCGATACGACGCGGCGTGAAATTGCCCGGACGATGGACGCAGCACTTGCCGACGGCTTGGTGATGATCATCCCGACAGCCCCAGGCCCTGCTCCGCGCAGGGATTCATCCCGAGAAATATTCGAGATCTACCGGCAGCAGGCTCTTGGCCTCCTCTCCATCGCCGGCCACGCCAGCCTGCCGCAGATTTCCATGCCGGCTGGGAAGATGGACGGCGGACCGGTAGGGCTGTCGGTCATCGGCCGCCGCGGCAGTGACGGCGTGTTGCTGGAACTGGTGGAAGGGCTGTGAGGTCTATGCCAGCGGCCCCGTCGACTGTCTGACGATCAGCCCGCCCGATATCCGCTTAACACTGGACGGCTGCCCCGGCTGGCAGGAGCCATCCTCCAGCATGCCGACGACCACCGTGACGATCTCGTCGAGCGGCTGGCGAAACGTCGTCAGCGCATAATGCGGCCAGGCCGCCATGGGGATGTCGTCGAAGCCGGCGACGGAAATGTCCTCGGGCACACGCTTGCCGCTATCCTCGCGCAGCGCATCGATGCCGCCGACCGCGAGAATGTCGTTGGCGAAGAAGATCGCATCGGTATTGCCCTTGGAGGCGATTTCGAGTGCCGCGCGACGGCCGGCCTCGTAGCTGTATTCTCCGCCATCGACACGGCCGGTCAGCGTCATGCCGAGTTCGGCGACGCGGGTGATGAAGGCGTTCTGCCGCTCCAGATTGGTGGTGGTATGGCTGAGACCGGAGACATAGGCGACGCGGCGGCGGCCAAGCGCGTGGAAATGATCGGCAATGGCGCGCGCACCCTCGACGTTGTCGCAGCAGACGCAGTTGATATCGGCGTCCTCGACGACGCGGTTGATCAGGATCGCGGCACGGCCCTCGGTCGCCCAATGCAGGGTCGCCCCCGAAAGCATCGTCGCCGAAATGACGATGACGGCATCGACATTGTAGCGTCTCAGCGCCGAGAGCTGCTCTTCGATGTTCGAGCCCTTGGTGATGTTGAACAGCAGGCTCTGCAGGCCGATGCGTTGCAGGCCCTGCGACAGCTTCTGGATGAGCGCGGGATAGAAGGGGTTGCTCATGTCGGAAACGACAATGCCGACGATGTTGGTGCGGCTTTTCGACAGCATGCTGGCAATCGCGTTCGGATGGTAATCCTGCTCGTCGGCGAATTTCAGGATTTTTTCGCGCAGCTCGGGTGCAATGCTTGCGCCCGGCGTGAAGGCGCGCGAGACCGCCGACTGGCTGACCCCGATCATGCGCGCCAGCTCGCGCGCGGTGATCGGCTTTCTCTTTCCATCTGACGATACAACGCCACGCGCCATCTGCGTCCCCGAATTGCTCATCTCGCGGTTTCAACAGCCGCTGCACGGTCAATACCGTTCCGATCGATTTCATTCAATCGTTTCATTCAAATTGAAGTTCATATTGCATGCGTATGCAAGTCATATTAGTGTGCGCTGGCGTTCGGGAGGAGATCGGACGCTGAATGATACGATGATGGGTGGAGGCAATTCGAATGCCTGGTGCATTGGACGATCTCAAGGTCGTCGATTTCTCGGATAATTTGGGCGGTCAGTATTGCGCGCGGCTGCTTGCCGACTTCGGCGCGGAGGTGATCCTGGTGGAGCCTGAGGCCGGTTCACCGATCCGGCGTATGCCGCCCTTCTCCGTGAAGGATCGGGGACTTTCGCTGCGCTTTTGGCATCTCAACACAGGCAAGCGTTCCGTCAGCCTCGACCGCGAAAGCAACGCGGGGCGCGCCCGGCTGGACGCGCTGCTCGCAAGCGCCGACGTCGCCATCCTGCCCGAGGATTTCGATGCCGCCGAGGTGGAGAAGATCAATCCGCAATGTGTCGTCGTCACCGTCAGCCCCTTCGGCAAGGATGGGCCGCTGAAGGATTGGAAGGCACCGGAAATCGTGCTGCAGGCGCTATCGGGCATGATGAACAACAACGGCGAATTCGGGCGCGAGCCACTATACGGCGTCGGCGACCGCGCTTCGTTTGCTGCCGGCATTGCGGCCTATATCGGCATCATGGCGGCGCTTTCTGCACGCGCCGCCGATGGCAAGGGGCAAGCGGTCAGCGTCGATACCGGGGAAACGGCCGCTGCCATGTGTTTTCCCTATGTGCTCCGGCACATCTACAATGGCTCGATCCATCGCCGCAACGATCAGACCATCCCGGCAGGCCAGGTGAAATGCCGTGACGGCTGGGTGTGCATCTGGATCTATAATCACCGCTGGCATGCGGTGTGCACGGCCCTCGATCTGCCGGAAATGGAGCGAGATCCGCGCTTTGCCGATCCGGCCATCCGCCGGCGAAACTGGGAAGCGATGTTCGCCATCATCCAGGAGAAGGTCGCGGATCTTGCTGCCGAAGGCCTGGTGGAGCGGCTTCAGCAGGCGCAGGTGATCGCCGCCAAAGCCTATCGTCCGTCCGAACAATTTGGCAGTGCCCATCTCAACAGCCGCAACTATTGGGAAAGTGTCGATGGCCGGGTCATCCTCGGACCGCCATTTCGCATGAGCGAGACTGCGCGCCGGGTGCGGGCGGGTGCGCCCGATCTGGATGAAGGGGATTCTAGTCTTGGTGACTTTATGGGCCATCCTCGTCCTTTGGAGATTGCTGCGCTCCGGGCTCTGGATAAGGGTGGGCGAGGGACGGCTGTTCCGCCTCTCCCCCTGCAAGGCATCCGCGTCATCGAGATCACCACGGCCTGGGCCGGGCCGATGGCAGGGCGAGTGCTTGGTTATTTCGGTGCCGAATCGATCCATGTAGAGTCGCCGAACCGGGTCAATTCCTGGCGATTGAACAAGGAGAAGCCCAATCCGGTCAATTTTCCGGGTGGAAAGCCCGGCGAGCGGTTCTTCGATCGATCCTTCCTGTTCAACTCGCAGAACGTCAACAAGCTCTCCTGCATTCTCAATCTGAAGACGGAGGAGGGGCGGCAGACATTGAAGCGGCTGGTGGCGATGGCCGATGTGCTGATCTGTAATTTCCGGCCGGGGACGCTTGCCAAGCTCGGGCTCGATTACGACAATCTCACCAGGATCAAGCCCGACATCATCGTCGCGGAACTGCCGGCTTTTGGGCGGCAAGGACCGATGTCCGGCTATGCCGCGCTCGGCCCTACCATGGAGATGGCGACCGGCATGTCGGCGATGATGGGCTATCGCAATGGCCAGCCGGAGAATACCGGTCCTTCCTATCTCGATCCGATAGGTGGCTTCAATGCCGCAGCCGCCATCCTGACGGCGCTGCACTACCGGCGGCGGACCGGCAAGGGGCAATATATCGAGGTGCCGCAGGTGGAGGCGGCGATGCAGCTCATCGGCGCGGAGCTGCTGCTTGCGACCGAGACCGGCCTCGATCCGGCGCCCGATGGCAATCACGTCGCCCATATGGCTCCGCATGATGCGTTTCCGGCTGCCGGCGAGGACCAGTGGGTGGTGATCGCGGCGGAAGACGAGACGCAATGGCGGGCGCTTTGTAGGGTGATGGAAAGACCCGACCTGGCCGAAGACAGCCGCTTTGCGACGCTGGCGGCGCGGCGTGCCAATGAGGATCTGTTGACCGGGACTATCGCGGATTGGACGCATGGCCGCAGTAAGCATGAGGTGGCGCGGCGGCTGCAGGAGGCCGGTATTGCCGCTGCCCCGGTCGCAACCGCTGCCGATCTCGCAGGCAGCGACTACCTCGCCCTTCGCGGCTTCTTTACCGAGCTGGATCATCCTGACGCCGGGCGACATCCGCATCCCGGCCTGCCGATCCACCTGAGCCGCACGCCCGGCACGCAGCGCAGCGCGGCCCCGCTATTCGGCGGCGACAATATGCGCGTGCTCCGGGACATTCTGGCTCTGTCAGCCGAAGAGATCGATCAACTCCAGGCCAGCGCCGCGACGGCGACCGTGCCATTTGCCGATGGGTGAGCCCGATATGCCTTCCTCCTTTTCTGCCGATAAAGCTCTTTTCCCGCGCGGTTTGACCGTCCACGTCCAGCTCGACGACGATCCCCGCTACAGGGGATCGATCCATGACGACGACGTCGCCCGTGCCCGAGGCTACAAGGCAGCTTTGGTGCCCGGCGCGTTCGTTTACGGCCACATCAGCCGCGTGGCGATCGAAGCCTGGGGGCAGGTCTGGGCGGAGCGCGGCGGCATGGGCGCCCGCTTTCGCCGCCCGGTCTATAATGGCGATGTACTGACCATCAAGGCCGCCGAACTCGTGGGCAGCCCCGAGATGCGCCGGGCCGGGATCAGCGCCGTCAATGAGGAGGGCGAAGAGGTTGCGTCCGGCTGGGTCGGGCTGCCGGATGCGCAACCTGTTGTGCCGGATATTTCAGGTTTCGCGATATTGCCGCGGCCAGAGATGCCGCCGCGCGTTGCGGCTGGTGAATTGCAGCCGGGCATGCCGGTGACGACGGCCGACAGTGGGTTGACCGAAGCTGAATTCCGCAAATCTCTTTCGGCTTTCGGTGAGCGGCATCCACTCTATAGCGATCCCGGTTTCGTACATTCCGGCTGCCTGATGCGGCTCGCCATGGGCGACACGAACAACAGCTTCGCCTTTCCGGCGCCGGTGGTTTTGACCAGTGCCGAGGCGCAGCATTTCGGGCTTGTTCGTCCCGGCCAGCGCCTGACCACGGTCGGGCGCATAACCGATGCTTCGCTCCACAAGGGCAAATATTATTTCGAGAGCGAGGAGTTCATGATGGCCGATGGCGTACCTGTCGCCCGGTTCCTTCGGACCTCGATCTACGCTTACGCGTGAATTGCTTTTTCCAAGAGGGAATATCTGTGTTGCCGCAACATGCCAACGAAGGCGGGTTTGCGGCTTTACGGGCGCATGTTAGCCTATTCATCCTACCAATCAGCATAGTTTTTCCGAATTTGCCCGTTTTGCGATGTTGCATACGGATGCAAAATGCGTAATGGTGCGCTCCGTAGGAGAGAGACTGCCGGATGAACGCGGCAGGCATAGTGAGGATCGCAGGAGGCTATCGAGGATTTTCTGAGCACGGCAGCCTGTCTGGGCTGAACGGCGACGCGTGCCCTCCCCGTGGGGTGGCCGGTGCTGACATTGATCGTTCGCACGTATCGCCAGCTCAGAGCGCATTTCCGGTCACGGGCCGGACTGTCATTTCAACATTTCGTTTGCAACAAGGATTTTGGGCGTGCCGACTTCTACAACCATCAAATCCGTCGAGGCTTTCCAGGTTAGCTGGGAGCCTAACGAGCCGCCGGGCCGCCGTACGGCCTTCATCCGCGTCACCACGACAGACGGCATCGTCGGCCATGGCGAAGCTTCACCGATGATGGGCGGCGAGCATTCGCTCGGCGTCGTCAGGGATTTCGCCGAGTCCCTGGTCGGCCTCGATGCGCTCGACCATACCATCATCTTCGATCGGTTGATGCACAAATATATCAAGCTCGGGCCGGAAGGCGCGGTCACCGGTGCGCTTGCCGCGCTCGACATCGCACTCTGGGATATCAAGGGCAAGTTCTTCAATCTGCCGATCTATCAGTTGCTTGGCGGCGCCTGGCGCAAGGAAATCCCCTTCTATTCCTCCGTCGGCAACAATGCCTTCCGCACCCTCGACGAGACGTTGCGCGCAGTGGAAGAGCGCTTCAAATCGGAGACGCCGGCGCTGATAAAATTCCGCCAGGATGGTGACCGGTCGCGCCAGGACGTCGACGTGCCCGGCGACATCGCCAAGATCAAGGCAGTGCGCAAGCTGGTTGGCGACGGCTTCCCGCTCGCTTTCGATGCCAGCAATCTCTACTCCGTCGGCACGGCGATGCGTGTCGGCCGAGTGCTGGAGGATGAAGGCTACATCTGGTTCGAGGAGCCGGTGCAGCATTACAACGTCCGCGCCATGGGCGAGATCGCCCAGCGCCTTAGCATCACCGTTTCGGCCGGCGAGCAGACCTATACGACGCAAGCCCTTGTCGACATGATCAATGCCGGCGTGCGCATGGTGCAGCCAGACGTCATCAAGATGGGCGGCATCACCGGCCTGATGCAGTGCATGGCGATCTGCCATGCCCATGGCGTCGAACTGGTGCCGCACCAGACGCAGCCGACCATCGGCCATGTCGCCAACCTGCATGTTCTTTCCGCCATCATGCATCTGACCAAGCCGGCCGAATTCGCCGATCCGTCGACGCGCATGCATGTCGCCTTCGACAATCTGCCGAAGCCGCAGAACGGAAAGTTCCTGGTGCCTTCGGGTCCGGGGCTGGGCCTTTCGATCAACGACGCCGAGCTGAACAAGCGTCGCAGCTAATATCCTGGGAGGATAGTTTATGAGCCTGAGAAGACGTGAATTCCTTGAGCTGGCGGCGGCTTCGGCGGCGCTGAGCATGGTCGGCTTCAATTCGGCCCGCGCGCAGAGCGCTTCCGATGTGATCCGCATCGGCATTGCCGCCAGCGGCCCGCGCACCAGCGATCCCAATCAGACGACGCAGGGCGGCGACAATTGGGCGACCGAGCAGATGTACGAACAGCTCGTCCGCCCGGATGACGGCACGTTCGCCACAACGCCGGATCAGTATATCCCGACGCTTGCCACCGAATGGGCGACGTCGACGGACGCCAAGACCTGGACGTTCAAGCTGCGCCAGGGTGTGCAGTTCCACAAGGGCTATGGCGAGATGACCTCTGACGACGTGGTCTTCTCCTTCAAGCGCGCGATCAAGGACGGCACCAATACGACGATTTTGGCCAATATCGCCGACGTTGTCGCCAAGGGTCCTTATGAGGTCGATATTCAGTTGAAGACGCCCGACGTCAACCTGCTTGGGACGTCGATTTTCTGCAACAACACTTCGATCGTCTCGAAGAAGGCCTTCGACAAGATCGGCGCCGAAAAATTCGCCACCGACGCCGTCGGTACCGGCCCGTATGAACTCACCCGCTTTGATAATCAGTGGGGCGTCGGGATGAAGCGCCACGAGGGTTATTGGGACCCGAAGAACAAGGCGAAGATCGCCAGCGTCGAATGCGTCTATATCGCCGACACCACGGCGCGCACCTTGGCGCTGCTGTCGGGTGACGTCGACATGATCGAAGCCGTACGTGCGCCGGGCTGGGTCGACTCCATGCTGCAGCGCGACTCGACGCTGAAGTTCGACATGACGGCGCCGGGCTCGTTCAACACGCTCCACGTCAACCTCAACCGCAAGCCCTTCGATAACCTCAAGGTACGTCAGGCGATCATGTATGCCGTCGACCGTCACGCGGTTGCCGACGCGCTGAAGCCGATGGGCGGTTTCATGGCCGGCCTGCAGCCGGATTTCTTCCCGGCCGGTTTCAAGACCCAAGACCTGCCGCCCGAACTGCAATACAACTACGATCCGGACAAGGCGAAGGCACTGCTTGCCGAAGCCGGTTTCCCGAACGGCTTCGATTTCGACAGCAATTGCAGCCAGCGCGAGGACTATTCCTCCATCATGCTGATCGTGCAGGAACAGTTGCGCGCCGTCGGTATGCGCATGAACCTGCATATCGGCGATCACACTGCCTATCATGCCGACAACCACATGGATAAGAACACCCTCGCCCTGCATTCGGCGAGCTATCCGCCGATCCCGACGCAGCTTTATTTCCAGCAGCTTTCGACGAAGTCCGAAGTCAAGGCCGACGGTAGTGGCGGCATCAACTACAGCCATTACGGGGTCGCCATGCCCGGTATCGATGGCCTGCTCGACAAGGCGCTGCAGTCGACCGACTTCAAGACCTACGTCGATTATTGCAAGCAGATCGAATTGCAGGTGTTGCGCGATCTGCCGTTGATCGGCATGTCGACATTGTCCTTCACCGTGGCGCGCAACGCCCGCGTCAATCTCGGCTACGAGGTCAAGAGCGGTTACGCCCGCTGGCGCTTCCATCGCGCCACCAAGACTGCGTAACGCTCTTCATACAGGTAAAGATGCAATGGGCAGATATCTATTCCTAAGGCTCGTGGACGCCATACCGACGATCTGGCTGGTGTTGACGCTCGTCTTCATAGCGATGCGCATTCTGCCCGGCGATCCGGCGATCGCTGCTCTGGGGGACGCCGCTCTCCCAGAGCAGCTCGCTCAGTTCCGCGCCAAGATGGGCCTCGATGTGCCCCTCTGGCACCAGTACATCAATTTCCTCTACGGGGTTGTGACCTTCAATCTCGGCACCTCCTACATGAACGGCGCCTCGGTACTCGATCTCATCGGGCGTAATCTGCCCTATACGATCGAGCTGACGGTTGTTGCCACGATCATGGGTTTTGGTGCCGGCGTGCCGCTTGGTGTGCTTGCTGCGACCAATCGCGACAAACTGCCCGACAACGGCGTGCGCGCTTTCTCGCTGTTCGGCTATGCCGTGCCGGATTTCTATCTCGGGGCACTGCTCCTGATCATCTTCGCGCTCAATCTGCGCTGGTTCCCGATCAACGGGGCGGGTAACGGTTTTGCCGATCGCATGTATCACGTTTTCCTGCCGGCCCTGACCTTGGCGATGGTCAAGGCCGCCTTCATCGGCCGGCTGACGCGCACGTCGCTCCTGGAAGTGCTCGGTAAGGATTATGTCCGGACGGCCCGCGCCAAGGGCGCGCGCGAGCCTCGCGTCATCTATCGTCATGGACTGCGCAACGCGCTTCTGCCGCTGACGACGGGCATGGGGCTCAGCCTGCTCGCCACTTTCTCCGGATCGGTGGCCGTCGAGCTGGTCTTCAACCGGCCGGGTATCGGCAGGCTTCTGATCCAGGCGATCACCGAGCGCGACTATGGCGTGATCCAGGGAGGCGTCATCGTCTTTGCCATGGTCGTCGTGCTGATCAATCTGGTGATGGACCTGCTCTACATCGTCATCGATCCTCGCATTCGGGTGAAATAATGAACACGATCACCGCTCCCATCGGGTCGCAGGCCGATACGCCGCATATGGCGCCCGCGCCGGGTTTCGGCACCCTGCTTCGCCAAGTGATATTCGGCCGTCCGTCCACCATCTTCGCCTTCACTATCGTGCTGATCTTCGTCCTGATCGCCGTTTTCGCGCCGCTGCTTGCTCCCTATGATCCGCTGGCGCAGAGCATTCTTGCGGTCAACAAGCCGCCATCGGCAGCGCACTGGCTCGGCACTGACCAGTTCGGCCGCGACGTGCTGTCGCGCATGATCTACGGCTCGCGCAACTCGCTGCTGTTTGGCCTGATCTCGCCTGCGCTCGCCGCCATTTGCGGCACGGCGCTCGGCGTCGTCGCCGGCTATTTTGGCGGCATCGTCGATCGCTTGATCAGCCGCGTCATCGACCTGCTGCTCTCCTTTCCGGAACTGCTCCTGGCGATCATGATCGCCGCAGTGCTTGGCGGTGCCTTTTGGAACATCGTCGCGGTCATCACCGTCGCCTTCGTCCCGGGTTTTGCCCGCGTCGCCCGCGCCTCGACACTGGCAGTCAAGCAGGAGCCCTATGTCGAAGCCTCAGTGGCCATCGGGCTCAGCACGCCGGTCATCATCTTCCGCCATATCATTCCGAATATTGCCGCTCCCATCGTGGTGTTGATGACCGTCTGGGTTGCCTCCGCCATTCGTCTGGAGGCGTCACTCAGCTTTCTCGGCATCGGCACGCGTCCGCCGAACCCGAGTTGGGGCAACATCATCCGTGACGGCCTGAATAATCTTTTCGGTTCACCATGGCCGATCATCGCCGCCGGCTTCGCCATTACCTGCGTGGTGCTCTCGTTCAACCTTGCCGGTGACGCGGTGCGCGACCTGCTCGATCCGGAGACCACATCATGATTGCGGCAACATCGTTCAAGCAGAGCCAGAGCCAATCCCAGTCTCAATCCCGATCCGGCCAGCAGGTGCCCCTCCTCAAGGTGGATAACCTTTCGGTCGAGTTCGGTCCCAAGGACCGGCCCATCCGCGTCGTCAACGGCGTCAGCTTCGAGATCGCCGCCGGCGGTGCGGTCGGCATCGTCGGCGAATCCGGCTCCGGCAAGTCGATAACCTCGCTCGCCACCATGGGCCTGATCCCTATGCCGCCCGGCCGCATCGCGGAAGGTCGGGTCGAGCTGGAAGGCGTCAATCTTCTGGAATTGCCGCGCTCGAAAATGCCGGAGATCCGCGGCCGTGATATTGCGATGATCTTCCAGGAACCAATGAGCTCGCTCAATCCGGTCATGACCATCGGCGACCAGATCGGCGAAGCGATCAAGCTGCATGAAAAATCGAGCCGCGAGGAGCGGCGTGCCCGGATCATCGAGCTTTTGAAGCTTGTCGGCATGCCCGATCCGGAAAAGCGCATCGGGGCCTATCCGCACCAGTTCTCGGGCGGCATGCGCCAGCGCGTAATGATCGCCATGGCGGTCGCCTGCAATCCGAAACTCCTGATCGCCGACGAACCGACCACGGCGCTCGACGTCACCATCCAGGCGCAGGTGCTGGAACTGATGAAGCAGGTGCGGCGGGAGCTGAACACCGCCGTGCTGCTGATCTCGCACGATCTCGGCGTCGTCGCCGATATCGCCGAGCGGGTGATCGTCATGTATGCTGGCCGTGTGGTGGAGGATGGCGACGTACGCACCATCTTCCGCAGTCCCGGCCATCCCTATACACGCGGTCTTTTGCAATCCGTGCCGAAGCTGAAGGACGACCGCAAGCGGCTCTATCAGATCCCGGGGTCAGTCCCGCTTGCCGGCACAGTCAAGCAGGGCTGTCCCTTCTATGCCCGCTGCACGGACCGGATCGGCAAATGCGCTGAGATGATGCCGCCGATGTTCACCCTGGCTACCGGCCAGAAGGCAGCCTGCTGGGTCAGCGCGGGAGCGACATCATGAACGAGACGAATACGCAAGACGACCTGATCACCGTCAGGGATCTGGGCAAGACCTTTTCCGATGCCGGCGGGTTGACGCTCGGCAAGACGCCTTCCGGCGTGCGCGCCGTCGATGGCGTCTCCTTTACCGTGAAGCGCGCCGAGACTCTGGCTCTGGTTGGCGAATCCGGCTGCGGCAAGTCCACGCTCGGGCGGCTGCTTCTGAGGCTGATCGAGCCGACCGAGGGCCAAGTGTTGATGGACGGTGTCGATCTCACCCGCTTCAGCCGCGGCGAAATGCGGGCGATGCGCGAGAAGATGCAGATGATCTTTCAAGACCCTTACGGGTCGCTCAGCCCACGCCGCTCCATCGCCCAGATCGTTGCCGAGCCGTTGGAAGTGTTCGGCCTGGTGAAGTCGCGACAACAGGCCCGTGATCGCGTGGCGGAACTTTTGACCCAGGTTGGGCTATCGCCGACTTTCATGGATCGCTACCCCCGGCAGTTCTCCGGCGGCCAGCGCCAGCGCATAGGCATCGCGCGGGCGATCTCGGTCAATCCGAAATTCATCGTCGCCGACGAGCCGGTCTCCGCACTCGACGTCTCGGTCCAGGCACAGGTCGTCAACCTGATGCAGGACCTGCAGGAGCAGCACAAGTTCTCCTATCTGTTCATCGCCCATGACCTATCGGTCGTGCGCCACATCGCCGACCGCGTGGCGGTGATGTATCTCGGCCGCATCGTCGAGATCGGGCCGAAGGATCGTGTATACGACCGGCCGAGCCATCCCTATACGCAGGCGCTGCTCTCGGCCGTGCCGGAGCCCGATCCGGATGCGCCGAAGACGCGCATCGTTCTGAAGGGCGACGTGCCGAGCCCGGCCAACGTCCCGCCCGGCTGCAGCTTTCACACGCGCTGCCCGATTGCCGAAGCGATCTGCAGGACCGAACGGCCGCCCCTGGCCGAGACCGTGCCCGGCCATTTCGCCGCCTGCCACTTCGCAAAGCCCAATCCGATCCCGGTTGCGCCGCGGACTGCCGCCCCGGCGATCGTTTGAGACGGGGTGGGATGATTTGTCGTCGTTCCGCCCTAACTTGATGTGTATGAACACAAGGACCGCCCGATGAATTTCAAGGCTCTTGTTACCGAGCGCGATGCTGCGGGCGCCATCTCCTCGTCTGTGCAGACGTTGGACGATGACCGATTGCCTGAGGGCAATGTCACGGTCGCGGTGGAATGGGCCGACGTCAATTACAAAGATGGCCTGTGCCTGACGGGTGCCGGCGGTCTGGTGCGGACCTATCCGCATGTTGCCGGCGTCGATTTTTCCGGGACGGTGATTGAAAGCGCCGATCCGCGCTATGTTGCGGGGCAGAAGGTCGTGCTGACCGGTTGGCGCGTCGGCGAGAGCCATTGGGGCGGCTATTCCGAGAAGGCCAGGGTCAATGCCGACTGGCTGGTGCCGCTTGCCGAAGGGCTTTCCACACGCGATGCCATGGTCATGGGAACCGCCGGCCTGACGGCGATGCTGGCGATCGATCGGCTGGAAGCCAACGGCCTGAAACCCGGCGACGGCGAAGTGCTGGTTACCGGCGCAGGCGGCGGTGTCGGTACGGTGGCGATCCACCTGCTTTCGAAGCTCGGTTATGAGGTCGCGGCAATCTCCGGCCGCCCGCAATTGTCGGATGGGCTGAAGGCTCTCGGGGCAAAGACGATCATCAGTCGCGAAGAGTTCTTCGCAGCAGCCGACAAGCCGCTCGAGAGCGCCCGTTGGGCTGCAGTCGTCGAAGCGGTGGGCGGGGCCATGCTCGGCAAGCTTCTGAAGCAGGTCAGATATCACGGCGCCGTCGCCGCCATCGGCAATGCCGGTGGCGTGACCTTTGAGACCAATGTCCTGCCTTTCATCCTGCGCGGTGTGGCGCTTCTCGGCATCGACAGCGTCATGCAGCCCTATGAGCGGCGTGTCGCTGCCTGGGCGCGTATCGCCGAGTTGTTCGATTTTTCGGCCTATGATGGTTTCGTCCAGGAAATCACGCTCGACGACTTGCCGGAGGCCGCAAAGGCTATTCTGGCAGGGCAAGTTCGCGGCCGTCTGGTCGTGCGGATGTGATCCTCCCAGGCCGTTCACGCGATTTGCTGGCCCGCCATTCTCGCAGGACAGCGAGGGCGTGCGTTGCCGATTATTCAATTGCAACCACAACCCTAGTTTTTGTCCAATGTAACAGTTTGTTGCGCTAAGCCGCACAAAAATGGACAAAATTTAATGGCCATACCAAATTCCTAAGCGACGCTCTGCAAGTTAAAGTCGCGCCAATATCGCACCGGCAGAGCATTGAAGCCGGGGCTGTGAAGGAAGGTGTATTGATGGCTCGGACATTTCGGGTCCTGGTGTCGCTAGCGGTGATTGGCGCCGTGGCCTATGGCGCCTATGTGACACGTGATCGCTGGCTTGGCAGCGCCGAGCGCCTGCTTGGCTATCAGAGCGCGGCTGCGCCTGGCGAACAGGCTCAGGGCGAACGCCGTGGCAATCAAGGGCAGGGTTCAGGCCAAGGCGGCGGACGGCGGCGCGGCGGCCTTTCGCAATTCAACGGCCCCGTTCCGGTGTTGGCAGCAGACGCAAAATCCTCCGATGTGCCCGTCTATATCGACGGCGTCGGCTCCGTGAAGGCACTGAACACGGTGACGGTGCGCGCTCAGGTCAATGGCAAGGTCGTCGAAATCGGTTTCGAGGAAGGCCAGGACATCAAGAAGGGCGACGTCATCGCCCGCATCGACGACGCCGTCTATAAGGCCCAGCTCGACCAGGCCATCGGTAAGAAGGCGCAGGACGAGGCGTTGTTGGCCGGCGCGAAACGCGATCTCGATCGTTTTCAGCGCATGGTGCAGAGCGCTTCGGGCACGCAGCAGCAGGTCGACACCCAGATTTCCTTGGTTGCGCAATATACGGCGCAGATCCAGTCCGACCAGGCAGCCATCGAAAGCGCGCAGGCGACGCTCGATTATACGACGATCACGGCGCCGATCGACGGGCGTACAGGCATCCGCAATGTCGACGTCGGCAATCTCGTCAGCTCGTCGGATGCGACCGGCATTGTGACGCTATCGCAGATCAAGCCGATCTCCGTCCTGTTCTCCATTCCGCAGCAGCAGCTAGCCCGAGTCAACGCGGCAAGTGCGACGGGAACACTTTCCGTCCAGGCGATGGCGAGCGACGGTCAGACGGTGATCGACAACGGCACGCTGGCGGTGGTCGACAATCAGGTCGACCCAACCACAGGCACGGTGAAGCTGAAGGCCAATTTCCCGAACGACAAGCTGGCGCTGTGGCCGGGCGCTTTCGTCAACGCCCGCCTGCTGGTCGAGACGCTGAGGGGCGTAACGGTCATTCCGACCGCCGCCGTGCAGCGCGGACCGAACGGCACCTTCGTTTACATCATCCGGCAGGATCAGACAGTTGCCATGAAGGCGGTGACGGTGCGCCAGCAAGATGACGTGCAGGCCGTCATCGCCGATGGCGTCGCACCCGGCGACAAGGTGGTGACGACGGGCTTTGCCCGTCTGCAGGATGGTTCGAAAGTGCAGATTTCCGCCGGGACCGGAGCGGCAGCGCCGGCTACGACGAAGCCTGAGACCGAGGGGCAGCCGGTTGCCGAAAACGCAGTTCAAAACAACCAGGCGCAAACGGACGGCAACGTGGCCAATGATGGCCAACGGCCGCACCGCAAGCATAACGGCCAGGGGGGCGGCAACGGCGGTCACCGCAGACAGAACGCAGATGGTACTGCCGGCAACGGTGCCGATGGCAATACGGGCGGCGGCGATGCCGCTTCCACCAATTCATCAGCTACGCCCACGCAACAGCAATGAACGTCTCGTCGCTCTTCATCTCCAGGCCGGTCGCCACCTCGCTTCTCGGGGTGGCCATTCTGTTGGGCGGCATTCTCGGGTTTCTTTTCCTACCGGTCGCGCCGCTGCCGCAGGTGGATTTTCCGACGATCCAAGTGACGACCCAATTGCCGGGCGCCGATCCCGATACGATGGCGGCATTGGTGACAGCGCCGCTGGAGCGGCCGCTCGGTCAGATCCCGTCGCTGGCGTCGATGACCTCATCGAGCGCCTTCGGCATCAGCCAGATCACCCTGCAATTCGATCTCGGCCGCGATATCGATGGCGCGGCCCAGGACGTGCAGGCGGCAATCAACGCCGCCGGCTCGACTCTGCCGCGCACGCTGCCCTATCCGCCGACCTACTCGAAGGTGAACCCTGCCGATACGCCGATCGTTACGCTGGCGCTGCGCTCCAATAGCTATTCGATCCGGGAACTCAGCGATTTCGCCGATACGATGATGGCGCAGCGGCTCAGCGAAGTCTCAGGCGTCGGCGATGTCAACATCCAGGGCGGCGTCAAGCCCGCTATCCGCATCCAGGCCGACCTGCCGCGGCTTGCCTCCTATGGTCTGGCGCTGGAGGATCTGCGCACGGCGATCACCAATGCCAGCGTTGCCGGCGCCAAGGGGGCGCTGGACGGCACGCAGCAGAGCTTCACGCTCGCCGCCAATGACCAGATTGTCGATCCCAACATCTACAAATCCGTCATCGTCGCCTATCGCAACAATGCGCCGGTGCAGTTGAAGGATGTCGCCACCGTCGTCGAAGGGCTGGAGAACAACCGCGTCGGCGCCTGGTACCAGGGCCAGCCCGCCGTCATCCTCGACATCATGCGCCAGCCGGGGGCGAACGTCATCCAGACGGTCGAGAGCGTGCTGAATCAGCTTCCGCGGTTGAAGCAGGCGCTGCCGGCCGGTATCTCCCTCGACATCGTAAACGACCGCACCGAGACGATCCGCGCCTCGATCCATGACGTGCAATGGACGCTCGTCGTCAGTATCGGTCTTGTCATCCTCGTCGTTCTGCTGTTCCTGCGAACGGTAACGGCGACGTTCATCGCCGCCGTGGCGCTGCCGTTGTCGCTGATTGCGACCTTCGGCGTCATGTGGTTCGCCGGTTTCAGTCTCGACAATCTGTCGCTCATGGCGCTCACGATCGGTACTGGCTTCGTCGTCGACGATGCCATCGTGATGATCGAGAACATCGCCCGCCACATCGAGGAAGGCGAGAGTCCGATGCAGGCGGCTCTGAAGGGTGCCGGCGAAATCGGCTTCACCATCATCTCGCTAACCTTCTCGCTGATCGCTGTCTTCATCCCCCTGCTGTTCATGACCGGCATCGTCGGGCGCATGTTCCGCGAGTTTGCGTTGACGCTGACCATCGCCGTGGTGGTATCGGCGGTGATCTCGCTGACTTTGACGCCGATGATGTGCGCCCGCATCCTGCGCAAGCCGAAAGAGCATCGCGGCGGTTTGTTGGCGGGCACCGATCGCGGCATGGGGTGGCTGATCGAGGGCTATCGCCGCAGCCTCGTCTGGGTGGTGGACCGGAGCGCTTTGATGTTGCTGGTCACGGTGGTGACACTTGCCGCTACGATCGCTCTTTACATCGTCATTCCCAAAGGCTTCCTGCCGGCGCAGGACACCGGCCTGATCACCGCGGTGGTCGAGACCGAGCCCACCACTTCCTTCGAAGCGATGAAGCAAACGCAGGAGACTGTGGCGGACCGGCTGCGCAAAGATCCGGACGTAAAAGGTATCGTCTCGGTCATCGGCACCAGCGCCAGCAACCTGACGCTCAATACCGCTAATCTCAGCCTGATATTGAGGCCGAGAAGCGAGCGCGCGGCTTCGGCGGCTGAAATCATCGACCGCATGCGTGGCGAAGTGGCCGATCTGCCCGGCATCCACGTCACCTTCCAGAGCGTGCGCGGCATCTCGATCAGCACGCGCGCCAGCCGCGCGCCCTATCAATATACGCTGACCGGTACCGATACGGCGACCGTGGTGGACTGGGCCGAGAAATTGGCACAGCGGCTACAGCAGAGCCCGAAGCTGATCGATGTCGCTTCGGAAGTCGAAATGGGTGGCGGCCGCATCTTCGTCAATGTCGACCGTGAAACTGCCTCGCGCCTCGGCGTGTCGATGCAGGCCGTCAGCGACACGCTGAACGATGCTTTCGGGCAACGCCAGATCGCCACGATCTACGGTCAGGCCAATCAGTACCGCGTCATCCTCGAGGCGGCTCCCCAATATCAGTCGGACCCGAAATCGCTCGACAAGCTCTATGTCGCCGGCGCCAGCGACACCCAGGTGCCACTCAATGCCTTTACGACGGCCTCGTTCGCGACAGCGCCGTTGGTCATCAGCCATGACGAACAGTTCCCGGCCGTGACCCTCAGTTTCGATCTTGCCAAGGGCGCGTCGCTTAGTGAAGCCGTCACCGAGATCCAGGCGGCGGAGCGCGATATCGGCATGCCAAGTTCGATTCAGCGCAATTATTCCGGCGATGCCGAGGAGTTCGCCTCGTCGCTTGCGGGCGAGCCCTGGCTCATCCTGGCGGCTGTCGTGACGATCTATATTGTCCTTGGCCTGCTTTACGAAAGCGCCGTGCATCCCGTGACGATTCTGTCGACCCTGCCATCGGCGGGCGTCGGTGCGCTGCTGGCGCTGATGCTGTTCGGGCAGGACCTGTCGATCATCGCCTTGATCGGCATCGTTCTGCTGATGGGTATCGTCAAGAAAAATGCGATCATGATGATCGACTTCGCGCTGGAGGCCGAACGCAAGGAGGGACTGGCGCCGCGCGAAGCGATCCTGAAAGCCTCGATCCTGCGTTTCCGTCCGATCATGATGACGACGCTTGCCGCACTCTTCGGTGCGCTGCCACTGGCGCTGGCACAAGGCACCGGAGCGGAGCTGCGAATCCCGCTCGGCATCACCATCATCGGCGGCCTGGTGCTGTCCCAGCTTCTGACGCTTTATACGACCCCAGTGATCTATCTTGCCTTTGAAAGCCTGCGCGCCCGTGTCGTCGGACGACCGACCGGCGCGCCGGCTCCGGAACTGGACGAAGTTGTAGGTGGCGGGACATGAACCTCTCCGAGCCGTTCATCAAACGTCCTGTCGGGACGACGCTTCTGGCGATCGGGCTGATGATCCTCGGTATCGTTTCCTATCGCTTTCTGCCGGTGGCAAGCCTGCCGACCGTTGATCTGCCGACGATCGTCGTCTCCGCCAGCCGACCGGGTGCCGACCCTGCCAGCATGGCGGCGAGCGTCGCAGCGCCCCTTGAGCGGCATCTCGGTACCATCGCCGGCATCACGCAGTTGACCTCGGTCAGCTCGCTCGGATCGAGCAGCATCGTCGCGCAATTCGATCTGTCGCGCAGCGTCGACGGTGCGGCGCAGGATGTACAGGCAGCGCTGAACGCGGCGGCGACCGACTTGCCCGGCGATCTGCCGACATTGCCCTCGTTCCGCAAGATCAATCCGGCTGCGGCGCCCGTCCTGATCCTGGCGCTGACATCGGACAATGTGGCGCCGAGCGCCATCTACGATGCTGCGGATACGGTGGTGGTGCAGCGCATCTCACAGGTGGATGGTGTCGGCGGCGTTACCGTCAGCGGGGCCGACCAGCCGGCCGTGCGTGTCAGGCTCGATCCCGACCGCCTTTCCGCCATGGGTCTGTCGCTGGACAGTGTCCGTACGGCGATCGTCAATGCCAATGTGCTTGGCCCCGTCGGCTCGATCGACGGCAGCAGTGCAGCCTTCTCCATTTCCATGAATGGTCAGCTACGGACCCCGGAGGATTATGGCCGGATCATCGTGCAAAGCGGTGACGGCACGGCCGTGCACCTTTCCGATATCGCCAGCGTCGAGCCCGGTGTGCGCAACAGCCGCTCGGATGCCTGGTACGACGGCAAACCGGCCGTGCTGCTCAACATCACCAAGGAAGCGGACGCCAACGTCATTGCGACCGTCGATGGCGTCAAGGCGCTGATCCCCGAGTTGCAGCGCCTGATCCCGTCCGGTGTCCGCATCGCGGTTCTCTCCGACCGCACCACGACGATCCATGCCAGCGTCACCGACATGCAATGGACGCTGCTTGCCACCATTTGCCTGGTCATGGCCGTGGTTTTCATCTTTCTGCGGCGCGCCACGACGACCTTCGCAGCCGGCGTCACCGTGCCGTTGTCGTTGTGCGGCACCTTTGCTGCCATGTGGCTCTTCGGGCTGTCGATCGACAATCTGTCGCTGATGGCGTTGGCGGTCTCCGTCGGTTTCGTCGTCGACGACGCTATCGTGATGATCGAGAATATCTACGCCAATCTCGAGACAGGGATGAAGCCTATGAAGGCGGCGCTCGAGGGTGCGAAGCAAATCGGTTTCACCGTCGTTTCGATCAGCCTGTCGCTGCTCGCGGCCTTCATTCCTCTCTTCTTCATGGGCGGCATCGTCGGACGGTTCTTCCAGACCTTCTCTCTGACGCTCGGCTTCACCATCGTCGTCTCGACACTGGTGTCGCTGACGCTGACGCCGATGATCTGCGGCCATCGGCTGCGGGCGCACGACCTGGAGGCTCGGCCGGGCCCGTTTGGCCGGGTCATCGAAGGGACGCTGAGTGCGATCACCAACTTCTATGGCCGGACTCTGAAGGCGGTGCTGCATCATCGTGTGCTCTCCGTCCTCGTCATCCTCGCTTGCGTCGTCATGTCCGCCTATCTTTATGTGAAGGTGCCGAAGGGTTTCATTCCGCAGGACGATACCGGCTTCGTGCAGGGCGGTACGCAGGCGGCGACCGATATCTCCTATCCGGCCATGGTCAAGCTGCAGCAGCAGGCGGCCGATATCGTCGCCCGGGATCCGGCCGTCTCCGGCGTCGGCTCGTCCGTGGGTGGCGGCGGCTTTTCAAGCTCGGTCAATCGCGGGCAATTGTTCATTTCGCTGAAACCCGCATCGGAGCGCGTCCCGACCGCCGAGGTGATCGACCGGCTGCGCAAACAGCTGATGGCCATTCCCGGTCTCAGCACCTTCCTGTTTTCGCCGGGCGACATCCGCGCCGGCGCGCGTCAGTCTCAATCGCAATATCAGTTCACGCTCTGGGGTGCGAATTACGACGAGCTGGTGGAATGGGCGCCGAAGGTGCTCGAACGCCTGCAGGCTCTGCCGGAACTGACTGATGTCGCCACCGACCGGCAGCCGAACGGCCTGCAGGCGACGGTCAATATCAACCGGAGTGAAGCCTCTCGGCTCGGCGTCAGCATCCAGTCGATCGACGCTGCGCTGAACAATGCTTTCGCCCAGCGGCAAGTCTCGACCATCTATACCCAGCGCAATCAATATCGCGTCGTGCTGGAGGCCGATCCCAGCTATGCCCGAGATCCCAACGATATCTCCAAGCTCTATGTGCCGGCGTCGGGCGGCATCCAGATTCCGCTGAGTGCCGTGGCGTCGGTCGACCGGACGCTGGCGCCGCTGGTGGTCAATCACCAGGGGCAATATCCCTCCGTGACCATATCCTACAATCTGGCGCTCAACACCGTGCTGGAGGCAGCAAACGATGCCATTCAGCAGGCGGTACTCCAGATGCATCTGCCGGATTCGCTGCATGCGGATTTCGCCGGCGATGCGGCCAGCGTGACGCAATCCTCGAGCAGCCAGCCGTTGTTGCTTCTGGCGGCGCTGCTGACGGTCTATATCGTCCTCGGCATTCTCTATGAGAGCCTGGCGCATCCGCTGACGATCATCTCGACACTGCCATCAGCCGGCCTCGGCGCGCTGCTGGCGCTGGTCATCAGCGGCACGGAACTGACGATCATCGCCTTCATCGGCATCATCCTGTTGATCGGCATCGTCAAGAAGAACGGCATCATGATGGTGGATTTCGCGTTGCAGCGTGAACGCAAGCTCGGCCTACCCTCGGAAGAGGCGATCTATGAAGCCTGCCTGAAACGCTTCCGTCCGATCCTGATGACCACGCTCGCCGCCCTGATGGGTGCCATCCCGCTGATCATTGCCACCGGCCCCGGTGCAGAACTCCGCCGCCCCCTGGGCATTACCATCGTCGGCGGCCTGATCGTCTCGCAGGTCCTGACGCTCTACACGACACCGATCATCTACCTGATGCTGGCCAAGCTGCACAGCAGGTGGTCGACGAAGCAACATGTAGAGATGCCGATGTCCTCGACGCCAACGTAACGTCAGGCGCCGCGCTCAATCACAATCTTCAGCGCGTTGCGATGACTGTCCCAGTAGGGCAGGGCTTTTTCCGCCTCTTCAAAAGGAAAAACCTTCGAGATCAGTGCGTCGGCCTTATCGCCGATCTCCTCGAGATGGCTGATGACGTTCTGAAAATCGCGCATCAGGGCGTTGCGGGAGCCCATGATGTCGAGTTCCTTCAGGTTAAAGAACTGCGTCTGGTAGGTGACCGGCGCCTTGGAATAGCCGACATAGACGACGCGGCCGCCGAAGCAGGCAAGATCAATGGCTTGCGTGAAGGTCGCAGGCAGGCCGACCGCCTCGAAAGCGATATCGACTCCGTCATCGCCCGTCAGTTCGCTTACTCTGGCGACAACATCTTGGTTGCCCGCGTCGATCGCCTCGACGGCGCCGAATTGCCGGGCGAGCGCGCGTTTTTCCTCGCTGAGATCGACGGCGATGACCTCGGCGCCGCGGGCGACGGCGGCGATCACGACGCCCATGCCGATCATGCCGCAGCCTAGCACGGCGACGCGGTCGCCTTTCGCGACCCGGCCGCGTTCGACGGCGTGAAAGCCGACCGATAGCGGCTCGACCAGGGCCAGATGGCGCGGCGGCAGTGCATCGTTGAGGATCAGTTTTTCGGCCGGCAGCACGATCTCCTCGGCCAGTCCGCCGTCCTGTTGCACGCCGAGTGTCTTGTTGTAGCGGCAAGCATTGAGCCGGCCCTTGCGGCAGGATGTGCAGGTGCCACAATTGGTATAGGGCAGGACGATGACGCGGCGGCCGGGCGCATAGGCGGTATCGACACCGGGGCCGACGGCAATGATCTCGCCGCCGATTTCATGGCCGGGAATGCGCGGCAGCTTCACCAGCGGGTTGAGGCCTTTGAAGGTGTTGAGATCGCTGCCGCAGAGGCCAATGTGCCGGACGCCGACGCGGACCTGGCCGGCGCCCAGCGGGGCTTCCGCGATGTCGTGGAAGCGCGTGACGTTTTCCGCCTCGATCATTAGGGCCTTGATCACACCAGTCTCCTCCTATGAGAGCGTGAAAGTGACGCTTTCTATTGCGCCGCGTCTGAAGTCGCCTCCGGCGCCGTTGAACTTGCCGGCCGCTTTCCACCCTTGAAGATGCGGCGGACGGAGACGAAAAGAAGGGGGATGAAGAAGATACCAAGCACGGTGGCCGAGATCATGCCGCCCATAACGCCGATACCGATCGAGTTCTGGCTGCCGGAGCCCGCGCCGTTCGCGACTGCCAGCGGCATGACGCCGAGGATGAAGGCGAGCGAGGTCATCAGGATCGGCCGCAGGCGCTGGCGGGCTGCTTCCAGCGTCGCTGGAATCAGGTCTTTGCCGCTGTTCTGCTGTTCGATGGCGAATTCAACGATCAGGATGGCGTTTTTGGCGGCCAGACCAATGGTGGTGAGCAGACCGACCTTGAAATAGACGTCGTTCGACTGGCCGAAGATGGTGGCCGCCAGCAGCGCCCCGAAGATGCCGATCGGGACCGACAGCATGACGGCGAGCGGGATCGACCAGCTCTCATAAAGCGCGGCCAGTGCCAGGAAGACGACCAGGATGGAGATGGCGTAGAGCTGGCTCGCCTGGTTGCCGGAGAGCTTTTCCTGGGCCGAGAGGCTCGTCCATTCATGGCTGAAGCCCGGGGGCAAGCTCGCCATGATCTGGTCGATCTGGTTCATGGCATCGCCGGAGGAGACGCCGGGCGCAGCGGCACCCTGGATTTCGACCGCCGACGAGCCGTTGTAGCGTTCCAGGCGCGGCGAACCATAGGTCCATTTGCCGGAGGCAAAAGCGGAGAACGGCACCATGGCGCCATCGGAATTGCGCACGTACCAGCGATCGAAATCCTCCGGCTGCATACGGAACTTGGCGTCGGCCTGCACATAGACCTTCTTGACGCGACCTCGGTCGATGAAGTCGTTGACATAGGTGCCGCCCCAGGCCGTCGACAGCGTGGAGTCGATATCGGAGAGGTTGATGTTGAGGGCGCTTGCCTTTTCCTGGTCAATCACAATCGAATATTGCGGCGTATCTTCCTGGCCGTTGGGGCGCGTGCCGAACAGCTTGGGGTTTTTCGCGGCGGCACCCAGCAACTGGTTGCGGGCGGCGATGAGCTGTTCATGCCCCGCGCCGTTGATGTCCTTGATGAAGAAATCGAAGCCTGAGGAGCTGCCGAAGCCCGGGATCGCCGGAGGCGCCAGCGCGAAGACACTGCCGTCCTTGATCTTCGAGAAGGCGCCCATGGCGCGTCCGGCAATCGCCTGCGCCTTGCTTTCCTTTGTCTGACGTTCCGCGAAGTCCTTCAGCTTGATGAAGGCCAGGCCGACGTTTTGCCCCTGTCCGCTAAAGCCAAAACCGGCGACGGTGAAGACAGCGTCGACATAAGGCTTTTCCTTTTCGAGATAGTATTGCCTGACCTGCGCCAGCACATCTTTGGTGCGGTAGTCGGTTGCGCCTGGCGGGAGTTGCACGCTGGTGATCAGGATGCCCTGGTCTTCGTCCGGCAGGAACGAGCTGGAAAGGTGGTTGAACAGATAGCCGACGGCGCCAGCGATCATCAAGAACAGGACGAGGAAGAAGGGCGACCACTTGATGATGCCGCCCACACTACGCTGATATCCGCGGACGCCGCGGTCGAAATTACGGTTGAACCAGCCGAAGACGCCCCGCTCCTTGGAGCCGTGCTTTGGTTTCTTGAGGATGGTGGCGCAAAGCGCCGGCGTCAGGACGAGCGCGACAATGACCGACAGAATCATCGCCGAGACGATCGTCACCGAGAACTGGCGGTAGATGACGCCGACCGAGCCGGAGAAGAAGGCCATCGGGATGAACACGGCGGACAGGACGGTGGCGATGCCAATCAAGGCGCCGGTGATTTCCTGCATCGACTTTATCGTCGCCTCGCGCGGCGACAGGCCCTCCTCCTCCATCACGCGCTCGACATTTTCGACCACGACGATCGCGTCGTCCACCAACAGGCCGATCGCCAGCACCATGCCGAACATAGTCAGCGTATTAATGGAATATCCGAAGGCCGAGAGCACGCCGAATGTCCCGAGCAGAACGATCGGAACGGCAAGTGTCGGGATCAAGGTGGCGCGGATGTTCTGCAGGAAGACGAACATGACGATGAAGACGAGCACGATGGCTTCGAACAGCGTCTTGACCACATCCTCGATCGACAACTTGACGAAGGGCGTCGTGTCATAGGGATAAACGACTTCGACATTCGGCGGCAGCGTCTGCTTCAGGTTGTTGATCGTCGACTGCACGGCTTCGGCCGTATTGATAGCGTTAGCGCCGGAGGCAAGCATGACCGCGAGACCGGCCGACGGCTGATTGTTGAAGGCGCTCGAGCTGGTGTAGCTGTCCGCGCCCAGTTCGACGCGCGCTACGTCGTTGAGGCGTACCAGCGAACCGTCGGACTGGCTCTTCAGGATGATGTTGTTGAATTGCTCAGGCGTCTGCAGGCGGCTTTTGGCCGTCACTGTGGCGTTCAATTGCTGGCCCCGCAATTGTGGCAGTGCGCCGAGCTGGCCGGTAGAAACCTGCGTGTTCTGTGCTTCGATTGCCGAGACGACATCGGAAGTCATCAACTGGTATTTCGCGAGCTTGTCCGGATCGATCCAGATGCGCATGGCGTAACCGGCGCCGAAAAGCTGCGTGTCACCGACGCCCTCGACGCGCTTCAGCGTGTCGTTCAGGGTGCTGTTGACGTAGTCGGCAAGGTCGTTGGAACTGAGCTTGCCGTCGGTCGAGACGAAGCCGATGACCATCAGGAAGTTCGAGGTCGATTTCGATACTGTGATGCCGGTATTCTGGACGGACTGCGGCAATTGCGCGGTGACGAGCTGCAGTTTGTTCTGCACCTGCATCTGGGCGACGTCCGGATTGGCCTTGTTGGTGAAGGTCAGCGAAATCGAGGCCTGGCCCGTCGAAGTCGACGTGGAGGCCATGTAGTCGAGATTGTCGATGCCGGTCATGCCCTGCTCGATGACCTTGGTCACCGAGTTTTCGACCGTCTGGGCGTCAGCGCCTGAATAGGTTGCGGTGATGCGCACGGTCGTCGGCGCGATCTGCGGATATTGCGAGATCGACAGCGTGAAGATCGACAGCGCACCCGCCAGCATGATGATGATGGCGATGACCCAGGCAAAGATCGGCCGGTCAATAAAGAAACGAGACATCAAACCACCTCACTTCTGGGCGCCGGAGGCGGCTTTGCTATCGTTCTTTTCCAGCTCGGCCTGTTCGGCGGGCTTGCTATCGGCGGCCGCTTGCTTCAGCTCGCCGGTCGCATCGTCGATCGTCACCGCGGCAACGTTGACATCCTGGCCGTCACGGACGCGCTGGCCGCCTTCGACGATTACGCGGTCACCATCCTTCATGCCTTCGTTGACCAGCCAACTGTTGCCGATGCTTCTCTGCACCTTCAGCACCCGCTGCTGCACCTTGTTGTCGGCGGCGACGAACATCGCGACCGGCTCGCCCTTTGTGTTGCGCGTGACCGCTCGCTGCGGCACAAGGAAGCTGTTTTCCGCGACACCTTCCTCGATGCTGGCGCGAACATACATGCCGGGCAGCAGCACGCGTTCCGGATTGGGGAAGACGGCGCGCACGGTGATCGTCCCGACGGTCTCGGCAACGGAGGCCTCCGAAAATTCGAGCTTGCCGGTTTCCTTATATTCGGAACCGTCTTCCAGCGTCAGGTGAACGGAGACGTTTTCGCCGCTGGTCTTCAGCCGGCCTTCCGCGATGGCACGGCGGAATTCGAGCAGGTTGGTGCTCGACTGCGTGACGTCGACATTGATCGGATCGAGCTGGCGGATGGTGGTCAGCGTCGTTGTCTGGTCGGCGGTGACGAGAGCGCCGACGGTTACCGTCGAGGCGTCGACGCGGCCGCCGATCGGCGCACGCATCTTGGTGTAGTCGAGGTTGATGCGTGCGGCTTCGAGCGCAGCCTTGGCGGAGGCGACATCGGCCTGCGCCTGGACGAGGCTTGCCTGCGCATCGTCGAAATCCTGCTGGCTGACGACATTCTGCGCGCTCAAGCCCTTGTAGCGGTCGAGCTTGGCCTGCGCGCTCGGCACCGCGCCCTGCGCCTTCTGCAAGGCGGCCGCGGCGCTGTCATAGGCGGCCTGATAGGAAGCCGGGTCGATTTCGTAGAGCACGTCACCGGCGTTGACTTCGCTGCCTTCCTTGAAATTACGGCTGCGAATGATGCCGCCGACCTGCGGCCTCACTTCGGCGACGAGGTAGGCGCTGGTGCGGCCGGGCAGCTCCGCGGTGATCGCAACCGATTGCGGATGCAGCGTCATGGCGCTGACTTCGGTCTTGACGGCAGGCGCGTTGCTTTGAGCAGCCTTCTGTTCATTGCAGCCGGCTAGCAGCAACGTGGTGGCGACCCCTGCGGCGACCAATGACATCCGCAGGGCTGGGAGGCGTTTGAATGTCGCCGGACGTACGAGATCAGGGGTAGAAGAGGCGAACTTTCCCACGTTGCTATTTCCCATTGTCTTAATTACAGTACCAAGTAGTACGGAAAATATTTGTACCGTTATAAATGTCAATCTCATTTGGCTTTTTTGAGGTTAAGATGGAAGCGCGGACAGAGGCAAGAGGAAGGGACGCGGATGAAGCTGCCGCTCGCCGCCCACGAGGCCGTCCGAAAAAAGCGAGTGACGATGCAAAGCGGGCGGAGATCCTGACGGAGGCTCGCGCGACGTTTCATGAGCTCGGCTACGGCGGTACGACCATGGATCTCGTCGCCGCACGGTGCAGGATTTCCAAACAGACCCTCTATCGACTATTTTCGAGCAAGACTGAACTTTTCATGGCGATCATCGCCAAGCATCGCGCTTCGATGCTGGCCTTGCCGCGCGATCCCAAGGAAAATCTGCCGCTCGACGAGGCGCTGGAAAAGATTTTCATGATCAATATCGATGAAGCGGCCGAGCGGGACCGCGAGGCCTTCATTCATCTCATCATGAGTGAAGCGCAGCAATTTCCAGAGATTGCGGCGCTGTTGCGCACGCACGGGGTCGAGCAGTCCAGGCAAATGCTGACGGACTGGCTGAGCCTGCAGCAGCAACGTGGTCTGATCGCAATTGCTGATGCAGCAAGCGGTGCGCGTATGCTGATGAACATGATCTTCGGCGCGATGATCTCGCACCCCGGCAAGCCGAACGACTGGCCCAATCGAGAAACCCGTCTGCAACACCTGCGTCAATGCATCGCAATCTTTGTGGCGGGTGTGCAGGCGCATCGGAAGGCCCGATAGGCTTTTCAGTCATTTCTTGGCGTGATGACTTATCTTCTAATCATCTTCACGCTCTGGAGCATAATCTCATCCGAAAACCGCTGCGGACTTTTCGGGATCATGCTCAGGCCAAAAGATCAATGCCGGCATGGCTCAAAGAACCACACCGGCATCTTTCTCCGGCCCCCCGCCAGAATCTGAAAAAATGTGCTTAATGTGCGACGGCCATATTTACCTTGTCTGCGCCCTCTTCGAAAAGCGGCATCTGCAGGCCGTTTGCGTACATTTCCTGCAATACGGCGCCGAGTGCGAGATCCAGGCACCAGACCGGGAATTCGGCGTTCAAGCTCTTGGCGCTCTGGCGCGCATAGGTGATCAACCGTGCAATCGACGCCAGTTCTTTTAGCGACTCCGAATCCTGGCTTGCCATTTCGATAGGAAGTATTGCCGTCATTTCATGCCCCTTTGCCCTCAGTTCTTGGCGAACGAGATACTCATCGCCAGGAACATGAGAAGACTTTAGCGCATGTCGCACAGATTGGCGCGTGACATACAGCGTGACACGAGGTGAGATTGCGAACAGATTTTACGATGCAATTTCAAGGCGGTGGAAGGCGAAATGCCACAAACTATTGGCTTTGAAGGTCCAATCGCGCGGCGGTTGCTGCCGCTCGTTTGGGCAGTCGACAATCGCGTGAAGCAATTCCAGAGCATCGATGCGTTTCTGGTTGATTGCATTGGCGCGCAGAAAATCTGAAATTGCTCGCCTCCGCGCTGGATCCGGCAGATCTGCAGTGTCCGCCAGGGAGCGATAGGTGAGTGATTTGAAGAACATAGCTTCGGAACGTGCCCGTAGTGCAGTTTGCTCCGCTTCACTAATCGCCCCGGCTTCGGCCAGGGCGCGCAAGGTTGCCTGCACATTGACCAACGGTTCACTGAGCGGAAGGTATCCGAGTTCAGCCGGGCCATGGATCTGCGCCACGGCTGAATCGTCTGCAACCGTACCGGAGGCATAGGCCTCATAAATGCGCCCGATACCGACCATGCCGAAAGCGGCACATTCGGCGGCGCGCAGCGCGCCCATGCTGGCCGCGCCGTAGACGCGGACGCCCTTCGACAGCGCAAAGAGGATTTCCTTGTGCCAGACGGGCGCGACATTCTCGAAAAGTCCGTCGATCAGGCCGATGACGTTCGCGCCATTCTCGAGGGCTTCGACGATATCGCCCTGTCGCGCCGGCGGGCGCAGGGCAATATCGGGATCGGCGATCTCGGCGGCATCGGGAAGGGTGGGGCCGACAAACAGGATCTTCATAGCAACTGCAACGTTTTCGAGATGGCGCGATAGCCGAAGCGGCGCTTGCGGTCCCCAGCCGGATTTTCGAGTTGCGGCACCACGAGCTTGGCGACGGCAAAGGGGAGCGAGGCGTCGCCAAGGGAAAGCGCAATGGCCGAAGTGATGCCGACCGGGTGCAAACGGTCGATGGTCATTTGCAGCAGCGCCTCGGCGCCATCCGGCAGGATCGCATTCGATTTGACGATGGTTTTCGGAGTGGCATCGAAGCAGCGGCGGATGTTGTCCGGCAATTCGCGCGTAAAATTCTCCGGACGGATATCGTCGCGGGCGCCGCTGATGAAGGTCAGGCGCGATTGCGCTGCTTCCGTCACGGCGCGGATCGCCGCTCGCACCAGCGATGGGTGCGCGCCGCTGCCAATGGTCACATCGAGGTAGCGGATATACCGCGCCCGCGCGAAGTCTTCGGGACCGAGGAGGGCCACGATGACGGGTATGCCGATATTGCTGGTGATATCGAAGAGCCGCAACGTCAGGCCGGCAGCCGAGATCTTCGCGACGAGTTCGTCCAGCATAGGATCTGCAAGCGATGCAGGATCGATGCAGGCGCCCATGCGCAACTTCGGCTCGGAAATATCCCAAAGGACTTCGGCGTCACGTTCGATGCGTTCAAGCAGGCCGTGCAGGATGGCTTCGGCCAGCACGTTACCAGAAGCGAGGCCATCGGAGGATTGCCAGAAGCGCGGATTGCGGATGGTGCGGTCGAGCGTCACGGCGCCGAAGGGAATCCAGGCTTTTCTGCCGGCGATAAGATCATAACCTTCCACCCAGGCGACGTCCTCGTCATCGGCAATATCGGCCTGCCCCTTGGCAATCAGCGAGGGCAGCGGATCGGCGTGATGTCCTTCGGCCATCAATTGCCGACGAGTGGCGGTTACAGTTTTGACGGCGGGCGCGCCGGCAACGGTCCGCTCCAGCGCCTCCATGGCCGCAGAGACCTTTGCATCGAGATCAGTGATGCCCTTGCCATTGTTGATGACGATCGAGCGTGCGTTCGGACTGACCGCCTGCCAGACGGGAATGCCGACCTTGTCGAGCCCTGTCAGGCGGCCGAGGCGGGTGATGCCGTGAGCGGCAAGACAAGGCTCGATCCGCCGAAACGTCTCCTCGGCGGAGCAGGCGCGGTCCGAATAAGGTGATGAGGTGGCGACAAACTCCTTCTGGCCTGAATTCCGGGTGAGGAATTCGGCCAGGGATGGATCTGAAGTCATCGCCGCCACGAGGCCTGGTGTCACTCGTCGAGCCGACCGCCCGCCGGAGCTTCGTCGAGTCTGGCGCTTGCGGGGCCGTCGTCCAACCTGATGCTTGCCGCATCATCGAGCCTACCGTTGGCGGCATCTGCTGAACTGCCAACAGTAACGGCAAGGTTGACGCCCTTGGTGATGACCGCGCCGGCATTGCGCAACTGGTCGGCGATGCCGAGATTGCTACCTGCCGGCACAGCGAGCGAAGATACGGTACCTGCGCCAAGGTCGGCGAGGTAGAGCTGTGGATTGCCTGGAATGCCTATGACTACGAAATTTGTCATGCCCAATTCCCCCGTTGGTTAAATGTCTCAGTCAAAACCTGCTCGTCGCAGCCCCTCGCGATATTGGTCCTTCTGCCATTGCTCCCGGAGGGGAACAATGGAAAGCCAAGTATCGATCTTAAAATCAGGATAGGTCTCTTTGACTTTGCGCACCAATGCCTTGGCCTTGCGCGTGTCGCCCGCCATGGCTGCACTTGCGGCAGCAAGTCGCGCAGCCTGAGAAGGATCGGCCATACGCTCGATATAGGCGCTGGCATCCTCATAACGTTGAAGAGAGTAGTTGGCGCTCGCTGCAGTCCAGAAATAGAGGTCCGGGCTCAGCGGGTTGAGCTTGATGGCGCGCTCGACCTTTTCCAGGGCCTCGCCTGGTTTCGACGCGTGCATCAGCGTGTCGGCATAGTCGGCGATGACGTCGGCATAGTGCGGACTGATGGTCTCGGCAAGCTCGAATGCCTCGATACTTTCGTCAAAGGCTCCCTGGTAGAGCTTGGCGACGCCGAACTGATGATAGCCTCCCACGATGTCCTGGCCGGTGGCAATTGCTTTGCCGGCCTCTTCCTCCGCCAGCTTCAACAGCCTTGCGTCGCCCTGCGCCGTCACCAGCCATTCGAGATGATAGGTGCGCGCGACGCCGCTCAGTGCAGGCGAGAAATAGGGGTTCTCCTTCAGCGCCGTCTGGAACGCCTTGCGGGCCCGGCGGATGTCCGGCAGATCGAGACGCTTTAGATGACGCTGGCCGAGCAGATATTGACGATAGGCTTCCGGATTCCGCTCAAAGTAGTCGCGGGAAAATTCGTTGCGCTCGATATAGCTGGCAACGGACGCGACGATGCGCTGGGCGATCTCACGGTGCTGGCGCGGCAGATTCTGGGCCTCCATGCTGAAACGCTCCGCCCAGATGACTTCGTCATTGCCGGCGTAAATTAGCTGGGCGAAAAGCCAGTAGATGCTACCATCGAAGTTGAGTCTGGTGTCGAGTACGTAATTGATAGCATACCTTTCCAGCATTGCATCTCGATCGAGGTGGAGCGCAATTTTTTCCGCCGTGTAGTGCGCCACCATCGTTACTGTCTTCAACACGCAAAGGCCGACTGTGATGTCTTCGAGCAGCGCCGAGGAGAGGAAGACAGCCGTCTGATGACTGCTAGCCAGGTTCACCGGCGGCAGCAGCACGAGCTTAGGCGGCCCGCGCGGCACCGGCGGAACGATTTCCAACTGCGGTGTCGCTTGCTCCCGAAGCTGCGGCGCAACGCTGCGCTGGCGTTCGAACAGCCGTCGGGCGACGCTGAGCGTCTGCGGGTCTGGGTCGACCGGCAATTCGCCCCAACGATATTTTCTGCGGCTCTCGAAAATGTGGCGGGCGCTTTCGAGCTGAGGTTCGCCGGCATAGGTCTCCCCCAGTATCTGGTAGACCGTCTCATCTTCAGGGTGCGCCTCGAACAACCGCAGCGCCGCCTCTTTGATGACGGTCGCGTCCGCACCTTCGCTCATGGCGGAAATAGCATCGCGGAGCGTCGTCAGCATCTGTGTCTTGATGCGATCCCGCTGCGTGCGCAGCCACATGCGGCCCGAGCCGCCGATGACTTCGGTGCGGGCGAGAAAATCCCATCGGCCAAGTTGCAGCAATTCTTCCAGCGCGGTGTGAGGGTTGGTTTGCGAAACTGCGGTCAGGAGCGCGAGATCGTTGGTGAATGCCCGGACATTTACGCTTACGGTCGCCTGATCGATCAGCAGCAGCTCGATTCCGAGTTCGTCCTGCCGGTTTTTGACGCGCGACAGCGTCTGCCGCAGATTGGCCAGCGCCTTGTCCAAGGGGATATCGCCCCAAAGAAATTCCGCAAGCTCCGCACGGGCCTTTTGCGTCGAGGAGCTCGTCAGCAGGAAGCAGATCGACAGCAGGCCCTTTTCGGGAAAAGGCACTATCGAGCCTTTTCCGTCCACGAGACGCAGGTCTCCGAATGTCAGCAGCCTGAAATCCATGCATCCCCACTGCATTCAGCAGCTTCCCGGTATCGGAACCGCGATTTCCGGTGTCGCTTGCGATCACCCGTGTCATTTGTGATCACAGGTGTCATTTACGATCAAGAATTTTATACTACGATGACTGGTATCCTATCGCAATCGCTAGAACATCCCGCTTTGAGGGTGGGAACACCCGCTGAGGGACAGGTTGCTCTGGATTCAAAAAAGCCAGAATCGCCTTATGCGTTCAAAAGAACGCGTGGTACTCTAGCGTCTTCTGCGATTGTAGATGCGGCGATCGTCGATGTGGGGGCAACCTATCATTCGATCGTGATCCGCGCCTCACCCATTCTAATAGGGCGAGGCGTGGAGATCAGTTTCTGAGGCCGAAAGGTACTTCAGCAGCAGGCGGCGCATGCGTGGCCGCCGGCTCGGAGGCGTTGGCCAGCGATTTGATGAGCGTCAGTACGGATTGGCGAACGTTGGGGTCGTTGATCTTCATGAAGGCCTTGTTGAGGCTGAGACCTTCCTTGGATGTCAGAAATTCGGACAGGTCCTCAAGGCCGCTGATTGCGCCCAAACCTTCCGTCGTCAGCGGCTGGGTATTGTCTTGCTGGAAGAAGAAAGCGACCGGAACCGCCAAAACTCCTGCGATCGCCTGCAATCGGCTGGCGCCGATGCGATTGGTGCCTTTTTCGTATTTTTGCACCTGCTGAAAGGTGACGCCGATCTGTTCGGCGAGGCGTTCCTGGCTCATACCCAGCATAAGCCGGCGCATGCGCACGCGTGAGCCAACATAGGCGTCAATCGGATTTGGTACTTTTGCACTCACTGCGCAATCTCCTCATTCGAACGGGGGTACCCAGCGGGCGCCTCCTTACAGATGCCCGGGGAGGAGGCAAGGAACTTGTCCCCAATCTGCCCGTTCAGTGTGTATTAAATGTTGGTAAATTTCAACCAAAAGTCTTGGCAGCCAAGTTTTTCCCTCAAATGCCAGGGGTATAAACGGCAGAAAAGAAGCTTCGCGTCAATGTGGATTAAAGACTGACGACGATCTGCAATTGTACACAGGACACATCGGATTATCCCTGGTGGGCACGCTGGTGGTAGCCGCATAGTTGCCGGATCCACATTGCCCGCCGCCGGCCACATAGCGGTCATACAGGACCGCATTGCCGCTTCTCGAAGGATAACGCAGCAGCACAGCGCGCTCCCTCGAAATTATCTGCTGCACGGATGCGCAGCTTAGGCCGAGTGTATTGTAGCGGGAGATCGCCAACGCCGGACCGGCGGTTACGATCGCCGACAAAAACAGGAGTGCGGCTATGGTTTTCATGCTGCGACCCTCGCTCGAAATGGCTGATCCCCCAGTCACGAGTCCGATCCCCGCAAATGCCGAAGGCTGCTGTTGGAAACCTCTATGGCATATCAGCATTTTACGTGCACGTTAGCCGGCTTAGCACGCGTGGACTCTTTCCTCACGACTATCGCATTAGCCTGTTGCCTTCGGCGCTCTATATATTAATTTTCTCTTAAATTAACGTAACGTTAGACTTTTCAAGGATGTGGACAATGAAATTGATCATTATCAGGAGGAGCCGAGGCTGGCTGAAGGCAAAATTTTTTTAACCGGAACACCATTCTTTTCGAGAGGGGTGCGGTTATATTTCTTATTATGAAATCAACGACCTAGCGCAATACGCAGACGCCAATTCTATTCCTGGTTGATTAGACCTAACCAAAATTGGTCGGAATCGCGTCTTGACCCTGTTATATTAGGTGGTCTTAATGCCAATCGTCCGGTCGTGCCCGCGCCCGGACAAGTTGCTGGAGTCTTAGGCCCGCTGCACCAAGAACAGCGGGTCCTTTTTTTCTTCTCATTTTTGCTTTTTGCGGGGCCCGCCATGCCTACACAGCAGGGGGGTCAGCGAGCCCCGGCCGTCCAAGCACGGCGGCACGACGATCAACCAGAACTCCGCTGCCGTCCACAAACCGTTGCTTTAATTGCCGATGATGCAACTCGCACAGGCATTGTAAAATACTTTACGCGCGAGAATATTTAAACTCTTGGCTCGTAGTGACGATCAAGCGCTGGCCGTTGGCGGCGGTGAAATAAAATCGCAATGTCGTCTTGTGCGATTCCCACTGAAAGCTGACTGAAAGGTTGCCCACGCTAGGCTTGCTCAGCTTCGTGGAGGAAGCAAATGCCGTGCGGCGATAAGGTGACGCAGGCATCCTAACAGGAGGAGACATTCATGCGTTCATCGCGCACGCTTTTTCATACCGTAGCCCTTTCTCTCGTCATGACCGCCGCCTCGCTCGGCGCCACGGCGGCACATGCTGCCGACAAGATCTCCATCATGGTGGGGGGTTACGAAAAGCAGATCTATCTGCCGGCCAAACTCGCGGAATCTCTCGGCTACTTCAAGGACGAAGGTCTCGATGTCGAGCTTCTGAATGAATCCGCCGGCGTCGATGCCGAAAACCAGCTCCTCGCCGGCGCTGTCCAGGGCGTTGTCGGTTTCTATGATCACTGCGTCGACCTGCAGGCCAAGGGCAAGTTCATCGAATCCGTCGTGCAATTCAGCCAGGCGCCGGGCGAAGTCGAACTGGTGTCGACCAAGCATCCGGAAATCAAGTCGTTCGCCGATTTGAAGGGCAAGAGCGTCGGCGTGACCGGCCTCGGTTCGTCCACCAATTTCCTGACACTCTACATGGCGTCCAAGGCTGGCCTGTCGCCGGCTGATGTCACCCCGGTTCCGGTCGGGGCCGGCCAGACCTTCATCGCTGCCATGCAGCAGGATGCCATTCAGGCCGGTATGACCACCGAACCAACCATCTCGCGCATGCTGAAGACGGGTGAAGCTTCCATTCTTGTCGATTTGCGGACCTTGAAGGGCACCGAGGCCGCGCTTGGCGGCACCTATCCGGCAGCGTCGCTCTATATGGACGCTGCCTGGGTCGACGCCCATAAGGAAGACGTGCAGAAACTCGCAAACGCCTTCGTCAAGACGTTGCGCTTCATCAACACCCATTCCGCTGCCGAGATCGCCGACAAGATGCCGAAGGATTTCTACGTCGGCGACAAGGACGGCTACATCAAGGCTCTGGACGCGGGCAAGGAGATGTTCACGGCCGACGGCGTGATGCCGGAAGATGGACCGAAGACCGTACTTGCCGTGCTCTCCGAGTTCTCCAAGAACGTCAAGGGCAAGACGATCGACCTGTCGAAGACCTACACGACGGAATTCGTCAAGAACGTCAAGTAAGCGCTTCATCGCGCCGCCTCTGGTCGCAACCGGAGGCGGCATCCGATCTCGGGCTTTGCGTGCACGCCCAAAGGCACGCGTCAGGATCAGCACCATGCAACAGGATGGACGCCGGACGCCGGCGATCGAGCTCATCAATGTCAGCCGCCGTTTCGTATCCCCGACCGGCAAATCGTTGACGGCGCTGCGCGATTTCAACATGACCGTCGAGCGGGGCGAATTCGTCGCCGTCGTCGGCCCGACCGGCTGCGGCAAGTCGACCACCCTCAATCTCGTTACCGGTCTTGCCAAGCCGAGTGCCGGCGAAGTCCGCCTCATGGGTGGTCCCGTCAACGGCATTGATCCACGCGTCGGCTTCGTCTTCCAGACGGATGCGCTTTTTCCCTGGAAGAACGTCATCGACAATGTCATGTCCGGCCCGTTGTTTCGCGGCAAATCGGCGGCGGAGGCGGAGAAGAGCGCCAAGGACTGGCTCGCTCGCGTCGGCCTCACGAAATTCCTGCATCACTATCCGCATCAGCTCTCGGGTGGCATGCGCAAGCGCGTGTCGCTGGCGCAAACCTTCATAAATGAGCCCGAAATCCTGCTGATGGATGAACCGTTCTCGGCGCTCGACGTGCAGACCCGCACGGTGATGCATGAGGAGCTCCTGAAGCTCTGGGCCGAACGCCAGGCTTCGGTGGTTTTCGTCACGCACGACCTCGAAGAGGCCGTGGCGCTCGCCGACAAGGTCTATGTGCTTACGGCTGGGCCAGCGACGGTGAAGTCGGTCTATACGATCGACCTGCCGCGTCCGCGCGTCGTCTCGGAGATCCGCTACGAGCAGAACTTCATCGACTACTGCAAGACGATCTGGGACGACCTCCGCGAAGAGGTCGAAACCAGCTATCGCCGCGCCGCCGAAGCGGCATAAGGGAGGATTGATCATGGCAAATACAGCCCTTGAGGCAGGCAATGCCCCGATCTTCCGCACCGGCACCTCGGACGCGGAAATCGAAGCCGCGGCGCTGAAAGCGATCAAGCGCCGCAAATACGTCGTCCTTTTCTGGCAGGTCGCGATCCTCGTGGCGATCCTTGGCCTGTGGCAGCTTTCCTCGGACCTGCACTGGATCGACCCGTTCTTCTATTCCAGCCCGACCGGCATTGGCCTTAGGCTCTATGAATGGATCACTGAAGGCACCGAAAGCGGATCGCTTTGGTACCACCTCGGCGTCACCATGGAAGAAGCGCTGATTGGCTTTGTCATCGGCTCGGTCACCGGTGTGCTGGTCGGCGTGGCGCTCGGCCGCAACAAGCTGCTTTCCGACATTCTGTCGATCTACATCAAGGCGATCAACTCGATCCCGCGTGTCGTTCTGGCGCCGATCTTCGTCATGATCATGGGCCTCGGGCTTGCCTCCAAGGTAGCGCTCGCCTTCATCATGGTGTTCTTCGTCGTCTTCGCCAACGCCTTCCAAGGTGTGCGTGAGGCCGACCGCAACATGATCGCCAATGCCCGCATCCTCGGCGCCTCGAACTGGAAAGTCACTCGCAACGTGATCCTGCCGTCGGCGATGAGCTGGATTTTTGCGAGCCTGCACATCTCCTTCTCGTTCGCCATCATCGGTGCGATTGTCGGCGAATTCGTCGGCTCTCTCGCCGGTATCGGCTACCTCATCTCGATCGCCAAGGGCACCTACGACGCTGCCGGCCTCTATGCCGCGATCATCCTGGTGATGCTGGTGACGCTTGGCGCCGAATACGTGATGACGCTCGTCGAAAATCGTATCACCAGATGGCGTCCGCAGCAGCATATGGATGTGCAATAAGCCGCCAAGGCATTCAGTTAACTCCCAAGGCCGGGCCCCCCACCCGGCCTCTTTTTTTGCCGTCAGCTAGGCGCTGCCCCATCGTGGACGACGGCTATGCGAAGACACTTACGGGAACATTTATCCGGAATTCCGTAACAGCCGCCACCAAGATAAAACTTGGCGTGAAGGAGACGCCTTCTCACGGCGGCGGCCCATAGCGGACATTGACAGTCCAGCCATTAAAGGACGGCTTTGCGCCTGCATCCTCGACATTCTCGGGCAAAGTGAGTCGTCCCGAAAGCGGCCATCTATTCCAGATACGGCGTCAGCACATCTTCGATCCATTTCATGAATGCGCGGACTCGGCGCGACAGATTGCTCCGATGTGCTACAACGAGGGAAACGGCGATCGCCCGGCGACGAAAATCGGGCATGATCTCCACAAGCGCTCCACTCTCAAAGTATTGGCCAATTCCCAAGAGTGGCGCCTGAATTAGGCCAAGGCCGGCGAGGGCAGCGGCGTCGTAGGTCTGCGCGCTGTTGACGTGTAGCGCACCTGGCAACTGAAGCGTCGCGTAGCTGTCGCCATCCGGATATTCCCATCCATAGGGTCTTGCGCCCAGCATCGTCGAAAAATGAATTGTCCGATGCCCCTGGCGCTGGAGATCTTCTAGCGATAGAGGGACGCCATAGCGCGCCAGATAGGCGGGACTGGCAGCGTTGACCATACGCAACAGGCCTAGCGGGCGGGCAATCAGCGTCTCGTCCCTAATGGGACCGAGGCGCAATACGCAGTCAAACCCTTCTTGAACCAGATCAACTTGCCGATCCGTACTTGACATCTCGAGCTCCAACTCGGGGTGAGTCGCCATGAAATCCGGCAAGGCCGGCACGATCGTTGTGCGCGCAACCTCGGTCGGAAGATCGACCCGTAAACGCCCGCGAAGTGCTACGCGATCGCCTGCGAACATCGAGTGTAGGTCATCGACTTCAGCAAGCAGATCGCGGGCACGGGCATGAAATGCGCGCCCGTCCTCCGTCAACTGCACGCTGCGCGTCGTCCGGTGCAGGAGCCTGACACCGACATCTTCTTCCAGCTTCCGGATCGCCATTGACGCCCTTCCCTTTTGGATGCCCAGGCTATCGGCTGCGTGAGTGAAGCTCCCCATTTCCGCTACCGTTACAAAAATGAGGATGGGTTCGAGATTCTGCATTTTCGTGCCTCGGTATTGTTCACATTAAAGAGAACAGTGAGTTCGGTCCCTAGGCATTTATCATATCTGAGAGACACAGTAGCCTTCGAAATTAGATGACCACATCGGAGAACGACAAGTGTCCAAAACTATGATCCTGCATCAGTTGCCTGAAACCAAAGCCTTGCATCGCGCCCTTTGGGCCGGCCGGATAATGAGCGCGATTGTGGTTATCGCTCTGGTAGCGGATGGCTTTATTCAGCTTTTCGCACCGGCACAGATTGCGAGCATGTTGCAGGAAACCGGGTTCGCGATGGGCCTGACCCATGTGGTGGGCCCGATCATACTCGCCTGCGCCATCCTTTACGCCATTCCGGCCACCACTGTCCTCGGTGCGATCCTGGTGACTGGCTTTCTGGGAGGTGCCATCTGCGCCCATGTGCGCATCGGTGAGTTGGGATCGCCGCCGGAACTTATTTCCCTGCTTCTGGGCGCGATGACATGGGGCGGCCTCTATCTGCGCGATCCCCGTATCCGGGCCATTTTGCCGCTCATCCAATGAACCAACAGGGGCATTATTGTGTCCCTAAAAATCAGGAGAAAACGCATGTTTTTAGTAATGGGAATTACCGGAAAAGTCGGTGGTGCAACGGCACAACATCTGTTGGCACAAGGCAATAAGGTACGCGCGCTCGTCCGCAATCGCGAAAAGGCGGCTAGTTGGGCGGCCCAAGGCGTGGAGCTGGTAGACGGCGATTGGAATGACTCGGCAGCCATCGAGCAGGCGCTCAACGGCGTTGAAGGTGCGTTTGTTATGTTGCCTTCTGTATGGGCGCCTTCGCCTGACTACAAAGAAGCAAAGAGCGTGATTGCGAACTATGTCGCAGCGCTCACCAAGGCAGCGCCGCCGCGAGTGGTGGCGCTCTCGTCGATGGGTGCAAACAGAACCAGCGGGCTTGGGATGATCACCGCGCTGTCGCTTCTGGAGCAAGGTTTTCGCAATCTGGCATCTCCGGTCACCTTTGTGCGCGCAGGCGGCTTCTTCGAAAACTTCCTTTACGGCTTGCACGTCGCCCAAGGTGGCATGCTACCGGTCTACTATAATCCGACAGACCGGAAATCGACCATGGTCGCGACGAACGACATCGGCGCGGAGGTCGCAACCCTTTTGACCGGGCCAGCCTGGTCAGGACAGCGCGTCATCGAGCTTGGTTCGATGGTCAGCGCGGATGAAGTCGCGGCGCAATTGGGTGAAGTCCTGAAACTCGACGTGAAAGCCTTTGCAGTCCCGCGTGCAGGGTGGGCGGAAGCGTTCGAGCAGTTCGGCATCCCGAAGGACCGCACCGGACCTGCCGAAGAAATGTTTGAGGCCGTGAATGCAGGATGGATGGCCCTCGGAGTCGAGGGTACGGAGCACGTAGCGGGTACAACGTCCGCACGCGATGTCTTCGCGGCTGTACAGAACGCCGCTAAGGCGTAAGTCGGGAACGGATCCAGGCATGACGGAGACTACCCGCTTCTGCGTCGGACGCGTCGCGGGAAGCACTCAAAAGTTCAAGTCGACACGGGGCCCGTCTACTCTAGCCCAATCTTCTGAATCTTCGAATAGCGGACTTTTTGGCTTAGGAAAAGTCCGCTATCCGCGTCTTTTCATTTCATAGCGGCCCGACTGCTCTCGGCCCAAATCGGTCACCGCTCCGTGGGGAGCGCATGTCTGCTTTTGGCGCAAAGTTGCCATCCATATGCGGCCGAACCACTGGGTGGCACTTGCTGCCCAATCGCGCAATTTTCTCCGGGCGAGAATCAGTTTATGGTCTGATCTCGGCAAAGCCCATGCCTCCCCCCTCCGTCTGGGAAAGTATCATTCATGCGGGGCTGATCGATCATCGAACCGACTGTTCGAGCGCCAAGCATAAGGAGGGATTGCGATCGTTGCTCGCAATAGGAGGTTTTTACATGAGGCTTTCTAGCCCACTTTATCGTTTGAAACGCAAGGCGCGACTGTTGTCGCGCGAGCAGAAAATCCCCTTGCACGAAGCGCTTGACCGGATAGCCGCCGAAGAGGGCTTCCGCGGCTGGAGCTTGCTTGCGACGAGAGCGGATGCGACGACGCCCGCCGGTGAAATCTTCGCACAGTTGGACCACGGCGATCTGGTACTTGTGGGCGGCCGCCCGCTGCAAGGCAAAACCTTGATGAGCCTCAGGCTGACCGTCGAGGCGATGAGATCAGGCAATCGAGGCGTCTTCTTTTCGCTGGAATATACCGAGAGGGACATTGAGGGTCGCTTTCGGGCGATCGGCGTGGAGTTCGAGCATTTCGAAGGCCTGTTCGAATTCGACAGCTCCGACGCGATCAGCGCCGACTATATCATGGAGAGGCTGGCATCGGCGCCCAGGGGAACGCTGGTGGTCATCGACTATCTGCAGATACTCGACCAGAACCGGCAAAAGCCGGAATTGATGGTGCAGGTTCGGGCGTTGAGGTCCTTCGCGCGTGAAAGAGGTTTGATCCTCGTCTTCATCTCGCAGATCGATCGGTCCTATGATCCGTCGGTAAAAGCCTATCCCGATCTGAAGGATGTCCGCTTGCCCAATCCGCTGGATCTGGCGCTGTTCGACAAGACATTTTTCCTGAACAAGGGCGAGGTCCAGCTTCGGGCGGCAGGATAACGATCCGGCTGATTCCTGGTTGCCGGCGGTTTGGAATCGGTCAAACCGCCGGCAACCTTACGGTCACCAGCAGACCGCCGCCGGTCGCGTCGCCGAGCGTGACAGTACCGCCGGCGCCGTCGACTACTTCGCGGACGATGGCGAGCCCGAGACCGCTGCCCTCCGGCTCCGTGCCGATAATCCGGTAGAAACGCTCGAAGACTTGGGCCCGCTCGGCCTCCGGAATACCTGGGCCGTTGTCCTCCACCCATAGCACGGCCTCGTCGCCTTCTCGCGCAACGCCGACCGTGACCCTTCCGTCCGCCGGGGTATAACGCAGGGCGTTGTCGACGAGATTGACCAGCATCTCGCGCAGCATGGTGCCGTCACCTTCGACGTGGACCGGCACGCCATCGGCCTCCAATCCCAAATCGATATTGCGCCTCAGGGCTTCCTCCGCCAGGTTCTCCAGGACTTGCCGGGCTGTGGCGACGAGGTCGATCGTGTCGCTGCGCGGCCGGCGACTGCCGGGTTCGGCCCGCGACAGGGTAAGAAGCTGGCTTGCCAGCCGTGTCACCTGCTTCGTGCTGGAGCGCAGCGCCGTCAGCGCCTCGTCGCGCCTGATGGTGTCGTCCTCGCGCGCCGCCACGCTCGCCTGCGTCGAGATCAGGGCGAGCGGTGTGCGTAGCTGATGCGCGGCGTTGGAGACGAAGCGGCGCTGCGCCGCCATCTGGTTCTGCACCCGCTCCATGTGATCGTTAAGGGCATGGACCAGAGGGCGCAGCTCGCTCTGCACCATGTCAGGCTCCAGCGGATCGAGCCGCTGGCGGCCGCGTTCGCGCACGGCGTCGCGCAGCCGCAGCACCGGCGCCAGACCGCGCTGCAGGCCGATAATGGTCACCAGACCGGCGAGCAGCACCAGCACGAGCTGCTTGGTGAAGTCCGACAGCCATAGCCTGCTGCGCATGGCGTATTGGCTGTTGTGGGTGACCGCGACGGTGACGGAAATCGTGCTGTCTTCGCCGAGGCCGACGATCGGGTGGTTCAGCATCATTACCCGCACCTGATCGGCACGAAATACCGTATCTTCGCCGATCTGCTGTCTCTTCGGCTGCGGCAGATCGGGATAGCCGGCGACCAGGTTCCCCCAGGCGGTCACCACCTGATAGAAGACTCGATCGCCATAGCCGGTATCGAACATCTCGAGTGCGGCGGGGGGAATGTCGACCTGAACGGTGCCATTGGCGTCGACATGGACAGCTTCGGCGATAACACGGGCCGAGGCAAGCAGCGTATGGTCGGTGACGAGATCCGAGGTGGCGTTCGCCGAATGGAAACTGAGGTAGAGATTGATGCAGATCGCCCCGATCAGCGTCAGCACCACCCAGGCAAACAGTTGCGCACGCAGGCTGGCGGTCAGCCCCGAGATGGCGCGGCGCAGGCGTCCTTTGTGTGGGCGGACTGCATCATTGCGCATGGCGAAGGAGATAACCGAGGCCGCGCAGCGTGGCGATCTGCACGGCGCTGCCTTCGAGTTTCTTGCGGACACGGTGAACGTAGATTTCGATGGCGCTGGTGTCGGCAAGATCGTCGAAGCCGAAAACGCTTTCCGAAAGCGCGGTCTTGGTCACCGTCGTGCCGACCTTCATGACGAGATGTTCGAGCACGGCATGTTCGCGCGGCGTCAGTGCCAGGGTTTCTCCGCCGAGAAAGAACTGCCGCGTGCCGCCGTCGAACAGCAGGTCGCCGACGGCGATTTCGGGCGCGGCGCGGTCATGGCCGCGGCGGACGACAGCGCGGATGCGGGCTTCCAGCTCGGCGATTTCAAAGGGTTTGGCGAGATAGTCGTCGGCACCGCTATCGAGCCCGGCGACCCGTCCGTCGAGGCTGGCATTGGCCGTCAAGATGATGACCGGCACCTTGTTGCCGCCCTGGCGCAACCGTTTCAGCAGCGTCAAACCATCGATTTTCGGCAGCGACAGATCGAGGATGACGACCGCGTAACCCGCCACTTTCAACATGTGCTCGGCATCCTCGCCGTCATAGGCGATGTCGACGGCATATTGCGCCTGACGCAGCGCCTTGCCGAGCCAGGACGCCAGTTCGCGGTTGTCTTCGACGATCAGCAGCCTCATGGGGGCAAGTATATAGCAAGTGCCGGATATTGCGAGCGTTTTGGGTTGTCTGAAGTCTATTTTGCCCTCGCGGGCGGGAGGCCGGAACCAGCACTTGGCCGCTGGGTTAGGGGCTGGATTTTAGAGGGCAGGGGAAGGCGCCGCCGCCCTGATATCTCGCAGAATGATGGTGAGCCTAGCGACTAAGCTGCATTTGCCAGCTCAGTTTGTCGCTTCCGACGCTCGGCCAGGTGTGCGATCGTTTCGCGCTTCAGGCGCCACAATCGCGTGGCCGTGTTTCCGATCAACGTTTGCGGGATATGATAGCTTGCGAGGTCGTTTTTGACGTTTCTCGACCAAAACAACTTGTAGGGCTCGTTGCCCGCGCCAAAATCAACGTTCAGGCGCTTTTCAAATACAATCTTCATCCAGAATTCGTCCAGCACAAATCCTGGCGAATATTTCGCGTATTGCGGATCCGAATGGAACGCGGCGATAATCAGATCCAGATGAGATACGCTGTAAGATGCCAGTTTCATGGCGATCGGCACTTTATCGATCAGGATGGCATAGATGCGCATCCTCTGGATATTGGTGGAATCGGTGATCCACTTGAACATGAAGTTTTGATAGTCTTTTGAGGTTATCCAGGGGCCGTGCTTGCCGACCCGCTCGGACCATATTTTCTTCTGCGCGAACATCCACTCCATGAGTTCGATTGCATAGGTTGGACCGGTAACCGGATCGACTTCGATAAACTCGAAGTTGCCGAGTTCGGAAAGCCTTTTCCGCTTCCGATTAAGCTGCTGGCGGGAGTTCGCACCAATTATTTTGGCATAGGCATCCCAACTCGTCTGATCCTGCAAATCGGCAAAGGGCGCGATGTCGGCCTCGCACGCAAGGTTTCGCCTTTCATTGATCAATTCATCAAGGATCGATCCAACCTTAACAAATGGCATGCGGATGATGTCGACTTTGGAAGATCGTTCGATTGTCCGCCATGCCAGCCTGATATTCCGTCGGTAATCCGATTGCGGATCGACCAGCACATCCGTGGTCTGTGCGGCATCTGGTCCGAGAGGGCGAACCATCGAACACGGACCGTTGCGATATCTTACTAAAGGAAAGACAAGAACCAGCTTGCCTTTTTCGCGAACAATGACGCAGAAGAGCGAACGTCCGGCTGGGCGGGAAATTTCGTTCCAGCTATGGTATGAGACCGAATAGCTTTGATAGAAGGAACCTTTGGCTTTAAGCCACAGTTCGTTCCATTCGCTTTCCAGCTCAGCCATCTGACCCATATCGGTAATGACGGAGCAGCTTTGATCTGTAAAATCATCTGTAGGAAGTGCTGTCATCTCTAGGTCCGTCAATGAACGCAACCATATTGCGTATTTGCTCATTTGAGCTTTAAATTTTATGGTTCTAACGTAATCAAAGTAATTCCTTGGTCTTAAGTTACACTAGAGCCTCATAACATGTAAGCATAGCTTACTTATATAGTTAATAAGTGTTTAAAATTTTAATATAATTTGAATATCTTTTATCAGTTTATCAGGTATTTCAATAAATATACGATCAATTTTGGACGGTTATTCAAACGTACCTGATGAAATGTTTTTAAATTACTGCACGGCTCCGTGTTTGAACTGATGCGCGGCCTCGATACTTCAATTTTATCGGTCACGGTTTTGTGTTCGAGTGGCAACACCGGGGTGAGCACAAGCAGGACGCGCGAAGATATCCACCGATGGTACGGTGATGCTCATTTCGGTGGCTTCGATGGAACGTTGCCAAACTAACGGTGAATCGCACGGGCTCTATCGCCCGCCAGGGGCGAAACCTTCATTCCCCTAGTCTCAATGCCATCTCCCTGACTTCACGCAGGTAGACTTTGCGCGCATAGGGCGGCGTCAGATTGTGGTCGGCGTCGGGAATGATAGTGAGGCGGATGTCGGGGAAATTCTTCAGGCCGGCGGCATCCTCGCCGAAATGTTCGCGAAAATGATCCAGACCGATGTCGTGAGCACTGTAGATCAACGAAATATCGACCTGGCGTTTGGTGAGCGAGCGAAAGCCGTTGATGACCGTTTCGTGCTCGCCGGCGAAGAAAGGGAGAACACCGAGCAGGGGGCGGCCGAGCCGGACGGCGCGACGCGCCAGCGCCGTAACAATATTGCGTGCCGCGCTTTTGGCATCGATCTGGCCACCGTAGAGCCGCTTCAGCGTCTCAAACTGCAGGAATTTCTGGCGGTAGGTCTCAAGCGAACGCGGCACGAAGCGCAGAGCTTCGTCTACCGATTGGGTTTCATCCCAGAAGAAAGCGTAGGGATTGACGGTGATCAGGCCGCTGCACCTGCTGTCGCGAATGGCGGCCTGGAAGGCGAGATAGCCGCCGCTGCAACGGCCGACCGCAAAGGCCGGCAACAGTTTCTTGGCTTCCAGAATGTCGAGCGCCGCGCTGACATCTCGAGGCTGATCGCGGGAATAGAGCACCTGGTCCGGCATATCAGGAAGCGGCGGGCTGTCGGCGACGTTGGCGGTATCGAAACGCAGTGAAGGGATCCCGTCGCGGGCGAGTGCCCGCGCCATGGTCACCGACATTCGGCCCCAGCCGGCATGGCGGTCATAGGCCGTGGTCAGGAGCAATGCCGTCGCACCCGCGCGGTCGCCAGAGGGTTCGCAGAGAATGCCGAAGAGGCGATTATCCTCCCCGAAGCGCAGTGGCGTCTCGCGAAAACCGTCGCCGATCAGCGCTTCGGCGCGGGGCGCCCGGAGAATTTTGCGCGATGCCGTCGCGGGCTCCGTTGTGATCGACTTTGCCCAATCCAAAATTTTCCGACCAGCCTCGAGCGGCATGGTGGCGATGGTCGGGTTCGACACGAGTTCGTCATAGCCGTCATAGGCGCCGCGTTCGACACGCGGGCAGAGGGTTTCGAGATGCGCAGCGAAATCGGCGTCGACAGGGCGGCCGGGTCGCTTCAGGACAAGGCAATCCGGCGCGCCGACTTGGGCAAGCGTCATCAGGTTGAGTTTCTTGACTGCAGCGACGATGACGTCCGGCATCTGCAGGCTGGCAATGGTGACGCCCTCGGTCCGGCGTTGCGTTTCGGTGAGCCCCATGCCCTCGTCGATCATCTTCGACCACACGGTCAATTCGCGCAGATAGGCACGGCCGGAGATGGTCGGAGCGAGCAGGGCGATACCGTCGATGGCCGAGAGCCGCTCTGCGATATCAAGGGCGACGACACTTCCGAGCCCCTGGCTCACCAGAATCAGCCGCTCGCAGCCGGAAAGCGATCGCAGCATGGCGGCGGCGGAGAGTGCCGTACCTTCCCAGAGCATCAGTCCTTCGCCCGGATCGGCAATGTCAAGCGCATCGCCTGTGCCCGCATAGTCGAAGCGCAGGCTGGCGATGCCGGCCTTGGCAAGATCCTCGGCGAGGATGCGCCAGAATTTGCGGACGCACATTTCCTCGAAACCCCAGGGGCTGAGGAACAATACGGCCGTCTGTCTCGTCGGCGCGGCGGCGGGCATGAACAGACCGACAGTGCCGGCAAAGGTTACCGGCATGGCTGTAGCGGTCATCTCCCGAAGTGGACCCTGGTACTCGGCGGCTCCCAACGCAGCCATGGCATTCTCCTCAAATTCGGCGCGGCGCCAGCCATGCCAGCGCGTGAACGGCAATCGGATGGGCGCGCCGGGGCAGGCGCGCAGCAATTTGTTGCAAGACGGCGATATCCTCCGCTGGTACCGCATTCAGCAGCCGGAGTGCCAATCCGTAGACCAGGACGCCGGCAATAATGGCGCTGGCAAGGCCCGGAATACCGGGCAGGACGTGAACGAAGCCATAGGCTGCGGCGGCGCAGAGCGCGGAGGCGGCGGTCACTTTGGCAAGGCTGATGAACATGCTGTGCATCGAGCCTTCAAATTCCATGCGGCGGACCATCAGCAGACACATTGCGGTGAAGGCCAGCAGCCTCACCAGGGCAGCACCCTCGCCGCCATAAGAGGGCACCGCAATCAAACAACCCACGACCATGATGGCGCTGGCGACGCCGCCGATGATGGTGCGCTCGCGCATGCGGTCGATCGAATAGAGATATTGCGTGCAGATCTGCATGAAGACGTAAGGAGCCGCCGTCAGCGACAGCAGCGCCACCATGCTGCCGCTTGGACCGAAAGGCTTGCCGAAGATCGTTACCACCAGTTCAGGGGCAATGGCCGCGAGGCCGAAGCTCATTGGCAGGGTGATATAGGAAATGCTGCGCGCCACGCCCTCGAAGACATGGACCGGGAGTTTGCCCGACGCCTGCGAATGCATCTGTTCGGAATAGTAGGGCAGCAGGCTGCCGCTCAACTGCACCGGAAGCTGCAGTGCGAGATTGGCGAGCGACAGGCCGACGGCATAGAAGCCGACAGCTTCGATGCCCCAATAGTGCTGCAGGAAGACCAGCTCGATGCGGTTCAGGAAGATCGAGCTGTTGATGAATTCGGCAGAGAGAATGAGCGAGGAACTGACGAGATAGCCAAGGCCGACGCCACAGCTGTTCCGGCGCGCGACTGCGATCCTCAGGGTCGAGATGAACATCGGGAGCTGACCGATGGCATAGCCGGCAAGTGCGCCGCTCACGCCGAAGAAGATGGCGCCGAGGAGCACGGTGGCGAGCTGCAGCACCGAGCTTGTCAGGGTCATGCGGAGGAAAGCGCCGAGCTGTTGCTCGCCGACCAGATAGTTCTTGCTGTAGGCACCCAGCGACTGCAGGACGAAAAACGCGCCGGTGATGGCGATAATGGCGGATGTATCGTTTGCCCAATGCAGCCGCTCCGCTTCCCAATAATAGGCGGTATAGCCGGCAAGCAGGATCAGCGTCGACAGGATCGTCGGATGCAGCAAATAAGCCGCGAAGCCGCGCCGTTCCTCCGTCGAATAGCCCTGCATTTTCAACTGAGGCAGGATGCGCAGTAGCGTCACGCCGGTGCCGAGTTCGGCGACGAGCGCCCCCGTCGTCGTTAGCCAGAGCGAGAAGGCGATGATGCCGTTGGCCTGCGGCCCAAGCAGACGAGCGGCGATGATCGAACAGGCAAAGCCGGTCGCCAGTAGGATCAGTCCCGCCGCGGCGTTCAACGCCGAATTCGCCATGATGCTCTTCGTCATGAAGATTACCGTTCCTCAAGTCGCCGAAAGTGGCCGTAAATGCCCGGCTCTTCATGGAGATAGCGCCTGCTGTATTTCATATGCCTTAATATTTAGCGTTTATTCCTAATGTAAATTTCGTTTTTACTTCAGCTAATATTCAATTCTTCTGATATTGGCTGTCATGCAGTTGCTCGGAGGGTCTCCCTTGTTCAGCCTCGTCGTCTGTACGATCGACCGCTTCGACCAGTTGGAACGGTTGTTTCTGTCGTTGATGAACCAGCGCCACAGGGAATTCGAGGTGATCCTCGTCGATCAGAATCCGGACGACCGGCTGCTGGAGTTGATCGGAAGCTTTTCGCCCTTTTTCGTGATCCGCCATATCCGCTCTGCCAAGGGTCTTTCGCGGGCGCGCAACAATGGCATGGCAGCGGCGATCGGCGACTATGTCTGCTTTCCCGATGATGACTGCTGGTATGAGCCCGATACGCTGGAGACGGCGGAACGGCTGTTTGTCGATCATCCGGAGCTTGCCATCGTCACCGGCCGTACACTCGATGCCGGCGGCGTCGCCTCCGTCAGCCCGACGGGCGAAACGCCACTTGCGGTGACGCGATGGAACTATCTGAAGTGCGGTAATTCCAATAGCATCTTCGTCCGCCGCGCGGCGTTGCCCGGCATTGGCGGCTTCGATGAGAATCTCGGGGTCGGCTCGGACTCGCCGTTTCAAAGCGGCGAAGAAGCGGATTTTCTGCTGCGTGCCCTGACTGCAGGCAAGCGGCTGATGTTTTTTCCAGAATTGATCGTCCACCATGATCAGGTCACCAGCGAATACGGCCCGCGGCAGATCGAGCGGGCGCGCAAATATGGCCGTGGTTTCGGCGCGCTCATGCGCAAGCAGCGCTTTCCGCTTACTTATGTCGGCTATCGCCTGTGCAGGCCTATCGCCAGTTGGCTGGCGGCGGTGGTGCGATGCAAGGCTGACACGGCGCGCTACAAGCGCGCCTGGCTCATGGGTATTCTGGAAGGTTATGCCACCTGGCCGCGTTGGCGCAGGGGGTGATGCCGTTCGCCTGTTGGTGTCATTGCTTCCGCATAGACATCGACATAGCGCTGCGCGACCTCATCCCACGCATAGGCGCGGGCATCACGAACGAGCTCTTCCCTTAGGCTGAGCCCTTTGACTTCGAGGCGTGCGAAAGCAACCGCCAGCGCGTCGGCAGCGGTTTTCGGATTGGAAAAATCGGAAAGCATCAGCGTCGGATGGGTTTCTGCGAGCGCCTTGTAGGCGTCGTTCTTATGCAGCACTGGCAGGAGGCCGGCGCTCATCGCCTCGATCGCCACTAGTCCAAAGCCCTCATATTCAGAGGCGGAAGCAAAAAGCGAGGCGCGGGCAATGATGTTACGGATGGCGCAATTGTCGATCGACACATGCAGCGATACATGGCGGCCCAAATCGCGGGTGGCGATTTCTTTTTGCAGCGTCGGTTCGTCGAGATCGGAAACGGCACCGATAATATCGAGATGCCACTCCGGATGGCGGGCGGCGAGCACCTTCATGACGCCAAGCATGCGGTCGAGCCGCTTGTTGACGGAGAAGCGGCCGATGGTGACGATGCGGCGGCGGGCTTCGAGTGCCGCGCAATTGGCGAATTTGCCGACATCGGCGCCGTTCTCGATCAGGCGGGTGCGGCGCGCGGCGATGCTGGAAAACAGTCGTTCATCCGACTGGCTGCAGCAGATCAGTTCAGCATAGCCGAGAGCAGAAAGCCGTGTTGCTGTGTTGAACCACAGCTTTTTGATGGCCGCGTATTTCGGCGTGTGGAAGAAGCCGCCATGGGTGGTGGCGACCATCGGGCGGCCATGAAACAGCTTACCCCAGGCGAGCGCATCGAAGAAGAAGTCGACGGCGTGGACATGGATCAGGTCGGCGTCGGCGATATGCTTGAACACCTGCGGCGCCAATGGATAGCGGCTGGAGCCGGACCAGGGGATGCGGACGATCTCGATGTCGTCGATCGTTTCGGTCGGCGCAAGTTCATGGGTCGGATCGGAGAACAAGCTGTTGCACGTGACGACGCGAACACGATAGCCGCGGCCGATCAACTGCCGGCAGAGATTGGCGACCACATCCTCCAGCCCGCCTTTGTTGGGCAGGAACTGGCGCACAACATGCACGATCAGCGGTCCCGCCGGTTTCTGTGCCTGAATATCCGAAATAACCGATGTCATCGATCCGCCCTCGATCTTTGGGCCGCGCTAAGCCGCGGCGATCAGGCGCACGAAAGCGCCGTCCGTTGATCAGCGCTCAAACCAGACCATTTTGCCGGTTAAAAAGAGCTTAATTGCGGAGGAGAGGCCAAGCGGTTTCGTGCAAGAGGGTTAATGTGCGTGCCTTCGGCAAGGGCGGCTGGGCTGGTCGGTGAGCCCGTCAACCCAGCCCGACCTCTCAAAACGCCCTGAACGTCAGCGTGGTCAACGAGCGGACGATGCCCGGAATATTGGCGATGTTGTCGTTGATGAACTTGCCGACATCCTGCTCGTCCTTGATGTAGACCTTCAGCAGCAGGTCGTAATCGCCGCTGGTGGAATAGAGCTCCGAGACCAGCTCCGTCTGGTAGATGGCGTCCGCGACCTCATAGGTCTTGCCGGGAGCGCATTGGAGCTGAACGAAAATGGGCTTCATGAGATTGTCCTGACTCTGTCGCGGCCGCGATGCCGGCCGGCGCTTCGCCCTATAATGGTCGAAAGCGGCATGGCCATGCAAGTTTTTCTCTGTCCACCGGATGTCGCTGTTGCCGCTTCCGTAAGTCAGGAGGTGGCGCTAGATTGGCCGGATTCTTTTAGGCAATTGGATCGACTCTATGCTGAACGACCCTCGCTCTCACGGACTCTGGGAGAAGACCGCACCGCCGCCGCCTGCGACGGAGCCGCTTGCCGGCGATGTTTCGGCTGATGTGGTGGTGGTCGGCGGCGGCTATACCGGGCTGTCCTCGGCGCTGCACCTGGCCGAAGCCGGAACCAGGGTCGTGTTGCTGGAAGCCAACGAAATCGGCTTTGGTGGCGCGGGGCGCAATGTCGGCCTGATCAATGCCGGCATGTGGGTCATGCCGGATGACCTGCCCGGCGTGCTCGGTCCGGTCCATGGCGAACGGCTGCTGGGGCTCCTGGGCGATGCGCCGAAGCTGGTGATGGCGCTGATCGACAAGCATGGCATCGCCTGTGAGCTGGAGCGTAACGGTACGCTGCATTGCGCCGTTGGCTCTGAGGGGCTGAAGGAGATTGAGGAGCGGGTCCAGCAATGGGGCAAACGCGGCGCTCCCGTCTCCATACTCGACGCTGGCGAAACGGCGCGGCGGGTGGGGAGTTCTGCTTACGCGGGGGCGCTGCTCGATATGCGCGCCGGCACGTTGCAGCCGCTGGCCTATGTTCGTGGTCTGGCGCATGCTGCGGCCAAGGCCGGCGTTATGATCCATACCGGCGCCCAAGTGACGGCGACGGAGAAAAATGGTGGGCGATGGATCGTCAGGACGTCGGGCGGCAGTGTCAGCGCGGATTGGATCGTCGTCGCGACGGATGCCTATAGCACCGGCCCTTGGGAGCAGGTGCGCAATGAGCAGGTGCATCTGCCCTATTTCAATTTCGCTACCGTGCCGCTTGGAGACAACCTTCGCAAGTCGGTCCTGCCCGGCCGGGAGGGTGCTTGGGATACGAAGGAAATCTTGTCGTCCTTCCGCATGGACCAGGCCGGCCGCCTTGTCTTCGGCAGCGTTGGGGCATTGCGCAATACCGGGCTCGCCGTCCACAAGAACTGGGCGCGGCGTTCGCTGAAGAAGCTGTTTCCTCAGCTTGGAGACATCGCCTTTGAAAATGAGTGGTACGGCAAGATCGGCATGACCGACAATGCCTTGCCGCGCTTCCACAGGTTCGCGCCGAATGTCATCGGCTTTTCGGGCTATAATGGCCGTGGCATCGCGCCGGGAACGGTGTTCGGGAAGATAGTGTCGGACCATATTCTTGGCCACGTCTCCGAAGCCGACTTGCCGCTACCACTAACCGATCCCCGCGAGCCCGGCTTTCGGGCGCTGAAGGAAATGTGGTACGAAGCCGGCGCCCAGGCTGCGCATTTTGTCGGCGCAAGGGTCTAGAGTGCCGTGCGTTCATTTGCATGCACAAAGGTCGCTCTAGTCTATTGAATCTGGAGCATCTTATCCGCTCGCAGGTGATTCCACCTGAAAGCGGGATGCTAGGGACGGGAACCGGACCATCATAACAAGAAGAGGAAGATGACATGACCGCCACACTCGATCTCGCCACCGAGACCAAGGCAATTCTGACCGAACTCGGCGTTGCCGCCGATCGCTATACGGGCGGAACACTTGCCGTCACCTCACCCGTGACCGGCGCCGAGATCGGCCGGCTCAGGGAGCATTCGGCTGCTGAAGCGAAAACAGCGATTGACAAGGCGCATGAGGCGTTTCTTTCCTGGCGCGCTGTGCCGGCGCCGAAGCGCGGCGAGCTGATCCGCCTGCTCGGCGAAGAGTTGCGCGTCGGCAAGGCGGCGCTCGGTCGCCTCGTCTCCATCGAAGTCGGCAAGATCACCTCCGAAGGTCTTGGCGAAGTGCAGGAAATGATCGACATCTGCGATTTCGCAGTTGGCCTGTCGCGCCAGCTCTACGGCCTGACCATCGCCACTGAGCGCTCCGAACACCGTATGATGGAAAGCTGGCATCCGTTGGGGCCGATCGGCATCATCTCCGCCTTCAATTTCCCGGTTGCCGTCTGGTCGTGGAATGCAGCACTTGCCATCGTCTGCGGCAATTCCACTGTCTGGAAGCCATCGGAAAAGACGCCGCTGACGGCGCTTGCGGTGCAGGCCCTGTTCGAGAAAGCGCTGAAGCGCTATGTCGCCGAGGGCGGCGAGGCGCCGGTCAATCTCTCGACCCTGATCATCGGCGGCCGTGATGTCGGCGAGATTCTGGTCGATCATCCAAAAATTCCGTTGGTTTCGGCGACCGGCTCGACGGCTATGGGCCGCGCTGTCGGACCGCGCCTCGCCAATCGCTTCGCCCGCGCCATCCTCGAACTCGGCGGCAACAACGCCGCGATCGTATGCCCGACGGCCGATCTCGACTTGACGCTGCGCGGCGTCGCCTTTTCCGCCATGGGTACCGCCGGCCAGCGCTGCACGACGCTGCGCCGCCTCTTCGTGCATGAAAGCGTCTACGATCAGCTCGTGCCGCGCCTGCAGAAGGCCTATGGCTCGGTCACCATCGGCAATCCGCTGGAAACGGGTACGCTCGTCGGCCCGCTGATCGACAAGCATGCCTTCGACAAGATGCAGGTGGCTCTCGGCCAAGCGCAGTCGGCCGGCGGCAAGGTTACCGGTGGCGAGCGCGTCGAAAACGGCTCGGCCGATGCCTTCTACGTCCGTCCCGCCCTGGTCGAGATGCCTACACAGACCGGCCCAGTCGAACAAGAAACCTTCGCGCCGATCCTCTACGTGATGAAGTACGTCGATTTCGACGAGGTATTGGCGCTGCATAACGCCGTGCCGCAGGGTCTGTCGTCGTCGATCTTCACCAATGATATGCGCGAGGCCGAAGCCTTCGTCTCGGCGCGCGGTTCGGATTGCGGCATCGCCAATGTCAATCTCGGGCCCTCCGGCGCTGAAATCGGCGGTGCCTTCGGTGGCGAGAAGGAGACCGGCGGTGGCCGCGAGTCCGGTTCGGATGCCTGGAAGGCCTATATGCGGCGGGCGACGAACACCATCAACTACGGCAGAACGCTGCCACTGGCGCAGGGTGTCAAGTTCGACGTGGCGTAAGGCAAGCGAACAATTGTTGCATTGCGATGAGGAGGGCGAGGGCGTAGAAACGTCTTCGCCCTCCTTATTCATTTCAAGGTTCTTCATCATGCATCTGTCGCTCGCCGAGGCTGAAACGCTGGTCGTGGAAGCGTTGCGGCGCAATCGGGTCAGTCCGGAAAATGCTCGTTCGGTAGCCGTCGCCCTCGTCGCGGCGGAGGCTGCGGGGCAGGGCGGCCATGGTCTGCGTCGTGTGCCTGCCTATGCTGCGCAGGCAAAGATCGGCAAGACCGATGGTTTCGCCATACCGCAGCTGACCCGGCCCTATCCTGCCGTGCTGCGCATCGATGCCGGCAACGGCTATGCCTATCCGGCGCTCGATCTTGCCGTTGCCGAGCTTTCCGTCGTTGCCCGTGAGCAGGGGATTGCGCTCGCCGCCATCAACCGCTCCCATCATGCCGGCGTGATGGGCCTTACCGTCGAGCGCTTTGCCGATCAGGGGCTGGTGGCGCTGATGGTCGCCAATGCGCCGGCCGCGATGGCGCCCTGGGGCGGCAAGAAGCCGGTCTTCGGCACCAACCCGATCGCCTTTGCGGCGCCACTGCCGGATGCCGATCCCATCGTCATCGATCTGGCGCTGTCGAAAGTCGCACGCGGCAAGGTCATGGCTGCCCGGCAGAAGGGCGCGCCGATCCCGTCCGATTGGGCCTTCGACCGCAACGGCAAGCCAACGACCGATGCCGAGGAGGCGCTGGCCGGCACAATGATCCCCGCCGGTGAATCAAAGGGGGCGGCACTGGCGATGATGGTGGAAATCCTGTCGGCCGGTCTGACCGGCGCCAACTATGCTTTCGAAGCGTCGTCGCTCTTCGACGACCAAGGCCCGCCACCCGCACTCGGCCAAACGATCATCGCCATCAATCCGGCTGCGATGAGTGCCGCCGACACGGCAACGCGGCTGGCCCTGTTGGCGAGCGAAATCACCAATGATCCCAATGTCCGCCTGCCCGGCCGGCGTGGCCAGACGGCGCGCCGCGCGGCGCTGGCGAACGGAATTTCCGTTGAGGACGACGTGATCGCGGCGATCGAGAAGCTTTGAGAAAGATCAGGCGATCGCCGGTGCAGCCTGCTTTTTGTCGAGCCAGCCGCCGGTGAAGCCGGCGCGTTCCAGGCCGCGGCGCAGGATTGGTGATTGCCGCATCAGGTTCCAGATCAGCCCGGTACGCTCGTTTTCGATCATCATGACGAGTAGGCCCTGGTCGATGGCGACGGAGCGGTCGTCGACCCAGCCTTCCGGGCCAGGGCCTTTGACGCTGGGGTTGAAGCCGCCGGGAAAGCGGCCGTCCAGCAACAGGTTGGGATAGGCGTCGAGCAGGGCTTTCGTGCCGTCGAGCGCGGCTTGCCGGTCGAACGGCAGGCAGGAGAGCGGCCCCCAAGGCGCGATGGTGCCATCATCGGGACCGAGCGGCGCGCCACGTGCGGCATAGCCAAGTACTTTCGGGCTGTAACGGCGGCTATGCTTGGTGCCGGTCGGATTGGGGCCGTCACAGGCCGACAGACCCCAGATGTCCTTGGCATAGCCGACGAAGTGGCCGGGATTACGGTCGGTGTAGTCGCGCTGAACGGCAATCGCCGTCTGAGTGTTGCGGAAATAATCGGTTTCCTTGTCGGCCACATGCCGGTCGCGGATGTCACGGAAATCGATCCAAGCATGGGAGAAGAGATGGATGAACAGCGGCCCGGCGTAGAGATAGGGCGTGTCCTTGAACATCATCCAAGTATAGGTCGAGGCGAAGGCGTCGTAGCTCGATGACGGAACGGGATGCGTAGGTGAAGCGAGCGCCAGGACGTAAAGGAAGATCGCCTCGTCGTAGCCTTGATAGCGCCAGCGCAGGAATCCGCTGCTCGGCTTCCAGCCCATGCTGATCGTCTGCCCCCTGTTCAGTGCCCAATGCCAATCGCAACGCTCATAGAGAAACTGCGCCTGCGCGCGGATATTCTTTTCGTCCTGGCTGGAACCCTTGAAATAGGCGGCCGCCGTTAGCACGCCGATCAGGAACAGGCCGGTATCGATGGTCGAGAGCTCGCTGTTCCAGGCGCGGTTGCCGGTCGCCATATAGAGGAAGTGATAATAGAAGCCGCGATGACCGGTGGCGCCACGTTCTTCGCCCTGCTGGCTTTCGGCAAAGAAATTGAGCGCAGTCAGCACGCGCTGTGCAGCGTCTGCGCGGCTGATCCAGCCGCGTTCGACAGCGACCGGATAGCTCGACAGCGCGAAACCGACCGCGGCGATACTGCAGTGGCTCGTCTTGATCGAGGTGTCCGCCACCAGCCCGTTTTCCGGATTGGTGTGAAGCATGAAATAGTCGAAGGCCGAACGTTGCAGTCGATCGATCAGCGCATCGTCGGTTTCGTTGGTCTGTTGCAGCATGGTCTATCCATCTCCTCGGCGCCCCCGTTTTCTGCTGAGCACAGGAGCTTGGACAGTTGCAAATCAAAGATGATTGATGCTGCCACGTTTTTGTGGACGATTGTTTAAGATGGGAGCGCCGGCCGGATATACCAGTCGGTGCTCCCAAAATGATGTATCAGACCTGGGCTTGGCCTCCGTCGACGAAAAGTTCGCTGCCGGTGATGAAGCTTGAATCGTCGGAGGCGAGGAAGACGGCGGCCTTGGCGATTTCAACCGGTTCGGCGACGCGGCCGAGCGGCACCAGCGAGGCGAGATAGTCGAGCAGGCCTTGCTGGTTGGCGGCATCGGGGCCAGCGAGGTCGACGAGACCAGGCGTCTTGGTCGGACCGGGACTCAGCGTGTTGACGCGGATCTTGCGGTCCTTCAGGTCGAGGATCCAGTTGCGCACGAGGTTGCGGCTGGCGGCCTTCGAGGCGGCGTAGACGCTGAAGGCCGGCGTCGCGGTGCTGCCGGCGGTCGAGCCGGTGACGATGACGGATGCGCCGTCGGCAAGCAGCGGCAGCGCCTTTTGTACGGTAAAGAGCACGCCCTTGACGTTGCGGTTGAAGGTGTCCTCATACTGCTCCTCGGTGATTTCGCCGAGCGGTAGCATCGAGCCACCGCCGGCATTGGCAACGAGTACGTCGATCCGGCCCTTCTCGGCGCTCACTTGGGCGTAGAGACTATCGAGATCGGCGAGCTTGGCAGAGTCGGCCTGGATGCCGGAAGCTTGCGGTCCAATGGCGGCAACGGCGGCATCGAGTTCCGGCTTGCGGCGGCCGGTGAGGACGACGGTAGCACCTTCCTCGGCGAATTGTTTGGCGATGGCGAGGCCGATGCCAGTGGTGGCGCCGGTGACGACGGCGATCTTGCCTTCGAGTTTGCGGGTCATGTCTCGTTCCATTTCTCTGTTCATTCGGTTTGGGCGGAATGCCTGACGAACAGGTATGGACGCGACCATCGTTTCGAAATAGAAAGAAACGAAAACTATCATTGCAGAATTGTCGATGTCGAAGCTGCCGGATTTCGAAGGAATGGCGATGTTCGCCAAAGTGGCCGAGGAGCGATCCTTTGCGGGCGCGGCGCGGGTCATGGACGTTTCCGTCGCGACTGTGTCGCGCGGCGTCAGCCGGCTGGAGGACAGCCTGGGCGTCCGGTTGCTGAACCGCACGTCGCGTCAGCTCTCCCTCACGGATGCTGGCCGCACGCTTGCCGCGAGCGCCAGCCAAATCTATTGCGAGGCGGAAAAAGCGGAGAATGAGGCGCGCGATATGGCGGGCATGCCGCGTGGCTTGATCCGCCTTGCCGTGCCGATGTCCTTCGGGCTGCGCTGGCTTGCGCCAATCCTGCCGGATTTCTTCCGCGCCTATCCCGATGTTTCGATCGACCTGCATTTGAGCGATGCCGTGGTCGACCTCGTGGCGGACGGCTTCGACGCGGCGCTCAGGATAGCCGTCCTGCCGGATTCCTCGCTGGTGGCCCGCAAGATTGCTTCCGTCGCCCGTTTCGTTTGCGCATCGCCCGATTACATCGACCGACATGGCAGGCCTTCGCATCCGCACGATCTCGATGAGCGCCATTGTCTTGGCTATGCCTATCGCGCTCGCCAGGATGTCTGGCGCCTCGTCAATGGGGCCGGCGAAGAGGAGACGGTGTCGCCGCGCGGACAGCTCCGGGTCACCAATGTCGATGCTCTGATCCCTATGGCGCTTTCCGGTCTCGGTATTGCCGAACTGCCGGAATTCGTCGCTGCGGAATATCTTGCAGATGGTCGGCTGGAATCACTTTTGCTTGACTGGTCGATCAAAAGCGGCGGCCTCTATCTGGTGACCCCATCCGCCCGCGCCCGCCCGGCCAAGATTGAGGCGTTGGCGGAGTTTCTGACAACACGTCTGTCGCAGCCGTCGTGGAGATGGCCGCGGTGATATGACTGCCGCCGAGCTCGGCATCAACGCACCGCCGGAACCGCCGCGGGCCTCAGCGGCGACGTCCAAGAGGCTCAATCGCCGACATGGATGGCCGCCAGCACCGCGTCCAGCAAAGTATCTGCTGTCTCGTTGCCTGGAAGCGGTCTGATCATGCCGTTCAGGCGTCCCTCCAGCAGCAGCATGGCGAAGCCATGCACCAGTGACCAGAGCGCTGTCGCCTGTGCGGCCATCTGCAGCGGCTCCATCGTTTTGTCGGGCGTACGGGCACGGACGGCGGCGGCAAGGGCCTGGCGGGCGTTGAGGACCGCATCGCGCAGCGCCGGCCGGTCGTGATCGAGCGCTTCACTGCGGAACATCAGGGCGAAGAGGCCGGGATGGGCGGCGGCAAAGCCGACATAACCGCGACCCATCGCTTTGATCCGCTGACGCGGATCGTCTCCGGCTTCAGCCATCGCATCGGCAAGTGCCGCGCCGAAGCGGACAAAACCGAGGGCCGCCAGTTCGCTCAGCAGACCGGTCAGATCGCCGAAATGGTTTTTGGGAGCGGCATGCGAGACACCGGCGGCTCTTGCCGCGGCGCGCAGCGTCAGAGCTTGAATGCCCTCCTTTTCCAAAATTATCGCCGCCTCCGCAAGCAGGGCGGCTTTCAGGTCACCATGGTGATAGGGGCGGCGGGAGACAACATCGGCAACTTCATGAACCATGTCGAATATTTACGATGGAAACATTTCTGTTGACAAGTGGGTGACGCTGGATATTGTCACCGTCAACATTTGACGTGGGCGAGTTTTTCGTTTCGCTCCACCTCTTCAGCGAACGAAAATCCCATGGGTCTTCTCCTGGCATTTCTGCCTTTCATCGTCTTTGCGATTGTGGACCGGTTCGTTGGCCCGACCGAGGCGTTGCTGCTGGCTGCGCTCGTCTCGTTCATTCTCTTGCTGCGTGATTGGTTCATTCTCGGCAAGGCGCCGAAAATTCTGGAGATCGGCACGACTATCCTTTTCAGCGGCCTTGCGCTCTACGCTCTGCTCGGCGGTCCCATGGGGTCGATTTTTGCCGTCCGTCTGGCTGTGGATACCGGCCTACTGGCCGTCGTCCTGATCTCCATCGCCATCCGCCGCCCGTTCACGTTGCAATATGCCCGCGAGCAGGTAGCAAGCGAATTATGGGACAGCCAGGTCTTCATTAGGACAAACTATGTCATCACCTCAGTCTGGGCGCTTGCCTTCGCGGTGATGGCCGCCGCCGATGTTCTTTTGCTCTATGCGCCCGACGTGCCGGCGAAGGTTGGGATAATCGCAACTATCGTGGCGCTTGTTGGCGCGATCAGATTTACGGGATGGTATCCGGAGCGAGTACGCCAGCAAGCGGCGGAGCGTTAGGCTCTCGCGGGGTTTTTGCGTTGGCGGGCTTGAAGCATCGAATTGTTGGTTTGTAGCCGGGCTCGGGCGCATGACTCACGTCAACCCGGCTTCCACCCGCTCCCTCAATCTTCGAAGCGTCCGCCCAAAAATCTCATCGTTTCCGAGCGCCCTGGCAAGGGTCAGCGCACCCTGGATGCCAACAACAGCCTCATCGGCGAGCTCTTGCGCCTCCGACGCGTCGACGCCGGCTCTCGTCAACGCGCCGGCAAGCGCTTCGATCCAACGTTTGAAATAGCCCTGGATCGCCGATGGGAAACGATCGCGTGTTTCGTCGAGCGCGAAGGCGCCGATGAGGCAGACGCGTCGACCCGAGCGGAAGTAAGCGTCTGACGTTTCCCACATTCGAGCAATGGCGACGCGCGGTTCGTCCTCTTCGAGCGGCTTGAACATTTCCTCGACAAACCAAGCGTCGATATTGGCCATGATCTCTGCCGCCATCTCCTCCTTACCGCCAGGGAAGAAGTGATAGAGGCTGCCCTTCGACAATTTGGTGCGCGCGGTGATGTTGCTCATCGACGCGCCCTCGTAGCCAAGTTCGCGAAAGACTTCGGCGACGAGGGTTATGGCGTCCGATTTTTCGAAGATGGTTCGCGGCATCGTTTTTGTCTTAGAGGCCGAGATCGGACAACCCCGGATGATCGTCCGGGCGGCGGCCGAGCGGCCAATGGAATTTCCGGTCCTGCTCCTTGATCGGCATGTCGTTGATCGAGGCAAAGCGGCGCTGCATCAGGCCGTCGGCATCGAATTCCCAATTCTCATTGCCATAGGAACGAAACCAGTGACCGCTGTCATCGTGCCATTCATAGGCGAAACGCACGGCGATGCGGTTGCCGTCGAAGGCCCATAGCTCCTTGATCAACCGGTAGTCCAGCTCCCTGGCCCATTTGCGGGTGAGAAATTCGACGATTTCCTTGCGGCCGCGCGGAAATTCGGCGCGGTTCCGCCATTGACTGTCTTCGGTATAGACCTTCGAAACGCGCTCCGGATCGCGGCTGTTCCAGCCGTCTTCTGCCAGACGAACTTTGGCGATAGCGGTTTCGCGGGTAAATGGCGGTACGAGTGGGGTGGCCATGACTTGCTCCTTTAGACTGATTGGATTTGTATAGACCGATCGGTTTAGAAGGGCAAGAGGACGCTATGCGTTTTTCCGAGAGGCTCGCTATCGCGCAAATTTCTTTGCGCCCACCACGCAGGCGACGACGCCAAGGGTCACCGCAAGCATCGACCAACTGACGCTCTCCTTCAGCAGTGCCGCGGCGAGCGCGAGGCCGAAGAAAGGCTGCAGCAGTTGTAGTTGCCCGACCGCGGCGATGCCGCCCTGCGCCAGACCGCGATACCAGAAGATGAAGCCGATCAGCATGCTGAAGAGCGAGACATAGATCAGACCGATCCAGGCTGGCTCGCCGATGCCGCCGATCGCCTGCGGCATGGTGAGGAGGCAAAGCGCGATCATCACCGGCAGCGACAGGACCAGCGCCCAGGAAATGACCTGCCAGCCGCCCAGCCGGCGCGACAGCACCGCCCCCTCGGCATAGCCGAGGCCACAGACGAGAATTGCCGCCAGCATCAGCAGATCGCCGACCGGCGATGCGGAAATGCCCTGTGCGAACGCATAACCGCAGACGATGGCGCTGCCAATGGCGGAAAATATCCAGAAGGCCGGCCGTGGCCGTTCGCCGCCGCGCAGCACTCCGAATATGGCTGTGGCAAGCGGCAGCAATCCGATGAAGACGATCGAATGGGCCGAGGTGACATGCTTGAGCGCCAGCGCCGTCAGCAGCGGAAAGCCAACGACGCAACCGAGCGCGACGATGGTAAGCGGAATGACGTCGCTGCGAACGGGTCGCTTCTCCTGAAAGGCGAGCAGCAGGCACAGCGCCAGGATGCCGGCGATCGCGGCACGGGCGACCGTGAGGAAGACAGGATCGAAATCCATCACCGCCACCCGCGTTGCCGGCAACGAGCCGCTGAAGATCAGCACGCCCATCATTCCGTAAATCCAGCCACCCGTCGTCTTGTCCATGTCCATGCTCCAAGTTTGCTGGCCGGTATCGGCGAAGTCGGCTGGTCATTCCAGAGACGGTGCAGTACAATTTTTGCAAACTGTTATGGTATGAGGTGCAGTACGGATGGGCGATACGATCGCAACAATGGGGATCAGCGGCACGCGCATCGAGGGCGTGATGGCGGCGATTGCGGACCGCATCGCAGCGCGCAGCTTGGAACCGGGGGCGCGGCTTCCGTCGGTGCGCAGCTTCGCCAGGACGATGCAGGTGTCGGTTTCCACGGTGGTCGAGGCCTATGAGCGGCTTGCGGCCGAAGGCGTGATCCGCTCGCGGCCCGGTTCCGGCTTTTATGTCTGCGGGCCGCTCGCGCCGCTTTCTTTATCCGAGATCGGCCCCAGGCTGGAGCGCGATGTCGATCCGCTCTGGATTTCGCGGCAATCGCTGGAGGTGGGCGACGACGTGCTGAAACCCGGTTGCGGCTGGCTTCCGCCCTCCTGGATGCCGGAAGCGGCGCTGCGTCGTGCGATGCGAACTCTAGCGCGGGCCGGCGGGAGCGGCATTCTCACCAATTATGGAACGCCGTTAGGTTTGCCGCCGTTGCGGCAGCTTCTGGCAAGGCGGATGGGCGAGCACGGCATCGCCGCATCGCCCGATCAGATCATGCTCACGGAATCCGGCACGCAGGCGATCGATCTTCTCTGCCGGTTCCTGCTCGAACCCGGCGATACCGTACTGGTCGACGATCCCTGTTATTTCAATTTCCATGCCCTCTTGCGGGCGCACCGGGCCAATATTGTCGGCGTGCCCTTCACGCCGACGGGACCTGATGTCGAGCTGTTCGGCCAGGCACTCGAAAGACACGGTCCGCGCCTCTACATCACCAATTCTGCCGTTCACAATCCGACCGGCGCCGTGTTGTCGCCAGTGACGGCGCATCGCCTGTTGAAACTGGCTGATGCTTCCAAACTGATCATCGTCGAAGACGACATTTTTGCCGATTTCGAACCCACGCCGGCGCCGCGGCTCGCCGCCTATGACGGCCTCGACCGTGTGATCCATATCGGCAGCTTTTCGAAGACGTTGTCAGCCTCGGTGCGTTGCGGCTTCATCGCTGCGCGGCGGGACTGGATCGACGGCCTCGTCGATCTGAAGATCGCCACCAACTTCAGCGGCGGCCAATTGACGGCTGAACTATTGTTTTCGGCGCTGAAGGACGGCGGTTATCGCAAGCATATCGAGGCGCTGCAGGTCCGGCTTGCCAAGGCCATGGGCGAAACCATGTCCCGATTGGAGTCAATCGGCATCACGCCCTGGCTGAGGCCACAGGCAGGAATGTTCCTTTGGTGCCGGCTGCCGGAGGGCCTTGATGCGGCCGAAGTCGCCCGTGCCTGCCTCGCCGAAGGTATCATCCTCGCGCCCGGCAACGCCTTCAGCCAGAGGGATACCGCGAGCAATTTTCTCCGCTTCAATGTGGCGCAATCGACGGACACGAGGATTTTTGACGTGCTGGCGGCGTCGATGCGGAGACTGGGCGCGAGCATCTAACCTCCGTCCGCACCCTTGCGTTCGGTTTGCAATCGACAATGGACCTTGTCCCCATCGGCGACGGTGTCCGACGGGTTACTTGTGCAGCGTCTTCAAGGCCTCGATGAAATAGCTGTCGGCGCCGGAATAGTCGTCGGCCTTGCAGCGCTTAAGACCTTCGGCCACCAACGCGCGCCTTCCTTCTGCCAGCAGCGCTGACCGCCGATGTCTTCAACCCATCATTGATGTTGTCCACCATTCTAGCGCATGGCGCTGAATTGCTGCTTCCGGTAGTGGCGGTGTTGGCGGCTAAGGCAGTGGAGGGAAGGACGAAGGCGATAGAGATAAGCGACGGAACGACAAGAGCGAGTCCCTGCATCCCTCAGCTCCGTTCGCCATCCATAGATAAGGCATATAACCAACTGTCTCTGGATATGCTCAAACCGCCAGGAGAGAGACGGGAAAGAGAATCGGCCGCTATCAAGCGGCTCGAATGCGCTCTTGCAGCTCTTGTTGGACTGAAGCCTTCCGTTATACCTCTGCCTTAAGGCCGCTCCAATTGCGGTTCACATCGGCTGCACAATCCCTATCGGCGAAATGAGATCGACCGTGCGTGTTCTGCTTGTTGAAGACGACAATATTCTCGGATCATCCCTCAAGAAAGCTTTGGAGAAGCACGCTTACGGCGTCGATTGGATGCGCGACGGCGAGTCCGGTCTTGAAGCCGCGCAGCTTTCGCATTTCGCGGCTGTTATCCTCGATATCAACCTGCCGCAGCTCAACGGCATGGAGGTGCTGAGAGGCATTCGGCAGAGAGGCAATTCCGTGCCCGTTCTGCTGCTGACCGCGCTCGATGCCGTACGCCAGAAAGTCGAAGGGCTCGACGAGGGCGCCGACGACTATTTGGTCAAGCCGTTCGATCTCGACGAGCTGCTTGCCCGCCTGCGAGCGCTGATCCGTCGCCGCGACGGGCGGACCGAAAGCCTCATACGATGCGGCGATGTCGAGGTCGATCCATCGGCGATGGTCGCCCGCAAAGGCAATGCGCAGGTTCATACCACGGCCAAGGAATTCCATCTGCTGAAGCTGCTGATGGAGCGCAGCGGCCGGTACGTGACCAAGAACGATATCGAATATGCGCTTTACGATGCCGAGAACACCGTCGAGAGCAACGCCATCGAAGTGACGATCTACAATCTCCGCAAGAAGCTCGGAACCGATTTCATCAAATCGATCCGCGGCGTTGGCTACATGATCGAGCGATGAATAACTCAACGCTAACCCGCAAGCTCTTCTTCAGGATCGCGCCGGTCGTGGTGGTGACGATCGTGGTGATCGGCGCCTTCGCGTTCAACAGCGCGACGCGCGAGATCAATAATATTTACGACGCCCAGCTCATCGACGATGCGAACGTTATCTGGAGCCTGCTGCGTCGCCCTCTGGAAAGAGCGCCGGATCGTTCTCCGCGGCAGATCGACGACATCGACTTCAACATGGACAATCAGCTATCCTTCAATGAGGACGCTGACGACTATGCCGACGCTCACATGTTTCGCGCCTGGGTGGACGGTCGTATCCGCTTCTACAGCAGCACGGCGTTTTTATCCGACGTGCCGCAGCAGAAGGTGGGCTTCACCACGATCACCTACAAGGGAGAGGATTGGCGCGTCTATTCGCTACCGATACCTAGCACGACCATCGTAATGGAGATCGGCGAAAAGATCGCTCTGCGGCAAACGCTGGTCTCCAATATCCTGCTCAATCTCTTCTTTCCGCTGCTCGTGCTCGTGCCGGTCATCGGCTTTCTCATCTGGCTCGGCATCAACAGCGGCTTGCGCACGATCCACGGGCTGGTGCGCCAGATCCGCACCCGATCGCCCGACGATCTCTCCGCCATCCCCGTCGAAGGTCTGCCGAGGGACCTGTTGCCGCTCGGCCGCTCGATCAACCAGCTTCTGCAGAAACTGGGTCACTCCCTGACGCTCGAGCGACGCTTCTCCGATCTTGCGGCACATCAGTTGCGTACCCCGCAAGCCAGCGTGAAGCTGTTGCTGCAGATGCTGGGCAACAGCGACAGCGAGCAGGAACGGCAGACGATCATCGCCAATCTCGTGGCCAGCAACAATCGCGCCATACATCTGATCGAGCAATTGCTGCGACTGGCCAGAGTAAGCCATCATCCTCTCAATCCGACCCCCGTCCAGCTGTACCACATGGTGGCGTCGGTGCTTGCGGAATTCGGCAACATCATCACCAGCCGGCAGCTCGATGTCCTGCTGGAAGGGGATGAAACGGCGCAGGTCAAAACGGATGATTCATTGCTGCACATGATGATCAGCAATTTATTGGACAACGCGATCAAATACACGCCTGTCGCCGGCAGGATTGAAGTGGCGGTCACATCCGAAAGCGAACTTTGGCGGATATCGATCAGCGATAGCGGGCCTGGTATCCCACCCGATGAACGTGCGGCGGTCTTTCAGCGGTTCTATCGGCTCGATACGCTTCATACCGAGGGAGCGGGGCTCGGTCTTGCGATTGTTGCCGATACGGCAGAACGGCTCGCCGCGACGATCCAGCTATCGACGCCGCGCTGGGGCACGGGTCTGCGTGTCGACCTGCGATTGCCCAAAAGCAGATAATCAACTTCTCTGCATTTTTCATTTTCGCATCATCCTCCCCTCACGTCCGGCTCATCTACGGTTGTTAGACGCAACTCAAGGATAAGGCGAAGAGGTGTTTCATGCAGGTGTTTTGCGATTTTGATGGAACCATATCCATCGAAGACGCGACGGATATGGTGTTGTCCCGCTTCGCCGGTTCCGAATGGGAAGACATAGAACGGCAGTGGAAACAGGGGTTTATCGGCTCGGGAGAGTGCATGCGCCGGCAGATCGCCCTCATTCAGGCGAGCCGGAAAGATCTCGACGCCCTCCTCAACACGGTGTCCATCGACCCAGGCTTTAAGGAGTTTCTGTCCTACTGCAGTCTCAGTGATCTACCCGTGACGATCGTCAGCGACGGTGTCGACTATTTCATTCGTCATATCCTGGCACGCCAGGGCATCGACGACTTGCGGATTGTCGCCAACGTCCTCTCCTATCGCTTCGCTCAAGGCCGAGAGTCGTATTCTCTATTTCCGTCGCCCACGGCGACCGGCTGCATGTCCGGTTCAGGCGTCTGCAAATGCCGAGTTGTCAAAAGCGCCGAACTGCAGATCTACATCGGTGATGGGCGAAGCGATTTCTGTGTTGCCGACAAGGTCGACCTTGTTTTCGCAAAAGCCAAGCTCGCCGATTATTGCGACGACCGCGGCATTCCGTATGTCGGCTTCGAAAATTTCACCGACCTACTTCCAAAGATGAAAGCCATTCTTCCCAGTGTCACGCGGGAACACCGCGCGTTGCTGCATTCGAAGACCGCATGAACCAGACCGAGAGGCATTTAATGAAAACCAATGTAGCCGAAGCCTTCAGTGGCGAGATGCAATTGCCCGTCAAATCTGAGGCGGAGTTGCGTATCCTTGAGGAGGCCTATTGCTCCCATGGCGATACGGTCCACTACACGGCAAAACCGAAATTCTTCGAGGAATGCGAAGGCTCCTACGTCTATGATCAGGCCGGCACGCCGTTTCTCGATCTGCAGATGTGGTATTCCGCCGTCAATTTCGGCTATCGCAACGAACGCCTGAACGCCGCCGCACATCGGCAACTCGACCGGCTGCCGCAGGTGGCCTCGCAATACCTGCACCGCGAAAAGGTGGAACTGGCGGCCATGATCGCCCAGGACGCCGAGCGCAAGTTCGGGCGCAAGGGACGGGTTCATTTCAATGTCGGCGGCTCGCAGGCAGTCGAGGATTCTCTGAAGCTGGTGCGCAACTATACCGGCGGCAAGAGCCTGATGTTCGCCTTCGAGGGCGGTTATCACGGCCGCACCCTCGGCGCTTCGGCGATCACCTCGAGCTACCGCTATCGCCGTCGTTATGGTCATTTCGGGGAGCGGGCGCAGTTCGTTGAATTCCCTTATCATTTCCGCGGCCCGAAGGGCATGTCGAAGGAAGAATACGGACACCACTGCGTCCAGAAGTTCGCCCGTCTGTTCGAGAGCGAATATAACGGCGTGTGGGACCCCAAGGCGGGCAAGGCGGAATATGCCGCCTTCTACATCGAGCCGATCCAGGGCACGGGCGGCTACGTCATTCCGCCGATGAACTTTTTCATCGAGCTCAAGAAGGTGCTCGACCAATACGGCATCCTGCTCGTCGTCGACGAAATTCAGATGGGCGTCTACCGCACCGGCAAGCTCTGGTCGATCGAACATTTCGGCGTCTCGCCCGATGTTCTCGTCTTCGGCAAGGCGATCACCAACGGGCTCAATCCGCTTTCAGGCGTCTGGGCGAGGGAAGAGATGATCAACCCGACGATCTTCCCGCCCGGCTCTACGCATTCCACCTTCGCCAGCAATCCGATGGGGACCGCCGTGGCTCTCGAAACGATGAAAATGTTGGAAGAGGAGGATTTCGGCGCGGCCATCATGGCCAAGGGCGCCTATTTCCTCGATGGGCTGAAACAATTGCAGAAGCGCCATGCCATCGTCGGCGAGGTCGACGGGCTGGGCTTGGCCTTGCGGATGGAAATCTGCAAGGACGACAGCTACACGCCGGACAAGGCCACGATGGATTGGCTTTGCGACGAGGGCATGAAGGGCGATCTGCAGGTCGGCGCAAAAATGTACGGCCTCGTGCTTGATGTCGGCGGCTACCACAAGAACGTCATCACCTTCGCGCCGAACCTGCTCATTACCCGTGAGGAGATAGACCTGGCGATCGCCCTGCTTGATCAGCTTCTCACGCGCGCAGCCCGGAGATAAGACAGTGCAACTCCTTCTTCTTCATCTCGATGATGCGTTGGAGTTGCAGCCAGACTTCGTGCGCGCCTGCCAATTTGCCGGCGCGTGCGAGCACGTCGACAAAGCAACCGGCAAAGTGGTCCGGCTCTGGAGCAAGCAGAAGGCGCTTGCCGAACTCGGCCGCGATATTGTCAGGAATACCCCCGCAAACGGCAAGGATCCGCAGCTCTGTTTCATGGGTTCGGGCGACTTTCATCATGTGACGGCGCTGCTTCTTGATGCGGCGCTGGAGCGGCAGTCCGTTGGGGCGACGCTCATTCATTTCGACAATCATCCGGACTGGGTCACCTTCAACGGTGGCATGCATTGCGGATCCTGGGTCAACAGCGCCTTGGCCAACCGCAATATCCAGAAGGTTATCACCATCGGCGTGTGCAGCAGCGACCTTCGTAGCCCCGAGCGCAAGGGCGCCAATCTGCATTGGCTCGGCGAAGGCAAGCTGGAACTCTACCCTTATGAACACCCGCCGAGCCGTGTGCTGGCCGATTATGGCAGCGGCGCCAGCTACCGGCAGGAGAAAGGGGCGTTGCACTGGAAATCCATTTCGGAGATCGGCGAGGAAAATTTCATCGATCGGATGCTGAGCCGAATTCGCACCGAGGCCGTCTATCTGACGATCGACAAGGATGTGTTGGCCGCAGACGACGCCGTGACGAACTGGGACCAGGGTCGCATGCGATTGCCCTATCTGCTGGCGCTGATCAGCGAGATTGGCAGCCGCCATCGCATTATCGGCGCCGATGTCATCGGTGACTACTCCGCGCCGAACTATACCGGCGATTTTCGAACCCGGCTTTTGAAAAAGGCCGAGATTTTTGTCGATCAGCCACATGTCCGGCCAAAGGCCGAAACGACCAGAAACATCAACAGCGCCGCAAATCACGCGTTGCTGGAGGTCCTGGCGGAGTACATGGCATGAGCGGCAGCCTGACCCTTCCCATGCTGGGGCTGATCCTCTTCTGTGTGCTGGCGGAAACGGCGCGCGAGGTCTGCTTCAAGCAGGCGGCAAGCGAAAACGCGTTGCTCTCGGCGCTGACCAAGCCCGTCACATGGCTGGGCATTGTTTTCTGGGCGGTGGAGCTGCTGGCCTGGACCGCCGTGCTCGAGCACGTACCTCTGTCCATAGCCTTTCCGCTGATGGCGTTGAGCTATGTCGTCATCGTCTTCGCCGGCGCCCTCATCTTCAAGGAAAACATCAACCTCCGCCACGCGACGGGCGTGTTCCTCGTGACCGCCGGCGTGGCTTGTGTGGGAGTAACCGGACTATGAAAATCTTTGCTCATACCAGATGGGATGCGGCACCGGTTCTGGCCGCTGTAGCGCATCTCGTTTTCGACGTCTATCTGATCGTCGGTTTCGAAAGCCGGCCGCTGTGGCTCTCTGCTGTTCTCGGCTGCCTGTACGCCGTGTCGATCTCGTGGAACATCAACAGCATATCCCATAATTTCATCCATACGCCCTATTTCAAGCCGCGCTGGATGAACTACGCGTTCAGCCTGCTGGAATCGGTCGCGATCGGTTTCTCCCAGACCTACTATCATTGGGTACATATGCGCCATCACTCCGGCAACAGCGACCGGCCGGACGAAAAAGGCGATACGATCGATCTGCTGTCGATCTATCGTCACGGCCGCAACGGCGAGCCGGAGAATGTGTGGTCCTATACGCTTTTGAGCTTCTTTCGCGATAGTCTCGGTGACATTCACAAGGCCATTGCCCGTACCCGCCCATTCGATGCGAAGTGGGGCCGGTTCGAGCTCTTCTTTTTCCTCGGCCTTGCCGCGATTGCGCTGATCTACGACTGGAAGGCCGTGCTGTTCTTCGTGCCCTTCTATTATTTCGGCAACTGCCTGTCGTCGCTCAATGGCTATTACGAACATCTGCATGGCGATCCGGACGAGCCGATCGCATGGGGCGTTTCCAGCCACAAGTCGTTCTACAACTGGCTGTGGTTCGGCAACGGCTATCACGCCGAACACCACTACCGGCCGCGGACCCACTGGACGAGACTGCGCACGCTGCACGAACAGATCAGGGAAGAGCAGGAACACGCTGGTACGCACGTCATCAGCACCTGCCACGCGCTTGGCTTCATGGCCAAGGAAAATAGGCAGGCGGAGCTTTCTCATGAAGGCTGATGGATTGAGCTTCTTTCTGGAGGGCTCGAATGACAAAGGCGTCCTGCTGATTCACGGGCTGACGGGCGCTCCGGCTGAGATGAAGCTGGTCGCCCGCCATCTCAATCGCAAGGGCTACAATGTCTATGCGCCACTGCTGGCCGGCCATGGCGTCGACGCGGGCACGCTGCGGCGTTCGCGATGGGAGGATTGGCTGGAAAGCGTCGTGCAGGCGTCCGAATTCCTTGCGGCGAGAACGCAGCAGGTCTTTGCGGCCGGCATTTGTGTCGGCGGCAAGCTTTCGATGCTGGCGGCGGAAAGACGTCCGGAGACGATCCGTGCCGTGGCCATCTATTCCCCCTGCTTTCATTATGACGGCTGGGATGTCCCCTTCTATTATCCGCTGCTATCGTCGCAGATCGGCTGGCTTTCCCGCGTTCCTTTCCTCGATCGCCTCAGTTTTCGCGAGACCGCGTCCCTCGGGATCAAGGACGAGCGGATGCGCCGACTGATCGAAAGCATGGCCGGAGAGGGCATTCTCGATAAATTCCCCGGCAAAGGGCTCGTCGAGATGCATCGGCTGGGCAAGGCCCTCAGGGGCAGGCTACCGCAGATCAGGACGCCGACGCTGATTTTGCATGCCGAGGACGACGATCTCAGCAGTCCGAAACATGCGCGCTACATTTCTGACCATATAGGTGGTCCGCATGAACTGCGATGGATCAAGGACAGCTACCACATGATCCATGTCGACCGTCAGCATCGGCAGGTGGCGGACTTCACCGCGGATTTCTTTGAGGCGAGCCATGCTCCAGCTCTCGCCTAGCCCTTCGCCGCCGCCCGCACTCGATCCAATCGCCGAGGTGCATTTCAGCATCCGCGCCGTCGGCCGCGATGCCTGGAACGCCTGCTTTCACGACCAGGTCGAGGACTATGATTGCCTGCTGGCCATCGAGGAGGCCGGCATCGGCGGTTTCGAATGGCGATACATAACCATCGTCGAAGACGGGCGGGTCAGTGCCGTCATGCCGGCATTTCTCTGCCTGTATGCCTTGGACACGACTCTGGAAGACGGTCTGCTCCGAAAGGCGGTGCGCCGCGTGCGGCAGCGTTTCCCAGGTTTTTTGACGTTGCGGCTTGCCTGCCTCGGCTCGCCCTGCACGGAAACGGGCACGGTCGGCTTTCATCCCGATGTGCCGCCAGAACGCCGCGAAGTGCTGTTTGCCGAGTTGCTGTCATACTTTGAGCAGCTTGCCGCGACGGAAGACTGTGCGCTGATGGGCCTCAAGGACATTCCCCAACCTGTTGCAGCCGCGCTCGATGGCCCGCTCTCGGCCCGTCGCTACGCCATGATTGGCGGCTTGCCGACCGCCTGGCTCGACATCGATTTCAAGTCGATCGACGAATATCTCGCCAGGCTTTCCTCCGGCACCCGCAAGGACATGCGCCGCAAATTGAAATCCTTCGCGCAGGTCAGGGTCGAGATAAGGACGGATTTCGGCGATTTCCTGCCGGAGGTCATGGCGCTCTACCACGATACCCGCAATCGCAGCGAATGGCAGTTCGAGGAGCTCACCATCGACTACTTCGAGGGAATCCTTTCCCATATGCGCGGTCGTTCTTTCTGCGCCTTCTATTTCGTAGAGGACAGGCTGCTCGCCGCCAATCTGATCGTCCATGACGGACGCGTCGCCATCGACAAATTCTTCTGCATGGATGGCGAGGAGGGGCGGCCCTACAATCTTTATTTCCTGAGCTGGTTCACCAATCTGCGCTATTGCCTGGAACACGGCATTGGTCGTTATCAGAGCGGCCAGGCCTACTATGAAAACAAGGTGCGGCTTGGCAGCAAGCTCACTGCCAACGCGATGTTCTTCCGCCATCGCAATCCTGTTCTTCAGAAAATACTGCGGCTGGTTTCCCCGCTGTTTTCGACAGACGAGGCGGGCCAGTGATGTCGATGCGCTTATCCTGGCTCGCCGTACCGGTGTTGAACACGTTGTACCAATTCTTCATCAAGCACGGAGCCGCGCAATTGGACGGTGCTGCCGGAGCAGGCTGGCTGTGGCAGGCACTCGCGTCGCATTGGATCCTGGCGGCGATCGCCGTCGAGATCGGCTGTTTCTTCATCTGGATGAATGTGCTCGCCGAACTTGACCTGAGCCGGGCCTTTCCCCTTTCCGGCATCAGCTATGTGCTGATCATCGCCACCGGCTGGTTCGTCTTCGGCGAGCCGATCGTCGGCCTGCAGGTGATCGGCAGCGGGTTGATCCTGGCGGGCGTCTGGCTGATCGCAAGCGCTGCGGGCGAAGCATCCGAGCAGGGTGGTTGGGACACGAAGCGCAATTCGCTGCGCGCCAACGGCGGTGAGGATAGGTAATGTCCCGATTGCAAGCTGAAGACCATCGCCAAGATAAAGGCGTTGCCGTTGTGTCCCGCTTTGCGGACTGGAGTCTGAAACGCGCGCTGTCGCATATCGTGACGCGGGGATCGTTGACGGTGACGACTGCGAGCGGTCGCGTCCTAACGTTCGGCGATTGCACCGGTCAGCCGGTTCACGTCCGCTTTACTGATACGCGCGCCCAATGGGCCTTCCTGGTCGACGCCGATCTGAGGCTCGGCGAACTTTACATGGATGGCCGTTTCCTCGTCGAGCAAGGCTCGCTCTACGATTTCGTCGCTATGATGCTGCGGGAGGCGCAGAACAGCACACATCCACTCATTGCCCGCGTCATCGATCATATCCGTACAAAGTTGCGGATTTTCCGTCATCGCAATTTGCCGGGGCGCTCGAAGACCAATGTCGCGCATCATTACGATCTCGACGGCCGGCTGTACCAACTTTTCCTGGATGCGGACCGGCAATATTCCTGTGCCTACTTCGAGAATCCCGACCAATCCCTCGAAGAGGCGCAACTGGCGAAGAAGCGGCATCTTGCAGCCAAATTGCTGATCGAGCCGGACAACAGCATTCTCGATATCGGGTGCGGCTGGGGCGGCCTTGCACTGCATCTGGCCGAGCAGGCGCCGGGCGGTTATGTCCTCGGCGTTACTCTGTCCGAGGAGCAGCACGAGTATGCCTCGAAACGGGTGCCGAGCACCTTCGACGGGTCGCCGGCGGAGATTCAGTTCGCGCTCACGGACTATCGCAGCCTGACGGGCCATTTCGACAGGATCGTCTCGGTCGGCATGTTCGAGCATGTCGGCTTGGCATCCTATCGAACCTTCTTCCGCAAATGCGCGGAACTGCTGGAGGATGACGGCGTCATGGTGCTTCACACCATCGGCTGTTCGGCAACACCCGGCTTCACCACGCCCTGGCTCGACAAATACATCTTCCCCGGCGGGTATATTCCCGCACTTTCGGAGATCGTACCGGAAATCGAGGCGGCGGGATTGTCGATCACCGATGTCGAGGTGCTGCGCCTGCACTATGCCTGGACGCTCGCCAGCTGGCGCGAGCGCTTCATGGCGCGCTGGGCGGAGGTGGCGGAACTCTATGACGAGCGTTTCTGCCGCATGTGGGAATATTATCTTTCGACAGCGGAAGCTGCGTTCCGCTACGAAGACCTCGTCGTCTTCCAGATCCAGATGAGCAAGCGCAACGACGTCGTCCCGGTCACCCGCGACTACATCGCCCGTAACGAAGCGTCCCGAGCTTCAAAATCGGACATCGAACGTTCTGTTGAGCGTAAAGCCGATGATGTTCTGGTTGGGTGAGCCGATCTGTGAGGTGATGGGGCTGTCGGCGGCATCGCTCACCAGCCGGTTATATTTGTTATAGACCTGCACGCTCCAGGCGGGCGAGATCGTATATGTCGCGGCCACCGTGAAGCCGACGGATTTCAGGCCGCCGTTGGCGTCGAAGGCGTCGAGATGACCATTCTTCGCCGCCTCGCTCTCGGAGATTCCAAAATTGTTGCGCATGTAGGTGGAGTTTGCCAGCGACATGCGCGGCCCCGCGGACAAGAGCCACCTGTCTCCGACGGGCTGGAACCAGTCGAGTGACAGGTCGGCGAGGAGACCATCGCCACCCCACAGAGCCTGGCGCATCTCCGCCCGCAGCCGCAACTGATTTTCCATCGGCCAATATTGCGCGAACGCGCCCGCGTCGAAATTCCAATGAACCCTGTGCAGGCCGTTCAGATCGGAATCGTCAAATGCCGAGCGCCCGCCCCTCAGGCCGACGACCGGACCGGCTTCGATGCCGCCAACGTCGAACAGGCTGTAGTCGATATTGTCGTCCGGGGCACTGTATTCCGGAGTTTCGCCAAGGCGATGGAAGTCGAAAGATGGCATGCCGCTAAAGGAGAGATGCTTCGAGCCTTCGTAGGACGGCCCGTATTCCACGGTGCCGCCAAGCGTCACGACCCAGGTGTTTGAAGCAGATTTCGCCGCTTCCTGCGCCAAGGCCGAAAACGCCGTGATCATGGATGCTGCAGGCAGGACCATTGCCGCAAGCGCCAAGAACCTGGCGAAGAAAGATGTTTTGACGCTGAACACTCTGCCAACACCCATCCCTGATAGCCGAAACCGATTTACAGACAGCTCGCCCCCGGCCGCATTACTAGCACGGCCTGCGGCTCCAAAAACAGAAAAAACTTGGGAGGCGATAGCTGTGCTCGGCTGGCGTTTCGCCGGAGATACGTTGCAGCACCCTTGAAGCTTCATTGAACGATCCTCGGAAAGATGACCTTTACCCGCAAGCCAGGCCGGGAGTTCTCCACCAGGATTCTGGCGCCATGGAGATCGGCGATGGCCTTTACCAGGCTGAGACCGAGGCCGCTGCCTGGGGACGTACGGCTTTTTTCCAGCCTGTAGAGGCGGCGGAAGATATTGCCGTGTTCCTGCTCCGGAATGCCGGGGCCGTTGTCTTCGACGCTCGTCGTGATCGTTTCGGTATCTGCTTCACTCCGGATCACGATGTCGGTTCCTTCAGGACAATGGCGAATGGCGTTCTCGATCAGATTGGCATACATCTGGGTTAGAAGCTCTCGATCGCCCAAAATGGTTTCGTTGGGCTGGTCAAGGCTGGTTTTAAGCCGTTGGCCGTTGTCCTCGGCGACACTGGAATAGATGTCGTCAAGCGATTGTAGCACATCGCCGAGGTCGACCTTGCCGAATCTGGATTTACGGGCTCCCGCTTCGATCTGCGCAATCCGCAGCAATGCTTCGAAAGTCTCGTTGATTCGGTCGGCCTCGGAACTTGCTGCCTCAAGTTCTTGAACGACTGACAGGCCGGTTTCCTGTTTCGCGAGCGCCTCGTCGACGGTCATCTTGAGGCGGTTGAGTGGGGATTTCAGGTCATGGGCAATATCAGTGCTGACTTGCCGCATTCCTTCGACGGTCGCCGCGAGGCGGGCAAGGGCGTCATTGATGTCATGGGACAATAAATCGACGTCATCGCCGCGCCCAACGATGGGGACGCGCGCCTCCAGGTTTCCACGTGCCACATGTTCCATCGTATTCCGAACGGCGCCAAAACGCCGTTGTACGCGTAGCGCAATCAATCCGCCGCCGAAAATTGCGAGCAGCAGGACAATGATGGAGGCCCAGCCGAAGCTTTGCAGCATGATCGCTTCAATGTTTTCGGTTTCCCTCTGGCTGAGGCCGACGGTCAGGCGATTTCCGTCGACCGTACCGGAGAAAATCCGATATTGCTGGTCGCCGGGCAATTGCATCTCGTCACCGTCGGCATCGCTCCAGCCGTCCGGAAATCTGAGAGCGGGGATGTTGCCGGCGAGAACCTTTCCCGAGGGATCGACCAGCGAAAATACGCGCTGGCGGTCGCCGGTTGCCCTGGTGTAGGTCTGGACCGTATCGAGCAGATCCTTGATGTCCTGATCGCCATAGGCCGCGGCAATCACGGCAAAGGTCTCCTGGATCGTCTGGTCCTGACGCTGCTGAAACTCCCATTTGACAAGCTGATAGACGATCAAGCCGGTCAGTATGAAGGCGCTGATGAACATCAGCGAAAAGATCAGCGCCAGTCGAAACGATGTGCTGCGCAGAATGCTATCGCGGCGCATGCAACGAATAACCGGTGTTTCTGATCGTATGCAGGAGCGGCACGTCGAAGGGCTTGTCGATCTTGCCGCGCAGCCTGCTGATATGCGTTTCGACCACGCTGGTCTTCGGATCGAAATGGAAATCCCATACGCGCTCGAGAAGCATCGTCCGGGTGACAACCCGGCCTTCGTTGCGCGCGAGCACCTCCAGAAGCGTGAATTCCCGCGGCTGCAGTTCGATCTCGACCCCGGCCCTGGTGACGCGGCGTTTCATCACGTCCATCGTCAGGTCGGCGACCTGCAACAATGTTTTCTCGGAAATGGCGGGCGGACGCCGGGCGAGCGCGTTGACCCGCGCCAGAAGTTCGGAGAACGCGAACGGTTTGACGAGATAGTCGTCGGCGCCCGCCTCGAGACCTTCAACCCGATCGTCTATGCCTGCAATCGCGCTTAGAAAAAGCGCAGGCGTCTTGACGCCGGCCGCGCGCATCGAGCGTACGATCGACAGGCCGTCGAGACCGGGCAACATCCGGTCGATGACATAGACGTCATAGGTCTCGCGGATGGCATGGAAAAGTCCGTCCTGCCCATCCGACAGCATGTCGCAGACATGGCCTGCCTCCCGCAGGCCGCGAGAGACGAATTCTCCAATTTTGGTGTCGTCTTCTATGAGCAGTATGCGCATGAAACGATCCATTCCCCATGTCGGCAGTTCAATGATGCCGCTTCGAAGTGAGTCCATCCGTCTTGCATCGATGTCTCATCGCTAGCGGGCGACCGCGAAAATATCGAATACTGCAAAGTCATTTCACCAACCTGAAGCGCGGCAGGTCATATCTCCCGGGAACCCTCGAGTTCCGCCTCCATAGGTTCTTGAGCCATAGGTTTGTGAACGATGGTCATATCGATGACCAAGCAAACGATCACGGCGAGGAAGAGCAGGCTGGTGACGATCGTGCCGAAACCCAGGCCGCCATATTCCTGCGGCTGCGACAGCAGATCGCCGAAAGAGGCGCCGAGCGGCCGCGTCAGGATATAGGCGAGCCAGAAGGCCAGGATTGCGTTCAATTTGAAGACATAATAGGCGACCGCAATCACGGCGATGATGCCTCCGAAGAGAACGCCGGTGGTGAGATAGCCGAGGGCGAAGACTTCCGCCACCAAGTCGCCCACGGCCGTTCCGAGAGCGAAGGTGAACAGGATGGCCAACCAATAGAAGGCTTCCCGGCGCGTCGTGAAGATGGAATGGATCGATAGTGTCCTCTCGACCGCGTACCAGACCGCAAGGGTCACGGCGAGCGCGATCGTGAAACCGATAGCGGTGGTCTGGAGTGTTACCCCCAAGTTATCGACGAGATTGTCGGAAACCAGCGTGCCAACGATGCTGATCAGAACGACGGCCGCCCAGTAGAACGGTGGAACATAGCGCTTCTGCGCGAACTGGAGCACCAGGGCGACAATCAGCACTGCAGTCATCAGCAGGGAGGTGACGGTCAGGCCGAGACCGAGATTAACAGCAAGATAGTCGGCAGCCGTCTCACCCATGGTCACGGCCATCAGCTTGATCAGCCAGAAATCGATAGTGACCTCGGGAACCCGGTTCTGTCGAACCGGGGCCGTATGAATATGTGTCATAGGATTTCTCCAGTTCGCTGGGGTTTATTTGCCCATGATCTTCATGGCGTCGGCCAGAAACTTGTCCGAGCGGGTGTCGTCGTCGGCATTGCAGCGTTCGATGGCCTTGGCTTCGAGGTCGTTGACCTTTTTCATGTCGGCATCGCTGAGCTTGGCCGTTGCCTTGGCAGCGCGCATATCCTTCAACATTTCTTCGCAGGGTGCGGCCGCGCGGGCTTGGGATGCGACGAACCCGAGGCTCGCGACGGCGGTGAGAATGGTGACGGCGATAATCTTTTTCATGGAAGATTCCTTGTGTTCTGACAGGCTGGCAGGCCAATTGATCGACCGGCGAAACTCTCTCTTGCCGGTGAACAAGCGATCTAGCGCAGCGCCTCTACAGTGGCCTTGCCGCAAGGATACGGTTTCGTAAGGTTGGTCGGTCGCCAGTCCATTGGAAGTTGCTGAACGGCCTCCGCCCGGCGAGGTTACGTATCCGTATAGTCCAGGCAATCTCGCTGCAAAATTGCCTGTTTACCTTGGATCTGTCGCCTCCAACGCTGCGAATGCCTACTGAGGTCAAACGCAATGGGGCGTCGGCTTTGCCGTTCTGGCACCGGTGAGGTCCTCGGTGAAACAGTCAACTCGAACAGGATCAAGAAGATGAAAAGATCGGTCATCATCGCAGCGGCAATATTTGCGGTCGCTTCGTCGACGGGAGCATTGGCAAAGGGAATTACCGATACGATCAAGAGCGTCGACAAAAAGGGCGATTCGATTACGCTGATGAACGGAAGGGTTTTCAAGCTGCCGGAGAAGATTGAAGTGGAACGCTTCAAGGCCGGTGAGAAGGTCAGGGTCAACTACTCAACGACGAAAGCCGGCAGAACGACGGTATCAAGTATCCGTCCGGTTATGTAGGCATAGGCTGCTCGGGTGCGCATAGCTCCTTAACTCAACACGGGTCGAGGGGCTATGTTTCCGTAAGCGCATTCCGGCGCGAGGGACGGCTCCTCAGATCGACGGCGATCTCAGCACTGGACTTCCAGCCTCGTTGCCACGAGCTGCGAATAATTCGTTCCCATCGGGTCGTTGAAGAACATGCTGGTGAGTGTTGCCTGATTTTGCGCGAGGATTTCGTCGGGATTGGGCCTCACCACCTTGCGCTTGCAGCGGGCAAACGTCTCGCCGGAGGTGGCCATGTCACTGTCGGCGGCGAAATCGACCGCCGTATAAAGCGTCGTATCGTAAATCCCGAAAATCGTCGTTCCCTTGAGGAATGTCTTCTGCTGCGGCTTCAGCGAAAAGGTCAGTATCAGGGCATTGTCCTTATAGTCCGCCTGTATCGCCTCCGGCTTCGCCATCGCAACCGTTTTGCCGTTGCTGGTGACGTTCGTATAGTAATTGTACTGTGCGAGGGAGTTTCTGACCGTTTTACCCACCGCTTTGAGCTCGCTCGCGTCGAGTGTCAGATTTCCGGTCTTGTCGAAATCCAACAGCACCGATGAGGAGAAGACCTCATCGAAGCGCCAGACGTTGCGAAGCTCGCTGATGGAGCCATCCGGTGCCGCAACTACCTCGAACTTCGCGTCGATGAATATATGCGGGTGGGCGAAGGCGGGGGCAGGCAGGAGCGACAGTATCGCGATCGGCAAAATCGTTTGTCGTTTCATTCAGCCTCTATACGTGATTCGTCTGCGGCTCCGATACCAAGGCCTGAGCTTCAATTGAGACTGATTTGAGACCCTGGAGGTTCGGATCACGGTGGCTGCAGTCCGAACTTTCACAGCATTTGGCCCAACCGGCTCGAACTTCCCGGAGAGGGCATTCGCGCCGCGATCATGGTCGTCGAACGCAGCTCCTGGCGAAAATCGGGGATATGCAAGCCGCCACCATCCTTCGGGATCGGATGGTTTTTGCTAGCTAATATTCTTGAGAAAATTGGAGCGGGCGAAGGGATTCGAACCCTCGACCCCAACCTTGGCAAGGTTGTGCTCTACCCCTGAGCTACACCCGCTCATATCCGCAGCTGTCCGGGGTAGTGTGTTGGACCGCTGGGCGTCGTCTTGCGGCGACGGGCGCTATATGGCCTAACCATTTTTCAAATGCAACAGGGAAATGACGAGGTCGGGAAGAAAAATCTGCATTTTTTGTACTGTCCGCTGGAAAGCCCGAGGGCGCCTGGCTTTGTCGTCTGGAAGATTGCAAAGGATTTGTGGGCGACGTATCAGGGGCGGGTCATTTTCTATTGCGAGACGCCATGACCGAGAACAGCCCGAAAACCCGCGACGATCTTTTCCGATTCCTGGACGGGCTCGGCATTCCCCACAGCACCAAGGATCATGCGCCGGTGTTCACTGTCGCCGAATCGGTGTCGCTGCGCGATGAGATCCCCGGCGGGCATACGAAGAACCTGTTCGTGAAGGACAAGAAGGATAATTTCTTCCTTCTGACGGTGGAAGAGAATGCGACCGTCGATTTGAAGACGGTGCACACACTGATCGGCGCGGCCAGCAAAGTCTCCTTTGGCAAACCTGAAAAGCTGCTAGAATACCTGGGTGTCATTCCGGGCTCGGTGACGGCGTTCGGCGCGATCAACGATACCGGCAAGAACGTTACGTTCATCCTCGATGCCGAATTGATGGAACACGACATCGTCAATTGCCATCCGTTGTCGAATGATGCGACGACCTCGATTGCCAGCGGCGATCTCCTGCGCTTCATGGAAGCGACAGGTCATGCGCCGTTAGTCTTGAAAGTGACGGGCTGACATACGATTTTAGCGCTACGATTAGAGCGAGATGACTTGTCTTCGAATTGTCCTGTCGCTCAACCTATTTCATTGAGCGTGATTTTATCCAAAATTCGCTTCGTTCTTTTTGGAATCATGCTTTAAAGGTCCAGAATGCCGGTAAGCGGGAGATACTCATGAGCGGTTCAAACAATCCCTATAACGCTTCTTTCGGCGGCCAGATGTCGGCCTCGGCATCATACGGTGCTGCACCTGCGTCATCCGGCGGCGCCTCGCCCATCAAGGACACCACGACGGCGAATTTCACCCGGGACGTTATCGAGGAATCACGTAACCAGCCGGTGCTGGTGGATTTCTGGGCGCCTTGGTGCGGTCCGTGCAAGCAACTGACGCCGGTTCTGGAAAAGGTCGTCAACGAGGGCAAGGGCCGCGTCAAGCTGGTCAAGATGAATATTGACGATCATCCAGCCATTCCCGGTCAACTCGGCATCCAGTCGATTCCGGCTGTTATCGCCTTCGTCAACGGCCGTCCAGCCGATGGTTTCATGGGCGCTATCCCTGAAAGCCAGGTTCGTCAGTTCATCGATCGCCTCGGTGGCCCGACTGACGGTGCGGGCGATCAGGCGGCGGAGATCGAAGCGATTCTGGAAGAGGCAACCGGTCTTCTTGCAGGGGGCGATATCAATGGCGCGGCCGAGCTGTTCGGTGCGGTGCTGCAGGCCGATCCGGAAAACGCCAAGGCGCTTGCCGGCATGGCCGAATGCATGATCGCTGCTGGCCAGAGCCAGCGCGCGCGCGAGGCGCTGACGGATCTTCCGGAAACGCTTGCCAACGATGCCGGCATTCAGGCCGTGGTGAAGAAGCTCGATCAGATAGAAGAAGCCCGCAAACTCGGCGATCCCATCGCCATCGAGAAGGAGCTGGCGCTCGATCCCGACAATCACGAGGAGCGCGTCAAACTCGCCAAGATCCTCAATGTCGAGGGCAAGCGCGACGAGGCGGCCGAGCATCTGCTGACGATTATGCGCCGCGACCGCGCCTTCGACGACGATGGTGCGCGCCGCCAATTGCTGCAATTCTTCGAGGTTTGGGGTCCGAAGGACCCGGCGACGATCTCGGCACGCCGGAAGCTTTCCTCGATCCTGTTCTCGTAAGGTCCAAAGGATGGGGCGGTCGGCTGGACAATGATCCGACCACTCGATCCGGGTCCGGGTGCTGGGTCAATTCCGTAGGAAAGCGGAATGCTTCCGCATTTCGCCGGGAAATTCTCTTGTGTTTTCGGGCGAGGGGGCCACATTGTTCTGTGACGCTGGCGTGACGGAACAATCGCCGCGGGAATATCGTTCTGGCGTGTCGTCACAAGATGTGCGGCGCAGTGATGTAGCGGGACGGAAATCATGCAAGTTGGCAATGCAAGGTATCTAAAGCCGGGCGACCTGCCGGATTCGGTGGTCATTTTTCCTCTGTCTGGAGCTCTGCTGTTGCCCACCGGGCAGTTGCCGCTCAACATTTTCGAGCCCCGATACCTTGCCATGTTTGACGCTGCCATTGCTGGCAACCGGCTGGTCGGCGTCGTGCAGCCGGCGCTTGGCGAGTCGCCGGAGACGCCGCATCTTTCGCATGTCGGCTGCCTCGGGCGTATCACGTCCTTCGCCGAGACGGGCGATGGCCGTTACATCACCTCGCTGACCGGCATCTGCCGCTTCCGGCTGATGGATGAGATTACCGGGCACCAGCCCTATCGCAGCTTCCGTATTGCGCCGTTCATCGCCGACCTCAAGTCGCGCGACGAGGAGGAGGGCGTCAATCGCTCAGCACTCCTGTCGGCTTTCCGGGCTTATCTCGATGCCAACAAGCTGGAGGCGGATTGGGAGAGCGTGGAACGGGCCAGCAACATGACGCTGGTCAATTCGCTGGCAATGATGGCGCCCTTCGACCCGGCCGAAAAGCAGGCGCTCCTTGAAGCGCCAGACCTGAAGACCCGGGCGGAAACCTTCATCGCCATCATCGAAATCGTGCTTGCGCGCTTCGGCGACACCGATTCCGTGCTGCAATAGGGGTTCGCGATGGACATTACCGTGAGCAAAGTGGACCCGAAACTGCTCGATCTGCTCGTCTGCCCCCTCACCAAGGGGCGTCTGACTTACGATCGCGAGAAGAATGAGCTGGTGTCAGAAAAGGCGCGGCTTGCTTATCCCATCCGCGACGGCATTCCGATCATGCTGATCTCGGAGGCGCGGCGCATCGAAGAATGAGGCCGGCCTTCCCGATACCGCTAATTCAGATCGCTTCGCCGGCAAGAAGCCGTGGATTATCCCTGGCGGCCGTGCCTGCAGCTTGGCCGATGAAGAAGGATTTGAGTTTCGGCAGCCGGTCGACGAGACCGAGACCGAAATCGCGGGCGACGCGCACGGGCGTGATGTCATTGGAAAACAGCCGGTTCAGCACGTCGGTGGTCACCCCCATGCGGAAGGTGTCGAAACGCCGCCAGGTTTGATAGCGTTCGAGAATGTTGATCGAGCCGATATCGAGCCCAAGGCGGTCGGCTTCGACCACGGTTTCGGCGAGTGCCGCAACATCCTTGAAGCCGAGATTGAGGCCCTGGCCAGAGATCGGATGGATGCCGTGGGCCGCGTCGCCGGCCAGGGCAAAGCGCGGTGCGACAAAGGCGCGGGCAAGCGTCAGGCCGAGCGGGAAGGCGCGGCGGTCCCCGACCGTGTGAAGTGCGCCGAGCTTATGGCCAAAACGGCGCTCCAATTCCTCTTCGAACACCAGATCGTCGGAGGCTACGAGCCGGTCGGCATCGGACTTGCGCTCGGTCCAGACGAGCGAGGAGCGATTGTTCTTCAGTGGCAGGATGGCGAAGGGGCCGGAGGGCAGGAAATGTTCCTCGGCGCAGCCATTGTGCGGCCGCTCATGCTCGACGGTAACGACGATACCGGACTGGCCATAGTCCCAGCTCACGGTCTTGATGCCCGCCATGTCGCGGAGCTTGGAGCGCACGCCGTCGCAGGCGACCAGCAGCCGCGCTTCCAGCATGCTGCCGTCCGAGAGAGTCAGCGTGACGTTGGCGTCCTCCGTCTTGAAGTCCGTCGCGCTGACACCATGGCGAATTGTGATGCCGAGGCGTTCGCAAGCGCCGCGCAATGCGCCGACCATGGTAAGGTTCGGGACCATATGAGCGAAGGGCTGACCATCAGCCACTTCGCCGTCGAAGGTGAGGAAGACGGGGCGCACAGGATCGCCGGTGCGCGAATCGGTGACGATCATACGGGTGATCGGCTCCGCCTCCGGCTTGATCTCGTCCCAGACGCCGAAGACCTCCAGCATCTTCGAGGCGGCGGCGATGATCGCGGAAGCGCGCGTGTCTTTTTTCCAGGCGGTTTCCGGAGCGGCCTCTATGACCATGACGTCAAGATGGGGGGCGGCCTGCTTGACGGCGACCGCGGCGGCAAGACCCACATAACCGCCACCCACTACCAGCATGTCCAACATCGCGCTTCCCCGTGTCCTACTGTCATTTCCTGTTCTATATAGAGCATCCCATTCGTGGTTCCTACCGTCGGAGTCCATTCAAAATGTCGCGCGAGAACGAGAAACTGACCGCCATGCAAGTCATGCTCGCCACGCTGGATCTGGAAACGATCGAGATGAACTTGTTTCGCGGCAACAGCCCGCAGGTCGGCTGGCAGCGCGTCTTCGGCGGACAGGTGATCGGCCAGGCGCTGATGGCGGCGCAGCGCACAGTGGAACGCGAGCGGCATGTGCATTCGTTGCACGCTTATTTCATGTTGCCAGGCGATCCGTCGGTGCCGATCCTCTATCAGGTCGACCGTCTGCGCGACGGCTCGAGTTTCAATACGCGCCGCGTGCTGGCGATCCAGCACGGCAAGGCGATCTTCGCCCTGACGGCTTCCTTCCAGATCGATGAGCCCGGCTTCGAGCACCAGGGCGAGATGCCGAAGGTGCCGGCTCCGGAAGAGCTGATGGACGAGCAGCAGATCAAGGAACACTATATCGCCAACGCGCCGGAGAATGTGCGCCGCTATTGGGAACGGAAGCGGGCCATCGAAATCCGGCCGGTGTCGCTCGATCATTATTTCTCCCGTTCGCGGCCCAGCCAGCGGCAAGACATTTGGGTCCGCCTGACCGGCCCCGTTCCGGGCGACCGTGTCTATCAGAATGCCGTGCTTGCCTATCTCTCGGACATGACCTTGCTCGATGCGGCGTTGCATGCGCATGGCACGTCGATCTTCGACCAGGGTCTGCAGGTCGCGAGCCTCGACCATGCCATGTGGTTCCATCGGCCTTTCAAGCTCGACGACTGGCTGCTTTATACTCAGGACAGTCCGAGCGCTTCAGGCGCGCGAGGCCTGGCTCGCGGTAGTCTTTTTACGAGATCCGGTGTCCTGATTGCGTCGGTTGCGCAGGAGGGGTTGATTCGTAAAAAGGCAAATGATTAAATAATATGCAAATTTATAAAATTGCTATTAATTTGGGCGTGTGACGCGCCAAGACGTGCCGCTTTATTAGCTGCCTCAAGTAAATCCATTAAAATTCAATTAGTTATAAGTGTGTCATGAATCTGGCACGCCCCTTGAATGTGTATGGCTGGTCGCTGCTGAAACACTCGTCAGCGGCAAGGAGAGTCGGCTCCGCGCCGAGGGTAAACAAAGGATGGGAAACCAGATGAAAATTGTGATGGCCATTATCAAGCCGTTCAAGCTCGATGAGGTCCGTGAGGCCCTCACGGCTGTCGGCATCCAGGGCCTGACTGTGACCGAAGTGAAGGGCTACGGGCGCCAGAAGGGGCATACCGAAATCTATCGCGGCACCGAATATGCCGTCAGCTTCCTGCCAAAGCTGAAAATCGAAGTCGCGGTCGCATCCGAAATCGTCGACAAGGCAGTCGAAGCCATCGCAGCGTCCGCCAAGACCGGTCAGATCGGCGACGGCAAAATTTTCGTCTATTCGATTGACCATGCCGTGCGCATCCGTACGGGCGAAACCGATTCAGAAGCGCTGTAAGACACGGCCGATCAGGGAGTTATTTGCAATGACATCTACTAAGCTTTCCTCCACTCTTGCACGGGTGGGCACGCTGTCTGCGGCCTTGCTCGCGCCGGCGATTGCCTTTGCGCAGCAAGCCGCGCCGGCCGCGGCCCCGGCAGCCGCTGCCGCAGCACCGGCGATCACGATGGACAAGGGTGACAACACCTGGATGATGGTTTCCACGGTCCTCGTTCTCCTGATGACCATTCCAGGCCTGGCGCTGTTCTATGGTGGTCTCGTCCGCGCCAAGAACATGCTGTCCGTTCTCATGCAGGTCTTCATGATCACCGCGATGGTCATGATCATCTGGTGCGTCTACGGCTACTCGCTTGCCTTCACTGACGGCGGCTCGCTGAACAGCTTCGTCGGCGGCTTCTCCAAGGCGTTCCTTGCTGGCGTCAGCACCGATCCGAAGGATCTCGTCGAAACCTTTACCAAGGGTGTCGGCATTCCCGAGCTCACCTATGTCTGCTTCCAGATGACCTTTGCCTGCATCACGCCGGGCCTGATCGTCGGTGCCTTCGCCGAGCGTATCAAGTTCTCGGCCGTCATGCTCTTCGTCTTCCTGTGGGTCACGTTCATCTACTTCCCGATCGCTCATATGGTCTGGTTCTGGGGTGGTCCGAGCGCTTACACGGCTGCGTCGGGCATGGTCTTCGGCTTTGGCGCGATCGATTTCGCGGGCGGCACGGTCGTTCACATCAATGCCGGTATCGCCGGTCTGGTCGGCGCGATCATGCTTGGCAAGCGCACCGGCTACAAGAAGGAGATCATGGCACCGCATTCGATGACGCTTACCATGGTCGGCGCTTCGCTGCTGTGGGTCGGCTGGTTCGGTTTCAATGCCGGGTCTAACCTCGAAGCCAACAGCTACGCTTCGCTCGCCATGATCAACACCTTCGTCGCCACCGCTGCCGCCGCTCTTTCGTGGTGCGTCGTTGAAACCTTCACTCGCGGCAAGGCTTCGATGCTCGGTGCAGCTTCGGGCGCGGTCGCCGGTCTCGTCGCCGTCACGCCGGCTGCCGGCTTTGCCGGTCCGATGGGCTCCATCGTCCTCGGCCTGCTGGTTTCGCCGATCTGCTACTTCTTCGTCGACGTCGTGAAGAACAAGTTCAACTACGACGACAGCCTTGACGTCTTCGGCGTACACTGCGTCGGTGGTATTTTCGGCGCTTTGGCAACCGGCATCCTGGTCAACCCAGCGCTTGGCGGCGCAGGCATCGTCGACTATTCGACGGCTGACTTCGCAGCCACCTATCCCGGCACCGCAACGCAGTTGCTCGCCCAGTTCAAGGGCGTGCTGACGACGCTGCTGTGGTCCGGCATCGGTTCGGCGATCCTCTACAAGATCGTCGACATCATCGTCGGCCTGCGTGTTCCCGTCGAAGCCGAGCGCGAAGGTCTCGACCTCGCCTCCCACGGCGAAGCCGCTTACCACGCTTCTTAAATCTGGAGCTTGCGGCGCCGGGACAAAATCCCCTGGCGCCGCTGAACATCCCGTCGCGGCCTATTTGTTGAAAATAAGCCGCTCTTGGCCCGGACCTTGGTTCGGGCCTTTTTTATGGGCGCGACCGCCTCGCGCCCATAAATTCGTTGATTCGCGCAGCGCAGCCCGCATGGTTAACATGCCATTAACCCTCCTCTGATTAGGTAGAGCTGACGTACTGGGTGAGCGGGCATGACGCCGATTCGCTGGTGCTTTCGACAACGAACGGGCTGGATATTATGGGCAGAAGCAATTCGGCAGCGTTGGGCGGTCGTCCCGACCGCTTCTCGCTTTCGGGAGTCGTTTGGCGGCAGCTGAGGGGCCTCAGCGGCTTCGCGCTGCTGTTCCTGCTGGCGCTCGCGGTTGCAGCGCTGGCGACATGGAACGTCATGGACCCCAGCTATTCCTACGCCACCAGCAACACGCCAACGAACATACTGGGCTTTCCGGGGGCTGCCTTTGCAGACATCATGATGCAGGCGCTTGGTCTCGCCTCCGTCGTCGCGCTGCTGCCGATTGTCGCCTGGGCCTTCGCGTTGATTTCCAACCGCAGGGTCCATCGCGTGCCAGCTCGTCTCGGTGCCTGGGTCGGCGGCTCCATCGTCGCTGCCGGTTCCATCGCGTGTTTCCCCGCCCCTCCGACCTGGCCGATCCCGAACGGTATCGGCGGTGTCATCGGCGACATCGTTCTGCGCTTTCCCGCTCTTTTCATCGGCACCTATCCGAGCGGCGTCTTCGCTACCGTGTTCGGCTCTGTTCTCGCGATCCCCGCGGCCTGGCTCATGCTGTTTGCCGCCGGCATTATCGGCCGCAGCCTGCCGGAAGACGAGGATGAGGAAGAGGAATACGAAAACACGCAGAGCCGTGCCCGCAACGTCGGAGATGACGACGAGGATGACGACCGCGGCGGCTTCCTGGCCTTCGGTGCCCTCATGCATGCCTGGTACAATACGCACGCGCGGCTTCGCCGCCTGTTCGGCATGGGTCCGCGTAAGCGCCGCGATCATGCCTTCGATGCGCCCTACGATTTCAACGACGACGAGTTTGGTACGCTGAACGAGCCGGTGCGCGCGAAGGCGCCTGTTGTCCGCGGCGAGCGTGTCGAGCCGTCGCTGGACGGCCCGGCGCCACGCCGCGTCGTTTCCCCGCCGTCCATGAATATCGGCGACGATGACGAGGACGAGGAAGACGATCCGACTTATGAACGCGAGCTGCCCCGTCCGGCCGGCATCCTGCCAGACGACGAAGAGGACGAATGGGCGCTACGCGCCGCTTCGCCGAAGGTTCCGGGCGGTCATGCCGGTCACCGGGTCGTTCCCCCCGCTCAGCGGCCGAAGCCCGGCGTACGTGCCGAGCGTGAGGCGCAGACCTCCTTCATTCGCCCCTATGGCTTCCAGCTTCCGGCCGTGCATTTGCTCGCCGAGCCGAAGACGATCGTGCGAGACGCAACGCTGTCTTCCGATGCGTTGGAGCAGAATGCCCGTATGCTCGAGGGCGTACTCGAGGATTTCGGAGTCAAGGGCGAGATCATTCATGTCCGTCCCGGCCCGGTCGTGACGCTGTACGAGCTGGAGCCCGCGCCGGGCATCAAGTCCTCACGCGTGATCGGCCTTGCCGACGATATCGCACGCTCGATGAGCGCGATCGCTGCCCGCGTTGCCGTCGTTCCCGGCCGTAATGCCATCGGCATCGAACTGCCGAATTCAACGCGTGAAACCGTCTATCTGCGCGAGCTCATTGCCAGCCGCGATTTCGAAAGCTCCAAGGCCAAGCTCGCTATGGCGCTTGGCAAGACGATCGGAGGCGAGCCAGTCATCGCCGATCTCGCCAAGATGCCGCATCTGCTCGTTGCCGGCACCACGGGCTCGGGCAAATCGGTCGCCATCAACACCATGATCCTGTCACTGCTCTACCGGATGACGCCGGAACAGTGCCGCCTGATCATGATCGATCCGAAGATGCTCGAACTCTCCGTCTATGATGGCATTCCGCACCTCCTCTCGCCCGTGGTCACCGATCCGAAGAAGGCTGTGGTCGCTCTCAAATGGACCGTCCGCGAGATGGAAGAGCGCTACAAGAAGATGTCGAAGATCGGCGTGCGCAACATCGACGGCTTCAATACCCGCGTCGAGCAGGCCGTCGCCAAGGGCGAGGCGATCAGCCGTACAGTTCAGACCGGCTTCGACCGCCAGACCGGCGAGGCGATCTACGAGACCGAGGAATTCGATCTGAAGCCCATGCCCTACATCGTCGTCATCATCGACGAAATGGCCGACCTGATGATGGTCGCCGGCAAGGACATCGAAGGCGCCGTACAGCGTCTGGCGCAGATGGCACGCGCGGCCGGCATCCATGTCATCATGGCGACGCAGCGCCCCTCGGTCGACGTCATCACCGGCACGATCAAGGCGAACTTCCCGACCCGCATTTCCTTCCAGGTGACCTCGAAGATCGACAGCCGCACAATCCTCGGCGAACAGGGCGCAGAACAGCTCCTTGGCATGGGCGATATGCTCTACATGGCCGGTGGTGGACGCATCCAGCGCGTCCACGGTCCGTTCGTCGCCGATGGCGAAGTGGAAGACATCGTCTCCTACTTGAAAACGCAGGGCTCGCCCCAATATCTCGATGCAATCACCGCCGACGAGGATGACGACGACGATGGTCACGGTCCGGCGGGTACGGCCAACCTCTCCGACTCTGAGGATCCGTATGACCAAGCGGTGGCGATCGTGCTGCGCGATGGCAAGGCATCGACCTCCTACATCCAGCGCCGGCTCGGTATCGGCTATAACCGCGCCGCGTCGCTGATCGAGCGTATGGAACAGGAAGGTCTGATCGGCCCGGCCAACCATGCCGGCAAGCGCGAGATTCTCGTGCCGACAGAAGCGGATGTTCTCGATCGCTAACGGGTTGTGAGCCCGTGTCACATGTCCCGAATATGCTTTCGGAGATTTGATCGCGGCTCGTGACCGAGCATGGGCCGCCGCGCCATGAAGACGCCGATTTTGCGCGCCATGGACAAAGCATGAAGGAGAATTCGATGAAAAAGACCGATGCGCAGCCCTTGATCCACTTGAACCTCACTCGCCGTCATTTCCTCGGCGCTGTGGTGGCGGCGGGCGCGGCAAGCGTGGTACCCGTCGCGGCCTTCGCGCAGGCTGCGGCTCTCAATCCCGACATTGCACAGGCAATTGCTGATCATTTCTCGTCCATCAAGACCATGAAGGGCGGCTTCCTGCAGATCGGGCCGCGCGGCGACCAGTTGAGCGGTAGCTTTTACATTCAGCGTCCCGGCAAGCTGCGCTTCAACTATGATCCGCCGTCACGCATGCGTGTCATCTGCGACGGTAACAACGTCCAGGTCATCAACGACCAGACGCGCACTAACAATATGTATCAGCTCTCGAAGACGCCGCTCAGCCTGCTGCTTGCCAACAGGATCGACCTTTCCGCCGACATGGTGCGCAATGTCCAAACGCAGTCGGATCTGACCAAGATTACCCTCGGCAACCGCACGGTCTTCGGCGATTCGACCATCGCCATGATCTTCGATTCCAAGACTTACGATCTGCGCCAATGGACCGTCATCGACCCTCAGGGCAAGACCACCGATGTCATCGTCAATAATGTGAAGACCAATCTTTCCTTCGACGACAGCGTCTTCCGGATCGATTATTCGGGCACGCAGAACCGGTAGTTCTCATTCCCGCTTCGACATCGTGCGAAGATGTTGAATGATCTTCCTTTTCTCTTCTTGCCGGGCTAAACCCCTAGAGCGTCGTGCGTTCATTTGAACGCACAAAGGTCGCTCTAATCTTTTGAATCTAGAGCATCTTATCCGCTTGCAGGTGATGCCACCCGAAAGCGGGATGCTCTAGCGGGATTGAGATAAGGGTTTGGGCATGGGATTTTCGATTGCGACTTGGAATATCAACTCGGTGCGGCTGCGTATGCCGATCGTCGAGCAATTCGTGATGCAGCACCGGCCCGATATTCTTTGCCTGCAGGAGACCAAGGTCCCGAACGAGCTCTTCCCGCTGTCGCCGCTGAGGGCACTCGGCTATGAGCACATCATCGTCCATGGCCAGAAGGGCTATCATGGCGTCGCCATCGCTTCGCGTATTCCATTGGCCGAGGATCATCGGCAGGATTATTGCAACGTCGGCGATGCCCGCCATATCTCGGCGATCTTCCAGCGCGGCGGCCGGCGCATCCGGCTGCATAATTTCTACGTTCCGGCCGGCGGCGACGAGCCGGATCGGACGATCAATCCCAAGTTCGGCCATAAGCTCGATTTCATCGAGGAGATGAAGCGGCTGCATGCGAATGCCGAGCCGAGTACCTCCGCAATCCTCGTCGGCGATCTCAACATTGCGCCGTTTGAGCATGACGTCTGGTCGCACAAACAGTTGCTCAAGATCGTCAGCCACACGCCGGTCGAAACCGACGGGTTGATCGAGGTGATGAAACGCGGCGCCTGGCTCGATCTGATGCGCCAGAAGGTGCCAGAGAACGAGAAGCTCTATACGTGGTGGAGCTATCGCGCGAAGGATTGGGAAGCCGCCGATCGCGGCCGTCGTCTAGACCATATCTGGTCGTCGTCCGATCTCGGCCCGCTCTTGCAGCGTATCGACATCCTGAAGGCGGCGCGCGGTTGGGATCGCCCGTCCGACCATGTGCCGGTGACCGCGCATTTCAATCTCTAAGGCGATTTCGCGTGAGGTTTTATTCCAGCGTCGCTCCAGGTTACTGGGAGCGGTGCGTCACGAAAACCGGTGAAGCAATGCCGCGGCCTGCTTGGCGAGGACGGCGAAATTTTCGCGAACGCGGTTTTGAATAAGCAGACCGGCGTCGGGATATTCCTCGATCAGCCGGAGGAACAGTGCACGGGTGATGCGGATGACATCGGAGTCCTCCAGCGCCACCGCAGTATATTTGCGCTCCACCAGCGTCACCAGTGCCAACTCGGAGAGCATAGTGCCCGCTTGCACGGTGGCTTCGACATGAGGTTGTCCGGCAGCATCGACGGTGCTCAGCTCGAAACTACCGCGGGCGACGACATAGGCGCATTCGGCCGGCGATTTCTCCCGGAAGAGGGTCAGGCCGGCCGCGACATGACGACGATCGGCGCCGAAGGCGATCAGCCGCAACGGCTCGTCGCCCATGCCGTGGAACAGCGGCAGTTGCGACAGCAGGCGGATATCGTCATTGAGCGCCATCTTATCGCCTATGGAATGATCTTGTAGCCGCCGTTTTCCGTCACCAGAATTTCGGCGTTGGAAGGATCGCGCTCGATCTTCTGGCGCAGGCGATAGACATGGGTTTCCAGCGTGTGGGTGGTGACGCCGGAATTGTAACCCCAGACCTCTTCGAGAAGGATATCGCGGGTGACGACTTTCTGGTCGGCGCGATAGAGATAACGGATGATCGCCGCTTCCTTCTCCGTCAGGCGGATCTTCTGGCCGTCTTCCGTAGTCAGCAGCTTCTGGCTCGGCTTGAAGAGATAGCGGCCGACGGTGAAGGTCGCGTCTTCGCTCTGTTCGTGCTGGCGCAACTGCGCACGGATGCGGGCGAGCAGCACGGCAAAACGGAAGGGCTTGGTGACATAATCGTTGGCGCCGGCCTCGAGGCCAAGGATAGTGTCGGAATCGGTGTCATGGCCGGTCAGCATGATGATCGGCGCCTTGAAGCCGTTCTTGCGCAGCAGCTTCACAGCTTCGCGGCCGTCCATGTCGGGCAGGCCCACGTCCATGATCAGCAGATCGACGGGCGCGGCGCGGGCGGCCTGGACGCCCTTGCCGGCGGTCGCCTCCTGCAGAACCGTGAACTCTTCGTAGAGGGACAGTTGTTCGACCAGCATTTCACGCAGGTCGTTGTCATCATCCACCAGCAAAATGGTGCGTGCGGTCATGCCGTTGCGGTCCTCGTTCTATTGCCTCCTAAGTCCTACGCCAAATTGCATTTTTAGCAAGTCGTGAGGCGGCTCAGGCTTGGTCGTCCAATTGAAACTGCTATGATTTCAAAAGAAATCACACGCAAAGCAAAAACATGTGAGGAAAATGGAAAAAGCAAGGGCAGGCGGCAGGCGGTCCGTTTCTACAATCGTCGTCCGTCCGGCACCGGGCAAGCCGACGCGTGCTCTGGTGCAGGTAGGGCCGCTGACGATACCGGCGGCGATCGGCCGATCCGGGCGCAGCGTGCTGAAGCGCGAAGGGGACGGCGCGACGCCGATTGCGGCGATGAAGCTGCTTTACGGTTTCACGCGGGGCGATCATGTCCGCTTCCTGCGCACAGCTTTGCCGATGCGGCGCATTCGCGGGGACATGCTTTGGTGCGATCAGCCGGAAGATGCCAATTACAATCGCCTTGTCAAAGCGCCGTTCAAGCCAAGCCATGAGGAGATGCTGCGGCGTGACGGGCTCTATGACATCTGCCTGGTGCTCGACTGGAACATCCGCTCGCGCCGGCGCCATCGCGGCTCGGCGATCTTCTTTCATCTGATCAGGCCAGGCTACGAGCCGACCGCCGGCTGCGTCGCCGTCAGCCTCAAGGATATGCAGCGGCTCATCCGCTTTTTCCGCAGGGGAACAACAGTTCGCGTCATCTGATATGTGCTGTGGGGTGATAATCCTGTAATCCTATATTATATAGGTTTCCGACCGGCGCAGCGGCTGCGATGCGCGCAGGGAAATCCGGGGTTCCCGTCCGGGTTCAATTCACGCCTTCACTCCATCCACTCCCAAGTCTTTTGGAGACATATTGTGACCACTCAACCGACAATCACTTTCAACGACGGCAATTCCATTCCGCAGGTCGGCCTCGGTGTCTGGCAGACGCCGGAAAACGTCGCACCGTTGGCCGTCAGCACAGCTTTGAAGGCCGGCTATCGCCATGTCGACACGGCTGCCATCTATGCCAATGAAGACGGCGTGGGCGAAGGCATGCGCCAGTCCGGCGTCGCCCGCAAGGATATCTTCCTGACCACAAAGCTCTGGAACGAAGCCCAAGGTTTCGACTCGACGCTGAAGGCCTTCGATGAAAGCCTGAAGCGGCTTGGCACCGATTATGTCGACCTCTACCTCATCCATTGGCCGTCGCCGCATCGCGGCCGATATCTCGACACGTGGAAGGCTTTCCTGCGTATCAAGGAAGAGGGCCGCGCCCGCTCGATCGGCGTCTCCAACTTCGCCAAGGAACATCTGGATCACATCATCGGCGAAACCGGCGTCACTCCGGTGCTGAACCAGATCGAGCTGCATCCGACCTTCCAGCAGAAGGCCTTGCGCGAGGTCCACGACAAGCTCGGCATCAAGACGCAGTCCTGGAGCCCGCTCGGCCAAGGCAAGCTTCTCGGCAATGCCGTCATCGGCAAGGTTGCCGCCAAGCATGGCCGCACGCCGGCCCAGGTTGTCATTCGCTGGCACATGGACAACGGCCTGATCGTCATTCCGAAATCGGTGACGCCGAGCCGCATCGAAGAAAACTTCAACGTGTTCGACTTCAAGCTCGATGCGGATGATCTCGCCGAAATTGCCAAGCTCGATTCCACCAGCGGGCGTATCGGGCCGGACCCGGTGAAGGCGACCTTCTGACGGTTGGTGTTTGCGGAGAGTTGTTTCTCCGCCTGGCATTCTGAGGCTCGGAGCCGGTGCTCCGGGCCTTTCTAGCATTGACGAGCATGCCGCAGGCCGGGCAGATGCATCGGCAATAACGGTTTTAGAATTGAAATCTCTTCAAACACGGCGACGAAGGGCATTCACGACCAGAGCGAAGGCCGGCGAGGCCTGCCGTCTGCTCGGATAGTAGAGATGATATCCGGTAAATGGCGGACACCAATCCTCGAGAACCCTGATGAGCCGCCCATCGCGAAGATAGGGCTGCGCGACATCCTCTGGTAGGTAAGCCAGTCCCAAACCTGTCAACGCAGCGTTCAGCCTGAGCGCAATGTTGTTGAACACGAGTTGGCCCTCGACCCGCACCTTCAGCTCTCGCCCCTGCTTCTCGAACTCCCAAGCGTAGATGCCGCCATAGGTCGGCAGGCGCAGGTTTATGCAATTGTGATCGGTCAGATCCTGAGGTGTTTGTGGTTTCGGCCGATTCTCAAAATACATGGGAGCCCCGACGACGGCCATGCGCATGTCCGGACCGATGCGAACCGCGATCATGTCTCTCGCCACCTGTTCACCCAGCCGCACGCCCGCGTCGTATCGTTCAGCGACAATATCGGTCAGGCCATAGTCGACGATGATCTCCACATGGACGTCCGGATATTGCGGCAGCAATGTTTCCAGGGCCGGCCAAATGATAGTTTCGGCCGCGTGTTCACCGGCGTTGATGCGAATGGTGCCCGCCGGCTTCTCGCGAAATTCGCTAAGCGCGGCCAATTCACTTTCGATCTCATCAAACCGCGGGCCTATGGTCACAAGCAGTCGCTCCCCGGCTTCGGTCGGCGAGACGCTACGGGTGGTGCGCGTCAGCAGCCTAAGACCCAGACGAGCCTCAAGCCCCCGGATAGTATGGCTAAGCGCCGACTGCGAAACCCCGAGTTTTGCGGCCGCTTTGGTGAAGCTTTTTTCCCGCGCGACGGCTAGGAAAGCGATGAGGTCGTTGACAGGCTGACGCGGCATTCATGAATCTTTCTCATAGGCGCTTGCCACTTCTACCATCTAATCGAAGCCAATCACACGCACTAAATGTCTGTTATCAGCAGCCGAATTCATCGTGCTGTTTTTCGGGCAGAGGACAAAGATCATGGAAATCAAACGAAACGGTTCGCAGCCATCGGGCAAGGGACCGGCCGACTGGTTTACCGGAACGGTCCGTGTGGACCCGCTGTTTCAAGCCAACAATTCCACTCGCGCGGCCGGTGCCAGCGTCACATTCGAGCCGGGCGCCCGCACGGCGTGGCACACCCACCCTGTCGGTCAAACCCTGATCGTGACGGCCGGTCTGGGCCGGGTGCAACGCGAGGGCGGTCCGATCGAAGAGATACGGCCGGGGGACGTTGTCTCGTTCGCTCCGGGTGAGAAACATTGGCACGGTGCTTCGCCCACTACGGCCATGACCCATATCGCCATCCAGGAACATCACGACGGCAAGGTTGTCGACTGGATGGAGCATGTCAGCAACGAGCAGTATCAGGCTTGAGGGAGAAAGAACCATGCAGAAGCGTAAACTTGGAAACAGCGGTCTCGAAGTCTCCGCCCTTGGACTCGGATGCATGGGCCTTAGTTATGGCTACGGCCCGGCAACGGACACGCAGGAGGCAATCAAGCTGATCCGTTCGGCCTTCGAGCGCGGCGTTACGTTCTTCGATACCGCCGAAGCCTACGGCCCATACAAGAATGAGGAACTTCTCGGCGAAGCTCTGGCACCCATTCGGGAAAAGGTCGCGGTCGCAACGAAGTTCGGCTTTGAATTCGATGCGAACGGCGGCCAGAGCGGCATGAACAGCCGCCCGGAGCACATCCGCGAGGTCGCCGAAGCCGCCTTGAAACGCCTGAAGACCGATGTCATCGATCTGTTCTATCAGCATCGCGTAGACCCGAACGTCCCGATCGAGGATGTTGCCGGTGCGGTGAGGGATTTGATCCAGGAGGGCAAGGTCAAGCATTTCGGATTGTCGGAGGCCGGTGCACAGACGATCCGGCGTGCCCATGCGGTCCAACCGGTCGCAGCCCTTCAGAGCGAATACTCACTCTGGTGGCGGGAGCCTGAGCAGGAGATCCTGCCGACCCTCGAAGAGCTTGGCATCGGCTTCGTTCCTTTCAGCCCTCTAGGGAAAGGCTTCCTTACCGGCGCAATCAGCGAGAACACCACGTTCGACAGCAAGGACTTCCGCAACATCGTCCCGCGCTTCACCCCGGAAGCCCGAAAGGCCAACCAGGCTCTCGTCGATCTGCTTGGCGCAATCGCTGCGCAGAAGCGGGCGACCTCGGCTCAGATCGCCCTTGCCTGGCTGCTCGCTCAAAAGCCCTGGATCGTTCCGATCCCCGGCACCACCAAGATGCACCGGCTTGAAGAGAACATCGGAGGGGCAGACGTCGTGCTCACCGCCGATGATCTTCGCAATATCGAGGGCGCGCTTTCCCAGATCGCTGTGCAAGGGGACCGCTATCCGGCGCACCTGCAAGCAAGGGTCAACCGGTAGAGCGCCGTGCGTTCCTATGAACGCACAAAGGTCGCTCTAGTCATTTAAATCTAGAGCATCTTTTCCTGCGGCGGGTTTCTCCGTCGCAGGGATCTCGAAGCCCGCTAAATATTTGCCAAGCAACGCGTTCAACGTTGCTTTCTCCTCCTCCGACAGACCTGAGACGAGACGGGCCTGCGTTTCGACATGGGCGGCCACCGCGGCGTCGATTAGCGCGAAGCCCTTTTCGGTCAGCGACACCAGGAAGCTACGACCGTCCTCGGGATTGGCGCTGCGGGTGACAAGATCAGCCTTTTCCAGTTGATCGATGCGATTGGTCATAGTGCCGGAGGCCACCATCATGGCTGCCATCAGATCGCTGGGGGAAAGCGCATAGGGCGCTCCCGAGCGGCGCAGGGTCGCCAGCACGTCGAAGGTGGCGCCGTTTAATCCGAACTGCGCGAAAGTCCTGTCCATCTCGCGGCCGAGATGGTGGGCAAGGTTCCTGATGCGGCCGATCAAGCCCATCGGGCCGACGTTGAGATCGGGCCGCTCCCGGTTCCATTGGGCGAGAATCTTGTCGATGCGATCCATGCGGAGACATCGCCATGGAAAAATCTTGACGTCAAGATATTCTCGGTTATCTTGAGGTCGAGATAAATTCCAAAGGTGCGACATGAGGCGCAATTTCGACCTGTTGCTGACAGCAATCGCGCCGGCCATCTGGGGCAGCACCTATCTGGTGACGACCGAGCTCCTGCCGGCCGGCTATCCGCTGACGGTTGCCATGTTGCGTGCGCTGCCCGCGGGGCTGCTGCTGCTGGGCGTCGTCAGGCGATTGCCGCGCGGCATCTGGTGGTCGAGATCGCTCGTCCTCGGCGCTCTGAATTTCTCCATTTTCTGGTGGATGCTGTTCATGTCCGCATACCGGCTGCCGGGTGGGGTGGCGGCCACTGTCGGTGCGATCCAGCCGCTCATCGTCATCATGCTGGCCCGTCTCTTGCTTGGCTCGCGGATCCGCGGCCTTTCCATCATGGCGGCACTTGCCGGTATCGTCGGCGTCGCACTCCTCATCTTGACGCCGCAGGCAAAGCTTGATCCGGTCGGCATTGCGGCGGGTATCGGCGGCGCCGTCTCCATGGCGGCCGGCACCGTGCTTAGCCGCCGCTGGCGGCCCGATGTCTCGCCGCTCACCTTCACCGCCTGGCAACTGACGGCCGGAGGCTTGCTGTTGCTGCCTTTCGCCATAATGATGGAGCCACCGCTTCCGTTTCCGACCGCTGCCAATCTTTTGGGTTTCGCCTATCTCGGCCTGATCGGAGCTGCGCTCACCTATATTCTGTGGTTTCGCGGCCTGTCGCGTCTGGAGCCATCCGTCGTCTCGCCGCTAGGCTTCCTCAGCCCAACGACGGCCGTGATCCTCGGCTGGTGGGTGCTGGACCAGCAGCTCAGCCCGATACAGTTCCTGGGCATTGCCATCGTGCTTGGCAGCGTGTGGCTGAGCCAGCGCGCGCAACAGCTTCCTTCCGCCGGGAAATCAACGCCCACCGATCGTCCGGCAATCGCCTTGAAACGATAGTGGACTGGGATGGGGATCTGATAAATGCTCCATCCGTCGAGACAAACAAAAAAGGCGGCCCAACAGCCGCCTTTCCATTTTATTGCCTGAAATCAATCAGTTCCATTCGCGAATATCGACAAAGTGCCCTGCGATCGCGGCGGCTGCTGCCATGGCGGGCGACACTAGGTGTGTGCGACCCTTGAAGCCCTGGCGGCCTTCGAAGTTGCGGTTCGAGGTCGAGGCGCAGCGTTCGCCCGGCTTCAGGCGGTCGTCGTTCATGGCGAGGCACATGGAACAGCCCGGCTCACGCCAGTCGAAACCAGCGGCCTTGAAGATCTTGTCGAGACCTTCGGCTTCCGCCTGTTCCTTCACAAGGCCGGAACCCGGAACGATCATCGCATCAACGGTGGATGCCACCTTCTTGCCTTCGACGACCTTGGCGACGGCGCGCAGGTCCTCGATGCGGCCATTGGTGCAGGAGCCGATGAAGACGCGGTCAAGCGTGATGTCGGTCATCTTGGTGCCTGGCTTCAAGCCCATATAGTCGAGCGCGCGCCACTTGGAGGTGCGCTTGTTTTCGTCCTGGATCTCGTCGGGGTTGGGAACGATGCCCTGCACGGAGACAACGTCTTCCGGCGAGGAACCCCAGGAAACGATCGGTGGCAACGCTGCGGCGTCGAGCACGACGACGCGGTCGTAATGCGCGCCTTCGTCTGTCTGCAGCGTCTTCCAATAGGCGATCGCCTGCTCCAGGGCTTCGCCCTTGGGAGCGCGCGGCTTGCCCTTGATGTATTCGAAAGTCGTTTCGTCGGGGGCGATGAGGCCGGCGCGGGCGCCGCCTTCGATCGACATGTTGCAGATGGTCATGCGGCCTTCCATCGACAGCGCGCGAATGGCTTCGCCGGCATATTCGATGACGTAGCCGGTGCCGCCGGCGGTGCCGATCTCGCCGATGATGGCGAGGATGATATCCTTGGCCGTGACGCCTGCCGGCAGCTGGCCGTCGACACGCACCAGCATGTTCTTCGCCTTTTTCTGGATCAGCGTCTGGGTCGCGAGGACGTGCTCGACCTCGGAGGTGCCGATGCCGTGTGCCAGCGAGCCGAAGGCGCCGTGCGTCGAGGTGTGGCTATCGCCGCAGACGATCGTCATGCCGGGCAGGGTGAAGCCCTGCTCGGGGCCGATGATGTGAACGATGCCCTGGCGCTTGTCGCTTGCCGAATAATATTCGACGCCGAATTCAGCAGCGTTGTTCGCGAGCGCTTCGACCTGGATGCGGCTTTCCTCGTTCTTGATGCCGAGATGGCGATCAGGAGAGGTCGGGACATTGTGGTCGACGACGGCGAGCGTCTTTTCCGGGGCGCGCACCTTGCGGCCCGTCATGCGCAGGCCTTCGAAGGCCTGCGGCGACGTCACCTCATGAACGAGGTGACGGTCGATGTAGAGAAGACAGGTGCCGTCGTCCTGGCTGTCGACGAGATGATCATCCCAGATTTTGTCGTAGAGGGTACGCGGAGCGCTCATGGCTATAGATCCATATTGGCATTGTCGAAATAGGGGATGGCGGAGGGACCGCCGGCCTCGGGAGTGGTCAGCGAAGTCGGCTGTTGAGCGCGCCCGAAATCATCGCAAAGAAACGGGCCGGCAGGCGCTTATGGTCCTGCAGCACGAAAGCCGTGACGACTTTTCCGTCCTTGCTCATGATCCTTGTCATGCCGATGCTCATATCAATTTTCGAAACCTTCGGCAATGGTGGCCACTGGCCACATTCTGCCGCATGTTAGTCCCTCAACGCTCGTGTGCCTTGCGCATCCGTTTCTCAAGCCGGCGCAGCAACAGCGACAGGCCAACCGTCAGAATGAGATAGATATAGGTGACGATCGAATAGGTTTCAAAAAAGCGGAACGAGCCTGAGGCATAGACCTTGCCCATCTGCGTGATATCAGCGACTCCAAGAACGGAAACCAGCGAGGAATCCTTGACCATCGAGACGAAATCGTTGGAGAGCGGCGGAAAAATGACGCGGATCGCTTGCGGCGCGATCACATGGCGGAAGCGTCGATAGCGCGACAGGCCGAGCGCCTTCGCCGCTTCGATCTGGCCGTGGTCGACGGCCTGGATGCCGGCGCGAAAGATTTCGGCGATGAAGGAAGCATAACCGATCATTAGGGCGATGATCGCTCGCCACATCAACGAGAGATCGCGCACCAGCATCGGTCTTGCCCAGCCGGCATCGACGAGCGGCACCGTCACGGTGTTATAGAGTGCGACGATCGCCGGTGCTCCGACGAATGCGACGTAGAAGAGCAGCACCAGCATCGGGATGCCGCGAATGACTTCGATGTAGAAGCGCGCGATCTGGCGCAGCACGATATTGTCGGAGAGGCCGAGCAGCGCAATGCAGAGGCCGAGGATGACCGCCAACGCGAATGCGACCAGCGTCACGAACACCGTGACGTAGACACCCTGAACGACCGTAAAGAAGACCTGGGTATAGAGGTCGCTGACGATAATGGCGACCGCGATCGCGATCCCTAACAAAACGAGGACGACCAGCCACCAGGGATAGTCGTCCTTGATATGGTGCCCGCCCGACCCCGCTTGTTGCGCCATCAGAGCGGCATTCCCGGCTGCAGAGGCATAAGGCTCATTGGCCCATCTTGTAGTCGAGGAACCACTTCTTGTTCAGCGCATCGAAGGTACCATCGGCCTTCAGGCTGGCGATGGCGGCATTGACCGGAGCGACGAGGTCGGAGCCCTTCGGAAAGATGAAGCCGAAATCCTCGGTGCCGAGCGGATCGCCGATCAGCTTCAATCCGCCGTTCGAGGCGTCGACATAGCCCTTGCCGGCGGTACCGTCTGTCAGCACCACATCGACATCGCCGGTCTTCAGCGCCTGCACGGTAGCACCGAAGGTTTCGAAGAGCTTTATGCGCGGGTTTTGCTCGTTGCCGTCAAGCACTTCATAGACGGCGGTGTAGAAAGGCGTCGTGCCCGGCTGTGCACCGATCAGGCCTTCCTTGAAGGCAGCGAAGCTCTTGGCGTCGGTGAAGCGGTTTTCATCGCCGCGCACGAGCATGAACTGCTGCGAACGCATGTAGGGATCGGAGAAGTCGACCTTCTGCTTGCGGTCTTCCTTGATGGTGATGCCGGTCATGCCGATGTTGTACTGGCCGTCGGAGACCGCCTGGATCATCGCATCCCAGCTGGTGTTCTGGTACTGGACGGTGAAGTTCAGCCGCTTGGCGATCTCGGTCATCGCGTCATATTCCCAGCCGATCGCCTTGCCGGACTTGGGGTCGACGAATTGCAGCGGCGGATAGGCATTCTCGGTGACGACGACGACGGTCTTGCCGTTCAAGTTCGGCAGGTCGGCGGCGAAGGACGCGAAAGGTGCAAGCACGAGGGCAGTAAGGCCCAGAAGGAACGAACGACGGAATGCCATGGAAATCTCCCCAGATAGCGCAATGGAAAATTGTCATACTTAGAAAGCGGATTGCAAGGCTATTGCCATGACCATGACCACAAAAACAGAAATGCCGCTCCAAAGCTGATGACCTGCGGAGAAATTTCCTTCTCGCGCCCCTCTTCTTTTTCCTTCGCAATAAAAAAGGCGACCCGAAGGCCGCCTGATTTCTGCAATCCGATGGGATCGAAAGCTTATTCTGCTGCCGGTTCCGCGGCTGCAGCAGCAGCGGCTGCTTCGGCTGCTGCCTTTGCTTCGGCGGCTTCGGCTGCTGCCTTTTCGGCTGCGAGAGCCTGGGCTGCGGCAACCTTTTCAGCTTCGATGCGAGCCTTTTCATCGGCAACAGCCTGGCGCTCGGAATCGTTGAGCTTGCGGGCGCGGGTGCCCGTGTTTTCGACGATACGGGCAGCCTTACCGCGCAGGTCGCGCAGGTAGTAGAGCTTGGCGCGACGGACCTTACCGCGGCGAACGACTTCGACGCTTTCGATCATCGGCGAATAAACCGGGAATACGCGCTCGACGCCTTCGCCATAGGAGATCTTGCGAACGGTGAAGTTTTCCTGCAGGCCGCCGCCGGAGCGGGCGATGCAGACGCCTTCATAGGCCTGAACGCGGGTACGGTTGCCTTCCGTGACCTTCACGTTGACGCGGACGGTGTCGCCGGCCGAAAATTCCGGGAGCGTGCGCTTGGCTTCGATCTTGGCAGCCTGTTCGGCTTCCAACTGCTGAATGATATTCATGTTATCAACCTCTTTGTTGGTTCAACAGCCAGAGCGCCCTAAACGATCTATCTTTGGTCGGACCTTGCGGTCTCGCCTTGGATATATGCCCGTGAAGGCAGGAGCGAATACGTCTGCTATTCTTTGGTGGTTGATGGGAAATTTCCCATGCCGGGCGCGCACATATCCTATTGCTGTGGGTTTGTCACCCCTTGGCTGGGAATTTCGTGCGTTAAACGCCGCATTTCAGGGCTTCTTCTGTGTCGGGGGGCGCCTAGGCAATTGGAATACCAAGAGATGAAGGTCGGCTGCAAGATGAGCGTCGGTGTCAAAAGGCTCAGCCGACTATCCATTCCAGCAACGCATTCTGCGCATGCAGGAGAAACGCCTTGGCCGCTTTGCTGGTAGGTCTCGAAGCGGCCATTCGATATTCTACGGGACAAATCCCGCATCGGCTTCTGGCAGCCACTGGGCAATTTGCTCTGGCGTAAGATTTCCTCCGCACAGTATCGTTGCAACCCTAGCCCCCTGCATGGTCGCAGCCGTCGCCAAAACACCAGCCAACCCCGCAGCGCCTGCTGGTTCAACGAACCGATTCCACTTGGAATGCGCGAACCGCATGGCATCGACTATGCAAGCATCGTCGACAAGCACGACGTCATCGATCGTCGTGGCCAGCCAATCGACGGCAACCGGAACCGGATCGCGCACAGCGATCCCATCCGCGATAGTCGTCGCCTTATCTGTCGGAACGGGTTGGCCTGCCAGCCATGAAAGCTGCATGCAGGGAGCACCTTTCGCGGCGACAGCGATTACTTTGGTGGCGGGCGATGTTGTTTTGAACCAGCAGCCGATCCCTGCCGCCAGCGCACCATTTCCGAGAGGGACAAAGACCGCATCGATATTGCCGAATGCCTCGCTGAGTTCGGCCGCGATCGTTCCGGCACCTTCTGCGATGCTGGCGCTTGCACCATCCTCCACGAACGTTGCCCGGCTTTCTGAGGCGTATTCCCGGGCTCTTGCTTTCGCTGCGTCGAAGTCATCCCCAAACAGAATGACCTCCGCCCCGAGCATGCGCATAGCCTCGATCTTCAGCGGGTTTGCGGAAAGGCTAGCGAATACAGTCAATTCACGATCCAATTTTGCCGCGCCGTAGGCGAGCCCTTGGCCAAAGTTGCCTGCTGACGCTGTGACCAGTGGTCCTCTCTCCGCGCTCGCGCACGCCAGATAATAGCCGGTACCCCTGCCTTTGAAGCAACGGATTGGATTATCCGTTTCATCCTTGGCTGCGAGTGTCAGGCCGAGGGTGGCGTCCGTGAGCAGTGCTGTGTCTAGGAATATTGGATCGATCCGACTTCTGGCATCTACGATATTCAAAAAAGACGGTTGAGATTGTTTTGTCATGGAGGCGATGATAGATTTCATTTGCGCGGAAAATTATCGATTATCGCAGTAGATGCGCTGTTTTTCCGCATGTGGAACCATATAATCGAGGGAGATGCGCGTGGATGAGAAAGATCGCGAAATTTTGTTGATCCTGCAGCACAACGCTGACCAGCCCGCGAAAGCCATCGCGCAAGCCGTCAACCTTTCGCCTTCTGCAGTTGAGCGGCGTGTCAGCAAGCTTAAACGCGAGGGCGTGATCGACCGGATCATCGCTGTTGTCAGTCCTGCCGCTGTCAGTCGGAGCCTAAGAATTTTGGTCGAGATCGAAATACAAAACGAGTATCGCCATAATCTTGAAGCTTTCCAACGTTGGCTTATCCGAGCGCCGGAAGTCCAGTCATGTTGGTACGTCACTGGCGACACTGACCTAGTCCTGTTGGTAACGGTGCGGGATATTGATGAATATAATGCCTTCATTGAGCGGATGATGACAGATCAGCAAGAGCTTGTTCGCAAGTACAAAAGCCTGATCGCGCTCAAAACTATCAAGCATGGGATGGCTCTTTCGTTAGATGAATAGGATCTCGCCAGTCGTCGTCACCGATGAACAGGCCCCACCGGTACCGACTAACTTGAAAACCCGAGTTTCTTGATGTGCCGAACGACAGCTCATGGCGGCGCAAAGCGGCCACTTGCTACTGCCTAGCGCGGCGGCATCAAATGGCATCGTATCAGCAGTCCAGTTTATCGCCGCTACTTCGCAAGCGGCTTCTCGAGCAAATCCGGCCGGCGTTCTTTCGTCAGCTTCTCGGCTTCCTGCTTTTGCCATTTGGCGATGGCGCCATGATTGCCTGAGGTCAGTACCGCAGGGATTTCGCGGCCTTCCCAGACCTGCGGCCGGGTGTATTGCGGATGCTCCAGCAGGCCGCCCTCGAAACTTTCGTGCAGGCCCGAAAGATCGTTGCCCATGACGCCCGGCAGGATGCGGACGATGGCGTCGAGCAGGATCAGCGCCGCCGGCTCTCCGCCGGATAGGATGTAGTCGCCGATCGAGACCTCTTCGAGATCGCGTCCGTCGATCACCCGCTGGTCGACGCCTTCGAAACGGCCGCAGACGATGATGACGCCGTTGCCATCAGCAAGTTCCCGAACGCGTTTCTGTGTCAGCGGCTTTCCGCGCGGGCTCATCAACAGGCGCGGGCGGTCGTCATTTTCGCTGGCATGGTCGATGGCGCGGGCAAGTACGTCCGGCTTCAACACCATGCCGGCGCCGCCACCGGCGGGCGTATCGTCCACAGTACGGTGCTTATCGGTGGCGAAATCGCGGATCTGCACGGTGTCCAGCGACCATTGCCCGCGTTCCATCGCCTTGCCGGCGAGCGAAACGCCGAGATGACCGGGAAACATCTCGGGGTACAGCGTCAGGATGGTCGCCCGGAAACTCATAGCCTGATCACTTCTTCGCTTTGCCCGGAGGCTTCGGCGGCTTGCCGGAGAAATCGTCGGGGCTGTCGATCAAGCCAGCGGCCATCGGATCGATCAGGATCTTGCCGCCTTCAAGGTCGATTTCCAGCACGGCGGCTTCGGAAAAGGGGATAAGCACTGGGCGCTTGCCAGGCCCTTTCAGCTCCAAGAGGTCGCCGGCGCCGAAATCATAGATGCCACTGACGGTGCCGTAACCGATGCCCTTGTCGTCGATCGCTTCCAGGCCTTCGAGATCGGCATAGAAGAACTCATCGTCCTCCAGCTCGTCATCGGGCAGGTTGTTGCGCTCGATATAGAGTTCCAGCCCATTCAGTGCCTCGGCGGCATTGCGGTCATTGATGCCGCGAAAGCGGACGATCACCACGTTCTTGGCTTCGCGGATTTCCAGTACCTCGAAGGTGCGGCCGTCGAGGCTGTGCAGATGGCCGTAGTCGCCGAGCGCTGTGGGATCGGAGGTAAATGCGCGGGCGCGCACTTCGCCTCTCAGGCCCTGTGCGGCGCCGATGGTGGCCATCAATACCGGGTTTTCAAGTTTCGTCATGGTCCTGTGCCGACTGCCAGAGGATCGATTGCGTTCTCTCATAAGATGAACGCTCGCAGATGGGAACAAAAAACGGGCGGCATGTCGCCATGCCACCCGTTTCAAATAGCCGTTACGGCCAATTATTCAGCAGCAGCGGCGGCGTCAGCAGCCTTCTGTGCCTTTTCAGCGGCGCGTTCCTGGGCCTTCTTGCCCGGCTTTGCCTTTTCCGGGTTGCTCTTGGCTTCGCGCTTGGCAACGCCGGCTTCATCAAGGAAGCGCAGAACGCGGTCGGTCGGCTGAGCGCCGTTGTCGAGCCAATGCTTGATGCGGTCGGCATCGAGTTCGATGCGCTTGGCGTCGTCCTTGGCAAGCATCGGGTTCCAGGAACCGACCTTCTCCAGGAAGCGGCCATCGCGCGGCGAACGGGCGTCGGCTACAACAACGTGGTAATACGGGCGCTTCTTGGAGCCACCGCGGGCGAGACGAATTTTCAGTGCCATGTTTCTACTCCTTAGGCTTTTCTTGACCGCTTCGTTTTGGCGGTATGTTCATTTGCTGTTGCTGAGATCAGCAGCGATCTGTTCATGATGCCGGATAACTTCCTTGATGACGAAGTTCAGGAACTTCTCGGCGAAATCCGGGTCCAGCTTGGCGTCGTTTGCCAGGCGGCGCAGACGTTCGATCTGGAATTCCTCGCGCGCCGGATCGGCCGGCGGCAGATTGTATTTGGCCTTCAGCACGCCGACCTCTTTGGTACAGCGGAAGCGTTCGGCCAGCATGTAGATGAGCGCAGCATCGACATTGTCGATCGACTGGCGGTAGTTGCCCAATTGGGCTTTGACGTCTGGATCAATCATGGGGGTTAGCGATCCTTCTCACTTCTTCTTCGGTAAACCGGGCAGTCCCGGGAAGCCACCGCCGAGGCCGGGGAGCTTGGCGCCGCCCAGGCCGGGCAAACCACCACCACCGCCGCCGAGACCCGACAAGCCACCTGGCATGCCGCCGCCCGGCCGACCGAGGCCAGCGGCTTCCGCCTGCTTCTGCAGGGCTTCCAGCTGTTTGGGGTCGATGTTCGATAGGTCGGGCATGCCGCCCATGCCGCCGCCGAGGCCCATCTTGCCGGCAAGGCCGCCCATCAGCTGCTTCATCATGCCGCCTTTGCCCTTGCCGCCCATCATCTTCATCATGTCGGCCATCTGGCGATGCATCTTCAGAAGCTTGTTGATGTCGGAGGCGTCGGTGCCGGAGCCGGCGGCGATGCGCTTCTTGCGGGAATGCTTGAGGAGATCAGGATTGGCGCGCTCGGCCTTGGTCATCGAGGAGATGATGGCGAGCTGGCGGCCGAAAAGCTTGTCGTTGAGGCCGGCGGCTGCCATCTTGTCCTTCATGCCGGCCATACCGGGCATCATGCCCATGATGCCGCCCATGCCGCCCATCTTCTGCATCTGCTTGAGCTGGTCGGCGAGGTCGTTCAAATCGAACTTGCCCTTGGCCATCTTCGCGGCCATGGCGGCCGCCTTCTCGGCGTCGATGTTCTCAGCCGCTTTTTCCACCAGCGAGACGATGTCGCCCATGCCGAGGATACGGTCGGCGATACGGCGGGGATGGAATTCTTCCAGCTCGCCCATCTTTTCGCCGACGCCGATCAGTTTGATCGGCTTGCCGGTGACGGCGCGCATCGAAAGCGCAGCACCGCCGCGGCCGTCGCCGTCCATACGGGTCAGCACCAGGCCGGTGATACCGACGCGCTCGTCGAAATTGCGGGCGAGGTTAACGGCATCCTGACCGGTCAGCGAGTCCGCGACCAACAGGATTTCGTGCGGATTCGACTTCTTCTTGATATCCGCCATCTCGACCATGAGCGGCTCGTCGATGTGCGTACGGCCGGCAGTATCGAGGATGACGATGTCATGGCCGCCGAGCCTTGCTGCCTGCACGGCGCGGGCGGCGATATCGGTGGGCGACTGGCCGGCAATGATTGGCAGCGTGTCGACGCCGGTTTGGACGCCGAGCTGGCGCAACTGCTCCTGCGCTGCCGGCCGGCGCGTGTCGAGCGAGGCCATCAGGACCTTCTTGCGGTCGCGGCTCGTCATGCGGCTCGCGATCTTCGCCGTGGTCGTCGTCTTGCCGGAACCCTGCAGGCCGACCATCATGACGACGACAGGGGCCGGTGCATTGAGGTCGATACCGACGCCTTCGCCGCCGAGCATTTCGATGAGCTCGTCATGGACAATCTTGACGACCATCTGGCCGGGCTTGATCGACTTCAGAATCTCGGCGCCGACGGCCTTTTCGCGGATGCGATCCGTGAAGGAACGCACGACATCCAGCGCCACGTCGGCTTCCAACAGCGCGCGGCGAACCTCGCGCAGCGCAGCGGAAACATCGGCTTCCGAAAGCGCGCCGCGGCCTGTCAGTCCATTCAGAATGGAACCAAGACGGTCCTGGAGGTTTTCAAACATCGGTTCTTCCTTGGGTAACGTTTCGGGCTGGTTTCGTAAGGCCCAAAACGTCGTGCTTTTCCATGACGAAAACAAGACGCAAAGCCAAAAAGCACCCGAGGGCGCATCGCGCTGTCGGGTGTTGACCTCCGGGATCTCTTTATACCTTGACGGGTCCCGGTCGGTGGCTCGGAGGCTTGTGCTCGTCGCAGATGGCGGGGATAAACAGGAAACGAGTGGGAAAGTCAAGCCGAGAGGGTGGAAAGGCTTTCAAAAGCTTGATGTTTGGCTCACATCTGAGCCGACAGAAAATCCATCGGCGCATTCATGACAGATACATCCGGCTCCCGGAAGACATCGAACCCCTACTATCAAGGCCCAATCTCCGATCACTTCGACGGGCTACGCTTCTTCAATCCAGGCGGCGTGGAACCCGGTGGGTTCGGGGACCTGCTGAGATGGAAACTTGGGGGCGGGCGGACGCGCTGGCCGAATCCGGTCGTCAGCCTGTTTCCGCCGGCCAGGCCCGACAGGCACGTTTTCGGCGACGCGTTGCGGGTGACCATGGTCGGCCATGCCTCGATGCTGATCCAGGTGGCGGGCCTCAACATATTGACTGATCCGGTGTGGTCGGAGCGTGTCAGCCCGTTCACCTTCATCGGCCCGAAACGGGCGGTTCAGCCCGGCATCCGGTTCGAGGACCTGCCGCCGGTCGATCTCGTGCTAGTCTCGCACAATCACTACGACCATCTCGATATCGCGACGCTGAAACGGCTGCACGAGACGCACGCGCCGAAAATCCTTACGCCGCTCGGTAACGACGCCATTATCCGCCGCACAGTATCCGATGCCCGGATCACGACGATGGATTGGGGCGATCGCATCGCGATCACGGACAAGGTGACCGTCGACGCCGAGCCATGTCATCACTGGTCGGCGCGCGGCGCCGGCGATCGCCGCATGGCGCTCTGGGCCGCCTTCGTCATCACGACTCCCGCCGGCAAGATCTACCATATCGGTGACACCGGCTTTCATCGCGGCGTCAACTATGAGGCGGCGCGGCAAAAGCATGGCGGCTTCCGCCTCGCCATCCTGCCTTTCGGCGCCTACGAACCGCGCTGGTTCATGAAAGGCCAACACCAGAATCCGGCGGAGGCGGTTCACGGCATGAAACTCTGCAACGCGGCTCACGTCGCCGGCCACCATTTCGCGACCTTTCAGCTCACGGACGAGGCGATCGATGCGCCGGTCAAGGCGCTGGATGCGGCGCTTAGGGAGCACGGGGTGGAGCCGGATCGCTTCAGGCCGCTGCGGGCAGGGGAAGTCTTCGACGTACCTGTTGTCTGAGCGCCGGCAAGTCTGGTTATGAGGGGAGGCTATCCCTCCGGCATCGCCTGCGGGAACGTCCATGTTCCATCGAGAATATTGGCGCGGGGTCGGTAGAGGCGCACCATGTAATTCCACCCTTTCGTTATAGGCAGGCAGTTGGATACCTTTCCATTGCAGTCGCCGAACTGGACATGCACCGTTCCGTCATCGTCATGTTTGGCGGTGACGTTGTTCAATGTGTAGGCATTCAGCTTGTTCGGCTCGTAGTAGCCTTTGGCATTATAGACGCTGATCGACCAGAACCCATCCACCGGCACATCCTCGACGGCGAGCTTGTAGACTGTCTTGCCGTCGTTCTTTTGCGGAGTGATATTGAGATATATCGCATCCTTCTGCGGGTTTCCGCCCCAGGCCGACGCCGAGCCGATCAGACGACGAACAGGATCGACCTCATTTTTCCTGCCGAACATGCGGTTGGTATCCGGGAGTGTCGAGGCGAGCTCGAGCAAAGCGGCCCTTACCTTCGACTGACTTGCCTGATCCCATTTCGGGATATCGAAACTTCCAGGCGCCTTCTGTTCCACCTTGATGGCATCCTGCAGGTCATGCACCTTCTTCACATCATCGGCGTCTTGCGGATCGACTAAGGTTCGCACACCCACGAGCACATAGCGAGTTCCGATTTTTTCCTTCGAAAAGGTGTAACTGCCCGACCCATAGATGACCTCCGCCGTGTATTGGTCTTCGTCGATCACCTGCATGGACATGAAACGCTTGCCCGCATCGGGGAGCGTGATCGTCACGGGTCCCGCGTCGAGATCGAAGACCCCAGCCGAGTAGAGCGTGTCGCGGTTTGTACGGATGACAAGCTGGTGGTCGATCGAGCTGAGTTCGCGGTGATGTTTGAATTTTCCGAAACCATCGTCCTTCACGATGTTCCCGAAGTAGAGATCGGATTCGGCGCGGGTGAAATTGTCGGGCGTCACGGGAATGGTATCACCCTTCGCGGATTGGGCCGCCGCATGGCTGATGGCGGCCAGGGCCAGAAAGGCGGTCGCGGTCAAAAGCTTGTTGGTCATCTCGTTCTCCTCCCGGTGTCAGCTCCGTGTTTCAGCGGCGGTGCTTTCCTTTGCCTTCAAGTGCCTCTTGTTTTGGCCAGTAGAGGCGCATGGCAGCGAAGAACGGCCCATTGGGAGCGGGCAACCAGTTGGCCTCCTCGTCTTTGCCTGGTGATTCATGCTGATTCAGTTGATGAAGTCTTGCGCGCGGGGGTCGAGAAACCAAGTACGTTACAGTAAATGCCGACGTAACAATGTATCGGCGGCGGCTCGCCCACCCCTCTACCCCGAGGAGAGGGCGCTTACCCACTGGTAATTCCCCCGCAATTCCGCCATATACAGCTCGAAAACACTGACGGACATACCATCATGAGCAACACGGTCGAATTCGCAAGGATGAACGGGCTTGGCAACAAGATCCTGGTTGTCGACATGCGCGGCCGGAAAGACGTGGTGACGGCGGCGGCGGCGATAGCGCTGAATGCCGATGCGGCCACCCAGTTCGACCAGATCATGGCGATCCACGATCCGAAGGCTCAAGGCACCGACGCCTGGATCGATATTCTCAATTCCGATGGCACCAAGGCGCAGGCCTGCGGCAACGGCACGCGCTGCGTGGTGCAGGCGCTTGCGGCCGAGACCGGCAAGAAGATGTTCACGTTCCAGACCGTTGCCGGCATTCTGAATGCGGTCGAGCACGAGGACGGTACGATTTCGGTCGACATGGGCAAGCCGGTTTTCGCGTGGGACAAGATTCCGCTCGCCGAGGAATTCGCCGATACGCGCCGCATCGAGCTGCAGATCGGGCCGATCGACAACCCCGTCTTGCATTCGCCCTCGGCCATGTCGATGGGCAATCCGCATGCGATCTTCTGGGTCGACAAGGACCCGATGTCCTACGATCTCGCCCGCTTCGGGCCGCTGCTCGAAAATCATCCGATGTTTCCCGAGCGCGCCAATATCACATTGGCGCAGGTGCTTTCGCCGACTACGGTGCGCACGCGCACCTGGGAGCGCGGCGCGGGGCTGACGCTTGCCTGCGGTTCGGCCGCCTGTTCGGCCGCCGTCAGCGCGGCGCGCACCGGCCGCACCGGCCGTAAGGTGACGATCGACGTCGCCTCCGCCCCGGCACCGAGCCAACTCACTATCGAATGGCGGGAGAGCGACGATCACGTCGTCATGAAAGGTCCAGCGGAATGGGAGTGGTCCGGTGTAGTCGATCCCACGACGGGTCATTGGACGCGCGATCAGGAGCAGGGGGCTCAGGCGCGGTGAGCGGGGTCGAGGTCATCACCTTCGGCTGCCGTCTCAACACCTATGAATCTGAAGTGATGCGGGCCGAGGCAGAAAAAGCCGGGCTCAACAATGCCATCCTGGTCAATACCTGTGCAGTCACCGGCGAGGCCGTGCGCCAGGCGCGCCAGGCAATCCGCCGCGCGCGGCGCGACAATCCGCATGCCCGCATAATCGTCACCGGCTGTGCCGCGCAGACGGAAAAGCATGCTTTCGCCGAAATGGCCGAAGTGGACGCCGTGCTCGGCAACGAGGAGAAGCTGACGAGCGCTTCCTATCGCTCGCTGCCGGATTTCGGCGTCTCGGCCGAAGAGAAGATGCGCGTAAATGATATCATGAGCGTGCGCGCGACCGCGCCGCAGATGATCAGGCATATCGATGGACATGTGCGCGCCTTCATCCAGGTACAGAACGGCTGCGACCATCGCTGCACCTTCTGCATTATCCCCTATGGCCGCGGCAATTCCCGCTCCGTGCCGATGGGCGCGGTGGCGAGCCAGGCGCGCAATCTGGTCGAAAGCGGTTACCGCGAGATCGTGTTGACCGGCGTCGATGCCACCAGCTACGGCGCCGACCTGCCCGGTCAGCCGTCGCTCGGCCTTCTGGCGAAGACGCTGCTGAAGCAGATCCCTGAGATCCGCCGGTTGCGGCTCTCGTCGATCGACAGCATAGAGGCCGATGGGCATCTGATGGATCTGATCGCCGATGAGCCGCGCTTCATGCCGCATCTGCATCTGTCGCTGCAACACGGCGACGACATGATCCTGAAGCGGATGAAACGGCGGCACTCACGCGCCGACGCCATTCGTTTCATCGATGACGTTCGTCGTCTTCGGCCGGAGATGAGCTTTGGCGCCGATATGATCGCTGGTTTTCCGACCGAAACGGAAGCGATGTTCGAAAACGCTGTCAGCCTCGCGGAGGAGACCGGCATCGCGCATCTGCATGTCTTTCCATACAGCCCGCGTCCCGGCACGCCGGCTGCGAGGATGCCGCAGCTCGACCGGACGGTGATCAAGGAACGAGCAGCACGGCTGCGCCTGGCTGGACAAAAGCTGCATCAGTCCCATCTCGACACTATGGTCGGCACGCGGCAATGGCTGCTCGTGGAGAACAACGGGCTGGCGCATACGGAAAACTTCACGCTTGTCGCAGTGCCCGGTCTTCGGCCGCGCGACCTTGTGCAGGTGGCGATCACCGGCCACAATGGCAAGCATCTCGACATGCAACTTGCGGCCGCCGACGCGGCCTGATCCTACTCGCTCACGGAATTTTCATGGCGCTCAGTTTCATCAAAAAAGTCTTCACCTTCGGCCGCGAAAAGCCGGTGGAAGAGCAGGCGCCGGAGGAGGTTAGGTCTGTTGAGGAGTCCGCTGCTCCGCTGGAAGCGCCTGTTGCGGAGGTTCCGGAGGTGTCCGAGTTTGCCGAGCCTGTGGAACCCCCCTCTGTCCCTTCGGGACATCTCCCCCACAAGGGGGGAGATCGTTTGGAGAGTGCTGCGCCGCATGAACACGAGCAAGAAGCCAAAGAGTCCGTAGAGACAGCTGTTTCGCCCGAGTCAGCAGCTTGGAAGCCGGTCAGCGAGAATAAATTTGCCGAACCTGAGCAAGCCCAGAATGCTGAGGTTGATGTGTCCTCAAAGGATACCGCGATCGAAACGATCTCCCCCCTTGTGGGGGAGATGTCCGACAGGACAGAGGGGGGTGACGAAGGCTCGGCAGATTCGGAACTTTCGTCGAAGATCGACGATGCGGCGCCCCCAATCCTCCCCAAAGGCTTCGCCACCGCCTCCAAGCTCCCCGAGCCTGCCCCCGAAGCCCCAAAACAAAGGCAGACCTGGTTCCAGCGCCTACGTGCCGGTCTTGCGCGCACCTCGTCGCAGCTCACCGGCCAGATCACGGCGCTTTTCACCAAGCGCAAGCTGGACGATCAGACGCTGCAGGATCTGGAGGATCTGTTGATCCAGGCCGATCTTGGCGTCGAGACGGCGATGCGGGTCACCGATACGCTGGCCTCGGAGCGCTACGGCAAGGATGTGACAGGCGAGGATGTCAGCCGGATCATGGCGCAAGAAATCGCCAAGGTGCTGAGGCCGGTCGCCAAGCCATTGCAGCTCGATCTCAGCCACAAGCCGCATGTCATCCTCATCGTCGGCGTCAACGGTACGGGCAAGACGACGACGATCGGCAAGCTGGCGGCGAAATTGTCCGGTGCGGGTCTGAAGGTCATGGTCGCCGCCGGCGATACCTTCCGCGCCGCGGCCATCGAGCAGCTGAAGATCTGGGCCGACCGCACCAAGTCGGAATTCATCGGCACCAAGCTCGGCGCCGATGCCGCCGGCCTCGCCTTCGACGCGTTCCAGCAGGCCAAGGCCAGCAAGAGCGACGTGCTGATCATCGACACTGCCGGCCGGCTGCAGAACAAAACGGAGCTGATGGCGGAGCTGGAAAAGATCGTCCGCGTGCTCGGCAAGCTCGATCCGGACGCGCCGCATACCGTCCTGCAGACGCTGGACGCGACGACCGGCCAGAATGCGCTGAACCAGGTGGAAATCTTCCGCAATGTTGCAGGGGTCAACGGCCTGATCATGACCAAGCTCGACGGAACGGCGAGGGGCGGCATTCTGGTCGCCATCTCCGCCAAGCACAAGCTGCCGGTCTATTTCATCGGCGTCGGCGAAGGTGTAGACGATCTCGAGCCGTTCGAGGCTGAGGATTTTGCCCAGGCCATCGCCGGAATTAGTCAATGAACGACAAGACCAAATTCGATGACAATGAGAGTCCAGCAATGACGACCAGCGACAGTGACCTAACCCCGAGTGCTGCCGACAAGCATCATCCGCTGTTGAAGCTGGTTTTGGAACTCGGGCCGCTGATGATCTTCTTCTTCGGCAATCTCCGAGGCGACTGGCTGGTGCAGCATTTTCCGGCACTATCGGCGCTCGGCGGTCCGCTCTTCGTTGCAACGGCGTTGTTCATGACGGCGACGGTGATCTCGCTCGTCGTCTCGAAGATCATGCTCGGCCATCTGCCGTTGATGCCCTTCGTCTCCGGTATCGTCGTCGTCACCTTCGGCGCACTCGGCATCTATCTGCAGAACGAGACTTTCATCAAGATGAAGCCGACCATCATCAACGCCCTGTTCGGTGTGGTGCTGCTCGGCGGGCTTGCTTTCGGCAGATCGCTGCTTGGTTACGTCTTCAACGCGGCTTTTCAGCTCGATGCGGAGGGCTGGCGCAAGCTCACCCTTCGCTGGGGCATTTTCTTCCTGTTTCTCGCCGTACTCAACGAAGTCGTCTGGCGCGGGTCGAATTGGTATTACCTGCCCGATGTCAAGGCCGCGGATAATCTCTGGGTGCTCTTCAAGGTCTGGGGCACGATGCCGATTACCATCATCTTCACGTTGTCGCAGATGCCGTTGATCATGAAGCACACGATCAATCCGCCGGCGGAAACCGAATAATGACGGCGCTTGCAGACGCCGAAAGTCGCTATCGCCCGCAAAGCTTCTGGTTCATTGCCTGCACGGTGGTTCTGGTCGTCCAGATCGTCGCTGAGTATATGATGGGGCGGGTGCCTATCTGCACTTGCGGCTATGTCAAGCTCTTCGAACCCGTCGTCAATTCCAGCGGCAATTCGCAGCATATCTCCGACTGGTATACGCCGTCGCACATCATCCATGGCTTCCTGTTCTTCGGGCTGACGCATCTGATCATGCGCCGCAAACCGCTCTCGATGCGCCTGTTCGTCGCCCTGCTGATCGAATCCGGCTGGGAGCTGCTTGAGAACTCACCCATCATCATCAATCGCTATCGCACGGCGACGATCTCGCTCGACTATTTCGGCGACAGCATCCTCAACTCCGCGATGGATGCGGTGCTCATGGTCGTCGGCTTCCTGTTCGCGTCGCGCGCGCCGGTCATGCTGACCATCGCGATCGCCATTTTCTTCGAGCTGCTCACCGGCTGGATCATCCGCGATAATCTCACGCTGAACGTCATCATGCTGGTCTGGCCGGTAGAAGCGATCAAGACCTGGCAGGGCGGCCTTTAACTGTCCCTGGATTTGATGATTTTTACCCGCAATTCCTGCCGAAAATCGCCATAAAGTTGCATCTAACCTCGCCGTCGTGATGCTGCCGTAGACCACTGGCAGCGCTGACGATTTCGCGAGGGGCGGATGTCGAGTATAGCAGTTGCAACCTTGTTGGCCGTGATCGCATCCAAAGCGCCGGCCGGCTTTTCCGATGTGAGCCAGTTGTCTGCCGATTGCGGCGCCTCCCGGCAGCTTGTCTCCGGCTACGTCATCGGCTGGCTGGATAAGTGGAATCGCGATGATTTTGTCGCCCGTCGCGGCATCGCCCAGTCGATCCCCAACGCCAGGGCGATGACGAACTGGGCTTATTTCGGTGAGTCCGTCGGCGTGGATATCTGTATCCCGGCGCAAGTTGATGCCGCAAAGATCACCGCCATGTTCTGTGATTTCCTGATTCACAATCCAACGCTTAGGGACGTGCCGGCAGAGGATGTCATGAGCACGTTCACGGGGCTGAATTTCTCATGCGACGAGAAATAGCTTTTGGATCATCCCGCGAAGAGTGAAGCAGGCGCCCGGTTTCAAGATATCGGCTTTCCCTGGGCCTTCGCTATGGCTGGATACAGCCCCTCTTTGAGGCTGGTGGCGGTAAAAGGGCCGACCTGCTTGTAGAGGATCGTGCCGTCGGGGGCGACGAGGTAGGATTCAGGGATGCCGTAGACGCCCCAGTCGATCGCGGCCGAACCGTTCGGATCGATGCCGATGGCGTTGTAGGGATTGCCGAGTTCGCCGAGGAAACGCAGGGCGTTTTCACCCGTGTCCTTGTAATTGATCGCGACGATGTTCAGCCGGCCGTCCTTGGCGAGTTCCTTGAGGACAGGATGTTCTTCGCGGCAGGGCAGGCACCACGACGCGAAGACGTTGACGAGCGTCAGCTTGCCCCTGATGGCACTGTCGGTCAGCGCCGGCAGATTGGAGCCGTCGAGCGGCGCCAGCGCCAGCGTCGGGGCTTTCGTGCCGATCAGTGCCGAGGGAATGGCGGAAATATCGGTCCCGTGGACTTCCTGGTCGTACATTACCTTGCCGACGGCCAGCGCGATGCAGGCAAAGACGATCAGCGGAATGAGCGCCAGCAGATAGCGACTGGTGCTACCCGATTTCGGCTTTTTGCCTTCTTCGGTACCCAAGCTCATTTCGCTTTGCCTTCTGGGGGACGCTGCGACCGGCGGCGGATGCCTGAGGCTTCGAGCGCGGCGATTTCCTTGCGGCGCAGACGGCCGTCGATCCATGTCCAGGCGATGACGGCGATGATCATGGCGGCGGCAAAGCCATAGGAACCGTAGACGTAAAAGGGATGCGTCATGCTATTCCTCTCGGGCGGCCATGCGGGCGGCGAGACGGCGCTGCGCGGCGATGCGGCGACGCCAGATCTCGTTGCGGATCGCCATCAGATGCAGCGTGAAGAACAGCAGGGTGAAGGCAAGCGCCATGGTGAAAAGCGGCCAGAGGAATTGCGCATCGATGGTCGGGCCGTCGAGGCGCATGATGCTTTCCGACTGGTGCAGCGTGTTCCACCAGTCGACCGAGAACTTGATGATCGGAATGTTGATGAAGCCGACAAGGATCAGCACGGCGGTGACACGCGCTGCCTTGGACGGATCGTCCATGGCGCGGTTCAGCGCGATCAGCCCGAGATACATCAGGAAGAGGATGAACACCGAGGTGAGCCTCGCGTCCCAGACCCAATAGGTGCCCCACATCGGCTTGCCCCAGAGCGAGCCGGTGACGAGGGCAACAAGGGTAAAGGCGGCGCCGAGGGGCGCAGCAGCCTTGGCGGCGACATCGGCCAGCGGATGACGCCAGACGAGCGTGCCGATCGCCGACATGCTCATGATCGTGTAGCACATCATCGACAGCCATGCCGCCGGCACATGGATATACATGATGCGGACAGTATCGCCCTGCTGGTAGTCTCCCTCGGTCGAGAAGGCGAGATAGAGGCCGATCGCGAAAAGCACGGCCGTGATCGCCGCCAGCCAGGGAATGAGACGCGCCGAAAGCGCCAGGAACCGGGTCGGGTTGGCGAGGTCGGAAAATCGGCTGATCGCAGGGCTGATATCGCTCATGCGGCTTGTTTAACCCGATATCCCTTTTACGGCAATCGATCCCATCGTCTCAGGCCGATCAATCCGTCGTGTTGCGCAAGGCGAGCGCGGCCGCTGCCGGGCCGAGCACGGCGAAAAACAAGGTGAGTGCAATCAGGATCAGGAAGGGCGGCAGGAAGGGCTGCGGACCTTCGACCACGGCATAAGTCGCGCTGACGCCGAAGATCAGCACGGGAATGGCCAGCGGCAGCACCAGGATCGACACCAGCAATCCGCCACGTGGCAATGCCACGGCGACTGCCGCCCCCACCGCACCGATGAAAGTGATCGCCGGCGAGCCGACCAGCAGGGTCAAGGCCGTCGCACCGATCGCCGCTTCGTTCATATTCATAAAGAGGCCGAGCAGCGGCGAGGCAATCACCAGCGGCAGGCCGGTCGCTGTCCAGTGTGCTGCGCATTTGGTGAGCACCGTCAGTACCAGTGGGGTTTCCTGCATCACCAGCAGATCGAGCGATCCGTCGTCGCGTTCGGCCTGAAACAGGCGGTCGAGGCCGAGCAGGGCGGATAGCAGTGCGCCGATCCAGACGATGGCCGGGCCGATGCGAGACAGCAGCTTAAGGTCGGGGCCGACGCCGAAGGGGATGACGGCGACGACAGTGAGAAAGAAGAGAATGCCGATGAGGGCACCGCCGCCGGCGCGGACCGAGAGTCTTAAGTCGCGGAGGAAGAGGGCGGTCATGCGGCGAGCCCCTTGATTTCATTATCAATGGAGAGAGCGGTTTTGCCCCTCACCCTAGCTCTCTCCCCGCCGGCGGGGAGAGAGGACGACGGAGCCAACCAAGCGCCTTCGCGCCGTAAAACGGGGAGAAGGTGGACATGAGCGGTTGCGCGCAGCGAAGCCGGGAAAGGACGGATGAGGGGCCATGAGGGACGTAATATCATCCCCAAACCCCCTCACCAACTCCGGCAAATCCCGTCATCCGCATTTCCCGCGCATTTGCGAGCCCGAGCGGCTGATGTGTCGCCGCCAACACGATGCCGCCCGCTTTCTGGTGCGCCGAGATCAGATCCGCAAACAGCCGGTCTGCTGCTGCATCCAGTGCTGCGGTGGGTTCATCGAGGATCCAGACGGGACGATAGGCGACCAGCAGTTTTGCAAATGCGAATCGGCGTTGCTGGCCGGCGGAGAGGTACCCGAAGGGAAGGTGGGTGATGCCGGCAAGACCGACGGCTTCCGCCGCGTCCTCGATCGCAAGACCGGCGCCGCCCATCATGTCTCCGAAAAACTCTTTCCAGAAAATCAGGTTCTCTGCAACCGTAAGTTCTGACTTCATCGCGTTGCGGTGGCCCAGGTAGTGGCTGATTTCGCCTGCCGCCCGGTCCGATTCGCCCTTGGAATCGGTGAAAACGACGCGGCCTTTTTCCTGTCTGAGGAGGCCTGCGACAACACGCAAAAGTGTTGATTTTCCCGAGCCGTTGCGACCAGTCAGGATCAGTGCCTCACCATTGCTCAAGTCAAAGGAAACATTCGCGAAAATCAGGTCTTCGCCCCGCCTTGCCGCCAGGTTTTCAGCGCTTAGATGCATCAGCTCAGGCTTTCCCCGTTTCCGGTCCAGTTCTCGTTGTCGCAGGCTCAAAAAATTGTCCGATTTTGAGCTTGGCCACTCTGGCAAGTCTTTACGAAATTATCTATAAGACCCGCAACCACGCCAGCGGTCGGCGTGAATTTCATCCTTGCGCCGAACATAAGGTTTTCTGCCTTACGTGCGGACAGCGGAAATGGCCGCACCCGCATCCTGATGTGCATTAAGTGCATAGGCGTTCGCACGACTGTGTTGGCTATCAGAAACGGGGTCTCTCGTGTCTAAATCTCTTGACAGTTTCAATTGTCGTTCCACGCTGACCGTGGGCGGGAAAGACTATACCTATTTCAGCCTGCCAAAGGCTGAGGCCAATGGTCTGCCCGGTGTTTCCAACCTTCCCTATTCGATGAAGGTCATTCTGGAAAACCTTCTGCGCTTCGAAGACGGGCAGTCGGTCACCAAGGAACATATCGCCCAGGTCGCCGAATGGCTCACCAACAAGGGCACCGTCGAGAACGAAATCGCCTATCGCCCCGCCCGCGTGCTGATGCAGGACTTCACAGGCGTCCCGGCCGTGGTCGACCTTGCCGCTATGCGTGATGCCATGGTGGCGCTTGGCGGCGATCCGGAAAAGATCAACCCGCTCGTTCCCGTGGACCTCGTCATCGACCATTCGGTCATCGTCGATGAGTTCGGCACGCCGCAGGCATTCGCCCGCAACGTCGAGCTGGAATATCAGCGCAATGGCGAACGCTACCGCTTCCTGAAGTGGGGCCAGCAGGCGTTCCAGAACTTCAGGGTCGTTCCCCCCGGCACCGGCATCTGTCACCAGGTCAACCTCGAATATCTCGGCCAGACCGTCTGGACGAAGGAAGAAGACGGCGAGACGATCGCCTATCCGGACACCTGCGTCGGTACCGATTCGCATACGACGATGATCAACGGCCTCGGCGTTCTTGGCTGGGGTGTCGGCGGTATCGAAGCTGAAGCCGCCATGCTCGGCCAGCCCGTCTCCATGCTGCTGCCTGAGGTCATTGGCTTCCGCCTGACCGGCAAGCTCAAGGAAGGCGTCACCGCGACCGACCTGGTGCTGACCGTCGTTCAGATGCTGCGCAAGAAGGGTGTTGTTTCCAAGTTCGTCGAATTCTTCGGCCCGGGTCTCGACAACATGCCGCTCGCCGATCGTGCCACCATCGGCAACATGGGTCCGGAATATGGCGCGACCTGCGGCTTCTTCCCGGTCGACAAGGAAACGCTCAACTATCTCAACATGTCGGGCCGTGCGAAGGATCGTATCGCGCTGGTCGAAGCCTATTCCAAGGCTCAGGGCATGTGGCGCGACAATGACGGTGCCGATCTCGTCTTCACCGACACGCTGGAACTCGACCTCGGCGACGTCGTGCCGTCCATGGCCGGCCCGAAGCGCCCGGAAGGCCGTATCGCACTGGAAAACATCGCTTCCGGTTTCGCCGGTTCGATGGAGACCGAATACAAGAAGCCGGGCCAGCTTTCGAACCGCTATGCCGTCGAAGGCACGGATTTCGATCTCGGTCATGGTGACGTGGCGATTGCCGCCATCACCTCCTGCACCAATACGTCGAATCCGTCGGTACTGATCGCGGCCGGCCTCCTCGCCCGCAATGCCGTCGCCAAGGGCCTGAAGACGAAGCCGTGGGTCAAGACCTCGCTGGCGCCTGGATCGCAGGTCGTCGGTGAATATCTGGCCAAGTCGGGACTGCAGGCCGATCTCGACAAGCTCGGGTTCAACCTCGTCGGCTTCGGCTGCACCACCTGCATCGGCAATTCCGGTCCGCTTCCGGCCCCGATCTCGAAGACGATCAACGATAAGGGCCTGATCGTATCGGGCGTGCTGTCCGGCAACCGTAACTTCGAAGGCCGCATTTCGCCCGACGTCCAGGCGAACTACCTGGCCTCTCCGCCGCTCGTCGTGGCCTACGCGCTCGCTGGCACCGTGCAGATGGACCTGACCAATGAGCCCATCGGCGAAGACCAGAACGGCAAGCCGGTCTTCCTCAAGGACATCTGGCCCACCTCGCAGGAAGTACAGGAATTCATCCTGAAGTACGTCACGCGCGAGCTGTACGAAACCAAGTATGCCGACGTCTTCAAGGGCGACGCCAACTGGCAGGCCGTGCAGGTTCCTCCGGGCCAGACCTATGCCTGGGACGACAACTCGACCTATGTGCAGAACCCGCCCTACTTCGTTGGCATGGGCAAGACCGGCGCCGGCGTTTCCGATATCAAGGGTGCCCGTGTTCTCGGCCTCTTCGGCGACAAGATCACTACCGACCATATTTCTCCGGCCGGTTCGATCAAGGCTGCCTCACCGGCCGGCTCCTACCTTATTGGCCATGGCGTCGGCGTTGCCGACTTCAACCAGTACGGCACGCGCCGCGGCAATCATGAGGTCATGATGCGCGGCACCTTCGCCAATATCCGCATCCGCAACCACATGCTCGGCCCGAACGGCAAGGAAGGTGGCTACACCTTCCACTATCCGTCCAAGGAAGAGATGTCGATCTACGATGCGGCCATGCAGTACAAGGCCGAAGGCGTTCCGCTCGTGATCTTCGCCGGTGTCGAATACGGCAACGGCTCGTCGCGCGACTGGGCTGCCAAGGGCACCAACCTGCTCGGCGTGCGCGCCGTCGTCGCCCAGTCCTTCGAGCGCATCCATCGCTCGAACCTGGTCGGCATGGGTGTCATCCCCTTCGTCTTCGAGGACGGCACCACCTGGGCAAGCCTCGGCCTCAAGGGCGACGAGACCGTGACGATCGAGGGCCTGGAAAACATCAAGCCGCGCGAGCGCAAGATCGCCAAGGTTACCTATGGCGACGGCACGGTGAAGGACATTCCGATCATCTGCCGCATCGACACGCTGGATGAGGTTACCTACGTCAACAATGGCGGCATCCTGCAGACGGTTCTGCGCGATCTCGCGGCCTAATTGGCGTTGAAACCACTTATACACGCCGTCGGAGCAAACCTCTCCGGCGGCGTCTTGTTTTTCACGCCGATGTGTACGACGCTACCGTCTCCGGACCTTCGTCTCACCCCTTCGTGACTTTGCGTCATCGTGCTTAGCGATTATCTCTTGTTTCAGATTTATCAGGCTTGATGAGGGCCTTACGGATACCCCGAAAAGCGCGAAGCGGTTTCGGGGGTCGCGCCAGCACATGGCTTTCAAGGTCTGAGAAAGAGGTACAACGGCATGCGCTTACGGTTTTTGGTTCCACTTCTAGCAGGCATCGCGCTGGCAAGTTCGCTGCATGCGCAGGAGCTTGCCAAGATCAAGGGCGTCGTCGAGCTCTTCACGTCTCAGGGCTGCGCCTCCTGTCCGCCGGCTGATGCTGCGTTTGAGAAGCTGATCCGCCAGGGCGACGTCGTCGCGCTCGCCTATCACGTCGATTATTGGAACTATCTCGGCTGGAACGACACGATGGCGTCCAAGGACAATACGGCTCGGCAATATGCCTATGCCCGTACGCTCGGCCGCAGTGGGGTTTATACGCCGCAGGCGATTATCAACGGCCGCGATCATCTGAACGGCGCTGATCTCGACGCCATCAACTTCAAGCTCGACGACTTCCGCCGCCAGGGCAAGGGCCTGACGGTCCCCGTGAGTGCTGCCATGAAGGGTGACGAGTTGGAGATCAAGATCGGCGCCGGCCAGGGCCGGGCCAATGTGGTCGTTGCTTATTTCGACAAGGAACAGCAGGTTTCTCCGAAGGCGGGCGAAAACAATGGCCAGCAGATCACCTATCTGCATGCGGTTTCGGACGTCGAAACCGTCGGCATGTGGGATGGTAAGGAAATGAATGTCGTGCTGCCTGCCAATGTCATGGACAAGGCCGGCCGGCGCGGCCTGGCGGTACTGTTGCAGTCCTCGACGCCGTCGGGTGACCCGGCGGCGATCATCGGGGCGACCGTACTGACGATCGGCACGGATGGCTGATCAAGCCTTTTCGGCTAGCGCCGAAAAGATCTCCATTTCGGCTTTCGCCAAATAGAGGGGGTGCCCGGCGAGGGCGCATTCGGGGCTGGGGTTCGGTCGATGCGCCCCGGCCGGGCCGTTTGGCGCGGCGGCGCCAAACCGGTGCCTATAGTTCCGCCAAATGGGGCGTCGTTTTGACTAAAATGCGGCGTTGACAAGACGCTTTACTTCATAAGCAAAAAATTGTGAGCGATCCTTGGTCTTGCAATTTCGCGTGGCTGAGGCAAACTGTCATCCTCTTGTCATGACACAACCCCTGGGGGATTGATGACTGATCAGCCGGATTTGCGACACGGCGAAAGCCGTTCCGTCGACACCACTTCTTCCGTCGTCGTTGATCTCAGAGAATACAAACAGAGCAGGGATCCGCTGCCGGTAACCTTTCATCGTAGGGAGCTGGACGCGATCCTGTGGATCTACGGCCGCATGGTCGGCGAGGGCGAATGGCGCGATTACGCCATCGACCATCTCAAGGAAAAGGCAGTGTTTTCGGTCTTCAAGCGCTCGGGCGAATTGCCGCTCTTCCGCATCGAGAAAAACCCCAAGCTGGCCGCCAAGCAGGGCGCTTTTTCCGTGGTCAATACCAGCGGCATGATCCTGAAGCGCGGCCACGACCTGAGCCAAGTGCTGAAGGTTTTCGATAAGCAATTGAAGCTGGTGGAGAAGTGATCCCCTCCTGCTGCGCTACTCGCTGAACAACGTCCCCGGATAAATCGAGGGATCTGGGTCACTTTCCGCACCTTCGCCGAGCGCTTTCTGCATCAGCATCGTATCCAGCCAGCGGCCGTGCTTGTAACCGGTGCCCTTCAACAGGCCGGTCTCCACAAAACCGGCGGCGCTGTGGAGGGCGACGGACGCCGGGTGGGCGCCGCCGATAACGGCGATCATCTGGCGGAAGCCGAGGGTCTGGCAGGTTTCCACCAGGGTTGCCAGCAGCGCCTTGCCGAGGCCGCGGCCGCGGGCCCCGGGCGCAAGATAGATCGAATCCTCCACCATCCAGCGATAGGCCGGCCGCGTGCGGAATGCCGAGGCATAGGCATAGCCCAGAAAGGCGCCGCCTTCATCTTCAGCAGCGATATAGGGATAGCCTTTATCCTGGATCGCCTGGAAGCGACCTGCCATCTCCTCTTCGCCAGGCGGTATGATCTCATAGCTTGCCGTGCCATTCAGAACGGAGTCGCGATAGATGGCGGTGATGAAGGGAAGGTCGGCCGGAGTGGCATTGCGAAGGCGGAAGGACATTTGTGTTTATTGCCTGATCTGCGATTCCAAGAAGCAGATATAAAGCCGTGTGCGAAGCGCCAAGGCAAACAGAAAAGGCGGCCGAAGCCGCCTTTTCGAACGATCATTCACGTCGCAGCAGTTATTTGCGGTTGCCCATGAACTGCAGCAGGAACATGAACAGGTTGATGAAGTCCAGGTAGAGCGTCAGCGCGCCCATGATCGCCTTGCGGCCAGCAACGGCAACGTCGTCGGCTTCAAAGTACATTTCCTTGATCCGCTGCGTATCCCAGGCGGTGAGGCCGGCGAAGATCACAACGCCAAGGATATTGATGGCGAAGTGTACGGCAGAAGACTGCAGGAAGATGTTGACGAGCATGGCAATGATCAGGCCGAAGAGACCCATCATCATGAACGAGCCCATAGCCGAAAGGCTACGCTTCGTCGTGTAACCGTAAAGCGACAGCGCGCCGAAAGACGCGGCGGTCACGAAGAAGGCCTGCACGATGCTCTGGCCGGTGTAGATGATGAAGATCGACGACAGCGACAGGCCCACCAGCGCAGCATAGACCCAGAAGGTCGTTGTCGCGGCGGCCACGCTCATGCGATTGATCCTGAAGCTCAGGAAGAACACCATCGCCAGCGGCGCGAAGATAACGACCCACTTCAGCGGGCTCAGGTAGATCGCCTGGCCGAAAGCCGTAATCTGTCCGTCAGCGAATGCGAGCGAGAAGGCGCCATAGGCAGCCAAACCCGTGATCGCCAGACCCAGCGCCATCAGGTTGTAGACCTTGAGCATGTAAGCTCGAAGGCCCTCATCGATCATCGCGCCGGTCTGCACGCCTGCCTGCGGCGTCCGGTTTTGGTAGTTGCGAAAGTCAGCCATGTTTTCCTCTTTTAAGCTCCGATGTGAGTACGGTGTCGGGCGCTTTGGTCCCGGGCGCCGCTGCGGAGCTCCAGCATGCCTGTAGAGAATATGAGGCTTTCAAGCCGGGTGCACAAGGGCTAAGCGGCGGCGGCAGGGTTAAATCGGTGTAATATCGGGTAATTTCCCGGTGCTCGGTTAATGCTCGAGGCGTCTTGGCGACGTAAAAGCCTTTGCGAAAATCCGCGCGATTTTCGGGGTTATGCGCTCAGAGTTCACGCAGGACAGGCGCTGCCTTCTGGCCGAGGACGCGCCAGGTGCCGATCAGTCCGATGCCGACCGTCAGCAGCAGAGCGATGATGAGGGTCGAAAAGGCAACATCGGGAAGGAAGGTCGACGGCAGGTGCATGATGCGGCTGACGATGTACCAGGCGGCCACGGAACCGGCGAGCAGTGCGAAGACAGCGGTCGCCGCACCCAGGATCAGATACTCGTAGCTGAAGGCGCGGATCAGCATGGCCCGCGTCGCGCCAAGCGTTTTCAGCACGACCGCGTCATGCGTGCGTGCGCGATTTCCAGCCGCGAGTGCGCCCGCAAGCACCAGCACGGATGCGATGAGCGCGACGGACGCAGCGGCGCGGATAGCCGCGGCAAGCTGGCCGACCAGCGTGTCGACGATATCGAGCGCATCCTTGACTCGGACGCTGGTGATCGTCGGATAGGTGTTGGTGACGTTCTTCAAGATCGCCGCTTCCTGCGTCGACGTAGCGGTGGGATCGGTGAGGGTCGCCAGCCACGCATGCGGTGCGCCCTTGAAGGTGTTGGGCGAAAAGATCATGACGAAATTGATGGATAGCGACTGCCATTGAACCTTGCGGAAGCTTGCGATCTTGGCTGTCACGTTGCGGCCGAGCACGTTGACTGTCACGGTGTCGCCGAGTTTCAGGCCGAGCGCCTTGCCTTCTTCGTCGGAGAAGGAGACCAGAGGCTCGCCGCTGTAATCCTTACCCCACCACTGCCCCTCCGTCAGGGCGGCGTTCTCGGGCATGGTTTCGGCATAGGTGATGCCGCGGTCGCCGCGCAACACCCATTGGCCGGCCGGCGGCACCTTCATCTTGATCACGTCTTCGCCATTGAAGGCGACGATGCGGCCGCGCAGCATCGGCACTTCGACCAACTTTCCCTCAGGCGCTTGGGCCTGCACGACCTTCCGGAAGCCGTCGAGTTCCGAGCCCTGGATATCGACGAAGAAGAAGTTCGGAGCCTGCTCGCTCATGCGCCCGGTCAGCTCGTGACGCATATTGCCGTCGATCAGCGTTAAGGTCACCAGGAGTGCCAGGCCGAGACCGAGAGAGAGGACGACGGAGGCGGTGAGCGAACCCGGTCGATGGATATTGCCGATCGCCAATCTCAGCGCCGGCGAGTGCACGCGCGGGCTGCGGCGGGCGAGCCACGACAGCAAGGCGGCGACGGCACGCAGCACGACGAAAGCTACGGCTATGGAGACGACGAAGACGACGGCGATGAAGCGGTCATAGGCGGTAAAGATCGCGAGTGCCGCTAGAGCTGCCATCAGCAGACCGGCTGCGAGCAGGTATGGCCAGCTCGGCAGGCGGCGGGTCTCGAAACCCTGCTCCCGGAAGAGTGCTGTTGCCGGCACCTCGCGGGCATGGCCGAGCGGCAGGATCGCGAAAGCGAGCGTGGTCAGCAGGCCGAAGAGCGCTGCGAGCGTCAGCGGGCCGGGGTAAAGCCGTGGCGCGGTCGAGATCGGCAGGAATTCGGCCATGAACTGCGAAGCGAGCAACGGTGCGATGGCACCGAGGACGAGACCGACGGCGATGCCGGCCAGCGCAATCAGGGCGATTTGAATCATATAGATCATCACCACGACCAAGGCTGGCGCGCCCAGGCATTTGAAGGTGGCGATGGTGGTACGCTTGGAATCGAGGAACGCGCGCACGGCGTTGGCGACGCCGACGCCGCCGACAATCAGGGCGGTCAGACCGACCAATGTCAGGAATTGCGAGAAGCGGGTAATATTATCGGCGAGCGCGGGTGCCGCCCGGCTGCTGGTGCGGATCGACCAGCCGGCCTGCGGGAAGGCGGTAGTGGCGCGGGCAGCGATGTTGCTCACGCCGCTCGCAGGATCGTCCATGCGGATCTTGTAGACCTGTTCGACGAGACTTCCGGTCGTGATAAGGCCCGAGGCGACCAAGGCGTCACGGCTGGTGAGCAATCGCGGGGCGAAGCCGAAACCTTCGGATACCGAATCCGGCTCGGTCTTCACCGTGCCGGTGATTCGCAGCCTGGTGTTGCCGAGCAGCAGCTCGCTGCCGATTTTGAGGTTCAGCCGCTCCAGCAGCAGGGGGGCAACGACCGCGCCATAGGTCCCGTCCTTGACAGCAAGCAGCGTTGATAGCGGCTGATCCGGATTGGCCTCGAAGGTGCCGTAGAGCGGGTAGGCGCCGTCGACCGCCTTGACCTCGACCAGCGCCTGGTCGGAGCCATCGGGCAGGCGGGCCATGGAGCGCAGGCCAGTGGATTGGGAGAGCTGGCCGAGGCTGTTGAGATAGGTCAATTCGTCCGGCGTCGCCTCGCGATTGTTGAGCTCGAAGCGGACGTCGCCGGCGAGCAGCGACTGGCCCTGTGTCGAGATCGCGTCGGTGATCGAGCGCGAGACGGAGTTGACGGCGGCGATCGCGCCGGTGCCGAGAGCGATGCAGGCGAGAAAGATGTAGAAGCCGCCTAGACCGCCGCGCAATTCGCGCAGGGCAAGGCGAAAGGCAAGCGCAATACGCGACCCCGCCGCGGTCATGCCATCGCCGTCTGATTGGTCCGCGCGGGGGCGCTGTCGGCCTCGATTTCGCCAGAACGAACGTGAATCTGGCGCGAGCATCGGGCGGCAAGCGCCGGGTCATGGGTGACGAGCAGCAGCGTCGTGCCGCGCTCGGCCTGCTGGGCGAAAAGCAGGTCGGCAATCTGTCGGCCGGTATCGGTATCGAGATTGCCGGTCGGCTCGTCGGCGATCAAAAGGGCAGGCGACGGGGCGAGTGCGCGGGCGATCGCCACGCGTTGCTGTTCGCCGCCCGAAAGTTGCCCGGGATAGTGGCTCAGCCGCTCGCCGAGGCCAACGGCCTGCAATTCGCGTCGGGCTATGTCGAAGGCGTCGCGAACATTGGCGAGCTCCAGCGGCACGGCGACATTTTCCAGCGCCGTCATATTGGCGATAAGATGGAAGGACTGGAAGACGATGCCGATATTGCGGCCGCGGAAATCGGCGACGCGGTCTTCGCTCAAGCTATGCAGCGGCGTGTCGCGGATCAACAGTTCGCCGCTGTCGAGCTTTTCAAGGCCGGCGAGCACCATCAGCAGCGTCGACTTGCCGGAGCCGGAGGGACCGACAATGCCGACGGATTCGCCCTCTGCCACGGTGAGGTCGATGCCTTTCAACACGTGGACGGAGGCGGCAGCGTTGCCGAGCGTCAAATCCGCCTTCTTCAGCTCGATGATGGTTTTTGCCAATGCGAACGCCCTATATACATCAGAGACCATGGCGGGCGCGATTTGGCCCTCACGGCGAATTTAGGGAACAGATCATGAGTTTTAAAGTTGCCGCGTTTCACTTCGCTGTCATTGCTTTCGGTCTTTTGTTTGGCGCTGCGGGTGCAGCCGATGCGCGAACGATCCAATTGGTCGGCCTCGGCGACAGCCTGATGGCCGGCTACCAGCTACCGCCGGGCGACGGATTTCCCGCCAAGCTGGAGGCGGCGCTGAAGGCCAAGGGGCTGGATGTGGCGATCGCCGATGCCGGCGTGTCCGGCGACACCAGCTCCGGCGGCCTGTCGCGCGTCGACTGGTCGGTGCCTGATGGAACGGATGGCGTGATCCTCGAGCTCGGCGCAAACGACGCATTGCGCGGCATTCCGCCCGAACAGACGGAAAAGAATCTCGACACAATCATCAGCCGGCTGAAGGCGCGCAACATTCCCGTCCTGCTCGCTGGCATGCTGGCGCCGCCGAACATGGGACCGGATTATGCAGCCAGGTTCAACCCGATCTACAAGCGGCTCGCCGACAAGTATCAACTCCCGCTCTATCCGTTTTTTCTCGATGGCGTCGCCACGCATGCGGACTTACAATTAAACGATGGCATGCATCCGAACCCGCAGGGTGTCGAGGTGATGGTGCAACGCTTCCAACCCGTAGCGACGAGTTTCATTGGGACGATTGTCGCAGTCGCGAAATAGGAGCTTGCACCGGCTGCAATTGCATGATTCCCTGCTGATATCTGCAAGAGATTCGGGGAGTGCTCGTTATGCCGAGACTTTTTACCGCCCTCGAAATTCCGCGCAACGCGGCCATGAGCCTTTCGTTGTTGCGCGGCGGTCTTCCCGGAGCCCGGTGGATCGACGTCGAAAATTATCACATCACTTTGCGTTTCATCGGCGATGTCGACGGTCGTACCGCCGATGAAATCGTCGAGCGACTAGATCGCATCGATCGGCCGGAATTCCAGCTTCGGCTAGAAGGAATCGGCTCTTTCGGCTCGAAGAAGCCGCATTCGGTCTGGGCCGGTGTCACGCAAACGCCCGATATGTACGCGCTGCAGGGCGAAATCGAGCGCATCTGCCAACGCATCGGCTTGCCGCCGGATCCGCGCAAGTTCACGCCGCATGTCACGCTCGCGCGGCTGAAGTCCTCGCGTGTCGACGACGTCGTGCACTATCTCTCCGGCCGCGGCAACTTCCACACCGCGCCGTTCACGGTAGGGCGCTTCGTGCTGCTGTCCTCGCGCGAATCAGTCGGTGGCGGCCCCTACCTCACCGAAGAGGTCTTCCCGCTTCACGAGGCCCGCAGTGCTTTTCCCGCGATGGGCAACAGCGCGTTGCAGCCGGCCAAGAGCATGGTGTAGGCCGCTTCGAAATCCTCGTGGCCCCCATAGTAGGGATCGGGAATGTCTTTGACGCTTCCAAGCGTGAAGGCGTTGAATAGGTGGAGCTTGCCGAGCGCATCGGCAGGCGCGATTTTGCGTAAATTCTTCAAATTGTCTTGATCCATTGCCAGGATCAGGTCGAACCGATCGAAGTCGGCGGCTTCGATGCGGCGTGCACGTTGACCGGAAATATCGACGCCATGGCCTGCTGCCGCGGCTATTGAGCGACGGTCCGGCCTTTCGCCCTGATGCCAGCCGCCGGTGCCGGCCGAATCGATCTCGAATTCGGAGCCGCGGCCCGCTTCGGTCGCGAGATGCCGGAAAATGCCTTCGGCAAGCGGTGAACGGCAGATATTGCCGGCGCAAACAAAAAGAATCCTGTGGTGGGCCATGGTATCGTTCAACCGATTGAGAGGAGTGATCTTGTCATGAAATACGAAAAGCTGGAACCGGCGACAATCGATGAAAACGTGGCTGGCCTTAGCGGCTGGACTTTGGCGGCCGATCGCCTCTCGATTTCGAAGAGCTTCAAATTCCGCAATTTCGTCGAAGCCTTCGGTTTCATGACCGAGGCGGCCTTGGCGGCGGAGAAGTTCAATCACCATCCCGAATGGTTCAACGTCTATTCCCGTGTCGACGTGAAACTGACGACGCATGACGCCAACGGCCTGACGGAGCAGGACATCAAACTTGCCAAGGCGATGGAAAAGGCCGCGGCTCGGCGAGTTGATTGAATCGCAGGTGCCGATCACCATATGTTTATGCGGCCCAGGACAGGGCTTCTATAGGGATGAATGGAATGGATGACATCAAGTATGGGGAAATCCTGATGCCTGGTGACGAAGAGACCCAAGATCGGCAGGAGAAGTCGGTGCGCAGCAAGTTCTGGCCGACCTTGCGCAAGGCAGCGCGGTATATCCCGTTTTCCCGCGATGTGGTCGCAGCATTCTATTGCGCGCTCGATCCACAGACGCCGACGCGGGTTCGCGGCGTTCTGCTGGCCGCGCTCGGTTACTTCGTTATGCCAGTGGACATCATTCCGGATTTTTTCGCTGTCATCGGTTTTTCGGATGATGTCGCAGTGCTGACGCTGGCCTTCAGCATGATCAGGGGCCATATCCGCCAGGAGCATTATGACGCCGCCGACCGAGCCTTGGCCAACGAGCCCGAGGCCGCAAAAACCGCTTGATCCCGGTCAGATCGGTGCCGACGGGATTCTTGCCGGGTTTCCAGACCTTTATGAGGTCCTCCTGATTTTAGAGAGGTCAAACTCTTGCCTGAATCTTTCTGTCTTAAATCGATCCCGCAGGATGGTGTTTTGCCATCCGGGTTTTCCAATTCCTCCTGATGCATTTCAGGCCTGGCGTGGCACTTGAATCGAAATGGCACAGACCAGGGGCAGTCACCGCTCCGTTGACGGTTTGGTAACCTAAATAAAGTCAAAATAGGGCAGCTCATGAGCATAGGTGTGCGTTACTCAAATCGCCTCGAGCTCTGGACCGCAAGAAATCGGCAGGAAACCATGTTTGTAAAAAGCTTCGCAATCGCCCTCTCGCTCGTTCTGGCCGGCACCGGCATCGCATCCGCGCAGACCAAGATCAAGAAGCAGGCAACCCCCACACAGGCGCAGGCGGCGGCACCCGTGGCCCCGACGCGCATCCAGCAGTTCGACGCATGGGGCGCCTATTCCTACCAGTCCGGGGCCGGCAAGGTCTGCTACGTTCTCTCCGTGCCGACGGCCAAGCTGCCGGCCACAGGTATCGATCATGGCGACAATTTCTTCATCGTTTCCCAGCGTCCGGGTCAGAACATCTCCTACGAGCCGCAGGCGATGATGGGGTATCCGCTGAAGGAAAATTCCAAGGTCGACGTCGTCATCGACAACAAGACCTTCGTCATGTTCACCAAGGACAAGGCCGCCTGGGTCGAGAATGCGGCACAGGAGCCGGCGCTGGTCGCTGCGCTCAAGTCCGGCCATTCGTTGAAGGTCACCGCGACCTCGAAGAAGGGCACCGGTACCTCCTACACCTACTCGCTGAAGGGCGTTACCGCCGCGCTGAAGCAGATCGAAAGCTGCAAATAAGATCGAAGCGCCCGCGATCACGTCAAAGTGATCGCAGGCTCTATCGAGACCGAAGCGATGAGGCCGGCCCGGTGGCTGGCCCTTTGCTTTTTCAGGAGGGATGACGCGGGCTGAAATTAGTGCTAAAGGCCGCGCCCATGAGCGGTGTATTCGCAATTTCCTTGCCCCGCACCAGATGAACCTTCTGATCTCAGTGCCTTGCCCGCGCCCACAGCTTTCGAGCTTTTGGGGGCATCGCCGATATGAACCATTGGAATGATCCTATGTCCGCGATCGATGTCATGACTCCACCCAAGCTGAAGCCGATGCCCGTGTCGCAGCCGGTCGAGCTTTCGCCGAAACCGTCGTTGATTGGCATGACGCGTGAAGAGATGGGGGCAGCACTCAAGGAAAAGGGTGTCGCCGACAAGCAGATCAAGATGCGCGTCAGCCAGCTCTGGAATTGGATCTACGTGCGCGGCGTCTCCGATTTCGACGCCATGGCGAATGTCTCCAAGGACATGCGCGAAATGCTGAAGACGCATTTCACCATCGCCCGCCCGGAGATCGTCGAGGAGCAGGTTTCCAACGACGGCACGCGCAAATGGCTGCTGCGTTTCCCGCCGCGCGGCGCCGGGCGTCCCGTCGAGATCGAGGCCGTCTATATTCCGGAAGAAGGCCGAGGCACGCTCTGCATTTCCAGCCAGGTCGGCTGTTCGCTCACCTGTTCCTTCTGTCACACCGGTACGCAGCGCCTCGTTCGTAACCTGACGGCGGAGGAGATCCTGTCGCAATTGCTCCTGGCGCGTGACCGGCTCGGCGATTTTCCGGACCGTGAGGCACCGCAAGGGACGGTCATGCCCGCGGAAGGCCGCAAGGTCAGCAATATCGTGATGATGGGCATGGGCGAACCGCTCTACAATTTCGAAAGCGTCAAGACGGCGCTGCTGATCGCCTCCGATGGGGATGGCCTGTCGCTCTCCAAGCGCCGCATCACGCTTTCCACTTCCGGAGTCGTGCCGGAAATCTACCGCACCGGTGACGAGATCGGCGTCATGCTGGCAATCTCGCTGCATGCAGTCCGTGATGACCTGCGCGACATGCTGGTGCCGATCAACAAGAAATATCCGCTGAAGGAGCTGATGGACGCCTGCCGCGCCTATCCCGGCCTTTCGAACGCGCGGCGCATCACCTTCGAATATGTGATGCTGAAGGGCGTCAATGACAGCCTCGAGGATGCCAAGGGGCTGATCCAGCTTCTGAAAGGCATTCCAGCCAAGATCAATCTGATCCCCTTCAATCCCTGGCCGGGCACGAACTACCAGTGTTCCGACTGGGAGCAGATCGAGAAGTTTGCCGATTTCATCAATTCGGCCGGCTACGCCTCGCCGATCCGCACGCCGCGCGGCCGCGACATTCTCGCTGCCTGCGGCCAGTTGAAGTCGGAATCGGAGCGCATGCGCAAAACCGAACGGCTGGCCTTCGAAGCCATGATGATCGCCAACCATGGCGAGGATTGAGATCGATGATTCTCGGTTTGCGCAGGCCGATGCGGCTCCTGTGGGGCTATCTCGGTGCCTGTGTTCTGATGGGCTTCGTGCTGGCCTGCGTTACCGCCTGGACGATGCCGGGGATGGCCGCGCCTGAATTGTTCGCGCTCACCGTCGCGCTGACCAAGCTTGCGATGATCGTCAGCATCCTGCCGTCGCTTTTCGTCATTGCGATTTTCGAATGGCGCGGCATGCGCCGCTGGTACGGTTACGCCATCTATGGCGCCTTGCTGTCGGCAGCGGCGTCGGTTCTCATCTCGGGCAGTCTGGACAGGCCGCAGACTCTGAACCTCATCACCGTCGTTGTTTGCTTTGCTTTTCTTGGAGCGGCAAGCGCCACGGTGTACTGGTGGATCGCAGGCCGGTTCGCCGGGCGCCGCCCCGTCCTCAACGGGAATGGGTGAAAAAGATCTTCACTGCGAACACTGAAAAGACGCTGGCAAAGGCATAGTCGAGGCCGCGCATGACGCTGCGGTTCTTCTGCAGCCAGGATGCCAGACCGTCAGCGGCGAGCACGACGATCGTGTTGACCGGCATGCCGATCAAGATGAAGAAGAAGCCCAGGAACAGAAGCTTCTGTGTGACGGCCGGATCACCCGCCGTGACGAACTGCGGCAGGAAGGTCATGAAGAAGATGATGACCTTCGGGTTCAGCAGATTGACCCAGAAGCCGGTCGAGACGTTGGCGAGCGGTGTGCCCCTGGCCTCGTCGACCTTCTTGACCGACAGGCTGGAGCCGAAGCGGATCGCCTGGATCGCCAGCCACAGCAGATAGCCGGCGCCGCCGGTTTTCAGGATGGTGAAGGCAAGCGGCGAGGCAGTAATCAATGCTGAAATGCCGAAAGCCACCAGGAATGTATGAACGACGATGCCGAGGCTGGTGCCGAGGACCACGAAAAGTGCTGCCTTCTTGCCCTGCGCCAATGCGCGGCTGATCGACAGGGTCATATCGGGCCCGGGGGTTGCCGCCAGCAATAAGCTCGCGGCGGCAAAAGCGAGAAGGGTCGGCAGGCTGGGTATGAAGTGCATGACATGCTCCGAAAGCCGGACAAGAGTATCGGCGTTTTCTTATCCGGCTTTCGGATATTTGCAAATCAATCCTTCTTTTCAAGGAACGCCTTGAACTTGTCTGCGTAGTCCGGATGCCAGCGTGACAGCGGCGGGCGGTTTTCGATGATATCGCCTGCGGCCCAGAGCATACGGCGTTCGTCGATCGGCCTCGCAACGTCGTTATCGGGGCAAAGGACGTAGAAATCGCCACGTGCCAGACTCTGGATCATGAATTCAACCGTTTGCTCCGGCGTCCAGGCTCCTGCCGGCTTTTCTCTGCGGTCGCCTTTGGTCAGGCCGGTAAAGACGAAACCGGGGATGAGCAAATGGGCGGAGATTTTCCCACCTTCGGTGTTGCGCAGCTCATGCTGCAGCGCCTCGGTGAAGACCTTCACACCGGCCTTGGATACATTATAGGCCGGGTTGCCTGGCGGGGTTGTGATGCCCTGCTTCGAGCCGGTGTTGATGATGAGGCCCGGCTTGCCATGGGCCAGCATGCCGGGGCCGAACGTCCGGGTGCCGTTGATGACGCCGAGAAGATTGACGCCGAGAATATCGTCCCAACCCGCCTGTGGGCTGAAGATCGAGGTTTCCGGGCCGATGCCGGCATTGTTCATCAGCACGTGCACGCGGCCAAAACGTTGGAGGACGACGCGTTCCAGGGCTTCCAGCTGCTCCTTCTTGGAGACATCGGTCTCGATCGCCATGACATGTTCGTCGCTGCCGGCAAGTGCGATCAGCTCGTCACGAGCGCTTACCAGCCGCTCCCCGCCGAGATCGGCGATAGCGACGCTCATCCCGAGGCCGACGAAATGCTTTGCGGCGGCAAAGCCGATGCCGGACGCGCCGCCGGTGATGACGGCGACACTGGCCTTCTTGAAAATCTCTTGAATATCAGTCACGGGCGAAGCCCTCCCTAGGCATGGTTCGATCGCGGCCGAATATGGCTCTTTCCGGAACCAAGTCAAACCGGGCGTGAGCCTCGCTAAGGATATAATTTATCTGGAAACCGGCCTACCATTGAAACCGGGTCGGCTTGCCCCGTTCGAGCCCGGCCAGCCTGGACGCAGCACCGAGCGTGGCACAGGCAGCGGAGGGTTTTCACACGACGCAGACTAGGCGGTCGCACCCTGTGATAAAATTCGCTAATCTCTCTCAATGGCTGATCAAATTTGCACAGGCCTCGAGTGGGAGGATATTCGCATTTTCATCGCGCTTGCTCGCCATGGCAGTTTGGGCGTCCTCAGGATGGGGATCTGATCGCCAAGCCCTCGCGAACTCTGGCTGGTTACGCGGCGACAGGACAGCAAGGACCTTTCGATCAGGACGGTTGCCGATTTCATGATGGACGTCTTTCGCGATGAACGCGATCTTTTCGAGTGACGGATGGCTATCATCGCCGGACGCCACCGGTCGCACTTTCCCTTGCGCCTCGCGATAATCTCGCTAAAAGTGCCGCGATACGGGGTTTACGGCACTTTCCGCGAGCCCGCACTCTAACGGACCTCATCATCATGGCATCACATAAAGACGTGAAGAAAGTCGTTCTCGCCTATTCCGGCGGCCTCGACACCTCGATTATCCTGAAGTGGCTGCAGACCGAACTGGGCGCTGAAGTCGTCACCTTCACCGCCGATCTCGGCCAGGGCGAAGAGTTGGAGCCGGCGCGTAAGAAGGCCGAATTGCTCGGCATCAAGGAGATCTATATCGAGGACGTGCGCGAGGAGTTCGTGCGCGATTTCGTCTTCCCGATGTTCCGTGCCAATGCCGTCTACGAAGGCGTCTACCTGCTCGGCACGTCGATTGCCCGTCCGTTGATCTCCAAGCACCTGATCGAGATCGCCAAGAAGACCGGCGCCGATGCCATCGCGCATGGTGCGACCGGCAAGGGCAACGATCAGGTTCGCTTCGAACTGTCCGCCTATGCGCTGAACCCGGATATCAAGATCATCGCACCGTGGCGCGACTGGTCGTTCAAGAGCCGCACCGACCTGCTCGAATTCGCCGAAAAGCACCAGATCCCGGTTGCCAAGGACAAGAAGGGCGAAGCGCCGTTCTCAGTCGATGCCAACCTCCTGCACTCCTCGTCCGAAGGCAAGGTCCTCGAGGATCCGTCGCAGGAAGCTCCGGAATATGTGCATATGCGCACGATTTCGCCGGAGGCCGCGCCCGACAAGGCAACCGTCATCAAGGTCGGCTTCGAAAAGGGCGATGCCGTTTCGGTCAATGGCGAGCGCATGAGCCCGGCAACGCTGCTCGCAGAGCTCAACAATTACGGCCGCGACAACGGCATCGGCCGCCTCGATCTCGTAGAGAACCGCTACGTCGGCATGAAGTCGCGCGGCGTTTACGAGACCCCCGGCGGCACGATCCTGCTCGCAGCCCACCGTGCCATCGAGTCCATCACGCTCGATCGCGGCGCCGCTCACCTCAAGGATGAGCTGATGCCGCGTTATGCGGAGCTGATCTACTACGGCTTCTGGTTCTCGCCGGAGCGCGAAATGCTGCAGGCGCTGATTGACAAGAGCCAGGAGCATGTCGAAGGCGAAGTGACGCTGAAGCTCTACAAGGGCAACGTCATGGTCATCGGCCGCGAAAGCCCGAAGTCGCTCTATTCCGACAAGCTGGTAACCTTCGAAGACGATCAGGGTGCCTACGATCAGAAGGATGCGGCTGGCTTCATCAAGCTCAATGCGCTGCGTCTGCGCACGCTCGGCAAGCGCAATCTGTCGAAATAATTAAATTTGCTACAAAATGCGGACCCGCTTCCTGTGCGAAAGCGGGTCTTTCTTCCTGTATGGGGATGGTGACGGATTTATTCCGCGGCCCTCAATTCCCGCTCCATCTCCGCCGGCAGCTCCGCATTCTGCAGATTGCTGCGAAAAGCGCGGAGCGCATGATGCAGTTCATCCTGCAGGCCATGATCGAAGCCCTGCATCGCATCCTGCTCTACGGCGTAGATCTCACAACCGATCTGCTTCAGCTTGGCGCTGGCCGCTTCCGACAAAACGATGCGCTTGGCGCGGCGGTCGAGTGGATCGGGCTGACGCTCGATCAGGCCACGCGCCTGCAACTTGTCGAGGAAGGCGCTAACCGTCATCGGCTCCAGCCCCATGCGAGTGGCGATATCGAGTTGACGGCTGCCGTTGACGGCGGCAACCTGGATCAGCGTTCGCGCTTCACCTGCTGTCAGACCGAGACCCGCAGCCATAATGCGCCGCTCGAAAGCCGCTCGCATTAGCCGCGCACAATCTGCCACAAGAAAGGCAAGCGAATCCGTATCTATCCTGCTGCTCATAAGCGCTTCCCTACCTACGCTTGTTTTTTAGGCCCCGATAAATTCTTTATTGATTTCGCTCCTCGAACACAACGGATTCTTCATTCTGCAAGCAACTTGTTTAGCTTGACCGGATTCAGGGCGTTGTTAATCTGTCACGATTACCAGAGGGAACTTCCAATATGACGCAATCACTTATCGTCGGTGCCTTCCTGGCGGCGCTGTTCTATGTGCTTATTCCTGGCCCGGCTTTTCTGGCGCTGCTTGGTATCGGGGCGGGGCAGGGGCGCAAGGCCGGCGCCTTCTTCATGAGCGGCCATCTCGTCGGGGACCTGATTTGGTCGTCGCTCGCTCTGGTTGCAATCGTTGGTGCGAAAACTATCGGCACCTTCGTCTTCGATCTGCTCGGATTGCTCTGTGGCTTCTACTTGGCCTGGATCGGCTGGAACGCCGTTACCGCCAAGCCGAAAGGAGACGGCAAGGCGCTGCTCAATGTCGACCGTCCGTTCCGCCGTGGCCTGATCTTCGGCGTCACCAATCCAAAAGGGTATCCCGTGGCGTTGGCAACGTTTACGGCGCTGGTGGCGGGTTCGGCCGGCGCATTGACGTTCAGCGCGCTGCCGCTGCTGCTCACCGTTTCCTTTGTCGGCTTCGTTAGCGCCGACATCATCCTGATCGGCATCATCGGCGCGGGCACGGTTCGGCGTTTCTATCGCGCTCACGAGCGGCTGATCGTGCGCTGCTCCGGCGTGCTGTTCATGGGCTTTGCGGCGCAGGCGCTGTGGCATGCGACGCCCGGGTTGCTCGGCTGGCGTAAAGCCTGACCATTCCTCGTTATTTGTTCTGCCCTCGCCATACCAATTTGGCGGATAGGGTCTTATATCGTGCTTCGATCAGATGCCTGCCGAAAGGACGCTTCGCATGTCTTCCCAAACTGCCGTCAACCCCGCGCTCGTCGAATGGACCGGACACCAAGGACTGCCACGTTTCGACGCTGTGAAAGACGCTGATTTTGCACCTGCCTTTGAAGCAGCTCTTGCGTCCCACGATGCGGAGATCGATGCGATTGCCGACAATGGCGAGGCGCCGACCTTTGCCAATACCGTCACCGCGCTCGAAAGCGCCGGTGACGCGCTGTCGCGAGTCTCCGCTTTGTTCTGGAACCGGGCCGGGGCGCATACCAATGAGGTGATCCAGGCCTTGGAGCGCGAGATTGCGCCGAAGATGTCGCGGCACTATTCGAAGATCGGCATGAATGCCGCGCTTTTCGCCCGCATCGACGCGCTATGGGAGGCGCGTGAAGACCTCGGCCTGACGTTGGAAGAGACCCGCGTGCTGGAACGGCACTGGAAGGGTTTCGTGAAGTCGGGCGCCAAGCTGCCGAAGGCGGAACAGGAGCGACTCGCCGAGATCAACGAGAAACTGGCGGGCCTCGGCGCGCAGTTCGGGCAGAATGTTCTTGCCGACGAGAAGGGCTGGGCGCTGATCCTCTCCGAGGAAGCCGATCTTGCCGGTCTTCCCGATTTTCTTAGGGATGCGATGGCTGCGGCGGCGCGCGAGCGCGGCGAAGAGGGCAAATATGCCGTTACACTTTCGCGCTCGATCATCGAACCCTTCCTGACGTCGTCGGAGCGTCGGGATCTCCGCGAACGGGCCTTCAGGGCCTGGGTGGCGCGCGGCGCGAATGGCGGCAAGACCGACAATCGCAACATTATCAAAGAGACGCTAGCGCTGAGGGCCGAGAAAGCCGAGCTACTGGGCTATGGCAATTATGCCGAGCTCAAGCTCGACAACACCATGGCGAAAACGCCCGAGGCGGTAAGCCAGCTCCTGAAAGCGGTCTGGGCGAAAGCCGTAGAACGCGCACGCGAGGAAGAGGGCGATATCGCGGCGCTGATTGCCGAGGAGGGCCGCAATCATGAGGTCATGCCTTGGGATTGGCGGCACTATGCCGAGAAGATCAGGACGCGGAAGTTCGATTTCTCGGAAACGGAGCTTAAGCCCTATCTGCAGCTCGAAAAGATCATCGCGGCCTGCTTCGACGTCGCCGGACGTCTTTTCGGCATCCGCGCCGTCGAGCAGAAGGGAGTTTCCGCCTATCACCCCGATGTTCGCGTATTCGAGATCCGCGATCGCTCGGACAAGCTGGTGGCGCTGTTCCTCGGCGACTACTTCGCCCGCAGCTCGAAGCGCTCCGGCGCCTGGATGAGCTCGTTTCAGTCGCAGCATAAATTGCCGCTGAAGAACGGCCATATCGGCGAACTGCCGATCATCTATAACGTCTGCAATTTCGCCAAGCCGGCCGAAGGCAAGCCGGCGCTACTGTCGCTCGACGACGCCCGCACGCTGTTCCACGAATTCGGCCATGCATTGCACGGCATGCTTTCTAACGTCACTTATCCCTCGGTTTCCGGCACCGGCGTTTCCCGCGATTTCGTCGAGTTGCCATCGCAGCTCTACGAACATTGGCTGACCGTACCGGCGATCCTGAAGGAATATGCGGTGCACTACGAGACCGGCGCGCCGATGCCGCAGGCTTTGCTCGACAAGGTTCTCGCCGCCCGCACCTTCAATGCCGGTTTCAACACCGTGGAATTCACCTCGTCGGCGCTCGTCGATATGGCGTTCCACACCCGGGGTCCCGTTGAAGACCCGATGGCGGTGCAGGTCGAGGTACTATCGGAGATCGGCATGCCGAAATCGATCGTCATGCGCCACGCCACGCCGCACTTCCAGCATGTGTTTTCCGGCGATGGTTATTCGGCCGGCTATTATTCATACATGTGGTCGGAGGTGCTGGATGCGGACGCCTTCTCCGCCTTCGAGGAAACCGGCGACGCGTTCAATCCGGAGACGGCTGCGAAACTGAAGGCCAACATCTATTCCGTCGGCGGCTCGATCGACCCGGAAGATGCCTACAAGGCCTTCCGCGGCAAGCTGCCGAGCCCGGATGCGATGCTGAAGAAGAAGGGGCTGGCGGCCTGATTCTTGCTTTCGGTATGTCGCAAAAGTCAGTCGCGAAAGGTCAACTTTTGCGGCCGATGTGCGGCAGCGTCCGGTTTGGATTGATTTTGCCTGGTAAATCAGGATTTGCGCGAAAGCACTGCTAACAGTTCGCCCAGTTGATCGGCTTGGGCGTCGTCTAGCTTGTCGCCCAGGTGGCGTTGAAGCGCCGAGGCATAGACGGTCCACATGTGGCTCCGCATGGCACTCCCTGCCTCAGTGATAACCACCCAGCGGCCTCGGCCGTCCTCGGAAAATACCTCGCGGTGAACAAAACCAGCCTTTTCCATCCGGTCGAGAAGGCGAGACAGGTTATGTTGGGCTAGGAGCGTGCGCTCTTCAATCTCGTAGGGCCGCAGCCTGCCGCCCGCGGCCCGTGCCAGTTCCAGCAGTACGTCATACCAACCGAGCGGCGGCAGGTCGGCCGCTTTCAAGTCCTGCTCGATCGCCGCCAGGACGATCTGCTGAGTACGCATGAGGCGCACCCATGCTCGTGTGATGGCGGGGGAGGGCTTTGGGGGTTCGACATCTGAACAATCGGACATGGATGCAATTACATCTATATTGACCAATCTGGCAAGTCTGGATATAGATGCAATTGCATGTATCTCGAATGCAGATACGTCCCTGCCCCATTCGCTGTGTCAGACAAAAGGAGATTTGATCATGTTCGACGCAAAGTTGACCCTCGTCAGCCACTACCTTTGCCCCTACGTTCAGCGGGCCGTCATCGTGCTTACTGAAAAGGCCGTGGCATTCGAGCTCCGTTATGTCGATCTGTCGGCGAAGCCGGATTGGTTTCTCACCATTTCTCCGCTCGGCAAGGTGCCGCTCCTGATCGTGCGGCAGGGCGACGGGGCAGAAACGGTGTTGTTCGAAAGCGCAGCAATCTGCGAATATCTTGAGGAAACCCAATCGGGCGCCAGGCTCCATCCGGCCGATCCGCTGACTCGTGCCAGGCATCGCGGTTGGATTGAGTTCGGCTCTTCCATCCTTTCGGATTTGTGGGGTTTTGAGACCGCCACAGATGAAGGGACCTACGAGGCCAAGCGCAAGGCGCTGATCGACAAGTTCGGGCGTGTTGAGACCGAACTGAACGACGGACCATTTTTCGCTGGCGGGGTGTTCAGCCTGGTCGATGCGGTCTTCGCACCGATCTTCCGTTACTTTGACGTCTTCGATACCATCACACCGACCGGCATATTCGATGCGCTGCCGCGTGTCAGGGCATGGCGTGCAGAATTGGCTTCACGGCAAAGCGTGCGAGATGCGGTGACGCACGACTATCCCCATCGCCTCAAAGTCTTCCTGATGGATCGTGATGCCTGGTTGCTGAAGCGCGCTGCCTGAGGGATTCGCGGAAATCCCGACTAAGGCGACTGCGTACATCCGATATTGGCGACATCGCAGAACGGAGACTTTTGTTATCGGCTACCGCGAAATTGACGTATCGGTGGCGCGTGAAGGCGAGCTTACTGCCGCTTTCGCGCGTCCCCCCTTTCGCAAATGCAAAAAAAAGGGTATGAGCGCGCCAAATGTAATTGGCGTGTTCACTTCATACAGCGCCCCAGCCTCAGAGATACAACATATGGCACTTCGCAACATCGCGATCATCGCGCACGTTGACCATGGGAAAACCACCCTCGTTGACGAGCTTCTGAAGCAGTCCGGTTCCTTCCGCGAGAACCAGCGCACCGTTGAGCGCATGATGGATTCCAACGATCTGGAAAAAGAGCGCGGTATCACCATTCTTGCCAAGGCAACCTCCGTCGTCTGGAAGGGCGTTCGCGTCAACATCGTCGATACGCCCGGCCACGCCGACTTCGGCGGCGAAGTCGAGCGCATCCTTTCGATGGTCGATGGCGCCATCGTGCTGGTCGATTCCTCGGAAGGCCCGATGCCGCAGACCAAGTTCGTGGTCGGCAAGGCGCTGAAGGTCGGCCTTCGCCCGATCGTCGCGATCAACAAGATCGATCGTCCGGACGCTCGCCACGAAGAAGTCATCAACGAAGTCTTTGATCTCTTCGCAGCGCTCGACGCCACCGACGAGCAGCTCGATTTCCCGATCCTTTACGGCTCGGGCCGCGCCGGCTGGATGAACTATTCACCGGAAGGCCCAGTTGAGGATGGCCTTGGCCCGCTTCTCGATCTCGTGCTGAAGCATGTGCCGGAGCCGAGTGTCGGCGAAGAAGACGGCGCGTTCCGCATGATCGGCACGCTTCTCGAAGCCAATCCGTTCCTCGGCCGCCTCATCACTGGCCGTATTCATTCCGGCTCGATCAAGCCGAACCAGTCCGTCAAGGTTCTGGGCCAGGATGGCAAGCTGATCGAAACCGGCCGCATTTCCAAGATTCTCGCCTTCCGGGGCATCGAGCGTACGCCCATCGAGGAAGCCCATGCAGGCGATATCGTCGCCATCGCCGGCCTGTCCAAGGGTACGGTCGCCGACACATTCTGCGATCCGTCCGTCACCGAGGCACTGCACGCCCAGCCGATCGATCCGCCGACCGTCACCATGTCCTTTATCGTCAACGACAGCCCGCTGGCTGGGACCGAAGGCGACAAGGTTACCTCGCGCGTCATTCGCGATCGCCTGTTCAAGGAAGCCGAAGGCAACGTTGCGCTGAAGATCGAAGAAGCCGAAGGCAAGGATTCGTTCTACGTCTCCGGCCGTGGCGAATTGCAGCTCGCCGTTTTGATCGAAACCATGCGCCGTGAAGGCTTCGAGCTTGCCGTATCGCGTCCGCGCGTCGTCATGCACAAGGACGAGGCGACCGGCCAGATGCTGGAGCCGATCGAAGAAGTCGTCATCGACGTCGACGAAGAGCATTCCGGTGTCGTCGTGCAGAAGATGTCGGAGCGCAAGGCCGAAATGGTCGAGCTTCGTCCGTCCGGCGGCAATCGCCTGCGCCTGAAATTCTTCGCGCCGACCCGTGGTCTCATCGGCTATCAGTCGGAACTGCTGACGGATACGCGTGGCACCGCCATCATGAACCGCCTCTTCCATGATTATCAGCCCTTCAAGGGCGCGATCGGCGGTCGCGTCAACGGCGTCCTTCTCGCCAATGCCTCCGGCGAAGCCGTCGCCTACGCGATGTTCAACCTGGAAGACCGCGGTCCGATGATCATCGAACCGGGTGAAAAGGTCTATGCCGGCATGATCATCGGCATTCACTCCAGAGACAACGACCTCGAAGTGAACGTGCTCAAGGGCAAGCAGCTGACCAACATCCGCGCCGCCGGCAAGGACGAAGCTGTGAAGCTGACGCCGCCAATCCGCATGACGCTCGACCGCGCATTGTCGTGGATCCAGGACGACGAGTTGATGGAAGTGACCCCGAAGTCGATCCGTCTGCGCAAGATGTACCTCGATCCGAACGAGCGCAAGCGCTTCGAAAAGGCCCGCTCTGCCTAATAGGGCAAGTCTGTACCGCTTTCTGATCAATTGACCCCGGCCTTGTGCCGGGGTTTTATTTTGTGTGTTCGATTTTTGAGCCCTTGTAGCAAAGGTTAAAAAGGCGTTAATTTTCAGCAGTCGTCCACGGATAAAGACTGTGGGCAAGTCGTTGATCCGCATGATTTGTGGATGGTTAGTTTTCGCTGGCGGGACCAGAGTAGCCGTTATGAAGACGTTGTCGATTGATGTTCGGCGGGCTGAACCGCATGATGCCCGGGCCATTTCCGAGGTGCACCGCCAGTCGTGGCAGTACACCTATACTGGCATCATTCCGCATCGTGCGCTTAGCCAGATGATCGAGCGCCGTGGCGAAGCCTGGTGGCGCAAGGCGACCAGTGGCCCGGCGACGCTCCTGGTTCTCGATGTCGCCGGCGAGATCGCCGGTTACGCCACGCTTGGCCTCAACCGCGCCCGCGCGCTGCCGCAGGAAGGCGAGATCTACGAACTCTATCTTCGCCCGGAGTATCAAGGCATTGGCCTTGGCCGGCTTCTCTTCGGTGAGGCGCGTCGGCTCCTGAAGTCGCTCGGCTGCAAGGGACTTGTCGTCTGGTGCCTTGAGGAAAACGAGAATGGCGACCGCTTCTATCGCGGTCAGGGTGGCGCCGATTTCTGCGAGGGCATCGAGACCTTCGACCGCAAGCAGCTCAAAAAGATCGGCTTCGTCTGGCCCTAAGGCCGCCCGCTGCGGCGTTCGCCACGTTGATCGATTAAAATCCCGCATCGTCCCAATGCCTTGTTGCGTTGCGTCATGATTCCGATTATCTGGCTGCAGCAACCATCCTTATTAGGGGACACGCATGCGCATCGACGCGATTTCCATTGGCAAGAACCCGCCCGAAGACGTCAACGTCATCGTTGAAGTTCCGGTCGGCGGTCATCCGATCAAGTATGAAATGGACAAGGAGGCCGGCACGCTGGTCGTTGACCGTTTCCTCTACACGCCGATGACCTATCCGGGCAATTATGGCTTCGTCCCGCACACGCTCTCCGAAGACGGCGACCCGATCGACGTACTCATCGCAAGCACCCGTCCGCTGGTTCCGGGCTGCGTCATCAATGTCCGCCCGATCGGCGTGCTGAAGATGGAGGACAATTCCGGCAAGGACGAAAAGATCATCGCCGTTCCCTCGCCGAAGCTGACGCTGCGCTACGAGAAGGTCAAGGAACATACTGACCTGCCGGAGATCACGCTGAAGCAGATCGAGCACTTCTTCGAGCACTACAAGGATCTGGAACCCGGCAAGTGGGTGAAAATCTATGGCTGGGGCGGCTCCAAGGAAGCTGGTGAGCTCATTGTTGAAGCTATCGAGCGCGCCAAGAAGGCGAAGGTCTGATCAGACTTTCAGCAGAGCCCTAAGTTTGCCTATTAAATCCTCCGGGTCGCCATCGATCCGGAGGATTTTTTTACGCGCTGTATCGCCGGAGATCAGGCTGACCGCGGATTTGGCGATGCCGAGGTTCTTGGCAATGAGCGCGATCAGCGCCTTGTTGGCTTTGCCCTTTTCCGGCACCGCGGAAACACGCGCTTTGAGATAGGGCTCGCCGTCGGCGCCGGCCTCGACGCCTTCAATGGCGTCACGCCCGCCATTGGGCGTGAGCCGGACGGATAGTCTCACGTGGTCGGCAAAAGCTTGCCAGGCCTCGCTCACCGGCCAAAGAGCGGGTAAAGCGTGTTCCACATCAGGGAACGGAAGAAGAAGATGATCAGCAGCAGAATGATGGGCGAAATGTCGATGCCGCCAAGATCGGGCAACACGCGCCGGATCGGGCGGAGCGCAGGCTCCGTGACCGCATAGAGGAAACTTCCAACCGAGTTGACGAACTGATTGCTCGAATTGATGACATTGAAAGCATAGAGCCATGAGAAAATGGCACTCGCGATCAGCACCCAGGTATAAAGATTCAAAGCCAGATCAATGGTTTGAAATAAGGCAAGCATATCCGTCTCCATTTCGCGGTTGACAGACATGTAGACATTGGCGACTTAACGGGCAAGTCCCATGCTTTGAAGCACGCTGAATCATGTTTAACAGGCCGAGCAAGCGCGTTCCGCGCATTTGCCCTGGTCGGAAAGCCTCACCTCATGTCGTTGGTTGCCAGCGGAGACCGATTTGCCGCGTTCAGGCATATCGCCTACACCTATTTCTTCTTCGCCCGTTTTCTGACGGCTTTCGCCACACAGGTCGTCAGCGTCTCCGTCGGCTGGCAGATGTATGATCATACCGGCAATCCGATTTATCTCGGCCTGATCGGCCTCGTGCAGTTCCTCCCGTCCCTGCTTTTGATCCTGGTGACCGGCACGGTTGCCGACCGCTATAACAGGCGCATGGTCTCGGCGATCTGCATTTTTGTCGGCACGCTCTGCACCGCCGCGCTGTTGTTCCTGACCGTTACCAACGCTTTCGCGCCGCTGCTGGTCTTCATGATCCTTGCGGTCTTCGGCGTCGAGCGCGCTTTCATGACGCCGGCGATGCAGTCGCTCGCTCCGAATCTTATCCCGCCGAAGGACCTGTCGAACGCGATCACCTGGAATTCGATGTCCTGGGACGCGGCCGCCATTCTCGGTCCCGTCGCCGGCGGCTTGCTCTACGGTGTCGGAGCGAGCGTTTCCTACAGTGTGGCTGTTCTGTTTTTTGCCGCCGGTTCGCTGCTGACGTTCCTGATTCCGAAGCCGCAGCAGCGTATCGCGCATGAATCGAGAAGCCTGACCGAAATTCTCGCCGGTTTTCGCTTTATCTGGTCGGAAAAGGTCGTGCTCGGTGCCGTCTCGCTCGATCTCTTTGCCGTGCTGCTCGGCGGTGCGGTGGCGCTGATGCCGGTCTACGCGCGTGATATTTTGACGCTGGGTCCCTGGGGTCTCGGCCTGCTGCGCGCTGCTCCGAGCTTCGGCGCCATTGCCATGGGCCTGTTTCTGGCAACCTATCCCATCCGGCATCGGGCTGGGATTTGCATGTTCATCGGCGTCGGGATGTTTGGGCTGGGAACTTTGATTTTCGGCATCTCGCATACGCCGTGGCTGTCAATTGCGGCACTCGCCATCATGGGCGCGTCCGATCTGATTTCCGTCTATGTCCGCGAAACTCTGATCACGCTCTGGACGCCGGACCATGTGCGCGGCCGCGTCAACGCCGTGAATATGGTCTTCGTCGGTGCGTCGAACGAACTTGGCGAGTTCCGCGCCGGCACTATGGCGCACTATTTCGGCGCCGTCCCTGCCGTCGTCATCGGCGGCATCGGCACGTTGGCAGTGGCGATCATCTGGGCAAGCGGTTTCCCGCAATTGCGTCGGATCGACAATCTGAACGCGCCGGACCGCGAGGGCGAGCCGCAGGTGGCGTAAGCCACAATTTTCTTGTCATGATGGTAAGCGCGCGTGCATGTTGTCGCCATGAGCAACACGACGAGCAACGAACCGATCGAGCCAGAACCATCTGCTCCGCCACCGGCGGCGCCGACCGAGCGCCGGCGAGCGTTCCGGCTTGCCGTGGGTCTAGCCAGCCTGCTGGCGCTATTGGTGGTCTGGGAGATTTTGACGTCGTTTATCGCTTATACGGACGATGCCTATGTCACAACGGGTTTCGTGGCGGTCGCCCCGCAAGTGACGGGCGTGATCGTGAGCGTCAATGTCGCTAACGACCGAGAGGTGCGGCGCGGCGATATTTTGGCGGTGATCGACAAGGTGCCCTTCCAACTCGTCGTTGATCAACGCAAAGCAGCCGTGCAGGAAGCGGATACGAACCACAAGCTTGTCAGCGACGATCTTGCCGCCGCTCAGAATCGGCTGGCGGCTGCGACGGCCGCACTCCAACAGGCCGGCGATGACCAGAAGCAAGTGGCCTTGACTGCTGACGATGCGGTTTCCGCCAAGGAGCGGGCGACCATTGAGGCGGCGGCGGCGCGCGAGGCGGTCGACAAGGCATCCCAGTTGGCGGCTAGTCAGGAGGCGATCGTCGCGCAGGCTCAGGCCGCGCTCGCCTTGGCTGAATGGCAACTTGGCCAAACCGAGATACGCGCACCCGTCGACGGTACGGTCAACAATCTTTCCGTGAGCGTGGGCGATACGGCCTCGGCCGGAAAGGCGCTCGTCGGCATCGTCGATGCGGCAGGCTGGCGCATCGTCGCGAACTATAAGGAGAACTACATCAGGAATTTGCAGCCCGGCAACGCCGCCTGGGTACGGCTCGACACGCATCCGTGGCGTCTCTATCGCGCTCGTATCGAGGGTGTGTCGCGCGGCATCAGCAGAGGCCCCGAACAGGACGGACTCCTGCCCTATGTCGCCCCCACCACCGATTGGATCAGGTTGCGGCGCCGCTTTCCGGTAACGCTGAAGCTGGTCGATCCTCCATCCGACCTGACCCTTTACATGGGATCGGATGCCAGCACGCTGATCTTCCCATGAGGCAGGCTCTTGCAGAGCTCGTCGGTGCGGTCCGCGGCGAGCTGGCGGAGTTGAGCCTTTCCGGTCCGCGCTTGCGGCAAGCCAATATCGCGGCACTGGCGGTTGGGCTCGCGCTCGTCCTCGCGCTGATCCTGAGGCTCAACAATCCCTGGTGGGCCGGGATCAGTGCCTTCATGTGCGTGCAGGCGAGCCATCCGCAATCCTGGCAAAAGGGCGGGATGAGAATCGTCGGCACGCTGGCCGGCGCGATCGCGAGTTTCGCTCTTGTACCCTTGGCAGTTTATGATCCGGTGGCAACGATGCTGCTTCTTTTTACCGCCGGCACGCTTGCCATCCTCGGTGCGTTGCTGAGCCCGCATGGCTATGCTTGGCTGCTCGGCGGGATCACGGCCATGATGGTCACCCTCGGTTCGCTGAACGATCCGACCATGGCCCTTTCCATCGCCTTCTATCGCGCCGCCGAGATCATGCTCGGCACCGCCACGGCCTTGCTTGTGACATGGCTGTTGGCGCCGGCAGAAAGCGCAGCCGCGGCGCCGCCGCCCGGCTGGCACAGTTTGTTGGGTCGCAACTGGCATGTACTGTCACATGCCGTGCGGACCGGAATGGCGGTTGCCGCCGTGCCTCTGGTTTGGCGGCAACTGGAATTGCCTAATCTCAGTCAGATGGCGATTTCGATCGGCGCGGTCATGGCCGTCCCCACCCTCACCGGCATCTCGGAAAAGGATCAGTCGGCGATAGCCCAGCGCATGTTGCACCGGGTAGCCGGGTGTATATTGGGCGGCTGTTTCGGCGCGATGGTGCTATTCTTGCCGATCAGCCAATCTTTCGTGCCCTGGCTTCTACTGCTGATGGCAGGTACTTGGCTTGCCATGCAGATCCAGAACGGGAGCCATGGCATCCCTGGCGTCGGTGCGCAGGCTGCTATCGCATTGATCCTGACGCTTGTGCAGGATACGGGTCCTGCGGTCAGTCTGCTACCGGCCTTCAACCGCATCGCCGGTATGATTGGGGCCATAGGGCTTTTGGTACTTATCAACCTTTTGCTCGGCCCGCCGATCGGTGCCCAGTCGGCGAGCGAAGAAAAGCAGGGCTGACGCATAGGGACAGCATAATGTGGGGCAGCTTACGCCGCCATCGCCTGCTTGCCCTCGAAAACGAGGTCGAGGAATTCGGAAAGCCAGGCTTTGAGCGCCGGGTCGAAGATCATGCGGCCTTCCAGATGTTCGCGGCCCTGCTGGGCGTTCGGCATGCAGAAGCGGTGTTCGCCATGCACGACCCAGCGCTGCATCATGGCGCGGGTGAGTTCGGCGTGGAACTGCAAGCCCCAGGCGTTGGCGCCATAGCGATAGGCCTGGTTGGGATAGGTCTCGCCGGTCGCCAGCAGATCGGCACCCCGCGGCAGGTCGAAGCCTTCGCGGTGGAAGTGATAAACCATTTGCGGCCAGCGGCGCATCAAAAGGCGTCCCTTTTCGGTCGGCTGTAGCGGATACCAGCCGATTTCGGTTTTGCCGTCGTCGCGGGCCCTCACCTTGGCGCCGAGGTGGCGGGCGAGCATTTGCGCGCCGAGACAGATGCCGAGGAAGGGGCGGTTTTCCTTCAGCGGCACGTCGAGCCAATTGATCTCGGCCTTCACGAAATCGTCCGGATCATTGGCACTCATGGGTCCGCCAAAGATCACCGCGCCGGCATGACCCTCCATCGTCGTCGGCAGCCTCTCACCGAGCACCGGCCGGCGAATGTCGAGATCGTAGCCCTTGTCCAAGAGCATCTGGCCGACCCGGCCGGGGCTGGAGCGCTCCCCGTGCAGGACGATCAATATCGGATGATGTTTGCGGCCTTTCGGCGCCTCAATCATCATCCCCGGTCTCCATCTTACGACCAGGGGCGCGGGCAGCAGCCTCCTGGCGTTTGATAACGCGCTCGCGGTCGGAAATGCCCATGAGATCGGCTATCCGCCAGATGGCATGGTCCTCCATTTCGCTGCGTTCGCCGTCGGCATAGACGATGTCCCAGAGGATGCCGAGAAGCTCGAGGCGCTGTTCGCTGTTGAGGTGACGCTTCAGGTCGGAGGTGAAGCGATAATAATCGACCGCCTCGCTCTCGGCCTCCTGGCCCGCGGCGATCAGTGCGTCAAGCTGGCGGCCGTCGAGACCGTATTGGCTCTTCAGCAGCTTGCGAAGCCGTTTCTTCTCGCTTTCCTCGATCTTGCCGTCCGCCTCCATCACCTGAAAACAGAGCGCCGCAACCGCGATGCGCGGATCGTCGGGAGCAAAACCGGATTTGGGGTGGTCCTTGGTCAGATTCTGAAAGAATTCCTGAAAGCGTTCAAACATTCGATTCCATTCTTAGAAGAGCTTGAGCCGTGTCTTGGGTTCCGGTTCAAGCTTGGGATCTTTCACGCCCGGATCATCGGGCGCACCGCCGAAGAAGGGCCTTGGTTCGGGCTCCTTTGTCGGCTCGAATTTGGCGGCGGATGGGGCTGGCGCCGGCTTCGTCGCGATCGGTTCCAATTCTATAACAGAGGTACCGGCAGCCGGCGAAGCAACTGTTGGTGAAGCCGATTTTGTCGCAGCGGTTGGGGAAGCCGCCTCGCTCACCGGGGGCAGCGACCGCAGCGCGGCATCGACCGAGACGGCCGTGCCCTCTTCCACCGGCCCCTCGAGTTGGCCGAAGGGCGCCTTCCATTCGAAGGCGTCGAGCCTGCCGGTGATGGGCGACAGCGGCAGCCATTTGTCGGAGACGAAGCCATCGGCTACCCAGGCCGGATCACGCGGCGCGCGTAGTGCCTGCGCCATCCAATGGCGGACGCGGCCCTGGTCTCCGGTCTCGGCCTCTTCGATATCGGCCAGCAGCAGGAAGGCGCCTTCGCGGGCGTCGATGCGGGCCGCTGCCTCGGCCTTGGCGCGGGCCTTGGCGAAGTCGCGGGCGTCGAGTGCCGCCTTTGCCGTGATCAGCAGCGCTTCGACATTGTTCGGGCGGATCGCCTCCAGCCTCTCGGCACGCTTCAGGCGATCGGCGACGGAATCGCCGCTGCGGGCGCGGACATAGGCCCTGCCGATCTCCGGATGCGGCTCTGCTTTCCAGACCTGTTCGAGAATGGATGCGGCCTTGCGGACCTTGTCTTCGCGAAACAATGCCTTGGCGGCCGTAAGTGCTGCCGGCACGAAATCGGAGGACAGCTTCAGCGCGGCCAGCGCATCGTCTCGGGCACCGGCCGGATCGCTTTCGAGCTTGTCGTTGGCGCGCGCAGTCAGCAGCACGGCGCGTTGGCGGTTGGCGGTATCCTTATCAATGACACGAGCGATCTTCTGTTGGTCTAGAAGCTTGATGGCTTCGTCCCAATGACCGGCCTGACTGCGGTATTCCAGCGTCGCTTGCGCTGCCCAAGGGAGATAGGGGGCCTGGTCGGCCGCCTTTTCGGCATATTGCCGCGCGGCTTCGTGCGCGCCGAGGCGCTTGGCTTCGAGATAGAGGCCGCGCAGGCCGAGCTCGCGAGTTTCCGGGTCGTTGGCCATTAACTCGAATTTTTGCCGGGCCTCGTCATGTTTGCCCTCGATCAGCGCGGCCTGCGCTTCGAGCAGGTTGATCAGCGGCTCCTGGTCGGCGCGGATGAGGCCGCGCGTCCGCGCCGCCATCTTGCGAGCGAGCAGCGCATTGCCGGCCCCGGCGGCGATCAGTCCGGTCGACAGAGCCTGATAGCCGCGGTCGCGTTTGCGGGCGCGGAAATAGCGGGTGACGGAATGCGGCGAGGTCCAGATCAAGCGGATGAACCACCAGACCACCATGACGGCGGCGATGAGCGCAATCAGGATACCGGCCGCGACGATAAGCTTGGTTTGATAGAGTTCACCGCCCCAAACCAGCGAAAGATCGCCGGGACGATCTGCCAGCCAGGAAAAGCCATAGCCGAGTACCAGGACGAGAACGGCGAAAATAAGCAGTCTTGTCATTCTTTCACCCGTCCTCAGCTCTGTTTTCCGGTGTCGGCGATCGCCTTCGATAGCGCTGCACCAACCAGATCTTCGACGCGGGTACGAGCTTCCAACGATTGCTTGAAGGCGGCGGAAGCCGACTTGGCGGCGTCCGGCAGGCTATTCCACTCGGTGACGGCGCCGGGCAGATCGCCGTTCTTCACCTTGTCCTCGAAGCGGGCGGTGATAGCCTCGACACTGTCGCCAGAGACGTTGCCGACCGGGCGCACCTGCACCAGAGATTTGGCGCTTGTCAGCAAGCGGTCGCTCCAGCTCTGGTTGGGGTCGTCCTGCTGCGTCGAACTGACGATCGCCGTCGCAACGTCGGATACCTGGCGAATGAGATCGGCGCGCGAGGGAACGCCGGTCTGGGCGAAGGCCTTCAGATCGGTAACTGCGGGGTCATCGGGCGCAACATTGGCGAAGGTGTCGAGCTCAGGCTGAAAGGGACCACCGCGATCGATCGCCGCCTTCAGTGCCGCCGCCGCAATGGCCCGGGCGACAGCGCTTTCCTGGCTCGGGCCGCTCAGCTTCTTCTCTGCGTCCGCCAGACGTTTGCTGACATCGGCGTCGGACGAGGCTTGGCTTTGCGTCGCCTGAGCGAGGGTCGCCTTCAATTGATCCACTTCCGCGCCGAGCGCGGCAATCTTCTGGTCGGCATCGCTGCTGCTTGCATCGGACGATCCGCTTGCGGCCGTGGTATTGGCAGCCGCTGTCTCGAGTGCTGCGACGCGGGCTGCAAGCGTCGCATCAGGTGTTGCAGCGGGAGCGGCGGCGAGATTGGAAACCGTCTGTTTCAACCCGTCGATTTCGGCTGTGAGCGCAGCGATATCGGCAGAATTATCATTTGCAGGCCTGCCACCGGGCAGGAGCCCCGCATATTGGATGGCGCCGACGCAGATGAGGGAGATCAGGCCGCCGACAATGCCCGCGGCGATCAGGCCCGATGTTGCGCCTTGCTGTCGCGGGGAAGCCGAGGTTTGCTCGGCGCGGGTGGGCTCAGGTTCCTGCGCGCTCGCGGCTTTGGGCTTATCTGCCGGAGCTTCTGCGATGGGCTCATCGACCTCTTCCCCCAGCGTCTCCTTCTCGGTTTCCAGCGGCATTTCCACCTCATCGGCGGAGGAGCTGCCGGGTTCGCTGTGGTTTCGCTCCGTCATCTCTTCGGAGGCCGCGGCTTGAGTAGTTTCCTCAGCTTCCAGGTCGATCGTGATCGGCTCGTCGTTGGGCTTCGAATGGTTTGGCGGGTTTCCCGATACCATGAGGTCCTCTTTTCATGCGCTGCAGCGAAGTTAGACAGACAAGTCGATTATGGAAAGAGCTTAGATCAAAATTGCGGCGTCACTCCGCTGCCAGAAGCGCCAGAAGACTGTCTTCGTCCGGTATATTAGCGATATCCACATGAGAATGTAGGGAGGTCGGGACGGCCTGGGCAATCGCTTCGCTTAGGCAAAGGAATCTTATCCGGGCGAGGGAACTCGGATGTTGCTGCAGGAGGGGCAGGCTGAAGAATCGTATCGCCGTCTGACGCGAATAGAGCAGTACGGCATCGGCGCAAGCATCGAGAAAGAGCCGGCGAAGGGTTGCATCGTCGATGACGATATCCTGCATGCGGTAGCATTCGACCGTCCGGAATGGGATATTCAGCCCCGTCAATCTTGCCTCGAAACCCGCGGCGCGCGGCGAGCCTGCAAGATAGAGCAAGGGGGCTTGAGGAATATCGGTCCATTCGCGGGAAATCAGTTCCGCGAGCTCGGTGCCGCTGCCCTCTGATACAAAAACACTGGTGAAACCAAGGTCCCTGGCCTCCTCGGCGGTCGCTTTGCCGACTGCGAAAAGCGGGCGGCTGAGATGAGGCTCGAGGAGCTGGCCTAATGCACCCATCGTGCGGATCGCTTCGGCACTGGTGACGGCAATAGCGCCCTGAGTGTTCGATAGGGCTTGCTGGGCTGTGCCGGGATGGCGCACAGGCTTCGACAACGGCAAAAGCACCGCCTCATGCCCCATCTCCGCAAGCCGCTGGGCGGTGTGTTCACCCGAATGCTCAGGACGGGTGACGACGACGCGCATCGGATGTCAGGTCCAATCTTCAAAGAAGGTGCTGCCGGCCTCGGCACGAATCGCCTGGCCGGCGTTGGTGCCGAGCGCCTCGGCGTCCCGGCGATGGCCTTCGATAGTGGTGGTGTGCACCTGCTGGCCATCGGGCGTCAGGATCATGCCGAAGAACCTGATGTGATCACCCTCGCAGACGGCATAGCCGGCAATCGGCGTGCGGCAGGAGCCATCGAGTGCAGCCAGGAAGCCGCGTTCGCAGGAAACGGTGTCGAAGGTCGGTCCATCATTGATAGCGGAGAGCAGGTCGTTCATCCTGTTGTCGCTGATGCGGCTTTCGATGCAGATCGCCCCTTGTGCCGGCGCCGGTGGGAATTCGTCCGGATCGAGAATGTCGGTGATCACATCCACCTTGCCGAGCCGCTTCAAGCCGGCAAGCGCCAATAGCGTCGCGTCGGCCTGGCCCTCTTCGAGTTTGCGCAGCCGGGTTTCGACCGAGCCACGAAAGGTGATGACTTTGATATCCGGACGGAGGCGGCGAATGAGCGCCTGGCGACGCAGCGACGCAGAACCGACGGTCGCGCCATGCGGCAGGTCGATCAGCCTCGGCGCCGTGCGACCGATCACGGAATCGCGGATATCCTCGCGAGGCAGGTAGGCTGATAGAGCCAATCCTTCCGGTAGCTTCGTCGCCATGTCCTTGGCAGAGTGGACGGCGAAATCGAGTTCCCCCGAGCTCAGCTTCTGTTCCAGCTCCTCGGTGAACAGGCCCTTGCCGCCGATCGCCGCCAATGAACGATCGGTGATGCGGTCGCCCTTGGTGGTCAGAACGACGATCTCGAACATTTCCTCGGGCAGGCCATGCGCCGCCATCAGGCGATCGCGGGCCTCATGCGCTTGCGCCAGCGCAAGTGGGCTGCCGCGCGTGCCGATCCGGAAAGGTTTTGTTTGCATCCGCTTTGATCCGTTGTTACCGACAGTTCCCGTAACCATATTTCCGCTTCATCGCAATCGACCAACAGGTAACGAACCGCTTCCATGGCGCCCTTTCTTCGCATTCTCGGCATCGAAACAAGTTGCGACGAAACCGCCGCGGCCATTGTCGAGCGCCGGGACGACGGCACCGCCACGGTTGCCTCCGACGTGGTTTTGAGCCAACTGGACGAGCATAGCGCCTATGGCGGCGTCGTGCCGGAAATTGCTGCGCGGGCGCATGTCGAGGCGCTGGATACCCTGATCGACGAGGCGCTCAAGCGCGCCAATGTGTCGCTGTCCGATGTCGACGCCGTTGCGGCCACATCCGGCCCCGGTCTGATCGGCGGCCTGCTCGTCGGGCTGATGACCGGCAAGGCCATATCGAGGGCGACCGGCAAGCCGCTCTACGCCATCAACCATCTAGAGGGCCATGCACTGACGGCAAGGCTGACGGACGGGCTCACCTTTCCTTATCTCATGCTGCTCGTCTCCGGCGGCCATACGCAACTGATTTTGGTGCGCGGCGTCGGCGAATACGAGCGCTGGGGCACGACCATCGACGATGCGTTGGGCGAAGCCTTCGACAAGACGGCGAAGCTGCTCGGACTGCCTTATCCCGGCGGCCCGGCGGTCGAAGCGGCTGCGAAGAACGGCGATCCGGATCGATTTGATTTTCCGCGGCCGCTGGTCGGCGAGACCCGTCTGGACTTTTCCTTCTCCGGGCTCAAGACTGCGGTGCGACAGGCGGCAACGGCAATCGCGCCGGTAACCGAGCAGGATGTCGCAGATATCTGTGCTTCCTTCCAGAAGGCGATCTCGCGCACATTGAAGGACCGCATCGGGCGCGGCCTGCAGCGTTTCAAAAGGGATTTTCCGAAGACAGCGGACAAGCCGGCGTTGGTTGTTGCCGGCGGCGTCGCTGCCAATCTCGAGCTGCGTCGCACGCTGCAAGAGCTCTGCGATCTCAATGGTTTCCGGTTCATCGCGCCGCCGCTCAGGCTCTGTACCGATAACGCCGTGATGATCGCCTGGGCGGGCCTGGAGCGCATGGCGACAGGCGCAGCGCCCGACGGCCTCGATGTGCAGCCGCGCTCGCGCTGGCCGCTCGATCAGAAGGCGGAAACTCTTTTGGGGCACGGCAAACGAGGAGCGAAGGCATGAGCGACAATGAGCGGATCGCGGTGGTCGGCGCCGGCGCCTTCGGCACGGCGCTCGCCGCCGTCATCGCCCTGACCGGAAAGAGCCAGGTGACGCTGGTCGGGCGCAAGGCGGCGCTGATGGCAGATCTCAGGGCTGACCGGATGCATGACACGGCCTTGCCGGGCATCGATCTGCCGGACTCGCTGCAATTTTCCGCCGAGCCTGACGCGATTTCGGATGCCGGCATCGTGCTTTTCGCCATGCCGTCGCAGGCCCAGGCGGATGCTGCACGTCATTACGGGCCTTATCTGGCGCAGGATGCCATCGTCGTCACCTGCGCCAAGGGCATCGACAAGGTCTCCGGCGACCTGCTGACCGACATGTTGGAGCGGGAATTGCCGCACCACGCCATCGCCGTTCTCTCCGGGCCGGGCTTTGCCACTGATATTGCCAAGGGCTTGCCGACGGCCATGGCGATCGCGGCTGCGGATATGGCGGTGGCGGAACGGCTGGCGCAGGCGATTTCAGGGCCGACATTCCGTCTCTATGCTTCCGACGATCGCGTGGGCGTGCAGCTTGGCGGTGCGCTGAAGAATGTTTTGGCGATTGCCTGCGGCATTGTCGAAGGGCGCGGCATCGGCGATTCGGCGCGCGCGGCGCTGATCAGCCGTGGCCTTGCGGAAATGTCGCGCTTTGTCTTTGCCAAGGGCGGCAAGGCAGAGACGGTGCGCGGGCTTTCCGGCCTAGGCGATCTCGTGCTGACCGCGACCAGCCACCAATCCCGCAACCTGCGCTTCGGCATTGCGCTCGGCCGCGGCGAGACGGCCGATCCATCGCATGGCGATCTCGTCGAAGGCGCCTATGCCGCCTCCATCGCGGCGCGCCTAGCAAGGGGGCTCGGTGTCGACATGCCGATCACAGAAGCGGTCTCGGCCATCATCGACGGCAAGCTGGATATCCCGACTGCTATCGAGCAACTGATGACGCGGCCGATCACCACGGAATAAGAAAGCTTGAACATCAATGGCGCACTGGATATATTACTGGATATAACTGGAGGCCGCGATGGGCAGCTCACAAAAACGCGCGATTCAGAATTACCGTTCTCGCCTTGGCGAACGTGGTCTAGCCCGTTTCGAGGTGCTCGGTCTTGATGGCGATCGTGCTCTCATTCGCTCGCTGGCGCGACGTTTGGCGGAGGACAGTCCTGAATCGGCCCGCATTCGCGATGTCGTCGCCAAGACGATATCGAGTGATCCGCCAAAGAAGGGCGGCGTCATCGCCGCACTGCGGAGCTTTCCTCTTGAGGACGCGGAACTCGATCTCGAACGGCCACGAACTCAGCCGCGAGAGATCGATCTGTGAAGCGCTATTTGCTTGATACCAATATCGTCAGCAATGCGATTAAGCCTGAACCCTCGCTTGCTCTTCTGGCATGGTATGAGGAGCAGGTAGATAGCGATTTGTTTGTTCCGTCACTTGTAGTTGCCGAGATTCAGCGCGGTATTTTGATCATGCCGGCGGGACGCAAACGCAATTTGCTGGAAGCGTGGTTTTCAAGCCGTGCGGGGCCACAGGCAGTGTTTACCGGCCGGATTCTTCCTTTTGACGAGCGTGCCGGGTTGGTCTGGGCAGCACTTATGGCCGAAGGAAGAGCGGCGGGTCGGCCACGCGATCCCTTTGATATGATCGCAGCCTCGGTTGCAGTCGTAAATGATTGTGTTTTGGTAACAGACAACGAAAGAGATTTTTGGGGTCTGGATATCGTCAATCCTCTCCGGAGGGGCACTGGATAATTGCGCCGAAGGCCAATGATATCTCAATTCTGATTTCCACAGGAGAATGAAACCATGCTGTTTGCTTTTGTCTGTAAGGACAAGCCCGGTCACTTGAATGTCCGCATGGACACCCGCCCTGTCCATCTTGAGCATTTGAACAGGCTCAATGCCGAGGGTACTCTGAAGATGGCGGGTCCTTTCCTCGATGCCGAAGGCAAGCCCAATGGAAGCCTCGTCATCGTCAGCGCCGAAACGATCGAAGCGGCTAAGGCGATTGCCGATTCCGATCCTTACACCAAGGCCGGCCTGTTCGAGAGCGTCGAGGTCAAGCCATTCAACTGGGTCTTCAACAATCCGGAGGCATAAGCATGGCGCATTGGCTGTACAAATCCGAGCCGTCCTCGTGGTCCTGGGAGGCGCAGAAGAAAGCCGGCGAGAAGGGCACGGAATGGACTGGCGTGCGCAACTATCTCGCCCGCAATAACATGCGGGCGATGCAGATCGGCGACAAGGGTTTCTTCTACCATTCCAATGACGGTCTGGAGATCGTCGGTATCGTCGAGGTCTGCGCGCTGTCGCATCCCGATTCGACTGCCAAGGACGATCCGCGCTGGGACTGCGTGGATATTCGCGCCGTGCGCGATATGCCGAAGCCGGTGTCGCTGAAGGATATCAAGGCCAATCCGAAACTTTCGCAGATGGCGCTCGTCACTTCGATGCGGCTTTCCGTTCAACCGGTGACCGATGACGAATGGCTCGAAGTCTGCCGCATGGGCGAACTCGACAATCCGCCCATCTGACCCCTGACTCGAGGACGATTTGAAGACCGAACCGGAGAGTTTCATCCGTGCAAACACCAGTCTCATGGCGCCGCCGCATGTGCCGGAAATCCGGCTTCATCTGGCGAGTGAAGCCCATGATCTCTGGCTGAAGACCGAGGAGGAGCTCGAAGAGATCGGCCTGCCGCCGCCCTTCTGGGCTTTTGCCTGGGCCGGCGGACAGGGACTTGCGCGCTATGTCCTCGATCATCCCGACACGGTTGCCGGAAAACGGGTTTTGGATTTCGCCAGCGGCTCCGGCCTGGTCGGGATTGCTGCCAAGCTCGCGGGTGCAAGCCATGTGTTCGCCGCCGATATCGATCCCTGGGCGGAGACGGTGGTACGGCTGAACGCTGCGGAGAACGATGTCACGCTCGACTTCACCGGCGACAATCTCATTGGCCAGACGACGAATGCCGACGTCGTTCTCGCCGGCGATGTCTTTTACGATCGCGATTTCGCCGATCGCCTGATTCCCTGGTTCCAGCAGTTGGTGGGAGAGGGTCATCTCGTTCTGGTGGGCGATCCCGGCAGAGCCTACCTGCCCAAGGACCATTTGGAGGCCCGTGCTAGCTATCAGGTGCCGGTGACGCGAGCGCTGGAGGACAGCGAAGTGAAGAAGACGACGGTCTGGCAATTTCTTGCCGGCTAAGGGCTGTCAGGGGCGAATCACACACACGCCGGCTTCATAGGAACAGGCATTGCGGGCAAGTTTGACGTCGATGACCTTCGCGCGCGGCCTTAGCGTAACGGGTCTGCCCTGATACTGATCGGATCCGTAGCCGCCATAGCCGACGACATAAGTGCCGCCATCGGCCTGATAGATATCCGCCGTGCCGGCGTAGGTACCGACGTCGGCCGCGTATTGCCGGTCCATGAGGACAATTCTGGCCGGTTGCGGCTGCGTGTAGCGCTGCGGCCACGAGATTTCATCCAGCCGCACCGGGCGAGGATAGCGGAACGGCCGGTGTCCGTGGCCATAGCCGCCCGAAAAGGCGGCCGTCGTGCCGGCAAAGGCACCGATATGAGCCGGGGATCGCCGGTCCATGGGGACAATTCTGGCCGGATGCGGTTGCGCATGGCGTTGCGTCCAGGAGATTTCATGCAGCGGAACCGAGCCAGGATGGCGGAACTGACGGTGTCCATGGCGATTGTCGCCCGCCGAGGCCGAAACGGACGAGAGAGCGGCGGCTGCCGCCAAAACGAGCGTTGTTGCCTTGAAAAGATGCCGTCCCATGGGTTCGCCTCGCGCTCTAAATCCTTAATAAAATATGAAGAACAGAGTGCCGCAAGAACGGTGTTAAGTCCACTCGGTGGGCGGGAAAATCGTATCGATCGGCCAATCGGAGAATGTCGTATCCGCGCACTCGCTAAAGATGTCTGACGACCCGAATCGATTAAATTCGAGGCAGACAGCAATTGTGCTTGTCGACATGCCTTTCCGTGATTAATGGTCGCAATTGATGCAACGCACACAGGATTTCCCCAAGTGTGTTGCCCCGGAAATATCCGGGATCGAAGCGTATCGTAACGCCGCGAGGTTCTGATGGCGAACGTCACACAAAACCGGCCCCTGTCGCCGCATTTGCAAATCTACAAGCCTATTCCCACCATGGTCATGTCGATCATTCACCGTATTACCGGGGGCGCGCTCTATTTCGGCACGCTGCTGGTCGCCTGGTGGCTGATCGCGGCGGCGACCGGTCAGGGCTATTTCGACTTGGTCAACTGGATCATGGGTTCGATCATCGGCCGGCTCGTCCTGCTCGGCTATACCTGGGCGCTGCTGCACCACATGCTCGGCGGCTTCCGCCATTTCGTTTGGGACCTCGGATACGGCTTCGACCCCGCCGTCTCGACCAGGATGGCCAAGGCGACGCTCGTCGGTTCGCTCTGTCTTACCGCGATGGTCTGGATCATCGGCATCGCCATCCGGCTGATTTGATTGGCATGATCTTGTCCGAAAACCGCTTCTCATTTTTCGCTTCGCGGTCCTTCGGTTCGAGATCATTGCTGTAAAGGATACTTCTCATGGATATGCGCACCCCTTTGGGCAAAGTCCGCGGCCTCGGTTCCGCCAAGGAAGGCACCGATCATTTCTGGCGTCAGCGCCTGACCGCCGTCGCCAATGTTCCGCTCATCATTTTCTTCGTCATTTTCCTGATGATCTATGCCGGCGCTCCTTATGCGGATGTCGTGCGCGCGCTGTCGAATCCGTTCGTTGCCGTCATCATGGGCCTGATGGTGATCTCCGGCGTCATTCATATGAGGCTCGGCATGCAGGTCATCATCGAGGACTATGTGCACGGCGAATTCGGCAAGATCGTCCTTCTCATGCTCAACACGTTTTTCGCGGTCATCGTGGCGGGGCTCTGTCTCTTCGCCATTCTGAAGATCGCGTTCGTAGGATAATTACAGATGGCACCGAACTCATCCGCTCAGAATGGGCCTGCCCAAAATGGGAAAGCCTACAAGTATGTTGATCACTCCTATGATGTGATCGTCGTCGGCGCCGGCGGCGCCGGCCTGCGCGCCACGCTCGGCATGGCAGAGCAGGGCTTCCGCACCGCCTGCATCACCAAGGTATTCCCGACCCGCTCGCATACGGTCGCAGCCCAGGGCGGCATCGCCGCCTCGTTGCAGAACATGACGCCGGATAGCTGGCAATGGCATCTCTATGACACCGTCAAGGGCTCCGACTGGCTCGGCGACGTCGACGCCATGCAATATCTCACCATGGAAGCGCCAAAGGCGGTCTATGAGCTCGAGCATTACGGTGTGCCGTTCTCGCGCAACGAAGAAGGCAAGATCTACCAGCGTCCGTTCGGCGGCCACATGCAGAACTACGGCGAAGGCCCGCCGGTGCAGCGCACCTGCGCTGCCGCCGACCGTACCGGCCACGCCATTCTGCATACCCTCTATGGCCAGTCGCTGCGCAACAATGCCGAATTCTTCATCGAATATTTCGCGCTCGACCTGATCATGTCCGATGACGGCAGCCGCTGTACTGGCGTGGTCGCCTGGTGCCTGGATGACGGCACGATCCATCGCTTTGCCGCCAAGATGGTGGTGCTGGCGACCGGCGGCTACGGCCGCGCCTATTTCTCGGCGACGTCGGCCCACACCTGCACCGGCGACGGTGGTGGCATGGTTGCCCGTGCCGGGCTGCCGCTTCAGGACATGGAGTTCGTGCAGTTCCATCCGACCGGGATTTACGGCTCCGGCTGTCTCATCACCGAGGGTGCGCGCGGCGAAGGCGGATATCTCGTCAACTCCGAGGGCGAGCGCTTCATGGAGCGTTACGCGCCTTCGGCCAAGGATCTTGCCTCGCGCGACGTCGTTTCGCGCTGCATGACACTGGAAATCCGCGAAGGCCGCGGCGTGGGCAAGAACAAGGACCACATATTCCTGCACCTCGACCATCTCGATCCGGCTGTGCTGCACGAGCGGTTGCCGGGCATCTCCGAGAGCGCCAAGATCTTTGCTGGCGTCGACGTCACACGCGAGCCGATCCCGGTTCTGCCGACCGTCCACTACAATATGGGCGGCATTCCGACGAACTATTGGGGCGAGGTATTGAACGCCGACGGCAACAATCCGGAGCGTATTCTGCCGGGCCTGATGGCCGTCGGCGAAGCCGGTTGCGCCTCGGTGCACGGCGCCAATCGCCTCGGTTCCAACTCGCTGATCGACCTTGTGGTCTTCGGCCGCGCCGCCGCCATTCGCGCCGGCGAGGTCATTGACCGGGCGAGCCCAGTGCCGCCGGTCAATGTTGCCGCCTGCGACAAGATCATGGAGCGCTTCGACCGACTGCGCCATGCCAGCGGCTCGACGCCGACGGCGGTGTTGCGCGAAAAGATGCAGCGCGCCATGCAGGAAGACGCGGCGGTGTTCCGCACGCAGGAATCGCTGGAATCCGGCTGCCGCCGCCTCTCGGCGATCTGGAACGAGCTGCCCGACATCAAGGTCACCGACCGTTCGCTGATCTGGAATTCCGACCTTGTCGAGACGCTGGAACTGCACAACCTGATGGCTAACGCCATCACGACGATCTATGGCGCCGAAGCCCGCAAGGAGAGCCGCGGCTCACATGCCCGCGAGGACTACACGGAAGGCAAGTTCGGCGGCCGTGACGACGAAAACTGGCGCAAGCACACGCTCGCGTGGGTCAATGAGGCCGGCGATGTCAAGCTGGACTATCGCCCCGTTCATACCGAACTGATTGCCGAAGGTATCGATCCGCACAAGATCGAGCCGAAGGCACGCGTGTATTGATCTGAGAGGAACTGACTATGGTTGAACTCGCTCTCCCCAAGAACTCTCAGATGCGTGAAGGCAAGGTCTGGCCGAAGCCGGCAGGCGCGAAGAATACGCGCGAATTCCGCGTCTATCGCTGGAGCCCGGATGACGGCCAGAACCCGAGCATCGACACCTATTACATTGATGTCGACGATTGCGGCCCGATGGTGCTCGACGGTCTGCTCTACATCAAGAACAAGATCGACCCGACGCTGACGTTACGCCGTTCCTGTCGCGAGGGCATCTGCGGCTCCTGCGCGATGAACATCGACGGTACCAATACGCTCGCCTGCATCAAGGGTCTGGACGAGATCAAGGGTACAGTGAAGATCTACCCGCTGCCGCATTTGCCCGTTGTCAAAGACCTCGTACCTGACCTGACGAATTTCTACGCGCAGCACCGCTCGATCGAGCCCTGGCTGAAGACGGTGTCGCCGCCGCCGGCAAAGGAATGGAAGCAGAGCCACGAGGACCGCCAGAAGCTCGACGGCCTCTACGAATGCATCCTCTGCGCTTGCTGCTCAACCTCCTGTCCGAGCTATTGGTGGAACGGCGACCGCTATCTCGGTCCGGCCGTTCTTCTGCAGGCCTATCGTTGGCTGATCGACAGCCGCGATGAGGCAAAAGGCGAGCGTCTCGACAATCTCGAGGACCCATTCCGCCTCTACCGCTGCCACACGATCATGAACTGCGCCCAGACCTGCCCCAAGGGTTTGAACCCGGCCAAGGCGATCGCTGAAATCAAGAAGATGATGGTCGAACGGCGGGTCTAACCGCCGGCGACCGTTCGTCTGTGCCGCGGGCGAGAAGGACTATGGCTGCATGACGATGGAAGGCTTCGCGCCGGAAGCGGTCGCAGAAATTCGGTTGCGGCTTGCTTCGGTCAAAGCCGAGGGTATTCGTATCGGTCTTGCCATCGAAAGCGGCAGTCGCGCCTGGGGATTTGCCTCGCCCGACAGTGATTATGATTGCCGCTTCGTCTATGTCAGGCCGGAGCGGGATCATTTGACTTTGTTCTCGCATCGCGACGTGATCGAGTTTCCGATCGTCGGTGACATCGACACCGGCGGGTGGGATTTGCGTAAGGCGCTGCTTTTGGCGCTGAAGGGCAATGCCGTTCTCGTCGAATGGCTGAAATCCCCCATCATCTATGAGGAAGAACCCGGCTTTCGCGATCGCCTCGCCGCACTGCTGGATGCGATCATGGTGCCCGAAAAGGTTGCCCAGCACTATATTGGCCTGATGAAACGGCATCAGCCAAGCGACGGATCCGAAACAGTTCGCTTAAAGAAGCTGCTTTATTCCATTCGTCCGGCGATCGCACTCGAATGGATGCGGCAGACCAATTTCGCCAAGCTGCCGCCGATGAACATGCTCGAATGCCTCGAAGGTATCGACATAGCCCGGAACATACGGGAAACCATTCTGCAAATGGTGGCTCTCAAGAAAGAGACGCGCGAGATGGGCGAGGGCGTGCCGCCGGCCGAACTCACGGAATTTTTATCAGCTTCGCTCGCACGCTATTCCGATTTCTCAGGCAATCTCCGCCATGACGTGGAACGCGACAAAATCATGCAGAGGCTGGCCGATCATTTCTATCTGGATGAGGTTTGCCGGGTTAAGCCTTGAAACTACCGGATTCTTGCGGAGGTATGGCCTCCAGCGATTTATGCCCGTAGCGACTTGATTAACCAAAGTGAAATACGATAATTCCAACTTAATTAAGCGCCAGTTTGCAAACATCGATGGTGGACAATTAGGAGTATGATGATGCAATTGAGATATGCAGTGACGGCTGCGGCGATAGGTCTGTCGCTTGCCGGTTGCCAGCGCACAGCATACAACGACGACTATTCTCCCCCGCCACTGCAGGCCCAGCCCGTTCCCTCCGTCCAATCCAGCCAGCTTCCGCCCACTGCCGGCGCATCGCAATTTCCGGCGGCACCGACGAACACGCCGAACGCGGGCAATCAGCAGCAACAGCAGGCGATGGCCGCTTCGGCGCAAGACGTGACCAAGGAATCGATGGTCGGTAGCTGGAAGGTCAGCAACGGTGGAGCGAGCTGCGACATGTTCCTGACACTCACCAATCTCGGCAGCGGCTCGCGCGGCGGCACGCGCGGTTGTGCGGGCGAGCTGACGACCATGGGCTCGTGGGAAGTTTCCGGCAAGCAGGTCATCCTCAAGAACCGTGATGGCAGCCAGATCGGCACGCTCTACAAGACGGCCGATTCACGCTTCGACGGCTCCACCGCGTCCGGCCAGCCGCTCAGCCTCAGCCGATAAAGCTCTTTTGAAGCGGTTGGGCCATCCGACCGCTTCCCTCTTGCACAGGCGGGTATCTCCCCATGCAGCCCATGCCCGACTATTCCATCAGCGTCGTCGAACATCTTAAGGCGCTGACGGCTTCCGGATCGCTTCAGGTGGATTCGGCGCAGATGGATGTGGCGAAATCCCTCGATCGCGTGCTTGCCGATCTCAAGCGGAAGCGGCCGGCGACCAAATCGAGCGCACTCGGCTGGATGTTTGCCGCGCGCAAGAAGCCGACCGAGATCGTCCGTGGCCTTTATATCCATGGCAGCGTCGGGCGCGGCAAGACCATGCTGATGGACATGTTTTTCGCCATGGCGCCCTGCAGCAGGAAACGCCGGGCGCATTTCCATGAGTTTATGGCGGACGTGCACAACCGCATCGCCGCTCACCGGCTGAAGTTCAAGAACGGCGAGACCAAGCAGGCCGATCCGATGCCCCCGGTCGCAGCCGACCTCTATAGCCAGGCAGGGCTGCTTTGCTTCGATGAATTCTCCGTAACCGATATCGCCGATGCGATGATCTTGTCGCGGCTGTTTTCCGAGCTGTTTTCGTTGGGCTGTGTACTGGTCGCCACATCCAATGTCGAGCCTGACAATCTCTATCGCGACGGCCTCAATCGGGGCCTGTTCCTGCCCTTCATCGATCTTATGCAGCGGTATGTCGATGTCGTCACGCTGGATTCACCGACGGACTACCGCCTGGAGAAGTTGAACAGCCAGCCGGTCTATCTGATACCGATCAACGAGCGCACCGATATGGCGATGGATGCGTCCTGGATGCAGGCGCTGCACGGGCGCAAGGCTCAGCCGCTGGACATTCCCATGAAGGGACGTTCCATCCATGTGCCGCTCGCCGTCGATCGCATGGCACGCTTCTCCTTCGCCGATCTCTGCGAAGCGCCGCTGGGTGCGGCCGATTTTCTGGCCATCGCAAATCGGTTCGACACGATCTTTCTCGACCGCGTTCCGAAGCTCGGACCGGAAAAACGCAACCAGACCAAGCGTTTCATCATCCTCATCGACACGCTTTACGATCATGCCATCCGGCTTTATGTTTCTGCGGAGGCGATGCCGGAGGATCTTCTGGTCGAAAGACGTGGCACGGAAGGCTTCGAATTCGATCGAACGGCATCGCGGCTTTTCGAAATGCGAAGCGCGGAATACCTCGCCCAGACTCATGCAAAGCGCGCCGCCGAGTAACAAATCGGTGACAGAATTTCTTACGTTTACGTAAGAAATTATGGATCTAACCGATTGAAATTCCTGATCTCAAAATAATCAATTGCCAATTTCGGCCTTTGGGTCTATGCGATTGGCGGCAATGGTGGATGCCTTGCAAGGTGTCCCGCCACGGATTTTGATCGCAAAGGATACACCGAAATGGCGCGCAACAAGATCGCACTTATTGGTTCTGGCATGATTGGTGGCACGCTGGCGCATCTCGCCGGCCTGAAAGAACTGGGCGACATCGTCCTGTTCGACATCGCGGACGGCATCCCCCAGGGCAAGGGTCTCGACATCGCCCAGTCTTCGCCCGTCGAAGGCTTCGACGCCAACCTCACCGGCGCCAGCGACTATTCCGCGATCGAAGGCGCTGACGTCTGCATCGTCACCGCCGGTGTTCCCCGCAAGCCGGGCATGAGCCGCGACGATCTTCTCGGCATCAACCTCAAGGTCATGGAACAGGTCGGCGCGGGCATCAAGAAGTATGCCCCGGACGCTTTCGTGATCTGCATCACCAATCCGCTCGATGCCATGGTCTGGGCGCTACAGAAGTTCTCGGGCCTGCCGACCAACAAGGTCGTCGGCATGGCCGGCGTGCTCGACTCGTCGCGCTTCCGCCTCTTCCTTGCCAAGGAATTCAATGTTTCCGTCGAAGACGTCTCCGCTTTCGTTCTCGGCGGTCACGGCGACTCGATGGTACCGCTCGCTCGCTACTCCACCGTTGCCGGCATTCCGCTGACCGACCTCATCACCATGGGCTGGGTCACCAAGGAACGCCTCGAAGAAATCATCCAGCGCACCCGTGACGGCGGCGCCGAAATCGTCGGTCTCCTGAAGACCGGTTCGGCCTACTACGCTCCGGCCGCTTCCGCCATCGCAATGGCCGAATCCTACCTCAAGGACAAGAAGCGCGTTCTGCCCTGCGCTGCCTACCTTTCCGGCCAGTACGGCGTTAAGGACATGTATGTGGGCGTTCCCACGGTCATCGGCGCCGGCGGCATCGAGCGCGTTATCGAGATCGACCTGAACAAGGCCGAGAAGGAAGCCTTCGACAAGTCGGTCGCAGCTGTTGCTGGCCTCTGCGAAGCCTGCGCCACGATTGCACCGTCGCTGAAGTAATTTCCGCCTTCCAACAGGGATAAGCCCATGAACATTCATGAATATCAGGCCAAGGCTCTTCTGAAGAGCTATGGTGCACCGGTCGCGGACGGCGTTGCCATCTTCACCGCTGACGAAGCCGAGGCCGCTGCAAAGCAGCTTCCTGGCCCGCTTTACGTCGTCAAGAGCCAGATCCATGCCGGCGGTCGCGGCAAGGGCAAGTTCAAGGAACTCGGCCCTGATGCGAAGGGCGGCGTTCGTCTTGCCAAGTCGATCGAAGACGTAGTGACCAACTCCAAGGAAATGCTCGGCCACACGCTGGTGACCAAGCAGACTGGTCCGGCTGGCAAGCAGGTCAACCGCCTCTACATCGAAGACGGCGCCGATATCGACCGTGAACTCTACCTCTCGATCCTGGTCGACCGCTCGGTCGGCAAGGTTGCCTTCGTCGTTTCGACCGAAGGCGGCATGGACATCGAGACCGTCGCTCACGATACGCCGGAAAAGATCATCACCGTCGACATCGACCCATCGACGGGTGTTACGGCTGCCAACTCGGCTGCGCTTTCCGATGCGCTGAAGCTCGAAGGGGCTGCCCGCGAAGATGCCGCCAAGCTCTTCCCGATCCTCTACAAGGCGTTTGTCGATAAGGACATGGCCCTGCTCGAAGTCAACCCGCTGATCGTCATGACCAACGGCCATCTTCGTGTCCTCGACGCCAAGGTCTCCTTCGACGGCAACGCGCTGTTCCGCCACGAGGACATCGTTGCGCTGCGCGACACGACCGAAGAAGACGCCAAGGAAATCGAAGCGCACAAGTATGACCTCGCCTATGTCGCCCTCGACGGCAACATCGGCTGCATGGTCAACGGCGCCGGCCTCGCCATGGCAACCATGGACATCATCAAGCTCTACGGCGCCGAGCCTGCGAACTTCCTCGATGTCGGCGGCGGCGCGTCCAAGGAAAAGGTCACTGCGGCCTTCAAGATCATCACCGCCGACCCGGCTGTCGAAGGCATCCTGGTCAACATCTTCGGCGGCATCATGAAGTGCGATGTCATCGCCGAGGGCGTGCTCGCAGCCGTCAAGGAAGTTGGTCTGAAGGTTCCGCTCGTCGTGCGCCTCGAAGGTACCAACGTCGAGCTTGGCAAGAAGATCATCAACGAATCCGGTCTCAATGTCATCTCCGCTGATGACCTGGACGATGCCGCCCAGAAGATCGTCAAGGCAGTCAAGGGCTGATCGGGATGGCTACTTCCTTCGCTCCAACGGCTGCTCATCTTCGCCTCGGTGCCTTTGCCGGCACCTGGGAGGGGGAAGAGCTCGTCGCGGCTTCGGCCTGGACGAAGGAAGGAACGGCAACCGCGCGGCTCTCGGCCGAGTGTCTGTTCGGCGGAGTTTTCGTCGAACAGCGCTACGTGCAGACGCGGGACGGCAGCACATCGTTTGAAGCCCGGAACATTCTCGGCTTCGACGCTGCGGATCAGGCCTACAAGCTCTATCAGTTCGATACGGTGGGCTTCGTGCCCGCCGCGCCTGCCTCCGGCGAGTGGATCGACGACGAACTTGTCCTGACCAAGGTTTCGCCGCGCGGTGCGCAACGCACTCTCTTCCAGTTCGAAAATGAAGACTGCTACCGCATGGGCGTCACTTTCTCGCCCGCCGGCAGCGATACATGGCAGGAGGTCGTCAGCGGCGTCTATCGTCGCGTTGCCTCCGCGTCTTCCAACCTCTCGTAACAAAGGCCTCGCATGTCTATTCTCATCAACAAAGACACCAAGGTTCTGGTTCAGGGCCTGACCGGCAAGACCGGTACTTTCCACACTGAACAGGCGCTTGCCTATCACGGCACGAAGATGGTCGGCGGTATCCACCCCTCCAAGGGCGGTGAAACCTGGACCGGCGCCAAGGGCGAAAAGCTGCCGATCTTCAAGTCGGTCGCTGAAGGCAAGGATGCGACCGGCGCCAACGCCTCGGTCATCTACGTGCCGCCGGCAGGCGCTGCGGCTGCGATCCTCGAAGCGATCGAAGCCGAGATCCCGCTGATCGTCTGCATCACGGAAGGCATTCCGGTTGCCGACATGGTCAAGGTCAAGGATCGCCTTCAGAAGTCGAAGTCCCGCCTGATCGGACCGAACTGCCCGGGTGTTCTGACGCCGAACGAATGCAAGATCGGCATTATGCCGGGCTCCATCTTCAAGAAGGGCTCTGTCGGCGTTCTCTCGCGTTCGGGCACGCTGACCTACGAAGCCGTGTTCCAGACCACCAACGAAGGTCTCGGCCAGACGACGGCTGTCGGTATCGGCGGCGACCCGGTCAAGGGCACCGAGTTCATCGACATCCTGGAAATGTTCCTCGCCGACGACGAAACCAAGTCGATCATCATGATTGGTGAAATCGGCGGTTCGGCCGAAGAAGAAGCCGCACAGTTCCTCAAGGACGAAGCCAAGAAGGGCCGCAAGAAGCCGATGGTCGGTTTCATCGCCGGCCGCACGGCACCTCCCGGCCGCACCATGGGTCATGCCGGCGCCGTGATCTCCGGCGGCAAGGGCGGCGCGGAAGACAAGATTGCAGCGATGGAAGCGGCAGGCATTCGCGTGTCGCCATCGCCGGCGCGTCTCGGCAAGACGCTGGTGGAAGTCCTGAAGGGCTGATCCTACCTATAGCAAGACCCGGACGGGCAGCGGCAGCCGCATATCCCGTCCGGTTTTCGAATTCTTAGAAGTAGATATGCGGTCCGAGGATCGCAGACGAAATATGGTCGCCGGATATCCATAAGCCGGCAAAGCAAACAAGTCGGGAGGCGGACGAGAGCGTCCGCATATCACCATGGCAAGGCAAGAAGCCAACGAGCAGTTTCAGATTACCTCGTTCCTGGATGGCGCCAACGCTGCCTATATCGAGCAGCTTTATGCGCGCTACGAGGACGACCCTTCGTCGGTCTCCGACGAGTGGCGGTCGTTCTTCAAGGCGCTGGACGACAGTCCGGATGATGTGAAGAAGGCGGCCAAGGGCGCATCCTGGCAGCGGAAGAACTGGCCCATCCAGGCAAACGGCGAACTCGTTTCGGCGCTCGATGGCAACTGGGGCGTCGTCGAGAAGGTCATCGAGACCAAGGTGAAGGCCAAGGCCGAAGCCGCGGGCAAGCCGACCGATACCTCCGACATCCTGCAGGCGACGCGCGATTCCGTTCGCGCCATCATGATGATCCGCGCCTATCGCATGCGCGGCCACCTTCACGCCAAACTTGATCCGCTCGGTATCGCCGCCGCGGTAGAAGACTACAAGGAGTTGTCGCCGGAAGCCTATGGCTTCACCGAGGCCGACCTCGACCGCAAGATCTTCATCGACAACGTGCTCGGCCTCGAATATGCCAGCATACGCGAGATGATGGAAATCCTCGAGCGCACCTATTGCTCGACGCTCGGCGTCGAGTTCATGCATATTTCCAATCCGGAAGAAAAGGCATGGATTCAGGAACGCATCGAGGGTGTCGACAAGGGTATTGCTTTCAGCCAGGAGCGCAAAAAGGCGATCCTGCAGAAGGTGATCGAATCCGAAGGCTACGAACAGTTCCTCGACGTCAAGTTCAAGGGCACCAAGCGTTTCGGCCTTGACGGCGGCGAATCGCTGATCCCGGCGTTGGAACAGATTCTCAAGAGCGGTAGCCAGCTTGGCCTTAAGGAAGCAGTGTTCGGCATGGCCCATCGCGGCCGCCTCAACGTGCTCTCCCAGGTCATGGCCAAGCCGCATCGGGCGATCTTCCACGAGTTCAAGGGCGGCTCCTACGCGCCGGACGAGGTCGAAGGTTCAGGCGACGTCAAGTACCATCTCGGCGCCTCCTCGGACCGCGATTTCGACGGCATCAAGGTGCACGTTTCGCTGACGGCTAATCCGTCGCATCTGGAAATTGTCAACCCTGTCGTCATGGGCAAGGCCCGCGCCAAGCAGGATATGAGCGCTACCGTCTGGGACGGCGACGTCATTCCGCTCTCCGAGCGTTCCAAGGTCGTTCCGCTGCTGATCCACGGCGACGCCGCTTTCGCCGGCCAGGGTGTGGTTGCTGAAATCCTTGGCCTGTCGGGCCTGCGCGGCCACCGGGTCGCCGGCACGATGCACGTCATCATCAACAACCAGATCGGCTTTACCACCAATCCGGCCTTCTCGCGTTCGTCGCCCTATCCGTCCGACGTCGCCAAGATGATCGAAGCGCCGATCTTCCATGTCAACGGCGACGATCCGGAAGCTGTGGTCTATGCGGCCAAGATCGCTACCGAATTCCGCATGAAGTTTCACAAGCCCGTCGTCCTCGACCTGTTCTGCTACCGCCGCTACGGCCACAATGAAGGCGATGAGCCGTCCTTCACGCAGCCGAAGATGTACAAGGTCATCCGCGCCCACAAGACGGTGTTGCAGCTCTATTCCGAGCGGCTGGTCGCCGAAGGAGTGTTGAGCGAGGGCGAAGTCGAGAAGATGAAGGCCGACTGGCGTGCCCATCTCGAACAGGAGTTCGAGGCCGGCCAATCCTATAAGCCGAACAAGGCCGACTGGCTGGATGGCGAATGGTCGGGCCTGCACACGGCTGACAATGCCGACGAGCAGCGCCGCGGCAAGACGGCCGTGCCGATGAAGACGCTGAAGGACATTGGCCGGAAGCTGTCTGAAATCCCGACCGGTTTCCATGCGCATCGTACCATCCAGCGCTTCATGGAAAACCGCGCCAGCATGGTCCAGACAGGCGAAGGCATCGACTGGGCAATGGCGGAAGCGCTCGCTTTCGGCTCGCTCGTCGTCGAGGGCCACAAGATCCGTCTGTCCGGCCAGGATTGCGAACGCGGCACCTTCTCGCAGCGTCACTCGGTTCTCTACGATCAGGAAACCGAAGAGCGCTACATCCCGCTCGCCAACCTGTCGCCGACCCAGGCTCGTTACGAGGTCATCAACTCGATGCTCTCGGAAGAGGCGGTTCTCGGCTTCGAATACGGTTATTCGCTCGCCCGTCCAAATGCGCTGACGCTCTGGGAAGCCCAGTTCGGCGACTTCGCAAACGGCGCACAGGTCGTCTTCGACCAGTTCATCTCGTCGGGCGAACGCAAGTGGCTGCGCATGTCCGGCCTCGTCTGCCTGCTGCCGCATGGCTATGAAGGTCAGGGCCCGGAACACTCCTCGGCCCGTCTGGAACGCTATCTGCAGCTCTGTGCTGAAGACAACATGCAGGTCGCCAACGTCACGACGCCGGCGAACTACTTCCACATCCTGCGCCGTCAGCTGAAGCGTGACTTCCGCAAGCCGCTGATCCTGATGACGCCGAAGTCGCTGCTGCGCCACAAGCGCGCCGTGTCGAGCCTGGCGGAAATGGCGGGAGAAACCTCCTTCCACCGTCTGCTCTGGGACGATGCGGAAGTCATCAAGGACGGCCCGATCAAGCTGCAGAAGGACAACAAGATCCGTCGTGTCGTCATCTGCTCGGGCAAGGTCTATTACGACCTGCTGGAAGAGCGCGAGAAGCGCGGCATCGACGACATCTATCTGCTGCGCATCGAACAGCTCTATCCGTTCCCGGCCAAGGCGCTCATCAACGAGCTCAGCCGCTTCCGCAATGCGGAGATGGTCTGGTGCCAGGAAGAGCCCAAGAACATGGGCGCATGGTCCTTCATCGATCCCTATCTGGAATGGGTGCTCGCCCATATCGATGCCAAGTACCAGCGCGTTCGCTACACTGGCCGTCCGGCCGCCGCCTCCCCGGCGACGGGCCTGATGTCCAAGCATCTGGCGCAGCTTGCCGCGTTCCTTGAGGATGCGCTTGGCGGTTGAAGCATGATCCAGAAAAGTGCGAAGCGGTTTTCTGACAAGATCATCGAGCAAAGACGATAGGGAGGCGGGACGATGGCTTATTTTCATATGAAACTTGTGCCGCCGCGTCCCAGCTTTCCACATGACGCCACTGGGGAGGAGATGGCCGTCATGCAACAACATGCTGCCTATTGGCACGGACATGCACAAACCGGGGTGGCCATTGTCGTCGGCCCGGTCTTCGCTGCCGACGGTGCCTTTGGCATGGCGATCATCGAGACAGCAGATGCCGACGCCGCGAAGGCGCTCTGCGATGCTGATCCCGTCCTGCTTGCCGGGCTCGGCTTCCGTACCGAAATCTCGCCGATGCCATCTGTCATTCTCCGGCCGTCTGCTGCCGGATCATCTACTTAACGTATAACGACGAAAAATCAGGATCTGAACAATGGCCACTGAAATCCGCGTTCCTACCCTCGGCGAGTCCGTCAGCGAGGCGACCGTCGGCACCTGGTTCAAGAAGGTCGGCGATGCCATCAAGGCCGACGAGCCGATTCTCGAGCTGGAAACCGACAAGGTAACGATCGAAGTTCCCGCGCCCGCAGCTGGTACGCTTAGCGAAATCGTCGCCCAGGCTGGCGAAACCGTTGGCCTCGGCGCGCTGCTCGGCCAGATCTCCGCCGGCAACGGCGCTGCTGCCGCTCCGGCCCAGGCTGCGGCGCCTGCCGCTACCGCCCCGGTTGCAGCTCCAGCCGTTGCCGCCCCCGCTTCCGCCATGCCGCCGGCGCCTGCTGCCGCCAAGCTGCTTGCAGAAAATAACCTGTCGGCCGATCAGGTCGACGGCAGCGGCAAGCGCGGCCAGGTCCTGAAGGGCGATGTCATTGCCGCTGTTGCCAAGGCGGCTTCGGCGCCTGCCGCCGCACCGGCTGCTCCGGTTGCCGTCCGTGCCCCGACCGCTGTCGAAGACGCCGGCCGTGAAGAGCGCGTCAAGATGACCCGCCTGCGCCAGACGATCGCCAAGCGCCTCAAGGATGCACAGAATACCGCGGCCATGCTCACCACCTATAACGAGGTGGACATGAAGGCCGTCATGGACCTGCGCAACAAGTACAAGGACATCTTCGAGAAGAAGCATGGTGTGAAGCTCGGCTTCATGGGCTTCTTCACCAAGGCCGTCACGCATGCGCTGAAGGAACTCCCGGCGGTCAACGCCGAGATCGACGGCACCGACATCGTCTACAAGAACTACTGCCACATCGGCATGGCAGTCGGCACCGACAAAGGCCTTGTTGTTCCCGTCATTCGCGATGCAGACCAGATGTCGATCGCGGAGGTCGAGAAGGAGCTTGGCCGTCTGGCAAAGGCTGCCCGCGACGGTACGCTGTCAATGGCTGATATGCAGGGCGGCACCTTCACCATTACCAATGGCGGTGTCTACGGTTCGCTGATGTCCTCGCCGATTCTCAATGCGCCGCAGTCGGGCATTCTCGGCATGCACAAGATCCAGGAGCGCCCGGTCGCCATCGGCGGCCAGGTCGTCATTCGCCCGATGATGTATCTGGCGCTTTCCTACGATCACCGTATGGTCGACGGCAAGGAAGCCGTCACCTTCCTCGTGCGTGTCAAGGAAAGCCTGGAAGATCCGGAACGTCTGGTTCTCGATCTCTAAGGGAGCGCTGGCTCATGTCGAAATGGCCCATGCGGACGATGCGCGGACTCTTTTGCGCTGTTGCCGCGTGGATGCCATCCTCCGCTGTCGCGGATGATTTCGAAGCTGCAAAGCTCAGCAGTAATCTCGATCTGGCGTCGCTGAGCGACGCCGATCTCGCCGCTCGGTCGATCACCGTCTTTCGCATGGGCGATGTCGAACTGACGTCCGGTCGCATTGTCGCCAGCGATCCTCTGGTCGGGCCGGATCGCAGGGCTTTCGTCAGGACCGTTCCGCCCGGCAACTATCCCGTGACGCTTTATGAAGCCTTCGGCCGCATCGCCGCCGCCAGCCTGCGCTTTGCCGAGGGCAAGCCGGTGCGCTGGGAGCTGGCGCTTATTCCCGACCAGGATATCAAGTCGCTGAAGGGCGACGAGTTCTTTGGCTATCCGGTGGACGCCGGTCTCGGCTGCTACATGGATGCGGATACATATGCGCTGATTCAGGAGCGGGAGCAGCAGGTCCGCACGCAGAAGTCCTCTTCGGACATCAACTATTACGACGATGTGCTGGCTTCCGAAATCAACGTGAATGACGATAAATATGTCATGCATCGGCCGGTGATCGGGAAACGCGGCAATGTCGCGATCTTCTGGAGCGGTTGGGGGGACGGTTTCTATCCAGTGTTCTGGGGTCTCGATGCGAATGATCGCCCGCTGGTGCTGTTCACGGATTTCGGGGTGACCGAAAATGCAGATGGCCGGCACGAGCCGGGGGGAGGGTGATCATGCGGGTGAACCGGGCGATGGCACGATTGACCCCCGTGCACTGGGCGATGATGGCGTTTACGGCCATTCCCGCCCCGGCGCTGGCGGATGAATGCGTGCAGGAAAAGGCTGTTTACGGCGACATGGACGACGCCTACGAGCTGCGTTTCGAACCAGTCGGCTCCCAGGCGGCCGCCACCAGCAACAAGTTCAAATTCGCCGTGCGCAACACACCGATCGTGGCGGATGGCGTGGTGATGCGCTCGGACGATCTACTGCGTGCTAATGGCATGATCATGTTCAATTGTCCGGAAGGCGATGTGACAGGCGCAGATCTCCGCGCCTGCACCGTGTGGCAGGGCATGATCTATGCCTCCGACCTGACGGGCAACATCAGTGCCCTGCCGGCGGAGGGTGCCGGGGCCGCGGCACGGCTGTTCCTACCGGCACTCGGGCCTTCGATCCGTGAATCCTCTATCTGGGGCGAGGGCAAAGCAACCGTCGCTCCGTGGGATGTCTTAACCTTGAAAGGATGCGGCGAATGATTGGCAAATCTCCTGTTCTTCTCGTCACCGGCGGCAGCCGTGGTATCGGGGCGGCGGTTTCGATCGCCGCTGCCCGACAAGGCTGGGCCGTGGCCGTCAATTACGCTTCGAACAAGGTGGCGGCGGAGACGGTCGTCGCTGCGATCCGCGATGCCGGCGGTGAGGCGATTGCCATCGCCGGCGATGTTGGTTCGGCCGACGAAATCCGATCCATCTTTTCCACCGTCGACCAACATTTCGGCCGGCTGGACGGTCTCGTCAACAATGCGGGCATCGTGGATCGTGTGCAGCGACTGGACGAGATGACGCCGGAGCGGCTTGACCGCATGTTTCGCATCAACATCACCGGCTCGATGCTCGCGGCCGCGGAAGCTGTTCGCCGCATGTCGACCTGCCATGGCGGCAAGGGCGGCGCGATCGTCAACGTCTCCTCCGTGGCAGCCACTCTGGGCGGCGGCGGGCAATATGTCGACTATGCGGCGTCCAAAGGCGCGATCGATACGTTCACGCTCGGTCTGGCGCGAGAGGTGGCAGCCGAGGGCATAAGGGTCAACGCGGTGCGGCCGGGCATTATCGATACCGACATCCACGCGGCCGCAGGCCTGCCCGACCGGGCGCGCGAAATCGCCCCGCAACTGCCGATGAAGAGGGCGGGGACGGCGGAAGAAGTGGCTGATGCCATCCTCTACCTCTTGGGCTCCCAGGCATCCTATATAACGGGCGCCGTCCTCGATGTGAGCGGCGGCCGTTGATCGGGAAAGGCGGAGATCATGCAATATCTTCTGGAATTCCTCGGCTTGATGGCGGTGTTTTCGATTTTCATCGTCGCACCGGGCGCTGATTTTGCCGTCATCCTGCGCCAAAGCATTGTGCATGGCCGCCGCGCGGCTGTCATGACCGGCCTCGGCATGGGCTTCTCGCTGCTCTTCCACGTCAGCTACACCATTCTCGGCCTTGGCCTCATCGTCTCGAAATCACTGATGCTCTTCAGCCTGATCAAATGGGCTGGCGTCCTTTATCTCGTCTATCTCGGCATCAAGTCCTTCCGGGAGCCGGGCTTCAAGGTGAAGGAGATCGAGATCAGCGACGAGGACCGCAAGCCGGTTTCCATCTGGCGCTGCCTGGCGACGGGTTTCATCACCAATGCGCTCAATCCGAAGCCGGTGCTGTTTTTCCTGTCGCTGTTTTCGACGCTCGTGCGTCACGACACACCGGCGCTGATCCAGTTCAGCTATGGCATCGGCATGGCGACGGCGCTCGTCGCCTGGTTCGCCGGCGTTTCCATTTTCTTCACCGTCAAGCCGGTCCGCGATCGCTTCATCGCCAGCGGCAAATGGTTCAACCGCATCACCGGAGCGGCTCTTGTCGGCTTCGGCATCCGCCTCGCATTGGCGCGGGCGACTGACTAACAGAGATAGAAAACAAGGAAATTAAACAATGTCCTACGATGTGATCATTATCGGAACCGGCCCCGGCGGTTATGTCTGCGCCATCAAGGCGGCACAACTCGGCCTCAAGGTGGCAGTCGTCGAAAAGCGCGCCACCTTTGGCGGCACCTGCCTCAACGTCGGCTGCATCCCCTCCAAGGCGCTGCTGCATGCTTCCGAAATGTTCCATCATGCCGGCCATGGCATGGATGCGCTCGGCGTCGAAGTCGCCGCGCCGACGCTCAACCTTTCGAAGATGATGGCGCACAAGGATGCGACGGTGAAGTCGAACGTCGACGGCGTTGCCTTCCTCTTCAAGAAGAACAAGATCGATGCCTTCCAGGGCACGGGCAAGATCGTCGCTGCCGGTAAGGTCTCCGTGACAGCCGAAGATGGCAAGGTGACCGAGATCGAAGGCAAGAACATCGTCATCGCGACTGGCTCCGACGTTGCCGGCATTCCGGGTGTGCCCCTCGAAATCGATGAGAAGGTGATCATTTCGTCCACCGGCGGTATCGCGCTCGACAAGGTGCCGGCAAACATGATTGTCGTCGGCGGCGGCGTCATCGGTCTCGAACTCGGCTCGGTCTGGTCGCGCCTCGGCGCCAAGGTCACCGTGGTCGAGTATCTCGACACCATCCTCGGCGGCATGGACGGCGAAGTTTCCAAGCAGTTCCAGCGCATGCTGGCCAAGCAGGGCATCAACTTCCATCTCAGTGCCAAGGTCACCAGCGTCGAGAAGGTCGGCAACGGTGCCAAGGTTACCTTCGAGCCGGTCAAGGGCGGCGACAAGGTGGTGCTCGATGCCGATGTCGTGCTGGTGTCCACCGGCCGCAAGCCCTACACGGCCGGTCTCGGCCTGGAAGAGGCTGGCGTTGTCCTCGACAATCGGGGGCGCGTCGAGATCGATGGCCACTTCAAGACCAATGTTCCCGGCATCTATGCCATCGGCGACGTGGTGAAGGGTCCGATGCTGGCGCACAAGGCGGAAGACGAGGGCGTGGCGCTCGCCGAAATCCTAGCCGGCCAGGCGGGCCATGTGAACTATGACGTCATTCCGAGCGTGGTCTATACGCAGCCGGAAGTCGCCTCCGTCGGCAAGACCGAGGAAGAACTGAAGGCCGCGGGTGTCGCCTACAAGGTTGGCAAATTCCCCTTCACCGCCAACGGACGCGCCCGCGCCATGCTGGCGACGGATGGCTTTGTCAAGATCCTGGCGGACAAGGACACCGACCGCGTTCTCGGCGGCCACATCGTCGGCTTCGGCGCCGGCGAGATGATTCACGAGATTGCCGTGCTGATGGAATTCGGCGGCTCGTCGGAAGATCTCGGCCGTACCTGCCATGCACATCCGACCATGTCGGAAGCCGTGAAGGAAGCGGCACTCGCGACCTTCTTCAAGCCGATCCATATGTAAGGTATAGAGACGTTACTTTTGATGTGAGCGGCGGCCGTGATGACGGCCGCCGTTTCTTTTTGCCGGTTGTCGTGAACGAATTGCCGCAGCTGCTGTTTGTATGTCTGGCAGCACGTTGGTTATGCTACTTTGCAGAGAATGAAACAGCGGACGACAGAATGTCGGCAAAGCCCATAATGATTGAACCACATATGCCGCATCCCGCGTTGCCGGACGCGGATTGGGCCGATTGTTACGAGTTGCAGGTACAGCAATCGGATTTTACGGCGGTTGTCGCAGCACGCGCAATGTTCGGCAAATTTCCTTTCTGGGTGCGGTCACTGTTAAGGCTGCGTGATACGATTGTCGGTGTCTTCGGCCTGAAATCCACGAGACATCATTCCCCACATACGTCGGATACAATCGGCTTCTTTCCGATCGTCAGCAAATCGGAGAACCAAGTTGTTCTCGGTTTCGACGACAAGCACCTTGATTTTCGTATCGTGATCGACGTGCGGGATGATGGTCAGGGGCGTCAACTCATCGATACGACAACGCTCGTGAAGCGGAAGATTTTGCTCGGCCGGATCTATATCGCTGTGATCACGCCGTTCCATCGGTTGATTGTCAAGACAATGCTGACGGACTTCGGCAAACGAATGGGAGCACTCAGTCGGCAGCGGTCACCGTGAAACCCTGCTTGCGCAGCAATTCGACGAGACCCTGATCGCCCGCCAGATGCAGCGCGCCGACGGCGATGAACACATTGCCCTGGGCAAGGATAGGCGCGGCGCGCTCCGCCATTACCTTGTTGCGATCGAGGATGATGCGCTGTTCGAATGCGGCGGTATCGTCGTCGGACAAGTTCTGGTCCGGCACGATATTCTTCAGCATCGGCATGATCGCACCGATATTGCCGGCGAGATAGAGATCGGTCATGGTTTCGTTGATGTCATTGATCTTGTCGCCGAGTTCGAGCGTCTGGATCAGCGATTTCAGATGCAGTTCGATCGGCAGATCGCTCATGGCCTTGGCCTGTTCGGCCAGTGTTTCCAGGCCCTTGACCTGCTTGCCCTTAGCGGCGGCGTCACTGGCCAGCTTCTGATCGAGGAATTTCATCCCGGTCGCCTTGCGGCGGACTTCACAGGCGGTCATTTCGAAAGAACTCGAAATCAACCAGGGCTGCATATGGGAGACGGCGGCGAGCGCCACGCCGCGCTGTTTTAGGCCCGCTTCCAGCTTGGCATTGTCTTCGGGAGACAGATGCTGGCTGATGGTCGAGCCGTCGGTCAGCATGGTCAGCGACGGATTGACGAAGAGAGCCGCCGCCGCCTTTTTGTCGTCAAGGATTTCATCGGATTCGACGACGATCGTATCGGCGGCAGCACTTGCTTCGGCTGCACCCTTCGGCATGGTCAGCACGCGCGCGTCGCTGACATGCATGGTGCCGAGCAGCCAGGAAGGTTTCAGGCCGGGCTTTTCGATCTTCCAGAAGATGCTTTTGCCGTTCGCTACTTTGGCACCCTCGGCGAGGACGGAGGCATATTTCGCGGGATCGCTTTTCTGCAGTTCAGCCATCAGATCTTTGCCGCCGCAGCTGTCGGATGCCGTCTCGTCGGCATGCGCCGGCTGCAAGCTGAGTACGGTTGTGATCAACAGAACTGCCAGCATCAATGGAAAGGCTGTGGCGAGCCAAAGGAGGAGGTCGCCGATTGCCGGTTTCATCGACTGCATCGTCTTAGGTTCGAGGGCAGAAATCATCTAAACCTTCCGCTGGCAGAGGGCACGACTCCTAAAGCGCGAACGTGGCTTTCGCGAGACATGCCCATACATGCTTCTGCACTACCCTTCGGACACGCATATTCCCTTAACGCGAGGGGTTAATATTTTCTTACGCCCGCGGATGAGCCCGATCATAGACCTCCAGCAGCCGCGATGAATCGACGCCGGTATAGACCTGGGTCGTCGAAAGAGAGGCATGACCGAGCAATTCCTGGATCGTGCGCAAGTCACCACCACCTGCGAGCAGATGCGTGGCGAAAGAATGGCGCAGCGCATGCGGCGTAGCGGTGTCCGGCAGGCCGAAGGCGCTGCGCAGCTTCTGCATGCCGCGCTGGATGATGCCGGCCTGCAGTTTGCCGCCACGCGCGCCGCGAAAGAGGGGAGTGCCCGCGTCGAGATGATAGGGGCAGAGTGCGCGGTATTTTTCGACCGCTTCGAGAACGATCGGCAGCAGCGGCACCAGCCGGGTCTTGTTGCCCTTGCCGGTGATGCGCAGCGCCGTCGCGCCGGGGCGCACATCTTCCGGCGTCAGATTCAGCGCTTCGGAGATGCGCAGGCCGCAGCCGTAGAGCAAGGTCAGCACGGCCGTGTCGCGCGCGGCGATCCAGGGTTCGTCATGCATCTGCGCCTCATCGCTGACGACGGTGATTGCCTGGGTGTCCGACAGCGGTTTCGGCAGCGATTTCGGCTGTTTCGGCGACCGCACCGCGCCGGCGCCGGCCGCATTCACCAGCCCCTTCTTTTCGAGGTAACGCAGCAGGGAACGAAGGCCGGCGAGATTGCGCCCGAGCGAACGTGCACCCGCGCCATCCTTGCGACGAGTGGCGAGAAAACCGCGGAAGTCGGCGGGGCGCAACGCGTGAATATCCTTGATCGTCGCCGGACCGCCGAGATGGCCGGTCAGAAACGTCAGGAATTGCCGTGTGTCGCGCTCATAGGCGTTCAACGTGTGGGCGGAAAGCCGCCGCTCTTGGCCGAGAGCATCCAGCCAACGGTTGCGCTCGGCCATCAGCCCGGGATCGGCGATAATCAGCAACTCGTTCAGTGGAAAACCCCTTGAAATTCAAATTCATTCTGCCACTTTGAAGCAGGGAAGGTTATGGAATCGCTAACATTCCTACTGCGCCGTGCCTCTCCTTTGAGTGCGGACGAACGCGGTAGTATTTTTTCAACTGCGTATAAGCCATTCCTTAAATCAAATTCGATTTAAGCGGTTATACGCGAGGCGCTTGTCATGCTTCGATCATATTCGATTGCGATAGAGTATAACCCAACCATCCAGGGCATTTCATGGCACGTCGCGGTTCGATAACTGCATTGGGGCAACTTGCAGAAGCGATCGCTTTGGTGTCCCAGGGCCAGCCTGGACACATCGTCGATACGCTGATCGCCGAGCGCGGCCAGAAGATCGTCCGCAACCCGCTCTGGCCGTTGATGAGGCCCTTTCTCTACACGCTGCTGCGCTACAACAAGGCGATCGAATTTGCCAACGATGTCGCCAAGCTGCCGGGTTTCCAGTGCTTCGAATATATGAGCGATCTGTTGAAACTCGATATCGGGGTGACGCATGCCGAGCGCATACCGGCCTCCGGCGGCTTCATTCTCGTCAGCAACCATCCGACCGGCATTGCCGATGGCGTCGCGGTTTTCGATCTCCTGAAGACGCGTCGGCCCGACATGATGGTTTTCGCCAATCGCGATGCCGTCCGCGTCAATCCTCGTTTCGCTGAGATGATCATCCCTGTCGAATGGCGCGAGGAATATAAGAGCAAGCTGAAGACCCGTGAAACGCTGCAGCTCACCAATCGGGCCGTTGCCGAGGGAAAGGTCACCGTGCTGTTCCCTTCCGGCCGCATCGCCTATTGGGCAAACGGCAAGTTGAACGAGCGGCCCTGGAAAACGTCAGCCGTGGGACTGGCGCGCAAATACAATCTGCCGATCCTGCCGGTGCATCTGACGGCGCGCAATTCGGGGCTGTTCTACTGGTTCGCCAAATGGTCAACGGAACTGCGGGACATGACGGTGTTCCACGAACTCCTCAACAAGCGCGGTGACCGCTTCGATTTCCTGATCGGCAATCTCATTCCGGTCGAGCAACTGGACGGCGACGTCAACGAAGTGACGAAGGCGCTGGAAAAGCACACGGTGTTCGATCTGGCGGCGGACGGGAACGCAACTTTTACGCCGGTCAGCACTCCGGCTGCGGCGCAGGATATGGCCGCTGCCGTCGCGGAGCATTCCGTTTGACGACTGCGTTCGTCGAGAGGCACATCATTGGCAATTGAGGTCGATATTCGTCCTATCGTCGGTGCATTGCCACCGCACGTACATTCACTTGCAATCGAGGCGCGGCGGGAAGGCTATCGTTTTATCGATCGGTTGATCGACGAATGGTTCGATGGAAGCAATCGCTTCGATCGCGACGGCGAGTGCCTCTTGATGGCTTTTGCGGGTGAAGCGCCGGTTGGCATTGGCGGCCTTTCAGCAGAGCCTACGATTGCCGACGCGTTGCGTATGCGTCGCTTCTATGTCCACCCATCGGTGCGGGGCCAGGGCATCGGCCGCATGCTGGCAGATGCTCTGATCGATCAGGCCCGACAGGCGACGACGCTGCTCACCGTTCATTCGGGAAGCGAAGATGCATCGGCGTTTTGGCAGGCGCTTGGCTTTCAGCCGCACCTCGGCAACGGTTATTCGCATCTCCTTCGGTTCGATTGACCACGCGCACCGTTCTCTTGCCTGACAAAATAGATTAGGCCTTCAGTATGCAGCTTCGCTCCATGTCCGCACACCCAGTACCGTTCCCTGCGTTCCATCCGCGGTGAAGGTGAAGAATAAGAACAACATGGCAACATGGGTTTTCTTTTGTCGCCGCTCGGGGCATGGTCTGGCGCAATGAGTAAAGATTCGTCCGATCTGTTTGGCGCGCTTTTCGAAGCCGCGCCCGTAAACTCGACCATGAGCCGCACGGTCCCGGTTCTGGTGCCGATGCCGGCACCGAAGCCCTATTCCTATGCGGTGCCGGAAGGCATGGCGGTCGAGCCCGGCTCGGTCGTGCAGGTGCCGCTCGGGCCGAGGCAGGTGATCGGCGTCGTTTGGGACGGCGGCGACGAGGGTGGCGTCGATCCGAAGAAGCTGCGGCCGATCAGCCACGTCTTCAACTGCCCGCCGCTCACCAGGGAGATGCGCGATTTCATCGACTGGGTGGCCGCCTATACACTGTCGCCGCCCGGTCTCGTCGCCCGCATGGCGTTGCGGGCGCCGGCTGCCTTCGATCCCGAACCAATGGTCGAGGGCCTTCGTTTTGTCGGCGGCGCGCCGGAACGGCTGACACCGGCTCGAGCCCGGGTGATGGAGGCGGCAAACGACGGCCTATCCTGGACGCGCAGCGGGCTGGCACATGCCGCCGGCGTCTCGGTGAGCGTCATCGACGGGCTGATCACGCAAGGCATTTTCGAAACGGTGTTCTTGCCGCCGCCGCCCGTTGTCGCCACGCCCGATCCCGACTACATCGGCTCGCGGCTCGAAGGACCGCAGCGCGAAGCGGCCGATGAGATCCTAGCCGAGGTGCGCAAGGGGGAGTTTTCCGTTTCGCTAATCGACGGCGTCACCGGCTCAGGCAAGACCGAGGTCTATTTCGAGGCGATCGCCGAGACCCTGAAGCGCGGCAAGCAGGTGTTGATTCTGCTGCCGGAAATTGCGCTGACGGCGAGTTTTCTCGAGCGCTTCCAGGATCGTTTTGGCGCCAAGCCGGCCGAGTGGCACTCGGACCTGGCACCGCGCATGCGTGAAAAGGTCTGGCGGCAGGCGGTGACCGGCGAAGTTCGGGTCGTTGCAGGCGCACGCTCTGCGCTGTTCCTGCCCTTCGAAGACTTGGGATTGATCATCGTCGACGAAGAACATGATCCCGCCTACAAGCAGGAGGATCGCGTCTATTACAATGCCCGTGACATGGCGGTCGTGCGCGGCCGGATCGGCGATTTTCCAGTGGTGCTGGTCTCGGCCACGCCCTCGGTCGAGAGCCAGGTGAATGGGCAGAGCGGGCGCTATAGCACCATCCACCTACCGACTCGCTTCGGCGATGCGGCTCTTCCGGATCTGCATCTGATCGACATGCGCCGGCATGCACCGGAGCGTGGCGGCTTTCTGTCGCCGCTGCTGATCCGGGCGATCGGCAAGACGGTGGAGAAGGGCCAGCAATCGCTGCTGTTTCTCAACAGGCGGGGCTATGCGCCGCTGACGCTCTGCAGGGTTTGTGGCCACCGCTTCCAGTGCCCGCAATGTTCGAGCTGGTTGGTGGAACATCGTTTCCGTGGCCAGATCCAATGCCATCAATGCGGCTACGCCGAGCGGACGCCCGAGGCCTGCCCGGAATGCGGCACGCTCGACCATCTCGTCGCTTGTGGGCCGGGCGTCGAGCGCATCGCCGAGGAAGTCGAGCGGCATTTTCCCGAGGCGCGGACGATCGTGCTCTCCTCCGACATCATGGGCGGCGTCAAGCGGCTGCGGCTTGAACTCGAGGCCATTGCCAAGGGAGAGGCGGATATCGTCATCGGCACGCAGCTCGTCGCCAAGGGCCATAATTTCCCGCTGATGACGCTGGTTGGCATTGTCGACGCCGATCTCGGCCTTGCCAATGGCGACCCGCGCGCTGCCGAGCGGACGTTCCAATTGCTGTCGCAGGTAACGGGACGCGCCGGGCGAACCGGCCTCAAGAGCCACGGGTTGCTGCAGACCTATCAGCCGCAGCACCCGGTCATGCAGGCGATCGTTTCCGGCGATGCCAGCGCATTCTACGAGCGCGAGATTTCCGAGCGTGAGAGGGCGGTACTGCCGCCTTTCGGCAGGCTTGCATCGATCATCGTTTCCGCCGAAACCCGCCAGGATGCCGAGACCCACGCCCGCGGCATGCGGAGCGCCGCGCCACAGGTGCAGGGGATCTCCGTCCTTGGTCCCGCCGAAGCGCCGCTCGCCCTGGTGCGCGGCCGCCATCGCTTCCGCCTGCTGGTGCACGGCAAGCGCAATTCCGACATGCAGGGTTTTCTCAAGGCTATGCTGGCGCAGGCACCGAAGGAGCGTGGCTCCGTGCATGTGCAATTGGACATCGATCCACAGAGTTTCTTGTAGTTTCGCGAGAACGACGCCTTTCCAGCGTCTTCCCCTGTTCCGCCGCTTCATGTCATAAGTCAGCCTCTTGATGATTTGGGCCGATTTTGGGGACGACCGATGGAGCTTTATTTTCCGACTGACCTGGGCGAGCAGCTTGCCTATTGCTCGGCGGCGTTTACGGCGCTCATCGGCTTCATCATGATGTTTGCTCCAGGCTACGCCTATCGTTTTCTCAAGCTGCAGGTGCGCGAGGGGCGGCCGGAAGCCTATGCCGAGGGGCGTTCGATGGGCGGCTTCTATCTCGGTTTCGGGCTTGTCGCTATTCTGCTGGCCCAGCCGATGATCTATCTGGCGCTTGGGGCGTCCTTCGCTGTTGCCGCCTTTGGCCGCATCCTTTCTATCATGTCGGATCGGGGGAGCGTGATCTTGAATCTGTTACTTCTGGTTGTTCAGGCGGCCCTGGCGGCTCTACCGCTTCTTTACGGATTGGGCTACATTTGAAGCGAAAATGCTTTCGCATCAGCTAGCATTGCCTGCGCTATCCCCGTGGTTTTGAATTTTTGCCATCATAAATTCACCCGAATAGCGTATTCGGCGAATACGCGTGTTGCGAGTCTCAATATCCTATGTTAGACGAACCCCGAATTTCGGATGAGGTAGGGGGAAGCCCCTGCTGATTTCTGGGGGAAATCAAAACGAATTCAAGAGCATGTGACTTCCGTCTCTCGGAAGCCGAATTCTTGGGTTGAAATCAGGGAATTTTGTGCCCGTGGCAGACACATCCCAGCATATTTCTGGTGTTGCAGAGCGATATGCCTCGTCATTGTTCGAACTGGCCCTCGAGGAGGGTGCTGTCCCGACAGTGACCGCCGATCTTGATCGGTTCCAAGCCATGCTGGATGACAGCGATGATTTGAAGCGTTTCGTCTTGAGCCCAGTCTTTTCAGCAGAAGAGCAGGTCGGTGCCGTCCAGGCGCTGGCGACAAAGGCGGGCTTCGGCAACTACGTCACTAATTTCCTCAAGGTCGTGGCAGGCAACCGGCGCCTTTTTGCGCTGCCGGGCATGATCAAGGCTTTCCGTATCATTGCCGCGAAGCATCGCGGCGAAGTTTCTGCCGAGGTCACTTCGGCGCATGCGCTGACTCTGGCGCAGGAAGACGAATTGAAGGCGGCGCTGAAGGGCGTCACCGGCAAGGACGTGGCGATTGCCGTTACGGTCGATCCGTCGATTCTTGGTGGTCTGATCGTGAAGGTCGGGTCCCGTCAGATTGATACGTCTCTTCGTACCAAACTCTCTACCCTTAAGCTTGCATTGAAAGAGGTCGGCTGATGGATATCCGCGCCGCGGAAATTTCCGCAATTCTGAAAGATCAGATTAAAAATTTCGGCAAAGAAGCCGAAGTCTCCGAAGTCGGCCAGGTTCTTTCCGTCGGTGACGGTATCGCCCGCGTCTATGGTCTGGACAATGTCCAGGCCGGCGAAATGGTCGAATTCCCCGGCGGCATCCGTGGTATGGCCCTGAACCTCGAATCCGACAATGTCGGCGTGGTTATCTTCGGCTCCGACCGCGACATCAAGGAAGGCGACACCGTCAAGCGCACAGGCGCGATCGTTGACGTTCCGGTTGGCCCGGAACTGCTCGGCCGCGTCGTTGACGCCCTCGGCAATCCGATCGACGGCAAGGGCCCGATCCATGCGACCCGCCGTTCGCGTGTCGACATCAAGGCTCCGGGCATTATTCCGCGCAAGTCGGTGCATGAGCCGATGTCGACCGGCCTCAAGGCCATCGACGCGCTGATCCCGGTTGGCCGCGGCCAGCGCGAACTTGTTATCGGCGACCGCCAGACCGGCAAGACCGCAATCCTTCTCGACACGATCCTGAACCAGAAGGCCATCCACGATGCTGGCCCTGAGAGCGAGAAGCTGTACTGCGTCTACGTTGCTATCGGTCAAAAGCGTTCGACTGTCGCTCAGTTCGTCAAGGTGCTCGAAGAGCGCGGCGCGCTGAAGTACTCGATCATCGTCGCTGCGACGGCGTCGGATCCGGCCCCCATGCAGTACCTGGCGCCATTCGCCGGCTGCGCTATGGGCGAATATTTCCGCGACAACGGCATGCACGCCCTGATCGGCTATGACGATTTGTCGAAGCAGGCCGTTTCATACCGTCAGATGTCGCTGCTGCTGCGCCGCCCGCCGGGCCGCGAAGCCTATCCGGGCGACGTCTTCTACCTGCATTCGCGTCTGCTCGAGCGCGCTGCAAAGATGAACGATGAAAAGGGCGCCGGCTCGCTGACCGCTCTGCCGGTCATCGAAACCCAGGGCAACGACGTTTCGGCCTTCATTCCGACCAACGTGATCTCGATCACCGACGGCCAGATCTTCCTCGAAACCGACCTGTTCTATCAGGGCATCCGTCCAGCCGTTAACGTCGGTCTGTCGGTTTCTCGCGTTGGCTCGTCGGCACAGATCAAGGCGATGAAGCAGGTTGCCGGCTCGATCAAGGGCGAGCTCGCCCAGTATCGTGAAATGGCTGCCTTCGCTCAGTTCGGTTCGGACCTCGATGCCGCAACGCAGCGTCTGCTGAATCGTGGCGCTCGCCTGACCGAGCTCCTGAAACAGCCGCAGTTCTCGCCGTTGAAGACGGAAGAGCAGGTTGCTGTGATCTTTGCTGGCGTCAACGGCTATCTCGACAAGATCACCGTTCCGCAGATCGGCAAGTTCGAGCAGGGGCTGCTTTCCTACCTGCGGTCGGAAGGCAAGGACATCCTCGACGCGATCCGCACCGAAAAGGCCATCAGCGACGCGACCAAGGGCAAGCTCACAGCTGCTCTCGACAGCTACGCCAAGTCTTTCGCCTGATCGGGCCTCACTTCTAGGACGGATACCGGATGCCTTCACTTAAGGATCTGAAAAACCGGATCGCCTCCGTCAAGGCGACGCAGAAGATCACCAAGGCGATGAAAATGGTCGCCGCGGCGAAGCTTCGGCGCGCCCAGGAGGCGGCTGAGGCTGCACGGCCCTACTCGCAGCGCATGGGTGCTGTTCTTGCAAACATCACGGCTGCCGTCAGCGATGCTGACGATGCCCCGCTGCTGATGACCGGCACCGGCAAGAGCGACGTTCATCTGCTCGTTGTCTGCAGTGCGGAACGCGGCCTTTGTGGTGGCTTCAACTCGCAGATCGCGCGTTTTGCCCGCGACCACGTTCGCAAGCTGCTTGCCGAAGGCAAGACCGTGAAGATCTTCACAGTCGGCAAGAAGGGTTATGACATCCTGCGTCGTGAGTTCGCCTCGCTGATCATCGAGCGTAAGGAACTGCGCGACGTCAAACGGATCGGCTACGACAATGCCGATCAGATCGGCAAGCGCATCATCGAGATGTTCGAGGCTGGTGAGTTCGACGTCTGCACGTTGTTCTACTCCGAGTTCAAGTCGGTGATCAGCCAGGTGCCGACGGCGTTGCAGCTCATTCCGGCTTCGGCTCCGGATGTTGTTGAAGAAGATGCCGCTCACAAGGGCGCTGTTTATGAATACGAGCCGGATGCGGCTTCGATCCTCGCGGACTTGATCCCGCGTAATATCTCGGTCCAGATCTTCCGCGCGCTCCTTGAGAACGTTGCCGGCGAGATGGGCGCGAAGATGAGCGCGATGGACAATGCGACGCGAAATGCTGGTGAGATGATCAACAAGCTGACGCTGAACTACAACCGTCAGCGTCAGGCGCAGATCACCAAGGAACTGATTGAAATCATTTCGGGCGCGGAAGCGCTCTGAGGTTAGGGAAAGAGGGTAAGAATATGGCTGACGCAGCTATGGCCGCAGTTTCGGTCGGCAAGGTTACGCAGGTTATCGGCGCCGTCGTGGACGTTTCTTTCGATGGCGATCTGCCGAAGATCCTGAATGCTCTCGAAACCGACAACCACGGCAACCGCCTTGTTCTGGAAGTCGCACAGCACCTCGGCGAAAACTCGGTTCGCACGATCGCCATGGACTCCACCGAAGGTCTCGTTCGCGGTCAGTCCGTTTCCGACACCGGCGCGCCGATCTCGGTTCCGGTCGGTCACGAAACGCTCGGCCGTATCATGAACGTCATCGGCGAGCCGGTCGATGAAGCCGGTCCGCTGGTGACCGCCCACAAGCGCTCGATCCACCAGGACGCTCCGTCTTACGTCGAGCAGTCCACCGAAGGCCAGATCCTGGTCACCGGCATCAAGGTCGTCGATTTGCTCGCACCTTACGCCAAGGGCGGCAAGATCGGCCTATTCGGCGGCGCCGGCGTCGGCAAGACCGTTCTCATCATGGAACTGATCAACAACGTCGCCAAGGCACATGGTGGTTACTCGGTATTCGCTGGCGTGGGTGAACGTACCCGCGAAGGCAACGACCTCTACCACGAAATGATCGAATCCGGCGTCAACAAGCACGGCGGCGGCGAAGGCTCCAAGGCTGCTCTCGTTTACGGTCAGATGAATGAACCGCCAGGCGCCCGCGCTCGCGTCGCTCTGACCGGTCTGACCGTTGCCGAAAACTTCCGCGATGAAGGCCAGGACGTTCTGTTCTTCGTCGACAACATCTTCCGCTTCACGCAGGCAGGTTCGGAAGTGTCGGCTCTGCTCGGTCGTATTCCTTCGGCCGTGGGCTACCAGCCGACGCTCGCCACCGACATGGGCCAGATGCAGGAACGCATCACCACCACGACGACGGGCTCGATCACTTCGGTTCAAGCCATTTACGTTCCGGCCGACGACTTGACCGACCCGGCACCGGCTACTTCGTTCGCTCACTTGGACGCAACGACGGTTCTGTCGCGCTCGATCGCTGAAAAGGGCATCTATCCAGCCGTCGACCCGCTCGACTCCACGTCGCGCATGCTCGACCCGCTGGTCGTTGGCGAAGAGCACTATGAAATCGCTCGTAAGGTCCAGTCGACCCTGCAGCGCTACAAGGCTCTCCAGGACATCATCGCCATCCTCGGCATGGACGAACTGTCTGAAGAAGACAAGCTGGCTGTCGCCCGTGCCCGCAAGATCGAGCGCTTCCTGTCGCAGCCGTTCTTCGTCGCTGAAGTCTTCACCGGCTCGCCGGGCAAGCTCGTTGCGCTCGAAGACACGATCAAGGGCTTCAAGGGCCTGGTCAACGGCGAATACGACCACCTGCCGGAAGCTGCTTTCTACATGGTCGGCTCGATCGAAGAAGCGATGGAAAAGGCCAAGAAGCTGGCTGCCTGATAAGGCCAATCCAACGGCGCGCGGTATCTCGTGCGCCGTTGCCTTAAAATAAAGACAATCGAGAAGTGACCGGTCATGGCTGACAATTTCAATTTCGAACTGGTGTCTCCGGAGCGTCTGCTTCTGTCGGAATCCGTCATCGATGTCGTCATTCCCGCCAGCGAAGGCGAAATGACCGTGATGGCCCATCATGCGCCGACGATGACTACGATCAAGCCGGGCGTCGTCAAGGTGCATATGGCCACGGGCAAGAAGCAGGACTACGTCGTGTTCGGCGGTTTTGCCGACATCCTGCCGACCGGCTGCACGCTGCTTGCGGAATCCGCAATTCCTGTTGAAGACCTTAGACAGGACGAATTGACGCGTCGTATCGATATCGCCAAAGCAGAACTCGAAGATGTCGAACATCACGAGCACAAGTCGCGTCTTGAACACTACATCATGGAAATGACGCGTCTGCGCGGCGCAATCGGGCAAGATTGATCCGGTATCTAGTCTTGGGTTTCGAATGAGAGCGGCCTTTTGGGGCCGCTTTTTTGTTGCGCGGCTTGGTCGGTATCAACCCTGATAGCCGCCCAGCAGATGCCGATGCAACTGACCCGCTTCCGGCGAGAGGGAACGGAAGCGGGGCGCGCCGAGATAGTAACCGAAGCCGCTTTCGACACGGTCGTTGCCGATGGTGATCAGTGCGCCGGAGCGCAGGTGTTCCTCGATGAGCCCGAGACTGCCAAGTGCGATGCCTTCGCCGCGCAATGCGGCCTCGACTGCCATGATATAGGTGGAGAAGGACAACCGCGGTCGTGGCAGCTTGCCCTTCAGTGGATTGCCGATGCGGCCGAACCATTGGCGAAAGCTGATCCAATGGGCGTTGAAACGCTCGTAGTCGATCAGATCGAGCCCGGCGATATCAGCCGATGTCAACGCTTGTGGTTCCAAGGCGCGGCTGGCCAGATAATCCGGCGAGGCGATCGGCACCAGCACTTCCTTCATCAGGAGCGTCAGGTTCCAGCGCGGGTGTTCACCGGTGGAATAGAGAATGACGAGGTCGTTGGTCTCCGACGCGAGCTCCGAGGGCGAGTCCGTTGTCAGCAGGCGCACGGAGATGCCGGGGCTCTCCTTGCCGAAATCCTTAAGCCGCTGCCCGAGCCAGAGATGCGAGACCGAGCCGCTGGCGGCGATCGAAATGATCTCGCCCGTGCCGGCGCGGAAAGGTTCCAGGCTCTCTTCGAGATATTCGAGCGTCGCCCGCACGCGCTGGAACAGCCGCTCGCCATCCGGCGTCAGCGCCAAGTTTCGACCGCGCCGGGTAAAGAGCGCAGCGCCCAGATGATCCTCCAGCCCCTTGATGCGCCGGCTGACGGCGGCCTGGGTGATGTTCAGTTCGCGGCCTGCGCGGGAAAAGTTCATTGCGCGGGCAGCGGCGTCGAACACGCGGAAGGCCTCCAGCGGTATCTTTTCGAGCATTGTCTCTCCATAACTTCAGATCATCAATATTCCTGATAAATGGCCAGATTTGAAGAGTTGAAATTGTGATGCAGGATCATGGCATCGAATTTGCTGCGCTTTTCCAGGTGATCTCGTGTCCTTTTCCATTTCTGCCATTCCAGACATCCGCTTTGGCAGCGGTGCGCTGTCCGGCCTTGCCGCAGCCGTCAAATCCTTCGATGGCGTTTCCGCCGCTCTTTTGGTGATCGATACGTTCTTGGCCCGATCCGGTCTTGCGGATAAGATCAAGGCCGATCTGACTGAAGCGGGCTTCGCCATGCAGATCTTCTCGGATTTCTCCGGCGAACCGAAGCTCGCGCATATCCGCGCGGCGATAGAGGCGGCCAAGGGCGCGGATATGGTGATCGGCGTCGGCGGCGGCTCGGCGCTGGATATCGCCAAGATCGTCGCCGGTTGCGCAGCGTCGGGCGAAGATCCGATGTTTTATGCACTGGCCGCCAATCCTCTCCCGAAGAATCCTCTGAAGAAGATCATGGTGCCAACGACAGCCGGCACCGGCTCGGAGACTTCGGCCACCAATATTTTTGCAGGTCCGGAGGGCAAGAAACTCTGGATCTGGGGGCCGGAAACCAAGGCCGATCTCGTCATCCTCGATCCGGCCCTGACGACCACGCTGCCGGCCGATCTCACCGCCTGGTGCGGCCTCGACGCTTTCATCCATGCCTTCGAGGCGGCGACGAACCGCAACACGCACCGCGGCGCGCAGCTCTATGCGCATCAGGCGCTACGGCTGATCACCAGCGCATTGGAAACGGCTGTGAAGGAGCCCGACAATATCGAGGCGCGGGGCGATGTACTCCTCGGTTCCTGCCTCGCCGGCATTGCCATCGACAATTGCGGCACGGCGATTGCTCACAATATCAGCCATGCGCTGGCGGGTCTTGCGCCGGTTCACCATGGACTCGCAACCGCCCTTGGCTTTGAAGCGACTCTACCCTGGCTGGCCGAGGCGGATACGAACGATGTCACCGCTGCCGCGAAGGCTTGCGGTCTCGAAAGTGCTGAGGCACTGCCTGCTTTCGTCTCCGACTGGATGGGCCGCTGCGGTATCGTCCGCGCCCTGCCGGCAGCGTTCATGCCATTCGCGGCGACCGATCTCGCACGAGAAATGCGCGCTCCGGAAAACCAGCCGATGCGGCGCTCGACCATCCGCGATGTGACGGATGCCGATATCGACCGCTTCGCCGCCGCCGTCATGGCGTTGCCGAAAGGAATCTGAGATGACCAAGAATTACACGCGCGACTATTGGGAAAGCGTTCTGTCCGGCCTCAAGCTCGAAGGGCGGCATTTCATCGATGGCGCCTATCGCGCCTCTTCTTCCGGCGCGACCTTTACCCGCATCCGTCCAATGGACGGCAGACCAGGCGCGGACTTGGCCCGCGGCAATGCGGCTGACGTCGATGCAGCGGTGGCCGCCGCGCGCACGGCATTTGAGAGCGGCGTCTGGCGTGGGAAGGAGCCGCTGGAAAAGAAGAGGATCATGCTGAAGTGGGCCGAACTCATCCGCGCCCATGGCGAAGAGCTCGCCATGCTGGAAACGGTGGATGTCGGCAAGCCGATCATGGCCTCGCTCACTGTCGATGTGCGCCTTTGCGCCGACGGCATCCAGTTCTACGGCGAGATGATCGACAAGATGTACGACGAGATCGCTCCAACCGGCCCGAATGCCCGCGCCCTGGTGCGCAAGGTGCCGATCGGCGTCGTCGGTGCGATCACACCATGGAACTATCCGATGATCATCGATGCCTGGAAGCTTGGCCCGGCGATTGCCGCCGGCAATTCCGTGGTGCTGAAGCCGGCCGAGCAATCATCGCTCTCGGCCATCCGTCTTGCGGAACTGGCTTTCGAAGCGGGTCTGCCCGCCGGCGTCCTCAATGTTGTCACCGGCTATGGCGAGGAGACCGGCAAGCGGCTGGCGCTGCATATGGATGTCGACATGATCGCCTTCACCGGCTCGACCGAGGTCGGCAAGCTGATCATGGGCTATGCGGCACAGTCGAACGTCAAGCGCGTGGCGCTCGAACTCGGCGGCAAGTCGCCGCTGGTCGTCTTCGAAGACGCCGATCTCGACGCTGCGGCAAGCGCGGCTGCCTGGGGTTGCTTCTACAATTCCGGTGAGACCTGCCATGCCTCGACGCGGCTGATCGTGCAGCGCTCGGTGCAGGACAGACTGATCGAGAAGATCGAGGCGGTGACGCGCTCGGATATCGCGCTGAAGCATCCGCTCGACCCCTCGGCGCAGATCGGCGCGCTGATCGAGGAAGAGCATATGAACAAGGTGCTTTCCATGATTGCTGCCGGCGAGAGGGAGGGTGCTCGACGCGCTTTTGGTGCTGAACGGGTGCTGAGTGAAACCGGCGGTTACTATGTCTCTCCCGGCGTCTTCGTCGATATGACCAACGATATGAGCCTTGCGCGGCAGGAGATTTTTGGACCGGTGCTCGCCGCAATTCCCTTCGACACCGAGGAGGAGGCGCTCACGATCGCCAACGATACGATCTATGGCCTTGCCGGCGCGGTCTTCACCAAGGATATGGACCGCGCGCACCGCTTTTCCGAGGCGATCCATGCGGGTACGGTGTGGATCAACACTTACGACATGTCGAATTTCGCCACCCCTTTCGGCGGCTTCAAGCAATCCGGTTTCGGTCGCGACCGCTCCGTGCATGCGATCGACAAATATTGCGACTACAAGACCATCTGGCAGCAGTTCGGCTGAGGTTTGCGGGGAGGCAAGACCATGAGCGAGATCGTTTCCATCGAAATCAGTCATCACAGACTGGCGCTCGATCCGCCGTTCAAGGCGAGCTGGGATGGGCGGCCGCGCCGACATTTCGATGCGACGATCGTCCGTGTCAGGGACGACGAGGGCCATGAGGGCATCGGCTCCGGCGACCTGATGAAGGGCTTCGAAGGTCATGAGGACCTGTTCATCGGTCAGGACCCGCGGCATCTGGAGCGTCACTACGAAGTCCTGTCGCATATCAACTTCCACTATGGCCGCTGCTGGCCGATGGACCTGGCGCTGTGGGATCTCTCCGGCAAGATCACCGGCGAACCGGTCTGGCGGATGCTCGGTGGCCGCGCGAGCCGTGTGCGGCTCTATGCTTCCTCCGGCGTGCTGCGGGAGCCGGCTGCGATGGCGGAACAGGCGGAGCGCTATCTCGAGGAAGGCTTTCCGGCGATGAAGGTCCGCTTCTCCTCATCTGTAGGCGGGCGCAGCAGTTGGCGGGACGATGTGAAGGCCCTGGAGGCGATCCGTGCCCGTGTCGGCAGCAAGCTGGAGCTGATGGTCGACTGTAACCAGGGTTGGCGCATGCCCTGGGATACGACATTGCCCTGGACATTCAAGGATGCGCTGACGGTTGCGAAAGAACTGGAGCGGCTCGGCATCTACTGGATGGAGGAGCCGCTGCACCGCTCCGACCGCAAGGGCATGAAGGAGCTGAAGCAGGCAACTTCGGTGCGCATTGCTGGCGGCGAGATGACGCGCGAACTTTACGAGTTCCGGGACATCATCGAAGAACGTGCCTTCGATGTCATCCAGCCGGATGTGGCGCTGGTCGGCGGCATCACCGGCTGCCGGCGGCTGGTCTACCAGGCGCGCGAGGCGGGTGTCCAATTTACGCCGCACTCATGGACGAACGGTATCGGTGTGCTGGCGAACGCGCATTTGACCGCGGGTGTCGGCGATGCGCCTTGGCTCGAATATCCGTATGACAATCCGGAGTGGAGCGAGGCCCGTCGTGACTATCCGATGGCGATGCCGCTCAAGCACGATGAGGGCTGGCTGGATTTGGGGCTATCTCCCGGCCTCGGCGTTGTTCTCGATGAAGAGCGTCTGAAAGCCACCCGCATCTGACATGATGCTCGGCCTCCCTGGTCGAGTTTCGTTTCCCGCCTTATCTGCCGCCCAACGGTTTCCGTTGGACGGCTTTTTTGTCGGATGTGGACGGCATCCGTCTCGCCTGCTCGCGGCTGCGGGCCCAACGCATGACGGGGCGTTCCAGGAAAAAGTAACTGATGGTGCCGATCGCGAAAATAATGACGATCGCGACGAGGCTGGACGTGATCCATCCCCCTAGAACATCGTCGGAGCCGGTGCCGAAGGTCCAGGGTAAGAGCGTCGTCATCAGCGTCAGCACGATATCCTGCCAGATATAGACGCCGAAGGAGACGGTGGCGACATAGCGGCTGAGGCTGTTATCGAGAACTCTTCCCAGAAAAACCGACTGCGGAAGCGCACAGAGGGCGATGGCGACCGCCAAGGGAAACAGCGGGAATTGATAGGGAATGCCAAGCCAGGCATAGCCTTCTCCTGGGCCACCGATGGACTGTGGCAACTGCCATGCGCCCATGATGATCGCGAGCGCTCCGATAATATCGCATATTGCCGAGCGCCGGGCCGGGATTATGGTCTGGATTCCGGCCGCCAATACCCCGAGTGCGAATACCGCGAAGAAGCCGATGGGATTATAGCGCGGCATCCATTCCTTGGCGCCCCCCTGAAAGCCATATTGCCATCCTCGTCCGACGTTGTCTGTCGGGAGGTAAGTGACTACTAACCAGTGGCCGAGCAATGATGCCGCGATAATGCCGATCCATAGCAGGCGGCAGACGAGAGCGGAGCGCAATCTCAGCTTCGCATGGAACAGCAGCAGGAAGCCGATCGGCAAAAGGACATAGCAGGTTGTCTCGAAGGGAATCGACCATAACGGTCCGTCACCCTGCACCGGGAAAAAGGTGCGCCAATGCCATTGGCTCATCAGGAAGAAGCCGGCGACATAGCGGCCGATCAGCTCTCCATCGAGCGGAAATCCATAGACGGTAAAGCTGATCACGAAACCGACGGTGAGGGCGACCCAGAAGCCCGGCAGGATGCGCGCAGCGCGGCGCATGGCGTAGATCTTCAATGAAGGTAAGGGCTGGGCTCTATCCAGCGCCAGCCAGAAGGGACGAGAGAGAAGAAAGCCGCTGAGAACGAAGAAAACCGAGACGCCGTGATTGCCAAACCGGGCCAGTAAGAAGGTCAGGTCCAATGTCGGGGGGATTTTGTTGAAATCCATTCGAAGCACGAGATGATGGGCAAGCACCATCAGGCACGCGACGGCGCGCATGAAATCCGCTCCTCCCAGCCGCGCCTCTTTCTCGATTCTCATCCCGCAGACACCTTCCTCGACACTTGGTTAGGGCATCGCGAAGGTGTCGGCAAGTATGGGTGAGCTCAGCCAAAGAGCGCGTTGGTGTAGTAAGTGCCGAAATCCGGCTTATCCTTCAGAATCACGCCCTGGCCGTCGAGCAGGATGCCGTGGGCGAACAGGAAATCGCCGAGTGCCAGCGTCTTGGCGGGATCGATGACGCCGCTTTTGCCGTCTGTTGTCTTGAGGTAATGGCCGGCGATTAGCTCTTTCAGGGACGCCTTGACGAGATCGGTGTTGGTGAGCGCACCATTGGCGCCTGCGATCAACAGATCTGCGGATTCGTCAGGATGGTCGATGGAGTAGTCGAAGCCGCGCTTGGTCGCCTGGATGAAAGCTTTGGCTGCCTCGGGATTCTCAGCGATATAGGCGTCACTGGAGGCGATCAACGTCGTCTGCTCGTCCGGAACGCCGTAATCGGCATAGCGGAAGCGGCGCAGCGCCTTCTTCTCAAGCTGAGCCTCGATGCCCTCCCATGTATAGACCTCAAGCGTAAAATCGACCGAGCCGTTGGCAAGTGCCTCGTAGGCAGAGGTGCCGAGCGTCACCGTGTTGATTTTGCCCTCTCCGCCGTCATTGCGGATGATGGCGGAGATCAGGGCGTTTTCCCAGGCGCTGCCGAAACCGCCATAGGTCTTGCCGTCGAGATCTTTCGGGCGCTGGATGTCCTTACGGCCGTCGTTGAAGATGACGCGGCCGGTCTCGGTCTGCACGATGGCATAAACGCTCTTGATGTCGGCGCCTGCCGCGCGTTGGGTGAAGACCCCGATCGGCCCGGTGATGCCGAAATCGGCGACACCATTGGCAACCAGCGTGCCGGCATCGGTGTCGGTATAGGGCAGGATCTGCACATCGAGCCCGGCATCCTTGTAGAAGTTTTTCGCCTGGGCGACAAAGAGGCCGATGTGATTGGTATTCGGCGTCCAGTCGAGGGCTATCTTGACCTGAGCCGGTTCAGCAGCCGCAAATGCGGTACGGGCGAGCGGCAGGGTGGCGGAGGCAAGCGTCAGGGCAAGAGCCTGGCGGCGCGTCAGAAGCGGCATGGCGATCTCCTTTTAAGTGGGTCGATGAAGCAGGGTTTCGAGAATGTCGGCTTCGATATCGCGGACGGAGGCGTCGGCAAGATCGGCGAGCTTTCGCGGGCGCGGCAGCGGCACGCGGATTTCGCGGATGATCCGCGCCGGACGGGGCGAGAGCACATAGATGCGGTCGGAGAGGAAAACAGCCTCGCGGACATCGTGGGTGATCAGCATCGCCGTCCAGCGGTGATCGGCCCACATGGTCTGCAGCCATTCCTGCATCTGCGTGCGCGTCAGCGCATCGAGTGCGCCAAAGGGCTCGTCGAGCAGGAGCATGTCATGCTTCTGCACGACGGTGCGCAGCAGGGCGACGCGCTGACGCATGCCCCCGGAAAGCTGAGCCGGATAATAATTTTCGAAACCCGCAAGGCCGAAGGGCTCGAACAATGGTTTGACGATGGCCTGCGCCGCCTTCCAGTCCATGCCCTGGACGCGAAGACCGAGCGTGGCATTGTCGATGATTCTGCTCCAGGGCATCAATGCGTCGCGCTGCGGCATGAAGGCGAAGCTGGCGGCACTTTCTGAAAGCGGTTTGCGATCGAAGAAGATGTCACCACCGCCCGCCTTTTCAGTGCCGGTCAAGAGTCGCAGGATGGTGGATTTGCCGGCGCCGGAGGGGCCGACGATGGTGACGAATTCGCCGTCGTTGACGGTGAGCGAGATGTCGTCCAGCACGGTCATTGCGCCGAAGGATTTGGAGACCCCGCGGAATTCCAATCTGGGCGTAGTCATTGCCTGCAAGGTCATTGCTCGTAAGGTCATGGCGATGTCGGCCTTTCGGTATGGCGCCAGGGCATCGCCAGATGGCCGAGCAGAACTGTGATCGCAAACAGTACGAGCGTCAGGCCGGCGCTGACGAAGACGGCGGCGAGCACGAGATCGGGGCGAAAATTGTTCTTGGCGTTGAGAATGTAGATGCCCAGCCCTTTGGCGGCGCCGGCATATTCGGCAAAGATGGCGCCGACGACGGCATAGGTGATCGCAATCCTCAGGCCCGCGAAGAAATAGGGTTGCGCCGAAGGCAAACGGGCCAGGAAGAATATCCTCCAGCGCGAGGCCTTCATCGAGATCAGCAGCTCGTGGATATCCTTGTCGGTCGCTTCATAGCCCTGTAGCAGCGCCACCAGCATCGGGAAGAAGGTGACGAGGGCGACTAGCAGGATCTTCGGCACCAGGCCGAAGCCGAACCAGAGCACGACGAGCGGAGCGATTGCCACCAGCGGCAAGGTCTGGCTGATGACGAAGAGCGGAAACAGCGCGCGGCGCACCGGCCGGGCGAAGTCCATCAGCACGGAGAAGACGAAAGCGACGGCGAGCGAGCAGCCGAAGCCCGCAAGCGTGGTGCTGAGCGTCGGCCATGTGTTGTCGATCAGCGCCTGCCGGTTGATCCAGCCCTGCGCCAGGACGCGCGAGGGCGCCGGCAGGATGGACGGGCGGATGCCGGAGAAGTCGGCGTAGAGTTCCCAAAGGGCGAGGAAACCGACGGCAGCGGCAATCGCCGGCAGGGCTCCGATAATGGCAGTGGGAAGCGCGGATGGCGCAAAAGCGGACGGACGTCGTGACATGACCGATAAGCTCTGATCAGGCTTTGGTCGGGCTGTTTGCGGATACTGTAATGTCCAGGGTGACGTGGCCTTCGGGCGGGCCGAAATTGACGAAGGCTTGCTGCAAGGTGGCGAAGATCGCGCCGGCGTCGCCCCGCAGCTTGGTGGAGAAATTCTTGGCCTTGTCGAATGTGCCCGACCGCTTCAGGAAGTCGATGCAGCCATAGATCTCGTCCATATGGTCGCCGGTGCCCATGACATAGAGCGAGAACTGCGCGGCGGACGGCTGATCGGTGACCGGCGTGGTGGCAACGGCGGTGAGCGCCGCATCGATGCGCTCGGCAAGCGGTGCTCTTACACCCTCCCCGAGATTGATGCCGCAGATCGGATCGTCCGGTTCGCCCGGGCAGCCGCGCGAGACGGCGGCCGAGAGCACGCAATGTTCGCCGGATCGTGCGGCAAAGACGAAGAGGTCTCGCATCGCTGCGAACAGCACATCGGGCGGGCCGACCAGAAGGGTGGAAATATCGTCGGTTTCGATGCGAAGCGCATCGCGGTAGGGGTCGAGCCCCTTGATGGCTCCGAGGATGATGCCGGCGAAATTGCCGGACATAGGATACAGAGATACTTGCGCGCCTGAGAACATTTTAACCTCGCTCCGCTGGCATTACCCAGATCAGCTTTGAAGGGTCCGGAGGCATGTCGCCTCACATCTCAGCCCCGGCTTTTCGGAGCTCCCCTGTGAATGGCGCGGAAGCTAACACCGGTCTTTTGACAACGCAACGACAAAAATTCAGGTGCCGGCTGCACAAAGACGCCCGGGCTCCTGCAATGCAAGCCCGGGCGCCGGGCGGTCCTCCGTACCTGCCAGAAACGGAGAATCGGCGTTGGTTATCGTGGATGAACGCCGCTTAGGCCGCGAGGGAGCGATAGGGTTGCATTGCCCGGGCTGGCTTCAATGCCGCGCTCCACCAATGCAACCGCGCCATCATCCGCACCAGCGATTGCCGCGCTTCGATCGGGTTTTCGAGAGAGCCGTCTTCGGCGAACCGGCCCCAGGGGTTGGCGAAGCTGACGGTGTCGCGGACCGTGACGGTGTGTAATTCGGCAAAGACCAGCCGCAACTGTTCGACGGCGCGAAGCCCTCCGGAAATGCCGCCATAGGAGACGAAGGCAACCGGCTTGCCCTGCCACGGCTCGTAGACAAGGTCGAGCACGAATTTCAGCGAGGCCGTGAAGCTATGATTGTATTCCGGCGTGACGACGATGAAGGCATCAGCCTCGGAGAGCCGCTCGGCGAGGGCCGCAACAGCCGGATGCTCCTTATCGTGCAGGACGGGCAGGCCGAATTCGAGCGGATCGATAATGTCGATGTCGATCAGCGGATAGTTCGCCAGCTCGCGGGCGACCCAATTGACCACGCGGTCACATAGTCGGCCCTTGCGGGTGCTGCCGTAGAGAATTGCCAGCCGGGTTGGTTCTGTCATGCGTTGCTCCTGCTTTACGCGCTTCGGAGCAGGAGCTATAGAACCTCAAGTAATGTTGAGGTCAAGGGCTCGTCATGGGAAAAATCGAATCCGATCAATTTTCCAAATTGCTGACCGTGGGCGAGGTGGCAGCGCGCAGCGGCGTCGCGGTTTCGGCGCTGCATTTCTATGAGGCGAAAGGGCTGATCGAGAGCCACCGTAGCCGCGGCAATCAGCGGCGTTACGCCCGGGAAATCCTGCGCCGGGTGGCGGTTATCAAGGTGGCGCAGCGTGTCGGCATCCCGCTTGCCGAGATTCAAGCGGCACTCGATACGCTGCCGCAAGGCCGCACGCCGACGGGCGCCGATTGGCGGGCGCTTTCGGCGCAGTGGAAGGATGATCTCGATAACAGGATCAGGCGGTTGCAGGGGCTGCGTGATCAGCTCGACGGCTGCATCGGCTGTGGCTGTCTCTCGCTCCAAAGCTGTCCGCTGCGTAATCCCTGGGATGTGCTGGCAGAAGAGGGGCAGGGGCCGCGGTTGCTCGATCCCTAGGGCGCCATGCGTTCATTTGAACGCACCACTCTCCCACCATCTGAGCACCCGCATCGCTCGCAATGTGACCCAGCGCGAGGGCTTGCCTTGCCCGTCGTCGACCTCGAACCACACTCGTCCTGTCGGGTTCCATTCGAGCGGCCACGTGCCGTCCTCGAGGCGTCTGGAGCGAACATGATCGATCGCCTCACCGAGCCGCGGATCCGGATCAGCGCCGGTCAATATTGCGGCGAAGCGGAAATAATCGAGCGCACGCAAAATGTCGTAGCGCCAACGGTTGGGATGCACGAAGCGCAGAAATCGCTCGTCCGCAGGCTCACCGGTGCCGAGACGGCGAAAGAGGTTGCGCTCCAGGAGATATTCTTCGCCTGATCTGCGCGCCTCACGGGATGCAGGCGTGCCCCCGGTGGCCCTCTCGTATTCCAGGAGCCCCTCCAGCACGTTGATCGTGCTGGCGAAGGACGAACGGACCGAGCCATTGGCTCTCTCACAGTTCCAGCCGCCGTCATCGAGGCGTTCGCCTACCAGCCTGCGAACTATGGGCGAGACGTCGATCCCGAAATAGGCGCCATCGGCAACGGTTCGCCCGTTGATGCACTCTTCGACTTCGCCCTCCCAGTAGGGCTGGCCGCCTTCATCCCACCGTGAGTTTGCGCCGATCAATTCGACAGTTCGTTTTGCCCGATCCGACAATGGATCGAGACCAAACTCTCGGAGCTGCGACAACGAGAAGGTCGTGGCCGTCCAAGGCTGACCGCGTTCCTGCCACTCGCGAGGGTCGAAATCACCCGGCAAGAAGGCGCCGCCTGCCCATTGCCCGTCCGCGTCCTGACAAGAGAGAAGTCTGGCTCCCCAGCCCTCGGTTTCCACTTTGGCCCGCTCCGCCATCCACTCCGATTCCGGGGCGTCGAGCAGGTCGCGCATCACCTGCCATCGGATCGATGGATCAGAGTCGAGAAGCCAGTTGATCACCGCACCAGAGTCAGTCATGCGGGCAAGCCTATGAGCGATCAGGTTAATGGCTGTCTTTTTAGACGCTTCCGTCGGACCACGCCAGTGTCATGCACCCGCGGGGGATCCGAACCGTAGTGCTAAGCTCCCGAAACGCTTGCTCAAGCGTGAACCCGCGTGCCGGCCATGTAGTCATCCAGCGCGGCGGCTTCGTCTTTCGAGAGATAAAGACCTTTCTTCGAACGGCGCCAAAGGACGTCGGCGGCGGTATAGGCCCATTCATGTGCCATGAGATAGCGGACTTCCGCCTCGTAGAGATCGCTGCCGAAGCTGCGGCCGAGATCCGCCGTGGTTTTCGCCTCTCCGAGGATCGTCGCGGCGCGAGTGCCGTAACGGCGCACTAGCCGTCGGGCATGCGGATCGGCGAGGAAGGGATAACGCGCCTTCAGCTTGGCGACTTCCGCCTCATAGCCGCGAACCGGGAAGTCGCCGCCTGGGAGGGAGCTCTTGGCTGTCCACGGCGTGCCCTTGAGGCCGATGACCTCGCCGATCTTTTCCAGCGCATGTTCGCTCAGCCGGCGATAGGTGGTGAGCTTGCCGCCAAAGACATTGAGCAGCGGCGCCTGCCCCTCTATGCCTTCGACCTTCAGCACATAATCGCGCGTCGCTTCCTGCGCCTTGGAGGCGCCGTCATCATAGAGCGGACGCACGGCGGAATAGGTCCAGACGATATCCTCGCGCCGGACCGGCTCCTTGAAATATTCGCTGGCAGCGTTGCAGAGATAGGTGGTTTCCTCGTCGGAAATCTTCACATCCTTCGGGTCGTCCTTGTAGTCCCGGTCAGTCGTGCCGATCAGGGTGAAATCCTGCTCATAGGGGATGGCGAAGATGATGCGGTTATCCGGATTCTGGAAGAAATAGGCGCGCGGGTCGTCGAACTTCTTACGGACGATGATATGGCTGCCCTGCACCAGGCGGACATTGTGCACCTGGTTCTTGCCGAAGGCGTCGGACAGAACATGGTCGACCCAGGGTCCAGCGGCATTGACCAGCATACGCGACTGAAAGGCGCGCCTCTCGCCGGTGACGGTGTCCTGTGTTTCGATCGCCCAGATGGCGCCCTCGCGGCGCGCGGAAATCACCTTGGTCCGCGGCATGATGGTGGCGCCGCGATCGGCCGCATCGCGGGCGTTGAGCACGACCATGCGCGCGTCGTCCACCCAGCCGTCGGAATATTCGAAAGCCTTGGTAAACAGCGCCTTCAGCGGTTTCCCCGCTGGATCGGTTTTCATGTTCAGCGTCGCCGTCGGGGGCAATAGCTTGCGGCCGCCGAGGTGATCATAGAGCAGGAGGCCGAGGCGTATGAGCCAGGCCGGGCGGATGCCGCCCTTGTGATAAGGCAGGACGAAACGCAGCGGCCAGATGATGTGCGGCGCCATCGCCCAGAGCACTTCGCGTTCCATCAGCGATTCGCGCACGAGGCGGAATTCGTAATGTTCGAGATAGCGAAGGCCGCCATGGATGAGCTTGGTAGCGCCGGAAGATGTGCCGGAGGCGAAATCATTCATTTCCGCGAGCGCGACCTTGTAGCCGCGTCCGGTCGCGTCACGGGCGATGCCGCAGCCATTGATGCCGCCGCCGATAACGAAAATGTCGTAAATCTGCTCGCTCACGCGCCCCTCCGAAAAGGTCTGCCATTTTGGGGAAATGGAAAATCCGAAAATTAATTCATCTAAAACGAAATCAATACGAATGTCAAACGAACGTTTCGTGACGAAAGCGATGAGATGATCAATTCTGCCGGCGCGAGGTTTCCACCAGACGAACGCCGTGTTCCGCCGCTGCGGCGCGAACGGACTCGACGCGACACTCGTCGGTGACGAATGTATGGACTTGCGAGAGATGGCCGATGCGCACCGGGGCGGTGCGTTCGAACTTGGTGCTGTCGGCCACCAGGATGACGTGGCGAGCATTGGCAATGATTGCCTGCGCCACTTTCACTTCGCGGAAATCGAAATCCAGAAGCGCGCCATCGGCGTCGACGGCCGAGGTGCCGATGACCGCGTAGTCCACTTTGAATTGCCTGATGAAATCGACCGCTGCTTCTCCGACGATGCCGCCGTCCGAGCCGCGCACGACGCCGCCGGCGATGACGACCTCGATCGATGGGAAGATGCGTAACTTATTGGCAACGTTGATGTTATTGGTGATGACCATCAGTTCGTGGTGGCCAAGCAGAGCCTCGCCTACGGCTTCTGTCGTCGTGCCGATATTGATGAAAAGGGAGGTATTATTGGGAATGAGGCCCGCGGCGGCGCGGCCGATCGCCTGCTTTTCGGGGGCGGCGATGGAGCGGCGCGCCTCGTATTTGACGTTTTCCGTACCGCCCGGAAAGATCGCGCCTCCGTGCACGCGCGATAGAACGCGACCGTCGCAGAGATCGTTCAGGTCCTTGCGGATGGTTTGCGGCGTTACCGAAAAGCGAAGCGCCAGTTCCTCCACCAGCACGCGCCCCTCAGCTTTGGCGATTTCCAGAATCTCCGTCTGGCGTCCGGATAGGAACATTGTCGACGCTCCCTTTCTTTCGTTTTTTCGTCATCATATGATAAAGTGAAAATTCCGCAATTGCCGGCGCGCGGATTCTGCGATTTGGGGAGGTCATCGTGTTTCATCCGAAGCTATTCGAAAATCGCAATGTCGTGGTCACCGGCGCCAGCCGCGGCATCGGGTTGGAGGTGGCGCGGCAGTTTCTCGATTGCAGCGCACGCGTTCTCGTTCATGTCGGTCGCGACGCCGGCCGCGAGCTGCCCGATTTTCTGATGGAGGCCGAGCTCGATCGCCGCGCCTTTCTCGTTCCCGGTGATTTCACGAGCGAAAACGGCACGAGGGATTTTGCCCTCGCCGCCGCTGATGTGTTCGACCGCATCGATGTGTTGGTCAACAATGCCGGTACCATGCTCGGTCGCTTTCCGGCCGGCGAATTGACCGACGAGCAGTATGACCGGATCGTCCAGCTCAACCAGACCTCCGTCGTCGAGGTGACGAGGGCGCTGTTGCCTATGCTTCGGGTGGCGGGTCAGGCCGCGATCGTCAACACGGTTTCGATCTCGGCTTTGACCGGCGGCAGTCCGGGATCGGCGATCTATTCCGCCTCAAAAGCTTTCGTCGCCACCTATTCGAAGGCTTTGGCGCGCGAGCTGGCACCGGACGGTATCCGGGTGAATTGCGTGTCGCCCGGGACTATCGCCACCGATTTCCACGAGCGTTACTCGTCGAAGGAAAAGCTTGAACAGACTCGCCGCTCCATCCCGCTACAGCGTCTGGGCACATCGGAAGATTGCGCGCCTGCGTATCTCTTCCTCGCCGCGCCTACGCTCTCCGGCTACATCACCGGACAGGTGCTCGAGATCAACGGCGGACAGCTTATCTGCTGACAAATCGGACCTTTTTTGGTGTTCTGCGACTTTTTGAACCAGCTTCTGGATTCATAATATTATACGCATATCTCTATGTGAGTTTATCGCCGAGGCTATCATATGTCGCTGTCTCCACCGCCTAGCGGTGCTGCCGAGCATAATGTTGAGGAACTGACTGCGAAGGCTCAAAGGGCTAGCATCTTGTTGAAAGCTCTGTCGCACGAGACGCGGCTGATCATTCTCTTCATGCTGGCCAAGCGCGAAAAGACCGTGACGGAGATCGAGGGGCTTCTCGGTCTGCAACAAGCGGTGGTTTCCCAGCATCTGGCGCGGTTGCGGCTGGAAAAGCTGGTCGATACGCGTCGTGAGGGCCGGCTCGTCTACTATGCCGTCGCCAGTTCCGAAATCTGCAGCGTGGTCAATTCGTTGCAGGAGGTCTTCTGCAAGGCTGGCTGCTGATCGTCTTTGCCGGCGTGTTGGCCAGTAGCTGACATCCTTTTACAAACGGGACCTCAGTTTCGCCCGGGACTTTGCCAGTCAGGGATATCCTGTCGACTTTATGGATCACGGCACGAGCTCATACCGGGCTGGCGGGGCCGTCATCTGCCGACTTGCTGCATCAATTATGCCGCCGTCGACTGCCCTTTGCGTTTATTCTGAAATTCGAACAGTCATTTCACGAGGACAGATAGTAAGTAAGCCTTACTGTCACAAAGGCAATGTCACGGAGGCCTTAATGGTGGGGTGTCTTCGACAGCGATGTCGGAGGGCTGAATAAAGGAAACCCCATGAAGAAGATCATTTTACTCGCGGCAATTGGACTGTTTTCCACAAACGCGGTGGCAATGCCCAGGTACGACTCCCAATCGCTTACCTGTTCATCCGTTCATGACAAGATGGCCCAACATGGCTCAGTGGTGCTGCAATATCCGTCGCACCTCTATCCAAATTTGATGATGTACAATCGGTATGTCTCGAATTCGATGACATGCGCTGGGCAAGGGGCGATGGCAAGTGCCACCGTTCCAACCAGCGACGATCCGAACTGCAAGGTCAGGACCTGCACCCCCGTCACTGGAAAAGGACCGAATAAAAATCACCACTGAGGTGACTGGCCGAAGCACACGTTCTTGAGTGGACTTCCCGAGCGACACGATATCGGCGGATCATTTGCCCTGTCACGGCACGAGTAAATGTTCCTGTCGTTCTCGCTTTCGAAGTCGCCGCGTGTGCCGGCAGAATGCACGGGACTAGATGTTCCCTGTCGTCTGAAGAGATCCGACATTTGGATCGCGTGAAAGGCTCGGTGTCCTCATCCGGGCCTTTTCCGATTTGACGGACGGATCTCAGCCAAATCGTGCGATGCTGTACGATGATGTGTCGTTTGCGACAATCGTTTGGTCTGCGCCACATTTTCTGCCGGTAACTTTGCACCAGGAGCGGCCATCCAGGCATAGTTCAGGACAATGCTTACAGGGCATCCTGGATATCGAAGCGAACAATCTTATCGCCTTCCATGCGGAAGATATGCGTCACGGTCTTGTCCTTCAGGCCATGGGTTTGCCCGTCTAGAGGCCGACCATTGAGGTCAAATACTGACTGGATCACCTCGACAGCTACGGCACCATCTTCCGTTTTTTCAAATGTCACCGGTTCAACGTGTGGACTAACGACAGCCCACTGGCGTGTCCAATAGTCTCGCACAGCCTCACGACCATGAACGTGGCCACCTTCCATACCGTTGGCCCAAGCAACATCATCGGAAAGCACGGCGAGTACATCGTCGATGTCTCTTGCGTTGAAGCTGTGATAGATGCGCTTGATCATTTCGACGTCAGTTTCCGACATATCGTTTCCTCAACATAGACTGAAAGATTAGCTGGGCGGCATCGAAGCGACATTGTCTAATGCCATGCATCTAGATATATACGTGCATATATATCTTGTAATCGAGCGCAGGCAAGGGGTAAGCGGAATGGACGAAGACGTGCTTTCTACACCGGGCCATCTCATCAGTCTTGCGGCGCGGGGGTTCGCCCGCCTTAGCGAGTCACGCCTTAAACCGCTGGGCTTCGGTGTTGGCCACTTGCCTGTACTGGTCGCGCTGCAAAATGGTAATGCAAGCACGCAGCGTGATCTCGCCCGCTTTGCCAGGGTAGAGCAACCGCCGATGGCGCAAATGCTCGCTCGCATGGAGAGGGACGGCTCGATACAGCGGACACGCGACCCGGCTGACGGTCGAAGCAGCCGCATCGTGCTTACGAAGGCTGCACAGGAACGCATGCCTGAGGCAATTGAGACCTTGTTCCAAGGGAATAGGGAGGCATTGATCGGGTTCACGGATGCGGAAGCGGCACAACTTGTCCATTTTCTTATGCGACTGATCGAAAATCTGGATCAAATTGCGAGTGCAGAGTCTTCGTTACCCGGTTCATGAGTTTTGTGACGACGAAGCATGCCGCGGCGATGTCCGTCTCGAGCCGAAAGGTGTCGTTGGCGACATTCTGTGACCCGTGAGAAAACCGCAAGATCGGTCGAGCGCGTCATGTCTGCATGCGCTTAGCTGGTGCGGCCACGGAGGACAGAACGATGAAGGCGGCGCTTCAAAACTACCATGCCCGGATGCAGCGGGTGCTGGATCACATAGACCGGCATCTGGATGACGATCTGGACCTGGATGCGCTGAGCAGCGTCGCAGCCTACTCGAAATATCATTTCCACCGGCAGTTCACGGCGACCTTCGGTCTGTCCGTGCATCGCTATATCCAACTCGCCCGCATGAAGCGCGCTTCATACAGGCTGGCCGACAGGGATGCCCAAAGCGTCACGGATATAGCGATGGATGCCGGTTACGACGCACCGGATGCTTTCGCCCGCGCCTTTCGGCAACGGTTCGGGCAATCACCTTCGTCGTTCCGGAAGTCGCCCGACTGGGCGCCGTGGCTTGCGGCCTTCGGGCCTCTCAACAACGCCAGGAGCAAACTCATGCAGATTACCTATGCAAGCGATGACGTGACGATCCGCGATGTGCCGCCGACGCCGGTGGCGATCCTGGAACATCGGGGCGACCGGGCGACGCTCGGCGCCACCATCGAGCGGTTCATCGCCTGGCGCAAGGCCGCCGGCCTATCGCCCGAGACGAGTGCGACCTTCAACATCTTCCGTTCGGAGAGGACACCCGCGGTCCCGGCCGATTACAGCATGGACCTGTGCGTGGGAACCGACCGGCCGATCGACGTCGATGACGAGGTGATGAAGGCTGGGGTGATCCCCGGCGGACGCTGCGCGGTTCTGCGCGTCGTTCACGATACCCACAATCTGGAGCCCGCTGCACTCTACCTTTATCGGGATTGGCTTCCGGCCAGCGGCGAGGAAGCGCGTGACTTCCCGATCTATTGCCAGCGACATTTTTCGTTCTTCCCGAACGTGCCGGTTCATGATGTCGTCGTGGAACTGTTTTTGCCGCTGAAATAGCGCCCTCTGACGGCGGCCTGTCTCTTCCGATCGCAAGAAGCCGACAGGCCGCGATCCACCCAATCTCGGTCTATCTGGGTTCACGGCCTAGATAAGACCCGAATATTCCGACGCCTCGTTTTAGCCTTCAATTCATCATCGTATCGTCAACTCCCCGACACGACAGTGTTATGCAGGTACGCTAATACTCCTTTATAAGATAAAAGGAGGATAGGCCGTGCAGGATAGTGAAATGACGATTTCGGAAGTTCTGCGAGATCCGATGATCCGGCAGATGCTCCGTGCCGACCGCGTGTCGTTGAGCGAATTTGCCAAGCTTCTCGAAAAAACGGCCCGCGCAAGAAATGCAGCCTCTGCCGAAGAGGGTGCAATAGCGCTCATGCCTCGCGTTCTCATTGAACGTCCATCTGCGGGTAGCGAGGCGGGTCTCTAAAGAGTTTCCGGAGAGGCGCAGCCGCCGGTTTTTGGTCCGAAGCAGTCCTTGGATCGTGAACCTACGAATACAACGATCTTTATCCGACCGTCTCATAGCGCGCGCGGCTGAAGCTGACGCAGCTAGAGACCGCCGCGCAGATGCCGGCCAAAACAAGCGCGAAGCTAGGCGCGCTTGTCTCCGGCATGGTTTCGAAAATGATCGACATGGAAATGGCACCAAAGGTTTGTCCAAGAAGGCGTGCCGTGCCTTGCATAGCTCCCGCTGCGCCGCTGCGCGCCTTCGGTGCGGTGAGAAGGAGAACGCGGTTATTAGGGGTCTGGAAGAGACCGAACCCGACACCGGCGATAACCGTACCGACCAGAAATGCAATTCCTCTTGAATCGGACGGGCATAGGCCCGCTATGAGGAGACCTGTGGCCAGCAGCGCGCCTCCGGAGGCGCAGAGCCACGCCGTCTTGACGCGACCGGCCAACCGTCCTGAAATCGGGGCCACGACAATCACCGCGGCGGGCCAAGGCATCATGTAAAGCCCCGCCAAAGCCGGGGTCATGTGCAGGGTATGCTGAAGGTAGAACGGCAGCGCGACATAGCCCAGCATCTGGCCCGTAAAGCACGCGATGGACGCGATGACGGCAACCCGAAAGGCAGGATCGGCCAAAAGGTCCGTTGGGACGATGGGCGCAGTGTTCTTGCGTTCAAGCCGCAGCAGCGCGAGGAGGGACAGAATAGAAGCGCCAATCAGAACGGAGCCGCTGATCGGCGCACTGGCTATCCGGTCTGCGCCAGAGAAGAACAAAATGAACATCAGCGTGTTGGCCAGCAGTGCCGCTGCGTTCAGTTGCCGCTTGACACCTTGCAAGTGGCCGAGAAGACCGCCACACAACAGCACGATTGCGCCAAGCGGTATGTTGACGGCAAACAACCAAGGCCAACTGGCGACGGAGAGGATTGCCCCGGCAACACCTGGCCCTGCGGCCGAAGAAATCGCAATGACCATTGCGTTGATGCCGATGATGGTCCCCAACAGCCGCTGCGGCACTGCAAAGCGCAGGTTCATTATTCCCAGTGCCATGATCGCGCCGGCGCCCAATCCCTGCGCAAATCGCGCCGCGACCAGGACGGGAAGATTTTCAGCGAAGGCACACGCGGCAGAAGCCGCCGTGAAGAGAGCGACGCCCATCAGGAAGACACGTCGAGGCCCGTGAATTTCACCCAGCGCACCGCAGGGCAGGAGAGCGACAAGCACAGCAAGCTGGTAACTGGATACGACCCAGACAGTGTCGCTGGCGTCGGCACCAAGCGAGGCCGCGATCGATGGCAGCGCGACATTGGCAATGGCGCCGTCCAACACGACAAGAACGAGCGTCACAAGAAGCACGCCGACTGCCAGGTATCGTCGCGGATAGGGGAGGCCGTCGGAGGCAGGGACTGCGAGGGATGTTACGGACATTGGGGCTCACCTTGGTCGTTCGTTTGCGCCATGGATATCTCGGACCCAAGATTTGCACCAGACGCAACATGGGAAACTGACCGTTGCGTTAAACGCCTCGCTTCGTTAAACCCTACCTATGCCCGATATAGACTTGAACCTGCTGGTAGCCTTGGACGCTTTGCTTCGTGAGCAAAGCGTATCGGCTGCTGCGCGAAAGCTCGGACTAAGTACGTCCGCCATGAGCCGGACGCTGTCGAGGCTACGGACTGCGTTAAGCGATCCCATTCTGGTTCCGGCCGGCCGTGCGATGGTTGCGACACCGCATGCGGAAGCGATAGGGGATCAAGTGCGTTTGCTGACCGCGGCTGTCCAGACCGTGCTAGGCCCACCGGCAGTGGTGGAAATTCGCGAGTTGCAGCGCGATTTCACGATCCGTGCCAACGAAGCATTCGTGCTTTTGCATGCTGCGCGTCTAAGCGTCGCCGTCGCGAACGCTGCGCCTGGTGTGCGGCTGCGTTTCGCGCCCAAGCCAAACAAGGAAATTCAGCCGCTGAGAGATGCGACGATTGACCTAGACATTGGGGTCATTTCCGGCGATGGCGCGGAGCTGCGTGGCCAAACACTGTTCGAAGACTCCTTTGTCGGCGTGGCGCGGGCTGGGCATCCTCTTTTGAAGGCGGAGCATATAACCCCCGAGCGATACGCGGAGTGCGGACATGTCATCTCCTCCAGGCGAGGACATTTCAAGGGCCCCGTCGATGAAGCTCTTGCCGAACTTGGTCTTTCGCGGAGAGTCAACCTCGTGGTGGCGAGCTATCCGGCAGTTATGGCCGTCGCGGCCGCAACCGATCTTGTTGGCTTGGTACCGCGTTCGTATTGCCAGGCGGGTGCTGTGCGGCAGATCGAAATGTTTGAACTGCCCGTGGCCACCCCTGTCTTCGTTATCGCGCAAACGTGGCATCCTCGTATGGACGCAGACCCTGCGCATCGATGGCTGCGGGCATTGATCTTCGATGCATTCAAGTCATAGACCGACCACTTATACGGTGGAAACCCCGTGCGATTCCCAAAAGATATCCGCTGCTGTCTGAACGCTGGCCGTATCGAGCGGTACGGCGCTTTCCATATCGTCCGAGTATGGCACAGAGCGGATGAGTATGATTTTCCGCCGAGGCTCGATCTCGGTCAAAATCGTGCGGCGGGAAGTCCGGGAAATTTTTAATCGAACCGGTGTCGGCTTGGCAAAGCCTCTTTCGTCCTTAGAGTTGTCTATTCCGCCAATTCAAAAGGATCACGACTATGCCGAACACCATACGCTTGCACCGCGTTCTGGCAACCAGCCCAGAGAAGGTATATCGCGCGTTCGTCGAAGCGGACGCGCTCGCCAAGTGGCTTCCCCCCAACGGCTTTGCCTGTACAGTGCATCACTTGGAAGCGACAGTCGGCGGCAAGTTCAGAATGTCCTTCCGCAATTTTACAACGCGCAAAAGCCACGCCTTTGGTGGCGAATATGTCGAACTCGTTCCAGGCGAACGCCTACGTTACACGGACAAGTTCGACGACCCCAACCTGCCTGGCGAAATGGAAGTCACTGTGACGTTGAAGAAAGTTTCCGTGGGGACCGAGCTGTATATAACGCAGTCAGGTGTGCCGGACGTCATTCCACCCGAGGCTTGCTATCTCGGATGGCAGGAGTCGCTGCGAAACTTGGCAAGGCTTGTCGAGCCGGAGATCAACGAATAGCGCATCAAGATTAAACAAAGGCGGTCGGGATCGGATCGCGTTGACGATACTCGCGATCCGATGTTGGATGGGTGTGCTGTTTTTCCAATGTTGCGCTCATGCCCCGGCCCATTTAACTGTCTCATTTGGGAGAGTTGAATGATCGACAAGCTGGAATTCTTCATCGCGCTTGCCAACCAGAAGCATTTCGGCCGTGCTGCCGAAGAATGCGGGGTGACGCAGCCGACATTGTCGGCAGCGATAAGGCAATTGGAGGATCAGCTCGGCGTCATTCTCGTCAGTCGCGGCTCGCGCTTTCAGGGGCTGACGCCGGAGGGTCAGCGCGTGCTGGAATGGGCGCGGCGCATCGTCGGCGATACCAGGACCATGCGCGAGGAAATGCGGGCGGCGCGCAAGGGGCTTGCCGGGCATATCCGGATCGCCGCCATCCCGACGGCGCTTGCCATGATACCGAAGATCACCGCGCCGTTTCAGGAGCGGCATCCTGACGTCACCTTCTCCATCACCTCGCGCAATTCGCTGCAGGTGCTGAGCCTGCTTGAAAATCTCGAGATCGATGCCGGCATCACCTATCTGGAAAACGAGCCGCTTGGCCGTGTCACCAGCGTACCGCTTTATGCCGAGCGCTATCATCTGATCACGGCGGCCGGCAGTCCGCTGGCTGAACGCACTAGTGTGACTTGGAAGGAAGTAGGCGATCTTCGGCTTTGTCTATTGACCGCCGACATGCAGAATCGCCGGATCATCAACCGGCATCTCGCCGAAGCCGGCGCCACGGTGGAGCCGACGCTAGAATCCAATTCGATGATCGTGTTGTTCTCTCATGTCCTGACCGGGCGCTGGGCGAGCATCATGCCGAAGAATGTCGCCGATTCCTTCGGCTTTCCCGCCGATATTCACAAGATCCCGATCACCGAGCCGGATGCCGAGCATCTCGTCGGCCTGGTGGCCACGCACCGTGAACCATTTACGCCGCTTGTATCGGCTTTGTTGCACGAAGCGCGATTGCTCGCGGAAGGCGGCAAGGGTCGATAGAAATTTTCTATCGGGCGACGGGACTGCCTTATTGATCCCCCGGTTCTTCCCTGCGATTTTTCCTCTGTGAGCATGCATCGACGCGTGTTTGCGGAGGAGAAGCCTGGGAGGCTGCTTATGAGTTTGCATCTTGGTTCGGGCGAGATCGCGGCCCGCGCCGGCGTCATCATCGACAGCATGAAGTCCATGGAAGGTCCGCTCCTGCCGATCCTGCATGGGATCCAGGAGGAATTCGGGTACGTGCCGCAGGATACGCTGCCACTGATCGCCAAAGCCTTGAACCTGTCGCGCGCCGAAGTGCACGGCGTCATGACCTTCTACCATGATTATCGCGATCATCCCGCCGGCCGCCACGTCCTGAAGCTCTGTCGCGCCGAATCCTGTCAGTCGATGGGCGGCGACGCGCTGGCGGATCGCATCAAGCAGCTGCTCGGTATCGATTTCCACCAGACGACACCGGATGGCAGCGTGACGCTGGAGCCGGTCTATTGCCTCGGCCTCTGCGCCTGCTCGCCAGCGGCGATGCTGGACGGCGAGCTCCATGGCCGTCTGGACAACGAGGCCGCCGAAGAGCTCGTGATGGAGGCGCGCCGATGACGGTGAAGATTTACATCCCCCGCGATGCAGCCGCTCTTTCTCTCGGCGCCGAGAAAGTGGCCAAGGCTATCGCACAGGAGCTCGCCAACCGAGGCCTCGATGCGCAGATCGTGCGCAACGGCTCGCGCGGCATGTTCTGGCTGGAGCCGTTGGTCGAGGTCGAAGTCGACGGCAAGCGTATTGGCTACGGGCCGGTGAAGGCTAACGACGTTTCTATGCTATTCGATGCCGGGCTGATCACCGGCGGCGATCATACGCTCTGTCTTGGGGAGGTTGAAAACCTCCCATTCCTCAAGGAACAGACCCGTCTCACCTTCGCCCGCTGCGGCATCACCGATCCTCTTTCGCTGGAAGACTACGAAGCCCATGGCGGTCTCAAGGGGCTGCGCCGCGCTGCCGATATGGCTGCGGCAGACATCGTGAAAGAAGTTACCGACTCCGGCCTGCGCGGTCGCGGTGGCGCCGGCTTTCCGACAGGCATCAAATGGAAGACGGTGCTTGACGCGCCGGGTGAGCGCAAATACATCGTCTGCAATGCCGACGAGGGCGATAGCGGCACCTTCGCCGACCGCATGATCATGGAGGGTGATCCCTTCGTTTTGATCGAGGGCATGGCGATTGCCGGTCTGGCAACCGGCGCGACCAAGGGCTTCGTCTATACGCGCTCGGAATATCCGCATGCGATCGCCGTGATGACGGAAGCGGTCGAAATAGCACGCAAGGCCGGCATTCTCGGCCCTTCCGTTCTCGGCTCAGGCAAATCCTTCGACATGGAAGTGCGGACCGGTGCTGGCGCCTATGTCTGCGGTGAGGAAACCGCGCTGCTCAACAGCCTCGAAGGCAAGCGCGGCGTCGTGCGTGCGAAGCCGCCGCTGCCGGCGCATAAGGGCCTCTTCAACTGTCCGACCGTCATCAACAACGTCATTTCGCTCGCGTCCGTCCCCGTGATCATGGACAAGGGCGCGACCTTCTACCGCGATTTCGGCATGGGCCGTTCGCGCGGCACCATTCCCCTCCAGATCGCGGGCAACGTCAAACACGGCGGCCTCTATGAAACGGCCTTCGGCCTGTCGCTCGGCGATATCGTCGACAAGATCGGCGGCGGCACGAGGAGCGGCCGTCCGGTGAAGGCCGTGCAAGTCGGCGGGCCGCTGGGAGCCTATTTCCCACGTGAGCTCTTCGACACGCCTTTCGACTATGAAGCCTTTGCGGCGAAGGATGGGCTGATCGGTCATGCCGGCATCGTCGTCTTCGACGATACCGCCGACATGTTGAAGCAGGCGCGTTTCGCCATGGAATTCTGCGCGGTGGAAAGCTGCGGCAAGTGCACGCCCTGCCGTATTGGCTCGATCCGCGGCGTCGAAACGGCAGACAAGATCGCACGCGGCATCGAGCCGGAAAAGAACCGGGCGCTGCTTGCCGATCTCTGCAACACGATGAAATTCGGCTCGCTCTGCGCTTTGGGCGGTTTCACGCCCTATCCGGTCATGAGCGCGATGACGCATTTCCCGGAGGATTTCTCTCCGGTCCCCCTGATTGAAGCGGCGGAGTAAGACCAGATGTCCCTTGTTTCCGAAATCGACTACGGCACGCCCGCCTCCCGCTCCGAAACCATGGTGACCTTGACCATTGACGGGCAGCAGATCTCCGTGCCGGAAGGCACCTCGGTCATGCGCGCGTCGAGAGAAGCAGGGATCATGGTACCGAAGCTTTGCGCCACCGACATGATCGATGCCTTCGGCTCCTGCCGCCTCTGTCTGGTCGAGATCGAGGGAAGGGCAGGCACGCCGGCCTCCTGCACGACGCCGGTGGCGCCGGGCATGGTGGTGCACACACAGACCGGCCGGTTGAAGGATATCCGCCGCGGCGTGATGGAGCTCTATATCTCCGACCATCCGCTCGACTGCCTGACCTGCGCCGCCAATGGCGATTGCGAATTGCAGGACATGGCGGGCGCCGTCGGTCTGCGCGACGTCCGCTACGGCTATGACGGCGACAATCACGTTACGGCGCGCAACAGTGGCGAGATCAATCTGAAATGGATGCCGAAGGACGAGTCCAATCCCTATTTCACCTATGACCCGTCCAAATGCATCGTCTGCTCCCGTTGCGTGAATGCCTGTGAGGAGGTGCAGGGCACCTTCGCGCTGACCATCGAGGGCCGCGGTTTTGGCTCGCGCGTCTCCGCGGGCATGCACGAGAGTTTCATCGATTCGGAATGCGTCTCCTGCGGCGCCTGCGTGCAGGCCTGCCCGACGGCGACGTTGACCGAAAAATCGGTGATATCGATCGGTCAGCCGGAGCATTCGGTCGTCACCACCTGCGCCTATTGCGGCGTCGGTTGCTCCTTCAAGGCGGAGATGCGCGGCGAGGAACTGGTGCGCATGGTGCCGTGGAAGGACGGCCAGGCCAATCGCGGCCATTCCTGCGTCAAGGGCCGGTTCGCCTATGGCTACTCGACTCACAAAGACCGCATCCTCAATCCGATGATCCGTGAGAAGATCAGCGATCCCTGGCGCGAAGTCACCTGGGATGAGGCGTTTGCGCATATCGCCACCGAATTCAAGCGCCTCCAATATCAATATGGCCGCGATTCCGTCGGCGGTATCACCTCGTCGCGCTGCACCAACGAGGAGACATTCCTGGTGCAGAAGCTGGTGCGCGCCGGCTTCGGCAACAACAATGTCGATACCTGTGCCCGCGTCTGCCATTCGCCGACCGGCTATGGCCTTGGCCAGGCGTTCGGCACCTCGGCCGGCACGCAGAATTTCGACAGCGTCGAACAATCCGACGTCGTCATCGTCATCGGCGCCAACCCGACGGACGGCCATCCGGTGTTCGCCTCGCGGCTGAAGAAGCGGCTGCGCCAAGGCGCGAAGCTTATCGTCATCGATCCGCGCCGCATCGATCTGGTTCGTACGCCGCATGTGGAGGCAAGCTTCCACCTGCCACTGCAGCCAGGCACCAATGTCGCCGTGTTAACGGCACTTGCCCATGTCATTGTCACGGAAGGTCTGTTCGACGAGAAGTTCATCCGCGAGCGCTGCGACTGGTCGGAATTCGAGGACTGGGCAGCTTTCGTTGCCGAGCCGCAGCATAGCCCGGAGGAGACGGAAAAGTTCACTGGCGTTCCCGCCGATCTCGTTCGCGGTGCGGCCCGTCTCTATGCCAAGGGCGGCAATGGCGCGATCTATTACGGCCTGGGTGTCACCGAGCATAGCCAGGGCTCGACGACTGTCATGGCCATCGCCAATCTTGCCATGGCGACCGGCAATATCGGCCGTCCGGGCGTCGGCGTGAACCCGCTGCGTGGCCAGAACAACGTCCAGGGTTCCTGCGACATGGGCTCCTTCCCGCATGAGCTGCCGGGCTATCGCCACATCTCCGACGATGCGACGCGCGATATCTTCGAGAAGCTCTGGGGTGTGAAGCTCGACAAGGAGCCGGGCCTGCGCATCCCCAATATGCTGGATGCCGCCGTCGATGGCACCTTCAAGGGCATCTACATCCAGGGCGAGGATATCCTGCAGTCCGATCCGGACACCAAGCATGTCGCGGCCGGCCTTGCCGCCATGGAATGCGTCGTCGTCCATGATCTCTTCCTGAACGAGACGGCCAACTACGCCCACGTCTTCCTGCCGGGCTCGACCTTCCTGGAAAAGGACGGCACCTTCACCAATGCCGAGCGCCGCATCAACCGCGTGCGCAAGGTGATGAGCCCACGCAACGGCTATGCCGACTGGGAAGTGACGCAGAAGATGGCGCAGGCCATGGGTCTTGCCTGGAATTATCAGCACCCATCGGAGATCATGGACGAGATCGCTGCGACGACGCCGAGCTTTGCGCTGGTCTCCTACGATTATCTCGAGAAGATGGGTTCCGTGCAGTGGCCCTGCAACGAAAAGACGCCTCTGGGATCGCCGATCATGCATGTCGACGGTTTCGTGCGCGGCAAGGGCAAGTTCATCCGCACCGAGTACGTCGCGACTGATGAACGCACCGGACCGCGCTTCCCGCTGCTGCTGACGACGGGACGCATTCTCAGCCAGTACAATGTCGGGGCGCAGACACGGCGCACGGAGAATGTCGTCTGGCATGCCGAGGACCGGCTGGAGATCCATCCGCACGATGCCGAACAGCGCGGCATCCGCGATGGAGATTGGATCAAGCTCGCCAGCCGCTCCGGCGATACGACGCTGCGTGCGCTGATCACTGACCGCGTGGCCCCCGGCGTGGTCTATACGACCTTCCACCATCCCGATACGCAAGCGAACGTCATCACGACGGACTATTCCGACTGGGCGACTAATTGCCCGGAATACAAGGTGACGGCCGTACAGGTCTCGCCCTCCAACGGTCCGTCGCAATGGCAGATCGACTACGACGAACAGGCGCGACAGTCTCGCCGGATTGCTGGGAAGTTGGAGGCGGCGGAGTGAGATCGAGAGCGAAAGAGGGGGGTACTACACGCCCCGTCAGCCTATGACCCGTTTCCCTCCCACCACCACCGCCCCCGAGACTGTGCGTCGCAACGGCGTTGTTCGCTCCGGATCGCGCATCGTGCCGGAAGAGGTGCCGATCGCTTTTTCCTATGGCGGCTCCTCGCATGCGGTGATGATGGGAACGCCGGCCGACATTGAGGATTTTGCGGTTGGATTCAGTCTGACCGAGGGCATCATTACCGATATCGATCAGATTGCCGCGGTCGAGCCGGTTGAAGACGAGCAGGGGATTGACGTGCAGATCACCCTGGTCGATGACGCGGCCGATGCGCTGCGCGTCCGGCGACGGCATATGGCCGGACCGGTCGGCTGTGGGCTCTGCGGCATCGAATCGATCGAGCAGGCGGTGCGCAAGGTGCCGGATGTTTCGACGGTCTCGCTGACGGTCTCGCATGGAGATATCGTCAAGGCAGTCGCTCTTTTGAGCGACGCGCAGTTGTTGAACCGCGAGACCCGCGCCGTGCATGGGGCGGGCTTTTATATCCCGGCCGAGGGATTGATCGCGGTGCGCGAAGATGTCGGGCGGCACAATGCGCTGGACAAGCTCTGCGGCGCCGTCATCCGTTCCGGCCATAAGGGCTCTGAGGGCGTCGTTGCCGTCACCAGCCGGCTGTCCGTCGAGATGGTGCAGAAGGCGGCGATATTGGGCAGCTCCGTCCTCGTCGCCATTTCCGCGCCGACGGCACTTGCTATCCGTACGGCCGAGGAGGCGGGCATGACGTTGGTGGCACTGGTGCGCGGCGACGATTTCGAGATTTTCACCCACCCGCAGCGCATTATCCCGGGGAGCATCGCCGATGTCGCCTGACGACACACCTCATGGAAAAACCGCGACCAAGCTCGTCTATATGGCGAACCAGATCGCCACCTTCTTCAAGACGCAGCCGGCCAACGAAGCGGTGCAGGGCGTTGCGACGCATATCAATAAGTTCTGGGAACCGCGCATGCGGCGGCAGCTTTTCGAGATGATCGATCAGGGAGACAGTGGGTTGAATCCTCTGGTGCTGGAGGCAGCCCCCTTGATCCATAGACCGGAGCCGGTCAAACAAGACTGATCCGGCCTTAATGTTGGCGCTGGGTCTGATCGCCAATGCGTTGATCGCCTGGGCAATCGTCGGCATTCCGCTGCTCTGGGGTGTCTGGGTGAGGATCAATATGCGCTATTCGGCTGAACCCGGCACGCTGCTTGCATGAAGAAAACCGCCCTGGAAAACCGGGCGGTTTTATTTATGGAGGGTGGAATGAAAAACAGGCGCTTAGGCGGCGAGTTCTTCCGCTTCGCTTTCCTTGAACATCTTGGCGAGGTTCAGGAAGCAGATCATGCCGCTTTCGGTGGCGATGATGCCTTCGCAATAGGCGCGATCGAAGGAGGCAGTGACTTCGGGGACTGGCTGGACCTGGCTGGAGGAAATCGTCAGGATATCGGAGACGCGGTCGACCAGCATGCCGATGACCATGTTGTGGACTTCGGCGACGACGATGGCGCTGCGTTCATTGGCGACCGTGCTCTTCATGCCAAGCTTGTAGGCGAGGTCGATGATTGGGATGACTGAGCCGCGCAGGTTCATGACGCCGATGACATCGGCCGGCGCATGCGGGATCGGCGTGGACGGCGCCCAGCCGCGAATTTCGCGGATCGTGGTGGTCTTGACGCAGAACTCCTGATCATGAAGCCGGAAGGCAATGATCTCCAAAGTGTCGCCGCTGAAGCTGGTGGAATTGATCGTGGCCATGAACATTCTTCCCATTGGAGCACGGCGCCAAAACTGACGCGTTATCACGACGATAACGCAAGAATGTTGCTCAAACCTAAACCTGTAGAAGAGATTTCGACAGGATATACTTTGGCCACTTCCAAAGGTTTGGCTTATTTAGCCAGTACCTTGTCGATCTGTTCCAGCGCCCAATCGACCTGATCGCGGGTGATGACCAATGGCGGCGCAAGACGGATCGTGTGATCGTGCGTGTCCTTGGCGAGCAGGCCGAGATCCTTGAGCTGGTAGCAATATTGCCGCGCGCCGCCGGCCTCCGGCACCAGTTCCACCGCCATCATCAGCCCGCGGCCGCGCACCTCCTTGACGATGTTCGAGCGGATCGAGCGCAGGCCTTCAAGGAAATAATCGCCCATGACAGCGGCGTTCTCGATCATGCCTTCCTCGGTCAGGACGCGCAGTGCGGCGCGAGCGACGGCGCAGGCGAGTGGATTGCCGCCGAAGGTGGAGCCATGCTGGCCGGGCTTCAAGACGCCGAGCACTTCAGAATTGGAAAGCACCGCGGAAACCGGATAGAAGCCGCCCGACAGAGCCTTGCCGATCAGCGTCACGTCGGCCTCGATGCCCTCGTGCTCTTCGGCGAGCAGCTTGCCGGTGCGGCCCAGGCCGGTCTGGATCTCATCGAGGATGAGGGTGACGTTGTTGACGGTGCAGAGTTCGCGCACGCGGGTGAAGTAGCCGGGCGCGGGAATGATGACGCCGGCCTCGCCCTGGATCGGCTCGATCAGCGCGGCAACGGTATTTCCGTTGATTGCGGCAGCAAAGGCATCGACATCGCCGAAGGGAACAGTGCGGAAGCCTGGCGTATATGGGCCGAAGCCGGTGCGGGCATCCGGATCGGTCGAAAAGCTGATGATGCTGAGTGTCCGGCCATGGAAATTGTTCGAGAAGACGATGATCTCCGCCTGGTTTTCCGGAACGCCTTTCACCTCATAGCCCCATTTGCGCACGGCCTTGATCGCGGTTTCGACGGCCTCTGCGCCGGAGTTCATCGGCAGGATCTTGTGCGAGCCGGTCAGCGCCGCCAGCTCTTCATAGAGATAGGCGAGCTGGTCGTTGCGGAAAGCGCGGGAGGTGAGCGTCAGCTTTCCGGCCTGCTCGATCATCGCTTCGCGGATCTTCGGATGGCAGTGACCCTGGTTGACCGCCGAATAGGCCGACAGGCAATCGAGGTAGCGCTTGCCGTCCGTATCCCAGACGTAGACGCCTTCGCCGCGGTTCAGCACGACATCGAGCGGCTTGTAATTGTGGGCGCCGAGGCGCTGTTCGGTGGCGATAAGATCGGCAGATGCGCTCATGGTAGTCTCCCGCGGAGTAAATACTCCCCAAAGTGTAGATGGCTTTGGGTAAGATCATGCCAGATTGAAAACCTAGGCCGCCCTTGTCGGGCGATCAAAAATGCGCCGCCCGAACAGGCTTGCTGCCATTTCCACCAGGACGCGGGCGCTCTTGCCGCGATCGTCGAGGAACGGATTGAGTTCGACCAGATCGAGCGATGAAACGAGGCCGCTGTCGGACAGCATTTCCATGATGAGATGGGCCTCGCGGAAGGTCGCGCCGCCCGGTACGGTCGTTCCGACACCCGGCGCTATATCCGGATCGAGAAAATCGACATCGAAACTGACATGCAGCAGGCCGTTGGCGGCGCTGATCGTGTCGAGCACCCGGCGCATGATCGCCGCCACACCTTGTTCGTCGAGCGAGCGCATGTCGAAGACGTTGACGCCGTGCTCGCGGATTTCCTGGCGCTCGTGCGGATCGACGGAGCGTATGCCAACCTGGAAAACCTTCTTCGGATCGACCAGTGGCCGGCTGGCCGGCAGGATATCTGCGATTTCCGCTTCGCCGCAGAAGAAGGCGACGGGCATGCCATGAATATTGCCCGAGGGCGATGTGGCCGGGGAATTGAAGTCCGAATGCGCGTCCAGCCAAAGCACGAACAGCGGCCGGCCAACCCTAGCCGCATAGCGCGCCATGCCGGAGACGCTGCCCATGGAGAGGCTGTGATCGCCGCCGAGGATCAGCGGGAAACCGCCCGACGAGGCAACTTCGTAGACCTTGGCTTCCAGAGCACGGGTGAAGGCGCCGACGATCTTCAAATTATGTGCCTTCGGATGGTCCGGCAGATCGGCGGCCGGGGCCGGACGCAGGTCGCCGGCGTCGGTGACGCGGTGGTTGAGCTCCGTCAGCATCGTCTCGATGCCGGCAATGCGCAGGGCTGTTGGGCCCATGCCGGCGCCGCGGCGGCCGGAGCCTTCCTCAAGCGGAACGCCGATCAGTGTGATGGATGTGGATTCTACGTTCATCGGCGGCGCTCCAGAGAGTTAGGGGCTGTCGATCTCGATTATCAGTGAGGGAGATGACAGCAAAAAGATGGAAAATTGTCGAAAATCGAGTAGTCTTCGACAAATTGAATAGTGCTATCTAGCAGAATGACAAGTCCATGGATGATCTCGATCGCGACCTCCTGAGCGCGCTGCGCCACAATGCCCGTACCTCCGTCTCATCGCTGGCGGCAGCGACCGGCGCCTCACGCGCCACCGTGACCGCGCGCATCGAACGGCTGGTCGATAGCGGCACCATCACCGCCTTCACCATCAGAACCGGCCATGAAACCCGCGCCGCCGGCGTGCGCGCCATCATCATGATCGAGGTGCTCGGCAAGATGGCGGACAAGGTCGCCGACCAGCTTCGCGGCCTGCCGCAGGTAAGGGCGTTGCACAGCACCAACGGCAAATGGGATTTCATCGCTGAACTGGAAGACCGCGACCTCGCCTCCTTCGACGAAACGCTGCGCCGCATCCGGCTGATCAACGGCATCAACACGACGGAGTCTAATATTTTGCTGAAGACGAGCAAGATGGGATTTTAGGTCGTTTCTCCGTCTCCCGGTGGGGCGAAGAAGGCCTCAATACTCACGCTCATAGACGATGCCGGCTTCGCCCGCGCCATTCGAGCCGGCCGCTCCCCGCAGCTTTACTCCGCGCCCGACGTCGAGATTGATGATCGCCTTGGTGTTGTTGGCGGCGCCCTGCTGCAGCTCGATATAGGTGCGCTTGTTCAGATATTTGCCGGCGCCCACCTGCGCCTGACCTTTTGCGTCTGTCGTTATGTCGAGATCGTCGACACCGAGATGGCTGCGCAGGCCCTCGAACAACGAGGTTGAGTGGCCGCCGGCGAGCTGGCTTGCAGCATCGGCGAGCTGGGCGATCTGCAGGGCTGAAAGCTTCGACATCGATTGTCCGAAGATCAGTTGTGCCAGAACCTCGTCCTGAGGCAGGGCAGGCGAGGACGAGAAACTGATCTGCGGGTCGGTGGCCAAACCGGTGACGTCGACAGTGATGGTGGTGGAGCTCACGGTCGACGTAGCTTCCATGTCGAGGGCAGGCGTCAGGTCGCCGCCGAAAGTGATCTTGCTGGTATTGGTGAAATCCAGGCGACGGCTGAGGATGGTCAGGCGCCCGCGCCTCATGGTGAAACCGCCGGAGACGATGGGGTTCGCCGCCGTGCCGCGAATGGTGATGCTGCCGCCGAGTTCCGCGTCGATGCCGCGGCCGCGGACGAAGATCTGCGAAGGCGCGTCGAGTTGGAGGTCGATGCCGAGGGTGGTGGACTTATCTCTCGGGCCTTGTGACTTCTGGTCCCTGAACTGGGCGCTGACGGCGGCAGGTGCGTTCCTGTGTCTGATGTTGATCTCGGAGAGCGAGGCCGGCAGTTTTTCCGGCACTGTGATGGACGCTCTGTTGAGCTTCAGACTGCCTGTGAGCACCGGCGCGGTCAAAAGCGGCCCTTTGATTCCGATTGTGCCGTTGATGGTTGCGGTCACCAGCGTGCCGTCGACATAGGTGGCGTTATTGAATCTCAACTGGATATCGGCGGGAAAGCCACTACCCGGAGCGATACCGATCGTGCCGCTTGCCGATACGCTACCGCCGCTGGCGAGATTGCCGTTGAGCCGCGAGATCACCGCTTGCCTGCCGTCGAGGGTGACAGTGACGGCCAGGCCGTTAAGGGTGAGGTTGCGGCGGACATCGACGAGCTTGGCGCCGTCGGTGGAGATCGTGCCTCTCACGGAAGGTGCTGCTGTCGTGCCGGCGATCTGTATGTCGATCCTCGCCGCGCCCGTCATGCTGAGGCCCTGAGCGGCGAGCTGTCCGGCCATCGCATCGAAGGGCAGAGTGCCGGAGAACTTCATCGCCAGGGCGTTGCTGCCTGCTACGGCAACTGTGCCGCCGCCGTTGAGCGCCAAGCCATTCTGGCCGGTGAGGCTGGTGTCGATGGTGACCGTATTGTTGGCGAACTGGCCGTTCGCCCTGATGCCGAGCGGGCCGAGCCCGGCCGATTTCGTCTGGCTGGTCGCCGCCCCTGACCAATTGGTCTGAAAGCCGACGACGGGTGCAGCCGGCTTGCCGGTCACGGTCACCGTACCGGAGATCACCCCTTCTGCCGCAAGAGTCGGCACGAAGACATTGGCGAGGCTGGCGGGCAAGTTGGCGATCTGCGCGGTGATGTTCAGCGCTTGTCCAGCCGTGCCGTTGACTATCACAGAACCGCCGCCGGTCTGGATGGTAAGGCCGTTCAACGATGCCGTGCCATCCTTGATGGAGATCTTGGTCGGCGACGCCAGTTTGACCGGGATAGTGCGCGGCGCGGCGGCGAAATTGTCGAGGCTGACGACCGTCTGGCCACCGCCGGTCTCGACATTACCATTGGCAGTCAGCGGAGCGTTGTCATAGTTCGACTTGAGATCGAAAACCGTACGGCTGCCCTGCTGCGTGAAGGTCAGCCCGAGATTGGCAATACGGTTGGCGCCGGAAGCAATGGCATCGGCGCGGATGCTGCCATTGGCGGAAAAGGCCTTGAGGTCGTCGACGGTCAGCGCGATGGCCGGCTTGTTGATCGAGAGATCGTCACGGCGGATGCCGCTGCCGCTGGCGTTGACCTTCAGACCGATCTTGCCATTGGCGTTGGAGAGATCGACCGAGCCCTTGAGATCGCCGTCAGCTTTCTGGCCGGCCAGGGCGGCAAGCAGGCTGAGGTCGGGAAGATCGAAGTTCAACGTGCCTGATGGTTCGAAACTCGGCGAAAGCTCCAGCCTGCCCTGTAGCTTGTTGGGGCCGACTTCGACGGCGAGCTTAGGGATGCTGGTACGGCCGCTCTGGGAGGTGGCATTGGCGGTAATGCTGATCGGTTTACCGTCGATTGCGCCATTTGCCTGCACGTTCGCCTGCGGCGCATTCGGATCCGCTGTTCCGGTCAGAGCAACGTCGAGCGTGTCCAGCAGGCGGCCGGCGAGCTTGACGTTGACGGCCTTTACCGTCGCTTCGATGCCGAGCGCTGTCAGCGGACCCTTTGCCTTGACGCCGATATCCGCCTGCCCCTCGGCATTCGGGACAAGCTTGGAGAGATCGAGCAGTTTGCCAGTGATGTCGGATGTCAGTGTTTGGCCATCGAGCGCGGCATTGCCGTTTATCTCGCCAATGTTGGATTTCAGGGCCAGGTTGGAGAGGTTCATTTTCGTCGGCACGGTACCGGCAACCTGACCCTCGAGCGAAATCGTTCCCTCGAACTTGTCCGACACGCCGTCCGGCAGCACGGCAGGCAGCGCGAAGATCTTGAAGTTGCCGGTCAGCGACTTCGACGACAGCGTATATTTGCCGTTGACTGTGCCGCCGATGCTGGCGCTTTCCAGCGTCGTGTTGTTGAAGCCAATCGTGTCCGGCGAAAGCTGCAGCGGCGCCGTCAGCGCGATCGGCGCACGGATCAGGCGGTTGAGATCGGGGCTGATGAAAGCGGTCTGGCCGATAACGAGGCGAAGCTGCAGGGGGCCGGACCCATTGGTCAGGTTGAAGGCGTCGCTCTTGGCACTGAGGTTCACCTGGCCGATCTGGCCTTGCGGCGTGCTGGCGCTTTCGAGCGAGGCCTTGGCGTCGATCTTCACGGACTGCGCAGCGCCCGTCAGCGCGACATCGACACGCGAAATCATTGCCCGCACCTCGCCGTCTTCCATCGGCCAGCGGAAATCGACTGGCCCCGATGTGCCGAGCAGGTTGGCGTTGAGGCTGTTATTGCCTGAGGGATCAAGCGTGCCAGAGGCGGCGATGACAACGCTGCCGGTTGCGAGATTGCCGGTCTGGATATCGATCTTGCCCTTGCCATCGAAAGTGGCGGAAAGGTCAATCGTCGTCTGGCCGGCGAAGAGCGGGCGGAAGGTCGGCGGCAGCAGTGAATCGACGTCGCCGCCGCCCTTCACGTCGATATGGTGCAGCCCGTCGGCGGAAATGGCGTGATGGCCATCTATCGACACCGTCGGCTTGCCGTCGAGTGCGGCCTGCAACTTGCCGGCCCAGTTCGACAACGGGCCCTCGCCGGAGAGGTTGATATTGATCGCCGGACCGCCCGGCAGATGCAGCATCCCGGCGAGCATACCATCACGAGGTTCGGCGATCTCGGCCCTGAGGTTCAGCCGGTTTTCTGCCGGTGCGAACGCAATGTCGGTGGAGAGCTTGGCGTCGGGGACATCCTGGCGATTGGCATTGAGGATGAGGTCGATGCTGCTGCTGTCCGCCTTGACGCTGCCGTTGGCGGTAAGCGCGAAATCCTGGCCGGCCACAGCTTGCCCGATGCGGAGATCGGGCAATGCAATGGCTGCGATATCGACGGCGATGGGCAGCGAGAAGCCTTTGCTTTCGTTCGTAGTTGCTTGCGGCTCCGGCGCCGCCTTCGCGGTCGTGACCGGCAAGCGTTGAAAATCCACGGCGCTGGCGGCAACGCGGTCGGCATGGAAAGTGCCCGTCAGCAGCGAGGTCGGCGACCAGTCGATGGCAAGGTTCTGAACCTTGGCGAAAGTGCCCTTAGTGTCGGCAACCGCGATCGAGCCGACCCTAAGGCTGCCGGTCAGGAGCCCCGACGGCTGGGTAATTGTGATGGTGTGGTCGGGCGTCGAGACGAGCCTCGCCACCTGGTTGACGGCATAACCGGTCGCTGCGGGCACGAAGCCGACAATGAGCACGACGGCGATCGCAAGCGCGAGGATTGCCACAACCGCATAGGCGATGAGGCGTACCAATCTCCCGAGAATTCGAATCAACGTGCTCATGAGAGCGACAGTAACCTCAATTTTGTAACCGCGTGCTGAACCGTCTCCGACTGTACGGCTTGTCAGAAGGCTTGGCCGATGCCGGCATAGATACCGTATGCCGTGCCGTTTGGATATTTGTTGAGTGGGACGGCAACGTCGAGCCTGATGGGGCCGAAGGGTGTAGCGTAGCGCACACCGACGCCCGCGCCAATGCGAACATCGGAAAAGTCAGGAAAAGTGCTGCCGGTGACACTGCCCAAGTCGACGAAAGGCACGATGCCGATCGTATCGGTGATCTTGACGCGGGCTTCAAGAGAGGCGGTGGCATAGGAGCGGCCGCCGAGTGCGTTGCCGTTGGAGTCGTAGGGCGTGATTTCCTGATAGGCGTAGCCGCGCACCGACCCGCCGCCGCCGGCATAGAAACGCCGGGTCGCCGGAATATCCGCGATACTGTTGGCGCCGATCAGCGAGCCGAGAGAAAGCTTGCCGGCGAAGACGACATTATTATTGGCGCCGACGCCCTGATAGCCGGAAATCGAACCTTCGAAGGAACTGAACACCGAGCTGCCCAATGCTTCATAACTTGGCTTGGCGCTGATCGATGCGCGGTAGCCCTCGGTCGGGTCCAGTTTGTTGTCGCGCGTGTCCCTGATATATTCGAGCGGGATCGCCAGCGTTAGATAGTTTTGATCGCCATAGGCGTCGGTGCTGTCTTGCTCATAGGTCAATTCGCCGCCGCCCGAGACGGTATCCTGATCGGACAGCTCGTAGGCAAGGCCGGCGCTCGCAGTGACGGTATCGGCATCGTAGGCATCCGGATGCAGGCTTTGCATCTTCAGGCCGGTGGTGAAGGTTGCTGAAGGATAGAGGGTGGCGGGTCGGACATAGGTAATGCCGGCGCTATAGTCGAGCTGGCCGACATCGGTCGTTTCGCCGAGACGGGCGACCGATCCTTCGATGCGCAGCGAGTCCGCCCGGCCGGTCAGGTTGCGATGGCCCCAATAGCCCTGTAGACCGAAACCGTCGATGGTGGAATATTGCGCGCCGAAACCGAAATAGCGCTGCTTGCCTTCCGATACTTCGATGGTCATGGGAATGCTGCCGTCCGGCGCCAGCTTGTCGGCTTCGCGGATGGTGACGCTGGAAAAGACGCCAAGCTTGCGCAGGCGGTCAGAGGCTTTCTTCAGTTCGTCCGGTGAATAGGGCTTGCCCTCGTTGATGCGGGCATAGCGCTTGATGAAATCCGGATCGACCGACTTCTGACCGGTGACGCCGACATTGCCGAAGGGCGCCAGCGGTCCGCTGTCTACCGTCAGCGTCACATCGACCTCATTCGTTTCATGGTCGGCAACGACATCGCGCTTGGTCAGCTTGGCGAGCGGATGCCCCTCGTTCTTGAAGTCGGCGACGATCTTGTCTCCAGCTTTCAGGATAGTCAGTGAGCCGGCATCGCCGCCGGTCACAAGCCCGTATTGAGCGGCATCCAGTCTGCTTGCATCCCCAAGCAGGCTGATCTTGCCGAGTTTGAAGACAGGGCCAGGGTCGACGCTGATGGTCACGGCCACAGGCTTCGAACGGCTGAAGCTGGGGTTCGGCGGCAGCGCGTCGATGTTGGTGCCATTGACCGTGATGGTGACCACGCCGCCATAGCGGGCTTTTTCATAGAGCGTGGCGATCAGCCGTTCGCGATCATCGCGCGCCTTGATGACGACGCCGAGATCACCGGAGACGGGTTTCTTCTTGTCGGAGACCAGCATCGAGCTTTCGGTCAGAGCCTCTTTGAGATCCTTATCGAGATTGCCCGTCTTGAAATCGACGGTGTAGTGAACGGGATCCGAAACCTGATCTGCCGTCTCGTCTTCGCCCCAGAGCGTCATACCGAACAGCTTGAAAGCGAGTGCGTTTCCAGCATAGAGCGGGCCGAACGCAAGCGTTGCCGCGACCGCCATTACGGTGCCTGCTCGCCGATACGCAATACTCTTCCTCGGGCCCGTTCGTTTATGCATGCGCCGCTTTACGGTTATATAAGAACTTTCTCAGTTTGGCGTTTCCCCCGGGTTAACGCGCGGCCACCATAGAGGCAAAAGCGTCCCGCGTGTACCACTTTAGAGTCAAAAACCTGCAAAGGACCGCTTCCGAAATGAAAAATCCCGGATTTTCATCCGGGACTTAGGGCATTTCAGCAATTTATGCAGAAGGGGTGATGGTCGTCGTTTTTGCAATCGCGGCTTTCGATCCAGCGTTGAAACTGACGTCATTTTCGCTGGTCGCGGCATATTTGCAACTCCTCACAGATGAGGAGGTAAGGACCGGAATCAAAAAGTCCCGGACTTCTGCCCGGGACTTCCATATCTCAATCGGCGATCGATCAGTAGCCGCCGCCGTAATAGCTGCTGCGGCGATAACCACCGCGCGGGCAATCGTCGATGTAGCGACGGCCATAGCGGTCACGGTAGTAGCACTGGCCGGGCTGTTCGGCCACGCTGCCGATCACCGCGCCCGAAACACCGCCAATCGCGGCGCCGACGGCTGCACCACGGACATTGCCGGTGACGGCGCCGCCGATGATGGCGCCGGACGCAGCGCCGATGCCGGCGCCTTGTTCAGTCGGGGTGCAGCTTGCGATAGACAAGCCGACCAATGCGAGCATAAGAGCTTTCTTCATTTACTCTCTCCAACGTTAGTTAAGCCGGTACCCCGGCAAACGCCGTCCCAATTTTTCCAGCTCCACCACGATGGGCTGTCCTTGCAGTCCTGCAGCTACGAAGAAATATCGTGCAAAATATGTTTGTCCATTGGGCACTTGCGGTTTTTTTGGTGCTAAACTAGCCGCATCTACATTCGGTAAACAAAAGGAACGAGGCGGAGAGAAAAATCCACGTCCTTCCTAAAGTAGAGGTTGATCGCACTTCAAAAAAGTCAAATGATGGCTGTTGCCTCTGGAGGAGAGGCGAGGAGGAAAATATGTCGAGAGTGACTTTGACGGTGAACGGCCGGACGGTCAGCGGCGAGTGCGAGGATCGCACTCTGCTCGTCCATTTTATCAGGGAAAAACTTGGCCTGACGGGTACCCATGTCGGCTGTGACACCAACCAGTGCGGCGCCTGTGTGATTCACATGGATGGCAAATCGATCAAGAGCTGTTCGCTCCTTGCCGTGCAAGCGTCCGGCTCAAATATTACAACCATCGAGGGTCTCGCTGCCAATGGCGAATTGCATCCCGTTCAGGCTGCTTTCAAGGAGCATCACGGCCTGCAATGCGGCTTCTGCACGCCCGGCATGGTGATGACGGCGGTCGACATGATCAGTCGCCACGGGGGTGCGCTGGACGAAAAGACGGTCCGGGCCGAGCTCGACGGCAATATCTGTCGCTGCACCGGCTACCATAATATCGTCAAGGCAGTTCTTTCTGCCAATGCTGAGATGCACGCCGCTAAACAGGCGGCTGAATAAGATTTCACCGAGATTGTCTGGCGAACGCCAACGACTGTTATCTTGGCGGATTGCCGGGCCCGGAACCCCAATGGGAGGATGTCATGGGCGTTGAAGGCATTGGCGCGCGCGTTGCGCGCAAGGAAGACAAACGATTTCTGACGGGCAAGGGGCGCTACACCGACGATATGGTCGTGCCGGGCATGAAATATGCCTATTTCGTCCGCAGCCCGCATGCGCATGCGAAGATCGCCGGGATCGACGCGTCGGCGGCACTCGCCATGCCGGGCGTGATTGGCGTGCTGGACGGTAAGCAATTGCTTGCCGACGGCATCGGCAATCTGATCTGCGGCTGGATGATCCATTCCAAGGATGGTTCACCGATGAAAATGGGCGCCTGGCGGCCGTTGGCTGTCGAGACGGCGCGGTATGTGGGCGATGCCGTGGCGATCGTCGTTGCCGATTCACTTGGGGAGGCCCGCGATGCCGCCGAAGCCGTGGCGGTGGATTACGAAGAGCTTCCGGCTGTTGTCGAGGCGGTCGCGGCGTTGAAGCCCGGTGCGCCACAGCTTCATCCGGAAGCGGAAAATAATCTGATCTTCGACTGGGAGCTCGGCGACGCAGCTGCGACCGACAAGGCAATCGGAGAGGCCGCCCATGTGACGGAGGTCGAAATCCATAACAACCGGCTGTCGCCGAATGCCATGGAGCCGCGGGCGACCCTCGGCATATATGATGCCGGGGACGAACACTACACCTGCTACACCACCAGCCAGAACCCGCATCTGGCGCGGCTGGTGATGAGCGCCTTCTATAATGTCGCGCCGGAAAACAAGCTACGCGTCATCGCCCCCGATGTCGGCGGCGGCTTCGGCTCCAAGATCTACATTTATCCGGAAGAGGTCGTCTGCCTTTGGGCCTCGAAGAAGACCGGTGTGCCGGTCAAGTGGACAGCCGACCGTACCGAGGCATTCCTGACCGACGCCCATGGCCGCGACCATGTCTCGAAGGTGAAGATGGCCTTCGATGCCCAGAACCGCATCACGGCGCTCAAGGTCGATACCATCGCCAATCTCGGCGCTTACATGTCGCTCTTCTCGTCATGCGTGCCGACCTATCTCTATGCGACATTGCTGTCCGGCCAGTATGCGATCCCAGCGATCCACGCCAATGTCCGCACCGTCTATACCAATACGGTGCCGGTCGACGCCTATCGCGGCGCCGGGCGTCCGGAAGCGACCTATCTTCTGGAACGTACGATAGAAACTGCGGCACGCGAGCTCGGCGTTTCACCGGCGGAACTTAGGCGAACCAACTTCATTCGCTCCTTCCCCCATCAGACGCCAGTCATCATGAATTATGACGCAGGCAACTACGAGGCATCTCTCGATGCTGCCATGCAGCAGGCCGACTGGAACGGGTTTTCGGCCCGCAGAGCGGCGGCAGAAGCCCGCGGCATGAAGCGTGGCATCGGCATGAGCTGTTATATCGAGGCCTGCGGCCTTGCGCCGTCTCAGGCGGTCGGATCGCTCGGCGCCGGTGTCGGCCTATGGGAATCGGCGGAAGTGCGGGTGAATGCCGTTGGTACCGTCGAGGTGCTCACCGGTTCGCACAGCCATGGCCAAGGTCATGAGACGACGTTCGCGCAGCTCGTCGCCGACCGGTTCGGCGTGCCGATCGACAGTGTGTCGATCGTTCATGGCGACACCGACAAGGTGCAGATGGGCATGGGTACTTATGGTTCCCGTTCCGGCGCCGTCGGCATGTCCGCCGTGGTGAAGGCGCTAGACAAGGTCGAGGCCAAGGCGAAAAAAGTCGCCGCGCATCTCATGGAAGCCGATGAAAGCGATATCGTCATCGAGAACGGCGAGGTGAAAGTCGCTGGTACCGACAAGTCGCTGCCGTGGTTCCAGGTGGCGCTGGCGGCCTATACGGCGCATAACCTGCCCTCCGGCATGGAGCCAGGCCTGAAGGAAACCGCCTTCTACGATCCGTCCAACTTCACCTTCCCGGCCGGCTGCTACATCTGCGAAGTCGAGGTCGATCCGGAGACGGGTAAGACCGAGATCATCCAGTTCGTCGCGGCCGACGATTTCGGCAATATCATCAATCCGATGATTGTCGAAGGTCAGGTGCATGGCGGCATCGCGCAGGGGGTCGGCCAGGCGCTGCTCGAGGGGGTGCACTACGATGCCAGCGGCCAATTGCTGACGGCGAGCTTCATGGATTACGCCATGCCGCGCGCCGACGACCTGCCGTCCTTCAATCTGTCGCATCAAAACACGCCTTGCCCCGGCAATCCGCTGGGGGTCAAGGGGTGCGGCGAGGCGGGCGCCATCGGCTCGCCGCCGGCGCTGATTAACGCCATCACCGATGCGATCGGCAATAATACCCTGACCATGCCGGCCACACCGCTGAAGGTGTGGGAAGCGGCGCGGGCCGTGGCCTGAGACAAGAGGAGGAGAAGACCATGTATGCAACCAACTATCACCGTGCCTCCTCGGTTGACGAAGCCGTCAAGCTTCTGTCTGATGCGCCGGAGGGCAAATATGTTTCAGGTGGAATGACGCTAATCGCCACCATGAAGCAGCGTCTGGCCTCGCCGAGCGATCTTGTCGATCTCCGGCATATCCCGACGTTGAAGGGTATCCGCGTCGACGGCCGCAGAGTGACGATCGGGGCTGCGACGACGCATGCGGAGGTCGCCTCCTCGGCGGCGATCCGCGCCGTCTGTCCGGCGCTCTCGGATCTTGCCGGCATGATCGGCGATCCACATGTCCGCAATATGGGCACGATCGGCGGCTCGGTCGCCAACAACGACCCGGCGGCGGACTATCCTTCGGCCATGCTGGGTTTGGGGGCTACCATCGTCACCGACAAGCGGCAGATCGCGGCCGATGATTTCTTCACCGGCCTGTTCGAGACGGCGCTCGAAGACGGTGAGTTGATCACCGCCATCACCTTCGAGGCGCCGGAAAAGGCCGGCTACGCCAAATTCCCCAACCCGGCCTCGCGCTACGCCATGACCGGTGTTTTCGTCACGCAGGGGACGGGTGGTGTCCGAGTGGCGGTCACCGGTGCGGGTTCAGATGGCGTGTTCCGTCATGCAGGCATGGAGCAGGCGCTTGCGGCGAACTGGTCGCCGGATGCGCTCGCCACCGCAGTTGTCGATTCGTCGGCGCTGATGTCCGATCTGCATGCCACGGCCGAATACCGCGCCAATTTGATCAAGGTCATGGCCAAGCGCGCTGTGGCCGCGGCGTAAATCTCTCATAGAAAGCCGGGAGGACGGGCCTATCCGTTCTTCCGGTTTCGTGCGTTCTGGACATGGCTCGGTTGTCAATTCTCGGTGATTGGCTATTCTTGTCTGGAATTGTTCAAAATTATGGGCCATTTGCCGCAGCGGGGCGTGAAAGCAATGCGGAGGGGTTGACGTGCAGACCGGCAATCATGAAAAACGGTCGCATGGTTCTGGAGCAGATGATGGATTTCGAAGCATTTTTTAAGGGCGAACTGGACGGTCTACATCAGGAAGGCCGGTACCGCGTGTTCGCCGATCTCGAGCGTCAGCGGGGCAGCTTTCCGCGTGCGACCTGGCATACGCCCGAAGGCTCCAAGGACGTAACGGTCTGGTGCTCGAACGACTATCTCGGCATGGGGCAGCATCCGAAAGTAATCGAAGCGATGAAAGAGGCGATCGATCACTGTGGCGCGGGTGCGGGAGGCACCCGGAATATTTCTGGCACCAACCACTACCACGTTCTGCTGGAGCAGGAACTTGCCGATCTGCACGGCAAGGAATCGGCGCTGATCTTCACCTCCGGCTATATCTCCAACTGGGCGACGCTCGGCACGCTTGGTGCAAAGATTCCCGGCCTGATCATTTTCTCGGATGCGCTGAACCATGCGTCGATGATCGAGGGAATTCGCTACGCGAAGTGCGACAAGGTCATCTGGAAGCACAACGACCTGCATGATCTCGAAGCCAAGCTCAAGGCAGCCAATCCGAAGGCGCCGAAGCTCATCGCTTTCGAGAGCGTCTATTCGATGGACGGCGACATCGCTCCGATCAAGGAGATCTGCGATCTCGCCGACAAATATGGCGCTATGACCTATCTCGACGAAGTGCATGCCGTCGGCATGTACGGCCCGCGCGGCGGCGGCATTGCCGAGCGCGAAGGGCTGATGGACCGGCTGACGGTCATCGAAGGCACGCTCGGCAAGGCCTTCGGCGTCATGGGCGGCTATATTGCCGCATCGGCGGCACTTTGCGATTTCATCCGGTCGTTTGCATCCGGCTTCATTTTCACGACGTCGTTGCCGCCGGCATTGGCGGCAGGCGCCGTCGCCTCGATCCGGCATCTGAAGGTCAGCCAGTTCGAACGCGCCCGCCATCAGGACCGGGTCCGCAGGCTGCGCGCCCAGCTCGACGCCTCTGGCATTCCGCATATGCCGAACCCGAGCCATGTGGTGCCGGTTTTGGTCGGCGATGCCGCCAAGTGCAAGTGGATCTCGGATCTGTTGCTCGATTGCGGTGTCTACGTCCAGCCGATCAACTATCCGACCGTGCCGAAGAAGACCGAACGTCTGCGCATCACGCCGACGCCGCTGCATTCCGATGCCGATATAGAGCATCTCGTCGGCGCGCTGCATGCGCTCTGGTCGCGCTGCGCGCTGGCAAGGGCGGTGGCGTAAAGCCGCCGCTTACGGTGACGACTCTCTGATCAGGATGCTTGCCAGGCTTGCAACTGAGCGACCGGAGCCGTCGCCCCGCCGCAAACGACGATCAGGATTCGCTCATAACGTGCCAATCGATCGGCATGTGTATATGCGACCGCCAATGCTGCGCCGCAAGCCGGCTCCACGACCACTCGATGATCGTCGAGGAAGCGCATGCATGCATCAACGGCAACTCGATCATCGACGACGACACAATCGACCGGCCGGGTCTGTGTGATCTCGAAGGCGCGCTGGCAGACCTTTCGGGCGCCAAGCGAAGTTGCAATGCTGGTAATGGCGGGCAATTCGGTGAGCTTGCCAGCCTTCACGGAGGCTGCCAAGGATGCTGCACCTTCGGTTTCGGCTGCAATGATCGGAATACCCTGTAGTCCATTGCGCGCCAGCCCTTCCGCAACGCCGGCTAGAAGCCCTCCGCCGCCAACCGAAAGAACGACCGTGTCGAACGGGATGGCCGCTCTGACAACCTCATCGATGATCGTCGCATGCCCTGTCCACAGAAGCGGATCATCAAACGGGTGTATGAACGCGGTTTCCGCATCGACCGCCTCAAGAGCGTGCTCGTTTGCCTCTTGCCAGGACGCTCCATGGACGAAGACCTCGGCGCCCTCCCGGCGGATCAGCGACTTTGCCCGTTCCGTTGTTGTCTCGGGAACGAAGACCGCCACCGGGATCGAAAGACGGCGTCCGGCATAAGCCACTGCAATGCCCGCATTGCCTCCTGAGGATGATATGAAACGCCGCTTTCCGCTTTTGGCGTGATGCTCGCAGACTGCTCCTATGCCCCGGATTTTGAACGAACCGGGCGGCTGAAGCGCATCCATCTTCAACCAGACAGATCGCCCCGACGCCAGGCTTAGGGGACTGGATTCGAGTAGCGGAGTTTCAAGATGAAGTGCCATAGAATGCCTTATCCAGAGCGCGACGTTGGTGATGTCCACCGAATATGTTGAAAGACTCTCGGTGACAAACACATTCGCAGATCTGCCAGTGAGCGCAGTCACCTACCTCTGACTTTTGCACCTTTTCGCAGGCGGGTTACGCAGCTTTTTCCTTTTGCTTCACGAGCACGGCCGCCCGATTGCGGGCTTCTTGATCGGCGGCAAAGACCGCATCCATCGTTTCGGCGCTGCCGCTGCCGATCATCTGGTCCATGACCGCTTCGGCAATATCGGCCATTTCGAGAAAGCCGATACGTCCGTCCACGAAGGCTTGAAAGGCAATTTCTTCGGCGGCATTCATGACGCCGCCCTGCAGCCCGCCGCGTTCCAGCGCGGTGCGCGCCAGGCGCAGTGCGGGAAAACGAACCTCGTCCGGCGCCTCGAAATCCAGGCGGGCCAGTTTTGCAAAATCCAGCCGGTCGACACTGAGCTTCGACCGGGACGGATAGGTCAGCGCATAGCCGATGGCGGTGCGCATGTCCGGACAGCCGAGCTGAGCCAGCACCGAGCCGTCCGTATAGCCGACCATCGAATGGACCACGGATTGCGGATGGACGATAACCTCGATCTGATCCGGACGGACGTTGAAGAGATGTTTGGCCTCGATCATCTCCAGTGCTTTGTTGAACATCGAAGCGCTGCCGATGGAGATCTTCAGGCCCATGGACCAGTTCGGATGCGCCCGTGCGGTCGCAGCCGTGACATTGGCCATCTGCTCGCGCGTCCAGGTGCGGAAGGGGCCGCCCGAGGCCGTCAGGATGATGCGCTCCACCGCATGCTGCTGGTCGTCTTCCAGCGCCTGGAAAATCGCGCTGTGTTCGCTGTCCACCGGAATCAGCCGCCCGCCGCCTTCGCTGACGGCATGGACGAAGAGATCGCCGGCGGAAACCAGGCATTCCTTGTTGGCGAGCGCGATATCGGCGCCGCGGCGCGCAGCCTCCAACGTCGGCGCCAATCCCGCCGTGCCGACGATAGCCGCCATCACCCAGTCGGAAGGGATGGAGGCGGCTTCGATCAGGGCGTTTCTGCCAGCGGCCGCGGCAATGCCGGTGCCGGCAAGCGCTTCCTTGAGCGCCTGATAACGATCTTCATTGGCGGTGACAGCAAGCGCGGCGCCGCAGGCCTTTGCCTGGCTTGCCAGGAGATCGATATTGTCGTGCCCGGTGATTGCGGCGATATCGAACGCTTCACGCCCGCCCAATTGGGCAACGACGTCGAGCGTGTTTTGGCCGATCGAGCCGGTGGAACCCAATATCGTCAGGCGGCGCGGCGCCTTGCTCCCGGTTGTCATCCAAGTATCCGCATCTTGCTGTCGTCGCCCAAGGCTCTACAGGGGATCGCGAGAGGCGGCAAGTCCGCAGCCATGGCGGCGAGCCGCTACCTTCGGTCTACCACTCCTGAAATTACTGATTTTAACAGTAATTTACAGGCGCCTTATGAACCAATACGCAGATACCGCGTTTCCCCGTCCAGCAGAAGTGCGGGGAGATGGGGGCGATGGTTTTCAAAGCGGCAACGTTTCATGGCATCGAACCAAATATAGAAAGCGAAAATGTCAAGCGTTCGGCGCTGGAATCGACAGTCGCAAACGCGCTCGCCGTCGCCGGCGGTCTGGACGCCTCCGACGTTACGGTGACCGCCGCAGGCCAGGAAATCCGACTGGATGGAACGGTGGCGACACCTCAGGAAATTGACCGGGCGACCGCCGTGGCCGAGGCGATTCCGGGGGTGAGACTGGTGAGGAACAGGATTTTGGTGGGGTGAAGGGCACGAGGAAACGGTGAGCATGGAAGACAGATTTATGCGTCGCCCGCCGTTGCCAACCAAAAGGACAGTTTGATCATATCCGGGGCATCCGATGGATCGGCACCCGTGCTGTGGAGCACGCCACCTGCTGTCTCGATAACCCGTCTCGACGCAAGATTATCTTCGTTGCAAATGACGTTTATCCTCTCAAAGCCCGCTTTCGCAGCAATTGGCAGCAAGAGCCGAAGCGCTTGCGTGGCATATCCCTTGCGCTGTTTCCACGCGACGATCGAGTAGCCCACATGACCCGGTACATGAAGTGGCAACTGGACTGTTCCCGGCAGATGACGAAGTGTGATGTAACCGCAGAATTCTCCGTCCCAGATCCAGAATAGCCGGAGGACAAGACGTTGAGGCTCGCGATTGGACACCGACGTGGCAACGACATCCCCGGATGTGAATCGCGTCAGAAAACCTGCCTTGTCTTTTCTGAGCCCCTCGAGTTCGGCGTCGACATAGGCCTTGTCCTGCTGGCGCCTGGGGTCAGGTGACCATCCTCTTGCCAGCGCCTCTTCGAAGCCAGCCAAGTTGAGCAAGCTTGGCTCAGCCAGGACCACGGCGGTCATCGATGCAATTGGAGCTTGGTGCTCTGCCATTTGTGACCCATCGCCAGCCAAGTGGAGATTCGTATCGGCATGAGGGTCAGGTTCGGTCGAAGACATCCGGCTGCAACTTCCCGGTCCTCAGCAAATATTGCAGCGTATATGACACGGAGAGGGCGTCATCCAATGCGTCATGCCCCTGCAAGGGAGGATGCTCGACACCATAATAGTCCGCGAGCTTGTTGCTGGGTGTCCTCGCCAAATCCTCTATCGGCATCCCTGCCGCTATCAGCAGCTTGACCGCATTGTCGAACCGGTAGGCGGGGATGGAAGGCGCAATGCCAGCGACATAGCAACTGATCGCGACCATGTTCAGTTCGTCCTTGCCCCACGACCAGAACCGCGCCCCGTCCGAGAAGCGATCAACGCCCGCAAGAGCGTCCTGCAACGCAACCCCCTCGGCCTGTATGTTTTCTTCAGTGATGCCGGTCAGTTTGGTGAAGAACGGATCAAGTGCATATCGGTCGCCAAATCGGTCGATCGGCTGAACGTAGGCTTTGAATGTATCCAGGAGAGGATAATCGCCCTCCAGCCCAAGCTTCACGGCACCGATTTGCGCGATAACCGGATCGGGATCGTGAGCCGCGCACCAGAACCTACGTTGGGAGCCTTCGAGGCAGAGAAACTCGCAGTCGAATACGATTGCCGTCTTCATGGTCAACACTCGTCTGTAACTTTGATCGGGGCATCGATGCAAAGGCTGCTGTGATCGTTTCAGGAAGAAGATAAGTGGTATTGGTGATCCCGACGCGATTCGAACGCGTGACCCTCAGATTAGGAATCTGATGCTCTATCCTGCTGAGCTACGGGACCACTTAAATTGATCCATACAAAAGCAAGGGCCTGAAGCCAAGCCCTTTTCCCGTCTCTAGGACAATCTGCTTTCGCCGTGCCGTGCGCCATGACTAGGCGCACGGAAATGTGGCGGTGCCTCAGGCGTCCAGGCGCTGCTCGGCCAGCCGGACCCAGTAGGAGATGCCGTGGGCGATCGCTTCGTCGTTGAAGTCGTAGGCCGGGTTGTGCAGGCCGGCGGTGTCGCCGTTGCCGACGAAGATGAAGGCGCCGGGGCGGGCGTTCAGCATGTAGGAGAAATCCTCTCCGCCCATCATGGGATCGACGTCGGGGATAACGTTGTTCGTGCCGGCGATGTCGCGCGCGGCGGCAAGGGCATGCTCCGTCTCGTCGGCATGGTTGACGGTCACCGGATAGTTGCGGTGAAATTGAATATCCGCTTCGGCGTCGTGGCTTGCGGCAATGCCGCTGACGATCTGCCTGAAGCGCCGCTCGGCGAGGTCGCGGATCTCCGGATCGAGCGTGCGCACGGTGCCGGCGAAGCTGGCGTCGTTGGCAATGACATTGTATGCGTTGCCGGCGTTGAACTTGGTGACCGAGACGACCACCGATTTCAGCGGATTGGCGCTGCGCGAGGCGATCAGCTGCAGGTTGGTGACGATTTGCGCACCGATGGCGATCGGGTCGATCGTCTTGTGCGGCATGGCGGCGTGGCCGCCGCGCCCCTTGATCGTAACGGTGAACTCGTCGGTCGCGGCCATGATCGCGCCCTTGCGGATGGCGAACTGGCCAACCGGCAGGCCCGGCAGATTGTGCATGCCGTAGACTTCGGCGATCCGGAAGCGTTCCATCATGCCGTCCTTGACCATGGCATCGCCCCCGGCGCCACCCTCTTCGGCCGGCTGGAAGATCACGGCGATGTTGCCGTTGAAGTTGCGGGTCTCGGCGAGATATTTCGCAGCCCCCAGCAGCATGGCGGTGTGGCCGTCATGGCCGCAGGCATGCATCTTGCCGGGCGTGGTGGAAGCCCAGGGCTTGCCGGTGATTTCGGTGAGCGGCAGGGCGTCCATGTCGGCGCGCAGGCCGACAGTGCGGCCTTCACCCTTGCCACGGATCAGGCCGACGACGCCGGTGCGCCCGATGCCCGTGACGACCTCGTCGACACCAAACGCCCTGAGCTTCTCGGCGACGAAGGCGGCGGTATTTTCCACCGCATACATCAGCTCAGGCCTTGTGTGGATATAGCGGCGCCATTCCGTCACTTCGTCCTGGAGTTCGGCGGCTCTGTTCAAAATCGGCATGCTGATTTTTCCTGCTGCTCAATATCGGATTCGGGTTTAGCAATTTAGTCTGGCACACAACCCTGGACATCACATCGCACTTTTCGATGCGGTGCGGGTGATCACAAGGCTGTGATCCGTTGGTAATAAACTCGTCAATCGCCTTTGCCTTCTCCTAGCCATATAGGTTAAATAGGCGGAGCTTTCGAGAAAATTCCGGACTTCTGAAGGATAGACCGTGCCGACGAAGCAGAATCGTTTGTATGCCGCCATGCGGCTTGTTCCCATGGCCGCAGCCGCATCCATGCTTTTCCTGTCGACCGCGCATGTGGCCGAAGCCAATCCGCATATCCTCGTCGATGTCAGCACCGGGCGCGTGCTCGATCATGAAGAAGCCTTCCGCAAGTGGTATCCGGCGTCGCTGACGAAGCTGATGACGGTCTATGTCACCTTCCGCGCCATCCAATCCGGCCAGATCACGCTCGATACGCCGGTCGTCATGTCCAAGCTTTCCTCCTCGCAGCCGCCGGCGAAGATGTATTTCAAGCCGGGCCAGAAGATGACGCTCGACAATGCCTTGAAGATGATGCTGGTCAAATCCGCCAATGACCTCGCCATGGCGATCGCCGAGACGGTCGGCGGTTCCGAGCAGGGCTTCGTCGTGCGCATGAATGCCGAAGCAGCACGCCTCGGCATGCGCGACACGCATTACATCAACCCCAACGGCTTGCCGGGCAAGGGTCAGTACACGACGGCGCGAGACCTCGCGATCGTCAGCGTCGCGCTGCGCCGCGAGTTCCCGCAATATGCCGGCTATTTCTCGCTGGAGGGCTTTACCAACGGCGTCAAGCAGGTGCCGAACATCAACATGCTCATCGGCCGCTTCGATGGCGCCGACGGCATGAAGACCGGCTTCATCTGCGCTTCCGGTTTCAATCAGATCGCCTCGGCCACCCGCAACGGCCGTACGCTGGTCTCCGTTGTTCTCGGCACGGACAGCCTTGCGGCACGCGCCGATGATTCCGCCAATTTCCTGGAAAAGGGCTTCGAGAACCAGTTCTCTGGGCGAGACACTCTGGCAAGCCTGCAGCCCTATGGGCCGGGCCAGGATCAGGTCGCCGACATCACCGCCGACATCTGCAGCGCCAAGGGCGCGCAGGCTCGCAGCGAGACGCGCGACCCGACGGGCCGCACGAAGGTTCAATCGCCCTATATCCATGAAATGGATCACGATCCGAATTTCGTCTATGCGGGCCTGATCGGCGGCCAGGACGTTGCAACTGCCAGCAAAGGCGATAAGGAAGATAAGACCGCGAAGGGCGACAAGACCGCGAAGGGCAGTAAAATTGTCGCCACGACCGATATCGTCGGCGTTCCCGTCCCGTCGCCGCGTCCTACTTTCTGATCGGACCTGAACCATGAGCATTCTGCAGCAGAGGGTGCCAGTTTCGATCCTGACCGGTTTTCTCGGAGCCGGCAAATCGACCTTGCTAAACCGCATCCTCAAGGATGCAGAGATGCGGGATGCGGCTGTCATCATCAACGAGTTCGGCGATGTCGGCATCGACCACCTGCTGGTCGAGAGCTCCGGCGATTCCATCATCGAGCTCTCCGATGGCTGCCTCTGCTGCACCGTGCGCGGTGAGCTGGTGGATACGCTGGCGAACCTGATGGATGCCATGCAGACCGGCCGCATCCGGCCGCTGAAGCGCGTCGTCATCGAGACCACCGGCCTTGCCGATCCGGCGCCGGTGATGCAGTCGATCATGGGTAATCCGATTATCGCCACCAATTTCGACCTCGATGGCGTGATCACCGTCGTCGATGCGGTCAACGGGTTGCAGACGCTGGACAATCACGAAGAGGCACGCAAGCAGGTGGCGGTCGCCGACCGGCTGATCGTCTCCAAGACCGGCTTGGAAGGTGCGGCCTCTGTCGATACGTTGGAGAGCCGGCTGAGGGCGCTCAATCCGCGGGCGCAGATGATGAATGCCGACAGCGACGAGGCCGGCCGTGCCGCCATTCTCGTCAACGGCCTCTACGATCCGGCGTCGAAGATTGCCGATGTCGGCCGCTGGCTGCGGGACGAGCTGGATGCGGATGACGATCATCATCACGACCATGGGCACGATCACCACCATCACAATGACGGGCATGGCCACCACCGCCACGGCCATCATCATCATGGCCACCGCCATCAGCACGCCCATGACGTGAACCGTCACGACCAATCGATCCGCTCCTTCTCGATTATCGAGAACCAGCCGATCGATCCGATCGCCCTGGAAATGTTTATCGACCTCCTGCGCTCCGCGCATGGCGAGAAGCTCCTGCGGATGAAGGCGATCGTCGCCACGTCCGACAGGCCGGAGCGTCCGGTCGTACTGCATGGCGTGCAGAATATTTTCCATCCGCCCGTCCGCCTGCCCGCCTGGCCTAATCCCGACGACCGGCGTACGCGCATGGTGATCATCACCAAGGATCTGACCGAGGATTTCGTGAAAGGCCTGTTCGATGCGTTCCTCAGCAAGCCGCGCATCGACACGCCGGATCGCGCGGCCCTTCAGGACAATCCGCTGGCTATCCCCGGCATGCGTCTCTGAAGAAAGCTATGCTTTGCGGATCGCAAAGCGGTGGCCGCCGTCGGTCTTATCGCTCGACAGCAGGGTGTGGCCATTTTCATTGCAGAAATGCGGAACATCGATGATCGCCAGCGGATCGCTGGTTTCGACTGTGAGTATCGCCCCTGACGGCATGCTGCGCAGGCGCTTTTCCGTTTTCAGGACAGGCAGCGGGCATTTCAGCCCGCGCAAATCGTAAACCTTATCGTCCAGGCTATTCACTCTTTGCCCAGAACTTCCAGAAGGGCGGTTTTTTGGCCGGCTCTGTCTGTGCGGTTTCGACGGGCGAAGGTGCGTAGGCGAGCGGATTGACCATGGGGTTTGCCGTTGGGACCGGCACATTCGCCGGAATGTTGGCTGCCACGGCGATGTCTGCGGGTTGAGCGCCCTGCCTTCCAGTGAGACCCGGAGCGGCTGTCGCCATGCGGATGCTAGCCGTCGACGGATTGGCGACGGTGGCGCCGCGGGCAAGCTGCTGCCCCGACTGGTTCGCCATCATCGACTCCAGATCGGCCACCTTCATCATTTTGCCGGCGGCAAGCGCGGTGCCGGTCGGAGCATAGGCGATGTCATGGCCCTTGCGCTGCTTGGCGACAATGGCCTTGCGTTCGGCTTCGGTCGGGTCGTACCAGGCCATGTCGCTGTATTTCTTCATCGCGGTGGCATAGTCGGCGTCGTATTGCTTGTCATAGGTCAGCAGCGCGGTCTGCAAGGCCGCCGGCGTGGTCATGACAGGGCATTTGCTGCTGGCGTTGAAGGGGCCGCTGGCCTGCTGGTTGAAGACGTATTTCTTTTCGCAAACCTCGACTTCCGGCGGACGCTTCGTCACTTCGAAATTGTCGTAGCCGTCCTTCAGCATCTTCCAGAATTCGATATTCGGGCTGAGGCGATGCTTGACCATGTTTTCTGCCGTCATGCGGAAGGGGAAGGCCTCAAGCTGGATCGCCTTCTGGCCGCCCTTGAAAGCGTCACGCGCGAAGGCATAGATTTCCAGCACTTGCTGGTCGGTCATCGAATAGCAGCCCGACGACGAGCAGGCGCCGTGGATCATCAGATTGGCGCCGCTGCGGCCATTGGCCGCGTCATAGCGGTTTGGAAAACCGGTGTTGATGGCGAGATAATATTTGGAGTTCGGATTGAGGTTGGCCGGCGTCAGCATGTAGAAGCCTTCCGGCGCTTGCCGGTCCCCTTCCTTCACCTTCGGACCGAGACGGCCCGACCAGGCGCAAATATTGTAGCTGGCGATCACCTCGAAGCGATTGTTCTGGTTCGCCTTGACGATCTCCATCACGCCTTCTTCCTTGAAGATGCGGATCATGATCGGCGAATTGCGGTCCATACCCTTCTTCGCCATGTCGGCGAGGATATGGCTGGGAAGCGGCTGCTCGACCTTGTTTTTCACCGTCGACAGATCGATCGACGCGGATTCCAACGTGTCGTTGCAGCCAGCGAGAGCCAGCGCCATCAGGGATATATAGGCGAGGTGACGGATGCGCATTCTGACTTAGCCCATAGATGCGAAGAGCGGCCGCACGATCTGTTTCGCCGCCCCCAATCGAAACATGAAACAGATTCATAGACGGGTTATACTTGAGAATTCCTTACCAGCCTATGACGCGCCTGCGGCGCACCCGCAAGCTTTTCTTTGCCATAAATGTTTCGATAACAAGAATGTGGCCAAGATTTGGCCTCATTCCCGTTTTGGGAGATCACGTTTCTCAAACTTAAGTTAGAGATTGCGACCCATATTGAGGAATTTCTGACGGCGGTCGCCGCGCAACTGTTCGCCCGAACGGCTGGAGAGTTCGCCGAGCGCGTTGGAAATCACGTCGCCGGTTGCCGCGATCACCGTCTGCGGATCGCGATGCGCGCCGCCGAGTGGTTCGGGGATAATGCCGTCGATGATGCCGAGTCCCTTCAGGTCGTCGGCAGTGATCTTCATGTTGGTGGCGGCTTCCTTAGCGCGGGTGGAATCGCGCCAGAGGATCGAGGCGGCACCTTCGGGTGAAATCACGCTGTAGATCGAATGTTCGAGCATATAGACGCGGTTGCCGGTGGCGATCGCAATCGCGCCGCCCGACCCGCCTTCGCCGATGACGACGGAGATGATCGGCACCTTGACGCCCAGGCACATTTCCGTCGAGCGGGCAATCGCTTCCGCCTGGCCGCGTTCTTCGGCGCCGACGCCGGGATAGGCGCCCGCCGTGTCGACCAAAGTGATTACAGGCAATCCGAAGCGGTCGGCCATTTCCAGCATGCGGATCGCCTTGCGGTAGCCTTCGGGGCGGGCGCTGCCGAAATTGTGCTTCAGGCGCGTCTTGGTGTCGTTACCCTTTTCCTGGCCGATGATGGCGATCGGCTGGCCGCGGAAACGGGCGAAGCCCGCCTGGATGGCGGCATCCTCAGAAAACTTGCGGTCGCCCGCCAGCGGCGTGAATTCCGTAAACAACGCTCCGGCGTAGTCGACAAAATGCGGGCGTTGCGGATGGCGGGCAACCTGCGTCTTCTGCCAGGCGTTGAGCTTGGAATAGATGTCGGCCATCGCCTCGCGGACGCGGATTTCGAGCCGGCCGACTTCGTCTGACGTGTCGATGCTCTCGTCTTCGCTTGCCAGTTTCTTCAACTCGTGAATCTTGCCTTCGAGATCCGAGATGGGTTTTTCGAAGTCGAGATAGTTGTGCATGAGGTGCGTTTCCGATCCTTTTGCCCGTGACGAGAGACGGCACGTATAGCCTGTGTGCCGGTCCTATTCCTGTTTTTTAGCCTGTTTGGCAAGGGGGTGATGCGTTTGCACCAGTTGGTGAAGCCGTTCTTCCAGCACATGAGTGTAGATTTGTGTGGTCGAAATGTCGGAATGGCCGAGAAGTTCCTGCACCACGCGCAAGTCCGCGCCATTGGCGAGCAAGTGGCTTGCGAAGGCGTGGCGCATGACATGCGGCGAGATCAGTGAGGGTGTCAGCCCGGCACGAATAGCGAGATCCTTCAGGTCCCGCGCAAAGACCTGCCGCGGCAGATAGCCCTGCTTGGAGGCTGCCGGAAAGAGCCACGGGCTTTCCGGGGCCGGCTGCTTGGCGCTTGTCGCGTCCAGTGCCTGACGGCGACCATATGTCTTAAGCGCAGCGATGGCGGACTGCGACAGCGGCACCAGCCGCTCCTTGTTGCCTTTGCCGCGGATCATCAGGAAACGTCCTTCCTGATCCAGCACTTTGGCCGGCAGCGAAACGAGTTCGCTGACGCGCATACCGGTGGCATAGAGCAGTTCCAGCAGCACCAGCATGCGCAGGTGCTGCAATTGATCGGGGCCTTCCACGGCCGCTTCCTGTTCTGCCTGGGCGAGAAGACGCGTCACCTCGTCCACCCCCATGGTCTTCGGCAAAGCGCGGCCCTTCTTCGGCGCGTCGAGAATGCCGGTGGGATCATCCGTGCGCAGACCCTCGGCATAGAGGAATTTGTAGAACTGGCGCATGGCCGAAAGTCGGCGTGCCTGCGACGACGGCTTGAAGCCCTGGCGCGAGAGGCAGGCGAGATAGGCGCCGAGATCGTTCGATCCCGCCTCCGTCAGGCGGACACTGCGCTCGGACAAAAAGGAATGGAGATCGTCGAGGTCGCGCTCATAGGACTGCAGCGTGTTGACCGCCGCGCCGCGTTCGGCGCTCATCATTTCAAGGAAGGCTTCCATATGGACGCGGCTCAGATCCTTCACGACGATCCCCGTGCTCACGGCTTCACCGAGCCGGTAGACGGCGGGTTGACGCGTTCCGATGGGATGCGGATCGTTACATCGCGCGGCTGCGGATCGACGAAGAGCACCAGCGCCCACATTGCTCCATAGACCGATCCGGCGATCACCGCACAGATGACAAGGAAGCGAAACAGGGTCGGCATTCAGAAACTCTCCTCGTCCCAACCATTGGTCCGGCGATATACTGTAATCATATCCGCCAAGCGTTAGCCGAAGGATATTGCAGACATGTTTATGTTGCGGCGTCTTGACGCTACAGGTGCATTTGACGATACCGTTTCCAAACAAATTGTGAATGGGCTGATGAGCGAACAAGTGCTGACCCTTGCAGAAAGCCTTAGAGACAGAGCGCGCGCTGCGTTAGGTACGCGCAATCTTGTCCTCGTCGGGTTGATGGGGGCAGGAAAGTCCTCGATCGGCCGGTTGGTCGCGAATCAGCTCGGTATTCCCTTCGTCGATACTGATATCGAGATTGAGCGCGTGTCGCGCATGACGATCACCGAGCTGTTCGACGCTTACGGTGAAGAGGAGTTCCGGGCGCTGGAAACGCGGGTGATCAAGCGGCTGCTTAAGGGCGGCCCGCGCGTCGTTTCCACCGGCGGCGGCGCTTTTATCAACGACCGCACGCGCCGGCACGTCAAACGCAGCGGCCTGTCGGTCTGGCTGAAGGCCGATCTCGATGTACTCTGGGAGCGTGTCAACAAGCGTGATACGCGGCCGCTGCTCAAAACCGAGAATCCGAAACAGACCCTCGAAAAGCTGATGAATGCGCGCTATCCGATCTATGCGGAAGCCGATCTCACGGTTTTGTCCCGCGATGTGGGTAAGGATGTCATGGTCAAAGAAGTCCTTGCCGCCATCGCTGAGGGGAAAGAAGAGAGCAAGATACCATGAATGCGATCACACCGGCGTCGACAGAGCGCCTTGTCCGCGTGCCCCTCGGCGAGCGCGCCTATGACATTCTGATCGGCCCCGGCCTGATTGCGCGCGCCGGCAAAGAAATCTCAGCAAGGCTGAAAGGTCGCAGAGCTGCTATCATTACGGACGAAAACGTAGCGCCGCTCTATCTCGATGCGCTGGTCGCAAGCCTTCAAGAGGCCGGTATTCAGTCATCCAAGCTGGTACTGCCGCCCGGCGAGAAAACCAAGAGCTTCGAGCATTTGATGGCTGTCTGCGATGCCGTGCTCACCGCCCGCGTCGAGCGCAACGATGCCGTCATCGCGCTCGGCGGCGGGGTGATCGGCGATCTTGCCGGCTTTGCCGCCGGCATCGTGCGCCGTGGTGTCCGTTTCGTGCAGGTACCGACCTCGCTGTTGTCGCAGGTGGATTCGTCCGTCGGCGGCAAGACCGGCATCAATACCCATCACGGCAAGAACCTGATCGGCGTCTTCCATCAGCCCGATCTCGTGCTGGCCGATACCGACGTGCTGAATACGCTAAGCGAACGCGAATTCCGCGCCGGCTATGCCGAGGTTGCCAAATACGGCCTGATCGACAAGCCGGACTTCTTCGCGTGGCTGGAGGCCAATTGGAAGGAGGTGTTCTCCGGCGGTGCTGCGCGCATCGAGGCGATTGCTGCGAGCTGCCAGGCGAAATCCGATGTCGTCGTTGCCGACGAACGTGAAAACGGCCCGCGGGCGCTGCTTAATCTCGGCCATACCTTTGGTCATGCGTTAGAGGCGGCCACCGCGTATGACAGCCGGCGGCTGGTGCATGGCGAGGGTGTTTCGATCGGCATGGCGCTGGCGCATGAGTTTTCCTCGCGCCTCAATCTGGCGAGCCCGGATGATGCCAAGCGAGTCGAGACACATCTAAAGGCGGTCGGCCTGCCGACGCGGATGGGCGATATTCCAGGCGAGCTGCCGCCGGCCGAGGTGCTGATGGACGCGATCGCGCAGGACAAGAAGGTCAAGAGCGGCAAGCTCACTTTCATCCTTACCCGCGGCATCGGCGAATCCTTCGTCGCCGATGACGTTCCAGCCTCCGAAGTTCTCAGTTTCCTAAGGGAAAAACATCCGTAATGACGGTTCAAGGCACGCTGGCTGTTCTGTGGGAATATTGGCCCGAGATCATCTCGATCATCGCGCTTGTGCTGCTCTCGGCATTTTTCTCCGGTTCGGAAACGGCGCTGACGGCGGCCTCGCGCAGCCGCATCCATACGCTGGAGGCGAATGGCGACAAGCAGGCGGGGATCGTGCGGCAGCTTATCGAGCGCCGTGACCGGCTGATCGGCGCGCTGCTGATCGGCAACAACCTCGCCAACATCCTGTCGTCCTCGATCGCGACCAGCCTGTTTCTCGGCCTGTTCGGCAGTTCCGGCGTCGCGCTGGCGACGGTGGCTATGACCGTCATCCTCGTCATCTTCGCGGAAGTCCTGCCGAAAAGCTGGGCGATCTCGACGCCGGATCGTTTTGCTCTCAGCGTTGCCGGCACTGTGCGTCTCTTCGTTGCCGTCGTCGGGCCGATATCGAGCTTCGTCAACGCCATTGTCCGGCAGATTCTTGGTGTCTTCGGCATCAATCTCTCCAAGGAAGTGTCGATGCTGTCGGCGTATGACGAGCTGCGCGGCGCCGTGGATCTGTTGCATCGCGAGGGTTCGGTGGTCAAGGCCGACCGCGACCGTCTGGGCGGCGTGCTCGATCTCGGCGAGCTCGAGCTTTCCGACATCATGGTCCACCGCACGGCGATGCGCGCCATCAATGCCGACGACCCGCCAGAAGTCGTCGTCCGTGCCATTCTCGACAGCCCCTATACGCGCATGCCGCTTTGGCGCGGTACGATCGATAACATCATCGGCGTCGTGCACGCCAAAGACCTCCTGAGGGCGCTGGCTGAGCGGAATGTCGAGCCGGAAAACCTGGATATCGTCAAGATCGCGCAGAAGCCCTGGTTCGTGCCCGACAGCACCAATCTCGAAGATCAGCTCAATGCCTTCCTGCGCCGCAAGCAGCATTTCGCCGTCGTGGTCGACGAATATGGCGAAGTGCAGGGCATCGTCACGCTTGAAGACATTCTGGAGGAAATCGTCGGCGATATTGCCGACGAGCACGATCTCGATATACAGGGCGTGCGGCAGGAGGCAGATGGTTCGATCGTTGTCGACGGCGTTGTACCGATTCGCGACTTGAACCGCGCCCTCGACTGGGATCTGCCGGACGAGGAGGCGACGACGATCGCGGGCCTCGTCATTCACGAATCAATGACCATTCCGGAAGAGCGCCAAGCCTTCACCTTCTACGGCAAGCGCTTCATCGTCATGAAGCGGGAAAAGAACCGCATCACCAAAATCAGGATCAGGCCGGCGGAGACGGAAGAAGGCAAGCCGGAATAGCTGGTTACCACCGCACCGCTTCGCCCGGTGCTGCCGGCTCGACGGCCAGGGCATGCAGCCCGGTATCCAATTCCGGCTTCAAAAGCTCGGTTATGGCCCTGTGGCGGGCAAGACGCGTCATGCCGATGAACTTGGCGGAGACGATGCGAACTCTTATATGAGTCTCGCCCGTTCCGGTCATGTCGGGCTGATGGCCGGCGTGCATGTGGCTTTCGTTGATCACGGCGAGACGCTCGGGCGCGAAGGCGTCATTGAGTTTTTTTTCAATGCGGGATTGAAGTGTCGTTTCCATATTCCCGCCATCACCTTGTTCGCGAAAAAGGTTCCCACAAAGCCTGCAACATTCCTATTTGTCAATTCTTGTTGTGGGGTAGCTGAGGCCCCATAATTAGGGTGCCATGAGACTCGATTCAAAATATTTCGATCGTATTCGAACCCGCCGCAAACGCGAGCCGGAGGCCGAACAGGCCCCGCCGACGTGCCAATGGGACGGCTGCGACAAAAAGGGTACGCATCGCGCTCCGGTCGGGCGCAATGCGGAAGGGCAGTTCTTTTTGTTCTGCTTCGAGCACGTCAAGGAATACAACAAGGGCTACAATTATTTCTCCGGCCTCTCGGACGGTGAGATCGCGCGTTACCAGAAGGAGGCCATCACCGGCCATCGCCCGACCTGGACCGTCGGCGTCAACAAGGCGGCGCGCAACAGCCCGCTGCATTCCGACGTCCGCTCCGGTTCTTATGCCCGGGTGCGCGATCCCTTCGGTTTCGTCAAGGACGGGCAGGGCCAGGGTCGCGGACCGCGTTTCCCGCAGGAGCGCAAGCTGAAGACGCTCGAGGCGAAAGCCTTCGACACGATGGGGCTGGGCGCCAATGCCACTGGCCCCGAGATCAAGAGCCGCTACAAGGAATTGGTAAAAAAGCACCATCCTGATGCCAATGGCGGCGATCGCGGCTCGGAAGAACGGTTTCGCGCCGTCATTCAGGCCTATCAATTGTTGAAGCAGAACGGTTTTTGTTAATTCCTGTCCTTGCTCTCCGTCTTCAATCAGGTATGGTCCAAATCGGCTGGGGCCGCAGGCGACTGCGGCAAGGTGCGCATTTGGCTGGCTGCACCTCGGCCAACTTTCCGGACGCGGCGTTTCTTGTCCGGGACTCTGTTCAAGAATGCTCGCAAGCGGTCATTTCATCGCACCGAGGTTTCGCTTCAGTCCCGGAGAAGTATCGCCGCTGTTCCGACCGGACGGATGCGGGCAACAAGCTGCGGCGTCACGGATACAAATGGCTGAGATTGATATGGCTGGGTGACAGTCGCCCGCCTTGGAGACATGATGAGCAAGATTGACCTTGATATTTCCGAGCTTCCCGACACCACCGTTTCGGTCCGCGAAGTCTTTGGCATCGATTCCGATATTCGCGTTCCGGCGTACAGCAAGGGCGATGCCTATGTGCCCGACCTCGACACAGACTATCTGTTCGACCGAGAGACGACGCTCGCCATCCTCGCCGGCTTTGCCCACAATCGTCGTGTGATGATCTCCGGCTATCACGGCACCGGCAAGTCCTCGCATATCGAGCAGGTCGCAGCCCGCCTCAACTGGCCCTGCGTGCGCATCAACCTCGACAGCCATGTCAGCCGTATTGACCTCGTCGGCAAGGATGCGATCGTCGTTAAGGACGGTCTGCAGATCACCGAATTCAAGGATGGCATCCTGCCCTGGGCCTACCAGCACAATGTCGCGCTCGTCTTCGACGAATACGATGCCGGTCGCCCGGACGTGATGTTCGTTATCCAGCGCGTGCTGGAATCTTCGGGCCGCCTGACGCTGCTCGACCAGAGCCGCGTCATCCGTCCACACCCGGCCTTCCGTCTGTTCGCGACTGCCAACACGATCGGTCTTGGCGATACGACCGGCCTCTACCATGGCACGCAGCAGATAAACCAGGCGCAGATGGACCGCTGGTCGATCGTCACGACGCTGAACTATCTGCCGCACAACAACGAAGTCGACATCGTGCTCGCGAAGGTGAAGTCTTTCCGTACGGAGAAAGGCCGCGACACCGTGTCCAAGATGGTGCGTGTCGCCGATCTGACCCGCGCGGCCTTCATGAACGGCGATCTTTCCACCGTCATGAGCCCGCGTACGGTCATCACCTGGGCGGAAAATGCGGAAATCTTCGGCGATGTCGCCTTTGCCTTCCGCGTGACCTTCCTCAACAAGTGCGATGAGCTGGAGCGGCCGCTGGTCGCCGAGCAATATCAGCGCGCCTTCGGCGTCGAGCTGAAGGAAAGCGCCGCCAACATCGTGCTCGAAGCCTAAGAGAGAAGCCATCAGGTCATGTCAGGTCGCGGAGACAATTCCAGAGCGAAGCCGGGCGCCCCGGTGGACATGGAGCCGTTGCGTCGGGCGATTACCGGCTGCGTGCGTTCGATCGCCGGCGATGCCGAGGTCGAGGTGGCTTTCGCCAACGAACGCCCCGGGATGACGGGCGAGCGCATTCGCCTGCCGGAGCTTTCGAAGCGGCCGACGGCGCATGAGCTGGCCGTGACCCGCGGCCTCGGCGATTCGATGGCGCTCAGGCTCGCCTGCCACGACGCCCGTGTGCACGCCACCATGGCGCCGCAGGGCGCCGATGCGCGTGCGATTTTCGACGCTGTCGAACAGGCGCGCGTGGAATCGATCGGTGCGCTGCGCATGAGCGGTATGGCCGCCAACCTCAACTCGATGAATGCCGAAAAATACGCCAAGGCGAATTTCTCCGGCATCGAGCGGCAGGAGGACGCGCCGATCGGCGAGGCCATGGCGATGATCGTGCGCGAGAAGCTGACCGGCCAGCAGCCGCCGGCCAGCGCTGGCAAGGTGCTCGACCTCTGGCGTTCCTTCATCGAGGACAAGACCGGCGGCGAACTCGACAATCTGCTTTCCACCATCAACGACCAGCAAAGCTTCGCCCGCGTCGTCCGCCATATGCTGTCGGCCATGGAAATGGCCGAGGAATACGGCGACGAGGAGATGGAGCCGGATTCCAATGAGGAGTCCAGCGAAGAGGACCAGCCGAGCGGTCAGGAGCAGGATCAAGACGAAGTCGAGGACGACGCCGGTTCAGACGCCGCGCCCGCCGAGGACAGCGAAGCCTCCGACGAGCAGATGGACGACGGCGAGATGGACGGCGCCGAAATCTCCGACGACGACATGAGCGAAGAGGGTGAAGAGGATTCGGAGACGCCGGGCGAGACCCGCCGACCGAACACGCCCTTCGCCGACTTCAACGAAAAGGTCGATTATCACGTCTTCACCGAGGAATTCGACGAAACGACGACAGCGCAGGAACTCTGCGATGCGGTGGAACTCGAACGCCTGCGTGCCTTCCTCGACAAGCAGCTGGCGCACCTGCAAGGTGCCGTGGGGCGGCTTGCCAACCGTCTGCAGCGCCGGCTGATGGCGCAGCAGAACCGTGCCTGGGATTTCGATCTGGAGGAAGGTTATCTCGATCCGGCACGGCTGCCGCGCCTGATCATCGATCCGATGCAGGCGCTATCCTTCAAGATGGAGCGCGACACGCAGTTCCGCGATACGGTCGTGACGCTGCTGATCGACAATTCCGGTTCCATGCGCGGCCGGCCGATCACCGTTGCCGCCACCTGTGCCGATATTCTGGCGCGCACGCTGGAACGCTGCGGAGTCAAGGTCGAGATCCTCGGTTTCACTACCAAGGCCTGGAAGGGCGGACAGGCACGTGAGAAATGGCTTGCCGGCGGCAAGCCGCAGACGCCGGGCCGGCTCAACGATCTCCGCCATATCATCTACAAATCCGCCGACGAGCCCTACCGGCGGGCGCGAACTAATCTCGGCCTGATGATGCGCGAAGGCCTGCTCAAGGAAAATATCGACGGCGAGGCATTGATCTGGGCGCATAACCGCCTGCTGGGTCGCCGCGAGCAGCGGCGCATCCTGATGATGATCTCGGACGGCGCGCCGGTCGACGATTCGACGCTGTCGGTCAATCCGGGCAATTACCTGGAGCGGCACCTGCGTGCGGTGATCGAGCAGATCGAAACACGCTCGCCGGTGGAGCTGCTGGCGATCGGTATCGGCCATGACGTCACGCGCTACTATCGTCGCGCCGTGACGATCGTCGATGCCGACGAGCTGGCGGGTGCCATGACCGAGCAGCTCGCATCGCTGTTCGAGGATCAGGCAAGCCTGCCGCGCTCGCGTATGCGTCGCGCAAGTTGATTAGCCTATAGTTCCTACCTGCATCGGCCGCTCGGCCGGTGCTTCATCGATATGCCGTCTCGACCCTGAAGGCCCCCCGCGAGAGCCCATGAAACGCCTTTGCCGCGCGACCATGCTTGTGATGCTGCTCGCCGGCTGTGGCTCTATGAATACGTCGGAGGGCGGACCGGCGGAAATCCATGGGACGGCGATTTCGGCGTTCAAGCCCGGTTCCGAGCAGACACGGTTCGGTGCGCTCGAGTTCCTCGGCGGTCTCGAACTCAGTTCCAGCAACGCGCTCCTCGGCGCCCTTTCCGCCATCCGCTTCCGTCCGGATGAGCGTCACTTCATCTCGGTCCTGGATACCGGCCACTGGCTGACCGGGGCTATCGAGCGCGATGAGGACGGCAGGCTTAAGGGCATCACCGATGCCCGCATCATGCCAATGATCGATCGTTTCGGCGAGACGGATGCCGGCAAGGGCGCAATGGATGCTGAGGGGCTGGCGCTCCGGGGCAACCACGTGCTTGTCAGCTATGAGCAGAATCACCGCGTCGATGCCTATCCCGATCCCGGTTTCGAGACATCGCCGCCCGATGGTAGCATTCCGATCCTGATCCCGAGGAGGCAGTTGCGCGCCAACCGCAGCCTGGAAGCCCTTATGATCGCGCCGCAATCGAGCCCCCTCGCAGGGGCGGCGGTGATCGTCGCTGAGCGCAGCCTGGACGATCAAGGGAACATGCTGGCGGCGATCCTGGACGGACCGCTGAAGGGCCGCTTCACCGTGCGCCATGATGATGATTTCGACGCCAGCGACGGCGTTTTTCTACCCGATGGCGATCTGCTTCTGCTGGAGCGGCGCTTCGATCTGGCGCATGGAATCGGCGTGCGTATCCGTCGCATTGCCGGCGGCGACATCAAGCCGGGCGCGGTCGTCGACGGCAACGTCATCTTCCAGGCAGGTTCCAATCTGCAGATTGACAATATGGAAGGGCTGGACGCTTTCCGCGCCGCCGATGGCACGATCCATCTGATCATGGTCTCCGACGACAACCATTCGATCCTGCAGCGAAGCCTGATGCTGGAATTCCGGCTGAGGGACGAGAATCTTGTCAGCCAGAAATGAAAAAGCCCGCGACACGCGGGCTTTCAGGGAATTGCGTCGGTGACCGTTTACGCAGTTCGGACAGGCTGCATCGGCTTCAGCACGTTCATCAGCGCGCCGTAGGGCAGCAGCATGACCAGGCCGACGGTCATCTTCACCCCGAAATCGCCGATCGCCCAGGAAATCCAGCGCGGAGCCGACGTCTGGAAGACACCGAGGATCGGCGCCCAGTCGATCGCGAAGGGATCGTTCGGGCCGAAGAAGACGAAGAAGGGCGCGAAGGCGAAGGAGAAGAACATCACCGTGTCCAACATCGAGCCGATCAGCGAACCGAACAGCGGCGCGCGCCACCAGGCCATGCGACGCAAGCGGTTGAACACGGAGATGTCGAGAAGCTGACCGGCGAGATAGGCCGAGCCGGAGGCGATCGCGATACGCGGCTGAGCGGTGAAGAAGGACAGTGTAACGCCGACGACGAAGCCGGCGAACACCACCCTGCGCGCGGCCTTCGGACCGAACTGGCGATTGGTCAGGTCGGTGATCAGGAAGGCGACGGGATAGGTGAAGGCGCCCCAGGTCAGGATATCCGCAAGATTGATGCCGGCGAGCTCGGCCTGCAACGGATACTGCACTAGGATATTGGAGGCGACGACGACCAGCGTCATCAGCAGAACGTAGATAAGGGTAAAGCGTGACTTCAGCATTTTTTTTATCCTGGGTGATGCCACCAGTTGGAGGAAGCCGGACATGGAAAAAGGCTTGTCCGGAGATGATCCGTGCAAGCCTTTAAGCCCGTATGATATCGCGAAGCGCTAGAACTGCTTATGCAGCAGCAGCTACGGCAGCTTCAGCGGTCTTCTTGACGATCTGACGACGCAGCAGGCGAGCGCGCATGCTGAGTTCGTTTTCGCTTGCCTTGATAAGGAAAGCGTCCAGGCCGCCGCGATGCTCGACCGAGCGGAGTGCTGCAGCGGAAACGCGCAGACGATAACGCTGGCCAAGAACGTCAGAGATCAGCGTGACCTGGCAGAGGTTCGGCAGGAACCGACGCTTGGTCTTGTTGTTGGCGTGGCTGACATTGTTGCCCACGAGGACGGCCTTGCCGGTCAATTCGCACATGCGGGACATGAAACACCTACTTTTGTTTTTCTTGGCCATCAGAAAGTCATTCCGGGCAACACCCGGCGCGCAATCCAACAGGCCATAATTGGAAAGTTGCGGTTCTATAGTCAGAGCGGCCGGCTACGTCAAGCCAAACCTTGAGCTTTCCCGCAATTCCGTCAAAAAGCTGCTGTTTTCTGAGTGTCGCAGCAAGCGCATAAAGCGCCTATATATGCTGTCTGCTCTTGTTGAAGGCTCTGGTCATGGTTCATTTTCGAAGTTGGCTTTTCATTTCGGTCCTGATGGCCTCGATGCCCCTCGCGGTATCGGCCGAGGAGCTGCGGCATGAAACCCAATACCGCGTGTCGCTTGCCGGCTTTCCGATCGCGAGGGCGGATTTCAAGACCGAGGTCAGGGACAAGCAGTTTACCATCCGGGGCGATATCACGTCGGCCGGTCTCGCGGATCTTGTGACGTCGATCGATGCGAAAACCGACGTGACCGGCATTGTCGGCGACAACAAGCTGCAGGCGACGCACTACACACTCTATTACAAGAGCGGCCGAAAGGAACGCACCTATGATGTCGCCTATACCAATGGAAATGTAACGTCGAATACGATCACGCCGGAGCCGAAGCGCCCGCAGAGCTGGATACCGATCAGCGACGGAGATCTACACTCGGTGCTCGACCCGATTTCCGGCATGATCTTTCCCGCTACCGCGAATCTCAATCTCTGCAATCAGACCTTGCCTGTCTTCGACGGCGAAATGCGCATGGATCTGAAACTGTCGCCGAAGGGATCACATCCGTTTTCGACGAATGGTTTCAAGGGCAAGACGATTGCCTGTGGCGTCCGTTTCATGCCGAAGAGCGGCTACAAGGGAACGCGCAAGGATTACCTTTATCTCGCCAAGAGCGACGGCATGGAGATCTGGTTTGCCAAGGCCGATGCCATGAATGTATATGCGCCTGTCTACGTCCGTATCCCGACGCAGTATGGGACGGTGACGATCACCGCCGTGAAGTACGGCAGCTAAACGGGCGTTCGATCCAGAAGCGGCCCGCGGCGACAGACTGGGGGCGGAGTTGAAGTTTCGTGCGACATTAACGGGGTTTGCGGCCATCGTGATGTGGTCGTTTCTGGCGCTGTTGACGGTGGCGTCGGGCAAGATACCACCGTTCCAACTGCTCGCCATCTGTTTCGCCATCGGCAGCGTCCCCGGCATCGTTGTTTTCGCGCTGAGGCCGGAGCGCCTGCAGTTGCTGCGCCAGCCGGCCAAGGTCTGGATTACGGGCGTCGGCGGGCTGTTCGGTTACCATTTCCTCTATTTCACTGCGCTTCGCCATGCGCCGGCGGTCGAGGCGGGGTTGATCGCCTATCTCTGGCCGTTGTTGATCGTCGTCGGTTCAGCGCTCCTACCAGGCGAGCGGCTGCGCTGGTACCACATCGTCGGCGCGCTGATGGGGCTTGCCGGCACGGTGCTGATCGTCGGGCGCAACGGGTTTCACTTCGAGGGAGCCTATGCCATCGGCTATGGCGCGGCATTCCTCTGCGCCTTCACGTGGTCCGGCTATTCGCTGATCACGCGCCGGTTCGAGGCAGTGTCGACCGACGTAGTCACCATCTTTTGCCTGGTGACGTCAGCGCTTTCCTTGGTCTGCCATCTCGGGCTGGAGGATACCATCTGGCCGGAAACGGCTTCGCAATGGATCGCCGTCCTCGGGCTTGGTCTTTTTCCGGTGGGGGCTGCCTTCTATGCCTGGGATTACGGCGTCAAGAACGGCGATATCCAGATTCTCGGCGCGGCCAGCTATGCCGCTCCGCTGCTCTCGACGCTGATCCTGACCCTCTTCGGCTTTGCCGCGCCGAGTTGGGGTATTGCGATTGCCTGCCTTCTGGTGACCGGTGGCGCCGTGTTGGCGGCGCACCGGATGATCCTGCGCCGCAACAGCGGTGGAGCGGCGCAGGCGGAAGCGGCGGAAAAGGCTTTTGGCGGCTGAGGCACCCAAGCCGCCACCAGCTTGCTATTTCTTGAAGACCTTCTCCAGAAATGCGACCAGCGACGGCCGCCAGACATCCATCTCGTGCTGGAGGTCCGGATAGTCTTGGTAGTCGTGGACGATCTTCTTGTCGTCCAGTGTTGCCTTGAGGCCGGCCACATCCTTGCCGACGACCTGATCCTTCGTTCCCACCGTGACAGTAAAGCTGCGCAATGCCTTGTTGATCTTGTCAGGATTGTTCAGCGCGGCGTCGACCGCCTTGTTCGGTACAGTGGTCGTGCTGACACCGCTGAAAGTCGCCACCCAGCCAAAGGTGCCGAGATGCGAGAGGCCGGAGACGAGTGCCTGGTATCCGCCCTGTGACAGGCCTACGACCGCGCGTCCGTCGGCATTGTTGCGTACTCGATAGTGCTTCTGCATATAGGGAATGAGGTCTTCGATAAGCTCCCGATCCGCTGCGTCGGCGTTTGTGGGGTAGAACATCTTGCGGCGATCCGAGGCAGGGAAATTCTCCGCAATCGCTTCCGAAACATCGGTTTCAGTGTCCGGAATGACGACGATCATCGGCTCGATCTTTTTCTCGGCGAGAAGGTTGTCGAGGATTTGCGGTGCTCGACCCTGCTCCACCCAGGAGCCGGCGGTATCGCCAAAACCGTGATAGAGATAGAGGACCGGCAGAGGCTTTGACGCATCGCTATAGCCTGGCGGGGTATAGACATACATCTGACGCTCCGAATTGAGCGCCTTGGAATGCAGCGTCACCAGTCGCAGGTCGCCGTGCGGAACATTGCGGATGTCCAGGATGCTGCCGGGCACCAGAATGAGGCTGGTGTTGACCTGCCTCTGCGGCTTGGGTGCATTGGTGCCGGTATCGATGCTGCGAAAGCCGTCGATGTTGAAATAATACTCGTAGAGATTGGGCTTCAGCGGCTCGGATTTGGCGCTCCATACGCCATCGTCGCTGCGCTGCATCGCCATCGGATCGTGCGAACCGAGAACGACGGAAACGGCTTTGGCCGAGGGTGCGTAAAGGCGGAAGCTGATCGACCCGTCCTTTTCGACCGAGGTGACGAATTCCTTCAGTGGTCGCTCCGCCGGCGGCGCGGCGGGAGCGTCAAGGGCAGCAGCGGGAAGGCTCATGACGCAGCCCGCCAGAACAAACAAGGGAAACAACAAACGCACGAAAAAATCTCCTCCGAATGAATCAATTCTCTCTCTCCCCGTGTAAAGCTGACGCAGCGTGAAGCTTTTTCAAGACGGCTGCGTGCAAAGCAGCCACCTTGGGTCGTACGCGATATCAATCCATCGTAAAAAGTTCAGGCCGAAGCAGGCTTCCAGCCTGGGGCTGCCATTTCGAAGCTGGAAAATTCGAAACCTGGCGCGACCGTGCAGCCGACGAGCGTGAAATCGCCGAGGCTTTCGGCGGCCTGCCACCAGTCTGCGGGGATGATCGCCTGCGGACGTTCGCCTTTTGCGAGGTCGATGCCGAGGACGATCGTCTCGCTCACTTTGCCGTCGGCGGAGCGATGCAGCGCGAGCGGCGCACCGGCATAATAGTGCCAGACCTCCGCGGCATCGCGCACCCGGTGCCAATGCGAGCGCTCGCCCGCTTGCAACAGGTAGTAGATCGCGGTCGAGTGGCCGCGTGCGCCGCCATGCTCGTCGCGAAATGTCTGCACATACCAACCGCCTTCCGGATGCGGCTGCATGGAAAGCGCCTCGATGATCTCTTTCGGCTGCATCAGAAATTGTCCTTGCGCTTGCGGATTTCGGCAAAGACCTCCTCATTGCTGCGGCTTTCCATCAGCAGATGCCTGCGGATCGACGGGTCGGCGGCGCGCAGGAAGGGATTGGTTTCCTTCTCCAGCGCGAGCGTCGTCGGGATCGTGAATTTGCCTTCGGCCCTTAGCGCCTCGATATCCGCAGCGCGGGCTTTCAGCCTTTCATTGTCGGGATCGATCGTCAGCGCGAAGCGGGCGTTGGAGAGCGTATATTCATGGCCGAAATAGATGGCCGTCTCGTCCGGCAACACGGCAAGCTTCTGCAGCGACGCCCACATGTCAGCCGCCGGCCGTTCGAACAGCCGGCCGCAGCCAAGCGCAAAGAGCGTGTCGGCGGCAAAAAGCAGCTTGTCGTCGACGAAGTGGTAACAGATATGGCCGGCCGTATGGCCTGGTGTCTCGATGACGTTGACGGTGTGACTGCCGAACTCGAAGCTGTCGCCATCGCCGAAGGCGCGGTCCAGGCCGGGAATGGCGACGGCCTCGTTGATCGGACCGATGATCTCGCAGCCGTATTGCTCTTTCAGCGTCAGATTGGCCTCGACATGGTCGGTATGATGATGGGTGGTGAGGATGTGGGTGATCGTCCAGCCGCGACGCTTGGCGGCCGCCAGAATCGGCCCGGCCTCGGGGGCGTCGATCGACGCCGTATATCCGCTCTCGGAGTCATGGACGAGCACGCCAAAATTGTCGGAGCGGCAGATAAATACCTCTAATTCCAAGGGTTTCATGGTCGAAATAGTCCTCATCGATGCGGTTGAATCGGAATGTAGGCGGTTCGGCCTTGAAGTCCAACGGGCGGCTGATAACATTTATGGCGATGCACGCCGATATCGTCGATCTCCGCCAATTCTATCATTCCGAGCTCGGTCGCTTGGCGGAGCAGTCTATCGCCATGGCGCTTTCCTCGATCTGGTCGCGGCTGCCGGAAGAGCGTCTCGTCGGCCTCGGCTATGCCGTTCCCTATCTCGATCGTTTTCGCGCCGACACCGAGCGCACCTTCGCCTTCATGCCGGCGGGGCAGGGGGCCGTGAATTGGCCGATGGATTCGGTATCGTCGACAGCGCTGATCTTCGATGAGGAATTGCCGCTGCCGGACAGCTCCATCGATCGGGTGCTGATGGTGCATTCGCTGGAATTCGCCGAGAGCCCGCGCGAGACGCTGAAAGAGCTTTGGCGGGTACTGGCGCCTGGCGGCCGGCTTGTCATCGTCGTGCCTAACCGCAGAGGTGTGTGGGCGCGCATGGAGCACACGCCCTTCGGTTCCGGCCGGCCTTATTCGCGCGGGCAGCTCACCTCGCTGCTGCGCGAGACCAATTTCACGCCGGGAGCGACCGCCGAGGCGCTGTTCTTTCCTCCCTCGAAGCTGCGCGCTGTCTTGCGTCTCAGACGTGCTTTCGAGCGGGTCGGGCGTACTCTCTGGCCGGCTTTCTCCGGCGTCATCATCGTCGAGGCGCAGAAACGGCTTTATCAGGGCCTGCCGGTTGCCGTCCGCGCCTCGCGCCGCGTCTTCGTGCCGGTGCTGGCGCCGCGCGGCATACCAACGACGCGCGACGGTGCATGATCTTGTTGCCGGCCGGCAAACTCTCGACAAATTCATCAATCCGCATTAATGCCACGGGGTGTCTAAAGCCGGAATTTTCCGGCCCTTCCCAAGGTCGATCCCATGAGCATGGAAATGAGCAAGCCTGTCCCGCGCCCCGGCATTCTCGATATCGCCGCCTATGTGCCGGGCAAGGAACATGCGCCGGGTGTGGCGCGGGTGTTCAAGCTCTCCTCGAACGAGACGCCGTTCGGCGCGAGCCCTAAGGCCATGGAGGCCTTCCGCGCTGCTGGCGAGCACTTGGAACGCTATCCGGACGGGCAGGCCAAGGAGCTGCGCCAGGCGATCGCCGACGTCCATGGCCTGAATACCGCCAATATCCTCTGCGGCAACGGCTCCGATGAGCTGCTCGCTCTGCTCTGCCATGTCTATCTCGGCGCCGGCGATGAAGGCATCGTCACCGAGCATGGCTTCCTGATCTACAAGATCCAGATCATGGGCGCCGGCGCGACGCCGATCACGGTGAAGGAGAAGGATTGCACCGTCGATGTCGACGCGATCCTCGCCGCCGTTACCGACAAGACCAAGATCGTCTTCATCGCCAATCCGGCCAATCCGACAGGCACCTATGTGCCGGTCAGCGAAATCCGCCGTCTGCAGGCGGGCTTGCCGAAGCATGTTATCCTCGTGCTCGACGCAGCCTATGCCGAATATGTTCGCCGCAACGACTATGAGGCGGGCCTCGAACTCGTATCCGCCAACCCCAATGTCGTCATGACCCGCACCTTCTCGAAGATCTACGGGCTGGCAGCGCTGCGTGTCGGCTGGATGTACGGGCCGGTCGATATCGTCGATGCGCTGAGCCGTGTCCGCATGCCGTTCAACATGAATGGCGCCGCCATTGCCGCTGGTGCCGCCGCGATGCGCGACCAGGCCTTCATTGCACATGCGGTTGCGCACAATACGCTGTGGATCGAGAAGGTGACGAAGGCTCTCGAATCGATCGGCCTCGAGGTGACGCCCTCGGTCACCAACTTCGTGCTCGTCCACTTCCCCGATACCGAGGGCAAGCGCGCCGCCGATGCCGACGATTTCCTGACCAGCCGCGGCTATATCCTGCGCGCAGTGCGTGCTTACGGCTTCCCGAATTCGCTGCGCATGAGCATCGGTACGGAAGAAGCCAATCTGGGTGTCATCGACACACTGACCGAATTTATGGGACGCAAGGCATGAGCAGTGTTCAGTTCGACCGCATCGCGCTGATCGGCATCGGGCTGATCGGTTCGTCGATCGCCCATGATATCAAGCGGCTCGGCCTTGCCAAGGACGTGGTGATCTCGACGCGCAGCGCAGAAACGTTGAAGCGCGCCGAGGAGCTCAAGCTTGGCGACCGCTATACGCCGTCGTCAGCCGACGCCGTCAAGGACGCCGACCTCGTCGTCGTCTCCGTGCCCGTTGGTGCGTCTGGAAGTGTTGCCGCGGAAATCTCCGCACATCTGAAGCCCGGCGCCATCGTCACCGATGTCGGCTCTACCAAGGCTTCCGTCATCGCACAGATGCAGCCGTACATGCCCGACAACGTGCATTTCATTCCCGGCCATCCCATTGCAGGCACAGAAAAGTCCGGGCCTGACGCCGGTTTTGCCGGGCTATTCGAGGGCCGCTGGTGCATCTTCACGCCGATCCCCGGCACGGATGAACAGGCAATCAAGAGGCTTCGCCATTTCTGGGAAAGCCTCGGTTCGCGCGTTGACGAAATGGATGCCGCTCATCACGACAAGGTGCTGGCGATTGTCTCGCATCTGCCGCATCTCATCGCCTACAACATTGTCGGCACGGCTGATGATCTGGAGACGGTGACGGAATCGGAAGTGATCAAATATTCCGCCTCCGGCTTCCGCGACTTCACCCGTCTCGCAGCTTCGGACCCAACCATGTGGCGCGACGTCTGCCTGCACAATCGCGATGCCATTCTGGAAATGCTGGCGCGTTTCTCGGAAGACCTTGCCTATTTGCAGCGGGCCATCCGCTGGGGTGAGGGCGACAAGATCTTCGAACTCTTCACCCGCACCCGCGCCATCCGCCGCTCGATCGTCGAAGCGGGCCAGGATGTCGACGCTCCGGACTTTGGCCGCCACGCACTGGATGTGAAGAAGTAGGTATTCAAGCAGAAAGAGGAGCGGTCATGATCATCAGGCATGGACGCTCCGAGGACTTCCCCTGGCTTATCAGCCATGACGACTGCGTAGGCCGGCAATGGATCAAGCAGTCCATTGAGTCCGGCGAGTATCTGGTTGCTGAACTAAACGTCGAGCTGATCGGTTTTCTTCGGTTCAGCCGTTTCTGGGGCAAGATTCCCTACATGGAGATGATTCGTGTGCTGCCGGAGCACCGGCGTTCTGGTGTTGGTACCGCGTTGTTTCACGAATGGGAAAACGCCATGATCGGTGAGAGGGCCCGTCTGCTTATGACATCGAGCGAGCTCGGTGAGATCGAACCCCAAGCCTGGCATAAGCGAAACGGTTTTTGCGAGGCCGGCAAAATCGACTTCCTGAGCATTCAGCCGACGCCCGAAGTATTTTTCCTCAAGACGATCGCCTAGAACCGTGTGGTTCCGGTGGCTCAGATCGGTGGAATTTTCCCGAGGGGGATGAAGCCGCTCAGGGATAGGCGTCCACGATCGGCGGTGAGATCGACGGAGACTTTATCGCCGCCGGCCGCGAGCGACTTCAGGAGCTTTGCGGCCGTTTCGATCATGTTTTTTGCCGCGGGGATCGTTGCTTTCAGGCTGTCGCCCCATGGCCCGATCTGATTGATCTCCAGTTTGAACTGGCCGGACAAAAAGCCCTGATCGTCGAAATTGAAGGGGCCGGAAAGGGTCATGACCCGGCCGTCGCCGATATCGATCACCACCTGACGGAGAACGCCGGCCGCGCCATAAAGGCCGTGTCCGTCACTCCCGTCGAGCAAGCCGGCCTTGCCGGTCAAGGTGATATCGGCACTTGTCGATGCCGTCGGCAGCGTCTGCGGAAAATCCTTGATTACTGCATTGGCATTTTCGATGCCGATCGCAAGCTCCAGATCGTCGCCGTTCTGGCGCGCGCGCATCTCGGTGCGAGCGGCGGTCACATCGGCGCTCTGGCCGGTGAAGGAGGAGAGGATGCTGGCCTTCAGCCCATTGATGACGGTCTCACTCTGCGCGATGCCGCGGCCCTTGGCGACGAGGTTCGATTGTAGGTCGGTCCATTCGGCCGACACCGTCAGGCCCTGGGCGGTGCGGAATTCCGCCGGCGACTTCAGGTTCCATCCGATATGGTTCGGCTGATAGACAGGCGCTGAGGCATTGAGATTGTCAAAAGAGGCGGAAACGCCCTTCACATGATCGTCGACCGTCACCTTGGCGCAGGAGAGGCCGATGGAGAAGGGAAAGCCGCTGAAGGCCATGTCGGTGCATTCGCCCGAGATACCGGCGGTGTTCTGCTGGCCGAGCGCCTTCAGCACGGTCGCCTTCACCGTCGTTGTCGCATAAAACCAACCGCCGGTGTAAAGCCCGGCGAGGATCACGATCAGGCCCAGCCCGATGAGCCACATGCGTTTGCCTCTGCCGGACCCCAAGCTCTGGCTTGACGCTGCCATGTTGTTCTCCAATGGTTGAACCGATGTGTTCACAATGATTTGGCGTTGGATATGGACGAATTTTGGGTGTTTGGCTACGGATCGCTTATGTGGAATCCGGGGTTTAGCTATGTCGAAAAAGCAGAGGCGCTGATTTTCGGCTATCGCCGCTCCCTTTGCGTCCATTCCTGGGTTCACCGCGGCACGGAGGCAAGCCCCGGCTTGGTGCTTGGCCTCGATCGCGGCGGCTCCTGCCGCGGCATGGCATTCAGCATATCCGCCGACGAGCGGGACGAGGTGCTGGCCTATCTGCGCGAGCGAGAGCTGGTCACCAACGTCTATCTGGAAAAGACGCTGCCGATTCGCCTCGCGGATGGCCGGCGGGTGACCGCTGTTGCCTATATTGTCGACCGCAGCCACCAGCAATATGCCGGAGCGCTCGACGCCATGGAGGCTGCGCATATCGTCGAATCCTCCGTCGGCCAATCAGGACCGAACGATGCCTATGTCTTCAACACGCTGGCGCATTTGCGCGAGATGGGCATTCGCGATCAATGGCTTGAGCTGGTGGCGGGCGAGATCGAGCGGATGCGGGAAGCCTCTTAAACCGCGGCCGCCACCTTCGCCTTCGCGATCTCCGCCAAGCGCTGGGCCGCCGTAGGCGGGACAGGCAGATGCGGATTGTTGGCGATGGTTTCGACCAGCAATTCGTCGCTTGCCTTTTCCGTTTCCTCCATCAATCGCGCGAAGAAGGCATCCGGATCCATGCCCGGCGGGATCGGCGGCAGGATGCGCACTTTGAAATGGCCGGGATATTTACGGAAGGTGCGGCGCGGCCAGAATAGCCCGGGATGCATGGCTACTGCAACGACCGGAATGTTCAGATCGCGATACATACGGGCGATGCCGTATTTGTAGACCGGCTCGGCGCCCGGCGGACGGCGGGTACCCTCGGGATAGATGATCAACTGGCGGCCGGTGGAAAGCTCTTCCCGCGTGCGCTTCAGCACGTCAAACATGACCTTGCCGCGAGCGCTGCGGTCGACCGGGATCATGCGCTGTTTCTTCGCATACCAGCCGAACAGCGGAATCCACATCAACTCCCGCTTGAGGATGTAGACGGGATCATCGAGATAGGGCAGCAGCGCGAACGTATCCCAGAAGGATTGATGCTTCGGGGCAAAGATGTAGCTGCCGGGGGGGATATTCTCCAGGCCCTCGATTTCGAAAGTGGTGCCGACGATTTTCTTCATCAGCCAGACGCTGGATTTCGCCCAGGCCTTGGGGATCGCATAGCCGGCTTTGCGCGGCATCAGGAAATAGATCGGTGAGAGCACGATCATGCGAATGATCAGGTTGGCATAAAAGGTCGTATTGAACAGGATCGAACGCAAGGTAATCATCAAGGCTTTCCCAACACGCCGGATTGCGCCGGCATCCGAAGCTTTGCCTACACGGTTACGCTGTCAATAAAAAGTCGGTCCGCGTGCCGTCTGATATCTCAACCCGGATCATCGCCCGGCTCGCGAGAGCGCAGGCCGAGCGGGCGTCCCAGGCCCGTGAGATTGCGGGCGCCGGCGAGAAGAACCTTGGCATACTCGGAGACCATGGTGCGCAGCGCATTGGGATCGGTGAACCAGTTCTTGGTCTTGAGATCGGAATTGACCACCGGATAGGGAATGAAATCCGTGGCCGGATCGACATATTTCAGCTCAGCCAGGCTGCGTGGCATGTGATAGTTGTTGGTCACCACCAATATGCTCTTGTAGCCCTTGGCGTGGATCCATTTCGCCGCCTCACGGGCGTTGCCGATGGTGTCGATTGCGTCATAACCGATATCGACGCAGCAATTGAAGAGGCTGACGGGGCTTTGGGTCAGCTTGCGGATTTGTGACGGCGTGGTGGTCGGGTGCGCGCCCGAGATCAACAACCGGTTGCCGGCGCCGGTGCGCAGCAGTTCCACGGCCTGGTCGATGCGCTGATAGCCGCCGGTGAGCACGATGATAGCATCCGCCTTCGGTTCCGGTGGTGGCCTCAGCGTGGTGATCGAATCGGCGAAATGCAGGAAGCCGCCGAAAACGATGGCGACGAGGATGATAAAGCCGAAGCCGCCCCAGCGCAGGAAGCGACGGAAAAGACTGCGCCGCACAGGCCTGTCGCTGCGGGATCGCTCCCTCAGTGTCTGCGAACTCACGGTTTTGCGAGTCGTCAGGTCCATGCTCATGATTCGTTATTATCCGCAAATTGCGGCAAGGAACGGGCCATCAGATCGTAAAAAATCGTTGCCGTAGCGTCAGTTCTGCACACTTTCGGTCCTCCCCGGGTCGGAGCGGATCAAATCGATCTCGTAGATGGTGCGCATGACGGTGAAACGCGCCGTGATCGTGGTGAGCAGGGCGATGATGATCATGGTGGCGAGAATGCCGAGATAGCCGAGCGCACCGACCGAGAATGTGCCGAACAGAGCCGTCGCCTGATCGGTCTGCGGCGTTGCGATCGTGCGGCTTTGCAGAAAGCCGGCGCTGGCGAAGAACAGGGCAGCGAGCGCACTGCCGGCGGCCGAGCCCTTCAGGCTGATCTTCAGGAAATGCTTCTGGAATTCCGTGGCGACGAAAGTGCTCTCGGCGCCGACGAAGTGCAGCACTTCGACGATGTGGCGGTTGCCGGATAGCGCGCCGCGCGTCGCGAAAACCACTGTCAGCACCATGGCGGTAAAGACCAGCAGCAGGACGCCGGTGCCGATGAGAACGGTGGTGTGCGCCATCGAGACGAGCCGATCGACCCAGGTGCGGTGGTCATCCAGACTTGCCTGCGGAATCTGATCCTTGAGGAGGTTGCGCATCGCGTCGAAATCGGGGGGATGCGTCTCGTCGATGGTGACGATCACCAGGCGCGGAACGGGCAGCTCCTTGAGGTCGAGGCCGGCGCCGAGCCAGGGTTCGAGCAGGCGAGCCGTCGCCGCCTCGTCGACGATCTGGCCGCTTTTGGTGCCGACGAAACTGAGCGCGATGTCGCGGGCGCTGGCAAGCGCCTTGTCCATGTCGAGATTGTCGTCCGGCTTGATCTGGATGGTGATCTCGCGGGAAATCTGGCTTTCCCAGCTTGCCGCTGTCGAACGCACCATGCTGACGGCGCCGAGCGTCAGGCAGGCCAGGAAAGCCATGATGGCGATGACGACGATCAGCGCATTGCCTTGGATATTGGAGGAGGGCACGATGGGGCCGGTCGGGCGCACGCGCATTTCCGGCCGTCTCTTCTCCGGCGGCGGCGCGACGGGCCTTTCCGTGTTGTTGGTTGCCCTCGCGTTCGGGGCTTTCTTGCGGGGGGCGGGCTTAGTCATAGATATCGAGATGCCCTCCCGATAAAATCATGCGCCGCGCCTCGATCTGATCCATGAGGGTGAGGTCGTGCGTGGCGATCACGACAGCCGTGCCCAGGCGATTAAGTTCAAGGAACAGGTTGAGCAGTCGTCGCGCCATGGGTGGATCGACATTGCCGGTCGGCTCGTCGGCTAGCAGGATCTCCGGGCGATCGATCAGCGCGCGGGCAATGGCGGCGCGCTGCTTCTCGCCGCCCGACAGCACCGGCGGCAACACATTGATGCGTTCGCCGAGACCGACCCACTTCAACAGTTCCAGAACGTCGGTGCGATAGGTGTTTTCGTCCTTGCCGCGCACGCGCAAGGGGAGCGCGACATTCTCATAGGTCGTTAGATGATCGAGCAGGCGAAAGTCCTGGAAGACGATGCCGACGCGGCGGCGCAGGAGCGGCAGCTCGTTGCGTGGGATGGAAGAAATCTCGCGGTCGAACATGCGGATCAGTCCACGGGTCGGCTGCAGCGACATGAAAAGCAGCCGAAGCAACGTCGTCTTGCCGGCGCCCGAGGGGCCAGTCAGGAACTGGAACGATTTTTTCGGAATGTCGAAGGTCAGGTCCCGGAGGATTTCCGGGCCCATACCATAGCGCAAACCGACGTTCTCAAAATGAATCAACGGGCAGTCCACTCTTCCGCAGTGTTCAATCAGGTGACTTGTTAACCAACGGCGTTAACAGACGGTAAATTTTGCTGGAAAGGCGCCCGATTCATGGCGATCTTTGCGAAGCATTAACCATTAAAATTTACGACTGGGCAGGATTCGTTTCAATGCCCAGAATTCAGGTGGGCTGGAAACCATGTGGATCACCGGAAAGGGAGGTCGTCATGGGCGCTTTTCGCCACCGCCAACAACAGGCGGGATTGATCTATGACCTGCTGCCGCCCGAACGCGGACTGGGTTCGGGACTATCGCGCCGCTTCGGTCCGAAGCCGGATGTTGTCGACGCCGAGTTTGTGACGGTCATCCCCGGCCGCACCAAGAACGCCTCGACCAGCAACACCGGCGACAGGCTTTCTCGCGCCGGACAGCAGTCGCGGCCGGCTCCCAAAGGCGCTCTCCTTCATGCGCTCACGGGCCTGCGCGTTGCCGAACGCTGGCTGCAGCAGGCCTCGCGCCGCAGCTTCGTGGCACTCATCGTTGCTCTCGCCGTCCTGGTCTTCGGCCTTGCCGGCGGTTTTTCAGGGCTGTCCGGTACCCCGGCACAGGCGACGTCGGAGCCGCTACAGTTCTCGCACGTGACGCTCACACCGCACGACGAGAACGGCATGCGGGTGCTCACTGTCAACGGCATCATCGAGAATGAGACCGGGGCCACGCTCTCCGTGCCGCCTGTCCGCGCGGATATCTTCTCCGGTACTCAATTGCTGACGAGTGTTGTGGTGAATCCGCCGGTGAACCGCATCGGACCGCATGAGAGCCGCGGATTTTCGACGCGATTGCAGCATCCCGGTGGAAAAATGCCGGATGTTCGCCTTTCCTTCATGCCCTAGGGGGTGTGTCGACCTTGATGATTGTGCTACGGGCTAAAGCTTGATCAGCGGACAAGTGCCGCAACAGCCATGGAGCATGCCAATCAATGCCTGTCGTACGCGGGAAGAATATCGAGCCGCTTTTCACCGCCGAGCAGATCGCGGAGCGCAATCGCTCCATGGCGATGGAGATCGCCAGCGGGCCGACGAAGGATCTCCTCGTCATCGCTATTCTCAAGGGCTCGTTCATCTTCGCCGCCGATCTGCTACGCGCGCTGCATGAGACGGGACTGGCGCCGGAAGTCGAGTTCATCACCTTGTCGAGCTACGGCGCGGGCACGGTCTCCCAGGGCGTACGCATCGTCAAGGACATCGACAGCGATGTACGGGATCGTGACGTACTGCTGATCGACGACATTCTGGAATCCGGCCGCACGCTGCGATTCGCCAAGGAATTGCTTTACGAGCGCGGCGCCCGCCACGTCACACTCGCGGTGCTTCTCGATAAGAGCGTCAAGCGCCAGGAAGAGCTGGAGGCCGATTATGTCGGCTTCGAGTGCCCCGACTATTTCGTCGTCGGTTACGGCATGGATGTCGCCTATGCCTTCCGCGAGCTGCCCTTTGTCGGTGTGGTAACCGGGGACGCTTGAGGTATCGGGGTCAGAAGTGGCAACCCGTTTTGGGACAATCCGATGCTCTGCCAGGCTGTCCCAATTCGCTCCAGCGATGACGACTCATTAACCACGGAGCCGGATCGCACTGCCGTCGTTTACCGATCGCAAACGGAATTCTGGTGATTTCGTTCGCGGAACATGACGGACCACGGAGCATAGACCATGGCAAAAATTCTGATCACGGAAGACGAGGACTCTCTTCGCATCTTTGTCGCCCGCGCCCTGCGCTTGGACGGCCACGAGACCGAAGAGGCGGCCGATGGCGCCGAGGGTCTGGAAAAGCTGAAGCAGGGCGGCTTTGACCTGCTGCTCTCCGATATCCGCATGCCTGTGATGGACGGCATCGAACTCGCACATCAGGCGGCATCCACCTGCCCCGGCATGAAGATCCTGTTGATGACCGGCTACGCCGAGCAGCGCGAACGCGCCGACGACCTCATGGAAAAGATCGTTGATGTCGTCGCCAAGCCATTCGCGCTGCCGGACATCCGCAAGGCGGTTGCGCGCGCGCTGGCTGCTTGACCGGTCTATGCTGAGAATACCTTCTCCCCGCCGGGGCGAAGGTGGAAGAGCAACCTACTGCCCCATATCGAGCAGACGCTCCAGATAGCGTCGTTCCTCGGACAGGGACGGATTGTTGCTCAGCCGCTCGCGGATGGCATCGAGGATTTCGCGAGCCCGCTGCGCAGTGATAATACTCGGCACTTTATTCTCGTTTGTATCATCAAAGAAATTGCCGTCGTTGCGTTGGCGTCCCAGCGGATCGCGGCCGTTCTGGTTACCCTGGCCTACTTGCCCCTGCTGCTGGCCCTGGCCTTGCCCCTGCTGCTGTTGCATCTGCGCCATAAGCTGGTTCATCATATCGCGCGTGCCCTTGCGCAAGGCGTCCAGTGCTTGGCCCTGATCCTGCACGGCGGCTTCGCCGTTGCCCTGGCCGAGATTTCCGGAGGCGCCCTTCATTTCCTGTTGGGCCTTGCCGTAATTCTGGTTCGGCTTCATGCCCATGGAGCCCAGGTCTTTTTGTAGTTCGCCGAGCTGCTTGCCGAGTTCATCCTGCTGCTTGCGCAATTGCTTCAGCGCATCGCGCAGTTGATCGGCGGTCATGTTGTCCGTCTGATTGTCACCCTGCTGCTTCTGACTCTGTTGCTGGCCTTGCTGATTTTGGCCCTGCTGGTTCTGACCTTGTTGCTGATTCTGTTGGCCTTGATCCTGCTGCCCCATGTCGGGTTGCGACGGATCGTTCAGATCCGGCATCGGCTGGTTCAGTGCATCGTCACCGTCCTCATTGGGATCGCCGCGCTGCATGCGGTCGCGCATGGCCTGGTCTAGCTTGAAAGTCTGCTCCATCAGCTTCTGCTGGTCGCGCAGGATGCGGCCGAGCTTGTCCATCTGCTGGCGCATCTTGTCGTTTGCTTCACCCTGCTGCTGGTTCTGGCCGCGCTGCGGCCTTCCGGCCTGAAGGCTGTTCATCATCTGCTGCAGCTCGGACAGCATCTGTTGCGCTGCCTGACGGTTGCCGGAGCGAGCCAGATTCTCGATCTGGTCCATCATCCGCTGCAGATCCTGCTGGCGCAGAATATTGGCCGACTTCTGATTCGGCTGCGCCGGCATGTTCTTCATGCGCTCGGCGAGCTCTTTCATATAGTCGTTCATCGCCTTGCGCAGCTCGTCCATCAGCTTCTTGATTTCGGCGTCGGGCGCATTGCGCTGCAGGGCGTCGGAGAGCTTCTGCTGCGCGTCGCGCAGGGCCTTCTCCGCATCGGTCAGTTGCGCGTCTTCCATGCCGAGCGCGATCTGCCAGAGGTAGTCGGCGGTATCCTTCAGCGCGGCATCGCCGCTGGCGAGCTTCATGCGCGTCAGCGCCGATTCGAGCAGCAGGTAGTTGCTGAGATCCGGGATCGTTTCATCCGGCCGGATCGTCAGCGATTGATTGAGTTCGATCGCCTCCGGCATCTTGCGGGTGTCCAGCGCAAAAACCTGACGTTCTTCGGCGACGGCCGCTGCAAGTGGCTCGCTGAAATTGCGCGAGGGCAGGGTCATCTCATAGGGCGCGCTGCGGCCGGTCTGGCCAGCGCCGTCGCGCGCGACGAGGGTAACGCGCACCTGCTTGCCCGCAAGCGGGTCCTGCGTCAGGTCATGGCTTGCCAGCCCTTTGCCGTTGCGGCGGTCGCGGCGCGAAATCTCCAGCTTGAAATCCGGCAGACCGTAAAGCGGCGTCGCCTTGGGATCGGCATCGACAGGTACGATTTCGGCGTGGGCTTCCTCGATGCCGTAGTCGTCCTTGACTTTGAAGCCGATTTCGAGCGCGCCGTTGGGGTTTGCGTGCGGAATGCCGTCAAAAGCTATTTCCGGTGGCTTGTCGGCGACCACTTTGAAAGACCAGGTCTTGCCGTTGACGGTCAGTTTGCCGCCCTTTTCGAGCTTCAGCACATGGGTGCGGGCGATCATCGCGTCGGCGCCAGCTGGAGCGGCGCCGGTATCCGAGACCGGCTGCACGGCCGGAGGCGTGGCGGCATTGCCGTTTGCCGGCGGCTGCTTGCCGGCATCCGCCACCTGTTCGGGAATCTCGGCGCCCGTGTCGCTGCCGGCGGCCTGGAACAGTACTTTTTCATCCGTCGAGGCGCCGGTGACACGCACGGTTAGCTCGGAAAATTGCGGTACGTTGACGCTGTCGCCCGTGTTTGCAGCACTGCCCGTCAGGTAGACCGGCGCTTCGCCGGTGTAATAGGGAGGCGTCACCCAGGCGTCGACACGCAGGTCCGGATTGCTCGATGTCACGGCCGGAGCGGTAAAGGCATCGGTCAGTGAGCCGCCGCTGTTGGACATGGAGAAGCTGAAAGCCGTCACCAGAAGCAGCGCTGGAATGGTACGCAACGCGAAGCGATCGTAACGGGCGATGTCAGGGCGCGGCAGGCCGGCGTCCAGGGCCGCGATCCGCGCCGCCATGCGGGTTTGGTGCTCCCGCCACAGCGCCCGGGCGAACGGCGTGTCGAAAGCCGGCTCGTCTTCCTGCACCGTGACCGGCTGGTGGGCGAGGCCGTTGCGCTCCTCCAGCATCCGGTCGGCTTGCCCGACCGTTGGCCAGCGCAGGCGGCGGAAAGGGAAGATGGAGACGGCGAAGGCAATAGCGAAAACGCCAAGCAGGACAAGGCGCAGTGCATCCGGCGCGATGCGGAAAATGCCAAACCAGGCTGCCGAAAGGAAAAGTGCCAGGATCGAAAGCGGCAGCAGCAAGAGGGGCAGGGTCTGTTCCGAGATCAATACCAGCCGCGCAAAGAGGCGCTTTATCGCAACCAGCCGCGCCAGCGCCGGACGGGTGGCGAAAGCGCCCTTCTTTGGGTTGCTGGGGCTGGTCATCGGTCCGGTTTTCTCCCCGATCTGACGTTGATGGCTATCTGCCCGTTGGAAATGATAGGGCGTCCCATACGCCCGCAATCACGGCGCCCGGCGAGACGCCTTTCATAAGAAGATAACATTCTTTGTGGCGAAGACGAGGGCAGGCGGCAGCAAAGGCCACTTTTTCATCGGATTTCGCCGAAACGTGATCAAGCTCTTCGATTGGGCGTGACCGATAAAGTCTATCCGAAAATCAGTCCGATTTTCGAAATTAAGCGCCGAGCCAAGCCGGAATCGAATCGAGGCCGATCAGCTCTTCATAGGTCTTGCGCGGGCGAATGACGTGGAAATCGCTGCCCTTGACCAGCACTTCGGGCACCAGAAGCCGGCTATTATAAGTGCCGGCCTGTACCGCACCGTAAGCGCCGCCGGAGCTGATAGCCAGCAGATCGCCGGGCTTCGGCATCGCCATTTCACGGTCGAGAGCCAAGTAATCGCCGGTCTCGCAGACCGGGCCGACGACGTCGGCCTTGATGCGCGGGGCATTGGCAGCGGTGATCTCGACTGCGCGAATTTCGTGATAGGCCTCGTAAAGCGTCGGGCGGATCAGGTCGTTCATGGCGGCGTCGACAACGACGAAGGTCTTATGGCCTCCGTCTTTCACATAAATTACTTCGGTCACGAGGATGCCGGCATTGCCAACAATCAGGCGTCCTGGCTCGGTGACGATCTTGCAATTCAGGCCGCGCAACTGGTTCTTGACGATGTGGGCATAGGCGTCCGGCAGCGGCGGCGGATTGTTGTCGTCGCGGTAGGGAATGCCGAGGCCGCCACCGATATCGACATGATGAATGTCATGGCCGTCGCCGCGCAGTGTCTCGACGAGGTCGCGCAGCAACTTGAAGGCGTCTTCGAAGGGCTGCAGCTCCGTGATCTGGCTGCCGATATGCATGTCGATGCCGGTGACCTTGATGCCCGGCAGACTGGCGGCACGGCCATAGACGGCGCGGGCGCGCTCCCACGAGATGCCGAACTTGTTTTCCTTCTTGCCGGTCGAAATCTTCGCATGCGTGCGGGCATCGACGTCGGGATTGATGCGGAAAGAGACCGGAGCGATCTTGCCGGCGCGGAGGGCGCGCTGGTTCAACACTTCCAGTTCCGGCTCGGATTCGACGTTGAAACAGTAGATGCCGGCTTCGAGTGCGGCATCCATTTCCTGCGCTGTCTTGCCGACACCGGAGAACATGATACGGCTTGCCGGAATACCGGCAGCCAGGGCGCGATGCAGTTCGCCGACGGAAACGACATCGACACCGGCGCCGAGCCGGCCGAGCGTCTTCAGCACCGCCTGATTGGAGTTGGCCTTCATCGCATAGCAGACCATAGCGTCGACATCGCCGAAGGCTTCGGAGAAGACGCGGTAGTGGCGCTCGAGCGTTGCTGTCGAATAAACGTAAAATGGCGTGCCGACCGCCTTGGCGATCTCGGGAACGGGAACATTCTCGGCGTAGAGAATGCCGTCGCGGTACTGAAAATGGTTCACGGTCGAGGCCTTAAAGAAGTGGATCGAGGAAGAACTTCTTGTCTTCCGTGCCCGGCTGTTTTGTCGGCTTCGAGACGTCGCCGCCTTTGGTCGCTGCTGCACTCGGCGGATCGAGATCGCCTTTGCGCCCACATCCGACGACGGCAAGGCCGATGACCGAAAGCACGACGGTCAGGCGGATGATGTGCGGCATGTTGATCTGCATCGAAATCCTCTTGGGCGGCAAACGCGGAAGCAGTCCTTCATAGCGAAGTTTCCGCGCCTTGTGCACCCTGATTGTTAGGTTGTGGTTTTCGGCGATTTGCTCAGTTGCGGGCGCGCCAGAAGGCGATCTGCTTGCGCACTTCCGAAGGCGCCGTACCGCCGTAGCTCTTGCGGCTGGCGACCGAAGCTTCGACGGTCAGAACGTCGAAAATCTTGGCGGTGATCGCAGGATGAATCGCCTGCAGCTCATCGAGCGACAGTTCGGCGAGATCGCAGGATTTGCTCTCAGCAAGCGCCACGGCGCGGCCGGTGACGTGATGGGCGTCGCGGAAGGGAAGGCCCGCTTCGCGCACCAACCAATCGGCAAGGTCGGTCGCTGTCGAATAACCGGAGCCGGCGGCGGCCTTCATGCGAGCAGTATTGATCGTCATGTCGCGCACCATGCCGGTCATGGCGGCAATCGCCAGTTCCAGGCTCTCGGCAGCGTCGAAGACCTGTTCCTTGTCTTCCTGCATGTCCTTGGAATAGGCGAGCGGCAGGCCCTTCATGATGGTCAGAAGTGCCACCAGCGAGCCGTTGATGCGGCCTGTCTTGGCGCGCACCAGCTCGGCCGCATCCGGGTTCTTCTTCTGCGGCATGATCGAGGAGCCAGTCGAGAAGGCGTCGGAGAGGCGCACGAAGCCGAACTGCGGCGTCGACCAGATGACGATCTCTTCCGCAAGCCGCGACAGGTGCATGCCGGCGATGGCGGCGATAGAGAGAAACTCGATGGCGAAATCGCGGTCGGAGACGGTGTCGATCGAATTGCGGGTCGGCTCGCGGAAGCCGAGCGCCTTGGCCGTCATGTGACGGTCGATCGGGAAGCCGGTGCCGGCAAGCGCGGCAGCACCGATCGGCGATTCGTCCAGATGCTCGATGGCGTGGCGCACACGCGAACGGTCGCGGCCGAACATTTCGACATAGGCCATGCAATGATGGCCGAAGGTGACGGGCTGTGCCGTCTGCAGGTGGGTAAAGCCGGGCATGACAGTTTCGGCGTGCTCTTCGGCGCGGTCGAGGAACGCGGCGATCAAACCGGTCAGCGCCTGCTCGCATTTCTGCAGCTCTTCCTTGACCCAGAGGCGGAAATCCAGTGCCACCTGGTCGTTGCGCGAACGGGCCGTGTGCAGCCTACCGGCGGCAGCGCCGATCAGGGCTGCGAGCCGCGCTTCGACGTTCATGTGGATGTCTTCGAGGCGACGGGAAAATTCGAAATTGCCGGCTTCGATCTCTGACAGGATCGTGTTCAGCCCGTGAACGATCTTGTCTTTATCCTCGGTTGAAATGATGCCTTGATGGGCGAGCATGGTGGCATGGGCGATGGAGCCGCGGATATCCTGTGCAAACAGCTTCTTGTCGAAACCGATCGATGCATTTATCTCCTCCATGATTGCCGCGGGGCCGGAGGCGAAACGTCCGCCCCACATCTGGTTGGAGGATTTGGTGTCCGTGCCGTCAGCCATGAGATGCCTACCTGGAGAATGAAATGACAGCAAAGAAGCCGTTCGGTCTGCCGTCCGTGAAACTTGTTCTGCTTGCCGCCGTCGCCGGGGTCGTCGCCGGTGCGGCAGCGGTATACGTGAAGGAGGCGGGGTATGGCAATGGCATCGGTGAATTGGCATCGTCTGGACAGTGCGAGACGGCGAAGGATCGCGCTGCGGCTCTGACGCCCTTTACCACGGGTCAGGTCGCGGCAATGGCTGCGCCGCAGACGCCGATCTCGCTACAGAACGTTGCCTTCAAGGGGCCGGACGGCCAGTCGCTATCAATCGGCAATTTTTCCGGCAAGACCGTGCTGCTGAATGTCTGGGCAACGTGGTGTGTGCCCTGCCGCGAGGAAATGCCGGCGCTGAACGCGCTGGAGAAAAGCATGGGCAACGACAAGTTCGAGGTCGTTGCCGTCAACATCGACACCGGCGACGATGAAAAGCCGAAGGCTTTCCGCACGGATTACGGCATCGACAAGCTCGGCTACTATCGTGACAGCACGATGGGCGTCTTCAACGCCCTGAAGAAACAGGGCCTCGCCTTCGGACTGCCAGTGACGCTGCTGATCGACGACAAGGGTTGCCTTGTCTCGGCCATGAATGGCCCGGCCGCATGGGACAGCGACGACGCGAAAAAGCTGATCAAGGCTGCCGTCGACGCCAAAACCGGCGTCTGATCACCGTGTCGGAACAGGCGTCTCGCCGCGATAGTCATAGAAGCCGCGGCCGGATTTGCGACCGAGCCAGCCGGCTTCGACATATTTCACCAGCAGCGGGCAGGGGCGGTATTTCGAATCCGCCAGGCCGTCATGCAGCACTTGCATGATCGACAGGCACGTATCGAGGCCGATGAAGTCGGCAAGCTGCAGCGGTCCCATCGGATGGTTGGCGCCGAGCCGCATGGCGGTGTCGATGGCATCGACTGTTCCGACGCCTTCATAGAGCGTGTAGATAGCCTCATTGATCATCGGCAGCAGGATGCGGTTGACGATGAAGGCCGGAAAGTCTTCGGCCACCGTGATCGTCTTTTCCAGCGAGGTGACGTATTCCTTGGCGGCGGAGAAGGTCGACTCCTCGGTGGCGATGCCGCGCACCAGTTCGACCAGCTTCATCACAGGCACCGGGTTCATGAAGTGAATGCCCATGAAGCGCTCCGGGCGGTCGGTCGCGGACGCGAGCCGCGTGATCGACAGCGATGAGGTGTTGGTGGCGAGCATCGCCTCGGGCTTCAGGATAGGACAGACCTGGGCGTAGATCTTGCGCTTGACGCTTTCGTCCTCGGTCGCGGCCTCGATGGCAAGATCGACCTGGGCGAGATCGTTGAGATCGGAGGAACCGGTAATGCGTGACAGCGCCGCTTTGCGATCCTCGTCGCTCATCTTGCCGGAAGAGACGTGGCGGGCAAGGTTGCCATTGATGGTGGCGAGGCCGCTCTCGATACGATCCTGAGATAGATCGTAAATGTGAACCTTGTAACCGGCCACGGCGGACACATGGGCAATACCGCAGCCCATCTGGCCCGCGCCGATAATACCGATCGTCTTCAGCGAACTCATTGCCAACTCCCCGGCGGCGCGCTCTTGGTGGCGCGCCATGCTTTTCGTCATAAATTTGCCGGACTATTTCTAGCCCGGCAAGATTGATAGCCCCATAAAGGACAATTTTCCAGTCTTTCGCAACTGCGAAAGAGATCAAACAGCGCGATCACAGCGCCTTTTCAAGTTCTGGGAGCGCCTCGAAGAGGTCGGCGACGAGGCCGTAGTCGGCGATTTGGAAGATCGGAGCCTCTTCGTCCTTGTTGATCGCGACGATGACCTTGCTATCCTTCATGCCGGCGAGGTGCTGGATGGCGCCGGAGATGCCGCAGGCGATGTAGAGTTGCGGGGCGACGACCTTGCCGGTCTGTCCCACCTGCCAGTCGTTCGGCGCGTAACCGGCATCGACGGCAGCGCGTGAGGCGCCAACGGCGGCGCCGAGCTTGTCGGCCACCGGCAGGATGACCTCGCGGAACTTTTCCGCCGAACCGAGCGCGCGGCCGCCGGAGATGATGATCTTCGCCGAGGTCAATTCCGGACGGTCGGAGGCCGACAGCGCGTCCCTGACGAAGGTCGAAAGACCTGGGTTGGCCACCGCCGGGATCGCCTCGACGGCAGCCGAGCCGCCTTCTGAAGCCGAGGCGAAGGAGGCGGTGCGCACGGTGACCACCTTCTTGGCGTCGGTTGCCTGCACCGTCTGGATGGCGTTGCCGGCATAGATCGGGCGCTTGAAGGTGTCTGGCGAGACAACCTCGATGATTTCCGAGACCTGGGCAACATCGAGCAAAGCTGCGACGCGCGGCATGACGTTTTTACCGACCGAGGTGGCGGCTGTGAGGATGGTGTCGTAGCCGCCGGCCAACGAAACGATCAGATCGGCAAGCGGTTCGGCGAGGTTGTTGGCAAGGCTCGCATCCTCGGCAACCAGCACCTTGGAGACGCCGGAGAGTTTCGCGGCCTGCTCGGCTGCAGCCTTGGCGCCGGCGCCGGCAACGAGAACATGCACCTCGCCGCCGATCTGCGTGGCCGCCGTCAACGTCTTGGCGGTCTGGTCGGAAAGGTGGTTGCTGTCGTGGTCAGCCAGAAGAAGAATGGCCATGATGATTGTGTCCCTTTCCTGTCCCTAGAGCACGCCGGCTTCGGTCTTGAGCTTTTCGACAAGCTCGGCGACCGACTTGACCTTGACGCCCGCCTTGCGGCCGCCTGGCTCTTCCGTCTTCAGCACTTTTAGGCGCGGCGTCGTCGAGACGCCGAAATCGGCCGGAGCCTTCTTGTCGAGCGGCTTCTTCTTCGCCTTCATGATGTTCGGCAGCGAGGCATAACGCGGCTCGTTGAGACGAAGGTCGGTGGTGACCACGGCCGGAAGTTTGATCTCGATCGTCTGCAGGCCGCCGTCGACTTCGCGGGTCACGGTTGCCTTGCCGTCGCCGATCTCGATCTTCGAGGCGAAGGTCGCCTGCGCCGCGCCGAGAAGGGCGGCCAGCATCTGACCGGTCTGATTGCTGTCGTCGTCGATCGCCTGTTTGCCGACGATGATCAGACCCGGCTGTTCGGCATCGGCGACACCCTTGAGGATCTTCGCCACGGCCAGCGGTTCGACCTGATCGTCGGTCTCGACGAGGATTGCGCGGTCGGCGCCCATGGCGAGCGCGGTGCGCAGCGTCTCTTCGGCCTTGGCCGGACCGATCGAGACCACCACCACTTCCTCGGCTTTGCCGGCCTCTTTCAGCCGAAGCGCTTCCTCAACCGATATCTCGTCGAACGGGTTCATCGACATCTTCACATTCGCAAGCTCAACGCCCGAACCATCCGGCTTCACGCGTATCTTGACGTTGTAATCAACAACCCGCTTCACGGGGACGAGAATCTTCATGGAATCCTTCCTTCAACACTGCGCCCAAAGAACATGGCCTGTTCAGCGCCGCTCCGTTTGTCGAATGGCGACATGGATACGCGTTTTTTTCCCAATTACAACGCTTCCATGCCGCAGACAGGCAAATTGCTTTAGGGCTGTAAATAACGTTTACGTTAACGTCAATATGATCGGCTGCCACTAGAGATAGTTTGACTCACCTATCGATTCTTCCCCGGAACCCAGAGCACATCGGCGCGCCCCCGATCATTGGCATGGCGCGCGGCGACAAACAGAAAATCCGAGAGACGGTTGACGTATCTCAGTGCCGCCGGGCTCACCCGCTCTCCCTTGCCGCGTGACAGAGCCACCATCAGCCGCTCGGCGCGTCGTGCGATCGTGCGGGCGAGATGGAGATGCGCTGAGGCGGAACTGCCGGCGGGCAGAACGAAGGATTTCAATGGTTCGAGATCGGCATTGAGCCTGTCGATATCATGTTCGATGCGCTCGACCTGGCTGTCGATGATGCGCAGCGGTTCGTAAGAGAGTGGCTCGTCCGTTTCCGGCGTCGAGAGATCGGCGCCGAGGTCGAAAAGGTCGTTCTGGATGTGCATCAGCATGGCGTCGAGTTCGGGCATGCCCGTGGCATGCAGCCTCGCGACGCCGATGGCGGAGTTGGTTTCGTCGATGGTGCCATAGGCTTCCACCCGCAGATCGTGCTTCAGCCGACGCGGGCCGGAGACGAGGCCGGTCGTGCCGTCATCGCCGGTCTTGGTGTAGATCTTGTTGAGCTTGACCATCTTGATCCTGCAATCAGGTCGGGCGGCCGCCGCCGGTCAGCCACAGCGTCAGCATGATCAGAACGACAGCGATTGCCTGCAACAGCACGCGAAGCTGCATCAGGCGGTTCGACAGGTTCGGGTTGTCGCCCTTCATCATGTTGAACAGGCCGCGGATGAGGACGATCACGACCAGGCCCATGACGATGATGGCGGCGATATAAGTAACGGTAGACATTGCTTCGGGCCTTCGTCTTTCAATCCAACCGGCGCATCAGACGATAGAAAAGGTTAGCCGGCAACAGCCTTTTCAGAAGAACGCCCTGTTTTGCGGGCATGGTCACAACATAATGCGGGCGCGGACTTTTGGCGTTCAACGCGGATTTTAACACGTCATAGACCGCTTCGGGTCCCAATTTGTGCCTGTTAACCGGCCCTGTGCCATTCAGCCGCGTCAATTGCCGCCGGTATTCGACCGCATGGGCCGAATGTTCGAGATCGATATGCTCCTCGATCTTGGCGAGCGCGTTGGCAGTGAAGCGCGTGGCGATCGCGCCGGGTTCGATCAGGCTGACATGGATGCCGCTGTCCTGCAGTTCCATCCTGAGAGTGATCATCAGGCCCTCCAGTGCGAATTTCGAAGCCGTGTAGGCGCCGCGGAAGCGATAGGGGATCAGGCCGAGAATGGAGGATACATTGACGATGCGGCCCTGGCCCTGCCTGCGCATCAGCGGGATCACCTGCCGCGTCAGCTCATGCCAGCCGAAGAAATTCGTCTCGAACTGTTCGCGGAGCACATCCGTTGAGAGGTCCTCGACCGCACCCGGCTGGCCATAGGCGCCATTGTTGAACAGGGCGTCGACGCGGTCACCGGTCCGTTCGCGCACGGTCGCGACCAAGGCCGAGATCGTTTCCGGCTGGGCATAATCCATCAGCAGTGTTTCGATCCCATCGGCTTCGAGGGAAGCGCGGTCCGCCTCCTTGCGCACGGTGGCGAAAACGCGCCAGCCATCGGCCTTCAATGCACGAGCGCAGAAAGCGCCGATGCCGGAAGAGCAACCTGTTACGATGATTGTGCGTTGATCTGCCATGGAATGATTCCTGTACAAACTGGGAGTCGTTTCCCATATTCATGGGCCCGACACAATCGACAACCGGCGGACGAGAACCGGGCTCAAGCGGAGATGGAATGCCGATATTCGTTCGTACGTTCTATAAGGTCGTCTACGACGCGGTGTTCCATTTCGTCGAGGACGACGGTTTCGCGATGGCAAGCCATGTGGCGCTCTCGACGCTGCTGGCTGTCTTCCCGTTTCTGATCTTCGGCACGGCGCTCGCAAGCTTCCTCGGCGCCAGCCAGTTTTCGTCGACGGCGGTGCACTTGATTTTCGATACCTGGCCGGAAGCGATCGCCAAGCCGCTGGCGGACCAGGTGGTGCAGGTTCTGACCATTCCGCGCGGCGGGCTGTTGACCGTCTCTGTCCTGGCCGCCGCCTATTTCGCTTCCAACGGCGTCGAGGCACTGCGCATCTCACTCAACCGCGCCTACCGAGTGCCGGAAACGCGACCCTGGTATTTCAACCGCCTCGCGAGCCTCGGTTATGTGCTGATGGCGGTTTTGATCTTTGCCCTTCTCAGCATCATGCTGGTTGCCGTGCCGTTGGTGCTGAATTATACGCGGAAGTGGCTGCCGCGACTTGCCGATATTCTAGATGTCGTCTTCAGTTGGCGCATCTACGGCACGATCTTCCTGCTGCTTGCCGGACTGCTGATCCTGCATCTGTGGCTGGCAGCCGGTCGGCGACGGCTGTTCGACGTCATCCCCGGCGTGCTTCTGACACTGCTCTTCTGGTCGCTCGGCGCGTTGATCTTCGCCTATTACCTCGCGACCTTCGCCAATTACACGGCCACCTATGCCGGCCTTGCCTCGGTAATGATTGTGCTCGTCTTCCTCTACATGCTCGCGGTGATCTTCATCCTGGGCGCGGAGATCAACGCGGCGCTGATGAAGTTCAAGGTGCGGCGCATGCTCTTTGGCAAGGCAGCAAGCGGTCCGGCAGCGGATAAACAAGAAACAGACAAACAATCAGAGGCCGATGCGGCGGCGAAGCTCCGCAGGTGACCAACCCTGTCGGCGCCATTCGGCAATGCCGGTGTCGCCCAGGCTCTTCGAAAGCTTTTTCCCGTCTTCGCCGAGAATCAGCCGGTGATGGTGATAGAGGGGCTGCGGCAGATCGAGCAGGGTCTGCAGCAGGCGGTGGATCGAGGTGGCGTGAAAGAGGTCCAGACCGCGAACTACATGGGTGACGCGCTGCGCCGCATCGTCAACGACCACGGACAGATGATAGCTCGACGGCGCATCGGAGCGTGACAGCACGACATCACCCCACGCGGCGGGATCGGCAGGGATATCGCCCGTCTCGCCATCGCCGGTTTCGCGCCAATGGAGAGGCCCTCCGGCTTCGGCGATGGCCTTGTCCATGTCGAGCCGCCAGGCATGTTTGAGGCCGGCGTCCAGCAATCGCTTCCGCTCCTCGTTGCTACGTGCGCGGTCGTCGGGCGGATAGAGCGGCGTGCCGTCCGGATCGCGCGGCCAGGGCCTGTCGCTGGTTTCGCCTGTTGCGACTCGCGCCTTCACCTCGCCCCGCGTCAGAAAGGCGGGATAGACGAGGTCGCGCTCGATGAGCGACTGCAGAGCACTTTGGTAGGCGCGGAAATGGTCGGACTGCCGGCGCACCGGTTCTTCCCAGGTGAGGCCCAGCCAGGCGAGATCGGCAAATATGCCCGCTTCGAATTCGGGTGTGCAACGGGCTTGATCTATGTCTTCGATACGCACGAGGAAACGGCCGCCGGCCTGTTTCGCCATGTCGTGGTTGAGGATCGCCGACAGCGCATGTCCGAGATGCAACGGCCCGTTCGGGCTCGGCGCGAAACGGAATATCGGCTTTTGACGGGGAATCGCGTTCATGCTTTCTTCTGCCACGAATTCTAATCCTGGACTACGAGAAGCCATGCACATCATTCGCGGTGAAGACGATATCCAGGAAGGGCTGGCAGCGCTGGTCGAACTCGATCCGCGCCTGCGGCAGATTGTCTCCGAGGCCGGCCCCGTGCCGCTCCGCCTGCGCGAACCGGGCTTCGAGGGGCTTGCACATATCATCGTGTCGCAGGTCGTGTCCCGGGCAAGTGCCGATGCGATCTGGGGGCGGATGACGGCGAGGACCGGCCGGGTGACGGCCGAGGCGTATGCCGGGCTGGAACCGGATGCCTGGCGCGCTTTCGGCCTGTCGCGAATCAAGGCGGAAACCCTGTCTCGCGTCGCCGATGCCGTCGTCGACGGCGGCCTCGATCTTCATTCGTTGAGCGCCGAGAGCCCGGAAAAGGCGCTTTCCGAGCTGACCGCCATCAAGGGAATCGGTCCGTGGACAGCGGAGGTTTATCTGATGTTCTGCGGCGGTCACGCAGATGTGTTCCCTGTTGGCGACGTCGCTTTGCAGGCTGCCTTCGGCATGGCATTTGGGCTTGATGTCAGGCCCTTGCCCAAGGCTTTGGCCAGGGAGGCGGCGGTTTGGATGCCTTGGCGCTCCGTCGCGGCCCGGCTCTTCTGGGCCTATTACGCCGTCAAAACCCGGCGTGACGCGCTGCCTATCGATTGATCGGCGGGTCTCGCAGATTCGCCGCTATGCACTGAATTTATTGGACTTCACAATCCTGTAACAACCGGCCTAATATACAGATACAGATGCCGAATCGATCAGGAGGGTTCCTTGACGATTGCAGTCTCACCGCAGTCCTTGCCAGCGCTCGTGCTGAACGCTGACTATCGGCCGCTGAGTTATTACCCCTTGTCGCTCTGGTCCTGGCAGGACGCGATCAAGGCGGTTTTCCTTGACCGTGTGAATATCATCGCAGAATACGATCAGTCCGTGTCGTCGCCCAGCTTCTCGATGCGGCTGCCGAGTGTCGTCTGTCTCAAGACTTACGTTCAGCCCTCCCGCAATCCGGCCTTTACCCGGTTCAACGTCTTCCTTCGCGACCGGTTCGAATGTCAGTATTGCGGCGCTCATGACGACCTGACCTTCGACCACGTCATCCCGCGCGCCCATGGCGGCGAGACGACCTGGGAAAACGTGGTCGCAGCCTGCTCACCATGCAATCTGCGCAAGGGCAGCAAGTTGCCGAAGCAGGCGGGCATGTTCCCGGCGCAGAAGCCGTATCAGCCGACGGTCCAGGACCTGCACAACAACGGCCGCCTGTTCCCGCCGAACTATCTGCACGATAGCTGGCTCGACTATCTCTACTGGGATACGGAACTGCAGCCGTAGGGCTTCACCCTCTCCCCGTGGGGGCGAAGGAATTCCTCAACCAGCTTTCTTCACGCCGACAAACGCAATCGCTGCGAGGATCACGCTGGCGACCACGTTCCATCCGGCCATCGAAATGCCGAGAACGCGGAGCGCAGCATCCGTGCAGGACGGACCCTTGATGGTGTTCAGTTCGTTCAGCAGGTCGCCGGCGTTCTGCGTCATGCTGCTGGCCGTGGTGGAGCACGTGGTCGGACCGGCCCAGAAATGCCATTCGACGCCGGCGTGGTAGACACCAATGCCGCCACCGACCACCATCATGATGCCGGCGATGGCCAGCAGCGTGCGGGTGATCCAAGAGGGCATGCCTGCGACCGCCGTCAGGGCCGCGACGATTGCGACCGGAATGCCGTAATAATAGGGCTGGCGCTGATCAAGGCAGAGCGCACAGGGAATATAGCCGCCGATATACTGGAAACCGAGCGCCGAGCCGATGACGATAATCATACCGATCGCAAGCAGCGCGGAATAACCTAGGCCGGCGCGAGAGGAGGTTAGGGTCTGGGACATGCGGCGGGCTCCGTGGTCACTGCGCCAGGACATAATGGAAGGCGATATAGAGAAGAATAAGGACACCTGCCACCGCCGTTGCAATCTGGCTGAGGCGCTTCTCGATAAAATGCCGGATCGACTCGCCATAGCGGCGCAGCAGCCATGCGAGCACGAAGAAGCGGGCGCCGCGGGCGATGATGGCCGAGATGATGAACAGGCCGAGATTCACATGGGCAACGCCGGAGAGGATCGTCACCACCTTGATCGGCGGCAGATGCGCCAGGCCCGAGGTGACGAGCAGCAAGACGATGGTTTCGTAAGTGACGCCGGCACTCATCTGATTGAAGGCGTCGAGCTTGCCGTAGAATACCAGTATCGGCTTGGCGATTGCCTCGAAGGCGTAATAGCCGAGCGCCCAGCCCGCAATGCCGCCGAGTACCGAGGCAACGGTCGCCGTCAACGCGTAGCGCCAGGCGCGTTCGGGCTTTGCGAGCGACATCGGCAGGAACAAGACGTCGGCGGGCACGAGGAAGATCGAGCTTTCAACGAAGGCGATAACGGCCAACCAAATTTCCGCTGATTTGCGGCCGGCCAGCGACATGGTCCAGTCGTAAAGTCTACGAAGCATTCTGCCCCCTTTTGCTGCGTTGCACACCTTTAGGGGGGAGGATTATGGCTGTAAATGGTCGGTGGCTCGCAGAAGTGGCATAAAATCAAAATTTTTCGTGAGAGTGTCGTGTTCGGCGCTGAGACTTCGCCTGGTCGTCACTGTCCGACCAGTTGGCCGACAAGCCCTATGAGCCAAAGGATTTCGGCGCTGAACGCCTCGCCGAGTTGATAGCCGTACCAGAGGAAAAAGACCGAGGAGAGCCTGATCAGGATCGGCGTCAGCGCAGTACCGGCTCCGGCTGCCGGAAGAAGACCGAAATTGAGGTTCAAGAACTGCTGAAAGCTTCTTGGGCGCACGAAGGTCCACAGGCCGATCGAGAAAACGGCGATACAGACGAAGAACTGCAGGACAAGGACGAGAAGGCCGCGACTCATATTCTCTCGTGCCGGCTTGAGCGTTGCCCGGAGGGAAACGACTGATATCACCCACCGAGATAGCGGAAAGCACATAAGTTTTCGAGATGGAGCTGCGGGCGATTTCGTTAAAATCGCATAGTGGCGCAATTCTATCGGGGGAGCGGCTACTGACTTCGCGGGGAAGCCGGGTGGTGCCCCATGCCGGAGTCGAACCAGCACTTCTTTCGAAACTCGATTTTGAGTCGAGCGCGTCTACCAATTCCGCCAATGGGGCAACGGATCCTGACGAGGCGGGTGTCTAACATGTGATCGCCCGCGCGCGCAAGTCGGGTGGATGAGTTATTGCGAGTGTTTCCGCAGGGTTGCGCTTTGGCCCATGGCGGCGAATTGACGCCATGGGCTTTTGATTGGCTTCAGTGCGCCATTGCCGGGGCCCTGTCCGTCGAACTGGACCGGTTGATCGTCAGCGCCAGGATTGCGGCGAGCACGCAGAAAGCGCCGGCGACGAAGAAGGCAGGCAGATAGGTGTTGAGCTCGGTGCGCGACAGGCCGGCGCCATAGGCGGCGGTGGCGGCGCCGAGCTGATGGCCGGCGAAGACCCAGCCGAAGACCAGACCGGCTCTTTCACGGCCGAAACGGTCGGCGGCAATCTTGACGGTCGGCGGCACGGTGGCGATCCAGTCGAGGCCGTAGAAGACGGCAAAGATCGACAGGCCGTAGAAGGTGAAGTTGCTGAAGGGCAGATAGATCAGCGACAGGCCGCGCAGGCCGTAATACCAGAAGAGCAGCCAGCGATTGTCGAAGCGGTCGGAGAGCCAGCCCGAGCCGATCGTGCCGAAGAAATCGAAGATGCCCATGACGGCAAGCACGCTCGCGGCTGCGACCGGCACGATACCGAAATCGCCGCAGAGTGTGACGAAATGCGTCTGGATCAGGCCATTGGTCGACAGCCCGCAGATGAAGAAGGTGGCGAAGAGGATCCAAAAGGTGGAGCTCGTGGATGCCTCCTTCAGAATGACGATCGGCGAGGCCAGGGCGGCCTTCAGATTTTTGGTGGCTGGTGGCGGCGGGGTTATGTGGATTTCCCCGACGAGCGGCAGGTTGACGTCAGACGGCCGATCGCGCATCAGCAGCAGCACGACCAAGGCGGCGACGACGATCATGCCGCAGACGAAGATGACGGTGGTGCGCCAGCCGTAGCGTTCCGTCAGCTCCGCCATCAGCGGCAGAAAAACGAGCTGGCCGGTGGCTGAGCTTGCCGAGAGCATGCCGACCACGAGGCCGCGATGCTTGGTGAACCAGCGTGTCGATATTGTAGCGGCGAGCACCATGGCGGTCAGGCCGGTGCCGAAGCCGACGATGATGCCCCAGAAGAGCAGCAACTGCCAGACTTGCGTCATGAACAGCGAGCCGATGAACCCGACGCCGATGGTGATCAACGCGAAGACGATGACCTTGCGGACGCCGAAATAATTCATGAAAGCGGCGGCGAAGGGTCCCATCAGGCCGAACAGCAAGAGGCGAACGGCAAGCGCGGAGGAGATGGACGAAGTGCTCCAGCCGAACTCGTCTTCCAGCGGCTTGATGAGCACGCCGGGCGCGCCCATGGCGCCGGCGGTGACCAGCATGGTCAGGAATGTGGCGCCGACGACGACCCATCCATAGTGGATGTTGCGCCGGGCAAGCGTCGAAGCAAGGACTGTGGAGACCATAGATATTGTTCCGATGGGGGTTCGAGTTTCAGCGCTGCGGCCGGATTGGGGCGCGATACTGTTGAAGATGCCTGTATCGCAACGTTCCTCTCCCGGCTTGAACGATTGTGCAAGGTGGCTGTATAGGGATTTAGATGATGGCTATCATATTTGTTGCTTATTGATGATGGCTATCATATAAATTGTCAAGGGTCGTTTTGACGGCTTGCGCATAAGCCCGAAAACGGGAATCCATGGCGCAGTAAGGTTCGGAGATCGATCGATGAGAGTGAGCCGGGAAAAATTCGCCGAGAACCGCGAGAAGATCCTCGCGGTCGCGGGCGAGCTTTTTCGCGAAAAGGGTTTTGACGGCATAGGCGTGGCCGACATCATGAAGGCCGCGGGGCTGACGCATGGCGGCTTCTACGGCCATTTCGAATCGAAGGATGAGTTGGCTTGCGAAGCCAGCAAGGCGCTGGTGGCACGCTCGCAGGAACGCTGGCAGGAGGTGGTCGAAGGGGCGCCGGAGGCGCCGCGCGACGCACTGCTCGCGCACTATCTCTCGCACCGTAACGTCGTTGAGCATGGTACCGGCTGTGTCTTCGCGGCGCTGACGCAGGAGGTCAGCCGCTATGGTCCTGAAATGCAGTCCACTTTCACCAACGGCCTGATGGGACTGGCAGCAATCCTGGAAGAGATCACGCCCGGGGAAACTCAGGAGGAGCGGCGGCGCAAGGCGCTTGCCGATCTGTCTACCATGGTCGGCGCGGTCATTCTCGCCCGCGCCCTGGATACGCCCGCTCTTTCCGAGGAGCTCCTGGCGGCGACCCGGCAGGAGCTCGCTTCGCGTTGAAAGACGAGGCGGGCGGCTCGATCAGCCGCGGAAGGCAAGCAGGCCGGCGGATTCGACGATCTCGGTGAACTTGCCGTCGGGAGCGACTTCCAGCAGTTCGGCGCGCAATGCCGCCTCGAAATCTGCAAGCTTGTCGCCGAGCGCCTGCGGCGAGGTGGAGGACATCGAGAAGACCCGGCCGACTATATCCTCGATATCCCTCTGATATTCCCTGACGATGCCGATGCGCTCGAGATTGCGGAAGGGCGAGGCGAGCAGCATGGCCTCATGCGGCGCCCAGGCCTTGCTCTTGCGCAGCAGGCGTTCTTCGTGCCGTTCCGGCGAAAAAGTCTCCGCCAGCTTTTCGACGATGCTGCGCCAATCCGGGCTGGCCAGCACATTTTTGTCATGGAACAGCACGACAGCGCCGCCCGGCTCGATCAAAGCGTCGAGAGCGGCGAGAGTGGCGGGGCGATCCATCCAGTGGAACGAGCGGCCCATGATGCAGAGATGCAATTTGCCGATATCAGGACCGAGATCATAGGACGAACCTTGGCGGACGGTGATGTCGACGCCGGCGTCCTTGGCGCCGGCTTCGGCGGCGGCGAGCATTTCCGGCTCCGGGTCCATGGCGGTAACGGCGGCGCCTTGAAGCCGCGCAAAGGCGATACCGAGCTGGCCGGGGCCGCAGCCGAGGTCAAGCACATGATCCCCGGCCTTCAGGCCGCTTCGTTCGGCGACGCGATCGATAAGCGCGTCCGGATAGGGGATGCGATAACGCAGATAATAGGCAGCGGTGGATTGGAAACGTCGCGCTTCGAAGGGGATGGTGGTCATGGGCCGTTGTCCTCGGGGATAGGGAGCCTCAATCTGTTAAGACTCAACTGTGACCGGTTCGTGAAGTATCCTTTGCGCGATTCCTAACGGATTCAAAGGCTTCGACATTCTCTGCGACCCAACGCCACAGTGGCGGAATCTACCTCACCCCGTCGTGGCGAGTCGTTCGATCAACCTCGTACTCGCCTGATTGAGACCTGTCACATCGACCGCAACGCCATGCGCCCTGAACCGCTGAACGATCTTGTCGAGGGCCGCAACCGCGGTGATGTCCCAAAAGTGAGCTTGCGACACGTCGACCGTGACCGCCATTCCGTGGGCATCCTGAATGTCGAACGACTCGATAAATGCGTCTGCGGAAGCGAAGAACACCTGTCCGGAGACGCGGTAGATTTGACGTCCGGCTGCCTTGTCGGAATCGACGTCTATCCGAAGCAGGCGAGCGACCTTTAGTGTGAAAAACACGCCGCTGAGCAGGACGCCGACGGTGACCCCAAGGGCTAGGTTGGAGCTGAACACTGTGACGACAACCGTCGCAACCATGACCGTGCTCGACATTTTCGGATGAATAACTACCGTCCGCAATGACGACCAGTCGAACGTGTCGATCGACACCATGACCATGATCGCCACCAGAGCGGCGACCGGAACCTGCGATACCCATGGTTTCAGCAGGACCATTAGGACCAGCAGGAAAGCGCCCGCAAAAAGGGTGGAGAGGCGGCCCCGGCCACCGTATTTCACGTTGCTGACAGTCTGGCCGATCATCCCGCAGCCGGCAATGCCTCCGAACAAGCTTGATGCGGCATTAGCGATGCCCAAGCCTGTACATTCCCTGTTCTTCGAGCTCGGAGTGTCGGTGAGATCGTCTACGACGCTGGCGGTCATCATGGATTCGAGCAGGCCGACCATTGCGATGGCGAGAGCGGGACCAGCGATAATTGTCAACGTCTCAAGGGTCAGCGGAACGGCAGGCCAGCTAAAGATCGGGAGCGAATCAGGCAGTTGTCCGAGATCGGCGACGGTTTGAACGGGAAGGTGCAGCGTTACGGACGCCGTGGTGAGAATCAGGATGCATATGAGGGGGGAAGGAATAGATGTCGTGATCCGAGGGGCGACGTAGATGATCGCCAGTCCGGCCGCCAGAACAGAATACGCGATCCAGTCGCCACCGATGATATGCGGCATTTGCGCCCAGAAAATTAGGATCGCGAGCGCGTTAACGAAGCCGGTGCGGACGGACTTCGAAACGAAACGCATCAGAACGCCAAGGCGGAGCAGTCCGAAGAGGATCTGGATCATGCCAGCCAGCAGGCCGGCAGCGAAGAGGTAAGGCAATCCGTGGGTGTGCACCAGCGGTGCAGCGACCAACGCAACCGACCCCGCGGCGGCCGAGATCATGGCTGACCGGCCACCTGTGAAAGCGATCACGATGCCGATCACGAAGGAAGCGAACAATCCGACCTGCGGATCCACCCCAGCTACAAATGAGAAGGCGATGACTTCCGGGATCAAGGCGAATGTTGCGACGGCTCCGGCGAGCATTTCGCGCATGGGATTGGCTGACCAGTCCCGGCGAATGGATTGAAATTGCATTTATTAAGGTCTCGCAAAGCTATGGCAAAACGCACTCTGTCGAGCGGAAGGGAGCGTATGGCATGCAGGTTTTGCGTGGTCCGGCGGATCGGCGGCCGGAATAGCCACCCGGAATTTCACCGGGTCCAGTCGAATGCGTCCTTATATGCCGCGCCTTTATTGCAATGCAACATGGAATTTGCAGGTGGCGATAGGGCGTACCGCGTTACTTGCTTCGCAGCATCCTGATACCCTTGAAGCGTCGAACAGTCTTTGGAGCCGAGGAGAAAGGTCAGGCGCTCAGTTGCGCAACGGCATGCGCGCCTGACCAGTACTAAGTGCTTACTTAAACCCGGCAACTCCGTGCGGGATATAAGGTGATTCCAGCGCTTGGGTCTCTTCCGGTGTCAGCTTGATCGACAGCGAGGCGACGGCGTCGGCGATGTGGCCAGACTTGGAGGCGCCGATGATCGGGGCGGAAACGGCGCTCTTCTGCAGGATCCAGGCGGTAGCGACCTGGGCGCGGGCCACGCCGCGGGCCTTGGCGATAGTGCCGACTGCTTCGACGACCTTGCGGTCGGCTTCGATCGCCTGGGTGTAAAGCGTCTTGCCGAATTCGTCGGTTTCCGAGCGCGCCGTGGCCTCGTCCCAGTCGCGGGTAAGGCGGCCGCGGGCAAGCGGGCTCCAGGGAATGACGGCGATCTTCTGGTCTTCGCAGAAGGGCAGCATTTCGCGCTCTTCTTCGCGGTAGAGCAGGTTCAGGTGGTTCTGCATGCTGACGAATTCGGTCCAGCCGTTGAGGCGCGAGGTGTAGATCGCCTTGGCGAACTGCCATGAATACATCGAGGAGGCGCCGATATAGCGGGCCTTGCCGGCCTTGACGATATCATGCAGCGCTTCCAAGGTTTCTTCGATCGGCGTCGTGTAGTCCCAGCGATGGATCTGATAGAGGTCGACGTAGTCGGTGCCGAGGCGGCGCAGGCTGTTGTCGATTTCGTCGAAGATCGCCTTGCGCGACAGGCCGGCACCGTTCGGGCCGGGACGCATGCGGTTGAACACCTTTGTCGCCAGCACAATGTCCTCGCGGCGGGCGAAATCCTTGATGGCGCGGCCAACGATTTCCTCGGACGATCCGTTGGAATAGGTGTTCGCCGTATCGAGGAAGTTGATGCCGGCCTCGATCGCCTGCTTGAGCAGCGGGCGGCTGTCTTCTTCCTTCAGCGACCAGGCGTGCGTGCCCTTGTTCGGGTCGCCATAGGTCATGCAGCCCAAGCAGATGCGGGACACTTCAAGGCCGGTTTTTCCAAGCTTTGTGTATTCCATCGATAGTCTCCATCCTGTTCTAGAGCGTTGTGCCTTCCTTTGAACGCACAAAGGTCGCTCTACTCTTTTGAATATAGAGCATCCCGCTTGCAGATGGTTCCACCTGAAAGCGGGATGCTCTACGGGTCCGATAGGAAACGCTCCGCCGCCGGATCGGAGGCAGAGTGGATGTGTCATCGAGGGCAGACTAGCGGAGCAAAGCTCCGCCGATTAGCTCAATAATTCGCAATAGGCTTTGAAGCGGCGCTAATTAAAGACGGCGATTTCCGCGTGCAGGGCGGCGACTGCTACAATTGTTTCCTTGAACCCTTGGCGCCACCGGTGTTAGCTGCGCCGCAGCATTTTTCCTGGAATTTGGTATGAAACTACCCCCGCGCGACACCTATGAGGCTCTATACCGCGATTTTCGCTGGGAGATTCCGGCGAAATTCAACATCGGACGCGCGGTTTGCGACGATTGGGCTGAACGGGAGCCGGACCGGGTCTGCCTCGAGCATTTCAGTCCGGACGGCAGTCATCTGAGGATGACCTATGGCGAGCTTCGCCATCGCTCCGCAGCCTTCGCCAATGCGTTGACGGCGCTCGGCGTGCGACCGGGCGATCGGGTTGCGTTGCTTTTGCCGCAAAGTTTCGAGACCGTCATCGCGCATGTGGCCATTTACAAGATGGGAGCGATTGCGCTGCCGCTGGCGCTGCTGTTCGGCGGTGAAGCGCTGGAATATCGGCTGGCGAATTCGGGAACCTCCGCGATCGTTACCAATCAATTTGGTCTCACACGGCTACGGCCGATCCGCGATCGCCTGCCGGAACTGGCGCATGTGATCAGCATCGATGGCGGCGACGAGGGCGTGGCGGGTTTTGCCGAGCTCGTCGCAGCTCATCCGCCGCTTTTCGAAGCGGTCGATACCGGACCGGACGATCCGGCGCTGATGATTTTCACGTCTGGCACGACCGGGCCGCCGAAGGGCGCGCTGCATGGCCACCGCGTTCTGCCGGGGCACATTCCGGGCATGCAGTTCGCCCATGAAGGTTTTCCGCAGGCGGGGGACAAGCTCTGGACGCCGTCGGATTGGGCCTGGGCTGGCGGGCTGCTGAATGCGCTGCTGCCGAGCCTGATGCTCGGCGTGCCCGTCGTCTCCTCGCCGGCGCAGAAATTCGATGCGCATATGGCCTTCCGCATCATGGCCGAAATGGGAGTGCGCAATGCCTTCATCCCGCCGACGGCGCTGCGGCTGTTGAAGTCGATCAACAATCCCAGAGCGCTCTATGATCTCAAACTGCGCACCATCGGCTCGGCCGGCGAGGCGCTCGGGCGCGAGACCTATGAATGGGCGCGTTCCGCCCTTGGGGTCACGGTCAACGAGTTCTTCGGCCAGACCGAATGCAATTTCGTTCTGTCCTCAAGCGCCGCCTTCGGCGTCAGCCGTGCTGGCGCGACCGGCAAGCCGGTGGCCGGTCATCGCGTCGCGATCGTCGATGGGGAGGGCAGGGAGATGCCGGTAGGCGAGAGTGGGCAGATCGCCATTCAGCGACCGGATCCGGTGATGTTTCTCGGCTATTGGCGAGATGAGAAGGCGACGGAGGCGAAATTCGCCTGCGACTGGCTGCTGACCGGCGATCTCGGGCGGCAGGATGCGGACGGCTATATTTCCTTCATCGGCCGCGACGACGATGTCATCACGTCGTCCGGCTATCGTATCGGTCCGAGCGAGATCGAGGACTGCCTCGGCGGCCATCCGGCCGTGCAACTCGCGGCCGCCGTTGGCAAGCCGGATGCGGTGCGCACCGAAATCGTCAAGGCCTATGTGGTCCTCGTTCCCGGCCGTGAGCCGAACGATGGACTGGCCGCCGAAATCCGCGACTGGGTGAAGACGCGGCTTTCCATGCATGAATATCCGCGCGAGATCGAGTTTGTCGACGAGCTGCCGCTGACGACCTCCGGCAAGGTCATTCGCCGCCTGCTGCGCGAGCGTGCGATTGCCGAGGGTCGGGATTCGAAAGGCTAGGGCATGCCTTGGATGGGCATTTAAACGCGCAGCTCAATGCATGTCGCGCAAAAGTCCGGCATTATGGAGCAACTGCCACATGACTCCGCACGTATGGTGAGCGCTTACTCGATAGCGCCGAAAAATTGCCCGCAACTAGGGCGGCGGCGCTACCTTTTGGATATTCTCAGTGTAAAATTCCCGGTGACGAAGAGCGAGGACGACGGCGAGTTCATCAGACGCTAGAGCGGTTCAGCGTTTCACGGAATCGCATTCCTGCTCTATCCCTTTGTTTTTACGCAATTCCGGACGGAAAACCGCTTCGCACTTTTCCTGGAATTGCTTTAGACGGGAGAAAGTGTTGTGAGGTTGCTGATGCGCCTTTTCCAGAGGTTCCTGGTTTTTTGTCTGGGTGTACTTAGCGTTTGGCTGATAGTCTTCGTCGTTTTCGATACTGCGGATCACAGACTTCCATGGGTTCTTGCGGCGTGCCTTACATATGGCTTGGCTGCTTACGTCATCCTGCCGAACGTGGTCCGATTGTCCCTGAAGGTTCTTCATCGGGGGCTTATCCCGAGATACACGATCGCGGCTGATGGTTTGCCCGGCGATCCTGTCAATTTCGTCCTCGTCGGCACTCTTCAACAACTCCGGGATGCCTTTGCAACGGCGGGCTGGTCTACGTCCGACCGTTTGGGGATCGCAAGCACGTTGCGAATGATACGAGCATTTCTGATGAACTCTGCCTATCCCACCGCACCTTTCAGCACTTTCTATCTTTTTGGGCGAAGGCAAGACATAGGATTCCAAGAACCCATCGACGATAGCCCCCGCAAGCGCCATCACATCCGTTTCTGGGCCCTTGGTCTCGCCCATTCCGAGGACGACATGAGCGCAGCGAGCTTCTGGTTGAACACCGACAGGCCATCGCCCGAAGAGCGTGTACTATGGGTTGGGGCGGGCACGAGAGATACCGGGCTTTCTCTAACTTGGCTAACGTTCCAAGTTACACATGCTACCGATTCCGATACGAATGCCGAGCGAGACTACATAGTCAATGAGCTGAGAGCAAAGTGCGTAATCGGGGAAGTCGCGTGGCACCAGTCTGGTTCACGCTTGATGACGGGAAAGGTTAACCACTACATTACCGATGGTGAGATCGCGTTTGCCAGCTTGACTGTTGGTGAAACGGCTGATGCGCTCTAGCGCTTCGTAAGCGACAATATCTTCTCACGCAGCAGCTTCGCCATGTTGCGCGTGCTGCGGTACATATGCAGTTGCGTTGCCACCTGTCGGGCGTCGCGGTCGCCATTCTGCGTCAGGCCGATGACCAGCGTGCCCATGTCCTCGCGCTCCTGCCAGAAGCGGCTCATGATCGGATGATCCGGCACGGCGCAGGAATCGGAACGGACGATATTGGCGTCGTCGAGGTGCCATTCCGTCAGCTCGCCCATCAGCAGCTTACCCGGCGAAAAGCGGGCGTAATCCTCGTTATAAGCAGTCTTCCAGGTATAGGCCTCGCCGCCCATCATCAGAACGATCATTGAGGCGATTGCTCTGCCGTTCAGGTCGATGGTGTGGATGCGCACGGCATCGACCGCAGCGAGATTGGAAACGGCTTCGCGGGCAAAGGCCGCATGGTGGCGGTCGGCGACCAAAGCGCTGCGCTTCTTGCCCTTCCAGCCACTCGCCTCCAATGCCAGGAATTCTTCCATGCGTAGGTGAATGTCGCGAGGCTGGCGGGCGACGGTATAGACGACGTCGCCATGACTTTCCAAGAGACGCCATTGGCGCCGCATTTCGCGCAGATGCGAGTTCGAGATCGTGCGCTTGAGATAGGCGAGTGCGTCCTCGCTGCTATCGAGCATCGGCCGTCGATAGGGATTGGCGACGGTGAGGGGCAGGTTGCGCCCGATGGCGACAGCCTTTGCCATCTGGGCGAAACGGCCGTTCAATCTGATATCCGGCAGCACCAGTGTCGTCGGCAGTTGCAGTTCGCGCCGGGTCAATGCCTCGAAGAGATTGTCGAGCGTCTCGCCGGCCTCCTCGGCGTCCACCAGCGGCGTGCCGAGCGGGCCGAAGGAATTCGACCAGACGCGGATGATCGAGGGACCAATCGCAAAGCCCGGCTTGTCGACTGTAAACGGCATCAGCAAGCGCATGCGGCTGCGGGCGCCGTTGTCGTCGCGCATCAGCGCGAGGCGGATCTGCCGGTCTTCCAGGCGCGGCATGGCAGGCGCCAGGAAACGCCCGGAGAAGAAGACGTTCGGCTCCATTGCGCGATTGGAGAGAAAGTCCAGCTCGTCCTGCAGCTCGTAGCCGAGCTTACCGGGATAGAGGCAGAGTTCGCGGCCTGTCCGGCCAACCTCGACGCGGGCGTCGGCCTTGGGCGGTTCGAAATGCAGCGCTGCGAGCGTGTGCGTCAGGGCGTTCACTTGGCTGTCGGTGCTTTCGGTAAAGGGAGGGCGCGCCATGATCAGAGTGCCCCGTTCGTTGCTGGTGTCGTCGGTCGACGGATAAGGGCGAAGAGTACGATGCCGAGAGCACTGCGGACTGCGATATGCAACAACACGGCCTCGATCACCATGGCGCTGGTGGTGGCAATGGCCGCGCCTTCGATACCAAAATGTGGAATGAGCACGACGTTAAGACCGATATTGGCGACGAGTGCCGCGGCATAGAGATAGACGCAGAGCATCTGCCGATCTGCCATCATCAGCAGAATCTCGGCTGGACCAACCAGAGCCTTGGCGAGAACCCCGGCAAGCAGGATGGCAATGACGACCTCGCCTTCGGTAAATGCTGCGCCGAAGAGCGAGAGCAGAAATTGCCCAGCCGCGAACACGACAAGACCGATGGCAAGGGCCGGGAAAAAGGTCCAGCGCGCGGCCTCCGTGGCGAAGGCTGCAAGTTTGGTCCGGTCGTTTTCGGCGATGATGGCGGCAAACCGCGGGCCGATTGCGGCCTTGACGGCGAAATAGACGAAATGCACCAGAGCCATGATCTTGGCAGCGGCGAAATAGACGGCGACCTCTGCGGGATCAAGGAAAATGCCCACTACGACGACATCGGAATTCGTCAGGAGATAGCCGACACCTTCGGCCAGAAAGACCGGGAAAGCGACGGCAAACCAGGCGTTGAACTCGATCGTTTTCGGGCCGTTGGGATAGTGGCGGCGCAGGCGGAAGGTGACCGCGAGATACTGGCAAAACACCGTGACGAAGGCGGCAGCAAGTGCGGCCGCCATTGCCGTCACCGCAGTATGAGCCGCGCCGAAAAGGATGGCGGCCAGCATGAACAGCAGGATCAGCGTCGGGCGGATGAGGAAGGTCGGGCTCAGCGCCATGACCGGCCAGTGATTGGCGCGCGCCGTGCCGTCCAGCACGTCGCCGAGCGCGATCATCGGTACTGCGATCAGGCCAAGAAAGATCGGCATGATGTAATAGTTTTCGACCATGCCGCTGAAGGCATAGAGCGCCGCCATTCCGATCAACGCCAACCCGCCGGCAACGGCCAGAACGAAGAGGCGGGCGGTAGCGGTCACACCACGGATGGCGTCATGATTGCCGCTTGCATCATATTGCGGCAAGAAACGGATGATAGCTGTCGGGAAGCCGAGGCAGGCGAGATTGCCGAACAGGATCATCAGCACCCAGACGAAAACGAAGACACCATATTCGAACCGGCCCATCATGCGGGCAAGTACGATCTGCGAGACGAAAGCGAGAGCGGCGCCAGCGATGCGGATGGCGAAGGCGATCAGCGCCATGCGCTGCGAGACGGCCTTCTCGTCACTGCCGGTGAATAGCGGGGCGAGTTTGCGCAGATATGGCGATAGCGCAGTCCGCAGCCCGGACGGCAGCATTCTCTCTGCTGTTTGAAAGACCGCCATGATCGATACGCAATACTTAAAACATGATCGTAACCTTACGTTAGTCTTGGCAGAGGCGGGTTAAGAATCAGTTCCTGCGGGTGCGGGAAAACATCATGGATGTAAGTGGGTGTATTGACCAAATGCACCGTTTAGAGGCAATGCGATCAACTGCCCGACGTTTCGCCATCTCGATGGTCTCCGCGCAGGAATCGGGTGGTATCTGGCTGGGCTGCGCGCAGAGTTGACCGATCATTTGGGAGAACTGCCATGCTGACGCTTCACGATTATTTGCCGTCGCAGAATGGTTGGAAGGCCAGGGTTCTGTTCGGACTGCTGAATATCCCATACCGCAGCCGTTTGGTGTCGATTTTCGAGGGAGAGAGTCGCACGGACGCCTTTCTCGATCTTAACCCGGCGGGTAGCATTCCCGTTCTTGAATTGGAGGATGGGCGGACGATTGCGGAATCAAATGCCATTCTTACCTATCTCGCCGAGGGCACTCCGTTTCTTCCGACGGACCGCTATCAACGCGCCAAGGTCATGCAGTGGCTGTTTTTCGAGCAATACCATGTTGAACCGGTCATCGGTACGCTGCGTTTCTGGACGTTGACAGGACGCCTTGAAATCAATCAGGCGATGGTAGCAGCCAAACGCGCGGCCGCAGCCCGGACCCTCGCCGCGCTGGAGCGTAGCCTCACAGATACGCTGTTTCTTGCCGGGAAAGAATTTTCGATCGCAGACATTGCAGTCTACGCCTACGGCCACCGAGCGGAAGATTGCGGCTTCGTTCTGGCTGACTATCCGGCGCTCTTGTCCTGGTTTGACCGTGTGCGGGATGCGATAGGTTCCGGCTATCCCATCTATCCATACAGCGACGATCCGCATTCCGCCGCCTAAGCGGATCCACCTTGCTTCGATCGGGTTGGTCGGATTTTAGGTAAGGCGACGTGTCTTCCTGATTGTCGTTCGACAGTTGCGCAAATGAAAATGCCGCCCGAAGGCGACATTTGTGGATCGATAGGAAGAGGCAAAACCTTAAGCGACCTCGTTGCTCTCGAACCCCATGGCAATGCGGCCGCAGCCGGTTCGCGTTGACGGAGATGGCCGTCAAATTCAGCTGCGGACCATCATCGCGTCATCGCGCGATTTTCTGAGGCGTATCCTTATCCGATACCAGCTGGCCGCCCTTGGCCCAGTGTTCGCGAGAAATTTCGCTGATCAACACGTCCACACTATCCGTCGGGCAAGCAAGCGTCTCAGCGGTAACCTGAGTGACCTTGCGGACGAAATCACGCTTTTGCTCGAGCGTTCGGCCCGGATGCATTTCGAGATGAATTGTTGGCATTGGAAAGCTCCTGTTTCACTGCCTTCTCGAATTGAGATGGCTGAGGCAAAGGAACTATGGCCGCTAGCTTCCCTTTGATAAACGTGCTCTATGTTCATTCATTTAGAACCTCTGGGTTTATAATATGGACAAATTATCCGCTATGGCCATGTTCGTGCGGGTGGTTGAACACGGCGGCTTTAGTGCGGCAGCCGACGCTGCCGGGGTGTCTCCGACCATGGCGGGCAAGCAAGTGCGTGCAATAGAGGCGCGCTTGGGAGCTCGCCTGCTGCACCGAACCACCCGGCGTCAGCAGCTGACAGAAATCGGTCGCCTATATTACGAGCGCTGCAAGCAAGTGTTGGCCGACGTGCAACTGGCTGACGCAAGCGCGAGCGAATTGCAGGCTGAGCCTCGTGGCCTCCTGCGCATCGTTTCCCCCGTCACGTTCGGAAGTCATCGCCTGATGCCGGCGCTTTCGGACTATCTCGTCATGTATCCTGCCGTTAGCGTGGACGTCATGCTGGACAACGGAGTGCCAGACCTGTCGCAAGAAGGATGCGAACTCGCAATTCGGATAGGTCAGGTCGCCGAGGTTGATCTGGTAGCGCGCCCTCTACAGCCCTATCGAAGGATAATGGCCGCGTCTGCGGCCTATCTGGAGCGGCGGGGTACGCCGGTACACCCAAAGGATTTGTCCACGCATGATTGCCTCGGCCTCTCCTATTGGCGCCACCGGGACCAGTGGCACTTGTTCGGTCCGGATGGCGAATGGCGGTCGGATGTGAGCGGACGATTGTCCGCTGACAATGGCGACGCGTTGCGCGTCGCGGCGCTAAATGGCGCGGGTGTCGTCCTTCAGCCGGAAGTCATGCTTGCCGATGATCTCGCCAGAGGTCGCCTTGTGCAGGTTTTGCCCGAATGGACGCCGGTCGCCTCGCCGATGTACTTGCTATATGCACTGGACCGTCGGCCCACCGCGAAACTGCGCAGCATGATCGATTTCTTGCTGAAACGCTTTGGCACACCCGCTGAATAGCTATCCACGGCATATCCGTAGGCTCCGGCAAAATCGCGCACAAAAAATGCCGCCCAAGGGCGGCATTTTGATCATTGCCGAAAGATTGCGAAGCCTCAAACGACCTCGTTGCTCTCGAACGCCCCATGGCAATGCTTGTATTTCTTGCCGGAACCGCAGGGGCAGGTTTCGTTGCGGCCGATGCGGCCCCAGGTTGCCGGATTCTGCGGATCGCGATTTTCCGGGGCGACGACGGTTTCGTTGACGAGGCTGAGCGGTGCGAATTCGTCTTCACCGGTCGTGGCGTCGATATGGCGCGCCTGCATCGGCAGCGGCTGCGGCTCGGCCGGCTGCTGCACCAGTTCGACGCGCGACAACTGACCGGTGACGGCCTGGCGCAGGTTGTTCAAAAGCGACTGGAAAAGTTCGAAGGCTTCGGCCTTGTATTCCTGCAGCGGGTCGCGCTGAGCATAACCGCGGAAGCCGATGACGGAGCGCAGATGGTCGAGGTTGACGATGTGCTCGCGCCAGAGATTGTCCAGCGTCTGCAGCACGATGGAGCGCTCGACATAGGTCATGATCTCAGGGCCGAAACGCTCGGCCTTTTCCGTGGCGGCCTTATCGGCGGCTTCCGTCAGGCGGGCGCGGATATCATCTTCGGCGATGCCTTCTTCCTTGACCCAGTCATGCACGGGCATGTCCATGTCGAAGAAGTTGGCGATGGCAGCTTTCAGGCCGTCCGCATCCCACTGCTCGGCATAGGCTCGCTCTGGGATATGCTTGGAAACCAGATCTTCTATGACCTCGTGGCGCATGTCGCCGACGGTTTCGGAAAGATCCGTTGCATCCATCAGTTCGACGCGCTGCTCGAAGATGACCTTGCGCTGATCGTTCAGCACGTCGTCATACTTCAGGACGTTCTTGCGGATGTCGAAGTTGCGGGCTTCGACCTTCTTCTGGGCGCGTTCCAGTGCCTTGTTGATCCAAGGATGGACGATGGCTTCGCCTTCCTTGAGGCCGAGCTTCTGCAGCATGCCGTCCATGCGGTCGGAGCCGAAGATGCGCATCAGGTCGTCCTGGAGCGACAGGTAGAATTTGGAGCGACCAGGGTCGCCCTGACGGCCGGAACGGCCACGCAACTGATTGTCGATGCGGCGGCTTTCGTGACGCTCGCTGGCGATGACGTAGAGACCGCCAGCGGCAAGCGACCGCTGCTTGAGTTCCTTGATCTCCTCGACGATTGCGGCGATCGCCGCGTCGCGCTCGGGGCCCGGCTCCATCTCGTGCAGGTCGCGTTCGACGCGCATTTCGAGGTTGCCGCCAAGCTGAATGTCGGTGCCGCGGCCAGCCATGTTGGTGGCGATCGTCACTGCGCCGGGAACGCCGGCCTGGGCGACGATGTAGGCTTCCTGCTCGTGGTAGCGGGCGTTGAGGACCTGGAAGTCGTTGAAGCCCTGCTTGCGCATGAGGCCAGCAAGAAGTTCCGACTTTTCGATCGAGGTGGTGCCGACCAGAACCGGCTGGCCGCGTTTATGCGCGTCCAGGATCTCGGCGATGATCGCCTTGAACTTCTCTTCGTGGGTCCGGTAGACCTCGTCGTCTTCGTCCATACGCTGGATCGGCAGGTTGGTCGGCACTTCAATCACGTCGAGGCCGTAAATGTTGCCGAATTCTTCCGCTTCCGTCGATGCCGTACCGGTCATGCCGGCGAGCTTGCCGTACATGCGGAAATAATTCTGGAAGGTGATCTGCGCCAGCGTCTGGTTTTCCGGCTGGATCTGCACCCGTTCCTTGGCTTCCAGCGCCTGGTGCTGGCCGTCCGAATAGCGGCGGCCCGGCATCATGCGGCCGGTGAATTCGTCGATGATGACGACTTCGTCATTGCGGACGATATAGTCCTTGTCGCGCTGGAAAAGCTTGTGGGCTTTCAGGGCGTTGTTGATGTGGTGAACGATCGCGACATTTTCGACGTCGTAGAGCGATTCACCCTTCAGCAGGCCGGCCTCGCTCAACATGTTTTCCAGCTTCTCGGTGCCGTCTTCGGAGAAGTTGGCCGAGCGCTGCTTTTCATCGATCTCGTAGTCTTCTTTCGACAGGCGCGGAATGAAGGCGTCGATCGTGGTGTAGAGATCGGACCGGTCGTCGAGCGGCCCGGAAATAATCAGCGGCGTGCGCGCTTCGTCGATGAGGATCGAGTCCACTTCGTCGACGATCGCAAAATTATGACCGCGCTGGGCCATCTGGCCGCGCTCATATTTCATATTGTCGCGCAGGTAGTCGAAGCCGAGTTCGTTGTTGGTGCCGTAGGTGATGTCGCAGGCATAGGCGTCGCGGCGTTCATCATCCGACAGGCCGTGGATGATGACGCCGGTGCGCATGCCGAGGAAGCCGTAGATCCGGCCCATATTGGCGCTGTCGCGTTGCGCCAGGTAGTCGTTGACCGTGACGACATGCACGCCCTTGCCGGCAAGGGCGTTCAGATAGACCGGCAGGGTCGCGACCAGCGTCTTGCCTTCACCCGTCTTCATCTCGGCGATGGCATTTGAATGCAGGATCATGCCGCCGATGAGCTGTACGTCAAAAGGTCGCATGCCGAGAACCCGCCGCGAGGCCTCGCGCACCACGGCAAAGGCGGGTACAAGGAGATCGTCTAGCGTCTTGCCGTCGGCGAGTTGCTGGCGGAACTCGACCGTCTTGGCGGCCAAGGCTTCGTCAGACAAAGCGCGCATCTGTTCTTCGAGCGCGTTGATCGCATCGACATTCGGTTGGAATGACTTGATCCGACGGTCGTTGGACGAGCCAAACAACTTGCGGGCAATTCCACCTAGGCTGACCATATGACTGGTCCTTTCTGAGATTTCATCCTGTCGTTTTCTGCTTTGTCCGTCTCCGAAAAAATCGGGAGTTTAGCACAAAACGCCCGGAAACTGTTCTGGACGCGAGGTTGCGTGACAGATAAGAGGGGGGTCGATTGATGTCAACGGGAATTGGCCGATACAGAAAGGCCACATTCTCCTGCTGAAGGCTTTTCCTACCGGATTCACAGCTGTCGAGCCGGTCGAGACCACCGAAAGGTTATTTTATGTTGAGCTACAACAAACTTGCTGCGGTTGCGTTCGCAACATTCGTCACCTTGCAGGCGCCGGTCTTTGCCGCTGACGCCAAAGACCCCGTAGTCGCCAAGGTCGGCGATGTCGAAATCCACCAGTCCGAGCTCGATCTCGCGATCGCCAACCTCGACCCGCAGCTCGGCCAGCTTTCCGACGACCAGAAGAAGGTGGCAGCACTTTCGGCTTCGATCGACGTCAAGCTTCTCGCCAAGGATGCGGCTGCCGAAAAGCTCGACCAGACGCCGGATTTCCAGTCGCACATGGCCTACCTGCGCGACCGCGAGCTGCACAACGCCTATTTCAAGGCGCATGTTGCAGATGCGATCACCGACGATGAGGTCAAGGCTCGCTACGACAAGGAAGTCGCAGCCCTGCCGAAGCAGGAAGAAGTCCATGCTCGCCACATCCTGGTAAAGACCGAGGATGAAGCCAAGGAAGTCATCAAGGAACTCGACGCCGGCAAGGATTTTGCTGAACTCGCCAAGGAAAAGTCGACCGACCCGAACAAGGCCGACGGCGGCGATCTCGGCTATTTCGCCCGCGGCCGCATGGTCAAGGAATTCGAAGATGCAGCCTTCGCGCTGCCGGTCGGTACCTACACCAAGACTCCTGTGAAGTCCGATTTCGGCTGGCACGTCATCAAGGTCGAAGACAAGCGCGACGCTCCGCCGCCGCCGTTCGACCAGGTGAAGGATCAGGTTCGTCAGCTCGTCATGCGCGACAAGTATCTTGATCTCCTGAACAAGGCCAAGCAGGAGTCGAAGGTCGTCATCAATGACCCGGCGCTGAGCAAGGCCTATGAGGATGCGCAGAAGCAGCAGGATCAGGCACCGGCCGGCGACGCAGTCGCACCTGACGCCCAGCCGCAGCAGTAAGCAGTAGCAGTCAAACCATCAGGGCCCGGTTTTTCCGGGCCCTTCACTATCAGGTGGCCTCATGTCCGGTTCTGTCTCTCCGCTCGCTCCCAAATCCTTCGTTTCCATGCCGGCTTTGCGCGGCGTGCGCATGACCACGGCATCCGCCGGTATCAAATACAAGAACCGGACCGACGTCCTGCTCATGGTTTTCGACAGGCCGGCCGCCGTCGCGGGTGTCTTCACCCGCTCGAAGTGCCCATCGGCCCCCGTCGATTTCTGCCGGTTCAACTTGCCGCATGGCAGCGCCCGGGCTGTCGTCGTCAATTCCGGCAATGCCAATGCCTTCACCGGCCTGAAGGGCCGTCAGGCGACCGAGCTCACTGCCAAGTCGGCCGCGGCTGCCGTCGGCTGCGGCGAAAACGAAGTTTACCTCGCCTCGACTGGCGTCATCGGCGAGCCGCTGGATGCGACCAAGTTCGCAGGCGTTCTCGACACCATGGCAAAGGATGCGACCAGCGACTTTTGGTTCGAGGCCGCCAAGGCGATCATGACCACGGATACCTATCCCAAGGTCGCGACCCGCAGCGCCGAGATCGGCGGCGTCAAGGTAACCATCAACGGTATCGCCAAGGGTGCCGGCATGATCGCGCCTGACATGGCCACCATGCTCTCCTTCGTGGTCACCGATGCGGATATCACCTCCACTGCCCTGCAGACGCTGCTGTCCGAAGGTGTCGGTCCGAGCTTCAATTCGATGACGGTCGACAGCGACACTTCGACGTCGGATACGCTGATGCTGTTTGCCACCGGTGCCGCCGCCGCTGACGGCCAGGCTCGTATCGAGCGTGCCGACGATCCGAAGCTTGCCGCTTTCCGCACCGCGCTGAACGAGCTCCTGAAGGATCTCGCCGTCCAGGTTGTTCGCGACGGGGAAGGCGCCACCAAGATGCTGGAGATCACCGTGACCGGCGCCGAGAATGACGCGGCCGCCAAGCGCATTGCGCTCTCGATCGCCAACTCGCCGTTGGTCAAGACCGCCGCCGCCGGCGAGGACGCCAATTGGGGCCGCGTCGTCATGGCTGTCGGCAAGGCCGGTGAAATGGCCGACCGCGACAAGCTCGCCATCTGGTTCGGCGATGTCCGTGTCGCCGTCAATGGCGAACGTGACGCCTCCTATTCCGAGGAAGCAGCCTCCAACGTGATGAAGCGGCAGGATATTCCTGTGAAAGTCGATCTCGGGCTCGGCAATGGCCGCGCGACGGTCTGGACCTGCGATCTCACCAAGGAATATGTTGCCATCAATGGCGACTACCGGAGCTGATACCCTGCCGATGCATGTGCAGTCCACAATGAACAAGCTGCCTTTGGTGCGCAGACTCGAAGCGGTCGGCTTCCGGGCATGGCCTGCTTCATCCGTGCAGTATGACGGCAGCTGGCAAGTGCGGTTGACGGCGGGGCATCCGTCGAAACGGCTGAACTGTGTCGTACCGCTCGACCCCTCCGACCATCGCGATTTGGAAATCCGGCTGACAAAGGCGCAGCGCAAGTTCGAAGCCTATGGCCGGCCGATGGTGGTGCGCGAGACGCCGCTGGCCTCGCCGATGCTGATCAATCTTTTAAAGGGCCAGGGCTGGACGCGGTTCGATGAGAACATCGTCATGACCGCCGATCTCATCGATCTCGAATTGCCGGATGCGCTGGATCACCTGCCGAGCCATGATGTCGGCCGTTATGTGGACGCCAGCCTGCTGGTGGACGGGGCCGATCCGATCTTGAAGCCGGCGCTTGCCGAAGTAGTGAGCGGCATCAAGCCGCCATCGGGTCTTTTCGTCATTGAGAACGATGAGGCCGGACCGGTGGCGACGACGCTCTGCGTGCAGGACAACGATCTTGCCGGCATCATGTCGGTCTCGGTCGCGGCGGAGCATCGTCGCAAGGGCCTGGCGATTGAGATACTGACCTCTGCGTTGCGCTGGGCTCGTATGCGCAGTGCCAGGACTGCGTGGCTTCAGGTCGGCGTGTCCAATGAACCGGCGCTGGCGCTCTATGCCCGTTTCGGTTTCCGCGAGGCCTATCGTTACTGCTACTGGCGCTCTCCGGGGGAAGCATGAGCGAGACCGGCCGCAAGATCATTCTCGTCGCCGCCTGCGCGCTCATCGACACCGATGGCCGCATCCTGCTGGCGCAACGGCCGGAAGGCAAATCGCTTGCCGGCCTCTGGGAGTTCCCCGGCGGCAAGGTCGAGCCTGGCGAGACGCCGGAGGAAACGCTGGTGCGCGAGCTTCAGGAAGAGCTCGGCATCCAGACGAAGATTGCTTGCCTCGCCCCGCTGACCTTTGCCAGCCATACCTACGAAACCTTCCATCTATTGATGCCCCTTTATGTATGCCGTCGCTACGAGGGCATTCCGCATGGCCGCGAGGGCCAGGCAATCAAATGGGTGCGGCCGCTGGCGCTACGCGATTATCCGATGCCGCCCGCCGATGAGCCGCTGATCCCGTTTTTGCAGGACCTTCTCTGAGAGCCATTTCGAGCATTTCCCCCATTTAGCTTTGCCGGAATTGCCTTTTGTTAGATTTCCTTAAAGCGGAAGTTCGATTTGGCGAGCTGATCGACACTTGGCCTGGAAGCTTTACTCGAAGCCTTATGAGATGAATCCTCCTTTGAGCCTTGGCGTAGCAGCTCCGTCAATAGCTCGGTCTGTCTCGTTGAATGCCGGCTGATCGTTTCCAGATATTCGAGCATTAATCCGAAGGCGATGGTCACGATGCCGCCAAAAGCGGCTGAAATGGCGCCGGGCAGCACCGCGATAAGGCCGGTTGTATTTCCAATGAAAAACATCGCGACGGCAGCTAGGATCGCAACGACAATAAGCAAGCCACCTGCGGCTTTGAGTAAACCTACCATTATATTAGCTCCACACAACTTATAGTAATGATATCCATTTTATGCGTCCTATCAAGACGGGTGGAGGTAGTAGTTCAATTTTTCAGTGCATTATAGAATCTTGCTTCTTATGGCTGTCTCAGCCGATCGGATTGGATGCCTAAAAGCAGGGCGAATGGTTTAGCGGATTTCTAGCATACCGTTCGGTGCGTCCAGGGCGCCACACAGCAAGTATGGTTAACGAAAATTAGCCATTTTAAATCAGGCTGGTAGCCCGAATCGGGCACTGTCCCAGAACTTTAGGTCTCTTTAATTTGCATGTGGATATTAAGGGATCGTTTATGACCTTCTGGCATTGAATGATCTCAATCAAGCGGTTGGTGTGTGCGTTAAAGAAGGCTTGACATTATGGACGACGATTTCTGGAAAGCTGTTCAAGAAAAAGAACAGTCATATTCCTCGTCGCGCAAGACGGGCGCGTTGAATATCGCCTTGCTGTTCGGAACGGCGGCGGTGGCGCTTTCGCTTATCCTGACGCCAATGCTTTCCGACAAGTCCAGGTCACGCGTGCTTGCCAGTGCGCCGGATCTTGACAACATCACCACCGGTTCCATCCCGCAGACGGAAAACGGCAAGCGTTACACCATCCGCCGCAGCGTGCTGCAGCAGGAGCCGGGTTCAGTTTGCATTATTCAGGGCTATGGCGCCGACAGCGGCTGCTGATCGTTATACGAGTACAGCCTATCGGGTGCCATGAACGCGCCGGATTCGCACTTTACCGGGAATTGCTCTAGGAGCCTGAAGCGTATGCGTTCCGTACGGCGTTTTTTCAATGACAAGACCGGCAGTACGGTCATCGAGTATGGCCTGATCGCCGCGCTTCTTTCGGTCGCGATCATCAGCGGTGTCGGTGCTTTCGGCGACAGCCTGTCGGGCGTGTTCAATCATGTCTCCGACGCGATCAACGGACCCGCTACGTCCACGAACTAGCGTGGCTCGCCCAATTCAGCTCTATTGCTTCAGCTTGTGCTCCTCGACCTTCAGCGCATCGGCGAGCCGCGCCTTCGCCGAACCTGGCCGCAAAGGCTTCTGCTGGCTTTCATGCGGCGTCCAGCCGGACGCGTAGATGATCGAGAAGGTCGCCCTTATTCTACCGTCGGGATCGGAATAACGTTCGGCATAGAGTTCGGCGGCGCGCAGGAAGAAGGTGCGTGTCAGCGGCTTGCGGCTGCGGTCGGCCAGCGGATTGGTCATGCCCATGGCACGCAGGTCGCGCATCAGCGCAAAAAGGTTGTCGTAGCGCACCGTATAGGTCTCGGCATCGATCACCGGCAAGGTGAACCCCGCACGCTGCAGCAGGCCGCCGACATCACGAACATCGGCAAAGGGAATGACGCGTGGGCTGGCGCCGCCGGTGAGTTCGATCTCGGTCGCTAGCAGCACGTCGCGCAGCTCCTGCAGGGTGCCGGAGCCGGGGATCGCGGCCAGAAACAGGCCATCGGCCTTCAGCGCGCGGCGCACCTGGATGAAGACGCCGGGTGTATCATTGGTGACATGCAGGCTGAGCGGCGACAGCACGAGATTGACCGACTCCGCTTCCAGCGGCAGCTCTTCCAATGGGGCTTTGACTAGCCTTTCGCCCGGTGCTGCAAAACCAGGCTCGCTTTCGATGCGTCTGATATGGCCGATCTTGCCGGTCGCGAACGCCTCGCGCGCGGCAATTCCGGTCGCGCCATGCAGCTCGACCGCCTCATCGAAATGCCGCTCGATGACGGAGAGCCGTTCGGCCAGCTCGCGGGCGGCGATCTCCAAAAGGAAAGCGGCTTTCTGATCTCCTTGAGCGAGCGCGCGGCGCCTGCGGGCGGCAAGCAGCGATTGGTCGAACACGATTTCCATGGCGGATTCCTGCAGTCATGAATGTCTATGGCGGAGGCGTTGCGTGCGCCTGTTTTTCCCTTCGCAAAGGCGCCAGGAAAAAGCTAGTGTCAACCATATGGGGATGATGGGACGCGAAATCACGGCATCGATGCTGCGGACCGGCTTGATAAAGCCGTGGTCGGTGCTGGCCGATATCATCTATCCGCCGGCTTGCGCCGGCTGCGGCGTTTCCACGGGCGCACATCGCAGTCTTTGCCCTGCCTGCTGGTCCGGCATCCGTTTCATCGAGCGGCCCTATTGCGAGGTGCTGGGCAGTCCGTTTTCCCATGATCTCGGAACGGGGATCCTGAGCGCCGAGGCGATCGCCGATCCACCCGTGTTCGACCGGCTGCGCTCGGCGGCAATTCACGACGGCGTCGTCCGCGATCTGGTGCTTGGATTGAAATATCGCGATCGCACCGATCTGGCGCCGATGATGGCCGGCTGGATGCTGCGCGCCAGCGACGGCGCGATCGCCGCCTGTGATGCCATCATTCCGGTGCCATTGCATCGGGCGCGGCTGTTCTCGCGCAAATACAATCAGGCGGCGGAACTTGCTCGTCATCTGGCACGGCTTTCCGGCAAGCCGCTGCTCGCCGCGACGCTGTTGCGCACGAAGCGGACGAGCCAGCAGGTCGGTCTCGGGGCGAGGGCGCGCCAGGACAATGTGCGTGGTGCCTTCGCCATTGCCGAGGGTCGCGCCGGCGATGTTTTTGGCCGTCGTGTCGTCCTGATCGATGATGTCTATACGACGGGTGCTACGGTGGCTGCGGCGACGCGGGTGTTGAAAAAAGCAGGCGCGGCTGACGTGACGGTTTTGACCTTTGCAAGGGCTGTCGGCGATCCTATATGACAGTAAACCTGTCTTTTTTCGGAGTGGATCATGGCATCCGTTGTCATCTATACGCGTGAATTCTGTGGCTATTGCGCCCGGGCGAAATCCCTGCTTGACTCCAAGGGCGTCGAATATGTCGAACACAATGCTACCTATTCGCCCGAGCTGCGTCAGGAGATGATTTCGAAGGCGAAGGGCCATTCGACCTTCCCGCAGATCTTCATCAATGGCGAGCATGTCGGCGGATGCGATGATATTCATGCGCTTGACCGGGCCGGCAAGCTCGATCCGCTGCTTGCCGCCTGAACCGGATCAAACGGGAGAGAAAGATGACCTTCAAAGCCGCCGCCATCCAGATGTGCTCCGGTGTCGATCCGGTAAAGAACGCTGCCGATATGGTGCGGCTGGTTCGTGAGGCTGCGGCGCAAGGCGCAGTTTATGTGCAGACACCGGAAATGACCGGAGCGGTGCAGAAGGATCGGCCGGGTCTGCGCGCCGTCCTGCGAGACGAGACCAATGATATCATCGTCAAGACAGCCGCAGAGCTCGCCCAGGAGCTCGGCATCCATCTGCATGTCGGCTCGACACCGATCGCGCTCGACGACGGCAAGATCGCCAATCGCGGCTTCCTCTTTGGTCCGGACGGTAAGCTGCTCAGCCGCTACGACAAGATCCACATGTTCGACGTCGATCTCGACAATGGCGAGAGCTGGCGCGAGAGCGCGGTCTATCGTCCCGGCTCCGAGGCGCGCATCGTGTCGCTGCCCTTTGCTGAGCTCGGTTTCTCCATTTGCTACGATGTCCGCTTTCCGCAGCTATTCCGCGCGCAGGCCGTTGCCGGCGCCGAGGTGATGACGGTACCGGCCGCCTTCACCAGGCAGACAGGCGAGGCACATTGGGAAATCCTGCTCCGGGCCCGCGCCATTGAAAACGGGATGTTCGTCATTGCCGCTGCTCAGGCTGGATTGCATGAGGACGGCCGCGAGACTTTCGGCCATTCGATGATTATCGACCCCTGGGGCAGGGTGCTCGCATCGGCCGGCGGCACCGGCGAAGCGGTTGTCGTCGCCGAGATCGATGTCGCCGCAGTCAAATCCGCTCACGACAAGATCCCCAACCTTAAAAATGCGCGCGAGTTTTCGCTGGAGAAGATCGCGACGCCGGCGGCTGGAGGCGTCGCTGCTTGATCCGTTATTCGCTGAGATGTGACAACGCCCACGAGTTCGAGGGCTGGTTTTCGGAAAGCGCCGATTTCGACCGACAGGTCGCAAGCGGTTTCCTGACCTGCCCCGTCTGCAATTCGGGGGCGATCTCCAAACTCCTGATGGCGCCGTCGGTTTCCACCGCGCGCAAGAAGGAGGAATTGCAGACGCTTGCCATGGACACTGCGCGCAAGGAAGCCTTGATCAAGCTGAAGGAGGCCGTCGACGCCATCAAGGCTAACGCCGAGGACGTTGGCACGAAATTCCCGGAAGAAGCCCGCAAGATCCACTACGGCGAGGCGGACGCGCGGGGCATCATCGGCAAGGCGACGCCGGACGAGGCGCAGGCCCTGGTCGAAGAAGGCATCGAGATCGCCGCCATCCCGGTGTTGCCGGACGATATCAACTGATGCCGCGTGGCGGCAAACATCTCGCCATGTATAATTTCGGGCTGCATGTCGCGTCCTATGATAGCCCTGCGGTCGAAGGATTTCGTGTGCGGGAAGCGGCAAATTTCGAGGCGGCCGCCCGAGCCCATGGCTTCGTCGGCCGCTCCGGCTACGACGGCGAACCGGGGCCGGCATGCTGGGGAAAGCAGGTTTTCCCGCGCTTCATCGAAGGAAGCGGTTTTGCGACGGCGCCATCTTCCTTATCGCTTTGGACCGATATCGAATCCCTGATGGCATTTTCCTACAATGGCGTTCATGCCGATGCGCTCAAGCATGCACGGTACTGGAACGTGAAACAGCTATGGCCGCCGCTGGTGCTTTGGTGGGTGGATGCCAATATCATTCCGGAATGGAAAGACGGTGTCGAGCGGCTGGAACGGCTTCACGACGAGGGACCGAGTGCTGCGGCGTTTTCGTTTAAGCAGCCCTATGTTGCCAACGGTGCCCCGGCGACGATCGACCGCAGCAGAGTGAAGGAGATCACAGCGTTGAATGCCGAAAGGCAAAGTGATCTGCTGGCGCATGTCCTGACGCTGAAAGCTTAGCGGAAAAATACCTAGCCTCCCGTGGCAGGGTGATTTCACTCCGCCCGCTTTGCCAGCAGCATATAGTTGACATCCATGTCCTTCGACAGGTTCCATCGATCCTGCAGCGGCGAATAGAAGACGCCAGTGCGGGCAATGATGTCGAGTCCGTTTGCGGCGAGCGGCTTTTCGATCTCTTCCGGGCGGACAAGCTTCTCATATTGATGCGTGCCGCGCGGCAGCCAGCGCAGGACGTTTTCGGCGGCGAAGATGGCCAGCGCCGCTGCTTTCATGGTCCGATTGATGGTGGCGACGAACATCAGACCGCCGGGGCGCACCATCTTGGCGCAGGTCGAGAGGAAAAATTCGACATCGGCAACATGCTCGACCACTTCCATATTGAGCACGATATCGAAAGTCTCGCCGGCCTCCGCCAGCTGCTCGGCGGTGACGGCGCGATAATCGACGGGAACGCCGGAGGCTTTCGCATGCGTCGAGGCGATGCCGATGTTCTTTTCGGAGGGGTCGGCGCCGACGACCGAGGCGCCCATGCGCGCCACCGGCTCCGACAGCAATCCGCCGCCGCAGCCGATATCGAGCACGCGCAGGCCCTCCAGCGGCCGTGCGCTCTTCGGATCTCGCCCGAAATTCTCGCAGGCGTGGTCGCGGATGTAGGCCAGGCGCACCGGATTAAACTTGTGCAGCGGTTTGAACTTGCCGGTCGGGCTCCACCATTCCGCCGCCATCGCAGAAAAGCGATCCACTTCGCTCTGGTCGATCGTGCTTTTCGCCGCTTCCGTCATGGTCTCGCTCCTTGGTCTACGCCGCGTCACCCGCCTGAACAATTGCACGGGTGACACCCTGGTAGATGTGAAGTCGGACGATCAGAAGCCGATGTCAAGGGTCCGGCTGTCTCGACTGCCTGCGGCGACTATGCCTCAGCGCGCAGGAACAAGCATCCGGCGCAGCGTTCCATCTTTCAAAAGGAACTGATGGCAGAGGGCAGCTGCAGCATGCAGGCCAATGAGGATGATGAATGCAGGGTTGCCCAGGCCTTTCCACATCTGACACTGGCCTGAAGCAGCATTGGGCGATTCAATTTTTCATCATGCCCGGTGTTTCCGACTGTGCTTTACGCCGTTGAAGACATCAGCCAGCAAGGCCAGGACAAGCGCCACTGCACCACAAAGGAAGATGATGCCGTAATTTTCACCGGTATGGATGAAGAGATAGGAATAGCCGTAGCCGCCGAGCGCCTGGAACAGAGCGAAAGCCGTCGTTGCCCGGCTCCAGGCGGCGCGCTGGTCGATATGGCTGTGCGGCAGGATTTCCTGAATGCGACCGAGCACCAACGGCACGATGCCCGGAGTAAAGATGCCGAGCAGTACCGTGGCAAAAGCGACCAGCCAAGGATTGCCCGATGTGGCCAGAATGGCGCCGGCGACCGCCTGAAGCAGCAGCGCACCGCGATAGGCGGACGCAAAGCCGATGCGATCGGCAGCATAGCCGGCCAGAACCGGACCGGTGATGGCGGCAACGCCGTAGAGCACCCAGCAGGCTGCACCGATGTCGGCGCCACGACCGAGACCACGGGCGACATAGTCGACCAGCAGCACCATGGCAGGCACGAGGCCAAGGGCATTGGCGGCATATTGGCCGTAGAGGATGCGCAGCGACCATTCGCTCTTGGCTGCGAGATGGTGGTGGGTCGCAGCATGTGTCGCCGGCGACGGTGGATTGGTTGCCGGCCAGCCAAACCAACTGACGGCGGTCAGGATGAGCGACAAGACCCCTAAGCCGATCCAGGTTTCGCGAAGGCCAAGGCGCAGCAGTGCCGGTACCAGGGTTCCCGAGGCGGCGATGCCGAGACCGAGGCCGAGGAAAATCATGCCGCTGACGAAGCCGCGGCGGGCGACGGGGATATGTGGCAGGATGCTGGTGGCGACCAACACCATGATGGCGCCGCCGGCAAGACCGGAAAGGAAGCGCCAGACAAAGAACCATGTGACGGAGACAGGGAAGGCACAGGCGAAGAAGGCGGCGGTGGCGGCGACCATCAGCAGGCGCAGCGCTTGACGGTTGCCGAGACCAGCAGCCAATGGCCGACCGAGCAGCGCCCCGGCGAGATATCCGGCAAAATTGGCAGCGCCCAACGTCACCGTATCGCTGGCAGAAAACCAGTGTGCGTCGATGAGCGGTGGGATCAGCGGCGTATAGGCGAAGCGGGCGAGACCGATGGTGACGAGGCTGCCGCAGAGGCCGGCTGTCGTGGCGTACCAGGCAGCGGCGTTAAGGGGCGCGGGTTCGGTAACGGAGTGAGAGCGGCTCGAATGGCGTAAGGGAGCGGACATGGCAAAAAGCTTCTCTGTTCGGAGCGGCTTGCCGTCTCCGGTTTGGTGTTTCTTGAAGAGGGGGAGTTTTATGACGGAGACTTATCCGTCAGGCCTGCTTTCGGGCAGTGGCCACGGCAAGGTCAGCATGGCCATTGCTGGCCGCAGGATACCATCCAGCAACTCGCGTTCGGGGCGGACGCGGACAAGGACGCGCAAACCGAATTGCACGGAGAGCAGCAATTTGGCGATATCCGCCGGCGGCTGGTTTGCTGGGATTTCGCCGCTTGCCTGCGCGGCGGTGACCGAGCGAAGGAAAAAGGCTTCGATCTCGGCCGTCTCATCGGCGACGACACGCTGTATCTCCGGATCTTCGGAGCGGGCCTCCAGGGCCGTGTTGACCAGTAAGCAGCCACGATGTTCGGCATCGGCCAGGGAACGTTCGACGATCTCCTGGAAATAGCCGACAATGGTGAGGCCCGGCGAATAGGTTGCCTCCATCCGCGCGATGCGGCTATGTAGGTTCCGATCGAGATAGTGCTTGAGCGCCTTCAGATAGAGGCCACGCTTGTCACCAAAAGCATTATAGAGGCTCGCATGCGTCAGCCCCATGCGGTCGGTCAGATCGCGGGTCGAGGTCGCCTCATAGCCTCTCGACCAGAATATCTCGCCCGCTGCTTCCAGAACGCTGTTCTCATCGAATTGCCGGGGTCTTGCCATTGGAATTCTCGCTGAATCTGCCCAAGTCGACGGTGTTTTAGTTGTGGAGCGTACGCTCTAAAACGCGATATAGAGCAACTGCTCTAAAATGGCAAGGGGATTGACGCCCCGCAAAAAGAGGGTGACAGCGAATTGCTTGACATTCGGGGAGGTCTGCGACCGATCAATTATCACGATTGTCAAATGTGCGTTTACATCCAAAGCTATTGTGACGCGTCAGGTCACGGGAAGCCCTTCATGCGATCATTCTTTCATCCGGCTGTAATTGTCATTTCTGGCTTTGCGGTGAGCTCTGCGTTTGCCGGTGACGGCAAGGGATTTCGTCTGACGATCGACGGCGTTGAAGTGGGCATCAATCCTGGCGATACGCTGGATGTGACCACCAAGGACGGACGCAAGCTTTCGGTGGAACTGCAGCGCAGCGATACGGTCACCTTTGCCGGCGACAAATTTTCCTTCGACCATGACGGCCAATTCACCGTCGCAAAAAGTGATTTGAGCGAAGGCATCACCCAATATGCCCTGATCACACCGATCGGCACCGGAGTCGTCGTGCAGCAATACAAGGGCCTCAATCCTTCCAGCATCACCGATTTCGTCCTCCAGCAGATGGTTCAGGAAAGCCTCGACGGCGGCGCAAAGATGACGAAGGAAACCACGCAGCGAACGCTTGCCGCCGGCAACGTGTTGAAGGGCGTCAAAGCGGAGACGGCAACGGCCAACGATGTCATGGATTACGAAATCGCCGCGATCGGCCGTCCCGACGGCGGCATTCTCGTCGCCACCTTCATCAACAAGGAAAATATCGCCAAGGAAGGTGTAATCCTCGACAGGCTCTGGTCGAGCCTGAAGGTGGATTATTGAGGGTGGATGGCGCGAAAGCCAACTGACCCGCGCTATTGCACCCGCCAGCCAAACTCGCTAAGAGACGCCCCCATTGAGATCAGGCTTTTCCGGGTATCGCACCGGAAGGGCGATTTTGCATGCCGGGCTCATAGCGTTTCGGCCGCCCGGCGCTGGTACTGGTAGAGGCACATGGCACGCATCGTGATGAAATTCGGCGGGACGTCCGTCGCGGATCTGGACCGTATCAAGAATGTCGCCCGCCATGTGAAACGTGAGGTCGACGCGGGCCATGAGGTCGCAGTCGTCGTTTCCGCCATGTCCGGCAAGACTAACGAACTGGTCGGCTGGGTACAGAATATGCCGAAAGTCGCCGGCGCCGATCATTCGATCTATGACGCTCGCGAGTATGACGCCGTCGTCGCTTCCGGCGAGCAGGTAACCTCCGGGCTCCTGGCGATCGCGCTGCAGGCGATGGGCATCAATGCCCGCTCCTGGCAGGGCTGGCAGATCCAGATCAAGACCGACAACGCCCACGGCGCGGCACGCATTCTCGAAATCGACGGCAGCGAAATGATCCGCCGCATGAAGGAAGGCCAGGTCGCCGTCGTCGCCGGCTTCCAGGGCCTTGGCCCCGACAACCGCGTCTCGACGCTCGGCCGCGGTGGTTCCGATACCTCGGCGGTGGCGATCGCCGCCGCGGTGAAAGCTGATCGCTGCGATATCTATACCGATGTAGACGGCGTCTACACGACCGATCCGCGTATCGAACCGAAGGCGCGGCGTCTGAAGAAGATCGCCTTCGAAGAAATGCTGGAAATGGCCTCGCTCGGCGCCAAGGTGCTGCAGGTGCGCTCGGTCGAGTTGGCCATGGTCTTTAAGGTCCGCACTTTCGTGCGCTCCTCTTTCGAAGATCCCGATGCTCCGGGCATGGGCGATCTGTTGAACCCGCCCGGAACGCTGATTTGTGACGAGGAAGAAATCGTGGAACAGGAAGTAGTCACCGGCATTGCCTATGCCAAGGATGAAGCCCAGATCTCGCTGCGCCGTCTCGCCGACCGGCCGGGCGTCTCCGCCGCGATCTTCGGGCCGTTGGCCGAAAGCCACATCAACGTCGACATGATCGTCCAGAACATCTCTGAGGACGGTTCCAAGACCGATATGACCTTCACGGTTCCTTCGGGCGATGTCGAAAAGGCGCTGCGCGTTCTCGGCGAGAACAAGGAAAAGATCGGCTACGACGTCATCCAAAACGAATCGGGTCTCGTCAAAGTCTCCGTCATCGGCATCGGTATGCGTTCGCACGCTGGCGTTGCTGCGACTGCTTTCCGGGCACTTGCCGAAAAAGGCATCAACATCAAGGCTATTACGACGTCGGAAATCAAGATTTCCATCCTTATCGACGGTCCTTATGCAGAACTGGCAGTCAGGACTTTGCATTCCTGCTACGGTCTGGATAAGAGTTGATTCAGGACTGCTGACGACGGACCGCGACGGAGGGGAGTTTCGGCCGGCCCTGAAGTGGGCAAGACTGGCATAATATCTTGATTTCGGGAGCTAGAGACGCAATGAGAGACCTATCCGGCGGTCCACGCGTTCTGCTCAAGCGGCTGCGCGAACTCATGGCGGAGCCGCTGGAGCCGCAAGAGCGTCTTGACCGGATCGTCCGCCAGATTGCCAGCAATATGGTCGCCGAAGTCTGCTCGGTCTACGTGTTGCGCGCCGATGGCGTGCTCGAGCTCTACGCCACCGAAGGTCTTAAGAAAGAAGCCGTCCACCTGTCGCAACTGAAGATGGGCCAGGGCCTGGTCGGCACGATCGCAGCTTCCGCCCAGCCGCTCAATCTCTCCGACGCGCAGTCGCATCCCGCCTTCCGCTACCTGCCGGAAACCGGTGAAGAGGTCTACCACTCCTTCCTCGGTGTCCCGATCTTGCGCACGGGCCGCTCGCTCGGCGTTCTCGTCGTCCAGAACAAGGCGAGCCGCAACTATCGCGAGGAAGAGCTTGAGGCGCTCGAAACGACGGCGATGGTATTGGCCGAGATGATCGCCACCGGCGAGCTGAAGAAGATCACCAAGCCGGGTCTCGAGCTCGATCTCACCCGTTCGGTCACCATCGACGGCGATAGCTATAATGAAGGCATCGGCCTCGGCTATGTCGTGCTGCACGAGCCGCGCATCGTCGTCACCAATCTCCTGAACGAGGATACCGAAAAAGAGATCCGTCGACTGGCGGATGCACTTGGTTCCCTGCGCATATCCATCGACGACATGCTGTCGCGCCGTGACGTCTCCATGGAAGGCGAGCATCGCGAGGTCCTGGAGACCTACCGCATGTTCGCCCATGACCAGGGCTGGGTGCGCAAGCTCGAAGAGGCTGTCCGCAACGGCCTGACCGCGGAAGCCGCGGTCGAGAAGGTGCAGAGCGATACCAAGGCGCGCATGATGCGCCTGACCGATCCGTATTTGCGCGAGCGCATGCATGATTTCGAGGATCTGGCAAACCGGCTGCTCAGGCAATTGATCGGCTATTCCGGCCGCACGACCGCCGAGGGTTTCCCGAACGATGCGATCATCTTTGCGCGCGCCATGGGCGCTGCCGAGCTGCTCGACTACCCCCGCGCCAATATTCGTGGCCTGGTGCTGGAAGAGGGTGCGGTCACCAGCCACGTCGTCATCGTCGCCCGCGCCATGGGCATTCCGGTCGTCGGCCAGGCGGCGGGAGTTGTGGCCCTTGCCGAAAACGGCGATCCCGTGATCATCGACGGCGATGGGGGTCATGTACACCTGCGGCCGATGGCCGATCACCAGCGTTCCTATGAAGAAAAGGTGCGCTTCCGCGCCCGCCGGCAGGAACAGTTCCGGGCGCTGCGTTCGGTCGAACCGGTCACCAAGGATGGGCAGCGGATTTCTCTGCTGATGAATGCCGGCTTGCTGGTCGATCTGCCGCAGCTTGCCGAATCCGGCGCGGAAGGCATCGGCCTGTTCCGTACCGAGCTGCAATTCATGATCGCATCGACCATGCCGAAGGCGGAGGAGCAGGAAGCCTTCTACCGCAATGTCATGAAGCAGGCGGGCGGCCGCGTGGTCACCTTCAGGACGCTCGACATCGGCGGCGACAAGGTCGTGCCCTATTTCCGCGCCCATGAGGAAGAGAACCCGGCGCTCGGTTGGCGCGCCATTCGCCTGTCGCTCGATCGGCCCGGCCTGCTGCGTACGCAGTTGCGCGCCATGCTGAAGGCAGCGGCAGACGGCGAATTGAAAATGATGGTGCCGATGGTCACGGAGGTCTCCGAGATCGAAGCAGTGCGCGAACTCGTGCAGAAGGAAGTTCAGCATCTGTCGCGCTTCGGGCACAGCCTGCCGCGCAAGCTGCAGTTCGGAGCGATGCTGGAGGTGCCGGCGCTGTTGTGGCAACTGGACGAGCTGATGGCCGCTGTCGATTTCGTTTCGGTCGGCTCCAACGATCTCTTCCAGTTCTCGATGGCGGTCGATCGCGGCAATGCTCGCGTGTCGGACCGTTTCGATCCGCTCGGTCGCCCGTTCCTTCGCATCTTGCGGGACATCGTGCGCGCCGGTGAGCGCAACAAGACGCCGGTGACGCTTTGCGGCGAACTTGCCGGCAAGACGATTTCGGCCATGGCGCTGCTCGGCGTCGGCTTCCGCTCGGTGTCGATGTCGCCGGCAGCCATCGGTCCGGTCAAGGCGATGCTGCTGGGTCTCGATCTCCAGGCGTTGTCTGAGGTCATGGAAGAGGCGCTGAACGACACGCATCCGACGACGTCGATGCGCGACATCCTTGTCCGCTTCGCCGAGAGCCACAATATTCCATTGTAGAACAGAACGAATAAGAAGAATCGGAGTGTGGGGTGGCGAATCTTCCCATTGAAAAAATGCGCGAGTTGGAACGCCGTTTCGGCGAGATCGAAGCGCGTATGTCGGCCGGGCCGTCGGCGGATGTCTATGTGAAGCTTGCGTCCGAATATTCCGAACTGCAGCCGGTCGTCGCCAAGATCCGCGATTACGAGAAGGCGATCGCCGAGGCTTCGGATCTGGAAGCCATGCTCATCGACAAGTCGGTCGACCGTGAGATGCGCGATCTCGCCGAGATGGAGTTGCCGGAGGTCAAGGAGCGGATCGAGGCGCTGGAGCAGGAGATGCAGATCCTGTTGCTGCCGAAGGACGCCGCCGACGAAAAGAGCGCGATCCTGGAAATTCGCGCCGGCACCGGCGGTTCGGAAGCTGCGCTCTTCGCGGGCGATCTCTTCCGCATGTATGAGCGTTTCGCGGCGAACAACGGCTGGAAGGTCGAAATCCTGTCGGCCAGCGAAGGCGAAGCCGGGGGCTACAAGGAAATCATCGCGACGATCAGCGGCAAGGGAGTGTTCTCGCGGCTGAAATTCGAATCCGGCGTGCATCGCGTGCAGCGCGTGCCGGAGACCGAGGCGGGCGGGCGTATCCATACCTCGGCGGCAACGGTCGCTGTCCTGCCGGAAGCCGAGGAAATCGATATCGAAATCCGCCCCGAAGATATCCGCATCGATACGATGCGCTCCTCCGGCGCCGGAGGCCAGCACGTCAACACCACGGACTCGGCGGTGCGCATAACCCATCTTCCCTCGGGGATCGTGGTGACGAGTTCGGAAAAATCGCAGCATCAAAATCGCGCCAAGGCGATGCAGGTGTTGCGCTCGCGCCTGTTCGACATGGAGCGCCAGCGCGCCGACAGCGAACGGTCGGCCGATCGCAAGAGCCAGGTCGGCTCCGGCGACCGTTCCGAGCGCATCCGCACCTACAATTTCCCGCAAGGCAGGGTCACCGACCACCGCATCAACCTTACGCTCTACAAGCTCGACAGGATGATGGAAGGCGAAATCGATGAAGTGGTCGATGCGCTTTTGGCGGATTATCAGGCGAGCCAACTCGCCCAGCTTGGCGAACAGGCATGACCAGCGGGCAGGGGCCGACCGTCGCGGAACTTTTCCAGGAGGTGCGTGCCCGCTTTATCGAGGCTGACCTCGATGATCCCGCTACGGAGGCCCGCATTCTCGTCGGCGGTCTTCTCGATCTTTCATCGACGGAGCTGGTCACACGAGGCGCTGATGTGGTGGCGCTGGACCGCGTGGAAACAGCGCGTGCGGCGATCGCGCGGCGCCTCAACCACGAGCCGGTGCACCGTATCCTGGGTGAGCGGGAGTTCTACGGCCTGCCGTTGAAGCTGTCGCCGGCAACGCTGGAACCGCGGCCCGATACGGAAATCTTGGTCGATACCGCGTTGCCGTATGCGCGACGCCTTGCAGAAGAACATGGGAATATCCATATACTGGATCTAGGAACGGGAACCGGGGCCATATGTCTCGCGTTACTTCACGAATGCCCGCAAGCGACAGGTGTCGGTTCCGATATTTCCAGCGAAGCTTTGGAAACGGCGCAGGCGAATGCAGTGCGTAATGGCTTGGCGGCACGGTTTGAAACCGTGCAGGGAAGTTGGTTTGAAGCCATCCACGGTCGATTTCACGTGATTGTCTCAAATCCGCCCTATATTGAGTCCAGTGTCATTTCCACTCTCGCTCCAGAAGTAAAGAATTTCGATCCTCCGGCAGCTCTCGACGGTGGCCTTGACGGGCTGGATGCATACAGAGCAATCGCAAAGGATGCGGCGCGGTTTCTACACCGAGACGGTATTGTCGGGGTGGAGATCGGTTACAATCAGCGCAAAACGGTGACTTCGGTTTTTGAAGGAGCAGGATTTTTCCTTATCGAAGCAGTTCGGGATTACGGCCATAACGACCGGACTCTCGTGTTTAAACATCATGATTGACGCGACAATTTGCTGCAGGTTCATGGAACCTTGTTGTTATCGCAAAGAAAAGGCTTGGATTTCCTGAGGAAGCGATATAGGTTGCGCTCACGCGTTGGGCGGCTGGGAATAGGTGAAACGATTCACCTGTCTTGGACAGCCTCGGGGATCCGCTCTCTGGTAAGAGTGTCAAAGGTTGAAGATAACCCAATGCGTGATCAGTTAATCTGACGTAGTCGAGCGGCAGACAGGCGCTTAAGGCGCGGTTTGCTTGCGGTACGCAGGCCTTGGCTTGGAAGTATCCGGCCATGGCAGCAGGTGCCGTGCATAATTTCATCCCAACTAAGAGAATTCAGGTGAAGGATCTATGAGGCCAGGACAGCAGAACAAGCGCGGTCGGGGGCGTGGTAACAACAATAACGGCGGCGGCGGCGGAAATAACAACAACAATTTCAACCGCAAGGGCTCGAACCCGCTGACCAGGACTTACGACAGCTCCGGTCCCGATGTGAAAATCCGCGGAACCGCACAGCATATTGCCGAGAAATATTCGGCTCTCGCCCGTGATGCACAAAGCTCCGGCGACCGCGTCATGGCGGAAAACTATCTTCAGCACGCTGAACATTACAATCGGATCATTGCCAGTGCTCAGGCGCAGATGCAGGAACGCTACCAGCGCGACGAGCATCATAACTACAACGATCGTGACAACGCCGATCGCGACATGGATGACATGGATGCGAACGAGATGGACGATCAGCCGCAGATGGCTCCCCCTCCCCCTCCGGTGCGTGCACAGGCACAGGCCCCGGTCGTCGTCCCTGCACCCGAGCCCGAGGCTATCGATGGTACTGGCCCCCAGCCGGTGATCGAAGGCATTCCGGCCGAAGTGGCGATCGAGGAAGAAACGCCCGCCGTTGCTTCCGCCGAACGTCAGCCCCGCCGCCGCAACGCCGGCAACCGTCCCCGCCGCCAGCCGCGCCGCAGCGCCGATGGAGAAGGCCAGGGCGAGGCTGCTCCGACCGACGCTCCCGCTCTGGTGGAAGCTGGTTCGGAATAAGCGATTTACTTCTCCTTCGGGAGAGGGTGCTGACTTTTGATCAGCTCAAAAACCGGAAAGGCAGCATGTTCAATGCCGCCCTTCCGGTTTTTGCTTTTCCCGCTGCCTTATTTTTTCTCGCTCTGAGGAGGCAGAGGCTTCTCGTCAATGTCATCAATCGCGGTTAAAGCCGAATTCCATATTCCACTTGATGCTTTGCGCGGAGATATTTGATGCTTTCGAGCGGTAAAGCCGGCTGCCGTTTCTGCCTTGAAAACGCGCTGCTTATCGATCAGCCATTGGGCGGGAACCGTTCCTTCTACATGCTTGGCAGCATCGATCCGACGCTGGCGCATGCCGCTATGATTATCCCCCGTCGACATGCGGAAAGTCCTTTCGATATCAGGTCCGAAGAATGGATGGACCTGGAGGAAATGCTGGCGACCGCAAAAGCCTATCTGGCGCCAGCCGATCCGGATGGCTTTACCGTTGGCTGGAATGTTGGCGCAGCCGGCGGCCAACACGTCTTTCACGCTCATCTGCACGTCATTGCCCGTTTTACCGGCGAACCCAATGCCGGCAAGGGGATACGCGCGGTCATCCGTGGCTAATTCGTCGTTTGCCTTTCGCAAGGAGTTGATGCGCCAAATCTGCCGTAGGCGGTTGGGACGGTGATTCCTCAGTCAAACTAGGATGGAGTTTGGCACTGGGTTTTTCCCTCTCGTCACCCTTTAAACTTTTCAAAATCGGTCCCATATTCTCCCCAGTTGCCTTGCCGCAAATCTCAATAGGCGGCGGGCGGGGTCTGCCTTTTCAGGGGGCTCAATCTCAGTCATCGGTCTGCGCCAGTCAGGGCAGGGCGATTCATGGAGGTCCGATATGAATATTGAAAAATACTCCGAGCGAGTGCGTGGCTTTTTGCAATCCGCGCAGACCAATGCGCTGGCGCAGGGTCATCAGCAATTCACTCCCGAGCATGTGCTGAAAGTGCTTCTGGACGACGACCAGGGCATGGCTGCGTCGCTGATCGAACGTGCCGGCGGCGATGCCAAGGCCGCGCGTCTTGCCAATGACGCCGCACTGGCCAAATTGCCAAAGGTGTCCGGTGGCGACGGCCAGGTCTATCTCGCACAGCCGCTCGCCAAGGTGTTCACCACGGCCGAAGAGGCTGCCAAGAAGGCCGGTGATAGTTTTGTCACTGTCGAGCGCCTGTTGCAGGCCTTGGCTATCGAGCCATCGGCATCGACGTCAGCCACGCTGAAGAAGGCCGGCGTTACGCCCGTCGGGCTCAATCAAGTCATCAACGATATCCGCAAAGGCCGTACCGCCGACTCCGCCAATGCGGAACAGGGCTTCGACTCCTTGAAGAAGTATGCCCGCGACCTTACCGCCGAGGCCCGCGAGGGCAGGCTCGATCCGGTGATCGGCCGCGATGACGAAATCCGCCGCACCATCCAGGTCCTGTCCCGCCGCACGAAGAACAATCCGGTGCTGATCGGCGAACCCGGCGTCGGCAAGACGGCGATCGTCGAAGGTCTGGCGCTGCGCATCGTCAATGGCGACGTGCCGGAATCGCTGAAGGACAAGAAGCTCATGGCGCTCGACATGGGTGCCTTGATTGCCGGCGCGAAATTCCGCGGCGAGTTCGAAGAGCGGCTGAAGGCCGTGCTCAACGAAGTACAGTCGGAAAACGGCGAGATCATCCTCTTCATCGACGAGATGCATACGTTGGTGGGTGCCGGCAAGGCCGATGGCGCGATGGATGCCTCGAACCTGTTGAAGCCCGCGCTTGCCCGCGGCGAGCTGCATTGCGTCGGCGCGACTACGCTCGACGAATACCGCAAGCACGTCGAGAAGGATCCGGCGCTTGCCCGCCGTTTCCAGCCCGTCATGGTCGAAGAGCCGACCGTCGAGGACACGATCTCGATCCTGCGTGGCCTGAAGGAAAAATACGAGCAGCATCACAAGGTCCGCATCGCCGATGCCGCCCTGGTGGCTGCCGCGACCCTGTCGAACCGTTACATCACCGATCGCTTCCTGCCGGACAAGGCCATCGACTTGATGGACGAAGCCGCTGCCCGGCTACGCATGCAGGTGGATTCTAAACCGGAAGAACTCGACGAACTCGATCGCCGCATCATCCAGCTCAAGATCGAGCGCGAGGCGCTGAAGAAGGAAACCGATCAGTCCTCGGCCGACCGGCTAAAGCGGCTGGAAACCGACCTTACCGCGCTGGAAGAGGAAGCCGATGCGCTGACCGCACGCTGGCAGGCTGAGAAGCAGAAGCTCGGTCTTGCTGCCGATCTGAAGAAGCAACTCGACGAAGCCCGCAACGAGTTGGCGATCGCCCAGCGCAAGGGTGAATTCCAGCGCGCCGGCGAACTTGCCTATGGCGTGATCCCGAACCTGGAAAAGGAGCTTCAGGCTGCCGAACAGCAGGATGGCGGTCGCGATTCCATGGTGCAGGAAGTCGTCACCGCCGACAATATTGCCCATGTCGTCTCCCGTTGGACCGGGATTCCGGTGGACAAGATGCTGGAAGGCGAACGGGATAAGCTGCTTCGAATGGAAGACGAACTGGCGAAATGGGTCGTCGGACAGGGCGATGCCGTCCAGGCGGTATCGCGCGCCGTTCGTCGCTCGCGTGCAGGACTGCAGGATCCGAACCGGCCGATCGGCTCGTTCATCTTCCTCGGCCCGACCGGCGTCGGCAAGACGGAGCTCACCAAGGCGCTTGCCCGCTTCCTCTTCGATGACGAGACGGCGATGGTGCGCATGGACATGTCGGAATATATGGAAAAGCATTCCGTTGCCCGGCTGATCGGTGCCCCTCCCGGCTATGTCGGCTACGAGGAAGGCGGCGCGCTGACCGAATCCGTCCGCCGCCGGCCCTATCAGGTCGTCTTGTTCGACGAGATCGAGAAGGCGCATCCCGACGTCTTCAACGTCCTGCTCCAGGTTCTGGACGACGGGCGCTTGACGGACGGACAGGGACGCACGGTCGACTTCCGCAATACCATGATCATCATGACATCGAACCTCGGCGCCGAATACCTGACCCAATTGAAGGAAGGGGATGACAGCGATCTGGTGCGCGAGCAGGTGATGGATGTGGTACGGGCACATTTCCGGCCGGAATTCCTGAACCGCGTCGACGAGATCATCCTGTTCCATCGCCTGAAGCGCGAGGAGATGGGTGCGATCGTCAATATCCAACTGGAACGGCTGCTGGCTTTGTTGTCCGAACGCAAGATCATCCTCGAGCTTGACGACGATGCCCGCAACTGGCTTGCCAACAAGGGCTACGATCCCGTTTACGGCGCAAGGCCGTTGAAGCGTGTGATCCAGAAATATGTCCAGGACCCGCTTGCCGAACAGATCCTGTCGGGTCAAGTGCCGGACGGATCGGTGGTCAAGGTCACCAGCGGCTCCGACAGACTGCTGTTCCGCGCGCGTCAGCCGGTCAGCGAGGCGGCATAGTCGATTGCTTCGCAACATGAACCCATGAGATGGCGGCTTTCGGGCCGCCATTTCGTTTTCGGGACCTGTGTCGCAATCACCTTGCCGCGGCATTCCGCTTCTGTGATGTTGCCATGGAGTTTGGGGAAACGTTCTGAGACGGGGAATCTGCTAGTTATCTTCGCCGGTCTGCCGGGCAATTGGGATGGACGTCAGATCATCGTCGATACTGCTGACAAGACCGCAGACGGTGCGGTTGCTGAGTTCATTGTTCTGCTGGGGCGCGATATCACTTGAAATTCCCGGTTGCCATGGCGATGGCCGGAGAAAGGCGGGAAATCAATCCTTGCTTGCGACCTGTTTCGATTTCTCGTCGCTCAAGAGCGTGTCGATACGTTTGCGCTCGTCCTCGAATTTGGCGAGTGCATCGCCGTCCAGGGTCTTGCCGCCGGGCAAGCGGATGCGCAGGGGGTCGACCTTGGTGCCGTTGACGATCAGTTCATAGTGCAGGTGTGGGCCGGTTGCGAGACCGGTCGAGCCGATGAAGCCGATCACCTGGCCCTGCACCACCTTCGCGCCCGGCACGATGCCCTTGGCAATGGCGCTCTGATGGTTGTAGGAGGAGACATAGCCGTTGGCATGGCGAATCAATGTTTGGTTGCCGAAGCCGCCGGAATCCCAGCCGGCCTTTTCGACGATGCCGTTGCCGGCGGCAATGATCGGCGTGCCGCGGGGCGCAGCCCAATCGACGCCGGTGTGCATGCGCGCAAACCCGAGGATCGGATGGCGGCGCATGCCGAAACCGGATTTGAAGATACCGGTCGGGACGGGATTGCGCAGCAGGAATTGACGGATGCTCTTGCCGTTCTCGTCGAAGTAATCGATCGAATGATCGTCCGGATCTTCGAAACGATAGAAGCGGGTGACCGTGTCGCCGAATTTGGCGTTGACGAAGAGCAGTTCGGAATCGGCCGTCGCCTGGCCGTTTTCGTCGGCGACGGAGAAGAAGGCTTCGAGTGAATCCGTCGGTTTCAACTGCGCCTGGAAATCGACGTTGCTGGCGAGCAGCTTGACGATCTGCGCCACCATCTCCCTGGTCATGCCATAGGAAAGGGCAGCACGATAGATGCCGTCATAGACGCTCGGCAGGTCACGGCCGGCGGCGACTGCAGGTGCGTCATTGTCGAAGGCGGTGGCGATGGCGTCGAGCATCGGAGGCTCGCTGCCGGCGACAAAATCGCCACGATCATTCTCGGCGACGGTCAGCACATGCTTGGTGCCGCGATAGATGCTGGCGCGGATGATCTTTGCTTGTTCGCCCTTCTGCAGGATGCCGATGCGCAACACGTCACCGGCGGAAAGATCAGAGGAACCGAACAGCGGCTCGATCTTGGCCGCAATGTCACCGGCATCCGCTTTGAGGTAGCCAGCATTTGTGAGCGCCGTCTCGATCGGTGTATCTTCGCGCACCGGAATGATGTCGTCGGCGAATTCCTGGGTCTGCGAGGTAACCGCTTCGGGAGCGGATACCGACATGTTCTCCTCAACGACGCGAGCGGCAAGTCCCGCCGTCAGGTCGACATCGGTGTCATCTGTCGCAAAGCGGCGCGGATCGACATAATAGAGCGCGGAAAGCTGGGTATTGCCATCAATCAGCACGGAGCCGTTGGAGCGAACATTCGCCTCGACCTCATCGAGTGACATCGAGCCGGCAAGCGGAAAGGGCACATCCTTGGCCGGAAAGGGCACGGTCTTCAGGCTGACCTCGGATTCCACGTCGGAGCCATAGATCGCACCCGTGCGGTTGGCCGCCGGCGGGATATTCTCATCGGCGGAGAAGATCGCCAGCGGATCGAAGGCGGGATAGCTCTCGGCGGCGACACGGTTGGTGGCGAGCGCGATCTTTACATGCGCGAAGGGCTGCCGACGCACCACTTCCTTGTCGCCGTCACGCACCACGGTCGAGACTTCCAGGATACTCCGGTCGGAAGGCTTGGATGCGATCGCCGTGGGTACCAGGCGGCCGCCGCGGGTCACCTGATCCTCTGTGCTGTCATGGTTGCCGCTGTCGGACGTTGCATAGGCTTCGGCAGGGATGGCGAGTTGCTGGCGTCCGTCAAGGGCGGCAAACAGCGCTACGCCCATCAATATGCTGGAAGTGATGCCGGTGAGGAACGTGCCCGAAAGCCAACGTAAAGAAACTTCGCGCCGGTCCGGCGCTCGCCTGCCATCGGCCAAGATTGGCGGCTCGTTGCCGAGCGATCGGAGCATCATTTTGTCCGTCATCATGCCAATCGAGATCCGGTTCCTTTATGCGAGCCGTATGGCTGGGGGCGAAGATGTGCATATTTATGACGAGGGAGTCAAATCGAGCATATCTCGCTTGTGAAGTGTCTGAGTGCTATAAGTGGTCTGTTTCCGGTGGAGGTCGGCGATATCTGGTGTCGACGGACCACGGTTCAATAGCCGGTTGCCGTCATATTTTACGACCTTCTGCGTGTAGCGTGGAGGCGGCGGCACGCGGGGATGGCGATATCGGGGATTTTCGGTGCCTGGTCTGTCCGGTTTTTAATGGCCTTCACAAATATCTCATAAGAATCAATCATTTATCCGTTTTTTGATTTTTTTCAAAATCGGCTGTTGACTGGAGGAAAGGTGTGGGATTATAAGCCCACTCACTGAACGAGGGCGGCGGCGCTGCTGGCGACGAAGTCCTTCGCTCTAGTGTTTCCT
>NZ_JACHZQ010000004.1 GCF_014193655.1 Rhizobium sp. BK313 | reverse complement strand
TCCATCACCGCCTCGGCCAGTTCCTGCATCGGCGCAAGCCCCGGCGCGGAAACGCCGACGACGACCGGCAGACGGCCATTAAGCCGTTTCAGCACCCGCTCGACGACGGTGCGCGATTCCTCCGCCGTCAGCTTCGGCGCCTCCCCAAGCTGGCCGAGCACCGTCAGCCCGGTGACACCGACACTTTCATAGAAATCCACCATGCTGTCGATGCTGGCAAAGTCGAGCGCACCGTCCTCGCCAAACGGTGTTACGGCAATCACATAGACGCCCTTGGCGTCTTCCGTCAGTCTGGTCATGGTAAAGGCTCTCCCAGTTCAGCGGCTGAAGAACAGCATCTCGGCGTTTTCGATAAGGATTTTTCGGGCAGATGTGATGCCTGCAAAGGCATCCTGCATTTCGTCGATCAGGTCGGCATCGTCAGGCATGTCGCTCCAAAGCTCCGTATGGGGCCAGTCGCTGCCCCAGAGCAGCTTTTGCGGATGGCTATCCACAAGCGCCTTTACCACCTCGGCAAAACCCGCATGGCTGCGGTCGCGAGTCAGGCGATAGGGTGCTGTCAGCTTGATATAGCCGCCCGGAATATCAGCCAGCCGCTGCAGCGCCGGGACATGCTGTCGCCATGCGCCGTCTGCGAGCGGTATGAAGCCGAGATGATCAACAACGAAGGGGATGCCGAGACGCGGCAGACGTCCGGCAAGCTCGGGGATTTGCTCCGGGCTGATCTGCAGCTGCAGCGACCAGCCGAAGTCGCGCAAGCTTGTTGCGAGCGTTTCGGCGGCTGAAAGCGGCAGGCCACCCTTGTTGCGGGTATTTATGCGTATGCCGCGCACGCCGAGCCGGTCGAGGCGTGCGATCTCGTCGCGATTTGTTTGAGGGTCGATAACGACGATGCCCCGCAGGCGGTCCGGAAAGGAGACAAGGGCCTCGATCAGAACCTGATTGTCGAGACCGTAGACGCTTGGCTGAACCAGAACGCCCCGGCCGATGTTCAACCGGTCGGCAAAGACGGTCCAGTCGGCGAGCGTCGCAATATCGGGCGTATAGCTGCGCGGCGTATTAAGCGGTGCGTCGGCTCGGAAGACATGAAAATGCGTGTCGATCGTATCCGGCGGCAGGGCGTTCGCAGGAAGGCGCGTCAATGGTCGACGCGGCAGGCAAAGCGGAGCCTCGCGATCTAAAGAACTCATTTCGGCTCCAGTTCCTCATGCTGAAGGAAGTCGAAATCGAGGCCTTCGTCAGCCTGAAGCACGCGGGTGTGATAGAGCTTGGCATAGCCGCGTGGCGGTTCGGCCATGGAGGCGCTATCGAGTTCTGCCATACGCCGATCGAACTCGGACTGATCGATTGCGAGGTCTATTCTGCGTTCAGCGACGTTGAGACGGATGCGGTCACCTGTCCGGACGATTGCCAACGGTCCGCCGGCGGCGGCCTCCGGCGCGATGTGCAGCACGATGGTGCCGAAGGCAGTGCCGCTCATGCGGGCATCGGAGATGCGTACCATGTCTTTGATGCCCTGCCGGGCGAGCTTGCGTGGAATCGGCAGATAACCGGCTTCCGGCATGCCGGGCGCACCTTTTGGCCCTGCGTTGCGCAGGACAAGAATGTCGTCGGCGTTCACATCGAGGTCGTCACGGTCTATGCGCAGCGTCACGTCCTCGACGGAATCGAAGACCACCGCCCGCCCTTCGTGTTGCAGAAGGTTTTTGGAGGCCGCCGATTGCTTGATGACGGCGCCGCGGGGGGCAAGGTTGCCGTAAAGGACGGCAATCGTGCCCACAGGTTTCAGCGGTTTTTCGACCGTGCGAATGATGGTCTGGCCCGGCTCGACGGGCGCGCTATCCATCACCTCGCCAATCGTCTTGCCATAGACGGTGCGCTGGTTTCCGTCGATCTCGTGGCGCACGGCCTTGAGCAGCGTCTGCACGCCTCCAGCTTCATGGAACTGCTCCATATAGTGCTGGCCGGAAGGCTGAAGATCGACTAGCAGCGGGATGATCCGGCCGAGCCTGTCGAGTTCGGCCATGTCGAGACGCATGCCGAGCCGTCCAGCGATGGCTGCAAGATGCACGACCGCATTGGTCGAGCCCCCCATCGCCTGCAGCGCAACGAGGCCATTGCGCAATGCCTCCCGCGTCAGGATATCACTCACCGTCGGCGCATCCGGGTTCGCCGCAAGTCCGGCGGCGATGCGGCCGGTCTCTTCGGCCAGCCGGACCCGCTCGGATTCAGCGGCAGGCGCCGATCCCGCACGGGGCACGCAAAGACCCATCACTTCGGTCAGGTTCGCCATGGTGCTTGCCGTTCCCATCACCGTGCAGGTGCCGACTGAACTCGCAAGCTTGTTGTTGACGTCGGTGATCTCGGCTTCGTCGATTTCGCCGGCGCGAAAGCGCCCCCAGAAGCGGCGGCAATCGGTACAGGCGCCGAGCCGTTCGCCCTTGTGATGGCCGACGGCCATCGGCCCGGTCGGCAGGAAGATCGCCGGAATCTCACTGCTGGCCGCGGCCATGATCTGCGCCGGCAAGGTCTTGTCGCAGCCGCCGATGAGAATGACGGCATCCATTGGCTGGGCGCGGATCATCTCCTCGGTTTCCATCGCCATCAGATTGCGCAGGTACATCGAGGTTGGCGAAGCGAAGCTTTCATGGATGGAGATGGTCGGAAAGACCATCGGCATGGCGCCCGCGAGCATCACGCCGCGCTTGGCGGCTTCGATGAGTTGTGGGACGTTCCCGTGGCAGGGATTGAAATCGCTGTAGGTATTGGCGATCCCCACGATGGGGCGATCCAAGGCATCGTCCGAATAGCCCATTGCCTTGATGAAGGCTTTTCGCAGGAAAAGGGAGAAACCCTGATCGCCGTAACTCGTCAGCTTGCGACGAAGACCGTTCGACAAAATTGTTCCTCCCTGGTCCGTTGATCAACGGCAAGCCTAGTGGGATATGCAAGATTGTCAATAAAGAAGATGTGAACCAATGGCCATACACAACTATGCTGACCTTTCCGTTTTATCAAAAACCCAAGATAATTCGAGATATTTTTGATTTTTTCCTCGAGGCGCAGATTGGCTTTCGGAAAGAGAGTGGCTAAATTATCGATAAAATAGGATGGGAGTGGGTTCTTGGCGGAAGCAAAGCGAAGGCGGATAGGGGTTATCGGTGCAGGCTGGGTCGCCGACTATCACTTGCCGGCATGGATGAAACAGTCAGCGCGCGTGGAAGTCGTCGCCATTGCCGATCCCTCAATGGATGCCCGCGCGGCCAAGAGCAACGCTTTCGGCATTTCTCGCAGCTACGAGAGCGCGGAGGCCATGCTGGCGGCGGAAACGCTCGACGCCGTCGACATCTGCGCCCCGCGGGAAGTGCATATGGATCTCGTCCGGTTGGCAGCGGAGAAGGGCATCGATATTCTCTGCCAGAAACCGCTGGCGACGGACTACGATCAGGCCGTCGGCCTTGTTGCCGGGCTGCCATCCTCCATTCAGCTGATGGTGCACGAGAACTGGCGGTTTCGCGCCTATTATCGCAGCCTGAAGGCGTGGCTGGAGGAAGGCATAGCGGGCGATATCAGGCAGGTGCAGTTCGAATTTCTTTCAAGCGGCATGATCGCCGATGCGCAAGGAAACAGGCCGGCTCTCGTCCGCCAGCCGTTTTTCCGCAGGCAGCAGCGTCTGCTGGTCATGGAAGTTATGATCCATCATCTGGATACACTTCGCTACCTGCTCGGCGAGATGGAGGTAGTTGCCGCGCGGCTCGAACGCAGCAATGACGAGATCGTTGCCGAGGATGTCGCCGCTGTCGTTTTGCGCCGTCTGGACGACGGGGTGATCGTGACGGTAAATGCCAATCTCGCGGTGCACGGCGCGCCGCCGGCGCCGCGTGACCATCTGCGGATCTTCGGCACGCATGCAACGCTGGAGTTGGACGGAAGCCGTCTTTCGGCGAAAGGCCACGTCCAGCGCGTGGAGGAGTTCGAAGCAGATGCGGTCTATCAGGGCGCCTATGATGCCACGATTGCGCATTTTCTCGACGGATTGGACGGCCGTGTGGCGATGGAGACGGTGCCGGACGATAATCTGAAGACGCTGGCGCTGGTCGAGGACATCTATCGGCTGAGCCGGTTCGACCCCGAATGCAAACCACGATAGGATGGCCCGCAACCAGAGGATATGACATGCAGACGCTCGAAGAAAGCCGTGAAGACGAGATCGAACATGACGATTTGAGCATCGTGCGTGCGCTCGAGGAGGACATCATCTTCGGAAGGCTGGCGCCCGGCACCCGCCTGACCGAAGATACGCTGCTTGCTCGCTTCCACGTGACCCGCCACTTCGCCCGTCAGGCGCTCGTTCAGCTGGAGACGATGGGCGTCGTGGTGCGTGAGCGCAACAAAGGCGCTACGGTCCGCTCGCTGACGCCGCGACAGGTGCAGGAGATTTATGACGTGCGCGAACTGCTGCAGAGGCAGGCCGCACTCTGGATTCCCCTGCCGGCGCCAGACGCGCTGATCGCGGAATTGACCGCCCTGCACGAAGAGCACGGCCGGCACGTCGAATCCGGCTATCTGCGCGGCGTGCACGAGACGAACGACAGGTTCCACCTGACGCTCTTCGGCGCCTGCGGCAATTCCCATCTCGTGCAGTCGATAGAGTTCTACATGCGCCTCAGCCTGCCGGTGCGAGCGAATTCCATGTCGAGTAAGGAATCGCTGCAAATTTCGCACGAACATCACCGGCTGATGATCGAGATGCTGAAGGGCAGGGATAACTGGGTTCTGGCGCAGCTCTGCGTCGACCACCTGCAGCCGAGCAAGAAGCGCTATCTCGCTTATGTAAGCGAAAATTAAGGCCGCCGCGAAAAGAGGCAGGGAGCGCAATTTGGAGAATTGCGCTCCCTTTGCCCTGCCGTCTCACCAGTCCAGGCGCAGGAGAGACACGCCCTGACGCGGCAGGGAGAAGCGCAGATCGATTTTGCCTTCCTTGACGAACACCGATGCCTTGCTGTCGATCTCCGCGAGCTTTCCGGAGGCCTCGAGCTTGGCGTAATCGACGCCCTGGGGATCCTCTGGTTTGCCCATAGCCTTCCAGAGGCGGAAGGAGTTGGAATGCTCCTCGTCCATCCGGAAGTGCTTCAGCGAGGCCGGTCTGTTACCCCAGCCGTCGACGAAGAGGCTGACCTCGGCGGCGGGACCGGCCGTATCGTCGTCATGATAGTGCCAGACGAGAACCGAGACGCCCTTGTCGTCGCGGGTCGCCACGACGTTGACGTCAGGCTTGTCGCGAACGCCGTGGCTCATGATGTCCTCGATATCGCGGCGATAGTCGCTTTCCGATTCCAGCCATTCGCCGCCGAGCTTGCCCAGCATGCGAAAGCCGTTCAGCACCGCCTTGTCGATGCCGTTGGTGGCCAGATCCCGGAAGCCGTCGAAATAGGGCTGGTCGTCGAAGAGGAAGGCCCAGGTCACTGCACCCTCGATCTCGATGTTGGCGCGTCGCGACAATTCGTAGGTGCGGATCATGCTTTCCACGACATAGACGCCGTAGAGCGGGCCGTTGCGATAGCCGTTCTGCGGGTGAACGCGGGCCGAGCAGGCCGCGCAGCCCTCAGGATCCGATTCGCCGATGATGACGGGCAAGTGCCGGAGCTCAGGGAATTCGTTGATAATCGCGAGATTGGTCTCGATGTCGCGCAGCTGCTTGTGCAGGCCCATGCGCACATGGCCATCGTAGATGACGGGATTTCCCTTGGCGTGGAAAGCGATGAAATCGAGCGGTGGCTTTTTTTCGACGACGTGGCGCAGGAACGCACGCAGGAAGGTCTGCGCCTTCTCATTGGCAAAGGCGCCGCAGGTGTGCGGGCCGCCGACGCGCGCTTTCGGCAGGGCGCGCTTCACGGCGCGGGCGCTGGCGTCGTACATGGCGCAGAATTCAGGGATCGTGCCGGTCCAGTAATGGCCGTCGGGCTCGTTCCAGACTTCCCAGGGCCAGGACGACACCACGTCCTCGCCATAGCGGTCGGCAAGGTGGCGCGCCCATGCCTCGATCAGGTCGGCCCACTTCTTCAGGTCCTTCGGTGGTGCGGTCCAGCCGGTGGTGATTGTCGCGTATTTATCAGCCGGCTCCCAATGATGCTTGTAGGGGCCGTCGAAATCGGAAAGCGCTTCCGGCGTGAAGCCGATCTGGATCAGCGGCACGTTGCCGGCTTCGACATAGGCGTCGAAGATCTGGTCGATGATCGTCCAGTCGTAGACGGGATTGCCGTTGGCATCCTCCGTATAAGCGTTGGTCGAGCCCCATTTCAGCGCCGGTTTACCGTCGCCGCTCGTCAGCAAATTATGTGCGCGAATGCGCGGTGCGACGGGGCTGAGCTCGGTCAACTCCTTCAAGAGCTTCTTGCCGTGCGGGGAATATGTGTAGTTTGGCTCATCATAACCGAACCAGTTCCACAGCGGCCTGTATGGCCCCGTCGACCTGCCGGCGTGAACGTTGATGGTCACGTCATAGGAACTCGTCATCATCTTTTCCTCTTGAACGGTCATGCCTCAGCCTCCTCCCGAAGGCCGACCGACCAAATTTGTGACGAAACGCGGCCGTCTTGGGAGGGCGCCGCGCTCGCCGCAAAAGCTAAGCGAAAAGACCATTTTGTCAATAATATAAAAAGCCACACTTGTACGACGATTAAAAAACGCCGGAAATTCTGATAGTTTGTGGCATTTTGAAAATTACCTGTTGCCGTTCTGTGAAAAATTGTCGATAACTGCTGCGGCGAAGCTGAGTGTCTGGAGGAGTCATATGGGCCTCTGCGCCCCTATGCAGTCACTTTTGCCGCAACGCGATCGGTAACGGATTATGGGAAGCGCCCGCCTTGGTGGGCCGAGGAGGAGGAGCGTCCGATGAAGTTCCCTAGATTTGCAGTGGTTGCCCTATTGTCTCTCGTCGCTCTCCCTGCTTTCGCGCAGGATTTCATTGCGGGCATACCGCGCAACGAGACCCTCATCATCCAGGGCACGCCGCAGCAGAATGCCGACTGGTTCAATGTTTGGGCACCGGGCGGCGGTGCCGCAGCCAATCTTAACGGCCTGCAGCAGCTGACGACCGACACGCTGTGGTTCATCAACCCGGAAGGCGGCCCGAATGCCTGGCAGAACGCACTGGCCAGCGAACCTCCCGCCTATAATGCCGATTTCACGCAGATGACCGTGAAGCTGCGCAAGGGCATCTACTGGAGCGATGGCGTCGAATTCACCAGCGACGATGTCGTCTATACCGTGCAGACGCAGATCGACCATCCCGGCATGGCCTGGAGCGCGCCTTTCACCGTCAATGTCGCCAGCATGGAGAACCCCGATCCGCAGACGGTGATCTTCCATCTGAAAAAGCCGAATTCGCGCTTCCATACGCTGTTTACCGTGCGCTGGAACGCCGCCTGGATCATGCCGAAGCACGTTTTCGAGAAGGCAGGCGATCCGCTATCATTTAAGTACAATCCGCCGGTCTCGCTCGGCGCCTATGTGCTGCAAAGTTATGACAAGGGCGGCAACTGGACCATCTGGAAACTGCGCGACGACTGGCAGCGCACCTCGATCGGCATGGCCGCCAAGGAGCCGCCGCAGGTGAAGTATGTCGTCTATCGTGCCGCCGGAAATCCCGAGGCGCGCGTCATCGAGCAGCGCAATCACAATCTCGACGTCATCAACGACATGGCGCCTGAGGGCATGTTCTCCATGATGCGCGACAGCAAGAGTGTCGCCGCCTGGCTGAAGGGCTTCCCCTTCGCGCATCCCGATCCGACCTTGCCCTCGGTGCTTTTCAACACCAAGAAGGCACCCTTCGACAATAAGGATGTTCGCTGGGCTTTGGCCCTTCTGATCGATATCCGAGAAGTGGCGCTCGGCTCCTATCGCGGCGCGGCCAATCTTGCAGCTCTTGCCACGCCGCCGACGGGTTCCGCCCCGGACGACTATTACGCGCCGATGCAGGACTGGCTGACGAATTTCGAGCTGGATACCGGTTCCCGCAAGATCAAGCCCTACGATCCGAATATCTCAGGCCAGATCGCCAATATGGTACGCGGCCAATGGGGCGATCAGATCCCGACCGATCCTGCCAAATTGAAGCGCACATTCGGCTTCGGTTGGTGGAAACAGGACGTTCAGGCTGCAACCGAATTGCTGCAAAAGGCGGGCTTCAAGAAGAGTGGCCGTCAGTGGATGAAGCCTGATGGCACGCCCTTTACGATCCGCCTGCAGGTGGAAGGCGATGCCATCCCGACGCTTGCCCGCGCCGGTACCGTCATCGCCCAGCAATGGACGCAGAACGGCATTGCCACGAAGGTCGATGTCGCCGGCCCGACGAACGGGCAGCGTCTCAGCACCGGCGATTTCGAGACGGCGATCTATTGGAGCATCGAGACTTGGGGTGGCCACCCGGATCTCTCCTTCTTTCTGGACAGCTACCATTCGGAATTCATCAAGCCCGTCGGCCAGATCCAGCCGCCGCGAAACCTGCAGCGTTGGCAAGATCCGCGCCTCGACCAGTTGATTGAGCGCAACCGTTCTATCGCCTTCGATTCTCCGGAAGTCACCAAGGTTGGCCAGGACTTCCTGAAGCTTGCGGTGGAAGAGATGCCGATGATCCCGCTGATGGCCTACAACAAGTTCGCGCCGTTCGACACGACTTATTGGACGAACTTTCCCAGCGCGGATAACCCGTATTCGGCCTCGGGCCCCAACTGGTCGAACATTCGCTACATGGTTGTCGGCCTGAAGGCGAATCCGGACGCGCCGAAAACTTGATCGGGGCAATGTCGAGGGAGCAGCCGGTCGCCGGCTGTTCCCGTTCCGCTATTGAAGGGTCGACGTCATGAACGGCTTTCTCATCTATGTGGCGAAACGCTTCCTGCAGTTTCTCTTTGTCGTGTTTACCGGCATCACACTTGCCTTCCTGATTGCGCATTTCTCGCCGGTCGATCCGATCGAGCAGACGGTATCGCTACTAACGAGCTTCGGTTCGACCGATCCTCAGGCGGTCGAAATTTTGAGACAATCGCTACGTGAGCTCTACGGAACCGGCGGACCGCTACTGGAACAGTATTTCACTTTCTGGGGCCGCGTCCTGACCGGCGATTTCGGCCCGTCCCTTTCATCCTTCCCGACCCCCGTCATGACGGTCATCGGCCGGGCGCTGCCCTGGACGGTCGGGCTCCTGACGCTTGCGACGATCATCTCCTGGATCATCGGCAACACGCTCGGCGCTCTTGCAGGTTATTTCCGCAGCAACAAGCTGCTGAAGATCGCAGGCGTCGTCATCATGGCGTTGCAGCCGATCCCGACCTACATTATCGGTCTCAGCCTCGTGATCCTCTTCGGCTTCGTCTGGCCGATCCTGCCGATCAGCGACGGCGCACAGGTCAATCTCGCTCCCGCCTTCAGCTGGGCCTTTATCAGCTCGGTGATCGAACACGGCATCCTGCCCGCTCTCACTTTGGTGCTCGTCGGCGTCGGTGGCTGGTTCATCTCGATGCGCTCGCTTGTTTCCAACATCGTGACCGATGATCACGTCGTCTATGCCGAGCTCGCTGGCGTGCGCTCGCGCAGCGTATTTTCGCAGTATGTCGCGCGCAACGCCATGCTGCCGCAGGTGACGGGCCTTGCCCTCAGTCTCGGCAACGTCTTTGGCGGCGCGGTCATCGTTGAATTCGTCTTCAATTATCCCGGGATCGGCAAGTTGCTGATCTCCGGAATCTATTCCGGCGACTACAGCCTGGTGCTCGGCGTTACGACCATCGCCATCATTGCCGTCGCTTCCGCGGTTTTCGTGATCGACATCCTCTATCCGCTGATCGATCCTCGCGTGAAACTGGGATAATCGCGATGTTGAAAATTCTCAGAGACCTGCTGCGCTACAACAAGGAATTCCTTCTCGGAACCATCCTGATCTCTATCATTCTCGCGTTGATCGTGGCGTCCTTCTTCTCGCCCTACGACGAAAACGCCATCTATGTCGTCTCGCCCGACATGCCGCCCTCGGCCGAGTTCTGGCTCGGCACCACGTCGCGCGGTCAGGAGGTTTTTTGGCAGATCGCTGCCTCCATGCGCAACACGCTGTTCTTCGGCATCATCGTCGCCTTCGTCAGCCGCATCATCGCGATCGCGGTCGGGCTGATCTCCGGCTATGTCGGCGGCCGAACCGACCAGATCATCATGGCGGTTAACGATACGCTCGGCGCCTTGCCGAACATTCCGATCCTGCTGCTCCTGGTTTTCGTGCTCCGCGACCAGATGACGTGGTTCATGCTGGCGATCACGGCAGCACTTCTCGGATGGACGCATGACAGCCGCTTGATCCGCTCCGTGGCCTTGTCGCTTCGCCAGCGCGAATTCACCCGGCACGCCGTTTTCTCCGGCATGCGCACGCCTCAGATCCTCATCCGCGAACATCTGCCCTATGTCATGCCGATCGTCTTCTTCACGACGATGAACAACCTGATCTGGGCGATCGGCCTCGAGGTGACGCTCTCCGTGCTCGGGTTTTCCGATATCAACCGGCCGACGATCGGCGGGATGATCTACTGGGCGAACGCCCATTCCGCCATGGTATCGGGCGTCTGGTGGTGGGTCGCTTTCCCGATGCTCTTCGTTGTGATCCTATTCCTCGGCCTGTTCATGCTTGCCATGTCGGTGAACGAGTATATCGACCCTCGCTCGCGTCTCGCACGCATGGGAGCCTGAGGAGATGCAGAACCCGATGAGGACGCAGCCTTTGACCCTCGCCGAAAACTCCTTGGACGCGCTGACGATCGACGGGCTGAAATGCTATTACGTCAACGACTATTTCGGAGTGCGGCGAGAAATCCGTGCGGTCGACGACATCAGCCTGACCATCCGCAAAAACGAGATCTACGGCATTGCCGGCGAATCCTCGAGCGGCAAGACGTCGCTGATCAAGACGCTTGCCGGCGCCATCCGCCCTCCGATGCGCGTCATCGGCGGGTCGGTGAAGTTCAATTTCGCGGGCGAAACCATCGATGTGTATGCAGAGCCAAGCAAGATGAAGGCGGCGCGCTGGCGCCATCTTTCCTACATCATGCAGGGCTCGATGAATGTGCTGAATCCGGTGCGGCGGATAAAGCATTCTTTCGGGGATTTTGCCTTCCGCCACATGCATCTCGATCCCGCAGCCTTTCGCCAGCGAACCGAGGCGCATCTTGCGCGCCTGCATCTCGATCCCAGCGTGCTCGAAGCCTTTCCGCACCAGCTTTCAGGCGGTATGCGCCAGCGCCTGACGATCGCGCTCGCTACCGTCTGTGAGCCGGAATTCATTATCGCCGACGAACCGACAACGGCGCTTGACGTGCTCGTCCAGCAGGATGTGCTGGCACTGATCAAGGAAGTGCAGACGCGTCTTCAGTCTTCCGTCGTTTTTGTCACGCACGACATGTCCGTACACGCCGCCATCACCGATCGGCTCGCCATCATGTATGCCGGGCGGCTCGCGGAGGAGGGGCCGACGCAGGCGATCTTCGACAATCCCCAGCACCCCTATACCGTCCACCTGATCGGCAGCCTGCCGCGCATCGGCGACCTCTCGACGCGAAGAAGTCTCAAGGGCAAGCCGCCAGCCCTTTCAAATCCACCTTCGGGATGCCGTTTCCATCCACGGTGTCCAATCGCAATCGACAGATGCGCGCGCGAAGTGCCGGCGATGCTACCGAGCGCCACGGGGGGCCGTGTCGCATGCTTCCGGGCCGGGGAGTACAAGATCCAATGAGCAGCCAGGCTTTGCTTGAACTCGACCATGTCACCAAGCTCTTTCCGATCGGCGGTTTCTTCTCCCGCGAGACGATGAAGGCGGTCGACGATGTCAGTTTTGCCCTCAGCGCCGACAAGCCGGAAATATTCACGATCGTCGGCGAATCCGGTTCCGGCAAATCCACTCTGGCGAAAATGATCCTTGGCAGCGAGAAGGCCGACCGGGGGTGCGTTCGTTTCGACGGTGCCGATGTGAAGGATGTGCGCTCGCGCAACGATCGCGAGGCTTTCATGGCGAAGGTCCAGCCGGTCTTTCAAAATCCGTTCGAAGCCTTCAATCCGCTGACCCGGATCGATGAGTACTTATTGGCCACTGCCTATCGCTTTAAGGGTGCGAAAAGCCGGGCCGAAAAGGAGGCGCTCGCCGACGTCGCGCTCCAGCGCGTTGGTCTTTCCATGGCGGAGATAAAGGGACGGTTCTCCCACGAACTTTCCGGCGGCCAGCTCCAGCGCGTTGCGGTCGCGCGCGCTCTGATACCCGAGCCGAAGCTGATCGTCGCCGACGAACCGGTATCGATGGTCGACGCATCGCTTCGCATGTCGATCGTCAATCTCTTCCGCGACCTGCGCGATGCTCTCAATGTCTCGATCGTCTACATCACCCATGATCTTGCAACCGCCTACTACATTTCCGACCGTGTGATCATCATGCGCAAGGGCGTGGTCGTGGAAAGCGGGAATGCCAGAGAGGTACTGGAAAATCCCGGGCAGGCCTATTCGATCGCGCTGAAGAATGCAGTTCTGCCACCCGATCCGCGCGAGGCATCGGCAATCATCCGGCTGCGGCAACAGAATGCGGCGACAGACAAGGCTGACACCCGGTCGCAGGCTGTTCGATAGCGTTGGCTCACGCCCATAAATCGGGGTTACACGATCGACCTATCGTCTAATAACGCGTGGTCGGTTCGAATCTCTTCAGGGCAACCGGCGAATTTCTCAATTGTCAAAAGGGCGGCTCGTAAGTCTGACAATTGTAGAGGCGGCAGTTTTTGTCTTTTGCCGGCACCCAATCGTCAGTGGCCACGTCGCCCGGGTTGCAATAGCTACTATCGCGAACATAGCGGTCATATAATGTTCCGGACGCGCGCGTTCCGGGATGCGTCAGAATGACAGCCCCCTGACTGTTGATAATCTGTCGCAACGCCGTACAGGTTCGACTGGTGGAACTAATGCGCGAGATTGCTGAGGCAGGAGAGGCAGTCGCGGCGACAATACCCAAAACGAGAATTGCACTTGCAGCGCATGATATTGAGCTGTGCATTGAAGATCCCCTCGTGTTTGCTAGGGAATATAACCATTTCTGTAGCGTTGAGTTCCAATGGTTGGCACACTCGTCGCCTGTCGCCTTCGGCGGAAGGTACACCAAGCCCGTTGGTAGGTTGCTGAGCTGAGTGTGCGACGATTTCGCTACCGCTCATTGGGAAAGCTCGACATGAAAGGGACGCGGCGCGCCCGGCGTCACCTGTTCGATATCGACCGCATCCCTGCACCAAGGCCGAAAGATCGCCAAGCGCTCGGTTAAGCAATACTAGAGGGTCATCTCGAGGCCACACGTTTTGCCGCTGCCTCGCGAACCATGTTCCACCGATCGAGCTCGAGTAGTGCGTCAGGCAGCGCGCGATGGGCCGGCGAGCTCGTGGGTTCGCTCTCCTTGATGATCTGGTCGACGAGGCCCGATATCTCCAACTCGGAGTACTTCGTTCCCATGGATTCTCGGGCCACGGCAAGAAACGCATCATCGGACTTGTTGAGCCTGAGGGCATGCCGTGACATCCCTGCCGCGCGCAGCAAGACACTCAGCCACTTCCCATCCCAACTAGGGGCGCTGGCGTAAAGTTCGCGACCGGACAAGACATCAATCATCTCTCTGGCTATCTGCTCTGCTGGCGCGCCTTCAGTTTCGAGGAGCTCTCGTGAGATGCCATGGATCGCTTCGGCTTCGCATGACCAATCTGTCCAATCGGCAACAGGTCTGATCAAGGAGGAACGCGAACGGCCATCCTCAAACACCCACGCGACCTCGATGGGAAAGCTTTTCTTGCCGAGAGACGAGGCCTCAAAATCAAGGAATACGATCATAAACCAACCGGTACCAATTCACTGTCGATAGCTCTTTTCAGATAGATCCGCGGGCCCGTAAATATAGGCCCGCTTGCCTTCAAGGATTCAAGACATTCATTCAGTGCAAGCAGAGGACGCCCGCACCTTGCCCAGAACGTTATACTGAATGTCGCCGCGACCGCGACATTAGCGAGGCGACAACATATTATAAGAATGTTCTTATATGAACGTTCAGCGGATGTAGCTGAGCGGGGGACATCTCGCCCGGTTCCGACGACCGCGCGTTTGCTTCGGGGGAAACCATGGATACGAGGAAGCTGTTTATGGACGCGGCGCGGCATGCCGCGCATTTCCGGCAAGCAACCGGCAATCGCGCTCATCATCCATTGCGAGACTATGCGGCATCGGTCGCCGAGTTTTCGGAGGATCTTCCCGAAAAACCTTTGCCGGCGCCCGATGTCCTCGAGCATCTGGTGGAGACGGCAGAGCCAGGCCTCCATTTGATGACCGGTCCTCGCTTCATGGGATGGGTGATCGGCGGCTCGCATCCCGTAGGTGTAGCGGCGGACTTCCTCACCAGTGCGTGGGGGCAAAACGCGGGCAATCACATAGCGACCCCCTCGGCGGCTGCGGCGGAGAAAGTGTCGGCCGGATGGCTGCTCGAATTGCTCCATCTTCCGTCGGAATGTTCGGTGGGTTTTGTCACTGGCGCGACAGTGGCCAATTTCACATGCCTTGCCGCAGCACGTGGCCAAGTTCTTCGAGCTGCAGGCTGGGACGCCGACGCTGATGGGCTCTTTGGAGCGCCACCGATCACGGTTCTAATCGGAGACGATGCCCACACGACGGTGTTTTCCGTTCTTCAATTTTTGGGGCTGGGCCACGACCGGGTGGTCAGGATGAGAACCGACGACCAGGGAAGCGTAACCAAGTCGGCGTTCTCCGAAGCGATCGCGGCGGTCGCGGGTCCTTGCATCGTGATCTTGCAGGCGGGGCAAATCAATACGGGTGCCTTCGACGATTTTGCGGGGATCATTCCCATGGCAAAGAGCAGGAAAGCATGGGTGCATGTGGACGGCGCATTTGGTCTTTGGGCGCAGGCATCTTCGAGAAGGCGTCATCTGAGTTTCGGCGTCGAGCAGGCAGATAGCTGGGCGACGGATGGACACAAGTGGCTTCAGACCCCCTACGACAGTGGATATGCGATTGTCAGGAACGAAATTGCACACCGCCAGGCAATGACCATTGCGGCAAGCTATCTGCCCCTGGCAGTCGAAGGTGAGCGCGATCCGTCGCACTACGTCCCCGAACTATCGCGGAGAGCCCGTGGCTTTGCCACCTGGGCGATGATCAAGCATCTGGGACGAGAAGGCATTCAAGCTCTCGTCGACGGCGCTTGTGACGCGGCCGTTGCAATCGCGGCTCCATTGGCCGTCGAACCAGGCATCGCCGTCATCAATGACATGGTGCTCAATCAGGCCATCGTCCGGTTCGGCGACGACCTTGCAGCTGAGCGCGGCGATATTCTGACAAGTCAGATCATTGCCGCGCTGCAGCGCGACGGGACCATTTTCGTCGGCGGAGCGACGTGGCGAGGAAGGCAGGTCATGCGGATTTCCGTCTGCAACTATCAGACTGATTGCCACCAGGCCTCCATCGTCTCCGACGCTATCTTGCGCACCTATCGGGACGAGCGAACGAGCTTGTCACGGAACTAGCTTTTTGACCGCGTGTGGGAGTCCGAAGCTACGTTCGCCTGGGCTGGACGGGGCCGGCATCGCAATTCCCGTTGTCGACAGGTCCGGCGCGCCAGCGACAGCACCTCGTGCACCTGCAGTATCAATCAGATGCACGACCCGCCCTGCAGATACGGGGATCCTGCGCAATGGCGATCATTTGGCAGCCGCCGCGTCACGCAACAAATCGGCTGTCGATGTCGTCAACCGTGGTGTAAAAGCGGAAGAAAACTGACACTACGCGGCCAGCGGCGAGATTCTGAAAGCCATAGAACAGCTTTGATACGACAGACAAACCGGCTTCGCCTGATGGCGGGCCGGGCATGACATGACCGGCCGATAGGAGCGGCTTTATCAATGGAGATCACTCAATATCCGAGCCTTCGTAACCGGACGGTCGTCGTTACCGGCGGGGCCTCGGGCATCGGCGAGGCAATTGTTCGCGCCTTTGTTGCCAATGGCGCTCGCATCGCTGTCCTCGATATTCAGCAAGAAGCCGGAAGCCGGCTGGCATCGGAGCTTTCGAGCGGACAGACGAAGGTCGATTTCTATCCCTGCGATCTCACCGATATCGGGGCATTGAAGGCTGCATTCGCCAAGATCAGGAGCGAGATCGGGCCGGTCGCCGTCCTCGTCAACAACGCCGCCAATGACCGGCGGCAGGATTTCCTTGATGTTTCCGCCGACGAGTTCGACTGGATGATGTCCGTCAATCTGCGCCACGTCTTCTTTGCCGCGCAGGCCGTCGTGCCGGATATGCGCCAGCTCGGCCACGGCTCGATCATCAACATGACTTCGGGTGCCTGGATTCGTGGTGCGCCAGACATGCAGGCCTACTGCACCGCCAAGGCGGCGATCGTCGGTTTCACCAATTCGCTTGCCCGCCAGGTCGGGCCGGACCGCATCCGCGTCAATGCGCTGGCACCGGGCATGATCATCACCGACAGGCAACGCGCGCTCTGGTATCAGGATGAAAGTAAGATCGACGCCGGCCGCCAGATGCAATGCATCCCCGATCCGGTCGAGGAGAGCGACGTCGCACGCGCCTGCTTGTTCCTCGCCGCCGACGACAGCAAGATGATCACCAAGCAAGTACTTTTGGTGAACGGCGGAACGGTCTGAGGACAGCAAGAGGAGAGGTCTCGGGCAGTATCCACGCCTCCTGCTGCCAGTCTCGAAATGCTGGATGTGTTGGCCCCTCGCAACAGCGGTTGTTCTGATGTCGGCCGTATCTTTCGGGTAGCCGAGGCGCTGGAATTCGGTATTGTCGGGATCCACGAAGGCCTTATTTCCTCTGCTGTCGCCTGCCCCCCATTCGGCGGCGTCAAGCAATCCGGCATCGGCAGCGAGGCTCGAAATACGGCATCGAAGAATATCTTGAAGTGAAATATCTTGCCCTTGGCGGGCTTGGTGGTTGAGGAAAATCATTATGACGACTGATATTGACGGTTTCGCCGGGCGCCTGAAGCGCCGGGAAAATGGTGGCATGATCGCAGCCTGGATTGGCACACCCGACCCGTTGCTGGTCAACCACCTGTCGCAGGAGGCCTTCGACGCCGTCGTGCTCGATATGCAGCACGGCATGTGGGACATGGCCTCCGCGGCCAATGGTGTCGCCCAGGTGCGGCTAACCGGTAAGCCGGCGATAGCGCGTATTCCTGTCGCTGATTTCGCCTCCGCCTCGCGGCTCCTGGATGCCGGTGCTTCCGGCATCATCGCGCCGATGATCAATTCCGCCGATGATGCCCGCGCCCTGGTCAAGGCGACAAAATATCCGCCGCTCGGTGAACGCAGTTGGGGTCCTTCGCTTGCCCTCAATCACCTCGGCATTGCCGCTGACGAATATCTGCAGCGGGCCAACAGCTTGACCGTCACCATCGCCATGGTCGAGACGCGCATGGCGCTCGACGCGATCGATGAAATTCTTGCCGTAGATGGTATCGACGGCATTTTCGTCGGCCCGTCCGATCTCTCCATCGCGCTCTCGAATGGCGCGCGTCTGGCACCCGACAGCGCTGCGATCGACCAGGCGATGGCGCATGCCGTGGCGCGTTGCCGCGCGCATGGCAAGCTGATCTGCGCCTTCGGTAGCGACGGCGAACGCGCCGGGCAATTCCTCAAGCTGGGCCTCGACCTCGTGATTGCCGGCGCGGAAACCGCGCAGCTTCGTGCCGGCGCTCGCGCCGCCATTGTCGCAGCGCGGAAAATTGCTGCTTCCTGACATAGCGTCGAGATTGAAGCCAAGTCAGGCGTATGGCGGTGATGTTCTGATCACCGCCATCGAGGCCCATTTCATGATGGTGTGGACACAGCCATCACAATGGGTAGTTCGAATAAATCATCCTGAGATTTGGATCATTGGCGATACTCACTGGCGTCACGAGACTCTGATTGAGGATGTATTTATAGCACTGATCGAAATCGTAGCCGCGCGCAGTACATTCGCTATCGCGCTGCCATCGCGACTGCATCAGGTTTCTGACCAGCATGTTGTCGATGTGTAGCTCAGATATTTTCTGCACCTTGCCAATCTCGATGCCCACAGCCTTGTAGGCGAGGTAGGGCAGTTCGCTGCAGTAAATCGCATCGTTATTGAAAGAGAAAAAGAGGTCGTAGGGTTTGCCGTAGAGTGCCCGGGAGTAGGACAGAAGCTGCTGTGCGGTTTCGGCTGTGAGGCGTGGATCACGATAGATCGCCACCCGTCTCAACAAGCCGTGATTGACCCAGGTTTTCAGCGGTGTTTCCTTAACCCTTGCCGCGGCCTCGACGACCGTGATTGCGCCATTGTCGTTTTTGATGATGCCCATGTGTGAAAAGGCGGAGCCAGTGGCGAATATGATCGCGCTTGATTGGTTACTGGTCGATGTCTGAAAAATCAGATCGCCGTCTTTGAGCGGCGGATAGTCGCCGCCTGCAATGGCATAGAGCGTTCCAACAACAAGACAAACGCACAAGATCGCAATAGCCATCAACTTCTTCATGCCATCTCCAAAACCGTTTGAAAGCCTTCGATCAAGTTATTCTTTATACGGCGTCTTTTGGGCTGAGACCTGGCACTCCAAGAGGCAATCATGAAACTCACGATAAGGATCGTTTTGCGGGAATAGGGTCATCGCGGCTGCCACCTCTTTTGCCTCCATATCCGACCTTATTTTCTAATGCCTTCCATGTGCGCAGGGCGGCCGAAAGCCAGCGTCTTCAAAGCATCAATGAGGAAGAAGTCAGGCGAGGAAACGTTGAGTGGAATCCAGATGTCGGCGCCCTCTAAGGGGCGATTTTGACATAGCAAGGATTATACATGTTATAGCCGCAGCCATTTCCGACGGCTTGTGCAGGCGTAATAAAATTCTGCAAGGCGATGACTACGAGTGCGGCAGCTATCACAGTCAGAACTGTTTTTACATATTTGTCCATAACATTCCCCTAAATATACAACCTATGAGTATAATCACTAACGCGATTCTCGTGCGATTGCGAGGGGTGGCAACGATTGGAATCTATGGCGGGTCTCAGACGGGAAAGTTGCTATCTGGAAATCAAAACCGATCGTGCTCGTAAACCACCTCAGTCCACGTTCCCGTCGCCGTCGACTCCAGACACTCATCGATGAAGGCTAGTCCATCGACGCCGGTCCAGGCATTCGGCGTCAGTTGCGCCAGCGGATCGGGCTCCGCGCCGGCGATGCGGGCGGCAACCAGCTCGGCGAAATCAGTATAGATATTGGCGAAAGCTTCAAAGAAGGCTTCGGGGTGGCCGACGGGCAGGCGGGTGCCCCGCTGGGCGTGCGGATGCAGGCTTGGCAGGCCGCGTGTGCGCACCTCATCGGCACGGTTCAGCCGCATGACTCGCAGATCGTTGGCCTCGGCTTGATTCCAGGAGATGCCGCCGTCTTCACCATAGGCCTCTATGCTGACAACATTCTGCGCGCCGGTCGCCACCTTGCTCACCAGCATCTGACCCCGGGTGCCGTCATCGAATTTCAGGATCACTTGCGCCGTATCGTGTGCCGTCCGGCCGGGCAGCGACGGGCCGACATCGGCAAGCACTGCGGTGATGCGGCGGCCACAAACAAAGCTCATCAGTTGATGCGCATGCACGCCGATATCGCCGAGCACATGGCTTTTGCCGCCCTTGGTCGTGTCGAGCCGCCATTTGACGCGTGGCGCCATCTTGTCCGGCTCAGCCTCGACGGGTCGGCTGAGCGAGCCTTGTACATAGCGGACATTGACGAGACGGAGAGCGCCAATTTCGCCGCCGGTGACGGTGGCCCGCGCCTCGCGCACCATGGGATAGCCGGAGTAATTATGGGTGAGCGACAGGATAAGGCCGCGGTCATGTGCCTTGCGGGCGAGCGCCAGCGCGCTGTCGTAATCGTTGGTCAGCGGCTTGTCGCAGATGACGTCAAGACCGGCGTCGAGAGCGGCTGCGGCGTATTCGTAGTGGCTGTCGTTCGGCGTCATGATGGCGACCGCGTCGATGCCGTCAGCCCGGACGGTTTCGGCTTCGATCATGGCTTGGACATCGGTATAGCCGCGCTTGATACCGAAGGCATGGGCAGAGTTCAGCGATCGTTCGGGATCGGAGGAAAAGACGCCGGCGGCGAGATCGAAACAATCGTCGAGGCGCGCGGCCGTGCGATGCACCGGACCGATGAGCGAGCCTTGTGCGCCACCGATCAGGCCGAGCCGCACCCGCCTGCCAAGAAGTTTGAAAACCACAGCCTGCGACATGAGACTCGCCTTTCATACTGACCGGTAGGAAAAATTAGATAGCGCAACCCTACCAGCAGCACAGCGCCACGCTCGATATTTTTGGCACTTACGACGTCAGCGCGCCGCTGCTGCGACCGACACCTTGCCGCGTTCATGGATCGACTTCCAATCGGCCGCTTCGATCAGTTCGCGGGGCGCGAGGAAAGCACCGCCGACAGCAATAATGTTGCGTAGCGCCAGATATTGGCTGGAATTGTCGTCCGAGATGCCGCCGGTCGGACAGAATTTGACATCAGGGAAAAGCGGGTCGACATGCTTGATCCAGCCCATGCCACCCATCAGATCGGCAGGAAAGAACTTCTGCTCGAAGAAACCGAATTCACGGGCAAACAATGATTCGCTCGGCGTGCATACACCGGGCAGAAAGGGCAGGCCGGAGAGGCGCGCGCCTTCCGCCAGCGCCGGCGTCAGCGCGGGGCTGACGCCGAATTCGGCGCCGGCATCTATCACAGCGGCAAGTTGATCCGGCTTGGTGATGGTGCCTGCGCCGACGACGGCATCCGTGCCCAAAGCCCGCATCCGCTTGATCACCTGCGGCCCACAGGCGCTGCGCAGCGTCACTTCCAGAATGTTGATGCCAGCGCTGACCAGCGCTTCCAAAAGCGGCTCGGCATGATCGGGGTTTTCTACATGCAGCACCGGAATGAGTTTCGCATGTGGCGCAATCAAGGTAGCGACGGGATACTGGGTCATGGGAAAACCGATCTGAGGATGACAGGAAGAGTTGCGGGTCACTCAATAGTACTGCGCAGAGGAGACTTGCATAGATCGATTCAAACGGTAGCTATTTGGTTGTCAGACCATTGATGCAGATCGCCACACCCCAAACCACCCAAGAGTGGTGCTTGCACGCGCATTCGACAGCGGGCATTGTCATGCAGGTGAGGTGGAGCAAAGGGAATTGTCGAAAGTGCAGGGAACGGGAACGGGGCGTGGCTTGCGGCGGGATCCGGGTCAGCGTGTGACGCTGCGCACGGTTGCGACCACGCTCGGCCTGTCGATTACAACGGTCAGCCGCGCGCTGAAGGAAGGCCCCGAAGTCAACCGCGAGACAATCGAACTGGTGAAGCGAGTAGCCGGCGAACTCGGTTACCGCCCAAATCTCGGCGGCCTCAATCTCAGGACCGGCAAGACTCATGCAATCGGCATCGTATTGCCCTTCGAACGCGAAGGCGAGATGAACATCGTCGTTGCCTCGCTGGTCGAAGGCGTATCGCGCCATATGAAAAGCTATGGCTATCGGACTACAGTCGTGCCGCAGTTGCAGGCGGACGATCCCCTAGCGACCGTTCGCGATCTCGTCGAAGAGGGCTCCGTCGACGGTGTCATCATCACCCATACGCGACCGCAGGACGACCGCGTCAAATATCTGCTTGAGGTCGGCACGCCTTTCGTCACCTTCGGGCGCACCGAGCTCCTAAGCGCCCATCCGAATGTCGATCTCGATCACGAGGCCATTGGTGCCGAAGCTGCGCGGTTGCTCTTGGATGCCGGCCATCGCCGGCCGCTGCTGATCGCGCCGTCCAGTCAATTCACCTACAGCCTGCAATTCGTCAAAGGCTGGAGCAAGACCTTTACGGCACGCAATCTCACCGTTCCCGACGACCTTATTCATTTTGCGGCGACGACGCCGGACAGCGGTCAGGAGCTCGCGAAGAATATCGTCGCCTGGCATCCGGAGGCGACCGGCGCCTTCGTTGCCAGCGAAGAGGCAGCACTCGGTTTCCTCGCGGGTTTGCGTATGGTCGGCCGGCATGCGGGCAAGGATTTCGCGTTGATTACCTATGGCGGCACAAGATTGCACGATTTCTTCAATCCGCCGCTCAGCGCCTTCTATTATTCGAACTATATCATCGGCGAGCGCCTGGCTTCGCTGTTGTATCGTGCGCTCGGTGGCGATGATCCGGGCGATCTGCGCGAACTCGTCCTTGCTGAATTCGTGGATCACAATAGCCAGGCGCTCTCAGCGTAATTTCAATTCGCTTCTCGCCATCCGCTCGGTCCGGCGCGCAAACGGCCAGGGCCGCGCTCGTTGAACGCCATGCATTATGTTTCTGAAGACGTTTCACTTCCAGCGACTATCATTCGCACTATGGTCCATTTAATGATGGCCCACGCAATATTGGCCGCACCAATGACGGCTATTGACCATCGAGACGAATATGGAGTCATCCAATGAAAACCTTTCGCGAAATCCTCCAAAAGGCTGAGTCGGACGGCGTGGCGATCGGCCATTTCAATGTCGCTGATTTCACGTTGATAAAGGCTGTTTTCAATGCGGCTCATGAGCTGCGGGTTCCAGTTGTGGTCGGCGCGTCCGAGGGAGAGCGAAAATTTTTCGGAACAAGACAACTCGCCGCTCTGGTGAAGAGCTTCAGGGACGAATTCGGTTGGCCGATTTTCTTGAACGCCGACCATACGCATTCGTTGCCAAGCGCTCTCGAGGCGGTGAATGCCGGCTTTGATTCCGTGGTTTTCGATTTATCCGCCCTGCCATTTGAAGAGAACATCCGACAGACCAAGGAAGCCATCGAAGCGCTCAAGTCCATAAACCCGTCAGTTCTGGTCGAAGGCGAGATCGGCGATATCGGAACCGGTTCGGAAATTCATCAGGACATAAAGACTTCTGACCAAATTCTGACAACCGCTTCGGAGGCACGGCATTTTGTCGAATCCACCGGGATCGATATTCTCGCGCCGGCTGTGGGGAATGCCCATGGCATGGTGCAGAGTATGGTGGACGGTGCAACGAAGAAACATCTTCAGATTGAGAGAATTCGGGAAATCAAGGCGGCGACCAACGTCTTTTTGACTCTGCATGGGGGATCGGGCACCGCGGACGCCGATCTGAAGCATTCAATAGAAGCCGGCATCAACATAGTGCATATCAACACGGAACTGCGCCTAGCGTGGCGACGGGGACTAGAGGACGGACTGGAGAAACGGAAGTCGGAGGTGGTCCCCTACAAAATACTGCCGGCTGTCGTCGAGTCGGTTCAACAGGTCGTAGGTTCGAGGCTCAGGCTGTTCAGTAACTTGTCGTAGAGGACGTGTCGGTTGATCGCTATGGAAGCTCGCCCGCCAGGTAGCTCCGAAAACGAGAGGATCGACGGAGAGACATTATGCAAAGGGCTTCATCTCTGCCGCCGAACAAAAATGAGATTGAAGCGAGCGTAACCATTCATCGTCCAGTCGAGGTGGTTTTTGGTTTTTATCGGGATTTTACGAATCTTCCTGATTTCCTGGGAGACGTGATAGCGATTGAGCAGATCGGTCCGGCAACTTACCGATGGACAATACTAGGTCCCCTCGGTGTTCGGGCAAATTGGACTGTGCGAGTGACCGAGCTGCGCACAAACGAATTGATCCGGTACGAAACAGTCACCCCACCCAAACTGAGAACTTACTGGGAAATTCATTTCGTCGCCGCATCTGATGCCGGCGACACAGAAGTTCGCGAGGTGATGAAAGCGCCTTTGGGAATACTCGGGCGCGTGGCACTCGCCCTGATAGGAAAATTCCCAGCCAAAGAAGTAGGAGCAAATTTGCGTAGGCTGAAACAGATCATGGAGACGGGAAGCGTCACCGATGCCAGCTATTCTGTGCCGGGCAAGTTTTCGAACATCTGAAATGAAGCGCGAGATCAATCTATGAACGAACAAGGATCTGTACAGGCTCCTGAGAGAGTCACCGCCGCCATCGGCCGCCCAATCACTCAGCTGACGGTACTTCATTGGTACGATTTCATCTGCCCTTTCTGCTACATCGGGCAAAGTCGCGACGCGATTTTCGAGGACCGTGGATTCGAAATTGCCGATCTCGCGTTTGAAATACATCCGGAGATCCCGCCTGGCGGCAAATTCGTCGGTCCTCGGAGCGGAGAGATGTACGACAGGCTTCAGGAAGAAGCCGATGACGCGGGTCTACCGTTGCACTGGCCAGAGCGCCTGCCCAATAGCCGCATGGCGCTGGCTTCGGCGGAATGGGTCAGGCGGAACCGGCCGGACGCGTTCCGCGAATTCGCTAGATCGCTCTTCGCTGCTCATTTCGCCGACGGGGTGGATATCGGCAGTCAAGATGTCGTGCGTGAGCGTGCACGTGCAGCCGGCGTGAACGTCGATAAAATGGGCCGGGCATTGGCTGACGAATCCGCTTACCTGCTTGTGAGCGAGACGGAAATGCTCGGTCGGCAAGCGGGCGTTCGTGGCACTCCGGCATGGCTGGTCGGCGGAAAGCTCATTGCCGGGCTCCTTCCACAAAACACCTTTATTCAGATCGCCGAGGAAAATCTGACAGACCGTAAGAGTTAGGGTTCGAGGCGAGCCGCCGCGACGCGATATCAGTAAGATCGAAACGGTCTTCCTGACTGGTAAGGCTCAAACGCCAACTGTGGTCCCACTCGCGCCAGTTCAAGTGCCATTGTTGACAGATCGCTGGCGGATGCGGCCGTGGTGGACATTGACTTGGGTTCATCTCCCGACATGCGGGACCGTTCTGGCTCTGCGAGCGAGGAACTGCGTCTGTTCGACAAGCTCGTTCCCGAAATGCGGGAGGTCCTCGACGAACGGGGTCGGCCATGAGTTTTTTGGCATGAACGAGCTTGTTCCCGGAGCGAAATACGCAACTGACGTCGCCGCTGCCGAACTGAAGCATGCCTTTAGGTAATAGTGTCAGCTTGCTCCTATTGCGTCAGCTTCAAGATGCGCACTCGCTCGGCCAAGAATATCTCGCAGCCAGACATGGGCGGGGTCCTTATGCTGTCGTTCATGCCAAAGCAGGCACACGTCGAGGGCAGCGGTGCAGTAAGGCAGTTCATATGCCTCCACCTGCTTGTTCCGTTGCAGCGCTTTACCTAGCGGACGAGGAACGATGGCTGCGAGCTTATTGGCGTTCAGCAAGGAAGGAAGAGCAAGAAAGTGGGGGAGGATTACGCCAACCCTGGGGCTTGAGCCGCGTTCAGCGTAAGCGCTTTCGAGAGCCTCTCTGTCATACATCTCGGACCGGCGTGCGAGACCACGTTCCAACAGGTATCCGGCAATCGCACCTTCCTGGTCAGCACCGAACGAGACAACACAGAGCGTCATTTCCTCAAGCATCTCCAATGTCATCGCTGTGAAACGTGAACCGGCCTGCGTGATCAAAATGTCGTCATAACCAAACAATTTTTTCGATTTGAAGCGTATCGCGGAGGTTGAAAATGTTCCTATTGCAACATCGATCCGCCCAAGGTCTATCTGCTCAGCAAGATCAATTCGGGTCACCGGTTTGATGACGATATCGATAGAGGGAGCCTCGTTCTGAAAGATTTGCAGCAGATTGGGAACCAACACCATGGTTGTAAAATCATTTGCGGCGATCGTGAATGTCTTGCGAGCCGTCCTGGGGTCGAAGGCGGGTGCCTCGATCGCGCTCTCCAACGATAAGAGCGCATTGCGAACGATCGGTGCAAGCTGAAGAGCTCTATCCGTCGGCTGCATGCCGGGACCGACGCGAACAAAGATTTCGTCACCAATCATGTCACGCAGACGCGCCAGCGCGTGGCTTACCGCCGATTGTGTCAGATTAAGCTTTTGGCTGGCCCGGAGTACGCTTCGCTCGTCCATCAACGCCTCAAACACGCGCAATAGATTGAGGTCAAAATTTCTGAAGGATGCACTCATACGGTTACGCCCAGCACATTAGATGATCGCCTATCGACGAGCGAGATTACCGTCCTGTGCGCAAATGGCCAGCACAGTACGCATGGTGCGATCGACGCGGCACACCGAAGGCAATGGCCGCCGCGATGTTCGACACGGATTCGGCGATCCTCGATCCGAACCTCTATCGCTCTTTTTGGGTCCGCGCGGTTAGCTCCTCCAATGCCGTTTTGAGACGAGGTCGAGCAAAGTCGATAAACGTCCGCAGCTTCACTGGCATTTGGCCGCGCGAGACATGCACGAGATGGATGGGGACAGGCTCCGGCTCATATGAGCCAAGAACGATCTGTAAAGTCTTTGCCTGGACAGCATCGGCGACCTGGTAGAGCATCAAACGCACTGCTCCCGCCCCTCGGATAGCCGCGACGGCGGCAGCTTCGGTGGATGTAACGGAAAGCCGGGGCCTGATGGGAATCTCCACGGGTACCGACGATTCCTGGACTTGAAACCGCCATGCCAGTGCCGGCACGGGTATGTCTACAGTCACGCAGGGAATGCGCGCAAGATCGTCGGGCGATTGGGGCGTTCCGTGGGATGCGAGCAACGTCGGGCTCGCGCAGACCACCGTTCTCATGGATCCGACGCGGGTTGCGCTCAATGAGCTGTCCGGCAGGGTCCCGATGCGGACCGCCATGTCAATTTGGTCGTCGACCAGATGAACGTTCCTGTCTCCCAAAAGGAGCCGAACGTTTATCTCAGGAAAGAGGGCCAGGAAGTCAGTAACCACGGGAAGCACGTAGAGGCGTCCAAACATGACGGGCGCCGTCAGAACAAGATCGCCCCTGGGCGCTGTGAATTCCCCAGCCGCCTCGTGTTCGGCCTCTTCCACCAGCTCCAGGATGCGACGCGCCGCCTTAACATACGTCACCCCTGTATCCGTTAACGTGAGCCTGCGCGTGGTGCGGATGAGAAGGCGTGTCGCGAGCAGAGTTTCGAGGTCGGAGATCTTTCGGCTGAGCGTCGCCAAAGGAATGTTAAGAGCCCGACTTGCCGCCGACAGGCTTCCGTGTTCGACAACTTTCAGCAGTATCGACATGGCCTCAAAGCGATCCATTGGGCTTTCCAATTTTTGGCAAGATGATTCCCAATATTAGAGCATTATCCCAGCTTCTGAAAAGAGAGATAACTCCCTCACGAGCTAAACACCGGCTCGCACAAACAAAGGAGATATCCATGTCCCGCATCGCCGTTCCATCACTCGATAACGCCCCTGAGGCTGCCAAGCCAACCCTTGATGCGGTTCACAAATCGCTTGGCGTCGTACCGAACTTATTCCGCCTGATCGCAAATAGCCCAAATGTATTGAACGGTTACGTCGGCTTCAGTGGCGCACTCGGCAAGACCTTGGACGTGAAGACCCGCGAACGTATTGCGCTTGCGGTCGCTCAGGTGAACGGCTGCGACTACTGCCTCTCAGCACACACCTATCTTGGCCTCAATTTGGCGAAAATCAGCCCGGAAGAAATCGCGCTGAACCGAAAAGGCGGATCGGGGGACCAGAAGGCGAACGCGGCCGTGCAATTTGCAGCGAAGGTGGTCCGGGAGCGAGGGCACGTGGCGGACGCCGACATAACTGCTGTTCGCAATGCTGGCTTCAGTGATGCGCAGATCGTCGAAATCGTCGCTGTCGTCGCGGAAAACACGTTTACCAACTTTTTGAATGAAGTCGCGAAGACCGAGATTGACTTCCCTATCGTCAAGGCAAGTGACGCGGCCTGAAGGCGAGGCGGGCCGGGGTGATTATCGCCCCGGCCCGTTCGTGCGGGAGATGGGAAAATCACAGCAACAAGGTACGTGCCAACGTCTTCGTCAGCACGCCCGACGCGCATGCCAGATGTTCCAATACGGTGAAGTGGTTGCGGTTATCGATCGCGACATATTCAACTGTTTCGCCTAACTTTGCAGCTGCTGCCGCATATTCGCTCGCATGGCGTACCAGCTCCGGTAACTCAGCCGCGCCCACTGCCACAGTCATGGGCCCGCCTTTGCCGATGCGCCGCAGAGGGCTGTATAGGTCGATCTCACTCGGGCTTAGGTCCAATTTCGCGTTTAACCAGGACAGGCTGATGGGCTCGAGGTCGACGAGCGGACTGATGGCCATTGTGTGGGCGAGCAACGGATGAGAACGATGAACTAGGCTGAGGTGGCCGCCCGCTGAATGCCCTACCAGACAGACGGGGCCTCGTCCGATTTTGAGCCCGTCACGGTTGACCGCCAAATGATCCAAAAGTCTGCCAATCTCTTGCACAATTTGCGTCATTGAAGACTGCGGTGCGAGGGTGTATTCCGCGAGAACAACGTTGTATCCAAGTTCAAGCGGCCCCTGGGCTACGAAAGCAAAGTCTTCTTTGCTGAGCGTCTGCCAGTATCCACCATGGACATAGACCACGGTTGGTGCACCTTCTTTGCGCCCACGAACCAAGTCGAACCGCTCACGGGGATGATCACCGTAGCGTATGTCTCGATCACATTGCGTTGTCTGGTAAAAATGCGCGCTGCGCGATTGGAAGCCTGCAAAAACGGTTTGGAAATCGGAGACCGCTTTTGTGTTGTTGTAGGCTACGTCCAGTGCGGCACGATCCATTCCGCGATAAAACACAGTCGTATCCCTCTTCGAATGGCTAAAAATTGATGCGCCGAGGTATGAGTGACGATAGTCGCTCAGCGAAGTGCTTCGAGTACCTTGGCTGTGTCTGTGTATTGGACGAACTTCAAAAGCGTATCGCCGCTAACCGTCCAGACATGCGCGTAAGGCACGGAAATGTCGCGGCCGGTTTTCCTGTAGGTACCGGTATAGGTTCCAAGCGCAACAACGCGATTGCCATCGACAATGTAATCGGAAGGCGTGGCTGCAAAGCCATCCCAATCATTGGCGACCTGCGCCAGAAGATTATCGAACACCGCCTGAGGCCCGAGCCAGGTGCCGGTGTAGTATGGGAAGCGCTCAGCCTCGGTCCATTCTATCTTTTCGTTCAGCGTAGCGAGCACACCCGGCACATCGCCACGTTCGAGTGCGTCGTAGAAGCGCTGAATCGTATCAACAGGCGAAGTCATCTTTGGAGCTCCGTACCAGAGATCGGACCGGGCCGGACCGATAGGCCGACCCGGAGCAGATCTCAGCCGATCTTCTCGAGATGACTGAGGCCAAGACCCTCGATCACTTTCGACTGAACCGGCGCGACATCGCCGTTGATCTTGTCGGCGCCGAATGCCGTTCCGACGACAGTGCGGGCAGGGCGTGTGCCCTTGGAATTGCCGACGAGTTCAACAACGGCCTCCGCGATGTCATGGGGATTGGGAGCGTTTGCACCCTGGAACATCGACATGAAGGTCTTGAACATCGCACCAGGGATCTCGCCGACCGCGCCATAGGAGGTTGCGATATCCGCTCCTGCTGGCGTCTGAATGTTCGCATACATATTGGTCGGGTACGCGCTCGGTTGCACCTCCACGACCTCGATGCCAAGTTGCGAGACTTCGTAGCGCAAACTGTCGGTCAGAGCCTCGACCGCCATCTTGCTCGCACCGTAGATGCCGAAGAAGGGAAATGTCACGCGGCCAAGGATCGACCCGATATTGATGACCAGGCCGTCGCGCTTCTGGCGCATGGAGGGAAGCACGGCCTGGGTGACGCGGAGCAGACCAATAACATTCGTGTCGAAGATCGCCTTTGCCTGCTCGGCCGTGAAGGCTTCCGTCACGCCCGCCGATGCAATGCCGGCATTGTTCACCAGCACGTCGATCTTGCCGGCCTCCGCCAACACCTTTTTGACGCCAGCTTCGACTGAGGCGTCGTTGTTGACGTCCAGTTCCACGGTCTTTATCCCAAGTTTGCCCAAAGCCGCAGCCGCTTCCTGGTTCCTGCCCTCCATTCCCCGCATGGACGCGTAGACGGTGTGACCCTCGCGAGACAGGGTTTCTGCAGTGTCGCGGCCAAAGCCGCTGCTGGCGCCAGTGATCAAAATTACTTTGGACATATGGTCTCCTTCAGAGAAAAAATTCACAATAACCTGCGCCGTTAAATCCGAACGGTTATCTTCCACCGCTCAACGTTTGCGTTGTCCATTCCGACAGCGGCTTGGAAAGCTCTGGCGGCTAGGCGTTTCTAGGCGCGGCGTGTCGGCAGCATGTCGACGAGGATCGAAGCTAATGAGTTTTTGACGTCGATGTGTTGTGGGATTCGAGAACAAAGGGTTCTTTATTCGGCAGGTCGCCGTCGGGCATCCTCTACCATCCACACATCTGCGCCGGGTAGCGACCGCAACGATCGGCGGGACCATGGCCGGCGAGACCGGAGCCGGCGTCGACGATTGCCATGGTTGTTGCCGGCCCGCCAGGCGGAATGTCAGGTCAACCGCCTGAAAGCGACCAAGGACGGGATGTATGGCAGAGCTGGCCCAGAACTCCTGAGAGCACGCTTGATATCGCTGAACCAGCTTTGCTACCACACAAAGCGGATCCAGGCCCGTTCATGTGCCAAGCGACTGCAGCGTCAGGAATCGCTCAATCATGGCGTTGACCTGGTCGGGGACTTCCAACTGGCAAAAATGACCGGATCCAACGGTTTGCCCGTAGGCCAGACCGGGCACCAGTTCCCGGAGACGCTCCATATCCGACCTCGGCTGCGGCTCGTTCGCCGCGATATAGAGGCCAGCGCAAGCAAGCCTCAATCCTTCGGATGCGGGGTCGTGGTCGCGCAATCCTTCAAATGCGGAGATCATGACATGTTGTGGCACGGACGTCATACCCGACAGGATATAGGCAAGTCGGTCCCTATCGTCCGTGGGGATCGCAAGTGCCTGTGACACGTAGGACGTGAGGGCCTCACGATAGTCGGAACCTTCGAGTTTGCGGAGGAACGGTTCCATCGCAGCGCGAGACGCGGCGGGGCGGGTAACGGCGCTGTCGATCATGACAACCCCGGCAGCCAAGTCGGGCCGCCGGCGGCCTAGTTCGTAGGCGACATTACCTCCCATGCTATGGCCGATGAAGTACGCCTTTGCCATCCCCAATTCATCGCAGAGCCAGGCGACATCGTCTGCGAAAACCTCCATGGAGTAGCTCTGTCGCGGTTGTCCGCTTTGTCCATGCCCGCGCAGATCCACAGCCATCACGCGGTATTCGAGGGACTGAAATCGCCGGATCTGGGGACTGAAATAGCTATGGTCGCAGCACCATCCGTGGATAAATACAAGAGTGGGATCGCCCACTTCGCTAAACTCAAACGAGAGGTTCACTCCATCGCGTTGAAGTGAATTCATTGATTTTGCTCCCAATGGTTGGCCGCTCGGACTTCAGGCGACCGGCCCGGCATCCAGGTCAGCAAGCTGCCATTCAGTTCTTCAACGACCGAGGCCATGCATGCGCACTCCACTGCCGCAATCAGGAGCTACAATTCTAAGGGTGAAATCTTGTAGCGTCTGCTAGCTAGTTCGGCGATATCACCAGACCTTTTGGGTCAGTGGTGCTGACCTTGCCCCCAAGTCTTACCCAGTTTTGAGTTCGCTCCGGTGATTTTTGATGTGCACCCAAAATTTGGGGCAGCGGGAGCTGGAATTTTCTGGGGTTATATTCAGTTCGGCGGGGCATGTGCTATCTGCTAGGGAATCGATCTTTGGTCACGATGAGGATCTGGCAGACTTGAAGATATTCTTCGAGACCCAATGCACCCACGTCGCCAAGACTTGATGAGCCATTGGTTCATCACTCTAGTAGGCGACAAATTCCCTATTCCCCCAGCTTCTGGAAAAACTTTCCCCATCAGGCCGACGGCTGCAAATATATAGTCTATTAAATATATCGATTATATCGCAATACTTAAGCGTGATGGCGGCGTGCCCGGCTAAACTTGCAATGTGGAGAGGAACCATGAAGAGACAGATCAAGCTCGGCGCATTTCTTCCCGGCGGCGGCCAGCATATCGCGTCATGGCGTCATCCGGACCAACCGGTCGACGGAGCGGTCAACCTCAAGTTCCACATCGAGCTCGCGCAGATAGCCGAACGCGGCCTTTTTGATGCCTATTTCCTGGCGGACGGGCTTGCGGTCGCCTTCGGCGGTGGCATCGAAGGCGGGAATGCGAGGGTGGTGGGCTTCGAGCCGGTCACGCTGTTTTCGGCATTGGCACCATTTACCGAGCATCTCGGTTTCATCGCGACGTCATCCACGACCTACGAGGAGCCTTACTCCGTCGCGCGCAAGTTCGCCTCGCTCGACCTGATCTCCGGTGGCCGGGCCGGCTGGAACGTCGTCACCACAGCAACGGAAGCCGCCGCGAGGAATTTCAATCTCGAACAACAGCAACCCCATGCGGCTCGTTATAGAAGGGCGGCCGAGCATGTCGACGTCGTCAAGAAGCTGTGGGAAAGTTTTGAAGACGACGCCTTCATTCGCAATCGCGAAAGCGGCATTTATTTCGACGTGAAGAAGGTGCACCGCACTAATCATCGCGGCGAACATTTCCAGGTCGAGGGGCCATTGAATGTTCCCCGTTCGCCCCAGGGACACCCCGTCATCGTGCAGGCTGGCCAGTCGGATGATGGGCGCGGACTTGCAGCCGCCACTGCGGAAGTGATCTTCACAGCGCATCAGAAGCTCGAGACCGCTCAGGAATTCTATCGCGATATCAAGACGCGTGCACGCGGCTTCGGTCGCGATCCGTCGCATGTGCTCATCATGCCGGGCGTATCGCCCTTTGTCGGCCGCACGGAGGCGGAAGCACGCGAGAAATACGAGCGGCTCACAAGTCTAATCATCGAAGAGGATGGGCTGGCGCTGATTAACGCGCTTAGCGGCGGCCAGCTGGATCTCAAGGGCTGCGATCTTGACGGCCCGCTGCCGCCAGCGCCACCGACAGAGGGTATGAAGAGCCGCCAGGAGCTGATCCGCCGCATTGCGGACGAGAACAATTTCTCCATCCGGCAACTTTACCAGTGGATCGCTTCCGCGCGTGGCCATTTCACCATCGTCGGTTCCGCGGTCCAGGTCGCGGATACCCTGCAGGAATGGTTCGAAAACGAAGGCGCGGATGGCTTCAACATCCTGCCACCATGGCTGCCCACCGGCCTCAATGATTTCGTGGACCTCGTCATTCCCGAGCTGCAGCGCCGCGGGCTGTTTCGCACCGCTTACGAAGGCAAGACCTTGCGTCAGAATCTTGGGCTGCCTTTCCCGCAAACCCGGTGGAGCGCCACCCATAGCGAAGCCGCCGAATAAACGACAGCCTGCAAGGAGGACGGTGCATGGCACTGGAAAGCGAACATCAGGGCACGTTGCCCAACTACAGTGAGACGCCTTTCTGGGGCGGCAAAGCAATGAGAGAGGTCGGGGCGCAGCTGCGCAATTTCGCCTCTCGCTATGGATTGCTAATAGCCTTCGCCGTGCTTTGGCAAGTCGCGCCGTCGCTCGGCTGGACAAACCGCGCCGTTCTGCCTCCGCTCGATGCGATCCTGGTCGCACTTTGGAACGGTCTTAGCAGCGGTCCCTTCGCCGGCGATGTCGGCGTCAGCCTGCAGCGTGCCGGCATCGCCTTCATCGCGGCAGCCGGCGTAGGCATTCCACTCGGCCTGTTTATGGGACAGATCCGGATTGTCGAGCGCAGCCTCGATCCGATTCTGCAACTGTTCCGGCAGACCTCCGCACTCGCGCTCTATCCCGTCTTCATCCTGCTGCTAGGGCTCGGAGAAGCGTCGAAGATCTTCGTGATCTTTTGGGCGACCCTGTTTCCAATCCTCCTTGCGACAATCGGTGGCGTCAAGCAAGTGGATCCGAAGCTCGTGGAAATGGCGCGCGTCTATGGGGCCACGCCGTTGACCGTATTCCGCCGCGTCGTGCTGCCCGCCTCCCTGCCGCAGATATTCGTCGGCCTGCGGCTCAGCGCAACTACATCGCTTCTGCTTCTCATCGCTGCGGAGATGATCGGCGCCAATTCCGGTGTCGGATTTCAGGTGATGAACGCCCAGTACAATTTCCAGATCCCGCTCATGTTTGCTGCAATCCTGCTGCTTGCCATTCTTGGCCTGTCGGCCAACTTCATCCTGGAAGTCCTGCAGGCGCGGCTTTGCCGTTGGTCCAAGGTCAAAGACTGAGGCCAAGCGCCGCTTTCATCTCAGAAATCTAACGGAGTATAAAATGCAGATTTCCCGTCGGTCCTTTGGTCGCATCGCTGCCGTTGCAGCTGGCATTGCCCTGACATTTCCCGCGAGCGCTAGCTTCGCCGCCGAGCCTGAACACGTGACCATTCGCTTCCTCGCTAGCCAGGGCGGTCTCGCCGCGCATGAGCTCGCCGATGCGCTCGGTTATTTCAAGGATACCGGCATTACGCTCAAGAATGTCGGCTATGCCCAGGGTGGGCCGGCTTCGCTCTTCGCGCTGGCGTCCGGCAATGTCGAGCTCGGAAGTGCCGCCACCGCGGCGGTGCTCAACTCGATCGCCGGCGGCAACGATTTCGTCGCAGCCTATGCCTCAAACGGCATCAACAAGACGACGGAGAGCATCTTCTACTCACTGGACGGCAGCCCGATCAAATCCATCAAGGATCTGGCCGGCAAGACGATTGCCGTCAATACGCTCGGTGCCCATCTCGACTATACCGTCCGCGAGGCGCTTCATTCCGTCGGCCTGCCCGAAAACGCGGCCAAGCTCGTTGTCGTTCCGGGTCCGCAGCTCGAACAGGTGCTGCGTTCCAAGCAAGTCGATGTATCCGCCTTTGGCTACTGGCAGAAGACTTATGAAGGCGTGGCGCTGAAAAGCGGTGGCCTCCAGAAGATCTTCGGCGACACCGACGTGCTCGGCGAAATCGCCGGCGGTTTTACAGTGTTGCGCCGCGACTGGATCAAGGAACATCCGGCGGCCGCCAAGATCTTCGTCGAAAAGTCGCAAGCCGCGCTCGAATACGCTCGTCTTCATCCGGAGGAAACCAAAGCGCTGATCGCCAAGGTTCTCGCCTCGCGCGGTGAGAATGCCGAAATTGCGCAATATTTCACTGGCTATGGCGTGCGAGAAGGCGGCAAGTCCGTGCCGCGCGACCTGCAATTCTGGATCGACATCCTCGCTCGCGGCGGCGTCCTCAAGCCGGGACAGCTCAAGGCGGAAGACATTCTCTACGATCCGGCGAATTTCGCCGTCGCCGGCAACTGAGGAGCGGGTCGATGGCAGTCGCTGACCTAATCTCGCGCGGAGAGGTGACGATCAAGAACCTCTCCAAGTCCTACTCGATCAACGGCCGCCATCTTAATGTGCTGCAGGGGATCAGCAACCACATTCGCGCTGGCGAGAGCCTGGCTATCGTGGGAGCTTCGGGTTCCGGCAAGACGACTCTGCTCAGGATTCTCGCCGGGCTCGAGGATGCGGATAGAGGCGACGTGCTGATCGACGGCAAGCCTGTTCACGGCGTCGGCACGGATCGCGCCGTGATCTTCCAGGAGCCAAGGCTTCTGCCTTGGCTTACCGTGCTTGATAACGTCGCCTTTCCGCTCGAAAATCGCGGTCTGAAAAAGGCTGAGGCGAGGGCGCGCGCGCGTCACTATGTCCAGCTCGTCGGCCTCAGCGATTTCGCCGAGGCCCTGCCTTCTCAGCTTTCGGGCGGCATGGCTCAGCGCGTCGGCATCGCCAGGGCGCTTGCCGTGAAGCCTGAAATCCTGCTGCTCGACGAGCCGTTCGGCGCGCTCGACGCTATGACCAAGATTACCATGCAGGAAGAGCTCGCTCGCATCTGGCGGGAGGAGAAGGTGACGATGATCCTGGTCACGCACGATCTCGAAGAGGCAGTCTATCTCGCCGATCGGGTGCTCATCCTCCCGAAGGAGAAGGGTGGGCGCACCCGCGAGATCGACATCGACCTGCCGCGGCCACGCAACCGCAGTGAGGCGCGCTTCGTCAAGTTTCGCGAACAGCTGTTGAATGCGTTCGGGCTGCACTGAATTTCGGCAGAATAACCCTTGAGTAGGAGAATGATATGGCCAAACGTGACGGTCAGTTGAGCCTCGGCGCTTTCCTTTTATATACCGGCCACCATGTTGCCGCCTGGCGCCATCCAGGCGCGTCTGACAGCACGCGTTTCTCGGATTTCGCGCATTTTGCCCGCATCGCCGAGGATGCGAAATTCGATGCGGTGTTTCTTGCTGACGGGGTGAACGCGCGCGTGCAGAATGTCGAGTCAGCGAGCCGCAAGGCGCATTCTGGCTTCTATCCGTTCGAGCCGATTACGCTGCTTTCGGCGCTTGCCACCGTCACGAGCCGGATCGGTCTGGTGGCGACCGCCTCCACGAGCTTCTCCGATCCCTACAATCTTGCACGGCAGTTCGCCTCGCTCGATCAGCTTTCGGGCGGCCGCGCCGGCTGGAACCTGGTGACGTCCGCCGACCCCAGCGCCGCCTACAATTTCAGCGGCGATGCGATCATCGCGCATGCCGACCGCTACAAGCGGGCGGAAGAGTTCGTCGATGTCGTTACCGGTCTGTGGGACACGTCAGACGACGACGCCTTCCTGAGGGATCGGGAGAGCGGCGTCTATTTTCATCGTGAAAAGATCCGTCCCCTCGATCATCGCGGCGCGTTTTTCCAGGTTCGCGGACCGCTGAACATTCCCCGTCCGCCACAGGGGCATCCGGTCGTGGTGCAAGCCGGCTCCTCCGAGCCTGGCAAGGAGCTCGCGGCGAGAACCGCCGAGGCGGTCTTCACTGCGCAGCAAACGCTGGAGGGTTCCATCGCTTTCTACAGCGATCTCAAGGGGCGACTGGCCAAATATGGCCGCGGGGCCGAGGATATGAAGATCCTGCCTGGCGTCTTCCCCGTCGTGGGTAGGACGCGGCAGGAGGCGGAAGACAAATTTGAGCAGTTGCAGGCTTTGCTCGAACCTTCCGTCGGGCTCGACATGTTGGCAGAGCTCGCCGGCGTGGACGAAATCAGGACGCTTCCGGTCGACGCGCTGATCTCGGAATTGCCGGAAACCGAAGGCGGCAAGAGCCGAAGAGCGCTGTTCCTTGAACTCGCTGCACGGGAAAACCTGACCTTGCGTCAGCTCTATCAACGAGTCGCCGGCGCGCGCGGGCACTGGCAAGTCGTTGGCACCGCTGAAGAGATTGCCGATGAACTGGAGGCGCGTTTTGTCAACTACGGTGCGGATGGCTTCAACATCATGTCACCCGTCCTGCCATGGGGCCTCTCAGATTTCGTAGAACTCGTGGTACCCGAACTACGCCGTCGCGGTCTGTTCCGCAACGAGTATGGGGGATCGACGCTGAGGGAGCATCTAGGGCTCAAGCGTCCGTCTTCTCAGAACGCTGTGTCCTCGGCCGTGGCGGCAGAATAATCGCTCGCTCAACCAAATGGGCCATGGAAGGCTTTTCGCGCTGCATGGCGCTCGAACTTGCGTCGAGTGGAATTCGGGTCAGCACATTCCGCCCGACCTCTATTGAAACGCCGATGACCAAGCCCTTCTGCGACGACGGCCGTGCTACCCCATCTACGAGGAGTATCGCAATCCAATCTGCATCTTGTTGGGTAGGCTCACGAGCAATCATGCCCCAACACACCAAGGGCTAAGGCGCTGGACCATCGCCTGCGCGGCGACACTTAAGGTGAGACTCAGCCTAATTCTAGCGCCAAACCACAGCCGATCGCTTGTTCGGCAAAGCCGGCACTAAACCGATTTTGCTAAGATGCATCACTTCGACGACGCGTTAGGCGTCTAGGTTGTCGGCCGACATCTTGCCGGACTTGCGATCCTTCACTAGTTCGTAGGTGATCTTCTGGCCATCATTCAAACCGCGCATGCCGGCACGTTCTACTGCCGAGATATGAACGAATACATCCGCGCTGCCGTCGTCCGGCTGAATGAAGCCGAAACCCTTCGTCGCATTGAACCATTTTACAGTGCCAGTTGCCATTGTCGGCTTTCTCCCAGTTTCGTTTTCCAGCAGCGGCGCGCTGACGGAACGGTGTCTTAATATAGGAAGCAGACTAAAAACGACCATCGCCGAGAAGCGTGTTGCAAATTTCAACTGCAGATTGAGTTCAGCCTATGAACAACAGCCGGCCTGGATATCCATGACTCGAAAAATATAATTCCCTTACAAAGGTGACCACGCTGACTCCGAAAACGAAAGAGGCTGCCGCGGAAGGAGGTGCGTCAGCTTTCGAAAAGAGCCAAACAGAACGAGGTAGCCGGAAATAATCTTATGGCCCGCTCCTAAATCAGAGCTTTCCCTTCCAGGGTACGAGCCGCTGTTCCAGGAAACGCATACCTATCGCAAAGACGAAGGCGAAGATTGCGATAACGATTAGACCCACGCAGACGACGTCGGTTGCGAGGAAGTTTGCTGCCGACATAATCATGTAGCCCAGGCCGGATTGAGCGGCGATCAACTCGGCGGCCACCAACGTGGAAAGAGTGGCTCCTATTGCAATGCGAACGCCTGTGAGAATCTCTGGAAGCGCTGATGGAAGAACTATCGTCGAAAATACCTGATATGAATTTGCGCCGAGTGATCGCGCTGCGTTGATGCGCTCCTGCGGCACCGAGCGAACCCCAGCCTGGGCGGCAAAACAAATCGGAGCGAACGCAGCCAGGCTAAGAAGAAGGATCTTCGATGCTTCGCCAATACCCAGCCAGATGATCAGCAGCGGCAGATATGCCAGGGGAGGGAGGCCCCAGTATATGTCGATCGGCACGCCGAGAATTCCCTTTGCCCACCGATTGACGCCCATCAGAAGTCCGACGGGAACACCCAAGCCGATACCGAATGCGAGCGCCGCGCCGATACGCCCGAGGCTGGCAAGGATGTGGTCGAGGAGCGTGCCGTTTGCATAACCTTCCGATGCCACGGCAAGTGCCTGGGTAGCGACGTCCATTGGCGATGGCAGAAACAGCGGAGACGCGAGACGGTACTTCGTTGCGAGCACCCAAAGAACTAGCAAACCGACGAGTGTGGCAGAACTTATAGCCAGGGTGCCCCCGGCCTTTCGGAGAGGGAGTGGTCTAGACGCACGCTTCGCCTCGCCGCCGGAAACAACCGATGCGGAATCGATTACTGCACTCATCTCATGTTCCTCAAATCTCTGATTGACACTGCTTTTTAGGCAGCCTGGCGCTCGTTGCCAGTAGCGGGCTTGTGGATGATGGAGCGTATTTCCTCTCGTAGCGACACGAACCGAGGATTCGCGAGGACAGGTCCAATGTCGCCGGACAAAGCGAACTGCCGGACGAAATCAGCTTCATAGCGGGCTACGATCCGCCCTGGCCTTGGGGACATCACCAAGATATGCGTGCCAAGCGTAAGCGCCTCTTCGATCGAATGCGTGATGAAGAAGATTTGCTTCCCTGTCCTGGCCCAAATGGCTGCCAGAAGTTGCTGCATGTTTTCCCGTGTCAGGCTGTCGAGTGCACCGAACGGTTCATCCATCAGCAATATCTTTGGATCGGTTGCAAGTGCGCGTGCGATACCAACTCTCTGGCGCATCCCGCCTGATAGCTCATAGGGTGGTTTCGCTTCGAAATCAGACAGGTCAACGAGCTTCAGAAGGTCCCTGGCTTGACGATGCCGTTCCGGTTTCGGCACACCGCGATACCGCAGGCCAAGTGCCACATTGTCTAAGACGCTTGACCAGGGAAGCAACGTATCTTTTTGGAAGACCACACCGCGATCTCCGCCCGGGCCATTGACCGCCTCGCCGTCGATAGAAATCGTCCCTTCAGTCAAGGGTTGGAACCCTGCAATGGCGTTTAGCAGTGTGGACTTTCCGCATCCGGACGCGCCAAGCGCCACGACAATGGAATCCGGCGGAATGTCAAAGGAGACACTATCCAGAGCGTGAACTTCGGTTCCGTCAGCGGCCCGGAATTTCACGGTGGCGTTTCGAATGGAAAGCATGGTTGAGTTCCAGTGATTTAAACGGCGGCCACTGTTCGGGCCGCCGAGAGGTTCCAGAGACTGCTAGTTCGAAGCAAGGGCGGCGGCCGCAAATTTCGGATCAACGAACTCGGCGTAGCTGTCCTTCACAGCAGTGATCTTTTTTTGCTCCTTGAGGAACTGCGCCGTGTCCTTGAGCGTCTTGGCTAGACCACCCTTGTCACCTCCGCCGAGCCAAGCCTCGGTCACCTGTTCCTGAAGGGGAACGACGACGGTGGTCTTAAGCCAGCCAGCATTCTCCTCTGGGGTCCCGCCTTGCAATTTGGCGATCAGCTTTATGTTGTCGGAGGTCGGCCCCCACGCGTCGGGGTGTTTTGCGAAATCGACATAATATTTGTCGATGAGCCCAACGTATTTCGAAAGGAATTCGGGATTCTTCTTCGCGAAGTCGCCGGTTACGACAAGTGCGCTAAAGACCGGAGCGCCACGTTTGGACACCTCACCCGATGTGATCAGGACCTTGCCGTCTTTCTTCAGTTCAGTGAGCGCCGGATCCCATACAAATGCGCCGTCAATATCTCCGCGCTTCCACGCAGCCACGATCTGCGGCTGGGGCATAGCGATGACCTGCGTGTCTTTCTCTGAAAGACCTTCCTGCTTCAGGTAAGCCAGCAATTGGTAGTGATCGGTGGAGACCGGGGCCGCAGAAAATTTCTTCCCCTTGAGGTCCGCTGCAGATTTGATATCCGGCCGCACGACGAGGGCTTCGCTGTCACCCGCGCCCGCCGTAACATATATGCCCTTCACATCGAGCTCCTTGCTGACCGAGGCGGCATACGGACTGGAGCCGACATCTCCTAGCTGGACGTCGCCCGACGCAATAGCTGCGAAGATGTCTGCACCGGAGTTGAATCGCCGGAATTCGATGTTCCAACCAGTCTCTTTAGCAAGCTCACCATTGGCAATGCCGACGAGGTACGGAACCGCGCCCGTTTGGTAAGCGATGACGACTTTGTTGGCGTCTTCCGCGTGAGCGGAAGAAAGTAGCGAAGCGATCAGACCGAAGGCTCCGAGAATTGTTTTGATGCGCATGGTTTTTACCCTCTCAGTTCATCCGTCAACCAACGCGGTAAGGATGGAACGAAGTTTCCATAATGTTTATCGTTTTTATAGATTTTCTTTTCCAAGAAAGATCGGATTCGTAAAACAGTCGTCCATCACGCGGGAAAGCTTCGAGATATCGGATGCCAAGAACTATCGGGAGGATACGTCACACAGAAAAGCCTCACCTCAACGAGGGGCGTAGGGTGAAGCTGCTGAGTTTCGATCAAAACAACCCTAGTTTGTTAGCCAATAGGCACAAACAAATATTCCAAAAAGGAACCCCGCCTGAACGACGGGGGAGAAGTGAGCGTGTGATGAGATTCTAGCGCCACTCAATATAAGATCAAGTTCACCAGCGTATCGCTAGAGGAACCATTGGCAATCAATCCGGATCACTGATTCCTCGCGCTGCGGCCGCCAGTTCGATCAGTTGCGATTCTTTTTGCACGCCTTGTCGGTAAAGCTCTATGATGATCGCCGCCACTCGTTGCGCCTCCTCTGTGTCCTTGCCAACCTTTAGCCTCGCTAAAATTTCATCCAAGGCCCCTTGGCAAATATCGAGATCATTCGAGGTTAGTGGCTCATCGTGCTTGCTGACAAACCGCCCGGTCATCGTAGTTTCCTCCTTTCGCCTATCGACAATCTCCTATGCGAATGGAGGTAATTTCGGTCATATTTCGTTTCAAGACTTTCGGTCTCGCGCCGCCGCCAACTTATTGGGCAAAGTCGAGATCAGCTACCAGTGTGTTTTCAACATTAAAGCCGACAGCAACAAACCGGACTGAAGAGGCTGCGCCCTGCCTTGCGTCGCGCAGCGTTCCGTCATTGGATCGGTTGCAATTAACGCTCACTGGACTACTTTCTGTGCCGGCCCACCCCTCCTTCCAGTAACAGAGAGAAGATGACCGGGAGCAAGTCATGTGCCGAAATATAAAACCCCTGTTCAATTTCGATCCGCCAGCGACGGACGAGGAGATCCATGATGCCGCGCTCCAGTTCGTACGCAAGGTGAGCGGGACGACCAAACCGTCGAAGCGCAATGAGGTCGCGTTCGAGCGCGCGGTCAGTTCGATCGCGGCGTGCGCCCGCGAGCTGCTCGATTCTCTGGAGACTTCTCAACCTCCTCGCGATCGCGAGGAGTATGCGGCAAAGGCGCGCGCGAGAACGGCGGTCCGGTTCGCGTAAGAAAGTCCCGTCACGGACAGGAGATCTCTGTCAGGCTTCAAGTTGGCCCAAGGAGGGGAGCGGCGAACTTCCTATGCTGACGGCATCGCGAACCGCCTTCGCAGCAAGGGCCTAACGGCGCGCGTTGGCGAAAAACCTATGTCACGGGCGACATATCGGTCGGATCATACGATCCCTACCCGTCGCGCCAATCTGGGAATTGGGCATGCGGCTGTCGATGCGGGCGCGGGATACACATATCTCGACACCACGACGGGCTGGGGGTTCTCCACCACCGCTGACGTGACCTACAATTTCGAGAACCCCGACACCGACTACCAGAATGGGATCGACTCCCATCTAGATGTCGCAGTCGCTCGACGGATCGAACAGCTTCTCCATCTTCCCGACTGCGGCGGAGACCGACGTATCGGCCATCCAGCGCCTCGTTTCGAACGTACGTCCCAGAATTCGGTGTTGATGGTGTTGCTCGATCCGCTGTAGCGCAGGCTGCCGTTCAAGGAGACCCCGACCAACGTCCTGTCGGAAAGCAGTACAAAGCCATCGCGATCACCGCGATCGCTGGAGAAATGGGGGCTCTCCTGTGGGCTATTGGCCAGGAAGTGCAACCAGCTCATCAAGCCCAACTAGTGTCCGCATCTTGCGATGCAATTGGAAGGAGGAGACAAGATCGATCATCCCGCCGCTATCCACTCCTGATTGGATCTCAAGGCGTCCAAGGATGGTTGTGGGTAGCTCACCAGGATTTTGCCATCCGCCGCGTATCGAATCCTCGCAACATGGCGGCGCGAGTTCTTAAATCCCTGACCCGTCGAGCTGCTGGGCGTCGTCGCCTTCCCAGGGGGAGGGCATGGAGGTGCGATTGAGATTGGCCGAGGGCATTGGCATCCAGCACTTCAATTCCGGTTCGGCATATTGGACGAGGCGGCCGGGCGAGGAATCAGAAGCACGCCAGCCTTCTGCACCGAACTGATCGCCATTCGACCAATACGCGAGGTCAACTTCTGCCGGCCCCTGTTCAGACGGGCGGATCGTGACGAGGATCCGACTGCCGTCTTTTGGCGCGGTTGTCATGTGGCGCCAGCGGTCTGGCTCGTCCATCGTTTTTCCTCCTGCCTTGCTGCAGGCTGCAAGTTTCGCCTCGCCATCGAAAACGGTCAACTCAAACTTTTGCACAACCCGTCCTCTATCGATTGACTGTCCGATAAGGGTTCAAACCACGGCCGGTTCGAGTCCTTTCAAGGTTCCACGCCCTCGTGCAAAGCCGTCGCGATGCCAAGGCTGCAAAGCGCCTGATGCGCAAGCTACCGAAACGCCAAGCTCAAACACCCCGGGGTCATGATCACCGATAAGCTACGGTCCTATGACGCCGCAAAGCGAGATATTATGCCCGGTGCCGAGCATCGATCACATAAGGGATTGAACAACCGGGCAGAGAACTCCCATCAATCGATCCGGCGGCGAGAGCGGATCATGAAGCGCTTGAAGTCTAAACGACAGCATCAGCGTTTTGTCTCGATCCATGATCCAATCGCCAACCTCTTCCACATTCCCCGCCCCGATATTCCATCTCACCATCATCGCGAGCTGCAAGGGGCGGCGATGCAAATGTGGAGTGAAATCGCTCATCTTCAGGTCGCCCGATCAGAGACCTCACGTCCTACCTTAACCCGACGCCGATAAGTCCTACAGCAGAGAATTGCGGAAGCAGTGGCGGAATAGTCGGCGGACATTGCCTGATCATTCCGTCTCGCGATCACTGTGCACGAAGCAGCGACAGCTCACAAAGGTGGGACGTCGCCGCATAACACGAACCGCCTCAAGAGCGATCTGGCAAGGTTCGTCGAGCTAGCGATCGTGTCCGCGGGATCAGGCGGGCAGAAGCCCCGCTGTCCGGTAGCTATCGATGAGAGTGTCGTAGAGTGAGATGTCCGCACGGCTTCTTGCCATCAACTGAGCACCTGCCACCGCAGCGAAGACAGCTTTGGCGTGTGCCTCGCTCGCATCCGGCTGGACGGCGCCGGCAGCAACCAGCGCCTTCTTCAACCATGCGACATTGACGTCGGCGAAGATCTGCACTTCCTTTTTCACCGGGTCCGGCAGGTCATCATACTCGGCACCCATGAAACTGCAGAGGCACATGCGGTTCTCGTTTTCGAGCGCCCGGCGAAAGGTTTCCGGGAAAAAGCGTAGTCGCTCGGCGGGATCGGAATTCTCTTCCCAGATCTTTTCGAGATCAGCGGCAGCGTCCTCCCAGTAGCGCTTCGCGACCGCTGACGCCAAGTCGGCCTTGCTCGGGAAATGATAATAAAGACTGGCAGCCTTGATGCCTACCTCAGCTGCGAGATCACGCATACTGAGGCCGCCATATCCGTGGGCCTGCGCCGACTTCTTCGCGGCCTCAAGGATGTCTTCGCGCGCATTCGAGCTCATTTCAATGCCTTTCTGGTCGGCCCCAGTTAATCGAAAAAAGGGGGTTGACCAAGGGAAAGTTTGCTTCTATCTGAGACTAACTAACGTTAGTTAGGTAAAAGGATGGAAAAATGCAACAGGATAAACTCCACTACACCGATGCCACCAAGCTGGCTGAACTCATCCGCACCAAGCAGGTCTCGCCTGTTGAGGTCGTCAAGGCGCATCTCGATCGTATCGAGGCGGTCAATCCCCAGGTGAACGCGATCGTCACGCTGGCCGGCGGCGCGCTGGAAGCCGCCAAGAAGGCCGAGGCGGCAGTGATGGCCGGTGACACGCTCGGCGCTCTCCATGGTGTTCCGTTTACGGTCAAGGACAGCATCGACACGGCAGGCGTCCTCACGCAGCGCGGCTCGCCGATCTTCAAAGGACACGTTCCCGATACCGACGCCACCGCCGTTGCGCGGTTAAAGGCTGCTGGCGGTATCCTCATCGCAAAGACGAATCCGCCCGAATTCGCTTACTCGGTCGAGACCGACAATCTGCTGACCGGCCGCACGAACAATCCCTGGAATCTCGACTACACCCCGGGCGGATCGAGCGGTGGCGAATCCGCTGCGATCGCGGCAGGCATGTCTCCGCTTGGTCTCGGCAGTGACGTCGCCATCTCCACCCGTGGTCCGGCGGCGCATACCGGCATCGTCGGCCTCAAGGCGACCCACGGTCGCGTACCGGCGACGGGTCACTGGCCGCGGGTTCCCCGCCGCTTCTGGCATATCGGCCCGATGGCGCGCAGCGTCCGCGATGTCGCGCTTGCCTATTCTCTGCTCGCCGGCCCCGATGGCATCGACGGCTATTCTGCCATTGCACCGGGCGTTGACACCGGCGTGGGCACGTCCAAGCGCCCGCTGCGCGTGGGCTGGTTGACCGACTTCTTCGGCCCGCTCGATCCTGAAGTTACTGCGACCGTCAAGGAAGCGGCCAAGGCACTTGCCGCCGCCGGCTCTCAGGTTGAAGAGGTCAGCCTGCCGATCCTGAAGGAAACCGATGGCGTCACCATCTTCTGGCAGCTGCAGCAGATGGAAACCCGCTCGGTATTCGAGAAGGTTACTGCCGGCCGCGAAGACGAGGTTTTCCATCACGTCAAGGCGATCTTCGGCACACCGGACACCTCGATCCAGGACTTTGTCGCCGGCGAGCAGGTTCAGGAGCAGCTTCGCGACACCTTCGCCGAGTACTTCCAGCGTTACGACGTGCTGCTCTGCCCGGTAACTCCGTTCCCGGCTACTAAGCATGGTCTCGAGGATGTCGTGATCAATGGCCAGGCATACTCGCCGTTCCAGGTCATGAACGCGACCTCGATCTTCAGCCTCACGGGCAATCCGGCAATGACGCTGCGCTTCGGGACGAGCCATAATGGGTTGCCGATCGGCGTGCAGATCGTCTCCTCCATGTACGCAGAAACGACGATGTTCGATGCCGCCTTGCGCCTGGAGCAGTTGAGCCCGGTTCGTGACCTGCATCCGTCCATCTAACATTGAGGTACCCGGAAGCTCGCTTCCGGGTGCCTTCAACACTTCACGCGATCGGCCGCGTGAAAAATAGGAACAAGAATTTACCTCAGGCCCCTGGCCGAGGCCGTCACCTAGGAATCCCGGCGGCCTCGAGACGGCGCTAGCGACAAGCTAGGCAACTTCAAAGCGATGCGGTCATCCAACGCATCGCCTCGTCTTCTTTTAAGCCGAATCCAGGGTCAGGCGGTGAAGGCAGGCCATTTCTTCCCGGAAGAAAATCCCAATGAAACCGCCGAGCTCCTGATCAACTTCCTCGCCGCATAATCCGATCAGAGCATGAGGGCTTCGCGCGGCCGGCTGTGAAGTAGCCCTTTTCGATCATGAGTTTCTGGAACGCCGTCTCCATCACGTCGTAGTAGCCGGGCGGGTCATTCGCGACGACGGGAGCGTGATCGTGGTGTTCGTGCTCGGTCATTCCGCTACCCCCTCGAGCCATGTCTCGAATACTTCGATACGAAGGTTATCGTTGGGCGAACTTGCATAGCCGTTCCAGACCTCGGTCATAGCAACTGCAATCCGGTAATGATGCCGATCGGAGCCAGCGTTGCGGCCGAAGGCCTCTTCCTCGTTGTGGACGGCCGTCGGCTCCATGATTGCCTCGACAATGGCGGTTTTGCCGCAGAGGTAGGTCGGCACCGGATCCATATTTCGAATTCGTGCGATGAAGAGAGCAGGCGGCTGGCGCGCAATCGTACCGTTTCGATAAACAAGGCACCGTCGACGGGGGCCATGATGCCATCCGAATTCGTCTTCGACACTGAGCAGGGTTTCCGCTCGCCCGGTGGGCTTCAGCGCTTCCTGACCGTCTTTTCTGAAGTCCAAAATCTCTTTGTCACATCACGTCAGAAACGCTCAGCCCTCGCGATCCATCTGCATCGTCTGAGGGCGATTGCGCATTGGAACCCCGTCGCGAACGTCTTCGCTTGACCAATGCGTGCATGAAAGGTCAGCTCGCCAATAGGCCAGTGCATCAAGACAAGCGCCGTCCATTGCCGTCATAAGGCCATTTCCAGTTGCTGATTTCCGGCATGTCCTCGCCGTGTTGGCGGACGTAGTAATGATGCTCTTCGAGTTTGCCGCGGAAAAGCTTCACCGCATCAGCCGCTTTTTCCTTCAATCCCGGCACGCGCTCGATCGCCTCGATGGCGAGATGGTAACGGTCGAGTTCGTTGAGGACGGTCATATCGAAGGGCGTTGTCGTCGTCCCTTCCTCGATGAAGCCGCGGACATGGATGTTGCTGTGGTTGGTGCGCCGGTAGGTCAGGCGGTGGATCAGGTAGGGATAGCCGTGAAAGGCGAAGATGACCGGCCGATCGGGTGTGAACAGCCGGTCAAAGACGTCGTCGGTCAGGCCGTGCGGATGCTGTTTATTGGATTGAAGCGCCATCAGGTCGACGACATTGACGACGCGGATCGACAGTTCCGGAATGTTTTGGCGGAGAAGATCGACCGCGGCAAGCGTCTCCATGGTCGGCACGTCGCCGGCGCAGGCCATGACGACATCGGGCTCCACGGCGCTCTGCTCATTGCAGGCCCAATCCCAGATGCCGATGCCGGCCTCGCAATGTCTAGCGGCTTCATCCATCGACAGCCATTGCAGCTCCGGCTGCTTGCCGGCGACGATGACGTTGATGCGGTCATAGGTCTTCAGGCAGTGATCGCCGGTCCATAGCAGCGTATTGGCGTCCGGCGGCAGATAGATGCGTACGATGTCGGCCTTCTTGTTGGCGACGAGATCGACGAAGCCGGGGTCCTGGTGGCTGAAGCCGTTATGGTCCTGCCGCCAAACATGTGAGGTCAGCAGGTAGTTCAGCGAGGAGACCGGTTTGCGCCACGGCAGCTCGCGCGACACCTTCAGCCACTTGGCATGCTGGTTGAACATCGAATCGATGATGTGGATGAAGGCTTCGTAGCAGGAAAACAGGCCATGGCGACCGGTCAGCAGATAACCCTCAAGCCAACCCTGGCAGAGATGTTCGCTTAGCACTTCCATCACCCGGCCGTCACGGGCCAGACTGACGTCATAAGGCTTGATTTCTTCCATCCACACACGGTCGGTCACTTCGAAAACGCTGCCAAGGCGGTTGGACTCGGTCTCGTCGGGGCCGAAGATGCGGAAATTGGTGCTATCGGCATTGAGGGTCAGGATGTCGCGCAGGTAATGGCCGAGGATTTCGGTCGATTGCGCTATCGATCTGCCGCGTTCTTTGACGGCAACGGCATAATCGCCGATGGCCGGCGTGACGAGTTTCCGGCGTAAGAGGCCGCCATTGGCATGGGGATTGGCGCCCATACGTCGTTCGCCCGCCGGCGCCAGCGCACGCAAGTCGTCCTTCAGGCGTCCGTCGGTGTCGAAGAGATCCTGTGGATCGTAGCTTTGCATCCAGTCTTCCAGGATCTTCCGATGGCCGGCGTCCTCGCGGCAATTGGAAACCGGCACCTGATGCGCCCGCCAGAAGCCTTCGACCTTCTTGCCGTCGACTTCCTTGGGGCCTGTCCAGCCCTTCGGGCTTCGGAACACGATCATCGGCCAGCGCGGGCAGAAATTTCCGGGCGCCCCATTGCGGGCCTCCTGTTGAATGCCGCGGATGCGATCGAAGGCCTGTTCGAAGGTCGCAGCCATCGCCTGATGCATCTTATGTGGTTCCGAACCTTCGACGAAGAACGGCTCGTAGCCGTAGCCGATGAAGAGATGGCGCAAATCCTCGTCGCTGGCGCGGCCGAGAAGGGTGGGGTTGGCGATCTTGTAACCATTGAGATGCAGGATCGGCAGCACGGCGCCATCACGCGCCGGGTTGATGAATTTGTTGGAATGCCAGCTTGCCGCAAGCGGGCCGGTCTCGGCTTCACCGTCACCGACGACACAGGCTGCGATCAGATCGGGATTGTCAAAGACGGCGCCATAGGCGTGGACGAGGGCATAACCGAGTTCGCCGCCCTCATGGATCGAACCGGGTGTTTCCGGTGCAGCGTGGCTCGGAATGCCGCCAGGGAAGGAAAACTGACGGAACAGCTTGCGCATGCCGTCCGTATCCGCGGAGATATCCGGATAGATTTCGCTATAGGTGCCCTCTAGGTAGGTATTGGCGACCATGCCGGGACCGCCGTGGCCGGGGCCGCAGATATAGATGATGTCGAGATCGCGATTGCGGATGATGCGATTGAGATGGGCGTAGATGAAGTTGAGGCCGGGTGTCGTGCCCCAATGGCCGAGCAGGCGGGGCTTGATATGCTCCGCCTTCAGCGGATCGCGCAGCAGTGGATTGTCGAGAAGATAGATCTGGCCGACCGAGAGATAGTTGGCCGCGCGCCAGTAGCGGTCGATAGGGACGAGTTCGGCGGCGTCGAGTACCGTCGCATCGGATTTCCAGTCATGCTTTTCCATGAGATTGCTCCAATCCAGTGTGGTCGAGTGCGAAACTATCGCCGATGGTGCGAGCCACTTATGATCTGGATCATTCGCCCGCAAAAATCGACAAGGCCTCATTGGTCGCCGACAGGCCGAGCATAGAGAATTGCCATTCCTTATTTGGTTGTGGCTTCAAACCTTGCATTGACCAGCATCAAGACGCCCCACGATCTCCAGGCCCCAGCCAAGGCTGCCAGTGCTGCTGGCCCCCCTTCGACCGACCTATTCACTGAAGCGAGCAATATTTCCGGTCGCTCCGTGGGCTCTTGACCAGGATCAAGGCGAAGCACCGACATGGGCCTAAATTCGCAGCGATCGAACAAGTCCAAATGTGAGGTATCACCATGCAAGCCAAAACCATTCTGAGCATTATCGGCATCAACCAAAACGACGAGGATCTGCGGGCAGCGATCGAACTGTGCCGGGTGGCCGGGGCCCATCTTTCGGTGCTCGAAACAGCGCTCGCAATAGCTCCTATCGGCGGATACGGCGAAGTCTCCTCGTCCGCATGGGCCGAAGAACGCGAGCGCCAGTCGGAGAAGCTAGGCCAGCAAGTCGCAGCCGCAAAAACGCTGCTGCAATCCAGCGACATTTCGTTCGATGTCGATGCGCTGTTTACGGAATATGGCTGGGTCGAAAACGAAATCGGTGAACGGGCGCGATATGCGGACCTGACGCTGATCGGGGGCGGTCTCTTGGCGGAGGATGATATGCGGTGGCGCATTCTGGACGGCGCGCTGTTTCAATCGCCGGCGCCGATTTTCGTTGTGCCGAAAGGATACGTCGCTTCCCTTCGGCCGCGCACTGTGCTTGTCGCCTGGGACTCCGGTAATGAGGCAAGTCACGCCGTTCGCGCCGCGATGGAACAGTTGACGGCGGCCGAAAAAGTACATGTCGTCATCGTCGACCCGCACGCTTCAACCCGCGGCAACGGAGAAGAGCCTGGGGCCGATGTCGCCGCCTTCCTTGCACGACATGGCGCCCATGTCTCGGTCGATATTTTGGCAAGCGGCGGTAGGACCGTTGCCGAAGTCCTGCGCCAACACGCTGTGGATACTGGGTCCGACTTGATCGTCATGGGTGCTTATGGACATTCGCGCATGCGGGAATGGATTTTCGGAGGCACCACGCGCTCGATGCTGGAGGCCGCACCCGTCCCATTGATGATGACGCGATGACAGCAAACTGGAGGGTGCCGTGGCGTCCTCCGGTTTTGTCCCAACAATGAGGTGCATGGGAGGGGAAGATGGATGGAATCTATGACGTCGCTTCGTTGCGATCCGATCAGATCGAGCGGGCCTACCCGCTGATCCAAGCGGCTGTCCCGAGTCTTGACCTGGCAAGCTGGCACCGAATGGCCTGCAATGCCTTTCGGCGCGAAGAAATCCTCGTGGCCGTCAATCCGCGCGGATATCTACAGGGCCTCATTATCTATCGGCACTTCAAGCATCCCGTGCTAGGGGCGCTGCTGGATGTGATCTTGCTTTGTGTTACAAGTGCGGCCGATGAGCGTGGCGTGGCCGGAGCCTTGTTCGCAACCGTCAAAGTGCGGGCCAAAGAACTGAAATGCGCGGGGATTCGTTTCTGGAATCAGGATCCGGGCAATTGGCTCCGGATGCGAGACGAGGCGCAATTCAACCGTCTGGATCACGGCCTGATGGTTTCCCTTGCTGACCTGGCCCGGTGAACTTTCAAAGCCTCCAGCTGCGCCGGTCACACTTTGCCTGTGAATACATAGCCGACACCGCGTATCGATTTGATCAATTGCGGACGCCTGGGATCGGTTTCGATTTTCTTGCGCAACCGGGCGATTTGAGCGTCGATCGTCCGATCAAAAGCTTCGAGATTGCGACCGCGAGTGAGGTCCATCAAAAGCTCTCGGCCCAGCACACGCCCGGCATGCCGGACGAAGACGACAAGCATGTCGAATTCGCCGGTGGTCAATTCGATTTCGTCACCGTCCGCCGTCAAGAGTTGGCGCTTTCCGATGTTGAGCTGCCAGCCTTCGAAGCGGATGATTTCGCCGAGGCTGTTGTCTGGGCTTTTGGTGATGGGCTGACGCCGGCGAAGGATCGCCTTCAGGCGCGCATGCACTTCCCTGAGATGAAAAGGCTTGGCGATATAGTCGTCAGCGCCGACCTCGATACCGACGATCCGGTCCACCACGTCGTCCCGGCCGGTGAGCATCATGATCGGAATGTCCGATTGCGTACGAATCTCACGGGCGAGATCCAGCCCGTCTTCACCTCCGGGCAGGACCAAATCCAGTAGGATGATATCGAAATTCTCCTGACGCAGCCGAGCGCGCATTTCTGCGCCGCCTGATGCTGCGGTCACCGCATATCCCTCACCCTCAAAATACCGGGTCAGCATCTGCCGGATTCTCGGATCGTCATCCACCACTAGAACATGTTCACGTCGAAGCTGGTCGGAGGCCATCACAAAAGGATCCAGATAAACGCAGGCGGTGCCCTGTGACAATCCGTTACAAATTCGCGCCGTTTTTAACACGCGCGGCATTCGGCTGTCACCCGCAGACGATCAATTATCCAACATCGACACAACATTTGAGAGGGATTGTCATGTTGCAGGCAAATCATGCAGTACAGGCTTTGAAATATAGTGAAGCTGTGGTTTTCGGTGGGGAACCGATTTGCCTCCAATCCCTCTTCAAGAAGCAGCCGGTGGAACAGTTGGACGCCGGGAGGTCGTTGTTTTTTGAGGGTGATCCGGCCAAACATCTTTTCGAGGTCGTTGAAGGCGTTCTGCGAATTTTTAAGATAATGGCAGACGGCCGACGCGTTATCACAGGCTTTCTCTATGCAGGTGATCTCGTCGGCGTATCGCTCAGGAATCATTATCTCTACAGTGCCGAAGCCGTGACCCCGGTCAAACTCCGCCGCTTCGCCCGTAAATCCTTCGAAGACGCCGTCAGTGACTCGCCAGAGCTGAGGCCGCAGCTCTTTGCGCGCCTATGTGACGAGATGGCAGCGGCCCAGGATCAGATGGTGCTGCTGTCGTGCAAGAATGCCGAGGAGAGATTGTGCAGCTTTCTCCTGCAGCAGCTGCGGCGCAAGCGAGAGCAAGAACGCGCGACCGACCTCATCGACCTACCGATGACACGCCTCGATATTGCCGACTATCTTGGACTGACAATTGAAACCATCTCGAGGACGATGACGAAGCTGACGAATAAAGGTGTCGTCAGCCCCGCCGGCCGCCATTCCATTCGTATTGCAAAACCAGGAACGCTCGCCCATCTTGCGGGAGACGGAGATGAATGCCACGACAGCAGTTCGTCCGTCGTGGCCTTTGACTGCGCTGGACGACGCCACTAAGCGAACAAAAGCGAAATCAAAATGAACGAGCAGTCGACATTGACCCAGGCAGGAGAAGGCGGACTGGACGAGATTGCTCGGGTACTCGATGGCGCGAACATCATCATTCACGGTTTCGATGGCGTCATTAGTCGGTGGACAACAGGTTGCGAGCGGCTTTATGGCTGGAGCCGGGAAGAGGCGGTCGGCCAGGTGGTTCACGAACTGCTTGCGACCGACTTACCGGAACCTCTCGATCAGATACGCGAGAAGGTCGCTCGCCACGCCGTCTGGCAAGGAGAACTCGTTCATCGTCACAAGGACGGCCGATCCATTTTCGTCGCCAGCCGGTGGGTGTCGGCGTCTTCGGTCGAGCCAAATCGGCAATTCATCGTCCAAACCAACAATGATATTAGCGACTTGAAGCGGATACAGGCAGATCTCGCCGAGCGAGAGGCGCACCTGCGGTCCATTCTGGCAACTGTTCCGGAATCGATGGTCGTCATCGATGAAGCCGGTATGATCACCTCCTTCAGCGCGGCGGCGGAGAGCTTGTTCGGATATTCAGCCGATGAGGTCTACGGAAATAATGTTCGTATGCTGATGCCTTCGCCAGACCGGGAATCGCATGACGGCTACATTTCTCACTATCTGACCACTGGCGAGCGGCGCATTATCGGTTACGGCCGTGTCGTCAGCGGACAACGCAAGGACGGCTCGATCTTTCCAATGGAGCTATCGGTCGGCGAAGCCGTTGCCAACGGCAAACGCATCTTCACGGGCTTTGTGCGCGACCTGACCAGCCGGCACAAGATCGAGGAGGAGTTGCGGCAAGCCCAAAAGATGGAGGCCGTCGGCCAGCTGACAGGCGGGTTGGCTCATGACTTCAACAACTTGCTTACCGTTATCAGCGGCAATCTGGAAATGATCGAAGGCAAGCTTCGGGATCAGAAGCTGCTGGCGCTGCTGTCGGAGGCGCAGGCGGCCGCCGAAGATGGTGCCAAGTTGACGGGACAGCTCCTGGCATTTGGCCGCCGGCAGCCGCTGAACCCCAAGCTTGTCGATACCGGGCAACTTGTTGCCGGTTTTTCCGATCTGCTGCGGCGAACGGTTGGCGAAAGCATCGAATTGCGAACGGTCGTTACCGGCGCGATGAACGAGGCGCTAGTCGACGGGTCACAATTGCAGAATGCTCTTCTCAATCTTGCGCTCAACGCACGTGACGCCATGCCACGCGGCGGCTTTTTATCAATCGAGATTTCCCGTGTGCGGCTCGACGCCGACTATGCGCAGATGTATCCCCAGGTTCGAACCGGTGAATACGTGCTTATCTCCGTGACCGATACCGGTGTCGGAATGTCGAGCGAGATCCGGGAGCGCGCTTTCGAGCCTTTCTTCACAACGAAAGGAATGGGTGCTGGCACCGGCCTTGGCCTCAGTATGGTCTACGGCTTTGCCAAACAGTCTGGAGGTCATATCCAGCTCTATAGTGAGATCGGGCAGGGGACGAGCGTTCGCATTTTCCTGCCGGCGGCGAAGAAGCCGCAACCCGACCATGGGGCGGAATACTCCAAAAAGGACAAAAGCCAGCCTCTACCCCGCGGGTTCGAGTGCATCCTCGTCGTCGAAGATGATGCGCGCGTGCGTCGTGTTGCAGTGTCGCGGCTGCTAGACGCCGGTTATAGGGTTATAGAAGCAGCAAACGGCACCGAGGCGCTGAAGCTCTTCGAAGACAATCCGGATATCGCGCTTCTCTTTACCGATGTCGTCATGCCGGGTGGCATGGCGGGTGACGAATTGGCCCAGAAGGTCCGCGCGCTGCGCCCGGGCATCAAGGTATTGTTCACCTCCGGATACGCTGAGCCAACCATTGCCGGTCGAGAACTTGCGGAGACCGGAAGTTGGCTCAAGAAGCCTTATACCGCGCACGAACTCGCCATTCGCCTACGCGAACTGCTCGATTGAACCATTTTCGCGGGGTCATACGGCAACACACTGTCGCCTACCTTGTTGGCTGCGACAGCGGCGCAGCTGATTGAAAAGGCTTCAGACGAACCGGTGTCTTACGGTGATGAATATTGACGCTGATCAAAGCCGTCGCATCCGGGTTTGCTAGACTTCCTTCCAGCAAGAGGAGGTTCTCATGTTTTCCAATATTCTTGTCCCAACAGATGGCTCGCCACTCGCTTTCAAGGCTGTTGAGAGAGCAGTCGAATTTGCGCGCGACATCGCCGCGACCGTCATTTTCCTGACAGTTGTCGAGCCGTTCCACATTATTTCCATTGAAAGCGAGCAGCTAACGAGCACGCGCGACAGCTACGAGAGATTGGCAGATATGCAGGCTGCACAGTTTCTGGCGGAGGCGGAAATGAAAGCACGCGAACGCGGCGTCACTTGCCACACGGTGAGCGTCGAAAGCGACAATGTGCACCTAGCCATCATTGATACTGCCATCGCTCATAGCTGCGACTTGATTGCCATTGCTTCGCATGGGCGTAGTGGTGTCAGCGCGTTGGTCCTTGGCAGCGTTACCGCCAAGGTTCTCAGCCAGTCGCAGATTCCCGTGCTTGTCTACCGCTAAGACGGGCAAGCAATTTCCTGTGAGCATGGGCGACAATGCGACGTATGCACATTTCATTCGGAGAGCCATGTCGCGCGTCACTTTCGTTTTCCACCGATCGTCGTTGTTCGGGCCTTCTGCGCGGCACTTAAACCGGCGCGACGAGGCCTGACGTTGCGGAACGGTCAAAACTAAGCGACGGAGCTTTATTGAGCCATGTCAATGTAAGCCCGTTCTTTGGCTGCCATTCTGACCAATCTAGGAGAGGATTGCCACGATGGACGTAATGGAAAGGGCTGCTACGCAAGCAATCACTAACATCAGGCTGATACTTTGGGGTTCGCACCGACCGTCTGGATCATCATTCGCAAAACTGGGTTTTTCGGTGGCTTTTATCCTCTTTGCGATTGTGAGTTCCGTCAATGCTTCGAAAATAACGCAGCCATCTTTAGCGCCGATGGTAGAGCGCGTCGTTCCGAGCGTCGTCAGTATTGCCGTGCAAGGAAAAGCGCAGCCGAACGATGACAGTTCGATAGAGGATGCAGCGCCTTTAATCCGATCGCAGACAACAGGTTCCGGCGTGATCGTCGATGGAACGAACGGATATATACTAACAAGCAATCACGTGGTGGAAAACGCCACCGGTATTGACGTGATGCTTGCCAACGGCGATGCCTATGAAGGCACCGTAGCCGGTGTTGATCCGGAGACCGATCTTGCCTTGATCCAAATTAAGGCGTCTGGCTTGACCGCCGCACGCATGGGCGATTCGACAAAGCTGCGGGTCGGAGATTATGTCGTTGCCATTGGAAATCCCTTCGGGCTCGGTCAAACGGTGACATTCGGCATCGTCAGCGCCCTTGGCCGCGCAGGACTCGGTCTCGATGGCTACGAGAACTTTATTCAGACGGATGCTTCGATCAATCCCGGTAATTCAGGTGGTGCTCTAGTCAATCTTGATGGAGAACTGGTGGGTATCAACAGCGCCATACTTGGACCGTCGGGTGGTAATATTGGCATTGGTTTTGCCATACCCGTCAGCATGGCAAAGGATGTCATGGAACAACTTATCGCACATGGAGAAATTCGCCGCGGTCAGCTCGGTGTTGCAATCCAAGACAACAATGCGGATTTTGAACAGGCCCTCGCGATCACATCGTCAACGGGTGCTCTGGTGGGGGAAGTCATCCCGGATTCCGCGGGTGCAAAGGCTGGGATTAGGCCAGGCGATGTCATCGTCGCCATCAATGAGACACCGATCCACAACGCCAGCGAGCTTCGCATGAAGATCGCCGCGTTCCCACCTGGAACAACCGTGAAAATGTCGGTCATCCGACCCACAGGGAAGGCGGATCTGATTGTAACGTTGGCGGCTGCCCTGCCTAGCAGACAACCATCGTCGCCCATTGCGATTGAGGGGAATGGGTTGCTGGCGCTTGTTACCTTACAGATGCTAGGGCCAGACTCCGACGCTTATGGCAAAGTCGAAGGTGCCTTTGTCGAGTCCCTAAGTGATCGCAGCAAAGCTGCAGCAGCTGGCCTGACGGCGGGAGACGTCATTGTTAGTGTTGACCAGAAGCCGGTCAATTCACCGCAGATGATTGCGGCGCTCACGCAGAACGAAAAAGATCTGCTTTTGTTGGGCATTTTCCGCGACGGACATGTGCGTTTCCTGATCGTGAAGTGACCATCAACAGATGGCAAGAATTCCGCCGCTCATTCGGGCTGAAGCTCACCGACGGTTGTTGGTCGATTGATGCAACGGGCTGCTCTATCGCGCGGCGACCGCCGAGAACAGGACGCAGAGATTGAAGACGTTTCCTAGCGAAATTCGATTAATCGAATCTCAGTTAACCGGCAGTGATTCAACGATGTCGACCGCAGCCAGAGCAAGTTCCGCGGTTGCGCTGGCCACAAAGCCCTCGATTACCTGTCCCTCTTCAAGATGGTACCTAAGTTGTTTGCCGTCCGGTCGTAAAACCACACCCCCCACGGCGCCGATCAGGGCTTGGCCTGCCGCGCAGTCCCAGACCATTGTCGACGACAAACGCGGATAAAAATCTGCTTCACCAGTGGCAATGAGGGCGAACTTCAATGAGGATCCAAGATGTCGGACTGACGATGGTCCAAGCTTGCGCAACAGCAAGCGCGTCCTCTCGTCCGGGTGGGAACGGCTGACGACAATACGTGGGGGTTTGCTGGATCTTCTGAGAGGGGGAAGCTGTCGGCGACCGCCCTTTCGATCTTCCTCGAACGCTCGTCCCATACCGTCGGAAAAGAAAAGGCGGCGATGAGCCGGAGCGTATAAGATTGCGGCAGTCGGGGCGCATTTCTCGATCAAAGCGATGTTGATTGTGAAGTCTTTTCTGCCAGCAATGAATTCCTTGGTTCCGTCGATCGGATCGATAACGAACATTGGGCCATCAACGGCCGGCAAGGAGCCAGAATTCTCTTCGCTTAGAATTGGAATATCTGGAGCGAGTTGTTGGCAGGCTTTGCACAATAGCGTGTTGATCTCAAAATCGGCCGTGGTAACAGGTGACCCGTCTGGCTTTGTCATCACCTGACCTGCAGCCTTCCACCGCATCATTGCGACGTCGCCCGCAAGGCGAACGGATGGCAATAGAGCTTGAATCAACAATTCTCGCGACTGGTGGGGCACTTGCATCTCCGCGCATGAGCTTGAACGCCACATCCTAAGTGCAAGGGAAGCAGGCACCTTGATCCTCATCAATGCGTCCACGGTCGGATATGATTTGGTAAAGGCGCCTCAGAGGTATTGTTCCGATGGGGTTATCGGGCCGCCGCCTCACCGCCTTTTGGGGGAGAGTGGGGAGGCGGTGGTTCGATTTGGGAATGTCTGGCAAAGACGAGAAGCAGCAATGATTGTCGACGACCAGTACGCGGCCATAGCCTTTCTAAGCGATCCGAAATCCTACGGTGTGGGCTCGGCTGTAGAGGTGATCGAAACGCATATTTCACGAATCTTCTTAGCGGGCGACCGCGCCTACAAAATGAAAAAGGCAGTGAAACTTCCTTATGTCGACTTCTCAACCGCAGCTCTGCGTTTGAACGCATGTCGCAAGGAGTTAGAGCTAAACAGCCTGACCGCGCCCGGGCTCTATCTCGACGTCAAGACGCTGGTTAAAGACGACAGCGGGACCGTTTGTTTTGGCGAGGAAGGCGAGTGCATCGACGCCGTCGTCGAAATGGTTCGCTTCGATCAGGATCTCCTATTCGATAGGCTAGCGATCGCCAACAGGCTTACAGATGATCTCATGACGTCAACTGCTCGGATGATCGTTCGCTTCCACCAAGATGCCGTGGTCGCTCAGGGCCTGGACGGCGCCGTTCAGATGGAAACTGTTCTGGCCATCAACGATGCTGGATTCGCGACCAGCACTGTGTTCGCCGAGCATGAGGTCGCGGTATTCAGTCAGCTTTTTCGAGACGTGCTTAAACAGCATTGGGAACGATTGCGGGAACGTAGCGCGGCAGGGAAGGTGAGGCGTTGTCACGGCGATCTGCATCTGCGAAATATTTGCCTTCTTGACGGCCGGCCGCGCCTATTTGACTGCATTGAGTTCAATGATGAGATCGCCACGGTCGATGTTCTCTACGACCTCGCCTTTCTTCTTATGGACCTCTGGTATGAAGGCCATCAACATCATGCCAATCTCGTTGCGAACCGCTATTTCGACGAGTCCGACAATGAGGACGGATTTATCCTTCTGCCCTTCTTCCTTGCTGTCCGCGCTGCCGTCAGGGCCCATGTCACAGCGACCCAAGCCGAAACCGCAACGGCGAATAAAGACGAGTTGTCCGCTGAAGCCCGACGCTACTTCGATTTGGCAAGAGAACTGCTCGAAACAAAGGCATCACGCCTGATCGCCCTTGGCGGACTGAGTGGGTCCGGCAAAACAACGGTTGCGGAAGCGCTTGCTCCCCACGTTGGCGTGCCGCCGGGAGCCCGGATTGTCGAAAGTGATCGCGTTCGTAAAGCCATGCACGGTGTATCTGCCGAAACGCATCTCCCGAAGGCTGCTTATCGGCCAGAAATATCCAAAAAGGTCTATGCGGAGATGGTTCTGCGCACCGACATTATCCTTGCCGACGGCGGATGCGTTGTTGCCGATGCCGTCTTTGACGATCTCGACCACAGAAATGCAATTGAAGCGACGGCACGTCACCGAAACGTTCAATTCGATGGTATCTGGCTTGAAGCCGATCCCGCATTGCTTTGGAAGCGAGTGTCCGTTCGGCGAGGCGGCCCTTCGGACGCAAATATCGAAGTTTTGGAAATGCAGCTAGCGCGCCGTTTTGATAACATTGCATGGCGCAAAATGGATGCGTCGCAGAGCGTCAAGTTCATTTGCGAGGAGATTTTGGCGAAGGCCCTCTCTGAGACGGCCGCGGTGCGGGCATGAATTGTCTCTGACATATTTGATTGACGAACATTTCTACACATCTTGGGCTTCGGAGCCGATTTGGTTCATCGCGACGCGGGATGGCTGATCATCTCCTGCTCTCTGTTTCGTTCTTAGTGATGATCGGGGTGCTTGGGGTTATTTTGATCAAACCTGCAACGCGACTACGGCAAGAAGATTACAAGTCGTAGCGCCATCTGCTCGAGCTGAAAGAAACGCTTTGACCGGAGTCAAATAAGCTCGAACAAGATATTGAACCAGACCGGAGGCCGATGCGACTGGGATAGTATTGTCGCATCGTGATGATCGGAGAGCCCAAAGCGCAAGGCCCGACCTCCCAGCCGTCTGCCTCGATCCATTTCTACTGCAGCAAGCAAGGATCTCCTTGGCCGTCGCTTTCGATCAGCGTTAAACTGTTGCCTCGGTTTATTGACCATAATCAATGTTGCATCGCCTGACCGATCATATCGTTCTTCCGTTGAGAGAACCGGAGCGGGTTATGGACGACATCACTCTGAGACAGAGTATCCTGGACAAACTCGAATTTGAGCCGAGCGTTGATGCTGCCAATATTGGCGTGACTGCGGACAATGGGATCGTCACCCTCACTGGACACGTCAGCACATGCGCGGAGAAGGAAGCTGCCGAGCGCGTTGCCAAGCGCATGAAGGGTATTCGCGGTATAGCCCAGGAGATTGAAGTGCGCTTTTTTGGCGCGAGGAAGACCGACAATGACGACATTGCTCGACGCGTAGTCAAGATGTTGGATTGGAATGTCTCCATTCCGAAGGAAGCCGTGCAGGTCCGGGTGCGCAAAGGCGTTGTTACCCTCACCGGCAAGGTCGAATGGCAATACCAGAAGAATGCCGCTGCTGATGCGGTCAGAGACCTTGCCGGCGTTGTCAGCGTTTCGAACCTCGTTGAAGTCGCTCCCCGCGTCAGCGCGGCGGACGTCAAGAAGCGCATCGAGAATGCTTTGGAGCGTAATGCCGAACTTGAGGCGAAGGCAATTCATGTCGATGTCTCCGGCGGCAAGGTTACCTTGAAAGGCAGGGTCAAGACTTGGTCTGAACGGTATACGGCCGAACGCGCGGCATGGTCGGCTCCGGGTGTCACCACGCTCGATGATCAGCTGTCCATTGGTTGAGCAGATTTCGACAAATGTCGCGGCAGACAGAGGCTGTCGCCGCATCAAGATGCGAAGACGGATGCAACAACTATGAGCGCGACTTATACGCGAACAGGCGAAGCACTTCTTGCAGGTGCCGGGTACTCCCTCCCGCATCATCACCGGGACTGTGACTTTTGCCTCGACCAAACAGCGAACAACGAATGGCAAATTACGGTCCTGTCACCTAGCGCCCGTGCGTGGGTTCATAACGAATTGTGCAGTCCTCTCGGCCAAAGTTTAAGCGACAGCTTCAAAGTGGATATACTGAGTGCAGACCAATTTCTCAAAGAAGCACGTGCGCTCGGATTTCGAACCGAATTTGTCGGAAGAAGCGGCAAAGATCTCTTCTGAGGTGAAACATGTATAAGACAATCGTTTGCGCAGTGGGCCTTGGATCACGAGAAAGGGCCGAGCATCTGGTTCGCACGGCTCAGGCGCTTCTCGACACCGATGGAAGCTTGCATGTGGTTCATGTCGTGGAGCGTTTTCCTTCGCTTGTTAGTCAAGGACCAGACGACTGGGCTGTCTCGGTGATCGATGAGGCCGAAAAAAAGCTGTCACTGCTCTGCAAGCAGCTGTCGGTTCCTGCACTTATCCATGTTCGCACAGGCCGTGCCGCCGATACCATCCTGGCAATTGCCGCTGAAACCAAAGCTGATTTGATCGTCGTCGCCGCCCACGCCTCCGACATCCTCGATCGCGTCTTCGGATCCACCGTCGACCACATTATGCACCATGCAAAATGTTGCGTGCACGTCGATCGGATTATTCCGAGGCGAAGCAATGAAGACTGAAGGTATCGAATACTGCTTTGAGAAGCGGCGGGGCGCCATCGCAAACGATCTCGGCCGAATGTTCACTGATGATGATGGCGCCGATCGCATATCCAGCCGTGTTGTTCTTGATAGAGACATTGGCGTCCCCGCCGAATCCGACAGCGCCGAACAAGCTCATGCGTGAGGTCGTCGACCCCGTAGAGACAGCCGCCTCTGGCCAAGGGCCCACCGTCCTTTCTCTGATCCTGCGAGCCCGGCCAACACTGCTCCTTGTCTTAGCGGCCGTTGGTCTTGCAGCTGGTACGCTATTGCAGTGGTTTAGCGTTTCTTCCTGGTCAGTCTTGACTCTGATTGGTGGAGCGGTCGTCGTTTTGCTCGCGCTTGTGACCGAGGTTGTCTTTAGCTTGCGCAAAGGCGAATTCGGCCTGGATATCATCGCGGCTCTCTCCATGAGTGCGGCACTTTGGTTCGGTGAATATTTTGCAAGCGCAATCATCGCCGTGATGTATGCCGGGGGACAATTTCTGGAAAGTTATGCTCAAAAGCGAGCGGAGAGTGGGATGACGGAGCTTCTGTCGCGAGCGCCGCGCGTGGCTCTGCGGATCACTGATGCGGGTCTGTCGGATGTTCCCATCGCCCAGGTCGTCGCCGGCGATAGGCTTCTCATTCGCACAGGCGATCTGATCCCGGTCGACGGCCATATCGAGAGCGGACTCGCCGTCTTGAATGAGGCAGCTTTAACCGGCGAGTCCTCGCCTATGCGGCGGGATCCGAGTCAGATGATCATGAGCGGTGCATCCAATGTTGGCGATGCCTTCGAAATGATTGCAGTTTGTTCGGCGGCCGAGAGCACCTATGCCGGCATTGTTCGCCTGGTCACGCAGGCGCGAAGCTCCAAGGCGCACATGTCCAGACTGGCTGATCGCTATTCACTTGCCTTCCTTGCATTGACTCTCGCAATTGCCGGGCTTGCTGCATTCTTCTCAGGTGATCCGGCCAGGATTGTCGCAGTGCTCGTCGTTGCGACTCCTTGCCCCCTCATTCTTGCTGTTCCCGTCGCCCTCGTGGCTGGAATGTCGAAAGCTGCGCGAACCGGTATCCTGATCAAAGGTGCGAGCGCTCTAGAAGCCCTGGCGGCAATCACGGTCGTCGTCTTCGACAAGACAGGTACTCTGACCACCGGAGAGCCGACCGTCACCCGGATTGAGACAAGTCGGGATCCCGATGAACTGCTTGCCCTTGCGGCATCTTTGGACCAGGCGTCCGCACATACGATCGGTCGCACCATCGTCGAGGAGGCGAAGAAACGCGGTCTCAGGCTTTCGAAGCCCATAACGGTCAAGGAAGTGCCAGGAGAGGGCATTGAGGGGTTTGTTGGCAATCGCAAGGTCGCAGTCGGCGGTTGGAATTTCATCGCTGCGAAGACGAAGCTCGTTGCTCGCCCCCTGGGAAGCGCTAGACGTTCAGCCATGAGTTATGTGGCAGTCGACGGAACATGTGCCGGTACGATTGTCCTTGAGGATCCGATACGAAACGACGCCTCGGCAGCGATTGACTGCCTTCGACAGTCGGGTGTCAAGCGCTTCACTCTTGCCACCGGCGACAGGATGGAAGTCGCTAGTGCAATCGGTAAAGTTCTTCGTCTTGATGCCGTGAAGGCGGAGCTCACGCCGATCGAAAAGGTGGAAACCGTTAAAATGGAAGGAAAGCACGGTCGCGTGATGATGATCGGCGACGGTGTCAACGATGCGCCGGCGCTGGCTGCTGCCGATGTCGGCGTTGCCGTTGGCCAGCGAAATCTTGCTGCAGCAGCGGAAGCAGCAGACGTGGTCTTGTTGCGCAATGACCTTCGACACATTGCAGCCTCGCTGGAGATAGCGCGCCGATCCCGGACGATCGCCCTTCAGAGCGTCTACTCGGGAATCGGGCTTTCGGTCATAGCTATGATTGTCGCGAGCCTCGGATATCTGACACCGGTGCAGGGGGCGCTGTTGCAGGAAGTTATCGACGTCGCGGTTATCTTCAACGCCCTGCGCGCACTTTAGGTTAATGGGAAATCAGAACAGGCATCTCAAGTCTGGTCAGCAACGATCGGGTGACACCTCCGAGGATAAATTCGCGCAGTCTGGAATGCCCAAATGCTCCGGCGACAAGTAGGTGCGAGTAATTTTCTTTGGCGACAGATTGGATGACGTCGGCCGCCTGTTCCTTATGGGCTTTGACGGAGGCGGTCTCGACATTCAGGCCGGCATTGCGAAGCACGGTCGCGAACCGATCGCGGGCCTTCTCATTGATTGGCTTGTCATCAGTGACGGAGATCAACACGACTCGCGATGTATTCTCCAAGAGCAGTCGCGCACCCGTGAGTGCGCGCGATAGGTTAGCGCTCCCGTCCCAGGCAATCGCTATCGTGTCGATCCGGCCGCAGAAATTGTCCGAAGGAAACAGGACGAGAGGCCGGCCGCTTTCAAACAGAATGCTCTCGACAATTGGCCTTGTTACCACAGATGCTTCCATGATCGAAAAGTCGTAAGCGCGCGAAAGCTCGGCCAGTGTGCTGGCGACGAAGGGCTCCCGCTCTTCGAATGGCTGAATCAAGGCCCGTATTCCCGCCTTCTGTGCATAATCATGGACCGTCTCGCTCAGTGCCGTTCCATTGTCGCGGCTAAAGTGCTCCGCCTCGGAACTCATTTTCTTCGCATCGGCTTTGGGTAAAAATGATTGCGGGACAGGTGGCATCCTAATTTGCAAAACGCTTGCGGTGAGGTCGGCCTTTTGATGGCGGGCGAAGTCGACGGCATTCTGGACGACAGCAAACGAACTGGCCTCCGGATAAGTGACCAATGGCAAATGGAATTGAGGTTTCATATCAATCTCCTCACACACACTGCCGTCACGATTGCTCACCCGGTCCATCCTCACATTGATGAAAGTCAAGGTCTCCAGCTCGCCGGGCGGCTTATGGGTTCACAATGGTTTCCGCCACCGGCGCATGAGGCCACTGGCCCGGGCCTTCCGTCGCCTGAAGCGGCATTCCCTTCTTCATAATATTTCCGACGCCGACTGCGCCGTCACTGTCATTTTGATGCGGGTCAATGAAATGCCGGGCAGCAAAGATTTTAATCAACTTGCGTCTCACGCAGACGATTTGGAAAAGGACCGAGGATGAAGGGAAGTCCTAACGGTCACCGTAACGAAGAGGAGAAAGATATGGCCGATACGGCGAAGAAGCTCCCTGTGAGCCCTGAGAACAAACCTACACCCGCGATGGAACGCTGGTCGCCATTTGATAGCTTGCGGTCGGAGATCGATCGTGTCTTCAACGAATTCACGCCCGGCTTTTTCGACCGCACATTCGCCCGCTTGCCCACCGCCTTCACGCGCGGCGTGCCGGCGGTCGACTTCGTCGAGTCCGACAAATCCTATGAGCTTACGGCGGAGCTGCCGGGCATTGAAGCTAAGGAACTGGACGTGACGCTCGCAAACGGCATTCTGACAGTCAAAGGCGAGAAGCAAGAAAGCAAGGAAGAAAAGGCGAAGGAATTCTACCTTTCAGAACGCCGCTATGGCTCGTTCCAACGTAGCTTCCAGCTTCCCGATGGCGTTGAAGCGGATAAGATCGATGCCTCTTTTTCGAACGGCGTTTTAAAGGTTGTCCTGCCGAAAACACCTGCCGCACAAAAGAATGACCGGAAAATCACCATCAAGACAACCTAACGGCGCTTTGGGTGATCGTCGCGGCTCGGCTGCAATATCGCCAAAGCGCGGAGATGGACAAAGGGAGGGGCCTGCCCTCCCTTTTTTGGTATCAGCCGACATGAAGGTGGTTTTCAACAATCGTGACGCCGGGGACTGACCACGCGGCCTGCTCTGCCGCGCGCAGCTCATTCAATGCGTGCACGTCGCCTTCAAGTACGACTCTACTGTCGGACACGCGAACGTTTATCGCGTTTGCGCCAGCCGGAAAGATCAATTGGAAGCGCCCGGAGAAGTGCTCTGGGCGCCTTTTGTCAGTGGGCGAGAAACAGAGGTATATCGGAGTCTTCCAGCATGGATCGCGTCACGCCTCCAAACAGACGTTGCTGCAGCCGTGGATGATTGTAGGCACCCATGACGATCATGTCGGCAGAGATGTCGAGCGCGTGCTGTCGCAGCGTTTCGTCCACCCGTCGCCCACCGCTTGCGACGCGATCCACATTGACCTTAACGCCATGCCTTGCAAGAAAGGTTGCAACATCCGCGCCGGGTTCTTCACCGTTGACGGAGCTTGAGGCAAGCGGATCAACAAGTGTTACATGGACTGAGTCGGCCGCCTGCAAGAAATCGATCGACTGACGCGCAGCGCGCGCCGCTTCGTCGCTCGAATCCCAGGCCAGCAAGATTGCTTTTGGCGCGAGCCCCATCGTTTTGCTGCTCGGGTTGACAAGCATTGGTGTCGGCGATTGAAACAATGCCCCATCGATCACTCTTCGGCGAAGCTCCTCGTTGCGGGTGGCTTGCGGGCCAATAAGGACGAGATCGGCATAGAGTGCTCGTTCGGCAATATCCTGATCCGCCCAGGCGAATTCGGTATAGACCTCTTGCACGTCATAGGACATCTCGCTCCTGCCGAGTAACGCTCTAGTATCGGCCGCCTTTTCAGCCAAGGCGTCGATTTCGCGTTGTTGGTCTTGAAGCCAAACGGCGGAGAGGACGCTATAGGCGCCGACTGGAGGGGCTGTGCACATTGAAACTATAAGTGCTGTTAGATGGGCGTCGTGTGTTCGGCAAAAGTCGACTGCACTTTTCAGGTCATTGTCGAAGCGATTGACGTCGAGGACACTCAGGACAGTTTTGATGGCCATGGTCAGTTCGCCTTTCCTGTTGGAGATGACCAAAGGGTAGTCTTCATTGCATCTCCGTTTCCTTGATCTTTCTCAAAGCGGACAAGGATCTGCGCATATAAAGTCGATGGACATCCGAGGAGAGGCGAAGACTGATCCAGTTTAACATTTCTGTGGTGCAGCCGGGTCAGCTACCGGTTCGTGTTTCGCGCTTCAGAATTGATCGATTGGATTGCGGCCCGAGAGCCGATCCGATCGGGATTGTTTCTGGTGCACGGTGAGCCGGCCGCGCTGGACCAATTAAAATCTCGTCTGCCCTTGGAAAAATCAGATGCAGGGATCATAGTACCAGCGCTCGATGATGGTTATCGTCTGACTAGAAAAGCAGCGGTCCCGATTGCACCCACAGCACCGGCACCTCGTCCTGCTCCGCGAGACCTCGGGCATACAGATTGCCACAATGACTATCAGTCGAACGTTCTCGATTTGGAGGACCGCTTACGAAATACCGCCGATAAAAAGGGGACGTTCCATCATTTTGCGGCGGGTTAAAAGAGCCCTCGATGGGGAAGTCGGTGGAAGCTAGTTCCACGGGAGGAAAACCATGTTGATAACAGATCGGGAATGCCGGAGAGGTGGAGAGCGGTTTGCCGTGCCGACGCTCGGTGAAGTCGAGGGAAAACTCTTTGTTTCGGAGGTTGTCGCAACAAGTTGCCTGCGTCAGCTCTTCGCCGGACCGGACATTGACCCTTTGGCCTCAATAAGGCGAAGAACCAAACAAGCGCTTCAAAATCAATGCACAAAAGTAGGACTTTGCTGCGAGGACACCGATGCTGCAGTGGACTACGCCTTTCAACTACTCGATGCAGCTGTCGAAGCTGTCGCCAACCAACCCAAACCGAAATTCAAACGCTCTGAGACGGTCCATGGGTTGAGCCGTATGGTCGCATCAAAGCATTAGCTACCATGAAAGCAATGGCAAAAAACAACGATGCGATCTTTGAGTAAGCTCGCCATGCGAGCGCGCAAGCTGGTCTCCGCTACAAATGTGACCAGCGCGAAAATGATGACAGCATCCGAAGGTGGAAGATACTCGCTTGGATTGCGCGTCTATTCTACTCTACCTGCCATAGGGGATCGAGTGAAGCGCGCATCGTCGATTTGATCTTCTTTATAGTTGGTGCGTTCAAACGATGGTTGAGCAACTTGAAGACGTTCGTCACTGCCTGCTCGGTATCCATACCATTTTTAAATTTTGACCGCTTCTCAAATTGCGTGATGAATTCATTCTTACTTAGACATGGCCGAAATTCTTCTGGCTGCCAATTTTCGTAGAACATCCCCCGGATTAACACAGGCAGCTGGGACGAGAAGTCGGCCATTGCTTTCTGGTTCATCGAATCTCGAAGCGTGTGCAGGATGGAACGAAGACAATCGTACGCTTGCCGCCGTTCGCAGTGAAGATGTTCGGATGGCTCCGACACCCAGATCTCCGCCTGTCGCGCGGCGTCTGGGAACGTGTGGGATGGGACATAGTTCATGGCAAGCCTCCTCTATGGAGGCAATTGACACTCATTTTTCGAGAGCGGACATTGCTCTGGATCAAGATCGCGGTTTTTCGCCGGACCGTCGGGTCCAGTCGCGTGGAACTTTTGATTTGCGACAAATCAATGGTGTGTGTCGCCTCTTAGCTACAATGATTGATGGGACGCGTCGAGCTGGCTCAGCCTTATGAGTGGCGATGTCAAAGCCGGGCAAATCGGTCCGGCCGAGATGCTCATGAGCTCAACTAGCGTCAATTCATGTGAATGTCAGCTCAGACAAGCATCTTGAAATCCCATGGATTTGTACCCTGAGCGAGGTCATTTATGACACAATCAATGCCGTCGAAATATAGCCCAATGCAACGCCTCCTTCACTGGACTATTGCATTGCTGATTTTTTTTAACCTCCTGTTCCCCAATGGCATGAACGCATGGCATTACGTCGTGCGACAAGGCGGGAAACCATCGGCGGATGACGTTTCAGCCGCAAACATCCACGCCTATGTTGGAATTGCCGTCTTGGTCCTCGCGATGCTGCGCTTGGGCGTGCGATTTATCCAAGGGGTGCCGGATGAGGCTGCCAACGAACCTGCGCTTTTCCGGATTGCAGCGCGATTGGCGCATGTGGCTCTGTATGTGTTCATTTTTGCAATGCCTTTGTCCGGCATTGCCGCCTACTATTTTGGTGTCGAGTTGCTGGGTTCAGTCCATGCTGACATTTTGAAAGTCATGCTATGGGCTTTAATTGTTGCTCATGTCGCCGGTGCTCTGGCCCACCAATTCTACTGGAAGACGGATGTCCTGAGGCGAATGACAATCGGCTAGCGGCGCAAAGTCTCGGATGAGATCATCTAAAAAATGGACAATATGCTCTACAGGCAAGCAAGACAAAGGGAAGGGTGAAACGCGTAGGCGGGATGGCAGATCGATCACCACCATCCCATCCTACCGCCCTCCCGCTAAACCAACGGCGATTGCTCCGGTTTGGCGGGTTCAGTCGGTGCTGGCATGGCGGCGCCAAAATATGGGTCGATCCATGTGATCTGGTCGGAAACCTGCTTCACGCCGGGCACATTTTCTGCCGCAACTTTCGCCGCGAGGCGTTCGCGTTCATCGAAGATGCTCCCAGATAACTCCGCTACCCCATCGATGACCTTCACATTGATAAAGCCATTTCGGCTCCAGCTCTGCTGCGAGAGCTCCGCAACGATCGCTTCCTCGATGTCCTCGTCCTTTGTGGATGCTGCCTTGTTTGGCAGGAAACGGATCAAAGCCTGCAACAGATCTGATCGGCACACGATCCCAACGACTTTGCCTTTCACCACGACGGGGAGACGTTTGATGCCATATTTCTCCATCACGTCGACAGCTTCGTTGATCATGCTGCCAGGCAGGATGGTGTGTACGTCCGACGTCATCACTTCGTCGACGCTCCGGCCGTGTGAACGAACATACTCGTCGGCAATCTTGCCGGGGCTGGTGAAAAAATCGAGCAGCCAGGAGCGCTTGCGTTCGGTGCTCAGTTCGCCGCGGCGAAGGAAATCGCCCTCGCTGACGATGCCGATAAGATTTCCCTCATCGTCGACAACGGGCAGACCGCTGATGCGATGATCGAGCATGATCTTTGCCGCCTCGGCGACGGGCGTTTTGGGGCTAACGGTGATAGCCGGTGCGGTCATGATTGCTTGAATAAGCATTGCGCGTCTCCTGGATGCTGATCTAGCCTGCGGTCGCTAAAAGCACTTTGCGCCTTTCGACGAATGAGGGTTAACAAGCCCGCCATTCCGGTGCTTTGATCATCGTCAGTTTGAGAGCGCTGTTTGAGATCCTTCAGGGCGCCTAATCTTGATCCCGATCAAAGACAGGGCTTTACTCGGGTGAAAGGATTGCGAATGACCCAAGACATTGTTGGAGATTATCGACGATAGAATAGGCATCCGAAACGTTGGCTGTCTTCTGCGAACGATGGGCTTGTCTTTCGATCCTGAACTCCGACACACGCCACAACCTCGATCGGCCCCGTCATGCAAGCGATGATCCTTCACCAAATTGGGAAGCCCTTGGTATTCATCGAACGCGATGACCCCCAGCCCGGTGTGGGTGAGTTGAGGATAAAGGTGGAGGCCTGTGCCGTCTGCCGCACCGACTTGCACGTTGTGGATGGCGATCTCAAGGATCCCAAACTTCCACTCGTTCCCGGCCATGAAATTGTTGGTGTGATCGATGCCCTTGGCGAAGGCGTCGACCCCGCAAGGTTTGGCCGACGCGTCGGCATTCCATGGCTTGGTCACACATGTGGAAACTGCCCCTACTGTCAGATGAAAGCGGAAAAACTATGTGACCGGCCGCAATTTACCGGCTACAGCCGGGACGGCGGTTTTGCCACCCATGTCGTAGCTGACGCGGCATTTGGCTTTGACCTTGATAAAGATGCCGATCCGCTATCGCTTGCACCACTTCTATGCGCCGGACTGATTGGCTGGCGTTCGCTCAAAAAGGCTGGCAACGGCAAACGCATTGGTCTCTTTGGCTTCGGCGCCGCTGCCCACATTTTGACCCAGATCTGCGTTTGGCAGGGCCGAGAGGTCTATGCGTTCACCCGAGCCGGCGATCGCGCCGCGCAGCAATTCGCACTGGATCTGGGGGCCGTGTGGGCCGGTAGCTCACAGGACAACCCGTCGGTTCCACTCGATGCAGCGATCATATTCGCACCCGTGGGCGATCTGGTGCCGGCCGCGCTCAAAGCGGTTCGCAAGGGCGGCACGGTCGTATGCGGCGGAATTCACATGAGTGATATTCCGTCGATGCCCTATGTTATCTTGTGGGGTGAACGCGAACTTGTGTCGGTCGCCAATTTGACCCGTGAGGACGCTGCGGAGTTCTTTCCAATTGCCAGCCGTGCGGCGGTGCGAACACACACGACGGTCTATCCGCTCCGCCAGGCCAACGAGGCGATCGCCGATCTTCGCGCGGGACGTCTCATCGGAGCGGCGGTCTTGGTGCCGGAAGTGGGCTGAAGTGCAAGACACGCATTGTCTTATTACGTTGCTTTAGACTTCCGATTTGATGGTATCGCACTCAACTAGCCTTGCGTCCCATGCGTTCCACTTTTTCTAGCCACACCTCTGTTCGGCTATTCGTCCTCCAGCGCAGCGATAAAGTCGAGCACTGTCTTCAGAGACTGCCTATAGTTCAGGAGCTGGCGAGATTGAAAGGCCAATGGATGGTTGCCCTCCGGACTCAAGTCGCCCAAACCAGGATGCGTCTCTTCTAAGGTATCGATGAGTTTCCGATAGATGCGGGCTTGTTCGCTTAAGAATTTATGGCGCTCCGGGTCTTTCATTTCTCTCAAGCTCCAGTATGCGAGCCGGTCCCCAAATCCGACAGATCAATATGAGTTATTACTAAAATTGTTCCGAGCGACTTTGAACTAGGTCAAGTTTCGACAAAAGAATTGGAGTTCAGGGACGACCGCACGAATACGGATATGCGTCTGGCTTTTTCGTGTCACTTGCTTCGTTGCTCCAATGGATGTTTCTATCTATCTCCGGTCGATAGAAAGCTGCGAAAGCACTGACTTTTGTCGTTGCAGGCGCGCCGCTATCAATGCAATCTTGAATATTGTGCGGCGGCAACCGTTCTTTACTTTGTGTAAGGTTCGCTCTTGGCTGCAGCCGCCACATCACCACCAGCTGAAATTCAAGGTTGTGAGAAGCGGTGCATGCAAGAGTTCATTGCGCGGAAGAATATTGAGCGGTTTCGCACGCTGCTAAGTGAGACGCGCGATGAGTCGAAACGGCAAACACTTTTGCAACTGTTGAAAGCCGAAGAAAAGAAACTGGCGGATTTGCAGGTTTCCGCGGCCACGAAAAAGCCTGACGATCACATTTGAGCCGATGGGCAAATAGACGCGCCTGGCGACAACTATAGCAAGGCGTCTTTTGCCAGCCGGGTGCCTCTGCTGTAACAAAGACATAGATCATCGCCAAGACTGTTGATCTGGAAGGCGGATCCAAACGACGTCCTCTAGCGTCCAGGTGGATACGGAAACAGGGGCGTCCATAGCATATTCAGGCCAAATTCTGCCCCGCCTGGGAATAAGTGGCGATACCGCTTGGGTCGTCGTCGGCAACGCTGGTAATGAGGCTGGTCCGACACGAGCCAGCCGGTGGTGCCGCAAGCGAGCCAGGCGAGCCGGCAATCGCCAACGGAAAGACGTATCCTCGACGGTGACCAGTTCTTGGGTCATCACGTGGGTCGGGTTTTGGCAATCAATTCGGCTTTTTGTGAACGGGTAGCCTTGTCTGATCAACGTATCCGCCAATGCCGCCGATGCGTTCCACAAGCGATCTGATCGCTTTGCGCTGGACGCTCGTTTCTACCGTTCCTTCGACGCAGACCTGCCCGTCTTTCACCGTGACCATGACCTTGTCGCTACCGAGACCGAGATCCGTCGCCAGTCGCGTTGCGACAGCCAACCTCAAAGCATCGTCGTCCCTCGCGATTTTCTCGGAGGGCGCATCGATGACCAGGCTGAGCAGATCGCATCGGCTGATGATACCGACGAGGTGGCCGTGATCGATGACCGGAACCCGTTTGATCTTGTGCAAGAGCATCAACTTGCCTACCCGCCCGACGTCGGTGTCGGGGGCGATGCTTATGACATGGCTGTTCATCGCTTCCCCGACAGACCACCCATAGATTTGGATGTAGGTGTTCAACCCCTGTCGGTCGTCGCGCTCTCGCGCGTCATTCGCAGCCCAATTGTCGCCGACGCGCCGGATAAGATCCCCTTCGGTCAAAATCCCACAAACTGCGCCGTTGTCGTCGATCACCGGAAGGCCGCTGATGCCGTTTGCGAGCATAAGAAGTGCCGCGTTTCGGACGCTCATCATCGGCGTGGCAGAGACGACGTCCCTGGTCATGATGTCTTTCGCCAACATAGCCAATCTCCTGGCTCGGCCGCCGGCTTCGCTCCGCGTCCCAAGAAGGTAACGGATAGAGGGGCTCGGTGAAACCTTTCGAAAATGCACTGGGATTGTGTCATCGCCTATTAGGCATTCTCACGGATTGCACTAATGGCACTTGCCTGCTCTTCCGCGCATGCCAGCAGTTCTTCCGCATATTGTTCGGCCGATTTAGTGTCGGTGCCGCAAAGTTTGGCGTCATGGCATTTTCGATCGATCGCGTGCCGCATCGCTTTCATGAGGTCCGATTTCTCTTCCGCATTATGAAGGCGAATAAGGCGGGTGAGCGCCGTTAATGCGATGAGTTCGAGGATCATCATGCGACCCTCTACCTCGCCGAGCGAAGGAATAGCCTTAGAGGCCGCACCCCCGCGGCTGTCACGTCTGGCTCTTAGCATCGTCTCGATCCTTCATGAATTTTCCACATGAAGCAGTGTGCTGAGGACTTGCCGCAAGAACATTGATCGGAATCAAAATTGATCGGCATTAATAGTGAATAGAATTTCGTGGGTAACGACGAAAAGTGAAGAAAGGCCTGCTGTCTCGAATCCCGGGACAGCTCGGCCATGGTGGTCGTCGCCGCCGTGACCTGCGTCTATCGCTTCGGCCCAAGTCGGGAGCCTGCCCAGTTCAGATGGATGACATGGGGAGCGGTTCTCACGGCTGTGGCATGGTTCGCCATGTCGCTAGGTTTTTCGTTCTATCTGGATAACTTCGCCAACTATAACGCCACCTATGGCACGCTCGGCGCTCTAATGGGCTTTCTTGTCTGGACGTGGTTGTCCATCGCCATTCTGATCGTCGGCGGTGAGCTGAATGCCGAACTAGAACACCAGACCGCCATGGATACGACAACGGGCGCGCCATTGCCGATGGGGGCTCGCGGCGCATACGTTGCCGACACTTTGGGAGCGACCGTCGAGTCCGAGCGCCCTTGATTACGACGCCTGCATACGCGCAGCAGCTATCGAGACGATTGACAATGGCTTCACCGATTTGAGCTCCGTACGCACCAGAACATTAGATGAACGAAATTACGTCTGAAACGTTAGGTTCTCAGGAGAGATGCCCATGTTTGATACAGTCGTTTCGATAGCGACCCTCCACGCGTGCCGGGCATGATGGCACGCCGGGCCGCCATACGATTGAGGGCTTTACAGGAGTGTCGCGGTGCTGAGGGGCGCCGCGACTTTTGGTCTAACGGGGCATGATCCCCGGCTGGTCGGCGGGGAACTTGGCAATGTCGGCAAGACTGACATTGAGATGCTGCGCGACAAGTGCTGCCGGCGTGTGGGTGAGCCAGGACGACAGGCCTACCTCCTGATATTCCGCCACCTTGAAGACGGCGACGAACTGCAGATCCGTCTTTCCGGTGTTCTCGATGATGTGGCCCTGGCTTCTCTTCACGTATCCGATGTCGCCTGGCCGGAAGTCGGCGGTCTGGCTGCGCGGACCGGCATCGAACACAGTCATGCGGCCTTCACCCTTGATCCAGTACTGCCATTCGTCGGCATTCGGATGCCAATGCATCTCGCGTACAGCTCCAGGCTTGATCGTCTCAATCGCAGCGGCAATGGTCTTGGAAACCTTGAAGCTACTGCTGTCCGCAAGCTGGAGCGTGCCGGATGCGTTCTGCTTCAGCGGCGCCGATGACGTCAGCTTGTAGGTGAAAGGATAGGGTGGCAGGCCGGCCGCGGCGACGGCTTCCTGATCGGCGGAGAGCGGACCGGGTTCCTTGCCCTGGAAGATCCAGAGATCCTGCAACGGGATGTTCTTGAATGTATCCTGCGAGACGCCGAAGTTCTTGGCCAGCAGCTCGGGCGAGGTATGGGCCAGCCAGTCGGTCAGAAGCAGCGTGCCATATTCGGACTGATCGCCTTCGTCGAAGACGATCACAAACTCGCAACCATCAGGCCCGAGCCCCTGCAGCGAATGCGGAAAACCGGCTGGAAAATACCAGAGGTCGCCAGCTTCGACATCCTGCACATAGGCGCGTCCCTGGGCGTCGAGAACCGTGACGCGGCAACGCCCGTTCGTCATGATCGCCCACTCGGCGGCGCGGTGCCAGTGCATCTCGCGGATGCCGCCGGGACCGAGGCGCATGTTGACGCCGGCGACCGCGTCCGAGATCGCAAAATCTGCCTTGGTGACCTGGCGAGCCCAGGCACCGTTCTGGATGCGCTTGGCGGCATTGTTGAACGATCCCCAAAACAGCTGCATATCGCCCACATCAGTCGCCGGCGGGCTCTGAAAGGAAGGAAACTGCTCATTGATCGCGGGATTCTTCGGGCCTGGATCGGAGAGGCCGGCCGGATTAGCATTGATGGCACCTTCGGCCGGCTGGTCGGGATTGCCGAAGCTGGCTGCGTGGGCAGCGCCTGCCGCGAGCGCCGTGCCTCCCATCGCTCCGAGGGCAAGGACTGTCCGTCTTGATAGAGGTTCCATGGCTATTACTCCTTTAACGTGGATGGGGGAGGGCTATTCCGCCGGCGCCTGTGCACCGGCGATTGGCCGTCTTCGGCTGACGAGCTCGCTCAGTTTTTCAAGGTAGAGGTAGACGACAGGAGTGGTGTAGAGCGTCATGACCTGACTGATCAGCAGGCCGCCGACCATCGCATAGCCGAGCGGCTGGCGAAGCTCCGAGCCGGTGCCGTGACCGAGCATCAGTGGTACGCCGGCCAGAAGGGCCGCAGACGTCGTCATGATGATCGGGCGGAAGCGGAGGAGACAGGCTTGCCGGATCGCGTCCTCCGCCGACAGCCCCTGCTCGCGCTGGGCGGCGATGGCGAAATCGACGATCATGATGCCGTTCTTCTTCACGATGCCGATCAGGAGAATGACGCCAATCAGGGCGATGACGGTAAAATCAAAGCCGAAGAGCCAAAGCATAGCCAGCGCGCCGAGGCCGGCTGAGGGGAGGGTGGACAGGATGGTCAACGGATGGACGTAGCTCTCGTAGAGCACGCCGAGGATCAGATAGATCACGGCGATCGCGGCAAGCACCAACAGGGGCTCGCTCGCCAGTGAACTCTGATAGGCTTGGGCGTTTCCCTGGAAGCTACCGATGACGGTACCCGGCTTGCCCATTTCCGTTTCGGCCTGGCCGATGGCGGCCACCGCTTGGCTGAGCGCCACACCCTTGGCGAGATTGAAGGAAAGGGTGACAGAAGGGAATTGGCTCTGGTGATTGACGGCGAGAACCGCGGTTGGTTCGGTCGTCTGCTTGACCAGCTGGTTGAGCGGCACCTGTTCGCCAGTCAGGGGCGACTTGATGTAGAGGCCGTTGATCGCGAGCGGCGAATTCTGGAACTGCGGAGCAAGTTCAAGCACGACATGGTAACTGTTCAGGTCAGTGAAATATTGCGTTACCTGACGCTGCCCGAAAGCGTCGTAGAGCGTGTTGTCGATCGTCTGCGGCGCGATGCCGAAGCGCGACGCCTGGTCGCGGTCGATCGTCAGCGTCACGGTCGCGCCGCCATTCTGCTGGTCCGTCGCAACGTCGGCAAGTTCAGGCAGGGTCTTGAACTTGGCGAGCAGCCTGGTTGACCAGTCGTCCAACTCCTGCGCGTCACCGTCCTGCAGCGTATACTGGAACTGCGTGGCGGAGCTCCTGCCACCGACATTGATGTCCTGAGACGACTGCAGGAAGAGCTGAGCGCCCTGCATCTGCGCTAGCTTCGGTCGCAGCCTGTTGATGATCTCGGTAGCAGAGGCGTCGCGTTCCTCCTGGGGTTTCAGAGTGATGAACATGCGCCCGGTGTTGGCCGTCTGCCCCGAGCCACTGCCAATTGCCATACCGATGGTTGCCACGCCGGGATCGCTGGCAACGATCTTGCCTGCTTCGATCTGGAGGCGTGCCATTTCGGCAAACGAGATGTCCTGGGAGCCTTCGAGAAGGCCGGTGATCAGACCGGTATCCTGGATTGGGAAAAACCCCTTCGGAATGTTGACGAAGAGAAAGCCGGTTGCCGCCAGCGAGGCGAGAAAGGCAATCATAGTGAGGCGATGGTGACGCAGTGCAATGTCAAGCGTGCGGCGATAGCCCGCAAGAAGGAGGTCGAACGCATGCTCGAATGCATAATAGAGTTTTCCATGGCCGGACGCTTCGTCACGCTTTAGGAACCGGGCGGCCATCATCGGCGTAATAGTCAGTGAGACGAGCGCGGAGACGCCGATCGTCATCGTCACGGTGATGGCGAACTCTCGGAACAGTTCGCCGACTATTCCGCTCATCAGAAGCAGCGGAATAAAGACCGCGACGAGCGAGATGCTGATCGAGATGATGGTGAAGCCGATTTCTCGCGCACCATCGATTGCCGCCTGCTTGGGCGTCTTGCCCATCTCCATGTGACGATGAATATTCTCGACCATGACGATCGCATCGTCGACGACGAAACCGACGGCAATGCTAAGCCCCATGAGGGAAAGATTATCGAGGCTGAAGCCGGCGACATACATCAGAGCAAGCGTAGCCAGCAGCGCTAGCGGCACTGTGACGCTTGGTATGGCCGTTGCCCATAGATTGCGCAGGAAGACGAAGATGACCATGACGACGAGCGCGATCGTGATCATCAGCGTGGTTTCAACGTCGAGCACCGAGGCACGGATCGTAACCGTCCGGTCACTGAGGATGGACAGGTGAATGGCCGCAGGCGCGATCGCCTGAAGCTGCGGCAACGCCGCTTTGATTTGATCGACGGTGTCGATGACATTGGCGCCCGGCAGTTTGAAGATTGGTAGCAGGATCGCGGGTTTGCCATTCGCCCATGCGGCGAGTTGGGTGTTCTCCGGCCCGTCGATTGCCTGACCGATATCGCTGATACGCACCGGGGCGCCGTCCCGATAGGCGATGATCGCGTCATTCCATGGTGCGGCCTTCAGCAACTGATCGTTGTCATAGATCGTAAACGTGCGCTCTGCGCCCTGCACGCTGCCTTTCGGCGCGTTGCTTGTTATGCCGGTGACGGCGGTCCTGACATCCTCGAGCGACAACCCCATGTTTGCGATCTTTCGCGGGTCAATCTGAAGGCGCACGGCGGGCTTTTGCTGGCCAAGGATCAGGACTTGCGAAACGCCGTTGAGCTGGCTGATGTGCTGGGCGAGAACGCTCTCGGCATAATCGTCGACCTGGGTGAGTGGCAGTGCGTCCGAAGTCAGCGCCAGCACCATGATCGGCGGGTCGGCTGGATTGACCTTGCGGTAGGTCGGTGGCGACGGCAGCCCGGTCGGCAACTGCCCCCCCGCAGCATTGATCGCCGTCTGGACGTCCTGGGCGGCGCTGTCCACATTACGCGACAGATCGAACTGGAGGGTAATCGAACTGCTGCCGAGCGTGCTCGTCGACGTCATCTGGGTGACGCCGGGAATCTGGCCGAACTGCCGCTCCAGTGGCTGCGTGACGGACGAGGCCATCGTCTTCGGATCGGCGCCCGGAAACTGCGTTGACACCTGGATTGTGGGGAAGTCAACCTGCGGCAAAGGTGCGACAGGCAGCAGAGGATAGGCGACGACACCGATCGCAAACAGCGCGGCCATCAGCAGAGAGGTGGCAATTGGTCTTTGAATGAACCATGAGGAGATAGACATCATCCTACTCCTTCTGCGCTGCAACGGATGAAGACTGCTGCACGGAGACATGCGTGCCCGCATCGAGCCGATACTGACCGGCAGTCACGACCTGCTCGTTGCCGGTCAGTCCGCTTGTGACGACGGCGCGGCCGTTTTCGATCGGCCCGGGGGCAACCTTGCGGATGGCAGCATTGCCGTTGCTGTCGATAGTATAGACGAAGAAGCCATCCGCGCCCCGCTGCAGCGCCGCCGAAGGCACCGTGATCGCTTGATGAAGTGTTTTCTGCTTAATCCGCAGCACCACGAACTGTCCCGGCCACAGTGCCTCGTCCCGGTTCTCAAAAGTGGACTTGATGCGGATGGTACCGCTGTTCTGGTCGATCACGTTGTCGATCAGGGAAAGCGTGCCGGTCGCGAGTGTCGTGGACTGGTCCATCGACAGCGCGATGACCTCCACCGGACCCGATTTCATCGCATCCCGCACGGCGCTCAGATCGTCTTCCCGGAGCGTCGACAGCACCGAGATCGGTTGCGTCTGCGTGATCGTCACGATCGGCGTGGTGTCGGTGGTATGAACCTGGTTTCCTGCATCGACCCGGCGGACACCGGTGCGCCCATCGATCGGTGACCTGATTTCGGTATAGGATAGCGAAACATCCGCGGCCTCCTTGGCCGCCTGGTCTTCGGCAAGCTGGGCCGTGGCACTTGCTACCTGGCTCTGCTGCTGTTCGACGGTCTCCTGGGTCGCAATCTGCTGCTGAGAAAGCTTCTCGTCCTTGGCAAGCAGATATTGGGCATTGGCAAGATCCGCCTGGTCCTGCTTAATCTTCGCAGCAGCCTGATCGGCGGCCGCCTGATAGGGACGGGGGTCGATAATGGCAAGAAGATCGCCCTTTTTGACCGTCTGTCCTTCCGTGAACAGGACGTTCTGAAGTTGGCCGTCGATCCGGGGCGTGATGTTGACCGTATAGTTCGCTTGAACAGTGCCAAGACCGTCAAGGTAAACCGGTACTTCTTCTATCGACGGTGCGGCAACCTGAACCGGCACTGCCGGAGCGCCAGCCGCGGGCGCCGCCGCAGTCGGCTCGCTCCCGGCGAACCAGAACAACGCTGCCGACACGCCTGCAATCGCAAGGACAATGACGGCGGCCGCGACGGCAGATCGCCGATGCTTTGGGGGGGCGGCAATGATGCGGATAGTCGTCATTCTAGGCTCCAGACTAGGAAGATTGAACCATTGTGCGTGAGGCACTGCGTCAGCGGAAAGGCGGCCGATCGTGATGATATGAAGTCGCTTGCCGTTGGGCGTCCTCGCGGATGCGGACAGGCAGGTATTGCGGCTGCATCCAGAGGCCCCCGGCATGGCGCGCCGCATCGATGGCGTTTTCAAGTCGGATCGAGATTGACTTGCTGATGCCGTCCAATATTCGGGTCAGGACGGTTGGCTTCGTTTTGAACCTGGACATAGCGTCCTCCTGTCAGTGAATGTGACAACAGAAGGCTACGACTGGAGGAGCATCCGCACATCTATACCCAAGTCTAGTCGGGTCTCGCGAAAGGTATGTGCCAACCGGCCGGCGGCGAGAAATCGGCCCAGGCCCCCACACCCACTCGAGCCAGCCTGATAGACCCCGGAGGCCCACTTCTACGCGAGGATAGCTGCTTGCAGATGGCTAGATTATCGGGAGGCGACAAGCGGCCGTCACGGCCTGGACGCGATTGACGACATCCAATTTCTGCTCGGCGGAGCGCAGATAGGTATTGACCGTATGGCTGCTGAGATTGAGGATGATCGCGATTTTTCGCTACTCTTGCTTGTAGTCGCTGATGTCAGGCAGTCCAGCTCGCGGCTCTACAGCGCCTATCTTTGGGCTTTGCCTGCAGTGAATCCATCGAGCGCTTTCGCGGCATTATGGAGCAAGTGCCGCATTTGCTCCATAATGCCGCATTCATCTGCTTACTCCCTCCGGTCTATCGAGAGATGAATAGTGGAAGGCGAGCCGCAATCAAACCATGGCTTTAGGGGTACGGTTCAGCAGTGGCCGATAAATGCCGTTATCGGTCGAAGGCACCGAAAAAAATGGACATTTCCTTAACCACCACCGAAAAGAAGCTTCGTCGAAGCATTTACAATCGACGATGAGAAGTTCATCCGTCCGTCGACTTTAGAGCTCTTCGCATGACGCGTTCGAGACCCGATCCAAACGACATGATCGTCAATAGCCCCGATCCGCGCCAGACCGCGCGGCGGTCTGTTTTTGGATGTTGGTGACAAGGAGACGCGGCAATGACGAATTGGAATTCCAGAGTAAACCGGATCGCCAGAATTGGTGTCAAAGTCGCAGGAATGTCCGTGGCGGCCGGCATGGGCTGGTGGGGCATCTTCGAATGCGTCTTGTGGGCCGCAAGGAACATCGAGGCATCAGGGGTTTCCCCGGGCGCGGTTTTGACGCCTCTATGCATGGCGGCCGTTTGCGCGTTTCTTTACTGGCTCTCGGCGGAGGTGTCGTCAGTCGTCCGACCCCGGCTGGCTGAACTTGCGCGAGAGTCGGGACGCAGGCACCTGGTAAGACGCGGGTTCCCTGTCGATGGAGCATGGCGTCCTTAAGTGCCGCTGGCAAGCAGCGACGGCGGCGTCGACCAGCGGCTAATTGCGGATGCCGAGTACATTCTCAAGCAGTCATGGGCAATATTGCAGCCTTTAGCGGACGACGAAACTCTTGTGGCACTTGCTCCATAATGCCGCGCTTTCGTGAGGTCGAGAACCAATGTCGCCATCCCGCGCTTGCCGGACAACATCGTCAGATATTGCCGTCGACGGGCATCGTGCAGAGAAGTTCCGATGGTCCTTACCGAGCCGCACTGCTTTGATTAACGACGATGCCGGTCGCTACAGTGTCTCCCACTGGAGCCTCTGCAACTCAATTGTTACTCGGCCGTCAGTGGCCGAGCGCTGACTCAAGGCAACCGATCAGCTTCTCGATATCGACCGGCTTGCCGAGAAAGGCGAAGGCGCCGCCGTTGATTGCCGTATTGCGCGTCCGGTCATCCTTGTACGAAGTGACAAAGATCATCGGGGGATGGCCCGAATGCTTGCTCAATTCAGCCTGCAGCTCGATCCCACTGAGACCGGGCATCTTTACATCGACGAGCATGCAATCGATTGCGGATCGCGGTTCGAAGGCAAGGAACTCTTCTGCCGAGGCGAACAACCGGCACTCGTAACCGCAGGACTTCACGAGGTCGTCCATGGCTTCACGGATGGCCTGGTCGTCGTCGACGACGGCTATGGTAGGGATTGGGGGCAATGAAACGACCTTCGCTGACAGCTTTCTAATGGTTGTTATGCGCCCCTGACCGCTTCAAAGATACCATACTAAGATACAGGTGGAGGTACGCCTTCGCCCAGCATTTCGGCTTTTCGCACAAGGTCGGCAACTGAGCGAACTTCCATTTTCCGCATCACATTGCCGCGATGCAACTTCACCGTAACCTCGCTGATGCCAAGCTTATAGGCGATCTGCTTGTTCATCAGCCCCTGGACCACGGCCTCCATGACCTCGCGCTCGCGTGGCGTGAGGCTTCCCGCAAGCGAGGCGACGGCTTCGCTCTGTGCGCTCTGGCGCCGGCGCGCGGCGTCCCGCTCCATCGCGGCCGCCACAGCGTCGAGAATGTCCTGATCCTTGAACGGCTTGGTCAGAAAATCGACGGCGCCGGCTTTCATTGCTCGCACGCTCATCGGTATGTCCCCGAATCCGGTCATGAAGACGATGGGCATCTTGCTGCCGATGCGCTCCAGTTGCGTCTGGAAATCTAGTCCGCTAACGCCAGGCAAGCGGACATCGAGCAGAATGCAGCCGGGGCGATTGAAATTTGCCGTTTCCATGAATGCCGTCGCGCTCTCGAACGCCTCCGCGTCGAACTTCATTGAGCGGAACAGATCGGTCAGCGCTTCTCGCATCGACAAGTCGTCGTCGACGATGAAGATCACAGGTGCGGCTGGCTCCTTCCGGAGCTTGCGTGCATCAGGCATGTTCCACCTCCGGCTTTATCAGCAGGCGCATCTCGAAGATCGCGCCACCTTCGGGATGATTGGTTCCGTCGAGTGTTCCGCCACGGGCCTCCAGCGTACTGCGGCAAATTGATAGACCCATGCCGATGCCGGTCGCCTTGGTCGTGAAGAACGGGGCAAACAGCTTATCTTTCGCATCTTCGGTGATCCCGGGGCCGGAGTCACGCACTGAGATGCAGACATGCTCGATATCAGGTCGCTCCATCGCTATCCTGATGATCCGCTCCGCACTGCCGGCCTCATCCATTGCTTGGATGGCATTGGTGATAAGATTGATCAGCACCTGCTGTAGCTCGATCTTTACGGCGGAAACAGGCGGGATGTGAGGCTTCTGGTGGTCAATAAAAACGGTGATGCCGCTCCGCTGGAGCTCGTGCTCCATAAGGGCCATCGTTTCGTCGGCCAGCCTGTCCAGGCTGACATCCTCAAGCTTATTGCTCGAGGGGGAAAGGAGGCTGCGCGTGTTCTGGATGATCTCACTTGCCCGCAGGCTGTCGCGGATCATTCTCTCGGCCGAACGGCGCACGGCCGCAAGGTCGGGAGGATCACGATCAAGCCATCTCAGCAGCGTCTGTGAGTTCACGACGATCGCACCGAGCGGTTGGTTGAGTTCGTGTGCAAGTGATGCCGACATCGCGCCAACCGTCGCGGCCCTCGATGCCATCGTCAGCTCAGCCTGCGCTTCGGCCAAGGCCTTCAGAGCCATTTCGCGCTGGGTAATGTCGACCATGCTGACCACGACGCGGTTGAAAGCGGAGGGATCTTCGGGGAAGGAGATGCTGAGTAGCACGAGTTTGCCTTCGCCATTGTCCGACTGTATCTGGACCTTGTCTTCGAAGACCGTTTCGCCGTCCATGATCGCCTGAAGCACGTCAAGGAATTTCTCGTGCCTGGGAATGGTGGGGCGCCGAAGTATGCCGACCGCGGGGGACTCAGGCCCCAGCATCTCGCGCGCTGCTTCGTTTGCCGCGACGAAGCTGATGAGATCGACGCAATGATCGACGACGGCGGGATTGGCACGGGCATGCGCCTTGATGTCGGTGATGCCCTGCGCCCGGAGATCCATCAGATAGCTGCGTACCTTAGAATAGTCGCGCTCCCAGAGCGCAATACGGGTTCGGTCGAAAATCGAGCGGTATCTTGCCTCGCTTTCCTTCAGCGCGGAATTGATCGAATGCAGGGTGAGGCGCGAGGTCTCTGTCTTCAGGAGCAGCATGGTCGTCACGAACAGCGCAGCAAGAGCGACGATCATGCGGATCGTCGACTGAAGGTCTGCATCGTCGGCATGTGTCATGGCGTAGGAAAGAAGTGTGAGAACGGCACACGTTGCTGCGATGACAAGCAGGCCGATGCGCGTTATTGCTTGGGCGGCGAGCATCATGGTGACGACATAGAGAACCGCGATGGCCCCCTCGATATCGGTGAAAGTATCGACGTAAAAGACCGCTGCGGCCAGCGCCACTGCAATCAAGCCGAAGGCCAAGTTGTGGCCTCCATGAGCATCGCGAGCGCGAAGTATTGTTGATGCGATAGACATTGTTCCCCAGTCTGTTTGGCTGCGAGCATACCCTCTTATTGGCGCGATCTAACCTATACACAGGTGTTGTCGGGCTGGGTAGGAGCAACCATATCGCTGGAGGCCAGTCGCCGTCTTGTATGATAGCATTGCTATTCAGCGTGGATGTGGAGTGCCGACATTCACACACATCGCCGCGTCGCCGCTGCCGATCAAACAGTCGTTTCCTGCGCAAACTGTGCCGGAGCGGACACCTTGCGCTGAAAGTTCGGGTTCAGCGAACCCAATGGCATCGTTCCCATGAGCGTGACCAAAACGGCCCGGGAACGACGGCATAGGAACCGTCGGCATAGACAAGCACGGCGCTTTCACGTTGTTGGGCGATAGGGGGAAGGCGGCGTGCTTTGAAATTGAGTAAGCGTGCCAGTCACTGCCTTCCGCTGTACATTCGCCTTGGGGCGGTGGATTTGGATGGCAACAACAGGACCTTGCTGCTCAGGCTTCGGATCCCGAGCTGGTCGGCCATGGCGAGCTCAATTCTGGTTCCGGTTGGTGGAAATTTTTGCCCGGACGGCCACGGGCGCCGGCACAAACGAAACGTGCCCGCTGCTGCGGAACTGCACCCAGTAACCCAAGGCCATGAAGACCGAGCCGCCGATCAGATTGCCAAGGGTGACCCAGACCAAATTGTGGATCGCACCGGCAAGGGTGATGTTTGCGGGATGATCGCCCATCAGCGCCATGGAGAAGGTGAACATGTTGGCGACCGAGTGCTCGTAACCGGCAGCGACGAAAATCGTGATCGGCCAGAAGATCAGCATGATCTTGGCAGCCGCATTTTCGGTGCGCCCCGCCATCCAGATCGCCAGGCACACCAGCCAGTTGCATAGGATGCCGCGGGCGAAGAGCTCAACAGAGCCCGCCGACATCTTGGCCGAGACAACCGCAAAGAACTCCTGGCTTCCATCGCCCAGAAGCACGCCGCCGCCCGCCATGTGGAATAGGCCGGCGAGGATCGCGGCGCCGATCAGGTTGCCAATCCATGCACTGCACCAGACGAGCATCATGTCCGAAAGGCGGGCGCGCCCCGTTAGCACGGCGAGCGGCATATACATCGCCGTTCCCGTAAAGAGATCGGAACCGGCGAACACAACGATCGTCAGTGCGGACGAGAAGACCACACCCATGATGAGATGCGACCAGGCTGGATCCGCGTGAGCGCCGGCGGTGAACATGATGATGTCACCGAACCCGATATAGGCGCCGGCCATAGCCGCTCCAATGAGGAACGCGAAGAATTGTTTCCGGACGATGAGTGCCTTGTGTTCGCCAGACTCGGCGAGATGGATGATAGATTCCTGGTACACGATGAGATCCTTGCATCTTGCCCGGATCGAACCGAGCGCTTCGCTGGGTAATGCAAGGAGGCTAGTCGGAGACAGTGCTTTGCTGAATAATACCTATGTGTAGGTCGACAAGCGGAAGGTGTAGGCTTTGGCGAGCTTGACGACTGTCGACCGCCGCAGAAACCAAAGAATGTTGCTGCGACGCACAATTTCTCCCGGCGATGACGGCGCCGGGGGAGAGCCGTGTCAGGAATAGGGCGACCGGTTAGCCGTTGCTGGCAGCCACCATCACAGGTACGCCCTTGTAGGACGGCGTACCCGAGAGGCGATCGTAGTGATGCAGGGACACGACCGCGTTCATTTCCGGATAGTAGCCGGCAACGGAACCCTTTGGAATATTGTATTCGACTGCCGTAAAGCCACGCACGAGATGCGCTGCCTCGTCAGCTCCGACAAGGCCACGAATGTCAATCCGGTCGCCATCCTTGAGGCCGCGCCTGGCCAAATCGTCCTTGTTCATGAAGATCACGTCGCGCCGGCCGAAGACACCGCGATAGCGGTCGTCGAGGCCGTAGATCGTCGTATTGTACTGGTCGTGGCTGCGGATCGTGGTCAGGACGAGAGCATCCGGGTTCTTGATCAGCACATCCTCGTCGAGACCGGGGGCGACAAGGAAATTCGCCTTGCCGTTCTCCGTATTCCACCGACGGAAGGAGGCCGCAACATCGAGCCGGAATCCACCGCGAACGCGCGCACGCTTGCTGAACTCGTGGAAGTCAGGAAAGACCTCCTCGATTTTGTCGCGGATGCGGTCGTAATTGGCGATCAGCCCATCCCAATCGATGCCGTGCCGATCACCGAGCGTCGCCTTGGCAATATTCGCAATGATCGCCGGCTCAGACTTCAGAACATCGCTCGGCGGTTTCAGGAAGCCGCGTGAGGCGTGAACCATCGACATGGAATCCTCGACCGTCACAGCCTGAGGGCCAGAGGCCTGCGTATCGAGATCGGTTCGGCCAAGGCAGGGCAGAACAAGTGACGTCTTTGCCGTCAGGAGATGCGACCGGTTCAGCTTGGTGGCGATATGGACCGCGAGGTCCAGCTTACGCATGCCCCCGAAGGTCGCGTCCGGGTCGGACATGGCGACGGCAAGATTTCCGCCGAGGCAGATGAGCGCCTTCGATTCACCCGCGATGATGGCTTCCACGGCCTCGATCGCATTATGGCCCTTGTCTCCCGACGGGCGAAAGCCGAATGCACGCTCCATGCCGTCGAGGAGCGCTTTGTTCGGTATCTCCGTGATGCCGACAGTGCGGTCGCCCTGAACATTGGAGTGGCCACGGATCGGCGCGATGCCGGCACCCTGCCGGCCCATGTTGCCGCGGAGCATCAGGAGATTGGCGATTTGCTGGACGTTGCCGGTGCCGTTGGTGTGCTGGGTGATGCCCATGCCGTAGCAGACGATCACATTTTTCGCCTTCACGTAAACGTCGGCGGCACCCTCGATGGCATCCTTCGTAAGTCCGCTGACCGCGACGATCTGATCCCAATTGGTGGCTTCGACATCTGCACGCACTGCATCGAGGCCGACTGTATGCTCCTCGATGAACGCACGGTCGAGCACACCGGAACCGCCTGCTGCGATATCGGCGGCATCACGCTCCAACACAGCCTTCATCAGGCCCTTGAGTGCAGCGAGGTCGCCGCCGGTGCGTACCTGGTGATAGGCCGAGGCGATCGGTGTCGATGACAGCGTCACCATTTCGATGGGGTCCTGCGGCGCCGCAAAGCGCTCGAGTGCGCGCTCTTTTAGCGGATTGAAGACGATGATCGGCACACCACGGCGCGACGCATTGTGCAGCGTCGTCATCATGCGCGGGTGGTTTGTGCCGGGATTATGACCGAAGCTGAAGATCGCGTCTGCGTAGTCGAAATCCTCCAGCGTTACCGTGCCCTTGCCGACGCCGATCGACTTCGGAAGCCCGACGCTGGTCGCCTCGTGGCACATATTGGAACAATCGGGAAAGTTATTGGTCCCATAGGCGCGGACGAAGAGCTGGTAGAGAAACGCAGCTTCATTGGAAGCACGGCCCGACGTATAGAACTCGGCCCTGCTGGGATTGTCGAGCTTGTTCAGTTCGTCGGCGATGAGCTTGAACGCCGCACTCCACTCGATCGGTTCGTAGCGATCTTCTTCGGCGTTATATCGCATCGGGAAGCACAGACGGCCGGCATCTTCTAATTGGTGGTCGGTCCAATTCCAGAGATCAGAAACCTTATGGCGGGCGAAGAATTCCGGGCCGGCGCGTTTTGCCGTCGACTCCCATGTGACGGCCTTCGCACCGTTTTCGCAGAACTCAAATGACGAGGTATGTTTGGGGTCGGGCCATGCGCAGCCGGGGCAATCGAAACCATTCGGCTGATTGGCCTTCAGCAGCGTCATTGTGCCCTGCGCGACGACCTGTTGATGGGCAAGCGTCTTGGCGACCGCCTTGAGCGCGTCCCAACCGCCCGCCGGATGATCGTACTGTTCGATGCCGTCGGGACGCCGATCCTTCATGTTCGAAACTCCTTCGATCCTGTGCGGTCGCGTGACCGCCGCAATTGATTGGCACATCAGTCGGGAGAGCCTAGCAACAGGTAGGACCGCTGCACACTATACGGAGGCATAGGGCGTTACGGACCGTTCGAGCCGTGCCGTTGATGGTGCCGTACAGGTTTCACGCCTGTGCCGACGTTTCCAAGCTTCCGGTTCTTACAAAAAGAAAGGCCGTCTCCGGGCGGATGGAGACGGCCTAAGGCGGACCTTGAAGGATCCGCGGCTTCGGGTGGAGGGGAGGACACCGAAGCCTGGTAGCTGGGAGGAAGCTACTCGCCTCATCGAGGGTTGAGGCGATGAGTAAAAGTTAGTCCGATGCTGCCGGCCACGTAACTAGACTTAGGTATTGGGCCGCCTAGACGAGCAGCCGATTTCGAGCTGTCTGCATGCACTGCTTTTCTCTGGCGCCATCGACGAGCCGCAAGCAAAGGTTCTGTCGGCTAACCATATCGCTCAAGGGAAGTTGCCATGGACAGACGAACAGCAGCCAAAAACCGCAGCCTCGCGCTCACGACGCCAACCGACCTCGGTTCCAATGCGACCAAGGATATTGCAGCAGCCCTGACCGCTTTTCTTGCAGACATCTTTGTAGCCGCGGCGAGTTGCTGATCTGTGCCTGCTGGACGTCTATCTGCGCGTCGATGTTCTGCACATTGGCCTGCGCCGATTGCACCGATGCCTCCGCTTGGCTGACAGCAATCTTATAGTTGGTCGGATCGATCTCCATCAGCAGTTCGCAATCGTCGGATCCGTGTGGTCGGTTCCTATCTCGCCCACAGACCAGCTCTGTCTTCGGTGACGTAGGAGCTGAATTGAGTGTGATGTCAGGGGCCAGGCGTCCTTGGGGCGAGGCTCGCCTATCAAACACGATCAACCTCACTTCGTCAGAGCTGCTCAGCGGCCAAATTTCCATCTTCAAACTTACAAGCCAGCGTTTGGAAGATTCAAGCTAGCATCACCAAAAGGCTGCTTGACAGAGTTCCAGTTATCCATCATTCGTAACGTTACGAATTGCCGATTGGAGGGGTAAGAGGTTCCAATCGGCAAGGGATGTCGGCAAGAGGACGGGAGCTTCGCATCTCGCAGGCGACCGCATTCCATGGGAGGGTATCGTGGGCGCAGGCTCGCTTTTTTTCGGATCACCAATTTGGACGTTCAACTGGAACCCGCCCTATGAGGCGCCGCTGAAGCGGCTCGCTCGCACCGGCTGCAAGGGTTTCGAGCAAACCGCCTGGTCGGTCGATATGCTGGGCTATTACACGCCGGCGACGATCCGCGGTCTGAAGGAGATCGCTGAGGGTGAGGGGCTGACGCTCACCAATTTCTTCTTCAACCTACCCTTCAGCCGTCAGGCGGGTGCTGCCTTCTCCACCGTCGATCTCGACGGCTACAAGCGCGGCGTCGATGTCGTGGCCGAGATTGGCGCGCCGATCATGACCAGCATGACGCCCTATCCCTTTCAGTCCGACGTCAAGCCGATCCTGCAGCGACCGATCTCGCAGGAGTGGACGGCCGCCGTCGAACCGCAATGGGACTGGACGGCCGAATACAATGCTGTGGTCGACGGTTTCGCCAAGGCCTGCGAAATCGCGGGCTCAGCCGGCCTGCGCGTCGCCATCGAGCCGCATCCCTATCGCTGGGTCAGCTCCGGGCAGGGCATGCTGCGGTTGATCGAGCGCACCGGGGCTTCAAATCTCGGCCTGAACTTCGATCCGAGCCATCTTTTCCCGGCCGGTGACATGCCGCACTATGTCGTGCTGGCGCTCGGCGATCGCATCTTCAACACGCATTTCTCGGACAATGAAGGCCATACCAATGCTCATTGGCGCCCGGGGCGCGGCAAAATCGACTGGAAAGCGATTTTCGCCGCTCTGCAGGCGATCGGCTATTCCGGACCTATCACTCTAGAGCTGGAGGATGCGCCTGGCGCGTCGCACTGGACACATTTCCGCGAGGCGACGCCAGAGTTCGATCAGGAGATGCGCCGCGGCATGAGCTATCTGCGCGACGCCGCCGCCGAACTCAATATCACCATTTCTTAAAGGCTATATCCATGAGCACTGCACCCATGAAAGTTGGCATCGTCGGCGCCGGCAACATCAGCGCCACCTATGTCGCAACTTTGCACATGTTCGATTTCATCCGCGTCAAGTCGATCTACGACCTTTATGAGGAGCCGGCAAAAAAGCTTGCTGCCCAATTCGGCATCCAGGCCGTCTCGCTCGACGCCATGCTGGCAGACCCGGAAATCGGCCTGATCATCAACCTGACGACGCCGGTTTCGCACCACTCGATCAGCAAGAAGGCGCTTCTCGCTGGCAAGCACGTGTATTCGGAAAAGCCGCTTGGTATCAGTATGGCGGAAGCCGAAGAGCTGATGTCGATCGCGCGCGCCGGCGATCTGCGCCTCGGCTGCGCGCCTGATACTTTCCTCGGTGGCGGCCACCAGTTAACGCGCCGGCTGCTCGACGAAGGCAGAATCGGCAAGGCGGTGTCGGCCACGGCCATGCTGCTTCTGCCCGGCCATGAGCACTGGCATCCGAATCCGGCCTTCTTCTATGGCCGCGGCGGTGGGCCGATGCTCGATGTCGGCCCTTATTACGTCACCAATCTGATCGCTCTGCTCGGTCCGGTACGCGAAGTCTTCGGCGCTGCCAAGATTACCCGCATCGAACGCACGGTGAAGACCGATCCACGCCGCGGCGAGACGATCAAGGTGCTGGTGCCGACGCATCTGACCGGTGTGATGGAGTTCCATAGCGGTGCGACGATCACCATTGCCACAAGTTTCGATGTCATCAAGCACAAGCACAATCAGATCGAGATTTACGGCTCCGACGGAAGCATGGTAACACCGGACCCGAACAACTTTACCGGTAAGGTTGAGATATTCCGCGACGGCGGCGAGGCCTGGGAGGAGATCCCCGTTGACCATCCCTACACGGAAGGTGTGCCGGGCCATCTCGGACTGCGTGGTTTGGGCGCGGCCGAAATGGTAGATTCTCTTCGCGCGGGGCGTCAGCATCGCGTATCGTCGGAACTCGCCTTCCACGCGTTGGAAGTGATGACGGCGTTCGAGCGGTCCGCTCAGTCGCGCAAGGTGGTTGCAATCCACAGCAGTTGCGGCCGGCCGGATCCGATTCCGCGTGCAATTAAAGAGGGACGTTTCGTATAGGCTGGGTTATAGAGAGTTAAGAGTTAGGAGAAATTGGCAGTCCTCCCAGACTGCATGCTTGACGAACGGTCGATGCCGAGGAAGCATTGCCCGTTCGCCGCGGGGAATGGAGGCCCGGCGGCGCGATTCTGGAGGACGACAGCATTCGGCACCCGATGGTCTTGAGACGGCGGCGGCTGAAATACAGGCGTTTAAAAGAACGCCATCAAAGGAGGAGGAGCATATGCGTGGATTGTTAATGGCATTGGTTGGCGCCACGGCGCTGATCGCAGTGGGTGTCACCGGCGCTCAGGCTGAGGGAAAAAGAGCCGAGGTCCTGCACTGGTGGACGTCTGGTGGCGAAGCTGCCGCCGTGCGGGAACTGGCCAATGCATTCAATGCGGCCGGTGGCCAATGGGTAGACACCGCAATCGCTGGGTCCGGTTCGACCGCACGTCCGATCGGCATTAACCGCATCATCGGCGGCAACCCGCCGACCGCGATGCAGTTCAACACCGGCACGCAGATGAACGACTTGGCACAGCAAGGCCTGCTGCGTCCACTCGACGATCTAGCCAAGGAACAGGATTGGAAATCGGCGCTGACGCCAGCCTTCTATGATGCCATCCAATTTCAGGGTCATATCTACGGCGCACCGATCAACGACCATGGCCAGAACTGGATCTTCTATTCCAAGGCTGTCTTTGCCAAGGCAGGCGTGACCGAAGAGCCGAAAACCTGGGATGAGATGTTTGCCGCCCTCGACAAGATCAAGGCCGCAGGCCTGATTCCTGTTGCCGTCGGCGGCCAGCCCTGGCAGCTTCAGTCGATGTTCAACGCCATTCTGCTCGGCGAAGGGGGTAAGGATCTCTACAGCAAGGTCTGGAAGGATCTCGACACTGATGCCGTCAAGTCCGACAAGTTCAAGCACGTGGCGGAAGTCTTCGCCAAGCTGCGCGACTACCAGGACCCAGGCAGCCCGAACCGTGACTGGAACGTGGCGACCGGCATGCTGATCGACGGCAAGGCCGGCATCCAGTTCATGGGCGACTGGGCCAAGGGCGAGTTCATCCATGCCAACATGGTCGCCGACAAGGATTTCGGCTGCATTCTCGGACCGGGCGAATCCAACTTCATGATGGGCGGCGACATCTTCGTCTTCCCGGTCCTGAAGGACAAGACGGCTGTCGATGCCCAGACCCTGCTTGCAACGGTCATCATGTCGAAAGAAGGCCAGCTCGCCTTCAACTCCAAGAAGGGCTCCGTGCCGGTGCGTCTCGACGTCGACACCTCCAAGCTCGACGCCTGCGCCCAGAAGGGCCTGATCGCTCTCAAGGATCCGAGCCGTCAGATCCTGGCGCCGGACGTGCTTACGGCTCAGGACATCGTTCAGACCGAACAGGACCTGATCGCCCAGTATTGGACGACGCCGAGCATGACGGCCGACCAGTTCGCCGATCAGTTCGCACAGGTCATCGAGCAGGCGAAGTAAGCCTCATCCGACATCCATGCGGCGGCAGGGTCTACCTGCCGCCGGTTCCCATGAATGCGCAGGAGGAGCTGTATCCATGAGTACCCCCCAAACTGCCGCCGGAACCATCGCTGGGACCGTCGCCGGGACGACTGCCACTAGGAGGAAGAGACATCTTTCCGCCTATGTTGCCCTGTTCCCTGCCTTTATCATCGTGGTGCTCGCCTACGTCGTGACGGTTGTCTGGAACATCTGGATATCGTTTACCGACAGCAAGGTGCTACCAGTCAACATCTTTGTCGGCACCAAGCAGTACGAACGACTGTTCACGACGGCGCGGTGGATAATATCGCTGCAAAATGTCGTTCTGTTCGGCATCCTCTTCATCGCCGGCTGCTTGATCCTTGGCTTTCTGCTTGCCGTGGCGCTCGATCAGAAAGTCCGGTTCGAAAATACGTTCCGGACGATATTCCTTTACCCCTTTGCGATGTCCTTCATCGTTACCGGGCTTGTCTGGCAATGGATCATGAACCCGACGCTCGGCCTGCAAAAGGTCGCCGACGGGATCGGCTTCACCTGGTTCCGCTTTGACTGGATCGTCCAAAGCAATCTGGCGCTCTACGTCATCGTACTCGCCGGCGTCTGGCAATCGTCCGGATTGGTGATGGCGATCATGCTGGCGGGATTGCGCGGCGTCGATCGTGAACTCTGGAAGGCGACGCGCATCGACGGCATACCGACATGGCGTGTCTATCTCCACATCGTCATTCCGATCCTGAGGCCGACCATTATCACCGCCAGCGTGCTTCTGGCGATCGCCGTGGTCAGGGTTTACGAACTGGTGCTGGCGACCACCGGCGGCGGCCCCGGAATATCGACCGAGGTGCCGGGGAAATTCATCATGGATTACCTCTTCGGCCGCGGCAATATCGGCCTTGCGACTGGGGCCTCGACCGTCATGTTCGTCACCGTGGTCATCCTGGTCACGCCATGGCTCTACTATGAATATTTCCGCGAAAAACCGAGGGGGAACTGATGACTATGCCATCTTCCGTCGCACCGGTCATGGAAGGCCCGGCCGGGCGTAAGCCGCAGCATCTGTCCCCGGCGCGCATCGGCCTTTACGCCTTTCTCGTCATCGCGGCTCTGTTCTTCCTGCTGCCGCTCTATGTGATGATCGTCACCTCGCTGAAATCCATGCCGGAAATCCGGCAAGGCAATATCTTCGCCTTTCCGCAGGTCTGGACAGGCGAAGCCTGGGTGCAGGCGTGGAGCACGGCCTGCACCGGCCTTGAGTGCGGCGGCATCAGCGTCGGCTTCTGGAACTCCGTGAAGATCCTGATACCGAGCATGATACTGTCGATCTTCATTTCCTCGCTGACCGGCTATGCGCTGTCCTTCTGGCGGGTGAAGGGAGCGAATGTTCTTTTCGCCATCCTGCTGCTTGGCGCCTTCATTCCCTATCAGGTGTTCATCTATCCGCTGGTGCTCATTTACCGCGGCGTCGGCATCTATTCGACGCTGCCCTGCATCATCATCACCCACACGGTCTTCGGCCTGCCGGTGCTGACGCTGCTGTTCCGCAATTATTATTCCAGCCTGCCAATGGAGTTGTTCAAGGCAGCCCGTGTCGATGGTGCGGGACTGTGGCAGATCTTCTTCCGACTGATGATCCCTATGTCGATCCCGATCCTGGTGGTGGCGGGAATCCTGCAGGTCACCGGCATCTGGAACGACTTCCTCTTCGGCGTCGTCTTCGCCGGACGGGAGAATTTTCCGATGACGGTTCAGCTCAACAACATCGTCAACTCCACCCAAGGCGAGAAGCTCTACAACGTCAACATGGCGGCGACCATCCTCACGGCTCTGGTTCCGCTGATAGTCTATTTCGGTTCGGGTCGCTGGTTCGTGCGCGGCATCACCGCGGGCGCAGTCAAGGGATAATTCATGGCCAACGTTTCCATTCGCGAACTTGCAATCGATTTCGGCAGCGTCAGCGTTCTGAAATCGTTGAATATTGAAATCCAGTCGGGCGAGTTCATCGTCCTTCTCGGGCCCTCCGGCTGCGGCAAGTCGACTTTGCTCAATGCCATCGCCGGTCTCACCGACATTACCAGCGGCCAGATCTGGATCGGGGACCGGAACGTCACCTGGGAGGAACCGAAAGACCGCGGCATCGGCATGGTGTTCCAGTCCTATGCGCTTTATCCGACGATGACGGTCGAAGGAAATCTCTCCTTCGGCCTGCGCATCGCCGGCATGGCCAAGGAAGAGATCACCAAGCGCGTCGATCGCGCCGTGCAGATCTTGCAAATTGATCCACTGCGCAAGCGGCGGCCGGGCGAACTTTCGGGCGGTCAGAGGCAGCGCGTCGCTATCGGCCGTGCTCTGGTGCGCGACGTCGACGTCTTCCTGTTCGACGAGCCGCTCTCGAACCTCGACGCCAAGCTGCGAACCGAGCTGCGTGTCGAGTTGAAGCGCTTGCATGCCGGGCTCGGCTCGACAATGATCTATGTCACGCACGACCAGATCGAGGCGCTGACGCTCGCCGATCGCATTGCGGTGATGAGCGGCGGTGTCATCCAGCAGTTCGCCTCGCCGAAGGAAATCTACCGTCGGCCGGTCAACCGCTTCGTCGCCGGATTCGTCGGTTCACCGTCAATGAACTTCCTGTCGGGGCGAGTGACGAGCAACGGCGGTACGCCAGCCTTCATCCTGACCGACGGCCGCACGATCGATCTCAACGGCTATCAATTCTCCGGCACGCCGGGTGAGGGCCGCACGGCGACGCTCGGGGTCCGGCCAGAGCAGATGCAGTTCAATCCGGCAAGCGACCGCATGTCGAACCTGCCGGCAACCTTCAGCATCGTCGAGCCCATGGGCTCGGACAATCTGGTCTGGGGTCAGATCGGCAATGAGACAATGTCGGTGCGTATCGACGCCGATGAGGAGGTTGCGCTGGAGAGCGAGCAACCGGTCTATTTCCAGCCGGCGCTCGCGTCGCTGTTCGGCGAAGACGGTCAGCGTCTATAAAAGATTAAATTGCGCCGTGCGTTCGGTGGAGCGCGCGGCGCAGTTTTCATGCCCTGACTTCGAAGACCATGTTGAACGGCGTTTCGGCCGCCTTGCGGAAATGCGAATAGCCCGCATCCATGGCGACCTTGCGTAGTTTCATTTCGCCAGCTTGCGCGCCTAATCCTAGCCCGACCTCCTGCGACAGCGAGGCCGGCGTGCAGATCATCGTCGATGCGCCGTAGTAGACGCGACCGACCGGGTTGAGATTGTCCTTGAGACAATCATGCGCAAAGGGCTCGACGATCATCCAGGTCCCGTCATCGGCGAGGCTTTCCTTGACATGTTTGCCGGCGCCGACAGGATCGCCCATGTCGTGCAGGCAATCGAACATCGCCACCAGATCATAGCCGGCAGCCGGGAAATCCTTGGCAGTCGCCTGCTCGAAGGTGATGCGGCCGTCGACACCCGCCTCCTTCGCCGCAGCTTTCGCTCGCTCGATAGAGGGGAGATGGTAGTCGAAGCCGAAGAAGGTAGAGTTCGGATAGGCCTGCGCCATCACGATGGTCGAGGCGCCATGGCCACAGCCGACATCGGCGACGGCGGCTCCGGCTTGAAGCTTTTCCTGCATACCCTTCAGCGCCGGTATCCATTCCGAAACGAGATGGCTGTTGTAGCCCGGCCGGAAGAAGCGCTCCGTGCCGCGGAACAGGCAGGCGCTGTGTTCATGCCAGCCGACGCCGCTGCCGGTCTTGAAAGCACTGGCGATCTTCGGCTCGTCGAGCCACATGGATTGAACGACTTCGAAGGCGCCGCTGAAGAAGGCGGGACTGTTTTCCTCCGCAAACACCATCGCCTGTTCTGGCGAGAGGCTGAAGTGGTCGGTCTTTTCGTCATAGGTGATATAGTCTGCGGCGGCCTGCGCTGAGAGCCATTCGCGCAAATAGCGCTCTTTCAGTCCGGTCTTGGCAGCAAGTTCCGCTGAAGTCATCGGCGTCCCGTCGGCCATCGCCTTGAACAGACCGACATGGTCGCCGAGCACCACCAGGACTCCGGACATGGCCGCGCCGAGATCGCCGACAAGGCGCCCGACCAGAGCTTCAAGTTTCTGCATATCAGGTTCGCGCATGACATCCTCCCATCAGAATTGATGCAGCGTTCCGTCCGGGTATATTCGGAAAACGGAACATACTACCGGGTGGGAGGGGAGGCAATGACACGACCGGGCTAAGCATGCTTCGCGTTGCTGCCCTGGAAGAGGCGTAACCTATTAAGATAACGCCTATTTTGGAAACGCGCGAGGTGACTCAGCCGGCGCGAGCCAGCTCTTTTTCCAAAGCGACGAGCAAGCGCGGATCATCTGCCGTGACGTCAGGTGCGAAGCGGGCGGCAACCTTGCCGTCCCGGCCGATCAGGAATTTTTCGAAGTTCCAGACGATCCCGCCGTCCTGTCCGGTTTCGAGGCCGTTTTTTGCGAGGCGTTCCCGCATCGGCCCGTCACCCGTCGTCTCGACGCCGGAGGTGATCAGCCTGTTGTAAAGCGGGTGCCGATCCTCGCCGGTCACCGCGATCTTGGAGAACATCGGAAACTGCACGTCATAGGTGAGGGTGCAGAAGCTCAGAATTTCGTCATTCGTGCCGGGCTCCTGGCCCTTGAAATCATTGGCAGGAAAGCCGGCGATGACGAGGCCGTCGTCGCGCTTGTCTTCGTAGAGCTTTTCCAGCCCTTCATATTGCACCGTCAGCCCGCATTTGGAGGCGACGTTGACGACCATAATGACCTTGCCGCGATAGTCGGCGAGCGTCGTCTCGCTGCCGTCGATCCTCTTAACCGGAATATCGAGCACGGTATCAGTCATCACAATCACTCCAAATCATTTTGAAAACAGGGTGCAGATATCAACGCCGGAACCTGCCGAAGTCAACGACACGATTGTGTTACGCTGCCTCGTCCAGTCGCACCAGGTGGCCATTCGCGACCTCACGATATTGACGCGCCGGCGGATTGTAGCCGACCGGGCGCACGGGGCTCTTCAGCTCATCGACGGCGAGATTGCGCTTGATGCCGCGCCGGGACGGATCGGGCACCGGAACGGCCGCCATCAGCTTCTTCGTATAGGGATGCTGCGGGTTCTCGAACACAGAGGCGCGGGGTCCGATCTCGACGATCTCGCCGAGATACATCACTGCGACGCGATGGCTGACGCGTTCGACGACGGCCATATCGTGCGAAATGAAGAGATAGGCGAGATTGAGGCTCTGCTGCAGGTCCATCAACAGATTGCAGACCTGCGCCTTGATCGAGACATCGAGAGCCGAGACGCTTTCGTCGGCGACGATGACCTTTGGGTCGAGGGCGAGCGCGCGGGCAATGCAAATGCGCTGACGCTGGCCGCCGGAGAATTCATGCGGGTAGCGCGACATCATATCCGCCTTCAGCCCGACACGCTCCAAAAGGTCGGCGGCTTTCTCGCGCGCCTGGGCGCGGGTGCCGAGTCCGTGTTCGGTGAAGGGTTCGGCAACGGCGGCGCCGATGGTCATGCGCGGATTGAGGCTGGCGAAGGGGTCCTGGAAAATCATCTGGATGCTGCGGCGCATGCGGCGCAGATTGAGCGCATCGAGCTTCATCACGTCGTAGCCGTCGAGACGCACTTCACCGGCATTGGGATCGATGAGACGCATGATCGAGCGGCCGGTGGTCGACTTGCCGCAGCCGGATTCGCCAACCAGCGAGAGAGTTTCTCCCTGCGCCAGGTCGAACGAGACGTTTTCCACAGCATGGATGGCGCCGGTAACGCGGCCGAGAAGCCCGCCTCGAGTGGCGAAGCGGGTGACGAGGTTCTTCACCTCCAGGATCGGCGTCTTGCCATGGTCAACTGTATCAGCAAGCGCAACGGGATCGCTGCGCTCGCCGGTACGGGCGTCGACGATGGGAAAGCGCAATGGCTGGGCCTGGTCCTTCATCGAACCCAGGCGCGGCACGGCCGAGAGCAAAGCGCGCGTATAAGGATGTTGTCCGCGATGGAAGATGTCGTCGGTATTGCCCGTCTCCACCGCCTCGCCACGATACATGACGATGGTACGGTCGGAAATCTCGGCGACAACGCCCATATCGTGGGTGATGAAGAGGACGGACATGCCTTCCTCTTCCTGCAGCACCTTGATGAGATCCAGGATCTGACCCTGGATGGTAACATCGAGCGCCGTCGTCGGTTCGTCGGCGATCAACAGCTTCGGGCGCGATGCCAACGCCATGGCAATCATCACGCGCTGACGCATGCCGCCGGAAAACTGGTGCGGATATTCGTCGAAGCGGGAGGAGGCGTTCGGAATGCGCACTTTTTCCAGCAGACGGATGGTCTCGGCCTTGGCTTCAGCCTTGGAGATATCGCCATGGCAGGTGAGCGCCTCGGAAATCTGCCGACCAATGGTGAAGATGGGGTTGAGGCTGGTCATCGGCTCCTGGAAGATCATGGCGACGTCCTTGCCACGTACCCGGCGCATTTCGTTGTCCGAGAGCGAGAGGATGTCGCGGCCGTTGAGCTTGATCGAACCTTCGATACGGCTGCTGCCCTTGGCGAGCAGACGCATGATCGAGAGCGAGGTGACGCTCTTGCCGGAGCCGGACTCACCGACGATTGCCACCGTCTCGCCCGGCATGACGTCGAAGGAGATGTCCTTCACCACCGTGCGCCATTCGCCGTCGGCAAGGAAGGATGTCGTCAGGTTGGAGACCGAGAGGACAGGCTTTACGTCCGGGTTCGTCTGCTGCGCGGCTGTGGTCGTCATGGGCTCACCTTTATGATCTGGCGCATCGTATCAGGCATTATTCGATTCCGCTCATGATGGCTTCGGCGACGTGGCGAAGGAGGCAGACGGGCGGCCTTCGGCAATCCTTGCAGCCTCCAGGGCCGCGATCTTTTCGTCGATCTCGCGACGATCGGTCATGCCGCTCGGGTTCTGCCGCGTCGGGGTGGTTTCGGCGACGTGCAGATAACGTTCTTGTGCGACGGCATAGAGCCGTTCGAGCTCGGTCAGCGGGTCGGCACTGTCGTCGACGCGAATATTCAGCCACGCATAGTCCTGGTCGCGATAGATCACCAGCGCGGCGGATTGCTTGCCGCGCTTGTCGCCCCCGGCATCCTCGCCGGCGCGCATGGCTTCAAGCAGCCGCTCGGCGAGCGGCTTGCCCTTGTTTTTCTTGAAGGTCGACAGCGTCTCGGCGATCACCTGCGGTCCCGCGAGCATGTTGCCGGCGACCGAGACATTCTCATCGATCAGATGACCGGCCCAGTCGATGCATTTTGCGCCGGTGAAGGCAGCATTGTTGCCCTTGCTGTCGATCATGTGAAACTGGCGCTGCTCGCGACCTTCGTCGCGGGCAGTCAAGGTCTTGATGATTTCCTCCGGCGCATGGCCGGCGGCAAGCATCGCCAGACCATCGATGCCATAGAGCGGGCTGCTGAACGCCTGCGTGGCGACGGCGCCGACGCCGCCACGAATATTGGGCACGATGCTGCCAACCGCAAAGAAGCGGGTGGCAACGGCGATGGCGAGATGGCCCGTTTCAGGCTCGCGAGTGACGATTGACCAGGTCATGAGCGCTTATCTCCCAACCGCATAGGCCTGCATCAGACGCGGCGTGGCGGCCGCGCGCAGCAGGCCGCTGGCATCGCGCCGCGCGGCGGTCAGCCGGCCGACCGTCCATTCCGGCGCGACCGTCAGCTTGTGGCCCTTCTTGCGCAGTGCATCGAGCACCTCGGCGCTGAAATTGGCCTCTGCCGTGATGCTGCCGGGCTCGCGGGTGCGGGGATAGAAGGAGCTCGGGAAATGCGAGGTATGGAACAGCGGCTGATCGATCGCCTCCTGCAGGTTCATGCGGTGATGGGCATAGCGCAGGAAGAAGGAGAGCTGCCATTGTTCCTGCTGGTCGCCGCCGGGCGTACCAAAAGCAAGTGTCGGGCGACCCTCATAGAGACCGAGCGATGGGGTGAGCGTGGTACGCGGGCGCTTGCCTGGAGCGAGCGAGGAGGGCAGGCCAGGCTTCAGCCAGAACATCTGCGCGCGCGAATTGAGGCAGAAGCCGAGGCCGGGGACGATTGGTGAGGATTGCAGCCAGCCGCCGGAGGGCGTCACCGAGACCATATTGCCTTCGCGGTCGATGACGTCGATATGCACGGTGTCGCCGCGCTTTTCCGTCAGGTGCGACATGGTCGGCTCGTAGACTGCGCCAGCCTTGGCTTCCGGCGTTTCCAGCATATCCATGGTCAGATCATACTGACTTTCGAAGCCGGGCAGCTTACCGGGACGCAGCGTATGGGAGGCTTCCGAGCTGATCAGCTTGCTGCGCTCTGCTGCATAGGCGTCCGACAGCAGGATATCGAGCGGCACCTTGGAGAAGTTCGGATCGCCGTAATAGACCTCGCGGTCGGCAAACGCGAGCTTCATAGCTTCCGTGATGGTATGGACGAAATCCGCGCCGGCCGGGTCCATGGCCGAAAGATCGAAGCCCTTCAACAGCGACAGCGTCTGCAGGAAAGCCGGCCCCTGACCCCAGGGGCCGATCTTGGCGATCGTCCAGCCATGGTAATCATAAGTCAGCGGCTCTTCGATCGTCGCCGACCAATTGGCCATGTCGTCGGCCGTCAGCACGCCCTTGTGGCGTTGGCCGCTCGCATCCATGACCTCGGCCTTGCGGACGAAGGTATCGATCGCCTCGGCAACGAAGCCGCGATAATAGGCATCGCGGGCTGCTTCGATCTGTGCCTCGCGGCCGCTCTTGCTTTCCGCTTCCGAGACAACGCGCTTCCAGGTTTCGGCAAGAACCGGGTTCTTGAAGTTCGACCAGGGTTCGGGAGCGGAGCCACCGGGCAGCCAGGTCTCGTAAGAGGTCGGCCATTCCTTGCGATAGAATTCGGCGAGGCCGGCAATGGTCGCGGAGACGCGCGGCAGCACCGGATGGCCGTGTTCGGCATAGTAGATTGCCGGTTCGAGGACGTCGCGGACAGTGAGCTTGCCGTAGTCGCGCAGCATCAGCATCCAGCCGCCGAAGGAGCCGGGGACGACCGTTGCAAGCAGGCCGTCGCCAGGGATCAGTGAGAGGCCCTCGCTTGTATAGTGTTCCAGAGTGGCGCCGGCGGGAGCAGTGCCCTGGGCACAGATGACTTCGACCTTATCCTTCTTTTTCGAATAGATGACCGCCGGCATGTCGCCGCCCGGCCCGCAGAGATGCGGCTCGACGATCTGCAGAACGAAGCCGGTCGCGACGGCCGCATCGAACGCGTTGCCACCCTTTTCGAGAATGCTCATGCCGACCGCGGAGGCGATCCAGTGTGTGGAGGTAACGACACCGAAGGTGCCGAGGATTTCCGGGCGGGTCGTAAATGCGGTCATTGCAAAAGTCCTTTCAGATTATTCATGCTTCGCGCGGGTCGAGCGCATCGCGCAGGCCATCGCCGAGGAGATTGAAACCGATGACGACGAGAAAGATGGCAGCGCCCGGCCACATCGCCATCCAGGGCGCCTGCTCCAGATAGTTCTTGGCGACGTTGAGCATCGACCCCCAGCTAGGCGCCGGCGGTTGCTGGCCGAGGCCAAGGAAGGAGAGGCTGGCCTCGGCGATGATTGCCGTTGCGATGGTGAGCGTTCCCTGCACCAGAATCGGCGCGAAAACGTTCGGCAGGATGTAACGGATGATGATGCTGAAATGGTGCAGGCCGATCGAGCGCGCGCCCTCGACATATTCCTCTGTCTTCACCGCCAGCACCTGGCCGCGTGTCAGGCGTACGAAGACCGGCGTCGCCGAAAGTCCGATGGCAATCATCGCATTGGTCAGGCTCGGCCCAAGAAAGGCGGCAAGCGCGATCGCGGTGATGAGAAAAGGCATCGCCAGGAAAGCTTCGGTGATGCGCGAGACGATCTGGTCGATCCAGCCTCCGTAATAGCCGGAGATAAGACCGAAGGGTACGCCGATCGCCACCGCGATGGCGACAGAAAAGATGCCTGCCATCAACGATGCCTGCGCCCCCCAGATCATACGCGAGAGAATGTCGCGACCGATATCGTCGGTGCCGAGCCAGTGCGCAGCCGACGGGGCCTTGCGGATCGCCGACCAGCTCGTTGCAACCGGGTCGGGCAGCGGCAATACCGGTGCAAGAATGGCAAGCGCCGCAAAGAAAAGGATAATGGCGAGGCCGACGAGCGCGCCCTTGTTGGCCTTCAATTTGCGCCAGGCGCGGTTCGGTGCGCGCTTGGCTGGAGCGGCGGCTACTGACGTCTGCACGATTGCGGTCATAGGGCAGCCCTCAGGCGTGGGTTGAGGAGGACATAAAGAACATCGGCGATGAGATTCATTCCGATGAAACCGACGGCCGTGCAGAGCACGACACCCTGGACGACGGCATAGTCGCGGTTGAACACCGCATCGACGATGAGCTTGCCGAAACCGGGAATGGTAAAGATCTGCTCGGTCAGTACGGCGCCGGCCAGCAGTTCGCCGAAGAGCAGCGCGCTGACGGTAACGACGGGCAGGATGGCGTTGCGGAAAGAGTGACTGAGAACGACGGCCGCTTCCGAAAGGCCTTTGGCGCGGGCCGTACGAATGTAATCGGCACTGAGTACGCTCAGCATCGAAGAGCGGGTGTGGCGCATCAGCGTGGCGGCGAGCGCATTGCCGAGCACGAAGGACGGCATCAGCATGGTCTGGATTGAGCGCAGGGGATCATCGAAGAACGGTTGATAGCCAGAGGCCGGAAGCCAGTGAAGCTTCACCGATATCAGCAGAATCAGCATGATCCCGAGCCAGAAGTTCGGCACGGACAGTCCGCATAAGGCAACGATATTGGCGAGGAAGTCGATGACGGTATTCTTCTTCACCGCCGCCAATATGCCCATGGGGATGCCGATGACGAAGGCGAAGATCATCGACATGACGGCGAGCTGGATCGTCACCGGCAGCTTCTCGGCAACCAGTGTCAGCACCGGCTGATTGGTGCGCAGCGAAATGCCGAGGTCGCCCGTGAGAGCGCCCTTCAGCCAATAGCCGTACTGATAGACCACCGGATCGTTCAGCCGGTATTTTTCACGAAGAAACTCGATGACTTTCGGATCGCGCTCTTCGCCCGCCATCGCCAGGATCGGATCGCCCGGCAGCAGTTTTTGCAGGGAAAAGACGAAGATGGAAATGATCAGCAGCGTCGGTATGGCGACCAGCAGCCTTTTTCCGATGTAGGTATACATGAGCAGATCCTGATCTCGTCATCGACCACGGAGGAGGGGCATGCGGGGCGCGTCCTGCACCCCGCATGATGGTGTTTTGGTTAGCTGCTCTTCTTTACGCCGGCGAGGCGGATCATGCCGTCCGGCGATGGTACAAAGCCGGTTACAGACTTGTTGTAAGCCCAGATCCAGGCCTGATGCCCGAGATAGATGATCGGAAGCTCGTCGTTCATGATGACTTCGGCGGCGTCGTATTTCTGTTTGCGAACCGCATTGTCCTGAGACTGACGGGCTTCGAGCAGCAATTTGTCGACTTGCGGGTTGCTGTATTTGGAGTCGTTCAGCCCGGCGCCCGTGGTGACGAACTGCTGGATCACGCCATCGGGATCAGGACGGCCGGACCAATCGGAACGGCTGAACTGATAGTTGCCGCCGGTCTGGGCATCGAGAAGCGTCGCGAATTCCGTTGGCTTCAGCGTTACGTCGAAGCCGGCTTCCGCGACCATCGACTGAATGATCTGCATCGTCTGCATGGTGACCGGATCGTTGGTGACGGCGATTTCGACCGGCACGCGTTCATAACCGGCGGCCTTGATCAGCGCCTTCGCCTTGTCGACGTCGCGGGCGGGAACCGGAATGTCCTTGTCGTACCACGGGCTCTGCGGCGAGAAGGGCTGGTTGCCGGCAACGGCAGTGCCGTCGAAGACGATTTGCATCGCCGCTTGGCGGTCGATCGCCAGCGAGAAGGCCTGACGCAGGCGCTTGTCCTTGCCCATGGGATTGTCGGCGCGAGGGCCATTGCCGATGTTCGCATAGATCCCCAACCAGCCGGTGGAGACGGCGTCGGAATAGGCGAGGTTGGAGTCGCTCTTGACGGTGCCGATGTCCGAGGCGGCGACGCGCTCGATCATGTCGAGGTCACCCGAACGCAGGTTTGCCAGACGAACCGTTGTATCCGGGATCGGCAGGTAGGTGACCTTGTCGATAAAGATATTGTCCTTGTTCCAATAATCCTGGAACTTCTCCAGCACGATGCGGTCCTGCTGCACGCGCTCGACGAACTTGAAGGGACCGGCGCAGACTGGATGGTCGCCGAACTTGGCACCCGCGGCCTTGGCGGCGGTCGGCGAAACGATCATGCCGGCGCGGTCGGAGAGCTGGGCAAGCAGGGTGACATCAGGCGCCTTCAGCGTGAACGTCACCTCGTATTCGCCGGTTGCTTCGACCTTGTCGACGGAGGAAAGCTCGCTCTTGCGGCGCGATTCCGGCATCGTCATGTTGCGCTGGATCGTGTAGACGACAGCCTCGGCGTTCAAAGGCGTTTCGTCCTGGAATTTCACGCCCTGGCGCAGCTCCATGGTGAGCTGCTTACCGTCCGCCGACCATTTCCAGGAAGTGGCAAGCTGCGGCACGAATTTGAGATCTGGCGTCACGTCGACAAGCTTGTCGCAGAGCGCGGTGTAGACGATGCGGCCGACGAACGTGCGCGACTGTGCAGGGTCCAGCGCGTCCGCATCGTCCTGAAGGCCGATCTTGAGTTCGACAGCGAAGGCCGGCAGCGCGATCAACGCGCCGGCGGCTAGCGATGTCAGGAATTTGGCGATCTTCATCATGTTCTCCTGGTTATATTTTTTGCTTTAAATGCATTCCCGGCCGGTTTCCCCTCCGGTCGTCTGTTTCGGCGCCGAAGCACCCATGCTGTCAGTCCAACTCTTCGGCCAGTTCCTTCGGCGAACCCTGGGCATCGAGCGAGGTCACACGGATCAGGCTCTCCTGAAGCATCAGCAGATGCTGACGCATGGCTTCGGCGGCTTTCATCGGATCGCGGGCTGCTATCGCGTCGATGATCGCCACGTGCTGCGCGTAGGATACCGGGCGTGTCCTGTTGATATTGCGGGCCAATTCGCGAATGGTTTGCCATGCCTCGTCCTGGCGGACGTGGTTGATGACATCGAAGATCGTCAGAAAGAACTGATTCCCTGCGCTCTGCGCGATCAGGCGATGCAACGCACCGTCCCAGAGTTCGCGGCTGTCGGCATCGCCGCTGGCGAAGATCTTTTTCGTCAGCTCGTACATGCGGTCGATATCATCGGGTTTGGCGCGCATTGCGGCAAGCTGGGCGAGCTGCGGCTCGATGCGCAGGCGCACCTCCATGATTTCCATGAGATTGGTGCCGGCAATCAGCGAACCGACGTGCTGGCTCCAGTCATCCGGGCGCTGGCCCGCATAGGTGCCCGACCCCTGGCGCCGCCAGATACGGCCCTCGGCTTCCAGCACTTCCAACGCCCGGCGGATGGCGCGGCGGCTGACGCCAAACATTTCCGAAAGCGCCCGCTCGGTCGGCAGCTTGCCGTCCGGTTCCAGGTTGTCCGAGCCCAACAGGCCCCGGAGCTTCTCCAGGGCGTAGGTCGAATTTTCTGGAAGACTGCTAGCTGCCATGGTGTTAAATGGTTCGTACCAATTATCGATTGGTTCAATACAAATTCAACTCACACGCAGCGTCAAGCTCTTTTTTATGCAATATACTGTGATGCACAATAATTGTGCGGTGCACCCAATATTACAGCGAAAAGCGGAGCGCCGTGCCCTCGCGATGATCAGAGGCGGCCTGCTGAACGGGCAGAAAGCGTTACCTCGGGCGTGAAGGCAAAATCCTTGTCGAAGGGGTAGGTCGGCTTCTGCTTGCGCAGCCGTGGCAGGCGCTCGACGAACTGGTCGACGACGCCGGGCGAGAGCGCCATCAGGTTCGGATTGGCGATCGGAGCCAGTTCCGGAGAGAGATAGCCGGACTTCACGACGACGATCCTGGCTTGACGTGGATCGAGGCCGAGACGCGTGAAATCGGCGATATTGTGATATGGGCGGCGTTTTGCCGACAGCACCAGATCGATGCCGCTGATGGAGACGACCGCCTGGCGGTCCCTGACGTCGTCTGTTTCCAACAGAAATTTGACGGTGAACGCAGCGGTCACCGGTTTGCTGCCCTTGGTGTCCAGCGATGAGCCGACAGAGAGATCGAGTCTCGCGCCAACGCCGGCGGCGTAGCAGGCTTCCGTTGCCGCTTTGTCGGCGATTCCGGCGAAGACGACGCCGGTCGCACCCTTGGCGATCAGTTCCGCCAGGACATCGGTGCGGTCGCCGACACCGCCTCCGGTCGGGTTATCACCGGATTCCGCAAGCACCACAGGCGTTGTCGGGCTGGCGATCGACTTGGTGACGCACTCCTCGATCGAGCCGGTCTCGCAGCCGAAGACGAAATCCTTGCGGACATCCCAATAGGCCTGCGCCAGCCGTTTCGCTTCGCGCTCGAGAACGGCGCGATCCGTGCCGGTCAGGATGGCGGCCGCGGTGGCGCGCGGTTCGTCGGCCCAAACATAGCCGACCATCAGGGAGGCATCCCAGACACCGTCGATGGCATCGATGCCGGGCAGCAAGTCGTAGAGGCTTTTTGCGGGCTCATCGACAGTGCTGGTACGCTCGCCGGGCAGCACGACCGGGATCGGCGCCCAGAGCAGGATCGGCTTCACGCCGGTCTTCAGGCTCTCGGTGAGCATCGTCACCGCGCGGCGCATGGTTTCCTCGACGTCGATATGTGGTGCGGTGCGATAGGTGGAATACATGTCCAGCGCATCGATGATGCGCTGCGTGACGTTGCCATGCAGATCGTAGCTGGCCGAAAGCGTGCAGTCGTCTCCGACGACCTCGCGGGCAGCGCTGATCCAATCGCCCTCGGCATCCTCCATGCCTTCGACATACATCGCCCCATGCATGGCGAGGTAAAGACCGTCGAGCGGCAAGAGCGGCTTCAGCCGCTCCAGGAATTCCGCCTTGAAGGCTTCATAGGTGTGGCGGGCAACCGGCCCGCCGGCGATGGCCTTGGCATGGATCGTCGGCAGGAATTCGGCGTCATAGTCTTTGAGAAACGCGAAATAGGGCGCAGCCGTCAGCTCCTCGCCGCGTACGACGCGGAAATCCTTCTCTTCGTTCAGGACCGGATTGTACGTGCTGCATTCGATATGAATGCCACCGACGGCGATGCGCATGGGAAACCTCAATTCGGGTTGGGACCAATCAGGAAATTATGGGCGGCGATACTGGCAGCACCCCGCGCCCAGATGTCGCTGTCGACGCGCTGCGTGCGGATCGGTGTCTGGCCGGCGTAGCGCGGCAGCACATTGGCTTCGATGGACTGCTGAACCACAGTGCCGAACAACCCATCGAAATTGCCTTCGACGTGGGTGATCAGGATCATGCCGGGATCATTGAACTGGATCAGGTGGGCGATTGCCAGGCCAAGAGCGCCGGCGGCCCGATGCAGAATGCGGATAGCGACGGCGTTGCCGACCGATGCCTCTTCTTCCAGCTCGGTGAGGGAGGTGCAGGCGAGGCCTTCCGCCTTCGACATTTCCTTGATCGCTTTTATCGAGGCGACTGTATCGAGGCAGCCTCGCTTGCCGCAGCGGCAGGGCGAGCCGTTGGGCTCGATGGTACAATGGGCGATCTCGCCGGCGCCGCCATGATTGCCGCGATAGAGCTTGCCGCCGATAAAATGGGCGCAGCCGACGCCGTCGCCCAAGGAGACGACACTGAAATTCTGGATGTCGCGGGCACTGCCGAATAGCTTTTCACTGACGGCGACCGCCTTGGCATCATTCTCGATGAAGGTCTCGATGCCGGTTTTCTGCCGGATGATCTTGGCAAGCGGAACGTCCTGCCAGCCGAGCAGCGTGGATTGCACGCAATTGGCCTGCTTCTCGTCGACGAAACCGGAAAGTGCTACGCCGAGGCCCCACAATTTGTTCGCCACATCCGGTCGCCCGTCGAGCAGCTTCGGAAGCGCGTCGGCGATCAGTCCCGCTATAATCTCCGGATCGCGCGACAGCGGCATGTTCTCGCGGGCGATGATCTTGCCGTTGAGATCGCTGAGGACCATCGGCGCTGGATCTTCCAGCAGCGAAATGCCGACGAAGAATGCGCCCTCGGGATGCAGGTCGAGCAATATCGACGGCCGGCCCTGGCCGTAGACCGTCTCGGTCTCGTGCAGGACGCCCAGAGTAATCAGATCACGGGCGATGCCGCTCATCGCCGCCTTGCTGAGCCCCATCGACGCGGCAAGAACCGTCCGGCTGAGTGGGCCGGATTCGCTGATGACGCGCAGGAGCTGTCGCTGCGAGGAGGTGAGCAATTCGATGTTCCGCCTGGGTATTTGCCTATTATTTTGGCTTGACAATAAGTTCAGCAAATGAACAAATCAACCGTAATAAATTACAAAAGTGACTTAAGTCCATCGCCCGGTCGATGGATGAGAGACCTTCAAAAAGGGTGAACGAGATGACGATTTTCAGAAAAAAACTCATGAAAAGCAGCAGCTTGCTCGCAATCTGCGTGATCGCCGGCGCGCTGTTTTCGCCGATCGCAGCCATGGCCTCGACGCTGAACGTCATGCAGACCGAAGCGCCGCGCTCGATGGACCCAGGTGATCAGACTGCAACCTATACGGCCGCCCTCCTGGACCCGATGTATGAGGGCCTTCTTGCCCGCAGTTCCGATCTTACGCTGAAGCCAGCGCTCGCCACCGAATGGAAGAGCGACGATGCCGGTCTCGTTTGGACCTTCAAGCTGCGCGAAGGCGTGACCTTCCATGACGGCACGCCGTTCAATGCCGATGCCGTCGTCAAGAATTTTGCCCGCCATCTCGATACGAAACGCGGACTTGCCGCCAGCGGGCGCCTGCGCACCTTCATCGACAGCGTTACCGCCGTCGATCCCATGACCGTGCAGTTCAAGCTGAAGCATCCTTACCCAGCCTTTCTGGCGCTTTTGACCACCGGCGCGTGTTTGATGGTGAGCCCGACTGCGGACGCGGCCGGCACGATCGGCAGCAAGGCAGTTGGCACCGGCCCCTACAAGCTCGCGGAGTATAAATCCGGCGAATATGTGTTGGAAGAGAAAAACCCGACCTATTGGGGCGGTGCGCCGAAAGGGGTAGACGAGATCAAGTGGACCTGGACGTCCGAGCCGTCGGTCATGAACATGGCGCTGCAGACAGGCGATGCCGATGTCGTCAGCCCGCTGCCGCCGGCCTTCGCCAAGCAGATTGAAGCCAATCCGGACATGAAGCTCAACAAGAGCGACGGCTCTGCCGTCTTCTGGGTGGCGCTCAACACCAAGCTGAAGCCGCTGGATGATGTCCGCGTGCGCCAAGCGTTGAACTACGCGACCGACCGCGACGGGCTCGTCAAGGCGATCATGCAGGGCTATGCGACGCCGGCCAACTCGCCACTCGCGCCGGTGACACCTGGTTACGACAAGACGCTTGCGCCCTATACCTATGATGTCGACAAGGCAAAGAAGCTGCTCGCCGATGCCGGCTATCCCAACGGCTTTGCAACCTCGATCATCGTGCAGGAACCTGACGCTCGTCTTGGTGAGGTGCTGCAAGCCATGTGGGCGAAAGCCGGCGTGAAGCTCGATGTTCGCCGCATGGAAAGCGGCGTCTGGGCGAAGGCCGCCTTCGCCGATCCGGCCGGCAAGCAGGCCGATGGCACCGGGTCTGTCCTCGCCTCGTGGTCCTCGGGCGTCAATGGCGCCGACTTGCAGTTCCGCCCGCTTTATTATTCGGCGAGTGCCGCACCTGCCGGCGCCAATCTCGGCTTCTTCAACGAGCCGAAGCTGGACGAGGTGCTCGACAAGGCGGCATCCACCCTGGACGAAAGCGCTCGCAATGCGCTTTATGTCGAGGCGCAGAAAATCGTCAATGACGAGGCTCCGCATGTGCTGCTCTACACGACGCAGGATCTCTATGCGACCCGTGCCAACGTCAAGGGCGTCTGGGTGGTGCCCGGTGGCCAGATCGAGGTCAAGGACGCGGCCAAGGACTGATGATTTGCTGGACGGAGGCTGCCACAGCCATGCATCTTATCCGCCATTCATATGATGACATTTGAATGGCGGATGCCATAGTCTCCGTCCGCACCCTCCGGAAATGACCGTCTGATGAAAGCCTATATCGCCAGAAAGCTGCTCGCGCTGCCGCTGATCCTGATCGGCGTCTCACTGCTGGTTTTTCTCGCCATTCGCGCGCTGCCCGGCGATCCCGCCCGCCTTATGGCCGGGCCGGAAGCGACACAGACCGCGGTCGACGATATGCGCGCCCGCCTCGGGCTCGACCGCAGCCTGCCGGCGCAATATGCCGATTTCGCCTACGGCGCGGTGAGGGGCGATCTCGGCATGTCGATCAAGTCGAAGCTACCCGTCGTCTCCGAGATCGGCGAGCGTCTGCCCTATACGATCGCGCTCGCAATCACATCCTATCTGCTCGCCATCCTCGTCGGCGTGCCGGCCGGCATGGCAGGTGCGATTTTCCGTCATCGTTGGCCGGACCAGATCGTCATGCTGCTCGCCATCGCCGGCGCCTCGATCGCGAATTTCTGGCTGGCGTTGATGGCGATGAACACGTTTTCGGTCTCACTCGGCTGGCTGCCGCTGCTCGGCGCAACGTCTTGGAAAAGTTATATCCTGCCCTCCGTCTCGCTTGCCGTTCTGCCGATGGCCGTCATCGCCCGCATGACTCGCTCCAGCATGATCGAGGTGCTGTCGCAGGACTACATCCGCACGGCGCGCGCCAAGGGCGTGCCGGCCGCGAGCATCTATTGGAGCCATGCGCTCCGCAACGCGCTGCTCCCGATCATCACCATCGTCGGCCTGAATTTCGGCAGCCTGATCGGCGGCGCGGTGGTGACGGAATCGGTGTTCAACTGGCCGGGCATCGGCCGGCTGCTGGTCGATTCTGTTCGTTACCGCGACTATCCCGTCATCCAGGGTGTCACGCTCGTTGCGGTGACCGGCGTCGTGGTGATGAACTTTCTGGCGGAAATGCTGATTGCCGCCTTGAACCCAAGAATAAGGTTCGACTGATGGCGCTGCTTGAGACAGAGGGTGGAACGGCACCGGCGCCTGGACGCTATCGCACCGCGTGGCGCCGCGTGACCGCCCATCGCGGCATTCTCCTCGGCGGCATATTGATCGGTATCATCGTGCTCCTCGCCGTCTTCGCGCCGCTGATCACATCGGCCGATCCCTACGCGCAGGACCTGATCAACACGATGCTGCCGCCAAGCTTCGACCATTTGTTCGGCACCGACGACAACGGTCGCGATATCTTCGCCCGCGTCATCTACGGCGCCCGCATTTCGCTGCTGGAAGTGATCCTCAGCGTCGGACTTGCGACCGTTGTCGGCGTACCGCTCGGCATCGTTTCCGGGATGACCGGCCGCTATGTCGACCATGCGATCATGTGGATCATGGACGTGCTGTTTGCCTTTCCAGGCGTCGTGCTCGCCATCCTGATCGTCAGCGTCCTCGGCACCAGCCTCGTCAACATGATGATTGCCATCGCGATCTTCTCGGTGCCGGTCTATGCACGCCTCAGCCGCAACCTGACGCTGGGGCTGAAGCAGATGGAATATGTCGAGGCGGCGACCTCGCTCGGGATTTCACGCTGGCGGATCATGACGCATTACATCCTGCGCAATGCCATCGGCCCGATCATCGTGCAATCGACGCTAACGGCTGGAACGGTGATCCTCTCGGCCGCCAGCCTTTCCTTCCTCGGTCTCGGCGCACAGCCGCCGCTGCCGGAATGGGGCGCGATGATGAGTGACGGCCGCAACTATCTCGGCCTCAACATCTATATGTCGCTGTTTCCCGGTCTCGCCATCATGGTCACCGTGCTCGGATTCAACATTCTCGGCGATGGCCTGCGGGATATGCTCGACCCGCGTCGCTAGCAACGAAGTTTTGCGTTTTTCGGCAATTAAAAATGCCGACCGACTTCGTGGATCAGATCGACGAACGCCCGTAGCCCGGCTGGCAGAAGCCGGCGGCTTGGATAATAAAGGCAGAGGCCGGGTAAGGAGGGAGTCCAGTCCTCCAACACGCGCAGCAATCGCCCCGCTGCGATATCGGCGTCGGCGGACCATTCCGAAAGATGCGCCAGGCCGGCGCCCTCACGAGCCGCTTCCAGGATCAGCGTCGGCTCATCGAGTGTCAGGGAACCGGGAACATCGAGCGTCACCACGTCGCCACTCCTTTCGAATTCCCAGCGATAAAGCGCGCCGCTCGGCAACCGTGCACGGATGCAGCGATGTTGCACCAGATCCTGCGGCACGCTGGGCCGTGGATGTATTTCAAAATAGCCGGGAGATCCGACGACGGCAAAGCGAAGTGGCGGGCCGAACGGCACGGCAATCATGTCTTTCGGAACGGTATCCACCGTGCGGATGCCGGCATCGAAGCCATCAACGATAATATCGATCATCCGGCCCTCGGTCACGAGGTCGACCCGCATGTCCGGATAGCGTCTGAGGTATTCGAGAACGATCGGCGTCAAGATCTGGCGCGCGGCGCCTGCTGAACTGTTGATACGCAACAAACCGGCCGGCGTGTCGCGGTGGCTGTTGACCGCTTCCATGGCGCCGTGGATGTCCGAAAGCGCGGGCGCGACGGTGGCGACGAACTGCTCGCCGGCGGCCGAAAGCGATACGCTGCGGGTCGTACGGTTGAACAGACGCACACCGAGCCGGGCTTCCAATCCGGCGACGGCATGGCTCAGCGCCGTCGATGACATGCCGAGCTCCACCGCCGCAGCCCGGAAACTGCCGCGCCGGGCGACGGCGATGACGGCTTCGAGTTCGATCAGTCCGGACTTATGCATTATCCCGATTTCCGCACTGTCTCAAGACGTTTTGTCCTGCTTATTGATGCAAACCTATCGGCTTATATCGGAAATAGCCAGAGATACCGGGATCAGCCCGGCAAGGAGACCATCATGCGGATCATTGACAGGATTTATATCGACGGCAGCTTCGTCACGCCGCACGGAGAAGAGCTTTTCGATCTCTTCAATCCGGCAAAGGGCGAAGTTATCGGCAAGGTCAGGCTCGGTGATGCCGAAGATGCACGCCGCGCCATCGCGGCCGCCAAACGGGCCTTTCCGTTCTTCTCACACACGAGCAAGCAGGAACGCATCGCCTTGTTGCATCGTCTGCACGATGCCGTTCTCGCAAAGGCGGACGCCCTGACGGAGGCTACCATAGAGGAATACGGCGGGCCGGTTTCCCGTGCCGCCTGGGCAACACAATATGCGGCCGATTGTTTTCTGAACGCCGCGAAAACGCTCGAGCAATATGAGTTTATTCGGCGGATCGGATCGGCACAGGTGATTATGGAGCCCCTCGGCGTCGTCGGCCTCATCACGCCCTGGAACAATGACTACGGTTTCATCTGCAACAAGCTCGCGACCGCGATTGCCGCCGGCTGCACCGCCGTTATCAAGCCGAGTGAGATGAGCGCTTTGCAGACACAGATCCTGACGGAGTGCCTGCACGATGCGGGTCTGCCCGCCGGCGTGTTCAACATCGTCAACGGTCGCGGCGATGTGGTCGGCGCCGAACTGAGCAGTCATCCCGATGTCGCCAAGATCTCCTTTACCGGCTCGACCGCCGTCGGCAAGGCCATCCTGCGCACAGGCGCTGAAACCATGAAGCGGGTGACGCTGGAACTGGGTGGCAAGTCACCGACGCTGGTTCTCGATGACGCCGATTTTGCTGAGGCCATCCCGCACGTGATCGCCGCCGGATTCGCCAATAGTGGTCAGGCTTGCATTGCGGGCACGCGCGTGCTTGTGCCGGAATCGCGCGTAGCGGAATTCAACGCTATGCTCAAGGCTGCGGTCGCCGGCATCAAGGTCGGTGACCCCCGTGATCCCGCAACCGCGATCGGTCCGATGGTGAGCCAAAAGCAATATGATCGCGTGCAGCGCTACATCCATCTTGGGATCCAGGAAGGGGCGACCGTCCTTGTCGGCGGCGAGGGGCGGCCGGATGGTCTGGAGAGCGGTTATTTCGTCAAACCGACCGTTTTCAATGATGTCACCAACGATATGACAATCGCCCGCGAGGAAATCTTCGGCCCCGTCCTCTGTGTCCTCACCTACGGAAGCGAAGAGGAGGCGATCGCGATCGCCAACGATACCGTCTACGGCCTGCAGGCCTATGTTGTCTCCTCCAATCCGGAGCGCGCCCGTGCGGTCGCCTCGCGCATTATGGCCGGGCGCGTGCTGATCAATGGTTTCCACAACGAGCCCATGGCGCCCTTCGGTGGTTTCAAGCAATCCGGTATCGGGCGTGAATACGGCGTCTTTGGGTTGGAGGCCTATCTGGAGCCGAAGAGCGTGATTACAGCCGCATGAGTAGTTGATCTCCTGCTCCTGCCTCGAAATAGCGACTTGTCAGCCGGGTCTGCATCACGCAAGCTGCTGATATCCTGTTCATTGTGAGGCTTGGACCCAATGACCGCACCGCTCGATGACGAAGCCTTTTTACGCCGTTCGTTCGAGGTGGCGTCGCGAGCACTGGTGAACGGCAATCATCCTTTCGGGGCCATTCTCGTCGGACCTGACGGCACAGTGCTGATGGAGCAGGAAAACGCCTATAACCCGACGCAGGATATGACTGGCCATGCGGAGCGTGTACTGATGACGCGGGCTTCGCAGCAATATTCGCCGGGTTTCCTCGTGCAATGCACCATGTATACCTCTGCGGAGCCATGTGCCATGTGTGCCGGCGCCATCTACTGGGCTGGCGTCGGGCGTGTCGTCTACGGCCTCAGCGAAAGCCAATTGAAGGCGATTACCGGCAATCATCCCGAAAATCCGACGCTTGATCTGCCTTGTCGCGTGGTCTTCGAGGCGGGCCAGCGCAAGGTCGAGGTGGTGGGGCCGATGCTTTGCGAAGAGGCGACGGCGCTTCACGATGGCGTATGGTGAGCCAGGGATTTCGCCGTCCGGTTCAATTTTTCATAAAAACGTGAAGCGGTTGAGCGAGACGTGGCTTCGTTAAATGGTTGACATCTGCGGGCGCAAGTATGCAATGCCTGCTATAACGATTCAGCAGGCCAACGCCCCTATAGTTGCTTAACCCGCCGACGTTGATCTCAAATACCTATTATTCCGTCCATGGCCGTGTTGACGGCCTGCACGCGTTTGCGGCCGGGCGGAACAGTCAGAAAGGAATGTCATGTCCAGTACGGCCGATCGTTCGAGACGTCCGTTGGTCATTGTCTCGATCATGCTCGCGACCTTCATGGTTGCAGTCGAGGCGACGATCGTCGCCACCGCCATGCCCCGCATCGTCGGTCAGCTCGGCGGCTTCACCTATTATAGCTGGGTTTTCTCCGCCTTCCTGCTGGCGCAGTCCACGACGACGGTGATCTACGGCAAGTTGTCGGATATTTTCGGCCGCAAGCCGATCCTGATCGGCGGCATCCTGATCTTCCTCGTCGGTTCGGCACTGGCGGGCTTTGCCTGGTCGATGGCCTCGCTGATCGCCTTCCGGCTGCTGCAGGGCCTTGGTGCCGGTGCGATCCAACCGGTGACGATGACCGTGGTCGGCGATCTCTACAAGCTGGAGGAACGCGCCAAGGTGCAGGGCGTGCTCGCCAGCGTCTGGGCGGTGTCGGCTGTTATCGGTCCGCTTGCCGGCGGCATCATCGTCGACAACCTTTCCTGGGCCTGGATCTTCTGGATCAACCTGCCGGTCGGCGTGCTGACCATCATCGGTTTCACCTTCTTCCTGCATGAGCAGATCACCCCGCGCGAGGCAAAGATCGATTACCTCGGCACGATCCTGTTCTCGATATCGATCATCTCGCTGTTGGTAATCCTCACCGAAACCGATTCCGGCTTCAGCATCCTCGGTCCGCTCGCGATCGTCTTCGTCGTCACCGGCGGGCTGTTCCTCTGGCAAGAGCGGCGTGCGCCGGAGCCAATCATCTCGATCGAGCTCTGGGGGCGGCGGCTGGTGGCGACCAGCAATGCGGCCACGCTTCTGGCCGGCATGGCGCTGATCGGGCTGACGACCATCTTGCCGATCTACGTGCAGGGCGTGCTCGGCCGTTCGCCGCTCGTGGCCGGCTTCACGCTGACGATGCTGATTGTCGGTTGGCCGTTGGCTGTGATGTTGTCCAGCCGTTTCTTCCGCACTTTCGGCATTCGCAGGACGCTGCGTGTCGGCAGCTTCATGTTCCCCTTCGGCTCCGCCTTCCTGCTGTTCCTGACACCGGAGAGCAGCCCGATCCTGGCCGGTATCGGTTCTTTCCTGATGGGTTTCGGCATGGGCCTGATCAGCCTCACTAGCATCGTACTCGTACAGGAGAGTGTGGAATGGTCGATGCGCGGTAGTGCCACGGCGTCGATCATCTTTTCGCGCAGCCTCGGTAATACGCTCGGTGCAACCGCCTTGGGCGCCGTGCTCAACATTGGCATTGCCCATTTCGGCAGCGGCGATTTGGCCGCCAAACTACACGACGTGCTGAACCAGCCGACGGGCCTTTCTGACCTCGCCGGCGATCCGGCGATCCGCGGTGTCTTCGATGCGTCCCTGCACTGGAGCTTCTGGGGCGTCGTCGTCGTCGCTATCCTGACTTTTGCCACCACCTGGCTCATTCCCGTGGCCCACGATGCCGGACGCCGGCAAGTATCGAAGACGGATGCGCAGGAAGCGATGACGCACTGACTTTCTGCCCATTTCCTGGATGATGGACAAACCCGGCGAGATACGATGTACTCCGCCGGGTTTCATTTTTGCGATTATCCGCTCTTGCTTGATGATCCTTCCGGTAGAAGGGCAATTATCAAATCCGCCGGATTGCAGCAGTTTCTCCGTCATGAAAGGCCGCTCGATGGCCTTGGTTCAACACGAAGGAATGCAGCTCATGAACACGCACACCAACAAAGAAACATCGCAGCAGATCGCCGCAGGGCCGATGATGTCGGCCGCCAGGGTCCATCAATTCGGCGGGGTCGAGGCCATCATCATTGAGGAGATTGCCCGCCCGCAGCCGGGCAATGGCGAAGTGCTCATCCGCGTCGGCGCGGCCGGCGTCGGCCCATGGGACGGCTGGATCCGTGCCGGCAAAAGCGCGCTTCCGCAACCTTTGCCGCTGACGCTCGGCTCGGACCTTGCCGGCATCATCGAGGCCGTAGGCCCCGGGGTGAGCGAGTTTGCGGTCGGCGATGCCGTCTTCGGCGTCACCAATCCCCGCTTCATCGGCGCCTATGCGGACTATGCGATAGCCTCCGCCGGCATGATCGCCAAGAAGCCGGTCTGGCTCGGCGATGTCGAGGCGGCTTCGCTTCCCGTGATAGCCGTGACGGCATGGCAGGCGTTGTTCGATCAGGCAAAGCTCGTGCGCGGCCAGTCCGTGCTCATCCATGGCGCTGCCGGCAACGTCGGCGCCTATGCCGTGCAATTCGCCCGCCGCGCCGGCCTGGAAGTCACCGCCACCGCGAGCGCCCGTGATATCGAGCGTGTCCAGCAACTCGGTGCGGATCGTGTTATCGACCGCAGCCAGCCGTTTGAAGAGCAGGTGCACGATGTCGATGCCGTCATCGATCTTGTCGGCGGCGACACGCAGGCGCGGTCCTTCCAGGTGCTGCGTGCGGGCGGCACGCTGATCTCGGCCGTCTCGCAGCCGGATCAGGAGGAGGCCAAGCGCCATGGCGTGGAAGCGGCCTTCTTCCTTGTCAACGTGACGACGGCGACTTTGACGGAGATTGCCGCGATGCTCGATGCCGGCGAACTCGTAACCAATGTCGGCGCAGTCCTGCCCTTTGCCGACGCCAGACTCGCGCATGAAATGCTGGAAGGTACGCGCCCGCATCCCAGTGGCAAGATCGTCTTGAAGATCGGGGCGTAACCTATTGTTTTGTTGTGAAAGTCACGCGCTTCTTACGTATCGCGCGACCTTTGCGGCGCTATGTCAGGCGAGGCGGAGTGTGAAGAGCGTTTGCCAGTGAGCGGCTTTTGGAGCTGCGCCTTGCCGCCTCAGAAATCGTAGCGATCGATGCGCCAGGAATCGAGCAGGCGGTGCGAGGCCTTGAGCGCCGCATCGGGGTCGCGGGCGATGATCGCGTCCAGGACGTCTTTGTGATAGGGGAGGGAACGCTTTTGGCCTTCCGCCACTTCGTCATGGCTCGAAATCGCGCGGTTGGCATAGATCGCGACGGCAATCAAATCGATGAGCTGCGCATAGACCATGTTGCGGGTGGCGGCGAAGATTGCGGTGTGGAAGCGCAGGTCGGCATCGGCATTGATGTTGACGTCGCCGATGGTGGAAACCATGTCCTCATAGGCAGAGGCGATGGCTGCAAGGTCCTCTGCGGTGCCGCGGGCGGCGGCTCGTGCCGTCGCCTCCGGTTCCAGCACGCGCCGGAGATCCTTGATCGATCGCATGATCTCCACCGACGGCCCGGTCTCGTAGTACCAGACCATGACGTCGGTATCGAGATGATGCCAGTTGGAGCGCTCCTTGATCCGAGTGCCGACACGGGTCTTGATTTCCACCAGCCCCTTGCCGGCTAAACATTTCATCGCTTCGCGGATCACGGTGCGGCTGATGCCGTATTGCTCCACCAGATCCGGTTCGTTCGGAAGCGTCGTGCCGACCGGATAATCACCGCCGACGATGCGGCGGCCGAGTTCATGCACGAAATAGCCGAAGACGCCGCGCCGCGGGATCGTGCCATATTTGCGCACGTAGGCATCGAATGGCGACTGCGTCACGATCAGTTTCGTTTCCGGGCTTACCCGAGAGGCAGGCGTCGCATCAATGCCGTATTTCATTATCCCGGACTCTCATTCCTGGTTGAAGAGCCAATACGAGTGAGATCTTCAGCTTATGATGGGCTCTTGAGGGCCTTACGCTGATGTTTTCGGTTGCTCGTAATGGTTCCATAGTTGCTCGATGTCGATTCGGTCGTTCTCGTTGCGCCCTATCTCGACGGAAGACTCTACCATGTCTTGTGTGCGCGTGCCTACTAGCGCCACATCGACCAGTTTGTTCGACAAAACGGACTGAGTGAGGCTCGGCGCATAATCGAAATTAATGCCTGCCTTGGAACGACGTCGGTCTCGATCCTGTTTCACGATCGCGTGAGCTTCAGGGTCGAGTAGACCATTCACCTGCTTCCCGACCTTGCACGCGCCCATGTCTTCGATGCAAAAACAGGGTTGCGGATCGACTAGCTCCCAGATCGGACCAATCCATGATCATTGCGCATCAATATTCCGAAGCCTTCACGAACCGCGTCAGTGCCGCACTCGATAGTGAGGTTCGCCTCGTGCCGGTTGCTGCAGATGCGCCATGGACGCCGCCAGCGGATGCCGAGGTGTTGTTGGTCGATCCTGGTATTGGCGGAAAGCTGTCGCCATCCTCTCCACGGCCGCAAGGCTGGCCTGGCAACTTGCGCTGGGTGCATATGCGCTCGACCGGTATCGACCGCTTTCCGGCATGGTTCTTCGAAGTGCCGCTGGTCACCGTTTCGCGCGGTGCGCAAGCGGTCGCGATCGCCGAATATGTGCTGACGGCCATGCTCGCCTTCGAAAAGAGGCTGCCGGCGCTCTGGGTCAGCAGTCGCGAGGATTGGGGTGGACGGGATATTGGCGGTCTCGCCGGCAGTACGCTCGGCATCGTGGGTTTCGGCCATATCGGCGGCGCGGTCGCTCGCCGCGCCCTGGCCTTCGACATGCGTGTGCTCGGCTCCAGACGCACGGCCGGCTCAAGTGGCATGGACGGCGTCGAGGCGGCGTCATTGGAAGAGGTGTTGCGGACGAGCGACCATCTCCTGATCAGTACGCCGCTGACGGAGGAAACCAGGAACATGTTCGATGACCGTGCTTTCGGCCTGATGAAACGTGGGGGGCATCTCGTCAATGTCGGGCGAGGGGCGGTCGTCGATACCGATGCGCTGCGTCGCGCCTTGGATAGCGGCATCGTCGCCATGGCAAGCCTCGACGTTACCAATCCAGAGCCGCCACCACCGGGCCACTGGCTCTACACCCATCCCAATGTACACCTAACGGCACACATCTCCTCGACCGGCTCATCGACGGAGGCACGGGCGGAGGAAATTCTGCTGGGGAACATCGCCGCCTATCACGCAGGTGATCTCCAGCGCATGCATGGCATCGTCTTGCGCGACAAGGGTTATTGACGTTATCTCGCAACGCTTATTGTTGACAGCAAGTGCGACTTCGCGGCTTGACGGGATCGCCTTAGCAATTAATATTGCCAAAATCACATATCAGATCGGATTTTATGCTGCGGCGCTCGGTCCCGGCTTTCCGGAATTCCAGACAATAGAGCAGGGGAGAAGACCTTGATAGAGAAGTGTGTTGTCGCGGCGGCGAGGAATTTGTTGAGCGCTCGGCGCAGCGGCTTCTATCTTGAGGGGTTGGCAGACGATTTTGTTCCCGAAAGTGTCGAGGCTGCCTATGCAGTTCAAGATAAGCTGGTCGAACTTAGCGAAGAGGCGATCGGCGGTTGGAAGATCGCAGCCGGGACCGGCCCGCAGCCGCTTTGCTCGCCCATTCTCGCCGGTGTCTACCGTAGCGGCGGCGATGTCCTGAACATTGCCGGCTCCATGGCGACCATCGTCGAGGCTGAAGTCGGCGTCCGTTTCGGCAAGGAGCTGCCGCCGCGCGACACACCTTACAGCCGGCAGGAGGTCCAGGCGGCGATCGCATCGCTGCATCCTTCCCTCGAAATCCTGGGAACGCGTTTCAATCCTAAGCTGGAGGTGCCGCGGCTTACCGTTATTGCCGACCTGCAAAACAATTCCGGTGTCGCCGTCGGCGCAGCAAAGGAGAACTGGCAGGACATCGACCTATCGCGTCTCGCCATCACGCTGAGAATTGGGACTGCGGTGTCGACTGTCGATAACGGACCGTCTCTTACCGATATGCTGGAAGCATTGACTTGGCTCGCCAATGGCCGTGCCCGCGGCTACGGCGGCTTCAAAACCGGACAGGTCATCATTACCGGTTCGCGCGTAAATGCCCCTGTCAGCTGTCCCGGCGAAACAGTCAGCGCCGATTTCGGCGTGCTGGGAGCCGTTTCGCTGCCTCTCGTTTAAGGTCCCCAGGCACAGTGAAGCGATTGCGTGCGTTGGCGGGTCGCCCGCAAGCCTATTCGCCGCCGAAGATCACCATGAACCGCTTGCGCGACCGTTCGACATGGTCGCGCATCGCCGTTTCGGCGGCGGCCGAATCCTTCTGCCTGATCGCGGTAATGATGCGCTCGTGTTCATCGTTGGCATCCGTCGTGGCGCGGGCGTGAAAGAACAGGCGGAAGAGATGCACATGCGTGTGCAGCCGTGCCAGCGTCTCGTGGATCAGCAGATTGCCGCTGCCGATGGCGATGAGGTCGTGGAAGGCGCTGTCGCTCTGGGCGAACTCGCCATAGGCAAGACGTGGATCGTCATTGCGGGCCGAGCGCATGTCCTTGTCGACCTTCTCCAGCGCATCGATAGCCTCGTCCGTCATATTGACGGCGGCGCGCCCCGCGGCGAAGGGCTCCAGCAACAGACGCAATTCATAGAGTTGCTGCAACCGATCCTTGTCGAGCTGCGGCGCAGCGCTGTAGCCGATGAGATGGGTCTTGACGACAAGGCCGAGCGCTTCCAGCCGAGACAGCGCTTCGCGGATCGGAGTCTGCGAGACGCCGAGCTCGCGCACGAGGCTATCGACCGAGATACGGCCGCCCGGCGGGATCTTCAGCGACATCAACTGCGCGTAGATCGCGTTGTAGACCTCGTCACCGAGGCGGGGAGGGCGGCGCACGAAACTGCTGCCGGTATCACTTGTCCCGATCAGGCCCTTTACCATTGAAAATTACTCCCTTGACGCAATCTTTCCTTAGCAGCATAGTGCCTCGGCTTCAATCAGATATCCGATCGGATTTTATGTTGTGACCGTCGTTGACGCGAATTTGTTGCAAGATGTGGCTGCCAAGGCACTCAGACGTGCCGGTATTCCACAGGATCATGCCGATCAGCAGCTTAATCTCCTATTCGAAGCCGAACTTCGCGGCATCCCGTCCCACGGTTTTCTCCGTCTCGACCGAATCACGCGCCGCATCGCCAATGGCGTTGTGGATCCTAATGTGCGCGGTCTGCATGAATGGCGCAAGCATGCCTTCCTGAGCGTCGACGGCCAGCGTGGGCTCGGTCCTGTGGTCGCCAATGCGGCTCTGGAAGCGGTGACGATGAGGGCGCGGGAGACTGGAATCGCCGTTGCCGCAATCCGCAATTCCAACCATATCGGCATGCTTGGCTGGTACGCCGAGCGGGTTGCCGCCGAAGGCTTCACCATCATCGCGCTGTCGACCAGCGAAGCCTTGGTGCATCCCTGGGGCGCCCGCCGCGCCATGCTCGGCACCAATCCGATCGCGATCGGCATCCCGACCGAGGATGGCTCCTTCATGATGGACACCGCCACCGGTGTCGTATCGATGGGCGAGATCCATGATCATGCCCATCGCAAGGTGCCGATCCCGCAGCATTGGGCGCTGGATGCGGCCGGCAATCCGACCACGGATGCCGAGGCGGCCAAGAAGGGCGCGATAGCACCCTTCGGCCAGGCCAAAGGCTATGCGCTCGGCCTTGCCTTCGAGCTGTTGGTCAGCAGTCTTGCGGGCGCCGCGATTGGGACCGATGTCCGCGGGACACTCGACGAGACGGAGATTTCCAACAAGGGCGACGTCTTCATCGTCATCGACGGCCCGCATTATCGCCTCAAGGCCTATCTCGATGAAATTCGTGCACTGGAGCCGGCCGCGGGCTTTGATCGCGTGTTGATTCCCGGCGAGCGCGGCCGGGTCTGCCGCGAGCAGCGGCTGCGTGACGGCGTGCCGATCGCCGACGAAGTTTGGGAACGGCTGCAGATTTTGGCCGGAACGAAAATTGCGGCCTGATGAGCCGCTAAAGGAGAAATGGCATTGTCATTGTTCGGTACACTGCGCACACCGCGTAATCTGGTCTTTGGCGTTGGCCAGCGACGTGCGCTCGCATCCTATGCGGCCGGCCTCGGAAAACGGGCGCTGATCGTCACGGACGAACGGTTGGCGGACGACGGTGAGTTCAAGCAGCTTATCGATACTCTCTCCCAAGCTAATGTAAAGACGAAGATATTTGATGGAACCATTGCCGAATTGCCACTGGAATGCATTGCCCGCGGTGTCGCGTTGGGCAAGGCTTTCGGCGCCGATCTCGTCATCGGCATCGGCGGCGGCAGTTGTATCGATGCCGCCAAGGTGATTGCGCTGCTGCTGGCGCATGGCGGCAAGGCTCAGGACTACTACGGCGAGTTCAAAGTGCCGGGACCGGTCCTGCCGCTGATCGCTTTGCCGACGACATCGGGCACCGGTTCGGAGGTGACACCGGTCGCCGTCATCACCGATCCAGACCGCGCCGTGAAGGTTGGCATCGCCAGCCCGCATCTGATTTCGCACACCGCGATCTGCGATCCGGAATTGACCTATTCCTGCCCGCCTTCCTTAACTGCGGTGTCCGGCGCCGACGCGCTGACCCATGCGATTGAGGCCTATACGACCGTCCGTCGCGAGCCGACTGGAACGATCGTCCACGAACATGTTTTCCTCGGCAAGAATGCGCTGAGCGACAATTATGCGCTGATGGCGATCTCCCATATTTCCGCCAGCCTGAAGTCAGCCTGTGACAACGGCAATGATCACATGGCGCGTGAAAGGCTGATGCTGGGGGCGACCGCCGCCGGCCTCGCTTTCGGTACGGCGGGCACGGCTGCGGCCCATGCCGTGCAATACCCGGTCGGAGCCATGACCCACACGCCGCACGGCATGGGTGTGGCCGTCATGATGCCCTACGTCATGGAGTTTAATCGCAATCATTGCGAGGCCGAACTTGGCGAGATTGGCGTTGCCATGGGCCTCGATCTTGCCGGCGCATCCGCCTTCGATCGTGCTTCTGCGACGATCGATGCGGTTGATAGCCTCTTCGCCTCGATTGGCATTCCCAAGACCATCGCCGATCTCGGAGTCGTCGCCGGCCAATTGCCTGTTGTCGTCGAACAGGCGATGGGCAGCGCCCGACTGATCAAGAACAATCCTCGTCCGCTCGACACGGCGACAATGGAAGTGCTGGTCGAAGCCGCATTCAGCCGCGACCGCACCCGTCTTCGCGCCATGGCATCCCACCGAAAGGCAAACTAACCATGAACGCCATCCAGAAAATCTCCGCTGCCATCAGCTTCGATATCACCTCCATTCCGACCGATCTCTATATCGGCGGTAAATGGCGACCTGCTAAGACGGGCAAGCGCGCCGATGTGCTCGATCCCTCGACCGGCGTCATCATCGCGTCGATTGCCGACTGCTCTGTTGATGAGGCCATGGAAGCGGTTGCTGCCGCCCATGCCGCCGCCGCGGGCTGGGCTGCAACCGCGCCGCGCAAGCGCTCCGAGATACTGCGCCGCTGCTTCGAGCTGATGATCGAGCGCAAGGATATGCTGGCCAAGCTGATCAGCCTTGAAAACGGCAAGGCGCTGAACGATGCGCATGGGGAGGTCGCCTACGCCGCCGAATTCTTCCGCTGGTTTTCCGAGGAGGCCGTGCGGCTGAACGGCGATATCTATTCCGCCCCCTCGGGCGCCAATAAGATCATCGTCCAGCATCAGCCGATCGGCGTTGCCGTGCTCGTCACGCCCTGGAATTTCCCGGCGGCAATGGCGACGCGCAAGATTGCGCCCGCGCTGGCCGCCGGCTGCACCTGCGTATTGAAACCGGCGACGGAAACGCCATTGACCGCCTTCGCACTGGCCGAGATCTATGCCGAGGCCGGTGTGCCGGATGGCGTCGTCAACGTCATTACGACATCGCAGGCCGGCCCGGTCGTCAGCGCCATGCTGCACGATCCGCGCGTGCGCAAGCTCTCCTTCACCGGCTCGACGCCGGTCGGCCGCAAGCTGCTGCATGAGGCTGCCGATACCGTCATTTCCTGCTCGATGGAGCTTGGCGGAAATGCGCCCTTCATCGTCTTCGACGACGCCGATCTGGATGCGGCGATTGAAGGCGCCATGGTCGCCAAGATGCGCAATGGCGGCGAAGCCTGCACGGCGGCGAACCGCTTCTATGTACAGAAGGGCATCGTCGACGAGTTTTCCAAGCGCCTTGCCGAGCGCATGAGCGCCATGACGGTCGGCGTCGGCTACGACAAGGCGACGCAATGCGGGCCTGTCATCAACAAGACCGCGCTCGACCGCATTGCTGGCCTTGTCGATGATGCGACCGCGCGGGGCGCGAAAATTCTGACCGGCGGCAAGCCGCTGGATCAGGAGGGTTATTATTTTCCGCCGACGGTGCTTAAGGACGTCGCCGCCGATGCGAACATTACTGCTGCCGAGATTTTCGGCCCGATCGCCGCGATCACGACGTTTGAGACCGAGGAGGAGGCCATTCGTGCTGCTAACGACACCGAATTCGGCCTGATCTCCTATGTCTATACCCGCGATCTCAGCCGCGGCCTGCGTGTGTCGGAGCGGATGGAAAGCGGTATGGTCGGTTTGAATCGCGGCCTCGTTTCCGATCCCGCTGCCCCGTTCGGCGGGACCAAGCAGAGCGGTCTTGGCCGTGAAGGGGCCCATCACGGCATTCTGGAATTCTGCGAAACCAAATACATCGCCGTCACGTGGTGACGGCAGCACAGTCCCAAAAGTACGGAGTGGTTTTGGGACAAGATATGAGTTAGGGAGAGATCGCCTTGAAAATCAAATCTGTAGAAGCCTTTCAGTTGCCGATGGGCAGTGGAGAGGCGGGGTCACCGCGTTGTGCGTTCGTTCGCATCGAAACCGAGGACGGCCAGTTCGGCCTCGGCGAGGCTTCGCCGATGCAAGGCGGTGTCGCCTCGCTTGGCATCATCGCCAGAGACATGGCGCCCTATCTCGTCGGCAAGGATGTGCTCGACCATGCCATCCTGCTCGACACGCTGTTCCATAGATGCGTGAAACTCGGCCCGGAGGGAGCGACGACCGCCGCTCTTGCCGCTCTCGACATCGCCCTTTGGGACCTGAAGGGAAAGCTTCTAAGCCAGCCGGTCCATAAGCTGCTCGGCGGCGCCTGGACGACGAGCCTGCCGTGCTACACCTCGATCGGCAACAATTCCGGCCGAACGGTGGATGAAGTTCTCCGCGTCGTCGAGCGCCGTGTCGCCAAGGAAAAGCCGGCGGCGGTGAAGATCCGCTGGGATGGCGACCGCACCAGGCAGGACGTCGATCTTGCGGGCGATATTGCCAAGGCCAAGGCCGTGCGCAAGCTGTTGGGCGATGATTTCGTCATCGGCTTCGACGCGAATAACGGCTACTCGGTCGGCGGTGCCATCCGCGTCGGCCGTGCGCTGGAAGAACTCGGCTACATGTGGTTCGAAGAGCCGGTGCAGCACTATAATGTCCGCGCCATGGGTGAGGTGGCACAGCGGCTGGACATCACGGTTTCGGCAGGCGAGCAGACCTATACGTTGCAAGGCCTTCGCGAACTGATCGACGCCGGTGTGCGCATGGTGCAGCCGGATATCGTAAAAATGGGTGGCATCACCGGCATGATGAAATGTGCCGCGGTGGCTCATGCCCACGGTGTCGAGCTGGTTCCGCACCAGACACAGCCAACCGTCGGCCATCTCGCCAACATACACGTGCTCAGCACGATCATGCACCTCGCCAAGCCAGTGGAACTGGCCGACAATTGGGAGCGGGGCTCCCCTGTCTTCGTCAACCCATCCGAGCCGAACAATGGCCGCTTCGAACTGCCTACGGCACCGGGGCTTGGTGTCCAATTCGATGCGGTCGAATTGGAGAAACGTAAGATCGTGATCAAATTCTGATCCGACCGTTAAGCGAAACGTGATCGTCCCGTCGAATGATGGGACGATTTCCGTCTATCGGAAACGGTTCCGAACCGTTTAAAAGGGCGGGGGATGTGAGGCGGATTCGGAGCAATTTTTGAATGACTGATATGTCCACGGGCAAGCGGGAAGTGGTAACACAAGCTTCCAGTTCGAGCCCGCTGCTGATCGCATTGCTCGTGGCGGGCGCCTTCTTCATGGAGAACCTGGACGGCACGGTCATCGCCACTGCACTGCCGCAGATGGCGGTGTCCTTCGGTGCCCGACCGGTCGATCTCAATATAGGCATGAGCGCCTATCTGCTGACGCTTGGCGTCTTCATTCCGATCAGCGGCTGGATCAGCGATCGTTTCGGCGCCCGCCTGGTTTTCACCACTGCCGTCGTCGTCTTCACCTTGGCATCCGTTCTCTGCGGCTTCGCCAATGGCGTCGGCTCCTTTGTCGCCATGCGCATCCTGCAGGGCATCGGCGGTGCGATGATGGTGCCGGTCGGTCGCCTTGTGGTTCTCAACAATACGCCGAAGGACCAGTTGATCTCGGCAATTGCGACGATCACGTGGCCGGCGCTCGTGGCACCCATTCTGGGGCCGCCACTCGGCGGTTTCATCACTGATCACGCGAGCTGGCGCTGGATTTTCTTCCTCAACCTGCCGCTTGGCATATTGGCGTTCATCTTCGCTCTTATGCTGATCCCGGAGACCAAGAGCGCGACGCGGCCGCCGTTCGATTGGATTGGCTTCGTCATCAGCGGCTTCGGGCTGGCGAGCCTGATGTATGGTTTGGAGCTGATTGGCCGTCCCGATCCGGTCTGGCTGGAGGCCTGGGCCTATGTCATTGCCGGTTTTGTTTTTCTTGCCGTTGCCGTGTTCCACTTTCGCCGAACCGAACATCCGCTGATCGAGCTTGTGGGGCTGGCACGGCCCACCTTCGCCATCACCATCTCCGGTGGCTCGCTCTTTCGCATCGCTATTGGCGCGGTGCCGTTCCTGCTGCCGCTGATGTTCCAGGTCGGCTTCGGCCTTAGCGCCTTTCACGCCGGCATGCTGACCTTGGCGGTCTTTGCCGGCAACCTGGCGATGAAGCCGGGCACGACGCCGATCCTGAGGCGCTTCGGCTTCAAGCCGGTGCTGGTGGTCAACGGCATCCTCAATGCGATTTTTATCGCTGCCTGCGCATTGTTTTCGCCCGATACATCGCTCTGGTTCATCATCCCGGTGCTGTTCATCGGCGGCATGTGCCGGTCGATGCACTTCACGGCGCTGAACACCATTGCCTTTGCCGAAATCCCGCCGCAGCAGATGACAGGTGCGAACACGCTGTTCAGCACGGCCTTTCAATTGACGATGGGGATGGGAATTGCGGTCGGTGCCATCGGCATCCGCATTGGCCAGGCGATCAGCGCACCGCTCGGCATGAACGGGATCACCGCCATCGAATTCCGCCTGGCTTTCGTCATGCTCGGGATCATCGCGCTGCTTGCCGTTCTGGATTGCCTGCCGCTCGATCCGAAGGCCGGCGACAATGTCTCGCGCAAGCCGAAACCAAGCGCGAAAAAGGCGGCCTGAACGGTCGCCTTGGCAGGAGCGGACAGCTGGACCGATCTCCCGATCGGCAGCTCAATAGTGATAGTGGATAAGGTTGTAGCGCAAGAGAAGGGCAGGCACTGTGATCAAAAGGAGAAGAAGCACTGCAATGCTCGCCGCACGCAACATTCTTAAGCGGCGCGTGCGCTGACCGGTCCAGTCATATACCATTTTACATGTCTCCCCGTTCCGTGCGTGCTAAAGGGCAATAAAATCAAGCTCTAGTCAATACTAATAATAGAATGACCTTTAACAAGTGCCGTCTAATGCATTGGATTGGCGAGTGGTTCGTTCTGACTGGAGCCGCCTCAATTTGCCCCTGGTTTCGCAGAAAGATCGTTTTGTGACGACGGTCATGGCTATATAACGGTGGAGGATGTCCTTGCGGCTGCGCAGGGATGGGAGTTTGCTTCCGAACAGAGGAAAGACGTGATGAGCAAGATGCGTGCCCTGGTACTGGAGCGTCAACATGAGCTGGCGCTGCGCGATATCGACCTGCCGCAGGAGGTCGGGCCTGGTGAGGTGAAAATCAAGATCCATACAGTCGGCGTCTGCGGATCGGACGTGCATTATTATACGCACGGCCGCATCGGCCCATTTGTCGTCAATGCGCCGATGGTGCTCGGCCATGAGGCGGCCGGCACGATCATCGAAGTCGGCGTGGGTGTCACGCATTTAAAGATCGGCGACCGCGTCTGTATGGAGCCCGGTATTCCCGACCCCAATTCCAAGGCCAGCCGCCTTGGCATGTACAATATCGATCCCGCCGTCACCTTCTGGGCGACGCCGCCGATCCATGGCGTGCTGACGCCGTTCGTCGTGCATCCGGCCAATTATACCTTCAAGCTGCCTGACAATGTCAGCTTTGCCGAGGGCGCAATGGTTGAGCCATTCGCGGTCGGCATGCAGGCAGCCACCAAGGCGAAGATCACGCCCGGCGATACCGCCGTCGTGCTGGGCGCCGGACCGATCGGCACCATGGTCGCCATCGCCGCACTCGCCGGCGGCTGCGCCCGTGCCATCGTTGCCGACCTTGCTCAGCCGAAGCTCGATATCGCCGCTCAATATCAGGGCGTGATCCCGGTCAATATCCGCGAGAAGAACTTGATTGAAGAGGTCAAGCGTCTGACGGATGACTGGGGCGCCGATGTCGTGTTCGAGTGTTCCGGCTCGCCGAAGGCATGGGAAGCGGTAATGGAGTTGCCGCGTCCTGGCGGGGCTATCGTGGCTGTCGGCCTGCCGGTCGCCCCGGTCGGTTTCGATGTCTCGACGGCGTCGACGAAGGAAATCCGCATCGAGACCGTCTTCCGCTATGCGCATCAATATGAGCGCTCCATCGCCCTGATCGCGTCCGGCCGTGTCGATCTGAAGCCACTGATCTCCGAAACCTTCAAATTCGAGCAATCGATCGAAGCCTTCGATCGCGCGGTGGAAGCACGGCCGAGTGATGTAAAGCTGCAGATTGTTTTGGATCACTAGGCGTCGCTCTCACAGCCGCGTCATCTAAATGGCGCGGCGGTTTGCTTTTTTAACTTTGCGTGATCTTGTCCAAAAACACTGTCCGCTTGTCGAGATCGGGCCCGAACCCGTAGACGTCGCTGCAAAAGCGATGCTAGCGTAGTGTCAAACAGAAGGAACAAGGCGGCAACGCCGGAAAACGGGAAGGACCGCTGTGCCGCACGACGTCGCATTGATAGCACTAATCGCCGCCGGTTTCGTGTTTGCGGCCATTTTCGGCTATCTCGCCGACCGGCTGCATCTGCCACCGCTGGTCGGATACCTCGTTGCTGGTGTGCTGATCGGCTCCTCGACGCCCGGTTTTGTCGCTGATACCGCTCTTGCGTCTCAATTGGCCGAGATCGGCGTCATTCTTTTGATGTTCGGTGTTGGCCTGCACTTTTCGGCGGCCGATCTGCTGGCGGTGCGCGGAGTCGCAATTCCCGGCGCCATCGGTCAAATCGCCATTGCCGCACTCTTGGGTGTTGGCCTGACGTCTCTATGGGGCTGGGGCATCGGCGCGGGCCTTGTTTTCGGTTTGAGCCTTGCCGTTGCCAGCACCGTGGTGCTGTTGAAGGCGTTGGAAGAGCGCAACCTGGTCAGTTCGGCCAATGGTCGCGTCACTGTAGGCTGGCTGATCGTCGAGGATTTGGCGATGGTGCTGGCGCTCGTTTTACTGCCGGCATTTGCCGGGGTTCTTGGCGGCCATGCCGGAGTGGGCACGCACGCTAGCTCCGGGCCGATCGAGCTAACCATCGGCATTACCATCGTCAAGGTAGCGGCGTTCGCCGCCGTCGCGATTTTCATCGGCCCGAAGATCGTTCCTTGGCTGCTTATCTCTGTTGCAAGGACCGGGTCACGCGAGCTCTTTACTCTGTCGGTTCTGGCCATCGCGCTCGGCATCGCCTTTGGAGCCGCGCAGATATTCGGCGTTTCTTTTGCGCTCGGCGCGTTCTTCGCCGGCCTCATCATGAGTGAATCCCACCTCAGCCATCGGGCTGCAGCCGATTCCCTGCCGTTGCAGAATGCCTTTTCCGTATTGTTCTTCGTTTCCGTCGGCATGCTCTTCGATCCGTCGGTACTGGTGCGCGAACCGCTGATGATCATGGGCGTACTCGCCCTCATCATCATCGGTAAATCGCTGGTCGCTTTCTGCGTCGTCGTGCTGCTGCGTTATCCCGCCAGCATGGGTTTTGCCGTCGCCGCCGGGCTTGCACAGATCGGCGAGTTTTCCTTCATCCTTGCTGGCCTCGGCGTCTCGCTGGGTCTCCTGCCGCGCGAAGGGCAGGACCTGATCCTTGCCGGTGCCATTTTGTCGATCACGCTCAACCCACTGGTTTTCGTTGGCATCGAGCGGCTGGAAAAACTGGCCTTTTCCCGATGGCCGGTACTGGTAGCCGGCTATGGTGCGGCAAGGCACGATCGCCTGTGTCGTGAACTGGCCGTAATCGGCAAACAGCGCGAGGAACGGGACCGGCAGCATCACTTGGAGATCGAGCAACTAATCGAGACGTTTCCGATGTTCGACGAGGTCGACGAGAACGCGCAGGAGGAACTGCTTCTGCTCTTCCGGCCGAGATCGGCATCGCCGGGCGATCGCGTCATCCGCACCGGCGACCGGGGTGACAGCATGTATTTCATTGCGTCCGGTGCAGTTGAAGTACAGCTCGAGGACGACGAGATTCCGCTCGGCGCCGGCTCCTTCTTCGGCGAAATGGCGCTATTGACAGGCGCCCGCCGCACAGCAGACGTCGTGGCGGTCGATTTCTGTCAATTCCTCGTCTTGGAACGCCGCGACTTCAACCTGTTCATGTCCCGTCACCCGCGGCTGCGCGCCGCCGTCAGCAGCATGGCACAGGAGCGGCGGGAGATGAACGTGTCGCGCCAAAGGCGGGACCAATCGCTGGACGCGGGTTGACCCGCCCGAGGCGGTTCCAAAGGGCTGCACGGCGGCGTTATCGCCGCGCAAGCCAGGCCTTGGACACGCGGCAGGCCATGGTGTAGGCCGGATCGAAAACATTCCCGACGTCATAACGCACGACCTGGCCAAGCAGATGGCTGGCGGCGGTCTTGTCGAGTCCGTAGTCGGAGGTCAGCCAGCGAAGCATCTCGCTGGTCGCATGCTGCAGCGCCTGGTCGAGCGGCCGGGCATTGCCGACCGTGAAAATGTCGTCTGCGGTTTCGCCACGCGGCCACACGATCTTCTTCTTCTCGACGCTGAGCCGCACCGTCACTTCGAAGGTGGTCTCGATGCCGGTCCCGACGATCTCGCCGTCGCCTTGTACGGCGTGGCAATCGCCGAGGAAGAAGAGGGCGCCCGGCGCCGACACCGGAAACCAGATTGTCGTGCCTGGTCCCAAAAGGCGGTAGTCCATGTTGCCGCCGAATTCGCCGCTGGTGGCGGTGGATATGGCCTGACCGAGCGAGGGGGCGACGCCGAAGCAGCCGATCATAGGTGACAGCGGTAGCACGAAAGATTCCAGACCGGCGACCGGCTCGGAAAGTCGGGCCGTCAATGCCGTGCGATCGATCTGCCAGATCGCCTTGTCGCTCGGCGGCAGCGTCCGCACGTCTTCCGGGTCAACGACATTGGCGGCAACGACGCTCCGGGTGAAGCCTGTGTCGCGCGTCGGGACCATGCCGAGGATTTCGACCTTCAATGAATCGCCTCGTTCCGCGCCTTCGACAAAAATCGGGCCGTTCATGGGATTCGGGCCTGACGCCTGCTGAATGCCTTCCTTGTCGTAACCGGCGGCATCGATCGTCTCAGTGATGACCGTGTCGCCATCGGCAATGTGCAGTGCCGGAGGAAGAGAACCGATGACGTTGTGATAGGCCGTCGGAGTGAAACGATGGGTTGCCATGAAGCGTCAGCCTTGTCTGAAATTGAGTCAACCCAACCTATGCCGGATTCGGCCTTTGCGGAAAGTGCAGAATGGTCGCAATTCTTACGGTCCGACGAAATATCTCCGGCGCTTGGCTTTGTAGCTTCGTTCGTCGAACTGGCCGCGAAGCCAGTCTTCGGGGTTCGCCTTGAGGTATCCGGCACCTGGATCCTGCCGGTCGGAATTGGCGAGCTTCTTGACGATATAGCGCGCGTAATGATGGTCGAAAATACGCATGAACTCGCCGAAATAAATGTCGGCCACACGCGTATCACCTCGAATGACGATCATGTTCTCATCATTTATGCGCTGCGAAGGCTGGCTGAAATTCGCCGAGCCGCTGACGACCAGCGGGTCATCGCTCAACGGGTCGACCAGCATGAACTTGTCGTGGATGTAGTCATTGGTATTAAGAGGATTGTCGCGCTCCGCCAGGAAGTTTGCCAAGGCACCGCTTTCCAGATGACCGCCGGCGGCGAAGAGAACGTCGCGGTCGCGCCCGATGATCTCGCCATCTCCCAGATCATCGTCCTTTACGATGTAGCGCAGCACGTCGTTATCCTGCGCGATTACCTTGCTGAAAACCTTGTCCAAGTTGAAAGCCAGCGTGATGCAGGAGATCTCCTGTGCCTCGGCCATCCGGTCGGCATACCATTGCAAGGATTCGCTGCTGTCCTTCTCGTCGCGTGCGCTGAAGACCGGTGTGACGCTGTTCGGTGCGGGGCGGGCCGGGGGCAGTGGCGTCAGTTCACGATTTTTTGGCCTCAACTTGGTCGGCGTGAGATTCTCCGACAGAAGCGTCCAATATTTGAGATAGGTCTTGGCAATTTCCGGGCTCCAGACGATGTGGCCGACATTCGAGTGACCGAAGATGCCGCCATCCGATATGTTCGTCGATCCCGTCCAGACCGCGACCGGCTTCTCGTCCTTAAGCAGGATGATGAACTTGTTGTGCCGGATGCCCTCCGTCACCGTACGTGGAATGACCACCTTCATCTCGTCGAGGCGGGCATTGTGGATGACCGCTTCGTTCGCAGCCTTGTAGGTCTTCTCGTCGTCGAAGACGATCTTCACATCGGCTCCGGCTTCCACAGCCTTGGCAAATGCGTTCGCGACAGGCTGATAGTGGAATTCATAAAGCGCCGCCCGCAGCCCGAAGCGGTGATCCTTGGCGAGGCCGATGAATTTGATGAGCGCTTCGAAGAGGCCGCGCGACAGCCAGACCATTTCCTCGGCCATGGGATTGTCGGCATCCGGCTTGCGATTGCCGAAACGGCGCGCATAGGCCTGTGAGCCGATCACGCCGCGATTGAAATAAACATCGTGGCGCGCCTCGTCGTTCTTCTTCTCGGGATGTAGCAGGTATTCGAGCTCGGTTGCGATTTCGACGGTAACCGCGGAAGCAGTGTCGAGCTGCAGCATCTTGACCGTGCCGTAGACCGGGACGATCTGGTAGCGGTAGGTGTGATCGGTTTCCGCCGTATAGTCGGCCCATTGGAAGCTTTGTACCGGATGATCCGCCGTGCTGACCGGAGTGCCCGGCGCGAGACCTCGATCCTTGTCCTTGAAACGCTTGATGCCCGTCATCCAGTAACGCTCGACGACGACACCGTCCTTAAGCTCCTCGCGCTGAATGGCAAAACCCATCAGCCCCGTTTTCTTGGCGTCTTGTCCGGGAAGGAAATCCCAAGCGAGGACGACCACATATGTTCCCGCAATCGCCCGCGCGCGCAAAACCCCACTTGCTGCCGTAACCCGCATGTCTCGCCCTCCCCAATCTGGCTTCATTCATCGAATGGTCGGAGGGTCGATCTGCTTCCCTGGTTCGGACTGCGCATCAACTCTCATGCGAACGACGACGAAAGAACAGCACACCTTTTCAGCGAAGGTAAACTCTTACCATAACAACCGGATGAATGCTCCCACTGGATTGGGGGGATAACCTGCTCTGTTCGTTTTTTCACTACGACGCGTGTAGGCGCGACCTGAATCGTGCATCGATGCGGCTGTTAGGTCCGCGTCCCGCTCGAAGTCAAGGCAGCCATCGGTCAGACGCGGTCCAGGAACGCAAGTACCCGTCGGGTGAGCAGTGCGGTCGCGTGGGCGTCGTAAGACGGGAGCGAGCTGTCTGCAAAGTAGTGCTGATCGCCGGGGTAAAGGAAAAGCTCCGCATCCTCGACTTTCTCGACAATCTCGCGGGCGGCATCGATGTCGCCCTCGCCGACGAATACTGGGTCCTTGTCCATGCCGTGGATCTGGGCCGGCACACCGTCCGGCCATGGTCCAAAGGACCACTCGCCGCTGATCGGGAGGCAGGAGTAGAAGAGCAGTGCTCCGCAGGCTCGGCGCCGTGTTTGTGCGAGCTTCTGCGCCGGTAGCACGCCGAACGAGAACCCGGCGTAAACGAGCTCGAAGGGCAGTTCGTCGGCGACGCGAACACCGCGCTCCCGCATCTCGTCGAACCCAATCTCGCCGATATAGGCCAGCCCCTTATCGATGCTTTGGAACGTGCGTCCGTCGAACAGGTCCGGCGTGTGTATCGTGTGCCCGGCGCGCCGCAGGTCGTCGGCGAAAGCGCAGACACCGGGGGTAAGCCCCTGTGCGTGATGAAACAGTAGGACCTCGGCCATAGGGTGCCTCCGGACGGGATGGTCGGATCTACGCGTTCGACTATCCTACGGCGTCATCGCCTCGCCGTGAAGAGTGCGTCTACCGGGAGGAGGGGCGTTTCGTGGGCTCGATTGGATTAGGGGGGTATGCTGTGCCACCATCTCATCCGCGGTAGCCTGACGCTGCGGGAGCCTTGCGGAAATTGCGTGGGTCGTAGAGCAATCGTCTCGACCAACCGGAATCGCGGGTCGCCTTCAACCAGAAGCAGCTTTGTGTTACGACATCCAGGCGGGATTGAGGTGTGCGTACGAGGGGGAATAGACATTTCAAATGCTCTCACTCTTCCAGAACTTAAGGAAATTTTCCGGCTCGATGATCAAGCACTCGATCCGAAGGCGGATCGTCGCGATCGCTGCCGGCCTGATCATCCTCATGATGGCGACTTCTGTACTGTCGATGATGATGGTTGGACGGCTGGGCCATCTACTCGATGAGCTGACGGCAAGGTACAATCCGGCCAACGAGCATTTGACCCGGGTTCATATCCTCTCGCTTGAAAGAGCTCTCACACTGCGTCGCATGGTGATTGCAAAGATGCAGGAGCCACCCGATGAGATGGGATATAAGGCTCGCAAGCAGCAATACGATGCCAAAGGCGCCGAAGCCGAGCGCGAGGTGCAGGCTGCGCGCGAACTCATCAATGCGATCATTGCAGATACGAACACGCCCTCGGACAATGCGGCACTGGCACGCATCGAGAGCCGGATCGATAGCCTGATGAGTGACGGTCGCAGCCTTCTGCTTCAGGAGACTGGGGAGCTGCTTTCATTCCTTGATGCGCGGGATTTTGCCGGCGCGAGAGATCGCCTTTCGCGCGTCGACGCGCTGCGTGACGAACTCAATCAAAAGATCGATGCTCTTCGTCAGGAAATGCTGAAAGTGAGCCATGGTGCCATCGCAACGATTAGGATGGAGCAGTCTCGGGCGGTCCTAATCTCCGCGATCGCTACACTGCTTGCCGCAGTCATCGGGTTAATATTCGCCAACCTTGTAAGCGGTGGCATCATTCGCTCGGTCCGGCAACTGCTGGAGGGGACACGCGCGGTCGAGGCCGGCCATCTCGATCAACCCATCGACATAACGACGCGCGACGAAATTGGAGAGCTGGCCGCCGCGTTCAACCGGATGGTCGTGCAGTTGCGCGACAACCAACGCGTCAGGGAAACCTTTGGCAAATACATTGATCCTCGCGTCGTGGAAGGTCTTATCGATCGTCCAAATTTGACCGCAGCCGAAGGTCAGCGTCGGTTGATGACGGTGCTGTTCTGCGATCTGAAGGGATTTACGACCCTGAGCGAAGGCTTGGTGCCCCAAGGTCTGGTCAAGATCATGAACCGATACTTTTCACTTATGTCCGAGCCTATACGAACCAATCGCGGGATCATCGACAAATATATCGGCGATGGCATCATGGCCTATTGGGGCCCTCCGTTCGTCGACGAGGCAGATCACGAGCGACTTGCATGTCTGGCCACCCTGGAAATGATCGAGCGCATTGAGACGTTGCGTCGGGAAATCCCCGACTTGCTGGGTGTCCGAGGCACGCCGATGGAGAAGTGCGATTTGCGGATAGGCGTCGCGACGGGTGAGGCATTGGTCGGAAGTATCGGCTCTGACCTCATGATGAGTTATACGGTGATGGGCGACGCGGTAAATCTCGCCTCGCGCTTGGAAGGCGCAAACAGGGTTTACGGCACCCGCAATCTGGTAAGCGAAAGAACAGTGGCTGCGGCGGGTACCGCGATCGAGTTTCGGGAAGTCGATCGGATCATAGTCGCGGGCCAAACCCGTCCGGAGGTCGTTTTTGAGGTGCTTGGACGCAATGGCGAACTGACGCCCGAACTCTTGGCATCACGGGACTTGTATCAGGAAGGGCTTGTGGCATACCGCGAACGTCGATGGGATGATGCGCTTCGCGCGCTCAAGGCGTTGCTGGATGTAATGCCTGGTGACGGACCGTCGCTGGGTCTGCTGGTTCGCATCGAAAGCCTCAAGGCAAACCCACCCTCCGCGGACTGGGACGGGTCATGGCGCATTGAAAAATAGGCATCGATGCGTGCCTCGCCGGAACTTTAGGCTCGGCGATCCGGAATAACCGCCGTTTTATGCGACGGCCATGACTTCATACTTTGCGGCACAGGCCCACCGCAGCAGCTTATTCAAGCTTTTCGGAGAAAGTCGCCGCGAGCGATACGGCTGATCGCTGCTCGCGTGTCCCATATTTCGTTGCAAACAGTATATCGCTCGGCGATGGAGGCTGACGGTTGGCTTGGCGCCACCGGGCAATTGCCCTTCCGATCTCGATCACGGCTACAGACGGCTCTATTTTTAGCAGGCGCTTGGGACAGAATATGGTTGCGATTTCGATTTTCTCCGCAATTATCCGCTGAACGAGAAGTCTCTTTGAGAAACGAGGAACGCCATGGTTTCGGTAAGATTTCCGGCCATCTCTTTCAAACATCTCGACGCGGTGCAACTTCCGGACGTGTGTCGCGTGCGGCTCCACCATCGGCGTGGCGACCCGGTGAAGGACGTCGAGGCGACGGCAAGGGCCGCGGTTCGCAGTAGCGTGCGGCTTCAGGCTCTCGCAAAGGGCGGCAGTGTCGCGGTGGCGCTCGGCAGCCGTGGCATTGCCAAGATTCCCTTGATCGCCAAGGCAGTGATCGACGAGTTGAAACTGATGGGGCATCACCCCTTCATCGTGCCGGCGATGGGAAGCCATGGCGGCGGCACGGCCGAGGGGCAGGTCGAAGTTCTGAAGAAGCTCGGCCTTTCGGAAGAAGCACTCGGCGCGCCGATCCGCTCCAGCATGGACGTCGTCGACTACGGGGTCACTGCTGACGGAGCACGCTGCAAGTTCGACAAAAATGCCGCCGGCGCCGACGCGATTGTCGTGGTCAACCGCGTCAAGTCCCATACGACCTTCGACCGGACCATTGAAAGCGGTCTGGTCAAGATGGTGGCCGTCGGGCTCGGAAAGGCGGAGGGCGCCCGCTCCGTGCATCGGACAGGTCCGCCGGCTCTCATCGAGACGCTGCCGGCTCTTGCCAAAATCGCGCTTCAGCATTCGCCGATCGCACTCGGCATCGCCATCGTCGAGAATGCTCAGAAGGATCTCGTCGCGCTCGAAGGTGTTGCGCCGGAGGATTTCTTCGACAGCGACGTGAGGCTTCTGAAGGTGGCCAAGTCCTTCATCGCCCGGCTTCCGTTCGGCACAATGGATGCGCTGGTCGTCGAGCAAATTGGCAAGGATATCAGCGGGGCGGGCATGGACTATGCGGTCATGGGCCGCGCGGATCTGCGAACAGTTCCCAATCCGTCCGAACCCTTCGCCTCGCGCGTCGCCGTCCTTGGCCTGTCGGAGGCGACCGGTGGCAACGGCCTCGGCATCGGGCTTGCCGATTTCACGACCATCGACGTGGTCAACCGTATCGATCTCCAACAGATCTACATGAACTCGCTGACATCGACACTTGTCGAGAAATCCCGCATTCCCATCGTGCTGCAGAACGACCTCGATGCCCTGAGAGCGACGGTCTCGACGAGCTGGTCACCCACGGATCTTGAAACCCGTCTTTGCCTCATCCGCTCCACCCTGCACTTGCAGGAGATCCTCGTCTCGGGGAGCCTGCTTGACACGGCCCTTGCGGACGGCAAGGCCGAGCGGACGAGCGATTTTTTTCCGCTGACATTTTCCGAGAATGGCCGTCTGCTGACGCGGGTCTATGCGGCTGAAGATCTATCGAAGGTCAAGGCATGACCTGGAAATCAGCAAATGCTGGCAGGCTGAGAGCGGCAATCGTCGGCTGCGGCTGGCTGGCGGGGGCGCAGGTGATGCCTGTCAGCCGAGGGCGCCGCTGACGCTGCACTTCGGGCGGGAGCTCGTAGTCCTAAGTCATCGATCGCCGCTGCACGACGGCGGACGATCAAAACCCGGTTCCTTCGTCAGGCCGTCCGGAAATGTTTCCTTTACCGCACACACTCGGCTCCGAATGATGCCACGATCTCGGCTTGGTCCGAGCCGGTAGATCGACGGTCATCCAATTCGACCAGTTGAAGTCGGGCAGCATCGCGCGGCTACCGTCAATTTAGACGGAGCGTCCATTGTCGACGAAACGATCATTTTTGTTTCAATTCGATCAATATGATCAATATGATCAATATGCGGCGCAATAGGGCTTTTTTCTTGACCAAAATTGCGTTCTTCGTCTTCCTTACATGAGAAAGGCAGGTGGTATGATCAATTCGCTCAAGTTTATTCGGCAATCAAAGATCATCTCCATTCTGGATGAATGCGATGAGCTCTCGGTGCACGAACTGGCGCGCAGACTCGGGCGCATATCGGTGGTCACCGTGCGGCGGGATCTTTCCGAACTGGTGGCGAAGGGCATGATCCAGCGGCGCCATGGTGCCGTCGCTCGGCTCGGGGCCACTGCCGCCGCGACCGAAACAACGGGCGCCTCCATCGATGATCAGATCGGCGATGTGGATGCGCTGATCCTTCCGCCGATCGAAGGCGGCGGTGCCGATACCCTGCGCAGCATGGCGCGCCGCCGCGGTATTCCGTTCCTTGCCGAATCGTCGGAGCAGGAGGGCGGTGTCTATGTCGGCCCGGATAATTTTGCGGTTGGGCGCGAGCTTGGAAACCGCGCCGGTCGTAGCTTGAACGGCAAAATCGCCACTGCGCGCGTGTTGCTTGTCTCATTGGAGAGATTGCCAAACACGCGCAGCCGCTGCGACGGTTTTGCAAAGGGCTTCGCCGAAACGTTCAAAGGTCCGACGGAAAGCTGGAGGATCGACGGTCGAGGGCGCTTTCGGGATGCGCTTAATTTCAGCATTGATGCATTCTCCGCGCACCCGACGATTAATATCGTTTTCGGGGTCAATGACCATTCGGTCCTGGCTGCACTCGAAGCATCGAACAGGCTGGATATTGAGGAGGTCTACGGTTTCTGCGTTGGAGGGGAGGGCGGCGCGCTCTTCGATTTGCTGCAGTCCGGGCACAAACTTCGTGCCTGTGCCGCGCTGTTTCCCGAAATCGTCGGCACGCTTGCCGTCGACGCTTTGGCAAGGGCACTGAACGGGCAAGCGCTGCCTAAAGAGATTCTTACCCCGCACGCCATACTGACCCCCGAAAACCTTGCGGAATTCTATGACCACAAGGAAGAACAGTGGACGCTGAAAGCCGAAACGGAAGCAAGGCTCGCGAGCGAGCCTGCGGCGGCCAAATCCGCCGGCCCACGCAAGATCATCGGGTTCGTGCCTCATTATCCAGCCCATGATTGGTATCGCAACATGATCCGCGCCATGCGGCGCCGCACCGATGCGCTGGGCTATGAGCTACGCGTCGCGGCCCCCCAGGCGGGTATCGCACGGGAAATAAAGGCACTTCGCGAGCTTATCGCCCGCGCGGCTGCCGCCAAGGTGGAGCCCGGCGATATCGTCGCGGTCAACGCCGGCGAGATCGGACTGATGCTTGCCGACGAACTGTCAAAGCTTCGCGACATCACAGTGGTCACCAATGCGCTGGAGATCATGGAGCGTCTGGATGGCGTGGCGGGCATCAAGGTGATCATGACCAGCGGTGAATATTATTCGAAATATCGCTGTCTAGTGGGGCCCAGTCTCGGCGCGCTGTTCGAGACGCTCAAGGCGAATAAGGCATTCCTGTCGGTGGACGGTGTAAGCACGCATTTCGGACCATCGGCAGTCGACGAGCGGCTTGCACTTGCGGCACGACGCTTCATCGAAGGTTCGCGGCAGGCCTTTGTTCTGGCCGATCATTCGATCGTCGGCGTCGACGCCAACAATCGGATCGCGCCCCTGCGATCCATTGTGGAAGTCATTACCGATGGCGGCACCCTGCCTGTCGACCGGCTGGCATTGGCCGCGGCCGGCACGGTGGTGACGCTTGCGGATTCTGGAGAGGAGCGAGCCGGAACACCGCCGGCGAAAGGCAGACATCCACCGCCACGTGCGGCGGTGGCTTAACATCAAGCTCATCCAACGGGAGGAAACTAGGATGAAACTGATTACTATGCTGACCGCAGCCGCCTTTGCCGGCGCTGCTTTTCCGGTGATGGCTCAAGACACCATCACGCTCAAGTTCTGGGACAATCAGCAGACCGAGTCCGGTCTTAGCCAATATCAGCAGGAGGCGGTCAAACGGTTCGAGGCGGAAAATCCCAATATCAAGGTGGAGGTCACCACCGTTCCTTATCCTGAATATCAGCAGCGCCTGCTAACGGCCGTCCAGGGCGGCAATGCGCCCGATGTCTCGACGCTCGATCAGATCTGGATTGCAGCCTTCGCCAAGGCCGGCGCCATCATGCCGCTCGACAAGGAGGCCGGCGAGGCCGGTGTCACGCCCGACAAATTCTTCAAAGGAGCGTGGGAGTCTGCCAACTACGACGGTAAGCTCTGGGGTATTCCGTTCAACGTGGACGTCTGGTCCTTCTCCTTCACCAACAATGCGCTGTTGAAGGAGGCGGGTGTTGACCCTGCGTCCATGGTGACTTTCGAGGGATTGAAGGCGGCGGCGCAAAAGCTGACGGATACCAGCAAGGGACGATATGGCATCGGCCTGTTTGGTCACAAAGGCGAAGATACGGTCGTCGTCATGGACAGCTTCATTTTCTCGAACGGCGGCAAAGTGCTCGACGACAACGGAAAATGCGCACTCACCAGTCCGCAATCTGTCGAAGCGCTGGCCTATCTCCAGTCGCTTGTGCCTTATGCGCCGCAAGGCATCCTGAACGCCTCGTCCGGCGATATGCGCGAACTCTTCCTAAACGGGTCGCTCGCTGTCGAATTCTGGCCGGCTCTTGAACAGCCAACCTTGCAGAAGTCGAAGCTCGACTGGGATTTCGTGGTCGGTCACGCTCCTGACGGCAAGAAGCCGATAGGCACCTATGGCGGCTGGAACCTCGCCATCTATGAATCGTCCCAGCACAAGGAAGCTGCCTGGAAATTCGTGCAGTTCTTGACGCGAGAAGATGTGAACGGCGCGGTCGTCGATCTTATCCCCGCCAACGTCAAAGCGGCCAAGAGCTTCCTTGAGGCAAACCGGAAGGGCGCGGACAGGATCATGGCGCATCTGGAGAATGCGGCGCCGCGCCCACTCTCGGCACGCTACCTTGAGGTCTCGGATATTCAGGTGAGCCTTGCTCAGGATGTTTATTCCGGCGGTGATCCCAAGGCGGCTGCGCAAAAGGCCTGTGCGGCAATCGATGCCTTGAACTGACATGGCGGCCGGGCCTTCGCGCCCGGCCAACCCTCCTCCAGTGGACATAAGATATGTTTCGTCACGAACGCCGGCTTAATCTGGTCTTCATAGCGCCAGTTGTGCTGCTGATCGCCGTGCTGATGTATTATCCGATGGTTGGCACCGTCATCGAGAGTTTCTATTCCACGTCCTTCATCAACCCGGCCCCGAAATTTATCGGCTTCGAGGCCTACGGCAGGATATTGGCGGATGTGAATTTCAGTTCCGTCGTCTGGAATTCTTTCGTCTGGACGATGGGCGTTGTCATCTTGCAGAACGTCATCGGCTTTGCGGCAGCGCTCCTGCTCAATCAGAACCTTCCAGGCCAGGGAGTCATGCGTTCCCTTGTGCTGCTGCCCTGGGTGCTGCCGGGCGTCGTTGCGGCGATACTCTGGCGCTTCATGTATGACCCGCAGCTCGGCCTTATCAACTCGGCATTGATAAGCCTCGGCATCATCGATCATGGCATCGCATGGCTCGCGCAGCCCTCGATCGCCATGGCCTCTTCCATCGTTGCGGCGGTGTGGAAAGGTTTTCCATTCTCCTGCATCGTCTATCTCGCCGCTCTGCAGACCGTCGACCAGGAGCAGATCGAAGCTGCAACGATCGATGGCGCCGGCAGCGTCCGTCGTCTGGTCGATGTCGTGCTGCCGGGAATGAAGGATGTCATCACCATTAACCTCATCCTGACGACGATCCTGACCTTCAATTATTTCGACATGATCTGGGTACTCACTCGCGGCGGGCCGCAGAACGCGACGCATATCTTCCCGACAAAGATCTACGAGCTCGGCTTCGGCCAGTTCCGTTTTGGCGACGCCGCGGTCTACGGCGTGTTCTCGATCATCGTTCTCGCCCTGATGATTACGCTCTATTTCATCGTGCAGGCCCGCGGCCAGGGGAGGAAGCCGGCATGAGCGTGCGACAACCGAAGAACCGGCGTATCCTGTTGTTCTGCCTCAATCTCGTGCTGGCAGCGATCATCCTGATGCCGTTCTTCTGGATGGTGTCGGTTTCGCTCAAGCCGGCCGCAGAGCCCTTCGCCATCCCGGCGCGGCTTTGGCCGGAGCATCCGACATTCGAGAATTACGTGACGGCGTTCCGGCCGGAATTCCGCATCTATTTCGTGAATTCCATCATTGTGTCGGCCGCGACACTGATCATCACAGTCGCGCTTGCCCTGTTTGCGGCCTACGCCTTCACGCGCGCCCAATTCAGATTGATTTCGATTGCGATGACGCTCGTCATCGTCTCCCAGATGTTTCCTGCGAGCGCGATCATCATTCCGATCTACAAGATGATGAAGGCCGCAAATTTGCTCAACACCTACACATCGCTGATCCTCGCCTATGTCACCGTCACGCTGCCGGTTGCGATCTGGATGATGCGGGGCTTCATGGCCAATCTTCCGCTCACACTCGAAGAAGCTGCCGCAATCGACGGGGCGGGGCCGCTTAGAACCTTCTTCGAGATCATCCTGCCGCTTTGCCGTCCAGGCATCGTTGCGACGGCGGTCTTCGTGCTGATCGTGACTTGGCAGGAATTCCTCTTCGCACTGTCTTTCACTTCGACCAAAGAGATGCGCACCCTGCCAGTCGGCGTCAACGACTATATCGGCCAGTACGGCATTCGCTACGGCGAACTGATGGCAAGCTCGGTACTGATATCACTGCCCGTCGTCCTCGTTTTCTTCCTCCTGCAACGGCAGTTCGTCGCCGGGCTCACGGCCGGCGCGGTGAAAGGCTGATCATGACCAACAATCTTCTTCTGAGAGACGTTATCGAACCCGGCATCGTTTGCCTGACGTTCAACCGGCCGGAAAAGCTGAATGCCCTGTCGACGCCGATGATCCAGGCGCTGGAAGAGCAGCTGGATTCGATTGCGCGCGACAGTGCCGTACGGGTTGTCATCCTCACGGGCGCCGGCGATCGTGCCTTTGTAGCTGGCGCTGATATCGGCGAATATCGTGGCAACAGGGCAGAGGCCTTCGCCGCGTATCAATTCGAAAGCCGACGCGTCTTCGACAAGCTCGAGGCTCTGCGCCAGCCGACGATTGCTGCGGTGCGCGGCTATGCGCTGGGTGGCGGTTTCGAGCTTGCGCTCTGCTGCGATCTGATCATCGGTGCGCAATCGTCGCGTTTCGGATTGCCCGAGGGCCTGCTCGGCCTTTCGCCGGGCGGCGGCGGCACGCAGCGTCTGACGAGGGCAGTCGGCCGGGCGATGGCTTCCGACATCATGCTTGCGGCGCGTCGCATAACCGGGGAGCGCGCCTACCAAATAGGCCTCTCGATCGAACTGCCTTCTGACGAGGCACTGATGGAGACGGCGATCGTCCGGGCACAGGCAATGTTGAAGGTCGCGCCTCTTGCTCAGGCCGAAATGAAACGTCTGATACGCCAAGGCTTCGACGCACCGCTACCGGTTGCGCAATCCTTCGAGCAGGAAGTTCTGCTTCGTCTCTATTCGACGCAGGACGGTCAGGAGGGCATTGCAGCCTTCCTCGACAAACGTCAGCCGGAATTCAAGGGGAGGTGAAGATGTTTGCGCGTGAATTTGAAAACAAGGTCGTCATCGTCACGGGCGCTGCCATGGGCATCGGCAGGGCCTGCGCAGAGCTCTTCTGTAGCGGCGGGGCGTCCGTCGTCATCGCCGATGTCGATCTGGATGCCGGCGCCAGGGCAGCGGAGGAGATATCCTCGGCCGGCGGCTCGGCGGTCTTCAAGCGAACCGACGTTTCCGTGATGGCAGACATGGAACGGCTGGCGGCGGAAACGGTCGCCCTTTACGGCGGTATCGATATTCTCGTCAACAACGCTGCCCGCGCGCTCGGCGGCCGGGTCGACCAGATCGACGAAAGCGACTGGAACACCGTCATCAACACCAACCTGACAAGCGTCTGGCGCGGCATGAAGGTTGCGGTTCCGGAAATGATCAAGCGGGGCGGAGGCGCCGTCGTGAACATGTCCTCCGTGCAATCGCTGACCGGTTTCAAGGGCTGGGCTGCCTACGCCTCTGCAAAGGGGGGGATCAACGCCCTTACGCAGCAAGCGGCGATCGATCTCGCCCCCTTCGGCATAAGAGTGAACGCTGTTGCCCCGGGCACGATCATGACGCCGCTCAATCAACGCATCTTCGACACCGTCGATGATCCGCAGGCGCTGATCGACACCTGGAACAGGGCGCATCCGATCGGCCGTTTCGGTGAGGCATCGGAAGTGGCCGAGGCGGTCGTGTTCCTGGCGAGCGCGCGCGCCTCGTTCATCACCGGCGAGATCCTCCGCGTCGACGGCGGTCTCGTCGTGCGGGGAGAATAGGGATGGTCGCGACCTACGGGCTCGAAGCGAAAGGTATCCGCGTCGGCATCGATCTGGACGTCGGGCATCTGGCGTACTTGGAGATCGAACGTGACGGACGTCGCACGGCACCGTTCCACCGCGCGCCCTGGGCCGACGATGCGCGCCCGGTAGCCGGTACCGAGGATGCACCGCATCTGGCAAGTCTCTCCGGCGATTTCTTCTGCGCGCCCTTTGCCGCCTCCGACGTGGAACCGGCGCCGGCCCATGGCTGGTCCGCCAATGCGCCATGGACGCCGATCGGCTCCCATGCGGTTGAAGGAGGGATTTGCGCGCGCTTTGAGTTGACCCGACGGATTATGGGCGCGCGCCTCATCAAGGAACTGAGCGTTCGCGACGGGCATCCGTTTCTTTATCAACGACACATTTTCGAAGGCGGTGCGGGCGCGATTCCGGTCGCGAACCACGCGATGCTGAGCTTGCCGTCCGGCGGACGCATGTTCTTTTCGCCCAAGCGCTGGGCGGAGACGCCGCCCGATCCTCTGGAGCCGGATCCGCGGAAAGGGCGCACGATTTTCCAGTACCCGGCACAGGCGGTCGACCTTCGTCAACTGCCCTTGGCGGACGGCGGGACCGCGGACCTGACGCGCTATCCTGTCGGCACGGATCATGAAGACCTGGCGATGCTCGTTGAAGCTGGGGAATCGAAGCTCGGATGGTCGGCGGTGCTGCGGCCGCAGGAGGGCGATCTTGCCCTCATGCTGAAGGATCCTCGTCTGTTGCCTGCCACCGTTCTGTGGTTCTCGAATGGCGGGCGTTCCTATGCGCCCTGGAGCGGCCGTCACAGGGCCGTCCTCGGTGTCGAGGACGGCTGCATCTATTCCATCGCGGGGCACAGGGCTTCCATCGAACCCAATCCTCTCACGCAAGTTGGCGTGCCGACCGCGATACGGCTCGATCCCGAAGGCAGCATCGCGATCAACCACGTGATCGGAGCGATCCCTGTCCCGAATTGGCTGACCGACGTCGCCAGCATTTCCATCGACGGCGATTTCATCATCGTCGCGCCGAAGGCCGGCGCGGCCATCTCTCTTCCTTTCGACGCCGCATTCCTGTTCGGAGAAAACTGAAATGGCGACCGTATCGCTCGACCGTATCACGAAGAGCTTCGGCGCCTTCACCGCACTTCACGACCTTTCGCTCGACATCGAGGACCGCGAATTCCTGGTTCTGCTCGGTCCGTCGGGCTGCGGAAAGACAACGACCATGCGGATGATCGCCGGCCTCGAGGATCCGACAAGCGGCGATATCCGCATCGATGGCGAGCGCGTCAACGACAAGCCCGCGCGGGATCGTGACCTGGCGATGGTCTTTCAGAACTATGGTCTCTACCCCCACATGACGGTGGCCGACAACATCGGATATCCTTTGAAGGTGCGTGGCATGGCCCGCCAGGAGCGGCTCGAGCGGATAAAGGCGGCCGCCGCGCGCGTGGAACTTTCGAATCTTCTCGAGCGCAAACCGGGAGAGCTCTCCGGTGGTCAACGCCAGCGCGTGGCATTGGCGCGGGCAATCGTGCGTACGCCCCGGCTGTTTCTCATGGACGAACCGCTTTCCAACCTCGATGCGAAGCTTCGCAATCTGATGCGCGCGCAACTGAAGCATCTTCAGAGGGATCTCGCCATTACGACCATCTATGTCACGCACGACCAGACGGAGGCAATGACGCTGGCCGATCGGATCGTCATCATGCGCGACGGCCGTATCCAGCAGTCCGGATCGCCGGCGGAAATATACGAAAAGCCAGGCAACGCCTTCGTCGCCAGCTTCATCGGTTCGCCGCCAATGAACCTCATCAATGGGACCATCGCCAATGGCAAGTTCGTACATGCTGCCGGATCGGTTCCGGTCTCAGGCCTGCCGGATGGACCGATCATCCTTGGCGTTCGCCCGGAAGATATCAAGCTCAGCGAACCGGGTGCGGCGGACATCACGGGCACGGTATTCTCCTCCGAACTGCTTGGCGATTCAGTGCTGCTGGGCGTCACGGCCGGCACCGATCTCATCAATGTGAAAGTCGGGCCGCGCAATGGGCGGCAGATCGGCGAGCCAATTTCCATCGGTCTCGACCGCGGCAAGCTGCACGCCTTCGATGCACAGCATCACAATAGCATCATGGAGCGGCGGCCGTGACGAACTACCGCTTTGCCACCTCGCCGTCCCCGGTCCTGCCCATGTCGCGCGCTATCTGTAATTTCGATGGGACCTTCGGCGAGACCGATACTTTGGCTCCTGCATTGTGGCGAGGCCGATGATGGAGAGCAGGCGTTTCAAGGGGCTGACATGGGATCATCCGCGGGGCTATCGCGCTCTGGAAGCCGCCGCGCGACGGGTTCCCGAATTGCTGGATTGGTCGCGCCAGCCGCTGGAGGGTTTCGAAAGCCATCCCGTTGCGGATCTTGCGGCTCGCTATGACCTGCTGGTGATTGATCATCCGCATGTCGGCGAAATCGCAAAGGAGGATTGCATCCGGCCTCTCGAAGAGATTTTTTCCCCCGAGGAAATCGAACAATGGGGCAGGCAATCGATCGGAGCTGCACTCCGCAGCTACCGATGGGACGGACGTCACTATGCTTTTCCGCTGGACGTGGCCATGCAGGTCGCGGCCCGGGATCCAGATCTTGTGGCCTCAGCTCCCGATACCTGGGACGAGGTATTGCGGCTCTCTCATAGAATCCCGACGGCGCTTTCTTTGGCGGGCCCACATGCGCTCCTCACCTTCTATTCGATCTGCCTCGCGCTCGGCGAGGAGCCGGGTTCCGTTGAACTGGTAAGCGATGTCGTGGCTCTTGCCGCGCTCGACATGATGCGGGCCCTGACGGCAAACGCTCCAAGGGGAAGCGAGACGCTCAATCCGATCGCGCAGCTCGAGACGATCGCGAACCGATCCGGCATTGCTTTCGTACCGCTGGTGTTCGGCTACGTGAACTATGCGGCGCCATCCTCACGTGGCGTCGTCGGGTTTTCTGAAGCGCCTCGCATTGCGCCCGGCGGACGCCGGGGAAGCGTCCTCGGCGGAACGGGTATCGCCCTAGTGCGGCGAACGGAGCCAAGCCTTGCACTGCTGGACCATCTGCGATGGCTGATGCTGGAGGAGACGCAGACTGGCTTCATCCCCGCCCATGCTGGACAACCGTCGGCGCTCAGCGCCTGGCGCGATCCGTCCGTCAACATCGCAAGTGGCGAATTCTACGCCGCCACCTTTGAAACCGCCATGAGCGCATGGGTCAGGCCGCGTTTCGATGGGTATATCGCCTTTCAGAACAGGGCGTCTGCAACGATCCGCGACGCGCTCCTGAACGACGACCCCGCGACCGATACGCTGAAGCGTCTTCGCACTCTCTGGCAGTGCGCCCTCGACGGGGCGCAGCGCGATTTCATCTTCATTCAAGGACAGCTACCATGACCGAAAAAGCACTCTCCGACGTGACCATTCTCGATTTCAGCCACCTCCTGCAAGGGCCGTTCTGCACGCAGCTTCTTGCTGACATGGGTGCGAACGTCATCAAGGTCGAACGACCCGGCCAGGGGGACCTCTTCCGCACGCTTACCTTCAACAACAAGTGGGTCGGCGGCAGCGAGAGTCCTAATTTCCTCGCCTGGAACCGCAACAAGCGTTCGCTGGCACTCGATCTCAAGGCACAGGACGCCAAGGGTATCCTCTATAAAATTGCTGAGAAGGCCGACGTCGTCGTGCAGAATTTCCGCCCTGGCGTGCTGGCCAAGCTCGGTTTCGGCTATGAGGATTTCAAGCGCATCAATCCGAGGATCATCTATTGCTCCGGTTCCGGCTACGGCGACAGCGGGCCTTATCTCAGCCGGCCGGGGCAGGACATGCTCATCCAGGGACTGACTGGAATTGCGGCAGCTACGGGAAGAGGGGATGGTCCTCCGGTGCCCGTCGGCTCCGGCTTTTCCGATCAAATCGGAGCGATGAATATGGTGTACGGCATTTTGACAGCCTTATACTGGCGCGAGCGCTCAGGCAGAGGCCAGGAGGTGAAGGTCGATCTTCTGTCGGGTATGCTGGCTCATCAAGGACAGGAAATGCTGACGGCGATGAATTTCAACGAGGATTTCAAACGCCCCAATTCAGGCATAGGGCATCCGGGCATGGACGCGCCTTTCGGCGTCTATCCCACGTCGGACGGTTGGGTCACGATCGCTATGAGCCCCTACAAGAAACTCGTCTCCGTGCTGGGTGATGAAAGTCTCCTCGTCTACGACAATCCGAAGAGCCTGTTCGATCAGCGCGATGAAATCTGGGAAAAATTATCTGCGCTTACGCGCAAATGGACGACGCACGATCTGCTCGAAGCGCTGCTGGCGGTTGATATCTGGTGCGGCGAGGTCAAGACCCATCTGCAGGCAGCGGACGATCCGCAGGTCAGGCACATGAATATGATCACGAGCTATGACCATCCGGTAGGCGGAACGGTAAAGGTGGTTGCGCCGGCGACAAAACTATCAGAAACGCCGGCCTCGGTTGATCGGCCGCCACCTCTTATCGGAGAACATACCAGGGAGATACTGCGGGAATTCGACTACAGCGACGAAGAAATCGATGGCTATCTGCATCAAGGTGTTATCGCCGTGAAGACGGCGGGATGATCTTCAGCATCGGCGTTAAATTCTTCACTCAAGTCATTCTTATTGCAAGGTTTCCGGTCACGTCGAATACGGAATCATGCGAAGTGTTGGCGCCGATCCCCAAAGGTTCAAAAGCAGCGCCATGAGCGTTGACGGGTGAGTCCTCCACCGCGCCAATATTCTTGTCGACCCGCAGGACGTTGGCTAGCGAAGCTCGAATCGACTCCATTTGCGATGCAGCTGTTGTGCAAAGTTGATGAATATTCGAATGAGCACGAACGCCAGAAGGATGACGGCGATTGTGGAGATATCCCAAAATGAAATGGATTGCATTTCGGTCGGGAACCTGTTCCCGACGTCGAGAGCGGCTGCCGTGTGTATAGACATGGTCGGCTGCCTCCACCGCAGCGCTGCGAGAGACATCAGCGCCCCTAAGGCTTTATTAGAAGAAGATTACGTCTTCTTGATGTTGAGCGAACACGCCGGCATCTCGCCCGGCCCTGGGCCTCAAGCGCCACCGTCTTTATTTTTCCCTGGGAGAGCGAGGATCGTCTGTGCCGCGCAAAAGAGGTTGGGGATACGCCCTCGTTCGCGCGGCAATGGATCGATGATGTCCCCTTCTTCTCCACCTCAAAGGGTGTTGCCAGTCAATTGGTCGACGGCAGCGATCACGCCGCGCAGTTCGGCCAATCCTTTTAGTCGGCCGATGCAGGAGTAACCGGGATTGACCTTTTTTTGCTGGTCGTCGATCAGAAGATGCCCATGATCTGGCCGCATCGGAATGACGCTGTCGGCCCTGCCGGCGGCCAGACGCCGACGCTCTTCGGCTCGTAGCACACTGATCAGCGACACCATGTTGACGTCGCCCGCCAGGTGCTCTGACTCGATGAACGAACCGTCTGGTTCCTTGCTGACATTGCGAAGATGGGTGAAATGGATGCGAGCGGCAAAGCGTTTGGCCATCTCGACGACATCATTGTCGGGGCGGGAGCCGTAGGAACCAGCGCAAAGCGTGATGCCGTTGGCTTCCTCGTCAACTGCGCGAAGAATCGCTTCGATATCGGAGGGCGTCGAGACGACACGCGGCAGGCCGAAAAGTGAAAACGGCGGATCGTCAGGATGGATCGCCAGCCGCACGTTGTTTTCGGCCGCAACCGGCACGATTTCCTTCAGGAATTCCGTCAGATTGCCGCGCATGTCGTCGCTGGAGATGTCGCTGAAAGCGGCGATCTCGCTGCGGATCGTTTCGCGCGTATGGATGCCTTCTCCGCCCGGAAGACCGGCGATGATGTTCCTTTCCAGCGACGCAATCTGCTCATCGCTCATGGTGGCGAGACGCTTTTGCGCGGCCTCGACGGCTGCGGCCGGATAGTTTGTCTCGGCTGCGTGCCGTTTCAGCACGAACACATCATATGCGATGAAATCGATCATGTCGAAACGCAGAGCAAGGCCGCCGGCTTCGGTCAGGTAGCGCAGTTCGGTGCGCGTCCAGTCGACAACGGGCATGAAATTGTAGCAGACGACGGGGACGCCGCCCTTGCCGAGATTGGCAAGGCTGATCTTCCAAGCATCGACATAACGCCGCCAACTCGCGTTTCGCAGCTTGACTGCCGACGTAACGGGGATTGATTCGCAAACGGACCAGACCATGCCCGCCTTCTTAACGATCGCCATGCGTTCGGCGACATCGTCCGGCGTCCAGGCTCGTCCGTCATAGATATGATGAAGCGCCGTGACGACGCCGAGCGCGCCCGCTTGGCGGGCATGAGAAAGGGTAACCGGGTCTTCTGGTCCGAACCAACGCCAACTTTCCAGCATGGTCTCAAACTCCTTTATTAGTGGGATAGTCGTTCTCAGAGTTCGACAAGAGCCGGCTCGCTGGCCTGGCCCGATAATGTCAGCGCCGTGACCGTAGCAAATTTGATCTTCGTGTCCACGGGAACGATGGCTGCCTTCGCAAGCAATGTTTGATAGTGCGGCTGGAACGGACCTTCTCGTCGCTCGGAAAGAGAAACTGTGAAGGCTGTCGCCGATGCCGGTGACGACCAGCGCAACAGCATTTCCGTGCCACCTGCAGGCGTGGTGTATCGTTCACTGGAGAGAATGACGGGAGCGTCTGATGCCTTCTGTTGGCGTTTTTCAATCAGTACGAGATTTGCCGAAGGCAGCGGGATGGAAAGGTCGAGCTGCAAATCGCTTTCCAATACTCCCGACTGGATAGCCACCGGCTCCGCTGCTGCGCGCATCTGCGCCAGTTGTTCGTCCGTGGGACTCGCCGGTGCACCGAGGCGTTCCCAGACCGCAAAGGCGGCATCGCCGGCAAGCTGGTAGACCGTGTAGTCATATTGACCGTCAGCCTTTCCGAGGCTCAGCTTTATCGGTGTTTCTCCCGAGCGGCGGATGGCGTCGACGCTGTTGTAGATCAGCACGGCCAGTCGGCCATCGTCATGGCGCGTGGCAATGACGCCAAGCCCGTTATCGTCGGGCGCCAGGATCGGATCAGCGTTGACGGCAAGCCGTTCCTGACCGAGCAGACCCAACAATTCCATGATCGCCAGTGACGGCTTTTTGACGAAGGCAAGCGGCACATTCTGCGCGGCGTCCAGGCCGGATAGATCGGTGATCCACTCGGACTGCGCCTTGGTGTAGGATTTCGGCCCGAAATAGGTGAGCTGAGTGCGGTGGCCCCACGTGCCGAGAAAACCATTGTCATTGGCGAGAAGGTCGTAAGGTACCTTTTCCTCATCAATCATCAGGCGTTGATGCTGGTCGATGATTTTGGCCATCAACGCCGGTGTGTAGGAGGTTGCGTTCCAACTGTGAGTATCGTGCCAGCCAACCTGCGGATCGCATTCATTGTTGATGATCGGCACGTTGCGCAAACGCGGATGGTGTTGGCGGATGTAGTCGACCGCCAACATCTCGCGTCGGCAGATCCCGACCGTGTCAGGCGTCAGGTCTTCCAGATGCATGCGCACGCCCTTCTCATGGATCGAGATGAAGTCGACACGCGGCGGACCGTCATTGGTCAGGCAGCTCGTGCCGCTGTCGCAATGGGCTACGAATGCCTTGAACATGTTCGAAAGCGTTCTTGCAGTGCCCGGACCACCGATGCGAAGCGTCGGATCAACGGCATCGATGCCGGCAACGCAGGCGTCGTAGTAGTTGGTAAACCCGTCTTCGCCGTGTTTCCACCAAGCGAGATCGGGCTCATTCCAGGTTTCGAAATACCATTTGCTCACCTCTTCGGCGCCATAGCGTTCGAAGAAACGGCGGACCAGTTCGGCGACGAAATCGCGCCAGACGAGGATGTCGTTGCGCTCGGTGAAACCGGCGAAGACGCCGGAAGGGTTGCCCATCAGTTCGAAGAAGGGTCGAAAGCCGAATTCAACCATGGTGTCGACGGCGCGATCCAGCAGCGACCAATCATAGGAAAGGCTGTGGCCGGTGCGAGTGGCACGCACCAATTCGAGCATATAATGAGGGCGCAAAAACTCCACCCCGTGTCCAGGGGTGGCGCCAACTAGGGCGAGCGTCGCGCGCATCTCCGGCTCCAGCAGCAATTGGCCTGGGGAGAACCCGCTTGCGCGCCAGAAGTGATTGAAACGTCCGGCGGAACGGCTGGGATCGATCGTGATGCTTGTCATCGGGTAGTATCCTCAAAGCGAGGCCAGAATGCCGCCATCGACATAGAGCACCTGGCCGTTGACAAAGTTGGAAGCCTGGGAGGCGAGAAAGATGGCTGCGCCGGCGAGTTCGTCCGGTTGCGCCCAGCGGGCGGCCGGCGTGCGGTTTTTCACAAAGGCATCGAATTGCGGATCGTTGAGCAGGGCGCTGTTCATTTCCGTGGCGAAATAGCCGGGACCGATGCCGTTGACTTGAATATTGTGCTGGCCGAGTTCCGTCGCCAAGCCGCGTGTCAGCATCTTCAGCGCCCCCTTCATCGTTGTGTAGGGAACGATAGTCTTGCGGCCGAGTTCGCTCATCAGCGAGCAGATGTTGATGATCTTGCCACCGCCTCGACTGATCATGCCGGGGATGACAATGCGAGAGGGCAGCACCGCCCCCATCACATGGGTCTCGAACATCAGCTGCCAGGTCTCGACACTGTGTTCGACAAAGGGCGCCCTGATCTGGATGCCGGCATTGTTGACGAGGATATCGATGGGTGCAATCGCACTGAGCTTGGCCCCGACGTCGACCGCTCTGGTGATGTCGCAGACCACACCGTCGGCCCGATAGCCTTCAGCGCGCAGACCCTCGACAGCCTTTGCAAGCGAGGCTTCGTCACGGCCGTTGATCGTCACGTGTGCTCCGGCGCTTGCCAGCCCCCTAGCCATTGCGAGGCCGAGACCGCGGCTGGCGCCGGTCAAAAGAGCGTGTCTGCCGCTGAGATCGAAAAGGGAATGCATGGGCTTCACCGGAACTTGTCACGCATCGCCTGGATGCCGGGAAAGGCATCCAGCAGATAGTCGTGGCGTGGATCGAAACTTTGGATGAGGCCGCGCCGGTGACGACCGACGAGAATGGTGAATATATAGCCGCGATGGCCCGGCGAGGTTGATGTCGGGTGGTATCCCTTATCAAGAAGAAAAGTATCGCCGTTCTGCGTCACCAGGTTCTGCGGAGTCTCGCCGGCATTGTAGATGCCTTGCGCGCCGAAGCCTTTTTCCGGCCAGAAGCGGTAGTGGTAGAGCTCCTCATGGTCGGTCTCTAGATTGCCGTTCTCGGTATCGTGTTTGTGCGGCGGATAGCCGGACCAGCAGCCGGGATCGGCATAGAGTTCGCTGACCAGCAGCCGTCCGACGCGTCCCGCCTGGCGCTGGCCGAGGATGTGGAAGATCTGACGATGGGTGTGGGTTTCCGCAGAGCCGACATCCACCATGTCCACCTCTTCCGGTGTAATACGGAAAGGCGTCAGGGGCTCTTCGGTCAGCCCGCCGGCGATCGCGATCTGCGATTTTGCGCGTGCAGTGATGGTGACGGCCGCTCCGACCGGTGCGTAGACGGATTCGGCATTGCCGGACCATATGTCCTTGCGTTTGCCGACATCGTCGAAGGCGATGCCGTCGACGATGATGTCGACATTGCCGTCCATCACTACCGCCAGCGATTCATGATCTGGCAGGCGGTAGTCATGACGCTCGCCGGGAGCGAGCGTCAGCAGATTGAAGTAGACGAGATCGAGGGTATCGTTCCCCTCGCTCACGATGGGCATATTCGCGTTGTCGTAGCTGCGGATGAGTTTGGCCATGGGTCTTGATCTTATTGGAGGTCAAAGGCGCCGCGCAGTTCCAGACTGTCGGCATAGTGGCAGGCGGTTTGGTGACCGGGGCTTGCAGTGGGCTGCAATTGCGGCAGCTCCGTTTTGCAGCGGTCGGTCGCAAAACGGCAGCGTGGATGGAAAGGGCAGCCGGACGGCACATTGGCGGGATCTGCCACGTCGCCGGGCAGGCGAATGCGGCGAGAACGGCCTTTGACCGCCGGGTTGGCGACAGGCACGGCCGACAGCAGCGCCTCGGTATAGGGGTGGCGCGGGCGTTCGAAGAGGCTATCGACCGGCGCCATCTCGACAATGCGGCCGACATACATCACGGCGACGCGGTCGCAGATATGCCGCACCACGCTTAGATCGTGGGATACAAAAAGGTAGGTCAGTCCCAATTCGCTCTGGAGATCCTGAAGCAGGTTGATGATCTGCGCACGCACGCTGACATCGAGCGCCGAGACAGCCTCATCAGCAATGACGAAACGCGGATTGGGAGCCAAAGCGCGGGCGATGCTGATGCGCTGGCGCTCACCTCCGGAAAAGGCATGCGGAAAGCGCCCCATGGCCTCGGGCCGCAGGCCGACTTTCTGCAGGAGCTCCGCCACTCGCGATTCAAGATCTGCAGCGGAGACGAGGTGGTTGACCTTGAGCACTTCGCCGATGATATCGATCACCCGCATACGCGGGTTTAAGGAAGCCTGCGGATCCTGGAACACCGCGCGCATGTCGCGATAGATCGGGATCATCTGTTCCTGGTTCGCCTTGGCAAGATCGACCACCGCGCCATCGGCCTGCCGGTAGTTGATGGTGCCTTCCGTCGGCGGATTGACCCGCAGCAGCGCACGCGTAGTCGTCGATTTGCCGCAACCGCTTTCACCGACCAGACCGAGCGTCTCCCCGGCATTGATATGAAAGCTCACGCCATCGACGGCCTTGACATGGCCGACGACACGATTGAAGAGCCCGGCGCGAATGGGAAAATGCACCTTCAGATTATCGATCTCGAGCAGCCGCTCTCTTGTCTCATTGGTGGGCTGAAGCATCAGGAAAGCTCTCCAAGAGCACGATCGATGTCGCCACGATCGGCATGCAGGTGACAGCGCACGACACGGCCGGGCTCAGGATGGACCGGCCACGGAACCAGACGATCGCAAACGCCGGGCATGAACGCGTCGCAACGTGGATGGAACATGCAGCCGGCAGGACGTTCGAATGGCGACGGCACCATTCCCCTGATGGTCTGCAGCCGGCCGCCCCGTTCGCGCGTGAATGTTGGGATGGAGCGCAAAAGCGCTCGTGTATAGGGGTGTTTGGCATTCCGGAAGATCGAGAGGCTGTCGCCCTGCTCGACGATTTTGCCGAGATACATCACGGCAATTTCGTCCGCGATCTCCGCCACCACACCAAGATCATGCGTGATGAAGACGATGGAGATCCCCAGTTCTTCCTGAAGTCCGAGTAGCAGATCGACGATATTGGCCTGTGTGGTCACATCGAGCGCTGTCGTTGGCTCATCGGCGATCAGCAGTCGGGGCGAGGCGGATAGCGCAAGTGCAATGCAGATGCGTTGACGCATGCCGCCGGAAAATTCAAAGGCGTAATTGTTAAGACGCTCCGCTGGTCGCGGAATGCCCACCTTCGCGAGCATTTCGACAGCATGAGCATCGGCGGCCTTCTTGCCGAGCTTGGTATGAAGCCGGATCGCCTCGCGCATCTGGTTGCCGATGGTATGGACCGGCGAGAGCGCCGCCATCGGTTCCTGCGAAATCAGCCCAATCTCGCCGCCGCGGATGGAGCGCATCTGTGCGCCTCGCGGATCGAGCTTGGTGATCTCAACAGGCGCTTCGCCGGGTCGGCGATGGTAGCGAATGTTGCCCTCCACGACCTTTCCCGGGCGGGGCACCTGATTGAGGATGGCGCGACCTGTGATCGATTTTCCAGACCCGCTTTCGCCGACGATGCAGAGCGTCTTGCCTTGGGGGATGGTCAGCGACACGCCTTCGAGCGCGTCGATGACGCCGTCATGGGTGAAGAAGCGGACTTTCAGGCCATCGATCTCGACCAGCGGGCTGGATGTGGCGGCGGCCTTCGGGCGGGCTTCAGTGGGAGTAAGGGTCGACTGCATCACGCAAACCGTCTCCGAGGAAATTGAGGGCGAGCACGGCGATGACGACCGCAAGGCCGGGCAGGAAGAGCCACGGCGCGCTCGATACCGCGAGGATATTCTGGGCATCCTTCAGGAGGACCCCCCAACTGACGACCGGCGGCCTGAGGCCGATGCCGAGGAAGGAAAGCGAGGTTTCCGCAAGGATCATGCCCGGGATGGCAAGCGTGACGGAGGCAATGATGTGGCTCATGAAGCTCGGCACCATATGCCGCCAGATGATCCGCTGCTGGCGACAGCCATCGAGCCGTGCAGCGATGACGAAATCCTCTGTTCGCAGCGACAGGAAGCGGCCGCGAATGACGCGGGCGATATCGGTCCACCCGAGCAGCGACAGGATTACCGTGATCCAGAGATAGACCATCAGGGGATCGATGTTGGGCGGGATGGCGGCGGCAAGACCCATCCACAGCGGAATGGTGGGAATGGATTTGAGGAATTCGATGACGCGCTGGATGATATCGTCGATCCAGCCGCCGTAATAGCCAGAGATGCCGCCCAGCGTTATGCCGAGAAGCAGCGAAATGGTGACGCCGACAAGGCCGATCGACATGGAGACGCGGGCCCCATAGACAGTACGGCTGAAGACATCCTGACCGAGCCGGTCGGCGCCAAAAATATAGAAGGGCCTTCCCTTTTCCACCGGGCCGATCAGGTGGATCGACATGGGGATCAGGCCCCAGAGGCGATAGGATTCGCCGCGGACAAAAAAGCCCACCGGAATGACCTTCGAGGGGTCGGTCTCGAAAGAGCGCGACAGGGAGATTGGGTCGACCTTGACGGTGTAGTCGTTGACATAGAGGAGATGGTGTTCCCCATCACTATCGGTCCCCCATATCTTGATCATCTGAGGCGGCGCATAGGTATAGGAAACCGCGTAGGTTACCGGCGAAACCGGAGCGACGAATTCCGCGAACAGCGCCACGAGATAGATTGCGAGCACGATGATGCCGCTGACAAGCGCCGCCTTGTGCATCTTGAACCGCCGCCATGTGAGCACCCAAGGACCGGCGGAGCCCGGACCCTTGGCGAGAGCGGTCGAGACGACTGGAGTGAAAATGGTTTCGGCCACTGGCTTTCTCCTAGCGGTATCGAATGCGCGGATCGAGGATGGCGAGAAGGATGTCCGACAAAAGCGTGCCGACCAGGGTGAGCCCCGACAGCAGCAGGATAAGACCGCCTGCCAGGTACATGTCCTGAGCAAAGAGCGCTTTGAGCAGCAACGGCCCGGCGGTCGGCAGGCTGAGAACGATGGATGTTATCGTCTCGCCGGAGATCAGCGCCGGCAACACCCAGCCGATCGTCGAGACGAAGGGGTTGAGCGCGACACGGACGGGGTATTTGAGCAGAAGTTTCGTTTCGTGTACGCCGCGGGCTCGCACCATCTCGACATAGGGCTTGTTCAGTTCGTCAAGGAGATTGGCGCGCATGATGCGGATCAGCGCCGCCATGCCGGATGAGCCGAGGACTATGACGGGCAGCCACAGGTGCTTGCTGAGGTCCAGAACGCGAGCCCAGCTCCATGGTGCGTTGGAATAGGCCGGAGAGAACAACCCGCCGACGCCGGCCCCGAAATAACGCGAGGCAACGTACATCAGCACCAGTGCAAGCAGGAAGTTCGGAATTGCCAGGCCCAGGAAGCCGAAGAAGGTCGCGACAAGATCTCCGGCCGAATGCTGCCGCACGGCGGAGTATACGCCGATCGGAAAAGAGATCAGCCAGACGAACACAAGAGTGGTCATCGAGACGATGAGAGTCAGGCCGAGCCGGTCCCAGATAAGGCTTGAGACCGGCAGGTTCCACTCGAAGGACTGGCCGAAATCGCCGCGGAATACGATGCCGCTGATCCAGTACCAATATTGCACATACCAGGGCTGATCGAGCCCGTACTGCGCGCGCAGTGCTATTACCAGCGATGTATCAAGCACTTCGTTTTGCGCGGCTTTTTCTGCCGTCAGAGCCGTCAGGAAGTCACCCGGCGGAAGCTGGATGACGATGAACGCCACCAGCGAGATGACGATCATGGTCGGGATCATCAACAGGATTCGTCGGATGATGAAAGACAGCATTGTTCGCGCTCCGCCTTGGTGCAGCCGCTGGTCAGAATGGCTCAAAGAATGCAAGCCGGCCGTTTGAGGTGCCGACTTGCATTGGAGTTTGGGTCAGTTCTGGGAGAAGTAATATTGTTCCGGGTTCGTCGGCCCGGGTGTCACATAGAAGAATGTGTTCGGCATGGAGGCCGGCACGTTGTGCATGTTGTTCTTCACGACACCGACCTTGTCCGGGTCCATGTTGGTGCCGATGATGTAGAACTGATCCTTTGTGATCGCCAGAACCTGTTTCATCAGCTCCATTTGCTCCTTGAGCGAACTGGCTGTTTGAACCTGGCGATAGAGATCCTGCTGCTTCTTGATGATGGCCGGCGGCTCTTCGGCATGCGGATCGGACGGATTCTGATAGTACAGACCCCATGCGGTCGCGTAGCTCGATTCCTTGCTGAAGGGCACGTACCATTTGGGATCGAGAAGCCCGAGCAAATCGTATCCGCCGCCGCCAATCCAGACGAGCGCATCCTCGTCGTTGGATTGCAGCCGGGCAAAGGCGAGCGATTGTTCGACCGGGCGCACCTGCATGTCGATGCCGACTGCGGCCCAGTAGACCTTGATCCGTTCCAGGGCGTCGATCTGCAGCGGCATCGTCGTCAATACGTCAATCGGAAAGGAAATGCGGTTGCCTTCGCTGTCGAGGCGGAAACCCTGTGCGTCCTTCTTGGTGAGGCCGGCTGCGTCCAGATGCTGGTTGGCCCTATCGACGCTGTATTCGGTGTATTGGTGCGCCATTCCGTCGTCATAGAGGACCGTATTCGGACGCGGAGAACCTTGGTAGGGCTGGGCCACACCCGCATAGATCAGCTGGTTGAGTTCGTCGCGGTTTATGGCGTAGCTGAGGCCAATGCGGAAATCCTTGTTGCTGAAGGCCTTTCTGAGTGTCGGGTTCTTATCCGTCTGGTTGAGGTTGATCAGCATTGCGTTGGACCAGGCAGGCTGGGAGATGAAGAGCTTGTAATCGCCCTGCTGCTGGTTCTGGACGATGACGGGACGTACGTCGACGGAATCCAGATATTGCGTCTGCATGTCGATCTGGCCGTTGATCGCCTTGAGCACCACTGCCTGAGGGTCTTGGACGACATCAAGCGCGACCTTATCGATATAGGGCAATTGATGGCCGGCCGGATCGACCTTGTAATAATAGGGGTTGCGCGCGGCCACGACCTGCGACGTCCCGGAGTAGGGCGTATCCAGTTTCCAGGGATCCAGCACCGGGCGCTTGGCGTCGCGCCAGCGGTTGGGCTGGATGATCTTGTTGGTGATCAACTGCACCCAGTCCGCCGCACCCTGCGCCTTCGCAAGGGCCGCAACACCATCCGGATTATATTTCTTGTGAAACTGCTTGAGATATTGTTCGGCGGAGCCGGCAATGATGTCCGATCCGGCGATTGTCGCCATGGTCGGCAGAAACAGGCCGTTGGGCGCGGCAAAAATAAAGGCCACTTCGTAGTCGCCACGCTTTACGACCTTCACCGGTTGACCACCGCTGACCAGCCAGCTCGGCACTGCCGGCGTGATATCCTTGTTCATCAGGATATCGTTGTACCAGAACAGGATGTTGTCGGCGGTAAACGGTGTGCCGTCAGACCATTTGGTGCCTTCACGTAGCTTGAAGACGAACTCCGTCGCGTTGTTGTTCTCCGTCACGCTCTCGGCAAGATCGGGCACGATCTTCGTCCAGGCCGGGTCCCAGCGCACCAGGCGGGTATAGCCGATTGTGCGGTCGAGCATGCTGTCGGAGCTGCCGATCATCGCCATTCGCCATGTGCCGCCATATTGGCCGACGGATTCGGTCGGCTGCACCACAAGTGGGTTCTTCGGCAGGCGAGCCTGTACCGGTGGCAAGGTGCCAGCCGTGACCTGGGCATCGAGGGCCGGTGCCTCGGAATAGGTCTGCGCAAAAGCGCTCGTCGATATCAGCAGGCTTGATGCGAGGGCTAAGGCGAAGCTCCGCACCCGAGGGCGAAGCCCTGTGTCGTCAATCATCATTTCCTCCCTGCGTATCACTCCCTTGATACGTTAACGATAACGTATGAGAGGCGATCTTTTTTGTCAATCCACAGAATGGAAAACTGCTATTTTGTGGGAAAAGCCCGAAAATATAATGAGTTTGAATGCGATGGCGCCTGAGGGATTGCATAATCTATGAGATAACGTTAACTGAGAAAATCAGTCTTTTCGGCGAGGATCATGAGCAAGACCCGGCTATCCGACGTAGCGCGAGCAGCGGGAGTTTCCCCGATGACGGTGTCGCGCGTCCTCAATGGGCAAGGGGGCGCCAGCCCGGAAACCAGCGAGCGCATTCGGCAGATCGCCGACGAGATGCGCTATCGTCCCAATGCCTTGGCTCGCGGCCTCAAGTCGGACAAGTCACGCATCGTCGGGGTGCTTGTGCCTGACATCGCCAATCCGTTTTTCCCTGAGATCATCCGGGGAATTGAGAGCGTGGCGATGCAAAACGGCTATAATCTGCTGTTGTGCAACGTTGTAGAAAGTGCTGAGCGCGAAATCGACCTCATGCAGATTCTCGAAAGCCAGCGTGTCGACGGTATCGTCTGGTGCAGTGCGCGTTTGCCCGAGCAGTCCCTGATCAAGGCGCTGCAGGGCTACAAGGCAGCGGTGTTGGTAAACCGCAGCGTGGCTCCGAGCATTGCTGGAAGCATCATGATCGATTATCGCTCGGGCGCTGCGGATGCGGCACGACACCTTTGGAGCCTTGGGCGGCGGCGCATCGGCGTATTGGCAGGACCAATCGCCTCGCAAGGGGCGGCCGAACGGCTTGAAGGTATCCGCATGGCCTTCGGCGGGTTGGGAACGGAAGCCGTTGCGATTGTTCACTGCAAACCTGATGTCGGCGGTGGTGCGGTTGCGAGCCGCCAGATCCTCGCGGACCACCCCCATATCGACGGTCTCATCTGTTACAACGACCTCAATGCGGTCGGAGCGCTGCAGACGTGCGAAGCATTGAACATCGGCGTTCCGCAGGACCTCAGCATCATCGGTTTCGACGGCATCTCGCTCGCCGAGTTGGTTCGGCCGCAATTGTCGACACTGCATGTCGATAAATACAGCATCGGTCAGCTTAGCATGCGCATGCTGCTGGATCGCATCGATGGGAAATTCATCCAGCACAGCATCGTCATTCGTCCGGAGCTGATATTGCGTGGCTCGACATCCAAGGCATGATCCCAAAGGTGCAAAACCGCCCCAAGATCATGTCTGATGAAACAAATCGGACGCCGAGGCGCCCTAGTTTGCGAGCAGTTCTTTGAGATAGTTGAGATCTTGCCGCAGGTAGGGGGTCACATCATCGCCCATACGTGGGCCATGACCGTCCGGATCGCTATATTCGGCGGGCAGGCAATAGGTTCCCGAAAAGCTGATTTTCTTGAGGCACGCGACCAGTTCCTTCCACGAATAGACCGAATGCTGATGGGTCGTCCAATGCACCTTATAGCTTGCGATGTCTTCCGGTCCATTGGTGCGATTGCGGAATGCGCTCTTGAAGTTCACTAGCCCGTGCATCCGATCCTTCAGGATATCCACGGCAATAGCCGTCGCTTCCCCATCGAGACCGCAATGGGCCATGTCGAGAACGGCGCAGACATGCTTTGGATCATATTTTTCGATCAGGTGGAGAACACCGATAGCGCTGCCGATATAGTTGCCGCTGTGATTTTGGATGCCGGCAGTTACGCCGAAGCGATCGAGCAGCGGCACCATCGCATCGAACTCGCGCCGGTAGTTGTCTATCTGCTTTGCGTAGCTGACGGTGGGGTCGATCGTCATGCAGATGCGGATGATCGGCACGCCGGCGTCGCCGCAAGCGGCAATCATCGGCTCGTCAACGGTGCCTGCGATGCTGGCGATCTTCAGTCCGCGTTCGCCGAGCGTCCTGGCGGCGGCGCTAAGATCGCGCCGGACATTTTCGGGGGTGACCTGATACCCAGGCCGGACCGGAAGCTCTACGCCGCCCAATCCCAGACCTGCCAGCTTGTCGGCCAGCGAGGGCAGGGGCTCTTTCCAAGGCTTGGTGAAGACGGAAAAAATATCGGACATTTGCAAGCCTTTCCTGCGTGAGGATGGAGCGAACGATTGCCTGTCTCTGGTGCGGTCGGCGATTGCGTTCGACATGGGATCGCGCCGACTTTCACGCTTCGTGGAACAGTTTGTGTAACGTAACACTACTGCTCGAATGTGTGTCAACGAAAATATTTTCCAACATATGTAACAAAATATTTGTGGCCATTTGACATGATTGGCTTATAGGCTTTATGAATTAGTAAAACGTTGCACCAGTGTGATGAATATGTTTCTTATGAGATATTCCCGTGACTGGGGATTGCAGGCGGTGAATTGAATGGCTGGAATCCATGAGGTCGCGCGCATTGCCGGAGTATCCGCCAGCACCGTGTCGAACGTCATCAACGGTCGGGACGAGAAGATGCGGCCCGAGACCAAGCGTCGCGTCCTCGATGCGATCACGCAACTGAACTATTCACCCAATATCGCGGCCCGCCAGCTGAAATCGGGACAGACGTCCACGATCGGTCTGATCGTTCCTTCCGTGGCCAATCCGTTCTGGGGCTCTGTTGCGCATCATGTCGAGCGCGTCGCCTTGCAGCATGGTTACAAGGTGCTGATCTGCAATGCCGAACGCGATCCTGTCGTGGAGACGCGTTACGCGGAAACCTTACTGGCCTCCGGCATCACCGGCATCATCCTGGGCTCGTCGCCTTTATCTTTCGAGCACCTTCGCGATCTCGCTGACAATGGTCTCCACATCGCCGCCTTCGATCGTCGAAATCATGGCGCGGAGAATGTCGTCGCCTGCAGCGTCAGTCTGGATCAGGAGCTTGCCGGTATGATTGCCGCACAGCATCTGATCGGTCTTGGTCATAAACGTATTGCCGTCGTCTCGGGGCCATTTAAGACAAATAGTCGCCTCGGTCGCTTGAACGGGATCCGGGCGGCCATGGGACGCGCCAAGCTGGAGCTGCCCGATGATATGATCTGGCAGGGCGGCGATGTCATCGGATTTGGCGACAATGAAGGGGCGGAACTCGGAAGGATCGGCATACGTGAGCTCTTGAGCCGCGATTATCCGCCGACGGCGATCATTGCCGTCAATGACATGTATGCGCTTGGGGCCTATGCCGGAGCCCGCGATCTCGGCTTCCGGGTGCCGGAGGATTTATCGATCGTTGGGTTCGACGACATTGTCCTGTCGGAAATCGCACAGCCCGCCTTGACCACCATACGTCAACCAGTGCCCGCAATGGCCGACGCCATCGTGCGCGCTCTGATCAGGCGTATGGAAGGCGAAGCTGTCGAAGGCGAGCAGGCGCATATCGACGTTGCGCCGCAGCTCATCGTGCGCGGATCGACAGCATCGGTGCACAGAGCTGATCGGGCGTGAGGAGTGGAGGAGATGAGAGCACATGGGTGAGGACATCGCAGGAGAAACGATATTCATTGCCGGCGCAGGCGGCGGCATGGGACGCGCCATTGCAATCGCAGCTGCCAAGGCAGGCGCTGACTTGATCCTGCTCGGGCGGAGCGCCGATGGTCTTGCGAAGACCGCAGCCGCGGCTGGTCGCGCAAAACTTTCCATCGTTGCCGATGCATCGGACGCGGCGGCGCTTGCAGCCGCGCTCAAGCCGCATGCAACGCACCTCGAAAAGGTCGGAGTGTTGGTCAACGCCATCGGTACAAACATCGTCGAGCGCTCGTTTGATCGATTGACGCCGCAGTCTTGGGCCGCAATGCTCGATGCCAATCTGACGGCGGCCTTCAATCTGTCTCAGCTCGTCCTGCCGTCGATGCGTGCCAATCGAAAAGGCCTCATTATTCACGTTTCATCGACCGCAGCGCGCAAGCCCGACCTTTCGGGCGCCGCCTATCAGGCGTCGAAGGCCGGCGTCATGGCTCTGACCCATGCCATCATGGAGGAAGAGTGGGCGAATGGCATCCGCGCCACATCCATTCTACCCGGCATGACCAACACGCCCCTGCTCGACCGAAGGCCCGTGCCCGTCACCCCCGAAGCCCGTGCGGCGGCGCTTCAGCCCGAGGATATCGCTGCTGCCTGTATGTTTGTCATGCAGCTTCCCGCGCGTGCGTATGTATCGGAGATCCATCTTCAGCCCAGTCGCCGTTGAGCGCCCTTTCACGCGCAAATCCCTTCAGACAGGAAGAACCATGAATTTTTCAGGAAAAGTCGTGCTGATCACTGGCGGAGCCTCCGGCATCGGCGGAGCGACAACGCGCGCCTTTATCAAAGCGGGCGCCAAGGTCGCGTTCACCTATCTCACCAGCGCCGAAGAGGCCGTACGGATCGAACGAGAGGCAGAAGAGGCGGGCACGATTGCGCTTGGGTTCAAAGCGGATGTGAGCCAACCCGATGCTGTTGCGCAGTTATTTCTGGAGGTCGAAGGCACCTTCGGGCCTGTCGACGTCGTCTTCGCCAATGCCGGTGGCCTCATCAAGCGCAGCCGCTGTGTCGATGCGACTTTGGATCTCTGGCAGGAGGCCATGTCCATCAATGTCTTCAGCACGTTTCTCACAGTCCAGGCGGCGTTGCGTTCGATGGAAAAGCGCGAAGCCGGCGCCATCGTCACCATGTCGTCGCTCGCGGGCTTTGACGGCGGTGGTATGGGCGCTTCGCATTATGCCGCGAGTAAGGCAGCCGTTGCCACCTTCACGCGGGCGCTTGCAAAGGAGGTCGGCCCACTCGGCATTCGCGTCAACGGCGTCGCGCCGGGCCTGATTGGAACGCGCTTCCACGACACGTTCAACACGCCCGACGGCCGCGCCGCCGCAGTCGAACGGACGCCGCTCAGGCGTGAGGGAGCTCCAGACGACGTTGCGCAAGCCGTACTTTATCTGGCTTCGGACGCAGCGGCGTTTATCACTGGCGAGATCCTGCAGATCAATGGTGGCACCGGCTTCTGACGTTCGCTTTGCCTTGCCCGTAATTCAGCCAATAGGGATGCCTCTTCATGTCTACCGAAAGCAAGCCTTCCGCCTCCTTGTCGACCAGCCGTCCGACGGTGGCCATATTGCTCACGCCGGCGATGCGCAAACAGGTCGTCCCCCCTGCGGCAGAGGAAAAACTGGCTGCTGTAGCGAATATCCGCGCAGCCGCCGAAGGCGAACTGTCGACTGAAAATCTGCCGCGTCTCTTGGAAGGCGCGACGGCGGCGATTACTGGATGGGGCACCCCGTCGCTCGATGAACTGCTGCTTGCCCGGCTTCCCTCGCTGAAGCTGCTTGCGCATGCGGCTGGAAGCGTTCGCAAGCTCGCACCTTTGGCCGCAATCGAGGAGGGCAGGCTGCAGGTAACACATGCAGCAAGCCAGATCGGTTCCTCCGTCGTCGAGTTTGTTATCAGCCAGACGCTTTCTTTCCTGCGCAATCCGAGCAAGCTCAATGACGGCATGAAGGCCGGAGAATCCTGGTTCGATCTTCGGGAGAGATATCTCGGCCGGCTTCTCGGGGCTCAAACGGTCGGTGTGGTCGGAGCCGGTTATGTTGGAAGGCTGATGATCGGTTTGTTCCGCGCTTTCGGAGCCCGGGTCCTTGTTAGCGACCCTTATCTGTCTGTCGGGCAGGCCGCCGAACTTGGTGTGGAGCTATGCGACCTCAACGATCTGTTCCGCAGCAGCGACATCGTCTCGCTGCATGTGCCGTCTCTTCCGGAAACGCACCGCATGATCGGCGAAGCGCAGCTTGCTCTGCTCCGTGACGGGGCGCTGTTTATCAATACAGCCCGCGGCACGATCGTTGATGAAACGGCTCTGATCGAAGCCCTCCAACAGAATCGTTTCACAGCGATCCTTGATGTCTACGAAAACGAACCGCTTCCGGCCGATAGCATCTTCCGCACATTGACCAATGCAATCATATCGCCGCACGCTGCCGGACATACAGTCGAAACACGCCTGCGGCAGGGAAGTGCTGCAGTCGACGAAGTCTGCTTGTTCCTCGCCGGGAAGCCGCTTCGCTACGAAGTCACAAAATCCATTCTCGCGACGATGGCGTAAGCGATATCGCTTTTCGCCCACCGCCTCCTGCGGGTCGCAAGTGTTCGGATGGTGGCAGACACGATAAAAGCATCTGTCGAAGGCGGGGAATAAAAACATCTTAGAGAGCGAGGAGTCGTCATCCCTGACTGATTGGGATATTACGGAATACGAGTAGTTCCGCCATATATCTCAACCAGCTGGATCGCCAAAGCGTGTGCGTTGCCACCGACTAGGGAAGGACTGAACTTGCGCCGTGTCGTTTGGATCGTCTTTGGAATCCTAGCCGCATTATTCATCCTACTTTCGGCGAGTTGGGCATCCCTTGCCATCTGGTACCGTCTGCCAGCCCCGATTTTTCTCCGAGCAATCGTCGCAGTGTTATTTGCGTTGTTCGGCGTTATCACGGTCGTTGCGCTATTTACCGGCTGGCGCATAAAGGCTGCGCTTGCATTCGCAATTGTGTTGCTCCTTGTGCTGGGATGGTGGAGCACGATCGAACCGCCTGCCAACGCGCAATGGGCACCGGATGTGGCGAGGCAAGTCACGGGAGTCCGCAATGGCGACATCCTGACGCTTACGGATCTGCGCGATTTCGACTGGAGGAGCAACCAAGACTTCAGCGAGCGGTGGACGACAAGGACATACGATCTCTCCCGGATCGAAAGGATTGACCTCTTCATGTCCTATTGGGCCGGGCCGGAGATGGCCCACATGATCTTGAGCTTCGGCTTTGCCGGAGGCGAGCAACTCGCCTGGTCCGTGGAGGTCCGACGGCGTCAAGGTGGGGAGTTCTCGCCGATCGCCGATCTGTTCAAAAGTAACCCATTGGTCATCATCGCGGCCGACGAACGCGATGTTGTCGGCGTGCGGTCCAACGTACGCGGTGAGGATGTCCAGCTCTACCGTCTGAGAGCCTCGCCCGAGCAGGCGCGGGCGCTGCTTCTGCAGTATGTCGCCGATGCCAACGCGCTCGCCACGAAACCGGAATTCTACAACTCGATCACGACGAACTGCACGACAACCGTGGCGAAGATGATGCGTGCGGTCGGTGACGTCGTGCCCTTCGATTGGCGATTGATCGTCAATGGCTATCTGCCCGATTACGCGTATGACCGGGGCGCCCTCGATACGCGCCTGCCGATGTCGAAACTGAGGATGCTGTCCCATATCGACAAACGGGCCGAGGCAATCGGCCTTTCCGAGGGCTTTTCGACGGCCATCCGTGTCGACGTCCCCGATCCGAAATCTTGAAAAAAGTGTTCGTTGCCTATCGTCGGCCGCCGGCGCAGATTCTAAAAATGGTTGCGGGGCGGCTGAACGAGCCTGGGCGACAGCTATGTCGCCTAGCTTACGGTCGGTGACATTACTCGCCCTCAAAAAGGTAGTGGCCTGGTCGAGAAAAACGACCAAGCCACTTTTGCCAGGTCAGGGGTCAAATCTGATCAGAGCAAGCTAACAATAAGTAACGCTTAGTGGTTGTCAACAGCACCTAACCCCAAATCGGGCCGCCTGTTCGCCCACGCGCGGTCCCCACCGCAGTAGGGTCGCAGTGGCACATTCGATGCCGGGTTGTAGAGCCATGAAGACTTGTTCGGGTTGGGCGGGAACTCAATCAGGCGGTAATGGCATTGAGCATTTCCTCGCCGGTGATGATTCTTTCGACCTGCTCGATGGTCGTTTTTTTCGGATCTATGTCGTCTGCGACAATCCGTCCGCCTCGCATAACGATAATGCGGTCGACCACCTGAAACACGTGGTGGATGTTGTGGGCGATGAAAATGCAGGAATGACCGGTGTCGCGTGCTTCGCGAACGAAGCGCAACACTCCCTGCGTTTCGGCAACGCCCAGATTGTTGGTGGGCTCATCCAAGACGATCAGATCACTGTCAAACTGCATGGCACGAGCGATCGCGACTGCTTGGCGTTCACCCCCGGACAGGGCAGCGATAGCAGTGTCCGGCGGGATATCCTTCGTAATGCCTACTCGCTTCAAAAGGTCTCGAGCGGACGCGTTCATTGTGGCTTGGTCCAATCGGCCTAAAAAGCGACTTCCCTTGATGGGCTCCCGCCCCAGGAAGAGATTTCGGGCGATTGACAGCTGCGGAACGAGTGCGGAATCTTGAAAAATCGTCTCAATTCCGTGCGCAATCGCATCGGCCGTGCTTTTGAGTTCGACTTTTTCCCCCTTGATTATGATGTCCCCAGTCGTCAGTGGTACGGCGCCGGATAAGACCTTAATCAGGGTTGATTTGCCCGCGCCATTGTCGCCGAGCAAGCCCACCACTTCGCGCGTTTTGACGGTGAGGCTAACGTCGCGAAGCGCATGAATACGGCCGTAGAACTTGTTGATTTTCTCCATACGGATGAGGTCTTCGGCCATCGTCTACACTCCCGCGTTATGTCGCCGTTCGAGCCATGAATGCAGCGCCATCATGCCAAGGATGATTGCCCCAATGAAAATATTGTAGGCGAGCCCAGGCACCCCCACCATCACGATGCCGTTTCGCATGATGCGCAGAATGAAGATGCCAAGCACCGTTCCAATGATGGTCCCCCGCCCCCCGGTCAGCACCGTACCGCCAATGACGACCATCGCGATCACCTCAAGCTCGTAACCGGTCCCGCTATTTGGATTCGCCGCCGACGTGCGGATGGAGCTGATCACCCCCGCAAGCGAGGCCATGGCCGAAGACACCATGAACAAGTAAACCTTGGTTCGGTTAACATTAACGCCGCGAGCACGCGCCGCGTTGGGATTGCCGCCGGAAGCCTGTATCCAATTGCCGAATTTCGTCTGAGTGAGAACAAAGTGGGCGGCGAACGCCGCAATCGCGAACCACAGCACTGACATGTACATGCGGAAGCTGCCGATGAAGAAGCTCCCAGCCAAGAGGTCGGCAAACCAATTGCCCTCGGCTGTCCACGTGCGCTGGGGAAAGCCGTCCGTAATATAGAGAGCGGTGCCTCGCACCACCAGGAGCATGCCCAGCGTGACCAGAAAGGACGGGATGCTCAGCTTTGTAACGAACCACCCGTTAACAAAGCCAATGAGGAGACTGACAGCGAGTGCGACGAGGAAGGCGGCACCGAGCGGCATCAGATTGCCGTTGAACACCGTCCACATCAAAACTGCGGAGAAGCCGAAGACCGAACCGACGGACAAATCGAATTCCCCTGCGGTCATCAGCAGGGTCATCGCCAACGCGATAAGCCCGAGTTCGACAGTAAACGAGAGAGTATTGCTGATGTTTTGAAGTGAGAGAAAGTCCGAATTGAATGACCAGAAGATCACAAGCTCAAGGACCAGCAGGACGAGTGGGCCGAATTCGGGCTTCGAAACAAACCGTTGAAGAAAGGAATGTTGTTGCATTGATGCTCACCGATTGGGGTGGGCCACCCGGTTTGAACCGGGTGACACAGCCAGTACGACTTTCGACGACGTTATTTGCCAGAGAGAATTTTGTCGTAGATCGCGGCTTTGTCTTTTTCGTAAAGAGCGCCGGTGATGATGTTAAAGCCGGGCGGGATCTTGCCCGCTGCCATGGCTGCCATTGACAAAGCCATGTAGCTGGTTGCCTGCGGATCCTGCCATTGAGCGGCATTCACGTAACCCGTCAGAACTTCCTGCGTGGTATCGGGCGAATTGCCCCAGCCGACGACGGGGATTTCGCCTGGCTTTACGCCGACCTGATCGAACACCCGCTTGATGCTTCCGGTTACGAGATCGCCGAGCCCGATGATTGCCTTGACCTTCGAGCGATTGGCGGTGAGGTAATCCGACATGCGCGTGATGATTTCAGCCTGGTCCAACGTAGCGTCTGTCACTTCCCACGTGATGTTCAGCGGCTTGAAGACGCTGGATATTCCTTCTTCTTCCTGCACGCCGTAAGTCGCACCGGGAACCTCGACCGGCATCCAGACGAAGTCACCAGATTTCACCAGCTTCTTGTCAACGAGATATTGCGCCCAGTTCCGGCCGAAAGCCTTGTTGTCACCACCAACGTAGGCGTTAAAGCTCGCCTGGGGATCGGGCGTGTTGAAGTTGATGATTGGGATATTGGCGGCGTTGGCCTCCTTAACAACCTGGACGAGGCTGCCCGGGTCGGGGCTGGTGGTCACGATCCCGGTAGCCCCCGCCGAAATTGCAGCCCTCACAGCCTCCTGCTGCGCGGGAACATCACCGTTGTGGAACGATGTGTTGACCTTGTTGCCGGTGTCCTCAGCCCAAAGCTTTGCTCCTGCCAGAAAATAGGTCCAGACAGGATCGGCCGGAGAACCGTGCGAGATCCAATAGTAGGTTTTGCCCTGCGCATAGGCCGCCGAAACGAAGCCTGCTCCTACGGCAATGACGATCGCCGAGAGTAACGTGATAGCTTTCTTTAGCACGTGATAACTCCTCCCTTGGCCCGGTTGTCTGACCGAGCTGTTTGATTCGCTGACCTCCCAGTCAACATCAAAATGCTTCGCATGCTGCGTCATTTTGACGTTCAAAAGCCAGCCGGAGGTTGAGGAAGATGTCAAGCGACTCTGGTCTCGAATCTGAGCCGGCGGAGCAGAATATGAAGTTATGGATGAACCAACCCATCATTTTGAAGTAGTCGAATATCATGTGGCAGGTGCCGTTGCTTTTCGGCGGCAAGATCGCGGCTGCGGACACGTTCATTTACATTTTGTATAAGTCGGAAAACTCACGACCATGTCGCGGCCAATTTAATCGGGCAAACATGGAAGGCCACCTCCCACACTAGCTGTGGCCATTTCGTCGGTACTTTATTTTTCAAGGAGAAGAAATGCGTGCGATGATCAACGCGCCCTCGCGCAAGGGTAGTGAGAGGAGCTTTCAGCAGGAATGCCAGTTTGCAATCGAGCCCTCGATGTTGGGACTTCTCGAAAAGGCCCAGACTGCCGGCTGGAGCCGGCAACAGGTTGCATGCGCCATGATCGTCCTGGCGGCTTGTTTTCTCGACAGTCAATCGTCTTCGCCATTTGCTGCGTGCTGACCGAGATTTTGGTATAATTGTGGTGCCGCCGGCTTGGGGACCTGCGGGTGGTGTCACGAGAAACCATGATCCCGAGAGGAATATGAGATGCTCGATGTCCACAAGTCCAAGCCGAAAGACCTTGAATCCATCGCTCGCAGTGGCAGCCCTCTTCGCCGAATTGCGGCACGTATCCCGACATATCTGACCGATGTGCGTGAAAATCCGGCCTGGTTGCCGATGTTCCTCTTGGCGCGGACGATGCCGTTTCGCCGGGCTCACTGGCTGATGGCCGAGCCGGTTCCGCAGATATCTGCTCCCGAGCCGTCAATGTTCGGCGCAATCCAAGCTGAAACCGTGTCAGCGGAACTGAAGAGGACCGGTATCTTCATTGGCCTGACCTTGCCGCCGGCAATCCACGAGGAGATCGCCCGCTTTGGACAAGAAACGCCGTGTTTCGGGAATTTTGAACGCAAGCTTGAATTTCTCGCCAAAGATCATGCGGAAGCCGAGCGGCGCTTCGGTCGCACGATATTGAGCGGACATCATTTCGAACGTGTCCTGCAATGCGAGGCCGCCATTGCCGTGCAAAAGGACCCGTTGCTTCTCAATGTGGCAAGGCACTATCTCGGGGGCGAGGCGAAATTGATCACTACGCGGCTATGGTGGAGTTTCCCGACAAAATCCGCATCAGATGCCGACCTCAGCCGCGCTTCGTTCAAATACCATTTTGATCTCGATGATTGGCGCATGCTGAAATTCTTCTTCTATCTCTCCGACGTCGATGGGGATGCAGGTCCGCATGTCTATATCCGCGGTAGCCACAACCGTCGGAGCATAAAACATCAGATAACGCTGCTGGTAGGGCATCCGGCAGAAGAAGTGCTCAAGTTTTATGGTGAAGACAGCGTTTTGACGTTGACCGGCAGCGCCGGGACAGGATTCGTTGAGGATCCCTTCGGCTTCCATATGGGAACATTGGCAAAGCAGACGCCGCGCCTGATGATGGAAGTCGGATTTGGCGTGTCGAAGCCGTCAAAGCGACGCTATCACGGCGAGCCTGTCGTACGCTGAACACCTTCGCTAAAGCGCTGGTGACTTCCGCTCGGAGCCCCGTATGCGCCATTCTGCCGAAGACGATGGATACGCTTGAATCGATGTAGGATGGTCACCTTGCGGAGGAGATGCAAAACCGGCTAAAGCCCGGGATCACCATTAATCGAAAGAGACGCCATGAACGTTCGAACGACCGGCACTTACGGCAATGCCGTCGTCATTGGCGTACTTCTAATGTTGCTCGGCGATTTCCTATTTTCGCTGAACGATGCAATGGGCAAATGGCTGGTCGAGAGCTTTTCAGTTGGCCAGGTGCTGGTGGTGCGCTCGCTCGGCTCCTTTATCATCCTCGTGCCTTTGATCGCACGGCAGGGAAGCGACAAGCTTTTCCGCGTCGAGCGCGTCCCGCTGCAGGTCCTGCGTGTCGTCTTGACGACCGCCGACGTCGGCCTGTTTTATGCCGCCGTCGCCTATTTGCCGCTGGCGGATGTCATGACCTTCTATATGGCCGGCCCCATCTATGTGGCGGCGCTCTCGCATTTTTTCCTCGGCGAGACCATCGGATGGCGTCGCTGGCTCGCGGTGATCATCGGCTTCATCGGCGTTTTGATTGCACTCAGACCCTCCACGGCGATGCTATCCTGGCCGTCGATCTTTGGTCTTGCCGGTAGCCTTTCGTTTTCGCTGACCTTGGTCCTCGGACGACGCTTGCGTCTGACGAGCGACGTGACGCTCGTCACGTGGCAGACGGTCGCTGCTCTAATGACCGGTTTGGTGCTCAGCCTTGGCCACTGGCGTTCCTTCTCAGCGCTCGATTTCGCAGCAATGCTGGCGCTCGGGATCGTCGCCGGGAGCGCTCATATGATGATCACCCGCTCGCTGAAGCTCGCTCCAGCCTCGTTGCTTGCCCCGCTGCAATACAGTCTGCTCGTCTGGGCGATCGCTCTCGGCTTCCTTTTCTTCGGCGATCTTCCGGACAGCCAGATTCTGATAGGCTCCGCGGTCATTGTTGTCGCTGGCCTCTTCATCTTCCACCGGAAGAACCTCACGGGAGTTATCCCAAAAGAGGCCGTTCCGCCGGATGGGCACTGAGCGGGAGGGCGGCTATCGCGTGCCAACATGCATCCGGTCGCCTGGGATGATCGAGTCTCTGAAGGTTTCGGCAATGAAATGACCCGCAAGTGTCTTGCGGTTTTCGGCGCCGTTCATGGTAATGCGCAGCATTCCGCGCTACGTCGCGATGCGGAAACGGCTAAGCAAGTTCTTGCAAGCCACATCCAAGCTGGTGTCGAGCACGCCCTGGCTGCCGGGGCCTTGTGAACCATTTGCGGCAACGACGCGTCATGCGACTTTCTGCAAACCATAAGGAAGCGCCTGCAGCCCACTGTTTACATTTGCGATTCCCCGCCAAGCCCAGGCTGGCAGCCTCTCGAACTTGCCGCTGACCAGACGACGCGCCATCGCAATTTCTCCGCAGCCTTTCTGACGCCAACGTCAGACCAATGACAATGTCGCAGGCAGATTGTGATACTGTCGCGAGATACTCGAAGATCACTCGAGCCATCTTTCCGCGAAGTAGGGACTGAGGATCTAAGCCCAATCGATGGAAACAAAAGCCCGGTTCGCTCCGGGGAAACGGCACGAAATGCTGGCACTTGCGATGGGAGATTGAGATGGATGATCGCGCCTTACAGGTGGAGTTGAAGCGTCATTGGGATGCTTCTGACGCGGGCGATTTCAAGGTCGAACATGAAATCTATCGCGAGGATGCTGTGCTGGATTATCCGCAATCGGGCGAGCGGATTCGCGGTCGGCAGAACATTCAAGAGAGCCGGTTCGTCCAGCCAAACAAGAAGCGTTTTACCGTCCGGCGAATTGTCGGCAGCGGCAATCTTTGGGTCACTGAATTTGTCCTCACCTACGACGGCAAACCATCCTATGTGGTGAGCATCATGGAATTCCAAGAGGGACTTGTGGGCCACGAAACGCAATATTTCACGGACGGGTTTGACCCCGCACCCTCGCGTGCGCATCTTGTTGAGCGATTGAACGGGACCACGCCATCCTGAATTCAGTGCCGGGGGAGGCTGTGCGATGCAAAACGATGGGCACGCCACTTGCGTTGCTATTAAGGGCGACCGTCCGCACTGTGAGGATCAAGCCCTGCGGCGAGCAACCTTTTAAGGGTGGCATCGGTCCTTCAGGCTGGTTCCGCTGTCGAAGGCCCGCGCATATTGGCCGGCCCCTGGACCACCAAAACCTATAGGAGAAGGCAATGCCGATCTCATCGACAGAGCTAGAAACAGCCGCCGACGTCTTTGCCGAAGTGCGCACCAAGCCGCTGTTTATAATGAAACTGGATGTCAGACCTGCGCTCGTGTTCGGCGACACGCCGGTCACACACCGGCGAGTCCGGATCGTTGACGGCGGTCGTTTCGAAGGCGAGCGCCTCTCCGGCGATGTTCTGGACGGAGGAAGCGACTGGCAGGCGGTTCGTACGGACGGCTGTATCGTATTGGACGCACGATTGAACCTTAGGACCGATGACGGAGCACTGATTTGCATGAGCTACCGGGGCTTGCGTCACGGTCCCGCGGAGGTGATGGCTCGCATCGAGAAGGGGCAGGTCGTGGACCCGGCAAGCTACTATTTCAGGATCAATCCCATGTTTGAGACGGCATCCGAGAAATACAGCTGGTTGAACGGCGTCCTTGGTGTCGGTATCGGTCACCGTTTCGAGGACGGACTTGTCTATAACGTGTTTGAATTGCTTTGACGCGAACATCGGCGGGGAAAAGCGATCCCTCGCTCTCCTCAAGATCCCCTACTACCCAACGGGATGCCTATGCCGGCTAAATCGCCAATTTCATCTCGCGATAGTGCTCCGTCAATCTTGCCAGGTCAAAGGCCCTATTGAGTCCGCTTGGATTTGGAAGCACCCAGATCGAAGCCCCTGCAAATTCGTCCGGCTGTCTGCCCCATTCGACATGCGCTCTCAGACTGATAGCTGCGTATGCCGCCTTACCTAGAAACGCCAAATTCCGTGGTGCAAGCTTTCTTATCTTGTCTTCCAGGGCAGGAACGGCGGTGATGTAATCGCGTTTCTTGAGTTCGCTGGCGCTCTTCGTGGGACGGGAGACTGCCGATGTCAGGCCCAAGCCATAATTCAGTATCTCGCGTTCCTCGTCCGCCCGCAGCAGGCGTGGCGTAAATCCGGCGAGATGCAATACCCGCCAAAAGCGGTTGCTTCGGTTCGAGAAATTGTGGCCGTCTCGCTCGGCGGAAAGGGCAGGATTCAATCCGCAGAAGACCACTGAAAGGTGAGGTGCGAGGATTTCCGACAGCCCGCTCGCCTGCGTTGCGGTTTCGACCTGATTATCAATGTCCTCGGCTATGGCATTGTCCTGCATATCAACTTTCCTTGCGGGAGCGGAAGCGAGGGCGACGCGCAATTGGCACCTCGTCCAATCAGGATGTATGGCGGCCTGATGGGCCTGCGATCTGCGCCATGACAGGCTGAATCCCGTCCTCGTGATGCAATTCGTCGATCAGGAGCCGAAACCAGCTATAACCAACCCAGAGCGAGAGCTTGTCATCGATGTCCTCGGCGCGGACCTCGCCGCGGGCAGCAGCAATCGTCAGCATTCGTTTTACGTCGGCAGTACGCTCAGGGAGAAACCTCTCGCGCAATGCGCCCAGCGCCTCTTTCGTGCCCTGCGCCTCGGCAATCAAGCCCCGCAATGCGGCTCCCGCAGGGTGTGACCGCCAAAACCGCCACAGGCTTGTCGTGTATTGCACCAGGTCCTCAACCAGGTTTCCTGTGTCGGGAAGCGGCACGAAGGTCGTTCGTTCGGTCGTATAGATTGCGATGAAGAGGTCCGCTTTCGTCGGGTACCATCGGTAGATCGTCGTTTTTCCCGCTCCGGCCCGGCGAGCGACCTCATCGACAGAAAATCCGGCGTAACCCTTTTCGCTGATGAGTTCCTTCGCGGCCGCAAGGACGGCAGCCTCGGCTTCGGGGTTGCGGCGCGATCCTATGGACGTTCGCCTTTTGGCGGGGAGGGACTTCGGCTTCGTGGTCATACATCAGGCCTAGCTCAAACCCGTGCCAGCGATCAACAAGGAAACGATCGCACACGCCCGAACCAAGATATATGGCTCTGCCGCGGCTGACGGTTCAATAGGCGCCTGCCACGCCTAGGCCAACAAAGGTCTTCCTTGCCCCCCAAGGGCATGACGCCCGGCGTGACTGCGAGGATCACGGTGGTGTCGCCGATACCTTTGGATCGCTTTGCGACGAACTCATGTGGCATAGTACGCGGCCGAAAATCCGACGCTGAATGCACTCAATTGGCCCTTGGAATGAAGCCGGGCACGCCGGTTTCAACCACGCCGTTGAACCGGATGTTCGTCCTTATGCCGTCCCGAATCTCCTGCATGGCATCATCAGGTAGGGTCGAGACGTCAAAGTTCTCTTCAATCCGGTGAGGTGTGACCGAGGTGGTCAGGAAAGCAGTGCCACGCTGCACGGCCCATGCCAACGCAACTTGAGCCGGCGTCTTGTTGACGCGCTTGGCAACGGCTGTGATCACAGGATCTTCCAGCACTTTCGGTTCCATGCCGTGTCCCAAGGGTGCGAAGGCCAAGAGTACAATCCCGTGCTCCCGACAGAAGTCGAGCAACTCCCATTCTGGGAGATACGGATGAGATTCGACTTGCACCACCGCAGGCTTGATCCGTGCAGCGGCAACGATCTCCTTCAGCTTCTCCAATGTAATGTCGGATAGTCCGATCGACTTGCACTGACGGTCGGCCACAAGGCGCTCAAGCGCTCGCCATGTTTCGATTAACGTCACCCCTGAATCATAGACGACCTGACCGCGCTCATCTCTAGGTTCCTGCTCGTCGCCGGGCCGAAAGGCAAAGGGGGTATGGATGAGATAGCAATCGATGTAGTCGACCTGCAGTCGCTGGCGGCTCGCGTCAAAAGCCTGCTTCACCCGCTCTGGACGATGATTGGAGTTCCACAGTTTTGTGGTTACAAAGACGTCCTCCCGCCGAACCGTGCCCGCTTTGAACGCATCCTGCATCGCGTTACCAACCGCCTCCTCATTGCGATATCGTTCCGCACAATCGAAATGTCGAAATCCCACCTCCAATGCATTTTTTACGGCCTGTCTGGTCGCGACTGGATCGGGGATCAACGTGCCGAACCCGAGGGCAGGAATCGCACCAGTTCCGTGGGTAAGAGGAATTCTCCTATAACGAAGCATATCCGGCGTTGCCATTCTCCTACTCCCTTGTTTGAGGCCAATCGCTACTCGGGCGCCAGACAGCGCCATACTGAGTTTGTCTGTTAGATAAAGGGCGCCCGCTATCGCCATAGAAACGCGTTGCGAGCATGAAATCCGGCATTGTGAAAGCCGCTCGTCCCTGATGCCTATGGTACCTTGGTGTCACCGCCCATGCGCGGAATCCCGTCAGATTCGGCGGCCCAGATTGCGAAGGAGTTAGGTGCGAGCACGAGAAGAGCAAGCGGCATGTCAAAGTTCCTTTTGCAAGCATGCCACAAATTCAGCGATGGTTTTTTCATTGCGCCGGTAGAAGACCCACTGGCCCACGCGATGAGTGGTGACCCGATCGGCGCGCTGCAGGACGCCGAGGTGAGAGGAGACCGTCGATTGCGATAGGCCGGAGCGCTGGAACTGGTTGGCGCAGACGCCCATTTCGGGAGGTAGTTCCTGCGTCGGAAAATGCTCCTCCGGCTTCTTCAACCAAGCCATGATTTCCAGTCTCGCGGGGTTGGAAAGCGCCTTTAATATTCGATGTTTATCCATGTTGAATGCACAGCATTATTTTGTCAGCGGATGCGCTGGAGACGGGGTCGTGAGCGCAACGACAAACAGCCCAACAATTGCCGCCAGAAAAGCGACCCAAAAGCCGTCAATGTACGCCTGGACGTTTGCCTCTCGCTGCACGACGCCCGCCAGCACACCGATACCCCGTTTCACGGCGTCCGCTTGCGAGCCGCCGGCTTCCGAACCCGAGCCCAACTGGGCCAACATGGAATTCCATCCCGGCGTCGCGCCAGTGACATGCAAGCCGATTTGGCGAAAATTTCTCACGAAGCTTCCTCAAATCGACCGGATCCGAGGTAGCAATGTTAATATAAACGATCCGTATCGTTTCATCGCCGAGAAATGGGGCTATCGGCGGATTGGTCGGATCGATCGGCACTGCAGGCGAGGTCGCGTTTTCAGCTATAGGCGATATCTCGCGATTCCCGGCGAAGGCACCGATCCGTTACCCGCAGTCACTTGAAGAAACCAAGCCATTTGCGGGTCTGCGGTTCGACTTCAGGCGCCTTGCCGAAGACGATCTCGTCCTGCCGGCGAGGACCAGCGGCCTGCGGATCATGGTTGATTCTGTTGCCGGATGTTTGAAGGTGCCGTTGACGATTATCGCGGATATCGATTCAACCATCGGACGGAAGGCGATGGCCGCGCATTGCGGCTGCTACATGATCAAAGCGCCGCATACCATTTCTAACGAGACCGCGAGAGGTGTGTTTGCAAGCAGCGTCCTCCGAAGCCCGTTCATAACCAGACACGTCACGGTCGTAGCCGGTCGTCAGCGCCCGCTCAGCTGGGCAAGTAGAGAGGTTGCTTCGAGGCTGACAGCAACCCTGGAAAGGCTGATGCGACGGTGACGACGCGAGGAAGCGTGTGGTCTCGTCCTTCGTCGTTTAAATGAGCAATAAAGATTTCGGTTAGTCTTCCGCAGTCGGGGAGATCGCAAGGCCCGGCCCGATTGCAGTAACCGAGTTCATGGGGTAATTCCCTTGGATGGTTGTCGCAATGATCATTCTGGCGCTCGCTGCGCGGAGCGAAGCATAGAGCCGGTGTGACCTAGCGTTGTCCTGCAAAGATCCTATGTTTCGTCCTGGATCTATTGTATATGTGTGGGAATAAAGTATCCGATCTACAAATATTGATGGTGTTGGGGGCGCCTGATGGTGAAGTTCAACTTCGATGGCCCCCCTGTAGGTGACGACGCTGCCGACATTTCGGCTGCGTGTCATCGCCAATTCCTGCCTCTGATCCGTGAAGTCGTCCGGGATGGGGTTGCCGCCGGATGGAGCGAGGAGGATATTCTTCTGACCTTGGTAGAACTTGCTTGGGCACTATACGAGAAACGTCGCGGTGAGCTGTAATAACCAGCCGTTATTCACATGGCTCTATATTAGGTTATTACGTGGCCAACGATATCGACGATCTGGCAGGGTTCAAATGAGGCAGCTATACTAGTGTCTCCTAAAATACCGTGATGTTTTTCTTTCGTCCGGCACATTTTTTCTTCACATGCAAATGTTCTGCCCTATCTGCAGTTTGCGCGTCACGCCGACTTTTCGGCGACGTCGGGCTAAACGCAGGACTTCAAGCAACGATTGAAATCCTGCGTTCGTTCGGACGGGCGCAGGATTGCGATCGGGTTGGGCGAGGCGGAATGAAAGATGCGGACGAGACTCAGAGACGAGGCGATTGCCGGGTCGTCTGTTGGAGGACGGGCAGATCGATATGTCTTCGACATAATTCCTGAAAGTGCAGGTCCGAGAAAGGCCACCATGCGGGGGAGCGTGATATACTCCGTCCGCAGCCCTGGATCGCAGAAGTTCCTAGCCAAGGAGCATTCTGTGGGAATTGTGCTCGCGCCCGCGCGCAAGTTGAGAGCCTCGCTCGGCAGCGACAAGATCAAAGAGTACGATGCACCGGTTGGATGTATCGCCATTAATCCCGCAGGCGTGGATAGTAGCCTCGCCTGGTTGGCGACCAGGAAAAATGTCGTCGTAGCGATCCCCCCGGAAGTGCTGTCCGAATTAGCGGTTCATGAGTTCGACAACGCCGATGTAGAACTTGAACCGCCTGCTTTCGGCACGGTTGACCTCTTGGCCCTCGATATGGCCCAGAGGATGTCTGCCGAGTTGACGGAGAAAGCAGCTCCGAATGACCTCTATCTGGACTCATTGGTTACGCTGTTCGGTATTCATCTGCTTCGCACCTACACAAGCCGTAGGAAACACGCCGTGTCGCCCAAGGGGGGGCTCTCCGCCAATAGCGCGCGACGCGTGCGAGACCACCTCAATGAGAATTTTACGCAAAAAGTACATGTCGCCGAGCTTGCGTCGGTCGCGGGAATTTCAACGAATCATTTCATAGTAAGGTTCGCCAGGACGTTTGGAATACCACCGCATCAGTATCTGATTAACCTGCGCCTGGACTTTGCGGAAAAGCTGCTCGTCGAAGGCAAGCTCCCGATTGCCGAAGTCGCCTATCTGTCTGGATTTTCGGACCAAAGCCATTTGGCCACTACCATGAAGAGGTATAGGGGAAAGACGCCGACCGAGCTACGATTTGCGAAGTAATCGTTGCGTGCTGCAGTGGTAGCGGTGGCGTGCCGTGAGCAGGTCCGGCAATGGCCATGCGGGCGGCGGGCAATGCATATATCCCGTTTCGGAAGACGGCTCCAGCAATGGGGTTTGGCGGACAGCGGATTTCCAAGTCCTTATAATCATTTCTGAAAACGCTTGCCTAAGGAAAGCGACGCGTGGAGGCGGCGCGATCCGTTCCATCCGCGAACCGGGAGCGCAGGGCTACAAGCACAATGTCATTTGGCGGCGGTGATAGTCGCGCCGGCGTGGAAGAACTATACGTCGCTTGGAAGCGCCAGGATGCAAGAGTACGAAGCGCCAGTCGGTACGCTTGTGGTTCACTGGCCAATGTCGATATCCGTGCGCAGGGTCAAATGAAAAGTAGCATGAACTAAAGTTGGTGTAGCAAGGCCGCCACACCTGAACCCCCGTGATTGAAGACCGTAATTTCCTGCAAAAATTCCGGGATTTTCCAAAATACCACCGTCGCGAATATGACCACACTCGACATGGTAACCATTCGGTGCGCTACGGAGCTTTCTGGCAATCATTTCATGGGGGTGTGTTGGATTGTCCATGGACATTCATTTTCCGGAATTTGAAATCTTCGCTCCGAAGATCGATACAGCCTGGACTGCCTTACAACGTCAATATGCCGGCCGTATAACCGGCGCGGAACTCGATCATCTATTTGCCTGCCTTGTCTTTGGATTGACCTCCCCGGCATACGCCGAACGGGAGCCAGCTCTTCATTTCGATGTCTGCCATGCGTTGGTGGCGATGAAGCTCCCCGCCGATCGGGTCAAGGCAGCGTTGCATTCCGTCCCGGAACCGACGCAGCCATGGGTCGTGAATGCCCGTGAGCAGATTGAAAGCCAAGCCGCCAGGATGGGGCGCACACTTCAAGAAATGCACAATTTCAACGACGACTCAGTCGCCGATGCGGATCCAAGCGCACCGAGTCGTCCAGGCAACACCGAGGATAGAGCAGCATGAGTGGGTGCAACGAGAGGCAACTGCAGTTCAAATCTCGTCTCATATTTGCCGGAAATTGGAGGTGGGGGAAAACCGATAGCCGTTCCGTGCGCCGCAGGCTAATGGCAGCGCTTCGAACAGCTCATCGCGTGCTGGGTATGAAACGTCTTCGCTTGGGTCTGGGGGCGCCGGCAATCGGCGGCACTGCTGGAGCGCTGCTTGTCGTCATCGGCGGCATGACCCCACAGGCGGCTTTCGCACAGCTTGCCATCGGCAACGGAATCAACGTCAACGGCGCCGATTGCGGCACCAATCCCAGTGCGGCAGCGTTCGGCACGGCGATCGGCTGTGGAACCGTCGCCTCAGCCGCCGGCGCGACCGCCATCGGCTTCAACACCCATGCGAATGGGCAGAACACAACGGCGCTGGGCTCCAGCAACAGTACAACCGGCAGCGGTTCGATCGTTGTCGGCTATTCCAATTCCGCCAGCGGTATCAATGCGATTGCGTTCGGTGCTCTGGCCGTTTCGAGCGGCGTCAACGCTGTGGCCATGGGTGGAGCGGCCAACGCCACCGGAAACGGGACGATGGCCTATGGCGTCAACACCGTTGCAAATGGCGATGGTGCCACGGCCTTCGGAAACGGTGCCCAGGCCCAGGCGGCGAACACTCTGGCAATCGGCACCAGTGCGGTCGCCAATACCAGCGCTGGCGGCAGCATCGCCATGGGCACCGGTTCGAAGGCGGTCTCGACGGGCCAAGGTTCTCCGATTGCCATTGGCGTGAATGCAAATGCCAGCGGAACCGCACCCGCCGGGTTCAGTTTCGAGGCGGTAGCACTGGGCACAGCCACAAACGCCACGGGCGCATGGTCGACCACCGTAGGTTCGAGCTCATCTGCGACGGGGACTGGATCGAGCGCCTTCGGCACGTCAGCCAATGCAACGGCAGATCAGTCTACAGCGATCGGCAATGGGGCAGGGGCTTCCGCCCTGAGGGGCTCTGCCATGGGCTACCTCGCCAACGCGTCGAACACCGATTCCATCGCCATCGGCACGTCAGCTGCCGCATCGGGGACCAACTCGCTTGCCATCGGCCCGACCACCGTTGCGTCGGGAGCCTTCGGGGTCGCCTTGGGTAACCAGGCGCAGGCGCTCGCGGCCGGTGGTGGCGTTGCGATAGGCTCGGGCGCAATCGTCGCCAGTACCGCGACCTCCGGGGTTGCACTCGGCAATAATGCGAATTCAAGTGGGGTTCTTTCGGTTGCCACTGGCGCGGGCGCCAGCGCCAGCGGCGACAATTCCACTGCCACAGGACGCCAGGCTGTCGCCAGTGGCACAAACTCCTCCTCATACGGATCTGGAACGACGGCGACAGGAGACAATTCTCTCGCTGCGGGCGTCAGCGCCAATGCAGGCGGGGCCGGCAGTACCGCACTCGGCATCGGCACCGTAGCAAGCGCCAGCCAATCGATCGCCGCAGGCTATCAGGCCGCTGCCACCGGTACTGGCGCCACCGCCATTGGCATGGGTGCCACCGCTTCCGCCGCATCGGCGATCGCAGTGGGCCCAAGCTCCAAGGCGGATTCGGTCGAAGCAGTCGCCATGGGCACCAATGCGGTCGCAACCGGCGGCAAGGCCGTCTCCATCGGCTCCGGCAATACCGCTTACGGCGACGGCGCAGTCGCCATCGGCGATCCGAGCTTTGCCAGCGGCACCGGCGCCTTCACCGGCGGCGCCAACAATATCGCCAACAGCGACGGCACGGCCAGCGCCACCGCCGCCAACCAGGCCAATGGCGCGGTTGCCATCGGCAACGGCAATGTTGCCATTGGTCAAGGCTCCGTGGCGCTGGGCAATGGCTCTACCGCTGGCGCGGCCGGTTTCGTCGGCAATGTCGCATTGGGCAATGGTGCGACGGCGGCGGCGAGTTCCGGCGACGTGGCACTCGGCTCCGGCTCCACGACTACGGCGGCCGTCGGCACCGCCAGCGCGGTAATCAGCGGTACGACCTACGCCTTCCAGGGCACTACTCCGACCTCCACCGTGAGCGTCGGCACGGCGGGTGCGGAGCGCACCATCACCAATGTGGCGGCAGGCCGGATCAGTGGCAGCTCGACGGATGCCATCAATGGATCGCAGCTCTTTGCGACCAACCAGGCGGTCGACACGCTGGCGAATACGCTCGACGCGACCGCAGTCCACTATCTCAGCATCAATGACGGCGGTACGACGCAGAACAATTTCAACAATAACGGCGCGACCGGGGTGAATTCGATCGCCATGGGGGTGAATGCGGCTTCGGCGACATCGAACAGCATCGCCATCGGCGATAGTGCCTTCAACCAACCCCCGGGCACCGGGGTTGTCACCGATCAGATCGCGATCGGCACAGCGGCGCACACCTTCAGCGGCAATTCGATCGCCATCGGTGGCCAATCCTCCGCGCTCAACGTGAACGCGATCGCGCTTGGCGCCTCGGCGACGGGAAGCACCGCCTATGCCATCGCCATCGGCTCCGGGCCGGCGGCGGGCGCCAGCGCAACAGGTACCGGGTCCATCGCCATCGGTGGCGGTGGCGGAACCGTGCCCACCGGTGCTCCAGCCTCCGCAACCGCAGCACGCGCAATCGCTATCGGCCAGAACACGGTCGCTGCGTTCACGAATTCGGTTGCCCTGGGCAACAAGTCCACGGTCGGAAGCGCCTCCTCGCTTGCCATCGGCGACACCGCCAGCACGGGCGCGACCGGCGCGAACGTCGCCATCGGCAATCTGAGCACAGCCAATTCCGGCACCACAGCCGGCGGCGCGGTGGCGATCGGGCGCTCGAGCACCGCCTTCGGCGACGGCGCGGTGGCGATCGGCGATCCGAGCTTTGCCAGCGGCACCGGCGCCTTCACCGGCGGTGCCAACAACATCGCCAATGGCGACGGCACGGCGAGCGCAACCGCCGCCAACCAGGCCGCCGGTGCCGTCGCGATCGGCAACAACAACAAGGCGATCGGGCAAGGCTCCGTGGCGCTGGGCAATGGCTCCACCGCTGGCGCGGCCGGTTTCGTCGGCAATGTCGCATTGGGCAATGGCGCCACGGCGGCCGCAAGTTCTGGCGACGTGGCACTCGGCTCCGGCTCCACGACCACGGCGGCCGTCGGCACGCCCAATGCAGTGATCAACGGTACGACCTACGCCTTCCAGGGCACTACTCCGACCTCGACGGTCAGCGTCGGCACGGTCGGCGCCGAGCGCACCATCACCAATGTGGCGGCAGGCCGGATCAATGGCAGCTCGACGGATGCGATCAACGGCTCGCAGCTCTTTGCAACCAACCAGGCTGTCGACGCCATCGGCACCACGCTTAACAACATTAACGTCGGCGGCGGCATCAAATATTTCCATGCCAACTCGACGCTGGCGGATTCCCAGGCCCTTGGAGCGGATTCCGTCGCGGTCGGTCCGAATGCGGTGGCTAACAACGCTGGCGACGTGGCGATCGGTCTGAACGCGGCGTCGGGCGCAACGACAGCAGTGTCGGGCGCGACGATCGGCGGTACAAACTACACCTTCGCGGGAACCACCCCGGCCGGTGCATTTTCGGTCGGTGCTGCGGGGGCCGAGCGCCAAATCCAGAACGTCGCAGCCGGTCAGCTCTCATCTGGCTCAACGGATGCCGTCAACGGGTCGCAGCTCTTCGCGACCAACCAGCAGGTTACCCAGAACACGACCGACATTGCCCATCTCGGCAATACGGTCACCACCATCGGGGGCCAGGTTACACAGAACACGACTGACATTGCCAATCTCGGCAATACGATCACCAATATTGCCGGCGACACATCGACGACCTTTACCGACGCAAACGGCGACGGCATCCGATATGTGCGCACCAACGATAGGACGCTTCCCGTCAGCGATTCCTCCGCGCAGGGCATCGGTTCTACTGCAGTCGGATATGACGCGACTGCTGTAGCCGACAATTCGCTCGCGCTTGGAAGGGATAGCCAGTCGACGATCGACGGTGGGGTCGCCCTTGGCTCCGGATCGGTCGCCGATCGCGCCCTGGCACCGACCACCGGCCAGATCGCAGCCGGATCCACCTTCATCCAATACAACACGACCGATAAGACGCTGCTTGGTGCGGTATCAGTCGGTACGTCGACCTCGTATCGACAGATCACGAATGTCGCAGACGGCACCAGTGCGCAGGATGCCGTCACGGTACGCCAGCTCCAGGGAGCGATCGCCTCAGTCGCGACGACACCGACCAAATATTTCCATGCCAACTCGACCGCTGGCGATTCCCTCGCCGTCGGCGCCGAGTCGGTGGCAGTGGGCCCGACCACGGTGGTCAACGGTGACGCCGGCATCGGCATCGGCAATGGCGCCATTGTCGATCAGATAGCGCCGGGTGGCACGGCGATTGGCCAGAATGCCCACGTCATGCTGAATGACGGCTTGGCGCTCGGCACGAACTCGACCGCCGCGGGGATCCAGGCCATCGCCATCGGGGCCGGCGCCCAGAGCACCTTTGCCAACAGCGTGGCATTGGGCGGAAATTCCATAACGACTGTCGGTGCCCAGACGAATTATACGGCTTATGCCCTCGCGAGCCCGCAGACCTCGGTCGGTGAGGTGTCAATCGGTGCCGCCGGGGCCGAGCGCAAGTTGACGAATGTTGCCGCCGGTTCGGCGGATACGGATGGGGTCAACGTCTCGCAGTTGCGCGGTGTTTCGCAGAATGTCGCCAATCTCTTCGGCGGCACTACCGTGGTAAATCCCGACGGCTCGATCACCGGCCCGACGTACAAAATCCAGGGCAACAACTATACGACCGTCTCCGACGCCTTCGGTGCAGTCGACAGCACGCTGACCAACATCACCAATGGCGGCGGCATCAAGTATTTCCATGCCAATTCGACGCTTGCCGATTCCGCAGCCTCGGGGACTGATAGTGTTGCGATCGGCCCCGAAAGCGTAGCAACCGGGACTGACAGCCTAGCTGCTGGTCACGGAGCCGCAGCTGCGGGGCAGGGCTCGATCGCTCTTGGCCAGGGGGCGCAGGCGAACAACGCGAATGACGTGGCGCTCGGTTCGGGTTCTGTGACAGACACGGCTGTCGGCACATCCGGAGCCACCATTCAGGGCAAGCACTATGATTTTGCCGGCACGGCGCCGGTTGGCACCGTCAGTGTCGGTGCTCAGGGGGCGGAACGAACCATAACGAACGTGGCAGCCGGTCGCATATCGGCTGACAGCACCGATGCCGTCAACGGTTCGCAGCTTTATGCGACCAATTCGGCGATCGATGATCTGCAGACCGGCGTGGGGAACCTCACCCAAAATGCGGTTCAATATGACCTCAATTCGGATGGCAGCAAAAAGAACAGCATCACGCTGCAGGGCGGCGACGCAAACGCACCAGTCGTCATCTCGAATGTCGGCAAGGGCGTGGCCGATACCGATGCTGTCAACGTTGCTCAATTGAACGATGGGATCACTCAGGTCAAATCCTACACGGATACCCAGGTTCAGTATGGCATCGACACCGCCAATAGCTACACCGACCAGAAGTTCGGCCAACTAAACCAAGAGCTTGGAGGTGTTCGCTCGGAGGCGAGGCAGGCGGCCTCGATCGGGCTTGCAGCGGCTTCGCTTCGTTATGACGATCGTCCTGGCAAGTTGAGCGTTGCAGTCGGTGGTGGCTTGTGGCGGGGTGAAGGCGCACTGGCCTTCGGCGCTGGTTACACCAGCGAAAACGGGCGAGTTCGAGGGAATTTGTCAGGCGCGGCAGCCGGCGGGCAAGTGGGCATAGGCGCTGGTCTTAGCTTCACTTTGAATTGAGTCCGCTATGTCCAAAGGAATGCTTTCCAGTGTCCCGGTTTTCATGGCTTGCCTGCTCCTGTCCAGCTCACATGCGGCCGGACAGGAGGCAACGCCTTCCGGCTATCGAATAAAGCCTTCCGAAGTAGTGGTGCCTCCAGATCTGAAGCTTGGCGATTATCAGAGGACCATTCGTCCGTTCGAAAACTGGACATTGATTTGTGACGAGAACCTGAAGGTCCGCCAGCGGGTTTGCAACGTTACCCAGATCATCGAGAACCAGGCAGGGCAGGTCGCATTCAGTTGGTCACTTGCGGCCACCAAGGGAGGCAGTCCCTATATGATTTTGCGTACCGCGCCAGTCGCCAGGAGCGATGGTCTTGTTTCGTTGAGGTTCGACGGACTTAAAGACCCGGTACAAATCAAACTCGACGGATGCAGCACAGTGGTTTGCGTCGGCATGTTGCCGGTGGGGCCCATGATGCGTGAACAGATTTCGAAAAACGCGGCGCCAACGATCTCCTATCCGACGACAGACGGGAACACGATCAGCGTAACCGCGACCCTCAAGGGCCTTTCTACCGCCGTTAAGGCGATAAATTGACGGATGCATTTCCAATGAGTCAGCAATCAATCCACGATCGAATAATGTCCCGAAACCAGAGCAGCGCCCCTCTTCAGAGCGCAGTCAATGACCAAGGGAGGCCGAAGCGGAACTGGCGGAAAACGGCGGTCTTCTCGCTGCTCGGAATTGCCGTTGTCAGTGCTGCCGGCTACGCCGCCATGCGATATGATGCGGTTGGGAATTTCATATCGCAGCCGGCGGTTGCGGAGACGAACGAAGCCAATCAAGCCTTGCCCGACACGCCGTTTCTGCAGCACGCCAAACAGGCGGGCTTGCAATCCTGCTCCACCGTCTTTCCTGTTCTCGGAGAGTTGCTGACAAACGGTACCCAATACAACGTGCAATCGAAATGGAACAGCAATGCCGCCGACAAACATGCGGTCGAGGCACTGGTCGGCATGAACTATGCCAGCCAGGGCTACAGCGGACCGGCCGCGGGCATCGTATTTGCTGCGCCGATCGCATCCGGGTGCGAAGGCACAATGGTTCGCGTGGTGCCGTTTGTGGCTTCTTGTGCAGATATTCCGACCAAGTTTCCGAACGGGAGCAAGCTCGTCAACAATCTTGGTCAGATCAGCGTCTACGAACTTGGCAATGATGGCGGCAACGCGATGCTTCTGCCTACCGGAAACGGCTGCGTCATCATTTCCGTGGCCTCGGCAGCAGGGAAACAAGGAAGCGCAAGATGAGATTCAGTTCATCCATTGCGGCGATCTGCCTGCTGTTTGTCTCTGCGGGGAATCTCGGCGCGGCTGATCTCTCTACCGCTTCGGACGTACCGGTTCCGCCGCCTCAAGAGGAGCGTGGCATCTGGGCGGCAATCGCGTACTCCACGCCCGACGAAAAGCACGGCTTCTTTTGGGGTGCCGACAAGCGGCAGGAAGCGATCGATACCGCACTCAAATATTGCAAGCGGGATGGGGGCAGCAAGTGTGTAGTGGTCACCGTATTCCGTAACCACCGGCATTGGGATGACGACGACAACACCGGCTTTCCATATGATCGCTGCGGCGCGCTCGCTATTGGGAAAGAAGAAAGCAATCGCGTTACGCCGTGGGGCGCTAACTCGGCACCAACGCGCCGAGAAGCCGAAGACCTTGCTCTTAAAGCATGCGAGCTCTCAGGGTCACAATGCAAGGTTCGGGAGTGGGTGTGTACATGATTCAAACGTTGGAGATAACCACGCCCGACCACCAGGATGGAAGCCATGGAGGTCATCAGTCTGGTGGCAATTGCGGAGCTAAATCCTTCGCCCTCTAGCACTTCACGGAACCAGCCGAGGAAGTGCCATCTTCTAGACAGAAAGATGTGACCCTTTGCCAATCTCGACATCTATCTCACCTCATAAGAGAAGCGCGCGGCGAACCGGACGACTCAATCGGCTATCTTCCACTCTGTGTGGGTTGGCATCCAAGCATGCCACCTATCATGTTGGGCTTATCCTTTTTTGTTGGAGCATCATTCTTGTGCTTGCTCCGGCAGCCTTTGCTCAGTCAGCTCTGCCAAACGGCGCTTCGACACTCCAGGAGACCTACCAGGACTGGCGGGTTGCATGTAACGTAACCGACAAGGCACCTGTATGTGCAATTTCCCAGGATCAGACTCAGCAAAATGGGCAGAGGCTGCTTGCCGTCGAGGTGCAAATGCGCGCCGATGGCAGCGCTATCGCAACGCTTCTCCTCCCGTTCGGCATCATCCTCGACTCCGGCGTGACGCCGAATGTCGATGATCAGCCGCCTCTAAAGGCGGTGCGCTTCCGCACCTGTTTGCCGACGGGATGCATAGCCTTGCTTCCAGTCGATTCTGCGACACTTGCAAAGTTGCGCGCGGGCTCACGCTTAAACCTCAAGGTTATCGCTGATCCGGGCAAGGAACTGAGCTTTCAGGTGTCGCTACATGGCTTCTCGGCCGCTCTCGATCGCATCGCCGCCTTGAACCCCAGATAGGAAACAGCGGCGGAGAGACGCGCAAGATGCGCATCAGTGAATTGACGCTTGCGGGCAAGGGCGGTGATCACCCATTTGCAGACCTCACCGAGCGATAGACCTTACGGCACTTGGCAAATCGGTATTGGCTGCGGTGGCGGCGCCGGATGATCTTTTCTGTACTGAGCAATGATCGGCTCCAGGGTTTCTTTCGGCCAAAACTTCGGAGCGCCGATTTCTTTCAAACAGGAATCATTCCAATACAAACCGGCGCTCGATGGCGAACGACCGCTCGCCACGGCCTTCGCGACAGCGTTGATGTCCGCTGACTCGGGATAGATGTAGAGTGTTGTCGGGTTGTCCTTCACCATGGAAATGATTTGACCAGCGTCTGATGGTGTCCAGCTGGTGCAGCCATCACTGCGGCCACCGGCGTAGTCCACTAGCTTTCCGAGTGGAACGTATCCGGCACGGTTTGCGTAGGGGCTTTCCGGATTTTTCTTCAGGCACACGCCCGCCACCACCGCGGCTGCGTGCCCGCCGATGGCGCGTTGCCGCGCATTTGCGGCCTCACCTTCGCCGTCAAATTGGACAAACGAGCGAAGCAGCGCCGCATCTTTTGTCCCTGATGCGCGATAGTAGCCCTTAAAAGTCGTTTTCGTTTCGTCCGTCATGTAGGCGCCGCCGGCCGTCAGGTTCGAATCCATCGCATTACCGAAGTTCCTGGCGCACTCTCTTCCGTTGGCAAAATCAGCAACGCCCTTCAAATCCCGACCGCTGCCGTGTCCGGACGAAATGACACGAAACGTTTGGGTGGCTTCACAGACAATATAAAAGCGGCCGCCCGATTTGCCATCGCTTAAATCGTTCGGACGCGTGGCGTCCATTGCGAAGTAGCAAGGATTGCTAACCCTGCCTTCGCTCACCTTTCGCATGTACAGCGCGCGTGCCCTCTGCAGGACCGGTTGTGCGATTTGGCCGTCACTTTCGCCGATATGGGCCCTCAGCCACAATGGAGTGTCCGATTGTCGGCCAGCATCAAATGACTGTGGCGATGCCGAGACGACTGCGGCGACAGTGCAGAAGCTGAATATATAAACGATACTAAAAAGGGCATATCTCAACTGCACTGAATGAAATCTCCCGTTGAAAAATCTGACGTCTGAATGCGCACTACCGGCAAAGCGGCCGGCGATAATGCTTTAGCATGCGCTGGCGAAAGCCGTCCATTGCGACACAGCGACCGCGACAACGAAATGGGCAACGTTATCAACGATTGAATCGCCGCGAATACCATCGCAGCCGCGGCGGGTGATCGGCATGGGCCTGCCCAACTACCCCGCAGGTAGTTGGCGAGCGTCGACGCTTCGCCTTTAGTCCTCGCAGCCCGGACGAATTTCGTTCGTGCGATATCAGCAAGGAACGAACATGACATCCTATCCGATCCAATCTATTGCCTCAGCTCCGGAAAAATCGAAGCCGGTGCTCGAGCAGTTGCAGCAGACTTTCGGCTTGATCCCGAACATCGCCGGGGCGATGGCCAACTCCCCGGAGCTGATCAAGGCCTTCATCGGGTTGTTTCAGCAGGTTCACGCCGGTACATTCTCAGAGGCGGAGATCCAGACCTTGCTGTTGACCAACGCCGTCACAAATTCCTGTGCCTGGGCAGTCGCGTTCCATACCATGTTGGCGCTGAAGCAAGCTGTAGCGGCGGCCGATGTCGAGGCAATCCGTGCACGCCGGGCGCCGGCGGACCAGCGCCTTGCCGCACTGTCGACCCTGGCGCGCAAGCTGATTGAAACGCGCGGCCACGTGATCGAGCAGGATCTAGCGGCTTTCATCGAAGCTGGCTTCAAGCGGCAACAGACGCTGGAGATCCTGGCGGTCGTCGCGGCCTCGACCATCACCAACTATGCCGGCACCATGACGGAGCCACCGTTAGAGGACTTCCTGCAGCAATACGTCTGGCAGGCATGATCGATTGCGATTGTCCACATCGCCAATCTACAGTGTGGCGCGGGCGGCGCTGATCTGAGAGGACCGCCTTTTCCTACCTTTGAGAGGAAGCAGCGATGCCTACGCAAAATTCGATCGCCATGCCGCCTGGTGGTGAGCTGGGCGTGCTACTGCGCCACTGGCGCGATTTGCGCGGTAAGAGCCAGTTTGACCTGTCGCTCGACACCGGGGTGTCGCAGCGGCACATCAGTTTCATCGAAATCGGGCGAAGTGTGCCGAGCCGCCAGATGCTGATCGACATCGCAACAGCGTTGGACATACCCTTGCGCGATCGCAACACGCTCTTAATGGCCGGCGGCTACGCGCCGATCTATCCGGACGGCGCCTGGGACGGTCCAGAGATGCATAGCGTCACCAAGGCCTTGGAGCGCATCCTGCACCAGCACGAGCCGTTCCCGGCCTTGGTCATGGACCGCTATTGGAACGTGCTCATGACCAACAAGGCAGCGCCGCGCTTCTTTGGCTGCTTCACCGACCTGTCGGCGCGCAAGAGTCCGCGCAACATGCTGCACCTGATGTTCGATCCCGAAGGCATGCGGCCATTCATCGCCGATTGGCCCACCGTCGCGGAAAGCCTGATCCAGCGCGTCTATCGGGAATCGGTCGGGCGCGTCGTCGATGACCAGATCAAGGAATTGCTGGCAGCCTTGCTCGCCTATCACGACGGCGAACCCGGCTGGACGCCGCCCAAAGCGATGGGTGCGCGGTCGGCGACGCCGGTCATCCCTATTGGTTTCATCAGGAATGGCAAGGTTCTCAACTATTTCTCTATGGTCACCACCGTCGGAACGCCGCGTGCCGTTGCGGCTCAGGAACTGCGCATCGAATGCATGTTTCCAGCGGACGAGCCGACTGAGGCATTCCACCTCGCGCTCCTAAACGACGACTCAAGGTGAGCGCCGGATTACGGCCCCCGCCTGAAAGCTCGAAATCGCTGAAATCAGCCGACAGGATCACGAGGCCTTTGTGCGGCTTCTACCTTGCGCACGCTCCTGCGTCAGCGCCTGAGACGAGGCGTGTGCGAACTTCGCGCTGACTTGCGCTGACGAGACGAGAAGGCCAGCTCCGCTTCCCTATCGGCGGAGGTGTGGCGCAAATCAGTTCATTGCCGGCATTTACGACGAAACCGACATTGCTGGTCTCAGGCTGGATCCCATCGCACAGAAGAGCGAGAAGCCACGTTTCGCCTTCGTCACGCCCATAAGCATGTGCGATGCCGCAGACGGCCTCCCCGTTCGAAATCGATGAGGCAAATGTTCATGGAAAGGGACACCGCGTTTGCCCCCCAACGCACTTGGCACCTCAACCTGCCTTGTTAAATCAAGAATGATGATATAAATGTCGGCTATTGATGAGGTACTCAAAAAATAATGAAACGCGGCTTTCTAACTATCTATGCCGGTGAGAACGCCGCGGCGTTGCGGGCGCTTTCCGTGCCTGCACGCGTGGACATGCTCAGGCTGCTGTGTTCCAAAGGCCCGCTGAACGTCAATGAAATCGCGCGCGCACTAGAGCTGCCGCAGTCGACGGTCGCCACCGGGATCATGATCCTGGAGGAGGCTGGTCTCGTCGAGACCAAGGCGGCAAAAGCGCGCAAGGGCTACCAGAAGATCTGCTCGGCGCTCTATGACGAAATTCTTCTGAGCTTTGAGGATGCGGCCTTGAAGCACGACGAAGATGTGATCGAAGTTGCGATGCCGATCGGTCTCTATACAAGCTGCGAGACCCATGCGCCCTGCGGCCTTTGCTCGACAGAAGGGGTGATCGGACTGCTCGACGTTCCGGACTATTTCCTTGATCCGCAGCGCATGCAGGCCGGTCTTCTCTGGTTTGGGCGAGGTCACGTAGAATACAAATTTCCCAACAATGCCAAAATCTTGAACAAGAATGTTAACGCCATCGAATTCTCGATGGAGTTGTCTTCCGAGGTCCCTGGAACCAATCCCGACTGGCCGTCTGATATCACGCTCTGGGTCAACAGCGTCGCCATCGGCACATGGACGTCGCCGGGCGATTACGGTGACAAGCGGGGTGCCTTCACACCGAGCTGGTGGAAGCTCGAGGGCTCGCAATATGGCAAGTTGAAGACGTGGCGGATATCGAAGAAGGGCACCTTCATCGATGGCGTCGCCGCGTCTGATGTCACTGTCGACGACCTGGCCATCAGCCAGCATTCCTCGATCCGTCTCAGGATCGGCATTGCCGACAACGCGCGTCATACCGGCGGCGTGAACATATTCGGCCGCGGTTTCGGCAATTACGGCCGCGACATCCTGATGCGCATAGACCTCTCGTAGGTCGAAATCATAAATCTTGATATATAACGCGCGTTGCCGAGGAAATTCCTTTTTGGCTCGGGCCTCATAAGCCATTGTATTTGCGCAATCTTGTCGAAAATCCCAAGGTGGTAGCATGTGTTCTGCGTTGAATCACAACTAATTTGACGTTGACTGGCTGCGAAAGTTATATCAGGATTGAGGTATAAGAACGAAATATTTGATATATACGGGAGGTTAGGCGTGAAGGCGCAAGTGGTCATCCATCGCGATTTCCGAATTGCCGATATCGACGACAGGCTCTACAGCTCCTTTTTGGAGCATCTGGGTAGGGCGATCTACGGCGGCATCTACGAGCCCGGCCACCCGACCGCTGACGCGGACGGGTTTCGCCAGGACGTCATTGAGCTGGTCCGCGAACTGAATTCACCCTATTGCCGCTATCCCGGCGGCAATTTCGTCTCCGCTTACAACTGGGAAGATGGCGTAGGCCCGCGTTCCGAGCGCCCTGTGCGCCTTGATCTTGCGTGGCGCACGCGCGAGAGCAATCAGATTGGCGTCAACGAATTCGTCGACTGGTGCAAGAAGGCCAACACCAAGCCGATGCTGGCCGTCAATCTGGGCTCCCGTGGCCTCGATTCGGCGCGTAATTTCCTGGAATATTGCAATCATCCGGGCGGTACCTATTGGTCGGATCTGCGCCGCAAGCATGGCTGGGCCGATCCCCATGGCGTGAAGCTGTGGTGCCTCGGCAACGAGATGGACGGTCCATGGCAGGTCGGCCATAAATCGGCCTACGAATACGGCCGCTTGGCCGACGAGACAGCCAAGGCCATGCGCGGTTTCGATAAATCGCTGGAATTGGTCGTATGCGGCTCGTCCAATTCGGACATGAAGACCTATCCCGACTGGGAAGCGCAGGTTCTGGAGCAGTGCTACGACAGCGCAGACCATATCTCTCTGCATATGTATTTCGCCAACCGCGAGAAGAACACGCTCAACTACCTCGCCAAGGCGGAGAAGCTCGACCGCTATATCGGCACAATCGGTGGCGTGATCGACTATATCAAGGCCAAGAAGCGCTCGAAGAAGACGATCGGCATTTCCTTCGATGAGTGGAACGTCTGGTATCACTCAAACCAGCAGGACAAGGACATCCTCGCGCGCAACGAATGGCCCGACGCGCCGCATCTCTTGGAGGACGTCTACAATTTCGAGGACGTTCTTCAAGTCGGCGGCATTCTGAACACCTTCATTCGCCGGTCCGACCGTGTGCGCATCGCCTGCATCGCCCAGCTCGTAAATGTCATTGCGCCGATCATGACGGAGAATGGTGGCTCGGCGTGGCGGCAGACGATCTATTATCCGCTTTATTTCGCCTCAAAATACGGCCGTGGTTTCGCGCTCCGGCTGGTCACGGACGGTCCGACCTATGACAGCGACGAGGCCGATGATGTGCCTTATCTCGATGTCTCTGCCGTACATGATGTCGCGGCGAATGCAGTCACCCTGTTCGCGGTAAACCGCCATCCCGACACCGCGCTCGCTCTCGACACTCGCCTGGAAGGCTTTCCCGGCGCCCGCGTCATCGAGCAACATGAGATGGTTCATGAGAACCTCGAGGCGGTCAACACTGCGTCCCGCCCCAATACGGTCGTTCCCGGGAAAACAGGCGACGCGAAGGTCGAGGATGGCCGGCTTCGCGCCACGCTGAAGCCGCTTTCTTATAGCGTGATCCGGCTGTCGGTTTGACGGCCGGTTGCCAGACGCAAATCATGCGCGTCTGGGCTTACTATAATGTCTTGCCGTCGCGAGGAGGCGACGGCAACGCAGTCAGTTCAAGGCCATTTGGACGTGCTCTGTCCAGGTCCAGCTGATGCAGGGAGTTTGGAAGCCGCGGCATGCACGCCAATGTGCACGCATGCCGTCCGATGAATAACCTAGGGAGGAGATCATGCAGAGGTGGAAGAAGCTTGCTTTCGGTGTCGCGCTGGCTACGCTTGGCCTGGTCGCGGCAGCCAAGGCCGAGGATTATACGTCCTTGCCCCGCAAGGAGACGCTGATCGTCGAAAATCCGGAAGGGACGATCAAGAATCCAGGTTGGTTCAATATCTGGGTCAATGGCGGTGGCGGTGTCTCGACGGGCCTGCAGCAATTGACGATGGATACGCTCTGGTACATCGACCCTGAACAGGGACTTGGTGGCTCGACCTGGGACAATTCGCTTGCCGCCGACAAGCCGCAATATAATGCGGACTTCACGGAAATGACGGTCAAGCTGCGCAAGGGGATCTACTGGAGCGACGGCGTGGAATTCACCGCCGATGACGTGGTTTATACCGTCAAGACCCAGATGGACCACCCGGGCATGAACTGGAGCGCGGCCTTTTCGGTACAGGTCGCCAGCGTCGAGGCGCCGGACCCCTATACAGTCGTCTTTAAGCTCAAGAAGCCGAATTCGCGCTTCCACGCCATTTTCACCGTCCGGTGGAACGGCGCCTGGATCATGCCGAAACATGTCTTCGAAAAAGTCGCCGATCCAATTCGCTACGATTTTGCCAATCCGATCTCGCTCGGCGCCTACAAGCTCAAAGCCTATGATCCACAGGGCAAGTGGTACACCTGGGAGAAGCGCGATGACTGGCAGCGGACCTCGCTTGCCCGCTTTGGCGAACCTGCCCCTAAATACGTAACCTATGTCGATCCAGGCCCTCCGGACAAACGCACGATCGCCCAGCTGGAGCATAATCTCGATATCATTCATGACAACACGCCCGAAGGCATGTTCACGCTGAAGGAGAAATCAAAGTCGATCGACAGCTGGTTCCCAGGCTTCCCCTTTGCCCATCCCGATCCGACGTTGCCGGCAGTGATCTTCAACACGCAGGATCCAGCGTTCCAGAATCCGGATGTCCGTTGGGCGCTTGCGCTTCTGATTGATATCCGCGCTGTCGACATGGCGAGCTACCGCGGTGCCGCCACGCTTTCGGCACTTGGCGTTCCGCCGACGGCTATCGCCATGAAGGATTACCAGGCGCCGCTGCAAGACTGGCTCAAGGATTTCGAAATCGATACCGGCAAACGCAAGATCAAGCCGTATGATCCGACGATCGGCCAGCAAGTCGCGGATATCTTGCGAAAGCAGCCGAAATACAAGGATCAGATTCCGACCGACCCGAATGCCATCAGCACGGCCTTTGGCTACGGCTGGTGGAAAACCGACCCACAGGCGGCTGGCGAACTCCTCGAAAAGGCTGGCTTCAAGAAGGTCGGCGGCAAATGGATGACGCCGGATGGTAAACCCTTCAAAATCCGCCTGACGGTGGAAGGCGACACACGCTCGGTCTTTACCCGTGCGGGCACGCTCATTGCTCAGGAATGGGCAGCCTTCGGCATCGACGCCAAGGCGGTGCCCACGACAAATCTCTGGCAGGTTGCCCTCCAGCCCGGTGATTACCAGGTCGCTATTGCTTGGAGCGTCGAAACATGGGGTGGCGATCCGGATCTATCGTTCTTCCTCGATAGCTGGCATTCGGAATTCGTTGCCAAGAAGGGCGAAAACCAGGCGCCTCGCAACTGGCAGCGATGGAACAATCCGGAGCTCGACAAGATCATCGAGAATATTCGTCAGGTAAGTGCCGACGATCCGAAGGGCATCGAACTCGGCAAGGACTATCTGAAACTTGTCGCTCGCGAAATGCCGACCATTCCGCTGATGTCCTACAACGTCTTCACGTCGATGGATACCACCTACTGGAAAGGCTACCCGACGATTGCCGATCCCTATACCGACCCGGTTCCTAATTGGGCTAATTCCCGGCTGATGATGGTGAAGCTGAAGCCGGCTCAGCCATAGTCCTCCCAACCCTGATGCGGCAAATGCCGCGTCAGGCACCTTTCGCCGGACCAAATGGCGGGTCCGGCGAACTTTGTTGAAGAGAGATCAAGTGCAAGCAGCAAGGAAAACGGTGGCATGGCGTCCTATCCCATTTTCGTATTGAGACGATTCGGCCAATTCCTGCTCGTTGTCTTTCTCGGCATTTCAGCGACCTTCTTCATCACGCATTTGACGCCAATCGATCCTGTTGAAGAAAGCATCGGTGCGATCCAGCAGATGGGGCAGTCCGACCCACGCGCCGTCGAACTCATGCGCCAGTCGCTTCGCGAGCTCTACGGCCTGGAGGGCTCGGTATGGCAGCAATATCTGCATTTTTGGGGCCGTCTTGCGACCGGCGATCTCGGGCCGTCGCTCTCCGCATTCCCAACGCCGGTCTCGACCATCATCCTTCGGTCCCTGCCGTGGACCATCGGCCTGATGACCGTTGCGACGTTGATGACATTCATCCTCGGCAACATGATCGGTGCGCTTGCCGGCTATTATCGCAAGAGCATGGCGCTTAAGGCCGTCAGCCTCGTCTTCATCGCGATGCAGCCGATCCCTTATTACATCCTCGCCTTCATGTTGATCATTGTGTTCGGCTATCTCTGGCCAATCCTGCCGATTAACGGCGGCTATGAAATGAACACCGATCTGCAACTATCCTTTCCGCTCGTTCTCGACATCCTTCGGCACTCGATCCTGCCGGCGCTGTCGCTGATCCTCGTCGGTACCGGGGGCTGGCTGATCGGCATGCGGGCGCTGGTGTCGAATATCATTACCGAGGACTATGTGACTTTCGCCGAACTCGGCGGCGTGCCGAAGAACCGCATCCTGCGGTCCTATATCGCCCGCAACGCCATGGTGCCACAGTTCACCGGGCTTGCCATGTCGCTGGGTGCGATCTTCAACGGCACGGTCATCACCGAAATTGTCTTCGGCTATCCGGGCATCGGAAACCTGCTGATTTCGGCGGTGCACGCCGGCGACTACAGCCTGGTGCTGGGGCTGAGCGCACTGTCCATTGCCGGTGTCGCCGCCGCCGTGTTCATCATCGATATACTGGGTCCGCTGATCGACCCGCGCATCAAGGTGGAATAAGGCCATGTTCACGATCATTCGCGACCTCGCCCGCCAGAATGCGGAATTCCTTTGCGGCCTGCTGCTCTTCGCAGTGATCGTCGGGCTGGTGGTTCTGTCCTACTTCTCGCCCTACAGCCCTTCCGATATCTATCTTCTGCCGCCCGACATACCGCCTGACGGCCAATATTGGCTGGGCACAACGTCACGCGGCCAGGATGTCTTCTGGCAGCTCACCACCGCTCTACGCAACACGCTTTATTTCGGCATCGGCGTCGCGTTTCTGTCGCGTATCATCTCGCTGGTGGTGGGGTTGGTGGCGGGCTATGCCGGCGGCGCCGTCGACCGGGTGCTGATGGCCATCAATGACAGCATCATGGTCATTCCCCAGTTTCCGCTGCTGATCCTGCTCTATTTCGTGCTGAAGGACGGGATGACTTGGAGCGTTCTCATCTTGGTGATGGCCTCGCTCGGCTGGTCCTACGACGCCCGCCTGATCCGCTCCGTGGCGATCAGCCTGAAAAGCCGGCCGTTTACGACCCAGAGCGTCTATTCCGGCATGAGCATGTACAAGATTCTCGTCCAGGAGCATCTGCCCTATGTGTTGCCGATCGTCTTCGCAACGACGATGAACAACATGATCTGGTCGATCGGCATGGAGATTACGCTATCGGTGCTTGGTTTCACGGATATCGAAACGCCGACGATGGGCATGATGATCTATTGGGCGAACGCACATTCGGCGCTGATTGCCGGAACGTGGTGGTGGGTTGCCGCGCCGGTGGCGGCCATCATCGTTCTATTCATGGCACTTTTCCTCCTCTCGATGTCCATGAACGAATACAACGATCCGCGCAGTCGCCTGAATCGGATGGGGGGCTAGTTATGGACGCTGTAGTCGAGGTCAAAAACCTCAAAGCCTATTACCGGGCTTTCCTCTTCGGTATCGATCGCGAAGTGCGCGCGGTCGACGATATCAGTCTGACCATCGCTCGCGGCGAGATCTATGGCGTCGCCGGCGAATCGAGCAGCGGCAAGACGACGCTCATCAAGACCATCGCCGGCGCCATTCGTCCACCGCTGAGGGTCGTCTCCGGCTCGGTCACCTTTCATTTCAATGGTGGCACGCAGGACATCTATGCGATGGCTCCGGATGAGAGGGCGGCCCTCAGATGGCGGCATCTGTCCTACATCATGCAGGGCTCGATGAACGTGCTCAATCCTGTGCGGCGCATCCGCCATTCGTTCATGGATTTCGCCTTTCGCCACATGAAGGTCGAGAGATCCGTCTTCTTCGACCGGGTCGCCAGCCATCTGCAGCGGCTGAAGCTTGATCCGCAGTTGCTCGATGCCTATCCTCACGAATTGTCCGGCGGCATGCGCCAGCGCATGACGATTGCGCTCGCCACCATTCTGACACCGGAATTCATCATCGCCGACGAGCCGACCACGGCACTCGACGTCATTGTGCAGCGCGACGTATTGACGATGATCCGCGAGATCCAGCGGGAGATGGGCTCCTCCTTCCTGTTTGTCACCCATGACATGGGAGTGCACGCCGCAGTCTCCGATCGCATCGGCATCGTCTATGCCGGTCGCCTGGTCGAGGAGGCGCCGACGCGCAAGCTCTTCCAGCTGCCGCTGCATCCCTACACACAGCATCTGGTGGCAAGCCTGCCGCGTATCGGCGACGCATCCGCTCGGCCTTCATTGGAAGGGCGGCCGCCCAATCTTGCCATGCCGCCCGAGGGTTGCCGTTTTCATCCGAGGTGCCCGAAGCGCATGGATATTTGCAGCCGGGAGGTGCCACCGATGGTCTCGGTCGAGCCGGACCGGCGCGTGGCCTGCTTTGCCGTGACGGGAGACCGGACTTGAACGATCTGCTTTCGCTCTCGCATGTCACCAAAGTCTACCGGCAGGGCGGTCTGCTCGGCCGGCGCCATATTACGGCTGTCCGAGATGTCAGCCTCACACTCGGGGAGGAACCGGAGATCCTCTCGATCGTCGGCGAATCCGGTTCGGGAAAGTCAACGATCGCGGCGATGATCCTCGGCCAGACGGCGCCGACGGAGGGACGGCTGGAATTTAGGGGCAGGCCCGTTGCGGTTCACGGAAGGGCTGAGCGGCGCGCCTTCATGAGGGAAGTCCAGCCAGTGCTGCAGAACCCGTTTGAAGCCTTCAATCCGCTGAAGCGGGTCGATCGCTATCTTTTCGAAACGGCAAAGAGTTTCGCGCCTGACGGCAAACGCCCAAGCCGCGCAGAGGTAGAGCGCATGGCCGATGTCGCGCTTTCGCATATCGGTCTGAGTTTGGCTGAGGTAAAAGGGCGATTTCCTCACGAACTATCGGGCGGCCAATTGCAGCGCACCGCGATCGCGCGCGCGCTCATACCGCAACCACGGCTTCTGGTCGCCGACGAGCCTGTTTCCATGGTCGACGCATCACTGCGGATGGCGATTGTCAATCTCTTCAGTCAATTGAAGAACGAACTCGGCCTGTCGATCATCTACATTACCCATGATCTCGCGACCGCCTATTACATCAGCGATCGGATCATCATCATGAAGAAGGGCGAGATCGTCGAAGAAGGTAAAGCGCGGGCCGTTCTGGACAATCCACAACATCCCTATTCACAAGCGCTGAAAGACGCCGTGCTCTCCACGACCCCGGAGATTCCGAAATCTTCCGTGATGTAGAACCATGTTCGCCGCTTCCGAAAAGGCGGGGAACTGGCGTGGTGTTCGCAACACAACCGGCTAACCGGGTGAGTTCTGACGGTTGCCCGATCGTAAAATGGTGAGGGCGAGATTGCCGGTGAAATTTCCGCCGGCAACTCCACGACAAGCGCTGCCCTAGTTGTCGGACGCGGTCGAACGAGGCGTGCCGTCGCTTCGCGGACGAGGCATCCCAATGGCAAGCGTCCGGGCAACGAATCCGTTGAGGATGACATCCAATATCTTCAGCAATAATGTCTTCATCCTACCGGGCCTTTCTCACGATGCTATCTCGGCCTTGGCATGAACATAGCGCCGCCAGCCGCCGAAGTCGGTGATATCCAGCGCATCCACAGCGGCATGAGCCTCGCAAAGAAAGCCCGATACCGCAGTGCCGTCATCCAGTGAGATCTTACCAATGCCGAGTGGGGCGGGGATTTTCTGGACGAAGCGGCCGAAGGCTTCGGGTGATACCGCCCAGACCTCAACCTCCACGCCCTTGCCCGAAAAACTCGGGTCGCGCACCATCCCCGGTTTGGGCGGGACGGTTCCCGGCAGCGCGAAGAGACGGTAATCACCAGCCGTTCGGCAGATTTTCAGCCGGTATCCGCCCGAAGAAGTGAGTTCGTGGTTGAGCGGCATGCCGCTCAAATGCGCCCCGACGACGACGATCGGCACCGAACCGTCATCGGCCGGCGGCACTCGGCTTGCCTCGGAGATCACAGCCATGCGGTCCTTGCCCATTCCCACCTTCAAGGTCCGGTGCATGGCGTCGGCGAAGGGGGCGAGGGCATCGTCGGTAAAGGCCGGGCCAATCAACGTCACGCCAGCCGGCAGGTGGCCATCCGCGTCGAAGCCGGCTGGAATGGCAATGGCCGCGCAATCGAGCAGATTGACGAAGTTGGTGTACCTGCCGAAATGGCCGTTTTTCACAATCGGATCGGCCATCATTTCTTCGACCGTATAGGTGGTCGGCGAGGTCGGCAGCATCAGGACATCAGCCTTCTCCCATTCCTCCCTGGTCTTTTGGCGCAGCGCTTCGAGCTTATATCTGCCTTCGAAGGCAGCGACCGCGTCATAGGCTTTCGCGCCCTCGATGATAGTGCGCACGGTGGGATCGAAATCGCCGGCATTGGTAGCGAGAAAGTCCTTCACCGCCGCCAGCCGCTCGGCGACCCAGGGGCCGTTGTAGAGCAGTTCTGCTGCCTCTCGGAACGGCGCGTAGTCGAAGGGAACGATGATGGCGCCGAGCATGCGTGCCCTTTCGATCGCGGCGTCATAGAGGGCTTCGACGTGCTTGTTGCCGAAGAATTCCCGCTCGGCCCCGTCAAGCACGCCGATCCGCAAACCGGAGGCAGGCAGGTTGGCGGGAGCCGCCTTGCGCGAGAACGGATCGGCGGCATCATAGCCCTCCATTATCTTGCGGATCGCAACGCCGTCGCCGACCGTCGCAGCAAAAATGGTGACTACGTCGACGCTGCGGCAAGCGGGCACGACGCCGACATTCGGCACCAGCCCCGGCGTCGGCTTGATGCCGACGAGATTGTTGAAGGCCGCCGGCACACGGCCGGAGCCGGCCGTGTCGGTGCCGAGCGCGAAGCTCGCCAGGCCCGAGGCGACGGCAACCGCCGAGCCGGAGCTCGAGCCGCCCGACACGTAATCCTTGTTGAAGACCGAGCGCGGCGCGCCATGCGGCGAGCGCGTGCCGTTAAGGCCGGTGGCGAACTGGTCGAGATTGGTCTTGCCGATCACCAGCGCGCCGGCGGCTTTGAGCCGAGCCACCACCGTTGCATCCTTGTCGGGATGATAGGCGAAAGCCGGGCAGGCGGCCGTCGTCGGAAGACCCGCTACGTCGATATTGTCCTTGACCGCAAAGGGGATGCCCCAGAGCGGCAGGGTGTCTGGATCGGGCGCCAGCGCCATCAGCGCCTTGGCGGCGGCACGCAGTTCTTCGTCCGGGGTCGGCGTGATGAAGATTGCCGGATCGTCGGAAGCCTTGCGGCGGTGGATCACCTCCTCGACGAGATCGAGGGGCGACAAGCCGGATGCATAGGCGGATTGGAGCGAAGCGAGATCGAGAATGGCAGGGAGCATCAGATTTCCTCCAGCACGACGAGGACATCGCCGGCTTTCACGTTGCGGCCGGGGCCGGCGCGCAGATCGCGGACGCGGCCGGCGGCATGGGCGGTCACATTGATTTCCATTTTCATGGATTCGATTATAGCGAGCGTCTCGCCGGCGACGACCGGCTGACCCTCCTCGACGAGGATCTTCCAGACGTTGCCGGGGACTGCGCTTTCGATGCCGAAGCAGCCTTCGGGGATGTCACCCCCAAGCCCAGGACCGGTGCCTTCGTCGACCGAGAAACTGTCGAGACCGAGATCCTTCCAGCGCTGGCGTTCGGCCTCGAAGGCCGATTGCTGACGGGCCTTGAAGGCGCCGATCGGCTGCGCGTTGGCGGCAAGTTCCGCCTCGTAGGCTGCGTAGGAGAATTCGCTCTCCTCGATGCGGATCGGATAGCCCCCATGAGGGAAGGCGGCACGTGCCTCCGTCAGTTCCTCGTGGCTGACGGGAAAGAAGCGGATCTGGTCGAAGAAGTCGAGAAGCCAGGGCTTCTGTTTGGAGAAAACCTGCGTCTGGCGCCAGGTGTTCCAGACCTGGATCGTCCGGCCGAACAGCTGATAGCCGCCGGGACCTTCCATGCCGTAGATGCACATATAGGCGCCGCCGATGCCGACGGCGTTTTCCGGTGTCCAGGTTCTGGCCGGATTGTACTTCGTCGTCACCAACCGATGCCGGGGATCCATCGGCGTGGCGACCGGCGCGCCGAGATAGACGTCGCCGAGCCCGAGGACGAGATAGCTGGCGTCGAAGACGATATCGCGCACCGCCTGTTCATCGGCGAGGCCGTTGATGCGGCGGATGAACTCGATGTTCGACGGGCACCAGGGCGCATTGGGGCGGACGAGCTCCTGGTACTTGCGCATCGCCAGTTCGGCGTCGGGATCGTTCCAGGAAAGCGGCAGATGTACGACACGGCTCGGGACCTTCACCGCCTGCGCCGGCGGCAGCGATGCCTCGATTTCGGTCAGGAGACCGAGAAGGCGCGTGCGGGTGAGGCCGGTCCCGTCATAGTGGATCTGCAGCGACCGTATGCCGGGCGTGAGATCGACGAGGCCCGGAAGCTTCACGTCCTTAACCGCCTGCATCAAGAGATGCACCCGCAGACGTAGCGCGATGTCGAGCTGCATGGGTCCATATTCGACCAACAGATTGTCGTCGCCCTGGCGGCGATAGACAACGGGGACCGGCCCGGCGTCGTTGCGCCCAATGATCGCGGCACCGGCCTCGTCGCCAATGCGCTTTACGACCGGGCCGGCGATCGGGTCCTCGGTGCGCTTCACCGCATGGAAGCGGATCTTGTCGCCCGGTTTGAGCTGGCCCATCTTCCATTGCTCGTCACGCGCGATCACCGCCGGGCAGACGAAACCGCCGAGACTGGGGCCGTCGGGACCGAGGATGATCGGCATGTCGCCAGTGAAGTCTATCGCGCCGACCGCATAGGCATTGTCGTGCAGGTTGGAAGGATGAAGCCCCGCCTCACCGCCATCGGTGCGCGCCCATTTCGGCGCCGGGCCGATCAGGCGCACGCCTGTGCGGGCACTGTTGAAATGAACCTCGTATTCGGTCGCAAACAGCGTTTCGATGTCCTCCTCCAGGAAGAAGTCGGGAGCGCCATGTGGACCGTAGAGCACACCCACCTCCCAGCTGCGCGAGAAGCGGGCAGGTTCATTAGCCGGCTTCGAAACCGGCTGTGGAGCACGGGCAAGCCGCAGCACATGTCCGGCGCGAAGCGTGCCCGTCGCATGCCCACCGAACTGTCCCAGGCCGAAGGTTGCGCGCGAACCAAGCACCTCAGGGGCCGCAAACCCGCCCGCAACGGAGAGATAGGCGCGCTGGCCGGCCCCCACGATCGCAGCGATCGCTAGCGTCTGGCCCACCTTGACGAGGATTGCGGTGTCATGTGGAACGGGCTTGCCGTCAAGCGCCATCGGCATGTTCGCGCCGGCAAGCGCAATCGTCACATCCGAGAAGAACTTGAGCATCGGGCCGGAGACGGTGAGCTCGATCGCCGCCGTCTCGTCGGCGTTTCCGACCAGCCGGTTGGCGTGGCGGAAGGATCGCTCGTCCATCGGTCCGCTTGGCGGCACCCCAACATGCCACAGGCCCAGTCGCCCGGGCAGCTCCTGCAAGCTCGATTGAGCGCCCGGCGCGATCACCTCGACGACATCAGGCACGAAGTCGAAATCCTTGAGCGCCGTCGTCGCCACATTGCCGCTCGACAGCAGATCCGAAGCCGCGATTGCCTTCAGATAGTCGAGATTGGTCTCGATCCCGGAAATCATGCTGTCTTCGAGCGCCTTGCCGAGCGCCTTGATCGCGGCGGGGCGATCTTTAGCCTTGACGATCACCTTAGCGAGCATGGGGTCGTAATAGGGGCTAACCTCCGTGCCCGTCTCGATCCAGCCATCGACACGCACATTTTCCGGAAAGACGACCTCGGTCAGCAGTCCGGCGCTCGGCCTGAACCCGGCATGCGGCATCTCTGCATAGATGCGTGCCTCGATAGCCGCACCCTTGGGTACGAGGGTTTCGTTGCCGGTGAGCACGTGTTCACCAGCGGCCTGGCGGATCATCCATTCGACAAGATCGATGCCGAAGACGGCTTCGGTCACCGGATGTTCGACCTGCAAACGCGTATTGACCTCGAGGAAGTAGAATTCCTCGCGTGCTGGATCGTAGATGAATTCGACAGTTCCGGCCGACCGGTAGTGGGCGGAAACGCCGAGCGCGATGGCCGCGGCATGCAGGCGGCTCCGAACCGCGTCGGACAATCCTGGCGCGGGGGTCTCCTCGATCACTTTCTGGTTCCGACGCTGCAGCGAGCAGTCGCGTTCGCCAAGCGCAATCACCCGGCCATTGCCGTCGCCGAAGATCTGCACTTCGACATGGCGGGCCTCGGCGACAAAGCGTTCGAGATAGACGCGCGCGTCGCCGAAGCTCGCGCGCGCAGTGCGCTGCACGCTCTCAAAAACCGCTTTCAGGCTTACGGAATCGTCGCAGAGCTGCATGCCGATGCCACCGCCGCCGGCGGTCGATTTCAGCATTACCGGGTAGCCGATGCCGGTCGCAGCCGTCAGTGCATCGTCGATCGTCTCCAAGAGTCCGCTGCCGGGCAGCAGTGGCACGCCACTTTCGCGCGCCAGTTCGCGGGCGGTGTGCTTCAGCCCGAAGGCCGCGATGTTGTCGGGCGTCGGGCCGATGAAGGCGATGCCCTCTTTCGCAAGCCGCTCGGCAAAGCCGATATTTTCCGAAAGAAAGCCGTAGCCCGGATGCACGGCCTCGGCACCGGTCGCCTTGCAGGCGGCGATAACGGCATCGGCGTCGAGATAGCTTTCGGAGGCCGGTGCCGGACCGAGCCTTACCGCCTCGTCCGCCATCAGCACGGCCTTGGAAAAGCGGTCGGCATCGGAATAGACGGCGACGGAGGCGATGCCCATGCGCTGCAATGTCTTGATGATCCGGACGGCGATTTCGCCCCGGTTTGCGATCAGAACCTTCTTGAACATGTCAGGCCTCGCTGTCCCAGACCAGCACCCGGATTGGCGTCGGATCGAAACCGTTGCAGGGATTGTTGATCTGAGGGCAATTGGAGATGACGAGCAGCACGTCCATCTCGGCTTTCAGCTCCACATAATCGCCAGGCGCGGAAATCCCGTCGACGATCGTCATCTCACCGCTCGGTTGGATGGGCACGTTCATGAAGAAGTTGATGTTGGGAACGACATCTCGCTTGCTCATGCCGTGCTTTGAGACTTCGAGAACGAAATTGTCCCGGCAGGCATGGAGATATTTGGTGCCGTGGCCGAAGCGCACCGTATTGCTCTCGCAGGAGCAGGCGCCGGCGGACGTATCATGGCGACCGCAACTGTCGGCGGTCATGGTCAGCATCACTCGGCCTTCATTGGAAATGACCTTCGTGCCGGTCGAGATATAGGCCGCGCCCTGTTCACGCATCGTGTCCTGATTGGAATAGCGCTCGGAATAGTCTTCAGCATTGTAGAACAGCGTGTCGATCGCCTGCTGGCCGTATGTGTCCTCGATGCGGACCGTCTGGCCTTTCCGGATCACCGTCGAGAACGGCGCCTCGGCCGGGATGTAATGGTCCTGCGTGGTGTTTTCGAGCGTGCGGACTGGAGCTGTCTGGATGAAATCGGTCATGGTCTTGCTCCTCCTCATATCGCCGCCAGCGCGTTGTTTTCAAAGCCACGTATGGCCTCGGCGGTCGCGGTCCGGCAAAGGTCATCGGCGGCAGGCTCCGTCGCTGCCATGCGGGTGACGGTCACCCGGTTCGGCTGGTATAAGGGATCCGGATCAAGCGGATGCGGGCAATTGGAGAAGCCTACGATCATGTCCATCTCGGCGCGCAGCTCGACGTTGTCGCCGCCACGCAGGAGTTCCGGCTTCCACAGGAACGCGCCGTCCTGGTCGACACGAACCGGGGCAAAGAGTGCCAGCACCGACGGAATATCGCGCTTGTCGAGCCCGGCCTTGGTGGCAAGCAGGATCAGGTTGTCACGGGTATTGCGTTTGCCTGCCCCATATTTGGCCGCGTTCGACGTAAAGGTGGAGCCGCCCATCAGCCCGTCATGGACACCGGAGGAGTCTTCCGTCACCGAAAACATCACCCGGCCCATGTCGGAGAAGATCACCCGGCCTTTGCCGAGAGCCGTCGTCCACTGCATCTTCACCGTATCGGGCAGGTTCAGCCGCTCGCTGCTGTCGGATGCGCTCCAGGCGACCAGGGAAACCGTGGAGAAGCCATGATCGAGACTGACGCGGAACACTTCGTTCTTTTTGATAGGGGTCGACCAGTACCAGCCACCGGGGATCACTTCGCGGTGGATGATCTTGTCGGGCGCGATTTCAGGCGCCGGCAACGGGCTGGCCCCCGGTAGAGCCTTGGGCGCGAATTCGAGCCCCTTCCTTTGATGCTCTTCATAGCGGGCGCGGTTGGCGGCTATTTCTTCCGGCGAACGTCTGACATGTGTCATGGCTGGATTTCTCCTGACGAAGCCAGGTCGTCCCGGCGATGCCCCGGGGAAGGGACCGGGCCGTCCCGGTCGGGGCTGAAGATCGATGGCGTGCCGGCAACGCGCGGCGGCCAGATGGAAATATCCTTTGTGATGGTCGCGCCGTAGCGCTCCTTCTCCTCCGGCCGGTCGCGGCGACGCTCGAAGGCGACCACTCTTGAGGCGAGCGTGAAGGCCTCGCGCATGTCATGAGTGACCATGACGACGGTCATCTGTGTCTCATGCCAGAGCCGCTTCATCAGCGTATGGATCTCTGCGCGAATACCCGGATCGAGCGCGCCGAACGGCTCGTCAAGCAACAGCACCTTCGGTTTCATGATCAGCGCCTGGGCAAGCGCCAGTCGCTGCTGCATGCCACCGGAAAGCTGCGCCGGATATTTGTCTTGCGCGCCCGCAAGGCCGACTTCGCCGATCAGTTGCCGTGCTTCGGCGATCGCGTTGCGCCGCGCGGCGCCAAAGAGCTTTGCCTTGTGGCGCGCGCCGGAAAATTCCTTGCCGAGCAGCACATTGCCGAGAACGGTCAGATGCGGAAAGACGGAGTAGCGCTGGAAGACGACGCCGCGATCCGGGCCGGGCTCTGCCGGCAGAAGCACGCCGTCGAGCAGGATCTGGCCCCTGGTCGGCTGCTCCTGGCCGAGCAGCATGCGCAGGAACGTCGACTTGCCGCAGCCGGACGGGCCGACCAGTGCTACGAAGGCACGAGAGGCGACGGTCAGCGATACGTTCTCGAGCACGATCTGGTCGCCATATTCCTTCCAGACATTTTCGATCCTGAGTTCGCTCATGCCCGTTTCTCCAGTTCGGACCACGGGAAGACGGCGATGCGGATGCGATCGAGGATGTAGTTCGTCAGTACGGCTAGCAGCGTGATCCAGACGACATAGGGAAAGATGATATCCATAGCCAGATAGCGGCGGACGAGGAAGATGCGGTAGCCGAGACCCGAATCCGACGAGATGGCTTCGGCTGCGATCAGGAACAGCCAGGCGGGGCCGAGCTGCAGTCTGAGGCAGGTGATCAGTCGCGGCAGGATCTGCGGCAGCACGACACGTAGGGCGATCTGCCAGGAGGAGCCGCCAAGCGTCTCGGCCTTGACGATCTGCTCGCGCGGCAATTCCAGCGCCTTCAGCGCCAGGTCGCGGATCATCGTCGGTGCAACGCCGATTACGATGAGAGCGATCTTGGAGGTCTCGCCGAGACCCATGACGATAAAGAGGATCGGCAGCAACGCCAGCGGCGGCACCATGGAGATGACGGCGATAAAGGGAGCGAGCAGCGCCCGCAGATAGGGTAGCATGCCGATCAGCATGCCGATCATCAGGGCAGTCACCGTGGAGATGCCAAGGCCGGCGAAAAGCCGGATCAGGCTCGCCCAGGTGTCCGACCAGAGCAGATATTCGCCGGTACGCTGATCGGCGACGAAGGCCATGCGGTCAATCGCCTGAACGAAGCCGGAAAGATTGGGCAGCAGCTTGTCATTGGCGTTTTCGGCCAGCCGAGCCGTCGATCCGAAGACATAGGCAACGAAGATCAGGACGAAGGGCAGCAGCATCAGGGCAAATTGGGCGCCCCGGCTCGGCTTGGTGTTGATCCAGCGCATCAAGAAAGCTCCGCTGATGAAGGGATGACGCGGCGCGGTTTTCCCGCGCCGCCGGTCGAACTTCGCTCAGAGCGCGCCGTCAGCGGCCGCCTTCATGTAGGTCTCGGTGAAGCGCAGCTTGACGTTGCCGCTGTCGCCGAGAACCTTACCATCGGGCATTTCGATGCCGATAATATCGGCTGACGGCGCACCGTTGCCGAGCAGGCCCTTCTGGAAGAGGAAATTGCGCACCAGATCCATCGTCTTGGGGAGGCTCGGCGACGCCGTGAAGGCAACTGCATCGGCGGGTTTATCGAAGAGCTTGGTCGCGGCGACCTGCGCTTCAAAGCCTTTGAGATCGGTGCCGGAAGCCGACCCCATCGTCTCGCGGGCGGCTTTGCCGTCCGGTGTATCTGCCTTCAACAGCGCCGCGGTCTCATACCAGATGCCGGCCAGCGCCTTGCCGAAGTTCGGATTGTCCTTCAGCACCGTGGTATTGGCGACCATCAGGTCGATGATTTCGCCGGGCACTTGCGAGCTGTCAAATACCTTCTTGGCGGAGGGATCCTCGAGGATGCTGGAGACCAGCGGATTCCAGGTGACCACGGCGGAGACGTCGGGCGTCTTGTAGGCGGCGACCATGTCGGCGTCGGAGGTGTTGACAACCTTCACGTCGCGCTCGCTGAGCTTGATGCTTTCAAGCGCGCGGGCGAGCAGATAATGCGAGACGGAATACTCGACCAGATTGACGTTCTGACCTTTGATGTCGGCAAGACTTGCCTTGTCCTTGAGGATGACGGCGTCATTGCCGTTCGAAAAGTCGCCGACGATGACGGCGGTCGTATCGACGCCGCCGGCGGCCGGAATGGAAAGGCCGTCCATATTGGTGAGCGTAACGGCGTCGAAGGCGCCGGCCGTGTATTGGTTCATTGATTCGACGTAGTCGTTGAACTGGGTCACGTCGATCTTGATGCCGTATTTGTCGGCCCATTTCTTAACGATGCCGTGATCTGCGGCGTAGCCCCAGGGCATCCAGCCGACATAGATAGACCAGGCAACCTTGAACTCGGTCTTCTGCGCGGCATCGGCGGTGGAGCCGAGGCCCAGCATCAGCGAGGCGGTCAAGGCGGTGATGGAAAGAAGCTTCGAAAAAGTCTGCATTGAAATTCCCCTTTTGCTTTTTCTCAAAAAGGGATCGGCAAAAACCATCGCGCCGCCAATCCCTTGGCTTACGAGGTCTCCCGGGCTTTTGTCCCGCCGTGCATCCGGTGGGATTTCTCCCCCACCGGCGGCAGCTCTCGGACCAGCACGCTTTTCGAAGCGCCGGAACCCTAGCCACCAACTCAGCATTTTCCACGCAAGTCGCGTGCCAATTTATAACCTATTGATTTTTATAGGAGTCACTTACCGACGGAGATCGGGCTGGCTGCACTCGATGGCAGTTGCCCAATATTTGAGCGTCGATCGGCGGTTTTGACGGGCAGGAATGTGACTGCGCGAGGCCGGATGGATGCCCACCAGGGTGCAGCGGACCAAATCACCGGCTTTTCGATCGTCGGAACATCGAGCGGTGCGAGCTTACCGCTTCTATCTGTTTTTCACATGGCCTTTGCCGCCGGCTCGACGTTCCATATCGGCGGTGTGCCGGTCGCCGAGGCGCGGCTGGACGTTAACGTCAGCCGCAACGCAACGCTCGACCTCTCCAATCTCGGCCAGTTCGAATGCGGTAGAAAATACCTAAACTGAAATCCGAATTGCGGATTTGGAATTCGCATCCCTTCAAGACCGTATTTATTAACGAGCTTCGATCCGGTTTGCGATGACCGACCCACCTTTCAAAATCAGCGCTAGTTTTTCCTCCGGACGCGTTAATACGCTGACATCGGAAAGTGGATCACCCTCGACCGCGAGGAGATCGGCGAGATAACCCGGCGCAACGCGACCGATCTGCCCCGTCATGCGAAACAAGGCGGCTGCGGTAGTCGTAGCCGATCTAATGATGTCGATCGGCGCCTGCACGGCCGAGCGTATGGTAAACTCTTCAAGCTGGCGGCGATGCATCGAACCGAGGAGATCAGTTCCGTATACGATCTTAACCCCAGCCTCGTGGGCCATCCGCAAGGCATTGATGCCGGCATCCACAACTTCGGCAATTTTGGGCACCATCTTCTCCGGAAGTCCCGCTGCGACACCCTCCTCAGACAAGGCCTTATAGGTGATGAGTGTCGGAACCAGGAAGGCGTCGTATTGCTTGAAGTGCCTAATCGCCGACATGTCCAGGAGATTGCCGTGTTCGATCGAGTCTACGCCGCACATCAGAGCGCGATTGATCGCCTTGGCCGTATAGGCATGAGCCATGACAGGGATGTTGGCGGCATGGGCCTCCTGCACAGCGGCCTGGATTTCCTCGAAGGCGAATTGCGTGCTGTCGATCCGGTCGGTCGGCGAGGCGACGCCTCCTGATACCATGATCTTGATCTGGTTCGCTCCTTTCCGGATTTCCTCGCGGCATGCCTTGCGCATTTCGGCGACGCCGTCGCAGATCGCACTGAGACCGGCGCAGCACAGGCATTCGTTGAAATGCATGTCGCCCGGGCCCCGGATGTCGCCATGCCCTCCGGTCTGAGACAGAGAATGGCCGCAGAAGAGCAATCGCGGCCCCTTTATCAGCCCTTCCTCCACCGCACGCGCCAACCCGAAATCCGCGCCGCCGGCATCCCGCACCGTCGTGAAGCCGCGAAGGAGCATGTCTTCCATAATATTGCGCGCGTGCTGCGCAACATAGAACGGCGACATGCGATTGACCGCGCCGAGATCTGCGGTAACTGCGGTAACGTGGACGTGCGCATCGCAAAGCCCCGGCATGAGCGTGCGGCCGCCGATGTCGACTTCCTGGCCATTGCTGCGCGGCCGGGTGTCACCGATGGAGATGATCCGGCCGTTGGTGATTTCGACGAAACGATTGTCGAGATACGTACCGGCGTCAACGTCGAGAACGCGTGCGTTAGAGATAATGATCGGCTCGCTCATGCTGACATATCCTGAAAGTTCGGAGCGGGATGCGTGCCAAAGGGCATCCTTGTCCAGGGCTGCGTCTATCTGATCTATTCTGCCGCCGGCTTCGATTGATGCGGTTGCTTCACTGGCCGCGGCTTCGCAGCGGACCTGGCAATCGGCAGGGTTTCCGACGGATAGCGATGGCTTTGATCGATCACTGCCGCGTAGTGTTCGGGTCGACGGTCCTGTAGCAGATTGAGGCCGAAAAACTCCTCTGTGCGTGATTTCAGGATCTCTTCCTGCAGGTCGGCGGTGTGAATGACCAGGCCCTCTTCGTCGGCGAGATAGCTCACCACCTTGCCGCGCGGATCGACGATCTGCGAGCCGCCGTAATAGTCGATCTTCTTCGAGTAGGCCGCCTTTTCGCAGTGATTGGAAATCACCAGCCAATTCTGATTGAAGAAGGCATTGCCTTGAGCCGCGGTATCCATGGCCCAGCCGTGGTAGTCGGTGGCGCGATCATGTCCGCGCATCGGCCAGGCTGTCGACATCAGCACGACATCGGCACCCTTGACGGCATAGGTGCGCAGTAATTCCGGAAAGCAGAGATCATAGCAGATGATGCTGCCGAAGACGCCGAGTGGTGTCTCGAATACCGGCATCTCCTCACCCGGATTGAAATAGGGGAACTCGAACTGGTTGTGTACCTTGCGGTAGATGCCGATCACGCCTTCGGGCCCGATGAGCGCGGTGGAGTTATAGATAGCGTTTCCGTGCAGGGCACGTTCCGCCATTCCCAGCTGGATAAGCATGTCGTGCTTGCGCGCCAGCGCGGCGATCGCTTGCGTCGATGGGCCGGGGATCGGTTCGGCCTCGCGGAAATAATACTGTTTCTGCTCCGCCTTTGCCTTGCCGGAAAGATCGAAATCCGCATAGCCCTGCAGGCCGGCCTCTGGGAGCACGAGAACATCCACCCCCTTGTCGGCTGCCTCCTCAATCAGCTCCGTGAAGCGCTTCAAGTTCTGCTTCTTGTCGTGAACGATTTTGACATTGGCTGCGGCGAGGGTCGCGACGGTCATGGTTTCGATCTCCTTTGGTCACGCAAGCGGTTGGTGCGCTATTTGATCCTGATTGAAGGCAAGTCTCATGAGGCCGGCTACCGCAGCGTCATCGGTGGCCCTGACGGTGAAGGCCGAGCGCCCGGTCTGAATGAGGCAGAGGTCGTCGGCGAAATCTCGCGCCCGCGCTATATTCTGCTCGACGAGAAGCATCGTCAGCCCAGAGGCTCTGAGCTTGCTCAGATGGCCATAGATCTCGTCGACGATACCGGGTGCGAGGCCCAGTGACGGCTCGTCCAGAAGCAGAAGCTTCGGGCGTTCGACCACGGCGCGTGCCAGCGCGACCATCTGCTGCTGGCCGCCGGACAGCAGCGTCACCGGATCGGCAAGCCGCGATTTCAAGGCCGGAAACAGCTCAAGCGCCTCTTCGAGACGGTCGTAGGCGGATTTCGGCAGACCGACGACGATGTTTTCGAACACGGATAGCTGCTTCAAGAGACCGCGGCCCTCATGGACGGCGGCGATCCGATGTCGGCGGACGCGTTTCGGCGTTGCCAGACGCTCGCTGACTTCACCCTCGATGCGGATGCCGCCGCTAGTGCGGATCAATCCGAGCACAGAACGGATCGTCGTGGTCTTTCCCGCGCCGTTGGTGCCGACGAGCGCCATGCACCGGCCTGTCTGCAGCGAGAAGCTGACGTCGAAAAGCGCCTGCGTTCGACCGTACCATGCAGATAAATGTTCCACCTCAAGCATGAGCTGCCTGCCCAAAATAAGCGATTTTGACGAGCGGATTTTCAAGGACTTCGGCCGGCGTACCCCTGGCGATGACCCGGCCTTCCGCCAGCGCCACGCAATCCTCGCAGAGCTTGCGGACGAGATCGACATCGTGCTCGATGACGATAAGTGTGAACGGATTTTCGGCATGGTAGCTGCGCAGCGTGTCTACCAGCCGTCGGCGTTCAGCGGCGTCGAGACCAGCTGCGGGCTCGTCGAGCAGCAGGACTTTCGGCCGCACGAGCAAGAGCCTGGCGATCTCCACCAGTCGCCGGCTGGCAAAGGGTAGCTCCGAAGCGAGGCGACGGGCATCCGCCAGCAACCCCAGCCCCGCAAGCGTCTTCGTCACGGCGGCGATGTCGCGCGCGCGGCTGCGCTGCTGCGACGGCAGATTGAGAAGCTGCGCCATCAAAGGCGGTTGCGGAAGGCGTTCGCAGCCGACGAGAACATTGTCGAAGACGCTCTCCCGCTCCAGCAGGCGAACAGTCTGGAAGCCACGAACGATTCCCATTTCCGCCCGCGCCCGCGCCGTGGACGACCTGATGTCCACGGCATCCAGCGCCAGCGTACCTGACGTCATGGCCGTAAAGCCGGAGATCGCATTGAGCAGCGTGGTCTTTCCGGCGCCATTGGGACCTATCAGGCCGGTGATCATGCCCGGTGCGAAATCCACGCTCACGCCGGCAACCGCTGCCACTGCGCCGTATTGCACTCGAACATCGCGAACGCTGAGATTTCCATCCACGGTGCCTTTAATCATTGCGGCTCCCTTCCGATCCGAAGAGACGCAGAAGGCGCGAGAAACCTTCAGTTAGGCCGCCGGGAAGCAGCAGCGTAACGACGATCAGCACCACACCACCGAGCAGCGGAAAGAGATTGGTATAGCCGAGCGCCGTGAACGCCTCCGGAACCAGCACGATGTATGCGGCCCCGAGCCAGGCGCCGATGGATCGACCGGCACCGCCGAGGATGACCGCGACGAGGAAGTTCACCGAACCGAAGAGATCGAAGGTGGTCGGTGACACAAAGCCGGCGATATAGGCATAGAGGCATCCGGCAATCCCCGCGAAAACGGCGGACATGATGAAAGCCGTGATCTTGGTCGTAACGATGCGAATGCCGACAGAGGTGGCCGCTAGTTCGGAGTCCCGGACTGCAAGCATGCGGCGGCCGATCTGGGATCGCGAAATCTGGATTACCAGCAGAGTCGCGACAGCCGCAACCGCAACGGCGAGAACATAGGCGTGCAGGGGCGTGACAGAGCTGAAGCCACCGATCTCCAGCTGTGGCACCGCCATACCCTGCGAACCGCCGGTCGTCTCGCCGCTGTGGTTGATAGCCCAGATGAAAAGCTCTCCGAAGAGCAGCGTCACCAGTGAAAGGCGAAGGCCGGAAAGCCGCAGCGTCGGCACGGCGACAACCGCGCCGGCGATGATTGCCAAAAGGACGATCACCGGAACCTGCAGCCAGATCGGCCAGGACCAGTTCGCCATCAGCGCGGCCGAGTAGGCCCCTAGTCCGAAGAAGCTGGCGTGGGAAAGGGAGAGCTGGCCTGTTCGGCCGAAGACGATATCGAGACCCAATGTGGCGATCGCGTAGATCGCGACCTGGGTCGCGAGATACAGATAGTAGTCGTTCAGGATGAGCGGCAGCGCGACAGCGAGGCCCACCGTCAAGGTGCACCTGACGACACTCCGCAAGCGGCCGTTGTCAGCAACGCTTACATTCGCGTCCGATGCGGAGCTTGCCGGTATCGGTATATCAAGCGCGGGCTTCATTGCGTTCGTCCACAAAACGTTTCGGCATCAAGGTGAGGACCGCTACGACCAAGATAAATAGCGCCGGCACGCCTCCAGCCTCGCCGAAAAAATAGATGGCAAAGGCCTGGTAAAGCGCGATGAAGAATGCGGCGAGGATCGGCGGCCAATATCGCTCAAGGCCACCGATCATCCCGGCAATGAAGACGTTGATGACCAAGGGCGTCATGTAGAAAGAGCTGACGGAAAGTCGGCTGGCAAACATCATTCCGGCAACGGAGACGAGCAGACCCGAAAGCGCCCAAGTCCAGGTGCGCAACGCCGGAACGGAAATGCCGGCACTTTGTGCGATATCTGCGTCTTCCGCCGCCGCGCGCAGGGAGATCCCTAGCGTGGTGTGCCGCAGGATGAAATGGCCCACAATCACGAACACCACGCCGAGGGCGATGGCCAGGAGGTCGTTGGCGTTGATGAAGACGCCTCCGACCGTCCAGGAGATGTCGGACAACAACCTGAGATAGCTACGCGCGCTGGTACCGAAGATCAACTCGGCGAGGGATGTCAGAAGAAGAAGCTCGCCGAGCGTGACGACAAAGTCGAGGCCTTGCCGGTGGGCTATCCGCCGGATGATGACCAGGTCGGTCAGGGCGGAGATGACCACCGCGGCGGCCGTTGCCGCAAGCACTGCCAGCCAGATTGGCCAGCCGTTCTCCGCGTAGAGCCAGTAGCTGCCGAAAGCAGACACCATACCGATCTGACCATAGGCGAAATTGATATTTTTACTGACCTGGTAGACGATCAGGACTCCGAGCAACATGATCGCATAAAGCGCCCCGGTCGCTAGGCCGCTGAGCGCCACCTGCAGAAGTGTCGCTAAGTTGATACTGGCCATCATCAAGGCTTCCCTTGTTGAACGGGTAACTATTTGACGGACGTGAACGGCATGACTTCTTTAGTCTTGTCGCCTTCGAGCTTCACGAGCCCGACTGCATTCACACCCTGTCGCAGTTCAGGTCCGAAACTTATTGGGGGCAGAATGCCAGTCTCGAAATTCTTCATGCTTTCCAAGGACGCCATCAGGCAGGAGCGCGTCAGAGCCTTGCTATCTTGAAGGGCCTTGACCGTAATCTGCGCTTGGCTCCAGCCAAGCTCTTCGAACTTGCCCGGATCGCGGCCGGTTTTCGCCTTGAAGTCGGCGACGAATTTTTTGACCAGCGGGTCCGAGCTATCGAGTTTTGCGGTCTCTTCCGCAATGATCATGCCCTGCGACAGATGGCCAAAGCCCTTGATGTAGTTCTCGTCGTCCATTCCGGCCCACGCCGCCGTCTGCGGCTTATAACCGATGCGAGCCATGGATTCGAGCAATTGACCGGTATCGGCGTTAGTGAGGATCAGGAACACCCAGTCGGCATTGGCGTCACGCAATTGCGTTGCGATCGGCGTCAGATCGGCTGTGCCGGGCACTTCAGGAATATAGTTGACCTTGACGTCGGTGCCTTTGACAGCAGCGTCCATACCGGCTTTGGCATCGTCGCCGACATTGCCCTGGACGCCGACGAGGCCGAGCGACTTCGGCTTGAAATTCTTGACCACATAGTCGGTCATGATCTGAAATTCGGTGATGTAGTTGACAGCCGTCATGAAGACATGCGGTGCCTTCATCGTCCCGAGCTCGCTCGACGGGGCATAGGGGGCGATCGCCGGAACGCCGGATCGCTCAATAAAGGGAACGGTCGCGAGGAAGTTTGGCGTTCCTTCGCCACCGGCGATCGCGAAGACACCCTCGCGCTGAATGAGGGTGCGGATCTGCTGCTGTGCAACCGACGGCGTATATTGATCATCGAGGACGGTGTATTTGATCTTTCGTCCTTGAATGCCGCCAGCGTCGTTGATGATGTCGAAATAGGCTTGGGCGCCATCTCGCGCGCCGATACCACCAGCTGCTGCTGATCCGCTCAGAGGCATCAGCGAGCCGAGCTTGATTTCCGTCTTGGTGACGCCGGTGGTTTTTTCCTTCGGATCGCATTCCGTCGCATGTGCGACGCTGGCGAGGAGGGCGCTTACGGTTGCAATCGAGGCAAGAAGCCGCATCGATCGGCGAGAGGCATTAAGATTAGACTTTCTTGTGCACATTGCGGTTCCCTTCTTCGTTGGCTTTTCATGTCTCTTGGTCGTCCATGGCAGGTATAGCGGAGCTGTTGATCGGAGCTCTGAAACTGCGATTGTCCTGCTCGTTTTTCGTTGATGAAAAATAACTGCCCTGGGCGCGGAGCTTCTGTGAAATCGTATCGGCTGCGGCGACGATGAGGTCTCCGTAGCGGTCAAAACCATCGCCGTCGCTCGCCGTCCCGAGAAAGCTGAGGCTGATGCCCGCTATCGGCGCGCCCGTGACATCGACGATAGCAGCACCCACGCCGCAGACCCCGGGATAGCTTTCCTCCATCATCGGGACCCAGCGGCGCGCGCGATGCTGATGCAGCTGACGATCAAGATCGTCGCGTGTCTGCAGCGATTGCGCCGTAAGCCCTGTCAGTCGATCGACCCCCAAGATCCGATCGAGCTCAGACCTGTCCATCGACATCAACATTGCTTTTCCGGTCGCGGTGGTGGCTGCCGGCAGGCGATCGCCAGGCGTCCAGAGGAACCGTATTGGCTGACTTCCCTCGCGCACGCCGAGAATGATGATCTCGTCACCATAAAGCTTGCCAAGGTAGGAGGTGAACCCCGTCTGCTGCGTGAGACCGAGCATCGTTTGATCCGCGATTTTCGTGAGCGGATTATCGGTCAAATAAAGCGCGCCGACTTCGCAGGCGGTGACACCGATGCGGTACTTCACACCGTCCGCCGCCCGCTCCAGGAATCCGGCCTGTTCGAGCGTCGTCAGTATCCGCGTCACAGCAGTCCTGGACACCTTCAGTTTCCTGCAGATCTCGGCCGTACTCAGCTCCGTTTCGCCGCGCCGGAATGCGCGCAGAACCTGAAGAGTCTTTTCGACGGTCTTTAAAGTCTCGCTCATAGTGTCCGATATTCGGTCATTGCGTCCTGTAATCGGATAGTAACGGCAGAGGGCGCTGCCGTCAATGCGGCACTGCACAAATATTTTGCTTGCCTATTTTTTGATCTGGTTTCTAATCGGTGTGCTTTTGCTTGCCTCTTGCGCGTGCATTTCTGCCTTGCCGCTGGCGCGTCGCAACGGAGATCAGGCCCGAAAATCAGGAAATTGACGATGCAGCAGCTGTTGACCTTGCTTTCCCAGCCCAATCAGCCCGATTGCCTCTACAATGCGCTTCGTGATGCACTGGCCGAAAGGGTTGGCCACAAATTGCTGACGCTCCTCTGCGTCGACGGCACGACGATGACACGCGTCTATTCGACGCGACCGGACGTCTACCCAGTGTCGGCACCCAAGCCGATGGGGCCGACGGCCTGGGGGGAGCAGGTGCTGCAAAAGAAGGAACCCTTTCTCGGCACCAATATGGATGCCATAAGGTGGGCTTTTTTCGATCACGAACTGATCGCGAGCCTGGGACTCGGATCAGCCATCACCGTTCCTGTGGTGTATAACGACAAGTCGCTCGGTTCGATGAACCTGCTTCACGAAGAGCACTTTTACCGGCCCGAACATTTGGAGCTTGCCATGCCCTACGCTCCATTGCTCATACCCGCGTTTTTGGAGCCTTTGAGGCCAGATCGTCTGTGATCCACGACTGCCTTTTTAAGCTCTTATAAGCGCCACGGCTGTTGTTACGTTGGATGCCGCGCTCAGTATTTCCTCCTGCCAACTTTGAATTACCGAGGAGTTTGCAGCAGAACTACTCAAACCATATCGACTTGACTGATCCGATTGTCACAAATTTAATGTTCTTACCCGATGGTTGTGAAAACATAGCCGCACCCGAAGCAATTTGCTTCGACTGCTGGCACGAGCGCAATGAGTGCGTAGCGAGTGCAGGCACGCCGTTTGACCGTGGTCGAAGCGTTGGAAATCAACCCTCTTGCAAATAGTCGCGACGCCCCGATCCAAACGGCGTTGCTGATGGCTAAGCCGCAATGCGCATGCTGATCTGGGTGATAAGGGTAGGAGAAAGAGTGCTGTGGGGGAGTTTTTTGAAAGCAAAGCTGGAAAGCAGCTTGCCGCGCTGGTCGCCGGTGCGCTGTTCCTTTGGACTGTTGGGCTTGTTTGGCACGTTCATATTTTTGGCACGTTTCGACAATTCGCCGGCGACACAACGGACATGCTTTTCCTGACCTTCTTCGTCGCGGGTCTGGCCAGTTTCATTTACTCACTGCTTCGAATCTTCGATCTACGCAAAGAAATGCTGCGACAGCAGGAGCACGGAAAACGGGCGCATTGGATCGCCACACACGATCATTTAACGCGACTTCCAAACCGATACGCGTTCGAAAAGTTCGAAGTCGTGCAAGCTCTCAGAGATGATGAAAACAATTCCCTTCCGACGGCGACGGTGTTTTCGGTTGATCTTGATGGATTCAAAAAGGTGAACGATCTGGTTGGTCATCAAGGCGGAGACTTATTACTGCAGGAAGTGTCAAAACGCCTATCTGCACTCGCCGCTGAATCTTGCGTATTTCGCTTTGGTGGTGATGAATTCATCGTTGTGGCTCGAGGATTGGCTGCCGACAAAGACGAGAGATTTGCGAAGCTCATCATTCATTCCGTCAGTCGATCCATCAGGATTGGCTCGATATGGTGTCAGGTCGGAGCGAGCGTTGGCTATGCCCGCTGGCCGGAACAGGGGCAAACGCTCAACGACGTGTGCCATAGATCCGATATCGCTCTTTACGAAGCCAAGAGCAGAGGCGCGAATACCGCCATGATGTTCCACGAGGAAATGCAGCTCAAGGTGACGGCACGCGCTAAGCTCGAAGGGCAACTGCGCGATGCGATAGAAGCCGGCCACATCAGACCGTTTTATCAGCCACTTGTTGATCTGCGCTCAGGCGATGTATGCGGTTTCGAAGCGCTTGCACGATGGACGGACGAAGATGGCATAAGCGTTTCGCCACAAGTGTTTATTTCCATCGCCGAAGAGACGGGATTGATCACGCCACTGTTCCAGCAACTCCTGAAGACGGCGTGTAGCGATGCTAAACATTGGCCAGAGCATGTCTCCCTCTCGTTCAACTTGTCGGCTGTTCAGATGGAAGACCGGCTTCTCACGTCGAGGATCCTGAAAATACTCGACGACGCTGGGCTGGATCCAGGACGTCTGGAAGTGGAGATCACCGAAAACGCGCTCATTCAGGACCCGGAGCTTGCTGCATCAATAGTTGATGATCTTCACAAGGCAGGCATACAGATTGCGCTGGACGACTTCGGAACCGGTTATTCGAGCTTGGCACAATTGGCGCGATATCGGTTTGACAAGATCAAGATCGACAAAAGTTTCGTCAAGGCATCGCGCGACCATGACGATAGACATGAAAAAATCGTTCAGGCGCTCCTCAACTTGAGCCGAGGGCTTGAGATCAAGACAACGGTTGAAGGCATAGAGGAGAATGGTCAGATGGCCTACTTTGTGCACGAAGGATGCGATATCGGCCAAGGCTATCTCTTCGGCAAAGCAATGCCTTTCGCAGACACACTACTGTTTTTACGAGATCGCCGTGATGTGCTTAAGGCGGGTTAATCTGGGATTGCCCGGCGGAGCACAGGCTCCTAGTCAAATGATATAGCGTAGCCCTGCCTTGGCCGAGGTCGTCCGCAGGCCGCCGCCAACTCTGTGCTTCAAGACCGCCGATGGTCAAAAGGCGGCGACCTGTCGTGCCGGTCGCCGCCTTTTCGCTGTTGCATTTGACCGAAAAGTCCCGACTGCCAGCTTAGCGATTATCCCCACGCAGTGCGGCTATCACGGCATCCGTGACTTGTGCGGTATTGGCTGCGCCTCCGAGGTCCGGGCTCAGATGTTCCCGGCGGCTGGTGACCAGCTCGATCGCCTGCATCAATGCGCGCGCGCTGGATGGCTCGCCGAGATGTTCGAGCATAAGGCTCGCCGTCCAGAACGAGCCTAGCGGATTGGCAATGCCTTTTCCCATGATGTCGAAGGCCGAACCATGAATCGGTTCGAACATCGAGGGACGGTGCCGCGAAGGGTCGATATTCGCGGTCGAGCCGATACCGAGCGAACCGCCGAGCGCTGCGGCAAGATCCGACAGGATATCGGCATGCAGGTTGGTCGCAAGCACGGTGTCGATGCTTCCGGGCTTGTTGACCATGCGCTGTGTCATCGCATCGACCAGCATCCAGTCCACGGTAAGATCGGGATAGCCGTGGATCACTTCGCGCACGACTTCGTCCCAGAGCACCATGCCATGACGCTGCGCGTTCGATTTGGTGACGACCGTCAGAAGCTTGCGTGGGCGCGAAGAGGCGAGTTCGCAGGCAAAGCGGGCGATGCGCTCGATCCCCGCTCTGGTGAAGACGGCGACATCCATGCCGACCTCGATCGGCAGGCCGCGATGCGCGCGACCGCCGACGCCGGCATATTCACCTTCGCTGTTTTCGCGAACGATGACCCAGTCGATCTGTTTGCCGAGTTCTGGGCGGAGAGGACCAGTGAGGCCCGGCAGCAGGCGTGTCGGGCGTACATTGGCGAATTGGTCGAATCCTTGGCAGATTGCCAATCGGAGCCCCCAAAGCGTGATGTCGTCCGGGAGGTTGGGATCACCGACGGCGCCAAAATAGATCGCGTCGAAGCCGGCTATCTGGGCGAGCCCGTCTTCCGGCATCATCCGGCCGTTAGCCCTGTAGTAGTCGGAGCCCCAATCGAAGCTTTTGAACGTGAAGGAGAGGCCCGGCTGGGTCTCCGCCAAAGCTTCGAGGACCCGTACGCCGGCTTCCACGACCTCGGTTCCGATTCCGTCGCCGCCGATGACGGCAATATTGTGTGCGGACATGTTCGTTTTCCTATCTCAGGCTGGATCGCCGTGTGCTGACCCCTGCATTAGCCGACCTTTGCGATGAGGCTCATCAGCCGCTCGATAGAAGGTTGCCGCTCCAGGTTCGCCACCAGCGCGACGACTTCATCGGCCGCGTCCCGCTTCAATCCCGCATGCGCGGCATTTTCCTGGAACTTGTTGGCGACTTCATCATAGCTCATCGGATTGGCAGGGCTGCCCTTTCCGAAGTCCGCTTCGCCGTGGATAACGCGGCCATCGGTGAGCGTGATGTCGATGATGGTCGTCATCTTGTGGTAGCCCGCCTTTTCGGCCTTTTCATCAACGACGAAGTCGACCTTCTCGATCATCGCCTTAACATCCGGTCGCTGCGTCGTCTCGTCCGTAAATTCCCCAAGGCCGGCCCGACCGTCGAGCAGCAGGATGGCCATGCAGAATTCCATCGAGAACTTCGCCTGCAATTCGTCCTTCGGACGATGATGAATCAGCGCATTCGGCATGTTGGAATTGGTGCCGACGCGAACATGCTTCACATCCGCCGCTTTGATGTTGTGTTCGCGGATGAGGCGCGCCATCTCGGTCATGCCCGGATGTGTCAACGAGCCCGACGGATGCGGCTTGATCGAGATCCCGGGGTTGGCGAATGTCCAGGGCTCTCCAAGGCGCGGATAGATCGCGCCGATATCGTAGCCGCCGCCGGCAGCGTTGAAGAAGCCGCGCGGCGCTTCCAGGATTTTATCGGTTGCCGTCCAGCCGTGAGCGGCGAACTGCGCCGCAGCGACCCCGCTCTCCGAGGCGCGACCTGCATGAAACGGCTTCGTCATGGTACCGAAGTTCTCGCGGAGGCCTGCCGACTGGCTGCCGGCGATGGAAAGCGCCCGGGCAGTTGCTTCCGGGTTGAGCTTCATCAACGAGGCAGCCGCGGCGGCCGCAGCGAAGGTTCCGCAGGTGGCGGTGGCGTGGAAACCCGTCTGATAGTGGCGAGGATCGATAGCCTCGGCGATCTTGCATTCGACTTCCACGCCGAGGTGATAGGCGAGCATCGTCTGTGCACCGGTCGCGCCGACCATTTCCGCCATCGCCAGCGCTGCCGGCAGGGCCGGGGCGGTCGGATGGGTCAGAAGGCCATAGACCCGATCCGTCGCGACGGCGAGCTGTGTGTCGTCGTAATCGTCGGCATGGATGCCCACGCCGTTGGCAAAGGCGGCAAAACGCGGGGCGATCTTGCGGCCCATGCCGATGACTGTTGCTGCGCCTGCCTGCAGGCCGAGTTCATCGAGGTGGCGAAGAACGATTGCGCCGCTATGGGCAACGGAGCCGGAGAGGGCGAGGCCGAGCCCGTCGAGAATGGATTTCTTTCCAAGTTCGACGACATCGGCAGGCAGCTCTTCAGGTGTAGCCCCGGCGACGAAGCCAGCGACGTATTTGGTAAGCCCGTTTTGTGCCGATTTATCCATTTGTTTCTCCCGTTCGGTTTCTCACTTTGCCGCCAATCCGGCAACTGGCTGAAGTAGAGTATGAGTTATAGTAAACTGTCAACAATTTTCTGCCGACAATAAGACCAGCTGATTTCTTTCTTCCGGATTGTTTTGGGATCGGGAAGACCGCCGATCTTAGTCGAATGAAGTTGCCGGGTGGTGATGTCTCGCCGAAGTGGCTCGGCGGGTACGTGCCGTGCCGTTGGTGATATGGGCATATCCGGCAGCAAAGCCGCGTTGCGCGTCATGAGCCGCGACCGCATCCACAATCGCTCGATGTTCGGCGTTGGAGACGGTCAGGACATCGCCGCTGGCCAGGGCCCGATAGCGCTGGATGTGGAGTTCACGCGCCAGACCGAGATATATTTGCGCAAGACGCATGTTCCCGCAGGATTTTGCAAGCTCCGTGTGGAAGTCCAGATTGACCGGATAGTAGCTGCTGACTTCGCCGGTCGCGGTGAGTTCGTCCATGCGGTCGACGAGGCTGCGCAATTTGGCGATATCCTTCTCGCCGGCGTTCTTTGCCGCGCCCATGACGATGCACGCAAAGAGATAGGCTCTCGCTTCCGACACCTCCCGCGCTTCATCTTCGCTCAGTTCCCTGACGAAGAAACCACGGTTCGGAATGACCTGGATGAGGCCGAGCGCCACCAGGGCGCTGCACGCCTCACGGATGGGACCGCGGCTCACCTTGAGCCGCTGAGCCAGGGCATTTTCGTTTATCCGCTCGTTCGGGGTAAATTCGCCCTCGACGATCATCCGCTCGATTTCCGTCTGCACGACGTTTGTGAGCGAGCGCGTGCGAAGAAAATCGATGGGCGAAACCCCGGAAGTGTTGCTGGTGCCGTCCGTCATGAGCAGTGAATCCATCTGAAGTTTGGCAGGCGGCTTAGCTCAACTCGTATAGGCCCGGCAAGACGACAACGCGATGCCGCAGGCCTTGTTGCAATGGCGATGTCTGCGCTTTTCATCACTTTCGCACTCCTGGCGGCGATCTCGCGGCCGATCTCTGCGCTGTGGGCAATCCGTTGCATTCAAACCTCGCGTTTCGCCGTTGCGGAGCCGCCGAGGATCGGCACGTTATTGGCTACGAAGACCACGGCGAAGGAGACGATCAGCAGAAGGATGCCGAGCACGGAGATCGCGCCGTAGTCGCCGCTTTCGTTCAAGTCGTAGATGATCACCGAGACCAGCTTCGTCTGGGCCGTGGTGAGCAGGATCGTTGCCGACAGTTCGCGGATGGTTCCGATGAACACGAAGCACCAGGCTGCGATGATGCTGGTCCTCAGCAAGGGCGCAGTGATCTGGAAGAGACTTCTCATGCGCGTCGCTCCCAGGATCCGGCTGGCTTCCTCCAGTTCGGGATGTACCCCGTGGAAAGCGGCCGAAAGCTGCTGGTAACCTGCAGGCAGCTCTAGCGTCAGGAAGGCGATCAGCAGGATCCAGAGAGTGCCGTAGAGATGAAAGGTCGTATTGGCGTAGGCAAGAAAGAGCCCGACGCCCAGCACGATACCCGGAACGGCGATCGGGGCCATCGCCAGTCCGCCGAGCAGCGACGCATGGTTCACCGCGCGGCGAGCGACGAGATAGGAGACGACGAGGGCGATTGCCGTTGCGATCGTGGCCGTCAGAATTCCAACGATGAAGGTGTTCCAGATCGCAAGCCGCGTGCTTGAAAGCTCGAACAGGACGAACTCAAAATTATGAAAGGTGAGAGAGCTCCATGACAGCGGCTCGGAAATGTTGTGCGTCAGGGCGACCTTGAGAAGAGCCAGATAGGGAAAAATGATGGTGACGCAGAGGATGGCCAGGACAAACAGACCCGCAAGCCATTTCCAGGCCCCCAGTTCGACGCGTCTCGGCACGCCGCTCTTACCGCCGACAACGGTATAGCCGCGGCGCCCCAGCAGCCATTTTTGCAGCCACAGCAGAAGCATCGTCATGATCAGCAGGGGCAGGGCGCTGGCAGCAGCAAGGTCGAGGCGCGGCGGAAACTGGAAAAAGCTCCAGATCTTGGTGGTCAGAACGTGAAAGCCCGCAGGCAGGGCAAGAATGGCCGGCGAACCGAACATGGTGAAGGCCTGCACGATGGCGATGAGCGAGCCGGCCAGCATGGATGGCAACACCATTGGCAGGGTAACCCGCCATAGCGTTGTTCCCGGCTTGCCGCCGAGGATCGCCGAGGCCTCTTCCAAATCCGACGGCACCTTGTCAAAGGCATTGGCGACCAGGGTGAAGACGAAGGGGAAGGAGTAGCAGGTTATCGTGAAGACGAGACCAGTGAACGTATAGATATTGAATAGTGCCTCCGACTGGTCGAGACCAAAAGCCCAGCGATAGATGTTGTTGAGAATGCCGCTGTTTGGGGCCGCAAGCATTGCCCAAGCGATCGCGCCAAGGAAAGGCGGCGTCACGAAAGATGCCGTTACGAGGCTGCGGATGAACTTCTGGCCCGGCATGTCGGTGCGGGCGACAAGCCACGCGAGGGGTGTGGCTACAAGACATGAAAAGAAGCCGACGCAGGCTGCCATTCCCACAGATATGAAAAAGGCCCGGCGAATGGTCGCATCGGAGAAAAGCCGGACGAAATTCGCCAATGTCGGCGAGCCGGCCTTGTTGGTGAAGGCATAGTAGCCGAGCCAGAAGAGCGGCAATATAACCAGGATGCACAGAATGATCGCCAGCAGGATGAACAGCGGCGTCGAAAAATCGAACCTGACGAGACGCTGCCTTGAAGAGGGAGCAGCAGAGAGTGCGAGGTTTGTCACCGTATCACCTTTGAGAGTTTGCGCTTTCATCCGCAATTTTGCGGATCCTGTAAGGCGCCAGCGAGTTTCAGTCCCGGCAAGATCGGCAATGCGAATGGCATCAAGTGCTGGGAAGGAGGCGGCAGGGGCGCCTCCCTCCCAGGCTTGATCACAGTATCGATGTCATCAAGGCACCACCGTTCAATACGGATAGCCTTCGTGACATTGTCACGTTCCGAAATACTGTTCGTATTTCTGCTTGATTTCCTCAACCGCCTCGCGGACGGCGGAAGGGTCCGACTCTATGATCTTGATCTGCGACAGCGGCGTTCGATTGGACTTTTCCTTTACGTCCGGACGTACAGAGCGCAGTCCGCCGACATCGTCGTTGAGCTGCTGGGCCTCCTGCGTGAACATGAAGGAATAAAACAGCTTCGCTGCATTCGGATGAGGTGCGTAGGCAAGGATGGCAGCATTGCCGTAGGCGATGGATGTGCCTTCCTTTGGATAGATCGCCTTGATCGGCACGCCCTTATCCTGAAGGATGAAGACGTTGTATTCATTGCCATCGGCTTCGATGGGGCGTTCACCCTGGGCGAGTACCTTTGGCGGCTCAGTCGAGGACTGAACCTGCATCACGCCCTGTTGACCAAGCTTCTGGAAATAATCCCAGCCCAGGAGCTGGCTAAGGGCATAGGTCGCCGTCATGACGTTGCCGCTATAGCCCGGATGCGATTTCACGAGCTTGCCCTTGTATTTGGGATCGAGCAGATCAGTCCAGGTCTTCGGGGCGTCTTCAGGCTTCACCAGATCCGTGCGATAAGCCATGACGGTAAGTGTCGCGCGGAAGGCGGCGTAGAGCCCGTCCGGATCACGATTCTTTTCCGGCCAAAACTTTGCCACGTCCTCCGGCACGGCCGGCATCAGCCAGTTCTGATCTTTGAAGACGAGAAAGTTCGAAGCGTCCGAGGTCTCGATGACATCGGCGTTGTGGATGCCGCTGGAATATTCCTGGCCGATCCGCTGGAAGACACGCTCTGAGCCGGCGCGTTCCACCTGAACCTTGAGGCCCGGATATTTTGTTTCAAACGCTTTACCAAGCTTTTCGGCAACCTGTACGTCGGTCGAGGTGTAGTATACGACCACACCCTCCTTCTTGGCGGCCGCCACCAGGTCATCCGTCACCTGATAGGGAGCCGGTGCTGCTGCCCAGACGGAATGACTCCATCCGAGCGAAGCGACAACTGCAACAGCTGCGATTCTCATTTTCTTCATATCATTCTCCTCCCTTAACGTGCGAGCGCCCGGCAACGATCAGGCGGGCAGTGAAGCCAAACTTGTTGGCTCTCCGGGATCGCGACGTTGACGGGCGCGACTGCCCGCACGGTTTCCCCGCCTGATAGACTGATGAGGTAGTCTCGGTGGGAGCCGAGATAGACCTGCCGTATGACCTTGCCGCTCGCCCAGTTGCTGCCGCCGCCGCTCGGTCTTTCGCTTGCGAGATGCATGTCGTGGTGACGTATGGACACGGCAACCTCGCCCTGGTCGGGGAAATCGCCGCTGCCGCATGTAAGTACCAGACCCTCGCCGCAATCGACGGCATTGTCACCGACGCGCCGGCCCTTGAAGATGTTCGAACCGCCAATGAATTGCGCCACGAATTCCGATCGCGGGCGTTCGTAGATGTCTTCGGGTGTCCCGGCCTGTTCGATGTTGCCTTGCTTCATCACAACGATGAGATTGGCGGCGGTCATCGCTTCCGTCTGATCGTGCGTCACGTAAACCGTGGTGTAACGAAACTCGTCATGCAGGCGACGGATCTCGAAGCGCATTTCTTCGCGGAGATTGGCATCAAGGTTCGAAAGCGGCTCGTCGAGCAGCAGCGTCTCCGGCTCGACGACAAGTGCGCGTGCCAGCGAAACGCGCTGCTGCTGGCCCCCTGACAGTTCCGACGGATAGCGCGATGCCAGATTGGCAAGCTTCGTCGCCTGCAGGATGCGGTTGGTCCGTGTTTCGATATCCGCACGACCAAGCCGCCGCAGTTTCAGCCCGTAGGCGACATTGTCGAATACCGTCATGTGTGGCCAGAGCGCGTAGCTCTGGAAGATCATCGACATGTTGCGGGCTTCGGGTGGTTCGCTCGCGGAGGCGGAGGAAACGACCCTCCCTCCGACACTGATGCGGCCATCCGATGGCTTGATGAATCCGGCAACCAAGCGCAGGGTTGTCGTCTTCCCGCAGCCCGAAGGCCCTAGCAGGCAGACGAGGGTGCCTTTGTCGATGGCAAGGTCAACACCGTTTACCGCCGTCATGGCACCGTAGCGCTTGGTAAGCTTGTTTAGCTCAACAAAGGTCATCGTTCCTCCCGAACCTTTTCGAAGGCAGCGCGCGCCTTACATTCACACCGTCGATTGTTTTCAGAAAATTGTCAACAGTTAACTATACAAGTGACGAGAGAATAATTTGCTCTAGATATCGCGAGCCCTGCCGCCCGCGGACAGACCCTACCCGGCAACCAGGAAGAAGCCGCAAAATACCAATGATCCCGCCCCCATAAGCGCGAGTGGACCGAGCCGAAGCCTTTGCGCCGCGATGGCTACGATCAGGGCAACCAACCAGGCGATCCAGCCTCCCTTGGCATCGCGTAGCAGGAAGAAGGCACTCGAAAGCACGAACGCTGCGGCAAGCGGAGACAGGCCATAGATCAGTGCGCGCTGCCAGATCGCGTTGGGGCTGCTATGCCAGGCATGCGCGACGAGCAGAATGAGCGCGGAGGAGGGCGCGAAGATCGCAATTGTCGCGGCTATCGCGCCAGCAAGCCCTCCGACCTTCCAGCCGATCAGCGTGACGATCAGCGTGCCCGGGCCAGGCGCCACGCGGGAAATGGCGAAGATATCAAGGAAGCCCTGCTTGGTGAGCCAGTGAGATTGGTCGACGACGCTGTGCTGCAACTCGCCCAGTATCGAGGCTCCGCCCCCAATCGCCAGCAGCGACAGCGGCGCAAACGTCAGACATAATCCGATAAGGGAATTATCGTCTTTCATGCCACTCCCTCACGAAACCGATACCGACGCCGACCGGTGCCAGAATGGCCACCAGGGTGATCGCTGAGAGATGGAAGACGATGCCGCCCACCAACGCCGTGAGAAACAGTATGCCCGAGAAAATATCACGATAGGCATGCCGAGCCGCCCGATAGCCGACGGACAACGAAAGGCCGGCAGCCGATGTCGCCAAGCCGGCGAGCAGGGCGCCGATCACGGGCACAGCACTCAGATGCAGGATCGAGCCACCGATCAGAACGATGACGACCGCCGGCGGGAGGACCACGGCGGTCAGCGCCGCGAGTGCTCCGGCGATGCCGCGCTGTTGATAGCCGAGCCAAAGTGCCAGGTTTGCGATATTGACGCCCGGCAATGCCTGACTGACCGCAAGGCCCGAGAGGAACTGGTCTTCACTCAGCCATCTTCTGGAAACAACGAGTTCGGCATGCAGCATGCCGTTTACGCCATTGCCGATGCTGGTAATGCCCAGCTTGGCGAACACTGCAAAGAGCATCCAGAGCGGGGGCGCTGAAGGAACGGGATCGTCCGGCGACGGTTCGATTTTATATGCCTGCACGCGCCCGTCTCCCTCTTCCATGGAGGTTTGCACTATGCCCGGCTCCGTAGGAGAATGGGTCTTGTGCACCGCTGGGCCGCCGTCGAACCGTGATGGTTTGTTGACAGTTGCCAGTAAATGATGGATTGGCGTTTTCATGACCAATGAGCTCGAATTTTTGAAGGCCCATTCGTTGAGCAGCCTCGTGCGCCGCGAACTGGAGAAGCTGATCCTTTCCGGGGAATTCGCCCCCGGTGAAAGGCTCAATGAATATGTGCTTGCCGCTCGCTTTTCGGTGAGCCGCGGTCCGGTGCGCGAGGCATGCCGTGCGCTCGCCGAAAAGGGGTTGCTCGACCTCGTTCCCAACCGCGGCGTCTTCATGCGCAAGATCGACGAAGGCCATGCAGCTGCGCTTTACGACGTTCGCGCCGGCCTTTTCGCCTCGGCAGTAAGGCTGCTGGCAAGCAGGATTACGCCTGAGCAACTTTCCGCGCTCGAGGATTTGCTGCGGCGCATGGATGATGCCGCGGACAGGCAGTCTTTGGATGAGTACTATCCCTTGAATCTGGAATTCCATGATTCACTCATGCGCTTTGCCGGAAATAGCCGATTGCACAGCCTTTACGGGGAGTTGATCAAGGAACTTCATCTGTTTCGCGAACGCGCGTTGCTTCATGACGGCGGTCTGGCCGTATCGAATGCCGAACACCGTCGCATTGTTGACGCGCTCCGAGCCAGGGATGCCGCGGCCGCCACGGAAGAAGCGTTCAACCACGTTCTGAGCGGTAAGGCGCGCATGGCAATTCACGATACCCACGAGTCCAAATAACGCCGGCAACGGCATCGCAGCAATCCTCCTCCGGTGCTGTCGGCCCCGCGGACGGGGCCGACGATAAATGACGCGTACGACGCAGTGACGGTCAGAGCGCGCTTTCGATCGCCGCCGCACATTCCCGTGTGTTCGCCTTGCCGCCGAGATCCCGGGTTCGAAGCGATGGTTCGGCCAGCACTCTTTCGATCGCTGTGACAATGGCCGCCGATGCCTCGGGATAACCGAGATGATCGAGCATCATTGCCGCGGACCAGATCTGGCCGACCGGGTTTGCAATTCCCTGTCCGGCAATATCGGGAGCCGAGCCGTGCACGGGCTCGAAGAGCGACGGAAACGTGCGCTCGGGATTGATATTGGCGCTCGGTGCAATGCCGATCGTGCCGGTGCAGGCCGGTCCGAGATCCGACAGAATATCGCCGAATAGGTTCGACGCCACGACCACATCGAACCAGTCGGGATGGAGCACGAAGTGCGCTGTCAGGATGTCGATATGGTATTTGTCCCAGGTGACATCAGGGAAGGACTTGGCCATCTCGACCACGCGCTCGTCCCAATAGGGCATGCTGATCGAGATGCCGTTCGATTTTGTTGCCGAGGTGAGGTGCTTGCGCGGGCGCCTTGCTGCCAGATCGAACGCAAATTTAAGGACACGATCGACGCCCACGCGCGTCATGACCGTCTCCTGCAGGACGACCTCGCGATCGGTGCCGGGGAAGATGCGGCCGCCGATGGACGAATATTCGCCCTCGGTGTTTTCCCGGACGACCCAGAAGTCGATGTCGCCCGGATGGCGACCTGTAAGCGGGCTCGGCACGCCTGGCATGAGGCGCACGGGGCGAAGATTCACATACTGATCGAACTCCCGCCGGAACTGGAGAAGCGATCCCCACAGGGAAATGTGATCGGGGACGGTTGCAGGCCAGCCGACGGCACCAAAGAAGATCGCATCGTGCGATCCGATCTTCTGCTTCCAATCCTCGGGCATCATCTGGCCGTGGCGGAGGTAATAGTCCTGGGAGGCGAAATCGAACCAGTCGAAGGACATCGAGATGTCGAAGCGCGAAGCGACCTTTTCAAGGACGCGCACGCCTTCTGGCACGACTTCCTTACCGATCCCGTCGCCGGGGATGACTGCGATACGAAAGCTATTGGACTGGGACATTCGATGCTTTTCCGGAGATTGCGTTGATCGAGGAAGTGGTTTGTCCCGTTTGGGAGGCGGCCCGTTTTCTGCCGGCAAGCTGCGCTGCCAGGCGCACGGCGCTCTCCAATGCTCCCGTGGAGGCGACACCCTTGCCCACGATGTCGAAAGCAGTTCCGTGAGCGGGGGTGGTGAAGACGGTGTCGAGGCCCGCGGTCACCGTCACGCCGCGATTGAACCCACGCAGCTTCGTCGCGATCTGGCCCTGGTCGTGATACATCGCGACGACGCTGTCATATTCTCCGGCGAAGGCCTTGATATAGACCGTGTCCGACGGAAATGGCCCCTTGCAATTGATACCCGTTTCTGCCGCCGCGCGAACGGCAGGGCCGATCAGGTCGATCTCCTCCCGGCCGAACAGGCCGTTTTCACCGGCATGGGGATTGAGTGCGGCAACGGCGATGCGGGGCTGTTCTATACCCGCAAGCCGCATCGTGCGGTCAACGAGTTCAAGCGCCTCTATGATGCTTTCGTGGGTGATCATATCAAGGGCTGTACGCAAGGAGACATGGGACGTCACGCGGGACATCCACTGGCCGTCGAGCACGTTCATCTCGGAAAAATAGCCTTTGTGACCCAACAGGTGCGCGAACATCTTGTGTTCATCGGGAAACTTCCAGCCACCTGCATGGAGAGCCGCCTTGTTCAAGGGCGCAAAGGTTATTGCGTCGAACATGCCTGCAAGCGCGAGTCGTATCGCCTCCGCCAGCGTCTCGCCAGTCAGTTTGCCGGACTCCGGCGACATGACGGCGCGAGGGAGTGTCTCAGGATCGATGTTGCCGAGATCCATGACGGGCGTGCCCGGAGCATCCCAATCAATCGAATTCACGTCGGTGACGCGATTGACCGCAAGCGGCACGCCGGCATCGCGGGCGCCCATTTCCAATACGCGGACATCGCCTAGGACGACTATGCGTGCGACATCGGCGAGCCGCCGATCTGACATCACACGGGCGACAAGCTCCGGACCAATTCCCGTCATGTCGCCAAGAAGAAGGGCGAGGCGGGGAAGTGTGGTCGGGGCTTCTGATTTAAGAGCCATGACATATTCCTTGAAGATCTAACGGCCTCATCGGAACCGCTGCAAGGAATGTTGAAGCGAATGCATCAAAAGTCAACTGAAAACTGTTGACAATTTTTTCTTCGGCGGCGACGATGCCCTCCACTATCTCGTGGAGGAAACGTATGGTCGATCAAATCCAAACGTCGAAAGACACCGTGCCGTCGCAAATGCCGGCCCTCGAAACCGGTCACAAGAGCCTTATGGAAGGCTTCTCATATCGCCGCATCAAGACACGGGGAGCCGAGATCAATGTTGCCATGGCAGGCGAGGGGCCGCCGTTGCTCCTCATCCATGGAAATCCGTTGACCCATGTCAGCTGGCATTGCATCGCTCCCTCGCTCGCCAAGACATTCACCGTCGTTGCGATGGACCTGCGCGGTTACGGCGACAGTTCGAAGCCGGATGGCGGTCCGGACCACGCTGCCTATTCCTTCCGCGCGATGGGGGAGGATGCCTTTGACGTCATGAGCGAACTGGGTTTCGAGACCTTTGCACTCGCCGGACACGACCGCGGTGCCCGCGTCGGCTTTCGCATGGCGCTTGACCAGCCGGACAGGGTCACGCGGTTCTGTGCCCTCGACATCATCCCGACCTATCATCTGCTGACGAATGTCACGATGGGCTGGGGATTGGAGAGCTATCACTGGTTCTTCATGGCGCAGAAGGCGCCATTCCCGGAAAAGCTCATTTGCGCGGACCTCGATTACTACATTCAGTATAAGCTCAACAAGAAAGGGGTGGGTCTCCAGATTTTCACCCCCGAAGCATTCAAGGAATATGCGCGCTGCACCACGCCGGAACAGATTCACGCCGTCTGTGAAGATTACCGGGCAACGGTTACCCTTGATCTGGCCATGGATACGGAAGATTTCGGCAAGAAGTCGATACGCTGCCCGGTCATGGTGCTCTGGGGCAGCAACAGCCACGTCGGCCGCCATCTCAAGCCCATCGAGGCATGGTCGCCCTGGGCCCCGGATCTCAGAGGTTGGGCTATACCGACTGGTCATTATCCGTCCGAGCATCGCCCGGATCTTGTTTATGAAAGCTTCTGGTCGTTCTTTACGGGCAAGGAACCAAAGCCCTTCGAATAGGCTGGATCTGGCTGGCACCGCCCTGCGGTGCCAGCAACATGGCGAGGATATCGCGTCCGAGCCGAAGCACACCGGAAATGGTACGTGGCTGGTTGTTCGATCGAGCCCCGTCCGCATGATCCGGCCTCATGAATAAGGAGTTTTCGCTGTGATTGACCAAAGCCTCAAAGGCCGGGTCGCGATCGTAACGGGCGCTGCCCGCAATATCGGCCGCGAGATTGCACTGACATTGCCTCGTCAGGCGCGGCAGTCGTGGTGAACGCCCTGAGTTCGCTAGAGGAAGCTGAAGCCGTCGTCTCCGATATCGGCTCGGCGGGCGGACAGGCCATTGCAGTGCTGGCGGACGTGGCGACCCGGGAAGGGGCCGATCGGCTCGTCGCTCGCGCCGTGGAAACCTTCGGTCGGCTGGATTGCCTTGTCAACAACGCCGCGATCCGGCGCGAGACACCGTTCGCCGATCTCGATTATACCGAATGGCGTCAGGTGATCGGCATCATTCTCGACGGAGCCTTCCTGATGGCCAAGGCCGCTCAACCGGTTCTGGCCCGCTCAGACGGTGGGACAATCATCAATATCGGCGGCCTGTCGGCGCACACGGGTGCGGCCCATCGCGTTCACGTGGTGACCGCCAAGGCGGGTTTGATTGGGCTGACACGTGGCCTCGCGCATGATCTTGCGGGCCAGGGCACCACCGTCAATTGCGTCGTGCCCGGCATGATCGACACCGTGCGGGGTAGGTCGGCCGGCGGTACCCCCAGCCATCATGCGACGGGTGCGCCCCTCGTTGGCCGTCGAGGTCAGCCGGACGAGGTGGCCGCACTGGTCGGATATCTTGCCGGCCCCAAGGCACGTTACATAACGGGACAGACCATTCATCTGAACGGTGGGGCGTTCATGCCCTAGCGCTCTAGGAGCAAGGTCGAGGACGCTGCCTCGATCGCTCCGCGCGATAGATTTTGATGAAGCGGGAACGCGCGAGCACGTCGTATGAACGCGGTTCCCGAACCATAGGTCTCGAAGCAGCCCTTGTTTCCACAGGGGCAAAGTTCACCGTTCGGCATCAAATGCCCGATCGCAAGCAAAGCTTAGGATCAAAAGCAATCTCAAGCGACCGACCATCCACCGTCGACCAGAAGGTTGGCACCGGTGACAAGCGCGGCAGCCGGCGAGGCGAGATAAACCACCGCGCCAACGACATCGTCCGTGTCGCCGATCCGGCCGAGGGGAATGTGACCGACAGTGCGATTGTAGAACTCCGGATCTGCCAGCGCGGGCCGGGTTCCATCCGTCCAAATGAACGTCGGAGCAACCGTGTTGACCGTGATGCCGTATTGCGCCCATTCGGCCGCCAGGCAGCGGCTCAAATGGTTTATCGCGGCCTTGCTCATGCAATAGATCGCTTCGCCGCGCAGGGTGACTGTCCCGGCCTGCGAACTGATATTGATAATACGACCGCTCTTTCTCTCGATCATGTGGCGGGCGACCGCCTGCGTGACGAGGAACGTGCCCTTGATGTTGACATCGAGGATCTGATCGAGGTCCTTTTCTGTGACGAGCTCCGCAAGATCGCCTGGAGCAACGCCGACATTGTTGACAAGCACGTCGATCTTTCCGAAGACGTCAAGCGCCTTGGCCACAGCTTCTGTGATCTGCCGGCTGTCTGAAATGTCCATGGTGACTGCGAGAATACGCCGGCCTGTCGACTCCAACTCGGCAACGAGATCGGCGACCGCCTCGACATTGCGGACGCCGATCACGACGTCTGCGCCCGCGGCCGCGCACGCAAGTGCACATGCTCGGCCAATGCCCCGCGCGGCTCCGGTGACGAGCGCGACCTTGCCTGCGAGACTGAAATTCGGTGCTTTGACTGTCATTTTCTTTTCCGTTCGACTTTGGTTTTGGCCTTATGCCGTAGCGGCCGCAAACCGCGCCGGCTTTCGGCCGAGGATGATCATTCCGAGAGCGTCTTGGGTCAAATCCCGCGTCGGATATGACCCAACCACACCACCGGACTTCATAACTGTAATCCGGTCCGATAGTTCGAAAACATCGTACATGTCGTGGCTGATCAGAAAAATGCCCAATCCCTGGCGCTTCACTTCCTTGATCAGCAAGCCGACATTTTTCGTCTCTTCAGGTCCGAGAGCGGCTGTCGGCTCGTCCATTATCAGGATCCGAGCATTGAAATGCAACGCTCTGGCGATCGCAACGGTTTGACGCTGGCCACCGGACATCGATCGTACCGATGCAGGAAGCCGCGTTTCTCAGGAAAAGCAGCCCGCCAAAAGTGCCACTCCTCAGCCATGAGGCGCAGATCTCGTAGCGCAATCCGGCGAGCAAAATATTCCGCCGTCCCGACACCGCTTGTTCGGGCGCCTACCGTTTAGAAGGGCCCCAGCGAGCCGCCGCCCGACTTTGGAACTCCGGCTTCACGGGCCGTGCAAGTCCGAAGGTCTAATGCATCGGATAACAGAGTTAGTCTTGTGGGGCAGGGCTCGTGAAATAAACTAAATGGGCTGGAGAAAGACTGTTTGCCTCTTATTTCAGGGAGGAGATCGGAAACGAAGAGCGAGAGGACCACGCAATGGCAAAGAGCACGATCTGCCTATGGTACGACAAAGACGCCGAGACTGCCGCCCGTTTCTACGCCGAGACCTTTCCCGACAGCGCAGTCGGTGCCCTCATTCGCGCACCTGGAAACTATCCAGATGGGAAGCAGGGAGACGTGTTGGTAGTTGAATTCACTGTCGCAGGCATTCCTTGTATCGGATTGAACGGCGGTCCCGCGTTCAAACACAACGAAGCGTTTTCATTTCAGATCGCAACTGACGGCCAGGAAGAAACCGACCGCTACTGGAACGCCATTGTCGGCAACGGCGGTCAGGAAAGTGACTGTGGCTGGTGCAAAGACAAATGGGGTGTGTCCTGGCAGATCACGCCGCGCGTACTGACCGAAGCGCTCGCGGCAGGCGGTGATCAAGCAAAGCGAGCTTTTGATGCAATGATGACAATGAGGAAGATCGATGTTGGGGTGATCGAAGCCGCTAGGCGTGGCTGAGCACCAGTGAAGGGAAGGGCGCTTTTTCAACGACCACCGGGCTTCTGATCTGGAATGCCCGCAGACAAGCCGTCTCTGTTTCAGCGACGTAAAGGACGCTGCCGTCCGGCGATAGACCTGGGGCCGATTTCGCTGCTGAACAGCGGACCTTGCTGCCTATTTCCCGGGTCGGCTCGAGTGTGCCCTTGCGGGTGCAGTACCGGAATGGGCGTCACGCGCAAAATGGTATAGCTCACCGTTGAACCTAGTAGGATTCTCCAGAAAAGGTGCGTGTCCCGTCGCGGCATACCACGATGCCTTGGCTCCAGGGCACAATGCCAGAAGGTGCCGCCCCATCGCCGGCAGGATCACCGTGTCCTCTTGGCCGTGGGTTACAAGGATAGGCGCCGCAAGTGCGGTCAATATGTCGTCGGAATCGATCTCGCGGGCCAGCAGGGCAGCCCGGATCTTCGCAGGCACGGCCATGTTCCAGCAAATTGCTGTCTCGAATACTTCGGAAGGTAGTTGCGAATAAGTGCACCCGCGCACGAAATTGCGGATTGCTTCGATGTTGCCGGGAAGGTCGTCGCTCGTGGCACCAATGACATGATCGAGGAAGCCGGGGCCAATCAGGGTGCCGAACGCCGCCTTATTAAGCGTAGTTGCCCCGCCCACGAAGTTGATGCCCGCAACATGGGCGGTTCCATGGGCGCGGAGATAGTCACCGATGATGAAGCCGGCGTAGGACCAGCCCACAAGAACAGGACTGCCAAGGTTGAGCTGATCTATGACGGCGGCGATATCATCTGCCCAGAGCTGCGGTTTAGTATAATGCTCCGCTTCAAGGGGCGCCTCCGACATGCCGTGACCGCGCAGGTCCAGGGCTACGAGGCGAAAATCCTCGGCAAGCGTGCTTTCGTACTGGTTTTTCCAGCAGAGATGGTTCTGCGACCACCCGTGGATGAAGAGGATCGACGGCGCATCTTCTTTTCCCCACTCGCGAACATGCAGTCGCAATCCTGCACCGCCAGTTACATTGTGAACCTTCATCGTCGCGTCTCCTTGTCAGCGTCGAATACAGTAAGAAGCATGGTATTCTGCGCGCGTAAGAAAGAGTGTGGGAAGAACCGTCGAAAATGCCGGGCCAATCGTTGAAAGAGCGCCGCAGCCGAGGTTGCTATAGCGCGTCAGCGAGAGGCGAGGGCACCTTGCTCAGTAGGCAACGTCTCCAAGGCAGTCGGGGTGCAGGTCAAAGCGCTATAACCAGCCGCTACGCTGTTTCTGCGACGAACCGCCTTGCTTCACGAACAAATTGCTCAAAGGCGGGCTCGTTGGCGAGGAGAATGTGGTTCGCGCTATCGAGATCGACAAATCGAGCCCCAGGGATGCCGGTTGCAAACTCCCTTCCGCACTGAAAGGGAACGACAGCGTCTTTTCTTGCGTGCAAGACCAGCGTCGGAACCGTCACCTGCGACAGGACGTCTGAAACGTCGATGTCCCCGAATGCCTCGTGCAAGCGACCCGCGTTGCTGGGCGACACGGAAATGCGCTGCAGTTCGTCAAACCAATCCATCTGCACCTGGTCCGCCCCTGGAATGAACATTGCAGTGAACAGATGCCGAAAAACCGGATTGTTCTGGCCCCATCCTTCGCGGATCAATGCGGTCATTGCCTCATGCGTTGCTACCTCATGACTGTCGCTTCGCTTGCGCCAGCCTTTTACAAATCCTCCATACAGGATGAGCCCTGAAACCCGCTCAGGATGTCGGACGGCATAGGCAACAGAGACGGCGCAGCTTTGCGATACTCCCAGAAGCGTGAATCGGTCGAGGCCTGCCGCATCGACCACGCTCTCCAGGTCAGCAATCATTGCCGTAAACGAGATATCCTCGGCAACCCAGTCCGAAAGACCGGTGCCACGTTCGTCATAGCGAATGAGCATCGCTTTTTCCGAAAGGGCGTCGATCCAATGCCTCCACACCGGGCTTTCCCAATCGTACTGGAGATGCGACATCCAATGTGCGGCTCGCACGATCGGTAGTCCGTGCCCACACACCGCGTAAGCAATCGTTACCCGGTCGGCCGTCTTGCAGAAGCGAATTTCCTGCGATCTGTTGCTGGGCGTCACAGATGGCAATGGGACATCCGTTTCGAATGTCCGGGACATGAGACCTGATCCTGGCCGTGGAAGTCGAAGTGACTGGTCTGGGGCATAGCCACAACTCTCGGCCAACTCGCTGCGGAAGATTGAAGGCTCCAACCGCTGCTCGGGGAGATCGACGCCGGCAGTCTCTTCGGTAAGTCTGTTGAGAACCATAGAATGAGCGTGCACTCGGTCGGGACAATCTCGAAGGCGTCGGAGGAGGGCGCGCAGAATTGCTGTGTGAACCCGCAGCGCTATGTCTCGGTGGTATAGCCGCCAGGCTTCAAAGTTCGGGCAGTGCGGCAGGTAGAGGCCCTCGAGAAATTCACCGCGAAATGTCGCGGCAAGCGACTCTAACGCATCCGTATCCAAGACGTCGAGGTCAGCGGGGCGGAGGGAGGCGATGCCGTTGAAGTCCACGTCGATTGTCTGAGGGCTGAGGAGAACGGAATTGTGGTCCGCATGCAGACGCTCATCACCTTCAATATTCACGATTGGCCTGAGTTTGTGGAGGCTCCACCTTAAGGAAGCCCGAGGGTCGTCTGGAACTTCCCAGAACATCTTACAAAGATGCTCGCGGCGCTGCGGCTTTCCGATAACGGCCAAATAGGCGAGAAGGGCGCGGGTCTTCTTCGACTGCGGCAGAGGCAGAAGCTGTCCCTGCTGCCTGACGTTGAGTTCGCCCAATACCTCAATGGTTAGCTGGCCGACCATGATACACCGACAACACGCTAGTGTTCAGCCAACAGCTTAGAACAATGCAGCTCAAGATGAAATCGGCTCCGCTTGCCGTCAGGCGATCAAGGGCAGGGCCGCCATATCAGACTGACAAGATTTCGGCGCGGCAACTTGGCGCTTGCGCCACCAGACCCCATTCTTCGAGATGGCACGGGATGACCGAGCGTGTGTCCCGCCATATCTCGGCTATGATGCGTAGCCCAGTCTTGCCTCGATCTGTGTCCGTCGAATAAAATGGTGGCATGGCCAAGCAGATCCTCTTCGTTCAAGGAGCCGGCGAAGACGCCCACGATCGCTGGGACAGCAAGCTCGTGGCGAGCCTCGAGCGCGAACTCGGCGAAAACTACGCTGTCGGCTATCCCCGAATGCCCAGAGAGGATGATCCCAGCTTCACAGCCTGGAAGGCCGCTCTAGTGAGAGCATTCGACTCACTGGAGGAGGGGGCAGTTCTTGTGGGCCACTCGGTCGGCGGCACCATTTTGATGCATGTGCTTGCCGGGCACCCGCCGAAAACAAGGTTGGGCGGGCTATTCGTCATCGCTGCGCCCTTCATCGGCGAAGGCGGATGGCCGAGCGATGACATCGGCGATTGCAAGGACTTCTCAGGCCGCCTTCCGCCCGACGTTCCGGTCTATCTCTATCATGGCGCCGACGACGCAGTGGTGCCCATTGCTCATGTTCATCTCTATGCGAAAGCCATTCCGCACGCCGTGGTCCGCACGTTCGAACGCAGGGATCACCAGCTCAACAACGATATGAGCGACGTCGCGCGAGACATTCGTTCCGTGGGTTAAGCTGAGGGCACGGGCCACCGGCAGAACAAGACCAAGAAGCCGTCGGCCACGGCGTGCAGCAGTGAGCCTTTCTCACGTCTAGGTGCCAGCCTGTTTGAATCGGCCGCCCGCTGACGTGTTTGCCTTTTACACCAGGAGTGGCATAGTCCAAATGCTGAATCTCGGGAAAAGACGTGGTTTGCCGTTCAGCGTCGCCGAGGTGTCCGCGATTGACAAATGGCCGCGAAGCCATAATCTGCTTTCAGCCCTTGTGATCATCCGCTTTTCGGAGACGAGGAGGATGCTAGTGCCGTCGCCCCGCAAACAGGTCAGGCCAAGCACATGAGACGGTTTCTGCTGGCGGGCATTGCTGTTTTCCTTTCGGCCTTCGGAGCGAACGCCGGGACGCTCGACACGCTTTCCCAGCACGGAACCCTGCGCATCGGCTACGTCGTCGACGAGGCGCCGTTCTCCTCCATCAAGCCTGACGCAAAACCGACGGGATATGCCATCGACCTCTGCGGCAAGGTCGCCGAAGAAGTCGAGCACGCGATTCCGCAGTTGAAGCGCGAATATGTAGAAATGACGCTGGCCAATGGCTTCGACGCAATCAAGGACGGTCAGGTCGACCTGCTTTGCGGTGCGATTACCGTCAATCTAGAGAGGCGGAAGCTTGTCGACTTCTCACAGCCAATCTTCCTGACCGGAGCGAGCGCGCTGCTGCGCAGGGACTCGCCCGACTACCTGCAAACCCTTTTTCTCGATGAGCCTGCTGTTCGTTCCGTTAGCCAGCGTACTGCATCCACCAGCATCATCGGCGTGCGTGCAAACACCACGACGGACGCAATATTGCGAGAGGCGCGCAGCATTGAGGCCTCTAACACCCGAATTGCTGATTTCGATACGCACGAGGACGGTCTCAAGGCGCTGGAGGAACACAAGATCGACGCCTATTTCGGCGATCGTGTGCTGCTCATGAACCTGGCCAAGCGAGCGCGCGATCCGTCCTCGCTCGAGGTCGGCGATCGCCTGTTCACGCATGAACCCTATGCAATCGCCCTGAGGCGCGACGACGCCGACTTCCGCTTACTGGTTGACCGCGCGCTGACGGATTTCTACCTGTCGGACGATTTTCTGCCGCTACTCGAGACCTATTTCGGAAGCGAGGCGCCGATGCTGCACACGCAAATCATGATGGAGCATGTGCCTTAGGGTTCATGGACGACGTGCGTTGTGTCGGTGAGTGCAGAGATCGACTCAGCCGCCTGTCGCGCCGCATCCTCGAGCCTTGAGCGCAGCCACCTATGGGCTGGGTCATGACCATGACGATTGTGCCACACCATCTGAACAGGCGTCGCAGGCGCCGCCCAAGGCAACTCCGAGACCGCCACTGATCGTGATCTGAGAAAAACGTCTGCCAACCTCGCAGGGGCGAGGGCCGCAGCCGAAGTTCCGGCCAGCAGCGTGGGAAGCGCGAGGAAGTGCGGCTGGATGACCTTCAGATTGGGCTTTGCGCCAATCTTCGCGAACTCTGCTGAAAGCGTTGCACGATCAAACATCTCCATACGCCGGGTCAGGCCGCGCTCGGAGATCTGCCCATCGTCGATGCCGCCCGCTGCTACCACAAAGAGAGGAAGAGCAGAAAGCTGATCGACAGTAATGGAGCGACCGGCAAGGGGGTGGTCAGGGGCGACTATCACCACGTCCCGCTCTTCAAAAAGCCGCTGGGCACGAAGACGATGCGGGATGTCCGAAAAGGACCCAAGAGCCACGTCGACCCGTCCCACGTCTATCTGAGCTGTGAGGTCGATCCTTGTCGCAGGCAGGATCGTCACCCCAACATGCGGTGCAAGTGCCTCTAGGGTCCGCAGAAAATGGGGGGCCACCACGGCAGTCATATAATCTGTCGCTGCGATGCAGAATTGCCGAGTAGAGGTCTCAGGTTCGAAGACCGGTGGTCCTATGGCGTGCTCGGCAGACACCAGTGCATCCCGCACCAGCGGTGCCATTTCGGTAGCGCGCGCAGTCGGCGCCATCCCCGCAGCCGTACGGATGAAAAGCTCGTCGTTCAACAGGGCGCGCAGCCGCGACAATGCGTGGCTGACTGCCGAGGGGCTGAGCCCGATCGCCTGTCCGGCGCGAAGCACATTTCGCTCCCGCATCACCGCATCGAAAACGATCAAAAGATTGAGGTCGAGGTTTTTCATTGGCTCACAAGCTCGTTTGCAGGCGGAACCTACCGCCAGCAGAGTGCATGTCATGCATTTTCATATTGTCAACATTGCACTTCCTGAAACAGGCAAGTCGAACGATGATCTGAGCATTGCAGGACATAATGGACGCCAGCGATGACCAGCGACCCGGGCAGCGTTTTAAATTCAGTTTCAGCCGTCGATCACGTGATGCGCGGTCGATTTGCCAACCGGTTCTATGTGGATCGCCCTGTGAGCCTTGCGACGATCACCGAGATCATTGAGGTCGCGCGTCATGCTGGAACTGGAGCGAATGTGCAGCCTTGGCGGGTGCATGTGGTGACGGGCCATGCCAAGGGGACCTTGATCAGAGCGATCGGAGTTGCGCATGAGACCGTGCCAAGCGCTCACTCACCCGAATACAATTATTTCCCGGAGAATCTGCCTGAGCCCTATGCTTCGCGCCGGCGCGAGTTCGGCGCCGTCTTTTACGGCTCAATCGGCATTGACGCCAAAGATCAAGCCGCGCGGGCCGCGCAGACCGCGCGCAACTACCGGTTCTTCGATGCGCCGGTCGGCCTCATCTTCACGATCGATCGACACCTGGAAAAGGGCAGTTGGCTCGATCTCGGCATGTTCATTCAGAACGTGATGCTGGCGGCTCGGGCGCGCGGTCTCGACACGTGCACGCAGGAGTTTTTTGCCCGTTACCATGCCGTTATCCGCCACCATCTGCCGCTTTCGCCCCAGGAAATGGTCGTCTGTGGCATGTCCATGGGTTTTGCCGACCCCGAATGGTCCCAGCGACGTCCGCCAATGCCGAAGGCGCCGGTTGAAGACATCGCTTCGTTTCACGGCTTTTGAGCAGTTGTTGGAGGAACTTTCATGACCGAGCGTTACGAACTGATCGAGGCAGCAATGGCTTTCATCGAACAGATAACAGACCGGACGCCAGGCGAGGAAATGGAGCGTTGGCTAAATGACGAGCATGGTCCTGGTAGCACAGTCTACGAAGACCTTGCGCACCGGGTGAGGCGCGGGGTCGAGCAGGGCTGGGCAGCCGACGTCGAAATCAGTGGGCGCCACTACCGTCGCAGCCGTCTTCTCGAGCCTTGCGCTCAGTCGCATTATTTCAGCTTGACGACTGTCTACATGGACAGTCGCGAGGGCCGCATCCCGAATGACCAGAAGCCGGCCCCGGAGCATGTCTTCCGCGGAGACTATCATCTCCATCCGTATGGCGAGTTCAACCTCGTTGTGCCGCTGGAGCCGTCCGCGGAACTGATGGGGCCGCTGGGATGGCGTCATGCTGGATGGACAGCGCCGGCGCCCGGCAGCCATCACTATCCCGAGGCTAGGGGTGGTGCTCTGATCGCCTTCTTCCTTCTGCCCTCTGGACGCATCTCCTACGACATCAAGGCACCCACTGCTGACTTGATCCGATGAACCGGGAATCAGGATGGACCCGGCCGTGCCATGAGGGCGTTGGAAGGAACAGAAGCCACGTCAAAATTGCCAGGAGGCTGCCATCAGTGACCGAGATCTTTGGAATAAAAATCCCCGACAGCAAATTGGCGGGTGAGGTCACGCAGTTCATTCGTGATACCGAGAGCGACCTGCTATTCTTCCACTCCACTCGAGTCTTCTTCTGGGGAGCCCTCATGGGAAAACAGAAGAACTTGAAATTCGATATCGAACTTCTTTACGTGGCGGCCATGTTCCACGACATCGGTCTGACCGAGGGGTATCGTGACAGCGAATTGCGCTTCGAAGTCGATGGCGCCAACGCCGCCCGTAACTTTCTGCGGGCCCATGCCATTCCGGAATTGGACGTCGAGAAAGTGTGGACCGCGATCGCTCTTCACACGACCCCTGGCATTCCCGAACACATGCACCCGGAGATATTCTTGGTGCAGGCCGGGGCTGGCATGGACGTGGCCGGACGCGGCTACGACAGCTTCAGCGACCACCAGCGTCAGGCGATTGTCTCCGCGTACCCGCGCGCTGCCGACTTCAAGAACGGGATAATCAACGCCTTCCATGACGGGATGAAGCATAGGCCACATACTACCTTCGGCACTTTCAACGATGACATTCTTGCGTTCAAGGACCCAACTTTCCACCGCGCAGATCTCTGCAGCATCATCCTTCATTCACCGTGGGATCAATGACTGCCGAAGAGCAAAAGCAGCGTATTGTCGCAGCAGGCATGAGTGTGCGGACGCGGCAAGGTGCTTACGCATCGGCAATTGCTCCTGGACGTCTGAGTGAAGCGTTCGCGGAGTAAATTCGTTAGAGTAGATTTGTAGGAAGTCAGGCAAAATGCCCATAAAGTATAGGAAACACAATGGGTTAAGTCTATGAATTAAGCGGTTTCTTCATCGAAGCGCTTGAGACGCTGCGAGGGGTCGGGTGCATGCCTCGGTCCAAAAATGGTCGCGGCGCGTGTGGTTCTCGCCAATATTGCCCAGGCTTAGGTGGCACGACGTTCCGTCCGTCGAAAACGCTAAACCTATCACGCACAATCGCGTTTCAATCGATGTCGAGATCGGGAACGGCAGCGGCCTTGCGGCAGCTTGCTCAAGCGGCCTGACTGGCGGCCTTCACCGGGGGGGTACGTCGGCTGCTGGCTTTATCCTTTTCCTATTTCTGCGAGAGCCGTTCCCAATCGAAAAACTATGAGCTCGTCGTTAAGCTGGACGCAGCAACGCGAGGTGGAATCTCGTCTCATTGACAGGGCGCGAATGCTGGAAGGAAAGGGGTCGCGGAGCATTGGGCAGATTCTCTACGCCGACCTGAAGGAACCTTATGGCAACCTATGATTTCATCTTCCATGCTTTTACCACTTTGTTAGTGACTGTCGATCCGCCGGGCCTTGCGCCGCTTTTCCTCGGCGTAACGCACGGCATGACGCGCCAGCAACGCAAGCTGGTCGCAGGCCGTGGCGTAGTGATCGCTTTCGGCATTTTGACCACTTTTGCCCTTTTTGGTGCGACGATCCTTCAAACGCTCGGCATATCGATGGGCGCGTTTCGTGTTGCAGGCGGACTGATGCTGTTTACGATCGCTTTTGAAATGATCTTCGAATTGCGCCAGCAACGTCGATCGCGCAGCAGTGACGCCGCCATTACCAAGGAGCACCTGCATCACCTGGCAGTGTTTCCAATCGCGATCCCGCTCGTCGCCGGGCCGGGTGCTTTGTCCGCGACAGTGCTGATTGCAGGAACACTGGATGGAGTAGTCGGAAAGCTTGAGTTGATGGGCGTCATTGCTGTCGTGATGGGATTGGTCGTCGCCGCGCTTATCCTGGCGCAGAAGGTCGACAGGGTGCTCGGGGTCAGCGGTCGTGTACTGCTTACCCGTTTGCTCGGGGTTCTTTTGGCGGCGCTTTCGATCCAGTTTGTAATTGACGGTATCCGCTCGGCATTCAACCTCTAGAAGATGTGATAAGGCGTGACTGGGCCGCCGTTGAGCCGGATCGACTACTGGTTGCCGATAAATTTCAATCCGGTGTAGGGTCCGCTCATGCCGTAGTTGCCATTGTTGGACGAAGTATTGCCATTGCGGATATGCGAAGCGAAGCTTGGTGTACCGGCCTTATGATTGCCTGCCTTTAGGATTGGTTTTCGTCCGCCGTGTCCTCCATGACCTGCGGCTGAAGCATCAGCGGCAACCATAAGACTGGCCGCCACTAAGGCAGTGCTGACCACGATCATTGTTGTTCTAAACATGAGCCGGTTATCTCCTCTGATATATTCGCTTCGGCACGAAGCTTATGGGCATTAAGGCATCGAGGCTTTGGAACGGGGCAAAACGAGGGATGCGCGTCACGTGTGCCCATATGAATCCAGGTTTTGGATGACTACGGTCGCGTGCCGTCCTCTCAGGCCGAATGTGTACCTCTTTATGGTGGCATCCTCTCCATCTGGAGTGTCGGATGCTATGCTCTCCAACGTTAATCGACCAATGCCATTGGCAGCAAACAAGTCTTGCTGAGATACCGATAATGCTTCGGCCAGCAAATGCGCGTCGAAGCCGAACGCCCAGTCATCGCCGTTGGGGTTGATTATCTCCGCAAATCTCGGGGCGTGGATGTCTCGGGTTGGCTGATCATCTGAAATGAACAGAAAAATTCGCGGCTCTAGGATCCAAAATCCTTGATACGGGAATCCTTCGGGTAGAGCGTTCCCTTGTCCAAGCAACGGGATACTCATTCTTGCCCCTCTTATGCGCGCTGGTTGTCTTCACGGGTAGCTTTAATCAACCGGTTCTTGCAAAACAACTCAATAGGCCGTTACCGGCAGATAGCAGTCGGCATGAGCTAAGGAACCGCGTACAGCGGCTAGGGAATTGACGACGATAGGCCATCTGATTTCACCCCGGAGATTGCGACACCCATAGGCAACAGGTACCGCCCCAAGCGCCCGAACTCGCGAAGTATTACGGAATAGCTTCGGGTGGAGCGCGCCCCGCGCTCGCGGTAACTTGCTGAGCAGTGGCCACGCGCTGAACGAATGATCCGATAAACGCACCAAGCGTGAGCTTCGCCAGGTCCATAAAGCCGCCGTTGGGCTTCCATAACTCCAAGGCCGAGAAGATCAGCGTCAGTGCTCGCTACGATGGCAGTCACTGAATTGACTGCGGCGATGGCCCTAGCCAACTCCCGGTTACCGGTCCAATTGAGGCAACAAAAAATCTAGAACTGAAAAGCCGTCGGCCTCTCCGCCGCAGGATGGAGGCGTATGCCCAATGAGTGCCGAATTTGCAGTGGCCAAAGAGCGAGAGATTGATCCGGTCGACTCGCTTATTTGTTCTTTTTATGTTCTCGTTTAATGTCAAACGGCGCGCTCTCTTGGAAACGTGCATCCTTGCGCCTCATTCCGACCAATTGTTATGTGGAGAAAGTATTATTTTGGCTGCAGTGAAGGAGTTAAAGAACGGCCACGTGATCTCGCGGCAGCAGCGTGACGTCAATCGGCCGCCCGACCCCGTTCTAAAACTAACGGCGGTCGCGTTCTTCGAGGGTGTCTATAGTATCGGCAGTGACAAGCAAACCAGATCGGCTCACTGCAAAAAGATTGCCCTTAGTCTGTCCACATCAACATCTCGGACATCGGCTGGCACTTCGCTCGCGGGATGAGCCCTAAACCACTCCGCCGCTTCCCGCACGCGATCACCATGCGGCGATGGATACGAGCCAAGGCGCAAGATCCACTCACGGACGGTCTCCCTCTCTATGCGTCCTCTTTCGTATCGGTCGCAGACGGATTTAGCTGACGCTATCAGGTCATTGATTTTCAACATGTCGCCGGCTCTCCCGGCCGCTGTCGCCTTTCGGCACATATCGACCGGATGAGAATCCTCGCGAACCCGGAAATGCTACGCACACGGCCATCTTTGTCAGTGATCACAAATTCACGCTACAGAGATAGAAATGGTCAGCGGTTGCGATAGTCGAAAAGCGAAGCTCGTGGAGCTCGTCACCTGTTACGCTCCTGGTGCCGGAACGCCTTCCACAATAAAGACGCGATACTCAGCGCCCTTCAGGCGATGTACCCGGGCGTCCTGGTAAAGCGGACTGTCGTACCAAGCCTGAGCAGCATCCATCGTCGGAAACTCTATAATGACGGATCCGTCTACCGTAGGCCCTTCCAGCGTCCTGGACGGTCCGTAGAAGGCGAGAGCCTTCATATCGTGTCCTTCCCTTGCAAGGGGCGCCATCTGTCCATACGTCTTGAATTCCTCGGGGTTCGTAATGCGGTCACGGACGAATACAACATAGGCGCTCATTTCAGTTCCTTTCGTTCTGCAATCCGGTCATCCTTATCGCCAGTTAGTGACATCGCCAATGGACGTTGTCGAGCCCGCTCTCCTGCGAAACCGAGGCCCGCCCGACGAAATTATCATGGAACTGCTGTGCGACGTTCCGCAATTATGCCGTCGAGGCGCGCGCCCTCGTCGCCGAGGAACGTGCACCGGGCCCTTCTAGCCTTGTAGCCCGGGCACTATCCCGACACTAATGGGCATCTTCAGATCCATGTGCCCGCGCAAGGAGCCTGCCGACTACTGACAGCTTTCTCCGGAGATCAATTTCCCTTTCGTCCAGCCGACAGCAGAGAGTTGTGACAGCATGACGGCGTCCATGCCCAACGCTTCGTTATCGATTTAAATGCGCCGCGGCTTCGGTAGAGGACTCCGGACGTTGAGCTGCAGTCTTCAAGTATCCAGAGAGGCGGTTGCACCCTGGACGATACGACGAACATTACCTGGTTGATCCGCGCGTCATTTGATGCCGGATCGGTCAAAACCGCTTGGGATCGATTGCAGTCCCGGCCGGATCGCGCCAAAGGCTGTCACGTACGCTTTCGATGTGTTCGGCAAGAGAAAGGCTCCACGCCAACGTGACAGGAAGGCCCGCATCCGCAAATCAATGATGATCGGCAGATGCCTTCCTGGAACCACTAATGGTACGGAGCGCAACGCAGCGTATAAATGCGGCGGGGACGGAGCGTCGAAAACATGAGGGCATTCAGGTCTTCGAGATCGCATGCGTGTCAACCGGACGCGAGAGCATCGCCGAGCAGTGTTTCGGCGGACTATCGAAAGGAGTAGCTTTTGTTCGAAACCGAATGAAGCTATATTGCCGGGGTCCGGCAAAGCCAAGGTGCCGGAGGGGGTAGAATACTTTCACGAAGTCGCCGTGTATCCGCTCTAACCACGCTTAGTGAGCAAGGTAAGGCCGGGACACCTATACCTATTGTCAGATAAATCCGCGGACATTTCCTGGTGCGCTGGGGTTTTCGCAGCGGAAATTTGCGAAAGGAACACCGTGGATTACCAAATTATGGGTCCAAGAGTGTAGAGGTGAAGCTGGTTGTCCTGAGGGCGGACCGATTCCGGGGGGCGGCCCAGGCTAAAGCCCCGATCATGTAAACTTGCATCTGCATCATTGTTGATCAAGGAGAGACGCATGACACAACACGTTCTTTTCATTGTGACCAACGCGGCCGCGATCGGCCCGCACAATCGCAAGACTGGCTTCTTTTTCGCCGAGGTCGCTCATCCCTTCGATGTCCTCGACAAGGCGGGAATTGCGGTAGAGTTCGCGTCGCCCGCGGGCGGATGGACACCGTACGACGCGTATGACGAAAATGATCCCGCCCAAAAGGAATTCATGCAGAGCAAGGCTTTTCGTCGGCTCAATCGCAGCCGAAAACTATCCGAGGTGGATGCTGCAGACTACGACGCGATCCTGATACCAGGTGGCCTTGGCCCAATGGTCGACATCCAGCGCAATTCTGATGTCCAGAAGGCTGTCGTGCGGGCATGGAGCACGGGCAAGCTGGTGACCGCTGTTTGTCACGGGCCGTGCTCGTTGCTGGGCGTTGACCTTGGGGATGGCACGCCGTTCGTGCGCGGTAAAAAGCTGACATCGTTCTCGAAAAAGGAAGAGTACGATTACGCGCGCGAGGACGTGCCATACGAGCTTGAGGACGCATTGACGGCGGAGGGTGCCGAGTACTCGTCCGCAGCTAACTGGGAGCCCCATGTCGTCGTTGATGGCCGTCTCATCACTGGTCAGAATCCTGCCTCAGCGGGACAGCTGGCTAAAGAATTGCTCGCCGCCTTGAAAAAGTCGGCGTGAGACCGCTGCGTGGCGGCTGGCCAGTGGACGTCGACGAACATTCGGGGGAAAGTCGCGCCTTGCGAATTAACGCAACCGTTCCCATCTGTGGTCAGCCACCCTTTAATCCGCAAACCTCCGCGACCGTCTGTCTCCGGGCGCGTCGATGACTTGCGCCTGGGGTGAGGGGCGCTCCCTCAAAGAGGTCGAGCGCCCTCGGACGATTTCGATACCATTTTCAGAGAAGAGGCTCATGGTCATCTGGTCGAGCGATTGGTAACAATGCCCTTAGCTGCCAAAAGCTGCTGGTAAACTTCCGAGTTCTACGACAATGAAGTGGCTGCGGAGGACGGCCCGCCGACGCTGATTTGGGCAAGTGTGCAGACAGGTAGCAAAACAACCATGTTCCAGGTTTACGCCGACGGCTCGTTCGATGCTGGTTCTGGCACAGGGAGTTGGGCATTTGTGGCGTTTGAAGGTGACCGAACCATACACACCGCCACCGGATCGGCCCGCGGCACTTCGAACAACTCGATCGAAGTGATGGCCATCGTACGAGCGATGACCTGGATCGAATCCGAAACGGGTGGGCAGGCCTGCGCTCTGTGGACCGACTCCGTTCATGTCATCGAAGGTTGCCGCCGATGGCGGGCCATCTGGCGTACCAACGGATGGACGGGGATCAACCCAAATCCACGGTCGAGGCGGGGTGTGATATCGGATTTGGCACTTTGGCAGCAATTGGACGCTCTGCTCAATCGCAACGCTCAAGTGAGCATTGAATGGTGCAAGGGGCACTCGGGCGTTCCTGGGAACGATCTTGCCGACGCATTGGCTAGAGGGTTTCCGTCAATTTGACGCTAGTCATCCTCGTCGCCAGTTCCAGCAAGGTCTGTCCAATGAATTCACTGGAGGGTGATTGGTCCGCAGGTCCGCCTCAGGACGTTGGACGTGCCCAAGCCCGGCCTCATGGCGAAGGCGATGACGACGGCCATCGAAGCGCAAGGGAACTCGCCGCGGGTCAGCGGGAGGCATCGTCGTCACGAAATCTTACGCCTGTGGGGTAAGAGACCGCATGAAGGAGGTTCCTGTTCGATCCGCGGATCACCGTGACTCGATGTCGGCGAAAACAGGCTCAGATTCAAAACGCTCTCGACACGTTTTCACACGAAAATCCGAATAGCCGATAGTTCCCGCTGGATGCGAAATCGAATAACATCTCTTCATCAGAGATTGTCAACGAGGGCAGTAAGGATGTCTTTGCAGCCGATCCAATACGGGCTCACGAGGGCAGTTGCCTTTGGCATCCTGATCATTCTTCCGGCTGTTTTCCTGGCCTCGTGTTCGACGGTCGGCAGAGCTGGCGGCCAATCTGCTTCCCTAGCCGCGAGCAAGTCGGCAGATTCCGTCAACGGCAAAGACAAAGCGGACGAGCGTCGGCGATGGGCAACGAGAGTGCAGCGAGATAACGAGTTAGCTCCGAGCGGGTCGCAACCAGGTTCCTATGGGTCTTTCGGCCCTCGTTTCAGTTGGTGATCAGCGGGCTGTTCGTCCGTGACCACTATTCATCTCCATCGAAGAGTCCGCGGACGATTGGCCATCCGCCGAGAAGTCGTGAGAGCGACCCGTTGGCTGACCGACGGCGACGGAAAGAGGAACTCACAGGGCAAGAGCCTGAACGTGGAGCAGACGTGTCAGATCGGAAGGAGCGAGTCGATCGATGAAGCACGACTAGGTTAACGAGGAATGGGGAGCCATCGGGTCATGTCCGTTATGTTCCCATCGGCCGAAACCTTGAGCGATGCAATGGAGGATCGATTACCTCTTCGGATGCGGCCTGGGTCCTGCGATAATGTGCTGGGCCAGTCTCTCGTAGTCTCCATCGAAATGATGGCCACCGGGCATGCCAATCACTTGTGCATTGGTGCCCTGCAACGACGGGCAGGCATTGTCGTGATAGTCTTCAGTGCCGTAGATGCACTGAACTATATCCGGGCTGATCGACTTGAGGTCATCCGCAGGGTTTCCACCTTTGCCTTCGGTCTGCAAGCCAAGCCATCCTCTGAGCGAGACCACATAATCGACCTTGTGGGACATGGCCAGAAGTGAGATCTGCCTGATCCTGCTCTTTTGTTGTCGGGACAGTCTTTTGTAGCTCGCTGGCATCACGTCTGCGCCGAAGGAATATCCGACAAGAAGGACATGCTGAACGTTGAACCGCGTGGTGTAGTAGTCGATGATCCGGCCGAGGTCCTTTGCCGTTTCCCCCGCGGTTCGCTGCGACCAGAAATAACGCAGCGAATCGAGGCCGATGACAGGAATGCCCTCTTTCTGCAACGAGCCGCCGACTTTCGCGTCAAGCTCCTGCCATCCGCCGTCCCCTGAATAGAGGACTGCTAACGTGTCCTTGGTCGGTTTGGCGTCCATGATGTGGAGCGGAAGATTGAGCGGGGGATCATCGCCGTATGGCCGCCCGCCCGGGTTCACGTCTTGTCGCGCGTTCGCGGGGCCGCCTATAATCGCGAGCAGGCCGATAGTAATCATCGCGTATTTCAAGATCATTTGCGGGAAACCCCTTTCAGTCTCCGTTCTCGGCACCCTCACGTCGAGCGAACGGAGAATGGCCCGGCACCACGCGGTGTGTATAGTCCGATAACAGCCACAGCAATAGAAGGCATTGGAATGGCGAAGATCATCGAATCCGGCGGCGTGATCATCGGCCAAGCCTCGGGGCCAATTCTCGCCTCGAATGTCTCTTTGTCCTTTCTGGGGCGGTGTGGACCCATCCACGGGAGAAGTGATGGATCGACACTATCCGCTCGCGGGTCAAAGGCTGGGAGGCGCCGTGCTGGTGTTGCCGAGCGGCAGGGGATCCTGTTCGGGCAGCGGGGTCCTCTTGGAGCTCATTCTGTCGGGCAATGCGCCCGCCGCTTTAGTTTTCTCGGAGCTCGAAGAGATATTGACGTAAGCTCGCTTTTGGCGAACTCGCTCCGCGAGCCGATGGCAGCAAGCCTACGCTCTTCGGCAGTTGATCCGAACACCGTGCCATCCAAGCGCTGCAGGCGCTTTTCTTCGAATGAGACTACATTTTCTGTCATGCGATATCCGGCTCGCTCATTGTTGAGCGCATGCACGGCGAAAGCTTGTCGAGATCACCGGCTATGGTCCTGCGCCGATTGCCGAGGATGGGGTGAAGCGGATCGGTGAACTCTATCGTATCGAAGCTGAGCTGCGCGGTCTCTCTTCCGAAGCTCGCATTGCTAGAATGCAAGAACGATCAGCGCCGCTGATCGGCGATATGCGAACTTGGTTGACCCGTCATCGTACCCGCGGCGCTGGCAAATCGCCGCAATCCTCGTCTCGTGTCTGACATGTCCATGTCGACGAGGCAGGACGGGCCTCAGGCGGCAGCGGCCTGTTCCTCCCGCACGAACTGCGAAACGCGCTTCAGCCCTTCACGCAGGATGCTCTCGCCGTTGGCATAGCCGATGCGCAGGTAGCCCTCCATGTCCATCGCGCTTCCCGGCGTCAGCATGACGCCTGTGCGCTCCAGCAGCTTGACGCAGAAGGCTTTGGAAGACATCGGCAGGTGGTATTTCAGCAGCGCCGACGTTCCGGATTTAGGCCCGGGAGATCAGCGGTTCGTTTTCGACGAAGTCCGAAAGTATCGCAAGGTTGGTCCGGGTGATCCCTTGGCTGCGCTGAGGGATCTTGTCGCGGTTTTCCAGCGCGGTCACGGCGAAATGGTCGTCCAGCATCCTGACGCTGATCGTATTGTAGTCACGATGGATGGACACCGCATGGATCAGCTCTTTCCCGGCGACGATCCAGCCGAGCCGGAGGCCGGTGCATGACCCGAAGCGTGTCATTCCGGACAGTAATTTGCGTAGACGATTCACGTCAGGCAGGTGGAGGGAGGTTCAGTCGAAGAAGCCCGCATCCTCTTCCCTGAGATATCTCTTGGCCGCTTGGGCGTCGATATCGAGGCCCAGCCCCGGCGCTTCCAGTAGGTCCACCATACTGTCCTTCACGATCTGCGGTGGCAAGCCGATTACCAGATCCTCCCACCAGGGGTCGGTGGCGCTCGGATATTCGAAAGCGATGTAATTTGCAGGCAAGGTGGCGCAGACATTGATCAACGCGCCGAGGCCTAGCAGGCCGTTGGCAGTCCCGTGCGGTGCCATCAGGATCGAGTGCATGTAGGCGTGCTCGGCGACCCATTTGAGTTCGGCAATGCCGCCAACATCGGCTGGATCGGGACCGATAACGCGCACCGCCTGCGTCTCGATCAGTTCCTTGAAATTGTGCCGCAGGTAGATCTGCTCGCCAGTGTGGATTGGCGTCGAGGTAGAGATGGTCAGTTCCCGATAGGCCTGCGGATTGACCCACGGCACATAGTCGCCAGTCAGCATGTCCTCGAGCCACATCAAATTGTACTTCTCTACCGCGCGAGCGAACTTAATCGCATCTGGCAGCATCCAGCCCGGACCGCAGTCGAGCGCCAGGCTGACTTTGTCGCCCAGCACTTCCTTCATCGCGATCACACAGTCGAGCATGTGATTGAAACCGCGCTCGCTGATCACGCCCTGATCCATGGCACCGTGATAGCCCGCCTTCTTCTGCGTCACGCCGTAGTGGAAGCCCTCAATGGTGTCCTTCATGTTGGAGTGGAACGAGATTCCTTGCTTCACCATGAAGAAGTTCTGCGGCTGCTCCATCATCCATTTGACGTCAGCGGCGTAATCCTCCGGCCGATCGCCCGTGCGTTTCCGGCGGATCGAGCCGTTATAGACGCGGACCTTGTCCCGCACCTTGCCTCCGAGCAGCTTATAGACGGGCACGCCCGCAGCTTTGCCGGCAATATCCCACAGCGCGTGCTCAATAGCGCTCACCGCCGCACCGTACGGCTTGAAAGAGCCGCGTTGGCGGATCTTCAGCATCACTCTCTCGACGTCGGTCGGGTCCTCGCCGACAAGCGCCTCGCGGAAATGCAGCACAAAGGGCTTGAGGTAGGACTTGGTGAACTCGACTTCGCCCAAACCATACAGGCCCTCGTCGGTTACGATGCGAACGATCGGGTGTTTGCCGATAACCGCACAGCGGAGGTCGGTGATCTTCATCTTCGGTCCTTTTCGCCTTAGCTCCAGGTTCGATCCCAGGAATACTCATCGTCCCAGTGATCCGTAGGCCGCCAAATGCCGGTGACACCCGGCTGCAGATGCTGCGAGATCACCTCGTCGACGACGTCGTCAATCCCCAGGCCCGGCTTGTCCGGAACAGTGATGAAGCCGTTCTTCACCAGCGGCTTGGGAAGGCCCGTGACGATATCGTCCCACCAGTCGACATCGACAGAGTGGTATTCGAGCGCCATGAAGTTTTCGGTCGCGGTCGCCACATGTGCCGCAGCCATTGCGGCGATTGGACTTTCTGCCATGTGGATGGCCATGGCGACACCATGGTCCTGCGCCATATCGCCGATCTTCTTGGTCTCGAGGATGCCCCCACTGGTGAGCAGGTCCGGGTGAATAACGGAGACACCGCCACTCTTCAGCAAAGGCTCAAAGCCCTCCTTGAGGTATATGTCCTCACCGGTGCAGATCGGCACGGTGGTGCAGTCCTGCAGGTGTCGGTATTGCTCGCTATACTGCCAGGGGATCACATCCTCGAGCCAGGCTGGCACGTATTTTTCAATTCGCCTGGCAAGGCGAATGCCGTTCTGCACCGAGATGTGGCCGATGTGGTCGATGGCGAGCGGAATATCCATGCCGATGACCTCACGAACCTCGGCGATGTATTGCTCAAGGAAGTCGAGGCCCTTGTCGGAAAAGTGGAGGCCGGTAAACGGGTGCGGGACGTTATGCAAATCGTACGCAGCGTTGCGGACGCGCCGCTCTTCAATGGTCTTCAGCGGGCCGCGGCCGGGGTGGTCACGGTACCCTTCAAGTGAGCCGGCAGGAGACACGACCGCGCCGGGCACATCCGCGATCTGCATTAGCCCCAGATCCATCTTGAGGAAGGTGAAGCCGAGTTCCATGCGTTGCTTGAGGCGCCTGCCGGTCTCGGTGCCGCTCGGCACGGTGGCGTCGGTGTCGCAATAGACGCGCACTTTCTCCCGAAACCGGCCGCCGAGCATCTGGTAAACGGGGACGCCATAGGCCTTGCCGGCAAGATCCCACAACGCGATCTCGACCGCCGATACGCCACCGCCTTGCCGGCCGTGCCCCCCGAACTGCTTGATGCGGCGAAACAGGCGGTCGATGTTGCAAGGGTTTTCGCCAAGCAATCGGCTCTTCAGCATCAGCGCGTAGGTGGCGCTGGCGCCGTCGCGCACCTCGCCAAGCCCGACGATGCCCTGATTGGTGTAAATCTTGAGCAGCACTGAGGTGAACGGCGCGCCGACAATTTCGGCTACCCGCATGTCGGTGATGCGAAGGTCGGACGGCTTGGAATGCGTGTTCACCCGATTGAGCGCCTCGTCGGCTCCATCTGCCTCTGGCATGATTTATCCTCGTTTTGGTCGGCAGGGCACGTCGCCGCGCACGCCGGGGCGGCGTAGAGCGTCGCTAGCTAGTCCAGCTCTATCTCGTGATTTTGAAGGTAGTCGCGGTTCATTTCAACGCCGAGACCAGGCTTGGGCGTAAGCTTGAGGCTGCCGTTCGAAACATCGAGTGGTCTGTCGATGAGGTGATCGTATTTGCCCAGGTTCCACTCCGACGTTTCGAGTTTGTAGAAGTTAGGAACGGTCATCATCACTTGGGCTCCCGCGACCACGTTGATCGGCCCTGCGGCGTCGTGCGGCGAGACCGGGATGTAGTAGGCTTCGCATAGGGCAGAAATCTTCTTGAGTTCGGTAATGCCACCGGTCCAGGTGACATCCGGCATGATGTAGTCAGCGAGCTTGTTCTCGAGCACCGGCACGAAATCCCACTTCGTGTGGCCGCGCTCGCCCCACGAGATCGCGGCACTGACCTTCTCACGGACCTGCTTGAGGGCGTTGAGGCTCTCGGGCGGACAGGGCTCCTCGAACCAGTCGATCTGACCAGCTTCCTCGAGGCTCCGACAAAGGCGGATGGCGGTGGGAACGTCGAAGCGGCCATGTGCATCGATGAGGATGTCGACATCAGAGCCCGCCGTTTCGCGGATCAGAGCCGTGAGTTCGGCGGCTTCGCGCTCGTCTTTGCGGGTCATGCTGCCATCGAGGTAACCGTCCCGCTGTTCGCGAGGCTGTCCATCGACGGTGCGGCCCTGGTGGGGGAAGGGATCGAACTTGAGCGCCGTGTGGCCGGACTCGACGATGTCTCGAATTTCGCGGACCACAGCCTCTTTGCTGGTAAACTTGGCCTGGTTGGGATGGGTGTAGAGCGCAATTTCATCGCGTACTGGTCCGCCCAACAGCTCGTAGATCGGCTTACCAAGGACTTTGCCTCGGATGTCCCAGAGGGCTATGTCGATGGCGCTCACGCATTCGACTGCGGCGCCGCGACTGCCCATGTAGGTGAAGCTGCGGAATACCTTGTGCCACAGATACTCGATACGCGCCGGATCCTCGCCTGTTACAGCGGCACTGATCTGCCGCAGGATTGTGCAGAGGGCGCGATTGGCGAGCCTTGTCGTGGTGGTGATCTCTCCCCAGCCGCTCACCCCCTCGTCGGTGGTCACTTCGACGAACAAATACTCTCCCCAATAAGAAGCATCGGATCTGATTAGCCACGGCCGTACGCTGGTGATTTTCATCTCAACTGCCTTTAGTGAAGTGGTCGGGATAACGATATTCCAGGCTATGTATTTATCCTGCCCGAGCGGCGTTACGCGCGCGCATGTGTTCGAGGATGTGCCGGCCGGAGCCCTCAACATGGCGTGCAATGAGTTCGGCTGCCTCGTCCGCATTTCCCGCTTTTACATGCGCGATGAGCTCGCGATGCTCGCTAAGGATCACGGCACGCCGGGCGAGGGTGAAGTTGAAACGCCGGCTTACGGCTCGAAGCACTTCACGATGCTTCCACCAAAGCTCGGCGGCATGGCGGTTGTAGTGCTTCTGGTACATCACGGTGTGAAAGGCAGTGTCCAGCTCGCTGTGCCTGAACGTGTCGGCGAAGTTGTTCTCTTCAATCAGGCCTTGGATGCGTTCGAGTTCAGCAATGTCCTCGACGGTGGCCATATTCACGAACCATCGCGTCAGTGCCGGCTCGATCAACACTCCTATCTCGTAGATGTCCCGAACAAAATCCTGATCTATGGGCCGAACGCGCGCTCCGCGGTTGGGAACGAGGGTGACAAAGCCCTCCCCGCGCAACAGTTGCAGAGCTTCGCGCACGGGGTTGGTTGAGGTGCCGTGGCGCCGGGCGAGATCGGTGACCACAAGCCGCTCGTTGGCAGCGAGCCGCCCTTCGATGATGTCTTCCCTGATCAGTTGATAAAGGGAGGCACCCTCGCTGGAGGCCCCGATAGCGTCGATCCCTTCGGGTGGCTGTGCTTTAAAATCGCTTGTTTCGGCCAAGACTGTCCCCAATCAATACACAGATTGCTCGGATATCACGCGAGGCTTCTGCAAACAATGTACGATTTCTTCGATTGACAGGCAATCTACGATCTGAAAACGTATGATAAGGTCTGAGGGATACATTGGGTGGATAGTCCCGCGGCCGGGGAGCAAAGACCGCTCGCCTCGATGCAGAGCGGCATGGGAGAGAACCTGGAGGATACCTATGACGAGGATTTCACTCGGCCGTGCCGTCCTGCGCGGCACTGTTTCCACTGCTTTGATGGTATCGTTGATGTCCGCGTCTGCGCTGGGTGCGCCGGTCGACTTGAGCAAGTGGTCGCCGGAGTACGTGCGCTCCATTGCCGGCACGCAGGATTTTGACACGGCAGGCGATTGCGCCAAGGTCACCCCGCTCGACTATAAGGGGCGACTGACTTTCTGGTATCAGGGCGTGTTCGAGGGCGACCCCGACCTCCTGCGCCAGTATTACAAGGATTTCTTCGAGACCTTCCGCAAAACCTATCCAAACATCCAGCTTGAGGAACAAGCCCTCACCTATAATGACCTTCTGGACAAGTTCCGGACCGCACTTCTGGGCAACGCAGCGCCCATGGCGGTCCGCCTGCAGATCCTGGGCGGCACCGAGTTCGCCTCAAAGGGCTATCTGCAACCGCTCAAACCCGAGGATATAGGGTATTCGACCGATGACTTCTGGCCCGGCGCAATGAAGGCCGTGGCCTGGGAGGGGGTGACCTACGGCATTCCAACCAATAACGAAACGATGGCGTTCATCTGGAACGCTGACATCTTCAAGCGTGCAGGCCTCGATCCGGACAAGGCTCCAGCAACCTGGGACGACGTCGTCAAGTATTCCAAGCAGATCCACGACAAGCTCGGCATTGCCGGTTACGGCCTCGTGGCGCGCAAGAATGCCGGCAATACGCCGTATCGCTTCATGCCGCAGCTGTGGGCCTATGGCGGCGGCGTCTTTGACGAGGCCACCGCGAGCCCGACCTATAAGCAGGTCGAGCTAAACAGTTCGCAGAGCAAGGCGGCGCTGCAAGCCTCGTACGATATGTATGTTCGCGACAAGTCGGTTCCGGTTTCGGCACTCACCAATCAGCAGGCAGATAACCAGCCACTGTTCCTCGCTGGCCAGCTCGGCATGATGGTCTCGCACCCGTCCGACTACAACGTCATGCTCGACCTGCAGAAGAAGACGACGGGCAGCGACAAGGAAAAAGCGCAGACCGTCATAGACAACATGCGCTACGGTCTGATTCCGACTGGCCCTGACGGTAAGCGTGCCGTCGTGTTTGGCGGCTCGAATTTTCACATCCTGAAGCCCGAATATGTCGAGGGCGGCAAGGTGGACGAGCCGGCTGCAAAGGCTCTCGGCTGCATGTGGGCGAGCCCCGAATGGTCGCTGAAGATGGCCTACGCCGGCTCGAACCCGGGAAACCTTAACGGCTTCAAGACCAAATGGATGAAGGAACGTCTGGACAATATCAAGTTCCTCGATGTCACGACTTCGATGTTGCCATACGGCATCCCGTTCCCGGCGCTGCCGCAGTCCCCCGAAATCATGAACATCATCGTCCCGGACATGCTGCAGAATGCCCTCACCGGAGCCATGACCGTCGACCAGGCAGCGGACGACGCAGCCAAGAAGGTAAAAGACCTGATGGACGGCGGACTCTAGTCCACGCCTGCCGATCTGACCGGCTGCGCCTCGATTGCAGCCGGCTTCTTCCGAAGAATAAGGGCAGGGCACAGTGACGATCTTGACTGGCAAGGCCGAGGGTGGCCGAAGACAGCAACCCGCTAGGTCCGGCGTGCTGCGAAAGGTTTGGGAGCATCGCGCTGACTACGCGTACGTGCTTCCTGCGATCGCCGTGATGCTCATCGTCATAGCCTATCCAATCTACTACACGATCGAGCTGTCGTTCTTTAATACACCGCCTGGCCTGCAGCTCCGGGACAAGATTTTCATCGGCCTCAACAACTACACCGCCATCCTCACAAGTCCGGTGTTCTGGAAGGTCACCTCGAACACTCTTATCTGGACACTGGGATCCACTTTCATCTCATTTGTCCTGGGGTTTGCCAGCGCGCTGGCGCTCCATCGTGACTTTGTCGGCCGTGGCATCCTGCGCGCCGTCCTGATCATTCCCTGGGTCATCAGCGCGGTCGCCGCGTCCTATATCTGGAAGTGGATCTACCATTCGGACTTTGGGATCATTGGCGCGGTGCTGGTTGGCCTCGGATTGGCGGACCGGCCGCCGAATTTCATCGACAACGTCAACACAGTGCTGCCCTCGCTGATCGTCGTCAATATTTGGCGAGAGTTTCCGTTTGCCATGATCATGATGATGGCTGGCCTGCAGACGGTTCCCGACCAGTTGCTGCGCGCCGCAAAAGTCGACGGAGCCAACGCATGGCAGCGGTTCTGGCACGTCACCTTTCCGCACTTGAGAAACGTCTCGACGGTGACGATCCTTCTGCTGGCAGTGGCAAACTTCAATTCTTTCATCATCCCCTGGATCATGACCGGCGGCGGGCCGTCGAACGCATCGCATATCTGGATCACCCACATTTATGAACTCGCCTTCGGTCGCCAGCGCTGGGGAGTGGCATCGGCCTATTCGGTGCTGCTGTTCCTGATCCTGATGTCGCTCGGCTACTTCTACGTCCGTGCGCTGAGCGGCAACGAACAGAAGGGTGGAAGCGAATGAGCGCGATTGCCGAGACTGCTTATCGAGGCCAGGCGCGTCGCCGTATGCGCATCGATGGATGGCGGTGGGGCGGACGCATCTTCCTTGTGTTCATGCTGCTTTACACCGCATTGCCGATGATCTGGATGCTGATCACCTCGATCAAGTCCGGCTTCGCGGCCATGCAATTCCCGCCGCAATGGTGGCCGGACCAACCCACCCTTGCCAGCTACCAGAAGCTGCTCGATCCGCAAAATAGCGTCGGCCAGGACTTCCTGCGCTTCTTCTGGAACAGCCTTTTCGTCTCCACCGCCACGACCATCCTTTCGGTGATCGTGGCGGTTCCTGCGGCCTACGCGTTTTCACGCTTCACCTTCCCGGGGCGGAACTTTCTGTTTTTCGCCGTCTTGCTTCGCAACATGTTCCCGGCAGTGATCTTTCTCGTGCCGCTCTTCATCCTGATGCGCGCGATCGGGCTGGTGAACACGCATGGATCGCTCATCCTCACCTACCTCACATTCGGCCTGCCGCTGGCAATTTGGCTCCTCAAGGGCTTCTACGACAACATCCCGGTGCAACTCGAGCAGGCGGCGCGCATCGACGGGGCAACGCGGTTCCAGGCTTTTGTCCTGATCGTGATGCCGCTCTCGGCGCCAGGAATCATCGCCACGGCGATCTATTCCTTCATCGGCGCGTGGAACGAGTATATCTACGCCTACACCTTCCTCTCCAAGAACGAGCAGTTGACACTGCCTGTCGGCATCCAGCGCTTCTTCTCGGAAAATACGACGGACTTTCCGGGCCTAATGGCGGCCAGCTTCATGATGAGTGTTCCCGTCGTGGTTCTGTTCCTCGTCCTGCAACGATACTTCGTACGCGCCCTTACAGAAGGCGCAGTTAAGCACTAGGGAGTTGCCGGTGGCCCACGTCGTCCTCAAAGATCTTGTCAAGACCTATGGCAGCTTCAAAGCTGTCAACGATGTTTCGCTGACCGTCAATGACGGCGAATTCGTTGCGCTCGTCGGCCCTTCAGGCTGCGGCAAAACAACCACGCTCAATCTTGTAGCAGGGCTGATCCCCATCACATCGGGCGATATCGTCATCGGGGACCAGGTGGTCAACGACCTCGACCCCAAGGACCGGGACATCGCAATGGTGTTCCAGAACTATGCGCTCTATCCGCAAAAAACGGTCTATAAAAATCTGGCGTTCCCGCTGCAGATGCGCAAACTGCCAAGGGACGAGATCGACAAGAAGGTCAAGGAAGCAGCGCGAGTGCTCGACATGACGCAGCTGCTCGAGCGCAAGCCGCGCGAGCTTTCGGGCGGGCAACAGCAGCGCGTGGCCCTGGGCCGCGCCCTCGTTCGAGATCCGGCCGTATTCCTTATGGATGAACCACTCTCCAACCTCGACGCGAAGCTGCGCGTGCAGATGCGGTCGGAGATCAAGCGCTTCCACCAGGACCTCAAGGCAACGATCATCTATGTGACGCACGACCAACTCGAAGCCGTGACCATGGCCGACAGGATGGCGGTGATGAACGGCGGCTACCTGCAGCAATACGATTCACCGGCGCAGGTCTTTGCCCATCCGGTGAACATGTTCGTCGCCAGCTTCGTCGGCAGCCCGGCGATGAGCCTTGTTCCGCTGGAGGCTTCAACGGCAAGCGGCAATACTGCGTTGACCAGCGCGGAGGGCTGGCGCCTCGAGCTCTCGCCACACAACGCCCAGAAGGTGGCGAGGGCAACCACCAAAAAAGTCGTGCTCGGCGCACGTCACTCGACGATCAAACTGCACAAGAGTGCGGTGCCAGGAAGCATTCCTGCCAAGGCCTACACGGTGGAGCCGACCGGAGACGTCACCTTCGTACAGGCGTTCCTGTCCGGCGCCATCGTCAACGTCAGCGTGCCGCCGACCATTGCCGTCACGCCCGACGAGCCGATTTGGCTCGAGTTCGACCAGGAGCGAATGCATCTGTTCGACGGCGAAACAGAAATGGCCCTCAAGGCCAACTGAGACAGAGCCGCTGCGTCTGGAACGGGGGTTTGGATGACTACGAAGCTTAAAATCACCGCTATCAAGCCCTATCCAGTATGGGTAGGAACACGCAACCAGATGCTCGTGAAGGTCGAGACCGACAACGGCATCTTCGGATGGGGCGAGAGCGGCTTGAGCGGTCGCGAGAAGGCCGTGGTCGGCGCGATCGAGCACTATCGCGAGTTTCTCATCGGCCGCGACCCGATGCAGATCGGTCGGATCTGGCAAGAAGTTTATCGCAGCCAATACTTCGAAGGCGGGCGCGTTCTGCAGGCGGCGATTTCCGCCATCGACATTGCCCTTCATGACATCAAGGGCAAGGCGCTGGGGGTGCCGGCCTACGAACTGTTGGGCGGCAAGCAGCGCGACCGCATTCCTACCTTCGCCTCGACCGGTGACGAGGCCGAGGGCGATGTTGCCATCGAACGAGCCCGCGAACTACGCGCACAGGGGTGGCAGGCGATCCGCTTCTTTCCCATCGGGCACAACAGCAAGGACATCTTTGAGCCGCGCGAATCGATCGGCGCTACCGCAAGCATGCTAAACACGGCGCGCGAGGTGCTGGGCGACGACGTCGTCCTCGGCATCGACTATCACCATCGGTTGTCGGTGGCACAGGCGGCGAGCTTCTGCAACAAGCTCGGCCGTGGCGTGCTTGATTTCCTTGAGGAGCCGATACGAGACGAGGCACCGGAGGCCTACGAATCCCTGCGCACGATGACCGACATCCCGTTCGCCATCGGCGAGGAATTTGCCAGCAAGTGGCAGTTCCTGCCCTACATCGAGCGCGGCATCCATCAGTTCAACCGGCTCGATGTTTGCAATGTTGGCGGGCTCACTGAAGCGATGAAGGTGGCTGGCTGGAGCGAGGCGCACTATGTGGACCTGATGCCGCACAATCCCCTTGGCCCAGTCTGTACGGCCGCGACCATCCATCTCGCCGCCGCGGTGCCGAATTTCGCTTGGCTCGAGACCAGGGTGCCCGAAACAAAGCTGGGCTTCGACAATTCCGACTTCTTCCCCGTGCAACCACGGCTCGACGGCCCCGACTATCCGGTCCGCGATCTGCCGGGACTCGGCGTCGAGGTCAACGAAGAGGCGGTCAAGGCGGAGAGCTTTCGTTTCTGGGAAGCGCCTCACCTGAAGCGCCGCGACGGTTCTGTTACGAACTGGTAGTTTCATTCACCGGAGTTTAAAATGACGCATACTTCCGACATTACGCGACCGTCCAAAGACCTGATTGACGCGCTAAAGGAAATCGGCGCCGCGACGGTTGCCGGCACGCTTGGCCACATGGGCTTCCGCAATCCGCACATGGTCGGTCCCGTGCCGCAGAACCGAGGGAAGTCGATCGTCGGGCCGGCGCTGACGCTCCAGTTCATGCCGCAGCGGCCGGACCTCTTCACCGAGGGAGAATATGCCGATCCGGAGACGCAGTTGCACCGGCACGTGCTCTATCACGCGCAAGAGGGCGATGTGGTCGTGGTCGACGCGCGCGGCGACATGAGCTCGGGCGTCTTTGGCGATATGATGTCGACGTATTTCAAAGGCAGAGGCGGCGCTGGCATCGTAATCGACGGATGCATGCGCGATCGGCCCAATGTCGAGAAGCTAGATCTCCCCCTATGGCTGCGTGGCTGGACACCCAACTACCATGTGCAGACCAGCATCTATCCCAATGCCGTCAACGTTCCAATTGCCTGTGGCGGTGTCACGGTAATCCCCGGCGACATCATCGTCGCCGACGACGACGGGGTGGTGGTGCTTCCAGTCGCAATGGCCTCGAAGGTAATCGAAGAGTCGCAAAAGCATCACGATTGGGAGGAGTTCTCGCGAGTGAAGCTTATGGAGGGCGGGTCGTTGCAGCGCTACTATCCGCTGCATGACGATGCCCGCGGAGAGTACGAAGAGTGGCGCAAAACAAACCGCTTGGAGAACCGAAGTTAGCCTATGGGATTACCCGAGACGGGCAGCGAACCTTCTGGGGTATCGCCGGCATCTATGCGTTGGTGCCGAAGCGGATGACGCGATGATCTCATCAAGGTTCTGCAACAAGTCGAGATCCACCGTCTTTTACGACGGCACTGCCTGATCGGCCGCTTCACCGGTGCAGACGTCGAGGTCGGTCTTGAATTCGAGCTTACAGGCCATAAGGTGGCTGCAGCGTTCCGTCGACTGGCTGACTGTGCCTTTCACTTCCTGATTTCAATTGAAGTGGTAAGCCGATTGTGTAAGCAGATCTTGCCTCACGCCGTGAGTGGGTCGTCATATCTCATCAGCCGGCCGGCGTTGGCGAGCACCAGCAAGGTGCTGAAATTGTGCAGGATCGCAGCGACGACGGCTCCCGCCGCTCCAAGAAAACCAAATCCCGCCAATGCAACGATCGCCACGGTCCAGCCGAGGCCGATGATGACGTTGGTTTTCAATGTTTGGCGGCATAGTCTGCTGAGGCGGATGCACGTGCCGAGCCGTCGCAAATCGCTGCCGATCAGGATGATGTCTGAGGAGGCCAGCGCGACATCGGCGCCGCCCGCGCCCATCGCGATCCCGACAGCGCCCGCCTTCAGCGCGAGCGAGTCATTGATCCCGTCGCCGACGACAAGAGGTTTGAAGCCGCTATTCGTTTCGTGCAATACACGTTTCAGCTTGTCGGCGGGCAGGGCCTCAGCCATGACGTCATTTATGCCAATCTCCTGCGCCAAGGTCTGCGCGACCGACTGGCGGTCGCCGGTTAGCAGGAGCTGACGATTGAGACCGAGCGTTCGCAAATCCATCATAGCATCCGCGGCCTCCGGCTTGATCGTGTCCGACAGGAGTAGCCAGGCGATGAAGTCTCCGTTGATGGACATCCCAGCGAGCGGACCGTCATGCAGGGGAATGGAAGGAACGCTGACGGACATACGTTCGAACAGTTCGGGGCGTCCAAGTGCGACTTCGCCGGCGATTCCGGCGGCAATCACACCCAGGCCTTGGATCTCCCGGACATTCGTTAGCGGATAGTATGCGTCATGGGCGACGAGCGATGCCATGGCCCGGCTAACCGGATGGCTGCTGGCAGCCCCCAAAGATGCCGCTAAAGTCAGAACAGCTTCCCGGTCCGCATTCGCGGTCATTCTAATCTCTTGCAACCGAAGTCGCCCAAAGGTGAGCGTGCCGGTCTTGTCAATGACCAGCGACGTCAGATCGGCCAGCTCCTCCAGGAATGCCGAGCTCCGGATGAGGATGCCGTGGCGCGCCGCGACCGCAATGCCGGCAACCGCGGTCGCCGGCGCGGACAGGACCAGCGCGCACGGGCAAGCCGCGACCAGGATCGCAAGCATGATTTGGTCGTTGTAGGTGAGGAACCAAGCAATCGCCGCGACCGTCAAGACGAAGCCGAGATATTGCTGAGCGTAACGCTCCAGCAGCCGGGTGATTGGCGGCTTCGAATTTTCCGCGCGCTGCATCAATGCGATGACTTTTCCGAGCGTCGAGTCCTCGCCCGTTCGGGTAATCTCGACCTCAAGTCGACCGTCCAGGTTGATCGCACCGCCGAAGACGTCGATGCCGGCGGAGACTTCGAGAGGTAGGGATTCGCCGGTGATCGGTGCGGTGTCGAGGCTTGCCCGTCCTTTCCGGACACGACCGTCGGCAGGAATGCGGTCTCCCGCTCTGACCTCCACCAGATCGCCCGGCTTCAGCGTGATATTGTCGACTTCACGCGTCGAGCCTTCCGGCGTGATCAGCCGTGCGTGGCTACGGGTCAGACGCGCCAGCGCCTCCATCGCTTCTTTCGATCCGATGACGCTGCGTTCCTCCAGCACATGGCCGAATATCATGATGATCGGGAGAAGGGCCGCGGTCAGCAGATCTCCGGTTGCCCAGGCGGCCAACATCGCCAGCGCAATCAACTGATCGGTGATACCATGTAGGCTCGGATGGCGCAGACTATGCCAACCGGAGCGGATGACGGGAACCGCGACGATCAGCGAGGCGGCCGCGAGCAGAAGCTGGCCGACGCCCTCTTCGTCAGGCGCAAGCCAGCGCCAGGCGATGCCGAGAGCGAGTAGGCTCAAAGCGATCATGGCCAGGGTAAGTTGGACGGCCGCTGCTTGTTTTTCGTTTGCCGTCAGCAGACCGGTGCTGAGCACATGGCCATGATGATGCTCGTGGCCATGGGAGCCGTGGGAAAGATCTGTTGCTACACTCATTTGCCGGCTCCCTGCAGAATGAGGCGGGCGTCGTCCCTGGGGTCGACCGTGACCACTGAGCCTGCCTGCGACAGGATCTGTGCAACGCGATCTCGATAGAGGCGCCAGAGAAGACCGGGATCGCTATCGGACCATTGCGTGCTTGCAAAGCCAGTGACGGTGGCCGTGTCGGCGCGCGCCTTTGCCAGACGTTCGCTAGCTTGGGCTTCTGCCACCTGCACGATCCGGTCTGCTTCCTGATCAGCGGCCTGCTTGTCCTTTTCCGCGTCGTTCTGCGCTGACGCAATCGCCTGCTCTGCCTGCTGGCTTGCGGTCAATACCCCATCGAACGCGCTGACGGCCGTCGCCGGAAGCGCGGATTGAACGTCGGCTCGGTCGATCTCGATCCCGAGGCCCACGCCCCTCGCTCTCAAGGAGCTTAGGCTGGCGTTGATGCTATTCACCAGGTCGGCCCGCAACCGTTCGCGACGCTCGGCGATATCGCTGTTGGGCGCGACCAGCTCCGGGCGCGCGACCAGAATGCTGTCAAGGTCTCTTGAGGCGCAGATCACGACGGCGCTGCGGGTGGCGAGGCGGTCCAACGCCGGAAGGACGTGCTCCTGCTGCAGAGCGTAAGCGAAGGGATCAGTTACCCGATAGAAGACGCGGATGTCGAGCTGAACCACACTGGCGTCGGCGGTCAGCAGATATCCCGAGCCCGCGAGAGTATCGCTCTCCGTCGCCGCGTCGGCCTCGCCGGTCTGAGCCGCGGGCGAGCGAAGCAATCCGTTGATCCGGCGTTCCAAAACCGTTGCGGCGTCGGGCAGAAGCAGAACCTTTTCGAAGGGCGCGGGTAAGGCCCATAACAGGCCGGATTCCTGCACCCGGTTAAAGGCACCCAGGCGAAGGACAACGGCCCGGTTCTGCGGCGCGATCTCCCTGACATTGGATGTCGCCCAGCCGACTGCCGCCAGCACCATGATCGCGGACAACAGCCCGGACACCAGACGAACGGCCTGATGTTGCGCCATCGAATTCCTATCCCCGACGGTGCGCATCTCTAACGCGCTCCGCTCGCCGACGCGGCGCTGGGTGGTCCATCGACCAGGGCCCGGAAAGGCGCCGCGTCGGTGCGCAGGACAAGGCGGGTGTTGGAATTGACGATGGCGCCGAGCGTGTCGAGGGAGCGAAGCAGTTCATAAAGCTCCGGCGCGCTTTTATAGGCCGTTCCATAAATCTGAGCTGCTTCGACGCGGGATTTGGCTTCTATGTCGGCTGCCTTCACGGTCGCGTCCGCCTGCAGGACTCTCGCGTCGCGTTCGGCTGCGGAACGAATCTCCGCAGCCTGGCGTTTGCCGACAGCCGCACGTTCGGTGGCGATCGTCTCACGCTCGGCCCGCATGCGGTCGACGGTGGCGCTCAACGTCACCGAAGGTAGGGTCAAGCGCTCGATTCCGACAGCGACAACCTGCAAGCCGTAGGTATCGAACAATTGCTGTGTGATCTGGGCTTTGAGCTGCGTTTCGAGGGCATCGATCCGGAGCTTGTCCGGATCGGGATTGATCAGTGAGGACAGCTCGAAATTGCTGGCTGTGGTCTCCAGCGACGATCCGAGGAACGTGCGGATTTGCGCTGCTGCCTGGTCCGGCTGGTTCTGAACCGACCGGACGAAGCGCTTGATGGCATCCGGATCAGACGGGACCTGCCAGATGGCATAGGCCTGCGCGATGATCCGCAGCCCATCCTTGGTTCCGACATCCTGCAGACCGCTGGACGTCGATTTGGCGCGAAGATCGACGTCGATGGTCTTCTCCAGGGGAATGGGAAGCCGGAAGGCGGGGCCGGGATCGATCAGAACGCGAGTCGGATTGCCAAATCTGGTGACGATGGTCGCGGCTCCCGATCTCACCTGGACGAGGCAGGCGGCGATCAGAATGATGGCGACGACGATCATCGCGACGATCAGGCGGGACCACCGAAAGGGCATCGTCTCGTTGTAATCATTGCCGTGAGAATGATGATGATCATGACCACGATGGTCCGAGTCTGGATGGGCGTGCGCGTCAGTCATGGGCCAGTTTCTTCGCTTTGGTGTGGAGTGCTGGGCTCGGCACTGGTGTCGGGATCGACCGGCACCGTCATGCTCCGGAGATCGAGGGTCGGAGCGATGCTGCCGCCGATGCGGTGATCGAGGACGAGAGCCTTCGAGTGGGATAGTCCCATCGTCAGTTGATTGAAATATTCCTCTGTCAGAAAGGCCTGTCCGGCCTCGTGGAAGGCGGATTGCTCGGCTTGGAAGCGCAGCTTTGCGACCTCCGAAGCCGCTATGCCTTCCCTTGCCGTCGCCGCCGCATTGTCCCGCTGAAGGCTGGCGTTCAACTGCGCGTCGTTGATCTGTTCGGCGGCCGTTCCCCGCTGGCGCGCAACAAGTGCCTCCGCGCTGATCTGTGCTGCCTGGACTCCGTGAAAGGCATTGGCTGCGCCGGCTGGAGGGTGGATAGCCTCGACGACGACCGCCAGGATTTCGACGCCGCTGTTCAACTCATCCATGTTTTTCTGGACTGCCGAGGCGATATCGTTTGCCAGTGACAGCCGGCCTTCGCTCAAGACATCATTGAGTGTCCTTCTGGCAAAATCATGCACCAATACGCGGTTCGCGGTGCTTTCGATCAAGGCCGGGAGATCGGCGACCCGATAGGCCGCCTTCATCGCTGCCTGATCCGAAAGACCGATGCGGTAGACGAAGCGCACGTCCATGTTGACGATCTGAAAACCTTGTCCGCCGCCGGTGCCACCAGCGATGATTTGCGATTTTTCGCTGATGTGCGAGGCATCCCACAGCCGGTTTGCACTTTCCGGCGCTGGTCCTTCGGCATCGGCTAGGGGCGCGTTGCCGTCTCTCGTGCTGACGGAGGTTGCCAGTTCATGCACGCTGCCATTCTCGAGGAGGATGACGCGACCAAACGGCCAAGGAAGGCCGACGTGAAGGCCGGAATGCAAGACGCCTTCGGCCTTGCCGAACCTTTCGTAGACGCCCCGGCCGGTTATCGGAATTTCGCGGACGCCGCTTAACATCCAGTCCAGAAAGATGGTTCCGAGAATGATAGCCGGGGCGGCCCTACGAATGAATGAAACAGCCCAAATCTGTCGAAGATCGATACCGTGCCTGGTCCGCAACTCTGCCTGAATACCGATCCAGGGCTGAGGCGGCCACTGAAGGAGGCTCGCGACATAGCTGTTGGTGATCAACGACGGCTCGTGGTTCTCGTTTTGCGGGCGGAACATCGAGACAATTGCACGGAGCAGAAATTCAAGCCCGATAAGAGCAATAAAGCCACCCAGCGCCGCCAAAAGTTCGACGGATAGACTGGAGCCGCGAGCGCTCAGGTAAAGACAGAAGCAAGACGTAACGAGTACGAGGATGGGTACTCGTGCCAATTGTGAAATTGCTTTTGCCTCTGGCCATTCGCTGGTATCGACGGCCGCGAGCCTCCTCTCCGTCACCAGCAGAAAGAAGGCGAACACCAGACAGGCCGCAATGATGAGGAAGGCCAGCGTTCCGATCGTTATATCGTCTGTCCTCAAAGACCAATCGGAAGACACGATGAGACATGCCAACAGCGAAAGGCCGAAGACCCAGAGCGGGCGGGCGCCGATGTGCGAAAAGAGCGCCTGGCCTACGGACAATGGACTGCCGGTCCAGGGCCCAATTCGATCCGGCCCTTTCGTGGACCACGGAGAGCTCAGGAAAGCGACGAGCCAACGCATCGGCGCGCCGAACGGGATGCTGGGGAGGCCGGCTTTCTCTTGACGCCATCGGACGACATCGTAGGCCGATCGTAGTCCAGCACCGAAGAGGATAAGCGCAGCCGCGTTATTGCAGAGGAACGCGATCCAGATCGTATTGAGGCTGAGGGTATTCGCAACTAGGGCGGCGAGCAAAAGCAGGGCTGCGAAAATCGAAATGCTGAAGCCTTGGCTCGCAAGATCGTGCGCCTGAGCCGCCGCAAGTTGGAAGTCCGCTCGGTCTTTAAGATCAAAGTGGCGCTGCGTTTCGTCGCAATTCATTTTTGGCGTTGCCATGCTTATGTCTGCCTTCCCCCGACCGCGATCACTTAGCAACTGACCCCATAAGAGACTCAATTGCCATGTTCGAAGCGTTTAGGCTCGAAACGAGCGGATACGTTATTACGTATCGTCTATCTATCCGCAAGGTCCCACATTGATTGAGGAGGCTGATGGATGCGTGAGCATCATCACACGAACGACGGAGCACCCCATCAACGACGGCTTCTCGCGGACGGGAATATTCCCGGCATACGGCCAGCAACGGGTTTGTCCCGTCGACGACATGAAATCACCCAGTCCCTGAAAATGCCGGAGAGTGCCGGGCGTTTCGCCCGTTGGGCCATAGTCGGCTTACGCCTCCCCGAGCCCGTCGTCTCGGCCTTGCGCTGCCGAAAGCCGAGGGGGCCGGATTGGATCCTCGAAATCAAATGGCGCGATAGCGCCTGCGATCCATATCGAGTCAGAGGGGGTGCTGATTATCAGGCGCGGCGGGCACGACTGGACGCATCTCCGGTAAACTACGCCGGGAGCCGGCGAAACCGAAGAAGGCGACAGCATAGAGGTCGTACACGTTGGAATTGACGCTATAAACCCCGATCGAGCAGAAGGCCATGATCGGGAAGAGCAGGTAATAAGGAATGGTCAGCAGCTTCACCCAGAGCCCGATCAGCGGCAGGTTCAGCACTACCAGCATAAGATTGCTGGTCCACATGGAAGCAATGATCCCCCAGAGGATTTAGGACGAGCTCTTGTGGCACCAAGCCGGGTTAGAGTGGACGCTCCCGGCGCAGCGCTCTGTTCCGCGCCTTACAGCAACTCACAAGGCGACCTTAGCTTAAAATTCAACTTGCTTAGCTATTCTGCCCCAACCGATCGATTTGGAGGAGTAGCCCGTGAGCCTTGTGACGCTTGACCAGGTTGAGGGCCAATTGGCTCGGGGCTTCGGTCTCTTGCGATTTTCGCCGGAACTTGAAAGGCTGTTTCTCAAGGATTACGCGGCCGAGAGGGCTCGGCTCGTCGCAATCTGGTGCGTCATGGGCTTGTTGATCTACGATCTCGTCTATTTCGGCGATCACGACATGGTGCCTGACGTGCTGACAGAGCTGATTGTTGTCCGCTTCCTGATCTTCACACCCTTCGTAATCGCGTGCATCTTTATCGTCCGTCGTTGGCCCAATGCGGTGCTTTACGACGCCTTGACGGTCACTGCAGCCGTGTTGAGCACCACCTTGCCAATGATCCCTGCGATCAAGAGTGGCAGCCAGTATCTATTTGTCTACCAGACCTACAATTCGGCTGCCTTTTTGTTCTTCGTGGTATCACTCCGGCCGCGTTTTCGAGCCGTGTTGATGGGGCTGGCGCTCACGTGCGCTTCGCATTTCACGACGACGTATCTAACTGGCGCTTTCGACCAGATTTCTTACTTCGGCATCATCACAGTCTATTCCATGTTGTCGATCTTTCTCGCGGTAAGTGCCTATTTCCTTGAGAAATCCGATAGGAAGAATTTTCTCAATCAGTTGCGGGCGAACCTCCTATATCGGCAACTCGAGCATAGGGCGGACCATGACGAGCTGACGGGATTGCTGAACAGGCGCTCGCTGACACGAGTCGCTGACGAACTGTGGAGCAACGCGGCAAAGGACGTGCCTGTTTCCGCTATCCTTCTCGATATAGATCATTTCAAGCGCTTCAACGACACCCAGGGGCACATTGCAGGCGACGCCTGTATCCGAGCCGTGTCGGAGTGCATCCGTAATACGGTCGGTGAGACCTTGTTCGTCTTTCGGTTCGGTGGAGAAGAGATATTAGTGCTTGGTGTGGGCCAGGAACCGATACAGGCATTGGCGATAGCGGAAAGAATCAGGGCTGCGGTTGAAGGGCTTCGCATCCAGAATTACGACAGTGATAACAGATGGGTCACCGTGAGCGCAGGTGTCGCCTCCGCGTTGCCTGCCGAGACCACGGTCGAGAAGTTGCTTCAGGCGGCCGACGGAGCTCTCTACGAAGCAAAACGACTAGGTAGGAACACTTTCGCCGTGGCCAGTCTCGTAGAAGTACGTGCGTTCGTAGCTGGATGATCCAGGCTCGGGGGCTATCATCACGTGTGAAAAGGCCTAACCTCGGACAACTAATGCTTATCGGAATTTAATACATTCGGAAGACGTCGCTCGTTCATATTGACGGCTCGCAGGCGTCGGCGCACATTTCTATGTGCCGGTGATGCGACGGGCGGGTCCGAAGAAGCAGCCCGCTTCAAGAACAAATGATCTCGGCGGGCTGACCTAGACAAAACGGCGAAATGGCAGCTGCGTCGGATGCGTCGGACCGAAACAAGGATTTCACAGATTACTGCTTGTGAGCGGGCTAACCCTCCGGGCGCGTCAATCGCGCCTGTTTGTATTTCTCCTGTAGTCCTACCAACCTCACGCAGCAACAAGTTCCCGTCGCAGGTTCCGGCTTAAGCCGCGTGCCCAATCATATCGACGAGTTCCTCGATGCCGCGGGATTGGATTCCCAGTTCTTCCAGGCCCGGCAGATCGTTTGCGGCGACATTGTCACGAAGCATGAGATCGACTTGGTTGCGCGTTAGAGACACGACGGGAAGAAACTCCGCAGCAGTGGCCAATATTCTCCATACCGCGAATGGCACGGGCACCAGCCTGATTCGCGCGTTCAGTTGAGTGGCGATCTCCTGGACGAGTTCCCGATACGAATAAATGCGCGGACCGGCGCACTCGAAGATCGATGCATCCGTGGAATACTGTCCTGAGGCCAAGCGGCTCACGGCTTCCGCCACGTCCTCAACATAAACCGGTTGTAGCCGCGTGCCGCCTTCTCCAAACAGCGGATAGATCGGGAGGATGTGCACCAGCCTCGCGATTGTTGTGATGAACGTGTCGTCGGGTCCCACCATTACAGACGGACGGACGATTACCGCGCCTGGAAACGCGGCCTTCACCACCTCCTCGCCGCGGCCCCGCGCCCGGATGTAATTCGAACGGGACATTGGATCCGATCCAATGCCCGAAATCTGGACGAACATCTCGACGCCTGCATCCCGAGAGGTGGCCGCCAAATCGGCCGCGGCTTCCACATGGACACGTTCGAAGGTCTGCTTGCCGCGCTCAACATAAAGGCTGACCGCATTCACAACCGCGCGAGATCCAGCCACGGCAGCGGCGATCGAGGATGAATCGAGTATGTCCGCCTCGATCTGCTGAGATGGCCTCTTACCGGACACGTTGTCAAACTTATGCTTGTGCGGATGGCGCGAGACGGCACGTACATCAACAGCCCTGTCCAAAAGGCTGGTTACGATCCGCCGCCCGAGGAAGCCCGTTCCGCCGAACACTGTCACAATATTCTCGCCGGCTTCAGTTCGACCAGGTTGGTTAGTCATCTTGCTCTCTAGGGCCATCCTGACCTAGCGAAACCAGACCGTCGGTCCTTCGTTGGCTCGTAACTGACCTTCTGCCCGTCCTTGAGGCCTTACAGGCCCGCCCTCTCGACTGCAGAAATATGCACGGAAACATCTGGCGAACCATCGTCCGGCTGAATGAACCCATAACCCTTGTCAGAGTTGAACCACTTAACGGTACCAGTTGCCAGTTGATGTCTTTGCTTGATTCCCCGTGGATCGCGAAATAGGGCGCGAAAGCGCACCTGACAAGATCGCTGCGGAGGCCAAAGGAACGATCCGTCCGAGGGGCCGGAATTGCACCAATGGCTCAACGGCTGGGAGCTCGAAGCGGAATGAACGGTTTCCGTCGGTGTTCTACTTGAAAGGAGTGCGACCATGGGAACCAACGACACAAACGCCACCCCTGAGCAACGTCGCCCGAACGACGTTGACACGATACCCGACGGGCGTTGCGTCATGCCGCACTCAACGATCGCGCTCGACCCTGGCGTGATGCTCGGATCCGTTTCGGCGAACCCGACGAGGTGCAGGCCGCGGACGAGTGCGCCCGACTCATTCAGCGTTGCACCAGCTTCGGCTCGCTGTCAGACGGTGCCGCACCGAAGTCACCGAGGTAGTGGGCCTGCAGCAGGCCGAAGTCGGCATCCAGAGATCGTCGGAACTCCAAGCCGAACCGTCCGTTGTTGACCGGTCCGTCGGCTGTGACTCGGTCGCCGATCGGATCCACACCACCCTGATCGTCACATTCGCGTGCGACCACGACAACCCGGCCGTTGGGTTGGCCGGCGCTACCGTCGAGGAAGCGGACCGTGCCCGTGGCACTCGAGAGGCTGACGTCGTCGAACTCGACGACCACAGCGCGACCAGCGCCCACGCTGATTCCTGTCCCGCCCGTCAGGGTCGGCGCTCCGCAGTCGGCGGGGAAGGGTCGTTCTGCCCAGCCCTCGACACTGACCTTGTTGTCCTGAAGATGCCGACGAAGTCATTCGGCTGATGGTAGACGTCATCGCGCCGATGTTTTCGAAGCCGGGGCAAAGAGACGCTTGACAAGGGGAATTGCGACGCGGCACGAGCCGGTCGATGGTGACCAACGTGCGGTTCCGGCGGATACAGTTGAAAAGGCCAGCACAAAGCTGGTCTGGGCCGTTTGCCGCGAGGTCGCGAGAGCGATGGCGAGAGCATTAAGTCCGCGTCCCTGCCATCATCCTGCCGAACTCTTCCTACATTGAGTTTTCGGAGGAGGTTGGGATGCTGGATGGGAACTACAACCGCTACGTGGAACTGACGACCCGGCTGCGCTCGGTTGAGGCGTTCTGCGATTTCCTCGCCCATGGCGGAACGATCCGCGTGGCAGCATCAGAGAGCGCTCCATTCACCGACGTGACCTTGGAACTCCTTCAGCGGCAGCGGCGTGAAGCAGACGCCCTCAGGCAGACCAGACGACATCTGTTCCCAGAGCACGCGGACGAAGACTTCCAACAGACGCTCTATGGCAGTCACTAGGGCGTTGGCGGAATTGTCAACACGGTTATGGTGATGGCTGGCTGGTCTTCGAGAAGCAGGACGGCCGGTTCTTCAAGAACGCTATAACGCAAGTTACACCGGTGCGGACATTTATCAATTGCCGACCATCCGCGCCGCTCCTCCCGCGGTGGCGTTACTCTCTCGATACCTATGGATTCGTTCGAACCTAGTCCCAAATGGTGCCGCCTGAATAAGCTGCGAACCCGAGCAAGGTCTGAAAATCCACTTTGCTTCGGTCGCTAGCGACCGAGTTCCTGTTTCTCAGGCGCCATCTATGGCAATCATCACGTCCTTGCTCATGTCCGTCGCCGATTGCCTGAGCTTGAGCAGCGGCTTGTATTGCGGCGAGCTGTACCAGGTGTTCAGCGTGGTCATATCAGGGAACTCGAAGACAGCCACGCGATCAGGCAAAAAATGGTCAGTCTCCAGCACTTTGTGGGTGCCGCCTTTTGTCAGGAGACGGCCACCGTAGTTGGCGATCATCGGCCGGACCGTGCCGCTGCACTCCTGGAATTTGTCGGGATCAGCAATGCGGTGTTCTACAATAAGGTAAGCGGGCACATCGACCTCCACACTCTGTGACAAGTTCGCTGTGGTGGCGGTCGCTCATTGTAGCATTAGCTTACCGGTGCCGGCGTACCGTACCGGCCGTCTCTCGTCGCGCCGAGGGCGGCCGGGCTTTTCGCAACAGTGGAGCTATCGGGAAAAGTACTTGCGGTACTTCAAAGTGTGATCGCTTCCTGCGCCAGCCTGAGGCCTTGTTAGATTCCGGCATACCAATCGTAACCTACTACGTCTTCCCAATAGCCGCCTTTGCCCTGACCAATTCCCGAAAGGACGGTCACGATCTCGAGACACGTGACATACTTTGCCTGCTTATATTCTAACTGGCGCTCCACCCGCAATCGCAAGGGGGCGCCGTGGTCGACCGAGAGAGGTTGACTGTTCATAGCATAGGCAAGGATAGTTTGAGGATGATAGGCATCGACAAGATCTCTGCTCTTATAGTACGGCGTCCCGTCGAATGTGTCGGCACAATGAAGGACTACGAACCGCGCCGCTGGCTGAACCTTGACCTCCTTCAGCAGCGTAGAAAGTTGAACTCCCGTCCATTTCCCCAATTGCGCTCCATCCCTCGACACAGTCATGAGGGGTTATCTGCGTTCGTGCTGGCATCGATTGTAATTCTGCAAGCGAAAAGTCCGTCGGTCTGTCAACAGCTCCATCAATCCGCAATCGCCAATCGATGAAATTCTTATCGGCGAGCAGCTGATATTCATCGGTGCCTGGATCAGTGTTGCCGTTCGTGCGAAAGCTCGGTGAAATTTCCGATTCCGAATATTCCGGGGCACTCGCATTCAATCCAAGGAACCGTTACATTCGGTAAGCCAGCCAGTCTCCTGTCGAAAGAACGGCGTTTTGAAAACCCTGGTCATATGTCGGGCCGGTGCAACCCGATACTGCAATCGCCGACCCGCCCAGCGTGAGGTTTGCCAAAAGCTTTCTGCGCGATATTTTCAATGCCATCAGCGTCGATCCTCAGGAAGGCGATAGCGTCCCATCAATCGGATTTCATTGAAGGGACCGACCAAAACCACCATCGAAATATGGATAAGGGAGAATGCCACCAGCAGCGTGGCCCAGATAAAGTGCAGCGATCGGGCTGATTGCCTGCCGCCAAACACCTCCAGCAGGAACGGCCAAGCCGCGTTCATTACCGGAGACATTGTGATACCAGTTAGGACCATGAGAGGTATAAGGATCGCGACAACGCTCCGCCAACAAGGCTTTCAGCGGCTCGGTCGACAACCTTATGAGACGACGTGGTGGGTCCGCGATTATTTCCAAGGGCCAATCGCTCAAGACGGCGAACGCAGCACTCTTCGGCAACATCGAGCGTACGTACGGCGTGCTCGCCGGGGTGTTGCTCGCCATCTGGGGTATGGAGACCGGCTTTGGCGCCTCCATGGGCAACCAGAACACTGTGTCGGCAATCGTCACGCTCGCCTACGATTGCCGCCGCCTGCAATTCTTCGCGCCGCATGCCATCGCGGCGCTCAAGCTGGTCGACAACGGCGTGCTGAGCGCCCGCTCGGTCGGCGCCATGCACGGCGAGATCGGCCAAACCGGGTTCCTGCCCGGGAATGTCTTGAAGTACGGCGTCGGCAGCAGGAACATGCGCGACACGAGTACTGCCCTGATGTCAACGGCCAACTTCCTCGGGGCGCACGGTTGGCGGGCCGGCGGGGGCTATCAAGGCAATATGGGCGCCATCGCTGGCTGGAACTCCGCGAGTGTCTATTAGCAGGCAATCGCCCGCATCGGCGAGGCGATCGACGGCAGTTAGACAGTTAGGCCGGCATCCAGCTAAAAAGCCGCCCTGCGACGGCGACACGTCCTTGGCCAGAGCTCACCTCAAGAAGCCGCGGCGCTCCGGGACCTCGCGGCCGAGGCCGCCCCCAGGCGGACTGTCACCTGATTGGGGCTTGTGGAGCCGGAGGCTGATTGGACTATACTGAACGGAACGCAAGGAGGAGCAACAATGAAGACCGCACTGACTTTGCTTGCCTGCACCGCACTGACCGGCATTGCGCTGACCACGCCGCTCGCTGCGCAGGACAAGCCGAAGATCGCGACTGTGGTGAAGATCGCCGGTATCCGGTGGTTCAACCGCATGGAAGAAGGCGTGAAGAAGTTTGCCACCGACACCGGCGCCGACGCCTTCGAGGTCGGGCCGGCGCAGGCTGATCCGCAGCAGCAGGTGGCGCTGATCGAGGACATGATCGCTCAAGGGGTCAACGCGCTAGCGGTCGTGCCGATGTCGCCCGAGGCGCTTGAGCCGGTGCTCGGCAAGGCGATGGAAAGCGGCATCACCGTCATCACCCACGAGGCGGCGTCGCAAAAGAACACCAAGTACGATCTCGAGGCCTTCCAGAACGAGGCCTTCGGCGCGAACCTGATGGAACACCTCGCCCAGTGCATGGGCGGCGAGGGCGAGTATGCGGTGTTCGTCGGGTCGCTGACCAGCCAGACCCATAACCAGTGGGTCGACGGGGCGATCGCCTACCAGAAGGAAAAGTACCCGAACATGAGGCTGGTCGGGGACAAGAACGAGACCTTCGACGACCAGCAGAAGGCCTACGAGAAGGCGCAGGAGATGCTGCGAGCCTTCCCGAATGTCAAGGGATTACAAGGGTCTGCCTCGACTGACGTCGCCGGCATCGGGCTCGCCATCGAGGAGCGCGGGCTCGCGGACAAGACTTGTGTCTTCGGCACCTCGCTTCCCTCGATCGCCGGCCGGTACATCGAGACGGGCGCCGTCGATGGCATCGGGTTCTGGGACCCGGCGGTTGCTGGCTACGCGATGAACAAGCTCGCTATGATGGTGATGAACGGCGAGGAAGTGAAGGACGGGATGGACCTCGAGCTTGAGGGCTACAACTCGGTCAAGCTCGATGGGAAGGTCATCTACGGGCAGGCGTGGGTGAACGTGAACAGGGACAACATTGCCGACTATCCGTTCTGAGGGACTGTGCGGATTCAGTTTCGACTTGGAGAGACACCGTGGCGGATGGCGAGGCTCTGCCCCTTTCCGCGCGCCGATGGTCATGTTCACGTGGCAACGGCGACGCTGCTCGGGAAGCCATGATTCACCATGCCCGTCGGAAAAGCCGCTCGCGTCAAGGATCCAAATCGTGCCGGCTCCGTCCGGTGCTCCAGGCACCACCAATCCGTCGCACCCTTGCCGCGGTCATAGCCGAAGCTTCCCCACTTCTTGCACCCCGCAGGGAGATGGAGGACGGAGACCGCGAGTTCTATCGCCAGATTGCCGCCAGTGCTATGCTTTGCATGGAGGCAACTCGGAAGCCGTGACATCGGCGGCTTGGTGCACGAGCAACGCAGCTTGTATTTCGTCGGAGAAACCGAGCGGCCCGCATCGAGGAATTTGCATCACCATGATCGATCTGTGGTTGCGTAGCGGCATAGTGGGGATCATCCTCATCCCCTTCGTCCTCCTCTATTCGATCGCAGTCGGGATCGTATGGCTGACGCATCTGTCGTCGGCGCGGCCTTTTTTTGCCAGTTGCATCGGCATCACCGGCCCTTTCTTCGCGTCAGTCGCTGTACTTTTCGGCCTGTTCTCTGCCTTCCTTGCCAACGATGTGCAACATCGGAATGCCGATCTTAGGGCTGCAGTCTTTCGAGAGGCCGACGGGCTCCGAACGATCCTACGGCTCGCCGAGGCGCTCGGCGCGGCGGGCAGGCCGATCACGACAGCAGCCGTCGCCTACGCGGAGTCGGAGATTGCCAGAGAATGGCCGGCGAACGGGAGACGGGGCACAGCACCTGAAGACCTCGAGGCATTGCGCAAGCTGACCCTCTCGATGCTGGCGCCGGGGCTGACGGACACCCTTCCGACTGCCGCCCATCAGGCGATTCTCGGGGGACTTGTCGAGGTGCGCGAAGCACGGTTGGAGCGCCTGACATTGACCGCTGGCGGGAGCGACCCCATGAGTTGGCTCGCCATGTTTGTCCTGGGCGTGCTGACCCAGATCGCCGTTGCGGTCGTTCAGCTTGAGCGCCTGCGGCCCCAGGCGCTGGCGCTCTTTGTCTTCACCACGGCCTTCGCCGCGACGGTGGTGCTCATCGGCCTCGCCAGGGATCCGTTCTCCGGCAAAGAAATCGACGCCGCGCCGCTTCGCGCCGCGGTGGCGTCTGCAACGCCCTAAGGCACATGCCGGCGGCCGCCCGCCAAGTGCCGCGCGTGTTTAGGTTCGCGGGCGGAGACTCAAGGCGGTGATAGATTGTGCTGGGTGCATCTGCGATCGACATCATCGGTTGATCGGTCGTCGTTCTCCGGCAGCCGTGCAATCTGCTCCGGCGTGACGCCCGGCCACGTCCAGGCCATCACCCCGTCACAGCAGTCCTCGCACGCTTGTGCCGCGAACCGGGTGGTGTCGGCCATCCCGTAGATGTGCGCAATGCTACCCGTGCCCAGGCCGTGGCTGAACGGTGTACATATTGCTGACCTCGCTGAGCGACGGGAGGCGGCACGTAAAGAAAATGACCAGATGCAGGTGTGTTTCGGCGCTGGGTTTGACCCCGCCATAGACGTCGAAGGTCGGCCCCTGGCACGTCGAAAGAAGTGGCGATCCGGCAAAGAATTAGGCTGCGCAGACGGGGGTCAACCTTCGGCGTCGAAAGGGGGCAAAGTTCCTGGCTGATTCACAGGTCAGGTCTATGTGGATTTGATGCCTTTGTTCACGTCGGCAGTCTGCCGGGTCTTCAAAGCGTTGAAGGCCGCCGGCGTAAGCTTTAAAGGCGATGACGCCCAGACTTACGAGAAGCCCTTCACGTCCGAAATCGACGTCGACCTTGGTGATCGGCAAATAGCGCCTAATCAGGGTGCGAAGCGCGGAAGGTACGCAAATCGTTCTCGAATGCCGATGGGAAAGCGGCAACACGGCATGTGCAGGCAGATGTCAGCTTCAACAAAATGATGCACGAAAGCGGCCAGTCCGCAACCGGCCCCAAATCGGTCACCGCTCCGTGGGGAGCGCATGTCTGCTTTTGGCGCGTTCCAGCCGTGGTCGCCTGTCGGCCCGAAGCGGCCACCTGGTGCAGTTCACAAACTACATGCTCTCAAGGTGTTGAAGGCATTCTTGCCGAAAGGCATCCAGATCAGATGTCGTGGCGGCACCAATCATGCTTACACCGAAGGCTCGCGACTGGGCGCTGACCATCTCAGGCGGCTTTGAGCCCGACTTGCCGACTATGTCTCTTAGCCGATCAAAGTCTATCTCCGAGGAGATGATCGTGTCGATCACTCCGAACCGCTCCACCTTGAGCGACGCCTGTAGGTGATGATCAAACTCTCTTGCCTTTCCTACGAAGATCAACGAGGCGTCACCTTGATTAACGGGAGCTACTTTCTGAACCATATCCCTGTCGAACGGGAAGAGTCGCGTTTTCAACACGAGCTTGAAGGTATGGCTAGGCGTGCATATCACGGAGAGAGAACTGCGTTTCCAGGGGCCGTAAGCCGCTCCAATCTCCAGCCGACCGACAGAAGCCGCACTACCGAGGTCCCTGAAATCTGCAAACGCAACACGGGGGTCATTCCCGCCCATCCAGCAGAACGCCCAAATCAGGGCGGATATTGCCAAGCTTGCCCAGAGGTAGCGCGGGCAAAATTCCGCCATTAGGCAAACCCCAAAATCATCAAGCACCACACGAATGTTACAGCCGCTCCAGTCAAATACGCCGGGCCGCAATCTTTCTCAACCTAAAGATCGTGGCGAACAAGGCTGCGCAGAGGCCGAAGGCACCGACACCCAAGTGAAGATCAGCGATCCTTTCCCCGCAGGGAAGGCCGCCATCCTGACCCATGACATAGTAGCGGTCATCGAGATAATAGCTGGTCGCCGTATAGCACCACCACGCGAAAAATATCACGAATGCCCATGACCAAGTTCTCAGGCGATTGCCAAGAAGACAGACAATCCAAGCGACAGCGCCGACCATATCGAAAAAATAGTGATCACTGTTCCCGTCTGGACGAAGGAGAGGATAAAATTCACCGTCGCTGTAGGCGACTTCGTAACCTTGGTTGACGGAATACAGACCAATGACAATGAGGGTATCCGATAGTGCGAGACGGAGCGATTTCTCCAATCTGGTGTCGGGTGCGATAAACCGACCTACCCCTGCAAAATTGCCGACCAAATTTCTAAGGTATTCGTTCATTCGCGTCCCTTCGAATACAAGCGCTATGCGAATTTAGACGTCTTTGATGATATTCAGGCACACTGGAGGCATGGAAAGCCCAGTGGACGTCGAAAAAACTGAATACATCCCGATGGGGAGTTGAACTTTCAGTACCGGCAACATGCGTCCAGCGATCAGCCAGGCTATATCCGCTGTGAGGAGATGGGCGGAATGCGGTAGACGACCGAGCGATATTTTGGATTGATCCGTCGCTCCGCAATACGGCCACCATATGCCTCAGCGATCCGTCTGCTGGCAATGTTATCCTCTGCAACCGGGTATTCGAAATATTCAATGGCGGCGTTTTCGCTTGCCCATGCCGCGATCGCACCGATCAGCTCGCGGCCGAGCCCCATTCCATGGGCATCATATCGAAGCCATATCCCAAGCTCTGGAGTACCGGATTGCAGATCGTGTAAGCCGATAATGCCGAGGCAACGGCCGTCACTTTTGGCGCGGGCGACCAGATGAAGATCGGATCGGTTCTCAATTGGGGGAAGCCAGGTTTGCCAAACTTCAGCGAAGTCGGCCAATGAAGCCGGAGGTTCCCAAGCCATAAACCGAGTGATTTCGGGCGATATGCAGGCCAAAACGTCGGCGGCATCCTCCGGCGTAAAGGGTCTCACGACAGTTCGGGTCGATAAGATTTCAATGTTAATCATTCTCCTCCCCTTGGTGGCATCACGGCAATGCCACGAGACCCTTTTTTACAAACATCGCTATCGCAATCCTCCTGCAGATGCAATTTTAACGATAGATTTTGACACTCCTTAAATGGCTCGCCGCTGCAAGGCGGCATATCAGGGAGGAATGGATGCTCTGGAAGCAATTTGCTATTGTATTGTCTACGCCCAACTGGAGGCCTTCGTCGAAGCTTTATAGCGGATCACCACCTGCGACTTCGCTCGACGTTATAAACTGGGTGTTGTCGTTTCCTGCGGCAATTGCAGTCTGTTGCTATGTGTTCAGATTTCCTGTGGGAGATCGCAAATATTGACAGCTTTTCGCTTGGGTTTACTCCGTCGACGCGGCCCTTCTCGCCTTCCTTTTTGGCCACAAAGCGCGTCAGTGGTTTTACCTTTTTCCAAATGAGACCGATCCCGTCGGCATATGCGTCGCGTTAGGAACGGTGGTGACCGTACTTATGTTCAGATGGCTCGCCATCTGGCGGTATGGGAATGACGAAGCACTTTGGCGCGGCACTTCCGACGACTTTGGATCACCGTCCAATTCAAAGGTCGCATCTTATGCGGGCATCGCCTTTAGCATATTGCGACGCTACAGGTCGCAAAAGTTTTATGTCGGCGGCGCGATTGAACACGAACACCAGCAATAACACGACAAAGACGGCCTCGGCGGACGTTGCTAGTGTTGCATCTTAAGCGGGGCATGAAGGTTGAACGGCGGTCAATATATCCCTGCCGCTATCTGGCTGAAAATCATCTATTGGCACCACGACGCGACCCCAGCCATGCACCGGATCGGCGAAGTCTATGATGTCGAGAAGGCTATCCAACCGACGGCGACGTCAGGTCTATCTGGAAACAAAGTCAGACGGAGTTGACGATCCCGCGAGGAAGCTGAGATTGGCTAAGGCCTCAGTGCGGGTCCAGCTTATCAGCTTTAAAAAATGCGAGTACCGAGGTGAGGAATTCCTCCGGCTGCTCAAGATGGGCGAAATGGCCGCTGTGGGCAAAGCGTACCAGCTCGGAATTTCGAAGGCTGTCATGCAGGGTTTCTCCCCATTTGGGACCGCATATGAAATCGTGATCACCTGCGAGAATCAACGCCCGCACGGAGAGACTTTGAAGTCTCGATCGAGCATCAAAGGGTTCGTTGTTGCCAATGAGAATAGTGGCGTTAATCCCTGCGCGAAACGCTTCAAGATCAAGCTTCGCTCGGGCACCGTCGGCAAAGTAAGCGGGGAGTAGGTCACGCATTATCTTTGTATAGTCGTTATCGCTCGACATCTTCGGGACCGACTGCCAAGCTTGGAGTACCGCCGGCCCATCGGCATGATTGCGATCAGCAAAGGCTTGAATGCCGTTTGCGGCGTTCCTCATAAAGTCACTGCCTGTCACCGCCGACGATGAGTACAAGATCATCCCCGATATGCGATCTGGGCTTCCGATCGTATGTTCCTGGATGACAAAACCGCCGTGCGAATGACCGAGAAGAATGACATTAGAAATGTCGAGCGTTTCAAGAAACCTGCGAAGCTGTTTTGCAAAGTGTTCAATAGTATAGCCGTGCGGATGTTCCGCTAATCGGCCTGAACCACCTGTACCAATCGGCTCAAGGTAGACCATGGTAAAATGGCGTTCTAAGAGGGGCATACGAAGATATTGCCAGTGAATTCCTGGGCCGCCGGGATGAACCACCATCACCGGCCCTTTGCCCGTGACATGAAAGCTCTGTTGAATTCCATCGATATCGACAACATGATGTCCGGAACTCAGGGTATTCAAAATCGACATTGATCAGCCTTTATAAACAGAGCACATCGTACTCACCGCCTTACGCAATTAGCCTGAGCTAGCGAGCCCGACCACACACACTCCGGTGACAACACGATCTTTTGAAGAACGTTGAGTCTCCTGAACACTTGCAGCGGCGGACAATCATCCACGTCTGCATGGGGCGAAATACTAGAACTGCTAACTAGGTCGTGCTGACAAAGTTCGACCTCAGACCGTTACGGCTTTGCATGTTTGTCTGCGGAGACTGTTGATGTGCGGGCACAGCTTGGCCAGTGAGTATTGTGTAAGCTGACACAGCCCTTAGTGTGACGGCATGCGCGATCTATCAGTACTTTATAGAATTCTTGTCGTTGCTCTCATTTTCGCCAGCGTCGGACCGATTATGGCACGCACTAAAGGAGTTCGTATTTTGACCGGGTGCGCACTGGGCTTTTTTTCGGTCCACTGGGCTTTATTGGCATTGCAATGATTGCTGAGATGAAACGTAAGCTGAAAAGCCCCAAAATCAGGCCCCGTTGACAACGGTGGATTCCAAAATAACCTGAAGCGTGATTCAAGGTTGCCTTTTAGGAGGCGGTTTTGGCCCGTGGCGATCTATCCGATTCCGTGCTTCAGCTCGTCGAAAGCATTCTCGTCGCCATCACAGTCACGGCCTGCGATTTGCAAGAACGGGGTAGGCGTCTCCGCCATATCCATCGAGACGGTGCTCGCCGTTGCTTACGAAACCGCCCAGTCGTGACAACGGCTTCCTGCCATCGTCCTCCAACATCTGGTTCAGAATTAGCAGGAGGTATGGCGGTTCTTGTGGACGGCGCGTAATCGTGAGAAAGCTCGCAGGCGGAGAGGAAGATCGTGATCATAGTTTCGTTGCTTTCGAGGTTGCCCGAGTCGTCGCTGTCGACCACCCTGTGAAACTCCGCAGAATCACTCTCAGACTGGACAATCACTGCGACCGCTTCCGGGCATTTGCAGGGGAGGACCTTGAGAAAGCGGAGCAGGGCCGCGAGAAAGTCTTCGCTTAGATTGTAATACCCACCGGAAGCTACGAGTTGTCTTATTTTCGCGGCTTTGGCCTGACAGCTGAGCTAGTCGGATATCGATTTCGCGGCCGAAACTGACGGGATACTCGGAGAGTGTCTCGTCATACGACGATTTGAAACCGTCGAGATAAGACTGGGGAGGTTCGCAAATGGTCTTTTCGCTAGACATGTCCATGTTTCGGGTATTCCGCCAGGCAGTCGACATGAGCCAGGCGAAACTGGCCGACCTAGCCAGGATCTCACAGGCCAAGGTTTCAAAAATCGAGAACGGAAAAGGGAACCCAGAGCTCGCCACACTTCGAGCTCTCTGTGCTGCTTTGGATCTGGAGATGGTCCTCGTGCCTAGACGTATCAGCGGCGATGTCCAAAGAATGATCGACCGGCATATTAATCGAAACGTCGTTGCGTCGACGCCAGTGATGTCGGCGCGAGACGAACTGTTCATACCGGATGGCGAGGACTAGGAGTACAGGCGGCGAGGAACCAACACTAGATCCGGGTCACGTATGCAGGCTTTGATGGCCTCTTCCCGCAATTGCCTCGTCAAAGCCTAATCAGGGGTCTGGCACAATCAGAGCTGGTGCGACGCATATCAGTCGGTATAGTGACTCCAGCCAACGACTTGCATATCCGGTGACGGCCGGTCGGTCATCAGCGAGCACGATGTGGTATGCAGGAACATAATTGTGTTGCCCCAGTTCTTTCGATCAGTTTCGTCGAACGTGTAAAATTGGACAGCCGAAAATGAAAAGGTCTTTGATCGATGCACCTTCGGAGGGCGTGACGCTCTCCGTCTTAATCGATAGCTGCTATTTTCCGTACTTTTCTATTCAGCTAGACCTCGGCGATATTATCCACGAGCCAGAATTGCTTTTCTAAAAGTGTGAGGCGGATCTTCTCCATCCATGTCAAAGCTGGCGGCCAGACTTACATCCACGCCACGAGTGTCACGGAGGCTGTCAAAAAACTTAGTCAACTGCGCTCAACCGTGTTCAATCTTAACGACGTCGACTTTTCCTATTTCAAGGATGGCGATCCGACTGCTCCGGAAATTAGCCTGGGCAATCGGATTTGGGCTGAAGGTCCGATGGTCGGTGAGGAATTCAAGATGGTCAGTAGGAACACAATGGCCGACACAATGTCCGGTGTAGGCAAGACCGTTGACCTTCATGACGCCGGGCGCGGCATTCGACTGGCACGACGCCAGCGGTCCCACCGTCTAAGGTGCCCGTGGAATAATTTTGCGAGTCCGTTTCAAATCCGGCACTAGCTTCCGACTTTTGGCGTTTCGATCCAAAAAATCCGATCTTCAGTCCGTTTCCACACCGGCGCAATAACACGTCGGCATTAAGTTCCATAATGTAGATTATCTGACTTTCTGTGATGCCGGGTGTGAGCGCAAAGCGAGGATTTGTCCCCGATCGCTTTATCCGCTGATCTTCAATGCAGTGGGTAGAAGCCGCGAGGATATCGCGGCCCCTTTTTTCATATCGGTCAGCCGAATTTAACCAAATTCAAGCCTGGTAACGGCGCGCCGGGAAACTGTGCCAGCTTGCCGCCGATGCTGAGCGGGCCAAGATCGATGCCGAAGAAACCGAGCCTGTCGATGAGAGTGCCGACTTCAGCTTTGGTGCTGACATCGTCGCCCGAATAGAACAATACACGCTTGCCGCCTTCGGCCTGCGGGTCTCCCGAGATCAGATGGGCGAATAGATGGTTGAAGGCCTTGACGACACGGGCGCCCGGCACGAGGTCGGCGACGATCTCGCTCGACAGGCGACCATGGAGTTCCGCCGGTTCGAACAAAGGTGCTTCGATCGGGTTGTTGGCGTCGATGACGATGCAGCCATTCTAAGCGGGCAATCCTGCAAGCGCCTGCGGCAGCTTCGACCAATTGGCGGCGACAAGGGCGATATCGGCTCTAGCAGCCTCCTCCACAGCGCCAGCCTGGATCAAGCCACCGAGTTCATCAATGAGGCTCTTCAGGCTTTCCGGGCCGCGGCTGTTGGCGATGGTGGCCGAAATGCCGGCCTTGGCGAGCGCGTGGGCGAAGGTGGAACCGATTTGCCCTGCGCCAATAATACCTATGGTCATGATTCTATCCATTTCTGAGGTTTGAGCTCAGGCGGCGAAGCCGCCGTCGGCGACAATTTCGGCGCCGGTAACGACGGCGGCTTGCGGGCTTGCGAGGTAAGCGACGAGGCTGGCGATTTCCACCGGTTTGCCATAGCGGCCGATTGCCATGCCAGGGCCGACGATTTTCGAGACCGGGCGCCATGTGCGAGGCGGCGATCCTAGGGCTCGGCGTCACGCTCACGGCCGTTCCGGACGCCCTTCCCTATATGGAAAGTGGCACGCTCGTCCGTCTCCTGCCCTATTGGTATGCAGATGCCGGGCCGATCACGCTTTATTATGCCAAACGCACACTGCTGCCCGCCAGGACTCGTGTTTTCATTGATTTTATTAGGGAAAATTCTCGAAAAGCCCGGATGGTGGAGCGTTTCGCCGGCAGTCTTGGCCCTATGTCCTACTAAAATTTTGTCCCAGCCGCTCAGGCCGGCATTTATAAGATTTTTATATCTTTCCCCGTCCCGCCGTCTCGAACCTTAATGCTGTTCGGCCGCATATTAATATCAGAGATATCGGCAAGATAATCTCCCCGCCAGGAAGAAACGAAAGGCGCCTTCTTCGAAGGTGCCTTCAGTCTATTTCGGCGTTCAACAAGAACAATCAAGGATTCACGATCGATGATGGACATTCTTCTTATCGGGATCGGTGCTTTATTTTTCATCCTGTGCATCGCTTACACCAAAGCGTGCGACAGCCTCTAATCGGAGAGACACCAATGCTCCTGGATTACATTCTCGGTGGCGGCGTGACCCTCTTTCTCACCGTCTACCTGATCTACGCTCTCATTCGCCCTGAGCGCTTTTAATTCCATAGCGCCGGGTAGGGAAAGTTACCCCCATGACCTTCAATGGATGGCTTCAGATTCTGATCTTTGTCGGAATCGTACTTTTGCTCGTCAAACCGCTCGGCGGTTATATGACGCGTGTCTTCACGGGCGAGCGCACAATTCTCTCCTTCGTCCTCGGTCCTTTGGAACGGGGGCTTTATCGCATTGCGGGAACCGATGAACGCGAAGAGCAACACTGGACGACCTATACCGTCGCCATGCTGCTCTTCAGCTTTGCAGGCTTCATCGTTCTCTATTTCTTGCAGCGCCTACAGGCAGGTCTGCCTTATAACCCTGCTGGAATGGCGGCGATCGGCCCTGAGCTGTCCTTCAACAATGCCGTAAGCTTCGTCAGCAATACCAACTGGCAGAACTACGGCGGCGAAAGCACGATGTCCTACCTCGTGCAGATGGCCGGTTTCACCGTCCAGAACTTTGTCTCCGCCGCAACCGGTATTGCAATCGCGATCGCGCTGATCCGCGCATTCTCGCGCGCGTCAGGCAAAGCAGTCGGCAATTTCTGGGTCGATATGATCAGGGCAACGCTCTACATCCTGCTGCCCGCCTGCATTGTCATGACGCTGGTCTTCGTTTATCTCGGCGTGCCACAAACACTCGGCCCATATGTCAGCGCCACGACGCTCGAAGGTGCACAGCAGACGATTGCTGTCGGTCCAGTCGCCTCGCAGCTTGCCATCAAGATGCTCGGCACCAACGGCGGCGGTTTCTTCAACGCCAACTCCGCTCACCCCTTCGAAAATCCGGATGCGATCTCCAACCTAATCCAAATGGTCGCAATCTTTGCCATCGGCGCCGCGCTTACCAACGTCTTCGGTCGTATGGTCGGCAATCAGCGTCAGGGCTGGGCTATTCTTTCGGCCATGGGCGTCCTGTTCCTGGTCGGTGTCCTCGTCACCTATTGGGCTGAAGCAGCCGGCAATCCGCTGGTGCATGCGCTCGGCGTCCAGGGCGGCAATATGGAAGGCAAGGAGGTCCGCTTCGGCATCACGCTGTCGTCGCTCTTTGCGGTTATCACCACGGCAGCATCTTGCGGCGCGGTCAACGCGATGCATGACAGCTTCACCGCGATCGGCGGACTTATTCCCCTGATCAACATGCAGCTCGGCGAAGTCATCATTGGTGGCGTCGGCGCCGGCTTCTACGGCATCCTGCTCTTCATCATCGTCGCTATCTTCGTGGCCGGCCTGATGGTCGGGCGCACGCCGGAATATCTTGGCAAGAAGATTGAGGCCAAGGAAGTGAAGATGGCGATGCTTGCGATCCTCTGCCTGCCTGCCGGCATGCTGATCTTCACGGCAATCGCCGTGGTACTGCCGACGGGCGTCGCCTCCATCGGCAACTCGGGTCCGCATGGCTTCTCGGAAATCCTGTATGCCTATAGCTCTGCGGCTGCGAACAATGGTTCAGCCTTCGGCGGTCTCTCCGGCAACACGCCCTGGTACAACATCACGCTTGGCATTGTCATGCTGATCGGTCGCTTCCTGGTCATCGTTCCAGCGCTCGCCATTGCCGGCTCGCTGATCTCCAAGAAGACGGTTCCCGCCTCGGCCGGTACCTTCCCGACAGATGGCCCGCTATTCGTCGGCCTGCTGGTCGGCACGATCCTGATCGTCGGCGGCCTGACGTTCTTCCCGGCGCTCGCGCTCGGCCCGGTCGTCGAACATCTGGCGATGATCGCCGGCCAGACCTTCTAAGGAATGATTGTGATGTCGCAGCCCAAACTCATCAGGCTTCGAAAGCTCATCGATCCACGCCCCTTTGACAGGGGGCGTGGCCCGGCCCGGAGGGCCTGTGCTTCCGATGTCATTCTGGTGGCGATGGTCACACTGTTTCTCGGCCTTGCCGTCTTCAGACTTTTACTGGGTTGATCGGGCTATCTCGATCCGCCGTTTCCCTCTTCACGCTGGAGTCTCTTATGAGCCAGTTAAAATCCGCGAGTATTTTGGATTCTCGCATCCTCGTTCCGGCCGTGGGCGCCGCTTTCAAGAAGCTGAACCCACGAACCCTTGCTAAAAACCCTGTCATGTTCGTGGTGGCCGTCGTCTCGGTTCTGACCACGGTTCTCTTCCTGCGCGATCTTTTGAGTGGCGGCGGCAATCTCGGTTTCTCCCTCCAGATCAATATCTGGCTCTGGTTCACCGTGCTGTTCGCGAACTTCGCCGAGGCTGTCGCGGAAGGCCGCGGCAAAGCGCAGGCCGAGTCGCTGCGCAAGTCGCGCACCGAAACGCAGGCCAAGCTTTTGACCGGCACCAGCCGCACCGATTTCAAGATGGTGCCCGGCACCAGCCTGAAGGTCGGCGATGTCGTCCTGGTCGAAGCCGGCGACATCATCCCGTCCGATGGCGAAGTCATCGAAGGTGTGGCCTCGGTCAACGAAGCCGCGATCACCGGTGAATCGGCTCCTGTCATCCGTGAGTCCGGCGGTGACCGCTCGGCTGTCACAGGCGGCACGCAGGTGCTGTCCGACGAGATCCGCGTTCGCATTACGGCGGCTGCCGGCTCGACCTTCATCGACCGCATGATCGCGCTCGTCGAAGGCGCCGAACGCCAGAAGACGCCGAACGAAATCGCGCTCAACATCTTGCTCGCCGGTATGACGCTGATCTTCGTGCTCGCCACGGTGACAATCCCGAGCTTTGCTGCCTATGCCGGCGGCTCGATCCCGATCGTTGTTCTCGTCGCCTTGTTCGTGACCCTGATCCCGACCACCATCGGCGCTCTGCTGTCGGCAATCGGTATCGCCGGCATGGACCGTCTGGTTCGCTTCAACGTGCTTGCCATGTCCGGCCGCGCGGTCGAAGCTGCCGGCGACGTCGACACGCTGCTGCTCGACAAGACCGGCACGATCACCCTCGGCAACCGTCAGGCCACGTCTTTCCGTCCGGTCAAGGGTGTGACCGAGCAGGATCTGGCAGACGCCGCACAGCTGGCTTCGCTCGCTGACGAAACTCCCGAAGGCCGTTCGATCGTCGTGCTTGCCAAGGAAAAATACGCGATCCGCGGCCGCGACATGACGAGCCTGAAGGCGACCTTCGTGCCCTTCACCGCCCAAACCCGCATGAGCGGCGTCGATGTCGACGGTTCGTCCATTCGCAAGGGCGCGGTCGATGCGGTTCTCGCCTATGTCAGCGGCAGTGCTGCGGCCGTCTCCGGCGCCGGTGCAACAGTAATTTCGCGCACCAGCAGCGATACGATCCGCGAGTTGCAGGCGATTGCCGACGAAATCTCCAAGGCCGGCGGCACCCCGCTTGCGGTCGCCCGTGACGGTCGTTTGCTCGGCGTCATCCAGCTCAAGGATATCGTCAAGGGCGGCATCCGCGAACGCTTCGCCGAATTGCGCCGCATGGGCATCCGCACCGTGATGATCACCGGCGACAACCCGCTGACGGCCGCTGCCATCGCCGCGGAAGCAGGCGTGGACGACTTCCTCGCCCAGGCAACGCCGGAAATGAAGCTGGCGCTGATGCGTGAGGAACAGGCGAAGGGCAAGCTCGTCGCGATGTGCGGCGACGGCACCAATGACGCTCCCGCCCTGGCTCAGGCCGACGTCGGCGTCGCCATGAACACCGGTACGGTCGCTGCCCGCGAAGCCGGCAACATGGTTGACCTCGACAGCGACCCGACGAAGCTCATCGAAATCGTGGAGATCGGCAAGCAGTTGCTGATGACCCGCGGCGCGCTGACCACCTTCTCGATCGCCAACGACATCGCCAAGTACTTTGCGATCATCCCGGCAATGTTTATCACCTTCTATCCGCAATTGAAGATGCTGAACGTCATGGGGCTGGCGACGCCGCAAAGCGCCATTCTCTCTGCGATCATCTTCAACGCGCTGATCATCATTGCGCTGATCCCGCTATCGTTGAAGGGCGTTCGCTATCGTCCGATCGGCGCAGGCGCCCTGCTTAGCCGCAACCTTTTGATCTACGGCGTCGGCGGCATCATCGTGCCCTTCATCGGCATCAAGGCCATCGACATGGTGATCAACGCCATTGGCCTCGCCTAAGGAGTCTTATTATGCTGAAACAAATCAGACCGGCCATCGTCATGATCGTCGTCACCACCGCTGTCACCGGCCTTCTCTACCCGATCGCCATGACGGGCGCTGCTCAGGCGCTCTTCCCTCACCAGGCGAATGGTAGCCTGATAGAGAAGGACGGCAAGGTGATCGGCTCGACGCTCATCGGCCAGAATTTCACCTCAGACCGCTATTTCCACGGCCGCCCGTCGGCCGCCGGCAATGGCTATGATGCCTCCGCCTCCAGCGGTTCCAACCTCGGCCCGACCAGCCAGAAGATGCTCGACCGCATCAAGGGTGACGCCGCTACGCTGCAGGCGCAGAATCCGAATATGCCCGTCCCGATCGATCTGGTCACAACCTCAGGCAGTGGCCTCGATCCGGATATCTCGCCTGATGATGCCTACTTCCAGATCCCGCGTGTCGCCAAAGCACGCGGCATGGATGAGGCCAAGGTCCGCTCGATCGTCGACGCCGCCGTGGAGCCGCGTGAACTTGGCGTACTGGGCGAACCTGTCATCAACGTCCTGGCATTGAACCAGGCGTTGGATGCTTCTATGACTCAGTAGGACCAAGGGGTTGAGGCGGCCGCCGCCGCCTCAACTTCCGTCCGCCAGGAAAGATCAATCGATGCCAGACGATAGCCGCGACACGCTGAGCAGGCCCTCGCCCGACGCGCTTCTGGAGAAGGCTCGGCAGGAAACGCGTGGCCGCTTGAAGATTTTTCTGGGCGCTGCGCCCGGCGTCGGCAAGACCTATGAAATGCTTATCTCCGGCAAGGCGAAGATGGCCGATGGCGTCGATGTCGTCGTTGGTGTGGTCGAGACCCATGGCCGACGCGAGACGCAGGCACTGCTCGAAGGCTTCGAGATCATTCCCCGCGTCAATGTCGACTACAAGGGTCGCGCTCTAGACGAGATGGACCTCGATGCTATCCTGAAGCGCCGGCCCGGCCTCGTGTTGGTCGATGAGCTCGCCCACACCAATGCGCAGGGCAGTCGCCATCCGAAGCGCTATCTCGACGTCATGGAACTGCTCGATCGCGGCATCGATGTCTATACGACGCTGAATATCCAGCACGTCGAAAGCCTGAACGACGTCGTCTCACAAATCACCCGCGTGCGTGTGCGCGAAACCGTGCCGGATTCGATCATCGACGTGGCCGACGATGTCGAGATCATCGATCTGACACCCGATGACCTGATCAAGCGCCTGCACGACGGCAAGGTCTATGTGTCGAGAACGGCCGAACGAGCGCTGACCAACTATTTCACCCCCGGCAACCTGACGGCGCTGCGAGAGCTCGCACTAAGGCGCACAGCACAGCGGGTCGACGACCAGCTTCTGACCCACATGCAGGCGCATGCGATCCCCGGTCCCTGGGCAGCGGGCGAGCGCGTACTGGTCTCGATTGACCATCATCCGCGCTCGGCTTTGCTGGTGCGCTACGCCGCCCGCATGGCCTCGCGACTGCGCGCGCCTTGGGCCGCCGTCTATGTCGAGACCAACCGGTCTATCAATTTGACCGAGGCGCAACGCGATACCATTGCGGCGACGTTACGACTTGCCGAACAGCTCGGCGGTGAAGCCATTACCATTCCCGGCCGCGAGGTCGCCGAAGAACTGCTCCGCCATTCAGCGAGCAACAATGTCACGCATATCGTCATCGGTTCGCCGAAGATCGGCACCTGGCGGGATTGGTCCAAGCGCTCGGTCTCCTACGAACTGATCCGCAAGGCCGGCGACATCAGCGTTCACGTCATTTCCGGTAATGACGCAGAGGACTCGGCGGCGAGCCGTGGTGTCAAGGCCGCAGCGCCCTCGCCCCAACCGTTTCAGTTGCGCGGTTATATTCTGGCGACACTCTATGTCGCCGTTGCCCTCGGTTTCTGCGTCATCCTCGACCAGGTGCTCGATGTCCGCAATCTGGCGCTAGTTTTCCTGATGGCGGTGCTGGCCACCGCCGTGACGCAAGGTTTGCGGCCGGCGCTCTATTCCTGCCTCCTCGGCGCGCTCTGTTTCAATTTCTTCTTCCTACCGCCTCGCTACACGCTGACGATCAGCGATCCGGAAAGCGTGCTCGCTTTCTTCTTCTTTCTCGGCGTCGCCGTCATTGCCAGCAATCTGACCGCAACAGTGCAACGACAGGCCGCCGCCGCGCGCCAGCGGGCGCGGACGACGGAGGATCTTTATCTTTTCTCGAAGAAGCTTGCCGGCACCGGAACGCTCGATGACGTACTCTGGGCAACGGCCTTCCAGCTCGCGTCGATGCTGAAAGTCCGCGTCGTGCTGCTGCTGCCCGAGAATGGCACGATTGCTGTCAAGGCGGGCTATCCGCCGGACGATACGCTCGACGATGCCGATATCGCCGCCGCGCGTTGGGCTTGGGAGCACAATCATGCCGCCGGTCGTGGGGCCGATACACTGCCGGGGGCCAAGCGCCTCTATGTGCCGCTGCGCACCGGCCGCACGGCCGTTGGTGTCATCGGCCTCGACAGCGACCGTCGCGACGGTCCGCTATTGACGCCGGAACAGCAGCGGCTTCTCGATGCGCTGGCCGATCAGGCGGCGCTCGCCATTGAGCGCGTTCAATTGGTTGCCGATGTCGACCGCGCCAAGTTGGCCGTCGAAGCCGACCGGCTGCGCTCCGCCTTGCTGACCTCGATCTCGCACGATCTCAAGACGCCGCTCGCCGCCATCCTTGGCGCCGCCGGAACCCTGCGCGACTATCAGGAATCCCTGCCGAATGAAGACCGCGTCGATCTTCTGTCCACGGTCGTCGATGAATCCGAGCGGCTGAACCGCTTCATCGCCAATCTGCTCGACATGACCAAGATCGAGTCCGGCGCGATGGAGCCAAATTACGCCCTGCACTATGCCGGCGATATCGTCGGCAGCGCGCTTCGGCGCGGCTCGAAAATCCTCGCACGGCATCGAGCCGAGGTGCAGATTCCGGTCGATCTGCCAATGGTGCGGGTCGATCCCGTGCTTTTCGAGCAGGTGCTGTTCAATCTGCTCGATAATGCCGCCAAGTATGCGCCCGATGACTCCACCATTCGCATTGAGGCCTGGGCCGATGTCGACAACGTCGTTTTCCGCGTCATGGATGAAGGTCCAGGCATTCCGCCCGCCGATCTCGAACGCGTCTTCGATACCTTCTATCGCGTGCGCAAGGGCGATCAGGTGCGGGCCGGCACCGGCCTCGGCCTTTCTATCTGCCGTGGCTTCATCGAGGCCATGGGCGGCACAATCACCGCAGGCAACCGGACCGATCGCCAAGGCGCGGTCTTCACCATTCGCCTGCCGAAACCAACAGATGTACCTAAGCTGGATGAATTGAAATGACCACGACCGCCGTCAAGATACTCGTTGTCGATGACGAGCCGCCGATCCGCAAATTGCTGCGTGTCGGTCTGACCGCCCAAGGCTACGCCGTCAACGAAGCCCAGAACGCCGCGGCGGCGCGGCTTTCCGTACAGGAAGACAAGCCCGATCTGATCGTGCTCGACCTCGGCCTGCCCGACAAGCCCGGCCATGACCTCTTGCAGGAATGGCGCGAAGATGGATTGCAGATGCCGGTCGTCATTCTCTCGAGCCGCACCGACGAAGCCGGCATCGTCAAAGCGCTGGAAACCGGCGCCGACGACTATGTCACCAAGCCCTTCGGTATGAACGAACTGGCGGCTCGCATCCGCGTCGCGCTCCGCCATCGTCTGCAGCAGCAAGGCGAAAAAGCGATATTCCAAACCGGCGGCCTGTCGATCGATCTTGTCAAACGCATCGTCAAGGTCGACGGCAAGGAAGTGAAACTTTCGCCGAAGGAATACGACATCCTGCGGGTACTGGCGCAGCATGCCGGGAAGGTACTGACGCATCAGTTCCTGTTGAAGCAGGTCTGGGGTCCGGCGGCGGATGTGCAATATCTGCGCGTCTACGTTCGTCAGCTCCGGCAGAAAGTCGAGCAGATACCCGATCAGCCGCAATACATCACCACCGAAACCGGCGTCGGCTATCGCCTGCGTGAACCGGACTAAAGCTGTAAACCCGTGGTCGCGCGATCGCCCGCCTTTTCGCGAGGGCCGGCGACGCAGAGCTATGCCAAATCCATCGATGTCCGAGCGTGAGAATGACCATGGACCTTTCCACCATCATCCTGCCCGAGCATGTCTTCGTCGGCCTTTCAGCGCCGACCAAGTGGCGGGCCTTGCAGAGTCTGTCGTCGAAAGCGGCTCATTGCCTCGGCCTTGATGAAGGCTCGGTTCTGCGGGCGCTGGAGGCACGGGAAAAGCTTGGGACGACCGGAATCGGCAACGGCATCGCCGTTCCGCATGCGGCAATTGCGGGGATGACGAGACCGCGAGGGCTGATGGTCCGCTTCGGCCATCCCGTCGATTTCGAGGCGATCGACGACGTTCCAACCGACCTGGCCTTCGTCCTGCTCTTCGCTGAAAATGGCCGCAGCGAATATCTGAATGTGCTCGCCGCCATCGCCAGGCGGCTTAGAACGGAAGGCGTGTTGACCGCAATGCGCCAGGCAAAAAGCGCCGACGAACTCTACTCCGTTTTCATGTCCGCCTCGATCTGCTGACGCGGCATGGGTTGGCCGCGGCCAAAGTGCGAGAATGCGATTTCACTTTCCTTGATTCTATGGGATGCCGTTCTATGTAATCGCCTCTGACGGGAACAATCTTCGTTACTTTATACGACCAAGTTGATAGAGTTTAAGAACAACGAAGGAGGTCACCATGCAGACGATAAAGCTTTCGCGGCTTCTCGCCGCCGCAGTTCTCATCGGCGGTTTTTCGCTTACGGCAGTTGCGCCAACATGGGCCGCGGATAAGACGCTTCTCAACGTTTCCTACGATCCGACACGCGAATTGTACAAGGATTTCAACGCAGCCTTTGCCGCGAAGTGGAAGAAGGATACGGGTGAAACCCTCAACATCAAGGCTTCGCATGGTGGCTCAGGCGCACAGGCCCGTTCGGTCATCGACGGTCTTGACGCCGATGTCGTGACGTTGGCACTGGAAGGTGACATCGACGCCATCGCCAAGGCGACCAAGAAGATTCCCGCCGACTGGAAGACCAAGTTCCCGAACAGCAGTGTTCCCTATACCTCGACCATCGTCTTCCTGGTGCGCAAGGGCAATCCAAAGGGCATCAAGGATTGGTCGGACTTGGTCAAGAACGATGTCCAGGTGATCACGCCGAACCCGAAGACCTCGGGCGGTGCTCGCTGGAACATCCTGGCAGCCTGGGCATGGGCCAAGCAGGCAAACGGCGGCGATGACGCCAAGGCGCAGGAATATGTGACGCAGTTGTTGAAGCACGTGCCGGTGCTCGATACCGGTGCCCGCGGCGCGACCACGACGTTTGTTCAGCGCGGCCTCGGCGACGTTCTGCTCGCCTGGGAAAATGAGGCTTATCTTTCGCTCGAAGAGCTCGGCCCCGATAAATTCGAGATCGTGACGCCCTCTGTTTCAATCCGTGCCGACCCGCCGGTCGCAGTCGTCGACGGCAATGTCGACACCAAGGGCACCCGCAAGGTTGCCGAGGCCTATCTGAACTACCTGTATTCCGATGAGGGTCAGAAGATCGCCGCCAAGCACTACTACCGGCCGATCAAGCCGGAAGCGGCCGATCCTAAGGATATTGCCCGGTTCCCGACTTTGAAGCTTGCAACGATTGACGATTTCGGTGGATGGTCCCAAGCTCAGCCGAAGTTCTTCGATGATGGTGGCATCTTCGACCAGATGTACAAGCCGGGACAATAATTCTGAATGCATGTAATAACCCGCAAACGGTGGCGGTTTCGGCAGCCGAGTGTCATTCCGGGCTTCGGATTGGCGCTCGGCGTTACCTTGACTTGGCTCATCCTAATCGTTCTCATCCCGCTCTCGGGATTGCTGTGGAAGAGCAGCTCTCTCGGCTGGTCCAAGTTTTGGGCCATTGCGCTTGATATCCGCACGCTTTACGCACTCCGCATGAGTTTCGGCGGTGCGTTCATCGCCGCCATCGTCAATGCCGTATTTGGACTGATCCTTGCCTGGGTGCTGGTGCGTTACCGCTTTCCCGGCAAGCGCATCATCGACGCTATGGTCGACCTGCCTTTCGCCTTGCCGACAGCGGTCGCGGGCATTGCGTTGACGACGCTTTACGCGCCGAACGGCTGGATCGGGCAGTTTCTTGCGCCACTTGGCATCACGATCGCTTTCACGCCTGCCGGCATCATCATCGCGTTGATTTTCGTTGGCCTGCCCTTCGTCGTGCGAACGGCGCAGCCGGTCATGGAAGAGATTGACCGTGAAGTGGAAGAAGCCGCGGCGACACTTGGCGCAAACCGTTTCCAGACGATCACCCGCGTTCTGCTGCCCGGCCTGGCTCCTGCGGCCTTGACCGGTTTCGCTCTGGCTTTCGCGCGTGCGGCCGGCGAATACGGCTCGGTGATCTTCATCGCTGGCAACAAGCCCTATGTCTCCGAAATCGCCCCATTGCTCATTGTCATCCGGCTTGAGGAATATAATTACGCGGCAGCGACGGCGATCGCGACCATGATGCTGATCATCTCCTTCGTCATGCTGCTGATCATCAACCTCACTCAATCCTGGAGCAGAAAGAGGTACGGCTATGGCGCATGATGCCGTTTCCTCATCCGACGCGGTTCATTCCGTCATCACCGAGAGCAAGCTCGCGCGATGGATCTTCGTCATCATTTCGCTCGCTTTCCTGGCGTTGATGGTGCTGATGCCGCTTGCCGCCGTCTTTGTCGAAGCGTTCCGCAAGGGTGCTGAAGAGTTCTTCAGCGCCTTAGTGGATGAAGAGACCTTTGCCGCCATCCGGTTGACCCTGATCGTTGCCGGCATCAGTGTACCGCTGAACCTTGTCTGCGGAGTTGCCGCCGCCTGGGCGATCGCCAAGTTCGAGTTCAAGGGCAAGGCGTTCCTGACGACGCTGATCGATTTGCCGTTCTCCGTGTCGCCGGTCATATCGGGCCTAGTCTTCGTGCTCCTGTTCAGCTCAAACAGTGTCCTCGGGCCGTGGCTGCAGAGCCATGGCGTCCAGATCTTGTTTGCGGTTCCCGGCCTTGTTCTGGCGACAATGTTCGTCACCTTCCCCTTCGTTGCCCGCGAATTGATCCCGCTGATGCAGGAGCAGGGAAACGCGGACGAAGAGGCAGCATTGTCGCTCGGCGCCAATGGCTGGCAGACCTTCTGGCATGTGACATTGCCGAACATCAAATGGGGACTGCTTTACGGCGTTCTCCTTTGCAATGCCCGTGCCATGGGCGAATTCGGTGCCGTGTCGGTTGTCTCCGGCCATATTCGCGGCGAAACCAACACCATGCCGTTGCAGGTCGAAATTCTCTATAATGAATATAATTTCTCGGGAGCTTTCGCGGTTGCTACGCTTCTCGCCTTGCTTGCCCTTGTAACGCTTATACTGAAGACGCTGCTGGAAATGCGCTATAGCGAAGAGATCGCAGCCAGCCGGCGTCACTGAAGGAATTGTTAATGGAAGTTCGCGTTCAAAATCTGCGCAAGGAATTCGGTCGCTTTCCCGCGTTGCATGACGTCTCCCTGGATATCCGCTCTAGTGAACTTATCGCCCTCCTCGGCCCATCCGGCTCAGGCAAGACGACGCTGCTGCGTCTGATCGCCGGATTGGAATCGCCGACCGAGGGTCAGATTTTCTTCGGTGACGAGGATGCGTCGAAGAAGACAGTCCAGCAGCGCAACATCGGCTTCGTGTTTCAGCATTATGCGCTGTTCCGTCATATGACGGTGCTGGATAATATCGCCTTCGGCCTGAAGGTCCGCACAGCGTCGCGCCGCCCTCCCCGCGCCGAAATCCATCGTCGTGCTGTTGAGCTACTTGAATTGGTGCAGCTCAATGGCCTCGAGAAGCGCTATCCGGCACAGTTGTCCGGCGGCCAGCGGCAGCGCGTGGCGCTCGCGCGTGCCATGGCGGTCGAGCCGAATGTGCTGCTTCTGGACGAACCCTTCGGCGCACTCGACGCGCAGGTACGCAAGGATTTGCGCAAATGGCTGCGCGAAATCCACGACCGTACCGGCCACACCACCGTTTTCGTGACCCATGATCAGGAAGAGGCGCTGGAGCTGGCCGACCGTGTCGTCGTTCTCAACAAGGGCGCGATCGAGCAGGTCGGCACGCCGGACGAGATCTACGACACGCCGAATTCGCCCTTCGTCTATGGTTTCATCGGACAGTCGAACCGGGTGAAGGTGCGCATTTCCAACGGCGAAATCTGGTTCGAGGACCGGCCTCTCGGGCTCAGCACACCGCATGAGCCTGACGGCGAGGCCTATCTCTATTTTCGCCCGCACGATATCGAGCTTCGCGACGGCGATGGCAGCTGCATCGCCGGATTACTGACCTCCAGCCGCCGTGTTGCCGGCACCCGCCATATCGAATTGGATATCGGCGCCAGTCATGACCATATCGAAATCGAGCTGCCGCCGGACAAAGCCGGCGCGCTTGGCCGCAACCGCATCGCTTTCAGGCCGACGCGCTGGAGATTGTTCCGAAACGGCGACTGAGAGTTTGCGAGCGGATCGCCGTTCCGGCAGTTCTGGCCCCTCTCAGTCTTCCGGATGGCCGGCTGCGGCAAAACCACCGCCCTGAAAGATGACAGCCGGGTCATTCGGGTCTTCCGGCGAGGCGTTCGCCAGCACTTCCGCGCGCCAGGGCGAGGAGCTGTCCTGTGGCTTCCAACCAAGGAAGCCGGCGTTGCGGTTGTCCCACCATTGTTCGTCATTATCCGAGACGCCGTAAACGATCGTGTGGCCGAGCCGAGGGGTCTCGAAGGCACGGCTGCAGAGCGTCATCAGATCGCGGGCGCTGAACCATGTCGCCAGCATGCGCGGATTGCGTGGCTCTGGGAAACAGGAGCCGATGCGCACCGACAATGTCTCCTGCCCGAACTTATCGAAATAAAGGCTCGCCAGGGCTTCGCCGTAGACCTTCGAGACCCCGTAGAGCGAATCCGGACGTGTCGGTACGGCGCTGTCGATGCGCTCGTCGCGGCGATAGTAGCCAATCGTATGGTTGGAGCTGGCAAAGACGATGCGCGGCTTGCCGGCGGCGCGGGCGGCTTCGTAGAGATTGTAAAGGCCGACGATATTGCCCTGAAGGATCAGATCGAAGGGCTTTTCCAAAGAGATCCCGCCAAGATGGATAATGCCGTCGACGCCTGTGACCAGTGCCTCGACGCCGCTACGATCGGCGAGATCGCAGGCAACGAAGCGTTCGTTCGGACGCAAATCGTTGATCGAGGTAATATCCGAGAGCACGACGGCCTCGGCGATCTGCGAAAGAAGTGGCCTCAGCGCTTGGCCAACGCCGCCGGCAGCACCCGTCATCAGCAGAGTTTTCAGCATGGTTTTCTCCCATATCGGTATCATCGAAGCGGAACTTATAATATGGGCTTCCGCTCGTCATCATATATCTGTAATCTCCATGGTCGAAACATGGGGATGTCGGAATGCCGCGGGATGCAGCGATCAAGATTGGGGAGCGTGACGAACGGCCGGCGGGCCGGCGCAACCTGGTGGATGTCGTCGGTCAGCAACTGCGACAGGAGATTCTCGGCGGCGCCCTGAAGCCCGGCGAAAAGTTGCCGAGCGAAAGCGGCCTTACAGAACAATATAAGGTCAGTCGCACCGTCATTCGCGAGGCGATCGCCTCGATGCGCGCCGATGGGCTGGTCGAGGTGCGCCACGGCGTCGGCGTGTTCGTCCGCAATGCCAGACCCTTCCCTGCTGCCGGCTTGCTGGGCACCGATACCGGACGGATCTCCTCCATCATCGAGATGCTGGAGCTGCGCGCTGCAGTGGAAACAGAAGCCGCGGGCCTCGCAGCAGCTCGCCGTTCGCCGGCACAGGACGAGGCGATCATCGAGCGTTTTGAGGATATCGATCGCGCCATGGAACGCGGTATTGCGACGTCGGAGGCCGATTTTGCATTTCATCTCGCCATTGCCGACGCCACCAACAATCCTCGCTTCCGCGAGTTTCTGGAATTGACCGGCAGAAAGATGATTCCCCGCTCCTTTCTTCAGGATCAGCCGGACGAAATTGCCTCTGCCGACTATATGGCGCAGATCCAGACCGAGCATCGACGTATCGCTGAAGCCATATCGGATCGCGATGAACACGCCGCACGCGAGGCAATGCGGCTGCATCTGAAAGGCAGTCAGCAGCGCTACCGCAACTTGATCCGAAAGAGTTCCTGAATATAGACATATGATAACTGATTGACTGTCGTCATATGTCATTTATGATCCCATTAATTTAAATGGATTTGGAGGATCCTCGTGTCCATGGACCCGTTAGCTCTCAAGGCCGCGCTCGGCGCCGGGCTCTTGTCTTTTCCTGTGACGCCGTTCGGCAGGGACGGTAGTTTCAATCGCAATGCCTATGGCGATCACGTCGGCTGGCTTTCGGGCTTCAAAGCCAGCGTGCTTTTCGCGGCCGGCGGCACCGGCGAATTCTTCTCACTGGCACCGGATGAAATCCCTGCCATCGTCAGCGCTGCAAAGGCGGCTGCCGGCGATACGCCCATCGTCGCAGGCTGCGGCTATGGCACGCGCATCGCCGTCCAGATCGCGCAATCGGCGGAGAAAGCCGGTGCAGACGGGGTCCTGCTTCTGCCGCACTACCTGATCGAAGCGCCGCAGGACGGCATGTTCCAGCATATCAAGGCGGTCTGCGATGCCGTTTCGATCGGCGTCATGGTCTACAATCGCGACAATTCGATCCTGACGGCCGAAACGCTCGCCCGCCTCTGCGATGCCTGCCCGAACCTCGTCGGCTTCAAGGACGGTTCCGGCGACATCGGCCTGGTGCGCAAGATCACTGCGACGATGGGCGAGCGGCTGACCTATCTCGGCGGCATGCCGACGGCCGAACTTTTCGCCGACGCCTATCTCGGCGCCGGTGTGACCACCTATTCCTCGGCCGTTTTCAATTTCGTGCCGGCCTTGGCGCAGAATTTCTACAAGGCGCTGCGCGCCGGGGAGACGGCGACGACCAACAAGCTGCTGGTCGATTTCTTCTATCCCTTCATGAACATCCGCAACCGTCAGAAGGGCTATGCTGTGTCGGCCATCAAGGCCGGCGTCCGGTTGCTTGGTTTCGATGCTGGTTCGGTTCGCCCACCGCTGACCGACCTGACCGAACAGGAAGTCGCCATGCTCGATGATCTGATCAGGCCGTACCGCCCATGAAAATCTCCGCTGTCCACACCCATCTGCTCGACCATAAACTGGATCACGCCTTCGAAAGCGCCTCCATGCGTTTCGATCGTCGCCAACATTGCCTTGTCGAAATCGTCTGTAATGACGGCACGATAGGCTGGGGCGAATGCCTCGGCCCGGCCGGCCCGAACGCCGCCGTCGTGAAAGCCTATACCCCTCGCCTTCTCGGCCGCGATCCCCGCGACACGGAAATCATCTGGCTCGAACTCTACAATCTCCTGCGAGACCAGGGCCAGCGCGGGCTGACGGTGACGGCGTTAAGCGGCATCGATATCGCACTTTGGGATATCAAGGGCAAACACTACGGCACCTCGGTGTCGCGCCTGCTCGGCGGCCGCTTCCGGGAGGATGTGAAGGCCTACGCAACCGGCTCCTTCCGCAAGGATGGTGTCGATCCGGTCTCCGATATTGCCGCTGAAACCGCCGCCTATGTCGCGCAGGGCTTCCATGCGGTGAAGATCAAGATCGGCTTCGATGTCGATCAGGATATCGCCGTCATCCGCGCCGTGCGCGAGGCGATCGGTCCGGATATCCGGCTAATGATCGATGCCAACCATGGCTATGACGCGCTGGAAGCCTGCACGGTCGGCAAGGCCGTTGCGGAATACGGTGTCGATTGGTTCGAAGAACCCGTCATCCCCGAGCAGCTCAGCGCCTATCGTGCGGTGCGCGCCGGCCAGCCTATCCCGGTTGCGGGCGGCGAGACCTGGCACGGCCGCTTCGGCATGCGCGAGCCGCTGGAAACCCGCGCCGTCGATATCATCCAGCCGGACATTTGCGGCACTGGCGGCTTCAGCGAAATGCGCAGGATCGCCGATATGGCTGCCATCAACGGCGTTCGCCTCGTCCCGCATGTTTGGGGAACTGGTGTCGCCATCGCTGCCGGTCTGCAGTTCATCGCCGCCCTGCCCCCGGACCCGCCGCGCCGCAATGGCCGGCCGCCGATCCTGGAATTCGACCGCACGCACAATCCGTTCCGCCAGGCCGTTCTGACAAAACCGCTGGACCATGTGAACGGCGTCGTCGCCATCCCAGACGGCCCCGGTCTCGGCATTGAAATCAACCGCGATGCGCTGGAGCAATACCGGTTGCGGGATTGAGTCAGATAGACTCCTTGGAATTTCTGGCATTTGCGGCGAACGCTATCCGCACCGTCCGTGGCCCAAAACAGCCCGTTTTGGGTCACGCCAGGCTGAACGGGCGGCCGTGCTGGAGCCGACTACTGAATGGATCTATCGTTCGGCTCTTGGCGTGCTGACGGCTCTGAACCATAAGCATCGCGCAATTCGCTCTCCTGTCCTTTTACCCGATCGGCGGCCTTATGGATCAGGATTGACCTATAACCGTCAGTGGCCGTTCCCTCGATCAAGGTGACATCTGCATTTCCTGGATTGTCCGAGCGCTCGAACCAATCGACGGGATGGTGCAGAAAATTCATTTCGAACGCCCTGTTGGTGACGCCGTGGCCAACAATGATCACATTGTTTCTGCCATGCCTGGCCTCGTGCATGACGGTCTGAAGGAACAGGCGAACCCGCTGCGCCACATCCGCCCTGCTCTCGCCGTCTGGAGGTCTCGCGTAGAATTTCCCGTTGTTGTTGCGCAGTCTGGCCCATTTTTCGAATTCTTCGGGAAATTTCCGCCTCTGTTCGGCATGGTCGTAGATTTCGGTAAAGAGACCGAAATCCTGCTCCCGCAACAAATAATCCTCCCGAACCTCCGCAACCAACTCGCCTGGCAAGGCCTCAAGCAGGGCATCCTTGCTCTGTCGCGTCCTCAAATAAGGCGAGTACCAGATACTTAGTTTCAGCGGTTCAGCGCTTGGAAATCCTTCCAGATAGGACGCGATCAGACGTCCGGCTTCCAGCACCTGCTGATAACCCCACCGCGTCAATGGGACATTGTGATCACCGAACTGCCGGTAGGCCTGGTCACTGATGTTGCCAAGGGATTCGCCGTGTCGAACGAGAAAGATGTGCATCGACAGTCCGTGTTGTCTGATCTGAAATCGAAGTCATCATGAATGTGAAGTGCACCGCGCGCAACGTATTGGGCTGCGTGCACGCAGATGACCTCGCGCGATGGATTTGGATATGAACAGACCAATTTGATTTAACGCAATATTTCCGATTTCAAGCGGATTGGGCGCGCGCTTCTGTTTCGGCCCTGAGTGACTCCAGACTGACGACTGCCTTGATCGGCAGATGATCCGACGCGACGCGGGCCAATGGCGAGTCATGGACTTCCACAGTCGAGATCAGCCCGCTGCGATTGGCCATGATGCGGTCCAGCGCCAGAAGCGGCAGGGTGGACGGAAAGCTCGGGACTGCCGGCGGCAGCGGACCGAAAGCGGCCTGGAAGGTATTGAGCGACGAGCGGTCGCCGAGCCGCCATTCGTTGAGATCGCCGAGGAGGATGGTCGGTGTGTCGTTGTCGCTGCTCATCAAATCGACGATCAGACGTGCCTGCTGCGCGCGCGAGCTGTGCAACAATCCGAGATGCGCCGCGATGATCCTCAGCGCTCCGCCGCGGGCCAGTTCGATTTCAGCAAGCAGTGCGCCGCGCGGCTCGAGGCCCGGCAGGTTGATCTGGTGCACATCGCGCACCGTGCCCTGTTTGAACAGCACGACATTGCCATGCCAGCCATGCGCTTTGGTGGCACCGGCCACCGGGACGGGAATAAGGCCGGTTTCACGCTCAAGCCGGCGCAAGTCAAGAAGGCCCGTGCGCTCGCCGAAGCGGGTGTCGGCCTCCTGCAGGCCGATGACGTCGGCGTCGATTTCATGGATGACTCGGCTGACCCGCTCCGGATCGAAGCGGCGGTCGGCGCCGACACATTTGTGGACATTGTAGGAGGCAATCAATGTGCCTTCCGGACGTGTCCGTTCTCCGGCATGCGTTGCCCGCGACTTCTTTCTATTCTTCAAGGTCTCGAAAATGCTTGCACGGAGACTTTCGTTCTTTTTCCGCATCTGTCCGTCGACCGTTTCCGTTGTCAAAGCCCGCCGAGCTACGTCTTCAGGAGTATATGAAGTGATTGCCGACCTTGTCATGTGAAAAGGCTTGTCTGTAGAAAGATGTATTGCGCCACTTTGTTCAGAGATAGGGTGAACCGAGCCACAGAATTTTTTCGATTAGGCGGACGATGAAGGGGCGCGCGCGGAGCTTGCCAAGCTCGACCGGGGTGGCCGTTTCCAGGATTGCGCCGATACGCGCGTCTATCGTGCTGGCGAAGCCGCGGTCCATAACCTCCAGGTCGACCTCGAAGTTTAGTCGCAGGGAGCGCGGGTCCAGATTGGAAGAGCCGACATAGGCCCAGGTGCCATCGATCGTCAGCAGCTTCGAATGATTGAAAGGGCCGTCGGCGCGCCAGATGCGGCAATAATCCTTCAGCATCTGATCGAACTGCGCGGTCATTGCACGGTCGACAAGAACAAGATTGTTGGCGGCTGGCACGATGACATCCACTTCGACACCGCGTCTCGCCGCTGTCACCAGCGCACTGATCAATTCGCGATCCGGCAGGAAATAAGGCGACATGATGCGGATGGAGGTGCGGGCGACCGAGAATGCGCCGATCAGCATTTTGTGGTTCGTCTCGACGCTGCGGTCGGGTCCGGAGGCAATGACGCGCATGAAGACCGGCGCGCCAGGCTCGTTCGCCGGCGTTGCGATTCGCCAATGATCGCCGCTCAGCCCCTCGCCGGTGGCAAAACGCCAGTCCTCGGCCGCAGTGTTGAAGAGATCGGCGACGGCGGGGCCGGTGACGCAGAAATGCGTGTCGCGGGCGCAATGGTTACTGGCGAATTCCCTCGTGAAACCCTGGCGGATATTCATGCCGCCGGTAAAGGCGATGCGGCCGTCGATGGCCAAGATCTTGCGGTGGGTGCGCAGGTTGGCATAGGGCAGCCTGAGACCCATGATCACATTGCCGTTGAAGACGTCCATCTGCACACCGCCTTCTCTCAGATACCCCATGATGCTCGGTACTGAATAGCGGGCGCCGACGGCGTCGATCAGCACGCGGACGCTGACATCGCGTTTGACGGCCTCTATCAGCGAGTCGGCGATGCGCAGCCCGATTGGATCCCGATCGAAAATATAAGTTTCGAGCAGGATACTGCGTTCAGCGCCGTCGATGGCGGCCTTCATCGCGGCATAGGCGGCATCGCCGCTCTCCAGCATTTCGATGGTGTTGCCGGTGCTCATCGGATAGCGCGCCACACGGTCGCCAAGCGTCTTCATCGATCCGAAGCGCTCGCCAAAGTTTCTGCGCACGATATCGCCCTGCGCGTCGAAGGTGGCGAGCGCGCCCGTCGCGTCCTTCTGGAAGAGGACATTGCGCTGTGAACTCAGCGATGCCCGGCGGATGCGGTTGATGCCGGCCACGGCATAGAGCAGCGCCCCGACGATGGGCGACAGGATGATGACGCCGACCCAGCCGATGGCTGCGCGAACCTCCTCCTTGGTCATCGCCGCATGAATGGCGGCTACAGCCCCCATGGCGATGGACAGGACAGCGAGGATTTGGCCCCAATGGGCAATCACTAGGTCGAACATGCGGGGAGTATAACTTTGCCCGTGAAAGCTGCAATCGATCGTAGCCTCTATTTCCGGTCCGTTCGAAAGAAGGCTGTGTGGAAAGGCTGTGTATTAGATATTTTTAATTGAACGGCGGTCGCGCTGTCGTCATATTGGCGGTTCGGTCGCTTCGCTATCGTCCGTCATGGTACACCGCATTTTTCGTGCGAAGCGCCTGCCGCAGCTCGAGCGCTGAGACATGGAGAGTTTTCTTCATGGCCCATCAGAGCGGGCATACCGGCTGCTCGGGAAGGCCTGAAAGCCCGCGTTCTGAGAACGGGCATTTTTTCATCAACCATGTTCGATCATGCGAACGGAGGACAGCAATGTTGGAATCCCGGGACGAATGGATCAAGAAGCGCGCCTATGCCATCTGGGAGGAGGAAGGATATCCTTCCGGCCGTGATACGGTTCACTGGGAACAGGCGAGCAGTGAGCGCATTGCGCTTGAGAAAAGTGCCCGCAACGGCGAGAAGATCGACGTCACACCCAAGGCAAAGCGCAAGGCGGCCGCTGCCATGGCTGCGGCGGTCAGCGACACGGCGACGAAACGGGCGTCGAAAAAGGCTCCCAACGCGAAGATTTGACGTGAGCTTTGCGGCTGAAGATACGACCGGCCCGATGTTGAATATCGGGCCGATGTCTTATAGTGCCTTGCCGTCGAAAATTCGCGAGAATTTCAGCAAATTGCGCGTCTCGCGGGAATAGATGTCACACATCAATGGTATTGGGCGAAGGGGGAGCTTCGCCATGAACAAGAATCCGATGGATAACGTTGAAGTCTTTGTTTTGCCTGTTGCGGTGGCAGATCGCCGCTACATGGCTAAGCCGATGTGATTTCATGACATCGCTCTTTGTCCTCGCAATCCTTTATCTCTTTGCGGCGCTGGTTTTGATCCTCATCATCGACCGCTCCGTCGGCATTATGTTTCCTGCGTCGGCTGATGATGCGCGCGCCGTGGCGAGTCAGCCTTTTCCGGACATCTCGAACTGATTGCTGTCTTCCCCATAAAATCGGAACTTTTTCCGTGGCGATGGGTTGGGTTTCTCATGTCCAATAAGGAGAGAGATCATGCCAAGAGGAGATAAATCCGCCTACACCGACAAGCAGAAGCGCAAGGCCGAGCATATTGAGGAAAGCTACGAAAGCCGCGGGGTTTCCGATGAAGAAGCCGAGCGTCGGGCCTGGGCGACCGTCAACAAGGAAAGCGGCGGCGGCAAAAAATCCGGTTCCGGCCGAGGCCATACTGAAAGCCACGCATCCTCGGAAAAAGGCGGACGTATCGGGGGCAAGGCCTCCGCGAACCGCCCCGCAAGCGAACGTTCGGCATCGGCAAAGAAGGCTGCGGCGACGCGCAAGCGCAACGAGCAACGTGCTCACCACTAACGACGTATTTTGAGGAAAGGAGTCTGCCCTGGCCCGGTCCCAAAAGAAGAAATGGTCACACGAGGTGACCGAGAACAGCGATGCCTTGGATCTGAAAAACGGCATCTTCAAATCACAAGATCCCAAGGCCATTGCCGATTCCCTCAAGCATTCGGCAGAAGCGAGCAATCGCCGCAAGTCCAGTCCCTTCCGTTCTGCAATGTCGATGCTAAGTTTCTACATCAATCGCGCCGGCAGCCATCTCGGCAAGCGGCAGAAGCAGACGCTCGAAGCCGCCAAGGATGAGCTGCGCAAGGATTTTGGTCGCGAGCCGAAATAGCCGTGACGGTATATGGGACGGAAGGATTTTTGAATGCCTTATGAGCTTTACTATTGGGACAGCATCCAGGGCCGCGGCGAGTTTGTGCGTCTGGCGCTCGAAGAAGCCGGTGCCGGCTATATCGACGTCTGCCGCGGTCTGGCGAGCGAGGGTCAAGGCGTTCATGCCATGATAGCGATGATGAAGAGCAAATCCGAGCCGCATATTCCGCTGGCTCCGCCTTTCCTGAAAGATGGCGATCTCGTCATCTCTCATGTCGCTAATATCCTGATGTATCTCGGTCCAAAATTTGGTCTTACGCCAGAGGATCAGGGGCTGCGTCATGTCGTGAACGGCCTGCAATTGACGATTACCGATCTCGTTGCCGAAGTGCACGATACGCACCACCCGATCGCCACCTCGAAATATTACGAGGAGCAGAAGGAAGAGGCCAAGGCCCGCGCCGCCGAGTTCATCGATAACCGCATGCCGAAATTTCTCGGCTATTTCGAGCGTGTCCTGCGACAAAATCCGCAAGGGCCGGCGCACATATTCGGCGATCGGCTGACCTATGTCGATCTGTCGTTGTTCCAGGTGTTCGAAGGACTGCGTTACGCCTTCCCTCGGGCGACAGCGCATCTGGCCACCCAGTACCCGCATCTGACGGCTCTGCATGATGCCGTCGAGAAACGGCCGAACATCGCCCGCTATCTCAAATCCGAGCGCCGCATTCCCTTCAACAAGGATGGTATCTTCCGGCACTATCCCGAGTTGGATAAGAACGCGGCATGAGCGAAGCAACATTGCTGGCCCTGTTCCTGCCGGTCTGCTGGGGCATCTGGGCATTGATCTGGTTTGCCGCATCGTTCCGCGTCAAGAAGACGACGCGGAGCGAGGATCCGTTGTCGCGGCTATCGAACACTGCACCCATCTGGATCGGCGCTTTTCTGCTGGCGGTGCGGCCATCCTGGCTCGGCCCCCTCTCGTTCCAGCTCGTGCCGCAAAATCTGACTTATTACGGCGTTGGTGCGGCGCTGACCGTCATCGGCCTCGCCTTCGCCGTCTGGGCGCGTTATCACCTCGGCCGCAATTGGAGCGGCGTGATCACCGTTAAGGAGGATCACGCGCTGATCCGCACCGGCCCATACGCGATCGTTCGCCATCCGATCTATTCCGGCCTGCTGCTTGCCATCATCGGCTCAGCGCTTGCCCGCGGCCATATCGGTGCGATGCTTGCGATCGCGTTCATGCTCTATGCCGTTCTGCGTCGTGTCCGCATCGAGGAGCGCTGGATGAGCGAGACATTCGGTCAGGCCTATGCAGACTACAAAGCCAAGACCCCGGCGCTGGTGCCATTCGTCGCGTATGGCTAGCTTTTCAGTGGCTCAGCCGCTTCGAAGAAATCGGTCCAGGGATCGGCGGATCGTTCGCCCAGCCGCGGTGCGGCATTTTTTACCGTGAATGAAGATGGGCCGGTGCGGTCGGTCAATTCGTCCCATGCGAGTGGCATCGAAATCGCCGCCCCCGGCCTCGCGCGCGTCGAATAGGGCGCGACGGCAGTGTTGCCGCGGCCATTGCGCAGATAGTCGATGAAGATGTGGCCGACCCGTTTCGCCTTTGCGGCGACGGAGAGATATTTTTCGGGATTGTCGGCGCTCATGCCGTCCGCGATCGCTTCGGCGGCAGCTTTGACATCCGGCCACGTCGCCTTCGGTTTGAGAGGGGCCACGACATGCAATCCCTTGCCGCCTGACGTCTTGACGAAGGAGGCAAGGCCCAAAGCCAGGAACCGTTCCTTTATTTCCTTCGCCGCCATAATGACCGCACTCCAGGCAACATCCTCGCTGGGGTCTAGGTCCATGATGATCATGTCCGGCTTTTCCCAGTGCGCCGTCGTCGTGCCCCAGGGATGGATTTCGAGGGCGGCGGATTGGGCCAACGCAACAAGGCCGTCGAAATCCCTGATCCGCAACAGTTTTTCACCATCCTTGTCCTCGGGATCGACAATCTCTTCAATATGCGGATTGATGCCCTTCCATGCATGCTTCTGGAAGAAACGCGGCCCCTTTATGCCATCCGGGCAGCGCAGCAGCGCTAGGGGCCGGTCGATGACGAAGGGCGCCATGCGCCGCCAGGCAAGCGCGTAATAATCGACAAGATCCTGTTTGCTGACGCCATCATCGGGCCAATAGATCCGCTCCGGATGCGTCAATTGCACGGAGGTCTCAAGATCCTGAGTGGGCGTCTTTGCCATGCCGCGTACGCTCCATCGTAGATGTTCACGTCGTTCTAAACGACTGCGCCGGGCAAAGGTTACCATTGCCCGGCGCAAAAAGTCGATTGCCGGCTCTCCGTCACGGCATCAGTTGGCCGCCATTGACCTCGATGACCTGGCCGGTGATGTAGCCGGAAAGGGTCGGCGAAGCGAGGAAGAGATAGGCGCCGACACAATCCTCCGAGGTGCCGACAAAGCCCATCGGGATGGTCTTGCGCTGCAGTTCCATCTGCTCTTCGTTGGTATAGCGCTCATGGAAGGGCGTGGCGATGACGCCCGGCGCCACGGCATTGACACGGATCTTGTCGGCGACGAATTCCTTGGCGTGGCCATGGGTGATGGTCGAAACGAAGCCCTTGGATGCCGCGTAGAGGATCGCGCCATTGCCGCCGCCGTTGCGGGCGGCAATCGAGGTGGTGTTGATGATGAAGCCACCCTGCTTCTTGAGATATGGATGTGCGGCACGGGTCGCAGCAAGGACCGAGCGGGCGTTGAGGTTCATCACGCGCTCATAGTGTTCATCTGACATCGCCGAGGTAGGCACGCGGCCGAGCATGCCACCGGCATTGTTCACCAAGCCGTCGAGGCCGCCGAAAGCCTCCGCCGTCTCGTTGACGACGCGTTCGGTCTCGCCATCCTTGGAAACGTCACCCTGGATCAGATGCACTTGGCCGCCACCGGCAGTGATCTCGGCTGCCAGCTTTTCGGCCGGCTCCCGGCTGGCGTTGAAGTGGATTCCGACCTTCATGCCTTGCTGGGCAAAAGCGCGGGCGAGGGCCGCACCGATGCCGGTCGATGCGCCTGTTATCAACACCCGCTTGCCGGCGAGATCGGGAATACGGATGGAAGCGAGTAGTTGCGCGAGTTCTGCCATGACAGCTCCTCCTGAATGTCAAAAACCTAAGGGATTAAAGCAATTGGCATTGGTAATATCAGTCAAAACCGCGATCAGGCAATGCATGCAGCGCAAACAAAAGGGGGACGGCCGGGAAAAATCCCGGCCGTCGCCCGTCAAATTCCTGTGATGCTGTCAGACCCGCTCGAGCGCGATCGCGATGCCCTGGCCGACACCGATGCACATGGTCGAGAGCGAATAGCGGCCGCCGGTCTCCTTCAGTTCCAATGCCGCCGTGCCGGTGATGCGAGCGCCGGACATGCCGAGTGGATGGCCGAGCGAGATGGCGCCGCCATTGCGATTGACACGGGCATCGTCGTCGGCGATGCCGAGCTCGCGCAGCACGGCAAGGCCCTGCGAGGCGAAGGCTTCGTTGAGCTCGATCACATCGAACTGCTCTTGCTTTAAGCCGAGGCGAGACATCAGCTTGCGCGATGCCGGGATCGGGCCGATGCCCATGATACGCGGCGGCACCCCGGCGGCAGCCCCGCCGAGGATGCGGGCGATCGGCGTTAGGCCATATTTCTTCGCCGCAGCTTCCGAAGCGATGATCAGCGCTGCGGCGCCGTCATTAACACCGGAGGCGTTGCCGGCAGTCACTGTACCGCCCTCCTTCTTGAAGGGAGTGCCGAGCTTTGCCAGCGCTTCCATCGTCGTTGCGCGGGGGTGTTCGTCCTTGCCAACGATGATGGCATCGCCCTTGCGCTGAGGAATGGTCACAGCCGTGATCTCCTTGGCGAGACGACCATTTTCCTGCGCGGCCGCAGCTTTGGCCTGCGAGCGGACCGCGAAGGCGTCCTGATCCTCGCGGCTGACCTTGTAATCCTCGGCGACATTCTCGCCGGTTTCCGGCATGGAATCAACGCCATATTGCTTTTTCATCAGAGGATTAATGAAGCGCCAGCCGATGGTGGTGTCATAGATTTCTGCGTTGCGGGAAAAGGCGCTGTCGGCCTTCGGAATGACGAAGGGCGCACGCGACATGCTCTCGACGCCACCGGCGATCATCAGCTCAGCCTCGCCCGAGCGAATGGCACGCGCCGCAGTGATGACGGCATCCATGCCGGAGCCGCACAGGCGGTTGATCGTCGTGCCCGAGACCGAAACCGGCAAGCCGGCGAGCAATGCCGCCATACGGGCGACGTTTCTGTTATCCTCGCCTGCCTGGTTGGCGCAGCCATAGACCACGTCGTCGACTGCTTCCCAATCGATGGAACCATTGCGCGCGATCAGCGCCTTCAGGGGCACTGCGCCGAGATCGTCGGCGCGGACGGAGGAGAGCGAACCGCCGAAACGGCCGATCGGCGTGCGGATGTAGTCACAGATAAAGGCTTCGTTCATCAGGCTGCCTCATGTGCTTTCTTGGTACGCGCATTGATATCGCGCAGAACGGAGAGTTCGGTTTCGGTGGGCACCGGTGTCTCGATCACCTCGTCGGCAAACTTGATCGCCCAGCCGCAATTCTCCGATATCTGCTCCCGGGTGACACCCTTGTGGATCGAAACAACGGTCAGCTCCCTGGTTACCGGATCAGGCTCGAGAATGCAGAGATCGGTGATAACCCGAGTCGGGCCTTTCGTCTTCATGCCAAGTCGCTCGCGATGATTGCCGCCCTCACCGTGGCCCATCGAGGTGATGAAGGGCAGCTTTTCGACAAAGCCGCGTTTGGAAAGCGCCATGGTGATGAAGATCTGGCCGCAATTGCTGGCAATTTCCGGCGCCCCGCCCCCGCCCGGCAGACGGACTTTCGGGTGATCGTAAGGACCGACGACGGTGGTGTTCAGATTGGCGAATTTGTCGATCTGCGCGCCACCGAGGAAACCGGTGGTGATGCGCCCGCCCTGCAGCCAGTAGCGGAACATCTCGGGCACCGACACGGTGAAGAGCGCGGTATCACAAAGCTCGCCATCGCCGATCGAGAGCGGCAGCACATCCGGCTTGGTGCCGACCGTGCCGCTTTCGTAGATGAGGGTAATGTCAGGCGCATGCGTCAACCGCGCGACGTTGCAGGCAGCCGACGGCGCGCCGATGCCGACGAAGCAGACGTCGTCATTGGTGAGCGCGCGGGCGGCGGCTATGGTCATCATTTCCGTGGGGGTGAAATCCGTCATGTGTGCCTCCTCACGCCGCGGTCTTTTTTGCATATTTGGCGAAATCTTCCGGCCCAGCCTCCATGACATTCTCCTTGATCCAGGCCTGGAAGCTGTTGCGATCGCGGGCAATTTCATCCCAGGCGATATAGAATGCGTTCGAGCGGGCGTAATAGCCCTGCGCATAGGAAGGGAAGGCCCCGCCCGGCACATGCGCCACCGAGGTCACGGCCCAGGTGGGCAGCACGACGGAATTCGGCGATGGCGGGTTCAGTTCGTCGACGATCTCCTCTACGGTGACGATCGAGCGCTTGGCAGCAAGCACCGCCTCCTTCTGCACGCCAACAATGCCTTCGAGCAAGACATTGCCCTTCCGGTCGGCACGCAGCGCGTGAATGATCGTGACATCCGGGCGGATCGCAGGAACGGCGGCGAGCACCTCGCCGGTGAAGGGGCAGTTTACACTTCTGATGTTCGGATTGACCTTCGGCAGGTCGGCTCCGATATAGCCGCGCAGCATGGCAAACGGCAGGTTTGCCGCACCCGCCTCATAGGCATTGGCCATCGCCGCATGCGAATGTTCCTCGATCTCCAGCGCCCTCGGCCATTGGTTTTCGACGGCATCGCGGAAACGATGCAGCGAGCCGACGCCGGGATTGCCGCCCCAGGAAAATTTCATCCCACGCGCCGCTCCCACTCCGATCAACTGATCGTAGAGAATGTCCGGCGTCATGCGGATCAGATAGAGATCCTTCTTGCCCTGGCGGATGACTTCATGCCCAGCGGCATAGGGGATCAGATGGGTAAACCCCTCCATGGCGACGCTATCGCCATCTCGCACATTTTCCGCCACCGCTTCCGAAAGCGATACGATCTTCGCCATAGGGCCTCCCAAAAATATTCCATGTCTGTAGACGCAAATAAGCGCCTCCGAGCGACCGTCGTCAAATATTTTGTGCGATATTTGACTTTTGTTCGTATATCGCACAAAATACCTCGACTTGGAGGGAGACAATGCGTGAAACCGATTTCGTAAGTGGTTTTGCCAAGGGTTTGAAAACGATCGAAGCTTTCGGTGAAACACGCCAGAAGCTGTCGATCGCCGAGGCAGCGAAGCTGACGGGGCTCGATCGCGCCACGGTGCGCCGCTCACTGCTGACGCTCGCCGAACTCGGCTATGCGGACTACGACGGAAAATTCTTCGCGCTGACGCCGAAGATCCTGCGGCTTGGCCATGCCTATCTCTCGGCAACGCCGCTTCCGACAATCATCCAGCCCTATCTCGACCAGCTTGCGGAGCGCGCCGGTCACAACGCCTCGGCTTCGGTGCTGGACGGCACTGAAATCGTCTATATTGCCCGAGCGTCACAACGCCGGGTGATGTCGATCAATCTCACACCCGGTAGCCGCCTGCCCGCCTATTGCGCCTCCATGGGCCGCGTCCTGCTGAGTGCCTTGCCGGAAAACGAGGCGCGCGCCGTGCTTGCCCGCACGGAGCTCAAGGCCAACACGCCGAACACCAAGACGGATCCGGAGGCGTTGATGGCCGAATTTCGCCGGGTGCGGGCTCAGGGTTACGCCGTTATCGACCAGGAACTGGAAATCGGCCTCTGCTCCATCGCCGTTCCGGTGGAGAACGATCGCGGGCAGACAGTTGCAGCCATCAACATCGGCGCGCCGGCGGCCTATGTTGCCGCTGCCGATATGGCGGAACGTTATCTGCCGCTGCTGCGGGAAACCCAGAGGATGTTGCGGCCGGTTCTGCGCTAAGCCGAGTTACATTCCAAGCTTCGCGCGTTCGGCAATGCGCCAGGCACGTGGGGTTTCGCCCGTTTGCTTCAGGAAGAAGCGAGAGAAATAGGTAGGATCGGTAAAGCCCAGGCGAAAGCTGATCTCCTGCACGCTGCCGAAGGTAAAGACCAGCTCGCGCTTGGCCTCATCGACCAGCTTGCGAGCGATCAGCTCGTGTGCGCCATGGCCGGTTTTGCCGCGCACGATGCGGTTGAGATGTGTCGGCGAGATGCCGAGCGCTTCGGCATAAAAGGCCGCGGGCTTGTGTGAGCGGAAATGCTGCTGAATGAGGCCATACAGCGTCTCCATCCGCCGCTCACTTTCATCGGGCGCACCCTGACCTTCGCCCCCGTGTTGGGAAAGGCGCGCGGTCAAAAGCAGTGCCGAGGTAAGATAGGCTTCGAGCAGGTCATTGCGACCGCTCCGGCGATCGGCGAACTCGCCCCCGAGCCGTTTCAAGGTCTCAGCAACGTAAGCCGCGTCTTGGTTGTTCATATCCAGTCGCGTCAGATGTGGGGCGGCCAGCCATTCGCCGAGTCGACTGCGGTCGCCAGGCGCTGCCTTGAGATGCGAGATCAATACGGTGATGACGAAGCCGTCGATGTCCCTGGAAAAACGAAAGCCGTGATTGAAGCGCGGCGGGACAGTGATGACCGCTGGCGGCATGATGGCGTGGCTCTCGCCATCAAAGACCGCATCGCCGGAGCCGGCATCTATGTACAAGATCTGAAAGAAGCTCTCGTGGCGATGTGGTCGGATCTCCCAATGATGCAGGCTGCTGCGCGACGGGATTGTTTCGCAATGCAGCCAGAAATCCGGTTTTCTACCTGCAATTTCGCCATAGAGTTCATAGGTTGGCACCGGTTTCGACACGGCTCTTTACCTCCATCATGTTCGATTTGTGCAATTACTTGGACGAAATGTCCATTGTCGGCGCCCTCGCCACCGCGCAGAATTCGGAAAAAGACAAAGCGCGGAGGACATCATGCGCACTCAGGTCGCCATTATCGGGTCGGGTCCCTCCGGCTTGCTTCTGGGTCAGCTGCTCACGGAAGCCGGCATCGATAATGTCATCCTCGATCGCGTCGGTAAGGATCATATCCTCGGCCGGGTCCGTGCCGGCGTTCTGGAGGAAGGCACGGTCGGGTTGATCGACAAGGCGAAATCCGGCGCGCGCCTGCATGCCGAAGGCCTGCCGCATGACGGTTTTTCACTCGCCTTCGACGGCCGCGACCATCGCATCGATCTCCACGGTCTCACCGATGGGAAGCGCGTCATGGTCTACGGCCAGACGGAGCTCACCCGCGATTTGATGACACATCGCGAACAAAGCGGCGCTCCAACGATCTACGATGCCGTCAATGTTCAGCCCCATGATTTCGACGGAAGCGCCCCTTATGTAACCTATGAGAAAGATGGGGTAACACGCCATATTGATTGCGATTTTATCGCTGGATGTGATGGGTTTCATGGTACAAGCCGCAAATCGGTTCCGGAAAGATCGATCCGCAGCTTCGAGAAAATCTATCCTTTTGGCTGGCTCGGCCTGCTCGCCGATGTTCCGCCGGTCAATCACGAACTGATCTATGCCAACCATCCGCGCGGTTTTGCGCTGTGCTCGATGCGTTCGATGACACGCAGCCGCTACTACATACAATGTCCGCTGGATGAGAAAATCGAGAACTGGAGCGACGATCGCTTCTGGGATGAGCTGCGCCGCCGCCTGCCAGTGCACCACGCCGAAGCTCTGATCACCGCGACTTCATTCGAGAAATCGATTGCGCCGCTGCGCTCCTTCGTCGCCGAGCCCATGCGCTTTGGCCACCTGTTTCTGGTCGGCGATGCCGCCCATATCGTGCCGCCGACCGGGGCCAAAGGCCTGAACCTTGCGGCGAGCGATGTTCATTATCTTTTCTCGGGCCTCGCCGAACATTACCAGGATCGCTCCAACGCCGGCCTGGATACGTATTCCACCCATGCGCTCGCTCGCGTCTGGAAGGCCGTGCGCTTCTCCTGGTGGATGACGACGATGATGCATCGATTCCCCAATACCAGCGATTTCGACCAGAAGATCCAAGAGGCAGAACTCGACTATCTCACCCACTCTCGCGCCGCCTCGACGGCTCTCGCGGAGAACTATGTCGGCCTGCCCTACTAAGACGAGCTAGCTCCTTTTTGCCACCTCTTTCGCCGCCTCGCGGATCGTCTGCATCAGGATCGACAGCGGCATGGTGGGGATGGCGTCGGTGCGCATGGTGAGCCCGACGGGGCCTCTCGTTTCGCTGGTGTCGATCGGCAGCAGGTCAAGCAAGCCATCCTTGACATCACTGGCGACGACGCCTGTCGAGATGATCCAAATGGCGTCGCTCGACCGCACGAAGGCGCGGCCGAACGAATCCGATACGGTCTCGATCTGATTCGGCAGGCTGGCGACTCCGTTGGCGATCAGGAAGCTCTCGACGAAAGGCCGGATGATCGAGCCGCGCGTCGGCATCAGGATCGTGTATTTGCCGAGATTGGAAAACAGCGATTGTTTCGCCGCGAGCAGCGGATGCCCTGCCCGCACCGCGAAGACCACCTGTTCGGAATAAAGATGCTCGAAGGAAAAGCCCGTCATCTTGTCGGGACCGGCCAGGCGGCCGACGACGAGATCGAGGTCACCGATGCGCAGTTGCTCCAGCAACACCGCGTTTTCACCGGTGACGATCTTGATGCGGCTCCAGGTCTCTTCCTTTAGAAACAGTTCCATCGCCCGCGGCATGATCCACGTCGAGACTGTCGGCAAGGCACCGATCCGGATCGGCGGCGCTTCGCCGGAACGTTCCTGCGAAATGGAATCGAAGCCCTGTCTGAGCGCAGTCAGCGCCGCCCCGGCATGGCGGAGAAAGACTTCACCATAGCGGGTGATCTTGATGCCGCGCCCGTCGCGTTCGAAAACATCGACGCCCAGCGCCTCTTCCAGTTCCCGGATGGTCTTGGTCACCGCAGGCTGGCTGACATGCAACAACTCCGCCGCCTTGATCACGCTTTTCTGTCGCGCGACCTCGACAAAGGTCTGTAGATGGCGGAATTTGACGCGGGAGTCGATCATGGTTTTCATAACCCCGGAGTTATTGAAAGGCCAGGAAATATCATTTTACCTAACCAGATTAAACCTCCAATCTTGTTGTCGAGGAGATTTCCAGTGCAGTTTGCCCGTATTAACGACGTCACGATCCACTACCAGATCATCGGTGCTGCCGGCGACAAGCCGGTGCTTGTCTTTGCCAATTCACTCGGCACCGATTTCCGTATCTGGCGTGACGTGATCGTGCGGCTCGCGGGCGATTTTGCCATCGTGCTTTACGACAAGCGCGGCCACGGCCTCTCCGATCTCGGCCAGATGCCCTACACGATCGAGGATCATGCCACCGATCTTGCGGGGCTGCTTGACCTGCTTGCTGTGAAGGATGCCATGATCTGCGGCCTCTCGGTTGGCGGCCTGATTGCGCAGTCGCTTTATCAGCGGCGGCCGGATTTGGTGCGGGCGCTGATCCTTTGCGATACGGCCCATAAGATCGGCACCGCCGAGAGCTGGGACAGCCGCATCGCCCAGGTCGAGGCCGAGGGTATCGAACCGATTGCTAACGGCGTGCTCGAGCGCTGGTTCACGCCAGCCTTTCGTCGCCCAGAAAACACTGCCTTTGGTGGCTACCGCAACATGCTGATCCGCCAGCCGGTGGAAGGCTATGTTGCCACCTGTGCCGCTCTTCGGGATGCCGATTTCACTGAGGCGGCGAAAAGGATCGCTGTGCCGACCATCTGCATCGTCGGCGATCAGGATGGCTCGACGTCACCGGAACTGGTGTTGTCGACCGCCAAGCTCATCCCTAATGCGCGTTACGAGGTGATTAAGGACGCAGGGCACATTCCCTGCGTCGAACAGCCCGAGGCACTGACCGCTGTCATCCGCGCTTTCATCGATTTCGCCTTGCATGGAGAAAAACGCCCATGAATGATCCCCTCGCCCCGTCCGAGCGCTACCTACAGGGCATGGCGACGCGACGCGCCGTTCTTGGTGACAGTCATGTCGACCGCACCCAGTCGGGATCGACGGATTTCGACCGGCCGTTCCAGGAGCTGATCACGGAGGCTGCCTGGGGCCACGTCTGGTCGCGCCCGACGCTCAGCAAGCGCGAGCGCTCGATCGTGACGATCGCGCTTTTGGCAGCGCTTGGTCAGGATGACGAGGTGGCGATGCATGTTCGCGCCACGAGCAATACCGGCGCGACACGCGACGATGTGTGCGAGGCGCTACTGCATGTGGCGATCTATGCCGGCGTGCCGGCCGCCAATCACGCGATCAAGATCGCCAAACAGGTTTTCGAACAGATGGACGCCGAAAAGGCGGCTTGAAGCGAGGCAGATGTGTCTGACAAAAGCAACAGTAAGCCGGAAACCGGCGTCTTTTTCGCCCGCGATCGCGCTTGGCATGCGCCGGCCTTCACGCCCGGTTACAAGACCTCGGTGCTGCGTTCGCCGCAGAGGGCTCTCTTGTCGCTGGACGGAACGATCTCCGAAATCACCGGACCGGTGTTTGGACATTCGATTCTCGGCGAACTGGACAACGACCTGATCCATAACTTCGCCAAGTCGGGAGAAAGCGCGATCGGCGAACGCATTATCGTGCACGGGCGCGTCCTTGATGAGCGCGGCCGGCCGGTTCCGGGCGTTCTGCTCGAATTTTGGCAGGCCAATGCCGGCGGGCGCTATCGCCACAAGAAAGAGACCTATCTCGCCGCCATCGATCCGAACTTTGGCGGTTGCGGCCGCGCCATCACCGACGAGGACGGTCATTACGCCTTCCGCACCATTAGGCCGGGCGCCTACCCCTGGCCAAACGGCGTCAACGACTGGCGGCCGGCACATATTCATTTCTCGATCTTCGGCCACGGTTTTGCGCAGCGGCTGATAACGCAGATGTATTTCGAGGGCGATCCGATGATTTGGAAATGTCCGATCGTCGGCACGATACCCGATAGGAAAGCCATAGAGCAGCTCATCGCGCCGCTCGACTGGGGCAATACTATCCCGATGGATGCGCGCGCCTATAAATTCGACATCGTACTGCGCGGCCGTCGCTCGACCTTGTTCGAAAACCGGCTGGAGGGCAACTGATGGTGCAGGAACTCGGCTATCTCAAGGAAACGCCGTCGCAGACGGCCGGCCCCTATGTCCATATCGGTCTAACTCCGAATTTTTGCGGTATCGGTGGCGTCTATGAGGCCGATCTCGGCACATCCATGATCAACGACAAGACGCTTGGAGAGCGCATCACGGTCAGGGGCCGGATTTTCGATGGCGCCGACACGCTGGTGAAGGATGCCGTCGTCGAGATCTGGCAGGCCGACAGCGCCGGGCTCTACAACAGCCCTGCGGAAATGCGCGGAACAGCCGATCCAAACTTCACCGGCTGGGGCCGCTGCCCGACCAGCGCCGAAGACGGCGTCTTTAGCTTCGAGACAGTGAAGCCCGGTCGCGTTCCCTATAAGGACGGACGCCGGATGGCGCCGCATATTACCCTCTGGATCGTCGCACGTGGCATCAATATCGGCTTGCATACGCGCATGTATTTTCCGGATGAAGCGGCAGCCAATTCGGAGGATCCATTGCTTGCCCGCATCGAACATCGCGACCGTGTCGCCACCCTCGTCGCCGGCCAGGAAGGACCGGTCTATACGTTCGACGTGCATTTGCAGGGCGACAAGGAAACGGTTTTCCTCGATATATAGGCCATGAGCATTTCCCCGTTCGATCACCCGTTTCTTTCCGGCCTCCTCGGCGACGAGGAAGTTTCGGCTTATTTTTCAGTAGATGCCGATATCCGGGCGATGCTTGCCTTCGAGACGGCACTGGCGAAAGCGGAGGCGCGGCATGGCGTTGTTCCGCAGGAGGCGGCGCAGCGGATCGCGGACGTCTGCGGCACGTTCCGGTCCGATATAGCCAGCCTGAAGTCCGCGACGGCAATAGATGGAGTCGTCGTCCCGGATCTCGTGAAGCAACTGCGCAAGACGGTTGGCGGAGAGGCCGCGCAGCATCTGCATTTCGGTGCTACCAGCCAAGATGTCATCGACACCAGCCTGATGATTCGGCTTAAGGCGGTCGCCTTCCTGTTCACTGGCCGTCTTTTCGCCGTTACGGCGGCGCTCGGAAAACTCGATAAGCAGTGCGGTTCGAATCGCCTGATGAGTCATACCCGCATGCAAGCTGCCATTCCGATCACGGTGTCCGACCGGTTGCGCGCCTGGCGTGATCCACTCGACAAATATCGTGATCGGCTGACGCAGGAGACTTTTCCTCTCCAATTCGGCGGCGCGGCCGGCACGCTGGAAAAACTAGGGCAGCAGGCCGCGGCCGTTCGCGCGTCATTGGCGCAGGAGCTGGATCTCACCGACGAGCCACAATGGCAGAACCAGCGCAGTGGGATCGCCGAGTTGGCGGGTCTGTTCTCACTGATCTCAGGAAGCCTTGGAAAAGTCGGCCAGGATATCGCCCTTCTCGCGCAGGCCGGTGACGAAATCGAACTCGCTGGGGGCGGCGGTTCTTCGGCTATGCCACACAAGCAGAACCCGGTCGCCGCCGAGGCGTTGGTGTCACTCGCGCGCTTCAATGCCGTTCAGCTTTCCGGCATCCATCAATCCATGGTGCACGAGCAGGAGCGCTCGGGCGCCGCCTGGACGCTGGAATGGTTGTTGTTGCCACCGATGGTGATGGCGACGGCCGCTTCACTGCGATTGGCGCGTGAGCTGATCGGCAGCGTAAAACGATTGGGAGCGGCGTCTTAAGCCGAAATCCAGAAACAAAGCATAACTTCTAGATTATGAATAAGAGCTCTTATTTCATTTTACATTACCATTTCGTATGCCAGATTGGCAGTTATAGAGGTTCATTAAAACAAGCTGGTCCAGGAGTAGACTGGCTGCGGGAGGAGAAAATATGAGACGGTTCGTTTTGGCCGCAGTTGCGGCTATCGCCATGGGCAGCGCGGCCTATGCCGATACGATCAAGATCGGCGTCATCGGTCCGTTTTCCGGCCCATTCGCCCTGCAGGGTAAGAATTTCAAGGCCGGGATCGATGCCTACATGGCAGTGCATGGCAACAAGGTCGGCGACAACGAGATCGAGGTGATCTATCGCGATGTGCCACAGGCCGACCCGGCGCAATCGAAATCCTCGGCGCAAGAACTGGTCGTCAAGGAGCATGTGCAATATCTCGCCGGCTTCTATTTCACACCGGACGCCATGGCCGTGACGCCGATCCTCAAGCAGGCCAACGTACCGATGGTGATCATGAACGCCGCAACTTCGGCGATCGTCACCAAGAGCCCGCTTGTCGTGCGCACCTCTTTCACGACCTGGCAGACCTCGACGCCGATCGCCAAGGTCGCGCATGACAGTGGCGTCAACAAAGTCATCTCGGTCGTCAGCGATTACGGTCCGGGCATCGATGCCGAAAATGCCTTCAAGGCGGGCTTCGAGAAGGCAGGAGGTCAGGTCGTTGAGTCCGTCCGCATGCCGTTGTCGACCAATGATTTCAGCCCGATCATGCAGCGCATCAAGGATTCCGGCGCCCAGGGGGTCTTTGCCTTCCTGCCCTCCGGTCCTACCACGCTCGGTTTCGTCAAGGCCTATAATGAAAACGGCCTGAAGGGTGCCGGCATCAAACTGTTTTCGCCTGGCGACCTGACGCAGGAATCCGACCTGCCGGCGCTCGGCGACGCAGCACTCGGCATGCAGACGACCTTCCATTATTCGGTCTCGCACGACTCTCCGGAAAACAAGGCCTTTGTCGCTGCCGCCGATAAGGCGATCGGCAATCCGGCCGAGCTCACCTTCCCGGCGGTCGGCGCCTTCGACGGCATGTATGTCATCTACAAGATGATCGAGGCGACCGGCGGCAAGCAGGATGCCCAGAAGGCCGTCGATGCGGTAAAGGGCCTCTCCTGGGTCAGCCCGCGCGGCCCGGTCACCATCGATCCGGACAGCCGGCATATCACGCAGAACATCTATCTGCGCGAGGTCGCCAAGGCTGCCGATGGCACATACATCAACAAGGAAATCCAGACCTTCGAAAAGCAGGGCGATCCGGGCCTTGCCGCGGCGAAATAAGGTCGGCCTTGGCCCAATCCTCGCGGATGCTTACGGAGCGGGCGGCTTACGTCCGTTCCGGTCAAGGAGGATTAAGGTAGGACCAGAAAAGATAATCGGACCAGCATCATGCAAACCGTGCTTAGCATAGCAGTGGATGCCCTCGCCTACGGCATGGTGCTGTTCGTGATTTCCATCGGCCTGTCCATCACCATGGGGCTGATGCGCGTCGTCAACCTGGCGCATGGCGCCTTCGCCATGATCGGCGGCTATATCGCCTCCTATGCGGCGCGTGATCTTGGCATGGGCTATGCGGCTGCGGTGCTGCTCGCTGTCGTGGGAACGGTGATCATCTCCATCCCGATCGAGCGGCTGCTTTACCGCCGCATCTACGGTGCACCGGAATTGACGCAGGTGCTGATGACCATCGGCATTACCTTCTGCATCATCGGTATCGCCAACTATGTCTTCGGTCCGACTTTGAAGACCATTCCTTTGCCGGGCGAGCTGCAGGGCTCCGTCAATCTCGGCTTCCGCACCATCGGCACGCATCGCCTCTTTGCGATCGTTTGCGGGCTCATCGTTGCATTGGCGTTGTGGTACACGATCGAGAAGACCTCGTTCGGCATAAAACTCCGCGCCTCGGTCGATAATGCCTCGATGGCGGCGGCCCTCGGTGTGCGCACGGAGATCGTTTATGCCGTCAGCTTCGCCGTTGCCGTCGGGCTTGCCGCTTTCGGCGGCGTTGTCGGTGCAGAGCTCTTGCCGGTCGAGCCCTATTATGCCCTGCGGTATATGGTGACCTTCCTTGTGGTCGTTTCGGTCGGCGGAGCCGGCTCCATTTCCGGGGCGCTACTTGCCTGTCTCATCCTTGGCTGCATTGATACGACGGGCCGTTACCTGATGCCGGAATATGGCGAATTCTTCTTCTATCTTGCCGTGATCGCGATCGTCTGTGTCTTCCCGCGCGGCCTCGCCGGAAGGGCGATATGATATGGCATTGACCATGGATCGAGAGGCCATCGCCGCCGCCAGCAAACGCCGCGCGCTCGGGCGCGACGCTATTGCCGTAGCGGTCATTTTTGTGCTGGCGGCGGCCGGTTATTTGCTGTTTCCGGAGAATCTCGCACTTCTGACGCGATTGATCGCCATCGCCCTTTTGGTCTTGTCGCTCGATCTGGTAACCGGCTATTGCGGGGTGGCGACGCTCGGTCATGCGGCTCTCTTCGGGGCCGGCGCCTATGCCGCAGGTATCGTATCGGCGCACTACGGCATCAACGATCCTCTGATCATGACGCTTGCTGGCATTGTCGGCGGCGCGGTCGCCGGACTGGTCTGCGGCATCGTCATCCTCAGAGCACAGGGCCTGCCGCAACTGGTGCTGTCGATCGCGCTGATCTATCTCTTTCATGAATTTGCCAACAAGGCGTCTGATTGGACCGGCGGCAGTGACGGACTTTCCGGCATCTCCACCGATCCGTTGTTCGGCCTGTTCGAATTCGATCTCTATGGGCATACGGCTTATATCTATGCCGTAGTACTTCTGCTAATCGTGTTGATATTACTGCGTTTTCTTGTGCGATCCCCTTTCGGCATGCTCTGCCGTGGCATTAAGGAAGATCCCCTGCGCATCCGTGCCATGGGCGCCTCGCCGAAAGCAGCGTTGATCAAGATGTATGTCATTTCCGGCGCCGTCGCGGGTGTCGGCGGTGCGCTAAACGCCATCTCCACCCAGGTGGTCGGACTCGACAGTCTATCCTTCACACAGTCGGCCGAAGCCCTGGTCATGCTCGTGCTCGGCGGCACTGGCTCATTGTTCGGGGCACTCGCCGGCACGGTGCTTTTCATGCTGTTCGAAGATTATGTTTCGGCCGCCAATCCCTTCCATTGGCTGACCATCGTCGGCCTGCTGCTGATCCTCGTGGTGCTGTTCGCGCCGAAGGGCATCTACGGCACGGCTGCCGCTTATGTCGCCCGCCGACAGGGGGGCCGTTCATGAGCGCGATCTTCGAGGTTGATCATTTGAAGAAAGCTTTTGGCGGGCTGACCGTGACCAACGATGTCAGCCTCTCGATGGCGCCGGGCGATCGTGTGGCATTGATCGGTCCGAACGGCGCGGGCAAAACCACTTTCGTCAATCTGGTCACCGGCAATCTGCGGCCGGATTCCGGTGAAGTCCGTCTCGGCGGCGAGATGGTGACAAGGGTCGGCGCCATCGGTCGCGTCCGGCGCGGGCTGGTGCGGTCGTTCCAGGTGACGCGGCTCTTTCAGGATATGACGTCGGCCGAGCATATCGGCCTTGCCGTCCTGCAGCGCTCCGGCCGCTCCGGCCGGATGTTCGGCAATTTCCTGGCCATGCGTGATGTCATGGCCGAAACCGAAGATCTGCTTGGCACACTCGGTCTTGGCGATCTGATGCATCGCAAGGTTAGCGAAATCGCCTATGGCCAGCAGCGACTGCTGGAGATCGCCGTCGCCATGGCGTTGAAGCCGAAGGTGCTGTTGCTCGACGAGCCCGCCGCCGGTGTGCCGCAGAGTGATACCGGCCGCATCGAGAAGGCGTTGGCCGATCTGCCCGATGATCTCGCCGTGCTGATGATCGAGCATGACATGGATCTGGTCTTCCGCTTCGCCAAGCGTGTCGTCGTGCTGGCCGCCGGCACTATCATCTTCGACGGCTCGCCCGCCGAAGTCACAAAGGATGCGCGGGTGCGCGAGGCCTATCTGGGGAGCTACGCCAATGCCGGCCACGCCGCTTGAAGTGGAAAATCTGTGCGCCGGCTATGGGCCGACGCGGGTGCTGGAAAATGTCTCGTTTTCCGTTCCCGCCGGCGCGCGGCTTGCCGTGCTTGGCCGTAACGGCATGGGCAAGACGACGCTGCTTGCAACGCTCGCCGGCCAGACGCGCCGCTATGACGGTCGTATCCGCCTGGGCGCCGCTGACGTCACCGGCCTGCCGAGCGCCAGACGGGCGCATCACGGTCTCGGCTACGTGCCTCAGACGCGGGATGTTTTCCCGACGCTGACGGTCGAGGAAAATCTCTCGGTCGGCTTGAAAGGCCGTCCGAAGACTGCCTTGCAGGAAGCCTACGACATGTTTCCGCGCCTCAAGGAACGCCGCAGAAATCTCGGCAACCAGCTCTCCGGCGGAGAACAGCAGATGCTGTCGACGGCCCGGACGATCCTTGGCCGTCCCTCCGTGCTCCTCCTCGACGAGCCGCTGGAAGGGTTGGCGCCAGTGATCTGCGAAGAGCTAATGGCCGCTTTCGCCAATCTTGCCAAGACCGGCGATATGACGATCCTCTTGGTCGAACAGCGCATTCAGAGCGCATTGGATTTTGCGGATCAGGTAATCATCCTCGAGCGTGGACGGCTCGCGTGGCAGGGGACGCCCGGCGCCCTCGCCCAGGATCATGTTGTCGTCGAGCGCCTGCTCGGCGTCGGCGGCCTGCACTAAACAAATCCTCCGACATTGCCGCCGGCACGGTTTTGTGGCCTATCCTCACCATGCAGTTAAACCTGCCTTGATCAGGATTCATTGTTGACGATAAAACGTCGACGATTTATCGATATTTTCTTAGTGAATGTTTGAGCGGTTTTGGTGGAGGCGGTCTTGTCAGGCAGCGCAGCGGGTCGTTGGGATTTCTGGATCGATCGCGGTGGCACTTTCACCGACATCGTCGGACGCGATCCCGCAGGAGAATTGCACGCCCGCAAGGTGCTGTCGGAAAATCCCGACGCCTATCGCGACGCCGCCGTCTACGGCATCCGCCTGCACCTCGGTCTGACGAATGGCGAGCCGATCCCGGCCGGCTTGATCGGCGAGGTTCGCATGGGCACGACGGTCGCCACCAACGCGCTCCTGGAGCGTAAGGGCGAGCGTCTTGCGCTATTGACGACCAGGGGATTCCGCGACGCGCTGCGCATCGGCTATCAGGAACGCAAGAAAATCTTTGCGACCGAAATCATTAAGCCCGAAGCGCTCTACGATGAAGTGGTGGAGATCGAGGAGCGCGTGCTTGCCGATGGCACGGTGGAGTTTGCCCTGGACGAGCAGGCGGCAGAAGCGGCACTGCGGGATCTGCGCGCCAAAGGCTACCGCGCCATCGCGATCGTCTTCATGCATGCCTATCGATTCCCGGCGCATGAAGCAGCCGTTGCCAAGATCGCAAGACGCCTCGATTTCGAGCAAGTCTCGGTCAGCCACGAGGTCTCGCCGCTGATCAAGCTGGTTGGCCGTGGCGACACGGCCGTAGTGGATGCCTATCTCTCGCCTGTGCTCGGCCGTTACATTAACCAGGTCTCGGAAGAGCTTGATATTGCTCGCACAGGCGCGCGTGTCATGTTCATGATGTCGTCCGGTGGGCTGACCGCTGCCGACATGTTCCAGGGCAAGGACGCCATCCTCTCCGGCCCGGCAGGCGGTGTGGTCGGCCTCGCCAAGACCGGCGAGCAGGCCGGGTTCGCCAATGTCATCGGTTTCGATATGGGCGGCACCTCGACGGACGTGGCGCATTTCGACGGCGAGTATGAGCGTGCTTTCGAGACGGAAGTCGCCGGTGTCCGCGTTCGGGCACCGATGATGCTGATCCACACGGTGGCTGCCGGCGGCGGCTCGATCCTGCATTTCGACGGCGATCGTTTCCGCGTCGGCCCGGATTCTGCTGGCGCTTTTCCCGGCCCCGCCTGTTATCGCAACGGCGGACCGCTAGCGGTAACCGATGCCAACGTCATGACCGGCAAGCTGCTGCCGGAATTCTTCCCGGCGATCTTCGGGCCGAACCAGGACCAGCCGCTGGATGTCGAAACGGTGCGCGGCAAGTTCGCCGAGCTGGCAGCCGAGATCGGCGACGGCCGCAGCCCGCAGGAAGTGGCTGACGGTTTCATCCGTATCGCCGTTGCCAATATGGTCGAAGCAATCAAGAAGATTTCGGTGCAGCGCGGCTATGACGTGACGCGCTACGCCCTCAACTGCTTCGGCGGCGCCGGCGGACAACATGCCTGCCTGGTTGCTGACGCGCTTGGCATGAAAAGCATTCTGCTGCATCCGATGTCCGGCCTGCTCTCGGCCTATGGCATGGGCCTCGCCGATATCAGGGCTACGCGACAGAAGGCGCTCGGCGTATCGCTCGACCATGCCGCGCCGGCAGCCATTGCCGCATTGGGCAAGGAGCTGCAGGGCGAATGTATACCGGAATTGCAGGCGCAGGGCGTGGCTGCGGTCGATATCCGCACGGTCCAGCGCGCTCACATCCGTTACGCCGGCACGGATACGATGCTGGCGGTCGAGGTTACCTTCCCCGAGATCGACGATCCAGCGCGGCTGCGCAGTGAATTCGAAGTGCTGCACAAGCGCCGCTTCGGTTTCGTCGCCGAGGATAAGCCGCTGGTAGTCGAGGCGGTCGAAGTCGAGACGATCGGAGGTGCGGCGGCCGAGATCGACATCGAGCGGAAAGAGGCAGGCAAGGGCGAAGCCGATGCGGCCCGTCGCACATCCTTCCATTCCCAGGGCGAAAGCCACGATGCGGCCGTCGTGCTGCGCGAGGCGATTCTGCCCGGCCAGACAGTGACCGGACCGGCCATCATCATCGAGCCGAACCAGACGATCGTCATCGAAGATGGCTGGCAGGCGAAGCTTACGGCGAAGGATCACATCATCCTAAGCCGCATCAAGGCGCTACCGGAGCGCACCGCCATCGGCACCAAGGCCGATCCAGTGATGCTGGAGATTTTCAACAATCTCTTCATGTCCATCGCCGAGCAGATGGGGGTGACGCTGCAGAACACCGCCTATTCCGTCAATATCAAGGAGCGGCTGGATTTCTCCTGTGCCGTCTTCGATGCCGAGGGCAATCTCGTCGCCAACGCGCCGCACATGCCTGTGCATCTCGGTTCCATGGATGCCTCGGTCGCGACTGCCATCCGTGAGAACCCGGTCATCCACCCCGGCGACGTCTTTCTGATCAATGCGCCCTATAATGGCGGCACGCATCTGCCGGACCTCACCGTCTGCACGCCGGTCTTCGACGATGCCGGCAAGGACATTCGTTTCTGGGTCGCCAGCCGTGGCCATCACGCCGATATTGGCGGCATCTCGCCTGGTTCCATGTCGCCTCTTGCCACCCATATCGAAGAGGAAGGGGTCTATATCGACAATTTCAAGCTCCTCGATCGCGGCCGTTTCTGCGAAGACGAGCTGGCGAGGCTGCTGACGGGCGCCCGCTATCCGGTGCGGACGCTGGCGCAGAACGTCAACGACTTGAAGGCGCAGGTCGCCGCCAATGAGAAGGGCGTCGCCGAGCTGAAGAAGATGATCGTCCATTTCGGCGAAGACGTGGTCGACGCCTATATGGGCCATGTCCAGGACAATGCGGCCGAAAGCGTCCGCCGCGTTCTCGATCGCCTGCCGGATGGCGAGTTCAGCTATGAGATGGATCAGGGCTGCAAGATCGTCGTCAAGATTTCCATCGACAGGAACAAGCGCGAGGCGACGGTGGATTTCACCGGTACTTCGGAGCAGCGCGCTGACAATTTCAATGCTCCGCGGCCGGTAACGCGCGCCGCCGTTCTCTACGTCTTCCGCGTCCTCGTCGAGGCCGATATTCCGATGAATGCCGGTTGCCTGAGGCCGGTCCGGATCATCATTCCGGAGGGCACAATGTTGACGCCGAAATATCCGGCCGCTGTGGTCGCGGGCAATGTCGAGGTCAGCCAGGCCGTCACCAACTGCCTGTTCGGTGCGGTCGGCACACTTGCCGCTGCCCAGGGGACGATGAATAATCTTACTTTCGGCAACGACGCCTATCAATATTACGAGACGATCTGCTCCGGAGCTCCAGCAGGTCCGGGCTTCAACGGCGCCGATGCGGTGCACACACACATGACCAATTCGCGCCTGACCGACCCGGAAATTCTAGAAACACGCTTTCCCGTGGTGCTGGAGGATTTCCACATTCGCCCGAATTCCGGCGGGCGTGGCAAATGGAACGCCGGCAACGGTACGCAACGCACGATCCGAACCCGCGAGAAGCTGGAATTTGCCGTGCTCTCCGGCCATCGGCGCGTCGCACCGTTCGGTGTCAAGGGCGGTGAACCGGGTCAGACCGGCCGCAACTATGTCCGGCGCAACGACGGCACGATCGAGGAGCTGATCGGCGCCGCCCATACGGTGCTGTACGCAGGCGAGGCCTTCACCGTCGTCACGCCGACCGGTGGCGGCTACGGCAAGCCGGAGGCATAGAAATGTGCCTCCGCAGTCGGCTCAAACGCGGCCGTGTGCACCGCAAAAAAGCCGGCCAATCATAGTTGAATCTTAGCGATAATTTGTTGACAAATTGTCTTTGTCGGATAGTCTGCCTGACGTACTTCAATCCGGTTATGTGAGAGCTCTTTGGATAAGCCGAAGGAACGAAAATCTCCCCGCGAATTGATCGTGTCGTCCGCTCATCTGGCGGGTGGCAGTTCTCCGGCCCTCTCCGAACTTGAGTATGGATTGATCCTTTTCTCGCATGCCTTTAACCGCTGGATGGTTCGTTGCATGGCGGCTGCCGGTGTCCCCAGCCTGTCACCGGTCGAGATCCTGATCATCCATTCGGTGCGACACCGCGGACGGCCAAAGACACTGTCCGATCTCTGCCTTGTGCTCGACATCGAAGACACCCATGTCGCCAACTACGCCGTAAAGAAGCTGGAGGCTGCCGGTCTCGTCAAGACCGGCAAGGCCGGCAAGGAAAAGATGATCCAGGTCACAGACAAGGGCCTGGAAGCGCTGACGCGCTACTCCGAAATCCGCGAGCGGCTGCTGGTCGAGGCGACCAAGGTTTCCGGCCTCTCTCAGGACGATCTTTCCGACATCGCATCGCATTTGAGAGCACTGTCGGGCTATTACGAACAGGCAGCGAGGTCAGCGGCAACCCTATGACCCTACCGACCGAGACCCGAAGCGACCCTTCTGCCCCCGTTCTTTCGGTTCGCTCGCTGTCGGTAGACTTTCCCCAGAGATTCGATGACTTCCAGGCTGTGAAGTCGCTCAGTTTCGATGTCCATGCCGGCAAGACGCTTGCCATCGTCGGCGAGTCCGGCTCCGGCAAATCGGTGACATCAAGGGCGATCATGCGCCTCACCGACTATTCTGGTGGTCGCATCAGCGGCGGCGAGGCGATCTTCCGAAGCCGCACCGGGCCGCTCGATCTTCTCAAGGCAAACCCCGAACGCATCCGGCAGATCCGCGGTGGCGAGATCGCGATGATCTTCCAGGAGCCGATGACCTCGCTTGATCCGGTCTTTTCGATCGGCGACCAGATCACCGAGGCGGTGTTGCTGCATCAGAGGACATCGCGTGCCGAGGCCAATCGCATTGCCCGTGACACGCTGGAGAAAGTCCGCATTCCCGACGCCGATGCGATGATGAAGCGTTATCCGCATCAACTGTCCGGCGGCATGCGCCAGCGCGTCATGATCGCCATGGCACTCTCTTGCCGACCACAGCTTTTGATCGCCGACGAGCCGACCACGGCGCTCGATGTCACCATTCAAGCGCAGATCCTTAACATCATCAGAGAATTGCAGCGCGAGCTCGGGATGGCGGTGATCTTCATCACCCACGACATGGGTGTGGTCGCCGAAATGGCGGACGACGTCATCGTCATGCGCCATGGCGAAAAACTGGAGGACGCGCCGGTGCGAGCCTTGTTCTCCAATCCTCAACATGCCTATACGCAGGCGTTGCTCGCGGCCGTACCGCGGCTCGGCAGCATGTCCGGGAAGCCCGCGCCCAACAGCGATGCACTGGATGCCAAACGCTCAGACGCCAAGCCGCCGCTTCTTCAGGTCGACGGACTGACCGCCCGGTTTCAGGCGCAGAAAAACATGTTCGGCCGGGTGACGCATCGCGTGCACGCGGTCGAAGGCATCTCCTTCGAGATATCAGCGGGCGAGACGCTGGCACTGGTCGGCGAATCCGGCAGCGGCAAATCAACAACCGGCCGCATGCTTCAGCAGATCATGCAGCCGACCGGCGGCAAGATACGTTTCCGCGGACGTGACATCGCCGAAATGCAAGCGCGCGAGAGACACTCGCTGCTGCAGAAGATCCAATATATCTTTCAGGACCCCTATGCCGCGCTCGATCCGCGTCAGCGGGTCGGTGCCAGCATTGCCGAGCCGATGGTCGTTCACAAGCTATTGCCGACCAGGGCGGCAATTGAGGCGCGCACCAATGATCTGCTGGATCGCGTCGGCCTGCCGCGCGACTACCGGACGCGGTTTCCGCATGAGCTTTCGGGTGGCCAGCGCCAGCGCGTCTGCATTGCGCGCGCGCTTGCCAGCGATCCCGAACTGATCATCGCCGATGAGTCCGTCTCGGCGCTTGATGTCTCGATCCAGGCGCAGATTCTCGACCTGCTGCTGGAATTGCAGAGGGAGCGCGGGCTTTCCTACCTGTTCATCACCCATGATATGGCCGTCGTCGAAAAGATCAGCCATCGCGTCGCCGTCATGTATCTCGGCCAGATCGTCGAGATCGGTACGCGGCGGGAGATCTTCGAGAATCCGCAGCATCCCTATACGCGCAAATTGCTCTCCGCGATCCCGATCCCCGATCCCGATCGCAGCATTGATACCTTGCTTTTGACCGGCGCTATTCCGAGCCCGGTCAGGAAAATCGGCGACGAGCCGGCGCTTCTCGAATATCGCCGATTCTCGCCCTCTCACTTCGTTGCGGCCGAGCCGCAGAAGCTGTCCGCAGCCCTCCCATAAGGACAGACCACCCACCCGAATTGCATAGCCACAAAAATACTTAGGGGAACAAAACAATGAAACTGACAGGATATCGCAATCTTCTTTTTGCTGCCGCGCTATCGCTTCTGCCGATCGCGACGACATCAGCGCATGCCGCCGGCACCTTGACCGTCGCGCTTGAAATAGACGACGGCAGCTGGGACCCGATCGATACCTTCACCCTGACCTGGGGCCGTATCGGCAGCAACCTCTATGACGGTCTGGTCCTGCGCGGCCCCGATCTGAAACTCTATCCCGGCCTAGCCACCAGCTGGCAATTCCTGGATGACAACAAGCGCATCCGCTTCACGCTGCGCAAGGGCGTCAAGTTCCACGACGGCGAAGATTTCAATGCTGCCGCGGTCAAGTTCACCTTCGACCGGCTCCTCGGCCCTGAAGGCGCCAAGGGCCCGCAGCAGGCGAACTATACCTCGATCGGTTCGGTCAACGTTGTTGATGACTATACGGTCGATTTTATCCTGAAAAACCCGGACCCGGTGCTGATCACCAAACTCGCCGGCTACGGCGCGATGATCGTGCCGCCGAAATATATTCAGGAAAAGGGTGATACCTATTTCAATCTCCATCCGGTCGGGACCGGCCCGTTCAAGTTCGTCGACTATAAGCCCAAGGTCAGCCTGACGCTGGAAGCCAACCCGGACTACTGGGGCGGAGCACCGAAGCTCGGCGGCCTTGTCTACCGCTTCATTCCGGAGGCCGCGACGCAGGTATCCGAGCTGCAGTCGGGCGGTATAGACATCGCGACGCTGGTGCCAATCAGCCTGATCGACACGATCAAAAGCGATCCGAAGCTGGAAGTGGAAAGCATCACCGGCCCCGACGTTGTCATGTTGCGTTTCAACAGCGCCGACGGCATCACCAAGGACCCGGCCGTTCGCAAGGCGATGATCGAGGCAATCGATCGCGATGCGATCATCGAGCAAATCCTGCAGGGCAACGGCAAGCCGATTGCCAGCCTGCAGAGCTCGCTGTCCTTCGGCTATGATCCTAACCTGAAGCCGCTGCCTTTCGATCCGGCCGCCGCCAAGGCCGCGCTCGACAAGGCCGGCGTCAAGCCCGGCACCAACGTCGAACTGTCCTTCATCGGCACGAACGCCACGTTCCGCGAAGTCGCACAGACGGTTGCCGCCTATCTGCAGGCCGTCGGCATCAACGTTTCGCTGAAGTCCTACGAATCCAACGTCTATTACACCGACCTGGTGCCGCACGGCAAAACCGGCCCGCTCTATCAATATCAGTGGGGCGGCTGGACCTTCGATTTCGACAATACGGCCTACCTGCTCTATCACAGCGGCCAGTTCTGGAATCCCTACATCAAGGACGCCAAACTCGATCAGATGCTGGAGGCGCAGCGCGCGACCTACAATGTCGACGAACGTAAGAAGATCCTGAACCAGATCGCCGATTATACCGCCGATCAGGCTTATGAGATCCCGCTCTATAACAGCAATACGCTCTATGCGATCAACAAGCGCGTCCACAATCTGCCGCCGACGCCCGATATCCGCTTCCGCTTCCTCGACACCACTGTTGAATAAGTCGAACCCGGTATGACTGCCCGCTGACAGGCGGGCAGTCATCGTTTCAGCAGGGGCCAATTATGCCAGTCTATATCTTGAAACGTCTGTTTCAGGCGCTGTTCGTCGTGATCGCCGTTACGCTGCTTGTGTCCTATGCGATCCGCCTGTCCGGCGATCCCACGGCCATGCTTGTGAGCGGTGGCGGGGCTATCAGCGAAGCGGATCTGCAGCGCATCCGTGCCGGTCTTGGTCTCGATCAGCCGTTCCATATGCAATATCTGAACTTCCTCGGGGGCGTCATAAAAGGCGATTTCGGCAATAGTTTCTTCGGCGGCACGCCGGTCTGGACGCTCATCGCGCAGGCCCTGCCCGCCACGCTGCTGCTCTCTTTCCTGTCGCTGGTCATTTCCTTCCTGATCTCCATCCCGCTCGGCATCCACGCCGCAGTCAAGGCTGGCTCATGGTCGGATCAGATCATCCGCATCTTCTCGCTGATCGGGCTTTCCTTCCCGAATTTCTGGCTGGCGATCATGCTGGTGCTGATCTTCTCGATCAAATTGGAATGGCTGCCGTCAAGCGGTTTCCTCGTCTATCAGGGTATCGTCCTGCCCTGCTTGACGCTGGCACTCATCCTGTCTGCCATCAATGTCCGCATCGTGCGCTCGGCGATGCTCGAAACGCTCTCGACCCAATATATCCTCGTTTCGCGCGCCAAGGGTCTGAAGGATCGTGTCGTGCTCTATAAGCACGCCCTTCGCAATTGCCTGATCCCGCTTCTGACGTTCGTTGGCCTGCAGTTCGGCGATCTGCTCGGCGGCGTCGTCATCGTTGAGCGGGTGTTCAACTGGCCGGGCATGGGCAGCCTCGCTTTCGACGCGATTTCGGCGCGCGACTATCCGGTGTTGCAGGGAACGATTACCGTGCTGGCGCTGATGATCGTGCTCACCAATCTTGCAATCGATCTTGCCTACGGCATCATCGATCCCCGTATCGGAAGGAAGTGACTGACATGGCCACCTCTTCCGCAAAGCGCGCTTCTCTCTTTCGCCATACACCGTTGGAGCTGATCCTCGGCATTGTCTTTACCACCAGCATGGTCGTGCTGGTCGTGTTCTCCGACGTGATCTTTCACGGTACGGCGGACATGATGGATCTGCGCGCCCGACTGCTGCCGCCCTTCGTCAGCCTGAAGCATATATTCGGCACCGATCCGCTTGGCCGTGATGTGCTGGCCCGCATCGCAGCCGGAGGCAAGATCTCGCTGATCGTCGGCATATTGTCGGTCGGCGGAGCCACTCTTGTCGGCACGACAGCCGGGTTGATCGCCGGTTATTTCCGCGGCGTCGCCGACATGGTCCTGATGCGGATCGCCGACGTCCAGCTCGCAATGCCCTTCATGCTGATGGCACTCACCTTCATCGCCATCGTCGGACCTGGCCTTTCCATTTTGATCGTGCTGATGATCATTGCGCAGTGGGTGCAACATGCCCGCCTGGTGCGGGGTCAGGTGCTGTCGCTACGCGACCGCGAATTCATTCAGTCGGCGCGGGCGATCGGTGTCGGCAGGGGCCGTATCATCTTCAAGCATATCTTGCCGAATATCATCGGCCCGGTGATCGTGCTAATGACGCTCAACGTCGCGAATAATATCCTGCTTGAAAGCAGCTTGACCTTCGTCGGCCTCGGCGTCGATGCGACAATTCCGAGCTGGGGCGGTATGCTGGCCGATGGTCGTACGTATGTGCAATCGGCCTGGTGGGTTAGCGTCTTTCCGGGCTTTGCCATCATGTTCACTGTTCTCGGGCTCAATCTGCTCGGCGACTGGCTCCGCGACTATCTCGATCCGACGAGGGAAAAATGACCACGATTCTCAATCTCGATGTCCCGCGTACGCTCGATGCGCTGGTCTCCCTGTTGCTTTCCAGCCCGCCGAGTCAGCCGGTCGAGGCATGGCTGTTCGACGACGGCCCCTCACGCAAGGCAGCGGAGGAAAAGCTCGCCGCCGCCGGCATAAAGGCGCGCATCCGCAGCGCCTACAAGCCGCTGGTCTATTTCTTCCTGGAAGAGGTTGATGTTTCCTCCCTCACCCGGATCGAAGTCGGCTATCCGGTTCATGCCGCTGCCGATCCCCATCGTTTCTTGATCGAAGCCTATCCGCTGGCCGCACTCGTCGGCGATGCCGAAATATCCTTCCGCCCCAACGATCTCGATCTCGTCTATGACGTTACGCTGGTAACGAAGAGCGGCGAAACAAGCACGCATGCCGTCTTCGCACCGAATATCGTCGAGGACGATCATGTCGGCGCGCCTGTCTTGCGTTGCTGCGGCTGGCGGAGGGCGGTCGGCATTGCAGATGCCGGACAGCGCCTGAAGGCAGATTTCGAGATCCTGTTCCTCGCGGCCATCAATGCGGTCAAGCAGCATCATTGGGAGCGGCAGCAGCCGTATTTCGACCGGCTTCGGATTGCGGTCGATCTGCCAGCCAATGATCGCGATCTGGATTTCTGCAGCGAAAGCATCAGCCTACGCGAAGCTATGCATGAAGACCTGTTCTTCGCCGTGCGCGAATGCCTGAATGCGGAGATGGGTGCGATGGCCGGCAGAGGCGGCGCGAGACCCGGCCAGGTGGTGCCGGATATCCGTGCCGCAAAGGCAGATCCGCGGATTGTGATGACCGTCGAGAATTTTGGCGAGCATTCAGAGACCACCGGTCCGGAAAGCGCGATCGAAACCGCCAGCCGCCCGCTGAAGATTGGCCAGATTCGAAACGAACTATCAAAAATCGAGGGCGAGCCGATCAAAGCCATCTCGCGAGAAGGTCGCGAAGTGCTCGGGCGTTACCACAAAGGCCCCGGTCCCGCCGTTCTCATCTCGTCCGGCCAGCACGCCAATGAGACCAGCGGTCCGGTCGGTGCCTTGAGAGCCGCGCAGGCGCTTGCCGCCGATCCCAATTCGCATTTTGCCATCGTCCCCGTCGAGAATGTCGACGGCTATGAACTGCATCAGCGCCTGATCGTCGAAAACCCGTTCCATATGCATCACGCCGCCCGCTATACGGCCTTCGGCGACGATCTTTCCTTCACCGTCCCCGCCCCCGCCTATGAGCGCGATGCACGGATGGCGGCCCTGGCACTGTCTTCCGCAAAGCTCCATCTCAATCTGCACGGCTATCCTTCACATGAATGGACACGACCGATGTCCGGCTACCTGCCGCGCGGATTCGAGCTTTGGACGATCCCGAAGGGCTTTTTCCTGATCATCTGCACCCATCCCGGCTGGGAAACGATCGGCGAGACGTTGCTTGACGAAGTGGCGCGGCGATTGGCGGAAGACAAGAATCTCGTCGACTTCAACGCCAAGCAGATCGAATGTGTCCGGCTACATATGCCGAACGCGCCGTTCGAGGTGCGCTACGGCATTCCCGTGTTGAAGCAGGTCAGCTCCCTCTACCAGGCGCCGCTGACGATCATCACCGAGGCGACCGATGAGACGGTCTACGACCAGACGTTCATCGATTGCCATGAGGCACAGACCCGCACAGTACTCTTTGCGGTCGAAGCCTACAGGCGCCTGGCCGAAAACAGTGATTTTCCGGCGGTGTAGTCGCTAGTGTCTGGTCTGTGACCGAATGCGTTTGCCATCCGCGCCAAAAAGCAGCGCCTTCCTGGCGCTGAAACCTATCGTGATCGTCTCGGCATTGCGGATTCCTTCTTCTGACCGATCCTCAACGATGACGCTGTCGCCGGAGGCAAGTGTGCCGTAGAGGTAACGCGTGCCGCCGAGATTTTCGATGACGTCGATACGCATATTGATTTTGCCGTCGGCTTCACCGGTTTCGGTGAAATGTTCCGGTCGGATGCCGACCTTGACCGGCTGGCTCAGACCGGCAATGCCAGATCGGAACGAGCCGCCCGTCGCGAGCGTCACCGTGCCATCGGAACCGAGTGTTCCCTCAAGAAAATTCATCCGCGGCGAGCCGATGAAACCGGCAACGAATAGGTTGTCCGGGTCTCGATAGAGCGTGTCTGGCGTGCCCGCCTGTTCGATCTGGCCGCTGCGCATGACGACGATCTTATCGGCAAGCGTCATCGCCTCCGTCTGATCGTGGGTGACGTAGATCATCGTCGCGCCGATCTTGCGATGCAGCTTGGCGATTTCGACGCGCATGGAGACGCGCAATTCGGCATCGAGATTGGAGAGCGGCTCATCGAATAGGAAGACGGCGGGATCGCGCACGATCGCCCGCCCGATGGCCACACGCTGGCGCTGGCCGCCGGAAAGCTGCGCCGGCTTGCGCTTCAAGAGTGGCTCGATCTGCAATGTGGCGGCGGCCGCAGCGACGCTGCGGGCGATCTCGGCCTTGCCGACGCCGGCCATGCGCAGCGAAAAACCGATATTCTGCTCCACCGTCATATGCGGATAGAGCGCATAGTTCTGAAATACCATGGCGATGCCGCGCTGGATCGGATCGGCCTTGTTCATCTGCCGCCCGTCGATCAGGAGATCGCCGCCGGTGATCTCCTCCAGCCCGGCGATCATCCGGAGCAGCGTTGATTTTCCGCAACCGGATGGGCCGACGAAAACGGTGAAAGAGCCATCATCCACGGCAAGGTTCAGGCCCTCGATGACGCGCAGCGCGCCGTAGGACTTGTCGATGTTCTGCAATTCCAGGCTGGCCATGGCTTCCTCCCTACACTGTCCCTTCAGTCTCTATGTCAGTCGGCGCGTCGAGCCTCGCAGGATGATGTCGCATTCCAGAAGTGTGGTGCGGTTATGGCTGCCAGAAGGGTCGGCCAGGCGCTCCACTAGAATGTCGGTAATCGTATCGGCGATCTTGGCGACCGGCTGCGCCACCGCGGTAATCCCGGCATCAAGAAGGCGGAAAATTTCGACGTCGTCAAAGCTGACTAGGGAAATGTCGGTCGGTACCCGCAGGCCGTTCTCCTTGAACCAGCCTAGTGCTCCCATCGCCATATTGTAGTTGGCAGCGAAGATCGCAGTTGGTGGCGTCTCAAGCTGCATCAGGCGTTTAGTCGCCTGATATCCGCCCTCATATACCCAATTGCCGCGCACGGTCAGCGCAGGATCCATCGGCAATCCGTATTCGATAAGCGCTTGTTCATAACCGGTGAGGCGTTCGACGGCCGAGGAGTTGGCGGGATTGCCCGTCAACATGCCGATGCGCTGATGGCCGAGATCGATCAAATGCGTGACAATACGATAGCTTGCCTTCTGATTTTCGACCATCACTCGATCGGCAGCGAGCCCTTTGACGTCGTTGTTGTAGAAGATGATCGGCACATCATGGGTAATGAGATCGTCAACGCGGTGATAGACCTCCGCCGTCCCGTCCATAACCAGCGCATCGACACGCTGGGCGGCGAAGAAATCAAGCGCCTCGGCGACGATGCGTGGATCGCCGCCATGGCAATAGGTGAGCAGCGCCCGCCCGGTCTGGCGTACGGAGCGGGCCAGATGCTCCAGCATGCGTGCATGAAATTCGTCGAAGGTCGGCACCAGGAAGCCGATCATATGGGTGAGATCGGTGCGGATCGAAGCGGCGGCGGCGTTGCGCCGATAGCCGAGATCGTGGATCGCGGTTTCGATCTGCTCGCGGTTCGAGCGGCGGATGATCTGGCCGTTGAGATAGCGCGACACGGTGCCAACAGCGACATTGGCGGCCTTGGCGACATCGATGATGGTCGCGCTGCGCCGCTTGGCCGTTGTTCGATCCGTTGTCTCTGACATGTGAAGCTGGCTCCAAAGCTGGCTAATGAGGGTAGAAGCGCTCAGGCGCCTTTGCCCGTCGTATAGCCCAGTCGCTTGCAGCCCGCCATATGCGCGAGCTGCAGGCGAAGTTTGCGTCGGCCTCACCAGAGAGCTGACCATCAGGTCCCCTCGAAGACCACGGCAGTATGAATGCGCAGGCGCGGTACGGTGACGCTGACGGTACCATCGTCTTCCGTGTTCCAGGCCACATCAGTGCCCGTCAGCGCGTCATAGACACGGCTCGGGGTGGACGGTAGGCGGACCTTTGCGGTCACGGGGCCGATCGACGGAATGTCCTCAATCATCTCCATCACTCGTGTCGAGCCATCATCGCCACGTACGTCCTTGCCGCGGATCTGAGGCGGGCCATAAAGCAGGTGCAGGATATGGCGGTGCTGGCCAATCTGCCGGGTCAGCGTCGCCCGCCCGGAGGATGGCAGGTCGGTCACCATGGCCGGATCGGGAATCAAACGATCGAGCAGGCCACGCACGACATATTTGTAGAGCGGCTGGCCCATCGCCCTGTAGAGCCGGAAGATCGGATAGGCGATATAGGCGGCACCATTGTGTTCCGTCACTGCCGCACCCAACGATGCGGCTGCCGGGTCGTCCGGCGCGTGCTGATGGGAGGAGTATTGCTTGTAGGAACGATTGAAGTAGGACGGATAAATCTCCGCTAGCACGGTGGCTTCGCCTGCGTTCACGGTTTCGGCGTCGTCGTAGAAGACAAAGGCGCTTTCCGGCATATCCGGGTCGAGGGCTTTGCCCGCCTTGACGTAACTCGGCCTAAATGCCACGGCTCCGCCAGCACGGGTAATGCCCATGTCGATCGCAAAGGCGCCGTTTTCGCCGAGGCCGGAATGCCAGGAGGCGATGAGTTTGCCGCCACCGGCAAGATAGGCCTTGAGGCGCGTGGCAAGGGCGCCATTGACCGGGATTTCGTCGGGAAGGATCAGCAAGCGGTAATTTTCGAAACGGGCCGAAACATCGATTACGTCGAAAGGCCGTTTCAGCTCCTGCAGCATTTGCGCTGCGCCGTCGTCGCTCGGATGGTTGCGCGCGCCCGATGGTGACATGTGCTCGGCGGAGAGAATGGCGATTTCGGAGATCTGCTTTGCCCCTTCGAGGAAGGGCTCGAGCTTTTCGACGCGGGCATAGGCCGGCGCGACGGATCTGTAGGTATCGGGATTGATGGCGCCATTCGGATGAAGCTGGTCGCCGACCAGGCATTTCGAGCCGAGCGCCACCATCTGGGCGCATTCGTATTCGAGCGCATCCGGATGTTTGAAGCCGCCGAACTCGCCCCAGGAGGTGTGGAACTTGCCGGTATGGGCGAGGAAATCCATGCCGAGCGTCGCTGCATAGCGGGCGCTGGAGGGGAAGTGATCATAGCCCCATCCGCCCGTCGGTAGGCTCTCCAGCTCCAGATGCGAATAGGTTGAGAAGCGCTCCGGTCCCTGCTTGTGGATATGGCCGCAATTGTAGAAGACGCGCAGGCCCGGAAATTCGGCAAACAGCGCTTCGCTGGTTTCGCGGCGGAATTGCTCGTTGACCGCTTCGTCGTTCTTCAACCGGTCGGCCGCATTCTCCGGGTCTAGGCCATTGCATTGCATGCGCTCGACGCAGGCCGGGCAGACGCAGTCGGGTGTCAGGATGATGTCGAAGAACAGTCCTTGCGTCTGGTATTGCTGGGCCACTTCGCGCGCCTGCTCGAGGATGTATTTTCGAAGTCCTTCGTGATTGAGGCAGAGTGTGTGCCAGGCAGGGCTGAGTTGTTTGCCGCTGGAGGGGTCGGCCGGCAAAGCGTGGTGATAGCGATTGGAGGCGCTCATCGCACGCCATTCCGGATGCTCGCGCGCCGACAACTCGTCCCATTGCACCGAGATATAGATCGGGCTCTCAATATCGGCGGCAGCAAGTGCTTTCACCATGTCGCCCAGGAGATCCGGCCGAGCGAGCTGCGGATGCGGCTTGCCCACCTTGGTCGGATAATAGGACCAGCCGTGATGACACTTGGCGAAGATGGTGATCGAATCCACATGCGACTTCTTGAGCGTATCGACGAAATCATCGGGATCGAAGTCGGCGCCGATGCCAGGGATATGCTCCGAGGTATGAAAATCGAGATGGATCTGGCGATAACGCAGCGGCTTATTGGTCGTGGCAGGCATGATTATTCCTTTGCTCCGGTCTTGGTTTGTGAGCCGGCGGCGAATTGACGTTGAAAGACGAGAAAGACGGCGAGAGGCATGATGGTGGTGAAAATTGCGGCAACCGATCGGAGATCCCAATTGGTGTCGTAGCTGCCGGAGATGCGGGCAAGCAGCACGGGCAGCGGGATGTTCGATCGCAGGAACAACATCGGCAGCAGCAGTGCGTTCCAGGTCCAGAGGAACTGCAGAATGCCGACGGCGAAGATTGGCGACAGGCTGTTCGGCAGAACGATGTGGCGAAACGTCGAGAGCGGGCCGCAGCCGTCGACCTTGGCCGCCTCGATCAGCTCGTAGGGAAAATCCTCGAAGAAGTTTTTGACGAGGAAGATCGACCAGGCGAAGGAGAGGCCGACATAAGGGATCAGCACCGACAGGATGTTGTCGATGAGACCCATGTCGCGCCAGAGCGTAAACAGCGGGATGATCACCACCTGCTGCGGCAGTACGAAGGCGTTGATGATCAGGATCAGCAGCGTGCGGCGCAGCGGAAATTTGAGAAAATGGAAGGCGTAGGCCGCCGCCGGCGTCAGGATCATTGTGGCAAGCGTCGCAATGCCTGCGGTCTGCACCGTTACCCAAAGCGACTGCGCCAACGGATATTTGTCCCAGACGCGGATCCAGGCGTCGAGCGTTAGATCGAAATGCTCGAAACGCCACCAGCCGAGCGCGGAGCTGCCCGCAGGCCGCAACGAGGTGACGACAATGCCGATGATCGGGATCACCCAGATGAAGGCGACGACACCCACGACGATGACGATCCATTTCGGAGGCCGGCCGATCATCGCGCACCTGCCGTTCTCTGGAGAATTGCCGGGATGGAAATGATCAGCACCGCAATCAGAAGCACGACCGTGGCAGCCGCGCCGTAACCCAGTTTGAATTGGGTCATGGATTCCCGATACATGAAGTAGCCGACTGTCTCGGTCGAACGCACCGGCCCGCCGCCCGTCAAGATGTAGATGATGTCGAAGGCGCGCAGGGCCGTCAGCAGATTGATGAAGACGGCGACGCGAACCCCGGGCATCGACAGCGGCGCCATGATATGGCGCATGGTGGATAGCGGCTTGGCGCCGTCCATATAGGCAGCTTCGAGCACCGATTTCGGGATGGCCTGGATCGCGGCGAAGATCAGCATCAGCGGCAGGCCGACCCCGCTCCACGCGGCTGCGACCATCAGCGCCCAAAGGGCGGTGTTTGCGTCACCCAGCCAGGCATGGGCAAAGCCCGGCATGCCGAACCATTGGATGATCGAGTTCAACAGGCCGCCGCTGTCCGGGCGGTAGATGCCGATCCAGATATAGCCGGACACCGCCTCCGAAATACCGAAGGCCGCGAAGATCATGACGCGAAAGATCGCCGTCTCGCGCGGCGCAAACGCGCAGAGCATCGCCAGCAACCAACCGATGCCGACCGAGACGACTGTCGTGCCGAGCGTGAAGATCAGCGTCGTCACCAACGTATTGCGGAAGGCCGGATCAGCAAACAGCTTGATATAGTTGCCGTAGCCGATGAAGGATGGCTTCTTCAGCCCCTGTATGTCCCAGAAGCTCAGCCGGATGGTCTCCTCCAGCGGATAGATGACCGCGATCGCGAAAAGCACGATGACGGGCGCTATCAGGATGAGAGCGGCGGGCGTTTGTCCGAGCTGCCGCCGATGAACGGTCGCCTGTCTGAGTTGGCTGCCGATCCTCGGCGATGGGCTCTGCTGCACGCCCGCCGCTCCCCTCGCTGGGGAGAGAGCGGGACCGGCCATCAGTAGGAGCTCCCGGCCTTGGTTTCGATTGCCGCCAAGACCGTATCGACATTGGCCGCGGTCGGGTTCTGCAGGAACTTTTGCAACTGTACCCGATATTCATCGACCAGATCGCCCGGCAGCAGATCGCCAAGCACGAACTGAAGCTTGGAGCTCGCGACCGCCTTCGTCGCCACCTGCTGCGCTTCCCCATAGAGGGAGGCATCGGTGGCGCTGCTCGGCGAGGCATAGCCGGTCTTGGCGAGCACATTGGCGGCTTCGGCGCTGGTCCAATAATCGAGGAAGGCATCGGCGGCCTTCGGATTGGCGCCGTTCGAGGTTACCAGGAACTCCTTCGCGTCGACGCTGGACGTATCGTCGTGACCCATGCCGAGAGCTGGGAACTGGAAGAGAGAATAGTCCTTTCCTTCAATGAGTTTATAGTCGTTTTTCGCGCGGTTGTTCATCCACATGCCGATCAGCAGATAGTTCTTGGCATTGGCCTGAAAGATCTGATCCGCCTCGCCGTCCCAGTCATTGGCAAGCATGATGTTCGGCGCACCGCAGCAACCGGCATTCAGCATGTCGGCATATTTCATCAGCGCCGTTTTCACGGCGGGATCGGTCCAGGGAATTTCGTGTGCGGCGAGTTTCGTTGCCGTTTCGACACCGGCGGTGCGCAGAAGCAGGCTCTCGAACCATTCCGCATGCGCCCAATATTTGCCGGGTATGGCGACGGGTGCGGTAAAGCCTGCCTGCGTCAGCTTAGGGAAGGTGGCGAGAAATTCATCCCATGTCTTTGGCGGCTCGGTGATACCGGCCTTTGCCAGGTGCTCCTTCTTGAACCAGATGCCGGAACGGTCGCCGTAGGTATAGGTCAGGCCATAGGTGGCACCACTGATCGAACCCAGATCACGCCAGGACTTGCTGACGAGCTTATCCCAACCGAACGCTTTCCATTGGTCGTCGATCGGCCGCAGCGTGCCGGCATCGGCCAGTTCCTTGCGGAAGGCGGGCCATGTGTTGATGATGACATCCACCACTTCGCCGCTCATCAGCGCGGCGCGGATGCCGCCGCGGGCATCGCCCTGGACGGTCACAGCCACTTCGCGAATAGTTACGCCCGGATGTTTGGCGAGGAATCCCTTCTGAATAGCATGCATCATGTCCAGCTCCGTGCCGCCGAGCCAATTCAGGATTACCAGTTCACCGCTGATCGACTCCTGCGCTTGCAGCTTGGACGTCATGGCCAGCATGACGGCACTGCCGGCGCCGGCAAGCAAGGTGCGGCGGCGGATTCTGGACGCAGCTATAGCTTTACTTGTCATGATTGGTCTCCTCCCCAGGATGACGGTTTTGTCATTTTCATTCAATTTAATTGAAACGTTATCATCTATTCTGATTTGAGCAAGCCTGATTTTGCCTTTTTGGTGCAGCCTGGAAATATTCGAATGCGGAAACTTCTGCAAAAAATAACGAATAAACAACTATTTACAGAACATTGCTAATTCTGTTTCGGGTATCAATTGGTGTTGTTTTGAATGCTCGAGCCGATACCAAGTGTTTCCAGCAGCGGGAATAGAGACTTGAATTTGGAGCGGCTTCTCTTCCGTGGCCGGCTATACGTGCGCGCTGCTTAATAATCCCATCCTAGCCACGCAAAGGCCTTGTCGTCACTGCAAGACGGTGCTTATCCTGACGCAATCTCTCGCACGTTTCCGTGCGGCTCTCCGATACGCCAGACATAAATCCCACACACATTTTGAGAGGCTGTTGCGCCATGGAAAATCTGCCCGCTCTTCGCACCGGAAAAGCTCGCGCCGAGTTCGGCCATGTCACCCCGGTCGATGAAACCGCGATCCCCTTCGCGATCATCGAGAGCGCGGAGCCTGGTCCGACGCTCTTGATCACGGCTGGCGTGCACGGGTCGGAATTCTGCTCGGTCGAGGCTGCTGTGAGGACGATGCGGATCAAGCCGGAGGAGATCAAAGGAACCCTGGTGATCCTGCCGATCCTCAACGTCCAAGGCTTCCACAAGCGCAACATCTACATCATGCCGCAGGACGGTAAGAACCTGAACCGCATGTTCCCCGGCAAGCCGGACGGTTCGACCAGCGAGCGGCTGGCGCACTGGCTGGTGACGAAGGTCTATCCGCAGGTCGACGCTTATATCGACATGCATGGCGGCGATCTGGACGAGGGTTTGGAGCCATTCACGATCTTCCCGGCGGGATCGGAAAAATCCCAGGCCATGGCCGCTGCCTTCGGCATTCCCGTGCTGGTCGCAGCCGGCGGCGCCGGTTACACGGTCGATGCCTCAGGCAAGCTCGGCATCCCGAGCATCCTCCCGGAAGTAAGCGGCAACGGCCTTTGGGGCGAAGCGACCGTGACGCAGTTGACGGACGGCGTCCGCCGAGTGATGCAGCATCTCGGCATGGTATCCGATGCTCCGAAGAATACCACGGAGGCAACCAAGGTGGTGACCATGTGGGTGCCGACCGCGCCGGTCACGGGCCTCTGGTATCCTCGCAAGGACCTGACCGAGGTCGTTGGTGTTGGCGAATTGCTGGGCGAAATCAAGAATGTGTTCGGCGAAGTTCTCGCGAGCATTCAATCGGAAAAGGCGGGCTTCATCCTCTACCGGCTGACGAGCCTGTCGGTGAACCAGGGCGAGGCGCTCATCGGCGTCGGCACGCCGGTTACCGCGTGATGCGACGGTCCGATCTGATGAATGAAACCATAGACAATGCCCATATGCCGCTTGATCGCGATGCCGCCTTCGCGGAGCTGACCCCGACTGGAAAACTGAGGGTTGGGATCATCGCTGCCCCTGCCCCGTCTGTGCTTTTTGCCATGCGCGAAGGTGAAGAAGTCAAGGGTGTGACCGTCGATTTTGCCGAGGCGCTGGCGTCCCAGCTCGACGCGTCCCTGGATATCGTCATCTTCATGAACTCCGGCGCTTGCACTGAAGCGCTGGAGAAAGGCGCGATCGATGTCACCTTCATGCCGGTCGATGAGGAACGCCGCAAAAAAGTGGCCTTTGGTCCGGCCTATTACCTGCTCGAAAGCACGTATCTCGTCACCGGCACATCCGGTATCAGGACGCTTGCCGAGGTCGATCGTGAAGGAATCCGGGTTGTCGGCATTGCCAATACGACGACCATTCGTGCTTCTACGCGCAGCCTGACCAAGACCGTGCCGACGGCGCAGGAATCGATCGCCGCGGCGGTCGATCTTCTGCTGACCGGACAAGCCGAGGCTCTGGCCCTGTCGCGGGATGCATTTCACACGTTGCTGCCCAAGTTCTCTGACGCGCTTGTGCTCGATGGAGGCTTTCAGCAGACCGGAATCGCGATTGCGGTCGGCAAGGACAAACCTGCTGCCCTTTCGTTTGTGACCGCCTTCATGAACGATGCCAAAGCGTCCGGCCTTGTCCGCAAGGCGCTGGATGCCGCGGGCTTTTCACACGAGCCGGTCGCGCCGCTTTCGGCCTGATGGCTTTCGGTGTCGATCAGTCCTGAATGACGCTGACCCGGCGCATAACGCCGATCAGGCAAAGCGGCAATAGAGTGGTGATGACGATGGTGATGAAAGCCATCGCCATGCCAAGGCCGATCGAACCCTGTTCGAATTGCCGCCAGATGAAGGTTGCTATGGTCTGCATGCCCACAGGGGCGACCACGACGGAGGCGACGAGTTCGCGCGAAGCGACGGCAAAAACGAGTAGCATCGAGGTCGCGAGGCTCGGAAACACAAGCGGCAACATGATGCGGCGGAATGCGGTGAAGCTGCCGGCGCCGCAGACGCGGGCCGCTGCCTCCAGATTGTCGCCAATCTGTTGGAAAGCGGCCGTCGTGTAGCGCACCGGCTGCGGCAGCAGCAGGCAGCAATAGGCGAGCAGCAGTATGAAGCCAGTATTGTAGGGCGTGAACGGCAGGCCTGGCATATTCCATGCGAGGATCAATCCTACGGCGACGACGATGCCCGGCAACGCGTTCGGCAGGATCGTCATGATGTCCAGTAGCATTCGGCCGCGATAACGCGTCTTGACGGTGGTGTAGGCGGCGAGCACGCCGATAAGGCCGGTCAGAAGAGCTGTGCCCACGCCGAGTGCAATGCTGTTTCCAAGCGCCTGCAGCGCGCCGGCGCTGTCTTTGAAGACGGCGACGAAATTGCCGAAGCCGAGATTGCCAATCGTAAGCCCACTGGAGATGGTCCTGGACGAAGCAGTGGCCAAAATGGCGAGCAACGGCACGCCGGTCGCGAGAAAAGCGACGACGGCAAAGGCTATGAGAACGGGAATGCCGAGGGCACCGAGCTGCCGTTTGTCCTTGTTTTGCGGCTTGCCGCCCATGGTCTCATAGGAGCGTCGGGCGAGGATCCAGCGCTGCAGCAGGAATGTCGCGAGCGACATGGTGACCAGCACGATTGACAGGATAGCCGCGCCCGGCAGGTCGATCGGCCAATCGGAAACGCGCAGATCGATGCCGGTGACCAGCACCTGGAATTTTGTGCGTCCGCCAAGGGCGGCCGGTGTACCATATTCCTCGATCGCGGCTGCGAAGACCAGCATCAGGCTGCCGGCAAGCCCGGGGGCCGAGAGCGGCAGAGTGATGCGCCAGAAGGAGCGCGCTGGCGAAGCGCCGAAGACGCGGCCGATATCCGCATAACGCGAGCCCACCGCTTCAACCGTCCGCGAGACCGCGAAATAGACGACCGGAAACGTGTTCATCGCCATGACGAAGGTCATGCCGAAAAGTGAAAACAATACCGGAGCGAGGTTGAAGCCGGCTAACTGCTGCAGATAGCCGCGAGGCTGCAGCGTCATGATCCAGCCGAGCGTGGCGATGTAGGGCGGGATCATGAACGGGACGAGCAGAACCACATCCCAAAAGGCGGCAAAAGGCACCTTGTAGAGCGCCCGGCACACACCAAGCGGCACAGCCAGCAGCGCCGACAATAGGACGACGCTGAAACCGAGGATCAGGGTGTTGCGGCTCATCGTCAACAGCGCGCTATCACCAAGTGTCGCGAAAAATTGCGAGAAGGGCGCCGCAAAGGAGCCCTGCCCGATCTCCGGGAAAATCGCCTGCAGGACGATAGCCGCGAACGGCACCACGACCACCAGCACGAGACCCGCTGTCGCGAGCCACGCTGCCGGTGCTGCGCCGCTGATGCCGTTCGCCTTCATCCTGTTCAGACCTTACTTCGCGAACTTGTCCGCGAATTCCTTCAGCGTGTCCTTGCGCTTGCCGTAGATCGCCTTGGTGTCATACTTCAGCACCTTGAGATCGCTGATCAGCGGACGATTGGCCGGAATGTCCGTGCGCGAGGGCATCAGATAATCGTCGGCGACAGCCTTCTGACCTTCGTCTGACAGCATGTAGTCGATGAACTTCTTGGCTTCGTCCTGGTGCTTCGACCAGTTGAGGATCATGGCCGGGCGCGGCGCGATAACCGTGCCGGAGGCCGGGAAGATCACGTCGATGCTTTCGCCGTTTGCCTTGCTGCCCATGGCGATGTAGTCGACGGCGCCGAAAACGGCAGCCTTGGCGCCCTGCAGAACCGGATTCAGCGCGTCGGCATTGGCACCGGCGACGATCGCGCCGTTGGCCTTGAGGTCATCGAACAGCTTCCAGCCGTCCATTCCCTGCAGGGCAGCAGTCAGTTCGAAGGACGAGCCGGACTGAGCAGGGTCTGGAATGTTGACCAGGTCCTTGTAGTCCGGCTTGGTGAGGTCTGCCCATTCGGTCGGCTTCGGCGTGTTGCTCTTCGGGTTCCAGGCAATACCGAGGGCGGACACGCCCTGGGCGACGGCGGTATCGGTCTTCAAGAAGTCCGGCACCTTGGCGGCGTTCGGGCTGGTATAGGCAACGAGCCAGCCGCGCTTGGCAAAATCGGTTGCCGTATCCCAGGAGGCGGAAATCAGGACGTCGACAACCGGGTTGGCGGCTTCCGATTCGATGCGAGCCATGACCTTGCCGGTCGTTGCCTGGAAGACCTTGACCTTGATACCGGTCTGCGTCGTGAAGCCGGAGGCGAGCTTGTCGATGAGGTCCTGCGGACCAGCAGTATAAACGGTAATGTCGGCATGCGCGACGCCGGCCATCATCATGGCTGTCACGGCGGCAAGTGCCATGCTCTTGATCGATTTAAACATTCCTCGAAAACTCCCTTTATCTAAAAGCTCGGCTTGAAAACCAGCGGATGTGCTGGGGATCGATCCGCAGGCCAACGGGTTCGCCCGCACGAAGTTTGGTCCTGCTGATCAACTGGAGTTCGCTGGGGTCCTCGCCCGATCCGATTTGGACGGTGGCGAGATGCCCATCACCGCGAAATTGTGAGCGGAGCACGATGCCGCTAAGCATTGCCTGCGAAGCCTCGACGAGTTCGATCGCGCCGATCGGCAGTAGTGCATGCGTGGAATCCGGGCTAGCCGCATGGGCAGGCGCAATCGCCGAGCCGCCTCGAACCAGCCGCCAGGTCTCGCCGTGCCGTTCAACGGCTGCAACGCAGCCTAGCCGCAGGAAATCCGCGACTTCAGGCGTTGCCGGCTGATCAACGAGGATATTCGGCGGCGCCAGTTGCTCAATCAACCCGCCACGCATGATCGCTACCTGGTCGGCAAGGCTTAGCGCTTCGCTATGATCGTGTGTGACATAGATTGCCGTCAGCCCGAGCGAGGAAATCAGATTGCCGATCTCGCCGACCATGGTTTCGCGCAATTCACGGTCGAGGTTGGAGAGCGGCTCGTCGAAGAGGATAAGCGCCGGCTCGGCCACAATGGCGCGGGCGATGGCGACGCGCTGTTGTTGGCCGCCGGAAAGCTCACTCGGCTTGCGCTGCCCATAGCCGCCAAGCCCGACGCGCTCCAGTGCCCTCAACGTGCGACTCTCGCGATCCGCCTTGTTGACGCCGCGCATTTCCAACGGAAAGGAGACATTGCCGCCGACCGTTAGATGTGGCCACAGGGCGTAGTCCTGAAACACCATGCCGAGCCCGCGCCGCTCAGGCGGCAGGAAGGCGGCTTTCGCGGCATCCGCGACAACCTGTTCGCCGATCGAAATACGGCCTTGGGTCGGGGCGAGAAGGCCGGCGACCAGCCGCAGCAGCGTGGTCTTGCCGCAGCCGGAAGGTCCGAGCAGCGCCAGCGTCTGGCCTTTGGGAAGGGAAAAGTCGATGCCGCGAAGCACCTTCGTTGCGCCGTAGCTCAATTCGAGTTCCGCCGCAGAGACGGCAGCAAGCAACGGGCGTGTAGGGGCGTTCATTGGCGACCAAATGTCGTGCGGATTAAATTACGGCGACATTTAGACAGGCTGGATGACAGTTTTGCGACAGTTTGATTGCAACCCTGTGACATCGGGTGCGCGTTAAGGGTGAAGGCGGTTCTGCCGCCTCCACCAGGGCATGCTCTTCAAAAGTCTGAAATGGCTTTCGACCACCATGCAGTAAATTACTAGACCGTAATTGCCGCCTTGATCCGCTCGCGCGTCAGCGGCAGGTCGTACAGCCGCTTACCGACGATGTCGCGAATGGCGTTGGCGACGGCTGCCGACGTCGGCCCCTGCGCCGCTTCGCCGGTACCGAGGAAAGGTTGATCCGGCCGGTCGATGATGTGAACATCGACGGTCTCCGGCACGCTGGCGAAACGCAGGATCGGATAGCGCGACCAATCGGTGCTGGTAATGCGCGTATCGTCGAAGGTCACGGCTTCGTAAAGCGTCCAACTCATCGATTGCAGGATGCCGCCTTCCGTCTGATTGCGGATGCCATCGGGGTTAATGACCTGGCCGCTGTCGATCGCCGCGACGGCGCGAAGAACCTGCGCCCTGCCCGTCTCGCGCTCAACCTTGGCTTCCACGGCGATAGCGAGATAGGCGGCATGGTTCTTGTAACGCGCAAAGGCGAAACCGCGGCCGTGTCCGTCGGGAAGTTTGCTGTTGCTCCAACCGAACTTGTCCGCTGCCATCTGCACCACGTCGCGGGCACGCGGATCGGCCAGATGGCGAAGCCGGAACTCGACCGGATCGACATTGGCGATGCGCGACAACTCGTCCATCGTGCTCTCGATGGAGAAAACATTGGCGTAGGCGCCCAATCCCCTGAGCGCCGAGACGCGCACGGGCATCTGCGCCACGAAATGCCAGAGGATGCGCCTGTTCGGGATGACATAGAGCGGATCGGCATTGCGATCGCCGTTGCCCAGAGGCGTTATTTCCATTTTCACCGGCAGTGGCGCGACAGGATTTTCCTTCAATCGACCGGCGATCAGTTCGCCCGCCTTGCCCGGACGCGTCGAGTGTGTGTTGCTCCAGAGATCGTATGTCCAGTTATCGATCTTGCCGTTCGCGTCGAGCGAGGCCTTGACCTTTGTCACCATGGCCGGACCGAAGGGCTCCCAGCTATGCTCCTGCTCGCGCATCCATTGTAGCCGAATCGGCCGGCCGGGAAGCTTGGACGCAATCAGCGCCGCATCGCCGGCCGCATCGTCGGCGCCGTTATGGCCGTAGCAGCCGGCGCTGGGCATGTGGATGGCCCGGACTTTCTCGTTCGGCAGCCCGAGCAGATCGGCGATCGCCCCGCGATCGGGATAGACGCCTTGCGTATGGGTCCAGACCTTGACGCTGCCGTCGGCATCCATCAGAGCAACGGAGCACGACGGGCCGATCGAGCCGTGGCTGGTATACGGGCGCGTATAGGTCGCCTCGAAGATCTTCGGGCCGTTGAAGGTCGGCGTGCCGGATTGCGCGACCGTGCCGACCTCCCGCTCGAGACTTTCGAGAACCGCGGGCAGATTGGCCTGCTCAGGCAAAGACGGTTTTTCTTCCCATTTCGCCAGAGTGGTCAGTTCGCGCATCGCTTTGATTGCTTGGAACTCTTGCTCAGCCACGACGGCGAGGAAATTACCATCGCGTATGACCGAGACGACCCCAGGCATGGAAGCGATACTCGACTGATCGAAGTCTTGAAGCTTTGCGCCATAGCTCGGCGGCCGCACCAGCCGGGCATGCAGCATGCCGTCTAGCTTCAGATCCTGAACGTAAGCAACGCCGCCGGTGACTTTGTCAGGGATATCGACGCGTTGCATCGATTTGCCGATGTAGCGCAACGCGCTGGGCGGCGTCAGCCTCGATTGCGGCTGCGCTTTCAGATGCAGAATTTGCCCTGAAACCAGTTCGCCATAGCCGACGGAGTGGCCGTCGGCTGTGACAATAGTCTTGCCCTTGGCCTGCAATGTATTTGCGTCGAGCCCAAATCGGCTGGCGGCCTGGGCAATCAGAAGATCTCGCACCTGCGCTGCCGCGTTGCGAATGGCGACGCCGCTTCCGGTGATCGACTGGCTGCCGGCCGTATAGCCTTCGTTCGGCGTGCGTCCGGTATCGGCGGTAATCATCTCGATGTCGGCAGGCTCGACCTGCAGTTCCTCCGCGGCGAGCTGAATCAGCGCGGTTTTGATGCCCTGCCCCAGCTCGGCCTTGCCTGTGAAAACGGTGATGTGGCTGTCGGCACCAATCTTTATCCAGGAATCCAGATAGGGATCGTCGGCAAGGCCACCCGGCAAGGGCGGGCCTTTCGCCGCCGGAGCCTCCGCTGGTTGGCTGGCCTCCTGGCCGAGGGCGCCGCTGACGGAGAAGCTGACCATCAGGAAGCCGGTTCCAGCCAGCAGGCCGCGGCGGGTGATTTCCATTTTGTTGAGAGTGTCCATCAGCCCGTCCTCTTCATCGGCTGCGACTGTGGCCGTGCTGCGCGGCGGATTGCCGCCATGATGCGCATGTGCGTGCCGCAGCGACAGAGATTGGTACGTAGCGCTGCGCGAATATCGTCGTCGCTCGGATCCGGATTTCGCTTGAGCAACGCTTCAGCGGCCATCATCATGCCGGCGATGCAGTAACCGCACTGCGCCGCCTGCTCCTCGATGAAAGCGGCCTGCATCGGTCCGGGATTGTCGATGGTGCCGAGCCCTTCGACCGTCGTGATCGCCTTGCCCTGCAGAAGCGTGATTGGCGTCACGCAAGAGAGGACGGCCTGCTCGTCGACCATGACGGTGCAGGCGCCGCATTGGCCAAGGCCGCAGCCGAATTTCGCGCCGTTGAGCGCCAGATCGTTTCTGAGCACATAAAGAAGCGGCGTATCGGGGTCCGCCTCGACGTCATGGTCCTTGCCATTGACTGTGAGCGTGATTGTCATGGTTACTCCTTCGCACCCACGTTCAGGGGTGCCCGTTCGATGCCGTCGGATGGGACGACCGTAACTTTGATCTTACCGGACCGCGTCTTGGCGACGAGACTTGCCACGTCCTGCCAAGGGCCTTGGTCGGTAAAGCGTGCACGGAGGTAGACGAGCAGATCGGCGATCTGCGCGTCGTTGAGCGAACCGCCGAAAGCCGGCATGACGGCGCTCGGCTGGCCATCGGCCGGCGGCAGGCCGTAAAGCGCGATGTTGATGGCATTCTGTGGACTGGGTGCATGGATTGCGGTGCTGAGGCCGAAATTCATGCCGCCGAAGGGCGGCGGCCGCCCGCTCTCGTGGCAGGTGGAACAGGTGGCCATGTAGATCGCAGCGCCCGGCATCGATGCGGTCTTGGCCACAGTGGGGTTCTGCTCCGTAGAAACTTTTATGAGCTCGCCTTGATCGCCGGAGAAGGCCTTGCGCAGCTCATCCGCCTTGGCCGTCTTGTCTGCTGAAGGCTGGCCCATGTTGGAGGCGACATAAGTGGCGATTGCGTCGATGTCGCTGTCCGGCAACGAGCCGAGATTGCCGGTCACTTCGGCCATCGGCCCGCCGGCGACGCCATGGAACTGGTGCCAGCCATGACGCAGGTAGAAGGCGATGCTGTCCTTATCCCAAGGGATGGGTGCTGCCGAAGCAGCGTTGATCGCAAACGCATGCCAGCCTTCCGCTTCGCCGCCGGCGAAATGCCGGCTCGCATCCTCGGCGCCGAGACTGTTGCGCGGCGTATGGCATGCGCCGCAATGGCCGAGGCCTTCGGCAAGATAGGCGCCACGGTTCCAGGCGTCGCTCTGAGCCGGATCCGGCGTGAATGCACCCTCACGGAAGAACAACAGCTTCCAGCCGGCCAGCAACGGCCGTAGCGTCAGGGGGAACGGCAGCTGGTTTGCCGGCGCAACGGCGTGTACAGGCGCGCGCGTCATCAGATAGGCATAAAGCGCGCGATTGTCCTCGTCCGTCACATGGGTGAAATGGTCGAACGGAAAGGCCGGGTAGAGGTTGTTTCCCTCGCGATCGACGCCTTCTCGCATGGCGCGATTGAAGGCCGCCTCGCTCCAGCGGCCGATGCCGGTCTCCGGATCAGGCGTTATGTTGGTGGAATAGAGCGTTCCGAACGGGGTCGGTATCGCAAGTCCGCCGGCAAAAGCCTGTTTGCCGGGGACGGTATGACAGGCGATGCAATTGCCGACCGAGGCCAAAGCTTCGCCATGCGCAATGAGTTGCGCGTCGAATTGAGAATGGGCCGATGCTTCCTCGGCGGGGATTTCCGCGTGCGAGGTGAGCGCGAAAAATCCAACGGCGGCGATGATCGCAAGGATCACCAGGACTGATAGGAATCGAATGACACGCATTACAGGTGTGAACTTTCGTATGTCCCCCGACACCGAACACCCCATAGGGTCGAGGTCTATCACTTGTTGCTCGAAGCTTCATCTTTTTTTGTCGCCTCATACCTATATTAGTTCTGTGCGACCCGTTGCTGAACATTAACCGGAGCATCTGCGTTGATGAAACGGCGGGATTTAGTTTTCACGGGAGTGTGACTTTTGCGAAAATTGCTGGCTTCGCACGATAAGAAAAGTGTGCTTACGTTGACGGAAAGGGGAATGGTGTCAAAACTTCTATGAAAAACGATAGTTTCGAGCTTAAATTCTGGGGTGTGCGGGGAAGTATCCCCGTATCGGGACCGGAATTCGAGCGTTACGGTGGGAATACATCCTGCATCGAATTGCGACATGACGGCAGGCATATTATTTTTGACGCCGGGACCGGAGCGCGGGAAGCGGCATTGTCGCTTGCGCAAGAAGGTGTTCGCGACGTCGATGTCTTCTTCACTCACTCGCATTACGACCACATCATCGGTTTGCCTTTCTTCAATCCGATCTACGATCCCAAGGTCAGCGTCGATCTTTGGACAGGGCATCTTGCCGGCAAGACGACCACACGACAACTGATCGGCCAGTTCATGCGGCCGCCTTGGTTTCCGGTGGAGCCTGACATCTGTCGTGCGACGATGAGATTTCGTGATTTTGCAGCCGGCGATACGCTCAAACCTCATCCGGGCATCGTCATCCACACCGCCAAACTGAACCATCCAGGCGGCTGTATCGGCTACCGCATCGAATGGGCGGGCCGGGTCATTGCCCTGGTCTACGATACTGAGCACATGGCCGGTCGGCTGGATGAAGCAGCCCTTTCGCTGATGATGAATGCCGATCTTGCCATCTACGACACGACGTACACCGAGCCGGAGATGCCGAAACATCTGGGCTTCGGACATTCCACCTGGCAGGAAGGCGTCAAACTGGCAAAAAAAGCAGGGGCAAAGCGTCTTGCACTCTTCCACCATGCACCGGCACGCACCGACAAGGAGCTGGACGACATGCAGAGGGATGCGCGGGTAAGCTTCGCGGGCGCCTTTGCCGCCTTTGACGGTCAGTTGCTCGAACTCTGAAGCACCGATCCCAAAAGCGCAAAGAAGCGGCTCGGGATTAGATCATGCTTCCCGCAGTTAGCCCATGAAGTCGCCGACCCGACGCCAGTCGATGGCCGCGTGAGCGACCGTCTCCTCGAACAGCGTTGTAATGAAATCCCAGGCCGTGGTGTCATGGACGAGATGGTGAGTGAGAATGCCGATCGGCTCATCATTGCCGTCGAAGCGGTTTTGCAGTTCCCGCACGAGATAGCCAACGAGCTCCCCATGCGCTCGCCCGCCATGCGTGCCGTGCCAATCCATGATATCGATATGGGTATTGATCGCTGTAATGGGTTGATCCGGTTTTGCCAATCCGTAAACGGAAATGGCGCGGTATCCAAAAGGAGCAAGCTCAGGCAGCAGCGCCTTGTCGATCCGGTTCCACGGCGGCACCAGCATCGGCGCAAATTGGGTGGGATAGAGCGCTTTCAGCTTGTCAAAGCCGCGGCGAAGTTCCTCCAGCACAATCGCTTGTGGGCGATGTGGGCCGAGTTCCTGTTTCTTCGTCTCGTCCGGCGCATAGTTGTGATGCGTCCAACCATGTACGGTCACCGTCAGATCTTTCTGGTTCGCCAATCGCGCCGCCAGCGGCTCGCCGGTATAGGCGGGGATCACTGCCAGAGCGACCGGGACGGAATAACGGTCCGAGAGCGCCAGCAACTGGTCGAGCGCCGCGGTCGGCTCGATGGCGTCGTCGTCGCGAAACCATAGTTTTGCCTTTCGCCCGGCATCGGCCCAGCGCAGCAATTCATCGCGCAGGGGCTGCCATTCGGCTCTATCGCTCATAGTAGGGATCTCCCAAATGCTTCCGCAGAATGGTTTCGAGTTGTTTCGAGGCCGCGGTTAACGACCGCTCTTCGTGAACGAAGCGGTAGGCCGCCTTACCCATTGCCCGACGCTTCTGATCGTCGTCCAGTAGGCATGCAATCGCATCGGCATAGGCTTTCAGATCGCCTTCGGGTGTCAGAAATCCTGTAACATTAGCCGTCACTACTTCCGGCACGCCCGCCGTTGCCTGCGCTACGACGGAAAGACCGGCTGCCTGTGCCTCGAGATAGGCAAGGCCATAGGCCTCACCGCAGCCGGGCCAGACATAGATGCCCCCTGCCCGCAGCTCGGCCACGATCTCCGGCGCCGCCCGCTCTCCGAGCCAGGTGATGCGTTCATTATCGAAGGCGGAGAACAGCATCCGCACCTCCCCTCGCATCGGCCCGTCACCGATGATGGTCAATGTCCAGTCACGATCGCGGATCAGCTCCAGCGCCTGCGCGAGCATCGCATAGCTGTCGAACTTGTCGCCGCGCCGCATCATCGCAACGGTAATCAGTCGATGCGGGGCGATCTCCTCGGCCAGAGGTTCGAAAACTGCCGTATCGATGAAAGGCAGGAAGCGCTCGTAGCGCCCCTCGGGGATGGCATCGACTAGGCCGATCCGGTCGCGCTCGGTAAAACAGAGATTGACGGCAGCCTGCCGTACGGCTTCGGCGACCAGACGCTGATTTTCCCGCCAGCCGCTGTCATCGTGCCGTCTGCCGTAGGATGCCTCGGCGGTGACGTAGGGAATGCCAAGTGTTGCCGCGAGCACCGGGCCAATGAGGTCCGGCGTCTTGTAATAGGGATGGTAGGTGAACCAGAGATCCGGCGGCGATTCGTTTCGCCATTTCCTCTGCAATCTTTCGGTCTCGTGTTCCGCTTTCCGAGCGATCTCGGCGCGAGGTCCAACCTCCGGCGTCGGCGTGAAACTGCGCAGCTCCGAGGCGAGCTCGACCGTGTGTCCCGCCATCTCCAAGGCCGCGATGATCAGGCGCGCCATCAGCCGGTCGCCCGACGGCACCGGATTGTTGGGCGATTTCAGCGGAGCATAGAAGGCGATCTTCATAGCGTGGGCGAATAGTTGACAATTAAGTGATAGTTTGGACCGGAAATGTAGGGGAAATGCCCGAATTCCGACAGGTTGCTTGAAAATAAGGCTCTCGCTCCAAAAGCCGCATCCTCGACAGCATGCGGTATTGCAGCTAGACCATTAGGCGATAACCGCTTTCCGTTCCTTTGTGAACGGGCAAATTAAATTGGATTTGATGACCACAGAGGCGAGAAAACCCATCATCTCCGATCGTCTTGTGCGAAAGTTCCGCCTCGGCTCCGGCTTGACGATCTTCGTGTTCGTGATCATGCATCTGGCCAATCATTCCCTCGGATTGATCTCGCTGAATGCTGCCGATCACGCGCAGCACTGGTTCCTGGCCGTCTGGCGCAATCCGGTCGGCACCGTCCTTCTCTACGGCGCTCTAATCGTCCATATCCTCCTCGTCTTGCGCATGCTCTACAAGCGCCGCACCCTGGTCATGCCCGCAGGCGAGGCCTTCCAGATCGTCACAGGCCTGCTGGTTCCGGTTCTTTTGATCGACCACATCATCGGCACGCGCATTCTGCACGATGTCTACGACTATCACGACAACTACCGCGCCATCGTCCGCAGTCTGTGGATCACGTCGCCGGCAAACGGCGTGCGCCAGGCGGTCGTGCTGGTAGTCGTCTGGATCCATGGCTGCATCGGCATCCATTTCTGGCTACGCTATCGCGCCTGGTACACGGCTATCGCGCCCCTCATGTTCTCTTTCGCCATCGTTCTGCCGGTCCTCGCCCTGCTCGGTTTCGCCGCCATGGGCAGAACGGTATCGCGTGAGGTAGCGCAGGATGACGAGCGCGGCTATCGGGGCGGCTACTACAGCGACATGCGCAGCTATGGCGAAACCGGATCCATACCCGGCAGCCAGATGGTCAGCGCCATATGGCCCTATCGCGCCGGTTTCTACGGTGCCTTCAGCGCGTCCATCATCGGCCTTTTCGCCTTCCGCACCCATCGCAGGCTGCGCGAACGGCAACATCAGGTCACGATCCGCTATGCGAGCGGCGAAATCGTGCATGCGCCTCGCGGTTTCACCGTACTCGAGGCAAGCCGTCTCGGCGGCATCCCGCACTACTCCGTCTGCGGCGGCAAGGGCCAATGTTCCACCTGCCGCGTCCAGATCATCGAAGGCGTCGACAATCTGCCGCCGCCCGAAGCTCTGGAGCAAAAGACGCTGAACCGTATCGGCGCGACGCCAGACGTCCGCCTCGCCTGCCAATTGCGTCCGACCGGAAACATCAGTGTCGTGCCGCTCCTGACGCCGATGGCGGAATCGACCATTCCCGTCCACAGCCAGACGGCAAGCCCCGGCCGTGAACGTGAGATCGTCGTCTTTTTCTGCGATCTGCGCCATTTCACGACGCTGACCGAGTCGCGCCTGCCCTTCGATATCGTCTTCCTGCTCAACCGTTATTTTGCGATCGTCGGCCGCATCATCGAGGACAATGGCGGTCGGATGGACAAGTTCATCGGCGACGGCGCCATGGCCCTGTTCGGCCTGCGCACCACGCCGCAGGAGGCCAACCGGCAGGCGCTCAAAGCGGCGGCCGAGATCATCAGGGAGATCGACAAACTCGGCGATGAGCTAGCCGATGAGCTGTCGGTCCCGCTCGAAATTGTCGTCGGTGTTCACACCGGTTCGGCGGTGGTCGGTTCGATGGGTTATGGCAATGTCAAGAACGTGACGGCGATCGGCGACACAGTCAACGTGGCGAGCCGCCTCGAAAGCGTCGCCAAGGAATTCAACCGCGCGCTTGTCTTCTCCGAGCCCGTGGCGAGCCTTTCCGGTATCGACATCGCCGGCATTGAAAGCCGCGAGATTGCCGTTCGCGGCCGCGGCGAGCCTCTGCGTGTCTATATCCTTCCGAAAGAGGAGAGTGGCCGCTTTGCATAGGCCCTGCAGGCGGTGTAGGGATGGCCACCATGTCCGACAAGATTTTGACCGCCAAGCACTGGAAACGCGCCCTCCGCAAGACCCGGGATCGCATTGCCACCCGTCTGTTTGATACCCGCATCGGCCGCGACATCCTGATCAGCGCCATCGGTCCGCGTGTGAAGACCATGACGCTGGATTGCGGCGATCATGTCTTGAGCTTTTCGCCGGCCGACTACATCGGCCGCAAAGTTTTTCGCAAGGGGCATTTCGAGCGCGATCATGTCGACCGGCTGCTGACGGTTCTGCGCGAGTACGGCCTGCTGCGAAAAGGCACCGTCCTCCTCGAACTCGGCGGCAATATCGGCACGCAGACCAGCTATTTTGCTCTGAGCGGCGCCTATCGCCATATCGTTACCGTCGAGCCCGATCCTCGTAACTTTCGGCTCCTGTCGCTTAATATCGCCGATAACGGAATGCAGGATCTGGTAACGGCAATAAATTGCGCCGCTGGCGACCGCGAAGGGCAGCTCGACTTCTATCTGAACCACAAAAACCACGGCAAAAGCAGCGCGTTGCGTCAAAGTGCCAGTGATGAAAAGATTTCCGTGCCAGTCCGGCCAGTCGCCGATATTCTTGACGACATCGGCGTCGCGGCTGCCGATGTCGGGCTTATCTGGATGGATATCGAGGGCTACGAGCCCGTTGCCATCCGGTCGATGCAGGCGCTGATGGCCCGAAAGGTGCCGCTCCACATGGAATTCACGCCCGCCTTTTATGGCAGGGAACAGACGATCGCCTTCGTCGCCGATCTTGCAGGCTACTATACGGAATGCCTGGCTTTTTTCGAAAACCGCAGTGTGCCGATGAAAGTCGTCGATCTGCCGGTTGAGGGCGAGCAGTTCGACGTCTTGTTCCTGCGTTGACGGCTATCTGCGCCGATAAATGAAGTAGCGGCCTTCTTTCACGCCTGACGGCAAGGACAATGCTTCGAGATCGGGATGATCGAGCGGCAGGCCGCTGACGGCAAGTCCGCGCGAGCCGAGAACGCCGGCCATGATTTCAGGCAGCCAGGTCAATGTCACGGCGTCCTTGTCCTCATAACCGGTGCCGATGTCGGCATGGGCAAGCGATGCGCCGATGCCGATGAAATCCCTGGCAGTGTCCTTGATCTCGCCGAGCACGAGATTGTCGGTTTCCGGCATCGACGAGCCGTAGGCATTGGCCGCCCGATCGAAGGCGACGACGCGGCGGTCGGGAAAAAGCTCGCGCAGATGATCGAAAGTGCGGCCGTTGCCGAGCCCGAGCTCCAGCACGGGACCGTCGAGCGCTTTGACCTCATCGGCAACAGCATTGAGAATGTCGCGCTGTGCGGTCAGGCGGCGGATGAAACTATCCAGGCGGCTCATCGTATATGTCTTGTCCTTGGCGTCGTGATGTCTCTCCCGCAGCCGGAGTAGCATGGCAGATCATATCGCGTCGACTGCCCGCTGGTTTTTCGATGCAGTTGCTGTAGGGATAAGCGATTGTGGCGCTCATTCATAAGGGGGATATCATGGCCGATCTATCGAACGACGATTTCTTCCGCACTTTGCCGGTTTTCACCCGTTTTGAAGGCGTTACCGACAGCAATAACTATCAGCCGCTTCCCGATGACTGGCTTCTGGCGGTGGCCGACATCGTCAGCTCGACAAAGGCGATTGCTTCGGGCCACTACAAATCCGTCAATATGGCCGGGGCGGGGGTGATTTCAGCCGTGCTGAACGCGCTGGACAAGGGGGACTATCCCTTCGTCTTCGGCGGTGATGGTGCTCTGGTAGCCATTCCTCCCTCTGGTGAAGGTCGTGTGCGAGAGGCGCTGGCGGCGGTGCGGACGTGGGTGATGGAGGAGTTGCAGCTCAGCTTGCGTACCGCGTTGGTGCCGATGACGGATGTCCGTGCCGAAGGGCTGGACGTGCGGGTTGCCCGTTTCAGCCCCAGCGACTTCGTTTCCTACGCCATGTTTTCCGGTGGCGGCGGCAGCTGGGCGGAAAAGCAGATGAAGGCGGGACGCTTTGCTGTCGAAGCGGCGCCGCAGGAGACAAGGCCGGACCTGACCGGTCTTTCCTGCCGATGGAACCCGATCGAGGCGCGCAATGGTGAAATCGTCTCGATCATCGCCGTTCCCGATGCTGCCGGAAATGGCCCGGAATTCCAACGCCTCGTTGCCGATGTCATCGCCATTTCCATGGAGCAGAACCGTGGTGGCCATCCAGTCCCGGTCGAAGGTCCGACGCCGGTGCTTGCTTTCGACGGAGCAGAAATCGAGGCGCGCGCCACGGCGCCGGCGGGCAATCGCTGGCTGCGCAAGCTTTCGATCGCTGCCCAGATCGTTCTCGTCTATATCCTCGACAGGTTCGGCATCCGCGCGGCAACCTTCGACGCCAAGATCTACCGGCGCGACCTTGCCGCGAATTCCGATTTCCGCAAATTCGATGATGGGCTGAAGATGACCATCGACGTCGATGCCGCGCGTCTTTCCCGCATTGAAGCGCGGTTGCGCGAAGCCGAAGCTGCCGGCGTTTGCCGTTACGGCCTGCATCGGCAGCAAAGCGCGCTAATGACCTGCTTCGTGCCGACGCCCCTGATGCGCGACCACATGCATTTCATCGACGGTGCCAGCGGCGGTTATGCGATGGCCGCAATGGCGTTGCGCGACAAGCTGCGTGCTGCCGTTTCCTCGGCGCTGGATGCGCCCCTGGCATCGCCCGGCACACTGTAAAGTTTTTCTGTCCGGCAGAATTTTCTTGAGCTTCGCCGTTTTCAGCCATTGTTTCAGCGGTATGGGGGGCTTATCTAAGGAAGAACAAAACGGGAGCCGGCAACTCTGGCGGCTCTTTTCGGTTGTGCCGTATGTCCGCCAGGACGCATAGAAGGTGCAGCAAAATCTTTCACGGCGCCGGCGCGATTCGAGGCTTCTGGGAAAAATGTGCCGTCGCTTGTTGCATGGTTCGCTCATCCGACCCGTGCCAATATGCTTGGACACGACCTCATCGCCGCGCCCATATCATTTGGTAGTTGGCGTGTCGCCCTGGGGGAGGAGCATTTTGGATTGCAAGGATAGGCCACGGCAATGATGACCGTTCATTCGAGTGTTTCCGATATTTTTCTCGACAAGGTCGCGGAATGGCTGACACAGTCGGCACTGACAGGCGAAAATCTGGAGAGCATCGTTCGCGGTTTCTGTGAACGTATAGCCGCCTCCGGCTTGCCGATCGCCCGCGTGCATCTGACCTTTTCGATGCTGCATCCGCTCTACGACGCGCTGGGCTTCACCTGGCGGCGTTCCGGCGGGCTGACCATCGAAGGCTATCGGCATGTGAACGACAAGCCGGAGCGCTTCGTGCAGAGCCCCTATTATTATCTGCTCTCCAACAATCTCCTGCACTTGCGCCGCCGCGTCGATGTTGACGGGCCGCTGGAGTTCCCGGTTTTCGAGGACCTGCGCAAGGAGAAGATCACCGACTATATCGCCTTCGTGCAGACCTTCGGCGCCGGCTCCGCCCAGGGAATGATGGGCTCCTGGTCGACCGACAGTATCAGCGGCTTCAGTGAGGAAATGATCGGCGCGCTGATGCGTATGCAGAATCACCTCGCCATGGCCGCCAAGATGGCGGTCCTCGGCAAGCTCGCCAATAATATGCTCACCACCTATCTTGGTGGCGATGCCGGTAAACGCGTGCTGAACGGCCAGATCCGCCGCGGCGACGGCGAGACGATCCGCGCCGCTCTCGTCATGGGCGACATGCGGCAGTCGACCCTTTATGCCGAGAAGGAAGGACGCCAAGCCTATATCGATACGCTGAACGAATTCTTCGACGCCATCGCTGCGCCGTTCAACCGGAACGGCGGCGAGATCTTGAGTTTTCTGGGCGACGGCTTCCTCGCCGTCTATCCCTGTGGCCGGCACAAAGACCCCTCCAAGGTCGCTTGCGAAGCGGCGCTATCAGCTGTTTTCCATGCGCAGAGCCGGGTTGCCGCTCTCAACAAGGATCGTCAGGCACGCGGCCTGAGCGAAGTTCGTTATGGCATCGGCCTGCATGTCGGCAACGTCATGCTTGGTAATGTCGGGCTTAGGGACCGCTTGACCTTTTCCGCTTTCGGTGCTGCCGTCAATGAGGTGCAGCGGCTGCAGTCGCTGACCAAGAAATATTCGACGGCGGTGGTCGCAAGCCAGGCTTTTGCCGGCTACACCGGCGGCGAGTGGGTAACGCTCGGCGAAGAGAAACTACGTGGCGTGCGCCAGCGCTTCACGGTCGTGCATCCAAAAGCCATCACGGCAGGCAATGGGACGACGGAAGCCTTTCATGATGTCGCCGCAGACGTTCTTTCGGAGGCAGAACAGGTCATCTTGTTGCATCGGGATGCCAAGAAGTTGGAGAACCGTCCGCCAGTCGAGAAGTTCATCCAGTGATAGTCGGAACCACTTAGTTGAGCGTCCTTGGATAGATCACTGGAAAAGCGACAGTTTTTTTACAGTGGCAGTCCCGCTTTGACCAACTGGACACCCGTTATGGCCTACGTTAGTGTGCCATATGGGGCCATCAAGGTCGTGTAAGCGGGAACTACTTCGGCATGGCGTCAGGGACTGATTTGTTGCGTATTGAGAACCTCGACGTCTCGTTCTCGATCTACGGGGACAAGTTGCGTGTGGTTAAGAATGCCAATCTCCGGGTGCTTCCTGGAAAGGTAACCGCGCTGGTCGGCGAGTCCGGTTCCGGCAAATCGATCATCAGCCAGTCGATCATGGGCATTTTGCCAACGCCGGCGCAGGCGACCGGCCGTATTCTTTTTACCGATCCGCTCGATGGTGAGACAACGGACATCCTCGAGCTGCCGCGTGACGGCATTGCGATACGCCAGCTTCGCGGTGCGCGCATGGCCAATATTTTTCAGGAGCCAATGACCTCGCTGTCGCCGCTGCACACGGTCGGCAACCAGATCAGCGAGGCGCTTCGTATCCACAATCCCGCCACCAGCAGGGCCGAGCAGCGCGAGAAGACCGAGGAGATGCTAAACCTCGTCGGTTTTCAGAATCCGCATCGTACCTTCGATATGTATCCTTTCGAATTGTCGGGCGGTATGCGTCAACGCGCGATGATCGCCATGGCGCTAATCTGCAATCCTGCGCTTCTGATCGCCGACGAGCCGACAACGGCATTGGACGTCACGATCCAGGCGCAGATCCTCGGTCTGCTGCGTGGCCTGCAGCAGAAGTTCAACATGGCCATGTTGCTGATCACCCATGATCTCGGTGTCGTCGCCAATATGGCCGATGAGGTCGTGGTCATCTATCACGGCGAGATCATGGAGGCGGGGCCGGTCGATACGATCTTCCGCGATCCGCAACATCGTTATCTCAGAGCATTGATGTCAGCAGTGCCGCATTTCGACATGAAACCCGGCGAACGGCTGAAATCGTTGCGCGATGTGCCCGTCAATCTCGGCACTTTCTCCGGCAAGAAGAAGTCCGCCAAAACCAATGGTAATGGCAACGGCAACGGCAACGTTGCGCCGCCGGTGCTGCTTACGGTGCGCAATCTCACCAAAACCTACAGTTCGAAAGGAAGTGGGCTGTTCGGGCGGCAGGCAGGTACCAAGTTCAGCGCCGTCGACGATGTCAGCTTCGATATTCGCCGCGGCGAATGTCTGGGTCTCGTCGGAGAAAGTGGATGCGGAAAGACGACGGTCAGCAAGATCCTGATGCGTGCCGTCAGCTCGGACCGCGGCTCGGTGACATTCGATGACGGCGAAGGCAAGATCGATGTGCTGGCTGTCAAGGGCGACGAGCTCATGGCACTCCGGACGAAGATCCAGATGGTGTTCCAGGATCCGGTTTCGTCCTTGTCACCGCGCATGACGATCCGCAATATTCTGAGCGAACCCCTTGAGATCCACGGACACGGCGACAGCGATGAGCGCAAGGAGAAGGTCAAGGGGCTGATGCAGGCGATCGGACTCGACCAGCATTATCTGAGCCGCTATCCCCACAGCTTTTCCGGCGGCCAGCGCCAGCGCATCGGCATCGCCCGTGCTCTGGCGCTTGGGCCGAAGCTGCTGATCCTCGATGAGCCGGTCTCGGCGCTCGATGTCTCCGTTCAGGCGCAGATCCTCAATCTTCTTAAGGATTTGCAGAAGGAGCTTGGCCTTACTTATCTCTTCATCTCGCACAATCTCGCCGTCGTCGACTACATGGCGGACCGCATCGCCGTCATGGCTCGCGGCCGCATCGTCGAAATCGCCCCGCGTGAGATCATCCTGCGCGATCCCGTCCATCCCTATACCCGCTCGCTGCTCGCAGCAGTCCCCTTCCCCGATCTCGATCGGCCACTTGATTTCTCCGCGTTGAATGCCGAAGGTCCGGCCGCCAAGCAGAGTTGGGGGCCGCAGTTCACCGAGGGTGACGGGGCCGGGCTTGCCTATGCCGATCTCGGTGGCGGCCATTTCGTACACGCCCGCCGCGGCGCCGATGCGAAGGAGTTGCGCTCGTGATCGATCGTCGCACTTTTCTCGGCCTTCTCGCCTCCACCGTACTGCCGCTGCCGGCGATCGCTGCAGATGCCGACAACGAACCGGATTTCCTGCACGACTGGCTGCGCTCCGGCCAAATGCCACCGCTGGCGCAGCGCCTGCCGAAGATGCCGCGTATCATCAATCTCGCCGCACTCGGCCGCGAACCCGGCCGCTACGGCGGGTCGCTGCGCATGCTCATCGGCGGCCAGAGCGACCTGCGCCTCATGAACGTCTATGGTTATGCCCGTCTGGTGGGCTACGATCAGACGCTGACGCTGCAGCCGGATATTCTGGAATCCTTCGAGGCGCAGAACGACACCGTCTTCACCTTCAAGCTACGCGATGGCCATAAGTGGTCGGACGGACAGCCGCTGACATCTGAGGACTTCCGCTACTGGTGGGAAGACGTCATTCTCAACAAGAAATTGACGCCGGGGGGCGGCGCACTTGAGCTGCGCCCGCATGGCAGCCTGCCGCGCTTCGAAGTTGTCGATCAGTTGACCGTACGCTACAGCTGGGACGAGCCCAATCCGTTTTTCCTGCCAAATCTTGCCGCGCCGCAAGCCTTGGTGGTGGTCGGCCCTAGCCATTATCTCAGGCAATTCCATCCGAAATATCAGGACGAGGTCCGCCTCTCGGCGCTGATGAAGCAATATCGCGTCAAGAAAGTGGCCGATCTGCACATCAAGATGGCCCGTGTCTATCGCCAGGAGAATCCGGAGCTGCCGGTACTGGACCCCTGGCACAACACGACCGCACCGCCGGCAGAGCAATTCGTGTTCGAGCGCAATCCCTACTTCCATCGCGTCGATGAAAACGGCAAGCAATTGCCATATGTCGACCGCTTCATCCTGAACGTCAGCTCGTCGGCGATTATCCCGAACAAGGTCGGCACCGGCGACAGTGATCTGCAGGCGACCGGCATCAACTTCGACGACTATACGTTCCTGAAGGATGCGGAAAAGCGCTACCCCGTTAAGGTCGATCTCTGGAAGGCGACGCGCGGTTCGCGCGTCGCGCTGATGCCGAATCTCAACAGCGCCGATCCCGTCTGGCGGCAGGTGCTGCGCGACGTGCGGGTGCGCCGTGCTCTGTCGTTGGCGATCAAGCGCCACGAGATCAACATGGCGGTTTTCTATGGCCTCGGCACCGAAAGCGCTGACACCATGCTGCCGGAGAGCCCGCTCTATAAGCCCGAATATGCCAACGCCTGGATCGCCCACGATCCCGATCAGGCCAACGCCCTGCTCGATGCCGCCGGCCTTGACAAGCGCGACAGCGACGGTATCCGCCTGCTGCCGGACGGCCGGCGCGCCGAGATCACGGTCGAGACGGCCGGCGAAAGCACGCTCGACACCGACGTGCTCGAGCTTGTCACCGACCATTGGCGCAATGTCGGCATCGCCCTGTTTACCCGCAGCTCGCAGCGAGACATCCTGCGCAGCCGCGCCATGGGCGGACGTATCGTGATGTCGATCTGGTATGGCCTCGACAACGGCGTGGCGACGGCGGACATGAACCCTGGCCAGTTGGCGCCGACCATGGACGACCAGATGCAATGGCCGCTCTGGGGCATGTACTATCTTTCCGGCGGCACGCAGGGCACGGCGCCGGACTTGCCGGAGGTGGTGAAGCTCGTCGAGCTGCAGCAGCAATGGGGCAGGTCGGCCTCGTCCTTCGAGCGGGCCGAGATATGGCATCAGATGCTGGCGATCTATACCGACCAGGTCTTCTCCATCGGGCTCATCAACGGCACGCTGCAGCCGATCGTACGTGCAACGCAGCTGCAGAACGTGCCCGAAAAGGCGCTCTACGGCTTCGATCCCACCTGCTATCTCGGGGTTTTCATGCCCGACACCTTCTGGCTGAAGGAGGAGCCGCCGCGTGCTTAAATATATTCTCTGGCGCAGCGCCGTGATGATCCCGACGCTGCTCGTCATCTCGATGTTGGTCTTCACCATCATCCAACTGCCGCCGGGCGATTTCTTCGAAAGCCAGATCGCCGAACTGCGGGCGCAGGGCGAGACGGCCAACATGCAGGAGATCGAGGATCTTCGCCACGAATACGGTCTCGATAAGCCGCTGGCGGTGCAATACGTGTATTGGGTCGCCGGCATGTTGCACGGCGATTTCGGCTATTCTTTCGAATATCAGCTGCCGGTGTCGGAGGTGGTGGGCGACCGTCTGTGGCTGACCATCCTGGTGTCGATGACGACGATTGCGCTGACCTGGCTAGTTGCCTTCCCGATCGGCATCTATTCGGCCACCCATCAATATAGCTGGGGGGACTACGGCCTGACTTTCCTGGGCCTGCTCGGCATCGCCATTCCGAACTTCATGCTGGCGCTGATCCTAATGTATTTCGCCAACATCTGGTTCGGCGTGTCGATCGGCCATCTGATGGATCTGAAATACCTGTCGCAACCGATGAGCTGGGACAAGGCACGCTCGATCCTCTCGCACCTGTGGATTCCCGTCATCATCGTCGGCACTGCGGGGACTGCCGGCATGATCCGCCGCCTGCGCGCCAACCTGCTCGACGAGATGCAGAAGCAATATGTCATCACTGCCCGCGCAAAAGGACTGCATCCGCTCAGGGCGCTGGTGAAATATCCGCTGCGCATGGCGCTGAATTTCTTCGTTGCCGATATCGGCTCGATCCTGCCGTCGATCATCTCCGGTGCCGAGATCACCGCCATCGTGCTATCCTTGGAAACGACCGGGCCGATGCTGATCAAGGCATTGCAGAGCCAGGATATGTATCTCGCCGGCTCGTTCCTGATGTTTCTGGCTTTCCTGAACGTTATCGGCGTATTGATCTCCGACATCGCCCTCGGCTTCCTCGACCCACGTATCCGCTTGCAAGGCAGGAGCACGAAGTGAACGCACCCCTGCCGCGCCCTGGCGCCCCATTAGAGCACTACGTTTCCACCGCCGCCTTCGATCCGGACCAGTTCGAGGCCATGTCCGCCGGCCAGGCACGTTACTACATGGCCTCGCAAAAGCGGCTGATGTGGTGGAAGTTCAAGCGACATAAGCTTGCTCTTGCTTCCGGCATCTTCCTGCTGCTGCTCTATGGCATGATCCTGATTGCGGAGTTCCTGGCGCCCTACGGCCTGCACACCCGTAATGTCGATTTCATCCATTCGCCGCCGCAGAGGGTCCATTTCTTCAACAACGGCGAATTCGTCGGCCCCTTCGTCTACGGCCGCAAGATGACTCTCGATCTCGACACGCTGCGGCGGGTCTATACGAACAACACGGAGGACGTGCAGCCGATCCGCTTCTTCTGTCGTGGCGATCCCTATCGCTTCTGGGGGTTGGTGGATGCGGATATCCATTTGGTCTGCCCCGCTATCGGTGGCCAGATGTACCTGCTCGGCACCGACCGCCTGGGGCGCGACGTATTGTCCCGCATTATCTATGGTGCGCGCATTTCCCTGACGATCGGGTTGATCGGCATCGCCATCAGCTTCGTGCTGGGGATAGTCATCGGCGGGCTGGCAGGATATCACGGCGGTGTCTTCGACCTTCTCGTCCAGCGGGTCATCGAAGTGCTGCAATCGTTGCCGAGCCTGCCCCTGTGGATGGCGCTCGCGGCGATCATGCCGGTGACCTGGAGCCCCATCATCATTTATTTCGGCATCACCATCATCCTCGGCATTCTCGATTGGACCGGACTGGCACGTGCGGTTCGTTCCAAGCTCTTGTCTTTGCGCGAAGAAGACTATGTACTTGCTGCACAATTGATGGGTGCAAGTTCGCCGCGTATTATCGGTCGTCATCTTGTACCAGGATTCATGTCGCATCTGATCGCGACGGCGACGATTTCAATCCCCAGCATGATCCTCGGCGAAACCGCGCTGAGCTTCCTGGGGCTCGGTCTTCGCCCCCCGATCACCAGCTGGGGCATCCTGCTGACCGAGGCAAGGAGCGTCAGTGTCATTGCATTTTACCCGTGGCTTCTCTTCCCGATGGTCCCGGTGATTTTGGTCATTCTGGCGTTCAACTTTTTAGGAGACGGCTTGCGCGACGCGGCCGATCCCTACAAATAGCGGAAAGCGTGGCCAGGAAATGGATTGCAATTCGAAGAGCGGCCGCGGACGTCGTTTGCTGACAACCCGCGAAAATGACTTTCATTCCTGAGGTTTTGCCCATGAAGCGGCGCTTAGAAGATGCTCGAATCCTCATGTATAGTCACGACACGTTCGGTCTCGGTCACCTCAGGCGGTGCCGAACCATCGCGCACGCGCTTGTCGAAGACTATCGTGGGCTGAATGTCCTCATCATTTCCGGTGCGACGATTGCCGGTGCTTTCGATTATCGAGCACGAGTCGATTTTGTGAAAGTGCCGAGCGTCATCAAGCTGCGCGACGGCGAATATACGTCGATGGCAAGCCATGTCGATCTTCATGAAACGCTGAAGATGCGCCAGTCGATCATCCGTCACACGGCGGAGACCTTCCAGCCAGACATTTTCATCGTCGACAAAGAGCCGATGGGTCTGAAAGGTGAGGTCGAGGAGACCCTGCAGTATCTGAAGGCGCGCGGCACGACGCTCGTCCTCGGCATGCGCGACGTCATGGATGCGCCCTATCTGCTCGAAGCCGAATGGAAGAAGAACAACGCGTTCCAGAAGATCGACCAGTTCTATGATCGCGTCTGGGTCTATGGTCCACCGGATTTCTACGACCCGCTGATCGGTCTCGACGTGCCACCGGGCGTGCGTCGGAAGATGGAATTCGTCGGCTTCCTGCAGCGGAGCGTCTCGCATGGCGCGAAATCCGAGCATGTGCCGGATGAAGACTATCTTCTCGTCACGACCGGCGGCGGCGGCGACGGCGCTGATCTCGTCAACGATGTCGTCAGTGCCTACGAGCAGGACAACACGCTTCAACACAAGACGCTGATCGTGCTCGGCCCTTATATGCCGGCCAAGGAGCGCAACCAGTTGCTGGAGCGCGCGAGCAAGATTGCCTGCTTGCAGGTGATCGAGTTCGACAACAAGATGGAAGAGCTGATCGCCGGCGCTAGGGGCGTAGTCGCCATGGGTGGCTATAATACCTATTGCGAAATCCTGTCCTTCGACAAGCCCGCGCTGATCATTCCACGCACGCGGCCACGGGAGGAACAACTGATCCGCGCTCAACGGGCAAGCGAGCTCGGTCTCGTCGACATGCTGCTGCCGGAGGAATCTGCCGATCCGAAACAACTCGCGGCCGCGCTGAAGCGTCTGCCGACCCGTGCGCCACCGTCGGCGAGCGGGGAGAACATGCGGCTGGAAGGGCTGGTGCATATTTCCCGCATCGTCGGCGAATGGTTTGACGACCGCGACCACTATCCGCCGCTGTCGATCGTCGCCGAATAGAGCATCGGAACCGATCGATGCGAAAAAAAATCCTGGTGGTCCTCAAGGGCTATCCCCGCCTGTCCGAGACGTTTATCGCACAGGAATTGCTTGGGCTGGAGAGGGCCGGCTTCGACCTGACGCTGATCTCGATGCGCAAGCCGACGGATAAGAAGCGTCATCCCGTCCATGACGAGATCAAAGCGCGGGTCGTCTACCTGCCGGAGTATCTGCACAATGAGCCCCTGCGCGTGCTGCGCGCCTTCTTGGCCGGGATCAAGAAGCCCGGTTTCAAGCCGCTGCTGAAGCAATTCTGGGCCGATCTCAAGCGCGATATCACGCCGAACCGCATTCGCCGTTTCGGTCAGGCACTGGTGCTGGTCCATGAGTGGCCCGACAACGGCGAATGGTTGCACGCACATTTCATCCATACGCCGGCCTCGGTCACGAGCTATGCCAGCATTATGACCGGCATTCCATGGACCTGCTCGGCGCATGCCAAGGATATCTGGACCTCGCCGGACTGGGAGCTGTCGGAAAAGCTCGGACGTGCCCGCTGGACAGTGACTTGCACCCGCAGCGGCTTTGAACACATGCGCGATCTGACACCGATGCCGGAGGCTGTACATCTGAGCTATCACGGCCTCGACCTCGCTCGCTTCGGCGCTTTTACGGGTCACCATTCCCACCGTGACGGCTCGCAAGCATCCGAGCCCGCTTTCCTGCTCAGTGTTGGTCGCGCCGTGGAGAAAAAGGGTTACGATATGCTGCTGCGGGCGTTGGCGCTGCTGCCGGCCGACCTCCATTGGCGCTTCACCCATATCGGCGGCGGCGATGGGCTGGCGAAGCTAAGGGCGCTTGCCGAGACGCTCGGCATTACCGACCGCATCACCTGGAAGGGCGCGATGGCACAGGAGGATGTGCTGGCACATTATCGCCAGGCGGATCTTTTTGCGCTCGCCTGTCGTGTGGCGGCGGATGGCGACCGTGACGGCCTGCCGAATGTGCTAGTCGAGGCGTCGAGCCAACGCCTTGCCTGCGTCTCCACCAACATTTCCGGCGTACCGGAACTGCTTACGGACGGCGAAAACGGTTTTATCGTGCCGCCGGAGGACCCAACGGCGCTGGCGGCGGCAATGGAAAGGGCGATCCGCGATCCGGCACTGCGCCATCGGCTTGGCGACGCTGCCGAGAAGCGAGTGCGCGAACATTTCGACCATCATTCCAGCATTCGGCAATTGACGCGGCTGTTCGAGGAGCAGTGGCAAAAAGAAGAGCAGTGGCGGAAATCCGCATGACGCCCCTTCGAAATTCATCCCCACGTGTTTTTTTCTATGTTCAACACTTGCTCGGCATTGGTCATCTCGCCCGCGCCAGCCGCATTGCCAGCGCCCTGGCGAAGGACGGCTGCCAGGTGACGGTCGTCACCGGCGGTATACCGGTCAACGGCTTTCCAGGCTCGGATGTTACCTCCGTTATCCTGCCGCCGGTTGTGGCCAGCAGCGCCGGTTTTTCGGGACTCGCCGATCAAATGGGAAATGCCGCTGGCGAGGAATTCCTGTCGACGCGCCGCAACCTATTGCTGGAGGCTTTCCGGAGGGCCGAGCCCGATGTCGTGATCATCGAGGCCTTTCCGTTCGGCCGCCGTCAGATGCGCTTCGAGTTGCTGCCTCTGCTCGATGCCATTGCCGAAACCAATCCCAAGCCGAAACTCTACACCTCGGTGCGTGATATCTTGCAGCAGCAGAAGAAGCCAGGGCGTGATGAAGAGACAGTGGCATTGTTGCGGGATCATTTCGACGGCGTTCTCGTCCATGGCGATCCCGACTTCGTTCGGCTGGAGGAGACGTTTCCACTGACTTCGGCCATATCCGACAAGATAACCTATACCGGCCTTGTCGCGCCGCCCCTGCCGCCGGAACCGATCGAGACCTTCGACATCGTCGTTTCCGCCGGCGGCGGTGCGGTGGGGCGCGACCTGATCCGCGCTTCGCTGGAGGCTGCAAGCCGCGTGGCAGTCGATCGCTGCTGGCTGCTAATCACCGGACCGAACCTGCCGGAGCAGGATTTTGCCGCATTGACAAAGGATGCAACCGGCAATGTAGACCTTGTCCGTTTCCGCAAGGATTTCCCGTCTTTGCTGAGGGGTGCCGAACTGTCGATCTCGCAGGCAGGCTATAACACGGTCGGTGATCTCCTCGTCACCGGCTGCCGCTCTATCCTGGTTCCGTTCACGGCTGGCGGTGAGACGGAGCAGTCGGTGCGTGCCGAACGGCTGGAGAAACTCGGGCTGGCGCTCGCGCTACCTGAAGCGGGTCTGACGACGGATCAGCTCGCGAACGCGGTGGAAATTGTCCTATCGCGGCCGAAGCCGTCGAACCCCAATATCGACCTTGGTGGTGCCAAGCGAACCTCGGCAATCATTCGCCACGCCTGGTGACGGTTGCAGCAATATATCTGTTGCAATGCCTCTTCGTTTTGCCCTCCTCGCTTTCCGCAATCTTGTGATATAAATCGACAAATCAATGAATCGGGAGGTACCTGGACGAAAGACCGGGCGGCGTTCCGTTTTCAATATGGGGCCGCGCATCCACGATGAACTCTCCCGCACCTCCGACATCGGCGCCTGCACCGACGGCGAAGACTGCTGAATTTGGAAGCATGCAATAAGCGATGGAAAAAAGCCTAGCGCGTTACATCTGGTCGAATACTCGGCTGGAGCAAATTTGGATCCTGACGATCGTCGCGGCTTCGATGATCCCATACTTTCTGTCCTTCGACTTGCCGAAGCAGATCGTCAACGGACCAATCCAAGGCAAAGGTTTCGAGCGTCCAGGCCAAACCCAGACCTTCATGCATATCTCTTTCGACCTGCCCGTGCTTGGGCACTTCGAAATATTTCAGGGCCTGCAACTCACCCGGTTTTGGATGCTGATTGCACTGAGCCTGGTGTTCCTGGCGCTTGTCATCCTCAACGGCCTCTTCAAGCTGTACATCAACACCTATAAGGGCCGGCTCGGCGAGCGCATGTTGCGCCGCATCCGATTCGAGTTGATCGACCGCGTGCTGCGTTTCCCGCCGGCGCATTTCAAGCGAGTGAAGCCGGCCGAGATCGCCACGATGATCAAGGACGAGGTGGAGCCCATGGGCGGCTTTACCGGCGATGCCTATGTAACGCCGGCGCTGCTCGGCGGCCAGGCGATCACGGCGCTCGTCTTCATCATCATGCAGAATTTCTGGCTGGGCATGATTGCTGCCGGCATCGTTGCAGTTCAGGCGATCGTTATCCCGCGCATGCGCAAGCGATTGCTGGAGCTCGGCCGCCAGCGGCAGCTCACGGCGCGCGAGCTTTCCGGGCGTGTCGGCGAAATCGTGGAAGGCATCGGTACGATCCATACCAACGATACGACCAATTTCGAGCGTGCCGATATCGCTACCCGTCTCGGGTTGATCTTCTCGATCCGCTACGATCTCTATCAGTGGAAGTTCCTGGTGAAATTCATCAACAACTTCCTCGCCCAGGTCACACCTTTCCTGTTCTATTCGATCGGCGGTTTCCTTGCGCTGCAGGGCCGCCTGGATATCGGCCAGCTTGTGGCTGTCATCAACGCTTACAAGGACCTGCCGGGGCCGCTGAAGGAACTCATCGACTGGGACCAGTCGCGCCAGGATGTGCAGGTCAAATACAATCAGGTGGTCGAACAGTTCAGCGTCGACGGGCTGATCGATGCGAAGATCCAGGTTGTCTCGCCTGCGCCCGCCGGCCGGATCACCCACTCGCTGGTCGCGACCAATCTGACTGTGCTCGACGACAGCGGCGCTCGCGTGCTGGATCACGTCTCGGTCGAGATCCAGCCTGGCGAGAAGGTGGCTATTGTCGGCGACAGTGGCGCTGGTGGCGAATACCTCGCGGAGGCGTTCGGCCGGCTTGTCTGGCCGGATACCGGCCGCATCGCGATCGATGGCCGCGACCTGCTGGAACTTCCGGAATCGCTGACGGGTCGGCGCATTGCCTATGCCTCGTCGGATACGTTCTTCTTCCACGGCACGTTGCGCAGCAATCTTCTCTATGGCCTGAAACACGCGCCGCTCACCCCTGCCGATTATGATGACCTGGCAGCCAACAAGCTCAAATGGCAGATGATAGAAGCGCGTCGGGCCGGCAATCCGGAACTCGATCTTAACAGCGATTGGGTCGACTACGCCGCCGCCGGCGCCACCGGCCCGCATGATATCTACGCAGCCATCCGCCCTGTTCTCGATGCCGTGGCCATGTCACAGGATATTCTCGACATGGCACTGCGCTCGAATGTCGACACGGCAGCGCATGACGATCTCACCTCGCGTATCGTCGAGTTGCGCCAGGCGCTGCGCCTCAGATTGCAGGAGGAGAATCTCGACGGCCTTGTCGTGCCTTTCGAAATCGACGCCTACAATCCGCAGGCGACGGTCGGCGAAAACCTGTTGTTCGGCACGCTGAAGCGGCCATTGATGACCAACCGTAAGCTCGCCGCCCATCCCTATTTCCAAAAGCTGTTCACGGAGACCGGCCTCGACACCGATCTCTACGACATGGGCCTGGAAATTGCTGAGAACGCCGTCGAACTCTTCACCGATCTGCCGCCGGATCATCCTTTCTTCCAGCAGCTCACCTTCATGACGGCGGAGGATATCCCGACTTATGAAGCGTTGTTGCAGAAGCTGAACGGCAAGGGCTTCAGTGCCGCAACGCCGGACGAGCGGGTGGCCATCATCCGCCTCAGCTTCTCCTATATCGAACCCCGTCACCGCTTCGGTCTTTTGACGCAGACGCTGATGGAGAAGATCGTCAAGGCGCGCGCCAAGTTCCATGAACATATTCCAGCCGATCTGGCCCGTGTGATCGAGCGCTACGATCCCGAGCGCTTCACCGCGTCGGCGACATTGATGGACAACGTGCTGTTTGGCCGGATCGCACACCAGCAAGCCGACGCGCCTGAGCGTATTCACACCATCATGTATGACGTCTTCGAACGGCTGGGTATGCAGGACAGCGTGCTGTCGATCGGCCTCGATTTTGACGTCGGTTCCGGCGGCAAGCGGCTGACCAACGTACAGCGGCAGAAGCTCAATCTCGGCCGCGCTTTGCTGAAGCGGGCCGATTACATCATCTGCAATCGTCCGCTTCCGGCGCTCGACCACCGCGTCCAGGACCAGATCGCCCGCGCGATTCTGAGCGGGCTCGACAGCGGTGAGCATGTGCCTGCGGTGGTTTGGGTCCTATCCAATCCAGGTTTCGCGGAATTGTTTGATCGAGTTCTCGTTTTTGACCGCGGAAGCCTGGTTGAGAGCGGCACAACCACCGATCTTTTAGAGAAAAACGGTATGTTCAAAGAACTGTTATCGTAATATCCTATTGCATCGGTGGTATTTGGGGCCTGACACTGGGGGTTTGAAGCTCATGCTTCTGAAAGATGAAGTCGAAATGCTAAAACGGGTGCCGATTTTTTCGCGCATCGCACCCGCGAAATTGAAGCTTTTGGCATTCACGTCGGATCGCGTCAGCTACAATGCCGGTCAGGCGCTATTTCATCAGGGCGACCAGGGCGATGCCGCTTACGTTGTTCTTTCCGGAACTGCTGATATTCTTGTCGATAGCCCGGCTGGAGAGATCAAAGTCGCTGAGGTCGATATCAACTCCATCGTCGGCGAAATCGCCATTCTCTGCGACGTCTCCCGCACCGCCACCGTCAAGGCGACATCGCCGCTGGAGGCGCTGAAGATCAGCAAGGAGCATTTCCTGAAGCTGCTCAGCGACTTTCCCGAAATGGCTGTCGAAATCATGCGTGTCCTCGCCGACCGTCTCAATCACACCACTTCCGAACTCACCGTCGCCCGCAGCCGCCAGAACCAGCCGCAGTCAATGTCGACGCATTGACGACGTTTCTCCTGCACCTTAGCGGGAGAAATTCGCGGATTGCCGTCTCGTAAGAATTGTTTCAAGTCGCTTTCGGATGCCGCCAGCGGACGTTTTGCGGGCCGCAATCATTTAAGCCAGTTCTGGTGAGGGGCGTGCTTTCCGGCCACCGAGCAGCACCACCCCAGCCAGGATGAATGCGAGGGCGGCCATCGTGCCGAAGGCTCCCGTACCCTGCCATCGGTCGAGCATCACTCCCATCCATGTAACCGATATGCCGCTTGCAAGTCGCGCAAGCATGGCCGCGATCGACCCGATCCGCGCCATATACCGGTCGGGGGTCGCTTCTGCTCGACGTGCGAGGTAAAGGACCAGGAAGAAGCCCTCGCTCGCGCCGATGAAGAGAGCGCCGGCCAGCATCCCGATTCGCCATGAACTTGCGACGAGCAATGCACCGCCGGCAAAGATCAAGAGGCTGATTGGAATAGCGTGGGTGATCTTTGCAAGATGCGGTCGGCCTGCAAGCAGCGTTCCGAAAACCGAACCCAGCGCATAGGCTGAGACGGCGAAAGACGCAAGGGCCGGCCCCGAAGCACCACCTTGCGAGCCTACATAGACGAAGCCCGTTATCGCGCCGTAGCCGATGATGCCATAAAGTGTCCAGTAAAGCTGAATCCGGCGGAGTGGCGCGACCTTTGTGAGGATAACAAGCCCGTCCGCGATCCGCGCCCAAATGGATTCCGTCCCATCATGCGCTTCCGGCGGTGGTATGTTGATAAAGATCAACCCCGACGCCGATACGAAAAACGATACGGCATCAACCACCAGGGCGCTGGCCAAACCAAACCAAGTCGCCAGTGCGCCGGCAACGAGCGGTCCCGCGATCCATGCGACCGACTCCGCCGCTTCGAACAGAGCATAGGCATTGGTCAGATCGTCATTCTGAACCAGTCTCGGTATCAAGGCGCTGCTGCCTGCTCCAAAGAGCGAAGAGAGAATGCTCATCAGCAGGGTGATCAGAAACAAAGAAGCCAGAACCGGCACATCGCTGAACCATAACAGCGGTATTGCGAGCATCAAGATACCGCGCCCGACATCGGCGAGAAGCATCGCCCGGCGGCGGTCGGCGCGATCGAGAACCGCACCGAAGGGTAGGTGAAAAATAAAATACGCAGCCGTTTCCAGCAGCGCTATCGCTGAGACATAGAGGGCAGAGCCCGTCAGATGAAGCACCAGCAATGGCATCACGACAATTCTCAGCGAGTCGCCGAGATTCGACGTGGCCTGCGTGAACATGAAGACAGAGAAATCCAGATTTTTCCTGATCAGGTTCAGCATCTAGGTTCAACTATTGTGCAGCCATTGGCGGGTATGGCCTCAAGAACAGTCACGCGCCTGGGCAACAGGCGCGCGCCGCCTCAGTCGGAGACCTTCTCCCCTGAGGGGAAGACGCATTGCCTTAGATCAGCCCTCGCCCAGCCAAATTGCGCATCAGATGCGATGTTCCGAATGTCCAGGGCGCGCACTCCGTCGACAGCAATACGCGATTCTTCAATGCGCCAAGCTTGTCGTTGGAGATGGTGACGATATCGCCGACCTTGTGGGTGAAACCCTGGCCGGGCGTGTCGCGATCTTCGACGGGGGCGAACAGAGTGCCCATGAAAAGGACGAAGCCGTCGGGGTACTGGTGATGGCGGCCGATGGTTTGAGAGACGAGATCGAGAGGATCGCGGCTGATTTCCTTCATCGACGAGCGTCCGTGCAGCACATAGCCCTCCTCGCCTTCGACCTTCAGGTCGAGATCGGCATTGCGCACGTCATCGAGCGTGTAGGTCTCGTCAAACAGCCGGATGAAGGGACCGATCGAGCAGGAGGCGTTGTTGTCCTTCGCCTTGCCGAGCAGCAGCGCCGAACGTCCCTCGACATCGCGCAGGTTAACGTCATTGCCGAGCGTCGCGCCCCTGACACGGCCCTGACTGTCGACGGCAAGCACGATTTCCGGCTCGGGATTGTTCCACTTCGAGATAGGGTGCAGGCCGACATCGGCGCCCGGCCCCATCGAGGACATGACTTGCGATTTCGAGAAGACCTCGGCATCCGGGCCGATGCCGACTTCGAGATATTGCGACCAGACGCCTTCTTCGATGAGCGCCGCCTTCACTTTGGCAGCTTCCGGCGAACCGGCCTTTAGGTTGCGCAGGCTGTCGCCGATAAGGCCCATGACCTTACCGCGGATTGCTTCGGCGAGATCGGGGTTACCGGCGGCGCGTTCCTCGATGACACGTTCAACCATCGAGCGGGCGAAGGTGACGCCGCAGGCCTTGATTGCCTGCAGGTCGATGGGAGCGAGAAGATGGATGGCTGATGTATCGGCCTTGGTGGCAAGCAGGTCATCGAGCTTGGCGATGGCTTCGCCCTTCTGCGCGCGGACAAAACCGACCGGATCGTCTTTTTCCAGAAGGTCGCGCATGGTCGGCGCTTCCTTCGAGGTGATGTCGTGAAGCGCGCCGTCGCGGACGACGACAAGCGCTGGCCCCTTCACATCAGGACGCCAGATGCGGCCGACAAAGGTTCCGGTGCTGAAGATGTCTGAACTCGCCATGTGTTTGATCTCTCCCAAGGTTCGCGTCGTTTTTAGCGCAGGCGGCTAGGCTTTGCCACCTCGGATCAGCTTGAAGAATAGCGGATTTTGGATTTTCACCTTCTCCACGATGGAGAAGAGGTAAGGCCCCGCAGCAATGCTGCGAGGCCCTTTCGGCCGTAAAACCGGGAGAGAATGGTTTAAGCGGCCTGAACCTTGCGGTCGCTGCGGGCCCATTCCGGCAGCCAAGTGCCGTGGGTGGCCAAGAGCTCGTCGACCAGCGACCAGATCTGGTCGAGATCAAGCTCGGCAGCCGTATGCGGGTCCATCATCGCCGCATGGTAAATGTGCTCGCGGTTCTCAGTCATCAAGGCCTGTACCGTCAGTTCCTGCACGTTTATGTTGGTGCGGATCAGCGCGGTCAGTTGCGGCGGCAGATCGCCGATGAAGGTCGGCTGGATGCCAGAGGCATCGACCAGGCAGGGAACCTCGGCGGCGCAATTGGAGGGCAGCGAGGTGATGCAGCCATTGTTGCGGACGTTGCCGTAGATGACCGAGGGTTCACCGGTCCAGACCGAATTGATGATCGAAGAGGCGTATTCCTTCGATTGAGCCACTTCGATTTTATCGGCGCTGCGATATTGGTCGGCCTGGTTTTTCCAGCGCGCGATCTGCTCGATGCAACGCTTCGGATATTCGTCGAGCGGAACACCGAATTTTTCGATCAGGTCCTCGCGGCCTTCCTTGATGAAATAGGGCGTATATTCGGCGAAATGCTCCGAGCTTTCGGTGACGAAGTAGCCGAGCCGGGTCAGCATCTCGTAGCGTACCTTGTTCGGGCAGCGCGGGTTCCAGCCGGGCTTTGGCGCCCGTCCCTCACGATAGGCACGCACGAGATCAGGATAGAGATCGCGGTAAGAACCGTCCGCCTGGCGATGCTCGAATTTCAGGTAGAAGGCCATATGGTTGATGCCGGCCGAGCGATAGCGGATTTCCTCGTAGGGAATGTCGAGATCCTTGGCCAATTCCATCGCCGTACCCTGCACGGAATGGCAAAGGCCGACCTGCTTGATCGTCGGATATTTCTCGGAGATCGCCCAGGTGTTGATCGCCATTGGGTTGACATACTGCAGCATGACGGCCTCGGGGCAGACGGCCAGCATGTCCTCGCAGATCTTCCAGAGATGCGGCACGGTTCTGAGCCCACGCATGATGCCGCCGACGCCGAGCGTATCGGCGATCGTCTGGCGAAGACCGTATTTCTTCGGCACTTCGAAATCAGTCACCGTGCAGGGTTCGTAACCACCGATCTGGAAGGCGACGACGACGAAATGGGCGCCGTCGAGCGCTTGGCGCTGATCGGTGAATGTCTCTACCGTAGCGGAAGCGCCGAGCGTCGAGGCAAGCTTGCGGGCGACGATGGCGCTTTCTTCCAGCCGTTGCGGGTTGATGTCCATCAACGCGATCCTGGCGCCTGTCAGCGCCGGCCGTTGCAAGACGTCACCGATGATGTTCTTCATGAAAACGGTCGAGCCGGCGCCGATGAATGTGATCTTGGGATTGCCTGTCATTGTAAAATCTCCTGAATGCTAGGATGCCACCTCGAACGCCGCTCTGACGAGGCGCTCGGTGTAAGCTGTCTTGGGATGGGAAAGAACGTCGTCGACCGGCCCCTCTTCCATGATCTTGCCGTGCTGCATGACAATGACGCGATGGCAAAGGGCGCGGACGACCTTGAGGTCGTGGGAGATGAAAAGATAGCTCAAGCCCCGTTCGTCCTGCAACTTGCGCAAGAGATCTATAATCTGAGCCTGGACGGAGAGGTCGAGCGCCGAGGTCGGCTCATCGAGCAAAATGAATTCCGGTTCGAGCGCGATGGCCCGCGCAATGGCGATACGCTGACGCTGACCGCCGGAGAATTCATGCGGGAAGCGCGACAGGATGTTCGAGGGCATGCCGGCGCTGACCAGCGCCTCCTTCACCCGCTCCAACCGCTCGGCCTTGTTGGCGCCGATATTGTTGACCACCAGCCCCTCGGCGATGATCTGACCGATGGGCATGCGTGGGTTGAGTGAGGAGAACGGATCCTGGAAAACGACCTGCATGCGCGAGCGTAGCGGCCGCATCCCGACCCGCGAACGGCCGTGGATCGCCTGCCGGTCGAAATAGATCTCGCCGCTATCGGCATCGATCAGCCGCAGCAGCGCCTGGCCGAAAGTGGTCTTGCCGGAGCCGGATTCGCCGACGAGCCCCAACGTCTCGTGCCGGCGAAGCTCCAGGCTGAGGCCATCGACTGCGACCAGTTCGCGCAGGTCCGGTTTGAGGAAAGTGCCGTGGCGCAGCATGAAGGCGACCTTGACTGATCTACCCTCGAGGATGGTGTCGCAGTCGGGCGGTAGCGGCTTCGCCTGCCCTCGCGGCTCGGAGGCAAGCAGATGCTGCGTATAGGGATGTTGCGGACGGGCGAAGAGCTCTTCCGTCGTATTGTGCTCGCGCATCTCGCCGTGCTGCATGACGTAGACGTAGTCGGAGAATTGCTTGACCACGGTTAGATCATGGGTGATCAGGATCACCGCCATGCCGAGTTGCTTTTGCAGGTTGCGGATCAAATTCAGGATCTGTGCCTGCACGGTAACGTCGAGCGCAGTCGTCGGCTCGTCGGCGATCAGCACGTCCGGGTCGTTGGCGAGCGCCATGGCGATCATCACGCGCTGGCGCTGACCGCCGGAAAGCTGATGCGGATATTGCTTGAGCCGCGCTTCGGGATCGGGGATCTGCACTTGCTGCAGCAGAGCCAGCGCCCTCCTCTCGGCCTCGCGACGGCCGGTCTTGCGATGGACGCGGATCGCTTCGACGATCTGGCTGCCGATCGTATAGATCGGGTTCAGCGAGCTCATCGGCTCCTGGAAGATCATCGATATGCGATCGCCGCGCAGTTGCCGGCGAGCGCGCTCGGAAAATTTCAGCACATTCTTGCCGTCGTAGCTGACGGTGGATTTCTCCGACACGACGGCGCGTTTGGTGAGCAGGCCCATGACGGTGCGGGCTGTCACCGATTTTCCCGAACCGGATTCGCCGACGATCGCGATGGTTTCGCCGCGATAAAGCTGGAAGGAGATGTCCTTGACGGCGTCGACGATGCCATCCTCGACCTTGAATTTGACGGCGACATTGCGCGCGTCGATGACAGGCGGCACGGTCTTGCCGGCAGCATCGAGCCTGATATCGGGGGCGAAGGGATTGACGAGTGCGAGAGCCATGGTCCGTCTCCTCTCAATAGGGATCGATCGCGTCGCGCAAACCATCGCCGAGCGCATTGAAGGCGAAGACGGTGATGAGCACGAAGGCGACGGGCGAGAGGATCCAGGGATAGGAGCCAATGACCGAATAGGTGGATGTATCCTGCAGCATCAGTCCCCAGGAGATCAGCGGCGGCTTGACGGCAAACCCCAGGAAGCCGAGGAAGGATTCCAGCAGCACGACGCTCGGGATTGCCAGTGTCACGGTGACGATGACGTGGCTCATGACGTTCGGAAAGATGTGCTGAAGGATGATCCGCCGGTCGGTTGCCCCGACCGCCATGGCGGCGCGAACATAATCGATCCGCGCCAAAGCCAAAGTCTTACCACGCACCTCGCGCGACATCTGCGCCCAGCCCAGCGCCGACATGACGATGATGACGAAGGCCAGGAAGACGTTGGTCGGTGCTGTCACGGGGATCAACGAAGTCAGCGCCAAATAGAGCGGCAATTGCGGAAAAGCCAGCACCAGCTCGACGAAACGCTGGACCCAGGCATCAAACGTGCCACCAAAATAGCCGGAGACCATGCCGACCGTCGTGCCGACGACAGTGACGAGGAAAACGACGGTCAGTGCGATCATCAGCGAAATGCGCGAACCGTAGATGGCACGGGAGAGCACGTCGCGCCCGAACTTGTCGGTACCGAGGAAATGCACCGGCTGCCCGTCGGTCGAGCCGAAAAGGTGACGGTTGCCGGGGATCAGGCCAAACAGGTTATAGGGGGCGCCCGCGACGAAGAAGCCGAGCAGACGCGGATTGTTGTAGTCCGGCCCGACCACCGGCTGGAATGTGACCGGATCAAGCTCATCGGTTTCGGCGAGCGCGTAGACCCGTGGCTGGAAGACGAAATTGCCGTCCTTGTCGTGGAAGCTGATCACCTGTGGCGGCGCAAAGCCGGTATCGGTCGCCTTGGGATCGTCGGGTGCGACGAACTCGGCGAAGAGCGACATCAGCAGCAGGAGGATGACGAGGATCAGGCCGCCCATGCCTGTCCAGGAGCGCTTCAGGCGACGCCAGACAAGCGCGACGTAACTCTCATTGCCGCTTTTCGGTGTAATCTTGTCGTCATCGAGCGATGGTGAGGATGTGCTGAAGGCGAGCATCAGTGGATCCCTCCCTGTTGGCGGACGCGGGGATCGAGCAGGGCGAGCAGCATGTCGGCGATGATATTGCCGACGATCAGCGTCGCCGACAGCACCATCATGAAGGTGGCGGTGACATAGACGTCGCCGACCGCCATCGAGCCGACGATCGCCGGCCCCACAGTCGGCAGCGCGAAGATGATGGCGGTTTCGATCTCGCCGGTCAGCATATAGGGCAGAACGACGCCCTGATACATGACGAGCGGATGCAGGGCGTTCGGCACGGCATGCCGCATGACGACGGCGGCGCCGGACAGACCCTTGGCGCGGGCAGTCTCGACATACTGCGCATTCAACGTGTCGAGGAGATTGCCGCGCATGACGCGCATATTATAGGCAAGCCCGCCAAAGGTAGCGATCGCCACGACCGGCCAGACGTGCTTGACCAGATCGACGAATTTGTCCCAGGACCATGGCGCGCCGCCGTATTGCGGGGAATAGAAGCTGCCGATTTCCGAGACATTGAGCTGGAAGACGAGGATATAGACGATGATCAGCGCCATCAGAAAGCGCGGCACCGTCATGCCGAGGAAAGAGATGCCGGAAAGCAGGCTGTCGATCCAGCTATATTGTCTTGTGGCCGCCCATATGCCGAAGCCGATGCCGAGGACGGAGGCGAAGAGATGGCATACGAGGGCGAGCGCCAGGGTCCGCGGCAGACGCTCGCCGACGACGTCGGCCACAGGCTTGTTGTAGAACATGCTGTAGCCGAAATCGCCCTTGGTGACTATGCCACCAATCCAGTTGAAATATTGGACGACCAGGGGCCTATCGAGCCCGTGTTCGTGACGGTAGATCTGCGCCTGGGCATCGGCCTGGGCAAAGGACGCACCGCCCTGGTTCATCAACTGCGAGCGAATGAAGTCCGCATAGTCGCCGGGCGGCGCCTGGATGATGGCAAAAGTCACCATGCTCAGGATGATCAGCACGGGTATGGCAGAGGCTATGCGCACGAGCAGGAATCGCAACATGGAACGGTTCGCTTCTCTTCTTGCCGCGGCGGTCTGCATCCCGAGGATAGCACGGACCGGCTGGGTTCACCTTTGCCCGGCTGCATCGTGATGCAGCCGGAATTCTTGTCAGAGGGCAGACAGCCGGCCTCACGGCCGGCAGCCGTGCTCAGTTAGTTGATCGGACCGGCGCTACCCGGCGCGCCCGGAAGCTGCTCGGGGAACAACTCATACTTGCCCTGCTTGTCGGCCGCGACCCACATGCGCTCGCGAATGATGGAGTCCTCGGCCCAGTTGAACATGAAGATCGGCGTACCCGGAGGCACGTTCGAGAAGCGCTTGTTGATGATGAGCGCGCCCGGATATTCCGTCAGACCGATATTGTAGAGATGCTCGGTCGAGATTTTCTGGTATTGCTTCATCAGGGCCACGCGCTCGTCGCTGTTCTGCGAGGTCGTGAACTTGTTGACGATATCGACCATTTCCTTCTCGAAGGGCATCAGGTCCAACTGGCCGCTTTCGGGCGCGCGGTGGTTCCAGCTCGTACGCGGGCCAACCGGAGCAAGCTGTTCGGTGTTCTGAACTACTGAGGCCAGTTCCGTGCTGTTGCGGCGGACCATCCAATCGAATCGGCCGCTATAATTGGCATCGTCGCGCTTCGGACCATCGAGTGCATTGATGATGACCCGCAGCCCGAGCTTCTCCATCTGGCCTACGACGCCTTCGGCAAGGCTCTTGTCTGTGGTGTAGTCGTTGTTGACCAGCAGGGTGATTTCGACGTCCTTGCCGCCGGCGACCCCGGCCGGGAAGTTGACGATGCCGTCGCCATCCGTGTCTTTCAGGCCGGCTTTCGCCAGCTCAGCCTTCGCGCCGGCGAGGTCGAAGGGATAATAGACCGTCGAATTGCGATCGTAGAAGCTGGTGCCCGAGGACAGGCCGCCCGGATAGATCGCCGTGAACGGCCCCTTGACTAAGGAGTCGCCAATCGCCTTGCGATCGAGCGCCATAGTCACAGCCTTGCGGAAGTCCTCATTGCGATTGAGCTCGCGGATTGCCTGGCCGCGTGCGTCCGGGTTACCCCAGCCGTTGGCGGAGAAGTTCATCTGCAAGTTATAGCCGATGAGACGCGGTCCGAACGCGAGACGTGCCGGGGCATCCGGCTGGGCGGCGCGCTTCAGCGAGGCAACGAAGTTTTCCGGCTGCTCGAGATTGGAAAGGTCGCCAGAGCCAGCAACTGCCTGCACGTCGCGATCCGCCCAAGTCGAAAGCTTGTAATGCAGCTCATTGAGATAAGGCAGCTGATTACCCTTCTCATCGACCTTCCAGTAGTAGGGATTGCGGCGCATGACGATAATATCATCGGAGCGGTATTCGACCGGCACCCAGGCGCCCATGACCGGTATATTCATATATTCCGGCGGGAAGGCATTCTTGAACTGGTCGTATGTGTTCTTCGAATATTTCGGATGCTGCGGCTTAAGGATATGCGACGGACCCGGGCAGAAATTGGGATAGGCCATCGTGTAGAGATATTGTTTCGGGAAGGCGTCCTTGAAGGTCCACTCGATCGTATAGTCATCGATCTTCTTGAGGGTCGTTCCCTCGCCGAATGCTTCCGGCGATGCACCGCCGCCGAGCGGGGAAACATTCGGATCGATGACCTCGTCTTCCCAATAGAACATTATGTCGTCGGCGTTGAAGGGTACGCCGTCGGACCATTTCGCGCCTTCGATCAGATGCATGGTGAGCTTATGGCCATCCGGCGACCATTCCCAGCTCTTGGCGAGATTCGGTAGCGGTTCGGTGTCCTTCGCCTCCACCTGGAAGAGCGGCGCGGTGCGCGTCAGGCACTCGGACAGGCCGATATCGATGCCGCCCCAACCCTGGGTCTGGCCGGCGCCGTAGTTCCATCCTTCCGGCCGGCCGCCGATGACATGGCGCAGCGTGTCGCCATAGACGCCCATACCGTCAGGCATGTTGCCGGTCTTGTAGACGAGCGGCTCCTTCGGCAGGCGATCCTTGACCGGTGGCAACTTGCCGGTCTTGACGAATTTCTCGGTGACCCAATCCGGCTCGTGATATTCCGGCAGCGCCTTGAACTCCAGAATGGAGTCTCGTGCTACATATTTGATCTTGCCTTCGGCCGGGAAAACTGGCGGCACGGGCGGCACCGTCGGTTCGGATGCGTAGGCGCTCATGGCGATTGCGGATGTGGCAATCGTCAACGCCGCAAGAATGCTGATCGGTCGAAAATGTCTCATCTTTTTCTCTCTCCCATTGTCGCGAGCGCCCCGTGGATGCGCCGCACTCCTCCATCGAACGGGAACCGGCTGGTGTCGCGACGGGTCTCCTCCTGAAAACCCCGTCGCAGCCAACATGTCCCGGATTTCCATTCGCTAACCGGCCTGCGTCATGGCCGCTTTTTCCGCTCTTAGCTCCTCGATCGAGCGTACGTTGCGGCTGGCCGCACCCTTCCACTCGCGGGTTTTCACCTTGCCGCGCGACAGACGATCCTTGGCGCCTTCGACGGCATCTGCATATTGCGGCAGCCAGCGGGCCTCGGCGACGACCATCTCATCGACCATCTGCCAGACTTCCTCCGGCGTCGATACGGCGCCGACCAACGGATCATGAAGAACCGCAAGCTTCAGCAGGTCAAGATCGCCGCTTACTGCAGCGTGAACCGACATGCGCTGGACATTGATCGAAGAAATGCAGGTTGCGGCGCAAGCTTCCGGCAGCGTGATCCCGGCCACCATGTTGATGCCGAAGCGATCGACGAAACCGGGCGATTCAATGATGGCGTCAGCAGGCAGATTGGTGATCACGCCGTTGTTCTTGACGTTGAAATGGCCGCGATAGACGCGATTGGTCTCCAGCGCCTCGAGAATATGGCTCGCATGCTCGTTCGAGCGCTTGGCTGGATCGATCGGCTGAGACGCGCTGTCGAGGATCTGCGGGAATTCCGTCTCGAACCAGTTGCGGGTTTCAGTGGAATGGCGAAGATAGCCGCCGGTCTCGCCATGGATCCAGTCGGACATGTCGATCCATTTGTTGATCTCGTCAGGCCGCTTGCGGTACCAGGGCAGGTATTCGGACAGGTGGCCGTTGCTTTCGGTGGAATAGACGCCGAAGCGCTTCAACACGTCGATGCGCAACTTCTCCTGCTGCGAAAAGACCGGATGCGCCTCGAAAGCGGCAATCAGTTCGTCTTTGCCGATTTTGCGGCCGTTAAGACGCAGATCGACGAACCAGGTCTGATGGTTGATACCGGAGCAGATATAGTCGAGTTCCGATTTGTCCTTCGCGCCGAGAACCTCGGCGATCTGTTCCGCGCCGTGCTGGACGCCGTGGCAGAGGCCGATCGTATCGACCTTGCCGTATTCGATCGCCGCCCAGGTATTCATCGCCATCGGGTTGGCATAGTTCAGGAACTTCGCGCCAGTTTCGGCGACGGCGCGGATATCCTTGCAGAAGTCGAGAATGACCGGAATGTTGCGCTGGCCGTAAAGAATGCCACCGGCGCAGATCGTATCGCCGACGCATTGATCAATGCCATATTTCAGGGGAATGCGGATGTCTTCGGCATAGGCCTCAAGCCCGCCGACCCGCACGCAACTGATGACGTAGCGCGCGCCATCCAGCGCCTTGCGGCGCTCGGTCGTAGCGGTGACGCGCGTAGGCAACTTGTTCGCCTCGACGATCCGGTCGAGGATCGCCTTGATCATCATGAGATTGTGCTCGCTGACATCGGTCAGCGCAAATTCGATATCTTGGAACTCCGGTACACAGAGAATGTCGGTGAACAGTTTTTTCGTGAAGCCGACACTGCCTGCGCCGATGATGGCGATTTTGAAACTCATGATCCTCACCTTGAAGTCGATCAAACAATCAGCAGCGGAGAAGAGGATGGTGTTTTCAGCCCATGATCGTACCGATAGTGCGGCAAGGGTAAAATCAGCACCTTCTCCTCCTTCTGCCGGTCCTCATCGGCAGGTGCATGCTGTTTTCTGGCCGGGATTATGCCTATAATCATCGGGCCGACCAGAGAACTATTATGCTTTCAAGGGTAATTTTGTGCTGCAAGATTTGATCGCCAACGGCCAAACCATGCGGACTGTTTCGTTGCCTCGTGGGCGCCATCGGCTGCACGCCATGCCGACCAGCGCGGGCTATGAAATAAGGGACAACGAGCTTTACGATTGGGATGGACGCCGGCGCGGCCAAACGCCCTTCACGGTGCTGCAGCATACGATCAACGGCAGCGGCCGGCTGCGTTACGAGAACCGCAACTACCGTCTCGGCGCCGGCGATACGCTATTGGTTCTGGTGCCGCATAACCATCGCTATTGGTTGGAAAAGGGCGAGCGCTGGGAATATTTCTGGATATCGATGAACGGAGAGGAGGCGCTGCGCATCCATCGCCTGATCCTCGCTGCCGCCGGACCGCTGCTGAAGCTGCAGCAGTCGACGATCGATCATCTTGCCGATTGCAGCCTACGGCTTGTAAGGGGCGCTACGACACCGGCCTCCGCCTCGGCAGTGGCCTATGAAGCCGCAATGGCGCTTTACGACGATGTCTTCGGTTCGCACGCCGTCGCTGCCGACCGATCGGCCATGCAGACTGTCATCGACTATATCGAAGCCAATCTGGAGAAGCCGCTGCCGGTCAGCGAACTTGCCAAGGTCAGCGGTCTCAGCCGCGCCCATTTCTCCCGCGTTTTCGCCGACAGCGAAGGTCTGCCGCCGGCGGAATTCGTCCTGCAACAGCGTATGCAACGAGCGGCCAAGCTCTTGACTAAGGCGGCGTTCATTCCGGTCAAGGAAGTGGCGATCATGTCGGGATTCGACGACGCCAATTATTTCTCGAAAGCGTTCCGGCGCATCTACGGCATCAATCCTACAGAATTCCGCACCACCGGCATGTATGCGGCAGTGCGGAGCCCTGGGGAGGAAATCAGGAACACAAAGGCCAGGTAAGTCCGATTATGCGGAATGCGGATGCAGGTCGTCGCCGTCGCGCGGCGTTTCCAGCCGCGCGAGTTTGCCCTCTTCCGCCTTGTAGAAATATTGGCTCGCCACCAGCCAGCCCTTCAGCGGACGCAGCGGCGGGATGCAGGTGAGCAGCATGAATGGCAGCGTCGTGAAGGCGTGCACCCAATAGGGAGCTTGGAAAGCGACTTCCAGCCAGACGGCAAGAGCAACGCTCGGAATGCAGGCGAAGCAGATGACGAAGAAGGCCGGGCCATCGGCCGGGTCGGCAAAGGAATAGTCGAGGCCGCAGACTTCACAGGACGGACGGAGCGTCAGGAAGCCCTTGAACAGATGTCCCTGACCGCAGCGCGGGCAACGGCCGCGCAATCCGGTCTGGAGCGGGGGAAGCGGCGGCCATGCGTCTTCGGATGACATTGTTTTGTCCCTTCCAAAAATCGGGCATTCACCTGAAAGCGTGGTGCCCGAGAGCCTCGCAGGCGAAGCGCCCCATGCGGGTCGTCCCGAAGCCGGACGGCTTTGCCGGCGACTTTACGCCGCTTGCCGTCCTGTTGAAAGATGTATGGCATGAAATGCATACATTGTCAATTATTGTATGTAGATTGTCTTGGAATATATGCAGGCGCGGCAATTTGTCCGATCAGATGACCATCGCCGAGGCTGCCGGGGTCTCTGCCAACAAATCGGCGACAATTCCGAGGCTCTGGCGTAGATGGTCACGATCTTCGGCAGCGCCGAGCCCAAGGCGGACTGCTTCCGGCGCCGGACCAACGGCAAAGGCATCGCTGGCGACCACACCAATACCGGCCGAGCGCAGTCGCGCGGTGAATTCGCCGCGCGACCAGGCGGAGGATAGCTGCAGCCACGCGTGGAAGCCCTCAGGATCGACAAGCAGATTGGCAGCGGGCAGCAATTCCGCTGCAATTGCCTGGCGTAGCTTGGTTTCCCGGCGGATCGCAGCAAGCACAGCCTCTGCCGTCCCATCTTCGATCCAACGGCTGGCGATCGCGGCCGAAAGCGGCGAGGCCATGGCCGAGGTGGCACGGATGGTGCCGGCAAGCCTGGTTGCCGCGCGCAGATCCGGCGCGGCGAGATAGGCGATGCGCAGCGCAGGCGACAGGCATTTGGCAAGGCCGGCGATATGATAAACCCGCTCCGGCGCAAGGGCTGCCAGCGGCGCGACCGGTTGCATGGGTAGTGCGCCATAGGCATCGTCCTCAATGATCACGACATCATGACGAGCGGCGATATCGAGAATGGCCTTTCGTCGTGACAAAGGCAGCGTGATCGTCGTTGGGTTGCTGATGGTGGGATTGCAATAAAGCGCCTTGGGGCGCCTGCTGATGCAGATTTGTTCAAAAGCCTCTGGAATCAAGCCGTTGTCGTCAATCTCTAAAGCGGCGACGGTCAGCCGTAGGTGCGCTGCGACGGAGAGGAAGCCCGGATAACTCAGCGCCTCGGCGCAGACAGTGTCGCCCGGAGCCGTCAGCATGCCGGTGACCGCAAGCAGCGCACCCTGAGCGCCAGGGCAGACGAGAATGCGTTCCGGCCCGATACCGGGCAGCCGGTTGGCGAGCCATTCTGCACCGGCCGCGCGGTCGCGGGCAGCGCCCCCGGGCTGTTGGTAACGCAGCAGCAGGTCCAGCCCGTCAGTCGTTTCCAGGCCACTGATCCCTTGCCACATCCGCGCCGACAGGGCTTCGTCGTCGAAACGCGGCGGCAGATTCATGCTCATGTCGACCAGCCCGCTCGGATTGGGCCTCTGTCGCAGCGGCGGCGCTGTCCGGCCCTGGCTGACGTAGGTGCCCTGCCCGACCCGGCCTTCCACCAGTCCTCGTCTGCGCGCTTCGGCATAGGCGCGGGTGACGGTGGTGAAGTCGATGCCAAGCGCTTCGGCCAGCGCACGTTGCGGCGGCAGGCGCGTACCCGTCGCCAGATGGCCAGCCCGGATATCGGCCTGCAAGGCATCGGCGATTGCCAGATAGACCGGCCCCGCCGTTCTGCTGATGGAGGGAGTCCAGAAGGACGTTGCCAGATCATCGCTCATGTCGGTATCTCCCAAAAGAATGTATGTATATTGTATGGTTTTCGGGTTTCAAGCAAGAGGGCGATCACCGGGAAATGCCGATCCGTGATCCGATTTCGTTGCACCGTCGTGACAGGCCTGTATAGATATCGCCGGCGGCGATAACGTTTACGCCGCAACTACGTCTCTTTTCCAAGCAACACGCCTTCGTCCAGGGTGCGACGGGCTCTATCGATAGGATTGAATATGCGTTCTGTTGTCGCCTTCAATGAATCCTGGACTTTTCACGAGGGGTTTTCGGACGCCGATGCCGGTGATCTGCATGAGGGACAGCCTGTCACCCTGCCGCATACCGCGGTTGAGCTGCCATTCAATTATTTCGATGAAAAATCCTATCAGCGCGCTTTCACCTATCAGAAGACCCTGCCGTGGAGCGCCGATTTCGCCGGACGCGAAGTATCGCTGGTCTTCGACGCCGCCATGGCCGATGCAGTCGTCTATTTCAACGGCGAGGAAATCGTCGCGCACAAGGACGGCTACACGCCTTTCGAAGCGCGGCTGACCGGCCGCCTAAAGGAGGGCGACAACCTCCTCACCGTCAAGATCGACGGCAGCGAGAATCCGGAGATCCCGCCCTTCGGCGGCCGTATCGACTATCTCACCTATGCCGGCATCTATCGCGACGTCTGGCTGAAGGTCGCAGCACCCGTCTCGATCGCCAACGTCAAGGTGGAGACCGGCAATGTGCTTGCCGCCGCAAAATCCGCCACCGTTCGCTGCGATATCGCCAATCCGCAAGGCCTCGCCTTCAAGGGCTCTATAAAAACTAGCCTCCGCGCGCCGGACGGCTCGGCGCTGGCCTCGGCTGTTGCCGAGACCTCCGGCGGCAGCGTGACCTTCACCTTCGACAATCTGGCCGGCGTCTCGCTATGGGAACTCGACAATCCCGTGCTTTATACTGTCGATGTCGAACTGACGACAGAACATGGGCCGGACCGACACGTCGCGACATTCGGCTTCCGCACCGCCGAGTTCACCGCCGAAGGCTTCCTGCTGAACGGCCGCAAGTTGAAGCTGCGCGGCCTCAACCGTCATCAGGCCTTCCCCTATGCCGGCTATGCCATGGGGCGCTCCGCGCAGGAACGTGACGCCGAGATCATGAAGCAGACATTGAAGTGCAATGTCGTGCGCACATCGCATTATCCGCAATCGACCTGGTTCCTCGATCATTGCGACCGCATCGGCCTGCTGGTCTTCGAGGAAATCCCCGGCTGGCAGCATATCGGCGGCGAGGCGTGGAAGCAGGAATCGGTGCGCAACGTCCGTCGCATGATCGAGCGCGACTGGAACCATCCCTCGATCATTATCTGGGGCGTACGCATCAACGAATCACAAGATTCTCACGATTTCTATGTCGAGACTAACAGGCTTGCGCGCGAACTCGATCCGACCCGCCAGACCGGCGGCGTGCGCTACATCACCGAGAGCGAATTGCTCGAAGACGTCTACACGATGAACGACTTCATCCTCGGCAACGAGGAGCTGCCAGGCGCCAACCGCCCACGCACGCCTCTCCGGCCGCAGCAGGAAAACACCGGTCTTTCGAAGAACGTGCCCTATCTGATCACCGAGTTCGGCGGCCATATGTATCCGACAAAGATCTACGATCAGGAACAGCGCCAGGCCGAGCATGTGCGCCGACACCTGGAGGTACTGAACGCGGCGTATGGTGACCCGTCGATTTCCGGCGCCATCGGCTGGTGCATGTTCGATTACAATACCCACAGCGACTTCGGCTCCGGCGACCGCATTTGCTATCACGGCGTCTTGGACATGTTCCGCGAGCCGAAATTCGCGGCCTATGTCTATGCCAGCCAATGCGAGCCCTCCGACGAGGTTGTGATGAAGCCGGTGACTATATGGGCGCGCGGCGAGCGCAATATTGGCGGCGTGCTGCCGCTGATCGTCCTCACCAATTGCGACGAAATCGAACTGCGCTACGGCTCGCTCGTCAAACGCATCGGCCCGGACCGCGAGAATTTCCCGCATCTGCCGCACCCGCCAGTCGTCTTCGACCATCGCCATTTCACCCAGGACGAATTGGGCGTCTGGGGCATGGAATGGGAGGACGCGCATTTCACCGGGCTCATTGGCGGCAAGGCGGTCGCAACGCTGCACATGGTCGCCTATCCCGTTCCGACGGCGCTGGAGGTGAAGGCCGACAGCCTGACGCTTCGCGCCGGCGATCGCGACACGACGCGCGTCATCATCCGCGCACTCGACCAGGCAGGCTCCCGCCTGCCCTTCCTCAACGATATTGCAACGGTCAAAGTCACCGGCCCTGCCAAGGTCATCGGCCCGGAGACGGTAGCCTTCCAGGGGGGCACCACTGGCTTCTGGCTGCAGTCGACCGGCAAAGCGGGGGCAATCACCGTTGACGTTTCGTCGTCGCGCTTTGCGACGCAAACGGTAACGCTGACGGCGGAATAGTGACCGGCTGAAAGAAGCGGCTCAGGCGATGACGGGATAGCCCAACGCGATCGCCTGCCGCTCCAGCTCGGCCAGCGGTTCGTAATCGGCATCGCCAAGCACCTCAATGCGCCGTAACGACAGCGTATCGCGGACATCCGCAAGTGTGGGTTCGCTTGTTATGTCGGCGAGAATTTGGCGCAGTAGCGTCAATTCTTCCGCCGATGTTTCCAAACCGGTGATGAACGGCAAGCCCGGCCCCCTGATCGTTTCCGCCAGGATGCGGATATCAGCGACACGGTCGGGATCGAAGCGTTTGGTATTGCCGAAGGTGATGCAGTCGATGGCAGCAACATCGGCCTTGCCCGACGAAACCGCGTCGATGCTCATTAGATGGCCGCCGGTTTCGACGACGCGGCTGAAGAAGCGGCCATTTTCAGCGAGCGGCGCGATGGCGGCGCGGAAGAGATTAGTCCCGGAATTGCTGCCGGGATCGTTGATGGCAGCGGTCAAGCCGCGAAGATCGGCAAGCGCCTCTGCCCGCGAATCCCTGCGGACGATGATAAAGCTGCGCATCGACGAGCCATCACAGCCGGGCAGGTCATAGACCGGCGTCGCCACGAGCTGCACCTTGCCGCGCAGGCGTTTGACATAGGGAAAGCCGCAAGTCTGCGCCAGCAGGAGCCCCGAGCGTACCCAGGCCTCGTCGTGCGTGATGCCCTTCTCCAATGTCTCGGGAATACCAGCCACGCCGGCCTTTCGCAGCCGGTCGCGGATATAGGCCCAGAGAGCGTCCGTTGCAGCAACGAGCGGCGGTTGACCGGTATACATGGCAATGTTGCTGAGGCGCATAAGGGGAAATCTCTGGAGATCGGCAGGGTCTTGCCGATCCAATACACCGCTCCGCATGCTGGCGCATCCCGGAAAGTGCTTTCGCTTCGTCGAAGTACGCGCACTAGTATTCGGGCACGTCGAGTGTGCCTTCCGCGATTTCCCTCGCCTCCTCCGAAAGCCGCTTTTCCTCAAGGAGCAGCGCAAGGAAGAAGGCGAGGCCCATTAGCGGCGCACCCCAGATATAAACCGACTGGAAGGCTGTCATGCTCTGCTCAGCCGTCGCTGAAGCGGGCATCGAAACTGTCTCCAGCCGATGCGCTCCGCGCCTGGCTGGAAGAAGCGGTGACTAAGGTCGACCGCCGAATGGCTGCGGTGAGCGAGCTGAGAAGAGACTAGGGCGTGGACTCATTAGCGCGCAACCAATGATTCGAGGCTCCGGTTTCGGAGGTTGAATCACGTCTCGGGCGGTGCCATCAACCCGCCACGGCCTGTGGCATTACCGCTAATGATCTGAATTTGCTTCCGCTTTCGGCGGCATAGCGGACTTGCCACCGGCTCGACTCGGCGCGAATGACCCAAACCGATCCTTTCAGGTCCTCCTTGCACCAAAGGACAATATCGCTGCGGCACCCTCCAGTGCTACGATTACCCTTCCGCCGAGTGGGAGGACAACCATGAGAAGACTGACTCTGCCCGGTCTGTTCGGCATGGCTTTGTTGATCACACTAGCCGTGCCGGCAGGAGCCCAATCCCAGATCTCCGAACAAGAAGCACATGCTATCGGTGTTGACGCTTATCTTTATTTTTATCCGCTTCTCACGATGGATTTGACGCGTAGGCAATCCACCAACATCGACCCTGGGAAGGAGGTCGGTAAGGGGCCGATGAACACGTTTTCCAGTTTTCCGGCCTACCCAGCTGCCGACAACAAACTCGTCGTGCGATTTAATTTCGATACCCTTTACTCCCTGGCATGGCTCGATTTGAGCAAGGAGCCGGTGATCGTCTCGGCGCCAGATACAAATGGTCGCTACTACCTTCTGCCAATGCTCGATATGTGGACTGATGTATTCGCCTCCCCCGGCTGGCGGACCACAGGGACTCACGCGGGCAACTTCCTCATTGCTCCGCAGGGATGGAGCGGTGACGTTCCTTCGGGAGTGACGCGGATAAACGCGCCGACACCATATGTTTGGACTCTCGGGCGAACAAAGACCGACGGTCCTGCGGACTACGACGCGGTTCACAAAATTCAGGCTGGCTACAAAATCACACCGCTGTCACGGTGGGGCAAAAATGCCGCGCCGCCGACCGTGACAATCGATTCAACAGTGGACATGAAAACGCCTCCAAAGGTTCAGGTCGATAGAATGCCTGCCGATAAATTTTTTGCCTACGCGGCAGAGATTCTCAAAGTCGTTCCGCCCCACATCACCGACGAGCCAATGATTGCGCAACTGAGGAAGACAGGATTCGAGCCGGGGAAAAGCTTCGATTTGAACAAAGCCGACCCGGTAGTCCAGCGAGCCCTCGCTGATGCTCGGGATGAAGGGCAGCAGTTGATGACTTGGGCAATACCCACCATCGGCCGCGTAGCGAATGGTTGGTCAATGCAAACCAACACAGTGGGCGTCTATGGCAACTTCTACCTGAAACGCGCCATTGTCGCTCAACTCGGTCTCGGTGCAAATCTTCCCGAGGATGCCATCTATCCGCTCAACCTGGCGGACGACACCGGCAAGCCACTGGACGGAGCGAACAAATACACGCTCCACTTCGAGAAGGGCGAGGCGCCTCCAGCCAACGCTTTCTGGTCGGTCACCCTCTACGACGCCGAAGGCTTCCAGGTTGCCAATCCTCTTAACCGCTTCAACCTCAGCAGTTGGATGCCACTAAAGTCCAATGCAGATGGATCGCTTGACCTTTATTTTCAGAACGAAAGTCCGGCTGCGGATAAGGAAGCTAACTGGCTTCCCGCTCCGAGAGGCGCCTTCAACCTGCTAATGCGGCTCTACGCCCCGAGATCCGAGGCGCTCATCGGAAAGTGGAACCCGCCACCGGTCACGCGGGTGGAGGCACTGTCAGGACTGGTCGCGCAGTAGATCACACGATCGACCGCAATTCGCGAGGCGACGCGCAGTTACCTGCGTCAATATTGGCGCCTCTCGTCAAGCAGGAGGACGACCATGAGAAGGCTGACTCTAACTGGTCTGTTCGGCATGGCTTTGTTGATCACAACGGCCGCGCCGGCAGGAGCCCAATCCCAGATCACTGAACAAGAAGCACACGCCATCGGCCTTAACGCTTATATCTACTTTTATCCGCTCGTTACCTTGGGCATCACTCGGCAGGTGGGTACCAACATAGAGGCGGGCAAAATTCCCGGCTATGGCCCGGTGAACGAGTTCCACAGCTTCGCAACGTTCCCGCCCGCCGACTACAAGATCGTCGTGCGTCCGAATTTCGATACACTGTATTCCAGTGCCTTTCTCGATATGACAAAAGAACCGGTAGTCGTGTCGGCACCAAACACCGACGGCCGCTACTATCTGCTGCCGATGCTCGACGCATGGACCGACGTATTTGCGTCGCCCGGTTGGCGCACTACAGGGACTGAGGCAGGCAACTTCCTGATTACGCCCCCAGGCTGGAACGGCGACGTACCCGCTGGAATGACGCGGATCAATACGCCAACGCCGTATGTGTGGATCATCGGCCGAACGAAGACCGATGGGCCATCGGATTACGACGCCGTTCATAAAATTCAGGCCGACTACAAGGTCACAATGCTATCGCAATGGGGCAAGCCACCCGTGCCGCCAACGGTGACGATTGATCCCTCGGTGGACATGAAAACGCCTCCGAAGATTCAGGTCGATACTATGCCCGCCGATAAATTCTTCGCCTATGCGGCCGGGCTTCTCAAGATCAATCCGCCCCACGTGACCGACCAACCGATCATCGCCCAACTAAAGAAGATTGGCTTCAAGGTGGGAAAGGACTTTGATTTGAACAAGGCCGATCCCGTCATCCAGCGTGCGTTGGCAAGTGCTCCGGGTGAGGCGCGGCAATTGATGGGATGGAAGCAACCAACACTCGCCCGGGTCGCAAACCACTGGTCGATGAACACGGACACGATGGGCGTCTATGGCAACTACTATTTGAAGCGTGCCATCATCACTCAGTGGGGCCTCGGTGCGAACCTTCCCGAAGATGCAATATACCCGTCCAGTTTAGGCGATGAGACCGGCAAGCCACTCGACGGAGCGAACAAATACACGTTGCATTTCGACAAGGGCCAAACGCCGCCAGCAGACGCCTTCTGGTCGGTGACGTTGTACGACGCCGAAGGCTACCAGGTTGCCAACCCCCTAAATCGCTTCACCCTCAGCAGTTGGATGCCGCTCAAATTTAACGCCGACGGGTCGCTTGACCTTTATTTGCAGAACGAAAGTCCGGGTGCGGATAAGGAAGCTAACTGGCTTCCAGCCCCGAAGGGCGAGTTCAACTTGCTGATGCGGCTCTATGCCCCACGATCGGAGGCGCTCACCGGAAAATGGAACCCGCCGCCGGTCACGCGGGTCCAGGCACTGCCAGGACTGGTTGGGCAGTAGATCGCAGGCCAATCAACCGTCATCACGGGGGCAGCCGGCGGCAACGCCCGTCGCCCCACTCTTTATGTCGGCAAACGGCAAATCAGTGATATCCGCTCTTGGCCGGTCGTTTTATTCCGCTGCGCTCCGGAATTTGGCGGCTATCTGAGCACAGCGGACTCTGGTCAGCCGTTCACCCGGCAGATTTATGGGTTCACGGCCTAGCTATCCGATCAAAATGTCGGTGCGTGGACCGTCACCGGTTCGGTGGTGGCTACGCGTTGCGGCGTTTCCACCGCGGGCGCAGGGAATTGTCCCTCGAACAGACGCTGTATGGCGGCGGCGCTGCGGTTGTTGCGCGACAGGGCCGGTTTGCGTGCCAGTAGTTCCTCATCGATAATCGCCTGCATGCCCGTCGTGAAATTGCGGAGGCTGAATTGAGCCGCATGTGTCCGAAGAATATCGGGGCGGAAAGCACTTTCACTGTCTTCGAAGTCATTTACCGCTTCGATCAGCGCTTCCATCGATTGCTCCTCGAATAACATGCCGCTGACGCCGGGAACGACGGTTTCCAGCGCACCGCCGCTGCCGTAGGCGATGACGGGCCGGCCGCTTGCCATGGCCTCGACGGGAACGATCCCGAAATCTTCTTCTCCGGGGAAAATCAGTGCACGGCAGCGAGCCAGCTTCTCTTTCAGCACCGAGAACGGCGCACGGCCCAGAAAGGTGATAGTGGGTCCGGCCAAACGCTTGAGGCTCTCCATTTCTTTGCCCTCGCCGATGATGACCAGGTTGCGGTTCATCTTGGTAAAAGCCCGCACGGCGAGGTCGATCCGCTTGTACGGAATGAGTTGGCCGGCGCAGAGGTAAAAGTCCTCGGTTGCCGCCGCTGGGGTGAAATCGTCGACGGAGACCGGTGGATAGAGCACCGTCGCCGGACGACGGTAATATTTACCGATGCGAGCGCTGACGTGATGAGAATTAGCGATGAAGCGATCGACGCGCAGACTGGTGTTGACGTCCCAGGACCGCAACAGCGGCGCCAGCACCGGCAACATCAGCCGCGAGGCGAGGCCGGCATTGGAACGATAGAAGTGATAGTGATCCCAGAGATAGCGCATCGGCGAGTGGCAATAGCAGATATGCGTCGCCTGCGGCGACGGGATGATGCCCTTTGCCGGGCCTGATTCGCTGGAGATGATCAGGTCATAGCCGCTGAGATCGAAGCTCTCCAACGCGAAGGGCATCAGCGGCAGCAGCGACTGGTAGCGTTTGATGGCGCCGGGAATGCGTTGCAGGAACGATGTTGTTACCTTGTGTCTCCTGATTTTTTCGGAGACGCGGCTCTCGTCATAAACGAGCGTGAAGATATCGGCGTCCGGATACATGTCGCAGAGCGCCTCGATCACCTTCTCGCCGCCTCGCATCGACACCAGCCAATAATGAACAATCGCTACCCGCATCCCTCTTACTCCGCCGTTGATCGAGGCATCATTGTGCGGGCGGCGGGCAATGCGACAGAACCCACATCGGTCCTCCAACGCATCCAAATGGCTGAGGGTCATGACCAAAAGGTCTAGGCGGCGAAAAAGGTTTAAACTCAATGATATGTTCACTGCTGCCGGAACGCTGAACCCCGTCCTTTCTTTCCTCAGAAGGGATTAGCCGTAACCCTACGGCAGGGGATTTACTCGAAATGCGTTCAGGGGATGATCTCAGGCCACAGCGCTGCGGCAGTTCGCAACGGCGCGACTGACACGAAAACGAGATCGCGCCTCATGTTGACAGTTTCTGCTCTTCACTCACGAGCCCGCCAGAAGACTCCGGGCACCGTTCTCAGTCTTTTTCTCGCCCTGGCACTTTCCGGTGCCGCCTTTATCGACAGGGCAAATGCCGCATCGGACGATGTCTACCACATCAGGCCTCAGACGCGGATGAAGGTAGCGATCGTCGAATGGGTCGCTTCAACAGGCGAATATAAGGAATGGACGGCGCTGAACGGCGAATATGTCGTCTCGCAATCCGGCACGATCTCCATTCCGATGATCGGCGAGATGTCGGTTGTCGACAAGACGACCAGCGATGTCTCCAGTCAGATCGGCGACAGGCTGAAGCAGATCACCGGTCTTGCCACCGCTCCTACGGCTTCAGTCGAAGTGGTGAAATATCCGATGATTTATGTCACCGGGACGGTCGAGAAGCCGAGCGAACTGGAATTCCGGCCGGGACTGACGGTCAAACAGGCCGTCGCCATGGCCGGCGGCCGCGAGCGCCGCTCCAATCCGACCGGCGAATACAACGATGCGCAGCAGATAAGCTATGCCGGCGAGATCAACCGGATGGAGCTGCAATTGAAACAGCTCGGCGCGCGGCGAGCCCGGTTGATGGCAGAGCTGAACGATCAGACGACCATCGATTTTCCGCCGGAAATCAAGGCAGCACCCGAAGGGTCGGCCATCAGACAGATCATGACCAGCGAAGTCGATGTGTTCAATGCCAGGGCCGAAGCGCTTCGCCAGCAGCTTCAATCTGCCGCGGAACTCGAAACCTTGCTGCGCAACGAAATCGACATTCTCGACGAGAAAATGGCATCCCAGGATGAGCAGGTGAAGATCGCCCAGGACGAATTGGTCGACATCTCCAAGCTTGTCGACACGAAGATCCTCACCACATCGCGCAAGACCTCATTGGAACGCGTGGTCGCCGACATGCAGAGCGGCAAGCTCGATATGGTCGTCGCCTCCATGCAGGCCAAGCAAAAGCTGAGCGAGACCCAACGCGATGCGCTGAACCTCAAAGGGCAGCGCAAGACCGAGGTTGGACAGCAGTTGCAGGCGACCGAAACGGAACTCGAAGACACCAAGCTGAAGCGCAATACGACGCTGCAATTGCTGCAGATCGCCGGCGCTTCGCTGTCTCGCTACCAGAGCATGAAAGCGATCGATCTTCAGCCGCTTGAATATTGGATCACCCGCGGCGGCGACGCAGGCACCACCACTGAGGTGCCAGAAACGGCAGAGCTGCAGCCGGGCGATGTGCTGGATGTTCGCTACAACGTTTCCAACAATCTGGACGGCGCAATGCTGTCCTCAGTCGATCCCACACAGTCCCAATAGATATCATCCAAGCAAGGTCGGGCGGAATATCATGGTAGTTCACGAGATTGGTAAAAGCGTACCCGGAGCTCAATCAGAGACCAAGCGGTCAAATGGAAGCGAATATATTTCCTTTCGCGATATTTGGCGTTTCATGCAGCGTCACTTGCTGATCTTCATCGTCTCTACGGCGATGGGGCTCGGCATCGGCACGTTCTATGTAACGAACACCCAGCCGATCTATTCGGCGACGACGCGCCTGGTGATGGATCCGGAACAGGGTCGCATAGCGTCCCAGGATGCCTTGTCCGGTACGGTCATCATCGAGGCTGCCGAGATTGCCAGCCAGGTTGAGATCGTCAAATCTGAGGCGATCGCCCGCGCGGTCATCGAGAAGCTCAATCTCAGCCAGGACCCGGAGATTGTCGGTGGTATGTCGTGGCAGTCGGCCCTGCGCGACAAGGTGCGCGGTCTCATCGCTTACTTCAAGCATTCGTCCGATGAACCCGTCAAGGTTGCGCCGACCGAAGACGATCTAATGCGCCGCACCATGGCTTCGTTCCTCTCCAGGGTCTCGGTCAATCGGGTGGGTCAATCCTACATTCTGGAAATCGGCTATAATTCCATCGATCCGCGCAAGGCGGCGCTCGCCGCCAACGCCATTGCGGCTGCTTACATCCGTACGGGGCTCACCGAGCGCGCCTCGGCAGCGCAGAGCGGGGCGAAATGGCTGGAAACGCGGCTGATCGAGGTCGGTCGACAGGCTCGCGAGGCCGCAATGAGCGTCGAAGAGTTTCGCGCCAAGAACGGCATCATGGAGATCAGCTCCTCCTCCTCGCTCGACCAGCAGCAATTGTCGGAGATCAGCAGCCAGGCGCTGGCGGCCCGGGCACAGACGGCGGCTGAATCCGCCAAGCTTGCGACGCTCAACCGGCTGATGGCCGGCGAGAAGGTCGAGGGTGATGTCGACGAGACGATCAACAACCCGCGCATACAGAAGCTGCAGGAAGATCTCGGTGCGGCAACGACCAGGCTCAACAACCTGGCCAGCCGCTACGATGCCGGCAACCCGGCAATTGCGGCGGCCCAGGATGAGATCGACCGGCTGAAGAGCGAGATGCAGAAGGAGTTCGGCCGCATCCAGGCTGTCTATCGCTCCAATCTGGAAGTGGCTCAAACCCGGGAACAACTGCTCAACGACGAACTGGCCTCTCTGACGGAGACCGGGACGGACAAGAACCTGGCGCGTGTCGAGCTCTCCGAAATGGAGAGCCGTGCGACCACCTATCGCCGCATGTATGAAAGCATTCTGCAGCAGTTGATCGGCGCGCTGCAGAAGGAATCCTTCCCGCTCGGCAATGCTCGCATCGTCACGGCAGCCGCCGTGCCCTTGGCGAAGACCTGGCCGAAATCCTCGATCGTCATCCCCTTCTCCGCCATGCTCGGCCTTGCCGCAGGGCTCGGGATAGCACTCCTGCGCGACGGGATGGATCGGCGCGTCAGCTCGAGCGAGAAGCTGCGGCGCGAGCTTGGTATCTCCTCGCTCGGTCATGTGCCCGTCTATGCCGGCCCGTCCTTCGTGCCGGGCCATGTTGTGGCGGGTGGCACGTCCTGGCGACGAACCATGTCGCCGCTCAGATCCGTGCTCGACACGCCCTACTCGCAGTTTTCCGAAGCCTTGCGCAGGGTAAAACACTCGGTCGACTCTGCCTTCCAGCCGAATGCGCCGATGGTGATTGGTATCACCTCGGTCGGCACGGGCGAAGGCAAGACGACGATCGCGACCAATCTCGCTCAGCTCTATCAGAACGAAGGCGCGTCGGTGGTGCTGGTCGACGCCGATTTCCTCAATGCACGCCTCAGCGGCGTAGCGATGGAATCGGGAGCGGATTTCGGCATGGAAGTACTGCGTATGAACGAGGTGCCGCGACGTTATTCCGTTGCGCATGAAAACGGCTTGTCCATCGCGACGATCGAACACGATCCAGAGGCCGACAGGCAGGCAGCTCAGGCCTATAGCAACGGCGTTCCGGTCGTCACCGTCGACGAGACGGAGAAATCCGTTGCCGCGTTCCAACGCTATGGCCATCTGCCGGCGCTGAAGGCGGAGATCGATCTGCTGCGCCGGCGTTACAAGGTGGTCATCGTCGATATGTCGGCTTTCGAAGATTCGGCCGATACGCGCGTCATCTGCTCCTATCTCGAAGGCATCGTCGTGGTTGTCGGGCATACCAACAAGATGACGGTGGAGCGGCTGTCCGACGCGCTCGCAAGCTTCGGCACGACGCCGATCAACATCCTCGGCATCATCGCCAACCGCAGCAGCGAAAAGCGCCGGCATGGCGAACGCCGGCACTGGTGGCGCAAACCGCAGCCTCGCGAAACCCGCTTTTCCGACAGGCGGCTCGAAGGCCGTCCATCGGGTCGTCCGGTCAAGCTGGTTGTCGGCATTGCCAGTACCGGTCGTCGGGACATCCTGTCCTCGATCCTTCCGCATATCGCTCGCCAGACGCGCAAGCCGGACGAGGTGGTCGTCTGCCTCGCCTCGCCGGAGGACATCGATCAGAGCTGCATGCGCGATCTCGATTTCCCGGTACGGGTGCTGATTTCCGAACGTGGACTCTGCCGCCAGCGCAACCGGATTCTCGACAATATCCCGGATGCGGAAATCATCCTCTTCCTGGATGACGATTTCCTGATGACGCCGAACTATCTGGAGGAGACGGAACGGCTGTTCCAGCTCCATCCCGACATCGTCATGTGCACCGGCACGGTACTTGCCGACGGGATCACCGGCCCCGGTATTTCCGTCCGCGATGGACTGCGGCTGGTCGAATCGAAGAGCCGGCGGCGTTCGGAGCCGGTGGCGCGGTTCCAGCCGGTCTATAATGCCTATGGCTGCAACATGGCGATCCGCACCACCATCATCAAAGCCGGCAATCTGCGCTTCGACGAAAACCTGCCCTTCTATGGCTGGCTCGAGGATGTCGATTTCAGCCGGCTCGTCGCCCGCTACGGCCAGGTGGTGAGCGCCAAGCAACTGGAAGGCGTGCATCTCGGCACGAAGGTCGGTCGGTCGCCTGGCGTCCGGCTCGGCTATTCGCAGATCGCCAATCCCGTTTATCTCATGCGCAAGCGTACCATGAGCGTCCGCCACGCGTCGATCCAGATCGGCCGCAACCTGATTGCCAATCTCGTCAAAGCCTGGCGGCCTGAGCCTTGGGTCGATCGCAAGGGACGACTGAAAGGCAATGCCATGGCCTGCCTCGACCTGTTGACGGGCAAGCTTGCGCCACAAAATGTCGAAGCGCTGGAGTAATCTTGTGACCCCACCCCATCCCGATCGGGTTGTTATTATCAACGACCGCTCCGTCAAGGTCGGCGGAGCGTCAAACCTGGCGATCCTTTCTGCCGATCTGCTGCAACGTGCTGGAATTCCAATCACCTATTTCGCCGGCGATGCCGCCGGCGACGAACCTCCAGCGGTCGATACCATCAATCTCAATGGTCAGCCCCTGACGCAGCAAGGACGGATGAGCGCCCTTGCGGGGGGGCTATACAGCAGGAGCGCCTATACCGCCTTGCAGGATCTCATCGCCCGAAAGGACACGGCGGCGACGATCTACCATGTGCACGGTTGGTCGAAAATCCTGTCGCCGTCGATCTTTCGGGCGCTGTGGCCGGTGCGTGAACGCGTCGTTCTGCATGCCCATGACTATTTCCTCTCCTGCCCGAACGGCGGCTTTGCGAACTATCGCAAAAACGATGTCTGCCATCTCACGCCTATGTCGATGCAATGCTTGACGACGCAGTGCGACAAGCGCGGCTACCACGAGAAGGTTTGGCGATCGGCGCGGCATCTGCTGCGCGAGCATTTTTACCCGACCCGGCAAACGCCAGCCAATATCATTATCGTGCACCAGCGCATGCGTGATTATTTCGACCGCAGCGGCATAGGATCAGACAATATCGAGATCATCCGCAATCCTGTCGAACCCTTTCTGAAGCAGCCTATGGCGCCATGGAAGAAGCGCAATTTCTTCTTCGTCGGACGGCTCGAACCCGAAAAAGGGTTTGAGGATGCCGCGATGGCAGCGCGGCTTGCCGGCGTCAATCTCCACATCATCGGCGACGGTGCGGGCCGCGCGCTGCTGGAGCGCGACTATCCCGAGGTGGTTCTCCATGGCTGGAAATCCAAGGAGGAGATGCGCGGCATTATCGGCAGCGCCCGCGCGCTCGTCGTTTCCTCGCGTGTGCCGGAGCCTTTCGGGCTTGCGGCGCTGGAGGCCGTGACCAGCGGTATTCCGGTCATCCTTCCCGACGCGGCACTTCTTGGCGATGAGATTGCCGAACTCGGCTGCGGACTGACCTTCCAGAGCGGCAAGGTGGAAACGCTTGCGGCCGCGATGCGCCGGCTTACGGGCGACAACATGCTGGTCCGTCTGATGAGCGTGAACTGCATGCGCCGGTCGAGCGGTCTAGCTCATACGCCTGCCTCCTGGCGAGATGCACTGATCGCCCTCTATGGTCGCATTCTGGAGCGCACGGCGAGCCAGAGAACGGCCCCCATCGCCCCCGAAGATGATTACCCCGAAGCCGCCAAACCGGCACCAATCGGGTAGTCGAGTAGACGAATTACCCGCGCATCTAGCCATGCTTTCCCGGCCTTACGTCAATGGGACTAGGGCAATACCCTCAGGGTCAATTGTCAAGTTTCGGTGCAACTGGCAGCTTTGTGGCAGGATTCCGGATGTCGAGAGGTTCCAAAAATGCTGTCGGCTTTTGATGGCTATGCTCATGATGAGCAATCGCTTCATGATTTGAAACTGACAGCAAGGCGCAGCCGCACCAAGCGTGCTGTCGATATATTGCTTTCGGCCGTGGGGCTGCTGTTTCTGTCCCCCGCGCTTCTCGTGATCGCGATCGCACTGCTATTGGTCGATGGCCGACCCATCATCTACCGCCACGCCCGCGTTGGCCGTGAGGGCCGCACGTTCCAGTGCTTGAAATTCCGCTCCATGCGCAGGGATGCCGACAAACGGCTGGCCGAATTGCTGGAGCGCGAGCCGGAGCGGAAGAAAGAGTGGCTAGCGACCCGGAAGCTGATGAACGATCCGCGGGTGCACTGGCTTGGCAAATATTTGCGCATGAGCAGTGCCGACGAACTGCCGCAACTTCTCAACGTACTGCGTGGCGAGATGAGTCTCGTCGGGCCGCGGCCGATCGTGGCTGCAGAGCTTGAGCGTTACGGATCGCAACTGCACTGCTACCTGGCGCTGCAGCCCGGCATCACCGGCCTATGGCAGGTCACCCGCTGCGCCGACACCTCCTATGAGGAGCGTGTGCAGTTCGATGTCGACTACTACCATACATGCTCATTCTGGACGGACGTCACCATTCTCTGGAAGACCGTCGGCGTCGTGCTGCTTGCTCGCAATGAAAAGGAACGGCTCACCAAATGAAAAAGATGGCGACCGCAGCCCAGATAGCGAGACAAAACAATATCAGCAGCCAACGAAGCACCAATTTCCGCCGCGGGGAGCTTCGCCGCCCGGTTGTGGCACGATCGGGATCGACGTCCTTCATGACCTGTTCTGCATGTCGTCTCATGACTGTTTACGAAAAACCCTCTGTTGGGCGAGAACCAATCAAAACCATCGTTTTGGACCCGAACCGAAGCTTAGGCAACGCTCGGCCGTTCAACGCCAGTTTGCTTGGTTTTTGGATCGCTTCCTTTGGCGCAAGATTGTGTTCCGAATGGGAACAATACATGACTTATCTACAGCATAGCCGGTTTTTCTTAAGGAAACCCACCCAATATTGGGGGGTGGGGATAAACCAACCGTGCAACGCCGGCGGGATTTTGCTGTCCTTTCATCCGAGCGAGGGGACGCGCTGATGGACGGATTGCCCCTTCCCCCTTCCCCTTCCGGCCGCTTCGGCTTGCCGCGATGGCTTCGTCTGCGTTTGCCGTCCGTTATCGGCGATGGTGCTTCGACTTTGGGTTCGAAGGTTGTCTCCCAGGTCGTGCAGCTCGTCGTCTTCCTCGTTGCAGCACGTGTGCTCGCGTCGGCAGAATTTGGCCTCTATGCCTATAGCTCCGCCATCATGATCCTGCTCGTCGTCGTTGCCGAAGGCGGATGGGGCGAATTCGTGATGAAGACCGAATGCAGCGAGCATGAACTCGACCAGATCGGGACGATTTCGATCATTTCGGGTGTGCTGGTCACGATGGTCGGACTAAGCATCGCCGCCACCGTGTGGTTTGTCTTCCATCAGCCCTGGGAAGGCATGTTGCTTGGCCTCTTCAGCTGCTGGTTCCTCCCCTCGTCGCTTTCGGTTGTCTATGACGGGCTGCTGGTCGCCAGGGGCCTTCTGCGCAAACAGGCGGTCATCCGCATCACGGCCGAGGTCACCGGGCTGTTAGTCACCATACTCGGCCTATGGATTGGATGGAATGTCTTCTCGCTTGTCATTGGCCGGCTCGCGACGCAACTCGTCAGCCTATTCGCCTCCGCGGCGGTGGCACGCTGGTATCCGAGGCTGCGCCTGACCTGGCCATTCGCACGCGAAATCCTCGAGTTCTCGCGTCATATTTTGGCAAACCGACTGATCTTCTTCCTGCGCTCCTATTCCGGTACGCTGGCGATCGGCAGTTTTCTCGGCCTCACCGAGGCAGGCTACTATCGCGTCGCCGAGCGGATCATTGCCGCCTTTTCCGAACTTATTGGTGAACCGGCTCGCATGCTCGCCTGGACCTTGTTCCGCCGGGCGGCCGTCAAGATCGATGCCAACGGCAAGGCGTCGCGCGATGTCGGCGCATCGGCCACCACCTTCATGACCATTCTGATGGCGGCCTCAGCGCCGATCTATCTCGGTCTATCGCTGATCTCGTCGGGTCTGATTGACGTGGTGCTTGGCGACAAATGGGCGCCGGCGGCGATTCTCGTAGCAATCCTGTCGGCCAAGCAGGTGCTGCTGACCCCCGGCTATGTCACCGAACCGTTGTTGTCCCTGTCCGGCAATATCAAGCGTATGCCTCCTGCGCTGCTGTTCAACGGCGCCATTTCGGTCGGTCTGATCGTCCTCCTCGCGCCCTTCGGCGTCGAGGCGGCGGCCTTGGGTCAATGCCTAGCGTCCCTGATTTCCTTTGCGATATCAGTGCGTCTGCAGCGCAACTACGGCGGCCTCGAATGGCGGCGGGTGATCCGCGATTGTGCCTACGTCGCCGTCGCCATCGCAGCTATGGCAGCAACGGTTTATTCGCTCGGTTATCTCGCCGAAGCGTCTGCGTTGCGGCACCTGTCGACGGTGGCGATACAGGTCGTGTCCGGTGGAGCGATCTATGTCCTCACCCTTGCTATCCTCCAGAAAGTGATGGGCATCCCGATCCCGATCTTTGCGGTCGGTCGGCGATAGTCCGTGGATATTTCAAACGAGAAAGGCCGTTCGAGGCCGGTTGAGGAAACGATAATGGCGACTGTATCTTTGTCAGAGAACACGCGCTCGATCTTAGGCGAAACGGTTCGCAGCCTTGGCCGGTCTTTGTCGCCGCTGCGCGCCGCCGGCGGGCGCCTGCGTTATTTATCGCCCTTCCCGCGGCGATTTACCGGGGCTTACAGCTCCTATGAGGCCGCCTTCGCCACCGCCAAGACCATGCCGATGGCCGGTTACGATCACGAGGAAATTGCCAGCGTCGGCTTTGCCAAAATGTGCCAGGTCTTGCCATGGGACTATCCGGTGATGTTTTGGATGCGCAACCTGATGCAGGAAATTGACGGCGTCATCGATGCCGGCGGCCATATGGGAACGAAATACAGAGCTTTCCGGCCGTTGTTGCCGTTCAACGATTCCTTCCGCTGGATCGTTTACGATCTTCCAGCAATCATCCGCGTCGGGCGGCGTTTGGCGGAGCGCGATGGCCTGACGGGCCTCAGCTTCGTCGACCAGATCGAGGATGCCGGCGGCATACCGCTTTTTCTCGGTTCCGGCCTGATGCAATATCTGGATGTGCCGCTTTCCAGCCTGTTGCAGCGTCTGCCCGCCCTGCCTAAACATCTGATCCTCAACAAAGTCGCCCTCCACAAGAGCGGCACCGTTGTGACGCTGGAACGAATAAGCGGCACATATGTGCCCTATCAGATGCGCGATGAGGCCACTTTCCTGAGCGATGTGACGCAGCTCGGTTACAAGCAGGTCGACCGCTGGGCGATCCCTTCTCTGTCTCACCTCATCGATACGCATCCGGAATTGGGACGAAGCGAAAGTGCTGGTTTCTATTTCCGCCTTGGCTAGAGCTGTTCCGGGAACGACACGCGAGGTCCTTCCGTCCGGATTTGCGTAAAACACGACCCTGCGGCAGTAAGGCGATTGGGCTTAGACCTGACACGCGAGAGAGATGTCAGGGGTTTTCATCACAACTGGCGATGACGGCTCAGCCACGACATGCGGCCTTTCGATCGCATGTCGCGCCATGAGATGATCGGCGAGACGGATTGCCAGCGTCAGCAGCATCAATGTCGGATTGGCATGGCCGCCTGTCGGAAAGACCGAGCTACCGGCAACAAACAATCCGTCAATGCCATGCACCATGGCGTTCGAATCGACGACGCTCGTGGCGGGATCGGTGCCCATACGCGTGGTGCAGGACGGATGCGCCATATCCATGAAAGCGGCATCGCTATCGTCGTCCAGCGCGATCCAGTCGGCGAGCTGCGGCCGCGGCAGGCCTATGCGGGCGAATTCCTCAGACATTACTTGCGCTAACCGCTTTATACTATTGATTTCACAGAAACCTATTTTCCAATCAACCCGCGGCAGAGGTCTGCCGAACCGATCGCGTTCGTCCGATAAAGTGACTCTGCTTTCTGGGTCGAGCTTTTGCTCCGCCATCACGTCGAAACGCAGCTCGATCGAGCGATGCGGCAGCCCTCGTTTGCGGACCAGCCGACTGTAGAGGCCGGATGCGATCATTCCCGGTGAACGTGCGATGGCGGAAACATCACGGGTCAATGTCTGGCGGGAGCCGTGTACCACGCGCTTCAGCGCACCCCAGGGATCGTCTGCGGCATGGATCTGAACGGGATAGGCCGCGCAATTGGTGAGGCCTTCACGCACCTGCATATCCGGACTGAGTGACAGTCCCTGCAGATAGAAATGCGTCCGCCCTTTGTGCGACAGGCCATAGAAATTGAAATGCCGGGCTATCGCGTCGATATCGCCCCCCGTGACGCGAGCGAGCGATGTACGTGGATGATCGGCAAGGTAGCGGCCAACGACGTCCCTTCCATTGCCGATGCCGGACTTCATCAAGGCGTTAGAGGCTAGCAGCAACCGAGCATTCTCGATGCCACCGCCGCAAAGGACGATCGTCTTGGCGTTGATGATCGCCCTGTTTCCTTCAAGGCTTACCACGTTCATCGATGTCGCCCGGCGGGCATTATTGTCGAGATTGATCTCCGTCACCGTCGCATGCGTCAGGAAAACGATATTCGTCGCATCGATTTCGCGCGCAAGCCGATTGAATCGCATCGGTTCGCCGCGCTGGTCCCGCTCGTGGCTGAATTGCCAGAAGAACGGACGCAGAAGGTCGCGCTTCATGCCGAGATCGGCCGGGCGGGAATACAGCCGTTCATAGAGGCGTTCATCGTAAAGATTGGGGCCAAGATTGAGCAGGTCGCCGGCCCGATCGAGCGCGGCCTGCAACTCGCGGCGCCCGATCGGCCAACCGGAAGGCGACAGCCAGGGGCGCTTTGCGAAATCGATCTCGTCGAAGGCTGCACATTTGCCGACCCAGGTATGGCTGCTGCCGCCAAGCAGGCGGTTGCGCAGCTCGAAAGCAGGTATCGCGTTCAGCCATTCCAGGCTGTCGGCATAACCGCGCCCGACTGGCTCGACACCCGCACGCGCCACTGGCTCACCAACATTCTCGACCGAGTTCAGAGCCTGGACTTCGGCCTCGTAGTCTAGCCCGCCGCTGTCGATGACGAGGATATGGAGTGGCGTATTCGCAAGCTCCCGTGCGATGGTAATGCCCGCGGGACCGCCGCCGACAATGGCAATATCGGCATGCAGCAGCGTATTGTCTGGTGCAGTTCTGAGGTCGCGGATCGCCATGATAACATTCTCCTACAATTCCTTGTTTTTCTATCAGAATCGCAGCTTCACGAATAATCGTCCAATTGGCATAGGCGCTTATCCCGACTACCGATTTTGGATAGGTCGTCTGGCGGTACATCAAACCTTTCCTGGCCAGAAAGCCATGCTGAAAACGGCGTGAACGAGCGCTAGTCTCCAAGAAGAGAGCCGCTGATTTTCATCGGGAGCGAAAGATATGGCTAAAGTCGGATTGCGGGAATGGATGGCGCTTGCGCCGGTGTTTGCCTCAGGAAAATTGGCACGCTATGGCGATGATACCGGCGGTCCCCTGTTGCGGTTCGAGGCGGATTTCTGCGCCAAGTTCGGCGTGCAGCATGCGTTGACGATGAGCAGCGGCACTGGGGCGCTGATTTCGGCGCTGGTCGCCGCCGGCATCGGCCCCGGCGACGAAGTATTGGTGCCTGCCTATACCTGGATCGCCACCGCTGCAGCGCCGTTGGCGGCCGGTGCCGTGCCGATTCTTGTCGATATCGACCAGACTTTGACGATGGACCCTGCCGATATCGTCAGGAAGATCACACCACAGACAAAAGCAATCATCCCTGTGCACATGTCGAACATGGTGTGCGACATGGACAGCATCATGCGCATTGCCCGCGAGCACAATCTTATCGTTATCGAGGATGCCTGCCAGGCCGTCGGCCTCAGCTACAAGACTAAGCGCACGGGCACGATCGGCGACCTCGGCGCCTACAGCTTCAACCAGTTCAAGAACATGAACATTGGCGAAGGCGGCGCAGTCGTTACCAACGATCCGCAGCTTTTTGCCCGGGCGCGCATGTATCACGACATCGGTTCGCTGTTTCGCGGCCATCTCGACAACGCCAACGAGCCACCGATGCTCGGCGTGAATTTCAAGGCCAGCCAGATCCAGGGCGCCATGCTGAGCGTGCAATTGAAGCGGCTCGATCCAATGATTGCCCGCATGCGCAAGCGCTACGACATAATGACCGAGATCCTGTCGAAGAGCGACAGGATGCGCATCGGCCCGCATAATGATGCCGCCAATGCCGCCGGTCTGCATGTCATCTTCGAAACGCCCGACGACGCCAGGCAGTTTGTCGAGGAGAACAGGCGCGGTGTTTACCGGCTCTACGATTCCAGTCGGCATGTCTACACCAACTGGCAACCGGTGCTGCAGCAGCGCAGCGGCCACCCCGCGATGAACCCCTACAACTGGACAGATCGGAAGATCGAATACACGCCCGACATGTGCGCGCAAACCTTGGATATCCTGAAGCGTACTTGCCGCATCAGCCTCGGTGAGAACTATCCGGCGGCGCTGGTCGCCTATCTGGCGCGGCGCATGGTTCGCCAAGGCCCGACCGCCAGCGGCAAACTCTCCTATGCAACAACCTAGTTTCGAAATCATCGGTCCTGACGTCATCGACGTCTGGACCTGGAGTTTGGATGCGCCGCCGCCTTCTGTCGATGAATTCGCGGCGCTTTTATCCGCTGAAGAGCTAGCGAGAGCTGCGCGCTTCGTCCGTGAGCGCGACGGACAACGGTTCATTGTCGGAAGAGGACGGCTGCGGTCCATCCTGGGGCGCTATCTCGGGCTGCCGCCGCAAATATTCTCCTTCATCTATAACGACTACGGCAAGCCCTCCATCGCCCTTCCCGGCGGCACTCCCTTCCAGTTCAATCTCAGCCACAGTGCCGATCTTGCCGCGCTGGCTATTTCCGACCACTACGAACTCGGTATCGATATTGAGGAAATCCGTTTCCTCAAGGAAGATATCGCCGGCCGTTTCTTTTCTCGAAGGGAATATCTGACCCTGCAGGCACTGCCGCCGGAGGCCTATCTCGACGGTTTCTACCGCTGCTGGACGCGCAAGGAGGCTTTCGTCAAGGCGCATGGCGCGGGACTATCACTGCCACTCGACAGTTTCGACGTGACCTTCGATTGGGCAAACGAACCGAGACTGGAGCGGCTGGATGGTGATCCGGACGCACCTTCGAATTGGCGGGTTCTGGAACTCGAAACGCCGATCACGTTCGCCGGCGCCGTCGTCGCTTTGACAAAGGGCCATCCAGTTGGCTTGCGCTATCGCAGCGATGAGGAGGAGGCGCCTAAATGGTCAGTCTCGCATCCAGAATATAGCGCCCGCCCGCTGCATCGAAATGATGGCAGCCAAGAAGTCCGGTCTTGAAGTCCGGCGTGATCGTGCGGATACAGCGTTCGCGATAATCATCGAGCGTGAGCTGCTCGATCTCCATGATATTCAGCCCGTAGCCATAGATGCCATAGGCATTTCGCTGCGATGGCCTGTAGATCCTGCCGTCACGCTCGAAGATGCGCCCGGCATTGCGCGCCACGGTGCTGCCGATGACGACGGGGTTGCGCTTGTGCGGCACGACGCGCTTCAGCTCGGGGCCATCAACCTCGAAGATATAGAGCTCGCTGCAGTGATCCTCGTAGGCGTGATAGTCCGAAAGATTGGTGAAGAGCCACCATTTGCCGCCGTGACGCGTCAGGATGCTGTCGGCGGCCGACTGGCCCTCGAGGGCGGTGGAATAGAGCTCCCATTTCAGCGGGAATTCGGTGCAGCGCCAGATCTCGACACGTTGAGATTGATGCGTCTCCGGCATCATGAAGATATCGTCGCCTTCGCGGAACACGAATGGATAAGAGAGATGGTGCGGGCAATCGAGCGCCACGCCGATCCGCTCTACCTTGTCGCCATTGAAGCGACCGACGGCGATATGTGCCTTTCGGTCGCCATCGGCATAGGCTTCATAAAACAGGTAACACTCACCATCGTGCTGGAAGAGGAAAGGATCGGCTTTGATGTCGCCTTTGGTCGGCGGGATTTCGATCGCCTGGCTGGGATCGAAATCGTCGATCCGGCCGCGACCGGTGTAGAGCGTCCAGATAGATGACCCGAAATGCAGCTTTGTTTTCAATGCTTTGAGCGATTTTTCTGAGAGATAACCTGACAACGCGCCGGTATAGCGGAAGAGATCGCCGAACGATGGGGCGGATATTGCCGGCAGGCGCGCCGCTGTTGGGTCTAGCTGGCGCGTATCGGCCAAACGCGCGAGTTCGCGCATCAGAAGCGTGACGCCACGCTCCCGCACGAAGGCGGTATTACGCGCCGCGCTGAACTTGATGTTGAACGAGGAAGTAGCGATCTGGCCCGCGGGGGCGTCGCCGCCGCGCCTGGCATAGAGCATCAGCTCCGTGACCGGTGCCTTGGCGATGACGTTGGCATAGCTGAACCAATCGGCATGCTCCGATCGCTGGTCGGAGAAATTGAAGGCCCATTCGCCGAACGGCAGAGCCTGGATCGCATCGTCGGGCAAACCCTCCGGCGTGGTGCGTATGACCAGATCGAGATCGAGACGCTTAAGCAACGCGCGTGCGACGCTGCCATCGGTGGTGTTGCGATCGCTGATAGCTTCGATGTAATCTATACGCTGCCGGCCGGCGTCGAAACGCTTCGGGGTATAGGCAGGCTGCCGGGCAAGGAACTTGGCCTCCAGTCGCGCCACCAGCCCAAATAGCGACGAGGAAATCCGATCGCCGAAAGGATGCGGGTGAACGAGCAGGGTAACGAGCTCAAATCGCGGATCGGCCAGGATCCGGTCGAAGACCATCAGCTCCCAGTTCTCGAACCCGTCCTTGTGCCCGACAAGAACACCGATCCTCAAAGGCTTGGTCATATCCATAGTCGCGTTTCCTGTGCGGTTTCGCCGGATTCCGGTTGAAGCGGCGGCGCCTAAGCGTCGCCGAACTTCCTCGAGACGACCGATGCCAGTTCGGTCACCGAGTCCTCATGCCAGCCATCGATATCGATAACGGTGGTATCTGCCGCCACTGCATCGCCCCAGCCGAACAGGAGTTTGCGAGCGCGGGGATGATTGGCCTGGCTGCGCAGCAGGATCACCGAAGGGTCCTTGTTCTGCGCTGGCTTGTAGCTGCGCGCAGCCGCCACCAGCAGATCCGTCACCGCAGCGTTGGCCTCTTCCTCAGGTGAATATTGCCCGCCTTTGACGCCGAACATGTTCAGAAGCGCAAGCGAGAAATTGAACTCCTTCAGATAAACGATCAGCGGCGTCCGGCCCGACAGTACCTTTTTAGTGAAATAGGCGAGACGCTTGACGCGCCGCTCCCTGTTCCATCGCTTCTGCTCCCGTTTCGGCAGAGACTTGAAGTAGCCTGGCGCCCATGTGTCGATGATGGCGGTGAAGCTGACATCAGCCCCCTTCTCCCGCAACTGCCGGGTCACCTCCATGGCCAGCGTGCCGTTGACGCAGAGCCCGACGAGGGCAATGGGTCCGGCGTCAACGTCGACCTGCATGGCGTCGACCGCATAGCGGGCGATGTCTTCGAGGCGCAGATCAGCCAGACCCTTTCTGAGATCAGGATTGAACATGTTGACGTTTTGAACCGATATCGTATCCGGCAATTCGTTTGCCAGGCGATAATACAGGAAGGGATGGTTGAGCGTATAAACCGTGGCTGGCCCTGTGCCGCGTTTGCAGGTGACCAACTCCCAAGGGTTGACGAACTGGGTCGCGGACGCCTGCGTCTTCGGCGTATCGAAGATCGCGGCGGCAAAGCCTTCGAGCGTCGGTTCCTTGAAGAGAAGCTCGAGCGTCGGCTTGACGTTGAATTTATCCCGCACCGCCGACAGCAGCCGCAACGCCAGCAACGAGTGACCGCCGAGCGCGAAGAAGTCGTCCTTCGGCCGCACCTGCGGAACTTGCAGGATGTCCTGCCAAAGGGCAGCAAGCGCCGCCGTCTTCTTCGCCGCCGGCGTATCGGCCAAGGCATCACCGGCAGGAAGCTCGGCCGATGGTGTGCTCTTGGCGTCAGCGATCGCATGCCGTTCGGGCACGGTCAGCGAAGAGAGCGATGCCTCGGGATGGTCGAGGGCGATCTCATAGGCCTTCTGCCAGAGCTGCAGCAGGCTTTCGATCGTGCTCGCCTCGAAGAGGTCGGCATTGTATTCGATCGACATGCGCCAGCCCGTCGGTCGGCCGATCATGATGAAGCTCAGATCGTAAATGACACCAGGCGATTGCGACGGTGAGCTGATCAGTTCGAAGCCGCCGTAGCGGTGATCCTCCAGGAACGCCTTTTGCAGGTTGAAGTTCACGGAGATCAGCGGATTGCGCGAGGGATCGCGGACCGGGTTGATCAGCTCCACCAGCTTGTTGAACGGCATACGCTGATGGTTCAGCGCCCCCTCCACCGTCTCGCTGACCGAATGAATATGCTGCGCGAACGAAATGTCGGACGAGAAATCGACGCGCAGCACGAGGTTGTTGATGAAAACGCCGATTAGGTCTTCGAGATCGCTATGTTCACGGCCCGCGACCTGCGAACCGAACATCACGGTCGAGGCATGCGTCAGCCGATACAGCATGGCGCTGATGATGGCAGCGCCATAGCTATATTGCGAGACGCGATGAGCGCGTGCGGCGGCATCCATGCGCTCGCTGAAGGCGATAGGCTGCGCGATGGAGAGAATGTTGCCGTGATTGGTCTTCACGCGGCCGCGCGGATGGTCCGGCGTAACTTCGAAGTAAGGCGCGCCTCCAAGTTTTTCTCGCCAGAAGGTCTTTTCCGTCTCGAAACCGTAGCTCTGCAGGTATTCCTGCTGCCAGAGGGCATAATCGCCATATTGCAGCGGCAATTCCGGCAGCGTCGGCTGCCGGCCGGCATCGATGGCGGCAGCAATTTCCCCCACTTCCCGTCCGAGCACGCGGATAGACCAACCGTCGAAGCAGCTCTGATGGGCGGTGATGAGGAGAACCCCGCGGTCATTTTCGGCCATCAGCAGCGAGACGCGAAAGAGCCCGGGCTTGCTGAGGTCGAAGGGAGCCTGCGCCGTCTCCTCGCCGATCGACAGGATCCTCGCCTGGCGCTGATCGGACGGCATGCTGCGCAGATCGATCACCGACATCTTGAAATCGATCCTGTCGACCGCCTGCTGAAAGGGCTGGCCTTCCCTTTCGATGAACCGCGTCCTGAGGATTTCGTGGCGCTGGATCACCTTGCGAAAGGCCGCCTCGATGGTGGAGGCTTTGAAGGCGCCGCGAATTTCCCAGCGAACCGCAACATTGAGCGCTGGATTGCCGGGAAGCAACTGGTCGAGGATCCAGCAGCGCAATTGTGTCTGCGTGCAGGGAAACTCGCCGATGATCTCCAGATCGGCAACCTGGCCTACCGGGCTATTTTCAACCGTACTCATACTGCCCTCTCCAATCCGCGGCGTGCGCCGTTACGGAAGTCTCTCAATGATGGAACATGGAATTGAACCGGATCGGCTGTGATCTCTCCCTGGCTGTCGGCGAACGCCGCCAGCTCGGCCACCGAAGGATGACGCAGCAGATGCTTCGCCTCCAGCGGCAGACCGGTGTCGAGCATGCGGGCGGCGATGCGGAAGATCGTCAGCGAGTCGGCGCCCAGCGCGTAGAGATTGTCGTCGACACTGATGTCGCCGAGGTTCAGGACTTCCTGCCAGATCGTCAGCAGCCGCCGCTCCGTCTCCGTTTTCGGTTGGACCTTGATGGCTACAGCCTCGCGCTGTGGCACACCGCGCATCTGCAGGGTCTTGCGGTCAAGTTTGCCATTGGCGGTCTGTGGCAGCTCGCTTTCCGTCACCCAGAAGCTCGGCACCATATGGCCGGGTAGATTGGCTTTGGCATGGGCCGCAAGATCGGCGGGCGAAAGCTCGGTGCCACTGACGGTGGGTATGACGTAGCAGACGAGAGAGCGATCACCCTTCTGGTTTTCCGCCGCGACGACCGCGCATTGGCGAACGCCTTCCGCTTTGGAGACGACGGCTTCGATATCGCCGAGCTCGATGCGGAAACCGCGAAGCTTGATCTGCTGGTCGCGCCGGCCGAGCAATTGCAGTGAGCCATCGGCAAGGCGCCTTCCGACATCGCCGGTCTTGTAGAGCCGCTTCGGCTTGCCGACGGCGAAGCAGAACGGCACGAAGGCTTTTTCGGTCAGGTCAAGCCGGTCGAAGTAGCCGTTCGCCAGGCCGTCGCCGCCAATGTGCAGCTCACCGGTGACGCCGATCGGTGCGATGCGATTGTTCTGGTCGAGGATATAGAGCTGCGTGTTGGCAATCGGGTGGCCGATGGTGATCGGCTGATCCGCATCGGTGATCCGCTGCACCGACGACCAAATCGTCGTTTCCGTCGGGCCGTACATGTTCCAGAGCTCGGCGCCGATCGTCAGCAGCGATTTGGCCAACTCTTTCGGCAGCGGTTCCCCGCCGCAGAGCATTTTCAGGTTCGATCGTTCCTTAAGGCCGGCCTCGGTCAACATCTGCCAAAGTGTGGGGGTTGCCTGCAGCACCGTGGCATTGTGGTCGTTGACCAGTTTTACCAACGCGAAGCCGTCCTGGACCTGCGTGCGGCTGGCGATGACGACTTTTCCTCCCGATATCAACGGCAGATACATTTCCAACCCGGCAATATCGAAGGAGATCGTCGTTACCGCAATCAGCGTGTCCTTGGCAGTGAAGCCGGGTTCCTTCGCCATCGAGAGGAGGAAGTTGGTCAGCGCCCGGTGGGACACTTCGACGCCCTTCGGCATGCCGGTGGAGCCCGATGTAAAGATGATATAGGCTGGCGCCGTTGTATCGATGGGCAGATTCTTCAGGGTCGCCCCATTCATCGAGCCGATCGCGTCTGCATCCCTGTCGATGCGGATGACGGGTGTGCCGGAGGCTGCAAGCCGCGCCATCTCATCGCTGTCGCAAATCAGGCCGCCGACACGGGCGATATCCAGTGTCTGGCGCAACCGCGGCTCAGGATGGGCCGGGTCCATGGGCACATAGGTGTGCCCGGCCTTCATGACCGCAATGAGAGCGACGATCATTTCGAGCGAGCGCTCGACCAGAAGTGCAATGCGCTGACCGGGTTCGGGGATCTCCTTCAGCAGATAGAGGGCGAGCTGGTTGGACCGGGTTTCCAGGTCACCGTAGGTAATCGTACGGCCGTCATGTTCGGCGGCAATAGCCTCCGGATGTTCGGCTGCCCTGTCTGCGAAGAGCGAGAAGACGAACTGGTCGTGATCGTAGTCCATGGCGGTATGGTTCAGATCATCGATAAGCCAGGATTTTTCATCCGCCGTCATCAGCGGCAATTCGGAAACCTTGCGCTCCATATCTTTCGCAAGTGCTGCTGCCAGCGTAGAGAAATGGCCGATCCAGCGTTCGATGGTGGCACGGTCGAAGACGTCGGCATTGAAATCGACGTCAATGCGAATGTGATCCGGCGCCTCAATCATGTTGAAGAACATGTCGAAGTTGGAGAAGGCCTTGGCGTTCGGCTCGATCGTGGGCTTGAGGTTGCCGAAAGCCGAGCCGCCGGCCATACGCTCCAGGTTGAACTGGATCTCGGTGAGCGGCAGGCGTCGGGAGTCGCGCTTGATGCCGAGTTTACGCACCAGCGTGCCGTAGGTGTAATCCTGATGCTCAAAGGCCTGGAAGACCAGTTGCTGCGTTGCCTTCAGATGAGTGGCGAAGGATTCCGCTGGCGTCACCGTCTGGCGCAGCGGCAGAAGATTGACGCAGTGGCCGACAAGGATCTGGTCACCGATCAGGCTTTGCCCAGCCGAAGGAATGGCGATGACGATGTCCTCCTGGCCGGAAAGCCGCGAGATCGTCACCTGCAGCGCGGCAAGCAGGGTGGAAAACAGCGTCGCGCCCGATTTCGCCCCCGCCTTCTTCAGCGTTTTGTAGACATCCGCGCCGATGAAGCCGGTGCAGGTTCCGCCGGCAAAGCTGCGATATTCCGGACGCGGCCGGTCAACCGGCATTTCCGGCAGATCGGGAACCGTCTTGAACTGGTCGAGCCAGAATTGTTCCGTTGCTCCGGACTTCTCCGGCTTCGGCGCGAAGTCGGTCGAATAGGTAGCGAAGGATAAAGCCGGTTCGAACTGCGGTGTGTCACCTTGCTGGTAGGCGGCATAGGCGGTCGACAGCTCATCGACGAAGACGTTGATCGACCAGCCGTCGCAGACGATGTGGTGGCCGGTGAAGACGAAGACGTGCTTGTCGGCACCGAGCTTCACGATGCTGGCACGCGCCAGAGGACCGTTGACGAGATCAAAGGGCGTCAGCGCCTCGTCTTCGACGATCTGCTGCAGAAGCGCTTCATCGGCACCATCGACCAGAGGCGCGTCGAGCTTGAAATCCGGAATGAACTGGAAGCGCTCGCCGCTACGGTCAAAACGGATGTGGAACGCGTCGTGGCGGGCAACGACCGTATCAAGGGCTTTGCGGAACGCTTTCTCATCGAAAGCGCCTTCGAGTTTCAATGAAAAGGACTCGTTGAAGGAGCACGAGGCTTCGTCGCCGGCCTGTGCTGCCAGCCAGATTTCCGTCTGCGCCTCGGTCAGCGGTGCGGATTGCGGCCGCGAAGCGCGCGCCACCGCCGGTGTTTTCGTCTCAGATGACGGGGTTGGCCTATCTTCGGCGGGCGCCAGGATACCCGCCGACTGCAGGGCATCCAGACTGTCGCGGAAGGCTTTGGCGATCGTCTGGAAATCCTCTTCGCTATGGGCTGTGGTCAGGAAGCAGGGATAGCCGTCCTGGATGTGAACGCCGTTCAGGCGCATCTGCGCGTAGAACAATGCGCCGAGTGAATCCTGGCTGCTGAAGTCGGTGGCGAACCAGCTTTTGTAGCCATGGACGACATCGGCAATGCCGCGTCTTGCGAGATCCGCCTTGATTTCAGCGACGAGCGCCTGGGTTCGTTCTGCGACGCGGCCGTAAAGTGCCGCCCCCTCGCCCTTGATGTGATGCAGAACGGCATGCGCTGCGGCAAGCACCAGCGGATGACGTACGAATGTGCCGGCAAAAAAAGTCGGCGCGGTCATGGGAACGGAGTCATCGCCGTAGTTCCAGTGGCCGCCGTCGAGGGCGTCCATGAAACGCGAGCTTCCAACCAATACTCCGATCGGCATACCGCCGCCGACAACCTTGCCATAGGTCGCCATATCGCCCTTGATGCCCCAGATCGCCTGCATGCCGCCGGGATCGACGCGGAAGCCGGTGACGACTTCATCGAAGACCAGGGCGAATTCAGACTTGGTGGCGACATCGCGCAGCTCACGAACGAATTCGATCGGTTGCAATTCCGGATGGCGGCTCTGGATCGGCTCTATGATGACGGCGGCAATGTCCTCAGCATTGGCGCGGATGAAATCCAGGCTTTCCGGAGCGCCGTAGCGCAGCACGGTCATATTGGACACGGAAGCCAGCGGGATGCCGGACGCGATCGGCAAGGCGATCGGCTTGTCCGCCCGGTTGCGGCCCTTGACCAGCACTTCATCGAATTGGCCGTGATAGTCGTTGGCGAAGACCACGATACGGTCGCGGCCGGTGACGGCGCGGGCGAGACGCATGGCGGCCATGACGGCTTCCGAGCCGGTATTGCAGAAGGTGACACGCTCATGGCCGGTCACCTCGGCGATCATCTCGGCGACGTCACCGGCGAGCGGCGTCTGCGGGCCGATCGCAAAGCCAATGTCGGCCTGGGCCTTGACGGCGTCGATGACGAAATCCGGGGCATGGCCGAAGGCGGTCTGACCGAAGCCGTTGACGAGATCGACGTATTTGTTGCCATCGACGTCCCAGATATGCGCGCCTTTGGAATGGTCACAGACGATCGGGAAGACCATTTCCTTCCAATCCGCGCGGAAGCCGGAAGCCGTGCGCGGGTCGGCAAGCCAATGACGATTGGCCTTGGTGAAGGCCTTGGACTTGGCATTCTTCGTTTCATAGGCGGCGGTCAGGTCGGCGATGAAGGCCCGTTTGGCGTTGGATATTTCCGGCGCGAGGCTCTTTGCGCCCGGGCGGTAGAGCTTGATGCGTTCCGTGCCGAATTCGGTTTCCGGCGCATCCGTTGTGGGCTTGGCGGCAGCTGCAGCGGCAGGCGCGGGAGCGGTTACGGCCGCCGATACCGGCGCTGCGGCTGGTATCGGTGCGGCGACCGGGGCGATCGCGGTGCTGCCTTGCAGGATCAGCAACTGCTGGGCAAATAGCGACTGTGCCAGCTGGATCTGTGATTGCAGCAGGGCTGCCAAATCGGGCGAAGAGCTGGACACCATCGGCATCGCGATCGGAAGCGCCGCCGGCATTGCGACCGGTAACGGTGTCGCAGCAACCGGCGCGGCAGCAGCGACAACCGGCGTCGGCTCGGCCACTTTCACGGCGTCCGGCGGCATCTGCTGGTCGAGATGAAGTGCCAGATCGGCGACAGAAGGAATGTTACTGAGCAGTTCACGGAAGGAAAGTTTGACCTTGTATTCCTTCTCGATGCGCTGTGCGAACTGCCCGACGAACAGCGAGTCGAAGCCGAGTTCGAGGAAAGTCACAGCCCGTTCGCTGGTTCCCAGCGTCTCCCCCGACATCTCGCTAAGCAAGGTCAACAGGGAGGTTTCAAGAGTGAGGACGCGATTGGAAAGGGAGAGTGGTGTTACGACGTTCATGGCTTTGTTCTCATCGACAAGGTTGACATCGGCTGCCAAGGAGGCAGCGGGCGCAGGGTCTTGAGCGGGCAGAGCCGGTTGGCTCGACGCGCGGCGTGCAGATTGTGGTGCATCGATCCAATGGCGCTGGCGTTGGAACGGATAGGTTGGCAGGGCCAGGCGCTGCTGGGCACTGGCGGGCAGAGAAGGCCATTCCAGCGCGTAACCGGCCATCCAAAGTTTGCCGTGTGCTTCCGCCAGTGTTTCGGAGGCGGCAAAGGCACGGTCATGCTCGGGCAAGGACTGCACGATGGCGGCAAGATCGTCACGGCCGATCGTCTGCGCGGCAAAGACCGAGAGCGTTCGGCCGGGGCCAACTTCGAGAAGCACCGGTTTTCGGCCGCGGCAGAGCGTCACGAGCCCGTCGGCGAAGTGAACGGCGTCGCGGCAATGTGTTGCCCAATAGTCCGGCGAGGTTCCCCGTTCACCGGTCTGCCAGTCGCCTGTGACACAGGAGATATAGGGCATGGTGGCATTGCCGTAGGTGGCTTTCGCCGTCTCTTCGCGCAGGGCAATGGCGGCATCATCCATCATTGCCGAGTGAAAGGCATGCGAAGTATGCAGCCGGCTGAAGGCGATGCCGGCGGATTCGAGCCCGGCGCAAACCGTGTCGATATCATTGAACGGCCCCGAGACGACGCAGAGTTTCGGCGCATTGATCGCAGCGATTTCGACATTGCCGCGCAGGTGCATCGAGACGGTTTCGGCGTCAGCCCGCACGGACACCATCGCGCCGTGCGGCTGGTTCTGCATCAGCCGTCCGCGGTTGGCGACCAGCCGCAAACCGTCCTCGAAGGAAATGACGTTGGCAAGCGTTGCCGCAACGAATTCGCCGACGCTGTGGCCGATCATCGCGTAGGGCTTGACGCCGCGGCTCAACCACAGCCGCGCCAGCGCATATTCGACCAGATAGAGGCAGGGTTGGGCGATGCGCGTTTCACGCTGCTCGTCGGCCATGGACTGCGTCACAGGGCCGGTGTGGCAGATATAATCGCGCAGATCAACGCCGAGCGTCATCTTCAGCAGTTCGGCGCCGCGGTCGATCCAACGGGCGAATTCCGGCTCCGAGCTGTAAAGGCCGGCGCCCATGCCGACATATTGAGCGCCCTGCCCCGGAAACATGAAGGCCACCGGCGGCTCATCCGCGGCAATGAGCGGCTGGTAGCGCTCCGCCGCCAGACGATCGATCGCTTCCTCCGTGGTGCTGGCGGCGATGGCGAGACGGTGATTGAACTCCCGCCGGCCAGCCTGCAGCGTATGAGCCAGTTGTGCCAAAGGCAGCCCGGGATTCTTGGCGAGGTGGTCGGCGAGATTGGTGCGCATTGCCGACAGGACGGCCGGATTGGGTGCCGAAAGCGGCAGAATATGCGGCCCTTCATGCTCATCGACAGGTTCGTCGTGACGAACCGGCGGTTCTTCGACGATGACATGAATGTTCGTGCCGCCGACACCGAATGCGCTAACGCCCGCACGGCGCGGCCCCGCCGTTTCCGGCCAGTCGATCAGTTCGGTCGGAATGTAAAAGGGGCTGCGATCAAGATCGATGCGCGGATTCGGCTTTTGATAGTTGGCCATCGGCGGGATCTTCGCCTTGCCCAGCGCCAGCGCGGTCTTGATCAGGCCGGTGACGCCTGCGGCCGCATCTGTATGGCCGATATTGCCTTTCACCGATCCCAGGGCACAACTGGCCGGCGGCGGCGGATCTTCTGAAAAAGCGCCCTTCAAGCCGCTGAATTCGATGGGGTCGCCGAGTGGCGTTGCGGTGCCGTGGCATTCGACATAGCCAATCGTCGAGGGTGAGACGGCGGCATTCGCGAATGCTGCGGAAATCGCTTCGGCCTGGCCTTCGACACTCGGTGCGACGAAGCCTATTTTGTCGGAGCCGTCATTGTTGACGCCATAGCCGCGGATAATCGCATAGATATGGTCGCCATCCCGAAGCGCGTCTTCCTGGCGCTTGAGAAGGACGACGCCTGCACCGCTGGCGAAAACTGTTCCGGCGGCGTTTGCATCGAAAGGACGGCAAGTGCCGTCCGGCGAGGCCATGCCGCCCTCCTGGTAGATATAGCCGCGCTTTTGCGGAATGGTGATCGAAACACCGCCGGCAAGCGCCATGTCGCAGTTGTAGGTGAGCAAATTCTGGCAGGCCTGCGATACAGCCAGCAGCGAGGTCGAGCAGGCCGATTGCACCGTAAAGGCGGGACCACGCAGATTGAATTTATAGGCGACGCGTGTCGCAAGCGTGTCGTTCAGTGCGCCGACAAGCTGTTGGAAACAGCCGATCTGATAGTTGGACGTGAATTCTTCCGCCTTGGCGCGGTCGCCCAGAACGTTGTTGATCAGATAGGTCGGCATGGAGGAGCCGGCGAAGACACCGATCATCCCCGGATAGCGCTGCGGATCGTAACCGCCGTTTTCGAGCGCTTCCCAGCAGATTTCCAGGAAGACCCGATGCTGCGGGTCTGTCAGCGCCGCTTCGCGCGGATACATGCCGAAGAAATCGGCATCAAACATCTCCACGTCACTAAGATGCGGTCGGGCCGGAACAAAATTCGGTTGCGCGCGCTCTTCGTCGGTAAAGGCGTCTTCGAGTTCTTCCGGCGAAAATTGCGAAAAGGCATCCCGCCCCTCGCAGATGAGTTGCCAAAGCGCATCTACCGAAGGAGCCCCGGGAAAGCGACCGGACATGCCAATGATAGCGACACCGCCTGAATCCTGATTGTCCCAATCCTGATTGTCGTCGAAATCACTTTGATCGCCATTGGCATGACTGGTGTCATGATTTTTCGTCATGAAGAACTCCTGCGGAATTGGGACATGGTCTTTCTTTGAAGGGATGCACGCTGGGCCGCGGCGATCGCCCGCGCCGAACCCGAAGCCTTGCCGTCGACATAGCGGGCCAATTCACGGATCGTCGGATGCTTGAACAGGGCGACTACGTCGACGGAACGTTCGAGCTCGGCCTCAAGGCCGGCGTGTATCTGCATGAGCTGAAGGGATGTTCCGCCGAGGTCGAAGAAGTTTCTGTCGAGATCGATTTTTTCGGCGCCCAGCGCGTCCTGCCAGAGCGATGCCAGAAGTGCCTCCGTCTGGCTCTTGGCGACAGCGTCAGGCGCAATCTCGATAGGCCCCACCGGTGGCGGTAGAAGCTTGGAGCGATCGACCTTACCGGCTGGTGTCAACGGGAATGCATCGATCACTACGGCGGCACTCGGGATCATGTAGGCCGGAAGTGCCGCGCGCAGTGCCGCCATGACGCTCGGCACGAAATCGGGACCTGCGCCCGCGATCCCCTGCCGGGGGCATAGGTAGGCGACAATGCGCTTGAGCGTCGGACTTTGGACGTGACAGAGGACGATACCGTCGGCAAGGCGCGGATCGCGTCTCAGCGTTGCCTCGATTTCATCGAGCTCGATACGCTTGCCGTTGATCTTGATCTGCCGGTCGCGGCGTCCCTTGAAGGCGACTGTGCCGTCCGTTTGCAGAATGGCGAGATCGCCGGTCAGATAGTATCGCTTTTGTCCGCCGTTCGTGCTGACTGTCACGAACTTTTCCGCGGTTAGTTCCGGACGTTTGAAATAGCCGATCGCAAGCCCGTCGCCCGATATCGCCAACTGTCCCTCGGCCCCATGCGGAACTTCCCGCAACTCCTCGTCGAGAATCGCGATGCCTGTATGTGCGATCACCTTGCCGATCGGCAGCTCCTGCCCGGAAAAGTTCGGAGGCACTTCGAAGGCTGTTGCAAAAACAGTCGTTTCGGTCGGGCCGTAGGCGTTCGTGAGTTTGCAGCCGGGATGACGGTTGAGAAACCGCCGCGCATGGACCGCCGATCCGACATCGCCGCCGAACAAGACGTGCCGAAGCTTCGGCAAATCGACGTCCGCGTGGTCGGCGAACAGGTTGAATAGCCCCGTCGTCAGGAACATGACGCTGACGCCGGTTTCGCGTATTAGGTTGCTGAGCCGAGCGACGGAGAAGCTGGTGTCCGGCATGCCGACAAGCTTGCTGCCGTTGAGCAATGCTCCCCAGATCTCGAGGGTTGCCGCATCGAAGGCGATGGTTGCGGTGTGGAGGACCACATCGTCCGGCTGAAAGTCGACATAGGTCTGATCCAGCACGACCCGGGCGATGCTGCGATGCGCAATCGCCGTGCCTTTCGGCCGGCCGGTCGAACCGGAGGTGTACATGACATAGGCGAGATCCTCGCCGCCGATTTTGACGGAAGGCCTTGGCTGAGGCGGGCGGATTGTCATTTCCGCAATGATCGCGCCGGCCTCGATGACCCTGCCGCGCATGCTGGGAACCGAGCTAATTTTGTCGCCATAGGCTGAGTCGACGAAGATCACCTTCGGCTCGCATTCGCCGATGACATAATCGAGATGCTCGATCGGAAAGGCAGGATCGAGGGGGAGATAGGCGCCGCCGGCCTTGAGAATCGCCAGCTTGCAGACGATGGCGTTGAGGCTGCGCGGCAGGAACAGGCCGACGATATCGGCCTTGCGGATGCCGAGCTTTACGAGATAGGCGGCCAACGCGTCCGAGACCCGATCGAGATCGCGGTAGCTGAGGGCGGTATCGCCGAAAACGACAGCCGTCGCATGCGGAACGGCTTGGGCCTGTTCACGCACCATGTCGTGAAGGCTGCGGTCTCGGTCGTAATGCATGGTTGCGGCAAAATTGGTTTTCTCTTCTGAATCGAAATCGATCATCGCTGTGCTCCGGGCTGCGTTTGCTGCCTTTGACGGCACGATTTGCGTGCCTCGTTGTCGCCCGCAGAATTTCACGCTGTCGGAAAATCACCAGTTGATCATTGGGATGACTGACGTCCTCAACGAAAGTCTTAAGCCTTAGCCGACGTAGACATTTTGTCGGAAAAGACCGTCGACGTAGCCGCGGGCTGGCCAAAAGCATTACGGGTGACGGAGATCGAGCGCATCACGCGCGAAAAATACCCCTCCCGGGAGGGAGAAGGTTGCGGTTTCTGCGCCTGGTGAAGGAGTGCAGGCTATCGGGTGTTGCCGCAGGGAGAAGGCATCAAAGCCAGGCGCCTATTTGAACTGATAGGCCCTGACATAATCGACAAACATGAAGGACGGATCCGAGGCCACCATTTTGGTGATGCTGTCGACGATACCCAGATTCAAAAGAATATACATCGGCTGGCGATGTTCCGGCAGGACTTTGGTTTTCCAGACGAACTTGCCGTCGAAATACATGCGGATGAAGTCGGAATCGATCTTTACGCCGTAGGTATGAAGATCCGTTGGGCTTGCATTGCCGAAAACGTTGATGCGGGAAAAATCGGAATCATGTTTGCCGCCGCGGTGCCAGACATGCACGGTGGCGGAATAGCCGCCCGGCTTGTCGCCGTAATATTCCACGACATCGATTTCGGCGGTGGATTTCGAGCGGTCCTTGCCGATCAGCCAGAAGGCCGGCCAGACGCCGGGACCGTCCGGCAGCCGGGCGCGCATTTCGAAATAGCCGTATTCCTGCGAAAAGCCGTTGCCCTTCGAATCGACCGAGGCGAGCAGGCCGGAGCGCCATACGCCCTTGCCGTCACGCGCCGCGGTGATGCGCAGCATACCGTCTTCCGTCTTGAAGGGGAAATCGCCCTTGGGGTCGGTAAAGCGCGCGCCGCCGAAATCGCCGTTCCAGGGTGTATGCGCGATCCAGCGGGTGCCTGGCCCCCAGGGGGAGACGCTGAGACTGTCGAAATTATCCTCGAAAGTCAGGGTCATCTTGCTGGTGTCGAGCGCGTCTCCCGTGTCGCCGGCTTGCGCGGTCAGGCCGCTGCCAAGCAACGCAAGCGTCGCGCCAAGGCCAGCGCCGAGAAATCCGCGGCGGCCGATCGACCATGGTCGTATATGTTTGAACGAGGCGTTTTCCATGCTCTTACGCTAACGCAACGGCATCTGTTCGGTACAGAACCCATTTCGGTTTATGCAGTACCCCAAAGGGCTTAGGCATGGCGGAAATACAAGCCAACCAACGCCATGATAGTTTTTGCCGCGGTGAAATAGACGATATTTCGGAGCGGACGGCATATGAATATCATGGGATTAGTAACGTTTATCGTCGGCATGGCCATGCTGGCCGCGCCCGTTCGGTGGTCGTTTACCGTCATGATCCTTTGCACGGTGTTCGGTGCGGCTGCTGCCTTCAGCGTGCCTGGCCTCGGCGGTGCATCGGTATTGGTCCCGAGCCTCTTTCTGCTGTTCTTTGGCATGCGATTGTTCCTGGCCTACGGCGAGGGGCCGCTCTTTGCAGCCTTAGCGCCACCGCGCCCCGGTTTCTGCCTTCTGGTGCTGACCGTCTTCGGCCTGACGACGGCGGTCTTTTTCCCGCGTCTGTTTCAGGGCATGACAGAGACGATGACCGTCGAGCGGTCAGTGGGCGGACGTAACTTCATTTCGCTGGTGCCGTTAAAGTTCTCGTCCAACAATATCACCCAGTCCGTCTATGCGGTTGGCGGCCTCGTCTGCTTTGCCGCCACGTTCGCCTTCATTCGGAAAGGCGGCACGCCCACCAATTTGATCAACGGCATGCTGGTGGTCGCCAGTGTCAATCTCGGCTTTGCGCTCGCCGATATCATTACCTATTTCAGCCACACGGAATTCCTTCTCGGTTTCGTGCGAACCGCCAACTACGCGCTGCTGACCAATGCCGAGAAAGGTGGGTTGAAGCGGATCTCCGGGACATTTCCCGAAGCGTCGGCCTTTGCCGACTTCACGCTTGTGCTCTTTGCGATGATCGCCAGCCTATGGCTCAGCGGCATTCGGTCCCGCGCCACCGGTATCATAGCCGCCCTGCTTCTGGTGGCGCTGATCCTCTCGACGTCGGCGACGGCCCTCGTCGGTCTTGGCGCGGTCTTGCCGGTTCTTTGCCTGCAATCCTTTCTGGCTTCGCGCCACGAACCCGGTGCCGGACGCCCTGTCATGATCGTCGCCATCATGGCCGCGATGCCGCTTGTCATCCTTTTCGTCCTGATCGCCATGCCGGATCTTGCCAACGGCTTAAACGACTTCCTCGACGAGATGTTGTTCTCGAAGGCAGACAGCCAGTCCGGGCGCGAACGCTTCATGTGGAATGCCATGGCCTACCAGACATTTGTCGACACACGTGGCTTCGGCGCTGGATTGGGCAGCGCGCGCGCCTCGAGTTTCGGCCTCGTGCTGTTGTCTAATCTCGGCATCATCGGCGCACTGATCTTTGGGATCTTCGTGATGCTGATCCTGAAAGCCGATACGCGACCTGGGAATCTGCCGTTACGGGAGGCAGCGGCCGTCGCGCGCGCCGCCAAGGCCGGGTTCATCACCGTGCTGGTGTCGGCCGCCACTTCGGGCACGGTCTATGACCTCGGGTTGATGTTCTACATTCTCGCAGGCAGCGTCTCCGCCCTCACCGTCCCATCTCTGGTTCGCGTGAGCAACGCGCCGGCGGCGCGCATGCAACAGATTGGTGTTGTGGGGAGATTGCAGTGAAGATTGTCGTATTCAATGTCAAATACAGCGAAAATCTCGGAGATGGTCTCCTGGCGCAATGCATCGAGGCCGGTCTGATCAGGGGTGCCGGCCACATCGAGGTGGAGACGATCGATCTCGCCGGACGGGAAGGGTTCGGCATGGGCGGAAGCGGTCGGCGCCAGCAGGCGTTGAAGGTGTTGCATCGTCTGCCCGGTTTTGCGCGGCGTTGGGCGGTGGGCTATGTCCTGGGGCGCACGCTGAGGAAATTGCGCGGCAAATGGGATGCCAAGATCGCCGCAGCGGATGCAGTGGTGATTGGCGGCGGCAATCTCTTTCAGGATGACGATCTGAATTTTCCATTGAAAGTTGGCACTGTGCTTGATTGTGTCCGGCGCCACAATCGCCCACTGGCGATCTATGCTGTCGGCGTCAGCGGGCATTGGTCTGCGCCGGCGTCGCGCCTTTTTGGCCGGCTGAAGCGAACCAATCTCGTCCATCTCTCCGTGCGTGACAGCTTCGCCCAAGACAGTTGGCGTCGACATTTTCCTGAGGGGCCGGAAGCAAAGATCGTTCACGACCCGGGACTGCTGACCCGAGCGCTTGTCAGCGATGCCCAGAGTTCGGCGTCATCGAGACATCAGCCGATAGTCGGCCTATGCGTGACGGAGCCTGTCATTCTGCAACGGCATGCGAGCCAGAAAGCCTCGGCCATCCCGTTGAGGGACATCGCGGAATATCGCGATCTGATTCGACTGCTGGTCCAGGATGGATACCACGTCCGTCTCTTTTGCAACGGCGCCAGCGAGGACCAGATCTTTGCTCAGCGGATACGGGACGAAGCTTCGATGCACCGACTTGCTGCAACCGGTGCACTCCAACTTGCCCCGCGTCCATGTTTGCCGGAAGAGCTGATTCGGATACTTCTGTCGACCGACGTCATCCTTGCCCACAGGCTGCATGCCTGTATCGCAGCCTATTCCCTCGGGATTCCACATGTCGGTCTTGGCTGGGACAAGAAGGTCGAGGGCTTCTTCCGTTCGGTTGACCGACAATCCTATTTCCTCAACGGCGGCGGGACGTCTCCGTCCGATATTGCCCGATTGCTGAGAGCGGCCGATTCGGAAGGAATCGAATCGTTGCGCCATCGTGCGATTATGTCGCAGGCCGAAGGCGGAATTGCCGATATGCGTCGGAATCTCACCCGGAGGGATCAGAATATTGTCGCCGAGATATCATCAGTAATACGAAATGATCATCGCGCGGCGACACCGAATTAGTACAAAGAAAATCGGGAGTAATTACCATGTATAATGAGCAAAATTAGTTGTTTTAAGCATGTGACATGTAAATTAAGCGCTGAACGAATTCGACGAGAATTCACATAAGCAATATAGATTACGAGCCACGCCGAAAGTTGCGTGCTATATACTTGCCATACGTTACGTGATATACCTTCAGGGACAGGTTATTGGAACCTTCCCGATATGGTATGTGGTTCGGGGGCATGTATGACCACTCAGGTTTCCATAGGGCGCCTACAGGCTTTGAGTCCTGATCTATACCGTCAGAAATCGGAACTGACGGGCGGTATTCCGCGCACGTATGCTCCTGGTGAAACCATCTACGATTATGAGGACGATACATCGCGTCTTCTTTTCCTCGTCAGCGGATGGGCAGTTTCCAGCAAGATGCTGCCGAACGGCACGCGCATCGTCGTCGAATTTGCGCTCCGCGGTGACATGATCTCCACACCTTCGTTGGAATTGGCGCGTGAGACGGTACAGGCTCTCTCCAAGGTCACCGTCATGGAGTTCCCGGATTTCACCTCCCACGCGAGCCTGGAAGTTTCTCCGCGGCTCTATCGCATCGTACTCACTGAGATGATGCGCCGGCAGGCGCGTATGTCCGAGCGGCTTGCCAACATCGGCCGACGCGACGCGCTGGAGCGCACCGGTCACCTGCTGCTCGAACTGGCCACCAGGCTTGGTCCGTCACGGCTAAAGCCGAACTTCGACGGTTTTGAATGCCCGCTGACGCAAGCCGACATCGGCGATGCCGTCGGTCTGTCGACGGTACACATCAACCGCGTCCTTAGAGACATGCGGGTGGGCGGCCTCCTATCGTTCCGGAACGGCATCGTCGAATTTCTCGATCGTCATCGGCTCATGGAGCTCGTCGACTTCGATGAAACCTATTTCACGCCGCATATGATCTAAAGTGCGGCTTGAACGCACTCGTGTTATTTCAAGTCGATAACAATCGTGAGGCGAATATTTTTAGATCTTATTAACGTATGTTAATGTCCTTCTAAATAGAATCAGCGATTATCCATTTCGTGATCAGGTAAATTTCGAAAACGGGGACAGGAGTAATGCTATGAGTCAAGACGAAGTGTGTCGGTTTGGTTCAGCGTATCTATTCAGTTACTTTGAAACGATGCCTAATCACTTGAATTCAGAAGAATAGAGGCCACGTGGAGTAAGGAGTAACGGCCATGGACAGACAATCTTTAGTGAATGAGAAATTTGGAACAGAAACAGCAACCCGTCTCATTTCAGTCCGAGCATCGGATTCATTACGGGCTTTTACCGCCGCAGGCGCGGTCAGCACCGACGAATGCGAGGACTATCTTCTACTCATCGATGCACGCGCCCTGGACAGGGAATGCCTGTCCCGGAGCCTGACGGAATATGACGAGAGCATGAATATCGTCACCGTCGGATCATTCGAGGAATGGCAGAAGCGCCGCATGCAAAGCGAACCGTCCGCAATTCTTTTTATGATTGGCGGACGCAAGGTTTCGGATGCAGACGTCAGCGATAAAATCTCCGCCCTCGCGGAGAGGTTCAAGGCGAGCCCCGTTATTGTCGGAGCCGAGAGTGACGAGCTAGCACAACTTCTCAAGGCGCTGGAATGCGGCGCTCGCGGTTACATTCCGACCAGTGTCGGGATCAATGTCGCCGCGGAAGCCGTAGCTCTCGCACGTGCAGGCGGTGTATTCGTGCCGGCAAGCAGCATTCTGGCGGCCAAGGAGGTCATCGCCTCCGTAACCAGCGGAACCCGTTGCGCCGACAGTCTGTTTACGCCGCGTGAAGTGGTCGTTGCCGAAGCTCTGCGGCGCGGCAAGGCAAACAAGATCATCGCCTATGAAATGGACCTTTGCGAGAGCACGGTCAAAGTACACATTCGCAACATCATGAAGAAGCTGAATGCGACGAACCGAACGGAAGTCGCCTACAAAATCAGGGAATTCGTGAGATAACACCGGTTTCGGTGTCAGCAAGCTTTCGCCGGTGCCGTTTAAACGCGGCGCTGGCGAAATACGTTTTAGACTTGGATATACTGTGTGGTTGAGCCTGCAACGTCGCTCGTATTCTGCGGAATGGACTGCAGCAAAGTGTGTCGCGCCGAGGCAAGATGCGTGCGGCAGGCGCTCTCGATCCGCTTCGAATCGCGAGATTGCAATGCTTCGATATAGTCGAGATGTTCAACGATAGCGCGCGAATTGCGTTCGCGAGCGAAGGCCTTATTCCACTGATAGTGATAGTGAAAGACGATCGCGATCGCGTCGTAGAAATCCGCGATGAAGCGATTATTCGAGGCGCGATGAATGAGAAGGTGGAAGCGCTCATCGAGCTGCGAAAAATCACGATAACGCTCATCGAAATCGTCCTGCAAATCGTAATGTTCCTTTTTGATGGCCGCCAGAGCGGTCCAGGCCGGATGCTCTGTCGGCAGGCGTCCGAATTCCGCGGCAGAATGCAGCTCGAACATTTCGCGCACATCGGCCAGTTCCAAAGCGAATTCGCTAGTAAAGCCTTTCAGGATCCAATGGCTGTTCGGTCGCTTTTCGATCAAACCGAAACGGCTGAAGCGGATGAGGAATTCGCGCACCACCGAGGTCCCCGTGCCGATTTCGCGCGCCAGCTCCAGCTCGTTGATCTGCATACCGGGCTGTGCTTCGTCGGAAAGGATACGCAACATGAAGCTGCGCTCGATGATGTCGTGCAGCGAATTGGTCTCTTCCTCCGGGAAAAAATCGGCCTCGGTCGGCTGGCGCAGCACGATCTTCTGGCGCTTGTTCCAGCGGATAATGCCAGCGTCACTTAGACGCAGCAGAATGGCGCGCGCCGTGCTGCGGCTGATGCCGAGCTCGGCGGCGATTTCAGGCTCGGTCGGCAAGGCGGCGTCGGGCTTCAGACCGGCGACGTAGCGATTGAACGCATCCTTGAAGAGCGTGTTTTGTCTCGCCATTTTCCCCCTCGCTTATAGTCCGCAGCTCTGCGTCGGCGGCGATCTCTGAACCATGCTCGAATGGCAGTCAAATTCGGGAGCACTGCCGGATGCGTCACAATCGCATCCACGTCCATCGCGTCGACCTTCTCCCCCGCCGGTAAGCGATTTTCCTCGTTGACACTAAAATGTTTATTGTAGATAAAAAACAAAATCAATCAGCGATGGCCTATCGGGCGAATGCTGAAATACAAGATTGCTCAGGGAGAAGACGTTGAACAGCCAACCTTGGATCCTTCTGTCGGAAGGCGACAATGTCGCGGTGGCGACGACGGCGATTGCGGCAGGCGCCAAGGTCGCCAACGGGGTTTTGACCCGGGACAAAATCGATCCCGGTCATAAATTCGCTATTCGCGACATCGCCGTCGGTATGCCTGTGGTGAAATATGGCCAGGCCATTGGCCGCACGACAGCCGAGGTCAAGGCCGGCGATCACGTGCACAGCCATAACCTGCATTTCGAAAATGATCGCCTGGCGGCGACCGCCAATGCGGCGCCCGAAGCGGCGACAGAAGCCGACAAGGCTCGCACGTTCATGGGGTATCGGCGCGCCGACGGCCGTGCGGCGACACGCAACTATATCGGCATCATCGCCAGCGTGAACTGTTCCACCACGGTTTGCCGCGCCATTGCGGAAGAGGCAAACCGTACGCTCCTGCCGCATTACGACGGCATCGACGGTTTCGTGCCGATCGTGCATGACCAGGGCTGCGGCATGAGCTCGACCGGCGACGGCATGCAGACGTTGCATCGCACCCTGGCCGGCTATACGCGTCACGTGAATTTCGGCGGCGTCCTGATGATCGGACTCGGCTGCGAAGTTAACCAGCTCACGCTTTATGGCCAGAGCGGCGCCGGCGCCAGCAAGCGGCACTTCAATATCCAGGATGCCGGCGGCTCACGCCGCGCGGTGGCGCTTGCAATGGGTGTCTTGAAGGAGATCGCCGAGGATGTCGGCCGGGGCCGTCGCGAGCCAATCTCGATCAGCGAAATCATCGTCGGCCTGCAATGCGGCGGCTCGGACGGTTTCTCCGGCATTACCGCCAATCCGGCGCTGGGGGCTGCTGCGGACCTGCTGGCGGCCGCCGGCGGTACGGCAATCCTGTCGGAAACCTCGGAAATCTACGGTGCCGAGCATTTGCTGCGCAGCCGTGCAATTAACGACGCGGTTGCCGCCAAGCTCGACGCAAAAATTGACTGGTGGGAAAAGTATGTTGCCCTGCACGGCGCATCGTTGGACAACAATCCGTCGCCCGGTAATAAGCGTGGCGGGTTGACAACCATTCTGGAGAAGTCGCTCGGCGCCGTCGCCAAAGGCGGACGATCGCCGCTGAGCGCCGTCTACAGCTACGCCGAACGGGTAACGGATCACGGCCTCGTCTTTATGGATACGCCCGGTTATGATCCGGTCTCCGCTACGGGCCAGGTGGCGGGCGGCGCCAATATGATCGCCTTTACGACTGGCCGCGGCAGTTGTTTCGGCTCCCGTCCGGCGCCGTCGTTCAAGCTGTCGAGCAATTCAGCACTTTACCAATCCATGGAAGAGGACATGGATATCGACTGCGGTACCATTGCCACTGGGGAGGCAACGATATCGGGCAAGGGCCGTGAGATCTTCGAACTGATCATAGAGATCGCATCGGGCAAAAAAACAAAAAGCGAAGCCTTCGGCTACGGCGATAACGAATTTGTGCCCTGGCATCTCGGAGCGACGCTCTAGATAAGCAGTGCACGTCACGCCGCGGTACTCAGCTCCCCAACGAGCCAAGTACGGTGGAACCGATCGACCAATCATCACGAGGGAGAGGTGATGAAGAGGAGAAGAATCGGCAGGACAAGCCTGGAGGTCACCGAAATCAGCTTCGGGGCCGCAGCACTCGGCGGTCTTTACCGCACCTGCCCTCGCGACCAGGCCATTGAAACCCTGCAAGCGGCTTGGGATAGCGGCATCCGCTATTTCGACGTTGCGCCTTGGTATGGCTTCGGTCTCGGTGAACGCCGCGTCGGCGATTTCCTGCGCGACCAGCCGGAAGACAGCTATGTCCTGTCGACCAAGGTCGGGCGGTTGATGCGGCCTGTTCCAAGCGACAAGGTACCGAATTACGGCTATGTCGATCCCCTGCCCTTCGATGCCGATTACGATTATTCCTATGACGGCATCATGCGATCGGTGGAATTCAGCTATGCCCGCCTCGGACTCAACCGCATCGATATCCTCTACGTTCACGACATCGGCGTTTATACCCATGGCAAGGAGCTGAATGCACACCATCTCGGCCAACTCCTGGGTTCCGGACTGAAGGCATTGGAGGAGCTGAAGTCGTCGGGCGCGATCAAGGCCTATGGCCTCGGCGTCAACGAGGTGCCCGTGTGCCTCGACGTCATGCATGAGGCCGATATCGACTGCATCCTGCTCGCCGGCCGCTATACCCTGCTTGACCGCTCGGCGGTAGCCGAGCTGCTGCCGCTCTGCGAGAAGAAGGGTACTTCGCTTGTGGTTGGCGGCGTCTTCAATTCCGGCATTCTCGCGACCGGCCCCGTGCCCGGTGCGCATTTCGACTATCTTCCGGCGACGGCGGATGTTCTGGCCAAGGTCGGGGCGATGGAGGACATCGCCCGCCGCCATGGCCTGCCGCTTGCCGCGCCGGCGATCCAGTTTCCGCTCCGCCATCCGTCCGTGGCTTCAGTGCTGATCGGCACCGCGAAAGCGGCAAGTCTCATTCGCAATATGCAGCTCGTGGAACCTGAGCTTCCGGGCAGTCTTTATGCGGAATTCGAAGGATTGACCCTGGTTGCGCCTCCGTTGGGAGACGAGGCGGTTCGGGTTTGACACAGAAATAAGGAGCTATCGGGCCGTCGGACGAGACGGCCTCGAGGAGGAGGAAAGCCTGTTTTGGCGTGGATGGTACGGCATGCTCCCGAAAGGTGTGAACCGGTTTTCGGAAAGTTCATGCGCAGCAAACATCTCCGCGATGCGTGAGCCCATCTTGTGCTCACGATACCGAGCCGCAAGCGTTCAACGGCCGGTGTGCAGGAGCAGAGCGCGTTGAGAGGAGAAATCAATGAATATCGCCAAATCCCTTCTGTCCCGCCGCACCTTTGCCGGTCTTGCCGGCGCGGCCATCATTGCCGTTGCCATGCCGGTGCAATCCTTTGCGGCCGACGTGACCATCCCGATCATCGTCAAGGACACAACATCCTTCTACTGGCAGATCGTTCTCGCCGGCGCTCGCCAGGCCGGTAAGGATCTTGGCGTCAAGGTGCCGGAACTCGGCGCCCAGTCCGAATCCGACATCAATGGCCAGATCAGCATTCTCGAAAACGCCGTCGCCGGTAAACCGGCCGCCGTCGTGATCGCGCCGACCGAACGCAAAGCGCTCGGCAAGCCGGTGGATGAAGCCGCCAAGTCCGTACCAGTGGTCGGTATCGACTCGGCCGCCGATTCCAAAGCTTTCGTATCGTTCCTGACGACCGACAACACAGCCGGCGGCCGCATCGCCGCTGACGGTCTTGCTGCGGCGATCAAGGGCATGACCGGCAAGGAAGAAGGCGAAGTCGCCATCATCACGAGCCTGCCGGGCGTCGGCTCGCTGGACCAACGCCGCCAGGGCTTCCTGGACGAGGTCAAGAGCAAGTATCCTGGCCTGAAGGTCGTTGCCGACAAATATGCCGACGGCCAGGCCACGACCGGTCTCAACATGATGACCGACCTGATCACCGCCAATCCGAACCTTGTCGGCGTCTTCGCCTCGAACCTGATCATGGCGCAGGGCGTCGGCCAGGCGATTGCCGAAAACAAGCTCGGCGACAAGATCAAGGTCATCGGCTTTGACAACGACGACAAGACCGTCGGCTTCCTGAAGTCCGGCGTTCTCGCCGGCCTCGTTGTTCAGGACCCCTATCGCATGGGTTATGACGGCATCAAGACGGCGCTCGCCGCCTCCAAGAAGGAAAAGGTCGAGGCTAACGTCGACACGGGCGCAAACCTCGTGACCAAGGCGAACATGACCGATCCGAAGATCGACGCCCTGATCAACCCGAAGGTCAAGTAACGACTTGAGGCCGCGCCTGGGAAACCGGGCGCGGCCTGTTTTCATTCCGGCTCTGTTTGCGTGGACGCCAACGGAGCGAATGGTCGGCGAAGGGAGGAGAACCCCATGACGAGCCTCGAAGAGATCAGTCATCGGCACGATGACACTATCCGGACGGAAGCAAGCCGCGTTCCGGCAGGTTCGCCGATTCTCGAGCTCAGGGGGCTGCAGAAGCGCTATGGCTTTGTCGAGGCGCTGAAGCCGGCGACGATCACCTTTCTTGCCGGCGAGATCCACGCCATCGTCGGCGAAAACGGCGCAGGCAAATCGACACTCATCAAGCTCCTGACCGGCGTCATCACCAGAACTGCGGGTGAGATATTCTGGTGCGGCCATCCGGTCGCGCTTGCCAATCCGAACGAGGCGATCGCCCGCGGTATCAATGCCGTGCATCAGGAGGTCGTGCTCTGCCCTCATCTGACGGTCGCGGCCAATCTTTTTCTTGGAGATGAGGTCAATCGCTTCGGGCTGATGCGCAAGAAACAGATGGAGAAGCTGGGACAGGCCGTGCTTGACGATCTCGGCTTCGGCCTGCCGGCAGGCGCACTGTTGAGTTCGCTCACCATCGGCCAGCAACAGCTCGTGGCCACCGCCCGCGCCGCCATGCGCGGCACGCAATTCCTGATCTTCGACGAACCGACAGCCTACCTCACCCGCAAGGAATCGGCGCAGCTGTTCAAGCTGATCCGCCGTCTGCAGAGCGAGGGCGTCACTATTGTCTACATCAGCCACCGCATGGAGGAGGTGTTCGAACTGGCGAACCGTGTCTCGGTGTTGCGCGACGGCACCCATGTCGGCACGCGCGAGGTCGGTGAGACCAATGAGGACGAGTTGATCAAGCTGATGATCAACCGCTCGATCGAGCAGATCTATCACAAGGAAGATATTCCGATCGGCGAGACCATCCTGGAAGCACGCGGCCTCTCCGGCCCCGGCTTCGAAAATGTCTCGCTGAGCGTGAGAGCCGGTGAAATCGTCGGGCTTTACGGGCTGATCGGGGCCGGGCGCAGTGAATTCGCGCTTGGGCTTTACGGTCGCCAGCCGTTGTCGGCAGGCGAGATTTATTGGCAGGGCCGTAAGGTCGATATCCGCAGCGAGCGTGATGCAATGGATCTCGGCATTGCGTTGGCACCGGAAAGCCGCCGTGACCAGGGGCTATGCCTCAACCTGCCGATCGGCCTTAACATCAACCTGCCGGTGTTCAAACGGCTGAGCCAGGGGCCGGTTATCAATCGCAGTGGTGAGGCGGCCAACGCCGACAAGCAGATCCGCGATCTCAGCATCAAGACGCCGAGCCGACGGGTTCTCGTTTCGGCCATGTCCGGCGGCAACCAGCAGAAGGTCGTCATCGGCAAGTGGCTGAGCCATGGCGCCAAGCTCTTCATTTTCGACGAGCCGACCGTCGGCGTCGATGTCGGCACCAAGGCGGAGATCTACCGGCTGTTCGCCAAGCTGCTCAAGGGCGGCGCGGGCATCATCGTCATCTCGTCTTATCTGCCAGAGGTCTATGAGCTTGCCGACCGGCTGCATGTCTTCCGCCGAGGCCAGCTCGTTGCCAGCCATGATTTTCACGCCGCCACGCATGAGGAAGTCCTCGGCGAAGCGATCGGCACCTGAACAATAAATAAAATCGGGAACAGAGAGACAAAACAATGGCCACAAACACGACAGAAGGTCCCGCCGTAGCGCCTGGGCGAAAGATGAGCATCTTCTTCAGCTTGACGCTGATCCTCCTCCTTCTCGCTCTCTGGGTGCTCTTAGGATTCTGGACCGACAAATTCTGGACGCCGCTCAACATCACCAACCTGATGCGTCAGGGCTCGATGACGGCGATCCTCGCCCTTGGCCAGACCTTTGTCATTATCACCGCAGGCATCGATCTCTCGGTCGGCGCCATCGTCGGTTTCTGCACTGTCATCATCGCCTGGCTGCTGCAGGCGGGTTTTCCGGTCTGGGCCGCTATTCTCATCACCCTGGCGTTTGGTGTGCTGATCGGCGCCTTTCATGGCTTCGGCATCGTCCGCATGGGCCTGCCGCCCTTCATCATCACGCTGGCGACGCTGACGTCCCTGCGCGGCATCGGCCTGCTGATCACCAACGGCTCGACGATCAACATCGTCAACGACGATTTCACCAATTTCGCCGTCGCCGATTTCCTGGGAATCCCAAGCCTGTTTTGGATGGTGATCGTCGTGGCCATACCGGCTTTCATCTTCCTGCATCTCAGCCGCTGGGGCCGCTATCTCTTCGCCGTCGGTTCAAACCGCGAGGCTGCGCGTCTCTCCGGCGTCAACGTCACCTGGATGATCTACCTCGCATATATATTGTCGGGAACCTGCGCCGCTTTCGTCGGCGTTCTGCTTGCCTCGCGCATCGCCATTGGCAATGCGACGCAGGCGGATGGCTGGGAATTGCAGGCGATTGCCTCTTCCGTCATTGGCGGCACCAGCCTCTTCGGCGCGGTCGGCTCCGTCTATGGTCCGCTGATCGGCGCTTTCATCCTCGCTACCATCAACAATGGCGCCAACTTGCTCAACCTGAATTCCTTCTGGCAGCGCATCATCACCGGCGTACTGATCATCGTGATCGTTTATTTCGACCAGTTGCGCCGCCGGCGTCTCTGAGGACCATAGCGATCGACCAGTTGGTGTCGGCGGGCTAGCATGGCCCGCCGATATACGTTTCCGACCTACCACAAAAATAATTTCTCCACCGCGGAATAAACCGCGGTGACGTTTGTCTACCTCCATGAAGCCGCTCGGCAATCCCTTCAGGAGGCAAGACATGAGCAATTCCCGTCCTATCCGGCATATGGCTGTCATCTCCGCGTTCACCGCCGCGGCACTTTCGTCCGCAGCATTGGCGTTCGCGCAGGATGCACCGACTTCGCAGGCGCCGTCATCGCCAGCCATTCAGTCGGAGGCGCCCTACCTCACTGAAAACGATGCGGCGATGACGAAAATGATGGACGACATGGCGGTCAAGCCGACCGGCAATGTCGACCGCGATTTCGTTGAGATGATGATCCCGCATCACCAGGGCGCCATCGACATGGCTCAAGCCTATCTGCGTTACGGCACGAACGAGCAATTGAAGCGCATAGCGCAGGAAATCATTGTCGATCAACAGCAGGAAATCGCTGCCATGCGGCTGGCGCTCGGCGATCCCCTGCCTCCCTCGACGGCGGCTCCGACGCAGGTCGATGCCGCCTCGCCTTCCACCTCCACCGGTCAGAATTCATCGTCCATGTCCTCGGGCATGTCCATGATGAATATGAAAATGGGCAATTGAAAAGGACCCTATCATGAAGCGTACCCTCCTCACCCTCGGTCTTCTTGCCGGCACCATGTTCGCACCTGTCGCAAGCTTTGCAGGCCAGGCGCCGGGCGCCGCCGCCGATCCGGATATCGCGATCAGCCATAAGGATCGCGTCTATGCGGCCGAGCAGTTTTCCAACACCGTGTCTGTGAGTGATCCGGTCGACAACAAGCTGCTCGGTGTCATCAAGCTCGGCGATCCGCAGCCGGGTAATCTCAGCCCGCTCTACAAAGGCCAGGTTCTGGTGCACGGGATGGGCTTCTCGCCGGACCATAAGACGCTCGCCGTTGTCTCGATCGGCTCGAATTCGGTGACTTTCATCGACACGGCGACGAACACGGTCAAGCATACGACCTATGTTGGCCGCTCGCCGCACGAGGCCTTTTTTACGCCCGACGGCAATGAAGTTTGGGTGACGGTTCGCGGCGAAGACTACATTTCGGTCATCGATGCCAAGACCTATCAGGAAAAGCTACAGATCAAGGTGCCGGCTGGTCCCGGCATGCAGATCTTCTCGCCCGACGGCAAATACGGCTACATCTGCTCGTCTTTCAATCCGGATACGGTGGTGGTCTCGGTCGCCGATCATCAGATCGTCGGACATGTGAAGCAGGAAAGCCCCTTCTGCCCGAACATCGCCGCCACACCCGACGGCAAGCAGGTCTGGTTTACACTGAAGGACACCGGCAAGACGCAGGTCTTCAACGCGCAGGCGCCGTTCGATGCCATCAAGACGCTGGATACCGGTCCGATCACCAACCACGTCAACATCGTGCACAATGCCAATGGCACGTTTGCCTATGTCACAGTTGGCGGTCTTAACGAGGTGAAGGTCTTCCGCACGGACAATTTCGAGCAGGTCGCGACCATTCCGGTCGGCAATCTGCCGCATGGCGTCTGGCCCTCGGGCGATGGCACGCGCGTCTATGTCGGTCTTGAAAATGCCGACGCTTTCGCTGCCATCGACACGCTGACCAACAAGGTCATCGCCACCATCCCGATCGGTCAGGCGCCGCAGGCTGTCGCCTATGTACCGAATGCGGTTCCCGATGGCGACGGCACGCAGAATCTGCAGCCTCTTGGCGTCGCCGGCCAGGCCGCTCATCTGCAGATGGTGGCAAAGGGCAAGCCTGAAGGCGACAAGGTGCCGACGAGTGTTACGCTGTTCGATCAAGGCTTGTCTCAGGTCCTGCAGGCATCCGCGACCGGTCTAGAGCCGAAGAAGCCTTTTGTCCTGGCGCTCGCCTCGCATGCTGACGGCAGCGGTATGTTGGAGCCGCTCGCCTCCTTCATGACAAACCCGGCGGGTTCTGCGATCGTCAATGCCGTAGGCCCGATCCGGCAGATCGTCCAAAGCGATGCCAAGGCTGAGCGGCGTTATCTTGTGATCGCAGCCGCGGGTGCCGATGGCCAGCCAGGCGCGATCGTTCAAGTCCAGAAACGTTGAGCCAGACATATTGAGAGTGATCCGCCCGCCATCTCCTGTGATATAGGGTGGCGGGCGGTGTCCAGTTTTGGATTGGCCAGAAGGGCTCACGCACATGAGTGACATTCTCCGTCTTGTCGAGCCGCTGATCCCAGCACTGCGTCGTTATGCGCGGGCGCTGTTGCACGATGCGGCGGGTGCGGACGATCTGGTGCAGGATTGCCTGGAGCGGGTGATAAGCCATTGGCACCAGCGCCGTCGGGAAGGAGATCCACGCACCTGGGTTTTCGCCATTCTGCACAATCTTGCCGTCAACCGGTTGCGGCAGTCGGCGCGGCGGGGCGTACACGTCCCGCTGGAGGATGCGGATGAGGTCGCGTTTTCGAGAGGTCCGACGCAGGAGGATGCCTTGATACGGCGCGATATCGTGGCAGCCTTGGCCCTTCTGCCGGAAGAGCAACGCAGCGTCCTGCTGCTGGTATCGGTCGAGGATCTGTCCTATGCCCAAGTGGCCGAAGTGCTGAGCATACCTATCGGCACGGTGATGTCGCGCCTCGCGCGGGCCCGCGAACGGTTGCGACATCTACTGGAAGGAGAAGGCGCAGCCGCCCGGCCGGGCGCACATCTGCGGAGAGTAAAATGACTATGCAGCCTATTACCGAGGACGATCTCCACGCCTATGTCGACGACGCGCTGGACGCTGAGCGCCGGGCCGAGATTGTGGCCTATCTGGAAAGTCATGCCGACGTCGCCGCTCGTGTGGAAGGTTACCATTTGCAGCGGCGGAAGCTGCGTGATGTCTTCGATCCCATCGCTGACGAGCCCGTGCCGACCGCCCTCAATCTTGCGCATATGATCGAGGGCCGGCGGAATAGAGCGGTCATAGCGCCCTGGTGGATGGCGGCAGCGGCGACCGCATTGTTTGTTTTCGGCGGGGGTAGTGGCTGGTGGCTACACGGACTGTCGCTGCCGGCGAACGAAGGTGTCGTTGCCCTGGCTCGGGAGGCGGTCGACAACTATGGCGCCTATGCCTCCGACAAGGTTCGCCCCGTCGAACTGCGTGCCGACGACAGCGCCAAGTTGGTAGCCTGGGCGTCGGAGCGGCTGCAGCATCCGGTCTCGCTTCCCGATCTTTCCGCCTCCGGGTATCGCCTGATGGGTGGCCGGGTCACAGCCACGACGCATGGGCCGGGTCTGATGCTGATGTATGATAATGACCACGGCACGCGCCTGGTTTTGCTCACCCGGCCGATGCTGGTTGACCAGAACAAGCCGATGGACGAACATTCCGAAGGCACGACCACCGGCTTCACCTGGGCGAGCAACGGCATGGGCTACAGCCTCGTCGGCCCCTCGACATCGGAAGACCTGCACCCCTTGGCGAACGATATCCGGCATCAGGTCGAGACCAAGGTTTGAGTATTTGTCACGCCGGCGATGGGCGTGACCGCTGCCAGCTCACATTCCTCAACAGGTTGCGCAGCGGTTTTTCGACCGCTTCGTAGGCACAGATACCCAGCAACGTGCCTGCAATGACGCAGATGAATGTCGCAACGTCGGAGGGCATCTGCGTGGACGCTACCAGTTTACTAACCACCGAGATTGCCAGCGTATGCCAGAGATAGATCGAATAGGAGCTGTTGCCGAGATAGGTGAGCAGCGGAATCTCCGGCAGCTTTCCATTGCGCTCCAGCGATACCATGCCAAGCACAAGTGCAACGGCGAGTGGCCCGCAGTTCAGCTCGTTGAATTCGAGACCAAAAAGCTGGATAGCAGCAAAACCCAGCAACGCGACGACGACCAGCGCAAGACCGAGGCCGGCGCCCGGTGTTTTGCCCAATAGCCACAGCCGGCCAAGTATCGCACCGGCAACGAATTCAAGAATGATCGGCTGCGTATAGGTGAGGAGCAACGACGACTGCGGATGAAAGAGAATGCCGGCGACGACGAAGGCAAGGAAGACGGCGGCCATGCCGGCAAGCTGTATGCGGCGCGGCAGCAGCAACATTGCGGCGAAGACGACGTAAAAGAACATCTCGAAATTCAACGTCCACCCCTGCACGAGAACCGGCCAGATCGAACCGTTGCTTGGCGAGCGGACGGGGATGAAAAACAGCGAGCCGAGGATATGGCCGACCGTCAGCTTCATGCTCGGAAACAGGCCGGCGAATGCGCCCGCAATCATGATGGCGGTAACGATCCAGTAGGATGGTGCGATGCGCTGCAGACGATCGAGCAGGAAGCGCAACGGCGTCACCGGCCGGCGCTCGCTCATCGTCCACATGATGAAGCCGCTGATGACGAAAAAGACGTCGACGCCGGCCGCCCCAATGACGAAATGATTGTCTGTCCGATCTGCGGCGTGGAACAGGACCACTGCCAGAGCGGCGAAGCCGCGCAGATATTGAATGCCATAAAGAGTTTTCATCTGCTGATCCGCGGCTCCCAGCTCACCGGCGGCGCAAACTCCAGACGATCGTCGGGAGCGAGCGGAACAATCAGTGCTGCCCGGGTCTTCATCGCCAGCTTACCCGCCGTGAAATAAAACAGGAACGAGCCGACGTGGTAGGGATTGAGAATGTCGATCTCGACGAAGGCACGGATCATAAGCAGTGCCGCTACGCCGAATAGGACATAGGATTCATCGTTTCTGATGTCGCTCAGAAACCGCTTGAGATGGCCGACGACGGTGGTGAGCAGGATCGCCACGAGCAGGGAGACGCCGATCAAGCCGGTCTCGACGGTTGTTTCGATGAAGGTGTTGTGGAAATGGAAACCGGCACGGGAGGCGATAAAGAATTCTTCCCACAGACGTTCCGGCTCGGAAAAGCCCTGCACCCAATAGGCCCCGTAGCCGACACCGAAGAAGGGATGCAGCGCTGCTGCAGCGATACCCTGTTGCCACAGATAGGTGCGACCCGTCAGCGTCGAGTCCTTGCCGAAGGCACCGAGCACGAGATCGACACCGCCGAGATAGACACCCGCGACGGCAAGTATGACACCGGATATGGCCGCGGCGGCAAATAGCTTCTTTCGTTGCCGCGGCGACAGGAACAAGATGGCGCGCATGCCGATGCTGAGCGCGACAACCACAGCGGTGGTCAATACCGATGTCGCCGATGCTGACGCAATGAGGCAATAGGCAGACAACAATCCGAGGATGCCGGCACCGACCATCCAGATACGGCGCTCGCCGAGGATGAAGACGGCGGCGAAAGCGAAATAGATGCCGAGCGAGGCGTAAAAGCCGAGCTGGTTCTTCGAATCGAAGGCGCCGACGAAGCTGTAGTTGCCGTCGAGCGGGTCATAGGCGTAGTAGCCGAATAGCATCGAATAGATCAGCACGATGCCCGCACCGGCGATCGCGCCCCGCGTGAGCGTGCGGATATCGAGCGTGCGCATGGCGATCAGTGCGCAGATGATATGTGTCATGTACTGGATTGAGCTGCGCGCCGTCAACGCGGGCACGGCCGACCAGAAGATCGAAAGGCAGGTAAAAACGCCGAAGGCGAACAGCCATAGCTGCTTCTGGTAGTTGCCGAGCGTGCTGCGATAGTCCATCAGCACCAATGGAAACCAGAGAGCATAATAAGCGATAATCGATGGCTGCCCGAAGCGGGAGGAGTAGGCGAAGACGAAGAAAGAGAGCCCAACAGCCACCATGCCATAGGTGGCGTTGCTGCCTGGACGAATGAAGGTCGACTTGGCGATCTGCATCGACCCTCCTTATCGCATGGCCAGACCGGCGCTGACCTTGATAAGGTCGCCGGGCAGAACTTGGGTATTTTCTTCAGCCGGAATGTTCTTCGACTGGCCGTTGTCATCCCGCACGATGGTATAGACGATGTTGACGCCCTGCCCGCTGGCATCGATATTGCTGGCATCGGCCGACTGCGCCACCGCTTCCTGCATTAGCGCTTGGCTGGTGGAGAGCTTGAGCTGCAGGGTCTCCAACTGAGTATCGGTATCCTGCAAATCCTGGGCGAGCGAGTTTTGCCAATCCTCGCGCAGCGTATTCTGGTCTTGGTCGGCCTTGCTGATGCTCTGCTTGGCGTTCAGCGATGCCGTGTCGGTATCCAGCAGATTGGTCTCCACATCCGAAGTGCGCTGTTCGGCAGAGATCTTGCGCGAGGCAAGTTCCAATCCTTTTTCCGCCAGGCTCTCGACCTTGTCGCGGTCCGCCTTGGCCAGATCAAGCTGCCGGCTTAGCGTATCGGTCTTCTTCGCCAGAGCTTCGACCTCGCTTTGCAGCAAGACTTTCAGGTCTGCCAAAGCCTGCAACTGCGTTTTCAGGCGTTGGCTGCGCGATTTCATCAAGGCGTCTTCGCTAGCCAGTAGGTCAGCCGATTGCGGAAGCTTTTGTAGTTCCGGCGGAACATCGATCTGATCTTTACCTGCGAGTTCGGCCAGCAGACGCGCCTTGCGCATTAGCAGTCGCCCGCGCTCCGCCATGAGGACGACCGCATCACCCTTGGCATTGATGAAATCGCGTGCGAACCGCTGGCCGGCGTCGGCACGGCGCGTGCCGCCACCGAGGCTAATTGCCTTGAGGACAGTGAGGTTGGGCACAAAAGGATATTGGCCCGGATTCTGAACCTCGCCAGCGAGATAGATGGGCCGGAATTGCGAAAGCTCCACGGAAGCCGAAGGTCGATCGCGCAAGCCGAATTGCCTTTGCAGCCCGATACCAATCGCTTCGGCAATTTCGTCCGTTGTCTTGCCGATGGCCGGCATATCACCGATGAAAGGAACGGAAACCGAACCAGAGGGGCCGACGGTATAGTCGCCGGAGATCGTCGACCAGTCGCGGATCGTGCCCTCCGCAGTCTGCCATTCGGCAACGCGAATGTGCAGCTTGTCCATGACGCCCAGGTGATATCCAGGAAGATTATCGGCATAGGCACCGCCCGATACCATGCACAGGCTGAGAAGAACCAGGGCTGTGCAACGAATGGGTGTGGCCACGCCAACGAACTTACCAGGAGACTGAATTTCGATCATGCAGGATCTTCCCTGTTATTGGACTGCAGCCCCGCATTTGCGGGGAAACCGCAGGATGTTTGCCTGCGGTATCTGCGTTCGCGGTTAGTAGCTGCCGCGCGATAGGCAGACCGCAGGAATGGTTTTGGCGATGATGAGCACATCGCTGCTAAGCGACCAGTTTTTGACGTAATGCGTGTCAAAGGCGACGCGGCTGGCATAGGATACGTCGTTACGACCGCTGACCTGCCAGAGGCCCGTCAGGCCAGGGCGAGATTGGAGGTAGTAAATCGCAGAGGTTTCGTAGAGTTCCAGCTCGTCCTCGACGACGGGACGTGGCCCGACGACGCTCATTTCACCGCGAATGATATTGATAAGCTGCGGCAGCTCGTCGAGGCTGAGTTTACGGAGCACCGCGCCGACAAGGGTGACGCGGGGGTCGTTCTGCAGTTTGCGTGTTGCTCGCCATTCTTCCATCGCTCGAGGATTGGCCTGCAGATAGGCCTGCAGAACCTTATCGCCGTCGACGACCATGGTACGGAACTTCAGGCAACGGAAGGTTTTGCCGTTATGTCCGATGCGGCGATGGCCGTAAAAAACCGGGCCTCGGTCCGAGAGCTTCACCAAGAGCATAAGCATAAGGAAGATGGGGCTGATGAAAATCAGCGCCGTCAGTGCGGTTGTGACGTCGAACGTCCTCTTCAGGATTCCACCTGTTGGCGGAAAGACGTCGCTTTCCGGAGCGCTGAAAAAAGCCGATGTGGCCGATCTCGTCGCAGACTTCATAGAGATGACTCCATTCATGTTGGCGAATTGGTCGGGAATGTCTCGGGCGCCTAGTTAGCGCGGTGCATGGAGGAGTGTAGGTTGCGATTATGATTTTTTAAGCCAAATTTTTGTGGCGGTGTGGATTCAGGGGGGTGTCTTACCGCGAATGAGGCAGATTTCTTCAGTTTAGATACTTCTTATATAATACTTATACTAAAGAATGTATTGTATAGACGGCTAAAAAATGTGCATCTTACGTTACGGATGGCGATGCATGAGGATGTTAAAGGCTATAAGGATCGTTTTGTTCATCAGCTGTTGTTGCAATAGGCTTTGCTCACTCTTGACCGTTCATGCGCAGTCTTGACTTTTTGTGAAAAATATTGCGCTGCAACACCATATTGCGATGCACATATTGACGGTCGCCAGAACCGGACTTTGTAATAAAAGTTGATTGAATTGTTTGAAACCGGAATCCATAGCCCATACGTGTTAATATCATTAGAATTGTATATAACGATTAAATGGACAACCTTAATGAGAATGGGAAAAAAAGAGAAAAGACAGCAGCTGTAATTGCACGTATTATGGGGGCGTAGTTTTAACGAGTAGTGGGTAAAGTCGTATTCATTCGTAACAGACCATAGTCACTTGGTTGAATCCAAAGGATTCATTAAATATATTTGACTTGTGGGTCTATTGAGGGAGGCAAGACTTTGATCGCTTTTTTTGTGATGACTGTCCGCGCGAGGTAACGGTATGTATGCGCCACGCGTTTTCATCAGCATGGTCGGCGCTCTAGCCGTATTTGCCATCGCGACTTATTTCCTGACGCACTCCCTTTCGACCACATTGATCGAAACGGTGATTTGCGCCGTTCTGCTGCAGATCGGTTACTTCCTGGGGATCCTTTTCTTGGTCTGGAAGGAACAGAGTGCGCGAAACGCATTGTTGAATGAAGATGCGGCTGGAACGCCGATGCGGGATGACGACAAGGTCACTGGCCTGCCCGCTTCCAATCTCAACCGCTCCGAGCCCTTCAATCCCTAGGGCCGCCACTTGGCGCATCTTTTGGCCATCACGTGGTTGCCGATAGCTGATGCCGTCCTAAGTCTCCGGCAGAACAATGGAGGCTTAAGTGACTGACAGTGCCGAGAACAACGTCTGTGTAATCATCGCAGCGAAGAATGCCAGCGACACGATTGGCCTTGCCGTCGCTTCGGCGCTGCGTGAGCCCGAGGTGGCTGAAGTCGTTGTCATCGACGATGGCTCGATAGATGGTACCGCCGCCTCCGCCAGACTCGCCGACGACGGCACCGGGCGTCTGACCATCCAGGAATTCGAGAAAAATCGCGGCCCTGCCGCAGCACGTAATCACGCGATCGAGATTTCGCGCGCGCCCTTGATCAGCATCCTCGATGCCGACGATTTCTTTTTCCCAGGGCGTTTCAAGCCGCTGCTCTCCGGCAATGATTGGGATTTCGTCGCTGACAACATCGCTTTCGTCAATGCCGATACGGTTTCGGACGCTTTTACGATGCTCGATCATTTTGATCCGAAGCCGCGTTTTCTCGATCTGGTCGCGTTTGTCGAAGGCAATATTTCCAAGCGCGGCGTCCGACGCGGCGAGATCGGCTTCCTGAAGCCGTTGATGCGACGCTCGTTTCTGGACACGCACAGGCTACGCTATAACGAGGCCCTGCGTCTTGGCGAGGATTACGATCTCTATGTGCGGGCGCTTGCCAAAGCTGCGCGCTACAAAGTCATTCATAGCTGCGGTTATGGCGCCGTGGTGCGCAGCAATTCGCTGAGCGGCCGGCATCGCACAGAGGATTTGCGGCGACTTTACGAAGCCGACCGGGCGATCCTCGCCGCCGGCGGGCTCTCGCCTGCCGATGCAGCCGCCATCCGCCACCATGAGCAACATGTTCGCGGCCGCTATGAGCTGCGGCGTTTTCTGGATATCAAGGGGCAGTCGGGCATGGCCGCGGCCGCCTCTTACGCATTGGGTAAGCCCGCCGCCATTCCGGCCATTGCCGGCGGCATTTTTGCCGATAAAACGGAGCGTTTTCGTAAGGGCGGCAGCGCGCCGATTGCTCATTCGGGGGCGAACGGCCTGCGTTATCTGCTGCAGGCCGCTCCTGAATAGTTCTTCGCTAAATCAGAAATAATCGCGCCGCACGCCTTCTAGCACATCCAGAAGGCGTTGCTTGCGGTTGGCAAGTGCCGCGTCGTCGCTCAGTTGCGGCTTCGCCTTGCTGGCCTGCCAAAGCGCCAGCGCCGAAGGCACGGCAAGCGCCTGTTTTGCCATCACCCGTAGACGGGTCTGCTCCGGATCGGCGAGCACCATCGTCTCCCCTTGCCGGCGCTTCTCCAGCTCTTCGACGGCCTGCTCGTCGCGTTCGAAACCGACGCCCCAGAAGCGGGCACCCTTGGCGATCGCTTCTGCGCGAGTCGAGACAGGAATGAGTTTCGGCGCATAGGTAACGCCGAGAGAGCGGGCCCAATCGTTCCATTTGAAGCTGTTGATTGCGCGTGAGGTGCTGACGGCGATCCACGGTACGCGGAAGGCATCGGCCAGGATCGCGCCGTGCATGGATTCGGCGACAATCAACTCGGATGTCGCGATTTCGCGGATCACGGCCTTCGCTTCGCCGCGGGGGTCGAGATAGGAAAGGCCGACCGTCTTGCAGATCTCCGGCCAGAGCCCGGCGGCGGCCGATTCCCAATGCGGCACGAAGGTGCGGCGGCCGGTTTTCCGCAGGTTTTTGAATTCCGGCATTTCGGTCACCATCACTGCCGGATCGATGATGCCCATGTCCTGCGCAAGGCCGACTTTTTCCGCCGTCAGCGGGCCGCGCACGCAGCGGACATCCCATTCGTTCTTGTCGCCCATATCGGGAAGCGAGCCATAGCCAAAGCCGCTGCCGATGACGAGCTTGCGGCCTCCAAGCGGCAATATCAGGGTGTTGAGGACAGTGCCAACACCGACCAGGAGTGTTTCTTCATGCACCTCGCGCAAGCCCGGGAGCAAAAAATCCCAGAGCCAAAGATTGAGATCGTCACCGAAATTGCCATGGGTGGATTCCCAGTGGAACGGCTTCATACAGGTCTCCTTGCTGATCTAGATAGTAGCCGAACACGCGTTGGCTCTTGAATAATGTCGCTTGGACAGCTTTGCTGCAGGTGCGAAAGCTAGGGCGTAAACTTGCTTACGGCAAGCTGCATCGCACTCTGCAATATCGCAGGATCGCGCCATGCCCATTTCACCAGCAGCCCAAATTGCGGGAATCGCCGCCGGCGCAATTGCCCTACTTGGCTCCATATCGCCTGTCGTCGGGCGCGATTTTTGTAGGAGCGGATGGATGCAATGTCTTGTGGTCGCTGTAAAAATCGCTGTTCCAAGGTGTCGAGCGCCGTCCAAGTGTTGAACTGCTGCCGGAGGAACTGCGGCGAGCCGTTGTCGATACTGTGAAAAATATTCATGCCTTCGCCGCGTAACGCGCCGGCATCTTCGCAGAGCAGCACACGCTTGGCTGCGAGAATGCAGTCGCAGAAGAACAGAAGATCCTCGGCAGCCAGCCGCAACTCGGCCTCGAAACGGATTTTTTCGAACAGCGGTCGTCCGATCACCATGCAGGACAGATGCAAGAAAGCCCAGTCCTTCAACATGACGCTGGCGACATCCGGGACTTCGATCAGCGAAGGATGGTCGGAAAGGCGCGTGGCATCCGCCGCTTTAGCCAGCTCCGTGATGCCGAAATGGTAGGAAAATCCCTCGCCGCCCTCAATCGAGTCCCAGTAGCAATCGGCGTTATGGCGCGTCAGCGCTTCAAAGGCGTTGCTCAGATGCAGCGGCGCCCATTCGTCGTCGGAATCGAGGAAGGCGACAAAACGGCTTGAGGCCGGCACATTATCGAGGCCGGTATTGCGTGCGCCACCCGGGCCTGCATTGGCCTGACGGATCACCGTAATTCTTGCCCGATCTTCTTCCCCAAGCGATTGAAGCTCGCTTTCCGCCGGAAGCGGCGATTCATCATCGACGATGAGGATATCGAAATCCTGAAACACTTGCCTAGATATCGACCTCAATGCGCGCTGCAGAATGCCTGATTGCTTCTGGTAGAAAGGAATAACAATCGTAATTGACGCCATTTTTTCGCCTTTACGGTTTTCAACAAAGAGTTTGCGGCCCCCTTGCGGGGTCGCGGCCATGCGTTTCTCGACAATCTCCATCGCTCATTTCAGCCGGTCCCAAGAGATAGGATGTCGTCATGACCTCAACAGTTAGTGTCCGTTCGATAACGAACAATGTCGGATGGAGCGTTTTATCCAAGACAAGTACATTTGGATTGAAGTTTATCACCGTGCCTATCCTGGCGCGCATTCTAAGCCCAGAAGAATTTGGCGTCGTCGCCGTAGCGCTGACGGTAGTCCAGTTCCTGGCCATGATCGGCGGCGCAGGGCTCACCTCCTCCCTCGTTATCCAGGAGAAGGAGGATATGCTGACCGTTCACTCGGTCTTCTGGGTCAATTTGGCGGTGTCGACGCTGATGGCCGTCGTTCTCTACGTCTTCGCCGATTTCTTTGCAGCATTGTTGGGCGCAAAAGAGGCAGCCTATCTGCTGCGCATCATGGCCTTCATGATCCCGATCCAGCTTGCCGCCGATGTCGCCTATTCGATCCTGGCGCGGCGAATGAACTTCAGCAAGGACGCGGTCTGGAGCATGATTTCGGAGTCCGCCGGCGCGTTGGTGGCCGTCGGCCTGGCATATTTCGGATTTGGCGTCTGGTCGCTCGTTGCGCAGCTTTTCGTTTCGGGCACCGTGCGCCTCGTCGGTCTTTACACCGTCTCCGGTTATTTCCCGCGCCCAGTCTTCTCGTTCAGTCGCGTCAGGGGACTGACGAAATTCTCCTTCGGTATGATGGGCTCGGAAATGGCAAATTTCGTCACGTTCCAATCCCCGATGGTGATCATCGCCCGCTATCTCGGCCTTGCCGACGCAGGCGCCTATTCCGCCGGCAACCGCTTTGCCAGCATTCCGAACCAGGTCGTGCTCTCGGCAGTCATGGGGGTGCTGTTCCCGGCCTTCAGCCATATGATGCATGACCGCAAGCGCCGGTCGGATGCCCTGATGCTGAGCACACAGGTGACGACCGTACTCTTGGCGCCGATGATGTTCGGACTGTGGGCGATCGCTCAGCCGGCCATGCTGGTGCTGTTCGGACAGAAGTGGGCTTATGCCTGGCCGGTGCTCGGACTGCTGGCGATCTCCAAGGCGATCCTGACGCCCTGCAGTACCTTCATCCCCTATCTCAAGGGCGTCGGCCGCGGCAATGTTCTATTCTGGTCGGCGATCGTCCGTGCCATCATCACGACCGCTGCCGTCGCCTATGGAGCGATCACCGGTGATCTGATCACGGCCATGGTCTGGCTTTGCATCGTCAGCGTCGTCACGCTGATCTTCTACTCCTGGGCGGTTTTTCGTGCCGACGGCACGCCGTTCTTCCAGGGCCTCTACATCAGCAACCGGCCGATGATCACAGCCCTCATCATGGCCCTCATGGTTCGCTTCATGCTTGACCATCTGAAGGTGGAGCTGCCGAGTGCCGTCCTGCAGGTCGTGGTGGGCTCGGTGGCAGGCGGCATCATCTATGCCGTGCTTGTTCTGCTGACCGAGGGCGCCCTTGTCCGCAAGCTGTTGCAACTCGTCCGCTCACGCAGGATGCCGAAGGCGGAACCGCAACCGGCAGGTGAATGATCCTATTCGTACTTTCTCAAGAAGCTTGCATCGCCGCCCTATTTTGATCATGTTTGATCGCGGAAACTGCGGCGATGCAAAAAAATCTTCGGCCGGTGGAAAAAAATTTGATGCCGCTACAGCGTGCAATTCCGTGCGGCCTTCAGAATATTATATCATTCGTAAATTCGTTTTATACCAGATACTTCCATAGGTATTAACCCGATTGTATTATATGTCCGCATGTCCCTTTTTGTCGCGGAACGACTGGATTTAACGGTCACGTACCCCCGTTTTTTGCTGCAGCGCCATATTTCCTTTCGCCAGATCGCCCTAGGTTAGGGCTGCGGGCTCTAGTCTGCTCTGGTTGAAACGGCTGCGCGGGGGAGCAGTCTGAAAAGGGGTGACTGATATCGTGAACGTGACTGCCAACGTGTCTTCGCGGATCAATCTCATGCGCATCGTGCTCATCTCGGGCATTGTTTTTGTACACATCCCATTCGATACGGATTCCAGCCCGTTCCACGGAGCCTATGGCCTCTTCGATTGGCTTCGAGTCTTCCTGCGCGATAGCTTGTTTCGCGTTGGTGTTCCCTGCCTCAGCGCCATTTCCGGCTATCTGCTTTTTCGTCACGGCTCGACCTCGCTGGACTACGGCAAGACCGTTCGCCGCAAGGCGAAGACCGTTCTCCTGCCGTTTCTTTTGTGGAACAGCGTCTTCTTTCTGTTCGTGCTGATCCTGCAGAACCGCGGTATCGGCGACGGCTATATACCGAATCTGACAAGCGCCAGCCCGCGCATGCTCGCGACGCTTCTCTTTGCCGTTGAAGGCACGCCGATTGATTTACCCCTCTATTTCTTGCGCGATCTCTTCGTGTGCATCCTGCTCTCGCCGCTGCTGGCGATGCTGATCCGCCGCTATCCGCTCCCGACCCTAGTATGTCTGTTACTGCTTGCAGCACTGCCGGTGTCACTTGGCATCGTGCTCAGAAACTCCATCCTCTTCAGCTTCAGCTTCGGGATCTATCTCAGCCTTCATCGTATCGACCTGACTATCATCGACCGATACGCAGTTCCCGTCGCCTCAGCCTTTCTCATACTCGCGGTGCTTTTGGCGTCCGCATGCTATATGACGGGACCAGAATTGCCCGCATGGCTCGAATTCAGCCGGGATCTGATGGTGCTTGCCGGCATTCCAGGCTTTTGGGCGCTTTCGGCAATCCTGATCAAGAGCCGGCTTGCCCGGCGGTTGGCCGAAACCGGCAGCTTGAGCTTCTGGATTTTCTGCGCCCATTATCCGCTACTGTTCTGCCTCTTTGTTTTGTGGAACCGCAGCGGCGAGGATCTCTATCCCGTCTTCTACCTGCTGGCCGCCGCCATTACCCTGACGGTGCTGCCACTGACCAACGGTTTGGCGCGCTCCGCCCTGCCCTCCTTCTACAATCTGTTGACCGGCAGCCGCATGCGGCCATCCGCCGGTGTTTTGACCGCCAATGGTCGGCAGACGACTTCCGAGTAAAGGTGACCTATGACGAAACCGATCTTCCGTGCGAGAAGACTTAGCCTTGTTTCATTCGCCATCTTGAGCGTCGGCCTCATTCCCTGCGCAAGTTTTGCGCAGGAGGATCAGCCGAACGGCACATCTTTCGTCGACAATTTCGACAGGATCGATAGCAGCCGGTGGTATATTTCGGATGGCTGGAACAACGGCCCGCACCAGAACTGTACTTGGTCGAAGAAGCAGGTCAGCGTTGACGGAGGCATGCTGCAGCTTCAATTCACCCGGGCCAAGACCGGTGAACGCGACTATGCCTGCGGCGAAATCCAGACGACCAAGCGTTATGGCTATGGCACCTACGAGGCGCGTTATCGCACCGCGACCGGCTCCGGCCTCAATTCGGCATTTTTCACCTATATCGGCCCCACCGACAAAAAGCCGCACGACGAAATCGATTTCGAAGTGCTCGGCAAGAATTCCGCACAGGTTCAGGTGAACCAATATATCGCCGCCAAAGGTGGCAACGAGAAACTTGTCCCGGTTGCTGGCGGCGCTGATCAAGGGTTCAACGACTATGCCTTCGTCTGGGAGAAGGATCGGCTTCGCTATTACCTGAACGGCAAGCTGGTTCAGGAAGTTGCCGACCCATCGAAGATACCGACGCATGCTCAGAAGATCTTCTTCAGCTTGTGGGGCACGGACACACTCGGCGGCTGGATGGGCAAGTTTGCCTATGGCGGCGCGCCGGCAACCATGCAGATCGACCGCGTCGCGTTCACGGCGGCGGGCGACAAGTGCCAATTTCCGGAATCGATCGCCTGCAAGCTGAACTGAGATATTCCGGCCGCGGAGCGGATTTCGCAGCCGGAGCAAGAAGCCGTGATGCAACACGAACGAAACAAGACGCCTGGCCGTGCCGGGTACGAAAGCGGAAGTTTTCATGCTGCATATTCTCTATTTCGTCCACGATCTCGCCGATCCCGCTGTCCGCAGGCGGGTGCTGATGCTGCAGGCGGGCGGGGCAAGGGTGACGCTGGCGGGATTTCGCCGCGATGACAACGCGTTGGCCGCCATTCACGGTGTTGAACCGATTGAGCTCGGCCGGACGCGTGACGCGCAGTTCGCGCAGCGCGTCACTGCTGTTGCCAAGTCCGCTCTGCAACTGCGCCGGTTGCTGCGCTCGGTCGAGAAGCCGGACGTGATCATCGGCCGCAATCTTGAGATGCTGGCCGTCGCCAACCGCGCCAAGTCCATCTTTGGCGGCGATATGCCGGTTGTTTATGAATGCCTGGATATTCATCGTCTGCTGCTGCGCAAAGATGTGTTTGGTGGTGCTCTTCGTGGCGTAGAGCGTCATTTCGGCGCGGATGCCGCGCTGTTGCTGACCAGTTCGCCGGCCTTTGTCGAGCATTATTTCCGCTCGCGCTCCGGTCTCGATCTGCCGATCGTCCTTCTCGAGAACAAGGTTCTGGCGCTCGAAGGCATCGGCACCGACGTCGTGGACGCTCCCCGCGTGCCGGCCATTGGCGAGCCCTGGAAGATCGGCTGGTTCGGGGCGCTTCGGTGCCGCAAATCACTGGAATTGCTGGCTGAATTCTCCCGCAGGATGGAGGGTCGCTTCGAAATCGTCTTGCGCGGCCGGCCGGCCTATTCGGAGTTCAGTGATTTCGATGGTTTCGTGCGCGATGCGCCTTTCATGCGCTTCGGTGGGCCCTATAAAAATCCCGAGGACCTCGCGACGATCTATGGCGAAGTGCAATTCTCCTGGGCGATCGACTTCTTTGAAGAGGGGCTGAATTCCAGTTGGCTGTTGCCGAACCGTCTTTATGAAGGCGGCCTGCATGGCACCGTGCCGGTCGCTGTTGATGGCACTGAGACCGCACGGTTCCTCACAAACCGCAAAATCGGGCTGACGCTCAGAGAGGCGAATGCTGCGCACCTCATCGCTCTTCTGGGCGACATGACCGAGGAACGCTATCTCGGCCTTTTCAACGCTTTGGCTGCACAGGACCGCAGGCAATGGATGACCGATCGCGCCGATTGCCAGGCATTGGTGCAGCGGCTGGCATCCCTTAACCGCCCCAGCGGGCAAACCGCCGACTTACGGACCCTCCCACAACTGCATCGCAATAGAGGTGGATTGCAATGAATACCGGAATTCCGATGGATATGCGTTGCTTAATCGTTATCCCCTGCCTCAATGAGGAGAAGCATATCGAGCCGCTGATTGCCAAGCTCGGCCGTGCTCTGGACGAACTTGACGCCAGGATCGTGGTCGCCGATGGCGGCAGCACGGATAGAACCCGTGACATCGTCAGGGAGATCGCCGCGGCCGATCCGCGCGTCCTCCTGCTCGACAATCCGAAACGGCTGCAAAGTGCGGCGATCAATCTGGCAGTCGAAACCTTTGGCGGCGACTACGACTGTTTCATTCGTATCGACGCCCATGGCGACTATCCCGCTGACTATTGCCAGACACTGGTACAGGAGGTGGCTGCCACCGGTGCGGATTCCGTCGTGGTCGCCATGCGCACCATGGGCTTCAGCGCATTCCAGAAGGCGACGGCGGTGGCGCAGAATTCAAAGCTCGGCAATGGCGGCTCGAAGCATCGTGAGGGCGCCAAGGGACACTGGGCCGATCATGGCCACCACGCACTGATGCGCATTACCGCTTTTCGCGCGGTCGGCGGCTATGACGAGACCTTCAGTCACAATGAGGATGCCGAACTCGACTATCGCTTGCGGAAAGCGGGCTATCGTATCTGGCTCACCGACAAGACGGCGATGACCTACTATCCGCGTGCCAGCGTTCCGACGCTTTTCCGGCAATATCTCGGCTATGGCCGTGGCCGCGCCCGCAATATCCTCAAGCATCGCAGCATGCCGAGCATTCGCCAGATGCTGCCGCTGGCCGTGGTGCCGATCTTTGTCGGCGCGTTTTTGGCGATCCTCAATTGGATCGCGGTCATTCCCATCGGTCTTTGGGCTTTTGCCTGCGTCGCCTACGGCTTCTGGATCGCCCTTGGCGAGAAGAATCCGTACGGTCCGCTTGCCGCCATCTCGGCCATGGTCATGCATTTCGCATGGTCGATGGGCTTCTGGATGGAAGTCCTTAGCTTCCGTGGACGCAGGGTGATATCATGACACAGAACCGAGAGCGCCGGACCGTGAGGATCGATATCGCCGTCTGCACCTATCGCCGTGTCGAACTGGACCAGACACTGTTGTCGCTGGCGGTTTTGACTGTTCCTGTGGATACTCTCGTTCGCATCATCGTTGCGGACAACGACGTGACGCCGAGTGCGCGCGACCGCGTCGAGGCCATGCGTTCGGCGGTGCCCTTCGAGATCGCCTATGTGCACTGCCCCGCTTCGAACATTTCGATTGCCCGCAATGCCTGCCTCGAGCATGCGACCGGCGATTTCGTGGCTTTTATCGATGACGATGAGACAGCGTCGGAAGATTGGCTGGCGGAATTGCTGGTGACGGCTGATACGACCGGAGTCGACGCTGTTCTCGGTCCAGTGCGCGCCGTCTACCCGAACATGGCGCCTGGCTGGATGCGGCGGGGGGATTTCCATTCGACATTGCCGGTCTGGGTCTCCGGCGATATCCGCACGGGCTATACCTGCAATGCGCTGCTGCGACGCAACGCGCCGTCGCTTGCCGGCCGCCGCTTCAACATCGCGCTGGGACGTAGCGGTGGCGAGGATACGGAATTCTTCACCCATATGCACAAGGCAGGCGGACGGATCGCCTTTGCCGAGGACGCCCTGGTTTACGAACCCGTGCCGAGCGGGCGGGCAACTCGCGCCTGGCTTACGAAACGGCGTTTCCGAATGGGGCAGACACATGGGCGGATATTGCTGGAGACATCGGCAGGTCTTGGCCGATGGAAGGCAATTGCGCTGGCCGGCGCCAAATCCATCTATTGCTTTGCAGCCGCTGCGCTTCTTGCCGCTTTCCCGGTGCAGCGCCATCGCTACAGCCTGCGCGGCATCATGCATGCAGGTGTCGTCAGCGGCCTCTTTGGTGTCCGCGAAATTGAACAATACGGAAGTTTGGAGAAGGCACCGCAATGACGGATTTCATCCCTGATGTTAGTTTCGTCATCGCAGCCTACAATGCCGAAGACACGCTGGAGCGCGCCATTGACAGCGCGCTGGCGCAGGGTGCCGTCAGCATGGAGGTCATCGTCGTCGACGATTGTTCCAGCGACAGCACCCCGACGATTGCCGGCAGCCACGCCGATCCGCGGGTCCGTCTGGTCGCCATGCCCCGCAACGGCGGCCCGGCCGCAGCGCGCAATGCCGGTCTGGATGCCGCTCGCGGTCGATGGGTGGCTGTGCTCGATTCCGATGATGCGTTGCGCCCGGATCGTATGGCGCGGTTGATCGCACGGGCCGAAAAAGCCGAAGCTCAGATCGTGGTCGACAATCTCGATATCATCAGAGGAGAGGACGAGGCTGCGGGCACCATGTTTCCGGAAGCCGTGCTCGCGCGCCTGCCCCTATTGACGCTGGCGAAATTCATCGCGTCGAACATGATTTTCCGCTCCGAGCATAATTTCGGCTACATGAAGCCTGTTTTCGAGCGGGCCTTTCTGGAAAAGCATCACCTGCGCTTCGATGAGTCCCTCCGCATTGGTGAGGATTACATCTTCCTCGCTTCCGCGCTGGCCAAAGGCGGCGTCTGCGCAGTCGAGCCGATGGCCGGTTATCTATACTACATCCGCGACGGCTCGATCTCGCGGGTGCTGAAGCGCGATCATGTCGAAGCGATGATTGCCGCCGACCGCAAGTTTTTCGCTGAACATCCTTTCGGTGCTGCCGCCCTTGCCGCCCAACGGCGACGGACTCGGAACCTGAAAGAAACACTGTCCTTCCTGATGCTTGTCGAAAGCATCAAGGACGGCGCCCTGCCGAAAGCGCTGAAGATCGCCTGCCGCAATCCACGCGCAGTTCGTCACTTGCGCATGCCGATCGTAGCCCGTCTTCGTCGTCTTGCCGCCTTCTTTCGGGGCAGCGGTAAGACAACCGTCCTGCGGGGCGGCGAAGTGGCTGCAGCGTCTCAAATCTCCTCCTCCCTCCCCAGTCTGGGCGCAGGCCCTCACTCTAACAAAGGATAGAGCCATGGACCCTAAGCATCCTGTAAGAAAAGCAATCATTCCGGTTGCTGGCAACGGAACCCGTTTCCTGCCCGCCACCAAGGCTATGCCTAAGGAAATGCTGACAATCGTCGATCGTCCGGTGGTGCAATACGCCGTCGATGAGGCCATCGAGGCCGGCATCGAGCACATCGTTTTCGTCACCAGCCGCAACAAGTCGGCAATCGAAGATCATTTCGACGACACACCGGAGCTGATCTCCTCCCTGCATAGGGCGGGCAAGACAAAGCAGGTCTCCGAACTGGAACGTCTTCTGCCACGTGCCGGTTCGATCAGCTTCACCCGCCAGCAGGCGCCGCTTGGCCTCGGTCATGCTGTCTGGTGTGCCCGAGACCTGATCGGTAATGAACCGTTTGCGCTGCTGCTGCCTGACATGGTCTGCCATGGCCTGCGCGGCTGCATGGCCGGGTTGATGGACCTCTATGACGAAGTCGGCGGCAACATTGTTGCAGTCGAGGAATGTGCGCCGGAAGAGACCTCGAAATACGGCATCATTGGCCGGGGAGCGCCGGTACGACATGGCTTCGGTGTGACCAAAATGGTTGAGAAGCCGCATCCGTCTGAGGCGCCTTCTAACTTTTACCTCAATGGGCGCTATATTCTTCAGCCTCAGATTTTCGATATCCTGGCGCGGCAGGAGCGCGGCGCCGGCAATGAGATCCAACTGACCGACGGTATGTTGCGCCTGTCTGAAACACAGGCATTCCATGCCCAGGCCTACAGCGGAAGGACTTTCGATTGCGGATCCAAGCAGGGCTTCATCGAGGCGAACGTCGCCTTCGCGCTTGCGCGCACCGATATCGGCGGCCTCGTCTATGACTCGATCCGAAACCTGGTTCTCTCGCACGAAGCGCAGATGACCGCGGCTTAAGCCGTCTCACGCTTTCGCCTGCGGTCTCGACGGCCGCAGGCCAGAGCCGTCATTCATTTGGGCTTCTCCGACAAGGTGGTCGCCATGCATCAAAAAAATTTCACCTTCCACAGCGCTCTTCCAAAGGCGGACGAGCAGGATGGTTTTATTGACCTCGACCGGCTGTGGGCGGTTGTAACCCGTCGCATCCGCACCATCCTCGCCGGCGTGGCGATATTCGCCGCACTGGCGGTCGCCTATCTCTTGACCGCGCCTTCGAGCTACACGTCTGCTACGCAGATATTGCTCGACGAAACCATGACCAAATATGCGGAGGATCAGCCGCCGCCGGCCAGCAGCCAGCAGGCCGACATGGAAATCGCCAGCGCTGTCGAAATCCTGAAATCCAACGAGATGGCGTTGCGCGTCGTCGATGCGGCCGGCCTTGTCAACAATGACGAGATCCTGAATCCGCCGCAGTCGCCAGTAGCGCTGATCAAATCCGGCGTGAAGCTGATCGCCAGTGCCTTCAAACCGGCGAAGCCCCCGCTAACTCCCGATCAGGCGCGCGAGGCGCAACGTCAGCAAATCGCCGCAGCATTGCAGGACGATCTGAAGGTGGAGCGCGTCACCCGCAGTTCGGTCGTCTCCATTTCGTTTGACTCAACCGATCCGCAATTGGCTGCCAAGGTCACCCGCGCCTATGCCGACTCCTATTTGACGGATCAGCTTAACGCCAATTTCGATGCGACCGAACGGGCTTCAGTCTGGCTGCAGGAACGGTTGAACGACCTACGCCAACGTTCGCAACAGGCTTCGCTTGATGTCGAAAAATACAAGGCGGACAACGGTTTGACCTCGACCGGCGGCGAGCTGATGTCGGAGCAGCAGATTTCCGATCTCAACAAACAATTGATCATCGCCCAGGCCGATACCGCCAGCGCCTCGGCGCGCTACTATCAATACAAGTCGATCATCGACCAGGGACCGGACAATGCGGTGAAAAACGCGACGATCTCGTCCAGCCAGACCGACAACACCGTGTTGCAGGATCTGAAGACCCGCTATCTCGCAGTGCAGAAGCGCGAGCAGGACGTGACGCAGAATTTTGGCGCCGATCATCCCCAAGCCGTGGCGCTGAAAGCGGAACGCGAGGATATCACGCGGCAGATTTATCAAGAGCTCCAGCAACTGACGGCGAGTTACAAGAATGAATTTGACGTGGCACAATCGCGTGCGGTGTCGCTCCGTCAAAGCATTGAAGGCGTAGTCGGCAAAAATTCCGAGGCGAATAGATCCCTCGTGCAATTGAACGAGCTTAATCAGAAAGCGACGGCGCTGAAGACGCTCTATGAATCCTATCTCAGCCGTTATGAGGAAGCATCGCAGCAGCGGTCCTTCCCGATCGCCAAGGCGCGCGTCATCTCCACCGCCGGCGTTCCGACTGCGCCTTCGAGCCCGAAAAAGACGCTTGTGCTGGCGCTTTCGCTCGTACTTGGCTTGATGGCCGGCGGTGCTTTTGCTGCGCTCCAGGAATTCCGCGATCGCTACTTCCGGGTCGAAGCCGACGTGCGGGCAGCGCTTGGGCTTAAATTCCTGGGCTATCTGCCGCTACTCGGTCAGCAGTCATTCAACAAGAAAAAGGGTCAGAAACGTAAAGCGGGGGCTGCGCCGGCAATGGCTGAGGATGCCGAGCACGGTGTGGCTTTCGAACGCATCATGCGTGTCTCGGTCGAGGCGCCGCGTTCGATATTCGCCGAAACCCTGCGCAACGCCAAGCTCGCCAGCGATGTCATGCTGCAAGGGCGGGCCGACCGGGTGATCGGCGTCGTCTCGGCGCTGCCCGGCGAAGGCAAGTCGACGACGGCGGCCAATTTTGCCGCCTTGCTTGCAAGCAGCGGCAAGCGCACGCTGCTGATCGATGCCGACTTGCGCAATCCCGGTTTGAGCCGGATGCTGAAGTCGCCGCCGCAGACCGGCCTTATCGAGGCGGCGCTCGGCGAGGTTCCCTGGGCGAGTGCCGTCAGGGTCGATCCGCGCACCAAACTTGCCATTCTGCCGGTGGTGCTACGCGATCATCTGCTCCATACCAGCGAGCTTTTGTCTTCGCAGGGCATGATGAACCTGATGGAGAGTGCGCGGAAAATGTTCGACTATGTCGTCGTCGATCTTGCGCCGCTGGCACCCGTCATCGACGCCAAGGCATTTGCACCGCAGGTGGACGCCTTTCTGCTCGTTGCCGAATGGGGCGCGACGCCGACCAATCTCGTCAGGGATATTCTGGAACAGGAGCCGCAGATCAATTCGCGCATTCTCGGCGTTATCCTCAATAAGACGGACATGTCGGAACTGTCGCGCTATAGCGACTTCGGTGGTACGGAGCGCTATCGGCAGAAATACACCAGCTACTACACCGAGGACCGGCCGAAGGCGGAGATCGAGGCCTAAAGCGCCGTGGGTTCATATGAACGCGCCAATGTCGTTCTGGTCTTTTGAATTCAGAGCATCCCTAAGCTTTTGACGCCTTGGCACCGGCACGTGCCAAGGCGTTTTCGCGCCAAATGGTGAAGATACCCGCGGCCACGACGATGATGGCACCGATGATCGTATTGAAATTGAGGGTCTCGCCGAAAATCGATACGCCGATGATCGCCGAAAAGACAAGCTGCAGATACGTGAGTGGCTGGATCACCACTGCGTCGAGAAGGTCATAGGCGCGAATAAGGAAATAGTGGCTGGACATGCCGGTGAAGCAGAGCACACCCATGAAAAGCCAGTCATGCGGTGCAAGCGGTGTCCAGAAAAACGGCCCGATGCAGCTCATCGCAGCTGCACCGACGATGCCGGTGTAGAGAAAGCTCGTCATCGCCGAGTCGTCACGGCTGACATAGCGGGTGATGACGACATAAAGCGAAAACAGCAGGGCACCCGAAAGCGGCACTAAAAAACGGATGTCGAAAAAGCCGCTTTCGGGCTTCAGGATCAGCAACACGCCAACGAAGCCGACGCAGATCGCCAGCCAGCGGCGCCAACCAACTTTTTCGCCAAGGATCGGCACGGAGAGCAATGCCACCATCAACGGTCCTGACGAGAAGATCGCCTGCGAACGGGCAAGGCCGACAATCACGAAGGACGAGATTGCGACGACGATCTGGGTGGCGAGCAGAAGCCCGCGGGCGATCTGCAAGCCCGGTCGCTTGGTGCGGATGGCGACACGCAATCCACCTGGCGGCCTTGAAGCCATCGCTACGGCAAACAGCATGAAGGCCCAATAGCGGATCATCGCTACGAAGAGCGGGGGATAGGCGCTGACCAGATGTTTGGAGATGCCATCCTGCGCGGCGAAAATGCTGATCGCCAGCAGCGTGAAGACATAACCGGCAGTATTGGATTTCATTTTGCTCGAAGGAAGATCGTATGCGGCCCCGGAAACGTCGGCCGACCCGACGCCTCCGATCACAATAGGCCATTCGATCTTTCAATCATAGGCTTTGGAACGTGTCTCTCTGCACGAAATGTGTCGGTCAGCTCTTTTGCGTGCCTTTAACAAACGCGGCGAAACCCTCGATGAAGACGGCGAGATTATGTTTCACTTTCTCATCGACGATTTGACCTTCCGCGTCAAAAACACTGCCAGCGCGGGAAACCATCAGACGACCTCCGAACCAGGGATTGGCGCCGAGAGTTCGCAACACCGGCAGCCAGGCATTCTGGCTGAGCATCGTCCCGAAATTGCCGGGCGAAGCGCCAAGAACGGCGATGGGCTTTGCCCGGAAGATGCGGGGAATATCGCTGGAAGGCCGACTCATCCAATCGATGGCGTTCTTGAAGACGCCGGGAAGCGAATTGTTGTATTCCGGCGTGAACAGGATCAGGCCATCGCAAGCCGCGGCAAGCTCCTTGAGCTCGCTGACCTTCTCCGGAATACCCTCGGCCGCCTCGGTGTCAGCGTCATAAAGTGGAACGCCATGGATTGTTGCAGCAATGAGCTCGACGCCCGAGGGCGCAAGTTCGACGGCGGCGTGCAGCAGCGCCGTGTTGAAAGAGCCCTTGCGGAGACTGCCTGATATGCCGACGAGTTTCATTCGATTCCCCTTAGGTATTGCATGTGGAGAAATTTATGGTTCGGGGCCGTTCGTCAAGGGCTGACAGTCGCCTCAGGGCGGATCATGCAGCAAGAAGCGATTTAAGTTTGATATGGCTTGCCGTGAGCGCCATTGGATCTGGGCAAGCGCGGGCAGCAATCAGCATTTCTGCGAGGCGGATATCGCGGGCCACGGCATTGCCGCGACCGATGCCGCTGGCCGCAAGTAGCCGCCCGGTTTCATCGAGATGGAAAAGGATGAATGCCTCTTCGCCGAGATCGCGCCTGAGCATCGTCGCCGCACCATCGGCAAGGCCGGCGATCTGCAACGTCAGATCATGTTGATCGGACCAGAACCACGGCACGGCCGAAATACTGTTCCGCGTGCCAAGCAAATTGGCTGCGGCCAATGTTCCCTGCTCCTGCGCATTGCGCCAGCATTCCAGGCGAACTCGCCGGCCGCCATAAAGCGCCAGGGGGAAGGAGCAACAATCGCCGGCGGCGTAAACATCGGCTGCAGAGGTTTCCAGCCGGTCATTGACGGCGATGCCGTTGTCGATCGCAAGGCCCGCTTTTTCCGCAAGCGCGACATTCGGCTGCGCACCGATGCCGACCAGGACAACATCGGCAGAGATCGCCTCGCCGCTCGCCAAGCGGATAATCGCGCAGTCGGTCCTATCCTCCACACCTATGATGGTCTCGCCGCAGCGGACATCGACGCCCTCTTCGCGATGACGCAGCGTTATCACTTCGGCGACCGCTTCCGGCACACCGCGCTTCAGGACACGCGACAGGCCCTCGATAACCGTTGCGTCGGCACCGAGCTTGCGGGCGGTGGCGGCAAGCTCGAGACCGATAAAGCCGCCGCCAATGATGGCGATGTGCCGGCCGGGATGAAGCGCCGTCCGCAAAGCAAGAGCATCGGCATGCGTGCGGAGCATGCGAATGCGCTCGCCGGTTCCCGCGATACCAGGAAAGCTGCGGGCGGATGCACCGGTCGCCAACAGCAATTTGTCATAGCCGAGCTTTTGACCGTCTGCGAGTGTCACTACCTTGCCCAACGTATCGATGTCGGTCGCGTCGATACCGAGCCGAAGATCGATGCCCTGTTGCGCATAACGTTCCAATGCGGCCACGAACTTCGGCGGATGCGCGTGGATGAGACCCTCCTTCGAGAGCGGCGGGCGTTCATAGGGCGCAACCGGCTCGGCTCCGATCAGAGTGATGTCACCGTCAAAGCCCTTTTCCCTCAGCGCAAAAGCGGTGCGGGCGCCGCACTCTCCTGCCCCGACAATGATGAAATGCGGCATGGCTCGCTCCTCATACCGCGATGAAGACGGTGCCGTCTTCGACCTTGATTGGATAAGTCCTGAGGTTGACGCAGACGGGCGCACCTTTGGCCTCGCCGGTCCTGTAGTCGAAGCGGCCATTATGCTTTGGACATTCGATGATATTGTCCATGACCAGCCCGTCTGCGAGATGAACCTGCTCATGCGTGCAGAGACCGTCGGTTGCGAAATAGTCGTCTTCAGGACTGCGATAGATTGCGAAGGTCCGTCCGCCATGGTCGAAGCGCATGACATCCTCTTCGTCGATCGCATCCGCCGCACAGACCTCGATCCAGTTGCCGCTCATTCTTGCCTCCCTGATTGCAGTTTTTCGGTGCGCTATTGCGCCGCCTCAGCCAGCGTATTGTGGAATTCCTCCCGATAGGGTCTGGCCGTCGGCGGGAGTTCGCGCTTCAGGAAATATTCTTCATTGCGCAACTGCCGCAGGAAGGCGGGGATCATTTCGCGGTAACCCGAACAGATGGATGGATTGGGTGCCGGCAGGTCATGTCCGATCATTGCATGCAGCTTCGGCAGCGCATGATAGGGCACCATCGGGAACATGTGGTGCTCGACATGATAGTTCATGTTCCAGTAGATGAAGCGGCTCACCGGGTTCATCAGCACCGTGCGACTGTTCAGCCGGTGGTCGATAACATTGTCAGCCAGCCCGCCATGCTGCAACAGGCCGGTAAGCACGTGATGCCAGGCGCCGTACAGCCGCGGCAGGCCGATCAGCACCAGCGGCAGAAACGAACCCATGTAGAGAGCAGCGGCGAGCGCTACGATATAGATGGCGCTCCAGATACGGGCGATGCGGATAGCCTTCGGTTGCTCCTGCTCGGGAATGAAGCTCTTTTCGGCCGCGCTGACAACGCCGAACGCATTGCGGACCATGTCCAGCATGGCGTTGGCGACATCGATAATACCAAAGAAATTCAGGACCAATCGCAGAAGATCCGGTGGCCGCATGACGGCGATTTCCGGATCGCGGCCAACGATGACGGTATCGGTGTGATGGCGCGTATGGCTCCAGCGCCAGGTCACCGGATTGCGCATGATCATGAAGCAGGCAATCTGATAGACCGCGTCGTTCATCCAGCGGGTCTTGAATGCAGTGCCGTGCCCACATTCATGCCAGCGGCTGTCGGAGGCCGAGCCATAGAGCACGCCGTAAGCCAAGAAGAAGGGAATACAAAGCCAGGAGCCCCAGAAATAGATACCGAGCCCGGCGAAAATCGCCATGCTGCCCAACCAGATGATGGTGTCGCGGATAGCGGCTTCATCGGAGCGCTGCATCAGTGCCTTCATCTCCTTGCGCGGAATATCCGTATGGTACCATTCCGCCGCCGCGAGCCCCGTCTCCACCGCCGCTTTGCCGCTCGGGCCGAGCAGGCTGTAATCGCGCTTCACTATCTCGGTCATCTCTGCCTCCCGCGATGCGCAACAGTGCGCGCCGCACTCCATGTCGAAGAGGATAGGTCGAGTTTTCGCTTGCCTCAATGCGGTGATGATGGAATCTATCATATTCCATCAATCTTCCATCTCATTCATGATGGAATACCTCAGGAACTTCCATGCGCCGTCCAACCATTTCCGATCTCGCAAAAGAATCCGGCGTCAGCGTCGCCACGATCGACCGCGTGCTGAACGGACGGCATCGTGTCCGGGAAGAGACTGCCCGGCGTGTATACGAGGCGGCGCAATCGATCGGCTACCATGCTGTCGGTTTGCTACGGCAGCGCGTTTTCGAGGATCTGCCGCAATACCGATTGGGCTTTGTGCTACAGAAGCCGTCCCAGCCGTTCTATCAGTCGTTCGCCAAGGAGATTGGCGCGGCAGCGCAAGCGGTCTCTACGGCACGCATCCACGCGCAAGTCGATTTCGTCGCTGCATCGACACCGACGGCGATTGTCGAGAAGCTGAAAGCCATGGCGGCGCGGAGCCAGGCAGTCGCCCTGGTTGCACCGGACTATCCGGCGGTGACGGCCGCGGTGGAGGAATTGAAGGAGAAAGGCATTCCCGTCTTTTCCCTGCTCTCCGATTTCGCGACAGGCGTGCGCGAAACCTATGTTGGCGTCGACAACCGCAAAGTCGGACGCACAGCTGCCTGGACGATCGCCAGATCCGCTCACCATAAAGGCAAGGTCGCCTGCTTCGTCGGAAGCCACCGATTTCACGGCCATGAACTGCGCGAGATCGGCTTTCGCTCCTATTTTCGCGAGAACGCGCCTGATTTCGAGGTGCTGGATACGCTGATCAATTTGGACACTGCGGAAATCACCCATGAGACAACACTCAACCTGCTGCAGAAACATCCTGATCTCATCGGTTTTTATGTCTGTGGCGGCGGCATGGAGGGCGCGATTTCCGCCATTCGCGAGGAAGGGCTTGCCGGCAAGCTGATCGTTGTGGTCAACGAACTAACGTCGGAATCGAAAGCGGCGCTCGCCGACGATGTCGTCACCATGGTCATCGGCACGCCTCTCCCCTCGCTCTGCAAGGAGTTGTTTGGTTTGATGATCGGCGCCGTCGAGCGCGGTGAAGCGGCGATGCCGGGGCAATCCTTCCTGCCCTTCGACATTTTTGTGTCGGAAAACATTTAGAGGGGAATGATGGAATCCCATCATCGCGCGGCATATTTCTATCATGAATGATGGAAGAAGCCGGCGCTCGCCTGTGGATCGGCTGGATGATTCTCGGTAGTCATTCGAAGGTACGCACGGCGATCGGCTTTCTGTTGGGCCGGCGCCCAGGAGGAGGAATGCCTGCCATGAATTCTATTCGTTTCGCGCTCAATCATATGTGCGCGCCGTCCCTGAGCCTGGAATCGTTCTTTTCCGCGGCAGGAAGACTCGGCATCGACAGCGTCGAAATCCGCAATGATTTGGCCGGCAATGCGATCCTGGACGGCACGCCGGCAGCAACGGTCAAGGAACTCGCAGCGCGTTATGGGCTGACGATCATTTCAATAAATGCGTTGCAGCGTTTCAACGAGTGGAATGAGGTTCGTGCCAAAGAGGCGGCCGAACTCATCGGCTTTGCGCGGGATTGCGGTGCGAAGGCCCTGGTGCTTGTCCCCGTCAATGATGGCAGCGGCAGGGAGCCAGAGGCGCGCAAGCAGCACCTTGTGACTGCCTTGACGGCACTGAAGCCGATGCTGGATGCCGCCGGGATTATCGGCCTCGTCGAGCCGCTCGGCTTCGAGATCTGCTCGCTGCGTTCGAAGACGGAGGCTGCCGCTGTCATCGAGGAGCTCGGCGCACAATCGACCTTCCGTCTTGTCCACGACACCTTCCATCACCACCTCGCCGGCGAGACGGCGATCTTCCCCGAACTCACCGGCTTGGTGCATATCTCCGGCGTCAGCGATCCCGCTGTGTCGGTTTTTGATATGCGCGACCCGCACCGCGTCTTGGTCGATGCCAACGACCGTTTGGATAATGCTGGACAGATGCGGGCGCTGTTATCAGCCGGCTATGCTGGCCCCTTCTCTTTCGAGCCCTTTGCGCCGGATGTGCATGCGCTGAAGGAGCCGGTGGAGGCATTGAAGGAAAGCATGGCGTATTTGACTGCGCAGGTTTGATGGCTGCGATGCGAGAAACTATCTCGACTCATTGATCAATCGTGCGAGTGCGGCCGATTTTGTGGATCGTGCTCCGACGGAATGATATGCAAATTCCCGAAGCGCACGCCGCGTTGCGTCACCACGCTGTCAGCGAAGGATTTGACCTCTTCAACCGTGCCCTTCAGCACTGAAACCTCCAGGCAGTCGTGTCCGTCGACATGGACATGCAGCGTGGAGACCGAGAGATCGTGGTGATGATGTTGCGTCGTCGTCAGGCGGCGGGAGAGATCGCGGGTTTCGTGCTCGTAGACGTAGGTCAGAGTTGCGTAGCATTCTGTTTCACTGTTGACGGCCGCCTGTTCGCGAGTGACGGCGTCACGCACGAGGTCGCGCAGCGTTTCCGAGCGGCTGGCATAGCCGCGCTGTTCGCTGATCTTATCGATCGTTTCCAGAAGATCGTCGTCGATCGTAATGGTGATGCGCTGCATCTCTTTCCCCTTTGCAGAATGGATCGACTAGAGGAAATTTCGGCGAAAATTGCAACGGCGTCGCCGTTTATTCCCTGCCTCGAAAGCGGCGCTGATAGGCGGGATCGTAGAGCGAGCTTTCGCGGAAATCGCTGACGGCCAGCGATGGGCCGACGAAGATCAGCGCGGTACGCTCGATTGGCTCGGCCGCGACCATAGCCTCGATCGTGCCCAGCGTGCCGCGAAGAATGCGCTCATCCGGCCAGGACGCTTTGACAACGATCGCGACCGGGCAATCTGTGCCGTAAAGCGGTGTCAATTCCTCGACCACCTGCCCAAGCGCGTGGATCGCGAGATGGATGGCGAGCGTTGCGCCCGTGGCGCCGAATTTTTCCAGGGTTTCATTGTTCGGCATTGGCGAGGCGCGGCCGGAAACGCGGGTCAGGACAAGACTTTGCGCAACGGCGGGTATGGTCAGCTCGCGCCCAAGGGCAGACGCCGCCGCCGCAAAGGCGGGAACGCCGGGCGTCAGTGTATAGGCGATACCGTGCTTCTCCAGACGGCGGATCTGCTCGGCAACGGCACTCCAGACGGAGAGGTCACCGGAATGCAGGCGGGCGACATCCTCGCCCGATGCTGCAGCCTTCAGATATTCGGCCTCGATCTCGTCCAGCGACATCGGCGCGGTATCAACGATGCGGGCACCGGGCGGGCAATATTGCAGGAGTTCCGGCGAGACGATTGACCCAGCATAGAGGCAGACCGGGCATTTACCGATCAGGTCTCTGCCGCGTACGGTGATCAAGTCCGCAGCCCCCGGCCCTGCTCCTATGAAATGCACCGTCATTCAGCTACCTCGTTCTTCATTCTGATGGTTTGACCCAGGACCATTGCGTTACCGGCATTGCCGGCCGCCAGCCGGTCATACTGCCAATGGGTGCTGCGCGGGCGATATCGATGCGGATCAACGAGCCGCCACGACGGGCATGTTCGGCAAGCAGGAGCGCCTCCATCTCGGTCGTTACCGCATTGGCAACCAGCCGCCCTCCTCCCTTCAACCCAGCAATGGCCGCGTCCATAACACCCGCATCGCTGCCGCCACCCCCAACGAAGACCGCATCGGGTGTCGGAAGACCGGCGAGTGCATGTGGCGCCAGTCCTTCGATGACGGTAAGCCCTGGAACGCCGAAATTCGCGGCGTTACGACGGATGCGGGCAGCGCGCTCGCTGGAGGATTCGACGGCGATGGCGCGAATCGAAGGATGGGCCAGCATCCATTCGATGCCGATGGAGCCGGAGCCGGCGCCTATATCCCACAGCAATTCACCATGGCGTGGCGACAACGCTGACAAGGTCATCGCCCGGATTTCCCGTTTGGTGATCTGGCCGTCATGCTCGAACAGGCTGTCATCGAGCCCGACGCTGAGCGGCAGGATGCGAGCGCCATCGCCTGCCACGACTTCGATGCCGCAAACATTCAAACCATTGATGCCGGAGAGCGTGAAATCGGCGGCCCGCTGCGTCGAGACCCGTTCATGGAGCCCACCCAGGGCTTCGAGAACTGTCAGCGTCGATTGCCCAAATCCACTCTCCTGCAATAAACGCGCAAGACCGGCGGGACCTTGACCATCAGAGGCCAAGGCAAGGATTTTGCGACCTGGGTGGAGATGCGGACGGACGAGGTCGAGCGGTCGGCCATGCAGGGAAAGAACGGTCACGTCCTGCAAAGGCCAGCCGAGGCGCGACGCGGCAAGGCTGAAGGAAGAGGGTGCCGGAATGACCGTCATCTCGGATGCCGGAACACTCCGCGAGAGCGTGGCGCCTACCCCGTAATAGAAGGGGTCACCGGAGGCTAGGACGACGGTCGACATGCCGCGTCGCGCTAGCACGGCTTCGATGGATTTCTCGAAAGGGCTTAGCCAGCTATGCGTCTCGCCCTTGATCAGAGTATGCATCAGTTCGATATGCCGAGTGCCGCCGAAGACGACAGGCGCTGCAGCAATCAACCGCTTGGCCTCGTCGCCAAGCCCGGCTGGACCGTCTTCGCCGATGCCGATAAGAATAAGCCAGCGTTGAGCGGGAGGCATCTCAGACATGGGTAAGACCCGCATTCTGATTTTGGGCGGTACGACGGAAGCCCGTCATTTGGCGGGGGCGTTGGCGTCGCGCGCCGATCTTGACGTCGTGCTGTCGCTGGCCGGCAGAACCGTTGATCCGGCCCCGCAGCCCGTTCCCGTGCGTAGCGGTGGTTTCGGTGGTGCGGAGGGTCTTGCCCGCTATTTGAAGGACGAGGCGATCGATCTGCTGATCGACGCGACCCATCCCTTCGCCGCCCGGATTTCCGCCAACGCTGCGCAAGCTGCTGACCTCAGTGGTATCCAGGCTTTTGCACTTCGCCGCCCAGCCTGGCTGCCGGTCGAGGGCGATCGCTGGCGCTCGGTGCAAAGTGTTTCGAAGGCAATTACGGCCCTCGGCCCCTCGCCTCTCAACGTCTTTCTGGCGATCGGCCGACAGGAAGCGCATCAGGCCAATGCCGCGCCCATCCATCAGTATTGGGTGCGCAGCGTCGACCCGGTCGAGCTGCCGCTGACGGTGCCCAGCGTTACCTATATCCATGCCAAGGGTCCATTCCGGCTGGAAGACGAATTGGTCATGTTGCGGCAATATCGTATCGATGTGATCGTGACGAAGAACAGCGGAGGCAGTGCGACCTACGCGAAAATCGAGGCGGCGCGGCAGCTCGGCATCGAGGTGATCATGATCGAGCGCGCGCCCGCCGCCGATATGCTGGCGGTCGAGACTGTCGAGGCGGCGCTGCATCGTATCGATCATCTCGCTCCTTCCTTGACGAAGCGTGGCGTATAGACCAGATCGGGTTTTGTTTCCCGGGCAATCACACGTGTCTCGGCCGAACCGATGATGACGCAGGTCGCCATATCCGCGCTCGACGCTTCCGCATCTGCCAGCCTCGCAATTGTCATGCGCTCGTCCGGCCGGCCCGCAGCGCGGCCGAAAACGACAGGAATGTCCGCCGGCAGAACTTCGCGCAAGATGTCGAAGGCTTTGCCGAGCTGCCAGGGGCGCGCCTTGCTGATGGGATTGTAGAGGGCGATCACAAGCCCCGCTTCCGCAACCAAGCGCAGTCTATTTTCTATTAGACCCCATGGCTTTAGGTTATCCGACAGGGAAATGGCGCAGAAATCGTGTCCTAACGGCGCGCCGATACGTGCGGCGACAGCAAGCATGGCGGTAATGCCCGGCACAATGACGAGATCGACCTCTCGCCATTCGTTCGGCCCGTTGTCGATCGCCTCGCACACTGCCGCCGCCATGGCAAAAACACCGGGATCGCCACCGGAGACGACGCAGACGTTTGCCCCGGCAGCCGCACGCTCCAACGCTGACTTGGCCCGATCCAACTCCTCGCGGTTGTCGGAGGCGTGCCGGGTCTGATCCGGCCGCAGGGATAGGCGATCGAGATAGGGGCCGTAACCGAAAAATTCAGCCGCGTCGGCCACAGCCGCCAGGGCTTCCGGCGTCATCTGTGCCGGATTGCCGGGACCAGTGCCGATGACATAGAGGCGGCCGCTCATGGCTTGTCTTTCCAACCGGGAACGAGGATCAGCGAGAAATAGGGCGCTTCGGTGTCTCCCCTCTCCGTGAGTGGCGTCATCGCACCGTTCGTCATCGTGCCGCGCTCAACATAAATTGCCTCCTCAAGGCGCCCTGCGGCTTCAAGGGCACGGCGGATTTTCGGCAAGTTGCGGCCGACCTTCATGATCACGGCTGCTTGCGTGTCGGCAAGGCGGCGGGCAAGTTCAGCTTCCGCCATGGTGCCCGGCAGTACGGAAAGAACATCATCCCCCTGCACCATCGGCAGTCCAGCCAACGACCAGCAGCCCGACATCGCAGTCACCCCGGGAATAACTTCTGTCGGATAACGGTCGGCAAGACGCACATGCAGATGCATATAGGAGCCGTAGAACAGCGGGTCGCCTTCACTGAGCACCGCTACCGTCTTGCCAGCCTTCAGATAGGCGGCGACCATTTCGGCAGAGGCATTATAGAAATCGGTAATCTGGCTCTTGTACTCCGCCTTATCCTTGTCGATCTCCGTCGTCACGGGATAGTAAAGCGGCAGCAGCGTCACGTCTGTCCTAAGCAGATCCCCGACGACGGCGCGGCCGTTGCCGTTTCTCCCCTGCTTGGCGAAATAGGCGACGACTTCGGCTTTCTCCAAGACTCTGACGGCTTTGACGGTCAATAATTCGGGATCACCAGGCCCGGTGCCGACCCCGATCAGCCGGCCGGTGGAATGCGCGCTCATAGGCCAGGCCTCGCCAGTGCATTGATCGCGGCGGCGGTGATGGCACTGCCGCCAAGACGGCCCCGAACGATGGCGTAGGGAACGCCGTAAGAATTTTCCGCCAGCGCGTCCTTGGATTCTGCAGCACCCACGAATCCGACGGGCATGCCGATGATGACAGCCGGCTTCGGCGCGCCATCACGCAGCATTTCGAGGAGGTGGAACAGCGCCGTCGGCGCATTGCCGATGGCAACAACAGCGCCGGCCAGACGATCGCCCCAAAGATGCATTGCGGCTGCCGAGCGGGTGTTGCCGGTCGCCTTCGCCAGTTCCGATGTGCGGGGATCATGTAGCGTACAGATCACCTCATTGGCCGCCGGCAGGCGCGCCCGCGTAACACCGTGCGCGACCATCTCGGCGTCGCAGAAGATCGGCGCGCCGTTGGCGAGCGCCGTGCGGGCAGCGGCGACGAAATCAGAAGAGAAAACGAAATGCTCGGATGCTTCGACCAGGCCGCAGGCATGGATCATGCGCACAGCGACATCGGCCTCCGCATCCGAAAAGCGCGACAGATCGGCCTCGCTGCGAATGATCGCGAAGGAGCGTTCGTAGATCGCATTCCCCTCGCGGATGTAATCATAGTCAGGCATTCCTACCCCTGTCGTAGCGCTGTAACGATCGCGTCAGTGCCGAGCCGTGTAAGACACTCCTCCGCCGATTCGCCAGCAACTTTGTTAGTCCGCACCACCCGGCTTATCTGCCCCAGCGCGAATTTTAGCTCTTCTTTTCCGATGTAAGCCACAGGCTCGCTCGATGCGGACCCATTTACGACAATGCCATAGCCCATTGGCGCACCGACAATAGTGAGAGCGGCCTCACCCGGCCGGGCACAACCCTTGCGGCAACCGGACAGGTGGATTGTGAGCGAGCCGTCGAGCAGTTCGGGGACTACGTCGAGAAGATCCGCTGCTGCGGATTTCGTTGCGTAGAAGGCAGAGGCGCAAGCCCCTGCCCCGGAGCAGACATCTATGTGGTTTAACGGATCATCCGCATGCGTTCGAAAACCTGAGCCGGCCGCGGCCAATTGAACGTCTCCGGCCGCTTGGACATCAAGGCCCAACACTAGGAGGGCGTGCTCCGGCGCAGTGCGGATTTCGTTTGCTCCGGCAGCTTCAGCAATGGCGAGAAAGCCGAGGATGTCTCTCGCGTGGATTTGCCCGAAGGATGGACGCAGGCCGAGAGCGAGACGGTTGCCGCCGAGATGGTGAATGCCGATCGGCGAAACATGCGGGGCGGCTGTGCCGAGTGCACTGGCTTCCGACGACTGATATTCCGTTCGCAGACCATCCACATCGAGATCGCGGCCGCGTGCGCGTGACCCGAGACGCGCCAGCGTTTTCAGCAGCCCGACGACAGCGCGTATGGATTGTTCGGTGGTGAGGGATGCGAGAGCCTTCGCCTTCTGTGCCGTGCCGTCTATTGCGAGAGCCCATATGATTGAACCGTCGGAGCCTCTTGCCGCCTTCAGCCGAATATCCGCGGAGATCGAATCGAGGTTCAGTCGCCCGCCGGCATCGATGATGATGGTCAGCTTCGGTGCCAGTATCGGCTGAGGATCAAGCGCGGTGATCCGCTGGCGAAGCAGCGTGGCCAACTCCCGGGCATCGGCGATCTCCTGCGGATCCAATCCGCTGAGTGGCGGAACCTCTATCGTGACGCCGGTCTCCGGGAGGATGCCGGCGCGATCGATGTCCGCTGCGAGGCCGGTCATGCTTTCCGCGCTCATGCCGCGCAGTTGAAGATTGCCGCGCGCCGTAATCTCGATAAATCCGTTGCCGTGTCTGGCAGCCGCCTGGGCAAGTGCTCGGAATTGTCCGATCGTCAGGCCCGCTGTCGTCGGGCGCAGCCGAACGAGCAGTCCGTCACCGGTGATCATTGGAGCACTGAGCGATGGGCAGGCTCCGCGGGCCATCGATGGTCCGTGCGGAACGCAGGCAAAAGCATCGACGTCCTCCGACGAGGAGATATCGCCCTCTTCCATAACTTGCCTGTCGGCCATTGCCATAAGCCCATCCTTCCCGAAGGAGATGTCCTTACATAATCCTACCCGGCGGGCAAACAATTTGGCGACGGCGCAATGCGTCACACCTGATCGTCGAAATCCTCGCCTTTGCGCAGCAGATAGATATCCATGATCCAACCATGCCTCGCCCGCGCTTCCGCCCGGGTCGCCACGATACGATCAGACACATCGGCAAGTCGGCCGGCGATAGTGATCTCATCCTTTGTGCCGAGATAGGCGCCCCAATAGATATAGGCATCGGGATCGTCGATCTTGCTGAAGGCCTGCTCGCCATCGAGCATGACGACGGCGGTTTCGACGATACCCGGAAAACTCTCGGTCAGCCGGCGACCAGTGGTGATCTGCACCGGCTTTCCGACGAGGTTGAGCGGAATGCGGTGGCTTGCCGTCAGCGCCTGGATGCTGGTTATTCCAGGAATGACGCTGTAGTCGAGGGCAACGAGGTCCCGTGCCCGCACCCGCTCGATGATGCGGATGGTACTGTCGTAGAGACTGGGGTCGCCCCAGACGAGAAAGGCGGCACTTCCGCCTTCCGCCATATGATCCTGGAACAGCCTTTCGTAGGTCGACGAAATCTGTGCGTGCCAGTCATCGACGCTTTGGACATAGCTGCGGTCCGCCGTCTGGCGCACCGGTACGGCGTAGTCGATGAAACGGACAGCGTCATTCGTAACATAGCGTTGGCAGACGTCTTTCCGGACATCGGCAAGCTCGGCCTTGGCCGCACCCTTGCTGGGAATGAAGACGACGTCCACCTCGTTCAGCGCGTTGATCGCCTGCACGGTCATGTGCTCGGGATTGCCCGTTCCGATGCCGACAATGTAGATGTGCCTCATTTCCGCGTCCTCTTTCCACCGGCTGTTTGCCGGAAGCGGAAGGGCATTTCAAGTGTGGATGGTCATGAAGTTGGCTGCGCATTTTTACGTCGCCGGAGCGCTCGGCGCAGATTGTACAATCAACGTATCTCTAACTAAGCTTTTGTCGCCCATAGAGCAGCAGCATGCAGATAATGACGACACCATAGATGAGCTGCCGTCCGGCTTCTTCGATCTGCATGACGGATAAGATGGATTGGAGAAGGGTGATCAGGATGACGCCGGCAACAGTTCCAAGATACGACCCTTTGCCGCCAAGCACATGAGTGCCGCCGAGAACGACCGCCGCAATCGACGGCAAGAGATATGCGTCTCCCATCGATTGTGATGCCTTGGAGGCGTAGCCGGCTAACAATACGCCGCCAAGGGCGCTGAGCGAACCGGAAATGACGAACGCCAACAGAGTGATGCGGCGCGTGTCGATCCCCGACATGTAGGCGGCTCTTTCCCGGTTGCCGATTGCATACAGCGAACGGCCGAATGTTGTCCTTGTAAGCAGGAAAACGGCCAGAATGCCGACAACCAGCCAGACGAGCACACCATTTGGAATCGCGGGGATCAGATAGCCGATTGCCAGAAAGCGCATGGCAGCCGATGCCGAATCCTGAGGCGCGAAGCCCCCGGTATAGACGACCATCAATCCCTGTACGACCGCGTTCGTCGCAAGCGTGATGATCATCGACGGAATGCGCAGGTAGGCAACCGCAAGGCCGTTGACCGCACCAATTACCGCGCCGCACAAGATCCCGAACGGGATGGCTAGAAACGATCCGAAGCCGCCATAGGCGGTTGCGGCGCAGGCCATCATCGCTCCTGCGGCGACGACCCAGGGGACGGACAGATCGATCTGACCGATGAGAATGACCATCATCATGCCAGTTGCGATGACGCCGAGAAACGAGGCGACCTTCAACTGTTGCAACAGATAGTCCGGCGACAGGAAGTTCGACGAATAGAGGGATCCTCCGAGAAGAAGTAGCAGGATGCAGCCGAAGGCGATTGCCACCGCCGGATCGACGCGGCGCAGGCGCGCGGGTAAGCCGGATCGCCGCATGAGGGATGCATCCTCACTCATTGAAACCACTCCAGACGATTGCGAACCCGCGCCAGGCCCATGCAGCCGATGCTGATCGCCAGCAGGAGGACGATACCCTGGAACAGGGGTTGCCAGAGAGGATCGAGATCGAAGACGAACAAGAGATCGCCGATCGTCCGAAAAGCCAGCGCGCCGAAGACGGCCCCGACTGCACCACCTTTTCCACCTGCCAGCGAAACGCCGCCAAGCACCACGGCCGCAATCGAATACAGCGTATAGGCATTGCCGCTCGCGAATGCAGCTTCACCGGTATAGGAAAAGAATGTCAGATAGAGCCCACCGATCCCCGACATCAATCCCGCCAGTGCATAGGCTGCAAACTTCGCACGCTTGATCGGCATGCCGGACATGTAGGCGGCGTTTTCGGCAGATCCCGCCGCATAGGCAGCACGGCCCAAAACCGACCGGCTGAACGGGATCCAGAAGATCAGGAGAGTGGCCGCAAGAACCACCAGACTTGCGGGGATGACACCGAAAAGCTTGGAGGTAAAGGCATCCGCCAGCGTCTCGTTCACCGCACCGCCGGGCGTCGGACGCAACACCAGGGCAAACCCGAAAAAGATTGCGCTTGTCGCGATCGTGGTCACGATCGGCTGCAGTCGTCCGAAGATGATGATCAACCCGTTCAGCATGCCGCAGGCAAGCCCCGTCAAAAGGACGGCGACGACACCCAAAGCGGTCTCAAATGGCGTTCCGACGACAAGCCATGAGGCGAGACAATTGCAAACGACGAGGATCATACCAACAGACAGATCGATACCCGCAGTGATGACCACAAAACATTGCGCCATCGCCACGAAAGCGAGCAATACCGCCTTGTTCGATGCGGTCTGCACGACATTCGGGCTAAACCCGGCCGGATGGTTCGAGACGTAGATTGCGAACATGACGACAAAGAGCGCCGCAGCCAGCAGGGTCCCCTTGTGTTGCGCATACCAGAAGCGCCACTCGCCGTGCGGTATCTCTTTCATTGGCCGACCTTCTGTTCTGTCAGGTGTGCACCGATGTTAAGCGCGCTGCCAATCAATTCGCGTTCGTTGATATCGGAGCCTTCCAACACGCGGACGATCTTGCCGTCGTACATCACAAGCACCCGATCGCAGCAGCCGATCAGTTCGTCATAGTCCGTCGAATAGAAGATGAGTGCGACGCCGGCTTCCGAGAGCTTGCGAAGCAAGAGGTACATTTCCTGCTTGGTGCCGACATCGATGCCTCGTGTCGGATCATTCAGCAGAACGATCTTTGGTCGGTTCATCAGCCATTTGGCAATAACCACCTTTTGCTGATTGCCGCCGGAGAGTGATCCAACCGGCATGTCGATCGTCGCAGCCTTGATCGCCAACAGCTTGAGAAGCTCTTCGATCCGGTCGGCCTCGGCAGTGCGGTCGATCACGCCTCTGTTGGACACACTGCCAAGCGCGGCAATAGAGAGATTTTCGCGCACGGTCATAGGGAGCATGAGCCCCTCGGTCTTGCGATCTTCCGGGATAAGCGCGATCGACATCTCGGCGGATTTTGCCTGCTTAGGACTCTTCATCGTCACGCTTCGGCCTGCAATCTGCACATCGCCCCTAACGTCGCGCAGCACGCCGAACAGCGACAGTAGCAGTTCGCGCTGCCCCTGCCCGTCCAGACCACCGAGACCGACGATCTCGCCCGGCCTGACGTCGAAGCTTATGGCGGAAAGCCGGTCGCCCCAGGAAAGGTTCCGACATGAGATGATCGGGGCGAGCCCCTCCTCCGGGGTATGTTTCGGCGGAAATACGCTGGTATATTCTCGTCCGATCATCAGCTCGATCACCTGATGATCGCTTTTCGTCCCTGCCGGGTAGGATTCGATACTGCGACCGTTGCGAAAGACGGTGCATTCATCCGCCAATTCGGCAATCTCGTGCATCCGATGCGAAATATAGATAAGCGCCATGCCCTCGGAGCGCAGCCGCTTCAGCACGCTGAACACCTTTTCGACATCGGGTTGCGTCAACGCCGAGGTTGCTTCGTCGAGGATCATGATCCTCGGTTTGCGGGCAAGCGCCTTGGCAATCTCGACCATTTGGCGACGCGAGAGCGGCAGGTCCTTGACCAAAGAGGAAGGATGGATATCGGAAGCGCCGGCGCGTGCCAGGGCTTCCTTGGCAATCAATCTTTGCCTGCGGCGGTCGATCATCCCGAACCGCAGCGGCGGATTGCTGATGACGATATTGTCTGCCACGGACAGATCCGGGATCAGCGACAGTTCCTGGAAGACGCAGACGATCCCAGCGCTATTGGCCGCGGCAGGCGTGGCGAACGACACCTCTTTGCCGTCGAGCAACATCCGACCTTCGTCCGCGGCGACGACACCCGCCATGATCTTGATAAGGGTCGATTTGCCCGCACCGTTCTCGCCGAGAACGGCGTGGATGGCTCCCGGCCGAATGGCAATGTTGGCCTCTTTCAGCGCGACGACACCGCCATAGCGCTTGGATATGCCTTCCATCCGGAAAAACGGTTCGGATAAACTCACGCGCCCAACCTCCCATCGGGTGCAGCAAGAACGAGACTGCGGACACGACGGTCCGCAGTCAAGCGCCGGAAGCAAAGGTAATTATTGATTTTCCTTTGTCTGCCCCATGATCTCCTGAGCCGTGAAATTGATACCGCAGGTCGGGAAGGAGTTGCCGACAAAGAAGTTGTCGGACTGCTTGGGATAATAATCCTCGCCTTCCTTGAAATCCGGATCTTGGACGAGAGCCGTCGGCAGCTTCACTGCCTGGGGTACGACCTGACCTTCCAGGGCGGCAATCGCAGTCTTGATGGCAACCGCAACCTGAGCTGGACCGGTTCCAGCAGATGCGCATTTCAGGCCGTCGGCCGCATGTGCGGCGCAGAGCTTGCGAAAGCCGTTTTCCGTCTCGCCGCCGAAGGGCACGAAGGGATGTTTCGCATCCATCATCGCCTGCACGACACCGGTATCGCCACCCTGCGCCGTGATACCGTCGAAGGGACCGTTGGTCGCAATCGCGTCCGCCGTCGCCTTTTGCGCTACGCTGTCGTCCCATTTGCCGACGACTTCCATCACATTGAATTTCTTGCCGGACGCATCCAGCGTCTCCTTAATGCCATTGTGCCGATCCGTATCGACAGAGGTGCCGGCAACCCCACGTACCTCGAGAACTTTGCCACCATTGGGCATGTGCTTCACAAGCCAATCGGCCCAGATGACACCAAGACCCTTTTGATCGACATTGACGTTGATGGCGTCTTTCGTATCGAGCGTGTTGTCAAAGGCGACCAGGATGACGCCGGCTTCCTTGGCGCGTTTGATCACCGGGCCGAAGGCGGTTGGGTTTTGCGCGTTCACGACGATCGCGTCATAGCCTGCGTCGATGAAGTTATTGATTGCCGATATCTGAGCGGGAACATCTTCGCCCGTCGATACGACCTTGAACTCCTTCAGCTTGGCTGCAACATCGGGTTGCGAAGCGTAAGCCTTGGCCGTCTGCACCATCTGGATGCGCCAGGTATTGGCGATATAGCCGTTGGCAAGCGCTATCCGATAGGGGCCCTCTTTCTTCGGATACTGCAGAAACTGCGTATCGGCTGACCAGAGCGTCATGCATTGCGGATCGCCCGCGGGTCCGGATACAACTTTTGGTTCCGCATAGGCCGCACCACTGAGCAGCGCAACAAGCGGTACGGAAAACATGGCGATCCGAGCGGATCTTACTTTGATAGCTTTCGGCATAGAAGTCCTCCTCCTCAGGCAGATTAACCCGCCCCTTCTATTTTTGATCGGCATGATTTAATCCCGGAAAGGCTCCCATCCCTTCCGAAATACTCGAAGCGTAACATAGTTGACAGCGCTGTCAAATTTTAATTGCTAGCGCTGTCAACTATGGAGTATCTATGGATATTCTTTCCGTTCAAGAAACTGTGTGCGACAACACCTGAAACGATACATTATGCGCAGAATAACTTTGGATGATGTGGCAAACCTGGCTGGCGTCAGCCCCATCACCGTATCCCGCGTTCTGAGGAAACCCGGGGCGGTGTCGGAGGGGTTGCGCCTGCGCGTCCATGCGGCAGTAAACGAACTCGGCTACGTGCCGAATGTTGCGGCAAGCAGGCTTGCCTCCTCGCGTACGCATACGATCGGCGTGATTGTACCGACCCTCTATAACGTCATCTTCGCCGAATACCTCTTTGCCCTACACGAGGTTCTGATCGGCGCCGGTTTCCAGGTATTGGTCGTCAATAGCCGCTATTCCGAGATCGAGGAAGAAAACGCGATCAAGGCGCTATTGGGACAAAAGGTCGAAGCGATCATCATCGCCGGTATTCACCATACGGCGCTTTCCAGGCAACTTCTCACTCACGCAAACCTGCCCATCGTCGAAACCTTCGAACTTTCCGACGACCCGATAAATCTCAACATCGGAATGTCTCAGGAACATGCCGGTTACGAGGCTACCCGCCATCTCATCCACCGCGGCTTTCGGCGGATCGCGTTTCTCACGGGCAATCTCGATCATCGCGCCCAATCGCGTTTCGACGGATATCACAAAGCCATGCAAGAGGCCGACATGCCAAGCTCGGAAATCATCGCCCAGAAGCCGCGACACAGTTCGGTTGCACTGGGGTCGGAACTCTTCGCCACGGCGCATGAATGCGGCAATGTTCCCGAAGCCATATTCTGCACCGACGACAATCTGGCTCTCGGCGCAATGCAGGAATGCCGCAAGCGCGGCATCCGGGTGCCGGACGACATATCAATCATCGGTTTTCACGATCTCGAGTTCGCAGCCTGCGTCTCTCCATCGCTCTCCTCAATCGCAACGCGACGCTACGAAACCGGCAAGCTTGCGGCGGAGAAGGTTCTCTCGGCATTGGAAGCCGGGGCGAAACCCGATGCGGAGCAGATAGACCTTGGATTCGCGCTGTTGTCACGCGAGAGCACCGGCGCCTGAAGGATACATGCCAACTCAATGTTCGTCTCTATCCCTTGACGGCCCCCGCGGCCATCGAGCCGGAAATCTGGCGATACATTAAGAGACCGAGAAAAACCGGGGGCAGCGCGCCGAGCATCATCACCGCAGAGGCTGTGCCCCATTGAACGCCGCCGCCGCTTGCCGCGAAGAAGAACGACGCGCCGACCGTCATCGGCACCGCCTTGTTTGTCGTCAGCATCAGGCCGAACAGGAACTCGTTCCAGGCGGTAATAAAGCCGAAGATGAACGTCGTCACCAGCGCCGGGCGCACGACGGGGCGGATGATGCTGATCATGATCCGCCACGAACTCGCACCGTCCACTCTTGCCGCTTCATCCAGCTCCAGCGGCACGTCGGAAATTGCGTTGACGAGAATGACAAGCGCCAGCGGCGTGTTGACGATGGTGAGGATCAAGCCGAGGCCGAGCTGGGTATCGAGCAGACCAAGCCATTGATACATCATGTAGAGTGGGATCGCGAAGATGATCAGCGGCACGGCGCGCAAATTGACGACGATCGGCAATAGGGTGCGTTTTCCCGCTTCGCTTCGCGCGATCGCATAGGCGGCCGGAAAAGCCAGAAGGATCGCGAGTCCTGTTCCGATGAACGACGCGACGGTGCTGTTCCAGAGATAGGAATAGATGTTGAAACGATCCGTCTGCGTTAGAACGCGCAGGTAGTTCTCAAGTGTCGGCTGATTGATCCATAAGCCGGGATTGATGGAGAGTTCGCGCGCGCTCTTGAATGAGGTGACGAGCGTCACGATGATCGGAAAGTTCATCGCAAGGGCGGCAACGGTGAAGACAATCCAGCGCAGGGTGTTGATAAACACTCATATTCTCCTGCGGCCGGCAAGCCAATTGAGACCGTAGAGCACGGCGAGCGATGCGAGGAAAAGGATGACGGATGCCGCGACCGCCTTGCCGATCGCGCCTTCCTTGAAGAAGGCCTGATAGATGTAGATCGACAACGACGTGGTCGAGCCGCCCGCCCCGCTGCCGGTCAGCGCATAGACATTGTCGAACACGCGAAAGCCGTCGATGAAGCGGATGAAAAAAGCGATCACCAGTGTTGGCAGCATCAGCGGCAGCTCGATCCACCAAAGTATCTTGAGCCCCGATGCGCCATCGAGCGAAGCCGCTTCGCGCACCTCCAGCGGCACCGCCACGTAGGCCATGTAGAACAGTAGAAAGGCGAAGGGTGTCCACTGAAGCGTCTCAACGACAGTCAGTGTCCAGAAGGCGTGATTGATATCGAGGAATGCCGGACTGTCGCCGAACCACTCGAAAAGATAGTAGGGCACCGGGCCGGCAAACTCGTGCAGCACGAGGCGGTACATCAGACCGATCATGGCGGGCGCCACCATCAAAGGCAGCATCAGCGGCGCCATCAGCGCCGAACGCTTGGAAAGAAGAGGCGCGAGAAAGATTGCCAGGAAAAGGCCGAGCAGACATTCGACAAGCGCCGTCAAAATCCCGAAGCGCATGGAAAAGGAAATCGCCTGCCAGAAATCACGATCGGCAAGCACGGTCAGATAGTTACCGAATCCGCTGAGGCTCGGGCTTCGCAGCGTCTGGAAGCTGACGGTCGATACGGAATAGATGAGATTGATAATTGCGGGAAAGCCAAGGAACAGCAGCAGGAATCCCACGAGCGGCGTGAGATAGGCCCTTCCCTCGGCACGTTTTATGATAGCCATTTCGATCCGCCGGATGGGCCGGACGCCGCGAAAAACACGACGTCCGACGGATATTACTTTTTCAGAAGATCCTGCATGCCAGCCTTGGTGTGAGCGAGCGCATCGTCAAGGCTTTGCTGGCCGGACCAGTAGCCGGTAAACTCCTTGGCCTGCAGCTCGTAGATTGAAAGCGCATTGGCAGAGGTCGCACCGTTCATCACGTAGCCGTATTTGCTGGCAAACTCTCCGAGCTTGACGAGATCCGGCCGCTCTTTGGCAACCTTCGCCACCACGTCGGGCGCAAGCGCTGGCGAGCCGCCGCTGCGGGCGTAGAGCAGCGCCGCATCTTCCGTCGCCAGCCACTTCAGGAACTTGACGGCGCCGTCCTTGTTCTTGGCGTTTTTGTTGAGGCCAAGGCCAAGACCGTGGATATGATCGGCACGACCGTTCGGACCGGCCGGCGGCGCTACAATGCCGGTGACGTCGGCAACCGCCGGAGACTTGTCGGCATTGGTCAGGTCCGCGGCGGCGGCGTTCCATTGAAGGGCGGTGGCAGCCTGGCCGGAGCTATAGGCCGCATTGGTTTCCGGATATTCGTAGCTCAGGGAATCCTTTGGCGAAGCGCCGGCGTCGTAGAGTTTCTTATAGAGCTCCAGCCCGGTCTTGTAGGCACCGGAATCGATGGTGACGTTGCCGTCCTTGTCGGTCCAGTCCGCGCCATAGGAGCGCGGCAGCGACTGGAAGACCATCATGTTGAAGAGCAGGTTCTTCATCTGCAGCACGGTGCCGTACCGCACGGGGCTTGCGGAGTTGACTTGCTTCGAGAAATAGAGCGCGGTTGCTGCCCAATCGTCCCATGTCCAACTATCGGGATCCTTCGGCTGCAATTCCTTGCCGAGGTACTGCTTGGAGATTTCGGCATATTTCGCCTTGGCCGCATCGTCCTTCATCAGGGCGTCGATCAAATCCTTGCGGTAGTACATGAAGTGCAGCGACAGATCGGTCGGCACACCATATTGCTTGCCTTCGAACTGCATGGTCTTCAGCACAGATTCGCCGAACGTCTTTGCGGCGTCGCTACCGAGATCGACCGGCTCCATGTAAGGCGCGTAACGGCCGATCGAATAGGTCGCCACGAGGTTGATATCGAAGGCATTCGAGCCTGCGGCCATGTCAGCCTGGAGCTTGTCGTAGAAACCTTCGCGGTTGAAGAACAGGAGCTCGACCTTATCGGCATCAGCGATGCCGGGTTTGGCATTATAGGCTTCCACGGTCGCACGAAGCGCTGTTTCCTCCGAACCGCCCGGCCAACCGAGAACAGTCACGGTCGCATTCGAGATGCCCGGCATGGCGACGCTTGCAAGAAGCACTGCAAGGGCCGGGAGAAACGTCCTGCTCAATTTCATCGTAGTTCCCTTTCTCTTATTGTTAGATCTGAATGCATACCTTCCGGAATTGTCAGTCACTTTCCGCAGCAAGACTTGCCACCCCGATGATGCCGGCACGGCTGCCAAGCTCTGCAGGGACAAGAAGGGGCCTCAGGCGGCCATCGATGCCGGCAAGTTGCTCCCGCATCTGATCGAGATAGCCCTCGGCAAGCCCGATGCCGCCGCCGATGACGATCCGCTTCGGATCGAGCATCATCTGAATATCGCGGCAAAGCGCGGCCGCTCGGAACGCCGATTGCGAGACGATTGCCTGAGCCCAGGACTCGCCTTTTTCCGCGACGCCGAAAACCTCGGCGGCTGCTGCCTTGTGACCGGCTTTGAGAGCTTCCGCGGCGATCCACCGGCCCGATGTCAGGTCTTCCAAAGGAGCGCCCCCTTGAGACGGGCTGCGGATCAGGCCGAAATGACCGGCAAGGCCAGCAAGCGGACGACCGTTGATGACGATTCCGCCGCCGATGCCCGTGGAGATCGTGAGAAACACCAGGTCGCCGCCTTCCCCGGCGCCGAACTTATATTCTCCCCATGCCGCGGCTTGCGCGTCATTGGCCGCAAAAACTGGCTTGCCGAAGACGGCCTGTGCCCTTTCGACGAGCGGATATTGGTCGGGGATGCCGAGCGTCGCCGGGTTTAGCGCGGACCAGCGCCCCTCCTGAACGAAGCCGGTCACCGCAATGCCGACGCGGGAATAACGATCCTTCCACATGCGAGCCTTGTCGGCTATCGCCGCAAGCCACGCGTCGGGTCCTGCTTCCCGCGCGGTCGCCACGGTTATCTCGTCAAGCACATCGCTGCCTTGGACGAGCGCGGCCATGGTCTTCGTACCGCCGATATCAATGGCAAGGACGGTTTCAGGGCTTTCGGCATCATAGGCTTTGATGACGGCCTCATGAAACCATGAGGTCACATGTTCGGTGCGTGTAATCGCCGAGCCGACGACGACGGCGAACGCGCCGGCCTTTACCGCTGCGGCGGCTTGTTCCGTCGTGCGGATGCGCCCCTCGGCAATGACATAGGGCGTGAGCCGCCGCATCTCGGCGATGAGACCGATATCCGGATCGACGGGTTCGGCCCCGCCGACATAGCCGGAAAGCGTCGTGCCGACGAAATCGACGCCCGCCTCCAATGCGTGACGCGCATCTTCAAGGCTTGAGCAATCGGCCATGGTCAGCTTGCCCTTCGCCCTCACCGCCTTCACCAGTGCCTCGATAGAGGCCGGACGAACGCGGTCCGTGGCATCGAAGGCAACGATATCGGCTCCCGCATCCGCCAGGGCTTCGGCGTCTGCCACAAACGGGGTGATGCGCACCGGGCTTTCTTCGAGATCACGCTTGACGATGCCGATGATCGGTACGGTCACGGCCGGGCGAACGGCCTTCACATAGGCAATGGATTCGATCCGCAACGCACTCGCGCCCGCATCAACGGCGGCTCTTGCAAATCCAATGACGAATTTCGCCGTATCCATCGGCCCGTCCGGAACCGGTTGGCAGGAAACGATAAGGCTGTTCTTGAAGTCGTCGCGCAGCAATCGTGGCACTCCATTTCAGCGTCACGATAATTGGAAAATACCAGATTACAACCAGTTTATAACTGGTATCATCGCTGCAGCTCGAACACGAAGTCGTAGACATCACCCTTGTAGCGGCTTTCGCAATATTCGACGATCTGTCCGTCGGCAAGGAAGCAGCGGCGTTCGGTCATCAGCAGCGGGGCACCCGGGTCGCAATGAAGATGCTGTGCATCCTCCGCCGACGCCGCACGCGACCGCATCCTCTGGATGGCCCGTTGCGGTAGGAACCCTCGCGCTTCCAGGGCTTCGTAGAGCGAATCCTTGACCAAATCCACCGAGGGTAGGAAGCGGACCGGCACCGCCGAAATCTCGACTGCGATCGGCACGCCGTCGGCGGTCCGGATGCGCTTCATGCGCACGACATTGCTGTTTCCGGCGACGCCCAGAGCCATCATCTCGGTGGGCGAAGGTCGACTTATCTGTTTGGAAATCCAGATACATCCTGGAACAAGCCCGCGCGCGATGATGTCTTCGGAAAAACTCGTCAGGGTCGATAGGGACTTTTCAACGCGCGATCCCACTTCCGTCTTGAAACCGTGACGACGGTTGAGAAAGCCCTCTTCCTCAAGCAGCGCCAGGGCCTTGCGCACGGTCACGCGGGAGAGCGACAACGTATCGGCCAGAACGCGTTCCCCGGGCAGAACGGCGCCGGCCCTCAATGCGTTCGAAAGGATCGCAGCTTCGATCGCCGCCTTCAGCCGCTTATAGAGCGGCAGACCCGATGTCGTCGCTTTCAATTCGCTTCTGACGAGTTCGATCAGTCGATCCGTCGCCATGCGTACTCCCGTCTCAAGCTTCAACGCATCATATTTTTCTGAAAATCCCTCTGGACCTATACTGGTATTAGTTTGAAAGGGCAATCGCATCGCCAATGGATCTGCCACGTTGATGTCCATTTGACAGATATCCTACAAGTGGATATGTAGGCAGCACTCGATCGTCAGGATGCGTGGAAGTAACTGAGATGGCCTTGAAATCGATGAAGCCCCTGACCCGCGCCCCCCTGTTGCACGTTTCCGTGCAGGAGAGCCTGCGCGCCTACATCGATGAAAACGGTTTGACGCCTGGCACGCTCCTGCCTGCAGAGGGAGAGCTCGCGACGCAGCTCGGCGTCAGCCGGAATTCGCTGCGGGAAGGAATCAAGGCGCTGGAATCGCTTGGCGTGCTGGAGACGCGACGCGGCGTCGGCATCTTCGTGAAGGCTTTTTCGTTTGAGCCACTGCTCGACAATCTCGCCTATGGCCTTGGCGGCGCGCTGCGGCAAATCGAAGAGGTCATCGAAATCCGCCGCACGCTGGAGGTCGGATTGATCGGCAAGACGATCGAGGTGATCAGCGCGGAGGACATCGCCGAGCTGCGCAGCACGGTCAACAGGATGCGCGTCCATGCCGAGCGCGGAGAGACCTTTGCCGAAGACGATCAGCTCTTCCACCGGCTGCTCTTTCGCTGCCAGCACAATGAAACGCTCGTGCGGCTGATCGATGTCTTCTGGCTCGCATTCTACAAGGCTTCGGACTTCGTCAACTTGGAGAATCTCGATCCGATGGCGACCTGGCGCGATCACGTCGCGATCGTGGATGCGGTGGAAGCAAAAGATGTGGAGGAGGCGCGCAGGCGCCTGGATCGTCATTACGAGGGCATTGCCCGGGTGATTGCCAACAACAAGACAAGTTCAAATGTGGGAGGAACACATGAGAAGACCATTTAGATTATCCGTCATCGCCCTTGCAGCCATGCTGTCGACGACCGCAATTCCGGCTCTTGTCGGCTCGGCGCAGGCGGCGACCCTTTCCGGCGGCTTCGATGTCGGCCCAGGCGGCTTCCAGGGCAACTTCAACCCGCTTGCCGCGACTGCCGGATTTACATGGCTCAGCATCTATTACGAGCCGCTCGTCACCTATGACGAGAAGCTTGAGAAAGTCGTCGGCGATCTCGCGAGCTCGTATGAGGTGAGCCCGGATCAGACGACCTACACGTTCAAACTGACGGACGCCAAATGGCATGACGGCCAGGCATTCACAGCCAAGGATGCCAAGTTCACCATCGGCCTTGCAATGAACGCCAAGACCGGTTCGGTGCTCGCCGCCCGGCTGCAGAGCATCTCCTCCGTTGAAACACCGGACGAGCACACGGTTGTCGTTAAGTTGAGCGCGCCGACCGGTAGCTTTCTCGACACCATGACCAAGGTCATGATGTTGCCTGAGCACGCCCTCTCCTCGATACCGGCCGATCAGTTGGCGAAGAGCACATGGTGGTCCACCACGCCGATCGGCACCGGACCTTTCAAGTTCACGAAATACATATCCGATCAATATGTCGAGCTCGCTGCCAACACCGAATACCGCGGCGGCAAGCCTGCGCTCGAGCGCGTCATCAATCGCTATTTTGCCAATCCGGCTGCGGCGATCGCGGCGCTGAGATCCGGCGAAATCCAGTTCAGCTACGTCGATTCCAATGACGTGCCGACTTTCAAGGACGACAAGAATTTCAAGGTTATCGAAGGCGATTCCTTCGTCGTCAACTATCTCGGCTTCAACCAGGATTCCCTCATCTGGAAGGATGCGCGCGTGCGTAAGGCGGTGATGTACGCGATCAATCGCGACGCGATCATCAGGAGCCTTTATGGCGGAGCCGCCAAGCCTGCCAATTGCGCTTATGTTGCCGAGCAACTGATACCAAAAGGCATTGACGACTATGCCTACGACCCCGCAAAAGCCAAACAGTTGCTGACGGAAGCAGGGTGGGATCAGATCAACGGCGGCAAGCCGATCACGCTGCTGACCTATTATACGACGCCGCTCGCGACCAATGTTCTGGCTGCCATCCAGGCAATGCTCGCACAGGTCGGCATCAACGTCGTCCCGCGCGCGGTCGATGCGCCAACCTACAACAGCATAGTGCTCAATCCAAAGCCGGATGTCGCGCAGTTCCAGATGGTCTACGCCGGACTTCAGAACGGACCGGATGCCGGAAGCATCAATGTCGGGTTGAACGAAAGCCAGATCCCGCCCGCCGGAGCGAACGTCGTTCGGGCGCGCATGCCGGATCTGAGCGCAGCGCTTAATGCCGCACTCACCGAGACCGACGGTTCCAAGCGCGACAGCCGCTATCAGGACGTTTGCAAGGTCATGAACACCAATCTGCCCTGGGCAACACTCTGGGTGGCAAAGCGCTACGGCATCGTCTCATCCAAGCTGAAGGACTTCGTCTGGACGCCGGCGCCGGGCGGCGGGCCTTATCAGGCCGATCCGCAGAAATGGTCGATCGCCGAATAAGGCGTTCCCTTCCAAAAGCCTTGAGGGTGGCCTCGGCCACCCTGACAAGTCGGATTGACAATGCTTCGCTACAGCCTTCGACGCCTGATCATAGGAGTAGGCATGCTCATCGCCTTGAGCATGCTGATCTTCCTGCTGCTGCGCCTGACACCCGGCGATCCGATCGACGCCTATATCGATCCGAATGTGCCCATGTCGCCGGCCGACCTTGCGAACCTGCGCAGGAGCCTGGGGCTCGATCAGCCCCTGCCACTGCAATATCTCGGATGGCTGCAGAACGCCCTGACAGGCAATCTCGGCTATTCGATCAAACGCCTCGACCAGCCTGTTCTGAGCCTCGTGCTGTCGCGGATCGGACCGACAGTGCTTCTCATGGGTTCGGCGCTGGTGATTGCCATTATTGCCGGCATTGCCGTCGGCGTTTTCAGCGCCGTTCGCCGCAATTCGCTCGCCGATCTGTCCTTTTCGGTGTTCGCGCTTGCCGGCATTTCCAGCCCTGCATTCCTCAGCGCGCTTATCGGCCTTTATATCTTCTCTGTTCGCCTGCACTGGATGCCCTCCGGTGGCATGCTGACGCCGGGCGAGGATTTCTCGATCGGTGATCTCATCCACCATCTGATCCTGCCGGCCGCGCTGCTATCCATCGCCCAGGCGGCATTGATCACACGCTACATGCGCGCTTCGCTGCTCGAGGTTCTCAACCAGGACTATGTGCGCACGGCCCGCGCCAAAGGCGTCATGGAGTTCTGGGTCATCACCAAACATGCGCTCCGCAACGCCCTCCTGCCCATCGTAACCCTCATCGGTTCGACGATCGGGCTTGCAATCGGCGGCGCCATCTTCATCGAGAGTGTCTTTAACTGGCCAGGCATGGGCCTGCTTCTCGTCGATGCCGTCGAGGCGCGAGACTACCCCGTCATCATGGGTGCCACGCTCGTCATCGGCATCTGCGTCATCGTCGTCAATCTCCTGACCGACATCACCTATGCGGTTGTCGATCCACGCATCAAGGTGGGCTGACGATGTTTGCTCGCTCCACATCCCGTCGCAGCCCTGGGCCGCTTGCCCGCGCCTTCGAACGCTTTCTGCTCAATCGCGCCGCCGTTGCCGGCATTTGCGTCGCCATTCCGATGCTGTTGCTGATCCTGTCCTATCCGCTCTGGTGGACATTCCAACCGAACGATATCGATCTTCTGGCCATGAACAGCGGCCCGACCGCAACGCACTGGTTCGGAACCGATGGGGTCGGGCGCGACGTGTTCGCGCGCGTTCTGGAAGGCGGGCGGATTTCGCTCCTCGTCGCCGCCGCATCGACCGCCCTTTCGGCGATCATCGGTTTTCTCTTCGGCGCAATTTCCGCTTTGGCCGGCCGATGGGCCGATGCCGTCTCGATGCGCTTCGTCGATCTGGTGATGACGCTGCCGCCTGTCATCTTTCTGCTTGTGCTCGCCTCGATCGCTGGCACGGGCATCTGGCCGACGGTACTCGTCATCTCGCTGCTTTCCTGGCCGCTTCTTGCGCGCATGGTCCGCTCGCGGCTTCTGGAGCTGCGCGAGCGCGACTTCGTCATGGCCTCGCGCGGCATGGGCGCCGGCATCGGACATCTGCTCTTTCGCCACGGCCTGCCGAACGCGATCGACATTCTCGTGGTCTACGCAACGCTGCAGATCGCCAATGCCATCCTGCTGGAGGCGGGTCTGTCTTTCCTCGGTCTCGGCATCGCTCCGCCTGCCGCAAGCTGGGGCAACATGCTGAATGCCGCCCGCTCGACCGCCGTTCTCGAACAATATCCCTGGCAATGGCTCTTCCCCGGCGGAGCGCTAGTCCTTGCCGTGCTTGCAATCAACTTCATCGGCGATGGCCTCAGAGATGCCTTCGATCCTCGTGCCGAACTGAATTGACAACCGAAAGAAAGCGAAAATGACCAAATTCAAGGGTGTCGTCCCCCCCGTCGTAACGCCGCTCAATCCGGATTTTACCGTCGACTATCCCTCCTACACCCGGGTACTCGAACATCTGATCGATGCCGGCTGCCATGGCGTGTTCGTGCTCGGCTCGACGAGCGAAGTGGTCTTCCACGACGAAAAGACGCGGCGTGAGATCATCGACCATTCGGCAAAGGTGGTGAACGGCCGTGTACCACTCATCGTCGGCGTTATCGATCCGACAACCGATCGCGTCATCGCGCATTCTAAGGTCGCGAAGGCCGCAGGCGCCGATGCGGTGGTGGTTACGGCACCGTTTTATACGGTCACCAACCAGTCCGAGATCCTCGATCATTTCCGCTACATCAGGGATGCGGTCGATATCCCTGTGGTCGCCTACGACATTCCCGTCTGCGTTCATGTGAAGCTGCAACGGCAAACCGTCGTGACGCTCGCCAAGGAAGGCACCATCATCGGCCTCAAGGATTCGAGCGGTGATGACGGCAATTTCCGCTATGCGCTGCTCGATCTCGCCGATCACAAGGACATCTTCCTGATGACCGGCTCGGAGATCGTCGTCGACAATGCCCTGCTGATGGGTGCCCACGGCGTCGTGCCCGGCATCGCCAACGTCGATCCGCACGGCTACGTGCGGCTTTGGGACGCGGCGCAGCGCAGCGATTGGGCCGCAGCGAAAAAGGAGCAGGAGCGCCTGTGCCGCCTCTTCGAAATCGTTTGGGTCGCCCAGGGCCGTGTCAGCGGCGGCGCATCGGGTATAGGCGCCTTCAAGGCCGCCATGCGCAGCCTCGGGATCATCGATACCGCCGTCATGCCGCGGCCACGGGCTGCCCTGAACGAGGCTGAAACCGCGCGGATCGACGAAATCCTGCGCGCAACCGGCCTGCTGAACTGAGGCGCGCAATGGAGCTGACCGCCGATCCCGTTCTCGACATCAAGGGGCTGCGAACAGTCTTCCGCGTTCGCGGCGGCGAGATCACGGCCGTCAACGATATCGATCTGACCGTTGCGGCCGGCGAGACCCTGGCGCTCGTCGGCGAATCCGGCTCGGGAAAATCGGTGACCAGTCTTTCCGTCATGCGTTTGCTCACCCGCAACATCGGCATGATCGCCGCCGGCAGTATCCGCCTGAAGAGCAAAAACGGTGCGGTTCGCGATCTCGTCTGTCTTGATGATGAGAATATGCGCAGGATCAGGGGCGACGACATCGGCATGGTGTTTCAGGAGCCGATGTCGAGCCTAAATCCCGTCTTCACCATCGGCGATCAGATTTCGGAGCCGATCCGCATTCATCGTGGAGCCGATCGGAAAGCCGCGATGAATGCGGCTGTCCAACTTCTCGAAAGCGTCGGTATTCCAGATGCGAAGCGGCGCGCCGGCCAATATCCGCATGAGCTGTCGGGCGGTATGCGGCAGAGGGCAACGATCGCCATGGCGCTGGCCTGTGATCCCACACTGTTGATCGCCGATGAACCGACAACGGCGCTCGACGTGACAATCCAGGCGCAAATTCTCGATCTGCTCCTCACATTGCAGCGCGAACGCGGCATGGCCATGCTGTTTATCACGCATAATCTTGGCGTCGTTGCCGAGATCGCCCATCGCGTTGCGGTCATGTATGCCGGCCGGATCGTCGAGGAGGGGCCGGTCGGCGAGGTCTTTAGCAATCCGCGCCACCCCTATACCATCGGCCTTCTCGCCTCCATGCCGCGCCTTGGCGATGCAGCGCGGATGAAACAGGCCGGCGAAAAGCTGGCCGCCATTCCGGGTATGGTCCCAAGCCTGACGAATATGCCGAGCGGGTGCGCATTTTCCCCGCGCTGCAAATTCGCGGTCGATTCCTGCCGCACTGCCGTTCCGGCGCTCGAAGAGGTCAATCCGCAGCACCGCAGCCGCTGCATAAGATGGAGGGAGATCTAGATGAGCGACCCATTGCTCTCCGTTCGCGATCTCGGGAAACACTATACGTCCCGAGGTACCAAGCTGAACGTTCTTCAGGGTATTTCCTTCGATATCGCCAAAAGCGAGGTCGTCGGGCTTGTCGGCGAATCCGGCAGCGGAAAAACCACGATCGGACGTTCGGTCCTGCGCCTTGTGGAGCCCTCGGCAGGCAGCATCCGCTTCGATGGCGTGGAACTGACCGCGCTTTCCGCCTCCGCTTTAAGACGCACGCGACCGCGCATGCAGTATATTTTTCAGGACCCCTTCGCCAGCCTTTCACCGCGCATGACGATCGGCGAGATCCTGACGGAAGGGCTGAAGATCCAGCGCATCGGAACCGGCAAGGAGAGGCTCGAGCGGGCGCGTTCCGCCCTCCTCCAGGTCGAACTGCCCGCCGACGCGATCAATCGCTATGCACACGAATTTTCAGGCGGCCAGCGCCAGCGTATCGGCATCGCCCGCGCCTTGACCTTGTCTCCGGAATTCATCGTAGCCGACGAGCCGGTCTCCGCACTTGACGTCTCGATCCAGGCGCAGATCATCAATCTCCTGCGCGATTTGCAGATACGCCTCGGCCTGACCATGCTCTTCATTTCGCATGATCTGGCCGTCGTCGAATATATCTGCGATCGGGTGATCGTGCTCTATCTCGGCCGCATCATGGAGATTGCGCCGAGTGCCGATCTCTACGCCAGGCCGCAGCACCCCTATACGCGTGCGCTGCTGTCGGCGATTCCCTCAACCGATCCCAACGTCCGGCGCGACCGCCAAATCCTAAGAGGTGACATACCGAGCCCGGCCAATCCGCCCAGCGGCTGTGTCTTCCGCACGCGCTGTCCGCACGCACTGGAAGCCTGCGGGCGGACGGTCCCGGACCTGAGGGAGGTCGCGCCGGGTCATTTCAAGGCCTGCATTCGCGACGATTTGAACTGAGAGGCATCCAGTGACAGAAAGAAAACCGCATGCGATCGCCGGCAATTGGGCGACCCTGCTCTTGCCGATCGGGGCGGACGACGAAATCGAATTCGCAAAGCTCGGCGAGGAGGTCGACATCCTGATCGCAGCGGGTGTTGACGGCATTTATTCGAATGGCACGGCCGGTGAATTTCATAGCCAGACCGAAGCCGAGTTCGACCTCATTCAATCGATGTTGGCCGAACGATGCACGAAGGTCGGCATGAACTTCGTCATCGGCGCGTGCCAGCCGGATGCTCGCATCATGCTGGAGCGGATTCGCCGCTCGACGCTCCTAAAGCCGCTGGCCATCCAGGTCATCCTGCCCGATTGGTGGCCTGTGACGGATGAGGAAGCGATCGATTTCCTGAAGCGCGCCGTCGATGTCGGCAACGGTATCCCGCTGATCCTCTACAATCCGCCTCATGCCAAACGCGTCCTGGCGCCGCAAGGACTGGGCAGGATCTGCGCGGCGGTACCAGGCGTAATCGGTGCGAAAGTGGCTGATGGCGACAAGCAATGGTATGCGGAAGCGCGCCGGCACCTTTCGGACCTGGCACTGTTTGTCCCCGGTCATCATCTCGCGACCGGCATCATGGAGGGCGTCGCGGCAGGATCTTTTTCCAACGTCTGCTGCTTGAGCCCTCGCGGCGCGCAGGCGTGGACGGCATCGATGCAGGAAGACATCCATGCCGCACTCGATCTGGAGCGCCGCATCTGCAAGTTCATGGAAACGCATATCGTCCCCTATCGCCAGCGGTCAGGCTACTCGAACGCAGCGCTTGACAAGCTCCTCTGCGCTATTGGCAACTGGGGACCTGTCGGCACTCGTCTGCGCTGGCCTTACCGCTCGATCGACATTGGCGACGCAGAAAGACTGCGAGACGTCGCGCGAACGGAACTCAGCGAGCTTTTTGTGTAATCGAGGCGACTGGAATATCTGCGGCGTTCAGCGAAATTGCAACCGATCCCGCCTCTTGCCGCTTTACAAGTATGCGCGCGTGACACCGCCCCGAAACGATGCGCGGGGCTCATCTGAGTAGGCCGCTCAGAAAAGTCACGTATCCCGAAGGTCGTGGCACGATTGCTGGTTCATAAACGACACACTCCGAAGAATCTCGGCCTTCCAAAGGTACCGGGCGTTACTTCCTCGGAAAGCATCTTTCGCTCGCCGAGACTGGCGCTACGGCCTTGGCGCACTGGCTAGAAGATGACTTTCAATTCTCTTTTCGGTGAATTGCCGGGTGAACCACGAGGGCACCTGACCACCCTCCCTGATGCGATCAAGAAAATAGGCTGCAAGCCCTGCGCCTCTGACATGCCATGTTTCCTTATCCATACTGAATCGAGATCGGCTCGGAATTTGACCATCGGCTCTGTCGAAGGTTCGATCCGTGTAGTGACATCGTCGTTGCCGACGTCGACGCGAACGACAGTATCTCCACACCAAGATTCGAAGTACCCTCGCCGTACCCTTGCGAATCCACGTTTCGTAACCACCCCGTTACTTCTACGGCGCGGCTGCTCGTAGCCTCCGGAACCACCTCGGCGACATGATCGCTATAGCACTCCGGGAACCAGTGGGGCGCGGCCTCGTTTGCCTTTTCAAAAGCCATATCGATCTCCTTCGGACGTTTAGCGCTTTTTTCACGGATTTGCCGGAGCGGCTGCCGCTCAGGCGGCAATCCGGGCGCATGACGTGAAGGCAGCCGCTCACTCCACGTAAGGTTCGTTCACCGGCGATGTAGCCTCCCCGATGATCGTGACAAGTGGAAGTGCTCATGGCGGCGATGGAATACGCCGTCGAGAGGCAACGCCTAGCAACAAACATTTCGGACTACCCTTGCAGTCTTCGGAGGAGCATGCCCAAACGCTCCTCTGACGGGCAATCGTTGAGATTCGGCCGAATTGGGACGCCACCTCCGCCTCGATTCCTCACTTCGCTTGGGCTGTAGCCGAACGCCCGTTTGAATGCCCGACCGAACTCCGCGCCGTCACTGAACGCTCGCTCTTCGGCGATCTGGAAAATGAGGCGCCGATCATTTGGGTCGGTCAACGCAGCATAGGCGCTGAGCAACCGGCGGTGCTGAATGTAATGCATTACCCCGCCAAAGGGCTCGAACAGGTTGTAAAGCCGCGTACGCGAAACGCCGAGCTCCCGCCGAACCAACTCGCTCCCGAGTTTTGGATCGAGCAGTCGGCTATGCACCAGTTGCCGCGCCCTTTCGAGAAGCACATTGGCGATCGGTCCTTCGGCAGCCTCGATATGATCTGCGGACGGCGAAACGCAGGCAAGGATCATCGCCCGCGTCGCTGCGACCAGTCCTGGCAGATCTGTCTGGGTAAGCGTTGGCAGACGATTGGCGACGTCAGTGAGGTAGTCCGAGAACAATCCCCCCATGCCGGTGCCAAGCGTGGAAAATTCCGCCGAACCGAGCGTGGCGGCGGTTTCGACGGAAAGGTCGCGCGGCACGAAGAGCACGAGCATTTCGCTTTTATCGACAGCACCGTTGAAGGAACGACCAAGCGAATGGATCTGGACTTCGCCAGGCCCCGCGGCAAACGCGCCTCGTCCTGCATCAGTCCGAATCTGTCCCCATCGCAAGACAGTCATCGTCCAGTGATCGAGGGGATCGCGCCGGACATATCCCGGCAAGCTCGAAAATGAGAGGCTGTCCGTACTGATCTGCGCAAGGACGAGACTGCCAAGATCCCAAAGCTTCTGTCGGCCGCCGAAGTAGGCGGTCGTCGGATCGGCATCAGCCAGTTCGAGCATGGGCGAGAAACTATCGCGCCAAGCGGCAAACTGGTCCGGTCGAGCCAAACCCTCGGTCGAAAATTCGAAGGAAGGAAGGTACGGCGTCCGTTCTTCAACCGGCATCGCATCGGCTGCCTCGCTATCCGGGCTGGCAAACCTCTCGTAGTCCAACTGCGGCTCGCGCGATCTGCCATGCGTCATGAGATTTTCGCTAGTCATCGCGTCACCTCCAGTTGGCCGACGGCAGGACGCGACCGGCTGCTGAGTGGCGGAAAATTCTCGCACAGGAAGAGAGCCGAGCACGTTGGACGCAAATTGCGGAAGAGACCTTCGAACTCTGTCGCAGCTGTGTCGACCCGCGGCACGACAAGCGGGGCGGCATCGTCAATAACCGTATGGCGCCCCACCACATTGCCGTCATTGCAGCTTATGGCGTCTTCAGGCCTAAAATGCTGAACAACACCACTCGAAGCGGCGACGTTTTTTTCAAGTCCGTGGTTGAGCGCCAAGTCTGCCGCCATTGGGCGAATAGCAGATATGCAGTTCATTCGTACTCTCCTCTCGGGTCCACGAGTGAGGGCCGGGTGACGTCTGAATGATGCAAGCGATGTGTTATCTGCAGGCTCCGAACGCAGCCTTTCGTCGCACACGGCGGGTATCGCCGCGCTCATGAGTGTTCATTTGGATATTTACGACATACCGGCCTATGGAAGTCGCTGTTCCTCCCACCTGCAATCTACCCCTCTAGCCCCCTTTCCTCAACCATCAGATGAAACACGCCATGGCTGGATCGCCGGACGATGGTATCGCATTGTATTCGCGTCAAAAAACGATCCCCGCGCATGCCGCTTCTCCCTTATGACTCGCGATCTGGCGCAGTCATCGCACCGCTCGACAGCAGCGTCGCACCCCACTTTTCAGACGGTGTGCCCTCGCAATAAACAATGAACACGATCAGAATAGGCACGCCAATGAAAGCCCCCGAGATCCCCCACATGACGCTCCAGAAGAAGACCGCAAAGATGATGGCGAAGGGGGATACTGCCAGCGAAGCACCCGTAAGCCGCGGCTCCGATAGCTGCCGATGATAAACTGGGTCACATTGAGGCTCGCGAAAATGACGACCGCCATCTGCATGAACCGAACTGCGCTATGGCAAACAGCGTCTGAAGCGCCGTCGCAACAAAATGGCCCAAGAAAAGGGATGTAGTTGAGTGCGAAGGCGATCGCACCCCAGGCAGCGGCAAGTCCCAATCCGGCGCCCAGTGCAAACAGCCAGACCACCAAGCCAGTGAGGATACTCGCGAACGTCCGAACAATCATGAAGCGGCGCAGCATTGCACCGATGATTGGCCCGCAGGATGCGCATGCCAAGGGGTTGGGCAGCTAGTGCAATAAGCCGGGCATTGAAATCTTCCACCTCGAGCAAGCCAAGTATGACGAAGATGAAGACCAGCAACGCAAAGCCGGCGAAGCTGTTTACTCGCCCAGCCATCCTCTGCACAAAGCGAACCAGCCAGCTCACATCGAAGCGATCAGCCAACGGGCTCGTGACCGCGACGCCATGCCCTTCCAGTCAATTTGTTCAGTCGACATAGATCGTCTGGAAGCGCTCAGCGTTGACAAGTGCCATTGCGCGAGCTTGCCGAACCCCCAGGCTACGCACGAGCCGATGGAGACCATAACGACCATCGTCACGATCAATCTGATGAGAAGGGCCAAAAGCTTCGGAAGCCAGCGCTGCAACATGGCCTGGCACGGCCAGACCAGCGTAATGACAAATGGCAAAAAAGATAAGCGGCGCGAAGATCGATTGCGAGACATAAAGCAGAGTGAGTAAGAGGATGCCGGTCGCTATCGACCCGATCATGCGACGGCCACTTGCATCGAGCATGCCCACCCCTAAACTATTGTTCTGTTTGCCAGATTCCCACCACCGAAAGTCGGGAGCCGGCATCGCATGAAATGATGCGGAGACGGACCTCCGTCGCCGCGCGCAAGGCAAGCGTTCTCGGCTGGCCATAATACGCGCGGGCTTGAAATCCCGCCCATTTCCGCAAGCTAGCTGGCCGCGGTTGTCTTCTGCAACGCGTCACGCAAGACCTGCTCCTTCGTCTCGTCGAGAGAGGTCTTGAGCACGACGCCGCCAAAAGGCGATATCTCCTTGAGGACCTTGTCCGCCGTCATCTCCTGGATCAGGACGAATAGCGCGCCATTGCCCGCATGAAGATTGGCCGCGAGTTCCTTCATGAAAGCGTCGTTGATACCAACGTCGGTCAAGGCGCCACCGATTGCGCCGGATGCGGCGCCGACCGCCACGCCGAGAAGCGGATTAAGAAACAGAACGCCTATCAGCAGCCCCCAGAAGCTGCCCGATGCAGCACCGGCGGCCGTCGTATTGACCAGCTGGTTCAATTTGATCTTGCCAGCCTCCGTCTTCGTGGCGATGACAGCATCTCCAATTTTGATCAAGTACTCTTTCTGCAATTCGAACAAGCGCTGACGCACTTCCTCGGCTTTCGCTTCGGTCGGGTAAACAATTGCGATCAGATCAGACATGATTACTCCCCTTCAACTGGGCTTTGGACAGACACGTTAAGAACAAATCATAGCCGGGAACATACTGAAGGAATTGGCAAGGAATCCCGTAGCTTGGCCTGCGTCTCCTTCTTTTGTCCCCAACGTCAGGCATCTCAGCCGCAGCCGGCTCAGCCATAGGAGCCTTCACCTTTTTGGGCTCGGCCCTCGGCCTCGGCCGGAATGCGAAACCACAGCACATAGAGCACTGGCAGGAAAATCAGTGTCAATGCCGCAGCCACCACCAGTCCTCCAATGACTGTGAAGGCGAGTGGCGACCAGAACGGATCGCGGATGATCGGCAGCATTCCGAGGACCGTCGATCCCGCCGTCAGGAAAACCGGCCGCAGACGGTGGGCGGTCGCATCGATGACACCCCGCCATGTCCTGCCTTTCTCTTCCATCGCGATGTCAATCTGGTCGATCAGCACCACCGAGTTTCGGGTGATCATGCCGATCAGAGCGATTATCCCGAGAACCGCAATGAAGCCCACCGGCGTGTTGGTGATCAGCATAATCAACACAACACCGATCAACCCCAATGGCACGACACTGATGACGAGCAGCAGGCGCTGAACGCTTTGCAGCTGGAACATCAGCACGATCAAGATGATGATCGCCATGACCGGAAGCATTTCGACAACCGATGCCAGCCCCTCTTCCGCGCCCTCGACCGCGCCGCCTACCTCGATCTGGTAACGCGGATTGGCCTTGCGCAATTCGTCGATCTTGCCGGCTGCCGCCTCAACCACGCCGGCAGCCAGCATACCTTCGGCCGTGTCCGCCTGAACGGTGATCGTCGTTGAACCGTCTCGACGCCAGATGACTGGCTGCGTGGTCTGATAGTCGATCGTTGCGATGCTCGAGAGCGGCACGGTATGATTGGGGCCGACCGGGATCTGCAACGAACGGATCGTGCTGATGTCGACACGCTCCTCGGCCGTCGACCGAGCAACGACATTGATTAGGTAGATCGAGTCCCGGACCTGAGTGATCGGAACACCGGATGCCGTCGCAAATAGCGTCTGGGCAATCACCGAGGAGTTCAGCCCGACCAGCCGGGCACGATCTTGATCGACGTTGATGACGATCTTGCGGACCGGTTCGTTCCAGTCGAGGTTGGGCTGAACTACGCCAGGGACCTTGTTGATTGCATCGGCCACCTGCCACGCAACATTGCGAACCCCGGGAATGTCAGGGCCGCTGACGCGGTATTGAACGGGCCAGCCAACGGGTGGTCCCATTTCCAGCGGCGAGACGCGCACGATGATGTCAGGCAGCTTTTCGTCAAGCGCCTTCTGAAGGCGTGCCTGCAGCGCGTCACGCGCGCCGACGCTCTTGGCGATCACCACCGCTTGGGCACGGGACGGCGCCGGCGCCTGCAGATCCATCGACAGATAGAAGCGAACCGGATCCGAACCGATGTAGAAGCTCCAGTCGGCCACATCCTCGTCAGCGGCGAGGACTTCCTCGGCTTTCGACACTTCGACGGCCGTGGCCTCCTGGGAAGCGCTTTGCGGCAGGGTCAACTGCAGAATTAGCTCGGGCCGATCGGATGCCGGAAAGAACTGCCGCTTCATGGCGGACGACCCAACAAGCGCTAGCGCAAACAAGGCGACAGTCGCGAGGACGACGACGAGGCGCATCCGCATGCAGGCATAGAGAACATTCTTGAAGCCTCGCAGCAATGCGCCGTCCTGCTTCTCGCCCGTTGCCGTCCCTGATTTGAGAACAGCAAGGCCGATGATCGGCGTCAACAATACGGCGACCAGCCAGGACACGATGAGCGAGAAGCCGATCACGAGGAACAGCGACCGTGCATACTCGCCCGAAGAGCTGCTGGCGAAGCCGACCGGAATGAAGCCGGCGATCGTCACCAACGTTCCGGCCAGCATCGGAAACGCTGTCGAGGTATAGGCATGCGACGCCGCCTTGACGCGTTCATAGCCCTGCTCGAGCTTCGCCATCATGGTCTCGACGGTCACCATCGTATCGTCGATCATTAGCGTTAACGCAATGATCAGCGCTCCGAGCGAAACGCGCTGTAGCGCGATGCCGGTAATGTCCATGAACAGGAAGGTCAAGGCGAGAACAAGCGGGATGGAGACGGCGACTGCAATGCCGGCACGCACCCCGAGTGCGAGGAAGCTGACGCCAAGAACGATCACCACGGCCTGAGCCAACGACGTCGTGAACCCACGGATGGCCGTCTTGACCACTGCGGGCTGGCTCGCGACGTGTGTCAGGTCGATGCCGATCGGCAAGTCGTCTTCAAGTTTCTGCATCGTCGCGTCGATGTTCCTGCCGAGTTGCAGAATGTCGCCACCGGATGCCATCGAAATGGCAATGCCGATCGCCGGCTTGCCCTTGATCCGGAAGCGTGGCTGGGGCGGATCGACCGTCCCGCGCACGACGCTGGCAATATCACCGAGGCGCACAAACCCGGTCGCGGTTGGAATATTCAGCTGTCGCAGGGTGGTCTCGTCGGAAAGGCTGCCCGAGACCTGCAGGATGGTCCGATCTTGTGCGGACGTAATCAGGCCGGCGGGTAGAACGGCGTTTTGCGCCTGTATCGTACCAATGACCGTCGCCGCACTCAGGCCCAGACTTGCCAGCCGCTCGGTCGAGAATTCGATGTAGATCGTCTCGTCCTGCGTGCCGATCAGTTGAACTTTGCCGATATTATCGAGCTTGAGCAGACGGCTCCGCGCCTCGTAAGCCCAATCACGCACCTCGCGGTCACTGAAGCCATCGGACGTGAAGCCATAGATTATACCGAAGGTGTCACCGAAATCGTCATTGAAGAACGGCCCGCGCGCACCCGCCGGCAGCGTCGACACCATATCGCCGACCTTCTTGCGGGCTTGGTACCAGGATTCGCCCACCTGATCGGGAGGCGTCGAATCGTCAAGCGTCACGTAGACAATCGACTGTCCGGCCGTTGTCACGCTGCGCAGGCTGTCGAGATGCGGCACCTCCTCAAGCGTCCGCTCGAGCCGGTCGGTGATTTGATCGGCCGTCTGCTCAATGGTCCCGCCTGGCCATCCGGCGGAGACGATCATTGTCTTGAACGTAAACTCCGGATCTTCGTCACGACCGAGATTGAGATAGGCAATCACACCCGCAATCGCGGCGAGCAGCACCAGGAAGATGATGAGGCTCTGTCGGCGGATCGCCCAGCCCGATAGGTTGAAGCCCTCGTTCATTCTGCGCTTCCTTCAAGCAGGCGGACGGGCATGCCTGGGCGAAGCTGCTGTACCCCAGCGACGACGACGTTATCTCCGCTCGACAGACCTTTGGTCACGAGGAAATCCTTCGTATCGAAGCGATGTACCTCGACAGGCACAAGCTTGGTCGTCTTGCTCGCAGCATCGACGACCCATACCGCGCTCCGGTCACCCTCGTTGAACAATGCCGTTGTCGGCAACCGTGCTACCGGCTCTCCAGACAGCCGGATCGTACCGCGGACGGCACTGCCGAAACGGAAATCGTCGGGCGCGGTGTCAAGTCCAACACGCACTGTGAAGTTGCGTGTTATCGGGTCAGCCGTCGGTGATATTTCGCGAACCGATCCCGTCGCCTTGACGTTGGGATTGCTGAGCAGTTGCACTTCGACACGCGCCTCGCCGCCGGTGCTTTGGATCGTTGCCTCGGGAACCTGGAAGACGGCATCGCGCATTCCAAGTTGCGCGACGCGCACCACCATTTGACCACCGCCGACCACCTGTCCAACCTCGCCCCCGATCGCAGTGACGACGCCGGCAGCGTTTGCCTTCAGAACACGATTGTCGAGGTTGGTCTGAGCGATCCGCACAGCGGCTTGGGCCGCATCAACGCCGGCCTGCGCGGTGCTCGCCTGGGCGATAGCGGCGTCGAAGGCCTGACGGGTCGAGGTGCGGGGATAAAGCTGCTGCTGCCGCGCCCGCTCGGTCTCGGCGTTCTGTGACTGCGCCTGGGCAGCGAACAGATTTGCTTCGGCCTTCCGCATGGCGTCCTGCGCATCCTCGGTATCGAGGCGCGCGAGAACGGTGCCCACCTCAACGAGATCACCCACCTCAACGTCTCGCTCTCGGATTTCGCCGCCCTGCCGGAAGCTGAAGCTGGTCTCCGTTCGTGGCCGGATCTCCCCGACAAGCGATCCGTAGGTATCCTCGGGATTGAACGAAACGGCGACCGTCTTGACCGGCCGTGGGGGACGCTCGCCGGCCTCGTCCTCGCGTTGGCACCCGGCAAGAACAAAGGCAACCAACACAGCGGCGGACATTGCATGAGATTTTGATGCAGCAAGGCGCGTTTTCATGGGTTATTCCCCCGGATGCTTTATCGGCATGACGATACAGTGTCCGCGCGGACGCCCTCGGGATAAGGAACGGCCCAAGCGAGACGGCCGCATTGGCGAAACGACGAGGCAAAAAATGCGCCCGCCATTCATCAATCCATAGGTCCCGGTGATCAACGCGAATGCTAGAAGTCCTGAGTAGGTACCCAAGTCACGATGCTCCATCAAACGCCCGAATCAGGGTGCGCCGTCCCGGGAACCCGAAGGCGCAGTGCTCCTTTAAGAACTATAGAGCGGTTCAAGAAGCGAAGTGATCAGCATAGAATCCGGCAAACAGGCCTCCCGTCCAGATTTTAGCAGTTTGCTGTTTAAGGAATATCTGTTCGTATGAGGCCGAAACATTCGTATTTTGTTGCCAGTGTGCCACGATATGCTGAATCCCGTCAGTGCTTCTGGAATTCATCTTCTACCCTCGCCGCAGAACCGACTGTCTGCGAGATGCCTTGCCGATCACCGATTTGAAGAGCTTGCCAGGGAATTAAGCCAGCCATGTCCTCAATGCGATTGTCGGTCATTGTGATCGTGCTGCTGGCTCTGGTCGGCTGTGGTGGACCACGCGCCGTGCTCGGCCTGCCTGCGGCATCACACTCGTCATCGGCAGCGGAGCCGCGGGCAACCGTCCCGATCTACGTTGCCACCTCGCGCGCCCAATCCGACAATCTTTCGCTGCCATATTCGGCCGAGCGGTCAAATACGCTGAATTTTGCGAAACTCGAAATTGGCATTCCCCAAAATCACGTTCCTGGACGCGTCGAGAAAAGCGGGCGTGCCCCCGATCCGAGTCAGCATTTTTCCGCACGAACCTACCAACCGATCGCTCAACGACAAGAATTCATCCGGCAACTGAATGCGGCGCTGGCCCAGCGCGCGCCCGAAAATCGCGAGATTTTCATCTTCGTGCACGGTTACAACAACAACTTCGCCGACAGCGTCTTCCGCAATGCCCAGATCGTCTACGACTATAACGTCAAGTCGGTCGCCCTGCATTACGCCTGGCCCTCGGGAGCGTCGATCCCTCTCTATGTTTTCGACCGCGACAGCGCGCTTGTCGGTCGGCGTGGACTTGCTGAGACGATCGAAATCGCTGCGGAAACCAACGCGAAGAGAATTGTCGTGGTCGGTCACTCGATGGGCGCTTATGTCGTCACCGAAGCCCTGCGCGATCTGGCCCTCAGGGGCCGCACCAGCACTCTGAAGCGCCTGGGCGGTGTGGTCCTGGCCGCGCCCGACATCGACGTCGACGTGTTCCTGAGCCAGCTTGACGATATTGGCGAGATACCGCGACCATTTACGATTCTCGTTTCGCGGCGCGATCGGGCGCTGAGGATATCCGGGCGCTTGGCGGGCGGCCATCCCCGCGTCGGTAGAGGTTCCGATGTTGCAATCCTGCAGAAGAGAGATATCGCCGTAATCGATGTATCCGACATTGATGGCGGTCGGCACAATGTCTTCGCCAGCTCACCGACGCTGATGGAAGTGGTCAACAACGATGCCCTGGTGCGCAGCGTCCTTCGGGAGGACCAGGGACCGGCCGGCCAGACCATGCTCGCCGACGGCGCATCAGTCATCGAGGGTGCCGCATCTCTAGTGATTTTCCTTCCAAGCCGCATTCTGGGCGGGCTTGCGCAGGCTGCCGCCGGGCAATAGCGCACAGGTGCTCCGTAGCGACGCAGGCGAGACTTACCGTTATGCTGCCAGAAGGCCCAGTGTGCCGAGCAGATATACGGCGATAACGTAGTAGAGCACGTGCAGCGCGTATGTCTGGCCGTTGCCGGTGTAGACCCGGCGGACTGCTCCGGCCATGCCGATTGTCAGATCGCAGACGCCATCCCAGATAAAATTGGCAACGGGTGTGACGAGCGGAGCAAATGCCGCACGATAGAAGCGGTAGAAATGCGCGGTGCTAACGGGAACAGAGCGCCCTCGCCCGCTTCGGTAGATCAACAGGAAGAGCCCAAGCAACAATGCTGCGACTGTCACACTGATGGCCATGATCGGCACGGGGTTCCAATAGCCATAGATGGTTTCCAGCGACATGCCCTGCCAGACCAAGGTCGAGGCGAAGTACGGATCGATCGCTGCCGATACCGGATCCATCAACAGCTTGGGGAAGAACGATAGCAGGAAAATTGCCAGGATCAGAATGAACTGTGGAACCAGCAGCGCCAAAGGCGCCTCCGTCACTCGATCGTGCTCCGACTTTCTCTGCCCCAGGAAGATCGAATAGGCGAAACGGAACATGTAGAGGAAACCAATAAAGGTCGCGAGCAGGCCGCCGATCGCAAGGCCGTACCAACCTCTGTCGACCATCGCGCTCAAAAGCAACCATTTTCCACCAAAGCCGGCGAGCGGCGGCAGGCCGGACATCGAGATAAGCGCCACGACCACGGACGCAAAATTGAGCGGCATCCGTTTCGCCAGTCCCCCGGCTTCATCGAACAAGCGCGTGCCTGTCTGCAGGATAACGGCAGCTGCGGCGAGAAAGAGGATGCCCTTGACCATCAGATGATTGGCGACGAGGTAGAACGCCGTCACCCAGCCGAGATGGCTCATCAAGGCGATCGCCGTGATGATGTAGCCGATCTGGCTCATGCTGGAATAGCCCAGCATGCGCTTCAGATCGCTTTGCTGAAAGGCCATCACCGCGCCGGCAAGGGTCGTCAGAAGTCCGATCCAGCCCATCACATGCGCCAGCTCCAGCCCGACCTCGGAACGAATGGCGAGATAGGTCACCATGAACAAGCCGAAGACGGCCACCTTGCTGATGACCGCCGAAAGCATAGCAGACAGATCGTCATCCGCCTCTGCATAAGCGCCCGGCAGCCAGACGTGCACGCCAACGGCACCAGCCTTGATCAGAAAGCCGATCGCCAGAAACAGGAAAGCGGGCGCAGCAGCCGGACCAGCGGTGGCAAACGCCGCAAGCGCCCCGCTACCGTTAGCGCTGGTAGCAATGCCGAAGCCTGCGAGCAGGCAAAACGCCGACACCAGCGAAAACAACAGAAATTGCAGCACGTAGGGGTGGGCACCGGGCCGTTGGGCGATCAGGAAATAGGAAGCAAGAGTGATGATCTCCCAGTGGAAGAAGAACTCAAGGCTGGTCGCTGCGTGCAGCAGGCTGGTGATCGACAGCAGCAGGATCGCCATCATTGGATAGAAGCCGGGACGAGAATCGGCGCGATAGAGGCACGCGAATGCGATGACCAGGCTGCCTGCGAAGAGAAGTACGGCGAACAGCCGGCTCAAACCTGCGATATCAGCAATGATCCAATGGCCGACAACGAGCACTGCCAGCAGCATCAGGATGCACTTGATCCGGCCGGCAAGCCCATCGAGAAGGCAGAGGACGCCCCCGACGCAAAGCGGTACAACAATCCACACCGACGCAACGCCCGCGGTCGCTGCGGCAGCATAGCCGCTTGCAAAAAGCAGAATGGCACTGACGATCACCGGCGCCAATCTGGTCAGCGAAGGACTGACCGGCATTTCGCTGCCCGACGGCAACCCGCTGTCCGCTTGGCTCGGCATCGGTCGCGTCGCCTGCTTGAACCAGCGGAACATGTAAGCTGCCTCAAGCAGCGACCCGACGAGAATGACCGCAATCCAGATAAATCGCTCGCCCGCCGCCGCATGCATCACGAGTTCCCATTTCGCCCAGAAGCCCGGAAATGGCGGCAAGCCGGCAATTGCGACGACAAATACGGCAAGGAGGGAGAGAACGAGCCGATTGCCGGCGAGATCGGACCAATCGGCGATTTCGCGGCGGTCGACAATACCGGCAAGCCAGAACAGACCAGCCTTCGCCAACAGATGGTTGACGAAGAGCCCTCCGACCACCAGCGGCAACGACGGTTCGGCGCCAAGCTGGTGCAGCAGCGCCAGCGCGAGCATCAGCAGGCCCATCTGCGCGATCGAGGAATAGCCCAGCATCCGTTGCACGCTGGTTTGCGTCAGCCCGACGAGATTGGAAAAGAGAAAGGTGACCCCACCGGACAAGACGAGGATTCCGAGATGATCGGCAAAAAGCGGCAGCAGTTTGAAAAGCGTGAAGAACACGCCCGCCGATACAACGACCGACACAAGTGCCGCGATGCCACTGGGCGCCGTCTCGTAGACATCGAGCCCCCATCCGTTTGCCGGGAACGGCTTCAGTTCCAGCACAAGGCACGCAAGCACGAACAGCAGTGCGGTCGTGCCGATAGGGCCAGTGATTGCCGTCCGGTCAGCGATCATTCCATCGATATTGAGCGTGCCGGTTACATGGTAGAGAAGACCGGCGCCCAGCAGGAAGAAGGATGAGGCGAGTACGGTTGCCATGATGTATTTGAAGCTGGCTGCAAGCGCCGTGGGCGTTCGCTCGAGCCCAAGAAGCCCATAGGTCCCGATCGACATGATCTCCAGGAAGACGAACTGGTTGAACAGATCGCGGGTCATGACCATGCCGTTGATGCCCATGATCAGGATCAGGTAGAGCAAGAGTGCCGGATAGCTCAGGCGCAGCCGCTCCCAAAAGTGCCAGGCGCAGAGCAGTGCAACGATATCGACGCAGACGGAAAAGAAGCCTTCCCATAGGCCGAAGCGCAAATTGATCGAGAACGGCGGCACACTGCCTGCGGTCAGGATCTCTATGGGCGCCCCGCCATCGTGGACGCGCCACAGGCAGACGCACGAAATGACGGTCATCCCCAATAGCGCAACAACAAAACCCGCCGCCGGCAGCGGCTTGGCGACGCGGTAAAGCAGGGGAATGAGAAAGCCCCCACCGAGGCCAAGCAGGAAGATGTTCAGCGGCTGGAAAAGGCTATTTACCATTTAGACTCCGTCAGCGCGTCGATTGAGAGGGTTTTACTGACAGCGTGGAGCCGGATTGCGAAGGAGAGCATGATCGCGGTGACGGAGAAGCCGATGACGATAGCCGTCACAACCAGTGCTGCGGGAATGGGATCGACGGCGTGCACCGCCGCGTCTGTTTTGCTCAGCGCCTCATCGACGATCGGTGCCGTTCCGCCGGTGACATAACCGGTCGCCACCAGAACAATATGCATACCGGTATCGATCAGCGAAAAGCCTATGATGATGCGCAATAGGTTCCGATGCCTCAGCATGCCCCAGAAGCCGATGAGAACGAGCAGGAATCCAGTGGTGAGAAGGATCTCCGATATTGGCAGCCCCATGACGCTCCTGTCTCCGCCTCAGCTCCGAAACCGATCGATAATGACGCTCAACTCCGCGCCGACCTTGATCCCGAGAAGCGCCGATATCAGCGGGATGGCCCCGGCACTGAAGAGGGTCCCGAAATTGCCGCGCGGCAGGATATGGCTGTCGAGGAACCCCATGCCGAAGACAATACCGACGATGCCGATCAAGACGTAGAACACGCCGGCGAGTGACTCCGCGATGCTCAGGAACCCATGGTGGATCGGCCCTGTGGGGTAGGCGAGCATCAGAAGCATGACGCCGGAGGCAACGACTGCGCCCCCCTGAAACCCGCCGCCGGCCGACAAGTGGCCGTTCATGATGACATAGGCGCCGAACAGGAAGATCAGAGGAAGCACCACTTCCGCGCCGCTGCGCACCAGCTCGCTCGGCCCCCGCCGCGCGCCGAGGGCCACTCTAGGTCGGGCTTTTTCATCCGTTTCACTTGCCAGGAGAAGGCCGACACTCGCCGCCACCATGAACAGCACGGCGACTTCTCCCAGCGTATCAAAGCCGCGAAATGTGATCAGGATCCCGGTCACAACATTGGGGGCGCCAAGATCCGACGGCACCTGCGTCAGATAGTGCACCGCCAGAGCGGAGAGCGCCTGGCGTTCATCATAGCCTCCGACGAGTCCCGCGAAGATGACGCCGAATGCCAGTACGGCGAGTAGGCTGAATGCGCGCCTCATGTTGAGCCCTCTTCGACGGCGCTGTCATCCTGGTCTCGCAGAGCATCGACCACGGTGGTGGCGGCCATCGGTGCGCGAATTGCATGGGCTGCCCGCGATAGGGCATGCGACGACAGCGGATTGGTCAGGAGCACGAAATAGGCGATGATCAGCAGCTTCAACCACCAGTCCGGGTGATAGATTCCGAGGCCGGCAAGAACGAGAATATTGCCGAGCGTCGACGCCTTCGTGCCGGCCTGGATGCGCGTAAAGACATCGGGCATGCGCAACAGACCGACGCCCGCCGAAAAGAGGAAAAAAGCGCCAACGAGGATGACAATACTGCCGATCAGTTCACTCATCGACCGCTCCTCCCCCTCGGGTCTTGCGTATCGCATAGAGGAAAATGAGCGTCGCAAGGCCAGAGCCGATCGCAGCCTCCGCCATTGCAACATCCGGTGCGGCGAGCAGCACATAGGATGCCGCGGCGAACAGGCTTGCCAGGCCGGAGCTGACCATCGCCGCCATGAGATTGCTGAGCACGACGGCCAACACGCCGCTGACCAGAATACTGCCGCATACCAAGAGGATTAGCATCTCGAGCATGACAGCTACGGCCCCTTTTCCAGAAAGCGAGCGATCGCAAGAACAGCCAGAAAGCTGAGGAGACCGTAGACGAGAGCGACGTCGATATAGACGAAACGCCCAGATGTGTGGGCATAGAGCGCGATCAGCGAGATCGTGACGACCGTCAGCATATCGATGGACACCACCCGATCGATCGCCGTGCGACCAATCACGAGCCGCAGCACGCCGAACACGATGCTGAATAAGATCAGGACGACGGCGATCTGCAGAATGATTTCAGCCAAAAACAGCTCCCAAATGCTTCTCGAACGGTCCTACGATCATCTGTGTCGCCGTCTCCGGGTCTGTGGTCTTGACGTCGAGCCAGTGAACGAAGAGCGCGTCGCCTCTGAGATCCATCACGAGCGAGCCGGGTGTGAGCGCGATTGAATTGGCAAGCGCCAGCCGCCCGATCGGCGATTTGAGCGGCATCTTCACCTTCACGATCCCAGGATGAATATCGATACGCGGCGCATAGACATAGCGCAGCATGTTGATGTTCGCCTTCACCAGTTCAACCAGGAAAACGCCGGTATAGGCAACGAAATGAAAGACCTTTGCAGGCGTCACCGCGATCCTCCAGACATCGCCACGGCGCACGAAAATTGCAGCCAAAACAAAGGAGACCAGCGCGCCTACGGCCGCGATCGGTAGCTCGATCGAAGAGTTTATGACCAGCCAGACGATGAAGAGGAGGCCCCAGAGAAAGATCAGGCTCTGCGGCAATCCCGGTAGGCGTGGCTGCGGTGTAGCATGGTCTTCTGGCATGGCGCAGGCTTTCGACGGGTGACGGTGGAGTGTCAGCACGCAGTCCCGGCAGGCAAGCTTACCTCATGAATGTCCCCCTGCCCGCTCAATCTGATCCGCCCCTTCCGCCGCGCGGAGGAGGTTGATGCACTTTAGTGACACCTTAGCATCGCGTACGGCGGGCTGTGATCGGCATTGAATCCAGAAATTATGCTTCCTGTCCGCTATACCGCAGCCGCGCCATGCATTTCAGCGCCACCCCTTGACCTGCACGCAAAACGGCGAAATCAATCACTGAATGGATCAGCCCGGCGACAGGGAAATGCCGCCAGCCATAGGATGGGAAACGCCGAATCCGGTCGGCCTGGATGCGTGATTAGCGGGTCGGCTTATCCGACAGTGGCCTGGCCAAGCGTACGTTGCGGAGAGGCGCGCTGATACCATCGGCGCGACGCAATGGTGGAGGTGAAAGAGCATATGAAATGCCAAGTCGCTACAGCCATTCGGCTAACGCGTAGATCCGGCCGCTCTCCTCTTCGACAGCACCGCCTTAAGGCAGTATCGCTGGTTGCGGCCGAACGGATACACGGATCATGAATCAGAAAGTCCCGCAATCTGAACCCGCCATTCCCGTTGCGCCCAGCCTTGCCGATTTTCGCCCGCTCAGTGCGGCCGAAGCGAAAGTGGTTGCACATCTGCAATTGGGGGACTTCGACAGATTGGGCGACGGCCTGCGCCCGGAAAAGATCGACGCGGAGAGAACAGTACGCGCGGACCTTTTGCGCTACCTCATCCTCGGCAACGATGGCTACCGGTTGCACGAAAAGGGGCTGAGGCTGAGCGGCGCCTGGATATCAGGTATTCTCGACCTCGAGGGATGCCGGATTTCCCGTGACATCGGTCTCAAGGATTGCCACTTCGAAGCCTCGCCTGTTTTGCGCTCCGCCGTTATCGACAACCTCTTACTGGACGGCTCGGCCCTGCCCGGGCTGCAGGCCGATAGGCTGGAAGCGCGCGGATGCCTCTCGCTGCGAGGCGCCATCGTCACGGGAGAAATCCGCCTCTCGGGTGCGCGCACCGGCGGCAACATCGAGGCGGACGGCGCTTCGATTACCTGGCCTGGTGGCATCGTCATTGAGGCGGGCGGATTGGAGGCCCGCGGCGGCGTCCTGCTGCGCGGCGCGAACGTCCGCGGCGGCATCAATCTCTCGGGCGTTCGTCTCGGCGGCGATATCAACGCCGTCGGCGCGCGGATCGAGCGGCCCGGCGAAGTCGCGCTATATGGCGACGCTGTTGTTGCCGGCGGCGATCTTGCGCTGCGCGGCGCGACCATTATTGGCGAGGCCCGCTTTCTCGGCGCCCGTTTCGGCGGTGACGTCGACTGCACCGCAGCCTCGGTTTCGCAGCCGGGCGGGAATGCACTGCGGCTCAACCGTACCACCATCGATGGCGCCTTTTTCCTGCGCCAGAACGCGTCGATCATCGGAACTCTCGACCTGACCGCCACGACGATGGGCGCAATTGACGACGAAGAGGCAAGCTGGCCTCAAACCGGCGATTTGCTCCTGAACCGCTGCCGGTACGGCGCCTTCATCGGTGGCCCCGTCGATGCGGACAGTCGGCTCGACTGGCTCTCGCGTCAGACACCCGATCGCTGGAAGGCGGATTTCTGGCCGCAGCCCTACGAGCATCTTGCGACGGTGCTGCGGGAAATGGGTCATGATGAGGACGCGCGCGCGGTGCTGATCACCAAGGAACGGCTGCAGCGACGCGCACGCCGGGACCGCGCCAAGAATCCGGCTCTGCGGGCCACGCTTGCGACCACTGACGCGATCCTCGCGGTGACGCTTCGCTATGGCCGTCAGCCGCTGCTGGCGCTGGTGTGGATGATGGTTTTCTGGGCGACCGGCACAGCTGTTTTCGCCGTTGCCTACAATACCGGTGCGATGAAACCAAATAGCCCCGTCGTGCTGCGTTCGCCCGAGTGGACGATGTGCGATCTGCCCCGGACGGAGAGCCGCTTCATGCCGACGAGCGGGCAGGAACTGGCAGGGCGCGCAGAGATCGGCCAGGACCAGCTGACGTGCTTCCGCAGTCAGCCGGAAGCGGCGAGCTATCCGGAATTCAATGCTCTCATGTACTCCCTGGATGTGCTGCTTCCAGTGGCTTCGATCGGACAGAAGGATTACTGGCGACCGGACTCGCTGAAACCCAACGGCGGCTTCACCTTGAAATACTATTTCCTGCAGTCGATCATCGGCTGGGCATTGAGCCTCCTGGCGGTGGCAGGATTCTCCGGACTGGTGAAATCACAGTAAGCGACATGCTCCGGCAGCGTCGCCCTATAAGGCCGTGCCTACCCGCCATTTTCATCAAGGCTGCGCTGCGGCCTGGTCTCAGGCTGATCGCCAAAAGTCGGCCCAATCAAGCGATCCAGCGGTTTGCAAACCCGCTCGAACACGGTCTGCAGACTCAGAATCGCCAGATCATCGGCACGAGGAATACCGAGACAACGAAGAACCAGATCAACAATGGTAAGCCGAGCTTCCAGTAGTCACTGAAGGCATAGCCGCCCGGTCCCATGACCATCAGGTTCGTCGGCGTCGCAATCGGTGTCAGGAATGCAGCCGCCGCGGCCACCGCCGTGCTCATAAGTACGGGGCGCGGCGAGATCCCCATCGCCGTCGCCGCCGCAACCCCGATCGGGATAACGATCAGCGCGGTCGCCGTGTTGCTGATGAGCTGCCCCATGATAGCAGTCAGCACGAAGAGGCCGGCAAGCAAGGCAATAGGACCGGCATCGCCGACGAAGTTGACGAGGTGCTCGGCCATCAGCTTTGCCGCTCCTGTCTCCACCATCGCCGTCGAGAGTGGCATCATGGCACCGACGAGGATAACGGTCGTCCAGCCGACAGCGCGGTACGCTTGTTCTACACTCATGATCCCCGACAGGATAATCGCTCCGGCAGCGACCAGACCCGCCACGACAGGTGGTACGACACCGGTCGCGAGAAGCAGAACCATTGCTAGCAGTATGATGATGGCCTGGAGTGCGCCTGGCCCCATGGGCACCGCGTGCCGGCGTACAAGCTCAGGCGAATTGACCACCAGAACATCTGGATCGTCGAGGTGAACATCGAGCGCCTTCCAGGTCCCCTGCAACAGCATCGTGTCGCCGGCTTGAAGTATGATGCCGCCCTTGTCCTTGGTTGCGTTGGCCGCCGCAATCTCGGCGCTCGCGCGCTGCACCGCCAGGACGATCAGGTCGCCGCTTTCCGTGACCATGCCGGGGAAAACGCTCTGGCCGATCAAACCGGAGCGCGGCGGGATGACCACTTCGGCAAGGCCCGAGCTGCGGTTGAATAAGGTACCTTCACCCTGGCCAGCAGTCTGCTCGTTACGGAAGGCCAGATGCATGCGTGTCGCAAAGGCCGCGGCTGTCTCGGCATCTCCGCGCACCAAAAAGTGATCACCCTCGGCGACAAGGGGGCGGCGGAGCGGCCCGGCCGTTTCCCCTTCCTGGATTGCGACGAGCTGCAGCCCTGGATGGCTGGAAAGATCGACCGCCGACGCAGCAGTACCGACAAATGGTGAGGTCGCACGGACTCGCAACTGATATATACCGCTGGCAAGGCCATACTGCTCGACCAGCGTCCTTGCATGACGGCTGAAATCGGCGGGCATCGCAGCGCCGTTGCGCTCGGGCAGAAGCTGCCGTCCGAAGAGCACGATGATCGCCATCGTCCCGGCCAGCAGCGGCACGCCGACAAGGGCAAACTCGAAGAAGCCGAAGCCACCGACGCCGGCATCCTGACCAGCCTCCGACACGAGCACATTCACCGGCGTGCCCGTCAATGCGAGCATCGAGCCCGCATGTGCGGCAAATACAAGTGGCATGAGCAGTTGCGACGAGTTCCGCTTAAGGCGGACGGCGATGACAACCACAACGGGCAGAAGTGCTGCAACAGCGCCATTGACGCTGATCAGCGCGGTGAGCAGCGACACCAACAACATCGTCAGGATCAGAAGACGGGCCCGGCTCTCCTCACCTGCCCCTCTGATCAGAAGCTGGCCAGCCCAGGCGGTAACGCCGGTGACCTCCAGCCCTGAGCTGACGACGAAGAGGGATGCGATGAAGATCACTGCGGGATCGCCAAAGCCGCCGAGTGCCTGGCCGATTGTCAAAACGCCACTTGCCCATAACGCCAATGCGGTCAGCATGGCCACAAAGACGACCGGCAACTTGTTCCACACGAACAGGACGACGGCAACCGCGATGATGGTGGCTGTGTATGCTATAGGGCTCAATCGCGCCGATCCTCATTTGGCCCGCTCGAGCCCTCTCAACACCACCGGCCAACGCGCCGGCCAACGCCGCCGCATTCACCCTTGCAATGAAATTTCCGCGTCGATGACCCGGCGCCCCAGGCGGGGCGTTGTGATATCACTCGTCTTAACCCTACCTCGTCGGCCACCGTCGCGAAAGCGAGGGCCCGACGGACTGTCAGTCATCAATTGTTGCCATCAGCACGCCAATCCGGCAGCCTTTTTCATATTCCTTCAGGTTCACATATTCCTTGATCGTGTGGATCTCGGCCTGGCCGGCACCGATGGTGATAGTGGGAACGCCGTGTTTGTCGAGCCAGTTTGCATCCAGCCCGCCGTTGGAAAAGACATAGACGGGTTCGATGTCGAGGGTTTTCAGCGCCTTGGTCGCGCGTTTGACGACTGGCGCATCCTTGCCGAGTTCGAACGGCGGATAAGCCGGGACCTGGCTAAATTTCAGCTCCGCCGTGTCGCCATTGTCAGCGGTCACCTCGGCCTGAGCCTTGGCGAAAGCTTCCTTGTATCCATTGGCAATCTTGGTCGCGAAGGCGGATTCGGGGCTGCGCGCCTCGCCCTTGATATAGGCATAGTCGGTCACGACGTTGGTCGCGTCGCCCGCCGGCTTGTTGTCCTTGCCGCCGAAGATGCCGACGTTGCTCGTGCCGCGGCCATCTGGCTTGACGACCTTGCCGAACCAGCCGGCCCGGCGCGCTTCGGCCAGGGCCATTGCGCCGACCATCGTGGCTGAGATGCCTTTTTCCGGTGCAACACCGGCATGTGATGCGCGGCCGGTGATCTCCACCTCCCAGTTTTCCTGGCCAACGGCGCCGATAATCAGATCCGACGCCATCTGACCATCGACGTTGATGCACATGGCCGCACCGCCGAGATCGGCAGGATTGAGCTCGCGTGCACCGTGCAGCCCGCTTTCCTCACGCACGGTAAACAGCAGAGTGATCGGTGGATGCGGCAGCTTGTACTTGATCAGCGTCTCGGCGACGACGACAAGAACGGCAACGCCTGTGCGCGCATCGCCGCCAAGCGCCGTTGCGCCGTCCGACACGATGCGGTCGCCCTCGCGTCGCGGCTTGGCACCGGCGCAGAGCGGCACAGTGTCCAGATGCGTTGAGAAAAGCAGCCTCGGCCCCTGCCGCGTTCCGGGAATATCCACGATCAGGTTGCCCGTTTCCGTTGGCAGCGGAATGCGTTTGTTGACGTCGTCGAAACGAATAGCGGAGTCCGGCACGCCGATTTTCTTCAGGGCATCGCAGACAGCAAGACCGATGTTCTTCTCCTGCCCGGTAATGCCTTCCACCGAGAGGAAGCGCATGAGATGTTCTTCCGCCGCAGCGACGTCGAGAGGAATTGAGGTATTGCTCATGTTATCCATCCGATTGTTTGCATCTTGTTTCGTTCAGGGTCGCCGTTACAGTCCCCAAGGCAGACCGATAGCCTTCCAGACCGCGAAGAGACCGGTCCACAGCACGAAAATCAGCACGACGTAGGGAAGCATAAGCGACACGATCGTGCCGACGCCAGCGGACTTGTCGTATTTCTGAGCAAAGCCGACGACGAGCGCGAAGTAGGCGTTGAGCGGCGTGATCGCGTTCATAGGCGAATCCCCGACGCGGTAGGCAGCCAACACAGCTTCCGGCTCAACGCCGAGCTTCATCAGCAGCGGCACGAAAACCGGCGCGAAGATCGCCCATTTTGCAATCGCCCCGGTTAGCAGCAGATCAATGATCGCGACCACGACGATGAAACCGATCAGAAGGGGCAGCGCGCCGATATTGGCCGTTTGCAGTATGCCGGACAGGCTGAGTGCCATGACCGTGCCGATATTGGTGTAGGTGAAATAGGCGACGAACTGGCTGAGGACGAAGAACAGGAATATCGTCCCGCCCATGTTCTTGATCGATTTCTCGATCGCCGCGATCACCTCCGCCAGCGTTTTCAGTGTTCCCGCGCCAATACCATAGGTCCAGCCCGCCACTAGGAAGATAAGCATGATCAGCGCGATGAGCCCATTCATGAACGGCGAGTTGCCGATCAGTTCCCCGGTATCCGGATTGCGCAACGGTGCACCGCTCGGCAGCGTCAGGAACAGGAAGACGACGAGGAGGCCAATCAGCCCGAATAGCGCAAAGCGCAGCCCGCGCGATTCCTGCTCGGAAAGCGTTGCTCCCTGGTTCTGGATGCCACCTTCGGCAGCGGCCGGATCGTAGGTGCCGAGCCGCGGCGCGATCATGCGGTCGGTGATGAATGCAATGATAACCGTCAGGAACAGCACCGAAGCGATGGAGAACCAGAGGTTGGACGCCAGCCCGATCGACCGGTTCGGATCGACGAGATGAGCAGCGTCATTGGTGAATTCGACCAGCACGGCGTCGAGTGGCTTGATCAGCATGTTCACCGTAAAAGCGCCGGCCACCGCTGCAAAGCCGAGCGCGAGGCCCGCCAGCGGATGCCGCCCGACTGCCAAATAAGCGACGCCGGCGAGCGGTATCAGCACGAGATAACCGGCATCAGCTGCAATACTGGCAAGGATACCCACGAAAGCGAGAATATACGTCAGCGCCCAGCTCGGAGAAACAATGACGAGCTTGCGGATCAGGGCCGTGACAAGGCCGGATTCTTCGGCAACCCCGGCGCCGATCATTGCAGCAATCATCAGTCCCACAGCGGTAAAGCTCATGAAGTTGGAAATGAGCGACGAGTACATGAAGCGGATACCCTCGACGTTCAGCAGGCTGCGTATTGCCGTCGATGCCTGCTCAACCGCGTGGGTATCGGGATTGATGCGCTCATAGCTGACCGCCGCGCCGAAGGTGCCGAGCACGGCCGATAGAACGATGACGATGCCGATCAGGATCAGGAAGATGACCACAGGGTGTGGAACCATGTTCCCGACTTTCTCGACGCCGTCGAGAAACCGCTGCATGGTGGTCTTTGATGTGACATTGGCAGTGGCCATGTCCTGCCTCCAATTGAATCAAAGGATTGCGCCCTGAGGCATTAGAATTAAGGTTCGAATGAGCGAATGTTCTGAAAAGGCGTCGAGTAACGGATAGTCATGTCTGCAACAGCGATCCGCTGTGCCGGCCCACGCTCGCCCGGATGGGCCACGTATCGATCGCCGTCACGGCTCAATGCAATGCCCCAACCATTCCATTGTTTTTCAAAGACTAGCTGAAAACGTGCCGCGGCCGTGCCGGCTGCGAACCGCGATGCCAAAAGCAAGCTGGCCCGTTTCTCATCGGAGCAAGCCAAAATCTGCGCGGCCGCAGGCGGCCGGCGCACTATCTCAGCGCGGGCAAGCCGCTACATAAGTGCGACCGGTGTTGCGATCCCGGAACTGGCACTGGCCCGGCCGTCCGGCAACATTGCCGATCACGGCACCCGAGGCTCCGCCGATGGCAGCGCCAACCGCCGCCCCACGCACGTCATTCCTGACCGCGCCGCCAACGACAGCACCAGTCGCGGCACCGATTCCGGCACCCTGTTGCGTCGGCGTGCAGCTTACTAACGCCAAGCCGGCCAATGAGAACAGAATCAACCCCTTCATTATGTCTCCTCACGTGGCGCGTGGGGGAAGCCAATGGCGCTATACCCAAAGAGTATAGGATTGCCGAAGACGGTCTGTGATCGGCATAGAATCCAGAAAGTAAGCTCTGAGTTCAAATTTCTCCAAGAGATGCAGCGGCATAGCACGTGTTCGAGCCGATTTACGGAACCACGGATGACATGAAAGCGATTTTCTCGCTCAAGAGCATCGATTAGGCGATAGCGGCAGTCACCGAAGGGGTGGAGGTACGTCCGCTATCTCAGTATCTCGTTCGATTGAGGTCGGCAAGCCGTGTATTCGGCGGCCACCAGGCGGACGTTATTGAAACAGGCTTGAATGGCAGGCTTTCCACGAAATATCTCGACATAGACACTTCGCGGGTTGGGTTCGACAGGATCCTGCTCGATCGCAGGGAGGGAGGTCCAAGCGCTTTTCGTTCAGGCACCACCTGGACTCAAGAGGCATAGTTCGTCCTCAAACTCGGCCTAGGCCACTGTACGAGAAACGACTTCTTCGATTCCGGTCTTTTCGAAATCATCCGCGTGGAAAAGAATGGATCTCGACGAGCCTATGACTTCGTGAAACGGGAGTCCTTTGACAGGTTTTTCCGTGACCATGATAGCCTGGCAAGGTTGGCGGATGGGTGGATGCGGCCGGTCATGTTGAGGAAGGCCGTCCTCTCCCCTGTTTATGAGCAAGGGATCCGATGATATCGCGCCGATGCTGACGGACGCGCGACGCATGAACCCCGACGTTATCCTGCTCAAGAAGAACCGGGGCGGAAGTCGCATTTTTAACCTGAGGACCAACGAGAGCGATATCATTCCCGCTCAGCTATCCGAGACGAAGAATTCGGTCGGGGTGGGCGATCTGTATTCTTCCGTCATCGTAGGTTTCGGGATAGAGAATTGGAGAGAGGCCGCGTGGCGTGGCGCGATGGCGGCTACCGCGTACTCGCAGACGACGTATCCTGATGATTTCCGGAGGGATGTCGCCCGAGGCCTCAAGCTGTCGTTAGAGGAACTTCGTGACCCGGGCGGCACCGTGTTGAGTTCCAACGAAAATCTAAGTGAAATCGAGCTTCGGCGTTGTACGCCGGCGCTTTTTTGCGTCCACTTTCCGACGATCTCGCCGCTTTCGTGACATGTCTGACAAGACAATCGTGTCATGAACTCGAGTTGACTTCAAAAAGTACGCAATGATTTCAATCCGCGATTTTTAAACCGTGCCTTTTATCAGCGGGCTGCTCATCATCCACTCGCTGCGACGAACCTGCGGATTTCCCGGTCTGCGGACTGCAGCAGCTCGAAAGCCCGATAGCGGTTCTTGTGCAGCGTTGCGATCGTGCCACCTGCTGGAGAGAAGATTGTCGAGAGGGCCGACATCGCCTTCATCGCTTCCAGCAGTGAATGATAGCGCCCCGCGGCAACAGCCCCCAGCATCGCTGCGCCCAGCAGCACAGGCTCCTCGGTATTGGCAATCGCAACCGGGGCATTTGTCGTGTCGGCCAGAAGCTGTCGCACAAGATTGCTTTGCGCCGCCCCGCCGCTCGCAACGATCGTACCGATCTCGATGCCATCTTCTGACAACGTTTTCAAAAGCTGTCTGAGGCCATAGCCTATACCGCAAAGGCCTGCGACATAGAGGGAAATCAGGTCGGCGATATCGGTGTCAAGCCCGACGCCGGCGATAACCGCACGGGCGTCGGGATCTGCATGGGGTGACCGGTTTCCGAGAAATTCCGGAACTACATGGACCGACTTTGCAAGTTCGACTGCACGCGCCAAGTCGGGACACATTTCGGTAGCTTGCCCGTCAAGCCATGCGACGAGGGAGAGACCGGTCGTCTCCGCCTTCCCACGCGCCTCGTTGGATGCTGGATGCATCGTGACCAGATGATCTATGGCAGCTCCAGCGGCTGACTGGCCGCCTTCGGTCAGCCAGAGTCCCGGTATCATCGCCGAGTAATATGGGCCCCATACACCATCTACAAAGATAGGATTGTCGCTGGAGGCCATCGAACAGGCCGATGTGCCGAAGACATAGGCGAGCCTGTTTTGCACTTTCGATCGGCCGTCCGCGCCATCCCCTCCGAGCGTGCCGACGCCGCCCGCGTGCGCGTCGATCAGTGCCGCTCCGACAGGGGTTCCAATCGGCAATCCCAGATCAAGGGCAGCAGCCTCGGTGAGCCCGTTTGCGAGCGCCGTACCGGGATCGACAATATCCGTGCCGATTCTCGAAAAGCCTTCTGCCGCCAGTTCTTCCAGGCCGATAGTCTTGAAATACTCCGCATCCCACCGTTTCTCGTGGGCAAGATATGTCCACTTGCACGTGACGGTGCAGACCGACCGGCTCAGTGAGCCGGTCGCACGCCAGGTCAGATAATCCGCGAGATCGAAGAAATGACCGGCAGTGGCGAAGGATTGCGGGAGATTACGCTTCAGCCAAAGAAGCTTCGGCGTTTCCATCTCGGGGGAGATACTGCCTCCGACGTAGCGCAGAACCTCGTGATCGCCGCTGTTGATTTCAGCCGCTTCGCCGGCGGCGCGATGGTCCATCCAGACGATGATGTTGCGATCCGGATCACCGGACGGACCGACGCCAACCGGCGCGCCGTCAGGTTTGACGACGACGAGAGAACAGGTTGCGTCGAACCCTAGTCCGGCGATGGCAGCAACCGGGATTCCCGCCGACGCGACGGCTTCCTTGACGCTGCCGCAAACCGCTTTCCATATCTGTTCGCTGGATTGCTCGACGATGCTGCCGGCCTCATGCCAGATTGTAATCGGGCGCTTTGCGGAAGCCAGCAGATCGCCATTCTCGTCGAAGACACCTGCCCGCGTGCTGCCTGTACCGACGTCGACACCGATAAAATATTGCGTCATCTTCAGAGGTCCGTGCTGTTCGGCAGGATGACGAGATCGCGGATCGTGACATTGCGAGGCCTGGACAGCATGAACAACACCGCCTCCGCCACCTCCGTCGCTTCCATCAATCCGCCTGCCGCGATCGTTTCATCGAGCTTCGCTTTGGGCCAGTCGCTGATCAGGGCCGTGACCACTGGGCCGGGGGCAACTGCTCCGACGCGAATGCCATGTTTGGCGACCTGTCTTCGCACCGTATGGACGAAGGCCTGCACCGCATGCTTGGAGGCTGTATAGATCGGCTCCCAGACGACGGGAACCAGACCGGCGATGGAGCTGGTCATGATGATATCGCCTGTCTTCCTCTCAACCATATGGGGCAATACGGCCTGGACCGATCTGAATGCCGCATTGATGTTCAAGTTCAGCATCCGGTCCCAGGCGTCAGGATCACCATCGACCACCTCGCCGCCAATATAGGAGCCGGCATTGGCATGGAAGATATCAAGCTTTCCAAACCTCTCCAATATTTGCGGCATCATGGTCGCGACGCTGGCGGGATTGGTGAGGTCGATGACCAGAGGGAAGGCCTCGGGACCAAGTTCGGAACACAGGCTCCTCAGAGACTCCTCGGCTCTGTCGATGAGGGCGACGCTCACGCCCTCCTGCAATAGCGATTTGGCGCATTCAAGACCGATCCCCGAGGCAGCCCCGGTAATCGCTGCGACCTTTCCAGAAAGTTCCTGTCTCATATAATTCCTTACCTTGGTCGTTGTATCAGGCCCGGCCATGCGAAACTCTCGACCGGCGCGCCAGCGAGTCAACGATGACGGCAATGGCGAGGACCGCACCCGTAATCATGTAGCGAAGGGCCGAGGACAGATCGAGCATCGTCAGTCCGCTCGCAATCGACTGGATGACAATGATGCCGAGCAGCGCCGAATATGCGCTGCCACGGCCGCCGAAGAGGCTTGTTCCGCCGATGACGGCGGCTGCGATCGCATTCAGGTTGACGTCGCCGGTGCCGGCCTGCTGGCTTGCCGATGCGAGACGCGCCGCCGCGAGCACGCCGCCAAGTGCCGCAAACATTGCGCAGAGAACGAAGGCGCTCGTGTAGATGCGCCGGACGTTGATGCCCGCACGACGCGCGGCCTCACGATTGCCGCCGACAGCGGCCATCGACCGGCCCCACTGGGTCCGTGTCAGCGCATAGTTCATGATGATGGCTAGCGCCACGAACAGCGCGAACATCCACGGGATACCGCGATCCTGATTGAGATAAAAGGCAACGAATTCCAGCGCAACGGTGATCGCAACAGCGCGCGCCACGAGGCCGCCGATGGACCGAGAGGAGAGATTGGCCTCGCGGCGGCGCAGAGCCGCACGATAGCCCGAGACCAGCATCACGATGCCGGGAAGCAGCGCAAAGAAATAGGCGAGCGGACGCGGAATGACCATAAGCTGACCGAAGTTCACGATCGCCGACCCATAGGGCAAGTTGATCGAGCCCGTGGCGCCAAGCAGGTAAAGCTGCATTCCAAGCACCGCCAGCAGACCTGCGAGCGTCGAAACGAAGCTCGGCATTCCAAGGCGATTGAAAAGCAATGCGTAGAGCGATCCGATCAATCCACCGACGACAAGTGCGGCGACAATGGCAACGGCCGCCGGCCAACCCTCATTGACCCAAAGCATGCCGACCATGGCGGAAGCAAAGCCGCTGATCGAGCCCACGGACAGATCGATCTCCCCCACCATCAGGACGCAGACGATTCCGAGCGAGATGACGCCGACCGTCGATGCATCGAAGAGGAGGTTGGCAAGGTTGTTGCTCGAAAGAAAGGTTGGGTTGAGGGTTCCGAAGACAGTCCAGATGATCACCAGGCCGACGATCACCGGCAGCGAACCGAGATCGCCCGAGCGCACCTTGTCGATCGACGAACGGATCGTGCCGCTGAGGCCGGCTTCATGTTTGACGCGAATATCGCTGCGATCGAGAAGCGTCCCCGCCTGTTTGATGTCGCTGGTCATATCTGACCCTCCTGCCCTATCTGCTGCTGTGCCTGACGGCGGCCGGCGCGGCGTGAAACTGCATTTTCGGTGGCGCCGGTGATGGCGCTGACCAGTTCCTGGTTGGAAGCGTCAGGATAGAAGATTCCGTTGTTCCGGCCGAGCCGCAACACGACGATACGATCCGCCACGGCCCGGACGTCTTCCATGTTATGGCTGATCATGACGACCCCGAGGCCACGGTCGCGAACGCGCTCGATGAGGTTCAGAACCTCGGCCGTCTGGGCAACGCCAAGGGCGGCCGTAGGCTCGTCGAGCAGGATAAGTTTCGGCTCCAGAAGCAGTGACCGCGCGATCGCCACCGTCTGGCGCTGCCCGCCGGAGAGCGATGCGATCGGAATGCGGACACTCGGAATGCGGGCCGAAAGCTCGTTCAACAGCGTCCAGGCGCGGACCTCCATTGCGGTTTCGTCCAGTTTCAGCGGGCTAAGTTCCCGCCCGAGGAAGATATTGGCGACGACATCCAGATTTTCGCAGAGCGCCAGATCCTGGAAGACCGTGGCTATGCCCAGATGCAAGGCGGCGCTGGGGTCGCTCAGCGTTACTTTGGAACCACGAAAGGTGATCGTACCAGCACTCGGCTGATGAACGCCGGCAAGGATCTTGACGAGCGTCGACTTGCCGGCGCCGTTGTCGCCGACGAGGGCGACCACTTCGCCCGCATGCACGTCGAGATCGATATCCGTCAGCGCCGACACGGCACCGAAATGTTTGGAGACGCCCCGCAGGCTGAGCACCAACTCGCCTGTCGCGGCTGTTTGGTCGGAAGCGTCAGTCATGTTTCGTGAGCCTTTCTATATGAACGGAGCAGGATGAGTTCCGCTCCTCCGGCCGCTCTCGGGCGGCCGGAGGAATTGGCGGGAGGATAGATCAGTTGCCGATGCCGAGCTTCTTGCAGCCGTCCGCATAACGATCTCCGCAAAGCTGCTCTGCAGTTTGGATCGGCTTGTCGTTGATCTGCTTGTCGATGATCTCGGCCTTCAGGTTCTCGGCGGTAACGAGCGCCGGTACGAAGAGTTGCGTCGGCGTGTCGAAGAGCTTTGTATCGGCCTTCGGCGTTTCTCCCGACAGCAACTGCATCGCGACATTTGCCGCTGCCGCGGCAACGATCTCGCTCGGCTTGGAGATGGTGTTGTATTGGTCGCCGGCAATGATGAGCTGCAGGCCGGCGATTGTCGCGTCATTGCCGGTGACCGGCGGCACCGGATCGACGCCAGCCGCCTTGAAGGCTGCAACGGCTGCACCACCGGTACCGTCATTGGCTGCGACAACGCCCAGGATCTTCTTGCCGAAGCGGGTGATCTGGCCGCTTGCCCATTGCTGTGCCTTCGGCGGCGCCCATTCCGGCGTATCGAACTCGGCAAGCACCGGATAGCCGCCTTCGGCGAGCCCAGCATGGATGCCCTTCTTGATCAGGCCTGCCGCCGCATCGGTCGGCGAACCATTGATCTCCAGAAGGCCGCCATCGCCGGCCTTCACGTTCTTCGCCTTCAGATGATCGACTAGCGATTTGGCAATCATCTTGCCGATTTCCTCGTTGTTGAAGGAAACGTAATAGTCGGCTGCGGCCGATGGGATCGGACGGTCATAGGCAATAACCTTGACCCCCTGACTCTGCGCCATCTTGACGAGAGATGCCGCCGTCGTCGAGTCAACCGGATCGAGCACGATTGCCTTTGCGCCCTGGGAAATCGCGGAGTTGAATTGCTGCTGCTGACGTGAAGCGTCACCATTTGCATTCTGGTAGATCACCTTGCAGCCGGCACAGAGCTTCTTCATTTCCGCCTGGAAACCCGGGTAGTCATGCTCCTCGTAGCGCGTCGAGCTCTGGTCGGGCATCAGGAACGCGACCGTTGCGTCCGTCACCTTCGCGGATTGGGCAAATGCGGACGTGCCGCTTAGAAGGCCGATGGCGAGTGTTGCAGCGCTTGCCAGTTTTAGTGCGAATTGGGTCATTGGATTTCCTCCGCTCCAAATGATAGTTGTTGATGAAGCCTCAGGCCCACATGCTGAGCTCGATGCTTTGCTGTGCAGCCGCCCAAGCAGGTCTGTGGCCATGCTTATCGGGCTGATTTGCGGACAAGGGTTTCCCTTCGGGTCATTTTCGTGCCCGGTTTTTCTTGCCCCCGATTGTCTGGTCTCTCCTCCCGGTCCTCCTTGTTTTACGCGGCCTCCACCGCTCTTACGTTCTGTGCCAGCAATGTTCTGAAGCGTGAGGGCGCCATGCCCTTCTGATCCAGAAAACGACGATTGAAGTTCGAGATATTGTTGAAGCCGGCGGCAAAGCAGATGTCGGTGATCGACATTTCAGCTTCGCTCATCAGCAGGTGGCAGGCGAAATTGATCCGCAGCCGGTTGACGTATTGAACGAGCGCCATGCCGGTATGTCGGCGGAAGCTGCGTGAAAACGAGCTCGGGCTCTGGCCGGTCAACTCCGCGAGATCGGCTTCGCTGAACGGCTCCGTCAGATGCGTGTTGATATAGGCGAGCGCCTGGTTCACGCCAGCCGACATGAAACCCGAAGGATCGGGATGATAGCGGGTGCTGGCGAGAGTACAGGCAGACTGGGCACAGCTTAAGGCATTGAGCACGTTCATAAAAAGCTCGATGCGGCGAATTCCCTTGGCTTCGACCAACTCACCGAGGATCGGCCCGACGAGCGCCGCCGTTTCCTGCGTGAACTGCACGCCGCGGCGGCTCATCTCCAGAATGTCGATACATCCGGAAAGTTCTGGAAAAACCCTGTTCGCGTCAGCAAAGAAGGATTCCGAAAATTGAAGGACCCGGCAGCGTAGCGGCAGGCATGTGCCAGGCGGCACGTCACTTACCCAATTGTGCGGCAGGTTGGGCCCCGTAAGCACAAGGTTTCCCGGCTCGAATTCACCGATGAAATCGCCGACAAAATATTGTCCGGTCGTTGCGACGACATGATGGATTTCATATTCAGGGTGGAAATGCCAGCGGACCGTACGGTAGGGATAGCCGTGTTCCCATGCCTTGAAGGACTCGGCGCTGCCGATTGCGACCACTTCCAAATCTGGATTCATGTAGCCCTCCTGCCCGCACTCGGCTGGATTTCTCCGGCGCCAGCACCTCCTCCCAGAGGCCATCGATCTTTTCCGACGATGAGACTTTACGCGTGGACATTAACGGCCGCTACTACGCCATCGACGTCAGACTGATACTTTTTTGACAATTCTGCGGCGATTTGTTGTTCGATCGCATAGTAGCAGAAGGCAGTCGTCCGCAATGAATAGTTGCTGGTCTGCGTTTCTTGTCTCTGTGCAGCCAGGGGGTCGCAGGTATGGAGAGATGTCCTAGCTCCACCCAATCGCCTTCGGAATTACCGGCAGCGCAAGCGATACGCCGGAGGCGCAAAGCAGAAGGAAGACGATTAGCTTCAGGACCTTGGGCGGCAAGGGTGGCGGCAGGCGTCTGGCCAGTTGGGTGCCGATAGCAACGGTGACGACGGCTGAAAAAGCCGGCCAATAATGGCGCTCTGGAAAGGTGTCGTCCGCGATGACGACGAGAAGACGGATCAGTGCGTTCAGCGCGAAGATTGCGACCAGCGTCTCACGGATGGCGGCGAGCGGCAGCGGCTGGCGGTAGAAATGATAGACCAGCGGCGGTCCGCTCGTGGAGAAAAGTCCGCTCATGATACCGGAGAAGGCCCCATAGAGGACGAAGGAGGAATTCGTCGCCTCCTGTTGCTCCTTCTTGGGCGGGAGAACAAGCTGCAGGGAGGAGACGATAATGATGACGCCGAGGATGATGCGCAGATAGATCAACCCGTTGTTAGCGAGATGATCGAGCAGGAAATAGCCCGCCACCAGCGTCGGCAGGCTGCTGCACAACACAAGAATGAATTCCTTGCCCAATACGTCGCGCCAGCCCTTCATCATCATGATCGTTGCGTTGACCAGCGTCAGTATGCCCGTCACAACGGCCGCATCGCGCAGCGGCATGACGGCCGTGAGACCGACACCGCCCATCAGCAGCAGGCCGAAGGCAAAGCCGGTCAATGTCTGCACATAAGCTGCCACACCAGCCATCAGCACGAAGCCGAGAATTTCAACCGATGTCATTGTTCGACAGCACCTGGGAATACGCCCTCGATCTGCTGCAGCGGCATCAGGCTTTTCCGTCGAGTGTCAGCATCAGGTTGGCAAGCATTGCCGTGCGCGGCGCTACGCTGCTGACATGAATATATTCATCGAACGTATGGGCACCGGCACCGTCAGCTCCCAGGCCGTCGAGCGTCGCGACGCCAAGAGCAGCGGTGAAGTTGCCGTCCGAGCCTCCTCCGGTGCTGACGCCTTCCAACGTGATGCCAAGTTCGGCGGCGATCTCTGCCGCATGGTCGAACAGCTGCCTGCCGCTTTCCGACTGCGCGAAGGGTGGCCGGCTGAGGCCTCCGGTGACCTCGACGGTGATATCCGGATCGACCGGCTTCACGGCCTCGATCTTGCCGAGGATTTCCAACGCCGCCTGGTCGTCGGGCAGGCGCGCGTCGACCTGCATGCGACATTCCGCCGGCACGGTATTGCGACCCGTTCCGCCGCGGATAGTTCCCACGGTCACTGTTATGCCACGCACGGGATCGTTTAATGCTTCGAGTTCGAGCACCAACCGCGCGGCGGCACGAATCGCGCTTCGGCCATCCTGTGGCTTGCTGCCCGCATGAGAGGCGCGGCCGCGCACAATGATGTCGTACATGGCGACACCTTTGCGCGCGACGACGATCTTGCCGCCGTCACGAGCGGGCTCGACCACCAGTGCATAGCGGGCATTGCGGCCATAGGTTTCGATCAGCGCGCGGGAGCTGACGCTGCCCATCTCCTCGTCCGGCATGAAGAGCAGATCGACCGGGAGCTTGGGGCCGGAGCCATGCCGGACCGCGAGCTTCATCGCCTCCAATGCCATCAGCGCGCCCGCCTTCATGTCGTAGATGCCAGGCCCATAGAGACGATCGCCCTCCTGTCGCCAGGGCAGCTTGTCTTTGATCGTGCCGGCCGCATGAACCGTGTCGAGATGGGCAAGGATGAGCGTGCTCTTCTCGTTGCTGCCCGCCGGGCGCGGCGAGCGCACGGCCAGAATATCGCCAAAGCCCATCGTGCCCGGCGTCCGCTCCGTCAGAAGACCGCCGGCCTTGGCGATCTCCTCGACGCGGTCGGCCAGCCGGTTCACGGCATCCGCATCCGGCGTATGGGTTTCCAGTTCTACCCAGTGCCGCAATTCTGCAAGCAGCGCCGCCTGGTCGATATCATCAGGGGAAATGTCGAGGGTCATGGAGGGTATCCAATTCAGAAATCAGGCCGCCGCCCTGCTTACTGCTGCCAGCTCATGTCCATGACGAACATGGCTTCGTTGGGGCTCGGCTGCCATTTCAGATGGCTATTGGCGCCGTAGACAGCATCGCTCTGGTAAAGGCCGATGCCGGGCACATCCTCCCTCAGGATCTCGTAGGCTTTCTGGTAGTCCGCCAGCCGCTTGCCGTTGTCGAGCGTTGAGCGAGCGGAGTCGACGAGGGTGTCGAATTGCGGATTGCTGTATTTCGCCCAACTGCTGCCGGTGCGAAAGAGCGGGAAGATGATGCCATCCGCGTCCTGGCAGGCGCAGGACCAACGGCCCAGCGCGACGCTGCCGGCGTCCTTCGCGTCACCTTGACGGCGCTTCAGGAACGTCGCCTGATCGAGCGAGGTGATTTCCGTGCTAAGGCCGACGTCGTTCAACATCTGCTGGATGGCTTCCACCATCGAGCGGTCATAGGCCGGCGAGGTCAGGAACTCGATCTTCGCCCCTTCGGCACCCGCTTCCTTGATCAAGGCGCGCGCCTTGTCCGGATCGAAAGGATAGCCTTCGACCTTGTCGGTAAAGCCGAAGATCGGTTGCGCGCCGAGGATGTTAACCGGAGACCCGAAGCCCTGCAGCAGCGCGTCGATCAGCGTCTGCCGGTCAATCGCATAGGCGATTGCCTGGCGCACGCGGACGTCCTTCGTCGCCCCAGCCTGGGCGTTGATATAGATATAGCCGACACGCTCGGTCGGAACCGACAGCACCTGCGCATCCTGATCGCTCTTCAGCTCAATCGCCTGATCGGAGGGAAGATCGCGAACGAGGTCCGCCTTGCCGGTCTTCAGGTCGGCGAGACGGGTCGACACGTCGGGCACGGCACGAAAGAAGACATGTTCGAATGGCGGCTTTGCGCGCCAATAGTGGTCGTTGGCCTGCAACTCGGTCTGCACGCCCTTCTGCCATTGCACGAGCTTGTAGGGGCCGCTGCCCATAGGCTTTTGATTGAATTCCTGAGCGCCCACCTTCTCGACATAGGCCTTCGGCACGATGGAAAGCTTGACGAGCTGGGCAAGCAAGGCTGGATAGGGCGACTTCGTCGTCATCTTCACGACGGTCGGGCTGGTCGCCTCGGCCTTGTCGATCTGGTTGAACTGCGACAATTGCGGGCTCTTCAAGGCTGGATCGATAATGCGGTTGATGCTGTAGGCGACATCGTCTGCCGTCAGCTTGCTGCCGTCCTGGAAGGTTACATCGTCGCGGATTTGAAATTCGAGGGTTTTATCGTCGAGATATTTCCAGGACGTCGCGATCTGCGGCACGATCGTACCCGAGGCGTCACGAGTGATGAGATTGTCGAAGATATTGCGATAGACGCTATAGCTGTCTGTGTCCCATTGCAGATGCGGATCGAGCGTCGCCGCGTCGTTCGGAAGGTCTATGGTCAGCGTATCCTTCGTCGACTGGGCATAGGCTGCCGATGCCAGAAGGCCCAAGGCAAGGGCGGCTGCAGATAAAAACCTGAAATGCATAGTCTAGTACCCCTCTTTTATAGCGCGAATTGCATCCCGAAATCTCGCAACACCCTTACCCGGCGCCTGTCGCTTTACTTGCCCGATGCTTGCAAGCCGGCTTCCGCTGCGCAATAGGCGGCAAGTTCCGCGTGGGTGGTAAACCATACGTCGCCTTTGGCCTGCGCCTGGCGGATGATCTCTTCCAAAATAAAAATGCGCGAGCGATGGCCAACATGGTGGGGATGAAGCGTGAGCTGAAAAAGCCCGCCCTCCTCATACGCCACTTCCAGCTCACGTTGGAAAATATCGAGGACCATCGATGGACCACCATAGGGCCTTGCCCCGGTCATGCGATCCATCGCCACATAAGGGGCGTCGTCGCGGATCCACTCCACCGGAATTTCGACGACACCCGTCGGCTCGCCGTCTTCGAGCAGCTCGTAGGGTTCATCATCGGCCATCAGCGAGGAATCGTAGAGCAGGCCCATTTCACGGGCGATCTTCAGCGTATGGGGGCTGAAATCCCAGGAAGCCGTGCGCATGCCGACCGGCCGCACACCGGAAATACGCTCCAGCACATCGGCGGCGCGCAAAGCAAGATCCCGTTCGGTCGCCTCGTCCAGGCGCGAATTGAACTCATGAATCCAGCTATGCATGCCAAGTTCGTGACCCGAGGCCACGACAGAACGCACTTCATCGGCATTGATCATCGCCGATACCGCCGGCATGAAGACCGAGGCAGGAACTGCGTATTTGTCGAGAAGTTTGAGGATACGCGGCATGCCCGAACGAGCACCGTACTGCCCCTGGCTCATGCGGCCGAACGAAACACCGCCGTTACGCAGCTCCATGGTCTCGTGATCGGCATCGAAGGACAAGGCCACCGCCATGCGGGCGCCGTTCTTCCATTTTGCCGGCCTCAGTGATCGCCCGGCGCGGATCTTATTGACGCTCTTCTGCCAGAGATCGTCCGGCCAGAGCCAAGGTTCACTGATCGCCGCTTGCTTTTGCGTCTCGCTCATCGTGGTTTCCATCGCTGCGCCCGTCTTTCGAAGGGTGATGTCTTGCCGGTGTCGTTTTTCCAGGCAAAACTGTTACAAGCCGATCAATTGATCAACAACGGGGGAATCGTTCACGTACATGAACTCGGAGGTGAAGAGCGCCGGTCGTATCCTCGACATCCTGGAATATATGGCCGAACGGCGGGAGGCGGTGGCCTTGTCGCAGATCATCAGGGATCTGACGCTGCCAAAAAGCAGCGCGCATGGGCTGGTCCAGACGCTCGCCGCGCGCGGCCATCTCGTGCAGGATGCAGCCGGACGCTACATGCTGGTCGAGGCGGGCCGGCATGGTTTTCCCTTCCGCCGCCACGAGGAACCGCTGGTGGTCACCGCCACGCCCTTCATGGAACGCCTGCGCGACCTCTCCGGCGAGACGGTATTGCTCAGCACCATGAACGCCCATTGTGACGTCCGCAGGCTGGCAAAGTGCGTTAGCCTCCATCCTGTGCGTTATGATGTGAATTTGGACGCCGCAATCACCGCCTATTGCACAGCAACCGGCCGCGTCATGCTCGCCCACGCGTCCCAGCAGACTGTGGAGGATTATCTCGCCCGCGTGCGGTTTCTCTCCTACACCCGCTATACCGTCACCGAGCTTCAGGACATCCGCGATATCCTAGCCAAAGTGCGCCGCGACGGATATGCGATCAACGATCAGGAGTTCGTCACCGGCTCGACCGGCATCGCAGCCCCGCTCTTCCACGCCAACGGCAGCGTCGTTGCCGCCCTCAATCTCGGCACATTGACCAGCCGTTACGTCGAACGCCGCGAGGCGCTCCTGCTGATGTTGCGCAGCGCTGCGGACGAGATCAGCCGCAGTCTTGGATATAGGGCGAAGACATGACTATGAGCTGTGTCGTTTCCGGTGGCGCTAAACCGGATTTGGTGAATAAGCACACTTCTCGCGCCAAGCGACAGGCGTCATGTCGGTGACGCGACGGAACTCGCGATTGAAATTCGATTTGGTCTGAAAGCCGGCTTCCAGCATGATCTCCGTCACGGATTGATCCGTTTCCGCAAGGAGCCGGCACGCCTCGGCGATGCGATAGTCGTTGACATATTGCGAGACGTTTTTGGCCATAGTCCGGTTGATGGCGCTCGATATGCGCCGCGACGGCATCGCGGCCCTGCGGGCCAGACGCTCAAGATTGAGATTGGCGTCGCGATAGAGCTTTTTCTCCTGCATCAGCTCATGAATTTTGGCAATCGTATCCTTGTCTTCGGCGGGGTCGTACGGAGGCTCGATATCCGGAGTTTCGGCGTCTGTGGAGCTCCGGCTGGCAGCCGCTGCAGCAGCCCCGAGTATGAACAGGCCAAGAAGATTGGCGATACTGACGATCATGCCGACATGCGCGCCATGGGTCCACCCGAAATCAAATAGCACCAGCGCATCGATCATCGCCGAGAAGCACAATGCAGCGGCAGCAAAGACAAGCGCGCGATGGGCCGGCTGCGCAGCCTCGAATGACGCCAGACGCAGTGCGTCAGGACCAGGTCGGACAAGCCAGAGCAAGGCCAGGGCATAGGCGATTTGAATGAGGATCATCGCGATATCGATGGCCTCAGGCCAGACAACGACCAGCACGGCGACGACCACGGCGGGAAAGCTGTAGAAGCCTAAAAGAGCTGGCCAGCGCCTGGGACTATCTACGCCCAGCTTGCGCACGCCGGCATAAACCAGCGGCGGCATAACCGTTGGGATAACGAGCGCCAGATAGCCAATCCACTGCAGACCGTAGCCCAAGCGCAGCCCGACGAGAACTGATTGTACGGCGCAAAGCAGGACCAGGACGAGGAACGGGCGGTTTGCCGCGAGTTCGTCATCGCGCCGCACCACCGCCACAAACAGCAGCAGGAGCAGGAGAGCGACGACAAACGGGAGCGGCACGAACAGCATGAGACCCCTTCCTCGGGCAAACATATTCGCCGTCACTATGGCCTGACTCGCGGCTTCCGGCGATCCAGATCGCGATCCGAGACGTGCTAAATCATGATCGAGGTCGCTCCAGACGCTTCGGCGGCGGACATTGACGCTATAAACGTCTGGAGACCTCACCATGAATGCTGAAGCGAATATCGCAACGCGGCTTCGGTCACTGTCGATCGACCGCGACGTGCCCCCTCCCCGAGGCACGCTCCCTATCCGCCGCTTCCGGATGCTCGGTATGACGGTGGTAGGCATCGCGTTAGCACTTGCGGCAGCCGCCTATGTCAGGCCGCCATCTACCGATGCGCTTTGGAGAGCTTTCGTAACGGGAACCATCGCCGAGCCGGCAAAAGAGGCCGACTCCTCTTCACAAAGCAAAGCCCTTGCCATCCAAGAACAATCTACAAAGCCACTGCCCCAGGCCGTTATCGGTTCCGGCTATGTCGTTGCCGCACGGATGATCACCCTGCGGCCGGAGATCGGCGGGAGAGTGGTCGACCTGCCACTGGATGTCGGCGATCATTTTGTCGCGGGACAGGTCGTTGCGCGTTTGGATACAGCGACGGACGAGATCGAGCTGCGGATCACCAAATCGCAGGCCGTCGCTGCCGCCGCTGCGGCACGCCGGGTCGAGGTCTCGCTGGAACAGGCTCGCAAGACGCTGGAGCGCACCAAATTGCTCGTCGAGCGGGGCGCTGCCGCGACCAGCAGCCTCGATGCCGACAGTCTGGCTGCTGTGCAATTGACCAGCGATCTGGACGTTGCGCGGCAGACGGCCGAGACCGCACGACTACAGGTGGAGAAGCAGGAAAGAACCCTGTCGCTCCACCAGATTGTTGCACCATTTGACGGCGTGATCGTCGCCCGGCTAGTCAGCCTGGGAGATATGGTTGCTTCGGGAACGGATGGCGGTGGACCGAGAGACGGGATCGCAATCCTTCTCGACCCGGACTCCCTGACCATCGACGTCGATATCGCACAGTCAAATGCCGCGCGGATACAGCCCGATCAGACGGCACTCGCCATTCTCGACGCGTTTCCTGACCGGCAATTCAAAATGCGGGTGCGGACGATCGTGCCGGCAGCTTCATTGCAGAAAGGCACAGTGACTGCGCGGCTGGAGTTCCTGACACCGCCCTCTCGCGCGCTGCCGAACATGGCGGCAAAAGTCACTTTGGATGCTCCAGACCTTCAAGCGGACATGGATGGAAGAGGATTTTGAGATGGACGACAGCAACAGCGTATCGGCGCCGGAAGACGGCAGCATTTCGATCAACAATGTGCGCAAGGACTACCGGATCGGAAAGAACAGCGTGACGATCTTTTCGGATCTGACCATGACCATCCGCGGCGGCGATTTCGTTGCGATCGTCGGTCCGTCCGGTTCCGGCAAGTCGACGCTTCTGAACCTCATCGGCGGCATCGATCGCCCCGATGCCGGCGACATCAATTTCGGACATGTGCGCATCGGCCGAATGAGCGAAAGCGCTCTTACAAAATGGCGAGGCGCCAATGTCGGCTTCGTGTTTCAATTCTACAATCTGATGCCGATGCTGACGGCAGAGCAGAATGTCGAGCTTCCGCTGCTGTTGACGAGCCTGACTGGACGCCAGCGCCGTGAGCGGGTCGAGACGATCCTGTCGCTTGTCGGTCTCACCGACCGGCGCAAACATCTGCCATCGGAACTTTCGGGCGGCCAACAGCAGCGCGTGGGAATCGCCCGGGCGCTCGCAGGCGATCCGAAGCTGCTGCTCTGCGACGAGCCGACCGGCGATCTCGATCGCGATTCCGCCGAAGACGTGCTTGCCATGCTGCGCATCCTCAACAAGGACCTCTGCAAGACCATCGTCATGGTCACCCATGACGACACCGCTGCGCGTTCCGCCAAGCGTGTCCTGCGCCTGGATAAAGGTCGATTTGTCGAACGGGAGGCCGCGTAACCGTCATGGGCCGCTTCACTCTCATTTGTCGGAGCATGGCACGTAAGCCGACTCGCAGCGTGCTGCTGATCGCGAGCATTGCCATCGCCTTCTTCATCTATCTCGTCCTGACGAGCTTCGAACACGGTTTTCTCGGTGGCGAGGTGGATTCAGAGCGGTTGGTTGTGACCAACCGGATCGGCGACGCCCAGCCTTTGCCGATCAGCTATTACGACAGGATCCTGGCATTGCCCGATATCGCCGGGGCGACATACATGGCTCGCAGCCGTGCGACCTATCAGACGCCGACGAATTTTCTGGGCCTGACGGCCGTAGAGCCCGGCAGCTTTGCGGCCTTCATCGGCGATCAATACGATATCCCCGCCGACGCGCTTGCCCGCTTTAGTCAGATTCGCAACGGCGCCATCGCAGGCCGCAGCATCGCAACACAAGAGGGTTGGGTGCTTGGGCAAAAGATCACGCTGAATACGTCAAGTTTCTTCAAGGCCGATGGCAGCTCGGACTTCGAAGTTGAAATCGTCGGCATATTGGATGGCAAGCAATCCGCCGACACGCATTTCGTCACGGCGCGGTACGACTACATCAATTCCGAGCGCAGCATTGACCGCGATACCGTCAGCAGCTTCGGCGTCGTGCCGAAAAATGGTGTTCGCCCCGACGACGTCATCAAAGCCGTCGACGCCCTGTTTGCCAATTCCGCCTACGAGACCCGGACGCAGACGGAGGCCGAGTTCATGAAGGCCTTCATCGCACAGTTTGCCGATATCGCAACCATCGTGCGTCTGGTGGTTGGAGTGGCGTTCGCAACCATTTTGATGATCGTGGCCAACACCATGTTCTTCGCCATCCGCGAGCGAAAGAAGGAAATCGGCGTATTGAAGGTGCTTGGCTTTTCGCGGCGCTTCATTCTTTGCAATGTCCTGGCGGAGACGTTCGCCTTGTTTGCGATAGGCCTTGGCTTGGGTCTCGGCTTTGCCTTTACCGCGATCATGTTTTTGCGAGAGCCGCTCCGCACGATCGTGCCGGATCTCGTGCTCACTCCCCCGATCGTTCTCGGGGCAACCGGCCTGGCGGTGCTGCTGGCCCTGGCAACGGGTGTTGCACCGGCCTTCAATGCCATCAGAGTGCCGCCCAACGCAGCTTTGAGAGAAAGATGAGACTATGAGCTCGATCATCAACCAATCCCTGGCTCTGACCACATCCAATCTGAAATCGCTCCGCCGCCGGATATGGACTTCTCTTTCGCTGGTATTTTCCGTTGCGATGGTCGTCACAGTTCTGCTTGGCTTCCTGGCAATGTCGAATGGCTTTCGCACATCCCTGTTGCAAGCCGGCTCCGGGGACATCGCCATCGCTCTTGGCAAAGGAGCGGCGACGGAACTCGGCAGCCGGATCGAACCGTCTCAGCTTCATTATCTTGATGGCGTCACCGGCATCGCAACCGATGCGGCGGGGGCCCCGGTGATATCGCCGGAGATGGTCATTCCGGTGGAGGTGCCGGAAAAGTCCGGCGGATTGCTTTCCACACTGTCCTTGCGCGGTATCGGGCCGTTTGGCCTCAGCGTGCGTCCCAATGTCAGGATTGTTCGTGGCCGGATGTTCAATCCCGGTACCAGCGAGATCGTCGTCGGTCGCCGGCTGAGCCTTGATTACAAAGGACTGGAGATCGGCGAGCAACTGACACTCGGCACATCGAAATGGACCATCGTCGGTATTTTCGACGCCGGCGGATCGGTCTTCGAATCCGAGATGTTGGCGGATATCGGCGTGGTGCAGACGCTGTTCAACCGCCCCAATCTGATCCAGAGCGTCAGGATCAAGCTCACCAACCAGGAAGTTTTGCCGGCGCTGCAATCCATGGCGGCGCATACACCGCAGATCGGGCTGACAGTGCGGTCGGAACAGGATTATTTCGCGGGGCTTGCGGAACGCACGTCGAAGCTGATCCTTCTTATCGGCTGGCCGCTGGCGATGACCATGGCCGCAGGCGCAGTGGTCGGCGCGATGACGACCATGTTCAGCTCTGTTTCGGATCGCAGCACCGAGATCGCTACCGTCCGAGCAATCGGCTTCAGCCGGCGTGCCGCCTTTGCCGGCACGTGGATAGAGTCAATGATGCTGACCTGCCTTGGCAGCGTGATCGGCATTGGCTTTTCCTATCTCGTCCTGAACGGTTGGACCGCTTCGACGATGAGCGCCGATCATACCCAGATTGGATTTCAACTGACCCTGTCTCCCTCACTGGTAATGAAGGCCGTTTGGTTGTCGTTGATCATCGGCGCTATCGGCGGCGCATTGCCGGCAGTGGCTGCAACACGGATTCCATTGCGACTGGCAATGAGCGGGCGAACATAGGCCGGCTGACGGGGCGCAGGCGCAGCAATGCTACTTCTTCGCTTTCATCCGCCTCAGCTTTCGGTCGGCCATCAGGAGAAGGCCCTTGAGTTCTGGTTCGCGCACGCGGCTTGCGGCTTCGATGAAGGAGACCCACTCACTGCGGCGCTGACCCCTCTCCGGAAAGTCCTCGCAGGTCTTTTCGACTTCCAGAAGGTGCAGTTGGACGATGCAGGGAACACGGTGGCCGTCGGCGTGTTGCTTCAAGTAGGTGAAATAGCCGAAAGGTTTCTTCTTGATCTTGCCGCGCACGCCGGCTTCTTCGAAGGCCTCTATGGCGGCAACCTCGTGCGGCTTTTTCCCTTTTATCGGCCAGCCCTTCGGAATGACCCAGCGCCCGCTTTCGCGGCTTGTGACGATGACCACTTCTGCCGTACCAAATTCGGGATGTTTCCGGTAACAGATCGCCGCATATTGCTCGTATATCGGACCGTGAAACAGCGCATCCGCATGGGAGGCAAGATCAGACAGAAATCTGTCCGATCCACCGGAGGATTTTGTCTGCTCTGAGATCAAAGGTGCCATGCCGTCAGCCACCCCTGACCGAGCCGCGCCATACGAGATCGGCATGAAGGCGAATGGCGTGCGCTCGTCCTTGCGAGTTTGCACCCTCCTTGCTGTCGAGCCACAAGACTGCCTCCTGCGCGATCGTGGCGAGCGGTTGGGCAAAGGTCGTCAGTTGATAGGATGCCCAGGAGGCCTGCTCGATATCGTCGAAACCAGCGACACACAGTTGGTTGGGGACGGAGAGGGAAAACTGGTTGCGGGCGGCATCCATGAAGCCGCAAGCAAGAAGGTCGGTCGCGCAGAAGACGGCATCCGGCCGCTGGCTCTGAGTGAGAAGCCGCTGCGCCAGAACTCTGCCGCTCTCATAGCTGGTCCAGCCATAACGCTCGACGATCACATCCAGGCCATGCGTCCTGGCCGCGGCGACGAAGCCCTTCTCCCTTGCCATGAGACTTGGCGTGCCGGCCTCCGAATTGGCCAAGGCGAACTTGCGGCAGCCGGCGCGAAGGAAAGCCGTCACGACACGGCTGGCGGCCTCTTCGTCGTCGAGATTGATCCGCAACGGTCCATCTTGCTCGTCATCGCGATTGATCAACACCAGTCGCTGGCCGCTCTTCAGGCAGAGCTGCGTGATAGACTTATCGGGCATACCCGAGAGGATAATCGAGGCGTCGGCGCGGTAGCGGATCGCCTGGCGCAGTGCCAAGTCGACACTGCCGTCCGAAAGATCGGTGTTGACGAGCATGGCAATCTTACCCGCGCTCTGCAACTGCTCGGTCAGCGCCTTGATCAGACCGGAGCGATGCGGAGTGGCCATGTCGGATACGATCAGGCAGACAATCCCGCTTTCGTTGCGCATCAGCCCACGAGCGAGATGATTGACATGATAACCCAGTGCGTCGGCCGCCTCGAGCACCTTCCGGCGCGTCTCGGGCGACACGCTCGCTCCCGGCGTGAACGTGCGCGACACAGCCGAGCGGGAGACACCTGCGCGATCCGCCACCTCCTGTGCGCTCACGAACACTTTCTGCGACACACGGCCCTCCTGCTCCTGCGACTCTGCCAATTTTGCAATTGCGTGCATCATCCTCTGAGCCGTTGCCGTGACAGTTTTGTGAAGAAAGCTGTTGATAGTTGACGGAGGTTATGCGGCATTTGCACGCGCTTGCAAGATGGCCGAATGCGGAGGTGAGAATGCGTGTTTGGTGAAGTGCCAGTCGGCGGTACCGAACAAGTTTCATCTCGGCGCTACCGGTTGCGCGGTTAAAAGCGACGTGATCAATCATAGTCTTCAGTTCCGCCCCGCTCGCTGATCAGCGGCACGAAAATCACGGCACCGAGAGTTTGGGTCGTAAAATCATCCGGGCCTTTTCTGACTATTTTCAGAAGCGTCTGCCTGCCCTCCTCCGGCCCAACCGGGATAAGCAGCCGGCCACCTATGGCCAGTTGTTCTTTCAGGGCCTGCGGCACTTCCGGTGCAGCGGCGGAGACAAGGACGGCGCCGAAGGGCGCAGCTTTCGGCCATCCCCTTGAACCGTCTCCACAATGCAAATCAACATTGTCGTAGCCGAGACGGTGCAGCCGTTCGGCTGCTCCTGCCGCCAGAGAGGCGTGGCGTTCTACGGCAATGACATGAGCAGCTATGCGGCTGAGGATAGCGGTCGCATAGCCAAGTCCCGCGCCGATTTCGAGCACCGTGTCGTCGCGCTTGACTTCGGCTGCCTCGATCATCAGCGCTACCATATAGGGCTGCGAAATCGTCTGCCCCTTGCCGATCGGCAGGGGGCAGTCGTTATAGGCAAACATCTCGAAGCCCTTCTCGACGAACATTTCCCGAGGCACCAGGCGCATAGCATCCAGCACCGCCGGGTCACGAATGCCGCGCCCGGCGATCTGCTTTTCCACCATACGAAGACGCGCGCGCATCGCCGGCTGTCTCAACGATCGAAACACGCTCAGGTTCACGCTGTTTGGCTATGCTCGCCACCGTGACGCGAAATGCTTCTCAACGCTTCGCCGGCGACACCGTTGCCGTGGGCTACGGCGATATCGCCGAGCGAGAGGATACCGACCAGTCGCTTGCTATGATCCAGCACCGGCAGACGCCGAACCTGGATATTGCCCATGTTGCGGCAGACCTCGTCAATCTCCTGATCGTCGAAGCAATATTTGACCTCCGATGTCATTACATCGCGGACCTTCGCGTCCGGGCCTTTGCCCTTGGCGATGCCGCGGATGGCGATATCACGATCGGTGATCATGCCGACCAAGCGATCATGGTCGCCAACCGGCAGGATGCCGGCATCGAGATCTGCCATCGTCTGTGCGGCCTGCAGGATGGTCTCGTCGGGATTGGTGATGCGCACGTCGTGCGTCATGGCGTCTCGAACTTTCATTGGTTCCTCCATGATCGGACGCCGTGTCCGGCCCTTAGGCGCAGGACACATGTCTCCAGCGACCTTAGATCGGGCGGCGCCCGGCTCCCCATTGGTCGCAGCACCCTCTTCTGAGGGCCCGCTACAACAACAAGCGAGGCGTCGATCTGTTCCAGACCGCATCGCGATATTCGGAATTACATCTCGAATTCGTCGTCTTCACCGGCAGAAAGCAGATCTACGAGTTCAGCCACCTTGCCGCTCGGCAGCGTCCTGCCCTCGCCGATCAGGGCCTCATCATTGTTGACCCAGGCCCAGGCTTCCGCGAGCTCTCCCAGCGTTGCGCCGGTCGCAGACACATCCGCCATCAGTGTTTCATCGATAGGTCCAAGAACGGAGACGATATCTTTTGCGGTTATGGTCATGCGCGTTCTCCTGAGATTTCATAGTGGGTGGGCCATCGGCAAAGCCCTTCTCATCTCCTCGAAGGCGGAACGAAATCCTTCCAGCTTTGTTCCGGCGTTCGAGATCAGCCATGAAAGGGATGCGAGGAGGGTGCGATGCCGAGCACAATGATCGAGATCATGCCTTTGAACCCCACATGGATGGATATCGCGACACGCCTCCTGCTGGTCATCGCCGCCGGCGCGCTGATCGGCCTCAATCGCGAAGCCGGTGGCCATGCCGCCGGGTTTCGGACGACGATCCTGGTTGGGTTGGCGGCATGCCTGACGATGATCCAGGCCAACTTGCTGCTTTCCATGACCGGCAAAACATTCCAGTCTTTCGTCTCCATGGACATCCTGCGCTTTCCGCTCGGCGTACTGACCGGCGTCGGCTTTATCGGAGGCGGCGCGATTCTCAAGCGCAGCGATTTGGTCACCGGCGTGACGACGGCGGCAACGCTCTGGATCATGACGGCGATTGGGCTGTGCATCGGTGGCGGACAGCTGGTGGTCGGGTCCGCTGGAGCCGTTGCGGCCTTTATTGTGCTGTCGCCTTTCAAATGGTTCGATGAGCTGATACCGCATCGGCAAAGGGCGCGCGTGGTGATCGAGCTGGCGGGCAGCGCCGATATCGCAAAGATCCAAACACTCTTCGATCCAATCGGATATTCATTCTGTTTTATCGCCAAGTCGATAAGTGCGCCCGATGCTGCGGTTCATGCCTGCTATCAAGTGGGGTGGAAGCATGCGGGCATCAGCGGCGGCGCGTCGGAACTTCTGGCCGCCGTCGAAGAGCGCTACAAGGTCGTGTCTTTCGAGATGATGACAACGACCACTTGACCATGCATGCCCAAGGATGGCCGCCGGGGAACATTCTTGGCCGGCGATGGTTTGCCCTGCGAATGACAGGAGGATGCCATGGTCAAAATCAAAGGGACGGAAACGAAAGATAAGCCCTCCGCTGAAGCCGATATCCGCAGGTGGCAAGCACTCGAGCAGGCTGCGGGCGGTTCTGGAGATATCGACGGTCCGGGCGAGGACAAGCCGCAAGCGAAACACGTTTATTCCGAACCGGGCACAGACGATGCCCGGTCGGCAGATACTCCCGATTATGACAGGCAGCGCCGCCAAGCCTCGGATCCAGCCGCCAGCCGGATTGCCGAGGCGGTCAAGGCTTCGCGGCCGCGAGAGCGTCACATAATGCGCAATGCCGCCATGCTGGCAATTGGCGGCCTCGCCGGCTTTTTACTGCATGGAGTTCTTAAGGGGCGATAGGCGGCGGCCGAAAGCAAACATACGGGTATGGAACCTTATGGCCTTTTCCTTGTTGGGCCTCATGGCTTCAATGAAGGAGGGCGTCATGCAACGTCAGCACAAGGAACATAGCGCCGCGACACCGCACGCGCGGCCTGCCGAAGAGAGAAACCCATTCAAGGTCTCCGAATCGCAGTGGCGGCCTGATGCCGAGATTCGCGCAGAAATCCATGAGAGATTGAATGCAGACCCGTTGCTCGATGCCACCGGCATCTTCGTTTCCGTCAGCAGCGGCCGCGTTCTCATCGAAGGATCAGTCGAAAACGACGAGGCCAAGCGACGAGCCGAAACCCACTCCCGTCAGGTGAGCGGCATTAGTGGTCATGACAGCAATCTCTGTATCCGCAAGCCGCGATAGAAGCGAAGACAGACATGCGCACATTGCTGATCATCATTCTGGCATTGATGGTGGCCTCGGTCCTCAGCATCATCGTCATTAAACCGTTCGCGACCGGAAACAATCAGGATTCGACCGTCGCCCAGACGACCATCGAGCAACCGGAACCGAAGCCATAGGAGCATCACTTGGCTGGCGGTGTGTTGCTTCCCTGCTCGTCCGGCACGTTGCCGGGCGGTATGACCGGCATCGTGCCGCCACGTGGTGCTGGCTTTTCCATTGCGTTGTCTCCTGTCGCCGGCGGTTTCAGCACACCGTCGCAGTTTGAAAGTTTTTGTCCGGCGCTATCCTGAGGGTGCGGTGTCGTCTGTCCACCTTCGGTCTGGCTTCTGGCATCGGGGGCATTGCAATGGTCGCTGTTCGGCATTTGTTGCGCGGACATGCCTCCCGGTATCGCAATCATCAGCGCTGCGATGAGTAAAAACCGCCCGTTTGGCCGGTGCGATACTTCAGATCTGCGTGGAGATGATGGTGTCGACGTCGATCGTGCCGCTGACGACACCACGCTCGTGATGTGTCCTGTCATTGTCTACCTCGAAAACGGTTTATTGCTGCGATTGGAACAGCCGACAGAGCTTCAGGCTCTCGTCCATGTTGTCTATCGTTGAAAAGTGTAGGGCTGCAGACCGGATGGATCAGAAGCTCGCCTGCCATTTCGTCGGCCATGGAGAGAAAACGGAAAAATCTCCATGTTCTCCAGCACCATCATGTCCGTTTGGCACGGCCTGCAACTCTATTGGCTAACGTCCGGTGGCGGCCGATGTTCCGGCTTAATTCAAGGCACCGATCTCAACGTCAACGTGGCGATGAAATCACGCTGGAACCAGATGCGCATCGTTGCCCCGATGCCAGGACAGCGCGAAGAGAATGGTGCAAGATGCTGAAGTGACTGGACGAAAGCACGGAAATTGAAAACGACCTCCCCGTGAAAGGGAGGCCGTTTCCGTATTTTCAGATGGTACCGACGGCGTCGTTATTCGGCAGGTTGCAATGCGGGCACATCGACATCGCTGGTCAATTGTCCGGCCATGGCCGCTGAGAATTTCGACTGATCGAGTTCATTCTCCCAGCGCGCGACGACGATTGTCGCCACGGCGTTGCCGACGAGGTTGGTCAGCGCGCGGCATTCCGACATGAAGCGGTCGATGCCAAGGATCAGTGCCATGCCGGCGATCGGAACCGAAGGAATGACGGAGAGCGTCGCGGCGAGAGTGATGAAACCAGCGCCGGTGATGCCCGCAGCACCCTTGGAGCTCAGCATTGCCACCAGCAGCAACAGAATCTGATCACCGAACGTCAGAGGCGTATCGGTTGCCTGGGCGATGAAGAGCGCTGCCAGTGTCATGTAGATATTGGTGCCGTCGAGGTTGAAGGAATAGCCCGTCGGAATGACGAGGCCAACGACGGAGCGCTTGCAGCCGGCGCGTTCCATCTTGTTCATCAGGCCGGGCAATGCGGCTTCCGAAGAAGAGGTGCCGAGCACCAGCAGCAGCTCTTCCTTAATATAGCGGATCAGCGCCAGGATCGAGAAGCCATTGTAGCGGGCGACAGCGCCGAGCACGACGAGCACAAACAGCAGCGACGTCAGATAGAAGGTGCCGATCAGGAATGCCAGGTTGGCAATCGTGCCGATACCGTATTTGCCGATGGTGAAGGCCATGGCGCCGAATGCACCGATCGGCGCGAACTTCATCAGGATGGACACCATACGGAAAATCGGCGCCGTCAGCACCTGCAGGAAATCCTGCACCGGCCGGCCGCGTTCGCCGACTGCGCCGAGCGCGATGCCGAAGACCACCGAGAAGAAGAGGACCTGGAGAATGTCGCCCTTGGCGAAGGCGCCGACGATCGTGTCCGGAATGATGTTCATCAGAAAGCCGACGACAGAGGCGTCATGCGCTTGCGCCGCGTAGTTGTTCACAGCCTTCGTATCCAGCGTTGCCGGATTGATATGCATGCCGGCGCCCGGCTGCAGGACGTTCGACACGATAAGGCCGACGACCAAGGCCAGCGTCGAGAAGACAAGGAAATAGAGGAGCGCCTTGCCGACGACGCGGCCGAATTTTTTCAGGTCCGACATGCCGGCAATGCCGGTTGCCACCGTCAGAAAGATGACCGGCGCAATGACCATGCGCACCAGCTTGATGAAGGCATCGCCGAGTGGCTGCAACGATGCGCCGGTTTGCGGATAGAAATGCCCAAGCAGGATACCGGCGGCGATGGCGGCGAGAACCTGCACATAGAGATGCCGGTAAAAGGGAAGTTTGCCGTGTGTTTCGGCAGCGACGGGTACAATCATGATTATCCTCCGTTGTGCCCAACCGATCCCTCGGTCCTCCGGGCAACGACCAATCTTCAACAGCCTCCGACTGTTTGGCGTGACGGTGCAACAGGCGTGCCAGATCAAGGGTATTCTCATATGCTATTGATTTTAAACATATTTTATGATGGCGGCGTGGGTGACGCTCCAGATTTGTGCGGCAATCCGCACAGATTGAATTGCGGCCCGCGCGAAATCATGCACAATGTCATGATGCTGCAGCGGCCGCCCATCGAACGATTTTCGACGCCAGAGCAACTCAGCCGACGTTCTCGCCGGGTCTGGTTGATCTTTACGATCTTCTGCGCGCTCGTCATCGCGGCCGCACTCTATGGCGCGGGCGTTTACGGCCGCGTGACGGCAATCGAGGCATTGCAGGGCCAAGGTCGCACCGATGCGAACCTGAAGGTCGCGTTGCTGAGAGCCGTCCTTGAACGCCCCCGCGCCTTGCCATTGCTGTTGGCGGACGACCAGCAGGTGCGCGATGCGCTCGCGGCGGCAAAGGGCGATGCCGTCACAACGCTCGACCGCAAGCTCGAAAGCCTCGTTTCCGGTACCAAGGCCTCCGTGCTCTACGTCACCGGCAAGGACGGGGTGGCGATCGCATCGAGCAATTGGCGCGAACCGCTGAGCTTCGTCGGCAACGACTATTCCTTCCGCGACTACTTCCGCCGGGCGATGGAGACGGGAACTGCCGAGCATTTTGCGCTCGGCAATGTCAGCAATCGCCCCGGTCTCTACATCTCCCGTCGTGTCGGCGATGCCGATGGGGCGCTGGGTGTCGTGGTCGTGAAGATGGAATTCGACCAGCTCGAAGCCGATTGGCGCGAAGCCGGCCGTCCGGCCTATGTGACCGACGAGCATGGCGTCGTGCTGATCACGAGTATTCCGTCCTGGCGCTTCATGACGGCGTCACTGCTGTCTGCCGACAATCTCGCCGCTATCCGCAAGAGCCTGCAATTCGGCGATGCGCCGCTGACACCTCTGCCGATCGCACGTCCCGAAGCCATTGGTCCGGATGCCACGATCGTGCGCGCAGTCCTACCGGGTAGCAGCGCTGCGGAATACCTGCGCCTGACGACATCGGTCCCCTCCACGCCTTGGCAGTTGGACTATCTCGTTCCAACGGATCAAGCGATTTCCGCCACCGTTCGCGAAACGCGCTTCCTCTCGCTGACCGTGCTGTTACCAATCCTCGCGATTGCCGCCTTCCTGCTGCGGCGCCGCCATGTGTCGGCGATGCAGATCGCCATCAGCAGAATTGCGCGCGAGGAGCTGGAACGACGCGTGCTGGAGCGCACCGAAGATCTCAGCCGCGCCCGCGATCGTCTCGAAGCGGAAATTTCCGATCACCGCGCGACCGAGGCGAAGCTGCAGGTCGTGCAGCAGGAACTGGTGCAGGCCAACCGCCTTGCGATTCTCGGCCAGGTCGCCGCCGGGGTCGCCCATGAGATCAACCAGCCAGTCGCGACCATCCGTGCCTATGCCGACAATGCCCATATCTTTCTGGAGCGAAAACAGATCGCGCCCGTGAAGCAAAACCTTTCCTTCATCGCGGCCCTGACCGAGCGGATCGGCACGATCACCGAGGAGCTGAAGGCATTCGCCCGCAAGGGGCGTAGCGCACCGGAGCCGGTGGAACTCAGGAGCGTTATGGAAGGCGCCGTGATCCTGCTCAGAAGCCGTTTTGCCGGCCGACTCGATGCGCTGGCGATCGATCTTCCGCCCGCCGGGTTGACGGTCATCGGCACGCGGGTTCGCCTCGAGCAGGTGCTGATCAATCTCTTCCAGAACGCGCTCGAGGCATTGGAAGGCCGTGACCAGGCAAAAGTCGAAGTCTCGACGCGCGACACGAAGGAGAGTGTGGAGGTCGTCGTCTCCGACAATGGCCCCGGCATTCCGCCGGCGATCCTCCATTCACTGTTCACGCCCTTCAACACGTCGAAGGAAAAGGGCCTCGGCCTTGGTCTTGTCATCTCCAAGGACATCGTCGCCGACTATGGCGGCCGCATCGACGTTGAAAGCAGCGAGACCGGCACCCGTTTCACCATTCATCTGCGCAAGGCGATTTCATGAGCGACGTTTCAAGTGTCTTCCTGGTAGACGATGACAAGGACTTGTTGAACGCAACGAAACAAACGCTTGAACTCGCGGGCTTTTCCGTCTCTGCTTTCTCCACCGCGGCGGATGCGCTCGGAGCGCTGGACGCAGGTTTTGCCGGCGTGATCGTCTCCGATATCCGCATGCCGCAAATGGATGGGCAGCAGCTCTTCAGCCGCGTCAAGGAGCAGGATGCGGACCTGCCGGTCATCCTGGTCACCGGTCATGGCGATATCCCGATGGCGGTGAAGGCGATCCAGGACGGCGCCTATGATTTCCTCACGAAACCCTTCGCGACCGATCGGTTGGTGCAAAGCGTGCGGCGAGCGGCGGAAAAGCGCCGGCTCGTTCTGGAAAACCGCGCCCTTCGCATTGCGGCCGAACAGGCGCAGGGCGATCTGCCGTTGATCGGCCAGACGCCGGCGATGGAGCGGCTGCGCCATACCCTGCGGCAGATCGCCGATACGGATGTCGATGTGCTGGTGACCGGCGAGACCGGCAGCGGCAAGGAAGTGGTCGCGAGCCTGTTGCATCGCTGGAGCCGGCGGGCGACAGGCAATTTCGTCGCGCTCAATTGCGGCGCCCTGCCCGAGACGGTCATCGAAAGCGAGCTTTTCGGCCACGAGCCTGGCGCCTTCACCGGCGCGCAGAAGAAGCGTATCGGCCGCATCGAACATGCAAGCGCCGGCACGCTGTTTCTCGATGAGATCGAGAGCATGCCGCCGGCAATACAGGTGCAGATGTTGCGTGTCCTGGAGATGCGCGAGGTGACACCACTCGGCACCAACGAGGTCCGCCCGGTCGATCTTCGTGTCGTCGCTGCGGCGAAAGTCGATCTCAGCGATCCGCGCCAGCGTGGCGATTTCCGGGAGGATCTCTATTACCGCCTCAACGTCGTCACCATCTCCATCCCACCGCTACGCGATCGGCGTGATGATATCGCCCTGCTCTTCGGATACTTCGCGGACCGCGCCGCCAGCCGCTTCAAACGCGAAGTACCCGCTATCTCCGCCGCTGTCCGCCGCCATTTGCAGAACCACGACTGGCCAGGCAATGTTCGGGAGCTTTCGCACTTTGCCGAGCGTTTCGTTCTTGGCCTGGAATCGGCGGCTGGGTCGAAGCCAAACGAAATCCCCTCTGCTGATACAACCCTGCCCCTACCCGCCCGCGTCGAGCGCTACGAGGCCGAACTCATCCGTGAGACGCTCGCTCAAAACGGCGGTGACGTGCGCCGGACAATCGAGGCCCTCGGTATCCCCCGGAAGACCTTCTACGACAAGCTTCAACGCCACGGTATCGTCAGGGGAGATTTTGCAGGCTTTGACGGAGACGACCGGCAAAGTCCTGCGTTGAACAAGTCATGAATTGCCAGACAGACTGCGCGTTCGCTCCGGGGCTACGAATACAGGAGAGAACAGGTAGCTGAGCCTTCTCGATGCCGCAGCCGTGATGTGGTCGGCGTCCTTATAAAGCGGCATGCCGTCTTGTGTCGCATCGCAATGCCCGTCGTGGCAGATCGCAGGCAGCGGGTCGACTATGGTTGCACCATACTTGGCTGCGAGGCGGGTTAGAATGGCGCGCGAGAGCACCTGCCGTCTCGCAACGTAGTTCCACGGTGGCGCAACGTCGGTCGATGTATGGGTCATTACGGCCTTGGCGATGGCTTCCGGCATGTAGTGGCCCATTTCCGGTACATCCATGACCAACACTATTTTGGTTCCCTGCCGCGTCAACTCTGCCATCAGACGATCGAGAGATGCCGTCACCGGCGCAGACTTGTCCTGCAATGGTGGCGGCACCGATGGATCGAAGTAGACGCCTTCTTTCGGCAGCTCGGCGTCATGCACATATTTCGGCCAGTAGGCGATCAGGAACACCAGCGGAATGTGCCTCGATGTAACCAGATCGCGGACCGCGGCATTGAAGTCGTCGCATCGCTTCACATCACCGTGAACCGGAAGTTGCGCATCCGGCAACGGCGGACATGATGCGTGCCCTGCAAACAAACCGGAAACGCCGGCCTGTTTTGCGGCCCCATCGATCGCCGGAGACATGGCTCCCGAATGCGAGTCTCCCCAAACGAGGAAGGCAGGAGTGCTTGATCCGTCGACACCGAGCGGACAAAGTTTTCCGGCGCGTATGTCGGACAAAGACGGACCGGTCGTATCGGAGTCAGCAAAGCATGGCGGCACGCCGAAGCGGCTGATGTCGTATGTCGCCGCATAGACCTTCTGCACGTCGGTTGGGAGGCGACCCGGCACGCCGCTGTCACGAATGACATAGTTGCCGAACCCGACCATGGCGACCATGACCACCGCTGCCGCCGCAAACAACGACCTTCGACCCAAGCGGCTGCTACGACCGCGAAATGGCCGTTCGACAAACCGCCACGACAGTGCTGCGAAAACAAGCGAAGCAAAGACGATCAAACCACCCTGGACCAGGGAGAGTTCCCGGCCGGAGACTTCGCGGCTGAACACGATGATCGGCCAATGCCAGAGATAGAGGGAATAGGAAATCAACCCGACGAATACCAGGGGTCTTGCCCGCAACGCCCGGCCAGCCAATCCATATTCAGCTCCGGCATAGATCACCAAGGCCGCGCCGAGGCAGGGTAGCAAGGCCGCCGGGCCTGGAAACGGGGTATGGTCGGTAAAGCCAAACACGGCGAGGGCGATAAGCACTATACCGAGGGCGGCCAGGGCCTCCCGCACCACAGGCCGCGCCGGTCTCGGTATCACGTTGAAGGCCAGCAACGCGCCAAGAAGCAATTCCCAAGCGCGGAACTGCAGCAAGTAGAATGCCGCCGTCGGAGTCCGGAAGACCATCCAGGCACTCGCCGCGAACGAAACGATCAACAGGCCAAGTAGAATGGGTACCATGTAGCGCCGCGCAAATCGGCTGAGTGCTACCAGCAGCAACGGAAACAGAATGTAGAACTGCTCTTCGACCGCGAGCGACCAGGTGTGCAGCAGCGGCTTCATCTGTGCGCCGATGTCGAAATAGCCGCTCTCCTTCTCGAACTGGATGTTCGAGGTAAACAATGCGGCCGCCCTCAGGCTGCGGGCGAAATATTCCAGCTCGACCGGCATTAGAAGCAGCCATGCCGCCACCGAGGAGGCGGCAAGAACAGCAAAGAGCGCTGGAAAAATTCGCCGTATTCGCCTCTCGTAAAAGCGCAAGATGCTGAAATCGTCGCCGGCGATTTCCCCCGAGATCAGCGAGGCCATCAGGAATCCGGAGATGACGAAGAAAACATCGACACCGACGAACCCACCGCTGAAGCCCGGAATACCGGCGTGGTAGAGCACGACGGGCAGGATCGCCAGGGCGCGAAGCCCGTCGATATCAGCCCGGTATCTGAAATGGCCTGGAATAGGCTGGCGCACGAGCTCCGGAGGAGGAGAATCACGCAATACTATGAGATTCAATCTTGGTCTCCGAAGGCCACGAGGGTTCTGCCCCGCGAAGCTGTTATAGCGATGAACTGACGCCAGGCTGAAAAACCGGCCGGAAGCGACTTAAGTCCTGCCTGTATTCGTCTTGTTCAGCCGAATAACTGAGGATTGGCGGACGTCAGAGGTTTGCAAGGGAGACCTGATAGCCTTTGATGAGCGAGGTCGGCGAGGAGAATGGAGAGCGAGCATGACGGACACTGCACTCCACAACGTGGTCAGGCGTGTGGCGTTTCTGAACCTCGGCTATTTCTGTGTCGAGTTTGTGGTGGCGCTGTCCATCGGTTCGGTGTCGCTCTTTGCCGACAGCGTCGATTTCCTTGAAGACGCGTCGGTCAACCTCCTGATCCTGATGGCACTCGGCTGGAGCGCCCGCAATCGCGCCCGTGTCGGCATGGCCCTTGCTGCGATCCTGCTCGTTCCCGGACTGGCAACCATCTGGACCGCCTGGCAGAAATTCATGACCCCGGTTGCGCCGGAACCCTTGCCGCTGTCACTGGCGGGCCTTGGCGCTCTCGCCATCAATCTCTCCTGCGCTATGATGCTGGTTCGCTTTCGCGAGCACCGCGGCAGCCTTACCCGCGCCGCTTTTCTCTCGGCCCGCAATGACTCACTGGCCAATGTCGCCATCATTGCCGCAGGTCTCACGACCGCATTTCTCTGGAACTCTGCCTGGCCGGACCTGATCGTCGGCATCGCCATCGCAGCCGTGAACGCCGACGCGGCGCGCGCGGTCTGGACGGCGGCCAGAGGCGAGCAAAGTGCGGCCGCGTGAGGCGAGGTGCTCACGCGGTGCACTTGGAGCCCGAACCTAGACGCCCGACGCGCGGGCGATGCTCGGCTGAGACGCCAATTGCGCTACCGCGTCAACCGTTCGATCCAGGACGGTCATTGCCTGTGAGATCAGGCCATCAAGCGCATCAGCGCTGTTACAAGCCTGCACGATCAATGGCGCACTCAGGCATATTCTTAAGGCGCTTGCCGGCATGTCGCCGAAATCGGCACAACGAACGGGCTGACCGAGGCGCACCGGCACAAGGTCACTGTGTTCGACGGCTAGATTCTTGTAGACCGCGGCGGTCTCCGTCGCCGTCAGGATGCCACCCCGTTGGGGATTACATAGATAGAACGAAAAGATCGACGGTATGTCGTCCCATCGCGCAGCATTCGATCCGTCCCATAAACGCTTCCGGTCTATCGGCCGCGTGTCGAGTAGTTCAAAGGCGCTGTCTTGTTTGAGCCGCTCTCCGACCGCCTCAGCGAACGCGGACAGCACGGCAATCACCTTTTCCTCGGGCACACCGACGAAGCGCTCAAGCTCGAACAGAGCCGCCTTCCATCGCAGCAAAAGGCCGAAATTGGCGCGATGCGGCAGCACGTCCCGGGCCGCCCAGCCCTCCGGCCAATCCGCTTTCGCGCAATAATCGGCAAGCGCCGCCGGCAAAGGCCGCTGCTTCAGGCGATCCGACATCCGAGGCGAGCACAATAGCGCCCCGCTGAAAATCGGACCGGCGAGGAATTTGGAACCAGTGACCGCCACCAGGAAATCATGCGCGAGATAGGCGCGGATCGTTGCTGCGGAGACGCGAAACTGGCACGCGTCGATCATGATATCGAGCATGGCGCCAAAACGCGCTTTCAGGCGGAAAACCGTTTCAAGTCCCGGCGCAAGCAGGCTGGTCTTCGAAACATCCGTGACAACCAAAAGGCATCTGAGGCCTGCAGCTCGGGCAAGTTCGATCAGGCCCTTCAATTCGAACTCGACCTCTTCTTCGCTCCGAAGCGTACCGTCCGCATTGCGCACAGCGACCGACGTATTTCGCGTGCCATGTCCGGGGCTCAGTTCCTCGCCCTTGCCAACGGAGCGATCGCTGCTGACGCGGCTCATGAAATGGCGGCCGGACGCCGCGGCCATGACCCCGCTCCCGGTCTCGTTGCCCATCAGCGTTATGGTCATCAAAGTTTGATCGTCTTGGCGCGCAAGCAGCGCCGCTGCGAAAAGATGGATATCGGTGCCCGACGTCGCCATGACGGCATCCACCCGCGAAGATCCTGGGTTCTGATCGAGGCCGAGCAGGAGCAGCAGGTTTGCTCGCAACTGTGCAATCTCCCGCGCATAGATGTCGGCGGCGGGGCGGCTTTCCATTTCGCGCAAAAGGTCCGCGTAGTAAGCCTGAACCGCCGCGAAAGCCGGTGCGGAAATGGTCGATGCCGTCGAAGAGCCGAAGGCCAAGTCCTGCGGCCGGGGCGATGGCCCGTGACCATACATATTAAGGCCGGTCGCCGGCTCGCACTCCAATCTCTCGTCTCCCCCGGAGATCAGGCAATTGAGAAGCGCATCCCTGCCCTTGCCGGACTGCTCGAACGGCGCGCCTGCGGTCTCGGCCGCTTTGCTGCTCAGGGCGAGGCCGGGCGCGCAGTCGTCAAAGGTCTTCAGCATGCGGGAGCATTCCTCTTCAGTCCTGTTGTCGAAGCGCGTTGAAGCGCCTCGCTGTCCACTCAGCCCGTGCGATAGTTTCGGGCATGGAACATTAGGACAAACAAGATGGAGCGAGGCTGACTTGCCGGCTGGATAAGGATAGTGGCCGCGAAGAGGCGGGCACAGCACTGCCTCTCGATTGACGGGGCCGGCGATTGCTCGCGTGTGAAGCCCTGCCTCATCTCAGCATGGGAATTCGACCAACCCGGCTTCTAACTTTTTCGAAGCTCAAAACGAAAAAGCCTGCCGCGGGAGGAGGTGCGGCAGGCTTTCCGAAAAGAACCGAACAGTAGCTGGGAGGAGGAGTGCTACCGTTCCCGCAGACGACCTTGGGAGGAGGATAAGGACGCCTGCATCACGAAGGGATGCGGGAGGAGGTGCATCACTTCGATGACTGTGATCATACCCTCGATTTGCTCAGTTCATAGGCATTTCTTTGCAAGGCAGGCATGCGTTATGCGAAAAGCGGAAAGCTCTATCACCGCAAGCTTTCATCGGGAAAAACCGAAACCATCAGCCGGAAACACATAACAAAAGCGCCCGCTTCGAAGGAAGCAGGCGCTCTCAAAATGTTGAAATCAGATCGACGATATGCCGTTAGCGAACGACCGCTGCGCGGGCGACGTTGTGGATATCACCACGATCGATACCGAGATCGTGCAGTTCGCGCGTGGACATACGGCCCAGTTCGGCCACCGTCTGGCGATACCTGCGCCAATTATTGAAAGAGCGTGCTACGTTCATGATAATCCCCTTTCCTTGGGCATTCGAAGCTGAGCTGCCGTCCATGGCGCTCCAATCGCTTCCATGACAGCTATATAATGTGGGACCCTCGGTTATTGCAGCGCCAAGGCTTCACTGCACCCATGCGCAGGGCGCATAGGTTTCTTCCTCGAATCTGGGGGTTTCCGGACGTGCTCGCCCGCTTGGCAAGGCCATCAAATCTTTCCTGAATGATAGATCGTCCCGCTTCGATGGCTCATCGCCGCAATTTCGGTAGGCTGGATACATCCGGTGCCCGCCTTTTAACTCGCGTCTTCCCTGAATTCGCTGCTTACGACTTGGCGCCGCAGCTCCATATTGCGGCTCCGAATATGGCCACGAAAGCATGTTTGGGGTTGACCTTTATCAGCCCTTTCCCATTCTTGGCCCTAACCAACTATCGGGAATTGCAATCGCAAAAGTTGCCCTGCCAGCTGACGGCGCAGAAAAAATTCGCTGCACGTGTCGCAATTTCATGCAGCCGTTCGTCATAACAAGGAAGACGCCAAGCAATTTGCCATTCCAGGCAATTTCAATTGCCCTATCCTAATTCAAGTCAAGGCAGCACCATGACGACCGACACCCAGACTTTTGCCGATGCGGAGCAGGATATTTCCACCGTGGAAGACCATGGCGCCCGCAATAAACTCGTTATCGCCCTGTTGTTGGTGTCGGCTTTTGTCGTCATTCTCAACGAAACCATCATGGGTGTTGCGCTGCCACATCTGATGGCTGATCTCGACATCACCGCAAGCGCTGCTCAGTGGCTCACCACGGCGTTCATGCTCACGATGGCCGTTGTGATCCCGGTCACCGGATATCTGTTGCAGCGGCTCAATACCCGGCCGGTATTCATTCTCGCCATGTCGCTGTTCAGCGCCGGTACGCTGATTTCGGCGCTGGCGCCGGGGTTCGCAATGCTTGTCATAGGCCGGATCGTGCAGGCCTCGGGCACGGCGATCATGATGCCGCTGCTGATGACGACGGTGATGACCTTGGTGCCGCCGGAATCCCGCGGCAGGACCATGGGCAACATCTCGGTTGTCATTTCGGTTGCGCCCGCTATCGGACCGACCATTTCCGGCCTGATCCTCTCGGTGCTCGAGTGGCGCTGGCTGTTTCTCCTGGTATTGCCGATCGCCCTGTGTGCATTGGCGCTGGGCGCCATACGCATGAAAAACGTGACGGTTCCAACCACCGCGCCGATCGATATTCTTTCGATCGTCCTCTCCGCCATCGGCTTCGGCGGTTTCGTCTATGGCCTCAGCGGGCTCGGCGAAGCGGCGCTTCACCCGCCGGCGGTGTCGCCGTGGATTCCGCTCCTGACCGGCGCTGTTGTCATCGCGGTTTTCGTATTGCGCCAGTTGCACCTGCAAAAACAGGATAGAGCGCTGCTCGACCTGCGCACCCTGACCACGAAGACCTTCACGATCGCGATGATCATGATGGCCGTCCTGATGATGTCGATGTTCGGTGTCTTCATCTTGCTGCCCATCTACCTGCAAAACGTGCTGCGATTGTCGACGCTGCAAACCGGGTTGTTATTGCTGCCCGGTGGGTTGATCATGGGCCTGTGCGCGCCGACGGTCGGGCGCCTCTTCGACAAATACGGTCCAGCGCCGCTGATCATTCCGGGCGCGATCATGCTCAGTCTGGTATTGGCCGGGCTGGTCTTCATACAACAGGATACACCGTTCTGGATGTTCTTGATCGCGCATATCGTGCTCAGCATCGGTCTCGCGTTGATGTTCACGCCGCTGTTCACCGTCAGCCTCGGATCACTGCCGCCAAAGCTCTATTCACATGGCAGCGCGATGCTCGGTGCGACCCAACAAGTCGCCGGCGCAGCCGGCACAGCGTTGTTCGTCGCGATCATGACCTTGCGGGCCGCTGGTCTGTCTGCCGGTGGGGCCAGTGTCCTCGCGGCGACGACCGGGGGCATAAAGGCTGCCTTTCTCTGCGGGACCATCATCTCGTTGGGAGCGATCGCGGCCGCCTTCTTCATCAGGAAGCCGGAACACGGGCCGGGGCCAGCCTCCCACCACTAGACAAAATGATGCGTCTTCCATGCCTTCTCGTTTTGCGGATGGCCGTTCTTGATTTGGAAATGGTCATTCCTATGCCTCGGAGCGTAGTGTTTGCTCGGGAACGCCGGGGTGGAGACTGAGGCAGTCGCAGCAGCCCTTGGGCATCCGTAATTTGGGAGGAATGAATGCACATTTTAATGACGTCGCTACGCGGCGGCAAACGACTTTCGCTGTCCGCCGCAGTTGTAGCCGCGCTTCTGACCGCACCGTCCGCTTTTGCTGACAACGCACCTCAGATCAAAATCGGTTCCGAAACCCTCGCTGGCGTGTCTTCACCGGGGCTCGCAAAATTCATGGGGGTCCGCTATGCCCAGGCCCCGACCGGCGAACTGAGGTGGAAACCGCCCGTGCCGGCTCCCGCGGAACCTGGAACGGTGGATGCAACAAAGCCCGGCGCCGGATGTCCCCAAGGCAAGAGCCCCTGGGGAACACCCTCCTCAGATGAAGATTGCCTTTTCCTCAACATTACCGTTCCCCATGATGATGCTGGCATGAAATTCTGGCAGCGGAAGCCGGTCATGGTGTTCTTCCACGGTGGTGGCTTCACCGGCGGCTCCGGCGACGTCTACGATGCCGACGCGCTGGCCAGGGAAAACAATGTCATCGTCGTGACCGTCAATTATCGCCTCGGAGCCCTGGGCTTCTTTGCCCACCCCGCGCTCGACGCTGAAGACCACGTCATCGCCAACTACGGTTTGCTCGATCAACAGCAATCGCTGCGATGGGTTCGCGACAATATCGCGGCCTTCGGCGGCAATCCGGATAACGTCACCATCTTCGGAGAATCGGCCGGAGCGATCGCCGTCTACACGCATATTGTTTCGCCGATGGCCGCAGGTCTTTTCCAGAAGGCGATCATCGAAAGCGGTGCGACTGCCGACGAAACGCTGCAGACCGCCGAGGATCAGGGCAAGACCCTGGCCCAGAAAGTGGGCTGCCCCGAAGACGCCAGCCCGGCCGCGGCCGAATGTCTGCGCAAGGCGCCTGTGGACACGTTGATTTCAGCGGAAGCAACGCCGATCGCGACGATCATCGACGGAAAGTTGCTGACAGGTCCGATCGCCGATTCCTTGAAAGCCGGAGAATATAATCGTGTTCCTGTCATCAACGGCACAAATCATGATGAAGGCAATCTGATCGCCGGCTTCATGTTCGACCTTTCCGGCGCTCCCCTTGCGGCCAAGGACTATGACAAGGCGCTGCAGGGCATCGCGTCTTTCATCCCACGGGTCGGTTTCACCGACGCCGCTATTCCGGCAGTCGCAAAGACATACGCACTTTCCAAATACAAGGTCCCAGGGCTTGCAGCAGCGCAGGTCATCACCGACGGCGTGATCGCCTGCCCGGCCTACGAGACCAACCGGATCATGGCGAAATATTCGCCGACTTTCGAATATGAGATGGCGGATACGGACGCGCGTTCGGTCGTCGCGCCGCCGATCAGTTTCCCCTATCGTGCCGGCCATTTCAGCGAGCTTCAGTATCTGTTCGATCTGAGCAGCATCACGCTCAAAGGAACGCCCGACATGACCGATGCCCAGAGGGCGCTCGGCAAGCAGATGCGTGCCTATTGGGCGAATTTTGCTCGCAGCGGCAATCCGAACGGAAAGGGCGTGCCTACCTGGCCGCAATTCGAGCAGGCGCAAGCCGGTCCCGTGCAATCGCTCAACAAGCCTCAGTCGCACAGCGTGAGCAACTTCGCTGCAGAGCACCAATGCGCCTTCTGGAGAAAGGTCGAACGGAAATGAGATTCCAAGAATGACGGCGACTAGAGCATCCCGCTTTCAGGTGGAATCACCTGCAAGCGGATAAGATGCTCTAGATTCAAAAGACTAGTGCGACCTTTGTGCGTTCAAATACACGCACGGCCCTCTAGGATTGGTCGCCGCCGTTCAAATCAATTACAGTTCAAATGGGCGAGAAACGCGGCGGCGGCGGGAGTCAACGCATCGATGCTGCGGACACAGACCATCAGCCGCCGTTCAGCCCAGCGCTCATCGAGCTTCAGGACCTTCACATTCAGTGACTCCGCATAGCTGGTAGCGACACTGTCCGGCACCACGGCTATCCCCAGTCCCGCGGCAACCATGCGGCTGATCGCATCGAAACCGGAGGTCCTGGTGCTCATGTGCAGGGAAACACCGAGATCGCTGGAAGCTCGAATGAGCGCGGTATCGATGGAACTGCCCTTTGGCGCACCGATATAATCATAGTCTACCGTATCGGCGAAGGTGACGCATTCTCTGTCCGCCAAACCATGGTCGAGGGGTACCAGCAGTGCGAGCCGGTCGGCGCGATAGACAAGCGAGGTAAGATCGGCAGGAACGATGACGTCGCCATAGATGCCGATATCGGCGGCATTGTCAGCGATCGCGCGCAAGGTATCGGGCGTCGTGCTTTCCTCAAGTTCTACGCGAACTTCCGGATATAAGGCAAGGAAACTCTTTAGATCTTCCGGTAAATATCGAGCCATTGCGGTTGCATTGGCCTGGACGCGGATAGTACCCCGCATGCCTGCTGAGAAGTCCTGCAGTTCGGCTTCAAGTTCGGCAACATTGCGCATGATCAGCCGCGCATGATGCAGAAGCGCCGAACCCGCGGCCGTCAGAAACATGCCGTTCGGCTTGCGCTCGAACAGCTTGATGTCGAAATTCAGCTCGAGGTCGGCCAGCCGTTTGCTGATGGCGGACGCCGCAAGGTGTTCCCGCTCGGCAGCCTTGGCCAGGCTCGTCTCCTCTGCCACCGCGATGAAAAGACTAAGTGTAATTAGGTCGACACGCGTCAAAAGATCCTCCCCCAGCGCCGTTCGCCGCGCTTTGGCGTGAACTATAGTCAATACAAGACCTTACGTCCAAACGATAATCCAATCGCGAGACCTTCGCCAACCACGCATGCAGGTTCACGAATTGGCAATGGCGTCCGTCACGCCGCCACGCCATCATATTGACGGACTCAAGGAGGCTCCACTGGGCACAGAGGACGGCCGGGTGGCAGAAGACAGGAATGGGAGGAATTCAGATGTATATCAATCGCCGTCATTTCATTGGCGGAGCAGCCGCGGCCGTTGCCGCCGCGACCATGTCATCCAGCGCTCTCGGCGCACAGTTTCGCTACAAGCTCGGTCACAGCACACCGGCCGATCACCCTTTCAGCAAACGCCTCGTTGAAGCGTCTGCCGAGATTCTCGAAAAGACTAGCGGACGCCTGAACATTCAGGTTTTTCCGAACAGCCAGCTCGGCGGCGACAACGATCTTCTGTCGCAGGTTCGCAGCGGCGCAGTGGAATTCTTTCCCGCCGCAGGCTTGATCCTCGCATCCGTTCTCCCCGTCACGGCCATCGACGGCATGGGCTTCGCCTTCCCGAACTACGATAAGGTTTGGGAAGCAATGGACGGGGATCTCGGCGCCTATGTCCGCACTCAGATCGCGAGCAACACCAATCTCGTCCCGATGAACAAGATGTGGGACCTGGGCTATCGGCAAGTCACCAACAGTGCGCGGCCGATCAACACCGCCGACGATCTGACCGGTCTGAAACTCAGGGTGCCGGGCGCCCCGCCGCTCGTCTCGCTCTTCCAGGGCCTCGGCGTTGCGCCGGTCAGCATGCAGTTCGGTGAAATCTACACCGCGCTGCAGACCAAGGTCGTCGATGGCCAGGAGAACCCGCTGTCGCAGATCGACACCGGCAAGTTCTACGAAGTGCAGAAATACATGTCGCTGACCAATCACGTCTGGGACGGTTTCTGGATCATCGCCAACGGCGCGGCCTGGAAACGGTTGCCGGAGGATGTTCAGAACGTCGCCAACACGGTCTTCAGCGAAAAGGCAGTTCTGCAGCGGGCCGATCTCGTCACGCTGAACCAATCGCTCGTCGACCAATTGAAGAGCAAGGGATTGGCAGTGAATTCGACGGAAACCGATTCCTTCCGTGCCAAGCTCAAGCAGGCAGGCTTCTATGCCAATTGGCGCAAGCAAATCGGAGACGAGGCATGGACCCGTCTCGAACATTACACCGGACCTCTGGGCTGATTGTAATGTCATGCGGTCCCAAGGACCGATGCTGATCTGGAGATTGAAATGACACGTGCTTTGGAAAGCCGGCCGCCCGGCCGCCGTCATCGCGTCAAGACCGCCGATGGCGTCGAACTCGAAGTCAGGGAATGGGGCGATCCCAATGGCCCTGAACTGCTGCTGGTCACCGGTGTTGCCCAAAGCTACCTGTCTTTCGTCAAGCAGTATGCGGCGCCGGAGATGCAGAAGTTCCGCATCATCTCCTTCGATCCGCGCGGTCATGGCCTTTCCGACAAACCTTTCGGCGATGAATGGTATCAGGACGGAAAGCGCTGGTCCGGCGAGGTGCAATCGGTCATCGACGCGCTGGGGCTTCGTAAGCCGGTCTTTGCCGGCTGGTCGCTTGGCGGACGTATCGTCCGGCAATATCTGGTCGACTACGGCGACGCGCAACTCAGCGGCGTCGCCTTCCTGTCCTGCCGTCCGGTCGAGGTGCCCGAGGTCATCGGCGCCGGCAATGCCGTCGTTCAGAAACTCGATATCGACGATCTCGGCAGCCGGATCGACGTCGCCTCCGCCTTTCTGCGCAATTGCTTCGGCCTGCAACCGGATGCGGAAGAGTTTGCCTTCGCGCTTGCCTATAACATGCTTTGCCCGTTCGAGATCCGCCAGCAGATCGGCAAATGGTGGACCGAGCCGGCGATTTCCGAGGCCGCCTTGCGGCGTGTCACAGTTCCAACACTCATTGTCCATGGCCGCGACGATATTCTGGTCCTCCCCGGTGCTGCAGACATCACCGCCAGACTTATCCCCCATGCGACGTTAAGCCTCTATGACGGGTGCGGGCACTCGGTCTTCTTCGAAGCCGCAGAGCGGTTCAATGCCGAACTGACAAGTTTCGTGGACGTCTGCAGTGATCCCGCATCCGCCGTCGCCACTAAGCAGCGGCGGACGCTGCCGGAAGCAGGTTGAGCAGGGAGGCTATCATGGCTGGAACGAACATCTTGACCGGCGAGACCATTCGAAAGCCGACGGACATCGATCAGAAGACTGGCTTGCTGACGACCGTCGACGAGCTCTTCCTCGGTACGCTGTCGGCGATAGCTGCCGTGTTGCTGGCCATAGAGATCGTCGTCCTTTTTCTTGGCATCGTCGCCCGCTATGTGTTCCATCATCCCCTGATATGGACCGACGAATTCAATTCCATCCTGTTCCTGTGGCTGGGAACGCTCGGCTCGGCGCTTGCCCTTCGGCGCTGGCAACACATGCGCATGACGACCTTCGTATCCATGCTGCCTGCTTCCTGGCAGGGTTATCTCTCGGGATTTGCGGTTTCCGTCGTCCTCGTCTTTCTGATCCTGTTGCTGCCGCCCTCGTTTGAGCATGTGCAGACGGAAGCCGGCGTCATTAGTCCCAGCCTTGAAATATCGATGTTCTGGCGTGCCGCTGCCATGCCGGTCGGTATCGGGCTGATGATCATCGCAGCGCTGCTGCGGCTTCGCACTATGCCTTTCAAGATTTCGATCATTTCGCTTGTTGTCGCAGTGATCGTTGCCGGCGCACTGGCTTTGCTGCAGTCGACCTTTCTCGACCTCGATCAGGCCAATCTGGCGATCTTCTTTCTCATTGGCGTCCCGCTGATGGTCTTTGTCGGCATCCCGATCGCCTTTGCCTTCGGCGCGGCCACCTTTGCTTATTTGACGCTCGGTACTTACGTGCCGCCCTCTATACTTGTCGCGCGCCTCGATGCAGGCATGTCGCAATTGCTTCTCCTGGCCATCCCGACATTCGTCTTCCTCGGCCTGCTGATCGAAATGACCGGCATGGCAGAGCGAATGATCGTCTTCCTGTCGAACCTGCTCGGCCACGTGCGCGGCGGGCTGCAATATGTGCTGGTCGCCGCGATGTATCTTGTATCGGGGATATCGGGCTCCAAGGCAGCCGACATGGCGGCGATCGCGCCGGCGCTGTTTCCTGAAATGGAAAAGCTCGGTAATGACCGCGCCGCCATGACTGCACTGCTGGCGGCCACCGGTGCGCAGACCGAGACTGTCCCCCCAAGCCTGATTTTGATCGCAGTGGGCTCAGTTACCGGACTTTCCATCGCTGGGCTGTTCACCGCCGGATTGCTGCCGTCCGCCCTGCTCGGCGTCATGCTGTGCGCCTTCGTCTGGTATCGCACGCGAAAGGCGCCGAAGAACGAGACAGCTTCGGTGAAGCGAAGTGTTCTGTGGAAGAGCTTTTTCGTTGCGTTGCCGGCGCTGGCGCTGCCCTTCGTTATCAGAAGCGCCGTCGTCGAAGGCGTGGCAACAGCCACCGAGGTTTCGACGGTGGGCGTCGCCTATACACTCCTCGTCGGCCTCTTCCTCTATCGGCAATTCGAATGGAAGCGCCTGTTTCCGATGTTGGCGGCAACCGCCTCGCTTTCCGGCGCAATTCTTTTCGTGACGGGCGCGGCAACGGGAATGGCTTGGGCAATCACCCAGTCCGGCTTCTCCCAGACCCTCGCCGACGCCATTGCCGCAGTTCCGGGCGGCGTACCGACCTTTATGGCACTGTCGATCCTTCTCTTCGCCATTCTCGGAAGCGTACTTGAAGGATTGCCCGCCATCGTGCTCTTCGGCCCGCTGATGTTCCCGATCGCTCAAGGTCTGGGGATCAACGATATCTACTACGCCATCGTGGCCATCCTCGCGATGAGCCTCGGCCTCTTCACCCCGCCTTTCGGCGTCGGCTTCTACATCACCTGCGCCATCGGGGGAGCAGATCCCAATCAGGCGATGCGCCATCTCTGGCCCTATCTCGCAATACTCACCGTCGGAGTGGTGATCATCGCGCTAGTGCCCTGGTTATCTATTGGCTTGATATAATAATTGAGGATAATCAATGCTTTCGCATAATGTTGATTATAGCGGAGAGCCACAGGCTCGTCCGAAGACACGCGTGGCGGTGCTGGACGACTGGCAGCGCATCGCCGAGCATAGCGCCGATTGGTCAGCGCTATCAGACCGGGCAGAGGTGGTATTCTTCCATCAGCCCCTCGGAACACCGAACGACATCGTCAAGGCACTTGCGGATTTCGACATCATCCTGGCGATGCGCGAGCGAACCACATTTTCCAATGATGTCATCGCCGGCTTGCCCCGTCTCAAATTTTTCAACATGACCGGCCGGCGGGCTCGAGGTCTGGACGAGATGCTCCGTCGTGGCATTATCGTTTCGATCACAGGCGGCGGCGAAGACGGTCAGGATACTGCCGAACACGCACTGGCGCTTATGCTTGCCGCCGTGCGCCGCATTCCGGAAGGCGATGCCTCCATCAAGGGCGGCGCATTCCTGGAAAATGTCCCGCCGGGTTTTCGCATGGCAGGAAAAACGCTCGGCATCCTCGGATTGGGTCTGATCGGCGGCCACCTTGCAAATTATTGTCGGGCGCTCGGTATGGATGTCATCGCCTGGAGCCGCAGCATGACCACCGACAAGGCCGCGGCTGCAGGCGTGGAGGCCGTTTCCATCGACGACCTCTTCGCCCGCTCCGACATCGTCTCGCTGCATCTCGTGCTTTCCCCGGAAACGGAAAAGATCGTCGGCCAGGCGCAATTGTCGCGCATGCGGGACGGCGCCATTCTGGTCAACACCTCCCGGGCACCGCTGATCGACGAGAAGCCGTTGATCGACGCTCTGCAGAACCGGCGCATTCAGGCGGCGATCGATGTGTTCAACGAAGAGCCCTTGCCGGCCGATCATCCTCTGCGCAGCGCGCCGAACGTCGTGCTGACGCCGCATGTCGGCTACGGCACACGCGAAATGTATCAAATTTTCTATCGCAACAGCATCGAGAACACTCTGGCGTTCCTCGATGGCGCACCCATTCGCCAATATTCGTTCGACAGACATCTGATGTAGTCCACGCGGCGTCTCCGCCCGGCCCGCAGATCATTGAGCATGTGAGGATTCGACTTGAGTAAACTGATGAACGACCCGCGCGACTATGTCGACGAGATGCTGGATGGACTGGTTCTGGCACATCCGTCCCTCGTCCGTCATGGGACAGGCGGACGCGTGATCCGGCGTGCCGACGGTCCAGTCACCGACAAAGTCGGAATCGTCTCCGGCGGCGGATCGGGGCATTTGCCGCTCTTCACCGGCTATGTCGGCCCGGGACTTTTGGACGCCTGCTCGGTCGGCAATGTCTTCGAGGGCCCCAACGTCGCCTCCTGCAGTGAAGCCATCGCTGCGGCCAATACCGGCAAGGGCGTTCTTTGCCTCTACGGCAACTACGGCGGAGACCGGATGAACTTCGACATGGCCTGCGAGATGGCCGAAATGGAAGGCATTGAAACCACGACCGTGCTCGGCACCGACGATATCGCCAGCGCTGAAGCCGATCAGATCGGACGGCGGCGCGGCGTTGCCGGCATCATCTATGCCTACAAGGCCGCCGGTGCCCTTGCCGAGGCCGGCGGATCGCTCGCCGATGTCACAGAAATCGCCCGCCGCACGGTGGAACGCACCCGCACCCTCGGCTTCGCCTTGGCGCCTTGCATCGTACCGGGCGCAGCCGGGCCGACCTTCGACTTGCCGGAAGGCGAGATCGAAATGGGTATGGGCATCCACGGCGAGCCCGGAATCTGGCGCGACCGCATGAAACCCGCTGACAGGATCGCGGACGAGATGGTCGAGCGGTTGCTTGCCAATGCGCCGGCAGCTGCTGGAACGCGCGTATCCCTACTGGTCAACAGTCTCGGCGCAACACCGCTGGAGGAGCTTTATATTCTCTATCGGCGCGTAGTCGCACGGCTCGACGCTGCCGGGATCGAAATCGTTTCGCCGCTGGTCGGCCGCTATACGACGTCGATGGAGATGGCCGGCGCATCGCTCAGCCTGTGCTTTGTTGACGATGAAATCGACCGCCTCGTTCAGGCGCCGGCCTCCTGTCCCTTCTGGAGGGTCGGCTGATGACGATTGCCGTTCCCGATATCCAGCACGCCGTTCAACGAGCCCAAGCCTGTTTTTCTGCGGCTGAAACTGAATTGAATGCAGCCGACGCAAAGCTTGGCGACGGCGATACCGGCGGTATGCTGAAACGGCTTGCCGATGGCGTAGCAGAAGTCGACCTAAGCGCCACTGACGATCTCGGCGCCGCCTTCATGAACCTTGCCAAGGCGGCCTCCGCTTCGACCGGCTCTAGTCTCGGCACTCTCGTCATGACGGCGCTGATGTCGCTCTCCAAAGCAACCCGCGGACAGACCACGCTTCCCGCCGAACGCATCCCGGAGCTTATCGCCGGCATCTGCGCCGCCATGCTGGCACGCGGCGGCGCGGCGATCGGCGATAAGACGGTGATCGACGGACTGCAGGCCGTTGCCGATGCACTGGGCGCCGCCGAGCCTTCAACCTACCGCGCCACTGCCGCTCGAGCGGCGCAAGAAGCACTGGAGACCTTTCGCGACCGACCCAATCGCATCGGCCGTGCCCGCCTTTACGGCGAAAAGAGCAGAGGCCTGGACGATCCGGGAATGCTCGCTCTCAGCAAATTTTGTTCGGCGCTCGCAGCCAATGAACCGGCAGAAAAGCCAGCAACTTTATAAAGAAGGACAATTGCCTTGACCACGACCAACAGCATCAAGAAGGCCATTGCGGAACAACGAAAAATCCGCGGCCTGCATCTGACCTTTCCTCATGCCGGCATCATCGAGCTTCTCGCGATCATCGGTATCGATTACGCCTATCTCGATGGCGAGCACGGCGCTTTCGACAATCGCGATCTCGAATATGCCTGTGTGACGGCCGAGCGCCACGGCATTACCGCCATCGCGCGGGTTCCCGATCCCTCCGCAGCGACGATCTGCAGATTCATGGACCGCGGCGTGAAAGGCATTGTCGTCCCTCATGTCGACTCCCCGGCGGACGCGAAGGCCGTTGTCGACGCCGCTTACTACGGTCCGATCGGCAATCGCTCCTTCGGCGGCAACCGGCCGAAATTCACGGCAGGTATTCCGGATATGCCGGCGCACATGGCCCAATCCAACGAGGACATCTGCGTTTCGATCATGATCGAGACGGTTGGCGCGCTCGAGGCGGCCGGTGATATCGCCGCCCTGCCCGGCATCGATTATCTGAGCTTCGGCATGATGGACCTGGCGCAATCGCTGGGCCATCCCGGCAATCCGAAACATCCGGACGTCGTTGCCGCCGTCGAAGACGCGTCGCGCCGCATCCGTGCCGCCGGCAAACCTGTCCGCGAGGATTTCGTCCAGGTCGGCTGGATCAATGACTTGATCGTGCGCGGCGCAAAGCAGTTTTTCGAAAAAGCGGAGTAGCACGGATGGAACAGGCTGATCTGGAGACGGCAATACGACTGCTGAGCGATGCGGCAAAAAGCGGTGAATGGCTTCGAGAATTGCCCGCTGCCAGCAAACCACCGTCCATTTCCGAGGCGCTGCAGATGCAGGAGTCACTTGTCGCACGGCTCGACGGAACTGTCAGCGGCTGGAAGGTGGCGACTGACGCCTCCTCAGGTGCGTCCATGTGGGGCGCCATCTTCGCAGCGGATTGCCTTGACTCTCCGGCAAGGATCGATGGCCGGATGTATGCGCCGCTGGGTGTCGAGGGCGAGATCGCCTTTCGTTTCGACCACGATCTGCCAAGCCGGACAGAGCCCTATTCCCGTTCCGAGATCGAAGCCGTCGTGACGGCCTTTCCGGCAATCGAAATCGTATCGAGCCGTTTTATCAGCTACCAGGACACGCCTGTCCTCGATCGGCTTGTCGACCGCATGTCGAACGGTGGCTTGGTGATCGGAACGCCCCGTCCGGACTGGCGCGATATCGATCTCTCCACTTTGCGGGTGACGCTGAGCTGCGACGGCGTGACCATTCTCGACAAGATCGGCGGGCATGCACGCGTCGATCCTCTACTCCCCGCCCTGGATTTCATCCACGCGGTCCAGGCACGCAAAACCTTCAAGGCTGGAGATGTCATCACGACGGGCACCTTCACCGGTTTGGTCTTCGGAAAGGCGGGTCAGCATTTCACCGTGGAGTTCCATGATTTCGGCCGCATCGACCTGACCTTTAATGAAACGGCGGAACACCGTTGAGGAAGACCGAGGAAGACCATGGTCAAATTTGAATTCAGGAATCCAACACACATCGTTTTCGGTGAAGGCCAGATTGCGGCCTTGCGGAACCTCATCCCAATGGGAACGCGCGTACTCCTTCTCTACGGCGGCGGTTCGATCAAGCGCAATGGCGTCTATAACCAAGTACTGGCTGCGCTCGAAGGCTGCAAGCTGGCGGAATTCGCCGGCATCGAGGTCAACCCGCACTATGAGACGATCCTGAAGGCGGCCGAGGTGGCGCGTCAGGCTAACGTCGGCATTATCCTGGCGGTTGGCGGCGGCTCGGTGATCGATGCGGCAAAATTCCTCGCCTCCGTCGTCACTGCCGAAAATCGCGATCCGTGGGACGATTTCGCCGCAGGCCGATACCCGCAGGAGATCCTGCCGGTCGGCTGCGTCCTGACGCTGCCCGCCACCGGCTCCGAGAGCAACGCCGTATCGGTGATCTCCTCGATCGAACGCGATTTGAAGATACCTTTCGCCAACGAAGCCGCACGGCCCACATTCGCGATCATGGATCCCGCTACCATGGCAAGCCTGGACAAGCGCCAGCTCGGTAACGGCGTCGTCGACGCCTTTACCCACGTGGTTGAGCAATATCTCACCATTCCCGGAAATACACCTGTCCAGTACGGCTACAGCGAAGTATTGCTTCGCACATTGATTGAATGGGGACCGAAGCTGCTCGAAGACAATTCCGCCGAAGCGCGCGAAAATGTCATGTGGGCCGCCAATCAGGCGCTCAACGGCTTGATCGGTACCGGCGTGCGCCAGGATTGGTCAACCCATATGATCGGCCATGCCATCACGGCGATCTATGGCATCGATCACGCCCGCACTTTGAGCCTGGTGATGCCTTCGCTCTTGCGGTTCAAAGCCGATAGGAAGCAGGTGATGCTTGCCCGCTATGCCCGAAACGTTTGGGGCATTGCCGCAACGGATGACAAGATGGCGGCGGAACAAGGCATCGATCTGACCGAAGGGTTTTTCCGTCAAATGGGTTTGCCGGTCAAACCGGCTGATGTCGCCCCCATCGAAATCTCCCCGGACGACGTCATCGCCCATCTGCAGCGGGCCGGGCAGATCCGACTCGGCGAAATGGCCGATATCACGCCGCTGCAGGTGCGTGATATTTTGGTACATGCGGCCAGCTAACGCCGCACTTCGCGTCAACCCTCGATGTAGCGAATTTCGTCCTGTTCTACGGTGTCGAAGAGCCGGAGACAGGGAAGCGGACGCACCGTCTTCTCACTGCGGGCAAACATATCCAGTTCACCTTAATCAGCTCGCGAACCGCGATTTGCTGATGACAGGACGGTCTTTCTCTGCGAGAAAGACAGTGATGAGAGACAGGGGCGCCCGTCGCATGACGGGCTGAGAAGCACCCTTTGAACCTGAACCAGATAATGCTGGCGGAGGGAGTCGCTCGGGGTTTCGGTGCGCTGCATCGTCACCCCTACGCGTCTCGCCCCGCCCGAAAGGGACGATATGCAAAACCAGACCACTCCCGGCACTCTACTGACGGCCATGCGGACGAACCCTCCGCTGGTGCAATGCATCACCAACTTCGTCGCGATGAACATCGCCGCCAATGTGATGCTGGCCGCCGGCGCTTCTCCCGCCATGGTGCATGCCGAAGAGGAAGCCGGCGAATTCGCAGCGATCTCAGGCGCAGTGACGATCAATATCGGCACATTATCCACCGACTGGCTGGCTGGCATGACGGCGGCTGCGCGGAGCGCAGCAAAGGCCGGTAAACCCTGGGTCCTCGATCCCGTTGCGCATTATGCCACCTCCTTCCGGCGCGAGGCGGTCGCGGCATTGCTGGAGCTTCGCCCGACGATCATCCGCGGCAATGCCTCTGAAATCATTGCACTCGCCGGCGGCATAAGCCGTGGCCAGGGCGTTGACAGCCGTGATCCCGTCGAACTGGCGGAGGAATCAGCCACGCTACTTGCCCGGAAACATCGAACCGTCGTCGCGGTGACTGGCGCCACTGATTTCGTCACCGACGGAGAGAGAGCAGTGCGCTTAGAAGGCGGCTCGCCATTGATGCCGCAGGTCACCGCGCTCGGTTGTGCATTAACCTGCCTCGTCGGTGCATTCGCGGCGACAAGGCCAGAGGATCCATTCAGCGCGACCGTTGGGGCGCTTGCCGCGTTTGGCGTCGCCGGTGAACGGGCAGGCCGTGAGGCGGCCGGGCCTGGCTCCTTCTCGTGGCGTTTCCTCGATGCGCTGGCCGCCCTGGATGAAAAAGCAATCGACCGGGAAGCGCGGATCACCCCGGCATGAAAAGCTTCGATCTTTCCCTCTACCTCGTTCTCGATCCACTGCTCTGCGCCGGCATAGGCATGGTGGAAACGGCACGTATCGCCGTCGCCGGCGGCGCCACCATCGTGCAACTGCGTGACAAGCATGCCTCGACGGCGAGCATGATCGAAACCGGCCGCGCGCTGAAGCGAGCGCTGGCTGGCACGGAGGCACGCCTCATCGTCAATGACGATGTCGAGGCGGCGGTCGCAATCGACGCCGACGGTCTGCATATTGGCCAGGACGACATGGATGCCCGCGCCGCGCGGCACCTGATCGGCCCCGATATGATCCTCGGCCTCTCGGTGGAAACAGAAGCGCTTGCGGCGGCCATCGATCCCAGCGTCGTCGACTATGCAGGGATCGGCCCTGTTTTTGCGACACCGACCAAACCTGACCACAAGCAGCCGATCGGCTTTGCGGGTCTGGCCCGCATGGTCGATCTCTGCCCTGTTCCATCCGTGGCGATCGGTGGCCTGAAGGCCGAACATGCGGCCGGCGCCCTCTTGGCCGGCGCCGACGGCATTGCCGTCGTTTCTGCCATATGCGGTACGCCGGACCCACGGGCTGCGGCGGCCGAGGTCGCGAGAGCCATCAGAAGGGCGCGCTCATGATCCGAAACGTTCTTTCCATCGCCGGCTCCGACCCCTCCGGCGGCGCCGGCATTCAAGCGGACTTGAAGGCATTCTCGGCGCGCGGTGTCTATGGCATGGCGGCATTGACCGCGCTGACGGCGCAGAACACGCAAGGTGTTTCCGGCGTCCACCCCGTTCCTCCGCAATTCGTCGCCGAGCAGATCAAGGCCATCTTTGCCGATGTGCGGGTCGACGCCGTCAAGATCGGCATGATTGCGAATGCCGCAATCGCCGAAGCGGTCGCCGATGCGCTCGCTCCACATCGAGGCGTTCCGATCGTGCTCGACCCGGTGATGATTGCTAAGGGCGGCGCGGCGCTTCTCGCCGCCGATGCCGTCGACGTTCTGACCAGCCGGCTTCTTCCGCTGGCCACAGTGCTGACACCCAATCTACCGGAGGCGGCGGCACTTCTGCACGAACCGGTTGCCGAAACTCGTCAGACGATGGCCCGCCAGGCGGAAGCCCTGGCAAAGCTCGGTCCGCTGGCCGTTCTGGTCAAGGGCGGCCACCTCGCCGGCGATCGAAGCCCCGACGTGCTCGCAAGCCCGGAAGGTTTGACCTGGTTCGAGGCCAGCCGCGTGCCGACCAAGAACACGCATGGAACCGGTTGCACGCTCTCCAGCGCTCTGGCCGCCGAGATCGCCAAGGGCTCGGCACTGACGGACGCGGTCACTATAGCCAAACATTATCTCGCAGGTGCGGTTGCGGCAGCCGGAACGCTTTCCGTCGGCACCGGCCACGGGCCGGTCCAACATTTCTATGAGCTTTGGCCACACAGAAAGGGATAGCCGACATGAGTCTGCCCCTCAACGAACAGGTCGTCATCGTCTCCGGCGCCGGCCGGGGTTTCGGCGCGGCGATTGCAGCCGCCTTCGCCCGCGAGGGCGCAAAGGTTGCCATCAATTACCGCAACAGCCGCGGGCCTGCTGAAGACCTTGCCGTCCGGCTTGGCGACGATACGCGGGCTTTCCAGGCCGATATCCGCAGCCTGGATGAGACAAAAAGGCTGGTGGACGAAGTTACGGCCCATTTTGGCGCGCCAACCACGGTCGTACACAATGCGCTGTCCGATTTCAGCTTTAACGGCGACGCTCGTCCGAAACTCGATGAGCTCAACTGGTCGGACATATCTGCGCAACTCGACACTGCCGTGCAAGGCGCGCTCAATCTCATCCAGGCTGCACGGCCGTCCATGGCGGAGGCCCGCTTCGGCCGTGTCGTGACCATCGGCACGAACCTCTTTCAAAATCCCGTTGTGCCCTACCATGACTAGACAGCGGCGAAAGCAGCGCTACTCTCGCTGACGCGAACGGCCGCCGCCGAGCTCGGGCCACTGGGAATTACGGTGAACATGGTTTCCGGCGGTCTGCTCCGCACTACGGATGCCAGCCGCGCCACACCGGAAGCGGTGTTTGATCTCATCGCCGCAAACACGCCTTTGCGCCGTGTGACGACACCGGAGGAAGCAGCTGACGCGGTGCTGTTCTTCGCAAGCCCTTGGGCACGGGCGGTAACAGGCCAAAACCTCATCGTGGATGGTGGGCTCGTATTCGGATAGTGATCCTTCATCCTTTCGGCGACTATCATCGTGAGATCTTGCAATGGCACGGGAAACCTGAACCGCGACAAGGGTTAAACGGGCGTGGACACCTACGGGAACTGGTTCCCCTTGCGGCACAGTTGACGCAAGTTTTAGGTGTGATATAATTTTCTGTCACCACCAATGAAAGAGTGAACACATGATCAAGTTCTTATTGATGATGAGTGTACTCGCTTTTGGAATTGCTGGCATTGTCGTCGTTGACGAGAACAGAGCAATGGCCGCAGGCCCCTGCAATTCAGCAGCTCAAAACTGCCCCTGAGAGACAGACCTCGGACGCCTAGCGATGAACGATTTGATCTACGCGGGCGCTATCGTAGCCGGGGCGGTGACGCTGCTGATCGAGGCATTCAGGAATTTCAATTCGCAGACTGGCGATCATCCGTTCTCACTGCACCCCATTCTTAAAGAAGTCGAGGTCAGAAGCCTTTGTACGACCGGTGAGATTATCGCCGGCTTCACGTTCTATGCTGCGCTGTATCTTATCGTCTACGCCGTGGTTTTGGGGTCGGCGGAGGTGTATGAGCTATTGTTGAGCGCAAGCAACGCAAGAAGCGAAATCGGTGCAACCGACAACGTCCTCATGCCGGCGAGTGACCCGTCGTTGCTGTCCGCCACGAGCTACGGCAAACCAATCTTCGTTTCCGCCCTCCTAATTTCATTTCTATCAATTGGCGCTGTAAAACCCATCGAAGCGACGATGAGAAGCCTTGCTCATCGGATGGCTGGCATCCCCCGGGGGGTGTACAGAGTCATAGAGAGCCTACGCGGCGTGGACTATGAAGAGTTTGTAAAAGATCAACCGGGACTGTTGGTCACGATTTTTCGCGGGGCAACTGAATCAATCAAGCACAATATCGGTATTAGCAGGAAAATCGCAGAGATTGAGCTGTCGTTGGCGACGATTGACTACCTCTCGGTCGCCACAAACGCCGACAATCGAATGCTTTACTTCCCGCTATATCAAATGTCTGAGTTGGAATCACTTTCGAAAAAACTCGATGGGCAAATCGCCAGCCTACACAGCATCATAGATAATTTGTCAAAAAAACTACAATCTAAAGGAGAGGAAGGAACGGAAAAGCCCGATACGCGTGAAATGTGGGATGCGCTTTCGAACATCCAACGCGAAGCAGCGATCGTGCGGTCGAATACCATGGCAGTATTCGCCGTCCTCTTTGTGCGCAATAACCGGTCAGTCTTTAGCCAAAGCGGCTTGCTCCGCCGAGGAGCCCAACTCGGCCGCAAAATCTCAAAAAAAGAAGAAACAAGACCGCTGAGCCCGATGGAAAAAACGGTAAAGCGTATCCAAGGAAAATATAACGCCGAACAAAACTCATTCGCAATCAGCATGGTAGTTGGCCTGATCCTCGGCGCGATCGTGACTTTTCTTGTCTACAACCAATGGAGTGACTGGAAAGCAGACAGCAATCCGCGAGTATACAGTGAACAAACGCGCCTTTTAGAGAACGAAATCAAAGATCAGGTAAAAGCAAATAATGACGCAAGAGCAAATAATAAAGTAAATACTAAGGATGCCAACGCCGAACCCGTTTGTTCGCCAACCGACACTGCATACGCTGATTGCAAGAAGTACGAAGCCATTCGCCGATATAATCTTTCGCAACGGCCTATATTCATCGAAACGACAGCGTGGGACACGCTCCATTCGGGACTTGTGGTTTTTTTGAGCGTTTTCTTTGTGCTCGTTGCACGCGAGGTGCGCATCGAGCAACAATCTTGGCGAACGGACTGGAAATTCTATCAATTTCCCTTCCTTACGCTGCTGGGGATGTCCTTCCTGTCGGGGCTGATTGCGATTTTTGCGTCGGCTGCGGTCAACTTCGCGAAGTTGGCATGGGCCGTGAACTTCCATCTGACACAAACGCAAATCATTTTTTTGTTCGAACAATCAGGGGAATTTTTTGCCCTTCATTTTGGCGCCGGGCTGATCCTATCATTTGCGGCCCTCGTTATCATGGACAAGCACAGACATCTCAGCGTGTTTTGGACGGTACTAATCAGTATTATTTTCTCTGCATTATATTATGCATACATGTGGCTTGCGATTTTCTTGACCTATGGATCTGCACTTCCTTCGAAGCCAAACGCGGCTTGGTTCTCCCAACAACTAAGAGACACATTCATTTTCTGTCTCGTGCCATTTCTATTTCTTCTGACCTTTGCCGTTATGCTTGAGGTTACGGAGGCTGGAGACGACGACGTGAAATAGAAACTGAACTAAGGGGAGATCAATGAATACTGCACTGCTCGGTTCGCTTTTCGCGTGTTTTACCCTTATCGCGGGAGGGCTCGCGGAAGCCGAGCCTCCCCAGCAACCGCCAGTTACAACATGCAACGAGAACACGCTGCTTTGCATCGGGGTCCGAAGCGATGCCCGGCCCTTTTCCTACTGGTCGCGTCAGCCCGGCGAGAAGGCATCCGATGCAGCACGTGGTCCGTTGGAACGAGCCGGATATACGGGCTACATGGTCCGGATATGCGATGCCGTCCTTGCCGAAATGATTTTGGATGCAAAGCCAGGTGAATTTACCTTCAACGATATCGGCATCTACGATATTGACATGGCGAGCAAAAGTGCAGTTCCAACGGCTACGTCCGATATTGCGAACAAAGACGCCCCAACGGACAACGCCACTTCCTCGATAAACGATTCGCGCTTTCTCAACCTTGGTGTCAAGTTTGACATACTCTGCGATCCGGCAACGATCACCAATGAACGGCGGAACGGCTTCATGGTTTCTGCGCCGCTCTTTTTGACCGGGATAAGCTATATCACACCCAAGGGAGAGGACCCGCCGAACAAAATCTGTTCCTACCCCGAAAAGCCGCTAATCGGTCTTGTAGGGGGAACTACGGCTCAGAACGAGGGAATCAATGCTCTTCTGATTGCGCATGAACTCCCCAGATTCGACGAGGTGCTCATCGACTACTTGCGCGGCGATCCGTCGAAACGAGAAGCAAAACCCTTTTGTGGGGAGGGTACTGAAAGCAGGATAAAGTCCTATCCCGGGTATACGGCTGCGGCAGAGGCTTTCTGCCGTGATGACTTTCACTACTTTGTCGGTGATCTCGAAATCATTACCGAAAACGTCAAGAGGTTCCCGGGATGCACATATGACAATGGCACGAGGACCTATACGAATGATCGCTACGCGATTTTCGGCAAGGCTACGGCCACGAACAATGAGACGGATACTTCACGCCAATTGCAGGTCGCCCGGTTTTTTGAGTTTCTTTCGCAAAAGGTTGTGTTCAACCCCTCCATCCTGGACAAAGCATTCAGCGACACGTTCCAGGGTGCGACCCCCAGCCACAAACTTGAGGTGTTCTACTGGAGCGTCCGGGGCGAGCGCGAATAAGACGCCATAGCGGAGATACGAGCGCGCGCTATCGTCATCTCCCTTCCCTCAAAACTCCACCTCGAGCTCGACGATTTCGTCCGGCTCGGCCATGGCCCCTTCGGTCCACTCGCTCATCAGCGGCCAGGACAGCACTGTCTCCACATAGGCTGCGAGTTTTGGCTCCAGCTCCACAGCATAGGTGCGAAAGCGAGTGCAGACCGGTGCATACATCGCGTCGGCTACGGTCGGCGCAGCGCCGAACAGCCATGGACCGCCGCTTGTATCGAGGCATTCGGTCCAGATCGCCTTTACGCGCTCCACATCGGGCCGCGCGCCCGAAAAAATCTTGAAGCTCGCATGCCGCGCTTTAAGGTTCATCGGCAATGCCGAACGCAGGTTATGGAAGCCCGAATGCATTTCACCCGAGACCGATCGACAGCCGGCGCGCGTTGCGCGGTCGGCAGGCCAGAGCCCAGCCTTCGGTGCGATCTCATTTAGATATTCGGCGATTGCCAGTGTGTCCCATACCGTCACCTCGTCATGGGTCAGCCTCGGTACAAGAACCGAGGGGGAGAGCAGCAGAAGCTCCTGGCGCGCCTCGTCATTTAGCTCGATAAGCACTTCGACAAAGTCCAGCCCCGCCATCCGGCACAACAGCCAGCCGCGCAGCGACCACGAGGAATAGTTCTTCGAGGAGATTGTCAGTGCTGCCTGCGACATCGCGTTCAAATCCTTGTCGGACAAATAATGCTTTCGCACTGACAATCTTCTCGCATAGCACGACATATTGCACTAACTTTTTTTGCGCTGCCGCATTTCTGCGGCGGTGCGGGAGAAATCGGTTATGCTTTACCAGGCCTACCAGTTCCAGGATGACCTCATAGCACCGCTGCGCGATTTGGCGCGACGCTTGCAGGTCTTTTCCGCAACCGCGTTCTGGGGGCCGGCTGGGGACATGGCGCGGCATTTTTCTGCCGCACTGGAAATGATCTCACGCTTCGAGATTACCCACGAACGACCGGATTTCGCTATCAGCTCGATCATGATCGGCAACCGCGATGTCCCCATCACCGTCGAGACTGTGCTCGACATGCCTTTCGGCAAGCTCCTGCGCTTTGCCGCTGATGTCGACACGCCCCGGCCGCGGATACTTGTCGTCGCACCGCTGTCCGGCCACTTTGCCACACTCCTGCGCGGCACGGTGCAGACGCTGCTACGCGATCACGACGTCTATATAACCGATTGGGCGAATGCTCGGGATGTGCCGCTCTCAGCTGGGCGTTTCGGCATCGACGACTATATGGACTATGTCATCCGCTTCCTGGAGGAGATCGGCCCCGGCGGCCATGTCCTCGCCGTCTGCCAACCCTGCGTGCAGGTGTTGGCAGCGGTCGCGGTAATGTCGGAGGAGCGGCACCCCGCCACGCCGCGCACGATGACTCTGATGGCCGGACCGATCGACCCGCGTGAGAGCCCGACGGAGGTCAACGAGCTCGCCGTGTCGAAGTCGCTCGCCTGGTTCGAGAATTCACTGATCAGCGGCGTTCCGTGGCGCTACTCCGGCCGGGGACGACGCGTCTATCCGGGGTTTCTGCAACTCGTTGCCTTCATGGCCATGAACATGCAGCGCCATCAGGACGCCCACCGCAAGCTCTATGACCACCTGGCGAAGGGCGAGACGGTCGAAGCTGGCAAGATCAAGAGCTTCTATGACGAATATTTCGCGGTGCTCGACCTCACCGAGGAATTCTACCTCGAGACCATCGACCGTGTCTTCCAGAAGGCCGAATTGGCGACGGGCACCTTCACCCATCATGGCCGCAAGGTCGACCCGGGTCAGATCCGTAACACGGCGCTTCTGACCGTCGAGGGAGGGCGAGACGACATCTGCGCCCTCGGCCAGACCTCGGCGGCACACGATCTCTGTCGTTCGCTGCGCCCGCATCTGAAGCGCCACCACCTTCAAGCCAATGTCGGCCACTACGGCGTCTTCAACGGCCGCCGCTGGGAGGGCGAAATCTATCCCGTGGTGCGCAACATGATCTTGGCAATGGAATAGAGCGTCCGTCACCTTCCGATGCCAAGGCGCGGTGCGTTCGATGAACACGCAAAGCTCGCTCTACACAAAGCTCGCTCTTAGTTCCGTTGATGACAGGGCTGAACTTCGGAGGGGGATCCGAATTTGCCGCCGTCGATCTCTGGACCTCGCCACCACATGTGGCGTTGATCGTGGCGATCACCTTCCTTATCAACAGCCGTCATCTGCTGATGGGGGCCGCCTTCGCACCGTTGATGCAAAAACTGTCGCGAAGAAAGGCATTCCTCATCCTCTTTTTCATGTGCGACGAGAGTTGGGCTATGGGGCTTGACGATGCCCGCAAGAAGGGCACGGACCTCAACCCCCGCTACTTTTTCGGTGTCGCGATCGGGCTCTATGCCAGTTGGATCACCTTCACCACGATTGGGGCGGCGATCGGACCTGTCCTGGGCGACGTAACTCACTACGGCTTCGACATGGCCTTTCCGGCGGTTTTCCTGTTCATGCTGGCCGGGATGTGGAAGGGGTTTGCGGCATCCCGCCCGTGGCTGATCAGCCTTGTCGTCGCCGGCGGAACATATGTTTTCGTGTCCGGAGCCTGGTACGTGCCTGCTGGAGCTCTATCGGGCGTTCTTGCCGCCTACCTGCTGGCGAGGCCGTCATGATTGATCCGATATACGCACTGACAATCGCCCTGATGGCGACCGTCACCTACACGACCCGCATCGGCGGCTATATTCTGCTCAGGAATAGGACGATCAGCGATCGGATGAAGGCCGTTATGGAGTGCGCGCCAGGTTGCGTGCTCATCACCGTTATCGCACCGGATTTCGTTACGGGACGTCCTGCCGACCTCGTCGCACTTGTGATTACTCTGTTAGCGGCAACCCGGCTGCCTATCCTGCCGACGGTGGTCATCTCCATCGCTGCGGCCGGCTTGCTTCGGCAGATATTGGGGTGACAGATTACGCGTAGGGGCGACTGCGAGCGGCGAATTGATGATAGTCGAACAGCAACATTGGATCGCGACGCCACAAGGGCGTCTTTATGCGAAAACATGGAACTTGGCGGTCTGCGCGGACTCGCCGCCGATCCTGATGTTCCATGATTCTCTCGGCTGCGTCGCTCTCTGGCGAGAGTTCCCCAGATTGCTCTCGATCAACCTTGGCCGGGGCGTCATCGCTTATGACCGCCTGGGATTCGGTCGTTCCGATCCTTGTGAAGAAGCCATGTCGCCGGACTTCATCGCGGCAGAAGCGGAGAACGTCCTTCCTTTTCTGTTCGAACAGCTATCGATCTCCAATTTCCTCGCCTGCGGGCACAGCGTCGGCGGCGGCATGGCGGTCGAGGCGGCCGCGAGATTTCCGGACCGATGTGATGCTGTGGTCACGATTGCCGCCCAAGCGTTCGTAGAAGAAAAGACGCTCCAGGGTATCAGGTCCGCGCAGGAGGCGTTCCGGTCCGCGGAGAATGTCGCGCGTCTCGGCAAATACCATGGAAGCAAGGCGCAATGGGTGCTGAAGTCGTGGATCGATACCTGGCTTTCGCCGCAGTTCGCCAGTTGGAGCCTTGAACCCGCTCTCGTGAGACTTTGTTGCCCAGTCGCTGCGATCCATGGAGAAAATGACGAGTACGGTTCAACCGCCCAACCGATGCGGATCGCGGGCGAATATGGAACCGTTCGTATCCTGCCTGGCATCGGGCACAAGCCGCACCGTGAATGTCCGGAGCTGTTGGTGAGGACAGTGACAGAAGTCATTCGGGAAATGGCCTGAGCTCCACTTCCGGTGCAGCTGTGACATGGGCGGTAGGTTAGCCTATGTCCGATAGGCGCCGGCGGTGGAAATTGCCTTTGATGAGCACATGCCCAGTCACTCGAATCTGGGCTGAACCACAGATCACCTGGCGCTGGTTGTCAGCATCTCGCTCTTTTGCGTCCGAACCTCATTTTCCTTGACTCCGCCAGAGCACGGCGTTTATTGATACGTATCAGTAATACGTATTAGTGAGACATTGGTTTGGCAAGCGGACGGGCAACGCAAAAGGATGTGGCAAAGGCGGCGGGTGTCTCGCAGGCGACCGTATCGCTCGTGCTGAGCGGCGGCGGCGCGCCGTCCATCCCCGCGGAAACATGGGCTCGCATCACCAAGGCGGCGAAAGAGCTTGGCTATGTTCCCAACCGGTTTGCGCAGGCGCTGAAGACCAGCCGATCGATGACGATTGCCTGCATCGTGCCCGACATTACCAATCCCTTCTATCCTTCGCTGATCCGCGGCATTCAGTCGGTCACCGACGGCCTGAGCTATGATGTCATCGCGGTCAACACCGATGGCTCACCCGAGCGCGAGCGGCATTTTCTCGATTGGGCGCGGCAGGGGCGCGTCGATGGCGTGATCGGTGTATTCTTCACCCTTCGTGCCAGCGATTTCAGCCCGTTGATCGAAGCTGGCGTACCCGTGGTGCGGATTGAATCCTCGAAGAAGCGCGGCGGCGAAATCGCCGTCGATGATATCTTCGTCGACAGTCGAGCTGCCGCTTTTGCCGTGACGGAATATCTGATCGCTCAAGGGCATTCGCGCATTGCCATGGTCGCCGGGCGCGGCGGGCCGCAGGGCAACCGTATCGAAGGATATCGAACCGCGCTCGCCAACGCCGGCTATGAGGAGCATGTCGTCGTTGATGACGAGTTCAGCGAGATTGGCGGCATACGGGCGGCGGAAACCATTCTTGCCAGCGAATTCCGGCCGACCGCTATTTTCGCCGCCAATGACCTGATGGCGATCGGCGTCATGCAGACGCTGCGCGAGCGCAATATCGAAATTCCCGAGGATATAGCGGTCGTCGGTTTCGACGATATCTCTGCGGCCAAGCTTGTCACGCCGACGCTGACCACGGTCGCGCAGTTTCAATGGCAAATGGGAGAACGCGCCGCGCACACGCTGATGGAGCGATTGCGCGGCACCAAGACCGGCGCGGGTACCGCGCTCGAAATGCCTTTCGATCTCATCAAGAGGGGCTCGACGCAGAGCCCTTAAGACAAACCTGGAGGAGGAAAACATGCAACGCCGTACAGTTTTGAAAGCCGGGCTCGGTCTGGCTAGCCTACCGTTTCTGCCTCGCCTCGCATTCGCAGCCGACCAGAAGCCCTTGACGTTCTGGTATGAATCCGCCTCGCCGGAAAACCAGGACAATCTGAAAAACCTGTTGGTCGATCCGTTCAACGCCGCTCATCCGGAGGATCTTCTGAGCATCGATTTCCGCGGCTCGGATCTCGACAAGCAGCTACGCGTCGCCATGCTTGCAGGTACCGGCCCAGACGTCGTCTTTACCGCCGGTCCAAGCTATGTGGCTGCCATGGCCCAGGCCGGGCAGCTCCTGCCGCTCGACGACTATGCCAAGAAATACGGCTGGAACGACAATCTGCTGCCGCTTTTCCTCGAGCTCGGAAAATATAACGGCAAGCTATATGCACTCGCCAAGACCTATGAGACGCTCGGTCTGTTCTACAACAAGACGTTGTTCAACACCAACGGCTGGAAAGCGCCGACCACCATTGCCGAATTCGAAGCTCTGGCCGACGAAATGAAGGCTAAGGGTTTAACGCCCTTCGGCGCCGGCAATGCGGACTGGCGTCCGGCCAACGAGCATTATGTTTCGATCATTCTCAATTCCGTCGCCGGGCCGGAGAATGTCTATAAAGCGTTGACCGGCGCGATCCCCTGGACCGATCCGGCCTTCGTCGCGGCGATCGACAAGCTGGCCGAGTGGTGGAACAAGGGTTATTTCGGCGACAACTATTTCTCGTTGACGCTCGAACAGGCCTTCGCCCAGGTCGCCACCGGCCAAGCCGGTATGGCGCCGACCGGCACCTGGAATTTCACCAACATTCCCACCTACTTCCCGCAGAACAACGCCGAGCCGGGCTTCGTCGGTTTCCCGAGCGCCAAGGGCGATCCGATCTATCCGCTCGGGATCGGCTCGACCCTCTCGATCAATGCAAAGTCGGACAATGCGGACGGTGCAGCCGCGGTGCTGGATTACATCTTCAAGGACGATTTCTATAGCAAGATGAACTCGGCCTGGCAGGGCGAATGGAACCTTCCGCTGAAAGACCTCTCCAATGTGAAGCTCTCCGACAACGTGCTGCCGCTCTATAGCGAAGTCATGAAGAACCTTTCGGCCGCCGTCAGCGCCGGAAAATATGGCTATACGACCTGGACGTTCCTGCCGCCGGCCACCGACACCTATCTGGTCAGCGGCATGGAAGAGGTGTGGCTCAAGAAGATCTCGTCGGCCGACTTCCTGAAGAAGCTGGATGAGACCTTCAAGAGCGAAAAGGATGCCGGCAAAGCTCCCGCGATTCCGCCCCGCGCCTGATCACGCACATGAAGGGCGGTGACTATACACCGCCCTCCCCGGAGGAAAATCCATGCATCGGCTCTACATCGTTCCGACGATGATCATCAATGTTGTCATCGTGCTGGTTCCGGCACTGCTGACAGTCGTGCTTGCCTTCTACAATTGGGACGGCATCTCGACACCAACTTTTGCCGGCCTCGACAATTTCAGGGCACTGGCGGCGGACGGTGTGTTCTGGTCTGCGCTCGGCAACAACATCATTTGGACGCTCATCTTCCTGACGGTGCCGATCGCCATGGGCCTGCTTGCGGCCTCCATGCTGCTGATTGCACGCCGCGGCAGCAACTTCCTCCAGATTGTCTATTTTCTTCCTGTCGTCATCGCCACGCCGATCACGGCGCGCATCTGGCAAGGCATGATCTACAGCCCGGTGACCGGCATTTTCGGCGTCCTCAAGAAATACGGCCTGCCGATCCCCAATCCCCTCACCCAGCCTTCCATCTCGCTCTTCGGCGTCGCCACCGTCGACCTTTGGCACTGGTGGGGGTTTCTCTGCGTCATCTTCTTCGCCGCCCTCAGGCAGGTTCCGCAGGAGCAGATCGAGGCAGCACGGTTGGAAGGCGCCACCTATTTCCAGATGATGCGTTACGTGCTGCTGCCCGGCATCCGGCCAACGATCACCCTCCTAATGATCATGACGGTCATCTGGTCATTCCTTGCCTTCGATTTCGTCTACATCCTGACGCAGGGCGGCCCAGCCTACTCGAGCGAAGTGCTCTCGACGCTCGCCTATCGCCATGCCTTTTACGACCTTAATGTCGGACAGGCCGCGGCCGCAGCGCTGGTCATCAGCATTTTCGGGCTGGTCGGCACCTTCTTCTATGTTCGCATCCAGACGCGGGAGGGCGAACAATGAGACTGGTCGAAAGCCGGGCGACACTAACGATCTCCTATCTCGTGCTCGCCATCTTTGCCTTCATCGCGCTCTTCCCGATCGCACTGCTGCTGCTTAATTCGTTGAAGCCCGCAGCGCAGATCGTACAAAACCCGCTGGGTCTGCCACAGCCGATCCGCTGGCAAAACTTTGTCAATGCCTGGAATCATGCAAAATTTTCCAAGACCTTCGTGAATTCGCTTATCGTCAGCGGCACGACAATCGTTCTGGTCTGCAGCACATCCTCGCTGACGGCCTATGTGCTGGCGCGCAAGAAGATCAAATCCTGGAAGATCTTCACGTTCTATCTTCTGGCCACGACCACAGCGCCGGTACAGCTTTATCTCTTCCCGCTCTATTTCGGCTTCGCCAAGCTCGGCCTGATCAACAATATCTTCGGCGTGGCGCTGATCTATACGGCACTCTTCAGCCCCTTCGCCGTCATGTTGCTGCGGACCTATTTCCTCGCGGTACCGAAGGAGTTGGAGGAAGCGGCGATCGTCGACGGGGCCACATCCTGGCAGGTATTTTCCAAGGTCATGCTGCCGATCGTTTCGCCGGGCATCCTGACCGTCGCGCTGATCATCGGCCTCAATTCCTGGAACGAATTCCTGATCGCCACGACCTTCCTGCAGAAGGCGGACAACGTAACGGCGGTTATCGCCTTCTATCTCCTCTCAGGCCAGTACAGCTCCGACTGGGGCGAGATCATGGCCGCCGCCCTCATCATCGTCATTCCCGTCGTCGCGCTCTTCGTCTTCATGCAGAAGCGCTTCATCGAGGGCATGGCCGGTGGTTCGGTAAAGGGCTGAACCCATTGAAATCACATATGGAGTCATCTGATATGCAGCTTCCAAACGATTATCTCGAACGTGTCTATGCCGGCGTGATTGGCAAACTTGTGGGCGTTTATCTCGGTCGACCTTTCGAGGGCTGGACCTACCGGAAGATCATGGAGGAGCTCGGCCCGATCGAATATTACGTGCACGAGCGTTTGAACCAGCCGCTGGTCGTCACCGACGACGACGTCGCCGGCACATTCACCTTCATTCGTGCGCTCGAGGATTACGGCGTCAAGCCGAACCTTGCGGCCGAAGAGATCGGTAAGGCCTGGCTGAACTATATCGTCGAGGAGCGTTCGATCCTCTGGTGGGGCGGCAATGGCAATTCCACTGAACATACTGCCTGGTTGAACCTCAAGAAGGGCGTTGCGGCGCCAGCTTCGGGGTCGATTGCCACCAACGGCCAGGCAGTCGCCGAGCAGATCGGCGCGCAGATCTTCATCGACGGCTGGGCCATGGTCGCGCCGCGCCAGCCCGAACTTGCGGCCAAACTTGCCGAACAAGCCGGCAAAGTCAGTCATGACGGCGAATCCGTTTATGCCGCGATGCTTTGGGCGGCGATGGAGGCTGAAGCCTTCGGATCATCGGATATCGATCACCTGCTCGACACCGGTCTCGCGCAGATCCCGCGCAACAGCCTGATCGCGAAGCTGATTGCCGATGTCCGCGCATGGCACAAGACCAATCCGGACTGGCGCGATACCCGCCAGAAGATCGAGGACCACTACGGCTACGACAAATATCCCGGCAACTGCCATGTCGTGCCCAACCACGCGCTGATGGTGATGGCCGTGCTTTATGCGCCCCATGACTTCCAGAAGGCGCAGATGATCGTCAACACATCCGGCTGGGACACGGACTGCAATGCCGGCAACGTCGGCTGCCTGTTGGGCATCATGAACGGCCTCGAAGGGCTGGAAGAAGGCCCCGACTGGCGCGGACCGATCGCCGACCGCATGCTGATCTCTTCCGCCGATGGCGGCAACTCGATCAATGATGCGGTGCGCCAGGCCTACTATCTCGCTAATCTCGGCCTTGAACTCGCCGGCGGACAGAGACTCGATCCTCCCAAGAGCGGCGCGCAGTTCCACTTCTCGCTGCCCGGCAGCCAGCAGGGATTCCGCCCGCAGACCGGGCTCGATGTCAGCAAGGCCATGCGCGTCGGCAATGTCGAATTCGAGGGCAGCCGCGCGCTTGCGATCGACTACGAGGCGCTTGGCCCGGGCCAGGTCGCCGCCGTCACCAGCCCGACCTTCTCGCCACGCGAGATGCTGAACATGCGGACCTACGATCTGATGGCGACACCGCTGGTCTATCCCGGACAGGTGGTGGGAGCCCGGATCATCGCGGACACCGCAAACCGCGGCGCCATCGAGGTCCGGCTGCGCGCTCGCGTCTATGACGAACACGACCAGATGCGCGATGTGGAGAGCGAACCGAAGAAAGTCGGTCCGGGCGAACAGGCAGTGCTCGAATGGCAACTGCCGGATACCGGCGGGCAGCCGATCGCCGAACTTGGGCTGGCCATTTCAAGCACGGGTAAACGCGCCGATGGCAGGTTGTTGGTCGATCATCTTCGCTGGGACGGCACACCCGCTTTGACGCTGCGCCGGCCGCAAGGCGACGGCGATTTCTGGCGTATGTCCTGGGTCAACGGCGCAAGCTTCTTCTCCAAGCGGTTTCCCCAGGCCTTCCGGATTGCACAAAACCGCGGCGAAGGCATCATCATCCACGGTACGCGCCAGTGGAAGGATTATCAGGCTTCGGGGATTGTCATGCTGCATCTCGGCAATTACGGCGGCCTCGCCGTCCGCGCCCAGGGCCTTCGGCGCTACTATGGAGCGCGCGTCACCCGCGACGGCAAGATGCAGATCGTCCGCGTCAGGGACGACGACATCCATGTCTTGGCTGAAGCGGCCTTCAAGACCGAGTTCGAAAAGCCGATCTCGATGCGCGTCATCGCCAAGGACGACAAGATCGTCTTCGAGGCTGACGGCGTCTCGATCTCGGCCACGGATAACGGTCCTGAAGCGTTCAGCGACGGCGGCATCGGGCTTCTGGTGCACGAAGGTGCCCTTTCCTCCAACGAAATCCGCGTGGGGGCCGTCCAATGACTGCCTGTGACCGGGAAGGAAACTGACCATGGCGACAGTCACGATCGATAAGGCACGCAAGGCCTATGGCGCCGTTGAGGTGCTGCACGGAGTTTCGGTCGACATTGCCGACGGCGAGTTCGTCGTGCTCGTCGGTCCGTCCGGCTGCGGAAAATCCACACTGCTTCGGATGATCGCAGGTCTTGAGGACATCACCGACGGCACCATCAGCATCGGCGGGCGGGTCGTCAACAACCTGCCCCCGAAGGAGCGCGACATCTCCATGGTCTTCCAGAACTACGCGCTCTATCCGCATATGACCGTTTCCGAGAACATGGCTTTTTCGCTGACGCTGGCCAATGCGCCGAAGGCGGAAAAGCAGAAGCGCGTCTCCGAAGCCGCGCAAATTCTCGGGCTGACGCCTCTGCTCGACCGCTATCCGCGGCAGCTCTCCGGTGGCCAGCGCCAGCGTGTGGCGATGGGACGGTCGATCGTGCGCGATCCGCAGGTTTTCCTGTTCGATGAACCGCTCAGCAATCTCGACGCCAAGCTGCGGGTGGCAATGCGAGGGGAGATCAAGAGCCTGCACCGGCGCCTGACGACCACGACGATCTATGTCACGCACGATCAGGTCGAGGCAATGACCATGGCCGACCGGATCGTCGTGATGAATGAGGGCCGGATCGAGCAGATCGGCGCGCCGCTCGAACTCTATGACAACCCCGGCAGCGTCTTCGTCGCCGGCTTCATCGGTTCGCCTTCGATGAATTTGCTGAAAGGCAGGTTGGACGTGTTGAATGGCGCGCCGGTCTTCCGGCTCGGCACGGATGCAACGCTGCCGATACCCTCCGGTGCCGGCCCGCTGCCTGATACTGCCGAAATTTACGGCGTTCGGCCCGAATATCTCGGCGTTGCACAACCGGGAAACGGTATCGCCGCGAAAGTCATCGTCGTCGAGCCGCTCGGCTCGGAAATTCAGGTGACGATGTCGGTCGGCGATCAGACCATCGTTGCGCTCTTTCGCGATCGGATCAACGTTCAACCTGACGAAACCATATGGCTGACGCCGCAGGTGGATCGTGTGTGCCTGTTCGACAAAAATGGGCTGCGCCTACGTGCTTGATCCAGTGATGCCTGCAGACATCCAGCCAGAACATCCAAGCTAAGATCAGCACTCATTGATTGAGACGGAAGATAACGGTGGCTGCGATTAGAGTGTTGGGCTTCCCGCTCTGAACTGATGTAACCTCTCGAGCGCAAGTTGCCGCCGTTCTCTAAAGGGCCTTGACGCGAGGTGGGCGCATGTCATTTAACTGCGCCCATGAATGAGATTCGTGCAATCTGCGTCTATTGTGGATCTTCCCCTGGTAACGACGCCGCTTATGTCGAGGCAGGTGAGCGGTTGGGATCTGCCCTGGCAGCCGCTGGACTGAGGTTGATCTATGGCGGCGGAACCACCGGCGTCATGGGTGCTGTCGCTCATGGAACATTGAGTGCTGGCGGCGAGGTCGGTGCGATCATTCCGAGCTTTCTTATCAATCGGGAAACGACCAAGGCCGCGCTGACCAAGTTCAACGATGTAACGATCACAGAGACCATGCACGAGCGCAAGCACAAGATGTTTGAACGCTCGGACGCTTTCGTGGCCTTGCCGGGCGGTATTGGCACCGTGGAAGAGATTGTTGAGATCATGACGTGGGGCCAACTCGGCCAACACCGCAAGCCGATGGTGTTCGCCAACATCAATGGCTTTTGGGACCCTATGCTTGGCATGCTCGATCATTTGCGCCGTGCAGGTTTCATTCACAGCGGCCATCTGATGCAGCCCATTGTAGTTGATCGCGTCGAGGCGATCATTCCGGCCATTGTCGCGGCCGCCGAAGAAATTGATACGTCTGGCAACGAAATTCCCTCTGTCATCGACAAAATGTAGCGGTATCGCGAACTGTCGCCGCTTCAACCCTAGCCTTGAGTGGGCGCCTCACTATCCTTTGACGATGGACAAGATCATAGCTGGATTGCCGCCCCTGGGATGACTTATTTTAGATCCCTGCTTTACCACTTTGGCCGTCGCTCCCGCGAGCAACCGCAGAAAGAATGCAATCAACCAGATCCTGTTCTCTAAATGGCTTTGTCAGGGAGCAGATAATGTCCGCGCCCAGCCCTCGCGTGCGCGCTTCCTCGCCTGGAAAGGCGGTGATGAGAACAGTCGGGATACTCGTGCCTAATGCGACGAGACGCCGGTGCAGATCAAGCCCGCTCATTCCGGGCATATGGATGTCCGTCACTAGGCACGTGGTACTGCGCAGAAGCGGAAACCCCAAGTAATCTTCCGCAGATGAAAAAGTTTCGGCATCAAATCCAAGCGACCTCATGAGCCCTTTGATAGCCTCACGCATCGATTCGTCGTCATCGACGATTGCAATCAGAGGCTTCTTGGTTTGCACTGCTGTCTCCATCATTCGCTACAGGCGTTTCGCACAATTCTGTCGTTGTGGTGCGAGAGATAAGATACATCCGCATGCAAGGGCGACAAAGGCATCGGAAGCTATACGATGGTATAGGTTGTCTAAGACGTGCGGCGGCCGCCACGAGTGGTAGCATGTGCGGGTCGCTTATTCTCATCAAAGGCAATGGCAGCGATTACCGGCACTTAGGCTTGGCAGAGCGAACGACAGCAGCGCTCCTACGAATAGCCTGATGGCCTTGTGGCTGATTTAATTCGCGCGCATTCTTATATGCGACGAAGCTTAGTTTCAGAACTGGCGAAGGAGACAGGGAAGTGTTCTCACCGCGACATATGCGCTCCGCTGGCGGGGTTGCGCCCGGACCTACTACTGCGGAAGGTCCGGACAGGGCGCGTCCGCAAGAGCCGATTTGTCTTGGAAGGCGCTAACGATGACCGAGGCGCCAGCAAAAATTATCGTCATCGATGATGATCCAGCGATCCGCGAAGCGCTAGGCAGCCTGCTGCGATCCGTTGGCTTTGACGTGATTCTTCTCGCTTCGGTGGGCGACTTCCTCAAGTCTGGACGGCCCGACACCCCGACTTGCCTCGTGCTCGATGTCCGGCTGCCGGGACAAAGTGGTCTTGATTTTCAGCGAGAGTTGTCGCGGGGAAATATTCAGCTCCCGATTGTCTTCGTCACCGGACATGGCGACATTCCCATGTCCGTCCAAGCGATGAAAGGGGGCGCGATCGAATTCCTGACCAAGCCGTTCCGCGACCAGGATTTGCTCGATGCCGTTCATGTCGGCTTGGCGCGCGACCGCTTGTGGCTTGAGAATGAAAAGGCGTTGGCAACGTTGCGCGCAAGGTTCGACAGCCTGACCCAGCGGGAGCGAGAGGTGATGGCTTTGGTGGTCACCGGACGGCTGAATAAGCAGATCGCCGCCGATCTGGGGGTGAGCGAAGTTACCGTGAAAGTTCACCGCGGCCAGGTCATGCAGAAGATGCGTGCCAAGTCCTTGACCGAACTCGCCCGCATGACCGACAAGCTGGAGCTCGCGCTAGGAAAGCCGCTAGGCGCTTAGGTCAGCATTAGACCCGCGTATAAGTCATCCCCTCCTCCCTGGTAACCGATCCTTCCTCGTGGCCAATAGTCAGGTCGGGGAGCTTACTGTTATGGTTGGGATGCTTTTTCCCGCGGGGCCGTCCCCCCAACCAAAACCGGCCCCTGCCTCAAGCCCCTCCTGCCGCCAGGAGGGGCTTTTTTGCTGCCCGTTGGAGCGACCGCACGACTACAGACGAGACAAGATCAGGAAGTTGGTCCGGAAAAGGGAATGGCTACTACCGGCTTCATCGCGGCAACGAGATGGCAAGGACGGCGCGAGAGTTTGGACAGTCCCAGGGCTGAGCCAACCACCGTCATGATCGCTGGCGAAACGCATCGGCTGGTTTTTGGATTGTTTGAAATGACCGACCTCGGTCTCCCGCAGGTCAATTTTCGTCCCCCTCAAGCATCATCGGCAAGGACGCAGCTTTTACGAGCTGGGGGCGTGGGTCAACATCGACGACGTTCTAGTGCACAACCACATCGATTGGAGGAGACTGCTCCTCAATTGCCTTTACAAGTCGGTCAAGCGCGAGTGAGTAGCAGAAAAGACCGAATAGCGTCCCTGTGGCATAGAGAGTAAACGCAGAAGCCCGGGCATGCAGTACATCACCTGCAAGAGGCACGATTGATCGGCGCGGCATGATGGAAAACATCATCAAATGTACCTCAGCACCAATAATCGGCGCTGATTGGTAGTCTGGCGGCATCATCGTCACGCGTCGGGAGAAGAGCCTCAGCGGGATCAAATTGGCTTCGATGCGATTGACTTGCGGTATCATGATCATAATCCTTAGAAAGAGCGGGGAGGAACAAAGAGGCAAATGGTGCGGCCGGCAGGCTCGCCTGCCACGGTGCATTGATGAAACCGCCCGTCCGGGCTGGTCTTGATGCGACTATCTCGTGATGTAATGAGCTCTCCAGTGAGCTTGATGACATAGCCACGAGAGTCTTCTAGAACAGCTCGGTCGCGGATTTCGTGGCAATCAAATCCGCTGCAGCACGACAATGGGTATGTCCATCCGTTCGGCTGTGCTGCTGTTGGCGTCGCATCATGTGCCGCCGCCGGAGCAGCGGTCACGGCTGCAAAAAGAATAACTGCTAGCTTACTCATGATCCGTACCTCGACGGTGAGTAGAGAAGGCTTCGATTTCGAAGCTTTCTCTCGATCAGGTTTCGGCCGCTGTTAAAATGTCTCCGCCGTTTCAAGCGGTTTTAGCTCTCGTCGTGTTGAGCGGTTTGTTGACCCATTCGGCGGCCACTTGTGGGGAACCGTCACGCGGGAGGATACACTTGGACCATAGCAGTACGCCGCCCGACGTGACTATTGGCCGGGAGGACGGATCGGATACCAAAGAGGAGGAGATGACTTATACGTAGGTCTATTTGCTTCGTGCTGCACTGTGAAGCAAAAGCGACAGGTACCACACGGGGTATTTGGACCGAACCATCATTGTGCGAATGGATGATCGCAGTGCGAGGCGGCGGCTTGCACTCCATCGCTCTGGAACTGAGATTTATATCTTGCTAAATTAGCAATTAGAAACGTTACGATACTGGGCCGACCGACAGGTTCCTAGCGAGGCGTGACATGCAGACCGAGCAGAACCAAGAAGATGTAACTTCGTCGACCATCGTCCCGTCGCGCGTCTTTCCGGTCGTTTGCGCTGCAATTGCGATCGGCGTGTTCATTCTTGACACAATTACCACCGCAGAGGTGGTTGTCGCTATACTGTACGTCGGCGTTGTCCTCCTGGCTGCCAGGTTTCTTCCGAAGCGTGGGATCATTCTCGCATCCTTGGGATGCTTGGCGCTTTTGGTGCTGAGCTATTTTTTGTCGCAATATGGTGAACCACCGGGTGCTGCCCTTCCGAACCTTCTTCTCAGCGTGGCAGTCATCGGCATGACGGCCTTCCTCGCGGTGCAGAACCAGTCGCGAGAAATGGTTCTGCGCGAGCAGGCCGGACTGCTTAACCTCACCCACGACACGATCTTCGTGCGCGACATGACCGACATCATCCTCTACTGGAACCGCGGCGCCGAGGAGCTGTACGGGTGGAGAAAAACGGAAGCTGTCGGCAAGATGTCTCATCAACTGATGCGGACGATCTTCCCCATGCCGCTCGAGGAGATCAGGGCAGAGTTGCTCCGCATCGGCCGCTGGGAAGGCGAACTCGTCCACACGAGAAAAAACGGGACGCAGGCGACGGTGGCGAGCCGGTGGGCTGTGCAACAGGACACACGAGGCCGTGCCATTGCGATCTTGGAGACCAACAACGACATCACCGAACGCAAGCGGGCGGAAGAGGCGCTGCGGGAGAGCGAGACGCGATATCGAAACATCTTCGAGACCGCAGGCGTGTCGATCTGGGAAGAGGACTTCTCTCAGGTCAAGGCGACCATCGATGAGCTGAAGGCACAGGGTGTTCGAGACTTCCGCGCGTATTTCGCCGCCCATCCGGAGTTTGTCCTGCATGCCATCCCGATGGTTAAGATCGTCGATGTAAACGATGCAACGGTCAAGCTGTTAGCGGCGCGGAGCAAGGGCGAGCTCGTTGGCTCACTGCGCGCCATATTTACGCCGGACGCGCTCGATGTTTTTGCCGGCGAGTTGCTCGCGGTTGCGGAAGAGCGATCTTCTTTTGCAGCAGAGACAACCATTCAAACTCTCAAGGGAGAGACGCTCTCGGTGCTTTTCACGATCATGTTCCCTCAGTCCACCAAGCTCGAGAGCGTGCTGGTGACCATTGTGGACATCACGGAGCGCAAGCGCGCCGCTGAAGCCTTGCGTGACACGCAAATGGAGCTCGCCCATGTCAATCGCGTAACGACCATGGGACAGATGACGGCCTCGATCGCACACGAGGTGAACCAGCCTATCGCCGCGGCGGGCACCAACGCCGCCGCCGCCCTGCGCTGGCTGGGAGCGCAACCGCCCGATCTGGAGGAGGTTCGCCAGGCACTAGCCCGCATCATCGAGAACGCGGGGCGTGCCAGCGACGTCATCGGCCGGATCCGTGCACTCATCAAGAGAGGCCCGCCACGTAGGGACAGGTTCGACCTCAACGAAGCCATCCTCGACGTCATGGCCATGACCCGCAGCGAAGTTCTGAAATATGGCGTCTCGCCGCAGATCAAGCTCGCGACCGGCCCGTTGTCGGTGGAAGGCGATCGCGTCCAGCTCCAGCAGGTGATCCTCAATCTCGTCCTCAATGCGGTCGAAGCCATGAGCGCCGTCGACGAGGGCCCCCGGGAGCTCCGAATCAGCACCGAGACGGATGCTGCCGCTGGCGGCGTGCTCGTCAGCGTGCACGATTCGGGCCAGGGGCTGGATCCGAACAGCGTGGACCGCCTGTTTGAGGCCTTCTACACGACCAAGTCCGACGGCCTGGGCATGGGCCTAGCCATCTGTCGATCGATCATCGAGGCGCACGGGGGGCGGTTGTGGGGATCCGCCAATGAATCTCGAGGTGCCACCTTTCAATTCACGCTACCTCCGGAACGGGACGAGGCTTCGCCTGCCGAGCAAGCAGACCTGCCGCCAGCGCTACCCGTGGCGTGAAAGTGCAGATCCAGTAAGCGAACCAAGCCCGTTCTCGGCGACGGCGGATGTCCCTGCTGAAATTGCGCCCGCGCCCTCCCCGCAATTGCCGTGACTGATGCGAAGTCAACGAGCGAAGCTGGATCGCTAAAAACTCTTGCATATTGCGTGATCATGCCTAATCTTTCCCCATCGCTTAACGACTGGGCGGAAAAATCAAAAAAATCAAAGGGAATGAAAAATATGGAAGTGACTCCAGAGATATCTGCGTACAAATATATTTTAGATTTAAAATATTTTTTCTATTCCCCTGCGGAAATCCGGCGGCTCACCTCCCAGCGCGAAGCCTTCAGCACTCGGATATCCCGGGCGTTTCATAACATCCGAAGAAAATTGCTCGTCACCGGCGTTGCCTTCGCCACCATCGCAGGCGGTGCGCAAGCTGCCGATTTTAAGTTTGCGGGGCCTCTCGATGCCTATACGCTTGATCCCCACGCCGTCTCCAACACCCTGATTTTCGCAGTGCTGAGCAACGTTTACGAGCCGCTGGTGCGCCGCGGCCCGGATCTTTCGCTGCAGCCGGCGCTTGCAACGGCGTGGTCCCAGGTCGACGACACGACCTGGGAGTTCACGCTTCGCCAAGGCGTAAAATTTTCCAATGGCGATGACTTCAAAGCGGATGACGTGGTCTTCTCGTTCACACGCGCCAAGGCCGGCGGCGTCAAGGCCAACCTCGCCTCCATCGCTTCGATCGAAAAGGTCGACGATTACAAAATCCGCCTGAAGACCGTCACCACCGATCCGATCCTGCCGAACGAAATCGTCAACTGGCTGATCATGGATAAGAAATGGGCCGAGGCGAACGGCGCGGTGCAACCGGGAAGCGCCAACAACACCACGGAGACCTTCGCCAATCGCAACACCAATGGCACCGGACCCTATGTCATCAAAGAGCGCGATCCCGGCGTCAAGACTGTTTTTGCAGCCAACCCGAGTTGGTGGGACAAAAGAAGCGGCAATGTCGATAATGCCACCTTCTTCGTCATTCCCAATCCCTCGACCCGCGTTTCGGCGCTAATTTCCGGCGAAGTCGACATGATCGACGGCCTCCCGCCGCAGGATGCCGATCGGGTCGGGAAGACCGACGGACTTCGAGTTCAAGCGGGACCGGACCTGCGTACGATCTACTTGCAGCCGGATGTAGCGCGCGACAACCTGATCTACGGCAGCGAGAAGGACAAGAATCCTTTTAGGGATGTCCGGGTCCGGCAGGCGATGCAGCTTTCGATCGACCCGGTCGCGATCCAGAAACGCATCATGCGCAATTTCTCCGTGCCGGATGGCCTGCCCATCGCAAGCGAGGTCAACGGCTTCGATCCGGCAACCGGCGAACCGGTAAAACTCGATCTGGACAAGGCCAAGGAACTGATGAAGGAGGCCGGCTACGAAAAAGGCTTCGCCGTCACACTCGACTGCACCAATGACCGATTCATGAATGACGAAGCCACCTGCATCGCCATCGCCGGCTCGCTGGCAAAGATCGGTATCAAGGTCGAACCTCGCGCGCAGGCGACCAGTCGTTGGGCAACGCAGATCAACCCGCCCGAATACAATACCAGCCTGGCGCTGCTCGGCTATTCGCCGGCGACCTATGACGCGCAGCTTTTCCTGACCTCGATCGCTGCCACGCGTGATCCGAAGAGTGGTCTCGGCGCCTTCAACATCGGCGGCTACTCCAATCCCGATGTGGATCGCCTGATCGGTGAGATCGCGAAGGAAAAGGATCAGGAGAAACGCAAGGGCCTCATCCAGCAGGCGTTGAAGATCATCAAGACCGACGTGGCGTTCATCCCACTTCACCAGCTCAATATCCTGTGGGGTGTGAAGAATAACATCACCGTCGTGCAACCCGCCGACCTTGCCTATCCGCTACGCTATTTCACGGTGAAGTAATGACTGTCGCTACCGATATCACCAGCCAGCTTGCGAAACTGGTTTCGTTTCCGACCGTGAGTGCGGTTTCCAATCTGGCCCTGCTCGATTATGTCGAAACACAGACTGCTCCCTTCGGCGGACGTGTCCGCCGATTTGCCAACCCAGAAGGCGACAAGGCCAATCTTTTCGTTAGCATTGGACCGGAAGAACCCGGCGGCATCGTCTTCAGCGGCCACACGGATGTCGTGCCGACGGAAGGCCAGGCCTGGACTGCCGATCCGTGGGTCCTGCGGGAAAAAGCCGATCGGGTGATCGGCCGCGGCGCGACGGACATGAAAGGCTTTCTGGCCTGCTGTCTTGCAGCCGCCCCGGTCATCGCCGCCAAGCCGCTGAAAAAACCGATTCACCTGGCCTTTTCCTATGACGAGGAAGTCGGCTGCACCGGCGTGGGCTCGATGGCGGAATGGGTCGGGGCCAGCGGATTGAAGCCACGGCTGGCAGTGATCGGCGAAGCGACCAGCATGGACCTGATATCCGCACACAAGGGCGGATTGATTGGCTGGGCGCGCGTCAAAGGCAAGCCCGGCCACTCATCGCAGCCTGACCGTTACGTCAATGCCGTCATGGTCGCAGCCGAGGTGATTTCGGAGATCAACCGTATCCGCGAGGACATGCGAAACGGTCCGCAGTTCGAGGGCCTCGACCCGCCCTATTCCACCATCCAGGTGAACCTCATCAAGGGGGGCCTGCACGGCAACATCGTCTCCGAGAGCTGCGATTTCTTCTGGGAGATGCGCATCATCCCCGGCGAGAGCGACATGGTCGTTCTCGAGCGGATGAAGCGCTTTGCCGCGTCGCTTGAGCCTGCGATGAAGGCCGTCGATCCCGCGTGCGGCATCAGTTTCGAGGTGCAATCGCGCATACCGGGGCTGAGGCCGAACGGCAACGCCGCGCTCGACGCGGAACTGCTTTCGCTCCTCGGCCGGTCGGAACCGCGTTACGTTCCCTACGGAACCGAGGCCGGTATCTTCCAGAACGCGGGTGTACCGTCGGTGGTCATCGGCCCCGGCGATATCGCCGACGCGCATCAACCGGATGAATCGATCGCCGTCGCGGAGCTTGAACGTTGCGTCGCCTTCCTCGACAAACTTGGTGATAGCTGCTGCTGAGGGGGTTGCATTGTTTGCTTACGCCACCTCGCGGGTCTTCCAGACCGTCATCGTCCTGCTGGTGATCAGCTTCATCGCCTTCCTGCTGGTCGCCAATATCGGCGACCCGTTGGCGGCGCTCCTGACCGCCGACTCGACGGTGGCTGAGCGGGCCGAACTCATCGCGCGGCTCGGCCTCGACCAGCCGCTTCCCGTGCGCTTCCTGCATTTCATCGGCAATTTCCTGCGGGGCGATTTCGGCCTGTCCTATCGCACGCAGGATCCGGTCGCCAATCTTATCGCCGAACGGCTTCCGGCGACCATGGAGCTTGCCTTCGCCAGCCTGCTGATCACGATCGCCGTCGGCATTCCGGCCGGTATCTATTGCGGCGTTCACCCGCGGTCGGCCCTGGGCCGGCTGATCATGGTTGTGTCGACCGCCGGCATCACCTTGCCGAATTTCGTCGTGGGGATCGTGTTGATCGCGGTCTTTGCCGTCCGGTTCGGCCTGCTTCCCTCCTTCGGGCGCGGAACGACGGTCGATCTCGGCTTCTGGACGACCGGGCTTCTGACTGCGTCGGGCTGGCGCGCCATCATCCTTCCGGCGACGACGCTCGCCACCTTCCAGGTCGCCTTTGTCATCCGCATCTTGCGCACGCAGCTCATGGAGGTCGGCCAGAGCGAGCATATCCGTTTTGCCCGTGCCCGCGGCCTTTCGGAAGCACGCATCTGGTACGTCTATGCGATCAAGAACACGCTGCTGCCGGTCATCACCATGCTCGGCCTGCAGCTCGGCAATATCATCGCCTTTTCGGTCGTCACGGAAAACGTCTTCGCCTGGCCGGGCCTCGGCTCGCTTTTCCTGCAATCGATCCAGTCCGCTGACATACCCGTGATCGCTGTGTACCTCATCTTTGTCGGCGTCGTGTTCATGGTCATCAACCTCATCGTCGAACTCTGCTATCCGCTGATCGACCCGCGTGTCTTGAGGAGGCAATCATGACGCCCGTCGTGAACACCCCGACTTCTCCCAGAAGACGCAGCGCCTTGTTTCGTGCCATGCGCGCATCCCCGGGGCCTGCCTTCTGCGCCGCGGTCATCTTGGCACTTTTCGTCTATGCCTTCGTCGTTCCTTTGTTTTCCGTGAACCCTTTCGAGTTCGAAGGCATGTCGGTGATGGACTCCTTTACGCCACCTGCCTGGATGCCGGACGGCAATCCGGTTTTTCCTCTTGGAACCGACGATCAAGGTCGCAATCTCCTGACCGCGATGGCCTATGGCTTGCGCACCTCCATTGTCGTCGGCATCCTCTCCGTGCTGATCGGCCTTGTGGTCGGCGGCGGCCTCGGCTTGATTGCCGGTTTTGCGGGCGGCAAGGTCGATGCCTTCATCATGCGGGCGGCGGACGTGCAGCTTGCCTATCCCGCCCTGCTGCTTGCCATGATCATCGATGGCGCCGCGCGTGCAGTGCTCGGTCAGGATCGTGACGTGTTCACGGCGATCGCCATCGTCGTGTTGTCCATCGGTATCGCCTTTTGGGTTCAATATGCGCGCACTATCCGCTCTTCCGTAATGGTCGAGAGGGATCAGGATTACGTTTCCGCCGCAAGGATCACCGGTCGGGGCAATATCAGCATCATTTTGCTGCACATTCTACCGAACGTCATGGCCCCGGTGCTCGTCATCGCCACCATCAACCTCGGCATCGCCATCATAACCGAAGCGACGTTGAGCTTCCTCGGGATCGGCATTCCGGTCACGACGCCGTCGCTCGGCACGCTGATCCGCAACGGCAACAATTTCCTGCAATCGGGGGAGTGGTGGATATCCGTCTGGCCGTGCCTGCTCCTCGTCTTCTTCGTCGTCTCCGTCAACATCCTCGGAGACCATCTGCGCGACGTTTACAATCCGCGCCTGAGAGGCCGCTCATGATTGACGCTCCGCTGCTGGATGTTCGCGATCTCACCGTCAAGATCAATCGGGACGGTAACGAAATCACCGCGCTCGACAATGTCTCCTTTTCTGTCGCTCCCGGCGAGGTGCTCGGCATCGTCGGGGAATCGGGCGCCGGCAAATCGATCACCGGCGCCGCGATCATCGATCTTCTCGTGCCGCCGCTGAAGAGAACAGGTGGTGCGATCACGCTACAAGGCCAACGCATCGATCAATTGCGCGGCAAGGCCATCCGCAATATTCGCGGCGGACGCATCGGTTTCGTCTTTCAGGATCCCATGACAAGCCTGAACCCTGTCATCCCGATCGGCCGCCAGCTTTGCGATACGATCCGATCGCATACGAAGGTCAGCAGTGACAGAGCCAAGGCGAAAGCGCTCGAGTGGCTGGACAGGGTGGGCCTGCCTGACCCTGTAGTGAACTTCAAGCGCTATCCACATCAGCTCTCGGGGGGAATGCGCCAGCGCGTTGTGATCGCGCTCGCGCTCTGCGCCGATCCGGCCCTGGTGATTGCCGACGAGCCGACGACGGCGCTCGACGTGTCGGTACAAGCGCATATCCTGCAGTTGCTGCGCGATCTGCACCGCGAAAGCAGAGTCGGCATGCTGCTGATCACCCATGATCTCGGCGTCATTGCGAAGATGGCGGATCGCGTCGCCGTCTTTTATGCGGGCCGCGTCGCGGAGATCGGTCCGGTGGCCGAGCTTTTCCATTCACCGCGTCATCCCTATACGCGCGGGCTGATCAACGCGACCCCGATGCCGGCGGAAGACGGCGCGATACGGCTCGACCAGATTCCCGGCGCGATGCCCGGCCTTGGCGCAGTCCCGGCCGGCTGCGCCTTCAATCCACGCTGCGTCAAGGCAGAGGCGGACTGTCGCGTAACGGTGCCTTCTCTGTTGGACGACGGTGCCGCCACCACCTATTCCTGTTTCCACCCGCTGGAAAGGCAGGCTGCGCAATGAATGCTTCGGAATTTCTGATTATTGATCGGGTGAGCAAGGTCTACAGGCGTCAACGGGGTCTTTTCGAACGCCTGCAGAAAGGCTCTGGCCAAGACGGCACCAAGGCCGTGAGCGAAGTCAGCCTCACCATCCATCGCGGCGAGACCGTGGGGCTTGTCGGCGAAAGCGGCTGCGGGAAATCGACGCTGGCGCGACTTGTCTCGGGCCTGATGCCCCCAACGCAGGGCAGGATCGATTTCCGCTCCGCAGGCGGTCCCAAACCGCGTCTGCAGATGATCTTCCAGGACCCTTATTCTTCGCTCAATGGCCGCTGGAAGATCGCCGATATCATCGCCGAACCTATCGTCGTGCATAAACTCCGGTCCGGACGCAGTGCCGTCCGGGCGCGCGTCGATGAGCTCCTGCAACAGGTCGGGCTTTCGAGCAGCGACGCCGAGAGATACCCGCAGGAATTTTCGGGTGGCCAGAGACAGCGCATCTCAATCGCCCGCGCCCTGGCCGGAGAGCCGGAATTCCTCATTCTGGACGAACCGACGAGCGCGCTCGACGTTTCCGTCCAGGCACAGATCCTCAACCTGCTACGCGACTTGCAGACCAATCTGCATCTGACCAGCTTGTTCATCACGCATAACCTTTCCGTCGTGCGCATCATGGCTGATCGCATCGGCGTCATGTATCTGGGAGAGCTGGTGGAGGAGGCCGGTTCGGAAGAACTGTTCAGCACGCCGCGTCACCCCTATACCCGGCTGCTGATCGATGCAGCACCGGATCTCGATGTCAGCGATCGGTCGCTTCACCCGATCGCCGGCGAACTTCCCAATCCCGCCAGCCCGCCACCCGGATGCCGTTTCAACACGCGCTGCCCCTTTGCCCAGGACATCTGTCGGAGCGCCGCTCCGCCGCAGCACCGCACGCCGACGGGCGGGATGTTCCGCTGCCATTTCGACCTCGATCTTGCCGGCACCACCGTCAAGCCGCCTTTGCCGGAAAGACGCAAGACTGCCTGACCGTCTCTTCGCCATCCTTTTTTTGTTTTTGAAGGGTCCGCACATGACCGCCGCCACCTCCCCTTCCCGCGACGCTGCGATACAAGAAGCCGTCGGCTACCTGCTCAACGGTACCTTCGAAGAAAGACTTCGGCGATGGGTGGCTATTCCCTCTGCGAGCCGCGTCGCCGCTAACAAGCCGGATCTCTGGCGTTACCTCACCGATGAGATGCAGCCGCTCTTCGAGCGCCTCGGTTTTAAGACGCGTATCTTCGAAAACGAACTCGCGCCCGGTCCCTTCCTCCTTGCCGAGCGGATCGAGGATCCGAACTTCACAACGGTCCTGCAATATGGACACGGCGACGTGGTCGCCGGTCTCGACGAGCAGTGGGATAAAGGCCTGTCACCCTTTGCCATGACGGAGAGGGATGGCAGATGGTATGGCCGTGGTACCGCCGATAACAAGGGACAGCACGCCGTCAACATCATAGCGATCGAAGCCCTGCTTGCGGTGCGCGGCTCGCTCGGCTTCAATTTGAAATTTCTGATCGAGATGGGCGAGGAGTCCGGCTCTGTCGGCCTTGAAGAGGTTTGCGCGGCGCATCGGGACGAGCTGGAGGCGGATGTCTTCATCGCGTCCGACGGCCCCCGCCTTGCGCTGGAACGGCCGACGATTTTTCTCGGTGCGCGCGGCGGCATGGCTTTCGAACTTGAGATCGAGGCACGGGAAAACTTCCAGCATTCGGGAAACTGGGGCGGCATCCTTTCCAATCCGGGGATAGAGTTGTGCCATGCCATAACCGCGCTTGTCGACCGTACAGGCCACATCAAGGTGCGGGAAATGACGCCCGGAAGCATCCCGGATAATGTCCGCGCTACGCTCAAGGAGTGCAGGATTACGCCGGCACCCGGCGATCCAGCGGTCGAAGAATGGTGGGGCGAACCCGGCCTTTCGCCCGAAGAAAAGGTTTTCGCCTGGAGCTCCTTCGAGGTGATGGAGATGGAATGCGGCAACCTTGCACAGCCGCTCTACGCCATTCCTCCACGCGCCCGCGCCCGCGTCCAGCTCCGCTTTCCGGTCGGCGTCGATCCGCAGGCCGTGGTTCCTGCCGTCAGAACGGCTCTTCAAAAAGCAGGTTACGGGCGCGTAAATGTGAGAGACCCCACCGATGCGACCTTTCTTGCCAGCCGCCTCGATCCGGATCATCCGTGGGTGCGCAGGGTCGCGGCCTCGATCGAAAAAACGCTAGGTTCCGCACCTGCGATCCTGCCCAATCTCGGCGGCTCGCTGCCGAACAATATCTTCTCCGACCTGCTCGGTCTTCCAACGATCTGGATACCGCATTCCTATCCCGGCTGCCTTCAACACGCCGCCAACGAACATCTGCCTGTCAGCATTGTCCATGAAGGCCTTGCAATCATGGCCGGTCTCTATTGGGATTTGGGCAACGAAACGACAAGGCCGGCGGACTGAGAAGAGCTGCCGAGGCACCCTCGACTGGAATCGGTCTATTTCGAGATAAAGCGGCCCCCTCGCCGCCGCCGGATTTCGGTGGCAGCCCTTTACTCCTTCAATTCCCGCTCGAATTCTTCGATCTGCTGGAGAACCCATGGATCATCGGCGGAGTATTGGATAGTCTCCTGCTCCATCCGCTTCCGCCGCCGCTCGACGATCCAGTCAATTATCGCGAGAAGCAGCCGCATTGCGTATCCATACTCTTTGCACATCTGGGAGGCCCGACCACCTGCTTCGCGAGCTGTATCAGTAGTCGAGCCTCAATCAGCCGCAAGGCGTTGCGGCGATTGCCTATTTGCCTCTCGCTAAATGAACGGTAGCTGAACATATATACACTCATTAAGAGAATATTTATATTCTGTACAACGCGTAAGCTCTTCGTTTCGCGATGGTGATTGGAAATATCCCCGATATCGCCTACCGCCTTTTTCCGGCTGCGGTCGATTCCACGGCGGCGCGATCAGAGCAACGAGCAGTAACGCAATGCTTCATAGATCGCGGCGTGGATATTGCGACTTGCCACGGCATCGCCGATCCGGATCAGGTCGAATGCGCCCTCCCCGTTTCGCTGCGGCAACGGCGGGCGACGCGCAATCAATGCCTGATAATCGACAGCGCCGAGATTTCGCGATGCCGGCTTCAGCTCGCGGTAAAGCTCATCATTCGCCATTGTCCCATGTTCGACAACGACCTGCGATACACGGCGCTCCCATTCCGTCTTTTCCGAAAAATCCGAGCTTAGAACCGCAATCAGCGCATTCCCGTCGCGGCGGACGGATTTCAGCCGTGTGTTTATCGTCACCCTGACGTTGCGTTCCGCGAAGGTTTTCGCATAAGGCACATGGTTCATGCCGCCCATTTCCGGTGCGAAGAAGCGTTCGGGTGAAACGAGCTCCAGCTCGGCGCCGCTATTGGCGATGACTTCGGCTGCTGACATGCCCTGATGCCCGCCATTGTCGTCGAACAACAGAACTTGCCCCTCGGGCTTCACAGCACCGGCGAGAATATCCCAGGACGAGGTGACAAGTTCCTCGCCAGCGTCGAGTTCGGGTGATTGCGCGATGCCGCCCGTCGCGACAACAACGATATCGGGCTCAAAGGCTAGAACATCTTCGGTCCCGGCATAGACGTCATAATGGATCGCAACGCCCAGATGCTCCAGCTCCGAAAGCCGCCAGTCGACGATGCCGATCATCTCCTTGCGGCGCGGATTGCGGGTGAGAAGGTTGATCTGACCGCCCGCCCTCCCGGTTGCTTCGAGCACATCGACCTTATGGCCGCGCTCGGCAAGGACGCGCGCAGCCTCCAGACCGGCGGGACCGGCGCCGATGACGACGGCCTTCCTGGCGACCGATGCCCTTTCGATCTCATGCGGCATCTCGGCCTCGCGGCCGGTCGCCGCATTGTGAATACAGAGCGCCTCGCCGCCTTCATAGATGCGATCGAGACAGTAGGTCGCGCCGACGCAAGGGCGGATGCGCGCCTCCTGTCCGGCCATGACCTTATTGACGATGTGCGGATCGGCAATGTGGGCGCGCGTCATGCCGACCATGTCGAGCTTGCCTTCCGCAATCGCATGGCGCGCGGTTGCGATATCCGCGATGCGCGCAGCGTGGAAGACAGGGAATTTGGTCGCTGCCCTGACCTCGCCGGCGAAATCAAGATGTGGCGCCGACGCCATGCCCTGGATTGGGATGACCTTATTGAGCGCCACGTCGTTATCGATATGGCCGCGAATGATGTTGAGAAAGTCGATATTCCCGGATGCGGCAAGGCGCCAGGCGATTTCGACGCCCTCTTCCCGCGACAGGCCCTTCTCCCAATCCTCGTCGGCGACAAGCCGCATGCCGACAATGAAATCGGGACCGACGGCCTTGCGGATGGCCTTGGTTGCCATCATCGAGAACCGCATGCGATTTTCGAGCGAGCCGCCGAAGTCGTCGTCGCGCCTGTTCGTGGCAGGCGACCAGAAGCCATCGATCAGATGGCCATAGGCTTCGAGTTCGATACCGTCGAGGCCGGCGGCCTGCATGCGCTGGGCGGCGGCTGCAAAATCAGCGATGATACGCTCGATATCCCATTCCTCGGCCGCTTTCGGGAAGGCGCGATGCGCCGGCTCGCGGATCGGCGACGGCGCAAGCACGGGCAGCCAATCACCCTTGTTCCAACCGGTGCGGCGGCCGAGATGAGTGAGCTGGATCATCACGGCCGCACCATATTCATGGCAGTCGTCGGCGAGCGTCTTCAGCCACGGAACGATCTCGTCGCGATAGGCGTGGAGATTGCCGAAGGCGGGCGGCGAATCCGGCGACACGATCGCAGATCCCGCCGTCATCGTCAGCGCAATGCCGCCCTTCGCCTTTTCGCGATGATAGAGCCTGTAGCGATCCGTCGGCATGCCGCCCTCGGAATAGGCCGGCTCATGCGCCGTCGACATGATGCGGTTCTTCAGGGTCAGATGCTTGAGTTGATAGGGCTGAAGCAAGGGATCGTTGGAGGTCATGTCGCTGTCATCGCTTTTGTGAAATCGAGGCTTGAACACCTATCTTTGCCGAGACGAAGGCCGATGGCTATAGCCGTCCAGGCGGCTCACGGATACGACGGCCCTGTCGCAGGTCAACGGCCGTGTGCCAGACGATCGTCGCAAAGATGATTGCACCGCCAACGAACGTAGCCACAGGCGGCATTTCAGAAAAGAAGAGCCAGACCCAGAACGGTGTCAATACGATTTCCATGGAGCTGATGAGGGCTGCATCAGCCGCGGGCATCTTTCTTGAACCGAAAAGGAAGAGGACAAAGGCGAGCGCAAAATTCGTCGCCCCGAAGGCGGCCAGCAAAAACCAATTGTTCATGTCGAGCGAGTTCGTCGAGGCGAAGGGAACGAAGACCACGAATGTCAGGAAGCCGCTGACGACGCTCGACGGCAGGATCGGAATACTGCGGTCCATGCGTGGGATGACGATGATCAACGCAAAGCTGACTGTCATGCCGAGCGCCAGCAGATCGCCGACGCCGGTACCGCCACCGATCGAGGAAGCGACGATGACGGCGACGCCGACGAGACAAACGCCGCCGGCAATCAGCGTCCGCTTCGCCACGCGCTCCTTGAGCATCGTCCAACTTAGGAAGGCTGCGATGAACGGTGCGGTCGCATAGATCATGGTCACATTGGCGACCGTCGTCATGTAGAGCGCACCGATGAAACAAGCCTGACAGATGGTCTGGCAGGCCAGCATCGCCAGGCCGGCAGGATGAAAAACCGAACTCCATTGACGCCGCGAAAACCCACCTTCGAGGAAAAAGCTGGGAATCAACAGGAACAAGCCACCGAACAGCGACCGCCAGGCGATCGCCGTCCAAATGTCCGTGGTCAGAAGGCGTGCGTAGATGCCGCTGCAGCTCCACGCAAGCATTGCCGTAGCCACGAGTATAACGCCCCTCTCATAATCGCTGGCAAGAGCGGAGCGGGCCGGAAACTGGAATGTCATGTATGGACTCGAGGAATGAATAGAAGGAACGCCCCTTGTGTGCGCCGATATTTGACATCAGACAAACGAATAGTAGAGATATGTGCCATCGGAAATTTTTGTGGCTTGCCAATGCGCGAACCCATCGAAAGCGATTTGCTCCGGACGTTTCTCGTCATTACCGAGACGTCGAATTTTTCCGTTGCCGCGCAACGCATAGGCCGCACGCAATCGGCCGTCAGCGCCCAGATCAAACGCCTCGAGGAAATTGTCGGTGAGGCGCTGTTCGAAAGAAGCGCGCGCGGGGTGGTACTGACCCGATCGGGAAATCAGTTGCTTCCCTATGCACGGCGGATCGTCGACCTGTTGAACGAGGCAGCCGCCACGATCCGCACCAAGCCGCTCAATGGACCTGTCCGGATCGGAATTCCGGAAGAATACAGTCAGACCGTCTTGCCGGCGGCGCTTGCCGCCTTCGCCGTCCGGCACCCTGCCGTCGAAGTGACGGTTTCCTGTGACTACACGGCGCGAAATCTTGCCGCCTTGGAGAAGGACGAGCTCGATCTTGCCGTCGTCTTCGACTGGAGCAATCAGAACACGGGAGAGGTGCTCTGCATCGATCCGACGGTCTGGGTGACATCGCTGGTGCACCGCCTGCATGATGCGACCCCACTGCCTATTGCGACATACCGGAACTCCACCTGGGCGCGCGACTTTGCCCTGCGTTCGCTGGAGCAGCAGGCGCGGCCCTATCGCGTCGCCTTCGTCGCCGACACCAGTTCCGGCCTGAAAAACGCCGTCTCCGCCGGCCTCGCCGTCACGACGCTATCCCGGAGCAACATTCCGCACGGCTGCCGGGAGCTGACGAGCGACGATGGCTTTCCGCCGGTCGATTCCTCTCGCGTCGTGCTTCGCCGCAATCCCTATCATTCCAGCGAGGCGATCCAGGAGCTTGCGGAAATGGTGCGTGAAGCCTTCCAGCCTATGTCGGCTCTGCTGCAGCCGTAGAGCGCCCACGCAAGCGCCGCCGTGTGCCGGAAGGACTTTCAGAAAAGCTGGCCCGATAGCTGCGGGAAAAGGCCGAAGCCGAGTTGAAGCCGGTCGCCGCCGCAATCTCCGCAAACGAAGCCTTCGTCTCGATCACCTTGCGTCGCGCGGCGTTGAGCCGAAGAGCGAGATAATGCACGTGCGGGGGGGCGCCGATGCTTTCCTGAAAGAGGGCCTGGAGATGGCGAGCGCTGATGCCGATCCGACGCGCCAGACGCGTCAGGACCAGCGGTTGCTCGATATTCTCCTCCATAAGCTTCACAGCCTGTGCGACGCGCGGGTCGCGCATGCGCAAGCCGGCAGTCGATGGCGAAAGCTCGACCGCGCCGTAAACGGCTGCCGGCTCGTAGATGAAAAGGCGGCTGACTTCGAGCGCCAGCGAATAGCCCTGCCGGCGCCGGATGATCTCCAGCATCAGGTCGACGGTCGGCAGCGAGCCTGCTGTGGTGATGCGCTTGCCGTCGATGACGAAACGGTCCTTGACGGCTCGCACCTGCGGATAGGCCAGCGCGAAATCCTCGAAATCTTCCCAATGGACCGCCGCCGACACATTGTCGAGAAGGCTTGCTTCCGCAAGCAACCAACTGCCGGATTCGATGCCGGCCATCATCGAGCGATAGCGCGCAGTCTGCGACAACTGCATCTTCAGCGCTTGCGTCGCGTTGCGCCGCCAATTGTAACTCGCGAGCACGAACAGCGGAGTTGTGTCGCTTGTCGGCCTGAAGCCGCCGGAAGCGGGAACCGGAATATGGCTCGTCGTTTCGACGGGCGAACCATCCGGTGTAAACAAGCGCCATCGATAGATCTCGGCTCCGGAAATGCGATTGGCACCGCGCAAGGGCTCGATCACCGAAGCGATCAGGATTAGGTTCGTTTCCGGCAGCACAAGCAGATCGATGTCGAGCGACGTATTGGTTGAAGTGAACACGGGCATCCTTTGATATTTCCGATAATGTATCGTTTACCTCCAAAATTGCAAAGCATGAAGACGCCTTATGCCTCGTAATGCCCTCAATACGAGGGAGAACAAAATGCCTCTTGCGATGAACCGCGATGTTTTCATCACCTGTGCCGTCACCGGTGCCGGCGACACGGTTTCGAAATCCAGCCATGTTCCGATCACCCCCAAGCAGATCGCCGATTCCGCGATCGATGCCGCAAAGGCCGGTGCCGCCGTCGTCCATTGCCATGTCCGCGATCCCGAGACCGGTGCTGCCAGCCGCCGCAACGATCTCTACAAGGAAGTGACGAACCGCATCCGCTCTGCAGATGTCGATGTGGTGCTCAATCTGACCGCCGGGATGGGCGGCGACCTGATCTTCGGTGATGTCGAAAGCCCCCTGCCTCTGAACGTCAGGGGTACCGACATGGCCGGTGCCACGGAGCGCGTCAGCCATGTCGCCGAATGCCTGCCGGAAATCTGCACGCTCGATTGCGGCACGATGAACTTCAGTCTTGGTGACTACGTCATGACCAACACGCCCTCCATGCTGCGGGCGATGGCGAAGAAGATGACGGACCTCGGCGTTCGCCCCGAAATCGAAGCCTTCGATACCGGTCATCTCTGGTTTGCCAAACAGCTTGCCGAGGAGGGTCTGATTGAGGACCCCATCCTCATCCAGCTCTGCATGGGCATCCCCTGGGGGGCGCCCGATGACCTCAACACCTTCATGGCGATGGTCAACAACGTTCCCAAGAGCTGGACCTTCTCGGCCTTTTCCATCGGCCGCAACGCCCTCGCCTATCCGGCGGCAGCCATCCTTGCCGGCGGCAATGTCCGCGTCGGGCTCGAAGACAATCTCTATGCCGGAAAGGGCATGCTCGCGACCAACGCACAGCTCGTCGAAAAGGCGGTGCAAGTTGTCGAGGGCATGGGCGCGCGCATCATCGGCCCCGATGACGTCCGCAAGAAACTGAAACTGACGAAGCGCTGAGGACTCGATGACCAGGATCAACAAGGCAGCCTGCATCGGCGGCGGCGTCATTGGCGGCGGATGGATCGCCCGCTTTCTGCTGGCAGGCATCGACGTCGATGTCTTCGACCCGCATCCCGAAGCGATCCGCATCGTCGGCGAAGTGCTTGATAACGCCGAAAAGGCCTACGTGATGCTGACCGGCGCACCGCTTCCGCCACGCGGCAAGCTCACCTTCCGCGAGACGCTGCAGCAGGCCGTCGCCAATGCCGACTGGATCCAGGAGAGTGTTCCCGAGCGGCTCGATCTCAAGCGCAAGGTGCTGACCGAGATCGATGCGGCGGCAAGGCCCGACGGGCTGATCGGCTCCTCGACCTCCGGCCTGTTGCCGACCGATCTGCAGCGCGACATGCGCTATCCGGAACGCCTCTTCGTCGCCCATCCCTATAACCCTGTCTATCTGCTGCCGCTCGTCGAAATTGTCGGCGGCGAAAAGACCTCCAAGGCGACGATCGCGGCCGCCATGGAACGATTGCCGCCGATCGGCATGAAGGGTGTGCATATCGCCAAGGAGATCGAGGCTTTCGTCGGTGACCGCCTGCTGGAAGCCCTGTGGCGCGAGGCGCTCTGGCTGATCAAGGACGACATCTGCACCGTCGAGACGCTGGACGACGTCATTCGCTATTCCTTCGGTCTGCGCTGGGCGCAGATGGGTCTCTTCCAGACCTACCGCATTGCCGGCGGCGAAGCTGGCATGCGGCATTTCCTCGCGCAATTCGGCCCGGCCCTGCAATGGAACTGGACGAAGCTGATGGATGTCGTCGATCTCGACGACGCGCTTGTCGAAAAGATCGGCCAGCAGTCGGACGAGCAGGCCGATGGATTGTCGATCCGCGAACTGGAGCGCATTCGCGACGAAAATCTCGTCGGCATCCTGCAGACGCTGAAGGGTAGCCATGGCGGCAAGGGCTGGGGTGCCGGCAAGCTGCTTAAGGAATTCGAGCAGGACCTTTGGGCGTCCGCTGGCGGCGAAAAGAAGCTGGCGGATGTCGCACATCCGCTGCGGCTTATCGAAACCAAAGTCAGCCCGGCATGGGTGGACTATAACGGCCACATGACCGAACATCGTTATCTGCAGGTGTTCGGCGATACTTCGGATGCGCTGCTACGCCTGATCGGCGTCGACTTCGCCTATGTGGAGCGCGGACACAGCTATTACACCGTCGAGACGCATATTCGCCATCTCGGCGAAGCCAAGCTTGGTCAGGCAATCCATTCGACCTGCCAGCTTCTGTCGGCCGACGAGAAGCGGCTGCATGTGTTCCACACGATCTACGACACCGCAACGGGCGACGCGATCGCCACCGCCGAGCACATGCTGCTGCACGTCGATGCCAAGGCCGGAAAAGCCGCGTCCGCACTGGAGGAGGTGTTGAGCAAAATAAGGCCAATTGCCGAGGCTCATGCAAAACTGCCGATGCCGGATGGCGTCGGGCGTCATGTCGGACAAAAACGCTAGGAGGAAGCGGTCATGAATTTCGGGCTCGGCGAAGAACAGGAGATGATCGTCAAGACGGTCCGCGAATTCGTCGAGACCGAGATCTATCCGCATGAGAGCGAGGTCGATCGCACCGGCATCGTGCCGCCGGAGCTTGCCCAGGAAATCCGCCACAAATGCATCGATCTCGGCTTCTACGCCTGTAACTTCCCTGAGGAGATCGGCGGCGCCGGCCTCGATCATGTGACCTTCACCCTCGTCGAGCGTGAACTCGGCCGCGGCTCGATGGCGCTGACCGTCTTCTTCGGCCGCCCTTCGGGAATTCTGATGGCCTGCGAAGGCGAACAGCGCGAACGATATCTCCTGCCTGCGGTACGCGGCGAGAAGATTGACGCGCTTGCCATTACCGAACCCGATGCCGGCTCCGACATGCGCGGCATGAAATGCGCAGCACGGCAGGATGGCGGCGATTTCATTCTCAACGGCACCAAGCATTTCATCTCCCATGCCGATGTCGCCGATTTCGTCATCGTCTTTGCCGCCACCGGCGAGGAGGAAACGCCGAAAGGCACCAAGAAGAAAATCACGGCTTTTCTGGTCGATCGCGGCACGCCGGGATTCGAGATCCTCAAGGGCTATGAATCGGTCTCCCATCGCGGCTATCACAACGTCATACTCAGCTTCACAGACTGCCGCCTACCCAAGTCGCAGGTGCTCGGTGAGGTGCATCGCGGCTTCGATATTGCCAATGAATGGCTTTATGGTACGCGTTTGACGGTGGCCGCGACCTGCGTCGGACGGGCCCGCCGAGTTTTCGACATGGCGCTGCCCTATGCGGCCGAACGCAAGCAGTTCGGCCGGCCGATCGGCGCCAATCAGGGCGTGTCGTTCAAGCTTGCCGACATGATCACGGAAATCGATGCCGCCGACCTTTTGACGCTGTCTGCCGCCTGGCGGCTCGACGCGGGCCTTAGCGCCAATCGCGAGATCGCATCGGCCAAGCTCTACGCCTCCGAAATGCTTGCTCGCGTCACCGACGAGGCGATCCAGATCTTCGGCGGCATGGGATTGATGGACGATCTACCGCTGGCCCGTTTCTGGCGCGATGCCCGCGTCGAGCGCATCTGGGATGGGACCTCGGAAATCCAGCGGCACATCATCAGCCGCGATCTGCTGCGGCCGTTTGGAGCATGACCGGATGACGCAACGCCCGCTCGATCGCCTGATCAGACCGCAAACGATCGCCGTCTTCGGCGGCCGTGAGGCGCGCCGGGTCATCGAGCAATGCGATCGCATGGGTTTTGTAGGCGAGATCTGGCCGGTTCATCCGACGCTCGATGCGGTGCTTGGGCGCCGATGTTATCGATCGGTGGGCGAACTGCCCACCGCACCGGATGCCGCCTTCGTCGGCGTCAACCGGATGCTGACCATCGATATCGTGCGCGCGCTTTCAGACAGAGGCGCCGGCGGTGCCGTCTGCTACGCCTCTGGCTTCAGCGAAGCGGTTGCCGAACTGGCCGATGGAGAGGATCTGCAGCGGTCGCTCGTCGAGGCCGCAGGCCCCATGCCGATCGTCGGGCCGAATTGCTACGGCCTGATCAATGGTCTGGATGGCGCTCTGCTCTGGCCTGACCAGCACGGAATGGTGCGCGTCGAACGTGGTGTCGCCATCCTCACCCAGTCCTCGAACATCGCCATCAATCTCTCCATGCAAAAGCGCGGCCTGCCCATCAGCTACCTGATGACGGCAGGCAACCAGGCGCAGACGGGATTGTCGGACCTCGCCCTCGCGGTTCTCGAAGATCCTCGCGTCACGGCGATCGGCTTGCATATCGAAGGGTTTGGCAATGTCCAGACACTTCAGAAACTTGCCATGCGTGCGAGGGAGCTGCGCAAACCCGTCGTCGCTTTGAAGGTCGGCAAATCCGAACAGGCGCAGCGCGCCGCTGTCTCGCATACGGCATCCCTTGCCGGCAGCGACGCCGTTGCCGATGCAGTTCTCGCCCGTCTCGGGATCGGTCGCGTCGCAACGCTGCCGGAGCTGATCGAGACGCTGAAACTACTGCACGTGACCGGCCCACTGGCAAGCAGTGCGATCTCTTCAATGAGCTGTTCGGGCGGCGAAGCCTCGCTGCTGGCCGATGCGGCGACCGGCCGGGCCGTGGATTTTCGCGCCCTGAAATCAGAGCAGCTGCCCGCCTTACGGCGCAGCCTCGGCGAAATGGTCGCGCTCTCCAATCCTCTTGACTATCATACTTTCGTTTGGGGCGATCTTTCTCGCCAAACGGAAGCTTTCGCCGCCATGTTCGAGGGCGACTACGCGCTCAATCTGATCGTTCTCGATTTCCCGCGAGACGATCGTTGCGATGGTGCGGACTGGATGACGACGATTGCCGCGGTCGCAGCGGCGGTAAAACGAACCGGCGCCCATGCGGGCATCCTGGCGACCCTGCCGGAAAACATGCCGGAGACGATTGCCATGCAGCTGATCGGGGATGGCATTGCGCCCTTCTGTGGCATCAGCGAAACCATTGCCGCGGCGGAGGTTGCAAGCCGGATCGGTACGGCCTGGCGTGCACGACCGCCACTGCCGCTGCTCGACATTCCCTCCGCCGCAGGCGATATCGAAACCTTGAGCGAGGCAGCGGCCAAGGCGGAACTATCCGCCGCCGGCCTTACCATTCCACAGGGAGCAACGGCATCCAATCCAAACGACGCTGCAGACCAGGCTCAACGCCTTGGCTTTCCCGTCGCCTTGAAGGCGCTGGGCGTCGAACACAAGTCGGAGATGGGAGCCGTCGCACTCAACCTGTGGGATGTGCAAGCAGTACGAAGCGCAGCAGAGCGGATGGCCTCTGTCGCCTCCGGATACTTGGTCGAACGCATGATCGAACGCCCCATCGCGGAGTTGATCGTCGGCGCCGTACGCGATCCGGCCCTCGGATTGGCATTGACGGTCGGAGCGGGTGGAATCCTGGTGGAATTGCTTGAAGACTCCATCATTTTAGCTCTTCCGGTGACAAAAGAAGACGTCCTGGAAGCTATTTCGCGGTTGAAGGTCAGAAAATTGATCGAAGGCTATCGCGGCGGTGCCAAGAGCGACCTCGGTATCGTTGCTGACGCCGTCGTATCAGCGGCAGAATATGTCGTAAAAAACGCCGCGCGGCTTGAGGAACTAGACATTAATCCATTGATGGTTCTGCCTGAAAATCGTGGCGTCGTTGCCGCAGATGCCCTCATCCGGCGAAGGAGGTAGTGGAAGTTGCACAGCCCCATTCGCACCCGGCGAGACAGCGGTATCTTGGAGGTCATCATCGACCGGCCGAAGGCGAACGCCATCGACCTTGCGACAAGCCGCGAGATGGGCCTGATCTTCCGCGATTTCCGGGATGATCCCGACCTGCGTGTCGCGATCGTTTCGGGTGCCGGCGAGAAGTTCTTTTCGGCCGGCTGGGATTTGAAGGCGGCGGCGGCCGGCGACGCTGTCGACGGCGACTATGGCGTCGGCGGTTTCGGTGGCCTGCAGGAACTTCGCGATCTCAACAAACCGGTGATTTGCGCCGTCAACGGCATCTGTTGCGGCGGCGGCCTGGAGATCGCCCTGTCTGCCGACCTGATCATCGCCGCAGAACACGCGACCTTTGCCCTTCCGGAAATCCGCTCGGGAACCGTTGCGGACGCCGCATCGATCAAATTGCCGAAGCGCATCCCCTATCATATCGCAATGGACATGCTGCTGACCGGCCGCTGGCTTGATGTCGCCGAGGCCCATCGCTGGGGCTTCGTCAACGAGATCGTCGCCGCAGACAGGTTGATGGATCGGGCATGGGAACTCGGCCGGCTTCTCGAAAGCGGTCCGCCGCTCGTCTACGCGGCCATCAAGGAAATTGTCCGCGAAGCGGAGGGAACGACGTTTCAGACTGCCATGAACAAGATCACCAAACGGCAGTTTGCGAACGTCGATGCCCTCTATTCGAGCGAGGATCAGTTGGAAGGCGCAAGGGCATTCGCAGAGAAGCGAACCCCAATCTGGAAAGGAAAGTGAGGAGGCGGCGGCAACCGCATCATTTTCCCGCATGATCGCGGGCAATCAAGCTTCCGGCGGAGAGGAAACCGCATCCGAAGCCTTGCCCGAGAGTTCTATCAACACATGAGGAAGAAGGAACAGGGGAATGAAAGACTACACGAAACATCTGGCAAGCCGTGTGACCTCAGGCGGACTGAGCCGCCGCGAATTCATGGGGCGAGCCATGGCGGCTGGCATGACATTGGCACTTGCCGACCAGCTTTTCACCGAAAGCGCAATGGCAGCCGAACCAAAGCGTGGCGGCCATCTGAAGCTTGGCCTCGAAGGCGGTGCCGCCACCGATTCCAAGGACCCGGCGAAGTTCCTGTCGCAATTCATGTTCTGCGTCGGCCGCTGCTGGGGTGACATGCTGGTTGAATCCGATCCGCTGACCGGCGCTGCCGTGCCGGCGCTCGCCGAATCCTGGGAACCGTCGAAGGATGCCGCCACCTGGACCTTCAAAATCCGCAAGGGCGTCAAGTTCCACAATGGCAAGGATCTGACCATCGCCGACGTCGTTGCCACCCTCAAGCGCCACACGGACAGTAAGTCGGAATCCGGCGCGCTCGGCGTCATGAAATCGATCAAGGAGATCAAGGCCGACGGTGGCGACCTCGTCCTGACGCTGACCGAAGGCAACGCCGACATGCCGTTGCTGCTCTCCGACTACCATCTCGTCGTCCAGCCGAACGGCGGCAACGACGATCCGCTCGCCTCGATCGGCACCGGTCCCTACAAGCTTGTCAGTTTCGAGCCCGGTGTGCGCGCGACTTTCGAGAAGAACAAGGACGATTGGCGCACTGACCGCGGTTATGTCGACTCGATCGAAATCATCGGCATGAACGATGCTACGGCACGTATCGCCGCGCTGTCGTCGGGCCAGGTGCACTACATCAACCGTGTCGACCCGAAGACCGTTGACCTGCTGAAGCGCGCGCCGAATGTCGAAATTCTGTCGACCGCCGGCCGCGGACACTACGTGTTCATCATGCATTGCAACACCGCGCCGTTCGACAACAACGACCTTCGCCTGGCGCTGAAATACGCCATGGACCGCGAAACCATGGTCAAGAAGATCCTCGGCGGCTACGGCAAGGTCGGCAACGACTTCCCGATCAACAGCACCTATGCCCTCTTCCCTGAAGGCATCGAGCAGCGTGTCTATGATCCCGACAAGGCCGCCTTCCACTACAAGAAGTCCGGTCACAGCGGCTCCGTGCTGCTGCGCACCTCGGAAGTCGCCTTCCCGGGTGCCGTCGACGCCGCCGTTCTCTATCAGGAGAGCTGCAAGAAGGCCGGGATCAACATCGAGGTCAAGCGCGAGCCGGGTGATGGCTACTGGACCAACGTCTGGAATGTCCAGCCTTTCTCCACCTCGTACTGGGGTGGCCGCCCGACACAGGATCAGATGTATTCCACCGCCTATCTCTCGACAGCCGATTGGAACGACACCCGCTTCAAACGTCCGGACTTCGACAAGCTTCTCCTCGAGGCCCGCTCCGAACTCGACGAGGCCAAGCGCAAGGAGCTTTATCGCACCATGGCGATGATGGTCCGCGACGAGGGCGGCGTCATCCTGCCGATGTTCAACGACTTCGTGAACGCCTCCACCAAGCAGGTGAAGGGCTATGTCCACGATATCGGCAACGACATGTCGAACGGCTACGTCGCGACCCGCGTCTGGCTGGACAGCTGATGCCCGAAGCAGGGCGGAAACGCCCTCATCTCTAACGGAACCGGGACCGCGGAAAACCTCCGCGGTCCTCCTGACGTTTCAGCGCGAGGCATCAGCCATGTCCAATCTAGAACGAAGCACGGTCCTGCCCGGATTGAGGTTCAAGCAGCGCTTCCCGCTGCTGTCCCTCATTATCGAGCGCTGCTTGCTCAGCCTCGTGCTGCTTTTCGCCGTCTCGATCCTGATCTTCGGTGGCCTCGAGGCCTTGCCGGGCGATTTCGCGACGACCTATCTCGGCCAGTCGGCGACGCCGCAGGCCGTCGCCAATATTCGCGCCGAGCTCGGCCTCAATCGGCCTGTAACCACCCGCTACATCGAATGGCTCGGGAATGCGGTCCAGGGGGATTTCGGCACATCGTGGGCCAGCAAGAATTCCGTCAGCGAACAGATCGGCAAGCGTCTCGGCAATTCGCTTTTCCTTGCGGCCTTCGCCGCGGTAATCTCGGTGCCGCTCGCCGTCGGGCTCGGCATGCTGGCCGTGCATTTCCGAAACCGCTTGCCTGACAAGATCATCAACGTGATCTCGCTGGCGGCGATCTCGCTGCCGGAATTTTTCATCGGTTATCTGCTCATCCTGTTTTTTGGGGTGAAATTCGGGATCGCGACATTTCCAGCGACGGTCTATGACGGCATGGCCTTCATTGATCGGCTGAAAGCCATCGCTCTGCCGACGGCAACGCTGGTGCTCGTCGTGCTCGCCCACATGATGCGCATGACACGGGCTGCGATCCTTTCGGTGATGTCGTCTGCCTATATGGAAACGGCGGAATTGAAGGGCCTCAGCGCCTTCCGTGCGATCGTCAAACATGCCGCCCCCAATGCACTGGCGCCGATCATCAACGTCGTGGCGCTGAACCTTGCCTATCTCATCGTCGGCGTCGTGGTGGTGGAAGTGGTCTTCGTCTATCCCGGCATGGGCCAATACATGGTCGATGCCGTCACTGTGCGCGACATGCCGGTCGTCCAGGCCTGCGGGCTGATCTTCGCTGCCGTCTACATCCTGCTCAACATGGTCGCCGATATCCTGGCGATCGTCGCCAACCCGCGCCTGAGGCATCCGCGATGAGATTGAGAGACATCCCCATCACCGCCTGGGTCGGCATCATAGGCATTCTGCTCGCCTTCATCTGCGCGATCTTTGCACCCTGGATTGCGCCTTATGGCGAAACCGAAGTCGTCGGCAATGTCTGGCAGCCGGGTGACGCGCAATATTTCTTCGGCCTCGACAATCTCGGCCGCGATATCCTTTCGCGGCTGATCTACGGCGCCCGCACCACACTGTTCGTGGCGCTGGCAGCGACGATCATCTCCTTTTCGCTCGGTATCATTCTGAGCTTCACCGCCGCCGTCTCGCGCGGATTGATCGACACGGTCTTCTCGCGTTTCAACGACCTGATGATGTCGATCCCGACCTTGATCTTCGCACTCGTGGTGCTGGCGGTGCTGCCGCAGAATCTCATCGTGCTGATCCTCGTCATGGCCATCCTCGATTCCACGCGCGTCTATCGCCTCGGCCGCGCCGTCGCGCTGGATGTCGCGGTCATGGAATTCGTGGAGGCGGCCAAACTGCGCGGCGAAGGCAAGATCTGGATCATCTTCCGTGAAATCCTGCCGAACACGCTCTCGCCACTACTGGCGGAGTTCGGCCTGCGCTTTGCCTTTTCGATCCTGTTTCTGTCGACGCTCTCCTTCCTCGGGCTCGGCATCCAGCCGCCGTCGGCCGATTGGGGCGGAATGGTCAAGGACAACAAGGATGGTATCATCTTCGGGATATCCGCGGCTCTCGTGCCGGGCTCCGCGATCGCGGCGCTCGCAGTCTGTGTCAATCTGGTGGTCGACTGGCTCTTGAAGCGCACCACCAGCCTCAAGGGAGGACGTGGCGATGCCTGAACTTCTTTCCGTTCGCGATCTCAAGATCGAAGCGACCAGCTATCCGCCCGGCGAGCCGCCGAAGCGGGTGACGATCGTCGACGGCGTCTCCTTCGACCTGCAAAAAGGCAAGGTTCTCGGCCTGATCGGCGAGTCCGGCGCCGGCAAATCCACCATCGGACTTTCGGCGCTTGCCTATGGCCGCGGCGGCGCCGAAATCACCGGCGGCAAGGTGCTGCTCGACGGCGTCGATATTCTTCCGCTCGGAAAATCGGGGATCCGCAGGATCCGCGGCGCACGCGTCTGCTATGTCGCGCAATCGGCCGCAGCTGCTTTCAACCCGGCGCACAAGCTGGGTGAACAGGTGGTCGAAGCCTCCGTCAAGCACAGGTTGATGACGAAGGACGAGGCGAGGAAACGCGCACTCTATCTCTTCCGGGTTCTCGGCCTGCCCAACCCGGAGACGTTCGCCGACCGTTTTCCGCATCAGGTCTCAGGTGGCCAGCTTCAACGCGCGATGACGGCGATGGCGCTCTGCTCCAATCCCGAACTGATCGTCTTCGACGAGCCGACCACTGCGCTCGACGTGACGACGCAGATCGACGTCCTGGCGGCGATCAAACATGCCATCGAAGAGACCCACACGGCAGCCCTCTACATCACCCATGACCTTGCCGTCGTCGCACAGATCTCCGACGACATCATGGTGTTGCGGTACGGGAAGAAGGTGGAATACGGCCCCGTACAGCAGATCATCAAGGCGCCGCGGGAAGACTATACCCGCGCCCTCGTCAATGTCCGCCAGACGGCGCGGGAAGAGGCGGCCAATCAGTCCGGCACCCTTCTGAAAATCGAGAACGTCAGCGCGCAATATTCGAATGGCTTCAAGGTATTGCACGATGTTTCTCTACATGTGCCGAAAGGTCAGACTCTCGCAGTTGTTGGCGAATCCGGCTCCGGAAAATCAACGCTTGCCCGCGTCATCACCGGACTGTTGCCGCCGAGCGATGGCGCAATTTCCTTTGACAACAAACCGCTCGCTCCAGCCTTGCGGAACCGCTCGCGCAACGAGCTGCGACGCATTCAGCTGATTTACCAAATGGCCGATACTGCCATGAACCCCCGCCAGACCGTGCGCGATATCATTGGCCGTCCCCTCACCTTCTATTATGGCCTGCGCGGCGCGGCAAAGACGGCACGCGTAAAAGAGCTGCTCGATGAGATCGAGATGGGCAATGGTTTCATCGACCGATATCCCGCCGAGCTTTCCGGAGGCCAGAAACAGCGCGTCGCGATTGCGCGTGCCCTTGCGGCCAAGCCGGAACTCATTCTCTGCGATGAGCCCACCTCGGCGCTCGATCCGCTTGTTGCCGAAGGTATCCTGAAACTGCTCATGCGGCTGCAGGAGGAATCTCAGCTCTCTTATATCTTCATCACCCACGATATCGCCATCGTCCGCGCCATCGCCGACAGTGTCGCGGTCATGCATCGCGGCAAACTCGTGCGCTTCGGGCCGAAATCGAAGGTACTGTCACCGCCTTTCGACGACTACACGGATCTGCTGCTGAAATCAGTGCCGGAAATGGAGATCGGCTGGCTGGAGCGGGTGCTGACGACGAGAAAAATGGAAAGCGCAGGAAATTGATACCATTACGTTCAATCCCTCCAGCGGTATAATCATTGTCCCCGCAATATCGGAATGAGCCCGTCATGACCGAACGCAGCTTCACCACTATCGAAAACCATTGGATCACCCTTAAGGACGGCACGCGTCTTGCGGCGCGTATCTGGATGCCCGATAGCGCGGAAAATAATCCGGTGCCGACGGTGTTCGAATTCCTGCCCTATCGCAAGCGCGACGGAACGAGCCCCCGCGATGAATCGACCTACCCGGTATTTGCGGCTGCCGGCATCGCCGGCGTTCGCGTCGATATCCGCGGTTCGGGTGAATCCGATGGCGTCATCGACGGCGAATATACCGAGCTCGAGCTTGCCAATGCCTGTGAGCTGATCGCCTGGATCGCGGCACAACCCTGGTCGAACGGCTCCGTCGGCATGATGGGCATTTCCTGGGGCGGCTTCAACAGCTTGCAGGTGGCAGCGCTGCGTCCGCCGGCACTCAAGGCGGTGATTTCGATCGCCTCTACCGTCGACCGCTACAATGACGACATCCACTATAAGAATGGCTGCCATCTTTCGGCACAGCTCTCCTGGGCTGCCACCATGCTCGGCTATCAGTCTCGCTCTCCCGACCCCGACATCGTCGGCGATCGCTGGAAGGATATGTGGCTGCAACGCTTGGAGAACGAGCCATTCTTCATGGAGGAATGGCTGCAACATCAGCGCCGTGACGATTTCTGGCGACATGGATCGATCTGCGAGAATTTTGCCGATGTCGCCATTCCGGCCCTTGTCATCGCCGGCTGGGCGGACGGCTATCGCAACACGCCGCTGATGGCCGTCGAAGGTCTCGGCGACACTGCGAAAGCGCTGATCGGTCCGTGGGTCCATAAATATCCGCATTTTGCCTGGCCGAAGCCCCGCGCCGATTTCCATGGCGAGGCGATCGCCTGGTGGAATCGTTGGCTGCGTGACGATCGGAACGGTGTGGAGAGCGTGCCCCAGGTGCGCGCCTATATGCTCGACGCGGTGACACCCGCACCGCGTCGCGATTTCGATCCGGGTTTCTGGATCGCCAAGCAGAATTGGCAAAAGCCGGAGATGCAGTGCTTCTATGTCGAGCAGTTCGGCACGCTGATGGAGGGCATGCCGATCCCGCATGCGCCGGAACACCCCGTCTATCTGCGCTCGCCACTCGATACGGGCACGACGTCCGGTGAATATTTCACCCTGAAACCCGACGCCGAAATGGCGATCGACCAGCGCCTCGACGATGCCGGCTCGCTGACCTTCCAGACAGCACCATTATCAGCCGATCATGACTATCTCGGCCGTCCCGTCGTCACCCTCTCGCTGCGCTGCGATGCCGAAACGGCCAATCTTTGCGCCCGGCTTGTCGATCTGCACCCAGACGGCACCGCGACGCGGGTCTCCTTCGGCGTGCTCAACCTTGCCCATCGCGAGGGCAATGCCGAGCCGAAGCCGCTGAAAAAAGGCGAGCGCACTACGATCAGGCTAATGCTGGATGCCTGCGGTTATCGCTTCCGCAGAGGTCACCGTATCGGCCTTTCGCTCTCGACGGCATACTGGCCGATGATCCTGCCACCGCCGGAAAATCTAGGGCTGACGATCGACATCGCCTCCATCGGTCTCGCTCTGCCAAAGCTTGGTGCGCACGAAGCAATCGACATCAAGCAGCCGGAGAACCCTGACCCGCTGCCGAAATATATGGAGCATGCCCCCGCGTCGACGAAGCGTCAGGTCGTGCGTGATCTCACCGCCAACCGGACGCATTATGAAAGCCGTGAGGACACCGGCCTTTTCGAACATCCGGGCACCGGTCTTTCCACGCGCCAGCTGCGCGAAGAGGCCTGGTCCATCGCGCCGGACGATCCGCTGTCGATGAATGGGACCTCGATCTGGACATGCGACATGCGGCGGCCGGGATGGTTCGTCCGCACGGTGGCGATGGCGGCGATTTCCTGCACGGCAACCGATTGGATCATCCGCGCGTCCGTCCTCGCCTTCGAAGACAAGACGCAAATTTTCGAAAAAATCTTCGAGGAAAAGCGTATCCCGCGCGATCTGATGTGATCAGTTCGATCCGGTAAAACGGCTGGCTGCCTCGCATATGGCGCGGAAACCGGCGCGTGCGCCGTCGCTCATATGTCGCGCGCGCAGCCAGGCATGTACCATCTGCGGCTCTTCGCGAAACCAGACCTCGACACCTGCCTCGGCAAGCCTTGCCGCATAGTTGCGGCCGTCGTCACGCAGCGGGTCGAAATGCGCAACCGTGATGAAGGCCGGCGGAAGGCCGGCAAAAGTCGATGAGGCAAGAGGCTCGGCAACCGGATCGCCGGCCGGCGCCTGCAACACGCTGCGATAATAGCCGACATCGGCAGTCGTCAGCCCCGGCGCATCCGCCATCTCCTTGTAGGAACCGGAAACAAGGTCGCCGCCAAGCGCCGGATAGATCAGGACCTGCCCGGCAATGCCGGAGAGCCCCTCGCCCTTTGCCCGAACGGCGAGCCCCGCCGCCAGATTGCCGCCGGCGCTGTCGCCGATCAGCACGACGGTCTTTCCCTCAGTAAGCAGCTGCTTGAGAACAACAAAACAATCGTCCGTCTGGGCCGGCCAGCGATGTTCGGGCGCCAGGCGATAATCGACGGACACCAACTCGGCCCCAACATGGTCGGCAATCTCGGCACAGATCGCATGATGGCTCCCAAGCGAACCGACAACGAAGCCGCCGCCATGAAGATAGAGCAGGCATGCCGAGGTTCGGATCGTCCCCGGCTGGTAACGCCGGACCGGAATTCTCTCCACAACGACGTCATCCTGCGTACGCATGCCATCAGGCAACGGCCGGTCGAAATGGGCGCAAAGCGCATCATACCATTGCCGCTGCTGCGCCATGGACGCTGTCACGGCATCCGGCGGATAAAAGGAATCGCAGATTTCCATGAATTGAAGAATGCCCGCCTCGGTCGGACGGGGTTGTGGGGAAGAATTCATGGAATATCCTCAAGATAGGGCTTGTTGTGCAACCATAACATCATCGACGGAAACAGCTTATCCAGAGACGGCCTGTGACGCTACGATGGCGACATAGACACACCAAGGCTCCGGCCGTCAGAGAGCAACCTGATGACCCGGCGAGATCTCCACATATTTCAGCGGCTGCATCTTGTGGTTCGGAGGCCGGATCGGACTTTTCAGCTCGTCGGCAACGATGCCGTGCTTCAATGTCCGCCGCGCCGGATCGGGTACAGGTACCGCCGACATCAGCTTCTTGGTATAAGGGTGCTGCGGGTTCTCGAACACCGCCTGGCGCGGCCCGATCTCGACGATTTCGCCGAGGTACATCACCGCAACTCGGTGACTGACGCGCTCCACCACAGCCATGTCATGCGAGATGAACAGGAAGGCAAGGTTCAGGCTTTGCTGCAAATCGAGCAGCAGGTTGATGACCTGCGCCTTGATCGAAACATCGAGGGCGGAAACACTCTCGTCGGCGATGATCACCTTGGGATCGAGGGTAAGCGCCCGGGCGATGCAGATACGCTGGCGCTGCCCGCCGGAAAACTCGTGCGGATAACGCGTCGCCATATCCGGCGAGAGGCCGACCTTCACCAGGAGGTCGGCGACCTTGTCGCGTGCCTCTTTCGCGGTTCCCATTTTGTGTTCGAGATAGGGCTCGGCGACGGCAGCGCCGACCGTCATGCGCGGATTGAGGCTGGCGAAGGGGTCCTGGAAGATCATCTGCACCTTGCGGCGCATGTCGCGCAGTCTCTTGCGGTCGAGGGCCAGCATCTCCTCGCCGTCGACAAGCACAGAGCCGCTTTGCGGCTCGATCAGGCGCATGATGGCGCGACCCGTCGTTGACTTGCCGCAGCCGGATTCACCGACCAGTGAGAGCGTCTCGCCTGCCTGGAGATCGAAGGAGACGTTCTCGACCGCATGCACCCTGCCCTGCAGCCGGCCGAACAGGCCTGAATGAATATCGAACCGTTTGCAGAGATTCTTCACCTCAAGCACCGGCCGCTGTGCGGCTGCAACGGTATCAGCTGCCTCAGTCAGCGGCTCAGCCAGGCCGGTCTCGCTGTTGACGACCGGAAACCGCAGGGGCCGCTCGCGTCCCTTCATCGAACCGAGCACGGGGACGGCCGAAAGCAGCGCCCGTGTATAAGGGTGCTTGGCGTGGAAGAAGATCTCGCTGGTCGCGCCCGTCTCCACCTGCTCGCCGCGAAACATGACGATGGTGCGGTCGGCGATCTCGGCGACCACGCCCATATCATGGGTGATGAACAGCACGGATGTTCCCTGCTCTTCCTGCAGCATCTTGATGAGATCGAGAATCTGGCCCTGAATGGTGACATCAAGTGCCGTGGTCGGTTCGTCGGCGATCAACAACTTCGGGCGCGATGCCAACGCCATGGCGATCATCACGCGCTGGCGCATGCCGCCGGAGAAGCGGTGCGGATATTCGTCAAAGCGCGAGGCGGCCGATGGAATCCGCACGCGCTCCAGAAGCCGGATTGTCTCGGCCTTCGCCTCGGCTTTGGAGATATCACCGTGGCAGGTGAGCGCCTCTGAAATCTGGTCGCCGATCGTGAAGAGCGGGTTGAGGCTCGTCATCGGCTCCTGGAAGATCATCGCGACGTCCTTGCCGCGCACCTTGCGCATCTCACCATCCGATAGCGCCAGAATATCCCGCCCGCCGAGCAGGATACGACCGCTGATCCGGCTCATGTCGTGCTGTAGCAGTCGCATGATCGATAGCGATGTGACGCTTTTGCCGGAACCGGATTCCCCGACGATCGCCACGGTTTCACCCGGCGCCACAGTGAAGGATACGTCACGCACCACCGGCTTCCAGGCCCCCTCCACCAGGAAGGAAGTCGTCATTCCCTCCACCGAAAGCACCGGCTCGGTGATCTGTGAAGTCTGCGGGTTGCTGCTGACCATCATCGTCCCCTTATTCACTGCCTCAATCGGGCCAGCGCAACAAGCCGTCGAAACGGCGGCGGCTGCGCTCTTCCAAGGACGTGGCGATGATCTCGTTGGAGGCACGCGCCCTGTCGAGCTCTTCGCCGATCCGGGCCGCCACGATCAGCTCCTCGCCTGGATGCAGATTACAGGGATCGAGATAGAAGTAATTGTGCTCGACCTCGTGGTCGCGAACGATGACCGGCGGATTTCCCCGTGCCAAGGCGTCGGCCAGATCCCAGGCGGTGATGTGGGCCTCGCGCGGATCGATGGTGAGGCGCAGCCGATCGAGCGGATTGTGGGTCGGGTCTGCCTCAATCACCGCCTTGACGCCGGGTCGGCTGTCGAACCGGTCATGCCAGAGATGCAGATAGCCGGTTTCACGTTCGCGAATGCCGGCATGGTCGCGCGTCTCCCAGGCTTCGAGCGCTGCCGTAACGCCGAAGATGCTTTCCTTGCCGACCTTCATGCCGCGGCCGATGCCGAGGTTTTGCAGGAAGGTGTTGCGCACCATGTCCTTGCGCCCGGCAACGATGCCCGAAGTCGGGCCGCCGAGGAATTTGTGGCCGGAATAAAGAACGAGGTCCGCCCCCTGCTCCAGGAAGATGCGCAGATCATATTCGGAAGCCGCGTCGACAATGACGGGTACGCCCTTGGCATGGGCGATCTCGCAGAATTCCGTGAGGCTCAGCATGCCGTAACCAACGACATGATGCGAGACGACGTAAAGGGCGGCCGCCGTACTTTCGGTGATCGCACCTTCAAGATGATGCCGGTATGTCGAGGTTGCCTGGCCGATCAGAACGACCTTGCCACCCGCAAGCCGCACCGCCTGGTCGACCGGCGCGCCATAGCTCACCACATGTCCCATCTGAACGATGACTTCGTTCTTGTCGCCGCGCACCTCGGGAAGACGCTCGATCGCGGCAAGGTCGTTACCGGTAATGGCGCCGGCGACCGCCAGGCTGATGCCTGCCGAGCAGGAGGCCGTGACGAAACCGGCCTCACCGCCGGTCAGCCGCGCAATGACCGCACTCGCCTTGCGTTGCAGATCGTTGATTTCGACGAATTGCGGCAGGATGGAGCCCATCGCCGCAATCGCCTGCGGAACCACGATCGAAGCGCCGAGGCTCGTCATGGTGCCCGAGACATTGATGACGGGACGAAGTCCGACGGACGGACGAATGTCTTCATTCGGCATGGGAATCTCCAGATTTTTTTTGCTGGCGGGGCGGCGCTTGCAGTACCGAACCATCGACAGCTATGCCATAATTATGTAACAAACCACCGATTTGAACGGGAGTTCGGTTTTTGGACGCGAAGACATCACCCATCGGCAACTCCGAGAACGATACGGCCAGTGGAAATGACGGTGAAGCCGTCAAGGGATCGCGGCGCTCGCGCGTCAGCGGCATCGATCGGGCGTTGCAGGTCATCGATTATCTCTATGAAACCGGCACAGCCTCCGGTGTCTATGCCGTTGCCAAGGCGATTGGCGCACCGCTCTCGACCGTCTACGTCATCGTCGACGACCTCGTTGAAAAGAACCTTCTCAGTCGCAATGCCGATGGCACGATCTGGCTTGGCGCTCGTCTCTACCACTACGGCCTTGCCTATGCGCGGTCGCTCGATTTCATGAGCATTGCTACCCATGAAATGCACGATCTCTGCCGGCAGGTCGGCGAAACCGTTCAGGTCTGCGGCCGCGATGGCGACCACATGCTCGTTCTCGCCATGGCGGATGGCCCGAGCCACTTTCAGGTGGCCTCGCGCGTCGGCACACGAGTGCCGCTCAACTGGACGGCGTCCGGCCGCCTGCTCGTCGGCCACTTGCCCGAGGAAGAACGCGTCGCGCTTTTCCGGCACTGCGCGCGCACCTCTCCGACCGGCCGCGCCGATGTCGATCCCGTGACGCTGTCGACGGCGGCGGCAAAAGCGCTGGAATTGCGCCTGTCGATCCAGGCGGGAGAATCCGACTATGCTGTCGCCTGCATCGCTTCTCCCGTGTGCGACCGCGACGGCCAATGCGTTGCCACCATCTCTATCGTTCTGCCGGAGCAGAAAGCCTTCTCCGACGAGGGCCACTACGTCGCGCAGGTGCGGAGCTCGGCGGAGAAGATCGAGAGGCTGATGGGCTGGCGCGGCCATTGACGTCTGTCCTTCCCTCAACCGTGCAATGCCACGATCGCTTCGATCTCGACGGTGATATTGCCCGGCAACGAGCCGAAGCCGACAGCGGAGCGGGCATGTTGGCCGGCCGCTCCGAAAACCTCGATGAACAAATCGGAACAGCCGTTGATGACGCTCGGGTGATCGGCAAAATCGGGCGTGGCGTTGACCATGCCCAAAAGCTTCACCACGCGTTTGACGCGCGTCAGATCGCCAAGCGCATCCTGCATGACGGCCAGCAGATTGATGCCGGTCAGCCGCGCATGGATGTAGGCCTGCTCGATGCCGACATCAGCGCCGACCTTGCCGAAATGCATGGTGCCGTCCGCCTCGCGCGGACCTTGGCCGGATAGGTAGAGCATGTTGCCCTCGACGACATGCGTCACGAAATTGGCGATCGGCGGCGGTGGTGGCGGCAATACGATGCCGAGGGCGGAGAGGCGCTCATAGGGCGAACCCGGTGCGCTCTCGGCGGTGGCTGAAGACTGGTTCACGCAAACTCCTGTCGTAAAATCATAAAATTCGAAGCTCAGCTAGGAATGGCTGTGGCCGTGGGGCGTCAGTTTTCGCGCCCGCGGGATGTAACGGCTCGCGGCAACGGCCTCAGTGCCGATGACCGCGTAACGCGGTTCGAAAAGCTGCTTCAACACGGCGGCATCCCCCATCGAATCCACCGCCTCGACATCGGACTCAACAAGATCGAAGATCGTGAATTCGGCCCGCTCCCCGACCGCAAGCCGATTGATGAGCGGCAGCTTGATTGCCGATGCCGGCGCATGCGTGACCGCGTCGATCACCTTCTCGAAGGGCATGCCGACCGACAAGAGCTTCGACATCGTCGTTGCCAGATCCCAAACCGGGAAGTTCATCGACCGGTTATGCAGATCGGTGGAGATCGAGAACGGCAGGAGCCCGCGCTTGATGGCGGCTTCGGCGACACGGAAGGAGAAGGACGCGCCGCCATGGCCGATATCGAGACGGATGCCCTCGCCGGCGCAGCGCTCGGCGAGATCGAAGAGATCCTCGTCCTCCAAGATGCTGCTGCCGGCCTTGCCGTTGAAGCAGTGCGTGACGATGTCGCCAGGCCCGAGGACCTCAAGCACCTCGTCATAGAGCGCCGGCGGTTCGCCGACATGCACCATCATCGGGATCTTCAATATCTTGGCGATCTTCTTGCCGAGCTTGACGGGCGTAATCCCCCAGGAGCCGGTGATGACATGGCTAGCGCGCACCTTGATGCCGACTATATGCTCGCTGTTGTCGGCATAGACCTGAAGGATGCGGTCGAAATCGATCGAGCGAATGTCCATCAATTCGCTGACGCGATTGCAGGCGACGAGACCGATCGAGCCGAGATTGAGAAACGCCTTGATGCGTTCGCGCGCCGGCTCGATGATATATTCGCGGAACCCATGGAAATTCGCCTCGCCCGCCGAGCCGGCGTCGACCAGCGTTGTTACGCCACGTTCGGCGCCACATTCCGACGGACGGAGGGAAATATCGGTCCCGCCATGCCAGATATGGACGTGCAGGTCGATCCAGCCCGGCGACATCCAAGCGCCCTTGCCGTCTATCCTTTCAACGTCGGCGGAGACGGCAAGCGACGGCCCGACCTCGGCGATACGCCCATCCGCACCGACCAGCACGTCGACAACGCCACCAGGCGTCACCTGCCCGAAAGCCATCGGCTTGACGTTGGCGATCAGCAACGGTCGTTTTGGTTCATATCCGGAAGACATGAGCTACAAGTCCTTTCGAAGTCTGGGATCGAGAATGTCGCGCAATCCGTCGCCGACCATCTGCAGCGACAGGACGGAGAGGATGATGGCAAAGCCCGGGAACAGCGTCATCCAGTTGGCCTGATCAAGGTATTGCCGACCGGCGGCAATCATCGTTCCCCAAGTTGGAATGTCGGGGCTCACGCCAAGGCCAAGGAAGGAAAGGCCGGCTTCGGCGAGCATGGCATTGGCGAACAGGAAGGTGCCCTGCACCAGGATTGGTGACAGCAGGTTTCTGAGCACATGGCGCGTCATGATGTGCAGCGTCGAGACGCCAAGTGCGCGCGCCGCCTCCACATAGGGCAGTTCGCGGATGACCAACGTCGAGGCACGGACAATGCGGGCAAGCCGCGGCGCATAGACGATGCTGAGCGCGATGATGACCGTCGTCAACGATGGTCCAAGGGCTGCGACCAGCGCGATCGCCAGCAGGATGTCGGGAAATGCCATCATCGCATCGACCAGCCGGGCGATCGGCGTATCCAATTGCTTGAAGAATCCGGCAAGCAGGCCGAGCGTGACGCCGATCACTGCCGCCAGCGTGACGACCGCGCCGCCGACCAGCAGCGAAAGACGGCCGGCATAGATCGTGCGGGTGAAGACATCGCGGCCGAACTCATCGGTGCCGAAGAGATGAATGAAGCTCGGCGGCTTCAGCCGGTTGACGATGGACAGTTTGCCCGGCGCATAGGGCGCAATCAGCGGCGCGAAGACGGCAAGCAGCACGAAAATGGTCAGCACGGCGACGCCGAAGATGACCGTCTTGCGTTTGAAGAGACGCTTGGCAAATTTGCGGCGCTCTGCGCCAGCGGTGATGTCTGATATTGCCGCCATCAGTAGCGCACCCTCGGATCGACCAGCAGATAAAGCATGTCGATCGCAAAATTGATCAGCACATAGAGCCCGGCAATGACGAGCAGGGCGCCCTGGATCACCGGATAGTCACGCCGGAGCACGGCAGAGACGACGAGATTGCCGATGCCCGGCAGGCTGAAAATGGTCTCGGTTACCACCGCGCCGGAGATCAACACCGCGGCGGTCAGGCCGATGACGGTCAGAATCGGGATCAGCGCATTTTTGAGCGCATGCTTCAGGATCACCTTGCGCTCGATGAGACCTTTTGCCCTTGCGGTGCGGATATAATCGTCACCAAGCACATCCAGCATCGAAGCGCGAGTGAAGCGTAGGATCAGTGCCGAGGAGACGACACCGAGCACGATCGAGGGTAGCGCCAGGTGATACATCCGGTCCACAAATGACGAACCTGGCCCGCCATAGCCGGAGACGGGGAAGATACCGTGACGAACGGCGAAAGACTGAATGAGGATGAGACCGAGCCAGAAGCTCGGGATACTGGCCGCAAGCATCGCAAGCGCCGTCGCCGCCTGATCAAACAGTGAGCCGCGACGATAGGCGGAATAGATGCCGATCGGTAGGGCGATGACGCTGGCGATGATCAACGAAAACACGGTCAGAAAGAAGGTCGGCTCGGCGCGCTCGACAAGCGCTGCGGTCACCGGCTCATTCAGAAAGATCGATTGACCGAGATCGCCCCGCAAAAGCTGGCCGAAATAATAGAGATATTGCAGGGCGAGCGGCTGATCTAGGCCGAGCCGCGCTCTCAGGCTGGCGATGTCCTGCGCCGTCGCATCCGGACCCAGCATGACCGCGGCCGGATCGCCGGGTGTGACGCGCACGATCACGAAGACGATCGTGACCACGAGGAACATCACGACGATCATGCCGAAGAGGCGCTGAAGGATGTAGCGTATCATGTCTTGTCCGATCCTCCGGCCGCCTCGATTGCGGCCGGAATGACGAGCTATTCGGCTGCTACTTCTTGATCGACGCGTTCCAGAAATACGGCCACGGCGCCGCCTCGACCCCTTCCAGTTTCTGCGATTTAGCCGCCAGCGCATTGAAGTCGCCGATCTTGATCAATGGCACTTCGTCGTAGATCGCCTTTTGAACGTCAGCCCACAGTGCCTGGCGCTTGTCGGCATCAACGGCAGAATTGAAAGCATCGACCGCAGCCTTGCGGGTCGGCGTGTCCCACCAGCCGGGCGCGCTGGTCGACAGCTGGCCCATCAAGGCCGGTTCAGGCAGGAAAGGGCTGTGGGTGATATAGATGTCCCACAGTTTCGGGTCGGCACGGCGCTGGGTGAGCGTTGCCCAATCGACCACCTGCAAGTCGACATTGAAGCCGGCTTGCTTCAGATATTCGGCGGCGACCTGCGCCATCTTATAGTGGAATTCATACTGACGGCTGGTAAGGATGCGCAGCGGCTCGCCGTTATAGCCCGCCTTTTTCAGCAGCGCACCGGCCGCATCAGGATCGGCGACATTATAGGCGCCGTCCGTGCCGGCATCCGTGTTCCAGGCATAGGGCTTCGGATAAAGTGCGGCATCGAGTGCATAAAAATCGGTGCTGCCGAAGGCTGCGGCAAGCATGTCCTCCATGCTGAGCGCCGTGCGTGCCGCCTTGCGGATATCGATATTCTTGGTGATGCCGTTCGCCGTGTTGAAGACGAACACCGGGTAGCCGAAGGGTTTCAGCATGACCGGCTCGGACGCCGTCGAGCCCTTCACACGGTCGAAGGATTCGACCGGCAGCGAGTCGACATAATCATACTGACCAGCAACAGCCGCCTCGACACGGGTATTGGCATCGGGAACGGGGACGAAGCGGATTTCATCGAGATATTGGTGCCGGGCGCCGCCATACCCGTCGGCCTCGCCGTCGCGGGACTTATAACCGTCAAAGCGCACCAACTGGATATATTGATCGGCCTTGCGCTCCTTCAGCATATAGGGACCGGTGCCGATGAAGACGGTCATCGGATCTTCCTGATGCTTGGCCGGGATGATGATCGCCGCCGAATTGTTGAAGGCGAGCAACGAGAGCAGCGGCGCATAGGGTTGCTTCAGCACGATCTTGACCGTCGAAGGATCGACCGCCGTGATACTGTCGATGATACCAGCAGTCTGCTTGCCGCGTGAGGCAACCTTGGTCCAGCGATTGAGCGAGGCAACGACATCCGCCGACGTCATCTCGCTGTTGTCATGAAATTTGATACCGGTGCGAAGCTTGATCGTATAGGTTTTGCCGTCGGCGCTGATTTCGGGCATGCTGTCGGCCAGAAGCGGCGTTACCTTCCAATTCTTGTCGAAGGTAAAGAGCGTCTCGAAAATATGCTGCGAAACGATGCCGACCAAATCCGCCGTCGACGCCATCGGATCCAGTGTCGGCGGCTCACCGATTGTCGCGACATTGATGACACCGCCCTTTTCCTGCGCAAAAAGCGCCGAAGGCATGACGAGAAGAGCTGCTCCCAGAAGAAAGGCAAATTTGATTCGCACGACATCATCCCCTTGTTTATTCCATTATTACGGAACATTAAATTTTATAATGGAATGATAGCTGCGGTGTGCACGATGTCAATATAGCCCGAACATCGGAGCGGCGTCTTGATGCCACCCTATTGGCCGGACAGTGGAACCACACCAACACCAAGACCGACGCCCATTGTCACGGCGATCTCGAAAGCATCATCTATGTGGAAAAAGGCAAGGCACCGCGCTGCTTGAAAATGCCGACCATGCGGTGGAGGCAGAAGCCGTCTTATCACTTGCGACGGTATCGAATGCCCGGCCGGGTCCGGAAGAGCAGTGCGCAGAAATGCATCACCGCCAAGGTGCTCGCCAATGCAGAAGAACAAATGCCCCGCTGGTCGGCTCGCTTTGAGCAAGGCCGACCAGATTCTTAGTGAAGACTAGGCCGCCAGGAATGCTGACGGCGGGAGCTGGAGAGCGGACGCGATCCGCCTCAGCTTGGCCGGATCGCTATCCGTGCCATCCTCGATATCTATGATCTCCTCATTGGCGAGACCGCATGTCACTGCCAGGTCCTCTATGCTGTAGCCCACGTTTTCACGGGCTGCTTTCACACGCGCCGCCACATCGTCCGCCTGCAGGGCTGGCGGTTGAACATTGTTGAAATTGTTGAGTGAAATGGACATTATCGTCTCCTTCTCTGTATAGATTCTTGCGAAGTCTTTTTGAGTCTTGGGACAGGCGCTCGTTAAGACGCCGATAACCTTTTATTTCAGCGTTGTAATATGGACAAGCGTAAATCGTTGCATTGCATCACCGGAATCCGCGGTGTCGCAGAGACCATCTCTATGTGCGCCATGTTTGGCGCTTCACAAGAAATAGCTAAACAATAGATAGCTAACGGATTTTCCGCCATCATGGACGGCGTGGTCACGGCAACGGAAGGCATGACGATCGGCGTGCATTCCTAAAAAAATCTGTGAATACCGCGTTCGACGAAAAGACGAGTTGATGCGCGAAGTTGTCGAGATGGCTTATCTCTTCAATCAGCCGTTTATCTCGATGCATTGAACACGGAACATCTGATCGGCATCTGCGCAATCAGCCTCGACCTCATGATCGAAGATGCGGTGCGCAAACGCGATTGAAATCCGACCACCTGTGGATTTAAGCTTTGGACTTGGAGGGGCGCTTTGGCCGCCGAACGGCTCTCACCTTCCCGCTGCCTCCACCGCCGCAGAAAAACTGATCGCCGCCATCGGACTCCAATCCCGACACGCCCACGCCAGGCGGCATGTCGAGCCTCTCCAGCACCTTTCCCGTTTCGGGATCGATCCGCCTTACGTCGCTCTCGTCACCTTCCCAGGTGCCGTGCCAGAGCTCGCCGTCGACCCAGGTAACCCCGGTAACGACGCGATTGGACTCGATTGTGCGAAGAATCGCCCCTGTTTGCGGATCGATTTGATGGATCTTCCGGCCGCGATGCTGCCCGACCCATAGGGTCCCCTCGGCCCATGCAAGCCCGGAGTCTCCGCCATTACCAGGGGCTGGGATCGTGGCGAGCACGCGGCCGGTCTTCGGATCAATTTTGTGGATGCGATCCTCGGCGATCTGGAAGAGGTGCTGACCGTCGAAGGCCGTTCCCGCATGGGACACGACCTCGATAGAGCGGACCATCTCACCCTTCGTCGGATCGAAGGCATTCAGCCTGTCTCCGGAGGCAAACCACACGTGCTGACCATCGAAGGTGACGCCATTCACGCGGTCGGCACCCGGAAAAGGTCCATATTCACGAAGAATTTCGGCTTGAGATCGTTTCATCGCTTCATCCTATTCATTTGGCAGCGGACCGGGGAGTAACAAGATTGTCGGGAATCCAAGCACAGGCGGGGTCATCCAGCGGCGTGCCCTTCCAAGACCTACCGACTGTACCTTGCCTGCTTCCGCAAGCTGTTCGAGCGCCCGCTGTACCGTGCGCGGGCTGGCTCCAAGCGCAATCGCCAGAGCAGAACTCGACCAAGACTCGCCGTCGGCAAGGAAGGCGAGCACCGCCGCATGCTGCTCTTCGACAGGCGGAGCCAAAACGGCGACCTCGCGGGCGCGGCGCGGCACCAGCGCAAAGCCTCGCTTCGTCGCCTTCACGTCCGCAAGCGTCCGAAGTTCCGCCCGAAGCCGGCCCATCTCGACCCGCAGCCGTGCGCGATGCGATTCATCGGCGTGTTTCGCTCGAAAGGCGCGCGCGAGGAGCGCACTCCTCGGCACGTCTCCGGGCCAGGCTTCACCCAGTGCGCGTGCAAGCGTAAACAGCACCGGACGCGTCGCGAGAGAAACGACCGTTCCTGCGTTCCGAACAACATTCCGGCATGCGTCCACCACGAGCGTCCCCGACTCCAGGAGCGTTTCCACCTCCTCAAGCAGGAGCGGGCGTTCCTCGCCACGCAAAATCAAACGCGCCGCGGCTGTGTTGAGGACAAGAGAAGCGCTTTCGACCTCCGCCGTCAACGCGGGAATATCCGCAGCACGCGCAGCGTGCTCGGCCCGAGTGAGCGCCGCGCGCGCGGCCTTCGTCTGCAGGCGCCGAACAGCGATTCCGGCAACCACCAGCTCGTGGGCGGCCCTCGAAGCAGGAGGGAGCAGAGCGGGATCGAGTTCGCCAAGCATGCGTTCGGCCTCATCGAGATGGCCGATCAGAAGCAGGCGCCGGACCTCAAGATGGCGCGCATGCGCGGCATTCACATGATCGTCATGCGCTTCGAGGGTCACCCGCGCCGTGGCGAGCGCCTTGGCAGGCCAAGTGAGATCGCGCGAGACGAGTGCGATCTCGGCTTCCGCGACGACACACCGCGCCCGGGCCATGGCCTCTTTCGGACCAAACGCGCGCGCAGCATTTTTCAGGAGCGCCTTTGCCCGGACGAGATCGCCGAGCTGTGCCATTGCGATACCCCTGAGCGCGAGTGCAGGCGCGTCGTCACGCAGAGCTACCCGCTTCAAGGCGCCGAGAGGGTCGCCTACCGCCAGCGCATGCGCCGCAGCGGTGATCATCGAGTCCATCGAAATCCCGTCAAACTTGTAACTCCCATCATTTCGACAGGCGGGCGTAATCTATCACGACCACCAAACAACACGTCGCATCTTGAGCGATACGACGGCAGACAGTCAAAGGAGAAGGAAAATGACGGCACATTTGACCGCGACACGGGAAGAGTGGTTGGCCGCAAGGCTCGATCTGCTCAAGGATGAGAAGGAGTTGACGCGCCGCAGCGACGAGTTGGCACTGCGGCGTCAAGAGTTGCCGTGGGTCCGGATCGACAAGGACTATCGGTTCGAGACCGACGAGGGAAATACCTCGCTGGCGGATCTCTTCAAGGGGCGGTCACAGCTCCTCGTCTACCACTTCATGTTCGGCCCCGACTATACGGCCGGGTGCCCCTCCTGCTCTTCGATCGCGGATGGGTTCAACGGCTTCGTCGTCCACCTCGAGAACCACGATGTCGCATTCTCGGCGATATCGCGTGCACCACTCGCCACGCTGCAGGCATTCAAACAGCGGATGGGATGGACCTTTCCCTGGGCGTCCTCGTTCGGCAGTGATTTTAACAGCGACTTCAGCGTCTTGTTCACCGAGCAGCAACAGCGCGAGGGTGGCATAGAATACAACTTCCGTCGCGAGCCGCCTTTGCCACAGCCTCTCGCAGGCAAGACCGTTCAAGAAGGGCAATCGCGCGACAACGAGGGGCCAGTCGCACAATTTGCAGCGCTAACCGGAACCGACGTCGCCACATTTACGCGCGACAGGCCGGGCCTCAGTGCGTTCGTGCTCGATGAAGGTGTCGTTTATCACACCTATTCCAGCTATTCGCGCGGGCTGGATGGCCTCTGGGGCATGTATCAATGGCTCGACCGTGCCCCCAAAGGGCGCAACGAGAATGGTATCTGGTGGCGCCACCACGATAAGTACGATCGGGGTTGATGTTTCGATGTCTTTCCAATCCAACCGTCCAGAGGACAGTACGGCCGCTGGAGGCAGATCTGCCGGTGGCTCAGGTGACGTCGCTACTATCGGCATCTCCCACTGGCTATCCCTTGCCGCGGCACCGACATTTGGGATCATGGCGCTGCTGACGGCCGCCACCGGCAGTGCCGATATGATCTGCTCTGCCGCACAAGAGCCTTCACCGCTCAGCGGAATGGTCCCCATGTACCTGCTCATGAGCGTCTTCCATTCCGCTCCTTGGTTGAGGCTTATCTCCCGCCGACGAAACGGTGCCCGCCGGGCCTGACTCGGCGTTCGCCTTCCAGAGTACTATCATAGGAGCCTCTTAACCCGTTATCCGCCCCAGTTCCGAACTCAGCGAGCCGTAAAGATTGGATTCAACCTTTTTTGGTAATTCTCCATTAGCAATCCATGTCGGTAGTTTCCGGCGACATGGATTCTGCCGTCGACTGTTGTTTTGCGTGCGGGTTCTTATGCGTCTAGCGGCTGTGTCAGCAATCTTTCTTACCTCCCTGATCTTGTCGGCTTGCGCCGCCAGTTCCGGTCCGGAAGACGTTCCGGTCGGGATTCCGTCGCAGGAGACAACCAGTTCCATCACCCGATCGAGCGGCCCTGTTCCTTCCGCTGACGTGGGCGCCGCGGCTGTGCAAGCAGCCCAGCAACAACAAGCCTGGACAGAGCCCACCCCGGAGCCGCAAGCGTTTTTGCCAACGGCCAAGACTGGCGACGTACCGATTCCTTTGGAAAAACCAGTCGCACTGCTCATGCCAGCGAACCCTGTTGTCAGCGCAACTCCGCAAACACGGATGCAGATCTACAGTCGCCGCTTCCGGGACGCCAAACCCATCAATTTCGGCAGTTCCTCGCCAAGACAGCTCGCCGTGCATGGCGTTGACGTCTCGCGCTGGCAGGGCGAAATCGATTGGGAGAAGCTGCAGGCGCAGGGCGCGAATTTCGTCTATTTGAAAGCGACCGACGGCGGCGATCACCTCGATCCGATGTTCAAGAAGAATTGGCGCAGGGCCAAAGAAGCTGGGCTCAGACGGGGCGCCTATCACTTCTTCTACTGGTGCCGCACGGCCGGAGAACAGGCCGACTGGTTTATCCGCAACGTTCCGAGGGAGGCAAACGCTCTTCCGCCGGTGATAGACGTCGAATGGAACGGCGAATCGAGCTGCAGGAGACGGCCTTCACGCGAGCACGTCCTGGAAAAAATGCAGGTTTTTATGGACACGCTGGAAAGATATTACGGCCAACGTCCAATCATCTATACCGCTCCGGATTTCTATCGCGACAACTTGAGGGGCGAGTTCCTCGATTATCCCTTCTGGCTGCGCTCGGTGGCCGCACACCCTTCCAAAGTCTATCCGGGACGGAAATGGCTCTTCTGGCAATATTCCGGCTCCGGCCTCACGCATGGCGTCGAGGGTCGGATCGACCTCAACGCTTTCAATGGCAGCGAAGAAGAATGGCACAACTGGGTGGCGTCTCGTTCGAACTGAGCTGAAGCACGGATCGAACTTGGCTGTCGTTGTCGGTCGAATGAACATCGAGAACGAAGGCCGCCGGTCCACCAAAGGCCAACACCGGCATTCCGCTCTGGCAGATGAATCGCTGATGGCGCCTCGTGGGTTGGGCTGGAACTCGACAATAACCTTTCAGCCTAACCTCACCCAATCTAGGGCTTCGAGCACATAGGGAGCGAACAAGAAATCTCGGATCTCGACAATCCGGCTTTCCGACCAGTCGACCAGGACAAAATGCGCAGGTCTTTCCATCGGGCCGGTGCTGTCGAAGACCAGCATGGCCGGCTGTCCTTCAACCGCGCCGAGGGCGAAGCGCCATTTTGTCTCTTCCCCATAGCGCGTGAAATAAAGGCCAATCTTGTCGCGCCCTTCCCATTGGAGCCGGTTCACCAGATCGAGCTTCACGTCATCGGCAAGCATGGCGCGGATTGTGTCGAAATCGCCGTTCCGAAACAGATCGACATAAGCGGTAATCTTCCGCCGATCCGCGTCAGACATCAGCGGCAACCGGGTATCTTCGGGCTCTTGCGCGAGCTGCCGCAGCGCAGCCCGCGCCCGCTGAAGCGCCGACTTGGCGGCTGCCGAAGAGCACTCCGCGATGACTGCGATCTCGTCGACTGAATGACCCAGAACATCCTTGAGGATCACCGCGCAGCGCTGAAGCTCAGGCAGCCGCAGAAACGTCTGAAAGCTGATCGCGACGATGTCCGCCTCGGGTATGGGCGCCGCCTCCACGTCTTCTGTGAGCGGAACGACCGTCTTCCGAGACCTGTCGCGCAGGAAATCGAGGCTCGCATTGTGGGCGATGCGAAACAGCCAACCCTCAAGATTATCCACCCCGGCGCCTTGGGCTCGCGCGTGAAGGGCCTTAACGAGGGTATCCTGCAATACATCCTCGCCATTGACGGCCGATCCGGTCATACGCGCGCAATAGCGGTGAAGGCGTGGCCGCAGGGCTTTCAGCCGATCTTCGAATTCGTCGCTGTTCATGTATAGAGACCTACTGCGCTTCTGCGTTCTGTTCCGCTAAACATTGGTCACAAATGTCGATGAAAATCTTCGACAAGGTGGTCGGTTGTGACAGGAATGGCGAGTGGCTGCTTTCCAATGTGTGGACAATTGTCTTGCCGCCGATGGCACTGTCAACCGTGGCAATCATATGATCCTGGCCCTTCAACGGAATCGCGCGATCCTCAGTGCAGCGGATATAATGGCGTGGCACCCTGCCGAATCTTCCGGGGGTAATTTCCGATGGGGCCAGGGCGCCGGCATTCGGTTCGTCGTAATGTAGCTGCGAGGCCGCGTGCACAAATTCGGACTGCGACACGTCGGCATAAAACGCAGCTTTGAGTAGCGATTTGTAGGCTTCATCGGTTGATCCGACATTGATCCTTGTTGCGCCGATGGCGACGGGATCGCCCACGAACAACCCAGGCGCCAGAGCCGAAGACATGGTTTCGTGCTGGAGCATCGCAAGTAGCGACATGCCATTCGGCACCATGAACCCCGAAAGATATACGGCTGCGAGAAGCAGGTTCGGAACCCGCTCGGCGACCGCCGAAATCGTCATCCCGCCGGCCGAATGCCCGACCAGGATGACCTTGCCGCCGCTGAGTGAGTGAGCTTCCTTTACCAAGGCGACCGCCGCTTGTGTCCGCTCCTCCTGCGTAACACCGGCCATGGACGACCGCTCTGCGGCGAACGCGGCGGGGTCGAACGGGCGAAGACCGACTGACGTTGGCGCTATCGCATTTACTCCCGCGCCAGGAAGGTCGAGTGTCAAAGCCGCGAAGCCGTTGGCCTTAAGTATTGGCGTAACTTTGTCCCACGCCGAATGACTGTGCCAACCGCCGTGGACCAGGACAAAAACTGCTTTGGTTAATGACATCGCTGAACTCTCTTTGTCTGATTTACGATTTTTACGACCTCAATAAGCTGCGGCCGCCATTTCCCCCTCGCCCACCGAGACGAACAAGGGGAATGGGTTCAAACTTCCCTGTTGTCGAAAAGAAACATTTGAACGCCCGAGTCATCAGGCGCAAAAAGTCGACGATCCGCCCCAGCCGCCCGTCCCTCCGGACTTGCAAACGCCTTCTCGATCGCCGCAAGGTCGTCGAAATACAACGTTCCGATCCGGTGGACAGGGGAGGCTCCAACCGGCGTTGCGATGGGGCCATCGTTGACCTCGTATTTCCTAAGCCCCGGAATCTTCTTGGCGAGAGGCACGTGGATTTCGAAGTAGTGTCGGTCAAATGCCTCGACGTTCTTCGGTGTTGGGTAAATAACGACCATCCGAGCCATTGCATTTCTCCTTTGTTGCTTGTGTGATGCAAACTTACTTGTATTCACGCTCACCGGGTTTCGCTGAACACTGCCGAGCCCACCATCGAGTCCAAGCTCGCCAGCTCAATGATCTGTGGGAAATACGCTTTCATGCGTGGATCACCGCGCATCGCCTCGACGGCTTCCGGGGTCTCCCACTCGGAATAGATGACGACGCTGGCGCCGTCCTTTGCCGCAATCAGCCGGGTCGTCTTCCAGCCGTGGAGCATGCGGATTACGGTCTCGGTGTTCTGCTTCAAGAGCGCGATCAGCGCATCCTGCTTGCCGGGGTTGACCTTCAGCAGATTGATCAAAATAACGGACTCGTTGGACATGCCATATCTCCTTGTGTTTCGAACACACCAAGGACGACGCAGAGGGCGGAAACGGATCGCGACATGAAAAAATTTTTAAAAAATCATCGCTGCCAGTCGTGGTTCAACCGGTAGCTGGATGTCGATCCCGACCGGCTGATGTTGATCGACGACTCAGGCCTGCACCAAGATGGCCCGTCTCCTGCCACGGCGGAAGATGTTGCGAACAGCGACGAACTTGCTGAACATATATTGCCACACTCACCTGCCGCTACATCTAGAGAGCGAAATAATCAGCTTGCTCATCCTCGGGTGTTCAGAAAATCAAATGCAATTTTAGGAGAAGCGACCATGGTCGACGAAAAACAACTCATCTCGAAAATCACCTGGCGCCTGATGCCCTTCTTGGGTCTTCTATATCTGGTCGCCTATATCGATCGCCAGAATGTCAGCTTTGCCAAGCTGCAGATGGTCGATGCACTTGGGATGAGCGAATATGCCTATGGCCTGGGCGCGTCTCTCTTTTTCATCGGCTATTTCATCTTCGAAGTGCCGAGCAATCTGATGCTTGAGAGATTTGGCGCCAGCAAATGGTTTGCCAGAATTCTGGTGTCCTGGGGCATCGTGACGACACTCCTCGCCTATACACAGAATGCGACGATGTTCTACATCCTGCGCTTCCTTCTCGGCGCTTGCGAGGCAGGCTTCTTCCCCGGTGTTCTCTACCTGCTGACGCTTTGGTTCCCGTCGGCCTATCGTGGAACGATGGTCGGACTGTTCATGATCTTCAGCGCATTTGCCAATGCTGTCGGCGCGCCGCTCGGCGGCATGCTGCTCGATCTCCACGGGCTCTACAATCTCGACGGCTGGCAATGGGTGTTCATCGCAACGGGCATTCCGGCCATCATATTGGGCGTGGTGACGCTGTTCTATCTTTCGGACCGTCCGGCCCAGGCACACTTCCTCACGGACGAAGAGAAGCGCTGGCTGCAGGATAAGCTCGCATCCGAAAACGCCGGCATGGACAAGAATTCAGATAGTGGTTTCAAGGCGCTCGTCGACCCGCGCGTGCTGCTGATGGCACTCTGCTATGTCGCTTTTCCGCTCTCGGCCTATGGCCTCAGCTACTGGCTGCCGACGATCGTAAAAAGCTTCGGCGTCGGCAATACCGAGAACGGTTTCTTGAACATCATTCCCTGGATCCTGGTCGCGATCGCCCTCTACGTCGTTCCCGCCATGGCGAAAAAGGCGAAGTCGAAGACGCCCTATATCGTCATCCCGGCTTTTGTCGGTGCGATATCGCTGCTGCTTTCCGCACTGATCCCCAACCACACGCTGCAGTTCACGTTTCTGTCCATCGCTGCCGCCGGTATCTTTTCCGGTCAGCCGGTCTTCTGGAGCCTGCCCTCGCGATTTCTAAGAGGCGCCGGCGCCGCAGCCGGTCTCGCTGCCATCAATTCCGTTGGAAATCTCGGCGGTTTCGTTGCCCAGAATGTCGTGCCTTGGATCAAAGACGTAACGGGAAGCACGATTGCACCGATGTTCTTTCTTTCCGGATGTCTGGCTATTGGCGGCCTGCTCGTCTTCGTCGTCGAACAGCAGATATCGCGCAAAGAGCGGATCACCAGACAAGGACAGGTCGGAGCCGCAGCATCCTCGAAAATCTGATCGGCCAACTATCCGCTATTTGGCTGCCAGCACGAAATCGTGCTCGACATCCCAGAAAGCGCCTTGGAAGCCGTATTCTTTTGCGCGTGAAGGATCGTTTGTCCGCTTGAAATGAGCAAGCAGGCTTTCCTTCACGCCGAAGACCGCATCGGAATTGATGTAAGGATCGTCCGGGTCGAAGATGTGGGTCACCAGGGGTTCGAAGCCCTTGGCCTTGATGATGTAGTGCAGATGCGCCGGACGGTAGGGATGGCGGCCGAGCTGGCCGAGGAGCTGGCCGACCGGACCATCGTCGGGAATCGGATAATATTTCGGCTTCACCGCCCGGAACCAGTAACGGCCGTCGGCGCCGGTGCGAAAGACGCCGCGCAGATTGAAATCCGGTTGCACGCCCTGCTGCTGGACATCGTAGAAACCTTCGTCATTGGCCTGCCAGACATCGATAACCGCGTTTTCGATCGGCCTACCGTCCGTATCGAGAATACGCCCGGCGATGAACATGTCCTCGCCTTTCTGGTCGAGGCAGATATTGGCGCCCATCTCCAGCTCCGGCGCACCGTCGACATGGAATGGCCCAAGCACTGTACTTTCCGAAGCGCCCGACGGCTTGCGGTTGTTGATCGCGTCGACCAGCATCGAAACGCCGAGCACGTCGGAAAGCAGGATGAACTCCTGCCGCCACTCGTTGCAGATCTGGCCAGTGCGGGTGAGGAACAGGATGGCCTGCAGCCATTCGTCCTGTGTCGGTTCGATCTCCTTCACCGCGTCATGCATCTTGCGGATGATGACTTCCATGACCTGTTTCAGCCGTTCGCTCTCGGCGTTCCGGTTGCGGCCGGTGACGACCTCGACCGAATTCTCCTCGGTGAAGAAACCCTTTTCGTGCGCATCCATCTCCTTCACCCTCACTTGTCCAAAATCGATTTGAAGACGCGGCGCAGCTCCGCGACCGGATCGTCAGCGATCCCATCGCTACGCCAGGCGACGTGATGGTCGGGGCGGACGAGAAGAACGCCGCTATCACGCACCTCGCGGGCGCCCGCCCAATCGCCGGTGAAATCCTGCCAATGTTGGCGTGGGCCGATGGTATGAGCCGATACTTCTATACCGAGCTCCCTGCCCACGATCTTTGCGGCGTCGATCCAGCCATTACCGCCGATGCCAGTGAGCACAGTGAACTTGCCATGGCCCGTCAGATCGAGCGTCGAAATCTTCTCGCCAGTGTTGGAAAACACCCAGGCGTGCGGCAGCCGCGCACCCGGCCAGCTCGTCTGCTGGCAGTACAGCTCCGGGTCCTTGGTAAAGGCCGGCTCTGCCTGCCCATCGGTGATGGTTGCCCCGGAGCGGTAGCGCTGGTTCATCTCGACGCCGTGGCAATCGAATTCGTAGACCTTGTCGGCAATCGCCTTGCGAATCGCGGCACGCTGCTCCTCAGCGGCAGCCGTGTTGTCACAGCGGGCATCCATGTTCTGCTGCATCTTCACCGGATCGATCGAATCGAGCAGACCGAGCGCCTTGAAGATTGGGCCAAATTCCTCGATCGACTTGTTGGCGCGCGTGACGATCTGCTTGGCGACCGGTGCGCGCTCCGCCTGATAGCTGTCGAGCAGCTTCGGTCCGGCTGTTCCTTTCAGAACGTAGGCCAGCTTCCAGGCGAGATTGAAGGCATCTTGGATCGAGGTATTGGAGCCGAGCCCGTTCGACGGGGGATGACGGTGTGTGGCATCCCCCATGCAGAAGACGCGACCGTTTGACATCGTCGTCGCGTACATATTGTTGACGGTCCAGGTGGAGACCGACTTGATGGTCATTTCCAGCTCGGGATCGCCGACCAGATCGCGCACGACCTTCTTGGCATGCGCTTCATCCACCTGCGGCGCCGGCTGGTTGATGTCGTAGCCCCAGACGATCAGCCATTCGTTCCATGGCCTGACCATGCGCACCAGTCCCATGCCGATGCCACCGACATCGGCGCCGGGCTGCAGCACCCAATAGAGCACCGAGGGGCGATGGGCGACCAGGCGCGACAGATCCGCCTTGAATAGGATGTTCATCGAGCCGGCGACGCCCATCTTGCCCTCGAAGGTGAGGCCTGCATGTTCCGCTACCTTGGAATTGCCGCCGTCGGCGCCGACGAGATATTTCGAGCGGACGGTAAACTCCTTGCCCGTCAACCGATCGAGACAGGTCGTGGTGACGCCATCGCCGTCCTGTACATGGCTCACATATTCGGTCGACATGCGCGATTGCGTGCCGCGCGAGCAGGCGGTCTTGAACAACAGCGGCTCCATGAAGGTCTGCGGCAGGTCGTTCATCTGGGTCGGCGAAGAGAGCTGATGTTCGGCGCGTGACAGCGGGTGCTTGCCCCAGCTCTTCATGCGGCCGATCTCCTCGCCGGTGAGCGAGGTGCAGAAGACATTCTCGCCCATCAGGTCCTGCTCCGCCGCGAACATGTAGGCCTCGTCCTCCACGTCGCGGCCAAGATCGCGCAGCACTTCCATGGTGCGTTGGTTGGTGATGTGAGCGCGCGGCGTGCTGGCCAGCCAGCGATAGCGGTTGATCACCAGATTCTCGACCCCGTAGGACGAAAGAAGTGCTGCTGTGGCCGAGCCGGCCGGGCCGGTGCCGATGACGAGTACGTCGGTGGTAATGTCAGCCATGCTGTCCTCCCTGATGCGTTTGAATGGGCGGGCCGCCCTTCAGGATGCGGCGGACCGGGAAAAGATGAATGCCCGTGCGGTCGGAGAACAATCCCCAGAGCCCGCGTGGCGCGAAAAGCATGATGGCGATGCCGATAAGGCCGAGGATCAGCAGATACCAGGAGCCGTAATCGGCAAGCAGGTTCTGCAGCAGAAAAAAGACGATGACGCCGACGATCGGCCCTTCGATCGTTCCTATACCGCCGATGACGACGATGAAGATCACATAGGCCGTCCAGTCGACGACCGAGAAGGCGGCATCCGGCGAAATCCGCGCCTTCTGCACATAGATGAGCGCGCCGACCAAGCCGGTGAGAAAGGCAGCGGTGATATAGACGATTGCCTTCATCCTCAGGGCATCGACGCCGACGGCGCGCGCCGCCTGCTCATTGTCGCGTACGGCAGCAAGGCCGAGCCCTTGGCGGCTGCGCAATAGGCCGTAGATGAAAGCAATCGTGCCAAGCGCCAGGATCAGCGCCAGCCAATAGGTCAGAGCATCACCGGCGGCGGCCGCCTTCAGGCCGAGCCAATCATGCAGCAGCGAAATGCCCCACATATCGCGCGTCGCATCACGCGGCAGCGACGTTCCCGTACCGCCGCCGAGCATCTTCCACTGCGCAAACAGCAGCCGCCCGACCTCGGCGATGACCCAGGTGCCGATCGCGAAATAAGGGCCGTAGAGACGGAAGGTGAAGAAGGCGGTCGGAATAGCGACCACGGCCGAAAAAATACCGGCAATCAAAATGGCGGCTATCGGGTCTAAACCGAGAAGGATGACGAAGGCGAACATCGCATAGGCGCCGACACCGACGAACAGTTGCTGGCCGACCGAGATCAGCCCGGCGTATCCGGCGAGCAGGTTCCAGGTCTGCGCCAACACCAGCATGGTCAGGATAAAAAACAGGTCCTGAATGACGCTGCGCGAGACCAGGAACGGGGCAGCTCCAGCCAGAATGACGGCAAGCAATGCCGCGAGCGCGAAGAAGACGGACGCCTTGGTGCGCGTCTCAATCTGCCAGGAGGGGATGGCGATACTCATCGGCGTCACCTCAATCGACGGCGCGCGGAAACAGGCCACGCGGTTTAAAGAGCAGGACAAGAAGGAAGGCGAGATGCCCGGCGAGGATCTGCCATTCGGGATCGATCGCAGCACCCAGCGTCTGCGCCACACCCACGATGATGCCGCCGGCGAGCGTGCCCCAGAGCGAACCGAGCCCGCCGATGATCACGGCCTCGAAGGCATAAATCAGCCGCGCCGGCCCGGAGGTTGGGTCGAAATTGGCGCGGGTTCCGAGATAAAGCGCGGCGATCGTCACAACGACCATGGCAAGCCCTGTGGCCATCGCAAAGATGCGCTGCGGCCTGATCCCCATCAGCCCCGCCGTTACTGGATCGTCCGATGTGGCGCGGAAGGCGCGGCCGACCGCCGTGCGATAGATGAGCTGATTGAGGCAGACGATGGCAGCGACAGCAGAAAGGAAGGTGAAAAGCGGCATCAGGCCAATATTGACCGGCCCGAACGCCAGCGACGCCGTCTCCAGGCTGCCTGCCGAAACACGGCGGCTGTCGGCGGAAAAGCCTTCAAGCAAGCCGTTCTGAATGACGATCGACAGGCCGAAGGTAACAAGCAGCGGCGGCAGGATATCCTTGCCGAGGGTGCGGTTGAGCAGGAAATATTGCAGCGCCCAGCCGACCGCGAACATGATTGGCGCGGCGATGAGCGCGGCAACAAAGGGATTGAGCCCTAACGAGGTAACCAGCACCAGGATCAGGAAGGCGGCAAGCACGATGAGATCGCCATGCGCGAGATTGACCAGCCGCATGATGCCGAAGACAAGGCTGAGACCCGCGGCAAACAGCGCGTAGAGGCCGCCAAGCAATATCCCCTGAACGAGAGCGTCAAGCCAGCTCATGGTCCGCTCCGAAATAGGCTCTGTGTATGGCGTCACGCGTCAGCGCATCCGAACGGCCGGAAAGCGTCACCCTACCCTCCATCATGCAATAGACGCGGGAGGAGACCTTCAGCGCCTGGGCGATATCCTGTTCGACTATGACAATCGCCGCACCACTCGCACGAATACGCGGAAAAGCGGCGTAGATGTCGCGCACCACGACCGGCGCAAGTCCGAGACTGATCTCGTCGCAGAGCAACAGTCTGGGATTGGACATCAGCGCCCGGCCTATTGCCACCATCTGCTGCTGGCCACCGGACAGCGCCGTCGCCGGGCTCCTGCGCCGCTCGGCCAAGACCGGAAAGAGGGCATAGATGCTGTCGAGGTCAAAGACGCCATCGACCACGCGTCCGTAGTTGCCGATCTTCAGATTCTCCTCCACGGTCAGCGACGGAAACAGCCGCCGCCCCTCCGGCACCATCGCAATGCCGCGCGCCAGAATATCGGGCGACGACAGCCTCCCGATCGGCTCGTTATCGAAGACGATGGCATCAGGCTCGTTTATCAGCACGCCGGCGATCGAGCGCATCAGCGTCGTTTTGCCGGCGCCATTCGCGCCGATGATGGCGATCGTCTCGCCGGCATCGACGGTGATATCGACGCCGAACAGCGCCTGAAAGTCCCCATAGAAGGCAGTTAGGCCGCGTGTTTCGAAGAGCGCCATCAGATCTCGATCCCCAGGTAGATTTCCCTGACCTCACGCGAGGCCATGATCGCGTCTGGCTTGCCGATGCCGATCACCCTGCCGAAATGCAGGACGAGCAGCCGCTCGACGACGGAATTCAGCGCATGCAGCACGTGTTCGATCCAGATGACGGCGACGCCGCGGGCTTGGATCGCCTGAATGGTCGCCACCAGCGACCGACATTCGCCCTCCGTCAATCCACCGGCGATTTCGTCGAGCAGGAGCAGCTTCGGTTCGGTGGCGAGGGCGCGGGCAAGCTCTAGCCGCTTGCGTTGCAATAGAGATAGGCTCCCAGCCGTCGTGTTGGCCTTCTCGATCAGGCCGGTATCGACCAGGATCTGCGCGCAGCGATCGGAAACGTCGGATTCGCGTTGCCGCGAGCCGAAGGCGCCAGCGACCAGCAGGTTTTCGAAGACGGTCAGCTTCTCGAAGGGTTGCGGGATTTGGAACGTACGGCCCATGCCGGTGAGGCAGCGCGCCATCGGCGATGTGCGGGTGACGTCCTGGCCGCAAAAACGGATCGCGCCGCTATCGGCGGCAATATTGCCCGTGATCAGATTGAACAATGTCGATTTGCCCGCGCCGTTTGGCCCGATGATCCCGAGCGCCTCGCCCTTTTCGACGGCAAAGCTGATCTGCTCGGCCACCGTCAAGGCGCCGAATTTCTTCGAAATTCCATCGAGTTCCAGGATAGGCATTATTGTCCGCTCCATAGGAATGGGCCGGCACAAACGACCGGCCCTTCAGTCGGTCAGGCGATTGCTTCCATCTTGCCGCCGAGAGGGATGTTCGGCGCCAGTGCATTCTCGACGATAATGAGATCGTAGCCGCCGCTGTCCTTCAGCCGCCACTGGCCGCCGACGAGCGGCGTCTTGGCAATGTTCTTCGCCGCAAACGGCGGCAGCCCCTTGCCGTCCCAGGCGATCGGCCCCACCAGCGTATCGAGTTTCGTGGCGGCGATGGCCTCCACCACGCTGTCGGCATCGGTCGGGTCCTTCGCCCGTTTCATGACATCGACGGCAAGTTCGAACAGCGCATGCGCAAAACCGATCGGCTGTGTCCACGGCCGGTTTGTCGCCTTGGTAAAGGCAGCGCCGACATCCGCCGAACTTTGCCCCGTCAAGGACGATTTGAACGGATGGCTCGGCGTCCACCAGACTTCGGAGGACAGATTGTGCCCGGATTTGCCGAGAGCTTCGACCGCCTGCGGAAACAACAGCGCCTTGCCGATGGAGGCGACCTTTGGCGTGAAACCCTGCTGCTTCGCCTGGTTCCAGAAGGTGGTGAAATCCGGCGGGACGACGACGCCGGTGATGATCTCGCATTTGCCGGATTTGAAGGCATTGATCTGCGCGGAGAAATCGTCCGTCAGGTTCTGGTAGCGACCGGGGTCGGTCAGCACATAACCCTTCTCCTTCAACACGGGCGGGAAACCGACTTTGCCGTCGCCCCAGGCATTGCCGTCGCCGTCATTGGGAAAGAGGCCGCCGACCTGCTTGTTGGTCTCGATCTGCGCCCACATGCCGGTATAGACCGCGATGATATCTTCGAGCCCCCAGAAGAAATGATAGGCGTAGTTGAAGGGCTTCCAGCTTGCGGGATCGCCGGGATTGCCCTGCTGGCCGATGAACCAGGGCTGCCACGGCGCCACCGTCGAAATGCATGGCGTCTCCTCGGCTTCGCAAGTGGTCGCCACCGGATTGGTCGTCTCCGGCGTCGAAGCGACGAGCACCAGATGAACTTCGTCGTTGACGATCAGTTCCTTGGCGACTTCGGCCGCACGGTTCGGGTTCGACTGGCTGTCCTTGACGACAACCTCATAGTTCAGTCCCATGCCCTTGGTCGTCGCCAGGAAGCTGTCGATCACGAACTTGTCGGCTTCGCCAAAGGCCGCAAGCGGCCCGGTCTGCGGGCTGACGTAGCCGAGCTTGATCGAGGCCTTTTGCGCGAGCGCCGGCATTGCCAGGCCGGATGTTGCCACGACCGCGCCAGTTGCCGCCGTCGTCTTCAGAAAATCGCGTCTCGTAAACATGTCCTCTCCTCCCAAAGAGTGTGATGTCATGCCGGTCGCCTGCCCTCCCAGGCATCCTGCAACAGGTAGCGAATGGATTGCCGGTCGATCGGCCGCGGGTTCCAATAGGGGTTTTCCGTGGCGATCTCGGCAGCGCGGTCGAGGTCGGCCTCGCTGAGCCCCAGATCCTTCAGCGCCATCGGCGCGCCGATGGCCTTGGCAAAATCCCAAAGTCCGCCGCCGACGGAGCCGCCGAAAATAGCCGTCGCCGAGGCCAGCAGGTCGGGCACCGCCGCCGCGTTGTACGCCGCCGTATGCGGCAGCATGATCGCATGCGTTTCGGCGTGCGGCGTGTCGAACGTGCCGCCGAGCGTGTGGCAGATCTTGTGATGCAACGCCATCCCGACCGTGCCGAGCACCGTGCCGCAAAGCCAGGCGCCGTAAAGCGCATCGGCGCGTCTGTCGACATCTCCAGGTGACGCGACGATAGCCGGCAGGCTGGTCTTGAAGGCCCAGAGGCCCTCGACGGCCATCAGCGTCGAGATCGGGTTGCGGTCCTGCGCATACAGCGCCTCAATGGCATGCGCCATGGCGTTCAGCCCGCTGGTGACACTCATGCCGACGGGGAGACCGAGCGTCAGCGCCGGATCGTAGATGACGACTTCCGGCAGGATGCTGGCATCGCGCACCGTCGTCTTCCGCCCGCCTTCGGTCTGGCCGAGAATAGGGGTCACTTCGGAGCCGGCATAGGTGGTCGGGATGACGATCTGCGGCAGGTCAGTGCGAAAAGCGATTGCCTTGCCGAGGCCGGTCGTGGAGCCGCCACCAAGTGAAACCACACAATCGGCACTGGTGTGCCGGACGACCTCCGTGGCCTTTTCGGTGACATCGACCGGCGTATGCATGACTGCGCCACTAAAGACGCCCGCTGCAAGCGGCCCGAGGCGCGCCGCCAATGCCTCGGCATCCGCCTTCTGCTGTGGCGTGGACAGGACGAGCGCCCGCCTGCATCCGAGCTTCTCTACCCATTCTCCGGCAAGCGCACTTTTGCCTTGGCCGAAGACGATATGGGCGGGACTGCCGCTGTAGACGAAATCGCGGCTCATCCTTCCACTCCTCGCTTTGCGCGCGCCATGACAAAGGTGAATTCGAGCCGCCAGGACGGAGCGCTGTCAGTGCTTACACGCTCGAACTCACGGACCAATTCCGGTTTCACGCCAAAGATCGCATCCTCGCCGAGATGTTGATCGCTGCTGTCATAGAGATGGGTGGTGATCGTCTCGAAGCCCGGCGCCTTGATCATGAAATGCAGATGGGCCGGTCGACGCAGCGGATATCCCGCCTGCCGCAAGAGCCTTCCGACCGGTCCGTCGTCCGGCACCCCATAGCCTGCGGGTTTGATCGTACGGTAGTAAAAGTGGCCATTCTCATCCGCCCGAAAGATGCCGCGCAGGTTGAATTCCGGCTGCAAATCCGGCTGCTGGTTTTCGTAGAAGCCCTGAGCGTTCGCCTGCCAGGTGACGATTTCGGCGCTGGCGATCGGATGACCGTCGAGATCCTGCACCCGACCCGATACGTCGAGCCTTTCCCCGATGCCATCAAGCGAGATCGTGCTGCCGAGCGGCAATTCCGGCACATCCGCCCGGAAGAAGGGGCCTCGTACCGTGTTCGGCGTAGCACCTTTTGGCCGACGGGAGTTGATCTCCTCGATAAGAGCGGACGCGCCGAAAACATCCGAAAGCAGCACCCATTCCTGGCGCCGTTCGTCGCAGGCGTGCCCGACCTCGGTCAGGAAGTCGATGACTTTGCGCCAATCGGATGGCGTTGGACGCAATTCCTTGATGATCTCGTGCAGGTGCTCGACGACGACCGCAAGGATCGGCGACAGCGCCTTGTCCTTCGATTGCGGAAGTCGCTGCGCAAAAATTTCCGACGAGTTTGCCTCGTTGAAATCCAGCGCTATCGGACTTGGCGACATACTCCCCTCCAAAGCATTGCTGCTTGAGGAGAAATTAGCAGAGCTGCAGACCACTATTGATGATTTTATTCCGGTTTAATATAACATATCGTTATGAAAATAGATGAGCGACATCTTGTTCAGCTCGCCGCAGTCGTCAAAACCGGCGGCGTCACCGAAGGGGCGGCCCTGCTCGGCCTGGCGCAGCCGGCCGTCTCGCGCACATTATCCATGCTGGAGAAGCGGCTGGGGGAACCGCTTTTCATCAAGGGACGGCGCCCGTTGCAGCCGACGCCGCTCGGCCGGGCGCTTGCCGAACACGGCCAGATCATGCTGTCGGCCTCGCGCAAGGCGGCCGATACGGTGGAAAGTTTCAGGATTGGCAATACCGGCGTCATCCGCATCGGCGGCACACCGTTTTTCATGGACGGGCTGATCGCCGGCATGGTCGCCGAATTCCAGAACCAGCATCCGGGTGTCCGCATCGACCTGACCTACGGCTATTTCACCGATCTGCGCGCCGCATTGAAGGCCGACCAGATCGATCTCGCCATCTGCCCGATCGATATTCTCGACGAAGGATCGGGCCTTGAGTTCCAGGAGCTCCTGCCCGGCCGCAACGTCGTTGCCTGCCGTGTTACCCACCCGCTGCTGATGAAGCGCCGGCCGCTGCCCTCACACCTCCTGGACTATCCCTGGATCGCGCCGCCGCCCGGCAGCCCGCTGCTCGCCGACCTGCGCAGCATGCTGCTGTCCTTCGGCGCCACGGAGATCAAGATCCGCTATTCGGGCGGCTCGCTGATGAACGTGGTCAACTATATGAAGGCGGCCGATGCGCTGACGATCATGCCGCACAGCGTCGTATTCTCGCTCAGAAACGACAAATCGATCACGGCTCTACCAATCAATATTCCACATCCGGAACGGGCACTCGCCATATTGAAGCGCGTCGACGCAGCCCGATCGCCAGCGGCCGATCAGTTCGCACGCCATATCCGCGATAGCTTCTACAAGCTGAAGCACCTGATCAAGCGGCATGAACAATCGATCGTCTGGGGCGCGTGAAATCCAAAGGTTTTGCGGCCATGGGGTGGTGTTGAAACACTAGCTGCCGTCTGAGGGCACTAACGCGAGACCTTGCGTTTCCCCGTTAGATTTCGAGTCCGCTCCGCGAAACATCGCCAGCTTATTGAGTTCCTTTAAGTACAATTGAAATCTAGACACACGGTTTCCACCTTACCGTTTGGCGCCGCCGCTATATATTCATAAAGATGAACGCTCGGCGAACGATAGCGCAGTGTTTGAAGCTTTGGCGACGAATGCCGCCAATCCTCGCATTGATGCTGGCGCTCGTAGCGCCTTTCGTCCTGACCGCCTCGTCGACATTTGGCGCGGAGCGTGTGGCCATAGTCCTGAAAGTGAACGGCGCCATCGGCCCGGCGACATCAGACTATGTGAAGCGCGGTCTTCAACGTGCCGGCGAACAGGGCGCGAGCCTTGTCGTACTGCAGATCGACACACCCGGCGGCCTCGATACGTCGATGCGAGACATCATCCGTGCGATCCTTGCCTCGCCCGTGCCTGTGGCAGGGTTTGTGGCACCAAGCGGAGCACGAGCTGCCAGTGCCGGCACGTATATTCTTTACGCAAGCCATATCGCCGCGATGGCGCCGGGCACCAATCTTGGCGCGGCCACTCCGATCGCTATCGGCGGCGGCGGCCCGTTCGGCGGCGGTACCGAACCCGACAAGGGGGCGCCGAACAAGCCAGATAGCACACAGGGGCAGTCCCCTCGCAACGCCAGCGAAGCGAAAGCCGTCAACGATGCCGTCGCCTACATTCGCGGGCTTGCCGAGCTGCGCAATCGCAACGCCGATTGGGGAGAAAAGGCCGTGCGTGAAGCCGCAAGCCTTTCATCGACCGCAGCTGCGCGCGAGCACGTCATCGATTACACGGCAACCACCGTCGAGGATCTCTTAGCGCAGGCGCAGGGCCGCACCGTTCGGGTCGGACAAACAGACGTCCGTCTCGATACCGCCGGCCTTGCCATTCAGGAATTCGAGCCGGATTGGCGGACACGTCTACTTTCCGTGATCACCGATCCGAACATAGCACTCATCCTCATGATGGTGGGCATCTACGGCATAATCTTCGAATTTCTCACCCCAGGGACATTTGTCCCCGGTACGATCGGCGGCATCTGCCTGCTGCTTGGTCTCTACGCCCTGGCATTGCTGCCGGTAAGTTTTGCCGGCGTCGGACTGATCGTCCTCGGCGTGGGGCTGACCGTAGCCGAAGCGCATTCGCCATCCTTTGGCGCCCTCGGCGTGGGTGGTGGGATCGCACTGGTGCTCGGCGCTGCCATTCTTTTCGATACGGACATTCCCGGCTTTGAAGTCTCCTGGCCCGTGCTCGGCGGTATTGCTATCGCCTGCCTCGCATTCAGCCTCGTCGTCGCCCGCCTCGCGATCCTCTCGCGCTGGCGCAAGGTCAGGACCGGCGCCGAACAGATGATCGGCATTTCAGGTAAGGTCGAAAGTTGGACAGGTGCCGCCGGCTATGTCATTGCGCGCGGCGAACGCTGGAAGGCAGTTTCCTCGGAACCGCTCGCTGCCGGCGACGCCGTCAGAGTAACCGCCCGCGACGGTCTGACGCTCGAGGTGACCCGCGGCACTTAGAGACTGGGGGCTTTGGAAAGCAGGAGGAAAAGTCATGGGCATGTTTGCAGACCTCGCCTTCTATCTTGTGGTCGTTCTTATTTTGCTGCTCGTCTTCGCGTCCGCGATCAAGATCCTGCGGGAATACGAGCGAGGTGTGGTTTTTACGCTTGGCCGTTTCACCGGCGTCAAGGGACCCGGCTTGTTTCTGCTCATCCCCTACGTGCAGCAGATGATGCGGGTCGACCTGCGCACGCGGGTGCTCGATGTGCCAGGTCAGGATGTCATTTCGCATGACAACGTCTCGGTCCGCGTTAGCGCGGTGATCTATTTCAGGGTCATTGATCCCGAAAGGTCGACGATCCAGGTCGAGGATTTCATGATGGCGACGAGCCAGCTCGCTCAGACGACGCTGCGCTCGGTACTCGGCAAACACGACCTCGACGAGATGCTGGCGGAGCGCGACAAGCTCAACAGCGACATTCAGGAAATCCTCGATGCCCAGACCGATGCCTGGGGCATCAAGGTCGCAAATGTCGAGATCAAGCATGTCGACATCAACGAATCCATGATCCGCGCGATTGCCCGTCAGGCTGAGGCAGAACGCGAGCGGCGTGCCAAGATCATCAATGCCGAAGGCGAGCAGCAAGCGGCGGCGAAGCTGCTAGAGGCAGCCGAAATCCTGGCGAGACAACCGGAGGCAATGCAGCTTCGCTACCTGAGCACGCTGAACGTCATCGCCGGCGAAAAGACGTCGACGATCCTTTTTCCCTTCCCGATGGAATTCGCCAATCTCCTGCCGCCCAAGACGGATAAACCGTCGCAATAACCGCGCCGCGATCTGGCCTGCAATTGCTAGCCGCGCTCCTGCGTCTTTCGCGACGCAACGAAATTCTCCATCGCCTTGAAGGAGAAAGCCGAAATCGGCAGCTGCGTGCCACCTTCCACAGCGAGATCGGCAAGAATTTCTCCGACGACGCTCGTAAACTTGAAGCCATGGCCGGAACACGGCGAGGCAACAACGACCCGCGGCTCACCCGGCATCAGATCGATCAGAAAATCTTCGCTCGGCAACATCGTGTAGCGGCAGGTAACGGCATTGACGCGAATGCCTGCGGCGGCTGGAAGGCGCTTGGCAATGAAGCTGTCCAAAAGCGCCGTGTCCCTGTCATTGACGGGCGGGTTCGCCTGATTAGGATCGATCGGTTCCATGAAATGCGCGTGGCGGCCGACCTTGACGCCGTCCAGGCCAATCGCCGGAAAACCGAAATAGGAGCCGTCCTCGCCCTCGTCGCGGAGGAAGGCGGGCATGCGCTGCGGTTGCGTCGCAAAGCCGTCGCGCGGTTGATACCAGGCGACGACCTGGCGGATCGGATTGGCATGCTCGCGCAACTGCGGTACCAGCTCCGCGATCCAGGAACCGGTCGCGACAATCACCTTCCTGGCGCGATAGCAACCGACATCAGACGAAATCGTCACACCGGCATCATCGGGCTCGATTGCCGTCACCTTCTCGCCGAAATGCAGGACCGCGCCATCCTTCGCTGCGAGCTTCAGATAGCCCATGACGGCCGTTTCCGGGCGGAGATAGCCACCCTGCGGATCAAGCAGGGCAATCTCGTCTTCATCCAAAGCGAAGGCCGGAAAACGCGTCGCCATCGCCTTCCGATCCAGTTCCTCGTAAGGCAAATGATGCAGTTCGCACGAGGCCCGTGTGCCGCTGACGATCTTGCTGTCCGGTTTGCCGATCTGCAGGACACCGGTGATCGTCAGGACATCGGCGCGCAGCCGCGCCTTCAGCGCCCGCCAGTTCTCATAGGCACGCTGCAACAACGGTACGTAGGAAGGGTCTTCGAAATAGCCGAGGCGGATCAGCCGGCTATCGCCATGCGATGAACTCAAGGCATGACCGGGAAAATGGGCGTCGATGCCGATCGCCTTGACGCCGCGCGCCGAGAGAAAGGAAATTGCCGCGCTCCCCATGGCGCCGAGGCCGATGACGGCAACGTCGAATTGAGCGGTCATAAGGTACTCCTAGGCCACAAAATCAGGGGGCAACGTCTCACGCATCAATGTGCGCAAGGTTTCCATGTCGCCGCTCAAGGGCCGGTCGTCGGCATAGTGCGGGATGCGCTCGCGCGCCATCTTGTAGATGGCATCGGTGCCCTCGGCACGGGCTCCGGCTGTGCTGAGAAAATCATGCGCCTGCGTCGCCGCCATCAATTCGATCGCCAGGATATATTCGGCATTGTCGATCACCGCGAGAAGCTTGTTTGCTGCCGCCGTCGGATGCGCCAGGAAATCCTCCTGCAAGCCGGAGGTCAGTCCGCCATCGGTGCTGGCGGGTGCCGCCAGCCGGCGGTTCTCGTTGGCAAGCGCTGCAGCGGTATACTGCGCGATCATGAAACCGGAATTGCTGCCCGCATCGCTCGCGAGGAAAGGCGGCAGGCCGCTCACAAGCGGATTGACCAGCCGGTCCGTGCGCCGCTCGCTCATCGCCGCGATCTGGGCGAGCGCGATCGCAAGGCTGTCGGCCGCTTGGCCGAGCGCCGGAGCAACCGCATGGGCTTCCGACGAGACCACCGGGTTCTCCGGCGTGCCGGAAACGGCCGGATTATCGGTGACGGAGGCAAGCTCCTGGTCGACTATGTCAGCGGAATTGTCGAAGACGTCGCGGGCCGCACCATGGGCATGCGGAATGGCACGCAGGCTGAGAGCATCCTGCGTGCGCCGGCCCAATGCCGCAGCAACGAGGCCGCTTCCCTGCAGCCGGGCGCGCAGCGATGCGCCAACCGCGGCAATGCCCTTGGAGGGACGAAGCGCCAGCACGGCTTCATCGAATGCCGCTATCTGGCAACCGGCCGCCTCCAGCGTCAGCGCCGCGACGGCATCGGCCCAGGCGAGCAAGCGCTCGCCGCGAGCCAGCGCCAGGCTGGAAAGACCGGTCGCGCAGGCCGTGCCGTTGACGAGGCTCAGCCCTTCCTTGGCGCCAAGCACCAGCGGTTCGAGACCGATCGCGGCGAGTGCCTCACGTCCGCTCATCGCCCGTCCGGCAACCCTGGCACTGCCCTCCCCGATCAGCACCAGCGCCGTATGCGCATTGTGCGTCAGATAGCCTGCCGAACCTTTCGAAGGCACGTCGGGGATGCAGTCCTTTTCGAGAAAGGCCGCGAGATGACTGACGATCTCCAGCCGCACGCCGGAATGGCCATGGGCAAAATTGGCGATCTCAGCCGCGATAATGGCGCGCACCTCACGTGGCGCCAACAGCTCTCCGACCCCGCAAGCGTGGCTGAGGATGATATTGCGCGACAAGCGGCTCTGGGAATCACGATCGACCACTGTATCCGACAGGGCGCCGACGCCGGTATTGACGCCGTAGGCACGCACGCCGGTCTCGACGATACGTTCCACGATCCGGCTCGCATAGGCGATACGTTCCCGAACTGCCGGCGCAAGCGACAGAGGCGCGCCGTCCGCCACGCTGGCGACATCGCGCCAGTTCAGCACCGTTCGAAGTGTGACAGTCATGTCGGAGTTCCGAAATGGCCGATGAACTGGCGGAAGGCCGGCGAGGCGCCGCTGCCGAACATGTCCTGCGGAGCGCCGCTGCTCTCGATCAGGCCCTCGCGCATGAAAACGACGCGGTTGGAGACGTTGCGGGCAAAGCTCATTTCATGGGTGACGACCAACATGGTCATGCCCTCTTCGGCCAGCGAACGCATGACGCGCAGCACCTCGCCGACGAGCTCGGGATCGAGTGCTGAGGTCGGCTCGTCGAAAAGCATCACTTTCGGCTTCATGGCAAGCGAGCGGGCGATCGCCGCGCGCTGCTGCTGGCCACCGGACAGGAGTGCCGGATAGGCATGACGCTTGTCGGCGATGCCGACCTTTTCGAGCAATGCCTCGGCTTCGGCGATGCATTCAGCCCGCGGCCGTTTCAGCACATGCACCGGCCCCTCGATGACGTTCTGCAGGATCGTCATGTGAGACCAGAGATTGAAGGACTGGAACACCATGCCGAGTTCGGAGCGGATATGATCCACCTGTTTCTGGCTCGCCGGCTTGGTTTTGCCGCCCTTATGCACCATGCGGATCTGCTCGCCATCGACCCAGATCTCGCCGTCACTGGCGATCTCCAACAGATTGATACACCGCAGAAAGGTGGATTTGCCCGAACCAGAGGCGCCAAGCAACGAAATGACGTCGCCGTCCTGTGCCTCCAGGGAAATGCCGCGCAGAACCTCGTGCGTGCCGAAGCTCTTGCGGATATTGCGGACCGAAAGTCGGGTGACGCCGGGCATGATCGCTCCTATCCAGATCTAGGCCTGTTGCCTCACGCCTTCAGCGCCGCCGGAACGGCACGACGATGGCGGGACAGATGATATTCCAGCAGGCCAAGCGCCTGCAGGATGATGAAATTCAAGATGAGATAGATGGCTGCGGCGCAGAGGAAGACTTCCATCGTGCGGTAGCTATGCGAGATCAGTCGCTGAGCGACGCCGGTCACCTCCCAAACGGTGACGAGACTTGCGAGCGCCGTCGACTTCATCATCAGCACGATTTCGGTCGAATAGGCAGGCAGTGCGTGGCGGAAGGCGATCGGCGCGAGCACGCGCCGCACAAGCAGGAAACCGGACATGCCAATCGAACGCGCCGCCTCGATTTCGCGCGGGGAGACAGCGCGAATACCGCCACGGAAGATCTCCGCAGTATAACCGGCGGTGCAAAGCGCCAGTGACAGCACGGCGCAGACGAAGGGCTCGCGCAGCAGCGGCCAAAGAGGCCCATAGCGGATGAAGCCGAATTGGGCGAGCCCGTAGAAGATGAGGAACATCTGGATCAGCAGCGGCGAGCCGCGGAAGACGAAGATGTAGCCCTTGGCGATGGCGGTGAGGATCGGATTGCCGCCTACCCGCATCCAGACGATCAGGATTGCAAGAAGGCCGCCGATAGCAATCGACAGGAAAAACAGCGCCAGCGTCGTCGGCAGAGCTTCGAGCAGCGTGAGCATGGTCTGTCCGAGAAAAGCGAAATCCATGATCGATCCTCAGGCCTGGCCCATTGCGGAGGGCATGCTGCGATTGGCACGCCGCTCGGCCGTGTTGAAGACACGATCCGACAGGCTCGTCAGGATGAGATAGAGCGCGCCACCGACAATGAAGAAGAGGAAGTATTGCCGGGTCGAACCGGCAGCGACCTGGCTGGTGCGCATCAACTCGGCAAGGCCGGTGACCGAAATCAGCGCGGAATCCTTGAGGCTCAACTGCCAGACATTGCCCATGCCTGGAAGGGCGAAGCGCAGCACCTGTGGCATGATAATGCGCCGAAATCTCAAGGCCCCATGCATTCCAATCGCCGAGGCAGCTTCAAGCTCGCCCTTGGAGATCGCAAGATAGGCGCCCCGGAACACTTCGGCCTGATAAGCGCCGGAGATGATGCCGACCGCAAGCGCACCGGCCGCGAAGGATGGCATCCCCAGAAAGCCTTCATAGCCAAGGGACTTGCCGATGCTGGTGATCGCGCTCGATCCGCCGAAATAGATGAGATAGATGATGAGCAGCTCCGGCACGCCGCGGAAAACAGTCGTATAGACGTTTCCAAGCGTCTTCAGGATCAGATTGCCGGAAAGCTTTGCCGCCGCGACGATCGCGCCCAAGACGGCGCCGGTCGCCAGCGCGACAGCAGTGACACTTAGCGTCATCAGCGCCCCCAGCAGAAGCAGGGCGCCCCAGCCGGTCGAGCCGAAACCGATCAATTGCAATGTCGCCATCTCGTTCGTTCCCCGTACCGAGCGGTCAGTCTTCTTGATTGTTCAAACATACCATGCGGCAAGCGGCATTGAAGCCGAAAGCCGGCGCTTCCGCTATCCGGAAGCGCCGGCCAAGGCTTATTCCTGCGGCGAGACGTCCGTCTTGAACCATTTCATGGAGAGGTTCTTCACGGTGCCGTCGGCGAGCGCCGACTTGATTGCTGCGCTGAACATGTCACGCAGGTCCGTATCGGCCTTGCGAACGCCGAGGCCTTCGCCGGCGCCCCAGATCGGGCCGGCAATTTGCGGGCCGGTGAAGCCGAGAGCGCCGTTGGCAGACTCGAAGGCGGTCTCAAAATAGACGGCATCGTCGAAGCCGAGATCGATACGGCCGTTCTGCAGATCGAGGTCACGGTCAGCACCGGTCTTGTATTCGCGGATCGTCGCGACGTCGCCGAAGTTGTCGTAGATGAACTTCGCGTAGACCGTGCCAGCCTGGATACCGATGGTCTTGCCCTTGAAGGCTTCCTTCAGCGCGCCGATCTCCTTAACGCCGGTCTGACCTGGCGTCATCTTGATGCTCGAACCAGTGCCGGCGGCATTGGCCAGCGGGCTGTCCTTTGCGGTCGCAAAGGCTGCCGGCGTTGCGGCGTAGGGAACGGTAAAGTCGATGACCTGCTTACGCTCGTCGGTGATCGACAGTGCATCCATGATCACGTCGAACTTGCCTGCGTTCAGAGCCGGGATCATGCCGTCCCAATCGGACGCCACGAGCTTGCATTCGACCTTGGCGCGCTCGCACAGGACCTTGGCCAGCTCCGGTTCGAAGCCGCCGAGCGTGCCGTCGGAGTTGGTCAGGTTCCATGGCGCATACGCGCCTTCGAGCGTGATGGTAACGGTCTTCCAGTCTTTCGCCTGAGCAGCGGGGCCGGCAAGAACGGAGAGCGCCAGGGCGCCGGAAAGAAGGGCATGTCTAATCTTCATCGAAGTTCTCCTCTTGAGGTCGAAATAGTCAATCTCTGTTTTACGCCAGTCTTCGCCGGCTTGCCGTTCACCGACCGGCATTTGCTGGTCAGATCGATCGGATAGTTGTATAGGGTACCATATGTGATATTTTGTGATATGCAAGTGCCAAGTCGATTTACAGGCGAAATTCGCGGCTGCATAAGGATTAGGCAATGAAACGCGCTACCGATCGGAAACGTGAGCTGGCTGAAAACGACTCCGGCCCACTTTACGCCGGCGTCAAACAGATGATCCTGGATCGGATCCAGAGCGGCGAATGGCCGCCGAAGCATCGTGTTCCCTCGGAAAACGAGCTAGTCGTGGAACTTGGCGTCAGCAAGATGACCGCCAACCGAGCGCTGCGAGAACTCGCCAACGAGGGCGAGCTCGTGCGCATTCAGGGCGTCGGCTCCTTCGTCGCCGAGCGCAAGGGTTATTCGGCGCTGTTTGAAGTGCGCAACATCGCCGACGAGATCGCCGAACGCGGCCATGTTCACGAGGCCTCCGTTGTCGTTCTGGCCCGGGAAACAGCCTCTCCCGAGGTTGCCGACGCGCTCGAGCTGGAAATCGGCGGGGCGGTTTTCCATTCGCTGATCGTCCATAGCGAAAACGGGGTTCCTGTACAGATCGAGGACCGTTTCGTCCATCCGGAAGCAGCTCCCGAATACCTCGAGCAGGATTTCACGACGCTGACGCCGAATGTCTATCTGACAGCCGCAGCCCCGCTCAGCGGTTCCGAGCACATCGTCGAGGCGGCGATGCCGCAGCCCTGGGAATGCAAGCTCCTAACCGTGCTGAAGACCGAGCCGTGCCTGACGATTCGCCGGCGCACCTGGTCGGCGCGTCAGGTGGTCTCGATCGCCCGCCTCGTCTATCCCGGACATCGCTACCGGCTTGAAGCGCGCAGCGGCAAAGTGTTCGAGGAATAAATCACTAGCCATCTTGTATATGGAACACCGTCCACTTATTCGCGATTTCCGCAGAAAGCGCACCGGCACTGCTTGGCGAGCGCCGGAATAAGTCAGGCGCGGCATGCCATCCGAAATTCTCTCAAACTGCTGAAGGGAATTTCGCGCGCATGCCGACCCGGCAAGAGAAATCGCCATTCTTTGTCGAACACCTTGTGGCAAATAAAGCTGGGCGGAATGATCCGCGTCTTCACGCAAACATGCTCAGCCGTCGCCCCGTCTCTTCCTGCTCGTCACCGCAGGGTCCGGTAGCACCGTGCCAAACACATGGTCCCAGAAAAGTGATGAAACACCATAGTTACCCTCATCGGTAGAGGCATGATGCTGTGCGTGCCAGCGCTTGGCCCGGTAGAGATAGGTGCCGTGCGGAATCCGCCAGTGATGCATGGCGTGATGCATGGCGCCATAGGTGAGATAACCAAGCGTCATGCCGGCGGTGAAGCCTGAGGCCACACCGAAGCCGAAGGCTAACCATGATGGCAACAATACACCCGCGACCATGAAAAACAGGCTCAGCCAGATCGGAGTATCGATCAGTTCGGCCGGCGCGTTGTGATGTTGAACGTGCATATCGCGTATATAGACGACATGGTGCAGCACGAAGCGGTGGATGAGGTACTCGACCAACGTCCATGCGGCTGCCCCGATCACGATCGCAGCGAGCCAGGTCAAAGGTTCGCCATCATAACCCAAAATGAAATAGGCGGCGATCAGTCCGACAACGACGATCGGATAGACGATAAAATCAGTGTAATAAGCGATCGCATTTGGTTTTCGCGCGAGAGGTCGCCTCATATGGCTTGCTCGCGGCATTGACTGTGAAGATTCGTCATAAGATTCTTCTTCATTCTTTACAGGCAGAAACGATTCATGTGCCTCTGTCGCCGTTTGTTTGAGAACGTGCACAGAAGCGAAAGCACTTTAATATTTGCACATAAGCGGTGAATCTCTCTCGATTTATCGCTTATGAGACCACGTAAGGCCGATACAGAGCGGCTCCCGCCCGTATCACTAAAACTGCATCCCATTCTATCTCGTTCGCGAAATGCCGACGCTGAAGCCGGCTAATCGCGAAGCAGCATAGAAGTATGTCAAACAAGATGTCTCTTAAAAAAATGACAGGCAAGTGACGCGCCGCCAAGTCTGGCAATATCGGCGACATCAGGCGATGAAACATCCTGCCGAAAACAGGCGGGTGAAAACACTAAAAAGCCTGGCGACCAACACGATAGGCATGTTGGTTGCCAGGCTCATCGCAATCCGGCGGAGGGGCGGTCCAGCCGGATCGGAGTCAATTTCGCACGCGCCGAAGCGAGCTTTTAATCAGCGGGCTCTGTTGTACCGTCCGATGGGGCGGTATTAACGGTGGATCTTTCCAGAGCATCGCGAACCTGATCTATCTTGCCGAAGGCGGGTCCGACGCCCAGTATGTCCTTGGCCTCGGCAAGCCTCTGGTCGGTCACCACACCGGTCTTCGAGGCCTGAGCCAGAGCCGAGCGCAGGGCCTCGTCACTGAGGGCAGGGTCCGTCGGAACAGCGTTGGTTCCGTTCTGGAGTTCGAATTCGGCATAGTCCATGACATAGGCTCTGACAGCCGCCATCTTCGGATCCTGCGAATTCATGTAGGCGTGATAATTCCGCTTCAGCGAATTGAGGCTGCCAACCTCCGCCGCCTGCGCTTTGAGCTTGGTCGTGGCAGGCTTCTCAAGCTTCCTGTTGGCAATCGCTGACTTCGAGGGGTGAGTCGCGTGCTTTACGTTCCCGACGCTCCCATCTGTGTTGTCAGATTGTGCATCGTCAGATTTTGCGTGACTGGAATGGTCGTTGGCATGGCTTCCACCATTGCCGTTGCCGTTACCGTTACCATTGCCACTACCGTTTCCATTGCCGCCACCGGCTCCTCCGTTGCCATTGCCACCCTTGGCATAGGCAATGTCTGCGAGACCGACCGCGGCGCCACCCGCTGGAGCGACGGCAAGCGTCAGGGCAACGATGGTCGTTCCGAACACTGAACCGAATTTCATGCGCTTCTTCCTTTCATTCCAGATCGAGCTCTTCCGCGGCGGCGCAACTGCGGCGCAGGACGAGCAACCGGCAACCACGCCGCTCGCCCCACGCAACTGCGACGCGGGACGAGCAACGAACAACCGCGCTGTTCGCCACAATATTGCTGTAAATGAAAGTTTCCACCTAGGTCAGACCAATGCCGCCGGCGATCCGACCTTAGCCTGATTGCTGATGACCAAAAGTCTCATAGGTTCCGCGGGGGCGTGGGGTTGCGTCAATGCTGGGACTTGCCCGTGAGATGAACCTACCGCCATTTGACGCGTTGCCCGGCTGCGATAGGTATGTCGGATGGGGTGGTCATCGCTGAAAGTAGCCAGACATGCGGACGAATATGAAGTCAATGCTGTCGCCGGTTCGTTTACTCGCCGGCTGGAATTCCCAATCTCTGGCGAAACAATTTCTGCTGATTGGCGGCTTCGTTTGCGCCTGCGCGATGCTTCTCGTCGGCGCCTTCGTCACCAGCCTCATCGAGGATGCCGTCACGCGCAACTCTGCCGCCAGCACCGCTCTTTATGTCGACAGCGTCATTGCGCCTCTGCTTCCCGATATGCAGAGGACCGAGGTCCTGGACGATACGGTGACACGCGCGCTCGACGAAACACTTGGTGAAGGCGCACTTGGCAGCCGCCTCATGTCCTTTCGCCTCTGGCGTAACGACGGCACTATTCTTTATTCCAACGACAAAAACCTTATGGGGAAGCAGTTTCCGCTCAGCAATGACCTGAAGACGGCATTTGCCGGCACGATGGTGGCGCAATTCAATCAGCTCGACGACGTCGAAAGCGTTGCCGAGCGCAACAGCGGCAAGCCGCTTCTGGAGATCTACAATCCGGTCCTCCAGCCCTGGTCGGGCAAGGTCGTAGCCGTTTCCGAATTTTATGAGGTGGCGTACGACTTCCAACGCAGCCTGAACCAGGCGCGTTTCAGAAGCTGGCTGGCGGTCGCCCTGTTCACACTGACGTTCTTTCTCATTCTTTCCATTATCGTTTTTCGTGGAAGTCGGACGATTGAAAGCCAGCGCAGCGCGCTTAAAGCGCGCATCGGCGAGCTGTCGGCACTCCTGCAGCAGAATGAAATGCTGCACGCCCGCGTTCAAAGAGCTTCACAACGTGCCGCCGCCCTCAACGAGAGCTACCTGAGACGCATCGGCGCCGATTTGCATGATGGACCCGCCCAGCTCGTTGCCTATGCATCACTGAGATTGGATAGCCCCGCTTTGGTGAACCCAGCCACTCCGACACATGAAAGAGAGCGGTCGCTTGCCGCGATCAAATCAAGCCTGGACGATGCGATGGCGGACATTAGAAGCATCTGCAGCGGGCTGGTGCTGCCGCACATCGAGGCGGCGAACCTGGCCGAACTATTGCAACACGCAGTCCGCGCCCATGAGCAACGAACCGGCGTCGCGGTCGGCCTATCCTTTTCCGACACGGCGCAAGAGCTTTCGACATCCACCAAAATATGTATATACCGCTTCGTTCAGGAAGCGCTGAATAACGGATACCGTCACGGGAAAGGCGCAGCACAGCGAGTGAAACAAACCATTGAAGGCAGGCAGATCATGATCGCAGTATCGGACGAAGGGCCTGGTTTCGATCCGGCACATATTCCGCCGAGCAGCCTTGGTTTGGCGGGGCTGAGAGAGAGAGTGGAGAGTCTCGGCGGCACGTTCGACTTGAAGTCTTCCGAAGGCGGCACGGTCGTTCAAATGTCGCTGAGCGCAATAGAAATGGAGCAGGCATGACGACAGCAATCAGTCTGGCGGTAATCGATGACCATCCGCTGTTTCGGGAGGGGGTCATTCGTAGCCTTGCCGAGATCGACGGCTTTGCGATCGTTGGCGAAGGCAGCACGATGGAAGATGCGATTCGCATTTCCGAGGACGCGCGTCCGGACGTTCTGTTGATGGATATCTCCATGCCCGGTGGAGGCCTGAATGCACTCCCGCTGATCCTCGAGCGGGTGCCAGGTCAGAAAATCGTGATTTTGACCGTCTCTGAAGCAAGCGACGATGTGACCACCGCCCTCAGGAGCGGGGCAAAAGGCTATGTTCTGAAGGGCGTAGGCTCGAGAGCCTTAGCCGACATCCTCCGCACGGTAGCCTCGGGAGAAAGCTACGTCGCCCCCACCCTTTCCGCCCGACTGATCTCCGGCGACGGAAACGCCTCCCTGCGAAAAGCGGATCTTCTTCGCGACCTGACAGGCAGGGAAAGCGAGGTTCTTCAATTCGTTGCAGCCGGATTGAGCAATAAGCAGATCGGTCTGAAGCTTGATCTCCACGAAAAGACGGTGAAGCATCATATGACCCAGATATTCGCGAAATTGGGCGTTGCAAACCGAACGGAAGCTGCGATGGCTTTTCGCGATGCCCTTGAAAAACGGGGCTAGTGAAGGAACGACCTCAGTCTCAGATGATCGGCCGTGGTCGCACTCCGGTTGATGATGGTGCGCCCCCTCGAATCCTTCATGACATAACGTCCATTTTGTATTTCTTCACTCATGCCATCGTCGTGATGCACTTCCATTGACGTATTATTGGCACCCGTCGAGTCGTCCGAGTCGCTTTGTCCCTGTTTGGCGCTTTTTCCGTTGGCTCCTTTGCCATTTCCGTTGCCATTACCATTTCCGCCCCCATTACCATTTCCGCCTCCATTTCCATTGCCGCCACCATTCCCGCTATTGCCGCCGCCATTCCCGCTGTTACCTCCGCCGTTGCCATTACCCCCGCCGTTGCCATTACCCCCACCATTTCCGTTGCCGCCTTTTGCGTCGGCGGTTTGTGCAACAAGCCCAAGGGAGGATCCACGAATCTCGACGGTGTAAGGCGTTGCCACGAGCACCAGCGTAAACGAAACACCGAGAAGAACGGCGATCGACTTTTCGCGTAAAGACATAGCTGGCCTCCTACACGCGCATGGATGCACGACTGCATAACGGAAAGACTGTCCGTTCATCGTCGGAACGGCTTCTCCGCAACAATATCAGATCGTTTCTGCGGCGGAGCCGTCAACCGTTGTCTTGGCTAAAGCGCAAATCTCGGACTTTTGCAATGTCGGCCAAGACCTTCGTCCAGCGTGTTATCAGACAAAGGTCGCAAGGCAGACTGGACTGAAGCCCCGATGACGAACGGCGAGATTGAAAGAGCGCTGGCCCTGCGGTTACTACTGTCTGAGGGTAGTGGATGCACCGGATAGAGGGGAGATGGATGTCTTCCGTCCTGCTCGGTTGCTGGTGGGAAGCGGACAGATTGTCGTGAACGCCGTCGGCATAGAGATTTCCGCCGCCCTTTCCGGTCATATCGGGCCAGCGCGATACGAGAGACATCACAGTGAAAACGCAGTGGAAGAAATACCTGGATCAAACGACGCCACCCGGCGCCATTGTCGATTTCTCAGCGGCTGCTTTCGTTCTTCAGGTAGCGATCAATCTCCGGCTCTCATTGGAGCTTGTCGAATCGACGCCTGAATGCCGTTACCGCGCCGAGCGCGTAATTGCATGTGCGGAAATATACGGCCGTGCAAGAGAGGCAGGTTCGGCACTACCATTCACCGACGCGGAGAAGGCCTTGGCGGAGGCCGTAACGCTTCTTGCAATCGAGATGCATCAGTGTCCTTCGGCGTCGAGAATTGACGACGTATCGTTGGCTCAAAGACATCCAGCCGTAGCGTCCCAGTCGACAACGATCGATGGAAGCCGTTTCGGAAGCCTGTCGATGTAGCTCCCATAGCAAGGCGCATGGCTTGGAGACCGGAAAATCTGCTTACCCGGCTCATCGACCCAGGCCTGCTGGTGGGCCTGTCGAGGTGTCGCAGTCGCAAACGGTTCTGTGGTTACTACGGGTCCCACGGAAGAAAATCCGATCATTCTGAAATCGGCGAATTTCAATTAGGGGTCCGTCCGCCAGCACAAATCCAAGGCCGCCGGTCAGCGCTACCTATGGCTTGCGAAGCTGCGCCCTGGATTTCTTTGGCTTTTCAACAAGCGGTGACCTTTCGGCCTCCTGGGCTAAGCGCGCCTGCCGCAACCGATCACTCTTCGACGCTCGTTGCGCATTTTCTTTGGCGATGATTTGACGAGCAGCTCTATCCGAATTTGCAATCTTTTCATCAGTCGAAAATCGCCTGATCCCGTCTTTAACGCCATCCGATGTCATATTGGCTCCTATAATGACGGCAACAAAAAAGGCCGGCGCGAAATCGCACCGACCGTCGTCACGTCACTTCCTTTGCCAGTGCCAGTACATCCGTGGTCAAAAGCAGAAAGCGCCTGCGACAATAGCGAGCGACAAAATCAATCAGCGCTCATGAGCAATGCCGACAAACCCTAAGTGGGCGTGTTGGTGTTCAAAACAAGTTCACCACGCCTTGCTTTCCGCTTGGTTGCCGTGGTCGGGGCCGAGAATGGCAAGCAGCGCTTCTCTCTCCGGGCCAAAAGGCCGGATATTGAGGAATGTCTCGATCGCCGTGCGGGTCTCATGGCCGCCAGATGATATGTTTGCGCGGTGGAGCACGACGAGACTATTCGTCGCGTCATCCGACTCTAAAAACCAGCGATCTCCATTGGAGCTGGCAGCAAATTCCTTAGTGTTGACCATGATACACCTCCTCGGTTCAGATGAATAATATGGTGCGTCTCAAAATATAATCAAGAATACTATTCAATATATTTGGTATATCATATGCTAAACTATAGTTTATAATTTCCATCCGACGAACAAAACTCCTCAATCGCCGCCGATATATTTAGAATGTCAATCAGCTGACCTCACTGTGCGTAAGCACTGAGCCACCTGGTGACTGCGACTGCCAACCTAAAATGGGAAACCAAAAAGCCTGTTCCATTCCTTTCGGCGTCCCGTGTTGAAACGGTTGAGCGACATCCCTTTGATGGCGTCCGGCTGCTCATGCCATCATGGTGCGGCCATACGCCCGCGTCGGAGCACCGGTGAGAAATGATGGATGGTCCAGGAGCGATCGAGCTCGACGCGGTGGCCGCATTGGTTGTCCATGGAATCGCGGCCGGGTGCGCCACCCTCGTTCTCCCAAATCCCGATAGCATAGGCGTTCCGTCTTCGATCAATTTCGTTGCTGTTCGTTTTCATGATCTCAACCTTCCTTCCTTGCATTTCGATGCCTTCGATGCCGGCATTGTGCCGACCGCGTCATCGAACGTCATGGCAAGCAGTACGGCTGCGGCATGTCGACAAACTGCGCAAGCGGACGCGCGACCTTGGCGCGCTAGCGAAATCGAGAGCTTCTGTCATGGCCAAACGTCTTCTCGATGAGCGTTGCTCGGTCACCGGCGGACGACGCCCGTACCAGTTCCAGCTTGTCTTCCGCCATCACCCGTTCATGAGGCTCGTCATCATTTCGGATGCGGTATTGCAGCACACCTCCTCTCGCAGGCAGCGTGCCCGTGATACGGTAGGTGTTCCTGAACGTGGAGGCGGACATCCCGGAACCATTCTTCATCCAGACGGCCTGTCCCACCGCAAAAAGATGCGTGGCGGCGTCGCGTCGGATGGGACGGGTGTTGCCTTTCAAGATGCTGGTGGCGCTCATAATTGCTCGTGGTCCTTTTCGAGTGCGGTTTTGGGGTCTGACAGGTTGTTCGGCACCAACTGTTGGCTCGCACTTCAGACGGTGATCGTCGGCGGATGAATGAGGGCCGACACGTCGCTAGATCAATCAATAGCTTCCCATCACGTTCATCGGCCTGTTGCAGGCGTTGAAACCTGTCTGCAGGAATGAGAACGACAGGAGGACGACTGTCTGTGTGGTGCGGCCGATCACGATTGTGGTGCTTTGCAGGGACAGGCGGGTGCGTCGCCTTCATCCCATCTTCACCAGAATGGTCTCAATTCTGCCGGCACATCCGCGCTCGGCTCAGAGGCTCATGAAAGGGTTCGATAAGTGCGATGCACACCGGATCTGTGCCATGCACTCATTATCGAGAATTTGGTGGAGCATGGCGGGCCGTGGATCTCTGACACCGCGAAAGCCGGGACGGCCAAATAAATCTGTCTTATGCTTACGCTAGTATTGGAATTTAATCAAGGCTTATGCAGATTTCCTTATGAATAACTGTCAATAAATTTCCGGGTGCCAAAATAAAACTACGGATATAATTGGCGCGTTTCGTCCGGTTTATATCAGCGCTGGAAGCGCAATATCCAAATAATATTTTATCTTTATTTTCAGTTGAACACAATATTTCTTGGCACTCCTATCAATCGAGTGCCAAAAATGCTATATATGCATTTCAGCCGCCCTATGCACCGGCTGCAGAAAGAACTCCTATGAAATTCCGTCCGCTCCACGATCGCGTCGTCATCCGACGCGCGGAAAGCGATCTCAAATCGAAAGGCGGGATCATCATTCCCGACACCGCCAAGGAAAAGCCCCAGGAAGGCGACGTGATCGCTGTTGGTCCGGGCACACGCAATGAAGGCGGCACGTTAATCCCGCTCGATGTCAAGGCTGGCGACACAATCCTGTTCGGCAAATGGTCCGGAACAGAGGTCAGTATCGATGGAGAGGCGCTCCTCATCATGAAGGAGGCCGACATCATGGGCATCGTTGGAAAGACTGATGCGGCCAGCCAGAAGATCGCCTGACGATCGATCCGCGCCCCCGCAATCTCAAGACCGAACTGGACGAACATCATGACTGCCAAGGAAATCAAATTCTCCACCGATGCGCGCGATCGCATGCTCCGTGGTGTCGAACTGCTCAACAACGCCGTCAAGGTGACGCTTGGTCCCAAGGGCCGCAATGTCGTGATCGACAAGGCCTATGGTGCGCCGCGCATCACCAAGGACGGCGTCACCGTTGCCAAGGAAATCGAACTCGCCGACAAGTTCGAGAACATGGGCGCACAGATGGTACGCGAGGTGGCTTCGAAGACCAACGATCTTGCCGGCGACGGCACGACGACGGCGACAGTACTCGCCGCCTCCATCCTGCGCGAAGGCGCGAAACTTGTCGCCGCCGGCATGAACCCCATGGACCTCAAGCGAGGCATCGACCTTGCCGTGACCGCCGTCGTCAAAGAAATTCAGGCGCGGGCCAAGAAGGTCCAGTCCTCCGGCGAGATCGCCCAGGTTGGCACGATTGCCGCCAATGGCGATGCGACCATTGGCGAGATGATCGCCAAGGCAATGGACAAGGTCGGCAACGAGGGCGTCATTACGGTTGAAGAAGCCAGGACCGCAGAAACCGAACTCGACGTCGTCGAGGGCATGCAGTTTGACCGCGGCTACCTGTCGCCGTACTTCGTCACCGATGCCGAGAAGATGCGTGTCGAACTGGAGGACGCCTACATCCTCCTCTACGAGAGGAAGCTCGGCAATTTGCAGGCGATGCTGCCGATTCTTGAAGCAGTGGTGCAGAGCGGCAAGCCGCTGCTGATCATCTCCGAAGACGTGGAAGGCGAAGCGCTGGCGACATTGGTCGTCAACAAGCTCCGCGGCGGTCTGAAGGTTGCGGCCGTCAAAGCTCCGGGCTTCGGCGATCGCCGAAAGGCCATGCTGGAAGATATTGCGGTCCTCACGGCCGGCCAGATGATCTCCGAGGATCTCGGCATCAAGCTCGAGAACGTTACGGTCGACATGCTGGGGCGCGCCAAGCGCGTGCTGATCGAAAAGGACACGACCACGATCATCGACGGTTCCGGCGAGAAAGCGACCATCCAGGCGCGCATACAGCAGATCAAGGCACAGATCGAGGAGACGACCTCCGACTACGACAAGGAAAAGCTGCAGGAGCGGCTGGCGAAACTTGCCGGCGGCGTCGCGGTGATCCGCGTCGGCGGCGCGACCGAGACAGAGGTCAAGGAAAAGAAGGACCGCATCGACGACGCGCTGAACGCCACCCGTGCGGCGGTCGAGGAAGGTATTGTGCCCGGTGGCGGCGTGGCGCTGTTGCGTGCGAAGTCGGTCCTCTCCGGGCTGACGGGAGAAAACGCCGATGTGACGGCGGGCATCTCGATCGTGCTGCGGGCGCTTGAAGCCCCGATCCGGCAGATCGCCGACAATGCCGGTGTCGAAGGCTCGATCGTCGTTGGAAAACTCATCGACAGCAAAGATCATAATCAGGGTTTCGACGCCCAGACCGAAACCTATGTCGATATGGTCAAGGCCGGCATCGTCGATCCCGCCAAGGTCGTGCGGACTGCCTTGCAGGACGCCGGTTCGATCGCAGCGCTTCTGATCACCGCCGAAGCCATGATTGCCGACATTCCCGCAAGAGAATCTGCCACGACGGCCGGAAATGGCGGCATGGCTGGTATGGGATACTGACAGCAGTGCCTGCACCGTTCGGCCAGCGCGGCCCGCGACGGAACCCAAACAACGATAAACAGGGAGAACTCCAATGGCCATGCAAGGCAGCAGCAAGACATCGATCACCCAGCGTTTCGAGAGCTATCAGCCATCCAAGACGTTCCTCGTATGGGCCTGCATCGGCACGGCGGTCGCCACGATGATCATCGGATTCAGCTGGGGCGGCTGGGTGACGGGAGGCACGTCACGCACAGCAGCGACGACCGCAGGCGATGTTGCACGCGGAGAACTGGCGTCCGCCATATGTGTGCAGCGGTTCAACGCGGCACCGGATGCGACCGCGAAACTTGTCGAGTTCAAGGCGCTCAGCGACAGCTACAAGAAGCGTCAGTTCGTCGAGGCCGGCGGTTGGGCGACCATGCCTGGACAAACTTCGCCCGATAGCCGCAGCGTCGAAGGCTGCGCTACCGCTCTCGCCATCTAAGAGTCTGTTTTCGAGAGCGCTCCCATGTTTGTGCGGAGCGCTTTCTCAATCTGTCAAAGCAGGAGAATGACGAATGATCCGTTTCGTGAAAAAGACCGAGCCGCAGCCATTGCCGAAGGAAGCCGAGGACAAGCGCCCGGAAAAAGTTTCCGAGACAGCGGCCGACGGAGCCAAGAAGTCAGGCACGGACGGTGTGCGTCGCCGTGCGCGGCAGACGGCTGACGACGACCGCCTTATCTGAGAGCGGATTGGGTTTCTACACGATTTGCCCCAGAGATCACCAAGAGGTTCCTTTCATGCCTCGGCAGAGCTATTCGATGACACGCGCGCGCAATTCCTTGGATGGCACAAGGCAGATCTCGTATCTGCCAAAAATGCGGTACCTGTTCTTGGCAATCAGATCGTATGCCGCATTGGCCAATCGCCGCGGCATCATGTTCACGACGGCAAAAAGGCTCCAAGGGAAACCGAGACATCGCATAGCGGTAGCGAACGCATCCATCTTCGTGTGCAAATTGCCATCCAGGATTACCAAATTGGTCGAGAAGTCCGTCGGATCGAGACCGTAGTGACGATAAAGCGCCTGTCCAAGCGGAGACTGTGCGGCCGTGAACAGGAAGCGGCCGGAGCGGTCGTGGGCGAAGACAAAGCGGATGAATGAAGAGCAGAAAATACACTCGTGGTCGAAAACGATGAGATCCTTGTTATGATCGTGGGGTGGCACGTCCGGATCGTTCTTGAAACTGTATGATGCGAGATCAGTCATCGGCAGCTTTGTCTCCGAAGCGCAGTGAACGTCGCGACAAGTTTTGCGTCAAGTGAAAGCTGGCGCAGCCGTCAGGCATACGCCGTTTTCTATAAGACTGGGCACCTCGGACCCTACGGCTGACTTTCCGCTGGCACCGCTGGCGAAGCCGTCCTGATCGGCGTAGCCAACCCGAGAACCCGTCGGACGAGATAATCCAACGACAAACGTCCCGGCCCCCAGGCCATGATGCCGAGCGCCATCGCCGCCCAGGTGATATGAACGGGCCACCCGTCGGGAACGGTCAGTTCAACGATTGCTGTCATGCCGAGAAGACCTGTCGCTGCAAAGCGCGTGGCAAGGCCGAGCACCAGAAGGGTCGAAAATACCACCTCCCCGGTGCCCGACAGGAATGCCATCACCGCAGGCGCCGGATAGGGATAGGGCCCGCCGGGCAGATGCAGCATGAACTCATCCGTAAAGAGCTCAACGGCCGTATCGCTCAACTGCAGGAATCCGTCCCATTTGAGGATGCCGGATCGCCAAAACGGCACGGCCAGCCCGACACGCAGAACGAGTTGCACAAACGAAGGCTGAGCAATCATCTGAACCAGCCAGCTTGCCTTTTCGACCAATCCAACGATCGGTGCGAATGGCTTGTTCACGGCCGATGTCTCAAGCATTTTCGACATTGGAATTCTCCATGTAAATCTCCGTAAAAGCGCCGGCATCGATCATCTCTGCGACCATGCCCGCAAGATCGAACGCCGGATTGACAGCCAGCGCCGCAGCCACAGCCGCCCCGAGAGCATCACCATCGGCAAGGCTGACGAGGAATGCAGCTCCGCCGGGCGGCAGTAACCGAACCACGACATCGAGTTCCGGTCGTGTGATCAACGCATCCTCGGGAACGACCTGCTCGATGCGCTCTACCGGCTCGGAGCTTCGGTTCGCGGCGAAGATCGTCACGGCCGGGAATTTAGAGGACAGAATTATCGTCGCTGGATGGACACGAAAGCGAAGGTCGGGCAACTCTTCCGGTGCGACGCGCGACAGATCATCCGCCGTGATGATCGCGCAATCGGCAGCGTGATAGGCGTCCAGCCACGCCCGCTCCAACCGTGCGACATCGCCCAACCATGGCATCGACTGTGCGTATTCATAGGTATCGATAAAAGCAGGGAAGTCGCGACCGTATTCGAACAAAAGCGGTGACGTCGGCGGCGTCTCGCGAACGTGGAAGCGCGCCATCGCGCGAAAGAAATCCGGTCCCGTTATGCGTTGGATCGCGGGGAAAGTCGCAGCCAGCGCCTCGATCAGACTGACGGTGACGTTGTTCCGGTAGACGTTGTAGCGCTTGTCCGCAGCTTTCCCACGCGGACCGACCACTGAAACCGGCGTCTGCTGTTCCGGATTGAGCAGCGACGCGGAGAAAGTCGAGGCGAATGACGGACCGCCGCGCCCGATGGACAAGACTTCAGCGGACCGCATAGGATTTTCCCAAGGCCAGAGACCGCCGATCGAGGATCGCCTGAGCCGCAACGGCCTCGGCACGCAGGACCGGCCAGTCCGGGATTTTGCTGTCCCATTCGACCAGCGATGGAATTGGTCCGCATCTGTCGATAACGATCTCATAAAGACGCCAGACTGCGTCCGCAACAGGCCCGTCGTGACTGTCGATCAACAGCAGTTCGCCCTCGTCATCCGTCTGCTCCGCATGGCCCGCAAGATGGATTTCGCCGACTTTCGACAGGGGGAAATCGGACAGATATTCCAGCGCCGAATAGCCGTGGTTCGTGGCCGAGACAAAGACGTTGTTGACGTCGAGCAAAAGACCACACCCGGTCCGCTTTGCAATCTCGCCCATAAAATCCGTTTCGCTCATGGAGGATTCGGCGAAGAGCACGTAGGTGGATGGATTCTCCAGCAGAATGGGACGCCCGATCGTCGTCTGCATTTCGTCTATGTGATCGCAGACATGCGTGATCGTGGCACTCGTATAAGGCAATGGCAGCAGATCATTCAGATAGGTGTTCTCGTGGGTCGACCACGCCAGGTGCTCCGACACAAGCGCCGGTTCATATCTGACCACCAGCTCGCGAAAACGTCGAAGATGGTCCTTATTCAGGGGCTGCGGCCCACCGAGAGACATGCAGACACCATGGAGCGAGATTGGGTGATCCCGACGTACAAGCTCGAGTGCGTGATGGGGAGGGCCGCCGGCGCCCATGTAGTTTTCGGCATGGATCTCGAAAAATCCTTGTGGGCCTGTTTCGGCGCGGATCGCGGGCAAATGTTCCGGCTTGAAGCTCGTGCCCGCCAAGCCGTGAACAGGATAGAAGGGAAAGCGGAGCTCGGTACCCGCTTCGACGACAGGAGCGACGTTTCGATTGTGGGTATTCATCTTTGTCTTCTCCGCTTTCCAATGGCTGTTTCGATTAGAGGTCGCGCTTGAGCGGCATCAGCGAGCCGTGGCGGCCACCAGGGATGTCGAGCGAGGCGCAGGTGCCACCCTGAACGAACTTCCAGGAATTGCCCTGGAAATCGACGGTCGACGTGCCTTGGCAGGTGGTTCCGGGGCCAGCGGCGCAATCGTTTTGACCCTTCAGAGCGACACCGTAGCACTTCTCTTTGTGGGCCGCGATCGCTGCGCTGGCTTCAGCCTTGGTCAGCGGTGCGGCGGCAGCCATCGACGCGAGCGCTGTAGTAACCGCACCGGCGAGCAGGACAGAACTCACAGTAGCTTTCAACATGAACTATCTCCATTGGGTTCGTTGACGCCCCTGTCTTTGGGGCACGTCAGGTACTCGTTTGGAGATTGCGATTCGTTACAGTGGAGATTGTCACGAAGGCGTGATCGCCGGCACTTCGATCCGGGCACCGCTGCGGGTGGCACGTCGCGCCATCGGAAAACCGCTGTTCGAAGATTTCAAGGCAATATATCGGACGGGGCCGCTGATCGTGGAAACGCTGAGATTAACCACGATCGCAGCTCCAAAAGTATTGTTCTCAATTAAAGTTTTCTTAGAGAAATAAAGTCATTTTTAATTCTACCGGTAGCCGCATGTCATTTTCAGCAGCAGTAGATCCGTCAGGTTTCACCTGGGCGATCGCACAGGCGGGATCAAACCGCACCGGGGTTCACTGATCCATCCTGATGTGGGGCGCCATGAAAAATCTGAAGATCTCAAGCCAGCTTATATTGCTCGTCACCGGGCTCATGATCGCCTTCGCGGCGGCCACCTATCTGCAAATCCGCTCATCTGTCGACTCGATCTACAATGAACGCTACGAAATGCTTCGCACGCAGGTCGAGTCCGGCGTTTCCGTTCTGAAATTTTATTATGATCAGGAACAGGCCGGTAAACTGACCGAAGAACAGGCGAAGGCCCAAGCCTATGCCGCCGTCAACGCTATTCGATATACCCCAGATGGCTACCTCTTCGGCTACGACTACGATATCAACATGGCCTTCCATTACGACGCGTCGAAGGTCGGCAAGAATTGGAAGGGCCAGCCCGATCCGACGGGCCACTACTATCGCGAGGAACTGGTCAAGCTCGGCCAACAGGGCGGTGGCCTCACCGACTACTATGCCAGCAAACCCGGCCAGCCGGCGGACGCCACTTTCCGCAAGACCGCCTACGCACGCGCCTTCGACCCTTGGAAGGTCGTCGTCATCACCGGCGTCTACATGGACGATCTCGATTCGCAGGTCCATGGGAAGATCTTGACGACCTTGTGGTCGAGCCTCGTACTCTTTTTCGTCGCACTTGCCGGTGCTTTCGTCGTCATCCGCGGCATCTCCAAGCCCCTGACGGAGGTTCACGCTGCGCTGAAGGCTGTTGCCGATGAAGACGTGAAGACCGCGATCCCGCATGTCGGCATGCGCAACGAAATCGGCCTGATGGCCAAGGCCACCCTGGCGCTGCAGGAAAAGATCCGCGA